>CAVOIS010000007.1:0-2572244 GCA_963696035.1 uncultured Acidobacteriota bacterium
CGGCGGAACTTCTTCTCTGCTTCCAACAGTCCTGTGGCTGTCCAGCGCAGCGGCTGATCTCCTTCGCGCCAACGTTTTACGTTTCGCGCCACCCGCTGAACCGTGGACAAGCAGGATTCGATCGGGTTGGTGGTGGCCAGTTTCCGCCGCAACACGGCTCCCACACCCAAGCGATGCACCGTCAGCGTTTCTTCCAGCCCTTCCTCCAGGCTCCGGGCCGCGCTCGGATTGATCCGCTCCAGTTGCCGGAAGATTTTCTGCAACGCCTCTTTGGCTTCCGCGTAGTTGTTCATCGCGTAAGCATTGCGCATCCGCCGGTCGTAGTCTTTCTGGCAATTCTCGGGCAGGTACTCCTTCACATTCCGCCGCTTGTGAATTTGGCAACGCTGCACTTCCACTTGTTCACCGAAAACACGTTCCACACCGGCGCGCAACGCTTTCGATCCATCCATCACCACCAGATACCGCCGCTGCAGATTCAGTCCGCGGTCCACCAGATCTTCCAACAGTCCTTTGACCACCGTGGTGTTTTCCGTGGCTCCTTGCCACACTCCCAAAACGTGCTTTTCTCCACCTTCCGCAATCCCTAGCGCCACCACCAGCACCTGGCCACCAAAATGAATGCCATCGATCATCAGCACCACCAGATTCAGATCTTCCAATCGTCGTTCGCACAATGCCCGCAGTTGATTGCTACTGGCGGCGACAAACTGTCGGCTCACACTACTCTTCTCAATCCCGTAGCCTTCCAGAACACTATCCACCGCTCGCCGATAGTTCCGCGTGGACAACCCGGCCACCATGCGTTCCCGCACCGCTCGTTGCAGCTTTCCGTCTTGCTGCAGCTGACCGTAGCTCTCCAGTTCCACTTCTTGGCCCTCACGGGTTCGCACCCGCGGCCGTTCCAGCGGGATTTTGTCCACCGGAAGCCACATAACCCGGCTGCTTCCCCCAGCGCACGCAGCCGGCGGTGGGATGGGGCCGATGGGGAGGTCCTACCCGGCGCGTGACTTCGTTTTCCAGGATGGCGCGCAGAATCTGCAGCCCGGCTTGCCCCGTCAGTTCTTCCACCTGCGCTTGCAGTTCGCTCCACACCTCGGCTATCGGCAGCGGCACCTGCACCATCAACTCCTGCCCGCGGACAACCTCAAACTTGGGATTGGACTTGCGCACTTTCCTCTGGTATTTGTTTCTCACGGCGGCTCTCTCCTTTAAAAAGGGATTCTCAACCCGAAACTCTATCCGAGTTCGGGCGAGAGCCGCTGCTGCTTCTTCTCAAGTATCAACTAAAAGCGGGGCATCCTCCGGCGTTGTCGGCCCCTTTGAAGCACTCCTGAACAGCCTGCAGTGCCACCGGGCTGGTAATCATATCGAGATGTCCCAAGCGCGGCACAATCTTCACCGTCACATCTTGGCGTTGCGAATGAAACACGGGAGCGAACTTTTCTGGAAAGACAAACTCATCCTCTTCTCCTACCATAACCGCCGTTGGTTTGTGGATATTGCGAATGTCAGCTAGGTAGTCGGTTCGGCGTGCCATATTTATGAGCATGCGCAAGGAATACGTGGGAGTAAGGGACTTCGCCTCCGGCGGCACAGCAAACGCCAGTACAGGCAATCCATCGAACCAATGAATCCCCAGTTTATTCAGCAGGAGCAATGCGATGATTCGGCCTGTGTACGGCGCTACCATTGATTGGATGTCAGCCTTCTGAGTATTTCCATTCCCGTCGGTCACCGGCTCTGATGCCGGACGCTGGGTTGGCCCGTTGTAGCTCAAGTACGGCGACAGCAGCAAGTAGCGATCGAACAGGTTGCCATAGGGCCCGCCATCGAAGCGCAGCGCAAATCCTCCCCCGGAAGAAAACCCGATCAGCGTCCAATGTGTGGAGGGATACTGCGACCGCTTTTGGTGTACAAAGTCCTCCAGGTCATCATCCAGTTGGCCCACGTAGCGCACATCACCGCGCGGCTGATTCGCACCGTGACCCCGCAAGTCGGGCACAAACACAGTGACGCGGTCCCGTGCCAGCGCATTGGCCATCGCATGCATAGACTGGCTATCAGCTGCTGATCCGTGAATTAGCACTGCGACCTGCTTTTCGCCGGAGCCGGATGACTCGACTGCTCGATACTCCCGGTAGGAGAGTGCGGCTCCGTCTCTGGCCGTGTAGCGATTAAGCGGCGGCAAGTCACTGAAGTCTATACCGCGAAATGGATCCGTAATCGATGGCATTGGTCGCGGAGCCTTGGCGATTCCAAGGGAAATCATTCCTGCCACGACCATCACGCAGATCGACACACCAAAAGCCAGAATTCGGAGCAAACGCATATGCACCTCCATTCTTCGTGTCGGATTGTTGCGATGGTTGGGCGCTACGCCCGAGTGTGTGCGGGTTTGGAATGCCTCAGTAGCCCTACGCTCCAGCTCTTCGCTGGAAACATCCTCAATGTGGGTAGCCATCCACCATTGCACTCCGTTGGAGTCCTTCACGCCGACGTTCCGGTCGCCATAGAACTGATCGGCTGGCTGCATCACAGAGGCCGCGCCCGCAGCGAGCGCTCGCTTGTACGCGACGTCCACGTCAGGGACATAGATGTAGATTGCGGCGGGTAGCGACGGCCATTGTTCATTGGCCTGTGCCATCATCACGACGGAATCGCCTATCGTCACTTGTGCGTGTGCGATGCGGCCTCCTCCTGGATCTCGGGAGACGTGCATTTCTATGGCTCCCAACACTTCCTTCACGAACGCGAGCTCTTTCTCAGCATCAGTAACAACGAGCTAAGGAATCACGTTCTGGGATTCCGCGGGTTTGTAGCTGACGGCCATTATTTCCTCCTTTTGCGCGGCCGGTTCGTTCTTCGTTCGAGCCGTGCCGAGAGGTTAACATAATTGAACCAGTCGTTTCAAGTATAATTTGGCAAGCCCTCCGAGGCCATAAAACGATCCCCTCCCACGACTGGAGAAGGTTGCTGAGGCCCCGCTCGTTTCATGGACCTTTGCATGGTCTGGGGCGCATTTCGCCTGAGAAACGCGCTACACGTAGAAGTGTTGTTCGCGCCCGGCGCGTTCCGGGCGTATCGTGAAGACTGGATGTCAGGGTATTCTTCTGAGAGGCGAAGTTCTTTTCATTGAGGTTGATGCGAAAGCGCTCAACCCGCTCAAGACCACAAGTATCCATAACGCAGCGCGAATGGTCGAAAGCTGCGCGACAAACCCGATCAGGGGCGGACCGGCAAGGAAGCCAACATAGCCAGCCGTCGTGACTACGGCGAGGCTGGGACCGGGTGCACTGCCTTCAATGTTCCCTGCAGCGGCAAACGTATTGGGAATAATCGTGGCCAGACCTGCTCCAGCGCACGTAAATCCCACCAACGCCCAACCGGCATTGCCGAACAACAAGACGAAGACGAGCCCTGCCGCGGCCAAAAGGGCCCCGTAACATACGAGGTGGCCGCGTCCAAGCTTCCCAGTGAGATAGTCGCCTGTCAGGCGACCTCCAGCCATAGCGCCTGAGAACACCGCATATCCAAGAGCGGCCAATCCTGGCCCGGTGAGAACCGAAGTACGAAGATAAATCGCGCTCCAATCGGCGATCGCACCTTCAACGAGCATAATCGAAAATGCAAGAAGAGCGAGCGCGCCTAATGGTACAGACCACGTAATCGTGCCTCCGGATGCCACTTTCTCGGCGTCCTCAGGTGCTGAGGGAAGCGGAAGCCACCTGAATGCGAGTATGGACATTGCGGCAAGTGCTATACCGCTGACCCAAAAGTGAATCCCGGCCGGAACCGCACGTGAAGCAACCAATCCCCCTAACGCAGATCCGGCCATTCCACCAAAGCTGAAGAGGGCGTGGAATGACGACATGATGTGACGCTGGTATCGCTTCTCGAGCATCACGGCGTGAGTATTCATCGCTACATCCATCGAACCAGCCATCGCCCCATAGAAAAGAAGAGCGACCGACAGTGTTAGGACCGTATTGGATTCGGCAATCAAGGGCAGTGCGAGGCCAAACCCCAATGTCGACCCAATCACGATGCTCAGACTGCCGAACTTGTTAATGAGCCGTCCAGCGGCAGGCATGGCGAGAACGGAACCGATTGCCGCCATCATCAACGACCTGCCCAAAACGGCGGGAGAAAGATGGAGGTGCGCCTGAAAGGCAGGAATCCTCGAAGCCCAGGTTGCGATGATCAGTCCGTGGATCAGAAAGATTAAGGACACGCTCACGCGTACCTGTTGGAGGCTGCGTTGCTGCATCAATCGGATTCCATCCGATCCGGGCGCCGATTTGTTGAGCTGTACTGTGAACTTGATTGGCGACAGCGGCCATAACTCGGGACAGGGATGTCGAATCGGCTTTCGACTCTTGATGCAGTCTTTTCGACCGTGTCAAACAGTACAGAGTTAATTCCTAAGCGAGCTGCCGCCTCGACGTTTTCGGCGCGATCATCCAGGTACAAGATGTCTTGCGGGGCCGCTTTGAGTAGTTCGAGACAATTTCGATAGATCGCCAGCTCCGGCTTTATGGACCCGTAGTCGCAGGAATAAATCAGGTATTCAAATGTAGAGAGGCTCGGAAAGGACTTGGTCACATGGCGACTGAGTTCGAGCGGCATGTTTGAGAGAAGGGTTAAGGGGAAGCCTTCATGGTGCAACAGCTTTGCCCATTGCACAGCGCCTTGATTTGGTCGAGTGATACTTTCGCTATCGAGCTTGATTAGCGTTGCTATCTGATCTCTGCTCAAACCCAGTTCTTGCTGGCCAACAACCGCTGTCCAGTAGGCAGGTCCATCGATATCACCCCGGTCGTAGGGCGGCCGTAGCTTCCAGTAAAGTTCCGAGAATCGCTCATGGGGAATGCCGCACACGAGCGCCATACCTTTCATATCCTCCAGCGTTTGCTCGAGGCAAAGAACGTTTCCGTAATCGAAGACGACTGCCCGAACCGAACGCTTTTGCGAAAGACCTTGTATGGCGCTACGTTTGGCAGTATCATGCATAAATCGGATAATACACGTATATACGTGCATAACCAAGTGTATTCGTGCAAAATGGGCAGAATGAAACCAGAAGCGGAAGCAGGCCAAATCGCCCTAAAGGAAGAGCGCCACCAGTACATCCTGGAGCTGCTTGGCAGTGAGGGCCGAGTCCTCGCCGCGGACCTTAGCAGTCGATACAGGGTCTCTGAAGACACGATTCGTCGAGATCTGCGCGAATTGGCGAGTTCGGGAAAGATCCAACGGGTACACGGCGGCGCCCTGCCTCGCCGTGCCGAGGCCGTTCCTTTCGTGTCTCGCCAACAAATCGACATGGAGAGCAAGATCGGAATTGCTCGAGCGGCGGCTGACATGATCCGCGACGGTCAGGTGGTGCTGATTGATGGAGGTACCACTAATCTAAGAATTGCTTCCTACCTTTCAAGAGAGCGTTCGGCGACGATTGTTACCAACAGCCCACCGCTTGCGCTGGCGTTGGCGGATCATCCGAAGTTGAGCGTGCTGATGCTCGGAGGAAATTTTCTTAAAGAGGCGCGGGTCACGACAGGCATCGAGACCATTCGTCGAGTCGAATCCATTCGCGCTGATCTATGTTTTCTCGGAATGTGCAGTTTGCACCCGGAGGTCGGAATAACCGTCGGCGACCGAGAAGAAGCGTACGTGAAGCAAGCGATGATAGGGGCTTCAACGGAAGTGGTTGGCCTGATTTCACTTGGGAAAATGGGGACATCTCTGCCTTACCTGGTCGGTCCTGCTTCCCGACTGACACGTTTGATCACCGATGCATCAGACGAAGATGTCCTGAATCCCTACCGCTCCCAAGGCATAGAAGTCACAAGTACGTAAACCGAAGCGGTTCGACACTTCTATAGGTACGCCGTGTCGACATATGACGGACCGGGACAAGGGTCTATGCTGCGCGATCAAAGGCCTGGAAATGGCATCTTCGGACGACACGCCCTAGCAGGCAGTCTTCTTTCGTTGAAGTCCTTCATGCACGCGATTGCATTCCGTCTTCACTCGAGGAAATTTTTCATGCATGAATTCCACTACGCAAAGGAACACGTAATAGCTCGAACCTTTCATAAGGCTTTCCGACTGATAAAGAAGTATTTGCTGTTGGGACTGCTGGTGGCGATCGCGCTCAAAGCACAACAAAGTTCGCCATCTGCGCAGGCCTGGGCTGGCGTCGTACGCACGGCTGCCGGCGAACCTGTGGCCGGAGCGAAGGTAACGGTCTTCACACCCGGCGCCAAAAAGAACCTAACCGCAGTTACAGGAACCGACGGAAGGTTCGCGATTGCGGACCTTCGACTCGGGCCAAATCGCGTGAGCGTGCAAATGCCCGGGCGAGGTCCGACAGGGCAAGTGGTAGTGAATATTACTAGCGTAACAATTGTGCTGACGGTGTCCGATCAAAACGTGCTGTCGATTGCAGCCAATCCGCAAACTTCTGCAGGAGTCTCGAATGGGAACCCGAGCACAACTTCGAACGCAGCCAGCGGAACAAGCGGGGAGAAACTCTCCAGCCAAAAGGTAAATGAATTGCCGTTGAATGGACGCGACTTCAGCACGCTGTTGTTGTTAGCAGCGGGCACGATGACCGACGTGAACGGGCAGACGAATTTCACCCAGCAGTTCGCCATCAACGGACAGCGCGGCGTCGAGGCTGTGTTCGCGATGGACGATGCGGATGTCAGCGATCCAGAAATGGGCGGGAGCACGTTCACGAATTTCAACGTAGATGCGATTCAGGAGTTGCAGTCAAGCTCAGGCTGGATGCCGGCGGACATCGGGCGCGGCGCGGCAGGTTTCACCAACATCGTGACACGGTCCGGGAAAAGCGGTTTTCACGGGTCATTCTTCGAGTTTTTGAGGAACTCTGCCCTCGATGCGCGGAATTATTTCGATCACCCGTCGATTGCGGACCCGGGCCGTATCCCTCCGTTCCGGCGAAACGAGTTCGGATTTACGAACGGCGGGCCAGTCGTGTTGCCGAACGTGTATGACGGACGCGACCGGACGTTCTATTTTGTGCAGTATCAGGGATTCAGGCAGGTGCTGGGAACGACCCAGGTGCTGGCTGTACCTACAGCAGCAGAGAGGCGGGGCCAGGACGTGGTGACGTACTCGGACGGCAGCACGGACACGCTGCACGTACCGGTGAATCCGGCAATTGAGACAGTGCTGGCCCGTTATCCACTCCCCAACAACCCAACCGGCGCGTATGGTGCGCGAACCTATGCTGCACCTTCAAACGTAAACACGGATGCGGATCAGTTTTCCATCCGCATCGATCAGAAAGTTGGCGCAAAAGGACAATTGTTTGGTCGATTCAATTACGACAATCTAACGGGACCGACAACAAATCCGGATCAGACACTGATTGATCCGAGCTTCGGTGTGCAGTATGTGGATCGGCAGCGGAACGGGGTCATCACTTACACGCGCACCGTGTCTCCGCACTTTCTCTGGTCGACGTCGGTGAGTTTCACGCGAACGACGCCTTCGTTTGTGACGCCGAACCACACCGATCCGGCTTTGAAGTTCATCGATGGCCTCTATGAGGCGTTCAATGGAGCGGCGGGCTCGGTGATGTCGGCGTTCGGGAATTTGTTCCAGGGACAATTGAATTTTGCGTGGACGAGCCCGCGGCACGCGGTGAAGTGGGGTGTGGAAGCACGCCTTAACCGGGACACGACATACTTCGGTATAAGTCCCAACGGCGAGTACGATTTTGGTGGTGGAACAGTTTATTCGCCCGTGTTCATTCCTTCTGCGAGTGGACAGCATGATGTGCAGCCGGGTCAACCTCTGCCAGACACGATGAGCAGTCTGTTACTCGGGTATCCGTATGGATACACGATCGCAGTCGCGCCGCCCTACGCATCGAATGGCGCGCACATTGGGCCCGCGGCGATCAACCGGGATGACGTGAACGCCTACATCGAGGACACGTGGAAAATCAATCCGCAATGGACGCTCGAATGTGGGCTGCGATATGAGCTCTACACGCCGATTTCGGAGCGGGCGCACCGAACGTCGAGTTTTCTGAATTCGTTCCCACCCGCGGGCGTTGGCCAGGAATACTTGATCAATCCGCAGCCTACTTATCAAACCGATTGGAACGGTTGGGGGCCGCGTGTTCAGGTTGACTGGAACGCGCCCCACGCGGTGCATGTGCACATGGGCGGGGCGATCACGGTGATTCCGCCCAATATCTGGCAGGACAATCTTCTGACAGGGTCAACGCCTTACGTTGTTTATCCGCGCGTCAATGCAGCGCAAAACGGGGAGATTTCCTACGGATTCCAAATCACACCGGACGAGTTGCCAGAGGTTTACAACACAGGGGGCATGAACGTGTTGGCCAGCGGCGATCCGAGAAAAGTGCCGGCGAACACGGTGATGGACGTGAATCGATACCAACAGGATTTGGCAGCGCTGGCGCCAAGTCATCAGCTCTCGCTGCTGAGTCTGTCGGGGATCGACCGGCGCTTCGGCAATGCTTATTTGCAGACTTGGACGCTGGGGCTGGAACGGGCTTTCGGCGGTCTTACGGCCGCTGTCACGTATGTGGGAACATCGGCATTTCGACTTCCCAGAATGTCATATCCGAACGCGTATCCCGGAGCGGATACGGAATTTTCGCGGTTTACAAACTTCGACGGTAGCGGAGCGGTGACGGGAGGTTTCGGATTCGAGTCCGTGATGACAGCGACGTCACACTCGTCGTACAACGCACTGCAGACGTCATTATCGGGAAATGTTGGGCACGGCGGTCCGTCATTGCAAGCAGGCTACACCTGGAGCAAATCGCTGGATGATGTCAGCGGCATCCTCGGAGGAACCGGATCCACCGGCGCCGTGACATTGTTCAGCCCACAAGACCCTTTCGATACACAAGCCGAGAGGGGGCCATCGAGCTTTGATGTGACGCAGGCGTTCACGTTGAGCGCGGCACAGGATTTGCATTTCGAGCATTTGAGACTTCAGGCGGATCGAACTAAGTTGTTGACGAAGGGCTGGGAGTTGCTGAGCATCTCGACGATCACGAGTGGTTCTCCGTTTACGGTGTACTCGGGGATCCAGCAGACGGGGGCGGGGACGATCGGGGCGGACCGGCCGGATCAGATCGGAACGCCGGATCTCTCGAGCGCCGGCAGTTCAATGCGACCGCGCGACGACTATTTTGGGCGGGGGGCGCACAACGCAAGCTTCTTTTCCATTCCCACCGGGATCGCAGGCGGGACTGGACCAAACTCCGGGCGCTTTGGAACGCTCGGCCGTAATACATTTCGCGGACCGGCATATTACGATTTCGATTTTGCGCTCATCAAGACGACTCCGATTGGCCACCGCGAAAGCGGTTCGGAGATAGCTGACCTGCAATTCCGCGGAGAGTTATTTAATCTGTTTAACATCGTCAACATGGGGCTACCCGCGAACATCATCGCGGGTACAGGGTTTGGCATGATCAGCAAGACCGCTGGAACTTCGCGGCAAATTCAGTTTTCGCTAAAGCTCATCTATTGAGGCGCGTCCTGCAGCGACACAGGGTTGGGGGGAGGACAGAAATATGCGTTTCAAGAAGATTCTGCGTTCGCCAACGTCGACGAATCACAGCTTGGCTTTCGCGGATTAGATTCCTGGGGCGTCCGGCTGGAGCATGATCGCGATACTGGCGCACACATGATCTGCCGTCATAAAAACGTAATAGTAATTGTGACAAATCGTGGCAAAACGGCTGCTTAAAGGTGATAAAGAAGGAGCAAGTAGCTGATCAGCATTTGTCACAACTTGCTGATTGTCCGCTGCTTTGCGCTCGCTCCGGCAAGTTTTGATTAAAGTGGTCACGCGACCTGTACAGCCAATCAGGACAAATCCAAAGCGGTAAGCCGTAGTTCCAACAGCGCCAATCTATTTCTTCTTCTGCACCTCTTTTTCCAGTGCCGCCAGTTCCCGGGCCAGTTGCTCGGCCTGTTCTCGAAGACGCCTGAGGCGCTCAGTGAGTGCAGGCAAGTTCTGTCCGGTGGCCGCCAAAACTGGAGCAGGCACGGGAGTAGCAGCAGGAAGAGCGGACCCCGGAGGTGTACTACCACCTGTAAGCTCGGCCAGGGCCTCAACGAAAGTATCCCGGTAAATCAGCCGGTCACCCATGGCCAGTACGACCTTTTTGAGTTGCGGCATACGGGCTTCGCCGGCCTGGATGTAGATGGACTCGACGTAGAGGAACCCGCGACTGACCGGCAGAGCAATAATGTTTCCGCGTAGGACGTGCGAGCCCTGCTGGTTCCACAAGGTCAGATCCTTGGAGATGTTCTGGTCCTGGTCAATGCGCGATTCAATCTGCATCGGGCCGTACATCAGTTGCTGTTTCGAGAGTTGAAAATAAACTAGGTCCCCTAATCGATCTCCGTCGCAGCGCGCAGCCATCCACCCGATCAGATTGTCTTTGCCTCGAGGGGTGAAAGGCAGGACCAGCAGGAACTCAGGTTCTTTCTCTCCAGGCAGGCTGGCCACCACGTAGGTGGGCTGCATGGATTCGGGCTGTCCAGACTGGCCCGATAGGGTGTGCGCGACCTCCCAGATGTCTTCCTTGTTGTAGAAGACTTGCGGATCGCGCATGTGAAAAATGCGATAAGCCTCTGCCTGTGCGCGAAAAAGAACCTCAGGGTAGCGGGCGTGCCGGCGCAGGTCCGGGGGCATTTCGGAAGCGGGCCGGAATAGTTTCGGGAACAAATTCTCGTAAACCTGGATGATGGGGTCGCTCGGATCGAATACGTACAAAGACACTTTTCCGGTGTAGGCGTCCACCGTGGCCTTTACCGTATTGCGAATGTAGTTGGCACCTTCGTCCACCCCGGTCACCGGGAGCGTCGCCGAGTAGGGATGCGAGAGAGAAGTCGTGTAGCCGTCCACCATCCATACTAACCTCCCGTCATCGGTAACCACCAAGTAGGGGTCGGGGTCCCAATTTAAGAAGGCGGCCAGATGCGCCAGTCTTCCTCGCACCTTCCGGTAGATCATCATGCGGCTCTGTCCGGTGAGATAGCTCGTGAAAATCATGTTTAGCTCGCCCTGGGATATCGCGGCGGCGGTCTTCAGTAGGAAAGAGCCAATCGGAAAGCCTCCAGTGCCCTGGTAGGTCGAATACTTGTTCTGGTCACCGGAAGGATAATCAAATTCTTCGCGGGCGGTGTGAACGAACACCGGATCCTGGGTGCTCTCGCCGTAGTAGATCTCCGGCCGGGTGAGCTGGAAGCCAGGCGATTTGATTTCCGGCGGGGCGTTTTCGATAAGTAGGACAGGCAGGCCGTCGGGCGTAATCTTGTTGACGTCCGATACGACCACGCCAAATCCATGGGTATAAATGAACCGCGGATTGACCCAGCTCTGACTGGCTTCGGCGGACAACTGGTTCACGTCGATTTCGCGGGGAGACAACATTACCTGCTCGATGCGGTCGTTGGGGAAGTAGCGGTCAACGTCGGTGTTGGGGAAGATATAGTACGGGCGGAGCGCCTGGATCTGGGTGATCGTTGCGCTGTAGGCGCGGAGGTCCCAAAGACGAATATTTTCGAGCAGCGTCGCGTCTTGAACGGCATCGACTGTCTGTGGCCCGCTAGCAGTGAACGGGCGCTCAGTCGCGTTCCGATCCAAGCCGAAGGCAGCAGTGGTGGCCTGAATATGGCGCTCGATATACGGCCGTTCGATGGAGATCTCATTCGGCCGTACATACACGGCGCTAACGATGGCCGGAAGAGCCAGTTGTAGGACAAAAAAGGTGAGCACCAGGACCGTCGCCTTCTTGTATCTCGATGTCCACGCGAGCGGGAGCGCCGCTAAGACAGCAATAATGAGGAGCCAGCGCAAAGGGAGCGTAATTTTTGTATCTACATAATCTGCTCCGGTCATGAAGGCGTGAGAGTTGAACAGAAGATCGTAGTTGCCGAGAAAAACCCAGGTAGCAAGACCAAGCAAGAGAATTACGGCGATTGCGCGCACGAAGCCAGTACGCGTGGCGCCCGGCAGAAGGAGCGTGTGCGGACCCAGATTAAGTGTTTTCCGTGACCCACCCCGCAGCCATAGCTGCCATCCCCGCGCCGTGGCCCAAAAGACTAGCGCACAAAGAATCGTCAGCACAAACACAAACCCGAGCGCTTCCGAATAGAAAGGGAGGTCAAACAGGTAAAACGGCAGGGCGTGCGAAAAAATCGGGTCCCTCCAAGTGGCGGAGGGCAGCGTGATCCCCCGCGACCCGAAGAAGCGCATGATCGTCCAGTAGTCAATCGAGGCCGAGGCGAACAATAGTGCCACCACAGCCAGCCCGATTCGAACCAGCCGGGAGTACAGGCGGAAATCCCGTCGGCGGACGCCGGCGAAGTGCAGCCCCCGCGCATGAGCCACCCACAACACGATGAAAGCTGCCAGGGCGCCCACTGCGAAGGGGGCAATGCTGTACCAGAGCATGCTGATCCAGGTACCAACTTGTCCGACCTCTTTCCACCAGTTGTACTCGATGATGAAATTAGCGGCGGTCGTGATCGCCCAAAGGCTGAGCGCCAACACTACCGCTAGCGTCGCCAGGTTTCGAATCTTTGAAGGATGCATAGGAGATCGTTGGACCTTGAACAGCGGAGTCGACTCCAGGCAAGGAAAGCACGCTAGATTTCGAGGTCGATCGTGATCCTATCACAGGCTCCGTGCCATGGGTGAAGGGAGCCGATGGCTCGTTTGGAGGCGCAACTGTACAAGGTCTTAATTGTAACCTCTGTCAAGATCGAAAGCCGGATTGGGGAGTCGATATTTTTAATGTTTCAAAATCACGATTTCAGCCGCGGCATGCCCCGCGTGTCAAGGGAAGAGCTTCGTGTTACTGCAAAGGCGATCGCGCCTCATTTCGAGGAATTGTGCAAGAGTGCCCCGATTTCTTTCGGGCACATGGTACCGCTGATAGAAAAGGCCGAGGATTTTCTGACGCAGTGACGATCGAAGTCTGAGCCAGTTTGCTAGAATAATAGCCGCCCGCGACTTTGGGGGGATACAAGTATGGACAGATTTGAGGAAATCGGCCGACGTTTGGATGAAGAACTTACGCGGCTCCGCTACTACGTCGAGGAGGAAGTGGCGCCAGAAACAGAACGCCGCACGGCGTCTTTTCTCCGGGATGTGTCGGCGAAGCTCACGGAAGCGGCGGTGAGACTGGAAGCGCGCATGGCGGCGCGGCGACCGCCATCGGCGCAGAATTCCTAATCTTTATGGCGTCACGCAACGTGGCATCAGGAGAGCGCCCTCCTCCCGCAATGGACTTGGCACGCCGACTTCTGGACTGAACCCTTAACTTGAGACACTCGGATAGGGCACACTTTGCAGGGAAAGGAACTGCAAGTGGCCAAGAAGAGACGAGTGGGACGGTATCCGAAAGAATTCCGCCGGATGGCTGTCGAGCGATTGAAGGACTGCGACAACATCGTGGAATTGTCACAGGAACTTGGTGTCCATCGGCGGCTGCTTACAAGTGGCGAGATCAATTTGATTCCTGCGACCCCGGTGTGGAGTCGCCACCAGGGAACTCTCGTGAGTCCACGCTCCGCAAGGAAATCAACCAGCTGAAGCGCGTGCTGGTTGATAAGACCTTGGAGCCGGATTTTTTCAAAGGTGCCTTGCAAAAAGTCGAGGCTCGACGCCAGAAGAGCGGCATCAGTGGCGAGAAGGCGTCTACGACGAAATCCAAGAAATGATGCCTTTGCAAGGCAGCTTAAGCATCGAGCGAATGTGTCAGGTACTGCTAAACACTTAGCAATGACAGCTAAGTTGCTGGTGAAGCCGACTTCCCGGGACTTTGAACATCGAAGTCGATTTCGTTGCTATCGCCCGCCCTTGCCTTGAATTCGGGCACACCTACACTTCCGTGCCGCCCAATGCGACTTGGGTAGCTCGGGCGCACCTCAGTTCAGCTATTTGGAACGATTTCCTCTCCGTTCAGCTTTCTTCGGTCGCACGACCGAAGTCGGCCCACGGTGAGGCGCCGAAAAATCCTTGCTGCGCGAAGGGGACCGCTCGATCATGGCGCCCTCGCGTCGGCGGATGACCAGGAGTGTCAAGTCATCCTCCGGTGAGCACGCGTCAGCGAAGTCGAGTACCGCCCCAAGCGTAGAGAAGAGAACTTGGTTCGCGCTCGCGCCGCCGACCGCATTCGCAGCCGCCAATAACCGTCCCATCTCAAACTCCTCATCTTCGGAATTCCGGCACTCCGTCACACCGTCGGAGTAAGCGAGCAACATATCGCCGGGATTCAATTGCACGCTCCCAGAGTCGTACGCCGCTTCTTGCAGGGCACCTAACATCGGTCCACCTTTTTCCAGTCGTTCCACAGTCTTGTTGTGTCTCAGCAGCAGCGGAGCCGGCAGGCCGGCGTTACAGTACACAAGCTCATTCTGATGCGGATCGAGTCGGGCAAAGAACAGGGCTGCGATCGGCGCCTCACCCTGATCCTGGCACAGTTCCGCGTTGACCTCGGCAACGGCAGCCGCTGGGTCCGAATGCCTTCGCGCGCCGCGTCGGATCAAACCCATCAGATGGGCCTGCCAAATTCCCGCTGACAATCCTTTGCCGGCGATGTCGCCAACGGTCAATCCCAGGGCGGAGTCGAGTTCCATCACCTTGAAAAAGTCTCCCGAGAGATGGCGCACGGGAAAAATTTCTCCGGCGATCTCGAACTCGCCCCAGACGAGTTCACGCGGGGCGCACAGGTTCCGCTGCGTCTGGGCCGCCTCATAGATAGCCTGTTGCAGTTTTGCTTGTTCACGTCGCACCGCAGCCAGTTCCTGCTTCACCGACTGGATGCTCGCCGTAAGTCTTCTTGCCGTGGCGGGCAAACCTTGACTTGCGTTTCCTTCGCGTTTCGTTTCCCGCTCTAGGCGGTTCCCGAGCGCGCTCTGCCTGATGTCCAGCATTCCTTCGGTCGACGTCACCATGTTCATCTCATCCTACGAATTTGTAGCCCACCCCGTGCACCGTCAGAAAAAAACGGGGCTGCTCCGGAACCGGTTCGAGTTTCTGGCGAATCCTTACAATATGAGCATCCACAGTCCGAGTCGTTGGAAAGTTCTCGTAACCCCAGACCTCGTCGAGAAGCCGGTCGCGGCTAAGGGTCTCCCCCGAATGACATAGAAAATGCTTCAGCAGATCAAATTCCTTGCTCGAGAACTCCACCGGCTTACCACCACGAAGGACCTGGTAGCTGCGCAAGTTCACATCGACATCGCCGAAGGAGTAGCGATCCTGCTCTTTCGGGAGCGTCTTCGCCCGTCGCAGAACGGCCTTCACGCGAGCGAGCAGTTCTCGGATCGAGAAAGGCTTGGTGACGTAGTCATCGGCGCCGAGCTCAAGACCCACAACCTTATCCACTTCCTGGCCGCGCGCGGTAAGCATGATAATGGGAATCGAGGGGCGCTTCGCCTTCAGCTGCTTGCACACATCTAGCCCGCTCATGCGTGGCATCATCACGTCGAGGACGATCAGATCTGGGGAATCCTTCAGGGCCCGCTCGAGCCCCTCGACGCCGTCGAGTGCCGTTATCACTTGAAAGCCCTCGTACTCGAAATTATCGCGGAGCCCCGCTACCATGTTCGGCTCATCCTCGACGATCAGAATTTTCGTTGTTCCCATGACCTCTCCCTTAAGCTCTCCCCCGGAACATGACTCCACACTCCGTGGGCCCTCACGCGGCTGCCTCCACAGTCCGTAAAGTCGGATCCAACGGCAACGCGATCGTGAATTTGCTCCCTTTCTCGGGTGTACTTTCGACCAGCACGTCGCCGCCATGCGCCCGCGCAATATGCCGCACGAGTGAGAGGCCCAATCCCGACCCCTTGATGTTGTGTACCAGCGGATCCCCACAACGATAAAACTTCTCGAAGATTTTCTCCTGCTCGCTCGGTGGGATGCCGATTCCGTGGTCCCGGACTTCCAGATTCACGCGGCTGTTCGCGCGGTACAAGCTCACACCGATGTACTTCTGGTCCTTGGAGTACTTCAGTGCGTTGTTCACCAGGTTGAGAAGCGACCGCGCGATCGCTTCCCGGTCCACGGCTACCGGCGGGATATTACCCGAGATGTTCTCCTCGAAGGCAAAGCCGTTTTGTTGTATCTCGAACCGGTAGGAATCCAGAGTCGAATGGACCAGTTCGGCCAGGTTTGTTTCCTGGAACTCGTATTCCTTCCGTCCGGCCTCGATTCTGGAAAAATCCAGGATATTGTTGATCAGCGCCGTGAGGCGTTCGCTCTCTTCTCGTATGATGCGAAAATATTCCTGGTATTTTTCCTTTGCCGTAAGGCGCCCCAGTTCCAGAGTTTCGGCATACAGTCTGATCAGCGCCAGCGGCGTCCGCAATTCGTGTGAGACGTTGGCGACGAAATCGGATTTGAGTCGTGCCAGGTTCATTTCCCTAGAGACGTTGCGATAGGTGAGCCAGATTCCGCCGATCATCAGCACAGAGAGCGCGGCAAGGACGATGTAGTTATACCGGAGGAACTTCGCGCTTATATCTGCGACCGTCGTGCCCTGGTATTTGATCGCCATGGTTAAGTCGGGGAAAACATACTGAAAATTGCGCTCTGCCTCCGGCTTGCCACCGTCCCAATTACCGGAAGTCACCCAAGGGCTGGGATCCTTCGACGGATGGATCATCATGACCGGCGGATTCTCTTCGGACTTTAGTACGTCGCTCTTGCCGGTCAATACATCTTTCATCATTACGGGCAAAAAGGTTGTGCGTAGATAGTCTTCGTCAAAGGCGACCACGCCCAGCGTCACACGATCCTTGGGGACTCCCGGAGGGATAAAATAAGCAACGTTCCAGTACGCGCGCTGATTCTCACGAAGCGTCCACCCGCCATAGAATGCCACTGGCGGCTCTCCCTTCTCCTCCATCCCCAGGAGATGTTTCGTCATGTCGGCTGACTCGATGGGCAGCCAGGTCGCCAGCAAGTTAATCTCCTCCTGCGTGTGTCCGCAAAAAACGGCATCATTGTCGTGGCCTGGCTGTATGCGGGTCACCAGTCGATTGTTCTTTTTGTCGTACAAAGCCGCATACGAATACTCGGGATGTTCCGACAATATGCGCTCAAGATTGGCCTTAGTTTTGGGGTCGTCGTCAAAGTTTGGGAATTCTTTGCGTGCTGGCACGACCAGGTCTTTCGCCCGGTCCCAGCTTTTCATTTCCGCAATCTTCAGCACGTAACTAAATTCGCGCTGGATGGCTGCTTCGACGGCTTCAGAACGCTGGATATGCTTAAGGTTCCAGATGCTGAAGGCCATCAAGGCTGCTGCCGGGAGCACAATGGCCAGCTCCAGCGTCAGCAGGGTTCGCGTGCGGTCCGTCAATCGCCACTTCTTAGACATTCTCAGCCTCGCCAGATTCCTCACTCGCTCTTACGCTGGCAAGACTATAAAGACCTCTCTGGACGAGTTGTCAAGCCATCGCAAATGATTGTAAAAAGTTGTAAAAACGGCCGCTGTAGCACAGCCGTGCCGTTGAAGGAGCGCATCGTGCGAGAAGCTGGTACGGGCTCTCAGTCGAAGGGCGCCTCGGCAGCGGCTCTGATCAAATCAATGCGGCCGCGAATTGAGCCAGCCGCTCCGAGGGTATTTCCATGAAGGATGGGATAGAGGGCTTGCAGTCGTCTAGCCTGGATTATTCACGATTTTTCTGGCGGAAAAAGAAAAGGTGCTCTAAAAGATAGATGAACACTGGGTTTTAGCAGAACCCAGCATTCTCTTTCGGAGCACCCAGAGATGACAACTTGTATACCACAGTTGAGGTTCTCCTTCTACCGCAAGCGTCCCATCCACTGTGATTTTTCTGGCGGCCAGATCACCAGCGATGCCGGACTTTTGCCGCTGCGGGCCTTTGACGAACGCCATCAGCTGACTCGGGATCTGGCGGAGACCCTCAGCGATTCGCGTCAGGACGATCGTGTTCGTCACGACTCGCTAACACTGTTGCGGCAACGCATCTACCAAATCGTGGCCGGCTATGAGGACGCCAATGATGCCGACCGCCTGCGCCACGATCCGCTCTTGCAAATCCTCGCCGATCAGAAACTGGGAGACACTCTCGCCTCCCAACCTACTCTCAGCCGCTGGGAGAATGCACCTTCGGGCCGCGATCTGGTGCGCCTGAACGACACTCTGTTGAAGCAGTTCCTTCGTCTCTGCGGCAAGCAGGTCCGCAAACGTGGTGAGATCCTGCTGGACATTGATTCCACCGACGATCCCACTTATGGCCGCCAGCAACTCAGCTTCTTCAACGGTGCCTATGGTCAGCACATGTATCACCCGATGCTGATCTTCGAGCGCCACACCGGATGTCTGCTAGCAGCGCGACTCCGAGCGGGAAACGCCTCCAGTCATGCTCGCATCGTGCCCATGCTGCTGCGACTGGTCCCGCGACTGCAGGCCGCTTTTCCTAAAGTGAAGATCACACTGCGCGGCGATGCCGGCTTCGCTCTGCCCCTGCTCTATGAGTTCTGCGAGTTCTTCGGCATCCAATACACACTGGGCATTCCTGCCAACTCGGTCTTCCAGCGCCGCGCCGAGCCACGGCAGAAACGGTTGCAGCGCCGCTATCGTCACACTCAGTTACCGCAGCGCAGTTTCTCCAGCTTCCGCCACCGCGCCCGCAGTTGGTCGCACCAGCGCCGTATCTGTTACAAAGCGGAGCACACCGCCGTCGGAACCAATCTGCGCTTTCTCATCACCAACTGCACCGGCCACGCTTCTGAGGTCTTTGCCTTTTACAATGATCGTGGCGAATGCGAGAACCGTATCGAGGAATTCAAGAACGGCTTCCGCGCCGACCGGTTGAGTTGTCACCGCTTTTTGGCCAATGCCTTCCGCCTGCTCTTGCACGGCTTGGCTTACAATCTGGTGAACCTATTTCGCCTTCAGCTGCCGCAGCGCTGGCGTTCGGTGCAGATCGAAACCCTGCGTGCCCAGCTGTTTAAACTCGGCGCTCGCATCCGTCAGACGGCGCGCTGCATCCACATCCACCTTGCCACCGGCTGGCCGTTTCAATCGCTGTTCCGCG
Source organism: uncultured Acidobacteriota bacterium (assembly GCA_963696035.1). Classification (GTDB taxonomy): domain Bacteria; phylum Acidobacteriota; class Terriglobia; order Acidiferrales; family UBA7541; genus Palsa-295. The sequence continues at coordinate 19,107 of CAVOIS010000007.1, forward strand.
AAGTCACCCTGGCCTTTAATACCAGCTAACCTGTTACTGCTATCTTCCGAACCCCAGTGCGCCCGCAGTCCACGGCGGAGCCTTGTTCGAAAAGTGTATCCCGGCGTCGTGCAGGGCCTTCGTCACTGCAGCCGGGCACCCGGAGGCACTGCGAATCCTACAATTGTGAAAAACCGTGCTGCAAATTAGCCAAGATTCACGGCTGATGAATTAACCAGGCTAGCCGGCTTGCAAAGCAGGCGCGCCACTGTGCACCGACTGTGCACCAATCAATCGTTTTCAACGCATTGGAGTAGGTTTGAGCGAAAAGCAGATTTCCCCGATTTGTTGGAAACGTTAGTAGTTAGAATCAACTTGTCACGGATGCCGCTTTTAGACTTTGGGGAAGAGAGGTGCCCTTCATAGCCTCGCGAACCTGGATGACACTTCTCTCGAAGTCCAGGCTCCTCCAGCGGAGTGCGAGCACCTCGCCGATTCGCGTCCCGTCATGGCAACTGTGATCGCGAGTGTTTTAATCGGTTCCTGCAGGACCTGCAGGAGAGTAGCCAACTGTTCGCGGGTCAGCACAATCGTCTTTCACCGATGCTGCATCGGAGGCGCTTTAATTCGTCGAGCAGGATTCGCCTCCAGGTATCCCATTCAACTGCCCTTTCAAACGTGCCGCTCATTAGTTTCGAAGGTGCACGGCGGTTTGACAGGACAGGTTTTGCGTTGGTTCGGAAGCGGAGCACTAGTAGGGCACGGCCTGGCCGAGACTCCCGAGCGCCCGCGAGTCCAGTCGAGCGCTGCGTCAGACGCCACGGCGAACAGGAGCACAACGCTCAGTAAGACCCATCTTTGAGATTCATTGTTTTTCGGCCTCCGCGTGAATTGTGTTTCTTCCGGCATACTGCGCTTACAAGGAAAAACCGTTCGCAATCGCAAAGGAGTCAGAAACACTAGGCCGAGTGCTTCTTGAAGACACCCGGACCTCCGTCGTTTCTCACATCTTTCGTGCGAGGACCACGATCTTCTCCCCTCTCGCACTCTTGCCGGTGTCTAGACCGTAGTAATGTCGAAAAAATTCCAGGACCGCAGAGATTTCTTCGGTGGAGACGAAAGACGGTCTTGCTTCATGCAGGACGGTCTTGTATCCGCCTTCCCCGCCGCCCATGGAATCCAAGCGACACGCCCGTGCGCAATGCGCAAGCGTGCCGACACGCATCCTGCGCCTATCTTCGGGCTCGACTGTTTTCGGCATCCCGACGCACATTCGCTGGCCTTGCTGAGACCCGCCGTGCGGCGATCTTTTTTGCGAGAAGCGATCAGAGAGTGTAGGGGGTGTTCCCCCGCGCGGGACAGGTTTTCCATCAAACAAAGAGCAAGAACGGGAATAAAACCACTCGAGCGGTTACTACGAATGAATAGTCCTGTCCAAGGGAAGGTTCGAACGTGCTGGACTCGCAGGATCAAATGCGGTTCGAGACACTCGTCCTGCCGCATCTCGATGCCGCCTTTAATCTGGCCCGTTGGCTCTTGCGTAGCGGTGCGGATGCCGAAGATGCCGCGCAAGAGGCCATGCTACGTGCATATCGTTTCTTCCATGGTTTTCGTGGCGGGGACGTACGCGCCTGGTTGCTGCAGATCGTGCGCAACACGTGTTTCAGTTGGATGGAGAAGAATCGTCACGGGAAAGACATGAGCGAGTTCGATGAAGAGTTGCACGGCCCCACAAGCTCAACCCCGGAGTCGCTTGCGATTGCAGCGGATAACCGCGGACGCCTTACCCAAGCTCTTGGAGTGTTTGCCGTCACGCTTCCGGGAGGTAATCGTGCTCCGCGAACTCGAAGGGTGTTCTTACAAGGAGATCGCCACCATTACTTCGATTCCGATTGGCACAGTCATGTCCACGCTTTCCCGCGCCCGCCGACAGCTTCAGCTTGCGCTTAATAACCAAAAAGGAGGCCATCCGTGAGTTGTAACCGCGCTGGCACCGTTCTTCATGGTTACTTCGATAACGAATTGGATGCCCTCGATGCCTCCGAATTCGAACGCCATCTCGAGCAGTGCTCCGATTGTGTTAACGCGCTTGAGGTTTTGCAGTCTTTGCGCTCGTCCATGAACCTTACGCAACTCTACGAGAAGGCTCCGGCCCCTTTTCGTAAGAAAGTTCTCGCTAGCCTCGGTTCTGGGCGCTCTGTCGCAGCTTCTTTTCCATCTCGCACTGTTTGGAGTTGGCTCGCAGTGGCAGCGGCAATTCTTGTGACTGTCTATCTGGGAGCGCAACTTATCGGCTCTCAACGCGCGGGTGACTACGGAACCGAGCTTGCCGCGGAGATTGTCGATGCCCATTTGAGGTCGCTGCAACCCGGGCATCTCGTCGACGTCGTCTCTACCGATCAACACACGGTCAAGCCGTGGTTCGACGGCAAACTGGATTTCTCTCCTCCGGTCCACGATTTTGCCGATCAAGGATTTTCACTGCAGGGCGGCCGCATTGACGTCGTTCATGGCCGCACGGTCGCCGCCCTGATTTATGCCCGGCGCAAACATTTCGTGAACGTCTTCATCTGGCCCACGAACGAAAAAGACAGTGCTCCGAGTTCCGGCTCACGACAAGGCTATCAGTGGACCGAATGGCGTAAGGGAGGGATGGAATTCTGCGCCGTTTCCGACGCCGCGCCTTCGGCCCTTGAGCAGCTTCGGAGTTTGCTCACAAGTAACTGAGCTAGGCATCGCGCTCACAATCCTCTGGGAGTCCGGCAAATGGTTCTGTGCGCTGCCTAATTGTTCCAGAAAATCGGGCAAGCGTCAGCAGTTCGCACAGCCGATACAAAATTGACGGTTTGCTTTTCAAGCAGATTCTTCCATTCGAAAGCCCTACCAAAACAGTGCCCTTCGCCGGCCCCTTTTTCGGCCAGCGCTGTTCCGCGCAAACAGCTCGTCACTGGTGTTCAGGCGTCGCGCGCAGGCATGCGTGAAACACCGATCGAGACCTGTCGGTGACAAAAGCTTTACACCCTTTGTGCAATCCGGCAGCGGACCAGTGTGTCTTATCAATGCGTCTGCACGTTTTGAAGGTGATTCTGCTAAGTGCCGTTCGGTCGGAATAAAAGTTTCGAAGCGGTGGTTATCTCAAACGAATGGATGTGAATTTGCGAGCTCAGCAAGCCGCAATACAAAAAAGGAGCTGTCATGAAGAAAGTCACAATCGCCAAGAGTTTCATCAGCGTAGTGTTTTTATTAGCATTCCTGATCGTCCTGCCTTCTGCACGAGCAGATCAGTCGGATCAGGCTACTAAAGTCACCTTTAGCCAACCTGTTCAGCTTCCCGGACGCGTCCTCCCGGCGGGCACCTACTGGTTTGTGCTCCCTGAGAATGCAACCGAGCATAACCAGGTCCGTATCTTCAACGCGGATCGGACAATGCTGTATGGGACTTTCTTCACGATTAATGCCGAGCGCCGGGAGCCAACTGAGCACACTGTGTTCACGTTGGCGGAGCGTTCGTCCGAGCAACCTGAGGCGATCGTGAAATGGTTCTATCCGGGTGAAACGTCGGGGCACGAATTTCTATACCCGAAGCAGGTCGAGACGGAACTGGCCAAGGACAAGCAGGACACCGTCGACGCCGGAGACTAACTCTCGGGTTGATACGGCGTCAACTGGTCGGCGGTGAGATTCAAGCGCCGCCGGCCCAGTTGGCATAGGTGGCTGAAGAGCACGCATCAGGACCGCAAATCAACACTCGGACTTCTTCAAAGAGGGAAACCGATACGGCGTACAAGGTCTTTAAAACGCAGGTCCGAGCGGAGAGGATCAAAACCTGGCCGCAGCAGGACGCCCGGGTTGAATCGCTCTTCATATCCTTTTTCTAGCCAATTCATCGCTTGATCGTTATTCCCGAGAGCTGCATAGATCAGCGCAATCTCTGAAGCATCTGAATAACTGCGGTTTGAGCGGTTCTTCAAATCGCTCAGTAGATTTACCGCTTGGCTAGTCCTGCCGGATGCGGCGTAGGCGCGACCTAAATTAGCTATGCACGTCGGGCTACCTCCAGAAAGCTTGACCGCTTTTTGCAGTTCTGCGACGGCTTCATCGTACATATGTTTCTGCAGGTACGCCTGGGCAAGTTGATTATGTGCGAGAGCAAAATTAGGATCCATTTCGATGGTCTTGCGGCTCTGAGTTATCGATTCGTCATAGAAATGCGCAATGAGAAGAAGCTCTGCCAAATCAGAATTAATGATCAGGGATAGCGGATCCAGATTTTTTGCTTTCCTCATTTCCTCGATAGCTTCGTCATACCGACCCAATAAACTCAAATGCCAGGCGTACCAATGGTGAGCGGTTGCATATCCGGGGTTCAGCTCAATGGCTCGCTGGAATTCCTTGCCGGCGGATTCCAGATCCCAGTCGAAGGCATCGAAGCAGAATGCAAGCGAGTTGTGGGCTTCGCTGAGCGTGCTGTCCAATTCGAGAGCTTTGGTCGCCGCGGCCTTCGCTTTCGGGAATGCCTCCTTCGGGGACATCACTCCATACTGCCAATCTCCCAACAAAGCATACGTGTCGGCTAACCCTGTATAGGCTTGGGCGTAGTTTGGATCCTTTGTAATTGCCTGGTTGAAATAATCGACAGCCGACTTCAAGCCATCCGCGGTTCGTTTGTTCCAAAAATACCGTCCCTTGAGATAGGCCTCATAAGCTCCCGGATTTACGACCTTCGCGCTTTTGAGCACAGCCTGTTCCTGTGGACTTAGGCTGATCCGAATCTGCTCGGCGATGGAGCGGGCGACCTGGTTCTGTAGCGTCAAGGTATCGCGCAACTCACCTTCATAGCTTCCAGCCCACAAGTGCTTGTCTGAAGCGGCCTCGATCAACTGTGCCGTGATGCGGACTCGATCGCCGGAACGCAGGACGGTACCTTCCACCACGGCATCAACGTTCAGCTCCTTCGCGATCTGGGGCAGGGACTTGCGCGCGCGTTTGTACGGCATCACCGACGTACGGGAAATCACGCGCAATGCGCTGATCTGACCCAGATCGGTGATCAATTCGTCGGTCATACCATCGGCGAAGTAATCCTGCGAGGCGTCCGCGGAGAGGCTTTCCAGTGGGAGCACCGCCAAGGACCGAATCTTAGATGATGGGAGGTTCCTGGAATAGAACTTCCACGCGGCGAAAGAGGCCAACAGAATGAACAGCGTCAGCAAAGATACTTTCCACGTAAGTGACGGCAGGCGATGTTTGGGCATTGTCGGCTTGACAGCGGAGCCCGTGCGGCCCTGAGTTTCCGTTGTGGGATGGGGCGAAAGTGCGACATTGGGGCTGCGAACCGGGCCTGCATCGGCCGGTTTGACCTCTGCTAGAAAGCGGTAGCCGCGCCGAGCAACGGTTTCCACGAAGCGGGGGCTTTCGGCAGAGTCGCCGAGGGCGTCACGGATTTTGCTAATCGCCTTATTGAGCCCGTGGTCGAAATCCACGAAAGTGTTTGCCGGCCAGAGTTTTTTCTGAAGTTCTTCGCGTGTTACGAGCTCCCCAGGCTGCTCAAGCAGCATCGCCAGGACTTGGAAGGGCTGTTCTTGAAGCCGAACTAACAGGCCGTGCTTGCGCAATTCGCCAGCGCGCAGATCCAGTTCAAAAACTCCAAAACGAAGCCGCCCGCGAAGCTGTAGGTTTTCTCCCACGGCGAGGTAGAAGCCAGTCGAAAAAAGAGTGTACCACCAGGCCGAGGCTGCCGGAACACGATGGAGGATAGTCGCCCGTAAGACCTGCATTGAGTGATGGTTAGCAGGGGACTTCTGGGCCAGCGCGAAAGAACTGCCCGTCCATTGTATCGACCGCCATTGCGCACGATAGTGAGGCCCCAAGCGCAAAGGTCGAACGATATATCGCTCGCAAGGAGGGACTTCAATGCTGGAGCACAGTCATCTGCCGAATTTTGAGCAGGCTGTCTTACAGCATGTTGACGTCGCGTACAACCTCGCGCGCTGGCTGACGCGAAATGAGCAGGACGCCCAGGACGTTGTCCAGGAAGCTTTCCTGCGCGCTTTCCGATTCTTTCCCGGTTTCCGGGGTGGCGATGCGCGGGCATGGCTCCTGAAAATTGTCCGCAATACTTGCTACACGTGGTTGCGCGCAAACCGGCCACTGCAGGACGCGACCGAATTCGACGAGAACCTTTGCCCCGCTGATTATCACGCTCCCAATCCGGAAGAACTCGTGCTCCAGAACGACAGCAGCACCTTGGTACGCAAGGCATTGGAGAATCTCCCGACGAGTTTTCGTGAAGTCCTCATTCTGCGCGAAATCGAGGGGATGTCCTACCGAGAGATCGCAAGTATCTCCGGAATGCCTGTGGGTACCGTGATGTCGAGCTTATCGCGCGCACGCGCGTGGCTTTGTCAGTCCCTCATAAGTGTCATGAATAGAGACAAAATGCCGGATTCGCGGCGAACAGCAGTTGTCAGCGCATGAACGCATGGCCCGATTGTCGAAAGCGCGGCTACCTCGAGCCGGAGGGAGTGTAATGCGCTCGAGCCTGATGAACTGTATGCCGAGCAGTGTTCCGTCGCGGTCGCGCGGTCCCGATTTACTCGGACGCGTTACTTTGTTTTTGAACCGAGAAATTTTTGGAATAAAAGCGGTGGGCGTGCGGTCTGAATGGTACAGCGACGGCAGGCGCAATCGCTATCGCTATCGCTTCGGGTCAGGCCAGAGCGCCTGAACTCGGTCAGATTCGATTTCAAGACCAAGACAAAAGGAGAAAGGCACATGGAAAAATCCAGAGCTGTCGTTAAGATTGGTTCGAATCGACGTAAGTTTCTGCGGAACGGAATGCTTGCGGCAGGCGCAGCTACGATGGGTGCTAGCCTGTTGACCGGTGGGTTATCCGCCTTCGTTAGAGATCGAGATGATGACTCCCCGGTCACCAAGGGAGACATCGCGATTCTGAGGTTCCTGAACGCCTTAGAGCAAATCGAGGCCGACCTTTGGATCCAGTACTCGGAACTCGGAGGCGTCCAGGACAACGAAGTCTCAGGCGTCAACGGAGGGAATCCGCTCTATGTTGGCGCTCTTCAAATTCTTGACGGCGACATGGCCCAGTATATTCACGACAATGCCGATGACGAGATCAGCCACGCTGCCTTCCTGAAAGCGTACCTGGAGTCGAAGGGTGCAGAAGCGGTTGACCTCAGCCCGTTTGCTACTTTGCCGAGCAGTAAAGCGGCAGGAGCAAACCAGAAGCTCAAGCGGCTCACCAACCTCACGCAGCTCACTGTGGATACCAGCTTTTGGTCTCGGTACCGCAGCGTTACGAACCCCGATTTCGACCTAGGCGCGCCGTTCGTTCAAGCAGTCCCGAGTCTGAACGTGGGTCAGCATACAGCGATTCCCAGAAGCGATGCCGACACGGTCGGCAGCGTCTTGAGCAATAACAATCCGGCCACCATCACCCCTCACCTCCAAGCAATCGCCTTCACCGCGGGATTCCATTTCGCGTTTATCGAAGAAGGCGGCACCAGCCTCTATCCAGCGCTGGCTCAGAAGGTGACCAATCTGGAGGTTTTGCGAGTCTTATTGAGTATCGGTCCAAGCGAGACCATGCACTTTCAGACCTGGCAAGATAAGGCCGGCAATGCGCTCCCGCTGACTGACGTGGACAACGGACCGGGGGGAACGGGGGCATCGGTGACGTTCACAACCCTGGCTATCGCGCAGGGTGAAACGAATCCGGAATCCCTCAACGGGAACACCTTGCAGGCCAACCTGATCATGCCCGAGCCAACCCATTTTCTTACGAATGACAACCGAAAGTTTCCGCCCGTTGCGATCATTCGCCCGACCTCTACACAACTAGGGGGAGCAGTGGCTTCTTTCAACAGCTTCGCGACTGACGGCCTTTTCATCGGCCAATCGAAGGAGTTCTTTAGAGTCATGAACCGTCTGGCAGAAGAGGCAGATGAGGCCCGACGCGAGCTGTAAGTGACAGAAGAAGCAGCTGCACCCTGCAGGGAGCTGCTTCGCTGCCTTTCGGCAGACGAAGCTCTGGGTGCGTTTGCCGCGCGTCTGATCCCGCACCACCGCTGTCTGGCACTGGCCCGCCACCGCGGGCTTTTACAAGCAGTGATTGACGCGGGATCATCTGCCGGCTCTCCGCCTTTGCCCTTCCTTCGAACTCTCAAACTATCGCACGAGCGACAAAAGGCCGGGCGTCTAGAAGACCCGCTAGAGCTATCCTCTTCGACACCTTGTTCAATATTTAAAGGCTATCTCTTTCAAAATAAATCGGGCCGAGCGGCTCGCGTGCGATTTAGCAACGTTCGTGCATCCATGAAGGTTCCGGACCGAGAATCGGAAAGTCTGCTGCTCCGCGGACGATCCGTACGAAAACCAGCGATTGCCTCTGGAATAAAAGCCCTTCCGCTCGGGTCATCCAATCGTAGAAGGCTCTGATGTCCTCGACCAGTCGATTGTGGGTCGATTGGAACTTATGAGCTGCCCTGAACAAGGAGGAATAGACTCGTATGCCGCCCTACAAAGTAAAGTTGAAGGCTCAAAAGACTCTCTGTGCCGGTACGACTGCTTTCTATTTTGAAAAACCCGAGGAGTTCGAATTCGAGGCGGGACAGTTTTTCAACTTTACTTTGCTGAGCCCGGGCGAGACGGATCTGGAAGGCAACACTCGTACTCTCTCCATCGCCAGCGCACCGCACGAACGAAACGTAATGGTGGCCATGCGCCTTCGGACCACTGCCTTCAAACGCACTCTCAATTCGTTGCCGCTGGGCTCCGAGCTTCTTCTCCAGGGCCCATTCGGTTGGATGACGCTCCCGCGCAACTCCACGCGCCCCGCGGTTCTCTTGGCGGGCGGGATCGGCATCACACCTTTCCGCAGCCTGGTCTGGAGCGAGGCGGAATCGCTGTCCGCTCGCAGAATTCTTCTTTTCTATTCCGTTCGAGTCCCTGAGGAAGCAGCTTTCCTGGAAGAATTGAGGGAAATGGAGCAGTACAACAGGCGCTACAAACTCATCTGCACAGTAACACAACCCGAAAAATCGCGAATGGCTTGGCTCGGAGAAACTGGCCGAATATCAATGCAGATGCTGTCCAAATGGATTCCGGATCTCAGCGTTCCGATCTACTACATTGCTGGCCCCCCCGCGATGGTTACTGGGGTGCGTCAGATGCTCGTCGGCTCAGGGGTTGCCGAGGAAGACATCCGCGCTGAGGAATTCTACGGATACGAATAAGTTTCGGCGTTCTGTTTGCGGTTCGGTAAAGAAAGTCCTATCTCTCTGAAATATCCTCGCGGTCGCTCCTGTCCGTTGCAGTCAGTCGGATTGCGAGCAATTCGTGACAATTTCACCAATGGACTGGAAGCAGGAGAATCTGATTCGTGGTTTGAATTAGCCCTTCAGGACCTTCTAATCGAGGTTGCGGCTGTAGCTGCCACCGAACCCGAACGAGCCAGGAACAAGAACGACCGTGAGCGCACCCAATGTGGCGTCTTTCAGAAATTTCGCCCGGGTGAAAGACGGAGCGAACCGCAGGAATAACAAACGCAAGCCAGCGGTCTTACTAGGTGAAACGAATCGAGGATGGAGAAAATGAAGCTAGCCCACAAAGCAATCGTACGAAACCACGCGGTCGCAGCTTGGTGCTTCTCGCATTTTGCGCGGCGACAGCGCCTGGTGCTAATGCGAAACATCGAGCCGTCAAGCCTTCTGGACAGCCAGCGACTAGTCGCGCACCTAGCCCTGTCGGGAGCGACAAGCCAAATGGACCTGCACGAAAACGGCGGTAAGCAGTACCTGTACATCGGTGCGAACTCCAATGAGGGTCTCACGGTCGTTGACATCACGAACCCGGACCAGCCGAGTGTTATTAAGCGTGTCGCCTGGCCGAATGAGGCGTCCACGGGCAGATTGCAAATCGTCGGTCGTGGACTCGCTCTCGCCGAAGGGCCAGACAGCGACTTGATGGCAGCCGATCCTGCTCCGTCGACGAGGACTTTAAAGGTACTCGACTTGAGCGATCCAGCAAATCCTCGGACCGTTTTAAGTTTCTCCGGGGTCACAAGCACTCTCGAAGACGAAGCACACAACCTGGTTTTCATCACGAACGGCGAGGGACTCTGGATCCTGCGGAATAACCAAGCGCTTGCGGCGGCTGCCAAACGGCATGCATGCACCTCAGATGATTTATAAAACGACGTTGCGAGCTGTCAGTAATCCGTGAAGACGGTAGAGCCAACCCGAAATCGAACCACGTGCAAGGAGCGGGCCATTCGAAAATCGAGTACGGGCTTCGAATTCCAAGGAGGAAAGTGCAATGAAAGAAAATGCGAACAGCAAGTTTTCGAAAGTTCTTTGCCGGGTGGCCATAGCGATTGGTGCTATCGGAATCGCCGCGGCCCCAGTCGTTCACGCCAAACCAAACTCAAACAAGGCGGCGGACAAGCCCGCCAACGTCGTCGCCCATGTCCAGCTCTCCGGTGGTCCCACAACTCAAATGCTCTTGGTCAGGAAAAACGGTAAAGAATATCTTTTGCTCGGGCTCGACTCTTCTTCACACGTTGTCGTACTGGATGTCACTCAGCCAAGCCAGGCGCGTACCGTCGAAACGGTTGCGGGAGCCACTGGAGCGCCTACCACCGAACTAAAAGTCATTGCCGACACCCTTACGCTCTTCGGGACGTCTGGCGCAGAATCGGCTGGATCGGCCAGCCCTAAGGAAATACGCAGCCTCTCCGGTGTGACGGCTTTCTTAAAAGACAAGGCGCGCGGTCTTGTTTATGTCACAAATGGCGACGGCCTGTGGATCTTGAAGACAAGAGCTGACGACGAAGCCCAGTTTTACGGAAGCGCAGGCTAAACATCTTCTCGTACGTTGTGACCAAAGGGTCTCGGCCTCAACGAAATTGAAGCCGAGACCCTTTGCGTTTTGATCTGAGCCGCGCGCAATGCGCAAAGGCAAACTTCCGTGAAAGGGTTCCTAGGCACCTGGGCCAGTTTTAGTGCAGACCTGAACCTCCTCGTCCAAATCGCGATGGGCATCGCACTGCTCGCGGGCGCCTTCTTAGCGCGAGCCAAACGTTACGTGGCGCATGGCGTTTGCCAAGCTCTGGTGCTGATTCTCAACCTACCAATGATTGCTTTAGTGATGTGGCCGTCGTTTGACGTGCGAGTGTTGCCGCGACTTTCCAGGCATCTCGGGAAACGATACTACTCCGTTGCGATCGCCCACGGTGCTCTCGGGACTCTAGCCGAGGCTCTCGGGCTGTACATCCTGCTAGTCGCCGGGACCGACATTCTGCCCCGTTCTTGGCGGTTTCAGCGCTGGAAGCTATGGATGCGCATCGAGCTGGCCCTCTGGTGGGTGGTCTTGCTGTCGGGGATCGGGACCTATTACATCTGGTACGGAACGCCGCGGTCGCACTGAAGACATCTGCTCATGATCCTAACCTTGTCTAGCCTTAGGCAATTCGCTACGCGTCGCGCTTCGCAGAAGGAAATCAGGACACGTTCGGATTATTGGGAATAAAACGAAGCGGGAGGTGGTCTAGGGTTGAAGGAGACCAGTGTCAAGAGACCCCGTTCAGATCCGTTTGGGCTGCAGCGCGTGTCTCCGAGGTTCCTTCATGGATTGAGCGGTGTCTGAGGTGCTCCAAACAGCCGGTGCGGTTTTTCTTTGGGAAGGCCAACCAGCGCCTTTTGATATTGGATCGACTACAGACTCTGACTCTCGTGACAGCAAGAAAGGTCCCATGACGAGCGATGTTTTAGTTTTGGGAGGCGGAGCAACCGGCCAGCTTGCGGCCGCCTACCTGAAAATGCGCTTGCCGAACCTGAAGGTCACCGTGGTTGAGGGCCCGCACAAGAAACGTCCAATCGTTGGCGAATCCTTCGTCGAAATCACTGTTGATTTCCTGATGGAACTAGGGTTTGGCGCTCATCTCATTGAAAAACACTATCCGAAGTACGGCCTCACCTATTATTTCAAGCCCGATATTGACCATCCCGCCGATCGCACTTACATCGTTGACGAAGCTCCGACAGTGCCGCCGCTGCTCTCCTTCCAAATAAACCGCTTTACATTTGATCGCGAGGTGCGGGAGCGCAACGCGGAACACGGGATACAGATGATCGACGGCACGGTGGTCGGAATCAATCTTGGCGAGAGCGATGGGTTGCACACGGTGACCGTCCAAGATTCCGCGCAGCAGAGATACGAAGTCTGTGCCCGCTGGCTGATCGACGCGACGGGGCGCAACCGCGTGCTCTCCAAGTTGTTGCGACTTCACGAGCCGGTCAATGAGCAGAAGAACGTTTTCTGGTTCCGTCTAACGAATTTCAACCCTGAAATTCTCGAGCGTATTCGGGCTCTCAAGAAACAGAACCGCGCCTTCGTTCCTTACTTCGCAACTCATCATTTCTTTGGAAAGGGTAATTGGATCTGGTGTATCCCCATGCGCTCGCCCGATAACCTGCCGTTAATCAGCATCGGTATCACGTATCGCAAGGATATTTATCCTCACGGCGAGGTCCGGACGATGGAGCAGTTCCTGGAGTGCGCGGGGCGTGAGCATGAGGTGATTGCCGAGCTCACGCGCAGCGGCACTGTCGTCGACACAAATTTCTACAGCTCCTACATGTGGGAATGTCGCCAGCGTTATTCGCCCGATGGCTGGTTCATTATCGGCGATGCGGGCGACACGGTTGATCCACTCTACAGTGTCGGAATGGCCCTATCATCAGTCCAGATCCGGCAGATTGCAGCGATCATCGAAAGGGAGTTAAACGGCTACGACACGGCCGAGTTTTCGAAAGATCTTGATACGGCTATTACAACGTTTCAACGCGGGGTGACGCGAGATACGGCACAATTGTATGAATGCATGGGTGATGCCTACCAGTGTCATCTCCGCGTCTATCTAGCGGTGACGGAACTTTTCCATCTCGCACTCCCATTGCTTATGAATGAATATCTCTGGGATCCGCTGGGCGTGAAGCTGGTCAACCGGTTCTTCACACTTGAAACACTTGAGGATGATGCCAGAAAGTTCAAAGACCTCATCCTGGAGGCCAGTGCCAATCCGAAGAACCGGGCGATCCACAACTTCGTCAAGGTACAATCCGGCGTTTCGATGAACAATCAATTCTACGAATACCACCGCGAGGAGGACATTCCGGCATCTTTGTCGCGTATGCTATTTAGCCTTGCACGGTTGCGGCTTGCTCTTCTCAGAAAGCTGGGCTGGCAAGGTCTGACACGCTTCGACCAGCAGCGTGCGCTATTCAAAGACGTGTTCCGTGGTTTGGTTCTGGTGCCCTTCCATGGCACCAAATTACGAGAAAATTGGCTGGTACGCATGGCCTTCCGTAAGCAATCAGGCGAGAGATTGAATCGTCGACCACAGCCTTCCACGATCGAATCTAACGGCGTGCGTTATGTTTAGAGTAATTACGACGCCAGCTTTCCTTCAGGATCATCTTTCATAAGTGGGTCACAGGGACGTCCTCTGAGGCAAAACACTACGTTCCCAGGGCAACCAGCGCCTATCACCAGCAGATAGCACCGGAAAAAATGTATGTCATTTCGTTTGTTCGGAACGAACCAAAACAAATCCGGTGGAATAAACACGAGAGCGACGCGGTTGGAAGAGTATGGAAGTCTCCATACAGCGACGCGACTGGTGGATTAACACCGGTCCTGCAATGGACCTGGGCGAAATGGAATTCGCGTCCATTGTTGCAGCTGCGGGCGGGAGATACGTGGGCGTCTGGAAGGAGATCCCGAACAAAATGGAATCCATCGTACTGTTCAGTTCGCCACGGACGAGGACGACCCTGGGTATCCCGATTTCGCGTTTAACCGTGGAGGCCGTGCGCGAGCATCTCGCTGAATCCGACGCGACGTTCGCTATGGCCCGTGCAAAATGACAAATGCAGGCGGGGCAGGCATCGTCCTCGAATACAGATTTCGCGACTTTTTTTGCTTCCACATCCGTCTGGCAGAATTGTTCGGAACAGAGATGCCGAGACTGATCGAACGGCTGAAGGTCTTTCACGGTGAGATTATAAGCGTCTCTGAACCGAGGTTTGCCCGCACGGACCGCTAGCTAGTTTCTGTCGCGAAACCCCTATTTTGGCGAAAAAATTGACTGGGCAATAGAGATTTCAGGGATTTAGCGCGCCTGGGCAGAGGTTCGCAGAGCATTGCGGCCATGGATTTCGGGATCGAAAATGGAGTACTTGTAAGAGAAACGCGTCAGCCTCAAAGGGAGGGAAGCGGAAAGATCGTGTTACGCGGCTCTTCGTCTGCAAGACGATCGTTTCGATAGCAGGGCCGCAACTCTCATCAGGTTGTTGGCAAGCACGGCAGCACCTACCAATACCTCAAAGCGCTGGCGCCCTTCCGCAAGACAACGCTTCATGCCACGACCGCGGAACAGCACCGAGATGCGCCCCTCGATGCCGGCTCGAAAGCGCTGTCCTTGCTTGAAAGCAGGACTGTTCTCATACGCTTTGCGCTTCGCCGTTTTCTTCCCGCCACGCTGCGGGATGCACACCACCTGGACGCCCGTTTGCTGGCATGACTTCACATTGCTCTCACTAAAGAAGCCGCGATCGGAACTATACAACTTGGGAGAGCGTCCGAAGTTTTCCTGGTGGCGTTTCAGGGAAGCTTCCACCTGCTGATCGTCGCCAGGGTTTCCCTGCAGCACTTCATACTGTGTAATCAATCCTTGGGCACTTTCCGCGAGAAAGACTTTGTGGCCGAACTCCACCGGTGTTAGCAACTTGCCGCGCTTGATCAAATCGGTGTGCGTTTCAAAGATGGAATAGATCTTTTCGGCGTTGGGAACTTGCTCTTCCTGGAGCACGCGACGACGCGCCTGATCGATCACGCGTTCTCCCAGTTCACAGTAGTGGGCGATCTCCTTGCGAAGTTCGTCGATGGTCAGGTCGGCGGCCCGATCCTGGCCGCGCGCTTTGCGGGTCTGTTGCAATACTTTTCGTGCGCTGTTCACGACCTCTTCGGTTATTCCGAGGAGCTGGCGATATTTCAGGGTTTGTCGCTCGTGCCGTTCCTGGGGCGTCATTCGCTGGATCTGTTGCATCCGACGCCGGGCCGCCCGCGTGCGATCTGCGGCTTCCTAGCCCTGGGCACTTTTCAGTCCTCTGCGTTTTTCGAGGCTTGGTCTCGCTCCCGTTTCAAAGCTTTGACATAACGTGGTGCGGCCTGATAGAGCAGATCCTGCAGAGCACGCCCGTTTTCCAAACAGCGGCGCACCTCCGGCACAAGTTCTTCGGGAACATAGACCGCAAACCGTCGTCCTTTCAGGCGACCGTACAGGACGTAACTGGCATGCTGTTCGCCCGACAAGCAAGCGGGGCAGTTCTCCCGAACGCAAGGACTGCGTCGTAAGCTAAGTGAGCCCAGAACAGCGGGCCCCAGGCTTTCCGTTTGATTCTGGAACCAGCGCCAGACATCCGAAGGAGATTCGGATTGGATTGGTTTCATGTATTACGTGTGCCACAGTGCACACGTACATGTCAAGGGAAAAATGACGAGAGAAAGTCTGCGAACGCCCGATTTTGACTTAGTATTTTGCGTTTCGCGACAGAAACTAGCTAGCTGGCTCGAACAGACCTCGCGGAATCTTCTTAGCCCTTGCTGGTCTTCAGAGCTTCTCACCACATTTTCGTTGCAGCTGGAGTTGCTCTGGCGTCCCCATGCCCAGGTGATTTGCTACGCATCACGTCTCAGACAGAACAAAACAGGACAAGGATGGATTATCGGGAATAAAGCGAAGCGGGTGGCGGTCTAGGTTTCGAGGAGATAACAGATGAAACTTCGAAAGACGCTTTTCACCCTTGGGTTAATGCTTGCCTTCACCATCATGCTCCCAGTAGTCCACGCAGACGACTGGAATCAGGCGGCCCGGTTCACGTTCAGCCAGCCCGTCCAGATTCCCGGACGAGTGCTATTAGCGGGGACGTATTTCTTCCGACTGGCCGACAGCAACGATCGTCATCTTGTTCAGATCTTCCGCGAAGATCGGAGTCTAGTGGCGACGCTCTATTCGGTTCCTAGAGTGCGCAATGGTCGTGATGTCGAAGTTGCGATCACTCTCGCGAATGGGAGAAAGGCGCAGCCGCAGGCAATCGTCGCTTGGTTCTTTGCTGGTGAAACGGAAGGCCACGAGTTCTTGTATCCAAATCGGGAAGAGCACGAACTCGCTCATGCCTCGCAAAAAACATTTGTGAGTGGAGACTAACCCCATGGATTTCCAGCCAGAACTCGCGCACGGTGCCGAAGTGGCACCACACAACGTCTCCAATCAACATCTCCATGTTGTAGCGCAACCACGATGCTCGATGACGACGCTCGTGGCGGGCGGCTTGCTGCCCGCCTTGGTCGCGATTGGGTTATGGTCTGCGATATTGCTTTCGCAGCCCAAGCCGGTGTCGGCACGCAATGCCAGCCCGCAAGTCATAGAAGTCACAGCAAAGAAATACGGGTATTCTCCCGCGCCTATTCATCTGAAGAGCGGAGCGAACATTTTGCTCAAGATCACTGCTACTGACCATGACCATGGTTTTTCGATTCTTACTGTTGCCGACGGCGCCGGTCCGGACAGTTCCGCGGGGCTGGTATTCACTTCGCCAGAAGACTGTTGGCAACTCAAGAAGGGTGAGACAACGACGATTGGATTTCTGGCACAAACTCCCGGTACGTACTCATTCAAGTGTTGTCATGTCTGTGGATTTGGGCATCGCGGCATGAAAGGCCAGCTCGTTGTGGACCGGTCGGATGGTGTGACGCTTCCAAGGGAACGGGTGTCGAATCCGTAGCGACATTTGTTTCCAAAGCCAACTCTCGTGTGTCGACCCAATGCCAGCCCTGCGCTATGAATATTCGAATTTCATTGCGAATCCAGGTCTGCCTTATTTGCGTTGCACTTTCCGCGCAGGCCTCGGGGCAAGTGAATAAGGTGGATAGGGAAACCCAAGAAAAAGCCACAGCCGATCTGCGTGCTCGGATTGAAGCCTCTCCGCAGCTACCCTTTTACGGTATGCAATTCGCGGCCAAGCCGCCCGCCATTGGCTGGGGATCAGGAGCCGTTTCCTGGGTAGCCGTTGACCGCAGTGGCCATATCTATGAAATACAACGTGGCGACAAAGCCGACCCGGTCCTCGTTCTAGACCGCGAGGGGAAAGTCCTGCGCTCGTGGGGCAAGGGGGAATTCAATATCCCGCACAGCATCCGCATCGATCCTTCGGGCAATGTATGGACCGTGGACGCTGGTTCTTCTGTCGTCATCAAGTATTCTCCGCTTGGCGAAAAACTAATGACCATTACTGTGGGCGAGCGGCCAGACAACGGAAGCCCGTCGACGGAACCACTGACATCGCCTTTGGGCCTAACGGGCGTCTATACATCACGGATGGCTACGGTAACGCTAGAGTCCTCGAATACACCCCCGACGGCAAGAGGGTGAAGCAGTGGGGCAAGCCCGGCGCGGGTCCCGGCGAGTTCAGCCTGCCACATGTGATCCAGATTGACGAGAAAGGAACAGTCTACGTGGCCGACCGGGAAAATGGCCGGATCGAGAAGTTCGATCTCGACGGCAATTTCCTCGGCGAGATTCCCCACCTTGGACGGGTCTATTCGCTGAAGCTGGTGGGCGGAGTGTTGTGGAGCGGTATGCAACCCTTCAACCGGCCACCGGGCTCGGCTGGCTGGGTGGTCAAGTTCGATTGCGAGACGGGCAGGATATTGGGGCACCTCGACGTTCCGGAGGCGCGCGGATTGCATTCCATCGAGCAGAGGTAGTTGTGTCGGCTTATCCGGTCATACTCGTCGCTGTTCCAGTTGAAACAGAGCCACCACTACCGCGCTAGCGGTTTAGTGCAAACTGGTTTATGCTCGTCCCATCTTCCCTGCTTTGTTGCTCGACGGCCTTCTTCATCGAACGCGGAAGCCGGAGTGGGTATGTCATTGTTTCCGTCATCGTCTTATCCTTTGGCCTCTGTTCTCCAAACTTCGATAGTGTAGCTCGCTGATGAGCTACCGTGCGAGCCACACGACAAAGGTCAGTTCATCGGCTGGGTGGTGAGCTTTGATTTCCCAAAGCCACGAAATCGCCGATAGGCTCTAAGATCGTCGCCTAGGGCGCGCCATTTCGGATGGCGTGCCGGTAATAGTCTAAGGGCAATACCTGATTGTCCGGTATCCCTAAGCGCATACACTCCATTCGAGGGTCATATGGAGCGCAACGAAATGTGCGTTTGCGGACATCCGCAATCGCTACACAGAACATACGGCTGCACGGGCTCGCGGCCCAATCCAGACCCCAAGAAAACCGATCGCGTTTGGTGCCAGTGCAAAGCATTCCAAGCGCAAAAGGCCGCTCACGCTCGCTAGCCACTACTGGAGGATTCAATGTGTGGCGCAACGGACGGATCTCAGCGCTCTGTTGACTTGTGGGTGAGAGGCTTGCGAGAATTTGGCGCGCCTGCGGGAAACACAATGAATTTTGTCGTCGCCCTCTATGAGCGCTCTCGGTTAATCGCGCATAGGCTACTTGTCTTGCAAAGTCGCGTCCTGCGCTTCAACCCTCGCGACGACCTCGGGTTCTTCTCGTCTCTGGTTGGCGAGATTGGCGAGGAGCTCATAGGACCGTAGCCGATCCGTGAAGTCGTAGGTGTTCGTTACCACGATCAGCTCATCCGCTTGCGTCTCCTCCAGAAACTCAATCAACCGCGCGGCCACGTGTTCGGGCCCGCCGAAAATCGCTGCTCCGAATTTTGCGGCCACCATCTCCCGCTCTTGCGCCGTCCATTCGAGGTTCTTGGTTGGCGGCGGCAACGGCCCAGGAATGCCACGGATCAAGTTCAGAAACATTTGGATTGGGGTTGTAGCCAGAAACTGAGCGTGCTCGTCTGAGTCTGCCACCAGGATCGGAATTCCGACCATGACGTAGGGCCTGTCAAGAACGTGGGAGGGGCGAAACGATGAGCGATAGATGTGAAGAGCCGGCAACAGAGGTCCCGGCTGAAAATGAGCGGCGAACGCAAATGGCAAACCGAGTCTTCCGGCGAGACGAGCGCTGAAGTCGCTCGAGCCGAGCAGCCATATGGGCACCTTGGTACCTTCTCCAGGATAGGCATGCACTCGCTGCGAAGAATGTGGTTCGCCAAGATACCGGCGCAGCTCGTCCAGAAGCGCTGGGAAATCGTCGTCCGTGCCATGGAGCGAACCGCGGAGAGCCTGCGCCGCAGCCGGATCACCGCCGGGGGCGCGGCCGAGGCCCAGGTCGACTCGGCCAGGAAACAACCATTCGAGCGTGCCGAACTGCTCTGCGATGGCAAGAGGCGCATGATTCGGCAGCATGATGCCCCCAGAACCAACGCGGATTCTTGAAGTCGCATTTGCGATGTAACCGATCAAAACCGAAGTCGCCGAGCACGCAACGCCTCGAATATTGTGGTGTTCCGCCAGCCAGAATCGCTTGTAGCCCAGGGACTCCGCGCGCTGCGCTAGTGCGCGAGAGTTGCGGAAAGCTTCCTCAACCGTCCCTCCCTGTCGTGAGTGCGCCAGTTCCAGAATTGAAAGCGGAGTCTTGGCGAGACGCGGATAATTTGGCATGGCTTCCTCAATTTTCCCGCCCGAAAAAGAACCGGGCATCCACTAACTACTTAGATTGGATGCTTGGGTTCACTTACCGATGCGACCGAGAAGTGCATGCAAGGAAAGGGTGGCCAGCTGGCTGATGCGTAATACGGCAGCTTCGAGACTAGTTTCGGTGACTCGCCCCTGTGAAATTGGCACTGTTGTGATTGGTAGAGGGCTGCGGCCCGGTGCTGGGGACGGGCCGCAGTTGGGTTTGGGCTGGCAACTAAAACGTTACGGATGCTTTTATTTGAATGATTCGAACCGAAGCGTCTCCGCCGAGTCCTGAGCCGAGAATGCTGGTCGGCTCACTGACGGCTGAGGAGATTGTCCCGAGCGCTCCAGTCAAATTGTTGTTCGGAAGGCTGAAATTCGGGTGGTTGAACAGGTTGAAGAACTGGAAGGCCAACCCGAATTGACCTGCTTCCCAGTGAGGGATTTTCGTCATCTTTTGCGCCGTGAAGTCTGTATTCCCGTAGCCGGGCCCGCGGAACTTATTGCGCAGTCCACCAAGGAAGTTCGTCTCCGAACCTGACGCAACGAATTGCGCGGGCGTCAGACAAGGAGTTGCGCCTGTCGCTGCTCCCTCTCCACAACTAGAGATCGGGCCACCGAGGAACTGCGGGAGCACCACACCGCCAAAACCCTGAGCGGATAGAAGACCGTCCAGTCCTCCATCCACCACGGAGTAGGGAAGACCGCTGCGGACAAAAATTGTGCCGGACACCTGCCAGCCGTCCACAAGAGGTGCCCAACCATGACCCATCAACGCGCGACGAACGGGCAAATCCCAAACGTAGCTCGAGCTGAAGTAATGACGGACGTCGTAATCGGAGGGACCGTAATTCTGCCGGGTGTTGAATGGATTTATGGCGGAGGTCACAGAAGTCCCAGAGAAGAAGACGTTCGGGTTTCCGCCATTGGATACGTCGTCAAAGGCGTGGCTGTAGGTGTAGTTGGCCTGAAATACGCCTTTGCCCCAGCCGCCATTGACGTTGTGCTTGAAGGAAAACGTCACGCCTTCGTAGTTCGATATGCCGTTGGTGTCAAGCAGGCTCACGGTGCCGAACCGAGGGTCGAACGGAGCCGCCGGAAGGCCGGTGAACGCGGGAACATTCTGGCACGTGGTGCCAACAGCGCCCGGACTGCAAAATCCGTTTACGCCGTTGCGATCCACCAGGTCGTGAATGCTGTGGTTTCCGTTGTAAGCGACGTCGAAGGAGCTGTTCTTGCCAATCGCCTGTTGGACTTCCAAGCTCCATTTTTGAAATTGGGCAATCCGAGTCTGTTTGTTGGCGCTGAATAGACTAGGCGGCGAAAAGAATGGAACATTTGCCTGGATTTGAGCCAACGTCTGGTTGTTCTTGAAGCCGTTGATCAACCCGACGTTGTTGGCGGCCGCCTGAGTGAACAAATTGCCACCGTTCAGAGTTTCACCCGGAGCGATGTTGCTGCCACTGACGAAGAACGAGTTGACGCCAGGCGCGTTGGAAGCGAAGTTGTCCGTGAACACAGCGGGGAAGGCGTCGTTGAATAGTCCGACTCCTCCGCGAATCACGGTGCCGCGCAAGCGGTGCGGCGACCACGCGAAACCGAATCGAGGCTGCCAGAGAATCGCACTCAGACCTTGCAGCTCTTGGTGCAGTCCCTGCAAGACATCCGTGCTGAACGGCGTGTTGACGTTATTGTCCGCCATCAGAAATGGAGCGTTCAGACGGTTAAAGCAGTTGGTCTGGCAGACGGGATTCGACTGGTGCTCGATTCGCAGAGCAAAAGTAAGAGTGAGGTTCGCCTTTATTTTCCAGTCGTCCTCTCCGTAGAAAGCCAGGGTATAGAGAGCGATCGGCTGCGACAATGCTGTGGGGAAACTTTGCTGCAGAACCGAACTCGTGCCGGTTGCCGGGTCCACACCGCCATTGAAGAATGCCGCCACTGAATTGGGCGTTACCAAGCCGCTCGTGAATACACCGAAGTCTTGATCGCTCACATCGTAGCGGCGGAACTTGGTGCCGACTTTCAGAGTGTGATTACCGAGCGTTTTTGAAAAGTCGTCTCCAATCTGATACTGCGTGACGTTTCGTCCCTGGGGGAAGAACGCATCTCCTGCACCACCCGCGCCAGCTCCGCCGATGTTGAACCACGGAATGTTGGCATTCCCGAAAGCTATGGTGGTCGGAAATGCCGCAAGCGTTGCTGCGCGGTTCGAATTGTTGAAAGTTGCGCTGTACCACTGCCCGGACAGAATAAACTGATTCACCATGGTCGAGCCGAATGTGTGCGTTTCATTCAATTGGCCCTGCCATTGCGGCTGGTTGCTAGTGATGTTGAAAAGGGGATTGATCGGGTCCGTGTCGGAGGCTTGGTTGCCGTGATCATAGAGCACGCGCAGAAACACGCGATCGTTCTGGGTGGCGTTGTAATCGACGCGGCCGGAAAACTGCTGTTCGGTCGTCAGGTTGTTATCAGCCGCCTGAAAGAACGAGGAACAAGCGACCCCGGGTCCGAGGCCCGTGAATCCGTTGCATCCTAAGGGGTCTGTAGATAAAGGACCGGCACCCGGCACAGCCTTGGCTGCTCCCTTGGCGTTATTGTAGAGACTGAAAAGATTCTGGTAGAACTTTACGGTTGCTGAATTGGCGGTAAAACCGTCTTTGTTCTCTAAGTTGGCGATGGCGGCGGTCTGGAACGCCTGGCTGGGGAACGCGACTGCCGTGCTTACTGGAACCACGACCCGCAGACCTTCCGTGTTGAAGAAGAAGAACGCCTTATCCTTCTTGATGGGACCCCCGATTGAACCAGCCCACTGGTTGGCGTTGCTGAAGTTCTTCGGATCGCCGGCATGATTCAGAAACCAATCGTTCGCGTTGAAAGCGCTGCCATTCCAGTAGTAGACCGCGTTGCCGTGAAAATCGTTACTGCCTGATTTTGTCACGTAGTTGACGCTGGCCCCGGCCAGGCTGCCGTATTCTCCCGAGTATCCGCTGCTGACAATGGTGCTCTCCTGGATCTCGTTCGCGCCAAGTAGCAGGTTCGTAGCGCCGGAGTTATTCAAATTGAGGAAGGGATCGTTGTCATCCATGCCGTCAAGGGTGAAAAGGTTCGACGCCGCGCCGACTCCATGATCGGAGAAGTTGCCCAATCCACCCGCGGTGTTCATCACTACGCCCGGGGCGGTTTGAACAAAAGCGGTAAGATCATTACCGGGGTTAGGTATGGCGCTAAGCTGTTGCTGATCAAAGGTGGTTGCTACGTTACCGTTTTCTGTTTGCAGCAGCGCCGCCGTTTCGCCGGAGACCGTTACGGTCGTGGAAGCGGAGCCGATCGTGAGCTGGATATCTCCGGTGGTGACCTGTCCGAGTGCGACGTTCAATGTTCTTCTAGCTTCCTCGAAACCGGTGGACGTCACGGAGAGGGTATAAGTGCTCGGAGTCAAGAGCTGGAAATGGTAGACGCCGTCCTTGTTGGTCTCCGCGATTAGAGTGGTGCCTTTCGAATTGTCCTTAAGAACGACCTTCGCTTTCGGCACTCCTGCGCCTGACGGATCAGTCACGACGCCGGTGATTTCGCCGGTGGTCTGAGTCTGCGCGCGAAGCTGCAGCACGTAAAATGCGACCGCAAACAGGAGCGCAACGCCCAGTAGGACCCATCTTTTGAGTTTCATCGTTTTTCGGTCTCCCCGTAAATTGTGTTTCTTCCGGCGTGCTTCGCTCGCTGAAGGATGCATTGGATTCGGCCAGCTGTTCGCGCACAGCCTCAGCCGTTAATTGCGAAATTGGGATGGCCAGGGTTGATTTCGTTTTCGGCGAAATGAACAGGACGAGCGCTTCCGATTTTTCGGGAACTTTCTTCAACACGCCGATGAATCTCCCGCCTCCGGCCTCGACGATCGAGGAGATTTCGGCTTCGTTCAAACTCGGGTCCATAGTGTTTGAGCCTCTCCTGCTAGTGCGAACTTATCCATCAGCCCGGGCGCTTTGAATCCGTTTGCGTCAGCTCGTCGGCGGCGCATGGAACTCACCGCCGACGAGCTGATGCTTTATATCCGGATTCGAGGTTAGTCTCCGGCTACAACGGTGACTTGCTTGGCCTTTGCGAGTTCCTTCGACACTTGCTTGGGGTAGAGGAATTCGTGCCCGATTGTTTCGGCGGGGTAGAACCAAGTGATGAGTGCCTTAGGCTGTGCTGAGTCGTGCGTTGCGAAAGTGAACGCAGATTTGTCCGTCACCTGTAGGCGCTGGGCATCGATCGTGAGGACCGTCCCATAAAAAACAGTTCGATCCGCGTCATAGATGCGAACCTGGTAATGATCGGTGGCGTTGTCAGGCAGGATGAACCAGTAGGTACCCGCAGCCAGGACGCGTCCGGGAATCTGAACGGGCTGGTTAAACGTGACTCGAGTGGCCTGGTTCGCTTCATCCGCTCGCGCGGCAGGCAAGACCATCAAGAATGCAAGCAACAGCACAATGGTGGAAAATTTCCCTACGACAGCAACCTTCATAACAGCTCCTTTTTTTGTATTGCGGCCGGCCATAGCCCCGATTTTTCCGTCGCTACTTCTCTTGGTGCGTTCAACTTAGGCCGTCATGAGTGAGATGGTTGGAAGCGGTAGGGGAATGTAAAGGTCTCGTCTAATCAATGTCACGAGCTTGTAACCACAAACGTCACATCAAAAATTCTCAACGCGACCGTCGGACACAAAGATGTGCCGAAAAAACGTAGTTGCAACGGAGAGGCGAGACGCGGAATCTGATATCCATGCCAGAAGTGCCCGATATTGCCGCCTACATCAGCGCACTCGAATCACGCATCGTGGGACAGCCAATTAAGCAAGTGCGGCTGGCGAGCCCCTTTCTTCTTCGAACAGTACAGCCGCCAATTGCAAGCGTGGAAGGCCGAGTCGTGCGCGAACTTCGGCGAATCGGCAAACGAATTGCGATTGGTGTGGAAGACGACCTGTGGCTGGTGCTGCACTTGATGATTGCCGGCCGTTTGCACTGGCGGACGCCGGGGGCAAAGCTTTCAGGCCGGCAAAGTCTGGCGGCTTTCGATTTTCCCAACGGTTCTCTTGTTTTTACCGAAGCCGGAACAAAACGTCGCGCATCGTTACACGTGGTTGCGGGCGAGCAGGGACTGCGCTCCATCGATCCGGGAGGAATCGATATTTTCGCGAGTGATCTGGCATCGTTTCGAACCGCACTCAGTGCCGAAAGCCGCACGCTGAAGAGGGCTCTTACTGACCCGCGCCTCGTCAGCGGCATTGGCAATGCGTATTCGGATGAGATCTTGCACGCGGCGCAATTGTCGCCCGTTACACTCACGCATAAGCTCAACCAGGACGAGTGGGAAAGGCTATTTGTTGCGACGCGTCAAACCCTCAGCCTTTGGATAGACCGGCTGCGCGTCGAAGCGGAGGATGGCTTTCCCGAAAACGTCACCGCGTTCCGTAAAGGCATGGCAGTCCACGGACGCTATGGCCAGCTTTGCCCTAGGTGCGGAGAAAAGATTCAGCGGATTCGCTACGCGGACAATGAAACGAACTACTGCGCTCGATGTCAAACTGGCGGAAGAGTCCTTGCAGATCGCGGTCTCTCGCGACTATTAGGGTCGGATTGGCCACGCACACTCGAGGAACTCGAGGCGCTCAAGCGTTCTTAGAGGCTGAAAGTTTTTGCACTGACAACCAATAGGAGGTTTTCTCGATTTCATCACGGGCGCGGGAGCCTGTTTTCGCTCGACGATGCCAAGAACAACGACTTGATCTTTGTCGGCTCTCCCTCCGAAAAATCTCACGCTGCTGGAGAATTCGTCTTCAAGCGCGTTGCTTCGGGGCCGCGCAAGGGCGACCTGCCGATTGTGAATGCGCATCCACAACCCGACGAGCAGAAAGCGTTTCTGGCAACGCCGTCGAAGCAGCCCCTCAGCGATGACTACGCCGTTGTGGTGCTCATGCGCGGATTGAATCCTGCGCGTTCGCTGAGGATTCTGGCGGGCACCACGACATTTGGCACGCAGGGCGTGGTGGAATTCGTCTGCCGCCAGAACGCGGTCGCCGATCTGCTACTTCGCCTCTCGCTCGCGCCGACGGGAGAGCCGAAACCTTTCGAGGCCGTCCTGCACGTGAAGGTGGAGCGTGGCGTGCCGGTAAGCACCGATCTGGTCGCGCTGCGTGAAAGAACGCCTTAGAGCAATATTTCACCGGCTCGGCGACTCGCGAGACAAACCCACTGTATTTTTCGCGGATCGCAACGTCCAACATCTCAACACTGGTAGCGATAACAGAACTCTTTTGGAAACACGCCGCAAAATTTTTGGAGCAAATCGGCGCGCCATCGCATCTACTACTGCGAGAGTTCGCCCGCCACGAAAGTCGCGGGTATGGGGCCTCGGCCGTGATGCCGCGAAAAACCTGATTTAAATGCTTGGTTAACACCTATTGAAATCAAGCGGCGTAAAATCAGTTTCGAAGCCGGAGGTTTATCTTTCATGAACGAGAGTGCACTGAAATCTTATCTATTTGTCAGCGATTTCGATCAGACCTTGACGTTCAACGATTCGGGGTACGTCCTCAGCGAGATCGTCGGAATCCCCACTGCGGAATTCGAGCGCAAGGCCGCCGGAATGGCCAAAATCAATCTGGTGCAGCAGGGCGCCGAGCTAGCTTACCTTCTGCTTCACGATCCGGAATTTCGTTCGCGTGTGCGCAAAGAGCATTTGATCCAGGTGGGAAAGCAAATTCGCCTGAAAGCCAATATCGGGCTCTTGAACACAATTCTCGATCATGGCATTGAGGGTTATCACTTCGATTTCTATGTCCTCTCCGCTGCGCCGGTGGAAGTAATCCAATCGGCCCTGGAAGGAATTCTTCCGGTCGACCATATCCACGGAACCGAATTCAAATACAAGAGCTCGGGTGAGATCGATACGATCGTTCGCGCGACGGCCGGTTACGGCAAGGTTGCGTTTCTAGACGAGCTTCAGGCAGCCATGAAGATCGGGCCGGATCACGTGATCTATGCGGGCGACGGCAGTTCGGACATCCACGTGATGCTGCACGTAAATGCTCGCGACGGATTCACCATCGCCGTTTCTGAAACCAAGCACGTCTCGCAGATTGCGCAGCGAACCATTCTTAGCCCGAGCGCCTTGGGCGTTCTAGTACCGATCCTCGAGAAAATTGTAGGCAAAGGGCGCGCGCAGATTCGGGCCTTCCTCGAATCCTACGGTTTCCTGATCCAAGAATGGGACAAGGTTCGCACCGACTGGCTTACGCTCAGACCCGCCGGGCCAGGAGTCGCGGAACCTTTCCTTGCACTGGATGGGCAACGAAATGATTAATTGGCTCGGTTGGGTGGCCACTGCGGTCTTCGCGGTTTCCTATTTCCGCCGTCAACCGAAAATGCTTCGGATTGTCCAGGCGATCGCTGCACTGATCTGGGTAACTTCAGATCTCCTGACATAGTCCCCAAAAAGCAACCAAAATGGTGAATTTTCATTATGGGGGTGCGGACCTAAACCTGTCCGCTTTTTGAATCCGACTTCTCAGTTTTTTTTGTGAATGGGGATTCCTCCAGAGCTGCGACTGGCATGGGTTTTTGCTTCGCAAGGTGCGGACCTAAACCTGTCCGCTTTGTGGATCTACGGCGATAGCGCATGCTAAGAGACCATGAGTCCAGCTCCGCCTCAAAAGGAGCTTTTTGTCCGCCCTGCGCCATCTTCCGGTACCGTCTTCGTAAACGATCGCGTTTGCTTTCAGACCGAGGAAAAACAGCGAGTGATCTTTGTCCAGGGTGTCGTCTTTTCCCACTACGCCATCGAAGATCACACCGCCGAAGCCTACGCCATGGTTCTGCTTTTCGAATCGGGATACGCAGATCAGAACGATATCGCACGCAGCTTCGGCTATTCGACCCGATCGCTTCGCCGCTATCAGGAGCGCCTCAAGGTTGGTGGACTGAGCGCGCTGGCGCGTCCGGAAGGGCGGCCCTCAGGCGGTCTTTCCTGGCATAAGAGAAACCATGAGCGAGACAGGACTATCCTCCGCCTCAAAGCCAAGGGGATGAGCAATCGATGGATTGCGGGTCGGCTGGGCCTTAGCGAAAAAGCCGTGCGGAAGATTCTCCGTCGGCTGGGCTGGAAACCTCGTCCGGAACCACGTCTCCCCTTCCCGCCGAAGGTTGACTCGCAAGCGCAGCAGGCCACGGTTTCCGCAAACAAGTTGATAGAGACTCCGTCCTCCGCTGCGGAGCAGCCTCCCGACAAGAGGACGCAACTTCAAGCCGATTCGCCGGCGAAAAGTTTTGACCCTAACCCGCTCGATCGGTCCATGGATCGTCTCCTGGCCGCTATGGGACTGCTCGACGATGCTCTTCCGGTATTTGCTCCTACGCGGAGTTTGCCAAGAGCGGGTGTTCTCTTGGCCATTCCGGCGCTCGTTGCCAGCGGTCTGCTCTCGATGGCCGAGAAAATTTACAGGAGCCTCGGTCCTGCTTTCTACGGACTGCGAACGACTCTGGTTGCCTATGTACTGTTGGCGCTTCTCAGGATCCCGCAACCCGAAGCTCTCAAAGAGTATCAGCCTGGGGAACTGGGGCGCATTGTCGGTCTGGATCGCATGCCCGAAGTGAAGACTTTGCGCCGAAAACTCGCACGTCTCGCTTCTCTGAAGGGCAGCTATCTACTCGGCCGAGATCGCTCAGAAACGCATCGCCGAGCGTGGAGAGGTGCTCGGTTTCCTCTACATTGACGGCCACGTACGGGCCTATCACGGCAAACACACGATCCCGAAGGCCTATGTGACGCGCCTGCATCTTGCCGCACCCGCAACCACCGACTATTGGATCAACGACGAGCGCGGCGATCCCTTGTTTGTTGTCACCGCCGATGCCAACGCCGGTATGACCCGAATGCTCACGCCTGTGCTACGCGAAGTACGCGAACTCCTGGGGCCGCGTCGGCACTCCACCGTTGTCTTTGATCGCGGAGGCTGGAGTCCCAAACTGTTTCAGGATCTGCTGGCCATGGGGTTTGACATCTTGACTTATCGCAAGGGGCGCACCCGCCACATTGCTGAAAAGAGGTTCACCCGGCACAAGGCAAAGCTGGACGGTCGGAGGATGGAATACCTTCTCTATGACCAACCCGTGCGCTTTCTGAAGGGAAAGCTGCGACTCCGTCAGGTGACTCGCTTAACAGAGACCGGTCACCAGACACCGATTGTGACGAGCCGTTGGGATCTGCGAGCCATCATCGTTGCTCATCGCATGTTCGAGCGCTGGCGCCAAGAGAATTTCTTCAAGTACCTGCGGGAGGGTATTTGATCGATGCGCTCGTCGATTATCAGGTCGAACCCGATGACCCCAACCGTTGTGTTCCCAACCCGGCTCGGCAAGCGGTCGAAAAAGAGATTCACACTGCTCGTATTCATCTCAGGAAACTACAGCGGAGCTACGGGGCAACAGCACTCGATCATATCGATAGACACACTCACGCCGTAAATCGCTTCGAGATCGCGGAGGAGAAAATCCGAAGGGAGATTAACAACACAAAAGATCGCATCAAGAAGCTCAAGATCCGACGTGACGCTCTGCTGGATCGTGTGCCACTTGCAGATGCCCGAAAGGACCGCGAGGTCGTGAAACTATCCACCGAACGGAAGCATTTGACCAACGTCTTGAAAATGGTCGCGTACCAGATAGAGAGTGATCTGGTTGAGTTGGTTCGCCCACACTACAAACGAGTGGAAGATGAAGGACGCACCTTCATTCAGATGGCGCTGCAGAATACGGCGGACATCGAGCCTACCGATAATCGGCTTCTGATAACGTTAACCGCGCTCAGTTCGCCACATCGGTCGCGAGCCCTTGAGGCCCTTTGCGAGGTACTTAACAAAACAAACACGCTGTTCCCGGGCACTCCGCTTCAAACGACTTATTCGGTTGCGCCCCCTCGTTCTAAAGCAAAAAGCGGACAGGTTCTCGACAAAGCATGTCAGGAGATCTGAACTTATGGATTCCTCGGCGCCATGCCGGTGGTTGTGGCGAACGTGATCGTGGCTCTGGCTGCTGTGTATTCATCGTTCGCGCCCGTGCGGAACACGCCAGCAACGTAATTCCCTCAGCAGATTCGCGCCCTTCTCTCCATGCTTCACTGTATGGATATTCCTCCTAAGCGTGTGCAAACTCCAATCCACTGTGAGCATGCCCATCGAATCGGATGCCCGGCGCCATTCTGAATGCCTTTGATCTCAAATGAATTTAGGGCGAAATTGACGGCCGTGCGCTCGCCAGTTAGTCGCCACCGGGATTTGCCGCCACGAAAAACAGCGAATGCCCCAGTCAACTGTACCGAACGGATCAGCTTCTAATAGGAATAGTCTAATGGCGCGTCCAGACACATCGCGGGATGTCGCGCATCTACTGGGAGTTGTAGTTGCGGTCGTAGTTGTCGCAACACTCTACTACGCGAAGGTCGTGCTGATCCCGTTTGCGCTGGCGGTCTTGCTGACCTTCGTCCTGACGCCGATCGTTAGGATGTTGGAGCACATCCG
The DNA here is from genome assembly GCA_963696035.1 of uncultured Acidobacteriota bacterium. GTDB lineage: Bacteria > Acidobacteriota > Terriglobia > Acidiferrales > UBA7541 > Palsa-295. Next base: position 49,318 of record CAVOIS010000007.1, read on the forward strand.
GCTGGGCAGGGTCCTTTCCACAATCTTGGTTGTCCTTCTCGCAGTCGTCGCCGTAAGCGCTCTTGGTTGGACCGTGGGGCTTCAGTTCAGCCAAGTGATGAACGAGCTTCCCCATTACCGGACGAATATCAAGAACAAGGTCGATTCGCTGCACTGGACCAGGAATCAAACGATCAACAACGCTTCCAATACGATGAACGAAATCAGTAAGGAGCTGGTCGCGCCGCCTGCGCATGACGCCTCCGGAGAATCGAGGCCGTCATATACGGCATCTCGGCAACGGCCTCTGCCGGTAGAGATCGTCAAACCGCCCAGCCTGCCGCTGGAATCGGTGCAAAGCGTACTTGGTTTGATCGCCAGTTTCGGCATCGTGGTGGTGTTTACGTTTTTCATGCTGATGCGGCGAGAGAATTTGCGCAATCGCTTCATTTCTCTCGCGGGGCAGGGACGGCTGCACGCCATGACGCAGGCGATGGACGAAGCTGCGGCGCGCGTGAGCCGCTACCTGCGATTGCAGTTGGTGGTGAATATCTCTTACGGCGTGTTTATTGGCACATGTTTGCATTTTATCGGAGTGCCCGGAGCGCTACTGTGGGGCGTGCTGGTCGGAATTCTGCGCTTCCTTCCTTATATAGGGCCGCCACTGGGAGCGATTCTGCCCCTGCTACTTTCGCTGGCGGTTTTCAATGGATGGTCGCGCCCGTTAATGACGCTCGGCGTGTTCGTCGTCACCGAAATAATCGTGTCCAACCTAATTGAGCCCTGGCTATACGGAGCTTACACGGGCATCTCGTCCCTAGCCGTTCTGGTTGCCGCGATCTTTTGGACGGCGATTTGGGGGCCTATCGGCTTGCTGCTTTCGACGCCGTTGACTCTCTGCGTGGTGGTGATCGGCCGCTACGTGCCACGCCTGAGTTTTCTGCCCGTGCTGCTCGGCGATGACCCGGTGCTGGCGCCCGAGTCCCAGTTCTATCAGCGCCTTCTCGCTCTGGATCAAGATGAGTCACGGGTCATCCTGGTCGAATACTTGAAGAACAAATCTTTGGAAGAGCTTTACGATTCCGTGTTTATTCCTGCGCTGAATCTGGCCGAGAAGGACCGCCATCGAAACCGCATTGACGCCGACACAGAAAAGTTCATCGCGCAGAACACCAAGCAACTCATCCAGGAATTGTACGAACTCGATGCACCGCAGAATCGCGGCGAGGAGCAATCTCCGCTGTCGATGGGCGGGGAAACTCCTAGCCGTTTGGAGCTCCGAACACCGCCTAAGGGTGATGCCCTTAAGGTCATTTGTGTCCCGGCCAGGGACGAAGCGGACGAAATCGCCGGCCGGATGCTGGCGCAGCTTCTGGAAAAAGCCGGCCTGCGGGCATCCTGCGTACCATGTCAACGTGCGTCGGAAATGGTATTGCGCGCAACACAGGCGCTGCCCGACGTCATCTGCATCTCTGCGCTTCCGCCCTTCGCGCTCGTCCATGCAAAAGCGCTTTACCACAAGCTGCGCGCGCAGGCCCCGGGCGTGAGGATATTTATCGGACTGTGGAACTATCCTGGAGACATTGAACGAATTGCCGCGCGCCTTCGGCTCGCCGAAGGCAGCAGGATGGCGATTACGCTTTCCGAGGTTGTTAATGAACTGAGGAGTCCGGTGGCGACGGCACCGACGGTCCTCAGTGAGTCCAGGCCTTGATCGGTCGCCCAGCAGAGCCTCGAGCGAGAATCCATCCGACAGAGATCAGCCACAATCAGCTAGGTGCCACCATAATCCGCAGAAAAGCAGCCCTCCAGCGTGAACACATGCTAGTTTGCTGCACAGTGAAGCGCGATCTGGTGTTTTCGGAGGGGGAGATTGGCGGAGGACGCGCGTTGAGGAATTAAGCCCTTGCTTGCGAATGAGAGAACGCTAAGAAAGGTGCGCAGCTAGACCCCGCCTTCTTTGTACACTTCCAGAATTTGCAGTGGACACAAGTACCCCTTCTCGGTCAAATTATGGGGGTGCGGTTGGGTCTTTTTTCGTCTTTTTGGAGAATACACGCTATGCGACACACCGTCATCTTACTTGCAGTGGTCGTTGTAGTAGCTGTGAGTGCTGGCGCACAGACAAGTGCCTCCAATTCACAGTCCCTGCTTCCGGCTTCCTATTTCGCTTTGCCGGCCGCTGCAGACGCGTCCGTAAACGCTGTGACACTAACACCTTCGCCATTCGCGGGTCCGGCAAGTACCGTGACGGTCCTAACACCTTCCACTCCGTTATCGCTAATGCCCGCGACCCCCGCTCCGCCGCAGGACGTCGCGAGCGTATTCCAAACCTATGCGTGGCAAGCTTACTTTGGTTATACGTTCTTCCGTTTCTACGAGCTGCCCAACATTACGCAGAACATGAATGGATTCAATTACGGCATGGTGTATTACTTTAATAACTTGATCGGCGTGGAAGGCGAGTTTGACGCCACACACGGCAGACAATCCGGAGCTAGCTCCTGGTTCGTCGCGGGATATGGCGGTCCGCGAGTTCGCTGGGCAGCGCGCCGGGGAATCGAGCTGTGGGCTCATGCATTGATAGGGTATTCGCACTTCACGCCGCAAACGGCCGCGGGTTCTCAGCACGCTCTTGCGTATGAGTTCGGAGGAGGAGCCGACCTGCCGTTTCATCCACGATGGGCGATTCGCGTTAGCGGCGACGCAGTCGGCACGCGCTATTTCAGTACCTACCAGTTCAGCCCCAAGGGCTCGGTGGGCCTCGTCTTCAAGTTCTAATTTCCAACCTCTAATTTCCTTCCAATCTTCTCGGCCGCCTGAGCGTCTTGTGCGGCAACCATCGCCGTGGTAAACCGTTCCCAGGAAGAATTTGCGATGACTTCTCAGGCGCAGTCGGCGAAAAAAGCCAGCGAAGAGCAGAACGCTGCCCTACCTTTGGCTCTAACGGAAGAATTTGACCTGGTGGACGAAGCGTCCGTGGAATCGTTTCCCGCAAGCGATCCGCCTGCCTGGATATTCAAGGACAAAGAAGCCTCGCTGCGCGATGGGCCCCGGCATTAGGCGCTGCCACCTTTCAGGGTTAGCAGTCATCCAATACGCGTGCTAAGCGAATCGCGGTATATAACGGTGGTGCTGTCGCCAGACGACAGGAGGGAACGATGAAAGCGGGCGAGAAGAAAGCAAGCGAGAACGAAACGAAAATTGTGTTGCAGGTGGGTAGCGAGCTGTGCATCAAAAACAACGGTGACATCGTTATTGATAATCCGGAACTTGAGCTCATCAGAGAAGATCGCGCTGCGGATGCCGTCCTGATTTACCGTTTCGATTCGCAAAATGGCGTCCATTCGCTGCGACTGATGGATCCGGTCGCTGACCACCAGCATATAAAGAATCATCGCCGCAACGATTAGCCTATCTCGCAATAGCGGCTCGGCGTTCCGCCAATGCGCCGCGGGAGACATCCTTGAGTCACTTATTCGACGATTTGCAAATTCGCGACGTGCTACTGTCAAACCGGATTGTCGTATCGCCGATGTGCCAGTACTCGAGTACGGACGGCTTTGCCAACGATTGGCATCTGGTGCATCTTGGCAGCCGAGCGGTCGGCGGAGCGTCCCTGGCTTTTACAGAGGCTTGTGCGGTGACCGCCGAAGGGCGGATCAGCCCGCAAGATCTCGGAATTTGGAAAGATGAACATGTCGAATTTCTCGCGCGCATCACACGATTCCTTCGCGAACAGGGCAGTGTGCCGGGAATCCAGCTCGCTCATGCGGGCCGAAAAGCAAGCACCCCTCCGCCCTGGGAAGGCCCCGGATTCATTCCCGAATCGAAAGGTGGATGGAAGCCCGTCGCGCCCAGCGCTATCCCTTTCTCGGATACCTATGCGATGCCCATCGCGCTCGATGAAAAAGGCATTCAAGGCGTGATCAAAGCCTTCGCGGATGCGGCCAGCCGTGCGTTGCGAGCGGGTTTCGAAGTCATCGAGATTCACTCTGCCCATGGCTACTTGCTTCATGAGTTTCTCTCGCCGCTCGCGAATAAACGCACGGATTCCTACGGCGGATCGTTTGAAAATCGCACGCGGCTCGTGCGCGAAGTGGTGTCGGCGATTCGCCGCGTGTGGCCCGAACGTTCGCCACTCTTCGTACGCATCTCCGCCACCGATTGGGTGCAAGGCGCGTGGGATGTGGATCAATCCGTCGCTCTCGCTGAGCAACTGATTCCTCTAGGCGTGGACTTGATTGACTGCTCGTCGGGAGGCGTCGTTCCGAAGGTTCAGATTCCGGCGCGACCGGGCTATCAGGTTCCTTTCGCGGATGAAATCCGGCAACGGACGGGAATAATGACCGGCGCAGTCGGTATGATCACCTCGGCAACTCAAGCAGATCAGATCCTCGGAGAAGACAAAGCGGACATCGTTTTGCTCGCGCGAGAATTTCTGCGACAGCCGTACTGGCCGCTCATGGTGGGCCAAGAACTGGGCTTTCCCGTAAGTTGGCCGATTCAATATCTGCGCGCCGCTTCCGAAGGCACTCCACCGCGCGAAGGCATTGCACTGCCCGAAGGCGAATCCGCGTTGGCAGAGCACGACGCCAACCTAGAATAAAACCATCGCGCCGATGCCGGTGTGACAAAAGCGCTCTCCAACTTCTCTTGCGCGCCAACTCGCGCTGCACATCGGAAACACTTCCCGCAAACCCACTAGTCCGCACGCCTCAAACCATCTACCATGTCGTTCGTGACGACCGAGCACCTGAATCGCCGCATTGCTGCCGCGACGGGAATCGTGATGGCGAGCGTGCTGCTCAGCCGCATCCTGGGATTTTTTCGCGATTGGACTGTCGCGCATCAGATCGGTGCCAACGCCTCGACCAGCGCGTACTACACGGCATTCACCCTTCCCGATTTCTTGAATTACCTGATCGCCGGAGGCTCGCTTAGCGTCACGTTCATCCCAGTGTTCGCCAAATACGTCACCGAGCAGCGCGAAGACGAAGGCTGGCGCGTTTTCTCCACAGTCGTGACGGTGATGGGCTTCGTGCTGGTCGCCTTAGTCATTTTCGGGGAGATATTTGCGGCGCATCTGGTGAAATATATTGCGCCGGGCTTCCAGCCCGCCGAGCTGCAACAAACAATATTTCTGACGCGCCTGATGTTGCCAGCGCAAATCTGTTTTTACGAAGGCAGCATCCTGAGTGCTGTGCAATATGCGAAAGGCCAGTTCGTCATCCCGTCGCTAGCGCCGCTGGTCTACAACATCGGAATCATCATAGGCGGCGTGGCGCTTTCGTCGCGCATCGGGATTACCGGCTTCGCGGTGGGCGTGCTGGGAGGCGCGATCACCGGAAATTTCCTTCTGCAGATTTACGGTGCGCGCCGCGCTGGCGCGAACTACTTTCCGAGTCTCAACGTGAGGCATCCCGGTTTCTGGATGTTTCTGAAACTTTCGATACCGATCATGCTGGCGCTGTCATTGTCGTTTGTGGACGATTGGATCATTCGCTGGTTCGGTTCGTACTTGCAGCCGGCCTCGATCACCTGGCTAAGCTACGGGAAGACGTTAATGCGCGTGCCGCTCGGCCTGGTCGGGCAAGCGATTGGGGTTGCGTCCTTTCCGATCCTTGCGCAACTGTACTCGGAACGGAGAATGGACGATCTCAATCGCATCCTCAATTCCACTTTTAAGGCTTTGATCGTTTTGCTTCTGCCGATGTCCGCGCTGATCATCGCGCAAAGCGAGCCGCTGGTGTATCTGGCTTTCTCGCGCACCCGGTTGCACGGCCCTGACCTGACTGCGACGGCTTCGGCACTCGCATTTTTCTCGCTTGGTCTATTCGCCTGGGGCGCCCAGAACATTCTCGCGCGCGGCTTTTACGCCACGCGCGATACGATTACGCCCGCCGTGGTCGGCACCTTGACCACGCTCTTGAGTCTTCCAGTTTACTGGTTGCTGGTGCGTCGCCTGGATTTTCGCGGTCTTGCGCTCGCCAGCACCATCGGCATCATCACCTATACAATCATTTTGTTCGCGCTGCTCGGGCGCCGCACGCGGAATCCGGAAGAGAGAGGTTTGGTCGTATTTTTCGTGAAAGTCGCGGCCGCATCCTGCATCGCAGGCTACGGCTGCTACAAGTTTGTCGGTTGGTTAGAAAATTTCATCGCTTGGCAGCACATTCGCGGCGCGCTGCTTCTGCTGGTGGTCGTTAGTGCGGCAGGCGTATTGCTGCTCGGCATTTTGTTGAAAATTCTACGAGTTCCTGAACTCGACGCATATTTGCGGCGTGCCTATTCATTCACCGGCCGCTCATGAAAATCCGTTCGGCGTCACGGCCCGCGAAAGGTGCATTTCACGGATGACAAAAAACAAACAGGCAATCGCGCTAATGCCGCCGTTGTTTCTTGCTTTCAGCATCGCGTTGGCGTGGCCATCTACAATGCCAGGGCAAAATGATTCCGCACTCGCCGCTCGGATTCGCGAAATCACGAGCCGCCCCGAGTACAAACATGCTAGTTTCGGTGTTGAAGTCTATTCCCTAGACGACGACAGAGTCATCTACGCTCTCAACAGCCAGCAACTCTTCACTCCTGCGTCCACCACCAAGCTCCTAACCGAGGGCACAGCCCTCGAACTTCTCGGCGCGGACTACCGTTTTCACACGCGCGTCTATCGCACTGGCGCCATCGCACCCGATGGCACCTTGAACGGCGATCTGATTCTCGTCGCGTCGGGTGATCCCAATCTTTCGGGACGTATTCAGCCCGACGGGACGCTTGCGTTTCAGAATGAAGACCATTCTTACGATGGCAGCCCGGATACCAAAGCCGTTTCGGGCGATCCACTGCTGGTAATTCGCGAACTCGCAGCGCAAGTGGCCGCCAAAGGCATCCAGCGCGTCGCGGGACGCGTCCTGGTTGATGTGTCACTTTTTCCCGAAGGCGGCCACGAAGACGGCACGGACGCGGTGATCTCACCCATTTGTGTGAACGACAACATTATTGACGTCACGGTTTCACGCGGCGTCACGCAAGGAGCGCCGGTTAGCATCGGTGTTTCTCCCGCGACGGCTTACGTCACCTTTGTTAATCGGGCAGTCACAGGTACGACCGACTCCAAGCCTAGTATTCAGCAGCTGAGTGAGACAGAAAATCCCGACGGTTCTTACACAGTCACAATCAGTGGCACCTTCCCCTTGGGCCATGTTCCCGTCCTCTATGCGTATGACGTCCCCGCACCGAGCCACTTCGCGCAGGTAGTGTTTACCGAGGCGCTGCGCGAGAAGGGAATCGCAGTCACCGCGCCGCCGCCCAGCGAAAAAGTGGATTTCAGCACCGCGCCCGAGTCTTACACCGCAGACAATGTCGTGGCTGAACATGTTTCGCCGCCGCTTGCAGAAGACATTAAGGTCACTCTGAAGGTCAGCCAGAATCTTCACGCCACGATGACGCCCTATATTCTCGGCGAAACGCTCGCACACAAAACGAAAGATGCGGACCGAGGTGGATTCGACCTCGAGCGGGAGTTTCTTGCCAAGGCTGGCCTGGATTTAACCGGTGCCTCGCAAGGCGACGGCGCGGGGGGCGCGCCGTCCGCGTATTTCACGCCGGACTTCATGTCGCGGCAAAAAGACTTTGCAATTTTTCAGAATGCGCTGCCGATCTTGGGTCGCGACGGCACTCTATGGAATATCCAGGTGAATTCTCCCGCAGCCGGCCACGTTTTCGCCAAGACCGGCACGTTCGAAGCCTCCGACCATCTCAATCGGAAGCTGATGCTCACCGGCAAGGGCCTCGCGGGCTACACCACCACTCCCGAGGGCCGTCATTTGGCGTTTGCAATTTACGTCAATCGCGTGTCGCTTCCCTCGGACGATCCTGACGCGCCGCAAAAAATTGCCGGCCAGGCGATGGGAGAGATCGCCAATGCAATTTATCTGACGCCCGCCGACGAGAAAGCGCCTTTCGACGTAATCGTCAAGAATGGCCATATCGTCGATGGCACCGGCGGCCCGTGGTATGCAGCCGACATTGGAATCCGCGGCGACCGCATCGCCACGATCGGCAATCTACAAAACGCCAAAGCCGCAAAAGTGATTGACGCGACCGGCCGCATCGTCGCGCCCGGATTCATCGATATGCTGGGGCAATCCGAAACCGCGCTGCTGATCGACCATCGTTCGCCCAGCAAGCTCTCGCAGGGAATCACTACGGAAATCACCGGCGAAGGCGGTTCGATCTCGCCGCAAAATGAAAAGACTCTCGCCACGCTGAAACCCTATCTCGATCACTATCACTTGACGATTGACTGGACCACTCTCGCTGGATATTTTCAGCGTCTCGAAAAAGACGGCACGCCGATCAATTTGGGAACGTATGCAGGCGCAGCGCAAGTACGCGAAGCCGTCATCGGCGATGACGATCGTGCGCCGACGCCCGCCGAGCTCGAGCAGATGAAATCGCTAGTAGCGCAAGCGATGAAAGACGGCGCGCTGGGAATTTCAACGGCGCTGATTTATCCGCCGGGACATTTCGCCAAGACCGACGAATTGATCGAGCTGTCGAAAGTGGCCGCGCAGTATGGCGGAATTTACGCCACACACATGCGCAGCGAAGGCGCGAGTGAAATGGAGGCGCTCGATGAGGCCATCCGCATCGGCCGCGAAGCGGGTCTCCCCGTCGAGATTTTTCATCTCAAAGTAAGCGGCAAGTCGCGCTGGGGTTCAATGCCGCGCGTAGTGGAAAAAATCCAAGCCGCGCGCGACGCGGGCCTGGACATTCGCGCCGATCAATATCCTTACATTGCGGGTGCGACGGCGCTGGCGTCGTCGCTGCCGCCGTGGGTGGCCGATGGCGGCACCGATAAGCTGCTCGAACGCCTCCGCGATCCGGCCACCCGGGTGCGCATCAAGAGCGAAATGGCCGTTGACCATAAGGACTGGGAAAATCTCTACTTGGATAGCGGCGGCGCATCCGGCGTGCTGATCTCCGGAGTTTTCAATCAGGACCTGAAGAAATATGACGGCAACACGGTCGCGCAGATGGCGAAAACGGAAGGAAAATCGGACTACGATGCGCTTTTCGATTTCATTCTCGCTGACCACGCGCAAACCGGCGCGCTTTATTTCATGGCCAGCGAGCAGGACATGCTCTACGCGCTCAAGCAGCCGTGGACTTCGATTGGCCTCGACGCGGGCGAGCTTTCGCTCGATGGTCCGCTCTTCGAGCCGCATACGCACCCGCGCGCGTTCGGCTCCATGCCGCGTTTTCTCGGTCGCTATGTTCGCGATGAAAAATTAATGCCGCTCGAGCAAGCTATTCGCAAAATCACTTCCATGCCCGCGCAGCGCGAACACTTAACCGGCCGCGGCCTAATCCAGACAGGCTATTTTGCCGACGTCACAGTTTTCGATCCCGCGACGATCATGGACGAAGCGACCTATACGGAACCAGCGAAACTCTCGCAGGGCGTGGACTACGTGCTAGTGAACGGCCAAGTGGAATACGATCACGGCACCCTGACGGCCGCAAAAGCCGGCCGCGCACTAAGAGGCCCAGGCTACCAAGCGGCCTCGCAATAGCGCACCGGACCAGCTGCGCGCGCCGCACGCAGAGCTGCATGCGCGAAGACGATTAAGGAGATTGTTCCAGCACGGGGTGCAGCGTCAGGTCGCCGTCCTTTATCACTTCCATGCTTCGTTCCCAGTCTTTTTCTGCCGGAGGATTTCAGCAGAACCTTATGGTGTCCCGATGCCACCGGGATCGTGGACCACGACCTGCTCTGCAGTCAGCTCAGGACGCGAGTCAATCTTGGTTCCGGTGCCTGAGCTTGTCCGAACAGTTCCGTGAACACCTTGGCGATGGGTTGAAGAACTGCCGCTATTTGTTTCGTATTTAGCAGCCAATATTGTGCGTGGTAACGGCCGTTAAGGCTAGGCCACTCCAAGGGAACTTCGGTAAGCCCAATTTCCTACATGCTGTATCCGTCCTTGCCAACGACCGGATCTTCGAGCCTTTTGTCGAAAACGCTCCTCGGTCTGTGGAAATATCCAACCGGGTAATTAATGCGGTGTGCGGCGACCCCCTCGACCACTCCGTTGATTTCAACCGTGACTCCGGCCGGCGAGCTTGTGATGCTCAGTGACCCCGCGCGGCTCTGCGGAGCAAGCGACATCATCGCGGCAAGGGCGCATAAGCCCGCTTGCAACCAAGTTTTCATCGAATGCCTCGGGAGCCGAAGGTGCACGGAAGAGGTCACCCATCAATCAAACTGTCAATCCGCGCAACTACGCACACGCAAAATCGAAAACACACCAACGGCGCAAAACGTGGGTCCGCTCAAGTGCAATGGAGTCATACGTTTAACTGCTACGAAAAGCGAAACTAACCAGAGAGCCCTCGCATCTTTCACATAGGGGCTGCGACGCGCATCTTTAAGGCACCAGCGGCTCCCACCAACGGGAAGATCGAGGCATTCGCGCTCGATTTTTTTGGGGAACCTGCAAATTTGAACTGGAGGAGAAATGGGGATTCGTAAGAAAAGCTATCTCGCAGCGATCGCAATGTTTGGCCTCTCGCTGCCGCTCTGGGCGCGCACCAATTCGGTACCGCTTCTGGTGGATCACACGCTCACTATCGGTAACCAGCAGCTAAAGCCGGGAGACTACAACTTGAAGGCAAATGACGGCGACAATCAACTCAGAATCGTCCGGAGCGACGACGGCAAAACCGTCGCAACTATTCCGGTCCAATGGATTGATCTTTCACAGAAAGCTCGCCAATCAGAAGTCTTGCTGAAAGAAGACCGCATCGTGCAGATTGATTTCGACGGTAAGACCAAAGCCATCGAAATTCAGTAATACTGATACGCAGCAAAATGCGCACAAAATGGGAGGGGGCGGATCGAAAATCCGCCTCTTACTGTTTCCGGCCACACCCTACCGCAAATATTTCCCGACCCAGTCCAGAAAAGTGCGATACCACAATTGGCTGTTCTGCGGCTTCAACACCCAGTGGCCTTCATCGGGGAAGATCATCAGCTTTGACGGCACGCCCTGCACCTGCAGCGCGGTGAAAAATTCCAAATCCTGAGTGTACGGCACGCGGAAATCGAGTTCGCCGCCAATCACCAAAGTTGGCGTCTTAAATTTCCCGAGTTCCGTGGCGTACTCATTCGGTGACCACTTCTCGTAGAGTTCTGGATGTTCCCACGGCGGCCCTCCGAATTCCCAGTCCATGAACCACAGCTCTTCCGTCGAGCCGTACATGCTCACTTCATCGTACGGCCCGGCGTGGCTGATCAAACACTTGAACCGGCCCGTGTGCGTCGCAATCCAATCGATCATGTATCCGCCATACGAGCCGCCCGCGGCGCAGACGTTCGATCCATCCACGAAGGGATATTTCGCGATGGCCGCATCGAGGCCTTTCATCAAATCTTCGTAAGCTCTGCCGCCCCAGTCACGGCTGACCTCCTCGGTGAATTTCTGCGCGTATCCGGTCGAGCCTCGCGGATTGATCATGACCACCGCGTATCCCGGCGCGGCCATCACTTGCTGATTCCAGCGATAGCCCCAGGCGTCTTGCCATGCGCCCTGCGGCCCGCCGTGAATCAAAAACAGCGCTGGATATTTTTTTGTGGCGTCGAAATGCGGTGGGCGAAGTAGCAAGCCCTGCACTTGCGTTTTTTCCGCGCCCTCAAACCAGAACGGTTCACCCGGCGGCAAATCAAGCTGCGCGATAAGCGCATCGTTCTGATGGGTAATCTGCCGCAAATCAGTTCCATTCGCGTTGGCCACGAAAAGTTCCGCGGGCATCGTTAGGCTCGTTCGAGCCAATGCCAGCGTTCGCCCGTCGCGGCTCAAATCGAAATCGGCGTTGAAACCGTCGGTCATCACCGCCTTCGGCGCGCTGCCAGGTGTTGTAGCGATGGAATAAACTGGCATCTCCGCCCTAATTTCCGACTGGAAATAAATGCTCTTGCTGTCTGGAGTCCACTCATACGATTCGACGCTCTGGTCGAAACTTTCGGTCAGATTGATATGCTTGGCCGCGCTGCAATCGTAAAGCATTAGTCGCCAGCGATCCGACTCATAGCCGGGTTGCAACTGCGCGCGATAGGCGATCCACTTCCCATCGGGCGAATATACCGGGCCCCAATCGTTGCCGGGATTCGTTGTGATTCGCTGCGGCTGGCTTGCGCCGGAAACCGGCACGGTAAAAAGATCGCTGTTGGTGCTGCGCGCTTCGTCCTTATCGGTATTCGCGGTGAAGCATAATTCGCCGCCGTCCGGCGAAAATGCAATCGCTTCCGGGGCTTCGAGGTTGAAGGGCGGCACATCGTAGTTGGCACCTGACGTCAGATCGTGCGGCGAGCCGCCATCCGCGGGCACAACGAACAGGTGGCTGCGCTTGCCTTCCCACCACCCGGTCCAATGGCGATAGAGCAGTTTTTCGTATATCCGCGCATGTACTTTGCTCTTCGCGATTTCCGCGTCGCGCTGTGAGTTGCAAGCATCATCCTCGCAATCCGGATATACCGAGGAGACCAACGCGATCGTCCTGCCGTCGGGTGACCACAGTTCATTGTCCGCACCCGTGGAAAGGGAAGTGACGCGCGTCGCTTCGCCACCTTCCAGCGTCACGTAATAAACTTGCGGCGTGCCACCGCGCTCGGAAATGAACGCAAGCTTCTTACCATCGGGCGACCAGCGCGGACGCGTGTCGCTTCCGCCTCGCGTCAATTGACGCGCTTGGCCACCGGCAACCGGCACAATCCAAATGTCGCGAATGGAATGATTCGTATCTAAATCGGGTGTCGCCACGCCGTAGGCGACCCATTTGCCGTCCGGAGAAATCCGCGGCTCGCTCAGGCGGTGTAAGGAGACTAGGTCCTTGAAGGTAATCGGACGCTTTTGTATTGTCTGTGCGTGCAGCACAAATCCAGTCAGGAACAGTGCGAGCGCTGTTCCGAAAAAATACACCCTGTAAATCATGCTTCCTCCCCGACACTATGAATGGTGACCGGCATCGCCAAAACGTGTGATCATCACACTTTCAGTTTTTGTTTCCAAGGGGTAACCTGACGGCCCGGGAATTGCTGGCGTTCCAGTGCGACGGTTTCACGCAATGCGGTGCCCGGTCACGATCGGCCGATTCGTAGTTTCAGCTAGCATCATCACGAAGCACACGCCGTAAAGAGGTGCCATGGAAGATGCCCTAACCGTTCATCGTCTCCACTTTGCGTTTACGATCACGTTTCATTACATCTTCCCGCAACTTACCATGGGTCTCGCGCTGCTGATCTTGATCTTGAAAAGCATTGCGCTGCGCACCGGTGACGAGACCTGGAATCAGGCCGCGCGCTTCTGGGGCAAAATTTTCGGGATCAGCTTTGCCCTCGGAGTTGTCACCGGCATCCCGATGGAATTTCAATTCGGCACGAATTGGTCGCAATTCTCGAAAGCGGCGGGTGGAATCATCGGGCAGACTCTGGCGATGGAAGGAGTCTTTTCGTTTTTCCTCGAATCGACTTTCCTCGGACTTTTCCTCTTCGGCGAAAAGAGGCTCGGCCCCCGCCTGCATTGGGTTTCTTCGCTGATGATGTTTCTGGGCTCGTGGCTTTCCGGCTACCTGATCGTGCTCACCGACGCCTGGATGCAGCACCCGGTCGGCTACAGGCTCGGCGCGAACGGTTCGTTCGAATTGCAAAGTTACTGGGCGCTGATCTTGAATCCGTGGGGTTTGTGGCAGTACGCCCACACCATGATCGGTGCGGTACAGACCGGCTGCTTCACCATGGCTGCGATTGGCGCCTATTACATCCTTTCGAAGCGGCATGAAAACTTCGGCAAGATCTTTGTCCGTGTCGCCGTCATTGTCGGCGTGATGGCCTCGCTTCTGCAGCTTTTCCCCACCGGCGACGGCCAGGGAAAAATGATCGCGCAACATCAGCAGCCCACTCTAGCGGCGATGGAAGGCTTGTTTCACACGCAGGCCGGAGCCCCCATCGCGATTCTGGGCCAGCCGGATGTGCCTAATCAGCGCCTGGATAACCCGTTGACGATTCCGCGTGCGCTGAGTTTTCTCACTTACCAGAATTGGGCTGCCACGGTGAAAGGCCTCGACCAATTTCCGCCATCCGAGTGGCCCGATAGTATTGCGCTGCTCTATTTCAGTTATCACATCATGGTCGGCCTGGGCACGATCTTTATCGCCATTCTGGTGTTGGCCGCGGGGGAGCTTTTTCGCGGCACGCTTTACACCTCTCGCGTCATGTTGTGGGCGCTGATGCTTTCGCTTCCGCTGCCATTCATCGCGAATACCGCCGGTTGGATCACCGCGGAGGTGGGCCGCCAGCCCTGGCTCATTTATGGGATGTTGCGCACGCGCGCCGGGGCGTCGCCGATGGTTGCCGCCGGCAACGTCTGGTTTACGCTGCTCGGTTTTATGGGCATGTATTCCGTCCTCGCGATTCTTTTTTTGTTTCTGGTCTATCGCGAGATCGAACATGGCCCCGGCCCCATAGATCTGGAGGAAATGCAGGCGATAGCCGAGCCTGCAACGAACTAAGGAAGGACGCCGATGGGAACGATTTGGTTTTGCCTGGTCGCGCTGATGCTCGCTGGCTACGTGGTGCTCGATGGTTTCGATATTGGCGTCGGCGTTCTCCATTTGTGGATCGCGCACAATGACGATGAGCGCCGCCTCATGATCCAGTCTATCGGCCCCGTTTGGGACGGCAACGAAGTCTGGCTTCTCGCCGCCGGCGGCACCCTTTATTTCGCCTTTCCCGCGCTCTACGCCGCGAGTTTCAGCGGGTTCTATCTCCCTCTTATGATGGTCCTGTGGCTGTTGATTCTGCGCGGAGTTTCTATTGAATTTCGCAGCCACGTCGGCGGACACATATGGTCGGTCTTCTGGGATGCCGTCTTCGGGCTGGCCAGCGTTTTGCTCGCGATATTTTTCGGCGCCGCGCTCGGCAACGTCGTCCGCGGTGTGCCGCTCGACGCGGCTGGCAATTTTTTCGAGCCGCTATGGACGAACTTTCAGCCGGCAGGCCAAACGGGAATTCTCGATTGGTACACGATTCTGATCGGCGCGGTCGCACTCGCCGTCTTGACGCTGCACGGTGCGGTCTGGCTTGCGTGGAAAACCGCAGGCGAAGTGAACAATCGCGCGCATGCTGCTGCGTCACTGCTTTGGTGGCTGGTTGCCGGATTCACGGTCATTGTCACCTTCACCACTTTTCGCCTGTTGCCGTTTGGGCTGATGCGCTTCGGCGTCCATCCGTTCGGTTTCGTGTTTCCGCTGCTGGCGATTGCTGGGCTGCTCGGCGTGAAACTATCCCTGCGCGCAAAGCAGGAGGCTTTCGCCTTCGCGGCGTCCTGCGCATACATCATTGGAATGTTGACCAGCGTTACTTTCACGCTCTATCCAAACGTCCTGCCTGCCACCACTGGACTTGCCAATAATTTAACTGTCGCTAATGCCAAAGCTGCTGATTACGGGTTGAAAATCGGCCTGATCTGGTGGCTAATCGGTATGTCGCTAGCGGTAAGCTACACGATTTTCAGCTACAGAAATTTTGCAGGAAAGATTCACACCGGGCAGACCGAGCGCCACGGCCATTACTGAGCGGCGCGAGATAGTATCGCCGGCCCGCCTACCGGCAGGTAGGAGTCTCGCCGGCTCTTGGGAATTTTCGACTTAGCGGCGTCAGCTGCGGCAATCTCGTAAAGCCGCGCGGGCTTGAGTAGCGGGACAAGACATTTTGGAGTGCGGCGGCTTGCCGCCGCTTTGCAGCGGAGGATCTCGCGCGATCAAACCTGACGAGGCAAGCGTCGCCCGAAAGCAAGCGGGAGCAAACTCCCGCTCTCCCTATAGGTCTCGTCGGCTTGCAATATGTGTTTTTTGGAGCTTGGCTTAGCCGGTTTTGCCGTGCGGGCACTGCGTTCCAAGCGCCGTCCCAACCGCCCAGGTGTAACCATCCGGATCGGCAATAATCACATCGCGCCACCCATGCGGCATGTCTCGCGACGGCTGCAGCACCGTCGCGCCAAATTTCCTCGCGCGCGATTCGATCAAATCCGGATCCGTTTGAAACAGTCGCAACTCCGCACCCAGCCCGCGCCGTTCACCCCGTGCAAGATCCGCAAACCATGCATGATGATCGTAAGCATGGTCGGCGTGAAGCATGAACTCCAAACCGTTCAACTTCAGCGCGGCAAAATCCGGATCAGAGTAGGTGACGGAAGCCTCGAACACTTCGCGATAAAACGCGACGGAACGCTGCAAATCCCGCACCAACAAATTCACGGTGAAATAGGGAAGCGTCCGGCCGTACTCGTCGGCAGTCTTCCATGACTCACCAGTACGTTTCATCGTCATGGCCGGCACCGTGCCTTGAGTTTCTGTGCACTTCGTCAGGGCACGGCTTTAGCCATGCCGTAAGGATGTAAATCCTGCCGCTTCGCAGTTTGTGAAAAACTTGGCCTTGTAGGGGGGCGGAGTTTTGGCTCCGACATAAGACTTCCCTATCATCAGGAGCTTTATAGCCCCTGAAGCAGATTTTTCAGACCCGAGAGCGGACTCGGCAAACAAGGAATATCTGGCCCAAACCGGCAAAGATCAGCAGCACGCCGAACGGCCGGGGAAACGTCACAATCCGCCGAGTTTCAATAATCGCCTTTCCCGAAGCGACCTGAATTTCTTCTTTTTTCGCGGGCATGCCCACCTGCGGATGTATCAGTGCGGCGATGCCGGCCGCAACCAGCAAAATTCCCACGACCGCAATCGGATGAAATCTCATATGAATAATTCAGCGCTAGCCAAAGCAACACATCTACTGTGCCAGCGCGTGAACAATCTCGCTCAAGTAATCAGGGCGTGCGGCGTCGCGCTCGATATGCGGGTAATGCAGCCCGCCGTGATAGTCCATCGGCATCGTGCTGAATTGTGCTCCATTCGCCACAATCAACTGAATGGGCGCCGTCTCCGACTTCGCCGCAGCGATCGCGGCCCGCAGCGCGTCAGGAGTGTACTGCGCCCCGTTCACCGCCACAATTTTCATTCCAGGTCCGATCCCAGCTTTATACGCGGGACTATCGCGAATCACGTCGCCCACCGTGCCATCGTCAGACACGCTCATTCCTGCGGTGAAAGAAAAATCGGCGCGCCTCGCGAGGGCTTCTTCTACGGCCAAGACGTCGTTGGGCTGATCGTTGTAAACCAGTTTCCAACCGCTGTTGGTGACCGCTTCCTCAGGCGTCTTGGTCGAAACACCATCCAGCCGCGAACGCAGGAATCCGGCCCAATCGTAAGGCGCGAGGCCATTCAGAGTCGCCACCACATCTTCGAAAGTGTAGGTCTTGAGCGCCGGCTCGCCGCCGGGGCCGCCATGAAAAATCTTGCAAAAATCGTTGATCGATTTCTTGTCTTTGGTCAACGACCGCAGCGTGGCGTCCACGTCCAGCCACAGCAACTCGCCCTCCTCGTAGAAATCTGTTCCGCGGCGCCAGTTCGACCAATCGCCACTGGCATTGTAGAGAAAGGGAGCCGCGTCCGCCGTGTCCTGCAAAGGACGCCAATCGCGCCCAGGGCGATGTTCGTAAGTCGCCACCAGATAGGCCAATTCATCGCGCCATTGTTCCGGAGTTTCCAGGCCGCTGCGCCCCGTCAGCACGACACCGAGATACTCTGTCAACCCTTCGTACACCCACAGCAAATCATCCTTCATCGGCTGCTGATAATCCGGCGTCGCGAGTCCAGCCGGACGACGATATTTTCCATTCCAGGAGTGCACGAATTCGTGCGGCAGCAGAGTCGCAAACTCCAGGCGCTCCGCGTCGTCGATCAAGCTGCGTTCCGAGGTGCGGTCGTCGCTCGATTCGTGATGTTCCAAGCCAAAGTGGGCGACATCGTCGCTGAGCGTCAGCAAAAAATGATAGTCGCGATAGTGACGCGAGCCGAAAAGCGCTCCGGCTTCCATCACCAGATTGTGCAACGCCAGCTCGGTATCCGGAGTGATCGCGAGCGCGGCAGGACTGTCCGCGGCAATATCGAGTTCGTGAGGAGGATTTTGGCCGGGGGTAAGTTGCACCGCGCGGAAAAAGCGGCCTGCCAGAACTGGCGAATCCACCAACGTGGTCAGCGGCGCCGGCACAAATTCGACCGTGTCACCAGCCTGCTTGGCAATCGGCAGAGCGGTTCCGAATTTCCATCCGGCGGGCAGGCGCAGAGCGGCCACAAACGTAATATCCTTGGCCGGTAAGCCCTTCGGATAGAGCAGCACCTGATTCCAGCTCAGTACGTCCAGATTCGCCGTTGCCGAACCTCCCGCCGTGAATCCACTGGAGGGAGCGGCGAGCAGAAAATCAAAATCCGCTTCGAGCGTTCTGACGCCCACGGGAACGTCCAGGTGAATCGAATACATCTCCACTAAATCGCGCCGCCACGGAATCGCTTTTCCGCCGGCCGCGAACTTCATACCAGCGACTTCGATGATCGGCCCATCGGGCATGTGTTCGCCCGGAATCCATTCCGGGTAATACAAAGTCAGCGGCCCGGGTTGTACAGGAATCTCCATGTGAGTATGAAGAATTTTCTGCGTCGCTTGCGTCGCATCCACAGTTAGCTCGATCGGCCCAGACGCCGCCTGCGCATGTGTCATCGGAGCCGAAGCGCACGCAATCGCGGCAACCACGCAAAAAGCAAGTACCGCTCGACACCTCATTCCTGCCTCCCGAAACTGAATGCTCAAGAATCCTTGTCGGTCGTGGCTTTACGACACGACATAAGCGCCGCAATTTCACCACGGCTTTAGCCGCTGAAGTTCCGAATCTGCGGTTGGCACACAAACCCTTGAGCGTCGTTGCAAGATTTGGATTTTTTTTGCGCAAACTGCGAATTGCTCACGAATTATTCCCGCCGACCTGCCACAGCAGAAACGCCAGCACCTGCGTATCTTCCTCAATAATCTTGCTCACCGGCCGGCCTTCACTATGCCCGAGCTTAGTGTCATACAGCAGCAAAATCGGCTTGTCGCCGCCTTGCGCAGCCTGCATTTCCGCGACCATTTTCCGCGCATGCAACGGCGCAACTCGCGTGTCGCTGTCCCCCGTGATGAAAAGCACCGCCGGATATTTCCTTCCTTGCACCACGTGATGATAGGGCGAATACGCGTAGAGGAAAGGGAACTGGCTCGCGTCGTCGGAGGAGCCGTACTCAGGCACCCAGAAACGCGCCACGAGAAATTTCTGATAGCGCACCATATCCAGCAGCGGATATCCGCACACAATTGCACCGAAAAGATCGGGACGCTGCGTCATCGCCGCGCCCATCAATAATCCGCCATTGCTGCGCCCAGTGATCGCGAGTTTGTCAGGCCGCGTGTAGTGATTCGCGATCAGCCATTCCGCCGCCGCGAAAAAGTCATCGAAGACGTTCTGTTTTTTTTCGAGCATTCCGGCGTGATGCCAGTCTTCGCCGAACTCGCCGCCACCGCGCAGACTGGGCAACGCGAACACACCGCCGCGCTCCACCCACAGCACCGCGTCATCGCGGAAAGACGGCGTTTCGCTGACATCGAATCCGCCATAAGCCGTCATCAACGTGGGATTCGCACCGTTCAGCTGCAATCCCTTCTTGTAAAACAGAAACATCGGCACGCGCGTTTTATCTTTGGACTCGTACCAAACCTGCTTCACTTCAAATGAACTGGCGTCAATCGGCACATTGGGCTTGGCCCAGGTCGTCAGTTTGCGCGTTGAAAGATCGTACTGGAGGATCGTCGTCGGCACAGCGAACGATTGAAACGACACAAAAACTTGGCTGCCTTTCCAGCGGCCCGTGATTCCTTCCACGGTGCCCAACTGCGGAAGGTCGATCGTGCCCGCTGCCGCGCCCTCAGGGTCAAATATTTTTATCTCCGAAGCAGCGTTGTGCGAGTACTGCGCCACAATTTTCCCGCCCGCGAGCCGAAAATCCTCGAGGCGTGATTCGCCCTCCGGAACGATTTCCTTCCAATGATCCTGCGAAGGAGCTGCCAGCGGCACGGCCACGATGCGCCACTTGGGCGCCTTCCAATTTGTCTGCAGATACAGCGTGTCACCTGCGATATCTCCCTGAAAACATCCATCCACCGTAGTCACGACGGGCACGATCGGCCCGCCCGCTTTCAAGTCCTGAAAATACACTTCCGATTTGTCGCAGGCGGACCCGTAGAACACAGTGAGCAGCAAGTAGCGGCCATCTTCCGAAACGCTGGTAGCGAGAATCTTATCGGCACCGTAGCCGTTGCCAAAAATCTTCGCATCTTGAGCGGAGTCCGTGCCCATCGCGTGGTAATAAGCGCGCGGCCCCTCAGCGGTCAGCTTCGTATAGTAAAGGCCGCTCTTATCCCCCTTGAATGAAATGCCGGACAGGTACCGGTCGCGGGGCAGCGCATCGGGAAGTTCCTTGCGCTTGTCGCTATCGAGGAAATGAATCGTAACTTCGTCTTCGCCGCCCTTGCGCACCCCGTAGGCCACCAGTTTCCCGTCATCCGATAGCCCTTCGAACGTGACGCTGGTGGTGAGGTCCGCGCTCATCGTGGCGGGATCCACCAGCACTTCCTCGGTACCCGCCGCTCCGCGCCGCATGTAAAGAACGAATAGATCGGCGCCCGCCCCGCGTTTGGAATAAAAATATCGACCGCCGCGTTCCGTCGGCAGATTGATCGTGTCTACCTTGATCAATTCTCCCAATTTCTTGGCGATGGCGTCTTGTCTGGGAAGTGCGCTCAAGACAGACTGCGTGCAGGCATTTTCCGCGTCAATCCACGCGCGCGTTTCGGGGCTGTTTTGATCTTCGAGCCAGCGATACGGATCGCTCACAACGGTGCCGTGAATCGTTTCTTTCACGTCATCCACGCGCGTCGTCGGTGGACATTTCGGCCTAGCATCCTGTGCATTCACGGCGGTTACACTCGCAGTCCAAAAAAGTGTCAACAGAAGAAATTGCGGCAGGCTCGCGATAAAGCGAATGAAACGACGCGCGCTGTCCCCCGAAGTCGTCTCGTACGTAACAACACACTGGATCATCGCAGAGCGTCTCCAGTATCGATTGAAATTTTCACATTACCGGCGTGGCCATCTTTCTCGGCGGATTGAAAAACGGCAATTCCTTGACCGTCGCCCTCACCTTTTGACGTACCGCTTCCACGGTCAGTTCCATTTGCAATTCGGTGCCGGCGGCGGCATGCTCGCGGCTCAAGCTCGCCAGCGCGATCATTTTCTTGAGCGTCGGCGACCACGTCGTGGAAGTGGCTTTGCCCACTTGCAATCCGCCTCGATACACGGGAACCGCGCTGCGCGAAGCGGTGCTCGGCACCTGCGGCCCTAGCCCCACCGCGTCATACAGCCGTTCGACGTCCTCCCAATGGACCGCGAGCCCCATCAAGAGGCGCTTCGGCCCGCGATGATGCTCGGCGTCAAGCGCGTCGCGCCCAATGAAATGCTCTTTCTTCAGATCCACCATGCGTCCTAGGCCAATTTCATAGGGCGAATACTTTTGCGAATCAATCAGCGCGCGCTTACTGCTGAAATAATCCACTTCGATCAGGATGAGTCCCGCCTCGATGCGCGCTACGTCCAGCGCCAGCATTCCCGCGGGATGCAGATCGAACTGCCGACCCTTTTCCATCAGCGCATCCCAAACGCGCGGCGCGTCGTTCCACGGGATCCAAATCTCGTAACCAAGATCGCCCGTATATCCCGTACGCGAAATATCTACTTCCACGCCGGCGATTTTTCCGTGCGTGAACCGGAAATATTTCAGGTTCGCGATGTCCGCTTCGGCGACTTGCTTCAGCAGACGGCCGGAAGTAGGCCCTTGCAGCGCCAAAGCTGCCAGCTCCGTAGAGATGTCCGCAATGTGCACCTCGAGGCCGAGCGCGTTCTGATGAAACCAGCGAATGCTGGGATCGGCGGCGGTCCAACGATAGGAATTTTCACCGAGGCGCGAAATCGTGCCGTCATCAATCACGTTTCCTTGCTCATCGCACCAGCAGCAGTAAATTACCTGGCCGATCGCCACTTTATTGATGTCACGTGTGATCACGCGGTTCACGAACTTCGTCGCGTCCTTGCCGCTGATGTGGTATTTGTACAGCGGCGTGACGTCAATCAGCGCGCATGCATTGCGGATCGCGTTGTACTCGTGGTCGTGGTGCATCTCATAGACGCTCACCGCGTAATACCCGGACCACTCGCGATAGTTCATGCTCTCGCAAAGTTTTGAAGTTCTGTCGTGAACCGCGGTTCCGATCGGCACAATTGCCCCCGATACATGCAAAAATCCAAAATTCCCGGCGCGCGATTATAGTTCCCGCATCCTGCGCACTGCAAGCGAGCTTGCAGTCACTGGCAGGTCAGTTCCGGATAGCTCGACCAACTGTTTGCTGCTTCGGTACACAATCCATTCGACCGTGAGGGCCGGCTACAGAACGTCGCTCGATGTCCTCAGGGGGCTCTGGGCGCTAAAGGATGGCGCAGGTCTGGTCAGTATCTGAAGATCCGTGCCAGCCGCGGTTGGTCGGCGTGGCCGGACTATCTGGCGTTCCCGCTCACACTTGCCGGATTGTTCTTCTGGTATTCGGGTGGTTTCGCAGCTTGCCAGCGTTTTTCAGATACCGAGCCGCGAGCTAAAATCACGCATCATTCGCAGTTTCTGGTTGCCACAGTTTCTCTGACCCAAGGTCAGCAGCAACGCGCTTCGTTCTTGTGGCTCCGCGCACCTACTTGTAGAATGCATCGGCCTCGCCGTTCACTCATCGAACTGCTGAGTCACCCAAAAGATATCCATGGCAAAGAAATATGACGTCATCGTAATCGGCGGCGGCCACAACGGCCTGGTGAACGCGGCGTATCTCGCCAAAGCCGGCAAGAAAGTCCTCGTGCTCGAACGCCGTTACGTTCTCGGCGGCGCCGCCGTCACTGAAGAAATCATTCCGGGCTTCAAATTTTCTGTTTTCTCCTACGTCGTTTCGTTGCTGCGCCCCGAAATCATTCGCGACCTCGATCTCCCGCGCCACGGCCTGGAAATTTTGCCGCTCGACGGCACCATCACGCCCATGCCCGACGGCGATTACCTCTGGCGCCAGAACGATCACGGTAAGACGCGCCGCGAACTCGAGCGCCATTCCAAGCTCGACGCCGAAGCCTACGAAGAATTCGGCAAGTCCATGGTCGCAATGTGCCGCTTCGTCAAACCGATCCTGGGTATGATTCCGCCCGATCCCACGTCGCTCGACCCGCGCGATCTGAAAAAACTCGCATTCCTCGGCAAGCGCTTCCAGGATCTCGACGCGGAAGACAAATACAATCTGGTCCAGCTCATGACCATGAGCGCAGCGGACTTTTTAGATCAGTGGTTCGAAACCGACGTGCTGAAAGCCACGATGTCCGCATCTGGCATCATCGGAACTTTTCTCGGCATTCGCTCACCGGGCACGGCCTACGTTTTGCTCCACCATTACATGGGCGAAATTGACGGCGCGTTTCGTTCCTGGGGATTCAGCCGAGGCGGCACTGGTGCTATTTCCAACGCTATCGGCGACGCCGCCGTCGAAGCAGGTGTCGAAATTCGCAAAGAAGCGGCGGTCTCGAAAATTCTCGTCAAGAATGGCGTGGCAAATGGCGTGGCCCTCGAATCCGGCGAGGAAATTCACGCGGACATTATTTCCTCGAGCGTGGATCCCAATCTCACATTCCTGAAATTCATCGAAGCCCGCGAGCTGCCCGGTGATTTCCTCGAAGACGTTCGCCGCTACAAATACCGCGGCTCGTCCGGAAAAGTGAATCTCGCGCTCGACGGCCTACCGGATTTCACGTGCCTGCCCGGTCCCGGCAATCACCTCCGCGGAGCGATTTCCATCTCACCTTCGATGGAATATATGGAGCGTGCCTACGATCAGGCTAAGTACGGCGAATTTTCGCGCCGTCCTTACATTGACATGGTGATTCCGTCGCTCACCGATCCTTCCGTCGCGCCTCCGGGAAAGCACATCCTCTCCTGCTTCGTCCAATACGCGCCGTACAAATTGAGCCAAGGCACTTGGGACGAGCAGCGCGAAGCCTTCGGCAACACCGTGATTGACACAATTTCACAGTACGCTCCGAATCTGAAAAATCTGATCATCGGCAAGCAAGTAATCACTCCGCTCGACATCGAGCGGCAAACCGGGCTCAGCGAAGGCAATATTTTTCAGGGTGAACTTTCACTGGAGCAGCTCTTCTTCCTGCGTCCCGCAGCCGGTTGGGCGCGTTACCGCACGCCGATCAAGAAACTTTACATGTGCGGCTCGGCCACTCATCCCGGCGGTGGCATCATGGGCGCGCCGGGACGCCTCGCTGCGCTCGAAATTCTGAAAGACGCGGGGAAAAACTGAAAGTGGCCGCGCAACGCGACGTGGTAATTCTGGGCGGCGGCCATAACGCCCTCGTCACTGCCTTCTACCTCGCGAAAAAAGGCCACCGGCCGCTCGTCCTCGAACGCCGCAACATCGTCGGCGGCGCTGCGGTCACCGAAGAATTTCATCCGGGATTCAAGTGTTCCACAGTCGCGCACTCCGGCGGCCCTCCGTTCGCCGATGTTCTGAAAGACATGCAGCTCGCGCGCCACGGCCTGGAAAAACTTGAATCCCCGGTGCGCATTTTCGCACCGGCTCCTGACGGCCGCGCCCTCACGCTCTACAGCGACGCGAAAAGCTCCGCCGCGGAGATCAAAAGGTTTTCGGCGAAAGATGCCGCGCAATACGTCGAGTTTCAAGAAAGCCTCGCGCGCGTCGCCGGCATCGCGGCGCAGTTGCTCGAACTTACTCCACCGGTCATCGAAAAGCCTTCGAAAGAAGACCTCTGGAAGCTCCTGAAAATCGGACGCAAGGTTCGCGGCCTCGGCAAAAAGGAAATGATGCGCCTGATTCGCTGGGGTCCCATGGCGGCCGCGGATTTCGTCTCAGAATTCTTCGAGACGGACTTGCTCCGTGCCGCAATCGCCGCGCGCGGAATTTTCGGTGCCGCGCTGGGCCCGTGGTCCGCGGGTTCCAGCGCGTTGCTTCTTCTGCGCGTGGCAGCCGACCCGTATCCAGTAGGGAACTCGGCTTACCCGCGCGGCGGCATGGGCGCGCTTACTGCCGCGATGGCCTCGGCGGCCAAGGAAGCAGGCGCCGAAATACGTACGAATGCGGAAGTCGCGCAGATTCTCGTGAAGCACGGACAAGTAACGGGCGTCGCTCTCGCCACCGGAGAAGAGATTCCGGCCAAGGCCGTAGTTTCAGGGGCCGATCCGCAGCGCACCCTGCTGGGTCTGCTCGATCCGGTGCATCTGCCGCCGAGCTTCGTAGTGAAAATGAGGAATTACCGCTGCAGCGGAACCGCCGCGAAACTGAACATCGCACTCGACGCGCTGCCGAACTTCACCGCACTGAAAAATTCCAGCGACGCCAAAGCTGCACTAGCAGGCCGCATCCACATCGGTCCCGGAATCGATTACCTCGAACGCGCCTTCGACGATTCCAAGTACGGCGAATTTTCCCGCGCGCCCTATCTCGATATTTCGATCCCCTCGATTTTGGACGATTCGCTAGCGCCAGCAGGCAAGCACGTCATGTCCATCTACATGCAATTCGCGCCGTACAAACTGAAACCCGGCGACTGGACGCAACAACGCGATTCCCTGCGCGACACAATAATCGACACGCTCGCCGAATACGCTCCTGATTTCCCACCGAAAATTCTAGCCGTGCAAACTCTCACGCCCAAAGATCTCGAAGACACCTACGGCTTAACCGGGGGCCACCCGTTCCACGGAGAACTCGCGCTTGACCAAATTTTCACGATGCGCCCGATCTTGGGCTGGGCGCGCTACGCCACCCCAGTAAAAGGCCTCTACCTCTGCGGCAACGGAACGCATCCAGGCAACGGAGTAAGCGGCGCGTCAGGCCACAACGCCGCCCGCGAAATCCTCAAGCACCTCCGCTGACCCACGGTTGCATTGGGAACCGCTAGCTTTATGTGGTGCAGTTGAATTTGCGTTAGCGATCAGGAGATTCGAGCATGAGTACTCCCGGCGGCGGTCAGCAGAAGACCTCCAAGACGATTGATCGCTCCCGCCTGCAAGTGCTGATGTCGCGCGAAGAGCAGGATTTCATCGACGCCCACCCGAAATCCGCTGCGCTCTATGCCCGCGCGCAGAAATCCCTGCTTGGTGGCGTGCCCATGAACTGGATGAAAAAATGGGCGGGCAAGTTTCCGGTTTTCGTCGCGGAAGCTCATGGCGCGCATTTCAAGGATGTGGACGGCCACGAATATGTTGATCTATGCCTCGGCGACACCGGCGCGATGACGGGCCACTCCCCATCAGCAGCCACCGCGGTGATTGCGCGCCAGGCAAATCACGGAATCACTCTGATGCTGCCCACCGAAGATGCCGCGTGGGTGGGCGACGAACTCTCTCGCCGCTTCGGCCTACCGTACTGGCAATTCACTCTCACGGCGACGGACGCAAACCGCTTCGCCATTCGCATCGCGCGCGAGGTTACCGGCCGTCCGAAAATTCTTGTGTACAACTACTGCTATCACGGCACGGTGGACGAAACTTACATCTCAATTCGAAACGGGGTCGCCGGCCCACGCCGCGGAAATATTGGGCCACCCGTGAATCCCACAGTCACCACACGCGTCGTCGAATTCAACGATCTTGCCGCGCTCGAAACGGAGCTCGCTCATCGCGACGTTGCCTGCATTCTTGCCGAGCCCGTTTTGACCAACGTGGGAATCGTTCACCCGGAGCCCGCCTACTGGGAGCAAGCAACAAAACTTGCGCAAAAGTACGGATCGCTCCTCATTATTGACGAGACGCACACCATATGCACCGGCCCAGGTGGCTACACGCGCGCGCACGGACTCAAACCCGATCTTTTTGTAATTGGCAAACCCATCGCGAGCGGCGTGCCGGCTGCAACGTACGGCTGCACCGCGGATGTAGCCGAAAAAATTGCCAGCCGTATTCACGTGGAAGACTGCGACACCGGTGGCATCGGCGGCACGCTCGCGGGTAACGCGCTTTCGCTGGCGGCGATTCGCGCCACACTGGAACACGTTCTCACGCCCGCCGCATTTGCGCACATGATTCCGCTAGCTGAGCAATTTGCCGAGGGCGTCGCGAACGCAATCGCCGGAGCGACGCTCCCCTGGCACGTCACGCACCTCGGCTGCCGCGCCGAATATTTATTTCATGCGCACCCGCCGCGCAATGGCGGAGAAGCCGCGGCGGCGGTGGACTTCGAACTCGAGCGGTTCATGCATTTGTACGCGCTCAACCGCGGCGTGCTGCTGACGCCCTTCCACAACATGGCGCTGATGTCTCCAGCAACGAGCCAAGCCGACATTGACCAGCACACCAAAGTATTCGAGTCATCCGTACGCGAATTGACCGAGTAGCGGACACACCGACTCTTGCAGGCACCCCTCGAGAGAATAGTCTCTATTCGAGTTTGACGTCTCCCGTTTCGTATCCGTGTTTCAATTCTTCGACACGGTGATTGGTCGTTTCCGTCATGCAAGCCGACCACTGCATCGGGGCGCTGCTCCCGCCTTGGTATTGCGCTTTTACGGCTCCGCAATGAAGGTCGCGATATTGGATCCACTGGCGTTGCGCAGCCCTCAATTTCTGCACGGCTGGTGTTTCCGCCTTCTTCTGCCCATCGCCGCTCGGCGGTCGCGCTTCGCCCGTGTCTTTTTGCAGCAAGCGGACGAGGTTCTTGTACACGATGTTCAGATGAGCATCCGCCTTGCGGTAATCTTCGGCGCTGCATTGGTTCATGTCCGCCTGAGTTGTGGCATTGCCGCAAGGGTTCGCCTGAGCGGGCTGCGTCCCGGTACTAGCGCTCTGCTGACCGAAGCCTACACAGGCAAAGGTCAGCACGAATAAAATTGCAAGCAGCGATCTCCGCATCGAACGCTCCCTCCAAGCAAATGAAAGCCGACATGCAGGCCTTGTAAAATCGATAAGTTATCAGATGGATTGCCACGCCGCCAAACAAGTACACTTGAATCTCGCGCTGCCAAAAAGTGACCCGGCAAGCGCAAGTCATTTCTAGACCGGGACTATTGCATGAATTCCGACCGCAGAAAACTTCTGAAGACCCTCGCCGCAGTAGGCGCGGTCTCAGCCTTTCCAGCCTCTCCGTGGCTAAATCTCGCGGCAGCCGATCCTAAACCCCCCGGCTCCTTTGATTTCGCTTTCTTCACCGACACACACATCCAGCCCGAACTGGACGCCGCGCACGGGTGTGCGATGGCCTTCGCGAAAATTGGTGCAGCGAAGCCTGACTTCGCCATCTGCGGCGGCGACCTGGTTTACGACGTCATGAGCGAGGGCCGTCCCCGGGCCGACACGCTCTTCGATCTGTATCAGCGCACCGAAGACAGGTTGAAAATGCCGCTGCACCACACCATCGGCAATCACGACGTTTTCGGCATCCTCACAAAAAGCGGCGTCGAGCCCACAGACCCCGGCTACGGCAAGAAAATGTACGAAGACCGCATCGGCGTGCGCACTTACTATTCGTTCGATCATAAGGGCTACCACTTCGTCGTCTTAGATTCGATTTCGCCCACGCCCGATCGCCTTTGGGAAGCGCGCGTTGACGATGCGCAACTCCGCTGGCTCGGCGACGATCTTAGCCGCATCGAGTCTCGCACGCCCGTTGTCGTCATCACTCACGTGCCGTTGATCACCGGCTACCTCGCCTACGGCCCCAACCCCGATGGCACGACGCGCTATGCCACGGCGTGCGTCGCGAATTCCTCCGACGTGATCGCGCGCTTCGAAGGTCGCAATATCCTGGCCGTTCTGCAAGGCCATCTCCACATCAACGAGCTGGTGAACTACAAAAATTGCCAGTACGTTTGCTGCGGCGCCGTCTGCGGTAATTGGTGGCACGGGCCTCGGCTAGCGTTCCCCGAAGGCTACACGCTAGTCCACCTCCGCGATGGCAAAATAACTTGGCAATACGAAACCTACGGCTTCAAAAGCGTAGACGCCCGCGAAAAATTCTAGATGAGCCCGGCGCAGCCTTTCTTCTTTGTGTTTTTGAAGTTCGTTGCCTGCCTGCCGCAAGCAGGGACCTCTCTTGATTTGCTTGCTCACTTTGCGCGCTCGTAACGACATTCGGCTTCAGCCCTTGCTCCTTCCTCGCCGCATGCTAACATCCCCTGCGAAACCATGAACACGCCACGCACGCTCGCAACTTTCGCCGTCGCATTTCTCTCCTGCGCGCCCCTCGCCGCGCAATCAACAAATCCGCAAACAGCGCCAACCGCACACGCCATCGTCCTCCACGCCGCGCGCCTGCTAGACATCGAGTCCGGCCGCATGACCACCCCAGGCGAAGTACTCGTAGACGGTGACGAAATAAAAGAAGTTGGCGCGAAAGTCACCCATCCGTCCGGCGCTCAAATCATGGATTTAGGCGACAGCACTCTGCTTCCCGGACTCATTGACGCCCACGTGCACCTGTTTCTGCACCCCGGCGCAGAAGATCTCCAAACCATCCAAGAATCCGTCCCGCAGCGCACCATTACGGCCACACTCGCCGCGCGCGACGACCTCATGGCCGGCTTCACCGCCGAACGCGACATGGGCACCGAAGGCGCCGGCTCAGCCGACACTGCCGTGCGCAATGCCATCAATGACGGCCAGATTCCCGGACCGCGCCTACGCATCAGTGGCAATGCGATCAATATTCTCGGCGGCCACGAAGACGCCATCGGATACAACCCCGAGCAGCGCGTGCTGCCGAACGCGACTTACGCCAATAATTCCGACGAACTCGTTACCGTGATCCGCGAGCAGCTGAAAGAAGGCGCGGACTTCATCAAAATTTACGAGACGGGTCCGGACGCACTCGTCAACGGCCGCCTCTCGACGCCTTATCAGTACACCGAAGACCAACTCGCAGCAGCCGTTCGCGAGGCCGCACGCACCAGCCACCGCGTCGCCGTCCACGCCACCGGCGAACCCGGCACGCTCTACGCCGTGCGCGCAGGAATGGAATCCGTCGATCACGCCTATCAACTTAGCGATGAGACCATGCGCATCATGCACGAAAAGCAAATCTTCGCCGTCCCTACTTTCACCATTGCCGAATATTTCGCGGACCACGCCGCCACTCCCGAAGCCGCCGCTCGCGAACGCAACTTGCTAGATCTGCACGCCAGTGAATTCAAAAAGCAGCTCGCCGCCGGCGTTCCTATCGCCATGGGCTCGGACGTGGGTCCATTTCCTCACGGCACCCAAGCGCGCGAGTTCGTCCTGATGGTGAAATTCGGAATGTCACCGCTCGCTGCGATTCAGGCGGGAACAATCAACGGCGCAAAGCTGCTGGGCTGGCAAGATCAAATCGGCGCGCTAAAGCCTGGATACCTCGCCGATATCGTAGCGGTCCCCGGCGACCCACTCGATGACATCGCCACCCTGCAAAAAGTATCCTTCGTAATGAAAAACGGCACTATCTATCGCCAGCCGTAGCATCAGGTTTTCAGTCGTCATCGTTGAGATCGGAGGTGCACGGCATGCCGTGCACCTATTGTTAGCCTTGGCGACGATGTGCCTTGGTAGCGGCCGGTTCGCGCATTTCGAACCGGGCTTACTTCAGCTTGAATTCGTGGATTGCACAACAGAGCGCGGCGAGGGCCTCGATCGGTTCCGTTTCGTGCGTCTCCTGCGATTGAATTTGCAGCGTCGGCCTCGCACCGGTTTTACTTATTCCCGCGTCTAAAAGCCGGGGCAAGGAGCCGCTATGGTCAGCGCAAAAATCCGCACCATTCTCGCCATGCTGTTCGCCGCAATCGCCACAAATGCCTTCAGTTCCATCCTGCACGCGGACGACAAAATCAAAGAAGGCTTCGCCACCACCACCGCTGGCGTGCGAATTCATTATCTGCAATCCGGCGACGCGTCGTATTCGCGCGCGCTGATCCTGATCCCGGGCTGGCGTCTGCCGGCCTATCTGTGGAACGAACAACTCGCTAAATTCGCGCAAACAAATCGCGTCGTAGCAATCGATCCTCGTTCGCAGGGAGAGTCCACTAAGACCACGGAGGGCAACACTCCCGAATCTCGCGCCCGAGACCTGCATGAAGCTCTTGCGCGACTCAAAATTTCCAACAGTGTCCTGGTCGGCTGGTCGCAGGGAGCGCAAGACGTTTCCGCATATCTTCAGCAATTCGGAACCGATTCCATCGCAGGAATCGTGTTAGTGGATAGTCCGGTCTCCTACGGCCCCGCCGAAGTGGATGTTCACAAGGAATTCAGCAAAGCGATTCTCTCGAACGTCTCCATCTACGCGAATCATCCGCAAGAATTTTCCGAAGGTATGGTGCAATCGCTGTTCAAGAAGCCGCATCCCGATCTGGACCTGCCGTCCATCGTGAAATCTACGCTGCAGACACCCACGAACAGCGGCATCGCCATGTTGATTTCGGATATTTTTGGCGCGGACCGCCGCCCGGCGCTGGCGAAACTCGACAAGCCTGCCTTGGTAATTGCGTCGGGTAGTTCGCCGCTGCTCGATGTGCAAAAGGAAATGGCGGCATCCACCCCCGGAACGAAGCTCGTCGTAATTGACGGAACCGCACACGCTGTCTTCGTTGACGACCCCGCCGCCTTCGACGCCGCGCTTCAATCATTTCTCGAATCGCTGCCGGGATGGTCGGCAGCCACGCCAAGCAACGGCCGCGGCGAGTAGGCGCGGATGAAAATTTCAACGCACGTTGATTTTTTCAACGCACACGAACGTAGGGCAAAAGACGTTCTCAGCGTCAGGCAAATGAATCTTAAGGACATATCCGCCGCACGCCAGCTCGGCAACAATGGCGTGCCGCGTGCATATACCGCAGCAGAAGCAAGAGGGCCCCGGGGCCAGATTAAAGCAAAGAGCAGGGAACGTAGCGAGGAAGGACGCCAAACAGGCCGGTATTAGAAAGCATTCAAAAAGCTCAAGGCCAGCAGTATCCGCGTAATTAACGGGAACAGTCCGCCCCCAAGCCGATCACCCACGATCGCAGGCTTGATTCTCAGAGAAACGTAGTTCACCCCAGCCCTCTCTTCGCGCCGTCCGGTTTTTCTCTGTCCTCTGTAATACTAATCTGTAGTTTCTTTCCTTCTGGCGACGAATTTCAGGCGGCCTCCGGTATAAGTTGTCGGACTGTGAAGCGCAAGGCAGTGAGTAAGGCAGCGACGGCTTTCCGCCCGGTCTCAGTCAGTTGGTAGCGATAGGTGCCGGAGACCTTGCGGAGTATTCCGTGCGCCCGGAGCAGCCGCAGTTTCCGACTGACCCACGCCGAGCGCCGACGGGCCTCTCGCAGATCCTGGGTCGCCTCGGTAATGAAGAATTTCTGCAAATCCCGATTACGAAAACCGTTCAGCATGAATTCCCCGCGGCAAACTGTCTCCCACAGCGCACGATCTGCTCGGAATGGATGCAAGGCGCGCACTCGCCGCCCTCTCCATTGCTGGGGCCTGCCGCACGTACTTTATTCCCACGCACCTCATCTGCCGCGCCAGCCACTCCCGTCCGTTCATACACACCTGTATCGAGAACGGAAACCACGTTTGGATCCGCGCATTTAAAAATCCAAACTCCTGATGCATCCAATACTGATAGAAAAACAGGCACTTCCGAATGCGCGATGCCAACTCCAGCTTCCGCGTCTCCCGGTTGCGATAGACCTCGTACGTCCGACAAGGCTCTACACAACTCAGCACACATACCAACCCTTCCTCGATCTTTTCTCGTGCCGCGATCCCACGCGCTATCTCTTCCTTGCTGTCTCCTGCCGAGGCCAGATACTTCAGCGGCCGCCTTAGAGCCGCGGCCTTGGCTCGACACGCTTGCTTCAATCTCTCGCTCACCCGCAGCACATGCCTGCCAAATTCCGTCAGTCGCACCTGGTTGGCCCACAGGTAGCCCATCATCCCTTCCGGATAGCTGATCGACCGCAGTGTCCCTCGAAATATCAGTCGGTCGAAACCACTCAGTACTCCCGCAATCTCTTCCCTGTGTTTCGCGATAAGCTCAACCATGGCGTTTCTGCTCCTCCCTGCGATATGGCGTTGTTGCCGAACTACCACATCGTACCGAGAACAGAAGCGCCTTTCATTTGGTTGCGGCTACGCCGCGCTGTGGTAAGTCTTTGCGACGTCACCGGATGGCTCCGAGCCGACAGATCTCAGGGCAATTCTGCCCCTCACTGCCTTCTTGTGCCGGTGTCTACCCAGAGCTAAAATGGAGTGCTATCAAAACGCAAACAACGCACACATCGAGGCACAATCCTATGACATCGACGGCGACGACCGGTACGACACCCGCGCCTGTAGATTTGCACCGCGGCGAATTCAGCAACGAGCCGTTCCTTGATTTCTCGAGACCCGAGAACCGCAAGGCTATGGAAGACGCTCTGGCACAGGTCAAAGCCATGTTCGGACGGGAATATCCGCTGACGATCGGCGGGCAGCGCATCACCACGAGCGAGAAGATCCACTCCTACAATCCCTCCCATCCGGACCAGGTGGTCGGCATATTCCAGAAAGCCACCGTCGAGATGGCCAATAAGGCGGTGGAGAAGGCTCATACGGCATTCGAGCGCTGGAAGCGCGTTCCGGTGGAAGAGCGCGTCTCTTGCGTCTATCGCACCGCTGATATTTTGCGGAAGCGCCGCTTTGAGCTGGACGCATGGCTGTCCCATGAGATCGGCAAGACCTGGCCCGAAGCCGACGCGGATGTCGCTGAACTCATCGATTTTTGCGAATACTACGGCCGTGAAGCGCTGCGTCTGGGCGCGCCGCAGAAGTTGACGCCGATGCGCGGCGAACGAAATTACCTGAAATATATTCCGCTGGGCGTTGGCATCGTGATCCCGCCCTGGAATTTCGCGGCGGCCATCATGGGCGGCATGACTTTGGCCGCGATCGTGACCGGCAACACCGTCGTCGTGAAGCCATCGAGCGATTCGCCGACGATCGCGGCGCTCTTCGTCGACATTCTGTACGAAGCGGGCGTGCCCGGTGACGTGGTCAGCTTCTTCACCGGACCCGGCAGCACAGCGGGCGAAGCGCTGGTGACGCATCCCAAAACACGCTTCATCGCCTTTACTGGGTCGAAGGAAGCGGGCCTGCGCATCGCCGAGCAAGCCACCAAGACGCAGCCCGGCCAGGTCTGGATCAAGCGCACTGTGCTCGAAATGGGAGGCAAGGACGCGATCGTCGTGGATGAAGAAGCCGATGTGGACGCAGCCGTCGAAGGCGTCGCGCTTTCCGCGTTCGGCTTTCAGGGACAGAAGTGTTCAGCGTGCTCGCGCGCGATCGTTTCGGAAAAAATTTACGATGAATTTCTGACCAAGCTGGTCGACCGCGTGAAGAAAATCAAGGTCGGGCCGGTCGAAGATCCCGCGAACTACATGGGTCCGGTGATCAACAAAGCGGCCATGACTTCGATCCTGGGCTATATCGACCACGGCAAAAAAGAAGGCCGCCTCCTGGCGGGAGGCAAACGCGCACCGGGCGACGGATATTTCGTCGAGCCCACCGTCATCGCGGACGTGGACCGCAAAGCGCGCATCTTCCAAGAAGAAATTTTCGGACCCGTGCTGGCGGTGACGAAAGCAAAAGATTTCGACGAAGCGCTCGCAATGGCTAATGACAGCGAGTTTGGCCTCACCGGCGCGGTGTATTCGAAAAATCCGAAGAAAATCGAACGCGCCGAAGAAGAATTCCACGTCGGCAATCTTTACATGAATCGCAAGTGTACCGGCGCTATGGTCGGCGCGCACCCCTTCGGCGGATTCAATATGTCAGGCACGGATTCAAAATCCGGCGGCCAGGATTACTTGCTGCTGTTTCTGCAGGCGAAGACCGTGTCGGAGAAAGTCGGCGAAACCAGGTAATCGTCGTCGACCAAGAATTTCTAACAGCGTACTGGAGGCGTTCGTAGCTTTGTGGGTCGCGGCCTTAGCCGCGACATCATACCCTGACGGCACAGAGGGCTTCAGCCCCTGAAGTTCTCACAAATGGTTTCGTCAACGAACTGTTAGGCATTCGGCGTAACCGGCGCCACAGGCTTCAAACCCAAGCCATAACGCAAAACCAAATACGCCACGGGCCCTGAGGCCAGGAGCCACGGCGCGTACCTCAAAACGTAATCCTCGCTCTGGGCGACTTTCAGCACGCACAACACCAACGGAAAAATCAATACGTATGCGATACCAATTGCGCCGCCTGGAATCCAAAAGCTCCGCGGCGCGTCAGGCGCCTTCCGCCGCATTTGCCAAGCAGCAAAGAGTGTCAGCAAAGTCGTCGCGATGCGCGTCCAGATGTAGATGTTGACGAGATCCTCCACGTCGTATTTTGCCAGCACGCAATAGACGACCGTAGAAAGCGCAATCGCGCGCACGGGCGTTCCATACCGTGGATGTATTTTGCCTAGCCACGCAGGAAGATAGCCGTCTTCCGCCATCGTCGCCGGCACGCGGGTGGTGTATAGAATCGTGCTATTCGAAAGCGATAACGTGCCAATCATCGCGGCGATCAACATCGCTGCTCCCAGTGCGGGTCCGCCGATCAGTCGCGACGCCGTGACAATGTAATCGGTCCTCCATTCCTGCCAGTTCCCGAGCACCGCGAGCGCTAAAGTCGTAGGGAGAATATAGGTGAGGATGTTCATCGGCGTATTCCACGCCAGTATACGCACGAACATCTTCTGTGGCTCCTTCATCTCGCCCGTGGAGCTGGAAAGCTGTTCATAGCCCGCGTAATTCCACATCGCCAGCGCAAGCCCTCTGCCGAAGACGCTGCCGAACGGCGCGCCCGGCGGCACGAAGGGCACGATGGGGTTGTAGTGCAAATGCAACAGCGACGCCGCGCAAAGCCACGACACCGGCACAAGCACCGCGAACAATAGGGCCACAGAGAGCCACCCCGCCACCTGAATGCCGCGCGCATTCAGGTACGCAAGCAGGGTCAGCACGAAACACGCGCCGGCCCATTTCACATAGCCCGTAATTGACGGGAAGTAAATGCTTAGATAGTCCATCACCAGCACGCCATAAAGGCTGTTCAGCAAAAACGTGCCTGTCCAGTTCCACCAGCCGCATTGAAATCCCCAGAAGTCTCCGAAGGCCGCGCGGCTCCAGCGATAAAAGCCACCTTGCACTGGCAGGATGCTGTTCAGTTCCGCTGACGCGAGCGAGATCGGAATGCTCCAGAAGAACGGGACGAACGCGAGGAAGACCAGTGCCATTCCTGGTCCTGAATCGTGAAAGATTGCCTCGTAACCGAACGGGCCACCGGCGGTGTAGCCGTAGAAAATCGCCAACAGCGGAAGAAAACCAATTTGACGCAGGTGGGAGCCGTCAGGAGGAAGCGGTTGCCCGGTTTCAACAGAGTCCGTTGGCATTAAGCCGACGCACGGCGACGTGCGAAGCGCGGCATCATAGTGAACTACTCCGCAGTTTTCAATGGCAAAGAAAACTCTCCCTTGACGCGGGAGGTCTAGGGGTTACAGAACTTGCCCTTGTTTTCCCCTCAGTTTGACCATAGTTCGGCCCTAAGGCGCGACTGTGATGTCGAAGATGTGAGCTTGAAAGCCTTCGCGCCGGATAAAAAGCCCCAGGTTATGGAGCTCTTCGCCGCTCCTCGGATATTTCACGTCGTTGAGCTCGTCGTAAAAAATGTATTGCTGCATCGAAGAGACGCGATCTCCCAAGCGCAGCCGCCCCTGAGCGGCGCTTCCGGTCAAGTTCGCGGCGATCAATTTCCACGCTTTTGCCGAGCGCCATTCGTACACGATCAAGCCGTCCGGCCGAGCATCTCCTTCGGGTACAAGGTCAAGAAGTTTCCATTCACCCTCGTGAAAAACGTCCCGTTGCGTGATTTGACGAATCTTCCGAAAAAACGCTTGGCTCACGGGATCAGGCGGCTCGTCCGCTGCGATGCGCAGCGTGATCGGGAGGCGAATTCTGCGCCCTTCAAGCTCGCCTTGATGATAAAAGCGTATGCCCGGAAGGGTGCCCATCAATGTGCCGTCTGCTGCGAGGCGCTCGTTGCCAAAAACATCGGGGCGCCTTGGCTCGTCGTGATTTTCCATGAAGCGCGCAAAGTGGCTTTGCTGTTCAGGACTGGCGGCGAGCCGGGCGCGCACTTGCGGAAGATTGATGTCGCGCACCGCGTCGTAGAGCGTCTTGTCATAGGCAAACGAAACTCCGAGATCGAGCAACCGTTGTTCCGTGCCCCAGTACGCTTCGGCCAGCAACACCAAGTTCGGCACATTGGTGCGCGCTTCGGTCCAGAATTCCTTTGCGGGAGGCCGCGTGTCGCCGAGTAGATGTTGCCAGATGCTCACAAATATATCGTTGAGTTGCAGCATGGCCATATCGCAGCGAACGCCGTCACAGTGGCTCGCGATGGTGCGCAAATCTGCAAGCAGCGCGGCGCGCATTTCGGGATTGAAATGATTTAGCTGGGCCACGTCTATCCACGGCGGGAAGTAAGGATCTTTCGCGAGAGCAATGAAACGCGTTCCTTGCGGCGTCTTCAGCTGATAATACAACGACGGATTCTGCTCGAAATCTTGCTCTCCGGCCTGCACGTAGAATTCCGGATGCTCGCGCATCCACGGGTGGTCCAGCGCCGTGTGATTGCCGACGAAATCCAGCAACAACGCCATCCCTCGGGCGCGCAATTTTTCGCGCACAGCATCGAGAGCGTCCCACGTTCCGATGCGAGCATCGGGCACATATCCCGCTACGGCGTAAGGGGAGCTGATAACGTCTTCGGGCTTCCAGCCAGGCAAGGCGCGATCGAACTGCGGAAAATTTGCGGGATTTTGGAGATTAATGCGGCGCGACTCCTCGCTGCGTTTCCACACACCCATGAGCCAGATAATGTTGAAACCTAGTTTCGCAAGCACGTCCCACTCCGCGTCCGGAACATCCGCGAGAGTTATGGTCTTCTTTTGTTTTGTGGAAAGCTGCTCAAGCCAAGTCCATGTGTTGATTTCGTAGAGATGTGGATGGGGACGGACACGGAATCTCGCGGGTACGCCAGTTGAAATCGCCATCGGACCGAGACTAGCGGCCAGCCACGAGCATGTCAATGGAGCCTGAAATAAAGTGAACGGTTCGTGGTTAGGCTTCTTGCGGCGTCGTGAGAAAAAATTGCAGCCGTTTACCTGCTGCTCGCTCCGCAGTAGAATCGCACGGCTCGAAAGACATTTGCCGAGTAGGAGAGTCGCCATGGTCGCTCGCGTGACGCACTATCGGATCCGCCCAGGGAAAGTGGAAGAATTTGCCGCTACAGTAAAACCACTCATTGCTGCAATGGATAAACTAGCCGGATTTCGGGTTCTTTTGCTCCTGCGGGGAGAAAATCCAGACGGCCGGGACGCGATGGCGATTTCGGTTTGGAACTCAGCCGCGGATTTAAAGAACTGCGACAATGATGCTTTTTATTACGATGTATTGGCGCGCTTGATAAGTTGTTGTGAAAGTTTCTCGCCGATGCGTCAGCAGGAAGTCTTGGTCAGTAAGTTCGGGAATACGTGAGCAGCGCCTCTGTTGTCCGGCGCGTTCTGTAGACAATTGCGTAAATAAGTGACACATTATTTGCGATTAGGGTTTGAGTGGCCTCTGGGGGCGGCAAGTTCATACCCAATCCCTGGGAGGAATCGATCATGGCAAAGCGTTTGATGCTGGCGACGGTTGCGGTCCTTTTCGCCGTGGGAATATCCATGGCGCGGCAAGACAATGCGAAACCTGGTTCGTGGTCCGGCGTCGTCACTAATAATATGTGCGGAGCGAAGGATGCTTCTGCTGCGAAGGCCGAATGCACGACCAAGTGCGTGAAGTCTCACGGAGCGAAATATGCTCTGTACGACGAAGCAGACAAGAAGGTTTATATTCTCGATCCTCAGGACAAGGCGGAAGGTCACGCGGGACACGACGTCACGGTGACCGGTACGCTGGATGGTGACACGATTCACGTTTCGTCCCTCACGATGAATACGGCGAAGGGGTCGTAATCAGCAGGCTTTTCAGTTTCCACTGAAACAAACAAACCCATCTCCGCAAATTTGGGGTGCATATAAAAAGGGCAGAGCCGGCGGCTTTGCCCTTTGTCTTTTGTGCGCGTCTCGCAAGATTGCGGAGGCGCACTCGCTCCATAGGAACCTTCTGTTATACTGCCCGGCCGCTCACACTGAATTGATTGGGAAAGGCTCTTCACATGAATTGGCGCAATAGATTCCTGACTGCTTTTCTAGTCGTCATCGCCGCAGGCATTACTTGGGCGCAATCTCCGCCTGTCAGCAGAAATCAGGAAAGTCCTTCGGCCGCCGGCAAGCGCACGCTAACTGTGGACGATTATTTTCGAATCAAGGAACTCGGAGATCCGCAGCTAAGTCCTGACGGAAAGTGGGTCGCATACACGGTAAAGACCGCGAATCTGAAAGACGACAAAAATTATGAGCGCATTTGGATGGTCTCGGTGTCCGGTGGGAACCCGATTGCGCTCACGGCCGATGGAGTGGCGTCTTCGCATCCGCGCTGGAGCCCGGACGGAAAATCTCTGGCGTTCATTTCCGCGCGTGGCGGCGAAGCCAGTGACGAGGATGATTCGGGAAAGAAACAGATATGGCTACTGAATCGCGAAGGTGGCGAGGCGCAGAAGCTGACGGATACGATTCAGGACGTACAAAGCTTCGCATGGTCACCTTCGAGCGACCGCCTGGTGCTTCTGCTGCAGGATCCATCGCAGGCTGAAATCGAAGCTGCGCGCGACAAAGGGAAGGACGTCAAAGCGAAGCCCAAGCCGCGGCCTTGGGTGATTGACCGGCTGCATTTCAAGGAAGACGAGCTAGGCTATCTCGATCGGCGTCGCACCCATCTCTACGTTTTCAATATCGCCGATCACAGGCAAACGCAAATCACTTCCGGTGATTACGATGATTCCGATCCGGCGTGGTCGCCCGATGGTTCTAAGATCGCCTTCGCGAGCAATCGCACGGCGGAGCCCGACCTGAATTACAACGCCGATATCTGGACGGTGGAGGCGGGAAACACGGATCAAGGCAAGTCGCTCGTGCACGTCACCACTGGTCAGGGGTCGGAGGCTGCGCCGGCTTGGTCCCCCAATGGAATGTGGATCGCGTTCACCACGCAATTGGATCCGAAGCTTTTTCAGTATGCGACGTTTCACATTGCCGTGGCTCCGGCGACCGGCGGTGAAGCGAAAGTTCTAACACTGGCGCTGGATCGGAACTCGACGGTGCCGAGATTCTCTACCGATGGGAAATGGATATATTTCATCGCTGATGATGACGGCACGCAGAACTTATTGCGCGTGCCGGCTACAGGCGGCCAGATTCAGCGGCCCATCGGCGGGCGGAAAATGGTCGAGTCATATTCACTGAGCAACGATGGAGCGGTCGCGGCGGTGATCGGGGAACTAACGCATCCAGCCGAATTGTATTATCTGCCAGGGGAAGGCGAACTTCAGAAATTGTCCACCGCGAATGACGCGTTGCTGGCCGAGCTGCGCCTTCCGGACGTCGAATACGTTCATTTCAAAAGTAAAGATGGTACGACGGTCGCGGGCTATCTGTACAAACCTCCCGATTATCAGCCGGGTGCTCGGTATCCAACGATATTGAAACCGCACGGCGGCCCGGTGTGGGCTTATTACGCAGAATTCAACTTTGACCCACAACTATTCGCCGCAAACGGGTACGTCGTGCTCACTCCTAACCCGCGCGGCTCCTCAGGCTACGGCCAGGATTACTGCAAAGCGATCTTCGCCGACTGGGGCAACAAGGATTTTGCCGACGACATGGCTATGGTGGATTATGCAGTCGAGCAGGGAATCACCGATCCTGACAAGCTCGGGGTTGGCGGCTGGTCATATGGCGGAATCTCCACGAATTTTATTATTTCGCAGACCACGCGATTCAAGGCCGCAATATCCGGCGCCGGTGAATTTCTCTACATCACCAATTGGGGACATGATTTGTATTCGCGGGACTGGGAATACGAACTTGGGCTGCCTTGGGAAAATCGCGCGTTGTGGGAAAAGTTATCCCCATTCAACCGCGTGACCAAGATCACCACGCCAACTCTAATTATGGGCGGCGACGTGGATGGGAACGTACCCGTGATCGATGGGGAGCAGATGTATCAAAGCTTGCGCCGGCTTGGCGTGCCGACGCTGCTGGTTGTATATCCGGGCGAATTCCACGAATTTTCGCGGCCCTCGTTCATCAAGGACCGTTACGAGCGCTATCTCGATTGGTACGGACACTACGTCAAAGGCGAGGGGCCGGCGATTCCGCCGGAAACTAAATCCGCGGACTAACCGAACGCAGCGCATGAGAATCTCGCACGAGTCCCTCGCCCGCATCGCGCCGGACAAGAGTCAACACAAAAACTGCACTATCTACTTCGAGGAGCCGTCAATAAACGCCCCGATGTTGGACTTCAGTTTCTCCAGATCTTCTTCGTGCAGATACATCATGTGTCCGGCGTTGTAGTACTCCAGCTGAATGTTGCTGCGAAGATTCCCCGGCAGGAAAAGGTGATCCATAGTGTATTCAGTAGCAAAAAACGGCGTGGCCATATCGTAGAAGCCGTTTTCGACTTGCACGTGCAAGTGCGGATTCGTCATCAGCGCCTGAATCAAATCTCCTTCCACGTTCGCCGAGCCAGGGAAGTATCCCGAGGATCCCGGGCCATGATGCTTCCAATCCCAGTTGTTGCCGACTTCGCCGTTCAGAACGTCGTAGGATCTCTCTTGCGTGACCTTCAACTCCTCGCGGGTGTAGCTATTGAACGCGGCGGTGAATGCTCCGCGCACCGCAACATACGATGGGTCCTCTTCGGCGTACTCCGTCAGCAGGTCGTATGTCGGCATCGTGTAGCGCGCATCGTAGCGGCCGGTGGTCAGCCCGCGGCTGCGTTCAAGCTCCACGTTGAATTGCGGCAGGCTGACGCGCAGGTCAGCCTTCAGCAAGTAATCCTCGCTGAGGCCTGTAAAGTGCGAAAGCTTTTTCGCGATGTCCGCCTTTTCCGAGGCGCTGATGTTCGTGCCCTTCATCAATGCGTCCGCGTACTCCGTGGCGGCGAATTTGCGCGCATCGGTGAGGAACGCATTCAAATCACTCGGGGGCTCTGGCAGCACCTTCTGATAGGCCGCGGTAGCGGCATAGCTGGGAAGATACAAAATGTAAGGCACATCGTCGCCGGGGTTGAAGGAAATCGTTCCAAGGTTCAGCACGGACGATATCAGGACGATTCCGTTGATGTACATCCCGTCGTGCGATTGCAAATAATTTCCCAGCGCCACGGAACGGAAAGTTCCATAACTTTCCCCAATCAAGAATTTCGGCGAGTTCCAGCGATTGTTGCGATTGGTGTAAATGCCGATGAACTGCGCGAACATCTTTAC
The DNA here is from genome assembly GCA_963696035.1 of uncultured Acidobacteriota bacterium. Taxonomy (GTDB): domain Bacteria; phylum Acidobacteriota; class Terriglobia; order Acidiferrales; family UBA7541; genus Palsa-295. Next base: position 91,825 of record CAVOIS010000007.1, read on the forward strand.
ATCCTGGTCCACGCCCCAGAAATCTTTGTTCTGCGCTTTCCCCACCGCATGGCTGAAACCTGTGCCTACAGGGTCAATAAAAACCAGGTCCGTTTTATCCAGCAGGCAGTTCGCGTTGTCTTCGAGCTTATATGGCGCTGGAGGTGTGAATCCGGCGTTTGCGTTTACCACTCGCCGCGGGCCGAACGCTCCCATGTGCAACCAGATCGAAGACGAGCCCGGACCGCCGTTGTAGACGAACGCGATGGGGCGCTGGCTGAAATCCTTTATGTCGCTGCGTGTGTAGGCGGTGGAGTAAATCAGCGCGGTCGGCTCACCCTTGTCGTCTTTCAGCAGAGTGGTGGAAGCTGTGGCCTTGTACGCAATTGCTTGTCCGCCGATGCGAATGGTGTGGTCGGTGACGAAAGTCTCTTCCTTGGGCGGGTTCGCCTCGGCAGGTTTGGTTTCGGTGGCCTTCGCGTCTGCTGCGGGCTTCGTTTCTTTATTCGGTTCCTGCGCCGCCACGCGCGTGGCCTGACCACAGAGCAGCAACGCCACCGCGCACACTCCGAAAATCCTATTCATTCGCGCTCCGATCGCTTGATTTTGCAGCCCCAATTATCGCCGAGGGATTCTACGCAGCCGTGGAACGGCAAGTCAAATAGCGGGCGCTAGTTGCAAGCAGGATTCACAAAGGTAAGCGTAATTTCGTCGGTATCGGTGTTAGCGCCATCAACCGTGAGGGCATCTGATTCGATGCGTGCGGGAATCGTGCAGCTATCATCGCCACGGCGCTGGCTAGGACGTTGAGGGTCAAGGTCTTCCCACGCTGAGAACGTATAATGCGCGGAAGCCAGCAACGTAAATTCGTAAACGCCCTCACGAATTTTCTTCGCTGAGGGGTTATCGCCCTGTTCGGCCTTGGCCATCACCGTCACTTCGCCCGGTGGACGGCCATCTTGCCATTTGAGTTCCACTTTGAGCTTGCGCGTGGGAAAGCCGTCATTGAGCTTGATGTTTACGTTCAGCAGTTGCTGACCGTCCTTCACTTTGATGATTTTGGCTTCGGCTTGGTCGGGTGTGCCGGGATAAAACGTGCGCGGGAACGGTGTATTGGGATCCTGCCGATTCATGCGATTGAAGATGAGCAGATATTCGCCCGGACCGATGTGATCGAACTCGAATTTGCCGTTGTCGCCTTGAAAGCTCCACAGTCCCGGGCGTGATTCCTCGAACCGGTCGGCGCGATAGAGCTCGACGGAGGCAATCTTAAGCGGCTTGCCGTCCGGGCCAAGTACGCTGCCGTGAATTTTTCCCGTTGGCAGCGCGGCGACGTTGTACTCGTAGCACGCGCCGTTGGGAATTCTGAAGGGAGGCAATCCGCCCTTCAGTGTCTTTTGCGTGAATTCAAACCGCGCGGGCAGGTCGGCCGTGTATTGATACTCGCCCGCGTGCACATCGTAGAACGAATAAACCCCATCAGGCCCGGTGCTAGTGGAGAAGCGATCGTCTCTCGAGCGCAGCTTTAGCTTTATGTGCGGCAACGGGTCATCCGGATCGTCCGTGGGCGCAAGAAGCGGAGGATCGGCGCGGCGCAGCACGCCGAACACGGAAGCGACCTTGTCGTGATTGCGCATCGCCCGCAATTGTGGCAACAAGGCGCGACCGTCGCCCGCCGGCCGGGTACCGCTGCAGATGACCGCGAACAATCGACCCTCCGTCTCCTGTTGCGTGAAGACAATGTATTGCTCGCCCTTTTTGAATTTGTAGGCGCAGTCGCCGTCATCCCCGCCGGAAAAGACGTCAACGTCAGGGGTATCCGGACCAGCAAATCTTTCATCGATGCGAAAATGGTAGCGGGTAACAGGAGCGGCGCTCTGCGTGACAGCTTCGCTAGCGGCATCAGGCGCTTCGGTGCTGGCGGGCGCGGGTGCGGGCGCTGGCGGGACATCGGCAACCTCGGTCACGGTTCCCAGGAACACCACGTCGTCTGACTGCAGACCCGGGCATTTCCCCGGCGGTTCCTTTGAACAGGTGCAAGCCCATAGGCCCGACGGCACAAAGAACAGCAGAAACGACAATGCAATAAACACCCTTTGGATCATCGCTAGATATCCTACATTGTGACGCGCGTGAAAATCGAGGGCGAGAACCAAGAAATTTGGAGAGACAGCGAAGTTCGCGCAGCATCGGCGCCAACATTTTGATACACTCTTGCCCAAATCCGGAAAAAGCTAACGTTCGAACTGCTGCTGCTGGGCAAATCCACGTCACCGGGTGTGCGAAAAGCAGTTTGATTTCGACTGAGGAGCGTTCAAGGCCATGAAAAAGGCGACCCTGGTTTTGATCATCGCGTGTCTGTTTCTTGCTGGTTCAGCCAGCGCGCAACAGCAACCTGCTTCGGCGCAGCCGCCGGACCAATCCATTTATCACGTGACGATGGTAGGGAAGACCGTCACCTCGATCAGCTATCAGCATCGCAGCGGCTCAACCATGGTCGATTTTCGCGGCACGCCATTGATGCCGCTGGCGAAAGGCGACGCCAAGGTTGACAGCAAACAAGGCTCGATTGTTGTGAGCGCCAGTTTCAAGGACATGCAGCCGGCGCAGATGTTCGGCAAGGAATATTTGACGTACGTGTTGTGGGCCATCACGCCAGAGGGCAAGCCTAACAACTTGGGCGAAGTGTTGCTAGACGGCACAAAGAGCAAGTTGACCGCTACAACCAATTTGCAATCGTTTGGCATGATCGTCACGGCTGAGCCCTATTTTGCGGTAAATATGCCGAGTGACGTGGTGGTGCTCGAGAATGTCGTGCGGTCCGACACAGCCGGAACATTCGAGCAAGTAACCGCGAACTACGAACTCATTCAGCGCGGGCAGTACACCTACAACACGTCCAAGTCCCGGGACGACAGTATGAATTTGTCTCCCAAGGTTCCGTTGGAGGTGTATGAGGCGCGCAATGCAGTTGGCATAGCGCAAAGCGCCGGTGCGGATACGCTCGCGCCAGACGCTTATCAGAAGTCCCTCGCTTCTTTGAATCAAGCCGAAAGTCTTTTGAAAAATAAAGGAAATAAGAAAGAGGTGATCGCCGCGGCTCGCGATGCGGTGCAAACCGCAGCAGACGCTCGTTTGATTGCCCTGAAACGAGCTGCGGATCAAAAAGCCGCGGCGGAACGTGCGGCGCAACAAGCTGCCACGGATGCGGCCAACGCTAAGCAAAAAGAAGAAGAGGCCGCGCGCCAGCAAGCCGAATTGCAAAGGCTACAAGCAGAGCGTGACGCGGCGCGGGAAGCACAGGCTCGCGCCGAAGCCGACGCTGCTCGTGCTCAAGCAGATGCAGCACGCAACCAGGCCGATGCCGCGGCGCTAGCGGCGCAGCAGCAAGCCAAAGCAGCGCAAGACGCTGCCGCGAAGGCCGAGGCCGATAAACAAGCTCTGCGCGCGGCCTTGCTCGCTCAATTCAATCGTATCTTGCCGACCACCGACACGTCGCGCGGCTTGCAAGCGAACATGGCCGACGTGCTATTTGCGTTCGGCAAATACGACCTGCAGCCACCCGCGCGCGAAGCCCTGGCGAAATTCTCGGGCATCGTACTGGCACACCCCGGTCTGCATTTATCGGTGGAGGGTTACACGGATAGCGTCGGCAGCGATGCGTTTAACCAGAATCTCTCCGAGCAGCGCGCCGGGGCGGTTCGGGATTATCTGGTCCAACAGGGTCTCGATCCTTCTTCCATCACCGCAACCGGTTTCGGGAAGACGAATCCGGTTGCGAGTAATGATACGGCGACGGGCAGGCAGCAGAACCGCCGCGTGGAGATCATCATTTCCGGCGAGGTGATCGGGACGAAAATCGGCGCGCCTGGCGCTCCGCAGCAGTAACGCAAAGCGCATTGAACAGAATTGTTCGAGGCGCTGCCGGGAGTCCCGGCGGCTATCGCTTCGCTGTACTCATCTTCGCGCCTGCGCGCGCGTGGGTTGCGCTATCGGCGTTTTGCCACAGCCGGAATCCGCCCACAAACGCGTTTTCATTGTTGCCCATGCGCGCACCCGGCGGCAGCTTTTTCAATTTCTTGACGTTTCCGCCGCCCAGAACCACGTAGTCGGCCTCCAAGGCAGCTTTCAATTTCTCGGTGATCTTGGCAACATAGCGGCGCCACTTTTTTTTGCCTAATTTTTCCAGCCCGCGCAGGCCGAGGTAGTCTTCGTATGTTTTCCCGTGTTTGTAGAAAAGATGAGCCAACTCCATCGGTTCCAGCGCTCCGTATACAATCATCGCCGAGCCCAATCCGGTTCCCAGACCCAGAAATAGCATGCGCCCGCCCTTATAACTTCCCAGGGCCTGCATGCTGGCGTCATTGATGATCTTGACCGGGCACCCGAAGGCCTTGCGGAAGTCGAATCCCATCCATCCTCCGCCGAGATTGTGTGGCTCGCGCAGAGGGTGATTGTTGATGACCGGGCCGGGATAACCCAGCGAGACGCAATCGTATTCCCAGCCGCGAGTGGCTTCCTTTACCAGGCGCGCCACCTTGCTCGCTGTCATTTCGGGTCCGGAAGGAATTTTCACTGGCTCCTTCTGTCCCGTCATCAGCATTTTGATATGCGTTCCGCCCACATCAATCACCAGGACTTTCTGAGATTTCGCGGCAGTCGGCTTCGTCTTCATGGACACTCCCTTCGGGCACACTCGAACTTATATCTCGAACGTCCGTCAGTCAAACCAGAACAGTAGGGGATCCGCAACAAAGGGCGCCTTGAGCGGGCGGACAGGTGCTGGAAAGTTGAAATCGGCGCTCCCACGACGTACAATCCCGCCGATTGCAAGGCCTCACGGCGCAAACTTCCGGAACGAATTGAATTTGATTCCAAGAATAGCAGTGTCAAAGGCCGCCGTACCAGCCCGTGCGGCTTTCCAAGTAACGCGAGTCCCCGCCGCCGCACTGGGCGGCTGCACCTTCCAACAAAACGATTCAAGTAGGGAGAGCGATCATGAAAAAACTTTGGTTCAGGACGGCTGCATCCTTGACGTGGCTGGCATTGGCGGCAATGGTGTTGTTCGTGGCGCCCTTGAAAGCGCAGGATCAGCAACCAACCGATGCAAGCAGTAGCAGCAGCACGACGAGCAAGAAGAAACCCAAGAAGACGACCGCCAGTTCCGACGCCAGCGCGACGGATAGTTCGACTAGCAGCAACTCCGAGACGTCCAAGAGCAAGTCCAAAAAGAAGGCGGCATCATCGGATTCGTCCGCTACGGATTCCTCCGCGTCCAGCGGCAGCACCACCTCCAGCAAGTCGAAGAAGTCTTCGAAGTCCGCCACAGCGGATACTTCGGCTACCTCCGGGTCAGGGTCTGACACGACCGGCGCCAAGAAGTCGTCCAAGTCCTCCAAATCGGCGTCGGGCGACACGTCTGCTGCGTCCACGGCAACCGCGGATACGTCCACCGGAGCGAAGAAGTCGCGTTCGAAGAAAACTTCGGCGGACGCCAGCACGAACGCCGCCGCGGATTCATCGAAGGCTCCCGCGACAGAGGATGCATCAACGTCTTCGACCAAGAAAACCGGTAGCAAGAAGACGAGTGCCGATGCGCCTGCTTCTGCGTCCAACTCGAACGCGAGTTCGTCGTCTGGCTCTGCGGCTGCTTCCACGCCCGCCGCATCAACGCCTCCGCCAGAAGCAAGTTCGAATGCCCCGGCGCCTGCTGCAGCTCCAGCCAAGTCCGCGAAATCTACTCCGGCTTCCACTGCTTCGAAGACCCCGCCGCCCTCGGGCAGTGGAATGGTGTGGGTGAATACGGATTCCGGCGTGTACCACAAAGAGGGAACCCGCTATTACGGAAAAACGAAGAGCGGCAAGTATATGTCTGAAGCGGACGCCATGAAGGCCGGCTATCGCGCCGCAAAGAACGACCAGTAAGGCCGACCGGTTGCGTCCGCGGATAAGTCTCGTCTGCCTTCTTTCGTGGAAGTGGACGGGGATGTTTGTTAGCTGAAGGAGCGAAAAGCATGAGGATCCGCTGGACCTGTGCCCTGTTTGTCGCCGTTCTCTTCGTCTTGGCCGTACCTGGCCGTTGCTCGGCGCAAAATCAGATCAATTGCGCATCGAACGATGGCGGACGTCAGTACTGCCCAGCCGACACACGAGGCGGCGTCACCCCGGTGCGCCAGAACAGCCAGTCCCCGTGCGTGCAAAATCAGACGTGGGGATACGATGGCCGGAACGTCTGGGTAGATCGCGGGTGCCGCGCAACCTTTCAGCTAGGCTACGCCGGACCAGGAGGGCCCGGTGGGCCGGGCCCCGGTCCGGGCGGTTACCAAGTGACCTGTGAATCAAACAATGGGAAGCGACGCTATTGCCAAATTAACGACCCGCGCTCTCAGGTAGATCTGGTCCAGCAATTGAGCGGCAGCCCCTGCACCCGCGGAGTAACTTGGGGAAACGATGGACTGGGCATCTGGGTGGACCGCGGCTGCCGCGCGCGATTTAACGTCACCGTTTACAGTGGCACTCCGGCGTGGTGGTGGAATTCAGGAGGGCATCATCGCCCCACGGACCAGCCTCGCAATGGCGCGTGTTTTTTCCGGCAAGCGCATTACTCGAGCGATTATTTCTGCCAGGAGAAGGGCACCAGCCTGAATGTCCCGCCCGGCTTCAACGATCAAATCTCCTCGATTCGAATCTATGGAAATGTAACCGTCACCTTCTACAACGACGCGAACTTCGGTGGCCCCAACGCCTCCACTCGCAAAAGCGTGTCAGACTTGCGCAGTTGGAGCCTCGGTCCGTACACCAACAAAAACTGGAACAACCGGATTAGTTCGATCCGGATCTATTAACGATTCGCGATCTGCAGCGCGTCTGCGAACGCGCTGAAGGAGGAACCCATGGGCATCCTATCGTGGATCATATTCGGTCTGATTGCGGGCATCCTGGCGAAGTTCTTCATGCCGGGTAAAGATCCTGGCGGTTTCGTCGTTACCATTCTGATCGGCATCGCCGGTGCGATCGTCGGCGGATTTATCGGCGATCTGCTGGGATTCGGAACCGTGACGGGCTTTAACCTACGCAGCTTCTTTGTGGCGATCGTTGGAGCGATGCTGCTATTGCTTGTTTACAGGATGCTGAAGAAAGCGGCCTGACCGCGTGCCAACTTTTCTGCTGATCGACGACTTACGAAAGTGAGTTCAGCTTTAGTCGTTGGTCGTGTGCGAATTCGGACTGGCAGGTTGTATGAGGAGTGGCTATGCGAAGGATTGCTCCAATAATATTCAGCGTGGTGCTTGCTCTCAGCCTGGCAGGCTGCTCGAAAGATGACGCAAAGAAGGCGATAGACGACGCGCAGACGACCGCCAGCAAAGCCGCTGCGAACGCGCAGCAGGCGGTGAAAGCCGCCGATAAGACGGCAGCCGACGCCACGGAAAAAGCAAAAAAGGCTGCGAGCGACGCAGCCGATCAAGCGGCGTCAACGATGAAAGAAAAAGCCAATCAGGCCAAGCAGGCTGCCGCCTCGAGCGCCGAAGCCGCCAAGCAAGCAGCGTTGAAAGCGCAAGAAGCCGCTAAAAAGCGCGCTCGGCAAGCGCTCGACGACGCTAAAAAAGCAGCCGCCGACACCGCGAAGAAAACGCAAGACGGCCTGCAATAGCCGTTTGCTAGCTCCCCTCAAGCTTCCCGCGAAGACTGTTATCATGTGGCATGATTCGTGTTTCTTGCGGTGGGGTCCTTTTTGACTTGGACGGCGTATTAGTGGATTCCATTCCGGCAGCGACCCGCGTGTGGACTGCCTGGGCGCTAAAGCACGGATTTGATCCCGACGAGGTCGTGCACAAAGCCCACGGTCGTCCTAGCATGACAACGGTGCGCGAATATCTTCCCGAGGGCGACGCTGAGGCTGAAAATCGCGAAATCGAGCGTCGCGAGATCGCTGACGTGGAAGATGTAAAACCGCTGCCGGGCGCCGCGGAGCTGCTGCGAGTGCTTCCACCCGATCGCTGGGCCGTGGTCACTTCGGGCACGCGTCCGCTAGCGGAGGCGCGAATCCGCGCTGCGGGCTTGCCACTCCCGAAACATCTGGTCACATCGAGCGACATCGCACGCGGCAAACCCGATCCCGAGCCGTATCTCAAAGGTGCCGCGAAGCTGGGGCTTGCCGCCAGCGATTGCGTCGTAATTGAGGATGCCGGAGCGGGAGTGCGCTCCGGAAAAGCCGCAGGGACGCGAGCCATCGGCGTGCGTACGTCGCACTCCGACGCGGAACTGCGTGTAGCTGGCGCCGATTGGATCGTGGACAATTGTGCCAGCATCACCTCGGATTCCAACGCTGGACTCGGTCCGCTCGTACTTTTGCTCAAGGACGACGCTTCCGGGCGCCGCGTGTAGCAGTCTGCTGCGCAACGTGGTCTTCGGGGGGTCGGAGCTTTAGCTCCGAGATCTCGATCCCTCATCAGGATTTTCGTCACGAACTGCTGGCCGTCAGAATTGACTGATGTCCTCGTCTTTAACGTAGCTCTGTAACGAAACGCGGCTTATAGACGCGAACGTAGTCCACCAGCATGGTTTGCTGGAAGACGGTAGTGGAATCCGGAGCACCCGGCCAATCGCCGCCGACGGCAACGTTTAAGATAATGAAGAACGGATGATCGAAAACCCATTTCATCCCGGCGGGCAGTCGCGCGGGCGCGAACGTCGCGTAGAGCTCTTGATCCACGAAGAAGCGAACAGCCTTTGGTTCCCATTCAATCGCGAAGACGTGAAAATCGTCGAAGAAGTGCGCGCCGCCCGGGAGCTTGTATTCGGACGTGTAGTCAAGGTCGCCTGAGTACCCGGGGCCGTGCAGCGAGCCATGGACCATCGACGGCTCTTTGCCGATGTTCTCCATGATGTCAATCTCGCCGCAGCCGGGCCAGCCGATCTTCCCGACGTCGTCTCCCAGCAGCCAAAATGCCGGCCAGAGCCCCTGTCCGCGAGGAATCTTGATGCGCGCTTCGAACCGTCCGTAGGCTTGCTCGAACAGCCCTTGCGTCGTCATACGCGCAGAGGTGTATTCGCGCGTCACGTGGTCGGGTCCGGTGAAGTTTTCCTTGAGCGCCTGGATAACGAGGTTGCCGCCGCGAATGAAGGAATTTTCCGGCCGGTTGGTGTAGTACTCGAGCTCATGATTGCCCCAGCCATTCCCACCAACTTCGAATTTCCATTTTGCTGGGTCAGGACGGGAGCCATCGGGTCCGTTGAACTCGTCGCTCCAAACGAGAGTCCATTGTGATTTTTCATCTTGTGGGAACGCAGCTCCCGCGGTGGCTCTGCAGGTACCCAGCGTTGCGATCAGCAAAATAAAGCGCATCGCGCAAACCGGACCACACGACCAGCGAAACGGGGACTTCAGGCAATGGTGAATGTGATCAGGCAAGTTTGAGGTGCGCTCCAGCGAAGTGAATGCTACGAACGTGTAGTAAACAAGTTAAGGTGATCTTCCCAAGCCCACCGAAGCTCATTTCCAGACTTGATTGAATATAGTGGCTCCGTGCCCGGCGCATGAAGCACATCGGCGACCGTGTGTCGCAACAGCGATAGCGCACTTTCTCAAAATTCTCTCGCCCCGAAGGGCCCGCTGCGAGATTCTAGCGTCAGCACGACTGAGCGTCACTATATCAAAGATGTGCCCGAAAATACGCTGCAAGCCTCGAAACGGCTAGAAACGTTGTGTGCTACTGCATCTGTAGATCGCTCAGCCGAAGCCCATCTGACAACCGACGGCACTTGAACTGCGCGACAAAACCGTTGAAGATCAGCGTGCGATCCTAGCGAGGTGGGTCAAGGATACTGTCTGGCAGATGGGTTTTACGTGCCGTGAAGCGGAGAAGTTTCTGACGGCTGGACTGTCGTATGTGTTGAAGCCGGGAACGAATCGTTCGAACGTCCGCGATTCGAACCCGGAACCTGTTGTGAATTGCTAAACTGCCAGAACGCCAGCTCGTGAGAAGGGCCGAACCCAGCTTGGCAAACGACAAGTCGTGTTCCTACTTGCTGCGGAGACCGTATCGCGGGCGCACTCGATCATATCAGAGGTGCGTTTGAGAGGTGGTAAGTACTCTGGTTCTTGTTCGTCAAATTCTTAGGTTCGTTCGAGGCCCGGCCGTGAACTCGAACCGCGTCGGCGAAATAATCCAAGACGCTGCCAACCCGCCCTACCAAGTAAACACCAATCATCCATTTTTCCTTCGGCTCGCCCCCGATCTTGCAGTCGTCCGACACTCAAGCCCTGCAAGCGGCGAGAGCCAATTCTGACGAAGGTACACCCTTAACTGTTTTCCTCTACCCGCTTCACGGTATGGCGCTCACAAGTTAGTCATATTAGTCCTAGTAGCCATGACCTTTCTTCCGTCACCGGGAGTCGGTCGGTTTTAACGATAAGGGTGTCTGGCCCACAACATCAAAATCATCGCTCGGAACTGCAACGCAAGTCTCGTTCTGAGTGTGAACTCGTTGAAACGAAAGCAACGCAGGCTGGCGAGGGGAATGATGGGAATCCGGAGGAGGAAGCCCGATTTTGAGTTTTCTCTTCGACTTCCATTCGGAACGGATAAGCAGGAGTCGAGATGCGGATATCATGTTCGAGCACTTACAACGAAATGGAGGGAACGATGAGCGGAAGAAACAGTTGGACGGAAACGGCTTCAGTATTCGCTGTAGGGCTTGGTGTCGGCGCAGCTCTTGGTATTCTCTTTGCTCCCCGGTCAGGGAGTGATACGCGCGAGCTTGTCGTGGAGAGCGCCAAAGACAGATTGGACGGGGCAATCGCGGCCGGCGAAGTATTGAAACAGCGCGCGCAAGACAGTATTGACCAGATAAAGGGCCAAGTGAAGAAGGCGACCGAGGTTGGAGAACGAGCCTATCGTGAGGCGAAGAGCTCGGCGTCGTAACAAATTGGGGCGTGGTAAGCGGTGCAAAAATCATCGAGAGGAAGGCATAAGGATTTTGTCTAGTGGCCCCCGGCAAACGGCGTGACCTTCAGGAGAAGACAATGAAAATCAATAGACGCACGTCCGCAGCAAAGAATCAAGACTTCCTTGTAACGGTGGCTCGCTCGATTGGCTCAACGCTTGGCGCTGTGGCAGCGAAAGTAAGTCCGTCGCCGCGCAAATCACGTCGGCGGCCAGCGGGCGGCAAGGGCGCTCACAAGAGGAAGCTGGCGTCTAAAAGCCGCCAGCGAACCCTTCCCAGAGCTTCGAAGCGGAACGGCCAAGCCGCCGGTTTCAAACAAAGGAATCGGAAAAAATCCGCAAAGTAGCGTCGGCCCGTCTCGATCACTGCGAATATGGTGTCAAAACTTCACGATCCATGTAAGCTAGGGACAATTTCAATGAGCGACCCGCTAGCTACTTATCTCCACGACCACCTCGCTGGCGCAGCCCTTGCCATAGATCTCCTGAAATCCATGCAGCGGAACAACACGGGCGAGCCGCTCGGCCAATTTGCAAAGAGTCTACTCGCCGACATCGAGGCAGACCGTGACGTGCTGCGGGGCCTGGCAGAGCAGGTTGGAGTCGGGTCTAGCGCGTTCAAAGAGTTGACCGCCTGGTTGAGCGCAGAAGGTAAACCGGGTCAAGTTGGCGGGGGAGAGTCCAAGCGACTTCGGCACATTTGAAGCGCTGGAATTTCTGCAACTCGGAATTCATGGGAAGTGGGCGTTGTGGCAAGCCCTCGCTGTAGTCGCCACGACGGACGAGAGGCTGCGGGGAACGGACTTTCTGCGGCTTGCAACACGGGCGGCCACGCAAGAGTCACAAGTGGAGCAAATGCGTCTACAAGCCGCGCGATTGGTTTTCCAACCTGCCGCCTAGCTCACACCCAAGGGGAACTACAAGAATCGCAAGAACGGAATCCGTCTAGTTCTTGGGCTGCTATAACAGTTTGCGGAACGATGTGACTCGTCCGAAGTTATCCACAAACTTACAACCGACGCTCGACGAAATCCGGGACCTGCGCGTAATATCGACGCTGCACAACACGATTTATGCGCCGGCGTACTGGCTTTTCGTTTTGGGCTTATTTGCGACAGGATCCGCAATTGTGTTTTATGGCCTGGTCCCGTCATTACTCCGTAATCGAGGAACCAAATGCCCGCCATTCACGGTCACGCCATTGGTGTTTCCTGCCGTATTCCAGCTCCATGCAAGACAGAGTGAGTGCCCGATTAACGCGCTGCTGCCGGGGCCGATTGCTGGTGGGAAGAGGATTTATCGACTCTATTCGCACCTATGCGCCTGGCCCGCGTGCTGAATGTGCTCGAGCACTGGAAAGAACACGGATGCAAAGTAGTTTCTGACCGAGATCGAGAAGAACCCTGCCGGAAAAAGGGCGCGCATCTTTGAGTTGGTAAGGCGTGAGAAATTTCGGCGCTAGCGGCGCAAGCCCTTTCTGCCGTCTTCTATACGTCGCCAAGCTTCGGCTGGGCCTTGTACGTCGAGAACGCGATACTTCTTGCCCAGATGCCTATGGTAATTGACAAAGAATTCTTCCAGCTCCTCGACAAATTTCTTGCCTAGATCGCGGACGTGTTTTACGTGGCCGTAGCTGTGATTCTCGTTTTCGACGGCGATAATGCGATCGTTGCGTTCCTTATCTTTCTTCTTGCCCTGCTGGCCTTCAATAACGCCCACGACCCTGCACTTCAACAGACATCCGGGAAAGGCAGGCTCGTCCATAAGAACCAAAACATCCGTAGGGTCACCATCCTCCGCTTTTGTGGAGGGGATAAAGCCGAAGTCGTACGGAAAGGCCATGCCCGCGGGTAGGACCTTCGTCAGCTGAAAGACTTTTTGATCCGGATCGAACGCGTATTTGTTACGGCTGCCCTTGGGAGTTTCGATGACGACCTGAATTGGGTTGTGAGAATCGGCATCGAGCGGCGCAAGACGGGTGAGATCGGCGAAGCCGGCTCTTTTTGAAGATCTTGTAGACATAGCCCGTCCGACGTGAAAATCAGCTTGGTGCAACCGGAGGCCAACCCAGTTTGCGAAATCTGATAGCCTCCAAAGCCGCCTTCGCGACGGCCAACTCGGTGCGTTCTTCGTGGTGATCGGGGGCGTTTAGAAGTTGTCGGGAGCGTTCGGTCATGGCCAGCTCTGCGGCGAGAAGCAGTAGCGTCACTTTCGCTCTATCGGATTCCATCAATGCTTGTGTGTAAAGTTCTTTCCACAACGGCTGATCGGACTTCCCCACGCCCCCCTCCACATCGAAGCATCGGATTCGCGCAAGTACTTTCCCGACATTATTTCCCCACGTAGGACATATTGGAATAGGGATTAGTGTGGTTTTTGGCTCGGGGATTCCCGTAGGGGTACGCTTGTTTTCTAAATTCAATCTGACCGGCCACCATTCGGAACCGCGGGCCAGCCGAGTTTATACGTCTTGATGACAAGCAAATCCGCAACAGCGAGTTTCATCTCAATGCGTTCTTCCCGATTGTCCGTGGAATTTTCGAGTTCTTGTTGCTTAACTACGTTTATTCTTTTGCAGTCAAAGGAAATTCAGGTTCAAACCTCTTTTGCGTGTGCAACCAGCGTGCAAATCGTAAACGAGAGAAACGTTGTAAGGGACTGAAAAGGTTGGGGTGAGCGATGGGATTTGAACCCATCGCCCTCACGCTAAGTCTCGTTGAAACGGTTGCCCTTCCACTCACGACAGCTCAATTTTAGGCCACGTCAGACCCAAGCGCGCCAGCGTTGGCTGGCGGCCCGCGAGCGAGAACTCCTGGCCACCAGCTACTTCCATGTGGTGTTCACGGTGCCCCATGAACTCAATGTGCTGGCCTTGGACAACGCACGTTTGTTCTACCACCTGCTGTTCACTGCCAGCGCGCAAACCTTGCTGGAGATCGCGGCCGATCCCAAACACTTGGGAGCAAAGATCGGCGTGATTAGCATTCTCCACACTTGGGGGCAAAACCTGTTGCTGCATCCGCACATTCACTGCGCCATTCCTGCGGGCGGAATATCGTCAGACCACCGTCGTTGGATCCGCCCTCGCTATCCTTTTTTCCTGCCCGTGAAGATCCTCAGCCGCGTCTTTCGGGGAAAATTTCTGGCCGGTCTGAAACGCCTCCATCGCAGCAAGAAACTACAGTGCGTCGGCCCCGCCGCGGCTTTGGCCGACTCTGCACAGTTCACTCAACTGCTCCGCCGCCTGCACCGTCACGACTGGGTGGTCTATGCCAAGCCCGCCTTTGGTGGTCCCCTTCAGGTGCTGCGCTATCTTGGGCGTTACACCCATCGGGTGGCCATTTCCAATCATCGCTTGCTGGCCTTCGAGCAAGAGCGCGTCACCTTTCACTGGAAGAATTACGCGCAGGGCGGCAAACCAGGCCAGATGACCCTGGCCGCCACAGAGTTCTTACGCCGCTTCTTTCTGCACGTGCTCCCCAAAGGGTTCGTGCGCATCCGCCAGTTTGGGTTTCTGGTGAATCGCGCGCGCGCTTCTAGTCTCGTGCTGTGCCGGAAACTGCTGGCCCCCAGCTCCTCTGCGCCTGCAGAAACCGGAACCTGTCAAATCCCTTCCGAAAGTTTTAGCCTCTGGCACTGCCCGCGTTGCGGTGCGGCCATGATCGTGATTCAGAGATTTACCGCTGCGGAACTGTCAACATGCACGTACTTCGACTCTTCGTAGCGCTTTCTTCAGTCGCCCTTTGCAGACGCGCTCTCGCACGCCGATCTATCGGTGTGTTCACTCCCTGTCGACACGGCTCTCACACAACTTTCGGTACGCGCTCTTGCAGACACTTTCGGCGCTCTCCACAATCCCCCTGCAGCCTTTCCAATTCGCCGGTGCTCTTCCAGCTCTCGACTGGGTACCAAACTGCCATTCAAATCCCATAACTCAACGCGTCCGCCGCAAACGCCAGCGGCTTCCTCCTAGTCTCCTCATCGAAAACGCCTCGGGTCTAATTTCTCGCCCTCCACACAACTACTTGGCCGAGGCGTTTCCGATCAAGGCTAGCGACTAACCGGGAGTTGGCAAAAGCCGAGTTACCTTTCTTCAGAGCAACAATTGAATCTTGTCAAACTGCTGAGCCCAACCAATCTTCAACAGGGCGTACGCGATGAGGGGAATGCCTACTTCTGTAACAGTGACTCTGGCCTTCCCCTCAGACTCACTGAATTCAACGATAACGGTGATCTCGTTAGGCCACTGCCCAGGAACCGATACTTGCGAGCCGGGAATTGTTTTCCCGTTCTCGTTAGAGAAAGACATCGTTGACACGATTTTCTTGTTTGCGACGACTTCCTTGTAGGTTCCGGTGTTCCAAAACATCCTTCCTTGCTCAGATTTCATCGCCCAAAGATAGCTGCCACCCTCTCGCACGTCGTTCCGGACGACGAGTGCGGTGTAGCTCTTGGGCCCCCACCACTTCTTAATAGAGTCCGCATCGTTCCAAACCCTCCATACGTCCGCTACGGAGGCGTTGAAGGTACGTTCCATGCAGACGGTCGTGTGGAACTTCCATGCACCGAGGACCAACAGGGCCAACATCAATGCGATACTGCCCGATATTTTGTAAATCATGCTGAACCTCCCTATATTTGGCCTTGACATTCCTCCCTAGCTGGTAAGGGCTAGAGCATTCCTTCCAGCCGAACGTAGCTCGCTTCCATTCCACGTTCCATACCTGTTGCAAGCATCGCCGCGCGCGTCTTACCATCGGGCAGCGTCATTCGCATGGTCATCAGCGTTCCTGCGCCGTCGGCTTCAAATCGCGTTTCAATATGGTTGTCTGGCGTGGGATCCGGCAGGTGCATTCGCTCGACATGTACGATCCTGTTATAAGGCTCCAACTCCAAGTATTCGCCAGTGATGTGAAATCCACCGCCTTTGCCATTCGTCCATTCGTAA
Source organism: uncultured Acidobacteriota bacterium (assembly GCA_963696035.1). Lineage (GTDB taxonomy): Bacteria > Acidobacteriota > Terriglobia > Acidiferrales > UBA7541 > Palsa-295. Next base: position 107,698 of record CAVOIS010000007.1, read on the forward strand.
CGGAACTTGCCGCCGGCCTTCGCCTCGTTGATGCAGACCGGCATCGTCCAACCTTCCGGACCAAGCAACCATTTCTGGATTAATTTCGGATCGGTATGGGCGCGGTACACGGCTTCTGGAGGCGCAGTGAAGCGCCTTGTCACAATCACGTGGGTGTCTCCTTCGGTCTTCAGCGTCATCTTGCTCATCGCTTTTCTCCTTTCTTGTGTTTTTCCATCCCCGCCAGAACTTTGTCCAGCCGGTCGTAGTTTGTCTCAAGGGCTTTTCGCAGCATTGCGAGCCATTGGTCCATCGCTTCAATACCCGCTTTTGCGAGCCGACGAGGGCGCTTCGTACCCTCGACTCGGCGAACGATTAGTCCCGCATCTTCGAGCACCTTCAGGTGCTGGGAGATTGCGGGTTGCGTCATCTCGAACGGCTCTGCCAATTCATTGACGGTGGCCTCCCCCTTGGCAAGGCGCGCAAGAATCGCCCGACGCGTCGGGTCGGCCAAAGCAGAGAAAGCAGCATCGAGAGTATTCATAACCTACAACTTATATAAGTAAATGTTTATTGTCAAGCAAAATTTCGCCCCATCCACGGAAAATCATGGAAACGTCCGCATCGCAACGCGCTGCCGCTTGCGCTGCTTCCCCCAGCAAGAAACGCAACAGAGAGCTGCCTTGCTTGGTGATGTGGCCTAGTCGTTGTACTGGAGGTGGCGGAAGGGCTGGGAATATTCAGACTGGGTCAAATTCGGTTCGCACGCGGGACAGCTCGGTACCGGAAATGGCGTGCAGTAGAACGCCGTCCAAGTGAATGGCATCCCGCTCCCTGGCGAGAGGGAGTTTGAACGAGTAATTATGGTCTGAAGCTGGGATCGAACAGATGTGTGGGTCGGGCTGAAACCGACCGAAAGATTACAGGCGAGCCGTGGTCGTCGACAGGGCCGAAGAACACGACGAACAAAGACACTCTTTGAAGTGAACGGAGAAGTGGGCTTAAAAAAGAGATTGACACCGCCGACGTTGTTAGAGATTTCCGGTTACGCGACTCTACCAGGAGTTGGCCGCCTGCTCTCACAATAAATCTGGAACAGCCGACAATCCGGCAGCAATCGGCGTGGTGCTAACCGGCTGTCTTGCGCACAGGGCGGTATTCGAGGAGGATGAGCCGAGAGTCCAGAACGTTCGTATCGATAAGTTCGAGCTACGTCTGTGGATAGCCAGCATAGATGGGCTCCCTACCAGCGCTACCAAGGATTAGGGGAAAGACCATGAGCCGGAGGCGGTCGACGAGCCCTAGCTGTATCATGCTCTTCACTACCCTGGCTGAGATGCTCGTGAGTTTTTTGAAAACGTGGAAGCCGAACGCGCTGCGGTTGCTTTTTGCAAATCAAATCGGGCGGCCAATGAGCGCCAACAAAGTCGTGCAGAGAAAGCTATGGACGCGCTCAAGATTCCTCGCTGTGGCCTTCATGCGTTTCGTCACGCGCATTCGAGTCTGCTCGTGGAAGGCGGCGCTCCAGTTTCCGTTGCTCAAGCGCAGCTGCGACACGCCGATCCACGTATCACGCTCGGGATTTATTCTCACGTGGTTGGAAATTCACAGCGCGACGCGGTCAAGAAGTTGGCCGCGATTTTGCGCCCAAATGCGCCCAAGTTGAAGCCTGACGGTAAGTGGATTCAATAAGTTCAGATCTCCTGACATAGTCCCCAAAAAGCAACCAAAATGGTGAATTTTCATTATGGGGGTGCGGACCTAAACCTGTCCGCTTTTTGAATCCGACTTCTCAGTTTTTTTTGTGAATGGGGATTCCTCCAGAGCTGCGACTGGCATGGGTTTTTGCTTCGCAAGGTGCGGACCTAAACCTGTCCGCTTTGTGGATCTACGGCGATAGCGCATGCTAAGAGACCATGAGTCCAGCTCCGCCTCAAAAGGAGCTTTTTGTCCGCCCTGCGCCATCTTCCGGTACCGTCTTCGTAAACGATCGCGTTTGCTTTCAGACCGAGGAAAAACAGCGAGTGTCCAGGGTGTCGTCTTTTCCCACTACGCCATCGAAGATCACACCGCCGAAGCCTACGCCATGGTTCTGCTTTTCGAATCGGGATACGCAGATCAGAACGATATTGCACGCTGCTTCGGCTATTCGGCCCGATCGCTTCGCCGCTATCAGGAGCGCCTCAAGGTTGGTGGACTGAGCGCGCTGGCGCGTCCGGAAGGACGGCCCTCCGGCAGTCTTTCCAGGCATAAGAGAAACCATGAGCGAGATAGGACTATCCTCCGCCTCAAAGCCAAGGGGATGAGCAATCGATGGATTGCGGGTCGGCTGGGCCTTAGCGAAAAAGCCGTGCGGAAGATTCTTCGTCGGCTGGGCTGGAAACCTTGTCCGGAACCACATCTCCCCTTCCCGCCGAAGGTTGACTCGCAAGCGCAGCAGGCCACGGTTTCCGCAAGCAAGTTGATAGAGACTCCGCCCTCTGCTGCGGAACAGCCTCCAGCCAAGAGGGCGCAACTTCAAGCCGATTCGCCAGCGAAAAGTCTTGACGCTAACCCGCTCGATCGGTCCATGGATCGTCTCCTGGCCGCTATGGGACTGCTCGACGATGCTCTTCCGGTATTTGCTCCTACGCGGAGTTTGCCGAGAGCGGGTGTTCTCTTGGCCATTCCGGCACTCGTTGCCAGCGGTCTGCTCTCGATGGCCGAGAAAATTTACAGGAGCCTCGGTCCTGCTTTCTACGGACTGCGAACGACTCTGGTTGCCTATGTACTGTTGGCGCTTCTCAGGATCCCGCAACCCGAAGCTCTCAAAGAGTATCAGCCTGGGGAACTGGGGCGCATTGTCGGTCTGGATCGCATGCCCGAAGTGAAGACTTTGCGCCGAAAACTCGCACGTCTCGCTTCTCTGAAGGGCAGCTATCTACTCGGCCGTGAGATCGCTCAGAAACGCATCGCCGAGCGTGGAGAGGTGCTCGGTTTCCTCTACATTGACGGCCACGTACGGGCCTATCACGGCAAACACACGATCCCGAAGGCCTATGTGACGCGCCTGCATCTTGCCGCACCCGCAACCACCGACTATTGGATCAACGACGAGCGCGGCGATCCCTTGTTTGTTGTCACCGCCGATGCCAACGCCGGTATGACCCGAATGCTCACGCCTGTGCTACGCGAAGTACGCGAACTCCTGGGGCCGCGTCGGCACTCCACCGTTGTCTTTGATCGCGGAGGCTGGAGTCCCAAACTGTTTCAGGATCTGCTGGCCATGGGGTTTGACATCTTGACTTATCGCAAGGGGCGCACCCGCCACATTGCTGAAAAGAGGTTCACCCGGCACAAGGCAAAGCTGGACGGTCGGAGGATGGAATACCTTCTCTATGACCAACCCGTGCGCTTTCTGAAGGGAAAGCTGCGACTCCGTCAGGTGACTCGCTTAACAGAGACCGGTCACCAGACACCGATTGTGACGAGCCGTTGGGATCTGCGAGCCATCATCGTTGCTCATCGCATGTTCGAGCGCTGGCGCCAAGAGAATTTCTTCAAGTACCTACGGGAGGAGTATTTGATCGATGCGCTCGTCGATTATCAGGTCGAACCCGATGACCCCAACCGTTGTGTTCCCAACCCGGCTCGGCAAGCGGTCGAAAAAGAGATTCACACTGCTCGTATTCATCTCAGGAAACTACAGCGGAGCTACGGGGCAACAGCACTCGATCATATCGATAGACACACTCACGCCGTAAATCGCTTCGAGATCGCGGAGGAGAAAATCCGAAGGGAGATTAACAACACAAAAGATCGCATCAAGAAGCTCAAGATCCGACGTGACTCTCTGCTGGATCGTGTGCCACTTGCAGATGCCCGAAAGGACCGCGAGGTCGTGAAACTAACCACCGAACGGAAGCATCTGACCAACGTCTTGAAAATGGTCGCGTACCAGATAGAGAGTGATCTGGTTGAGTTGGTTCGCCCACACTACAAACGAGTGGAAGATGAAGGACGCACCTTCATTCAGATGGCGCTGCAGAATACGGCGGACATCGAGCCTACCGATAATCGGCTTCTGATAACATTAGCCCCGCTCAGCTCGCCACATCGGTCGCGAGCCCTTGAGGCCCTTTGCGAGGTACTTAACAAAACAAACACGCTGTTCCCGGGCACTCCGCTTCAAACGACTTATTCGGTTGCGCCCCCTCGTTCTAAAGCAAAAAGCGGACAGGTTCTCGACAAAGCATGTCAGGAGATCTGAAGTTAGATGGGGTGAGCGATGGGATTTGAACCCACGACCCTCGGTGCCACAGGCGACGTCTCAGACTTCGGAGTGCCTGTTCTCAACAGGTTGGAAGAGTCTTTTCGGGCCCTGCTTGGAGTATTTGGGCGCTTTCGGGTGCGAGTGTGCAATGAATTGTGCAAAAATGACGTCGTTCTACGGTCGGAGCGACCCAAATGCGCGCCCCACGCGAAGAAGATACGTACACCGTGCGGTTGTCGCGCGAGATCGATGCAGCTTACGCGGCGCCCAAGATCGGAGAGCCCGGCAACGACACTCGCCTCTACCGGGCTTTCCTAGCCCAGGCGCAAAACATCGTGGCGCATCATTTTCGCGAGCGCTCAATGCCAGATGTTGCACGCGATATCGCAACTCGGGCGATGATGGCAGTCGACGAATTCCGCGGCGAGAGCGCAGTGTCGACGTGGTTTTGGACCATCGCGCAGAATGAGGTTAAGCGCGCCCTTCGGCGCCACATCGTAGAGCGTAAACGCTTGGTGCCGCTCACAACCTTTGACGATCACGGAGAGGAAAAAGAGCGTGCAATTGAAGACAAACGTGGCAACAACGATGAACGTCTCGACTTTGAGGGCCTCGTCAGCATGCTTCCACCAAAACAAGCGAAAGTTGATTTCGCTACTCTGATTTGGCCCCTTTCGATCGTTTGATTTGGCCCCACCCTACTGAAACTCAGATACCGTGTATCTCCTTCGGGCTCAGTCGGCCCCTGGGAGGGCCGGTGGACAGGAGAAGCAAGGTGGAGCTATTCGAGCAGATACGACGCGAGTACGAGCATGGTGGGGGAACGATCCGAGGAATCGCCAAGAAGCTAGGGATTCACCGGCGCATCGTGCGTGAGGCAGTGCTCCGTGCTGTTCCAGTGGAGCGAAAGATACCTGTGCGCGAGAGACCGAAACTGGAACCAGCGAAGGCTTTTGTGGAAGCGATTCTGGAAGCGGACCGCAAGGCGCCACGAAAGCAACGGCACACCGCACATCGGATCTGGTGCCGGATGGGCGCAGAGATGCCTGGGGTGCAGATCGGCGAGTCCACGATTCGTCACTACGTGCGCGAGCGAAAGATAGAACTGAGACTCCTCAGTCAGGAAGTCTTCATTCCGCAGTCTTACAGCTGGGGTCAAGAAGCGCAGGTGGACTGGTATGAAGCGTATGCGGACATCGGCGAAGAAAGGCAGAAGGCCTACCTGTTTTGCATGCGGAGCATGGCCAGTGGCGGAGCTTTCCATTGCGCCTTCCCGCATGCTAGCCAGCAAGCCTTTCTGGAAGCTCACGAGCGGGCGTTTGCTTATTTTGGCGGCGTGTTCAAGATCCTTCGCTATGACAACCTGCGCTCTGCGGTGAAAAAGATTCTGCGAGGGCACCAGCGAGAGGAGACCACGCGATTCATCGCTTTCCGATCGCATTGGGATTTCGAATCGGAGTTCTGTACGCCGGCGGAAGGTCACGAGAAGGGTGGCGTGGAAGGAGAAGGCGGATACTTTCGCCGGAACCATATGGTGCCGGTACCGAACGTGGCCAGTTGGGAAGAACTCGATGCGTTATTGCTGAGATCTTCCAAGGAAGATGAGCAACGGATCATTGGTGGGCGGATGCAGACCGTCGGTGCGGGAATGAGTCTCGAGCAGGAGCATTTAAAGGGGCTGAAGGAAGGCTTTGATCTGGCTGCGGTTCACTTCCCCCATGTGAACACCAGTGGCTGCGCGAAGGTGCTGACCAACTTCTATTCGGTTCCGCTGCCGGTCGGTCTGGAAGTGCAGGCCAAGGTGCACTCTGCCCACGTGGAGATCTGGCATCAGGGAGAGTGTGTGGCACGGCACGAACGCTGCTTCCAGCGGCAACAGAAAGTACTCAACCTGGAGCATTACCTGGATGCACTGACGAAGAAGCCCGGAGCTTTTGCGGGCTCGACAGCGCTCGAGCAGTGGCGGGCCCAAGGGCGCTGGCCGGCCAGCTTCGATCACTTCTGGGAGGCACTGAAGCAACGAAGAGGCAAACAGGATGGGACCAGAGCCATGATCGACGTGTTACTGCTGGGCCGTCAACATGGATATCCACGGCTGAAGGAAGCGCTGGAAAAAGCTCTGGATCTGAGTTGTTTCGATGCCGAGGCCGTGCGCTTGCTGCTCACCAGCGACGCAGCTGGGAAGCGCGAAGCCGGTGAAGCGGTCGAGATTGGCGCGTTGCGAGCATATGATCGACCGCAACCCACGACGAGGAACTACGACCAGTTGCTCGCGAACTGCCCGTCGAACGGGGTGATGCAATGAACGCCCCCGTGCAACAGGCTGCCATCCGGCAGTATGCCAAGCAACTCCAGCTGCGAACGATCGGCGGGCAGTTCGTAGAGGTGGCCGAGCAGGCGATCCGCCAGAAGCAAAGTCATCTCAGTTATCTGGAAGCGCTACTCGGGGCAGAAGTGGAAGAGCGAGACCGCAATGCGGTCGCACGGCGGATTAAGGAGGCGCACTTCCCCAAGATGAAAACGCTCGAGGACTTTGCGTTTTCCGATGCGCCGCATATACCAGCAGCGCTGGTACGGAACCTGGCTGCGGGCGGCTACTTGAGTCGGAGCGAACCCATCATTTTTCTGGGCGAAACAGGAACGGGCAAGACGCACTTGGCGACGGGGCTGGCGGTGGAGGCCTGCCGTCAGAGAAAGCCGGTGCGTTTCACGACGGCGGCGCAACTGGTCAACGAACTCACCGAAGCTAAGAATAAGAGCGAACTGAACCGCGTGACGAATCGGTGGACGCGGTACGAGCTGATCGTGATTGACGAGATGGCCTATGTGGCGATGCCTGAGGCAGCCGCCGAGTTGTTGTTCCAGATCATTGCCGGAAGAGCGGAAAGAGCCGCGGTAATCGTCACGACGAATCTGCCGTTCTCCGAGTGGACCACCATGTTTCCGAACGCCCGATTGTGTAAGGCGATGCTGGACCGGCTGACCGACCAGGCCCACATCATCGAGACGGGCACGGAGTCGTACCGTTTCCGCAGAACGCTGGAAAAGAAAAAAGGTGGCAAGGGATGAACGTAGAAACAAAACCGGGGATGTTGTGGATCGACCGAGTGGGCGATCGTCGTTCCTGGGCCATCCTGGTGCGATATTTTTCTGTGGAAAACAGGGGACAGGCACAAAGAAAGAAAAAAGGAGCAAAAAAGAAAGAAGCGGAGGCCTTGTGGAAACTGACGCCGCTGATGGAAATCCGCTCAGAACGCGGATTCCCACAGCGGCTTGGAAAGCACAAAACGCTTTCCACAGTTCCCACAAGGCCCGACGGCGGTTCTACAGACCTGATTCACCAGCAGGGTGGGGCCAAATCAAACGATCAAAAGGGGCCAAATCAAGTTGACGGAAGCAGTTCGGAAGGAATGCAACGCGATGGGGTTGCGAACGCCCAAGGGCCACGAAGTTGCGCGGCAGAGCTTTCACAACCTGATTCGCAACCCGTTGTATGCGGGCTGGGTTGAGTCCGGTGACATCCGCGTGCGCGGCATTCACGAACCGATTGTGAGCCAAGAAGTGTTTGATGCGGTGCAGGAAGTGATACGGGAGAAGAATCCAGAGAAGAAACCCTACAGTAAGACCCGCGAAGATTTTCCTCTGCGGCAGTTCGTCGCGTGCGCAGCGTGCGGACGTGGCCTGACTGCTGGCTACAACCGTGGACGCAAGGAACGCTACGCATTCTATTTTTGCTACACGCCCACTTGCCGGGCCACAAGCATCCGCGCTGAAGTGCTTCACAGGCTGTTCAAAGAATTGCTCAAGCTTCATGAGCCAACGCAAGAAGCAATCCTGCGTGGATTCCCAGAGCTTGCGGCAGCGCGATGGACTGCGCAACGTGAAGGGTTGGCGCACACGGCTGGCAAGCTCACCCAGCGCCAGCGCGACATCAGCACACTGTGCAACGCGGCCTTGGAGAAACTGCTTCACGGCACAATCACTGAGCAGCAGTACAAGAGCTTTGTTGAACCGAACGAGCGCGAAGCATCGAAGATTGGTGAGAGACTTGTCGCGCTGGAAGCAGCACGTGCCACGCTCGCTGAGATAACGGAGCAGGTGAAAGCGGAAGCGATTGACCTTGCCGGAACGTGGGAACGCGCCAACCTTGAATACAAGTTGGACCTTCAGCGCAGCCTGTTCGGACGTTGGCTATATTTTGAACCAGAACGCGAACAGGGTTTTTTGAACCAGAGGAACACACTGCTTGTGAAGATGATGGCTGAGTTTATTTCCACAGAATCAACAGATACGGACTGGATAGAAAAACTCCACGCAATGAAACCCGACCCCGAAGAGGAAGAAAAGCAAGTTGGGGTGAGCGATGGGATTTGAACCCACGACCCTCGGTGCCACAGACCGATAAGCCGTCACCGCCTACAGTGTTTTCAATAGGTTAGAAGGGCATCGAAGGGCATCAAAGGGGGTGATTCGGGCTACTTCGGCAGTGATCTGTGGAACAAATGTGGAACGCGCTACTTCGGATCTCTGGGTGGTTTTGGCACTGGCTCTTCCGAGAGAACTTGGAAAATCACCGCCAGCCGTCGCGCCCGCCGAGCGATCTTTTCGACCACTCGCTCGGAGTATGCCCGATCACGCGAACGCCGTTGGGCAACACCTCGCGCTTGATGGCGCGCGGCGGATGCTGGGGTTTGCGCATGCCTACTCATCATGGTAGCGAGTCCGCGCCGAGCCAAAGGTTGAAGGTGCTCAGCTCTGCGCGCCCGGCGGCCTTCAGATACAGGAACAACTGCATGCGATAAGCGGCGTAATGAGACAGCACGAGCAGAACCAGCATCGACCCGCGGCTGGCCTTGTTCCCGAACATTTCGATTTGCGCGCGAAGATCGGCGTCGGAGCAGGGGCTCAACAATTCCTCGATCAACGCGCGCTGCCGCCCGATTGCCTCGGTGATTTGCGCGAGGTTCATGGCTTTTGCCGTGGCCCCTCCGGCCTGCCAGGCCGTCTGAAAGCCGTCGAGGCTGAAGCTGTCCGCCAACGCGGCGCGCATGTGGACCTCCGGCATGAACACCAGGTACTGGAGCAGTTCCAGCAAGCTGCGCTGTTTGGGCGACAGACGGTAATCGAGTGTGGCCGGATCGACCTTCGAAATCAGGTGGAGCAGAATGCGTACCTCGTTCTGAAGCGCGTGGATGAGTTCGTCTTTAGTCAGGATCACGAAGCCGACGTTACCATGAAAAGCGCGAAGCGTAGGAAGTTTAAGATGACGGGCCACCCGGAAGTTGAGACGGATGGACGTGGTGGAGCTACAATGATCTGGCCGGGCGAAACGGAAGCGGGCTCTGCGGGGACGCAACCATGCTGAGGGATAGCCTGGTGGTTGTATCGATGCCTTGAAAATCCCCGCCCGAGGGACGGAATACTCACTAACGGAAAACGTTACTCCTCCATTTCAGGCTGAACCAACACAGGTATGCTTCTCGTTATCGGCAGGAAAGACTGATTACGCACGATCCGACGCGCGTAGGCCACGGACCGACAATCGAAAGTCCCAACGCAGGCCGCTAGTCGAGAACCTCTTTGATGACATCTAGAACTTGTTGCTTGGTTAGACCGTTTTTGACGGCACGGTCTGTCTGCACCTTCACCACCTCTCTGATGCTTTGCAGTATCTGTCGCTGAATCTCACTCGGCGGGGTTTGCACTGGTTTTCTGTACGGTTCGCCGCAATCAGGGCAAACCGTGCTGCAAGTCTGATGGCTTGTTCCACATTTGGGATTACGACATGTTTTTATTGACAATTGTTCTTCCCCTTCCCCTTGAAATTACAGACTACTGAATTAACCATCGTGGCGTCTACCCAGCGGTCGCGTTTCCGAAGCCGAATGCTCTGCGAGTGCGTCCAAACACTCTAACGGCGGCGCACTGCTGAACCAAAGTCTGACACCTGAGCGGTGTGGCTTCGTTGACTTGATTCCTGGTACGCCCTAAGATGTGCTGCACGTGCCAGCCACCGATTCGCTAATCGGCCAAACCATTTCGCACTACCGCATCGTCGAAAAACTCGGCGGTGGCGGGATGGGTGTCGTCTACAAGGCCGAGGATGTGAAGCTCAGCCGCTTCGTGGCCCTCAAGTTCCTGCCCGAAGAGGTAGCCAAAGACCCGCAGGCACTCAGCCGCTTTGAGCGCGAAGCCAAGGCGGCTTCGGCCCTGAATCATCCCAATATTTGCACCATCCACGAGATTGATGACGCACACGGCGAAGCGTTTATCGCCATGGAATTTCTGGACGGGCTGACCCTGAAGCACCGCATCGCTGGCCGCCCCATGGAAACAGAAACTCTCCTCAACTTGGCTATCGAAATTGCAGACGCTCTGGATGCCGCTCACGCCAAGGGAATCGTTCATCGCGATATCAAGCCTGCCAACATTTTCGTCACCGAGCGGGGACATGCCAAGATTCTCGATTTCGGTCTGGCGAAGCAGCAAGCAAAGGCAGGAACGGATGCCGATGCCACTCTGACTCAGGAGGCGCAGCAGTTGAGCACGCCCGGCGCGGCGATGGGCACGCTGGCATACATGTCGCCGGAGCAGGCGCGTGGGAAAGAACTGGATGGGCGCACGGATATTTTTTCTTTCGGTTTGGTGCTCTATGAAATGGCGACGGGAAAACGACCGTTTTCGGGGAGCACCTCGGCAGAGATTTTCGAAGCTATTCTGAATCGCACGCCAGTAGCTCCCGTGCGGCTCAATCCGGAGATTCCAGCGGAACTCGAACACGTCATCAACAAGACCTTGGAGAAGAGTCCCGACCTACGCTATCAGCACGCGGCTGATTTGCGGTCAGATTTGCAACGGCTTAAGCGCGACACCGAATCAGGGCACACAGCCATCGCAACGGCCGAAGCCGGGCCGAGGCCTGCCGCTAAATCAACTGGGCTGGGATGGATGGCGATTGCCGCCGTCGCGGCGGTGGCCGTCGCCTTGGGTGTGGGCGCGTGGCTTTATTTTGCGCGCAAGGCGCAGGCCCTCACCGAAAAAGACACCATCGTGCTCGCCGACTTCACCAATACCACGGGCGATGCAATCTTCGACGACACGCTGAAGACGGCGCTCCACGTTTCCCTGCGGCAATCTCCTTTCCTGAATGTGCTCTCCGACAGCGAAGTCGCCAAGACCTTGCAACAGATGACCCGTCCGGTCGGTACGAAACTCACGCCCGAGGTAGCCCGAGAGCTTTGCGAGCGGGCAGGCAGCAAAGCCTACCTTGCCGGAACGATTGGCAGTCTGGGCAGCGAATACGTGCTGGGATTGAAGGCGGTGAATTGCCGGAGCGGCGACACGCTGGCCGAAGAGCAGGTGACGGCAGCGTCGAAGGAGAAGGTGCTGGACACGCTGGGCGAGGCGGCATCCAAGCTGCGCCGCGAACTGGGCGAATCGCTGGCTACGGTGCAGAAGTTGGATGTTCCGCTGGAAGAGGCCACCACGTCATCGCTCGAAGCACTGCAAGCGTACAGCCTTGGACAGAAGGCCACTAACGAGAAAGGCTCCGCCGCAGCCCTGCCTTACGACCAGCGTGCCATCAAGCTAGATCCGAATTTTGCCACGGGCTACAGGGCAGTGGGCCTCGACTACAACAGTCTCGGCGAGCCAGGACGGGCCAGCGAGTACCTTACCAAGGCGTTCGAATTGCGGGAACATGCCAGCGAGCGGGAAAAGCTGCTAATTGCCGCCATCTACTATTCGAATGTAACCGGAGAACTGGATAAAGCAGCCCAGACGTATCAGGAGGTGATTGAGATCTACCCACGGTCGGACACAGCGTACGGCAATTTGGGCGCCTTGTACGGCGAACAAGGACAGTACGAGAAAGCCGCGGACATCACGAGGCAAGCGCTGCGCCTTGCGGATCAGTTGCCTTTCTACGGCGATCTCGCCAACTACACCCTTGCCTTGCAGCGTTTCGACGAGGCACGGCGGGCCATCCACGAGACACAGGCGCGAAAGCTGGATGATTCAATATTCCACAGTGCTCTCTACGCTATTGCCTTTCTTGGGGCGGACTCCGCCGCGATGGCGGAACAGCAAAAGTGGTTTGCGGGCAAGCCCGAAGAGAGCGATGGACTGGCGCTCGCATCCGACACCGAGGCGTATGCCGGTCACCTTGGCAAGGCACGGGAGTTGACCAAGCGGGCGGTGGACTCCGCCGTCCGGATGGACAGCAAGGAAAATGGGGCCATCTGGCAGGCGATTGCCGCTCAGTGGGAGGCCGCTTACGGCAATCCTGCGGAAGCGCGGGAGTCAGCGGGAGAGGCTTTGAAGCTTGCCCCGACGAGCCAAGGTGTTCAGAGCGAAGCCGCGCTCGCGTTTGCCATGGCTGGCGACGCAGCGCGAGCCGAATCGCTGGCGCAAGACCTGAACAAACGCTACCCGCTCGATACGCAGATGCAGTCGCTTTGGCTGCCTGCGATTCAAGCGCAACTGGGGCTGGATAGAAAGAATCCGGCTGCCGCCCTGATTGCCCTGCAAGCTGCTTCCCCTATCGAGCTGGGGGAAATTTCGTTCGTCAATAATATTTCCTGCCTCTATCCAACGTATGTACGAGGAGAAGCATACTTGGCCGCTGGACAAGGCAGTGCCGCCGCCGAGTTTCAGAAGATTCTCGACCACAGTGGCATCGTGTGGAACTGCTGGACGGGAGCGCTGGCGCGTCTCGGAGTGGCTCGCGCCAACGCCTTGCAGGCGACAACCTCGCAGGGAGCCGATGCCGATGCCGCCCGCGTTCGGGCGCTCGCCGCCTACAAAGATTTTCTCGCGTTGTGGAAAGATGCCGACCCCGACATCCCCATCCTGAAGGAAGCCAAAGCCGAGTACGCGAAGCTGCAGTAGCTATCAGAACCTGAGCTCGCCCTTCGCTGGATATTGTGAAAACTGACAGGCAGATGCTAGACATAGCTGCGCCATACCTTGCAATCCACACAACGGCTGAATTAGTCTCAGGGTCCCATGCCCGCTAACAAGCCGTTCTTTCCCAATCTGCGGCCAGTCAAGAAAGTTGTTACTCCTCAAGGCGAGGTTTTAGTCCGAAAGGAATGCAGTTGCGGACAGGAGTTCATGGGGTCAGCGAATCAGGCGCGTTGCGAGAAATGTCTTGCGAAGAAGGTAAAACGGAAATGAAGGCAGAGGCGGTACGCGCCGTCGTGATCGGCGGAAACGTTGATTTACAGTAGGTCCGCGCTTCCGACGCCGTTTCGTGACGGCCCGTCATCTCGTCGACGAGCGGGGCCGAGCCCACGTAATATCCCTCAAATATAACTTGACTCAGCCGATATAATGGTGTAGACGTGCGCGAGGCAGGTCCATGCAGATATACTTATCGCACCGATACACAGCTTGTTAAAGGAAGGGAGGGCTTATGAAACGGAAACGCTGGTTTATTATCGGATCCGCGCTAGCCGTTACGTTTCTCGGTTATGAGCTAGCCAGTTCGATCCTTATTGCCAAGGCGGTTCTCCCACCCAATGCCACGAGTATGCAGATACTCAAGGCAGCAGTTAGACCTGGGTACCAAACAGCCGCGCCCAGCGCCACGCTGTCCAACCGAATACGTCAATTGGCATTCCCAGTCGTCTACGCTTGCAACGACGAACCTAGCGTGCTTCCAGCGTGTAATGGGACAGATGCACAACCTGCATGTGAAACGAGTTGCGGCTTTTGCGGGAAGTGTCCCGATTGTGCAACCGGCCCTTGCACCATTTATCTTTGTACGTGCACCGGGGGTAAGACCTTGTGTAAGGGTCGGGACGGAACCCTTCAGTGCACGGCGTGTAAGGACGACCACGATGTAGCCTGCCAGACTAAGAGGCCACCGGCACAGTAATTGAATCAGTCGAGACAAGGAAAAGCATATGACCCCTGCGGCGAGATGTCTTTTAATTATGTTGCTGGTAGGCGGTTGTTCTCCGCTTTCCGTGGCACAGGGATTCAATGTCGACGTTTTCGACGGTCAGGGGGCCTATCAGCCCAAATGGGATTCGGTCCAAGACCGGCTGGTGTTGTATCGGAACGAAGACAACTCCGGTACTCCGGCTGTGCGATTGTTTGGCCCAGACGGTTCCAATGTCGCCATTTACCCACTCTTAGACCTGCCGAGTGCCTTGTGGTTTGACGCTTGGGATGCCGCCGCGACACCAGAAGGTGGGGTCGTCATCGCTGCCGTCGTGGGTTATACGCCGCGTGGAGTGCATCCTCATCAGCTAAAGCACGTATTGTTGACGTATGACCGGAACGGAGCGTTGCAGAAGTTCTGGGAGGTCTCCCCGCAGATTCCGAAGCTAATTGCTGTGCTGAGCAACGGAGATGTTTTTGCATTCGGCGACAGCACCCGTCAAGATCCCTATCCTCTTCTACTTAGATATTCACCGAATGGTGCGGTTCTTGGAGAGTTTCTTCCGAGTGATTCCTTCTCGATTGGCGACGAAATAGTCGCGAATAATAGTTCTCCATTTGGGGATAATCGTATGTTCGTTCGAGGAGACCGATTGTTTTTATGGATTGGGCACGATGAGACATTGTTGCAGTTCTCTGCCACGGGTAACCTGATCAGTCGCGTGTCGTTTGCAAACGCGTTTAGTAAACTTACGGAGGCGACCGAAAGTAACCACATCCGTATCGAATCGCTCACCGCCTCCGAAACAGGTAGCTTGGTGGCACAAGTGCAACTTTGGCCGAAAAAGGCTGGGACGCCCGTACGCACCGCCATCGTGGAAGCCTCGGATGGTAATACCGCCACCCTAACTTCTCAGGATCAGACCGGACAACGCTTCTTGGGCCGCGACCACAACGGTGAGCTTATCTTTCTTCAAGTCGCCCCGCTCGGAAAAACTGGCACAATAATCAAACGTTAAAAACGTACATGATGAGTAGTTTGTATTCTCTAGTGGCAACCGATGATGGTTCCTACTCTAATCCGACACGGAACTTTATACGTGATGTGGTCGTGTGCAAGTACTTGCGTGCCGTTCATCGAATTTACGCGCGCTCCAGCACTGAGCGAGTTGGATTTTGGCTGGTGGCGCATCCACATCAAAATTGATTGGCGACCGAAAGGTTGGGACGAAGCGGAGCATCAGGCCCGTTTAGCTCGATGGTGGGGATAGATTCGCCAGATGGTCTCGCATACCTCAATCATCGTTTCCTCCTTCGAAATTCGCGCCAAGTGCTATTTCACCCAAGCGGGCGTGCGTTTCTACTCACCCAATGAATTGCACGTCGGTAAACTAACCGCATCGGGACCACGACCACCGGAACCGCCTGCCCAACAGTCTTGCCTTGTCTTGTTGTCGAACATGATTTTCCCGTTCGAATAGATCATTGAGCTCGGCATCGGGGTAAAGCGCGGGCTGCAAACAACCGTGGTACCGCTGATTTGTCCGCCATATTCACACACGGGAACGGTTTTAGTTTCGACCACGGGCGCGGGTGGCGCTTGCGGTGTCGCACATCCGATTAATGCCACTGTACTCAGTAATGCGAACGCCGGGACCACGATTAGAACTGCGGCTGCGAGCAAAATTGTTTTCACGTCGTACCCTCCCATGCTACCGCCCCTTCTTTGGCCGCTCTTGCCGACGTATCCAGTCAAGGGCGTACCGCACGGTTTCTCCACTCCCCGTTGAAAAATCGCCAGTGCCGCTGCGTTTGTATGTTCGCAGCACTTCCGCGAAATCCAGCCGTATGGCATCGTGCCGTTTTAACCACCCGTCGCCAGCCCTTCGCCCGCCGGGTTCTCCGCCGTCCGTTAGATTCAGCAATCCTGGGTTTAGCGCACGCCAGTGTTTGATAAAGAAAGTTTCAACGCACGACCACAGCGGAGTCTTGTCATCAACGAGAAGCTTAACCTTTGGCTCAAGGCCGATTTTTAACAAACTTCGAATCCAAACGGACACTGGATAAGTCCCACCTTCGCGTGCCGTTTTAATATGCCCCTGCAAACGCGTCTGTGCGCCCCTCTTCGTGATGCCTGCGTACATCACGACATCAGGTTGCCGGGGGTCATACAAACCGTAAACGTGTCTCTCGTCTGTCATTGCCGCTGCCCCCGTAGGAACTTTTGCCGTTCAAGGTACTCTTCCGGTGACATCCCGACGCCTGCGTTGCGCGGTGCCTCGCGCGCTGGTAGCGGGGTGAAATCCACACCTTCGTACGGCACGAGTGCAGATTCCAGCGGCAGCCGAACCGCCGTGCTCACGACGTCCGCGCCACGCGCGGGGCGATACCATCCCGTGCGATCATTTTGTGATGGCTTCCACGTGGCGACGGCTTGCTGCCAATCGCGGTGCTCTGGAATGACGGGCGCAATCACTTGCCAGTCAACTGCGAAGTCATCTGCCGCGCCATTCAGCATGTCCAAGGTGAGCACGGGATTCAGCACGTCAAGGAACGCGAGCAACAGCACAGCGTCATTTTGCTCAACGTAAACACGAACCTTGGAATCCGATGAATCAACGCGGAAATCTCCTGGTGTCCCAGTGGGCGTGTATATGACGTCCGCGTTGAACGCCACGTTTGCCGCGGTCAAATCAAGATGCCATTCCTGCCGCACTATAGCCGCACCTACTCTTTCATCAAATGATTCAACAGCGCGGACGCGCGGTGAACGCCTTTTCAACCATTCACCAGCGAGACGGTCGGCGAAGCAGGCATCGCAATACCCGTTGAGGGCTTTCTGCGTAATGCAGCACGGGCACAGCGTCGCGTAACCCAGTTTCTTGAACGCGCAGCAGAGCGGGCAGGTCACCATGATGCCGGGATCACCCCGTTCCATGTTCATGCGAAAGAGCGGACGGCGACGCCCGAGAAGTACGACGTCACACTCTTCATTCTTGCAGTCGCGCGTCTTGAGGGGAGCGGGTGTCGCGACGGACTGCTTCGCGAGTATCGGCACGATGATTTCGTCTCGGGGTGCCGCGATTAACTTTAACCACTCTTTCTCAACGGTTTCACGGAACGCTTGCCAGTATTCGGAGTCAATCACGAACATTTTGCTCTTGGTCGGTGTTGGTCGCGTTGGGACGGGCTGCCAGAGTTCGGGATTCATATTATTCAGACGTCGGCGGAACTCTACCCGCAGTTTCTTCATCGCGCGCGGAATCATTTTCTTTATTCCGTTGACAGTCATCTTCTTCGCAAGCCCGAGGTCAACGATGGCGCGTGCCAATTCCACTTGCGACAGATCGTCGGAGAATCCCAGATACGATTTCAGGACGTAGGTTTCCCGCGGTGCGAGGGATTCTAAAACTTCCTCCGCAACGCCGCGCACTATGTCCGCGTGATGCGCAAGCAGTTCGTCACTCAGATCCCAAACTGCGTCACTATCCCCAGCGGCACCACGCGATATTTCGCGCAAGACTTCGGGGTGTACGCCGATTTCACGAATCGGCTTCCGCATTATGTTGTATCGGTCACCCTGCGAACCGTCGCGGAAGGTTATGGGCTCATCGAGTGAGTAATCTCCGCATGAGTCTTGGAGTAGGTCTTCGCTGGGAGTCGCGCCCCATCGCCCGTGGGGAAGAATCGGGTGTGGCTCTTCGCCAAACTGCCCGAAGCCATAACTCGTGCCTTCCGGCCGACGGATGTCGGGCAAGCGCACGACTTTACCGTTGCGGTGAACTTCCAAGACGCATGGAACTGTTTCAATCATTTAGCGAATTGTAGCATTTCTTAGTCCACTTTGTCAACGCAAAAGTGTACTTTCTTTTTAACGTAGTGCAGGCTTTTGTTATAAGTAACTTGGGAGGTATGGAAATGACGTTCAAGGAAAAATTGGACTCAAGACTCACGGAGGAAGCGCGTGCGCTGGTGAAGGTATCGCTTGGCGATACCGAACACGCCTACGTAGAGGCTGCGAAACAACTCTGCGATTTCAGCGACGGGGAGCCCCGAGCACACGCGCTCTCCCAAGGCGACCACCGTGCCGTGAACTTTCTAAAGGGGTTGCAGATAATCCGCCCCGTTGCCGGCGGTTGGAGCCTAAACGTATCCGTCCAGCCAGCGGGTGGGCCGCTACTCATGTGGGATTGGTCCAGAAAATAAAAGTACCCTTTTCCCACTAAAAAGGCCGTATAGGGGAGAGGCATATATTTATTGGTTCTGGCACCCACCAGACCAGCTAGCCCCAGCGACGCCGCGGCGGACGCCGAACGCAGCACGGCCGGATGGGCCCACGACCCTTCCGCGGACGCCGCGCGCGGCTAATAGGCTCCCCGCGCGTTCCGTAGCCTCCAAAATGTTACAGTGCCACCGTCCGTACTTAAAGCCTTTGGAATGAGATCTTTCTTGATTTTTCCATCATTTATTATGACCCCGCCGCGAAGACGCCCTTGAGGGCGTGTTCGAAGAAAGCTGCGGCAAGCGTTGCCGTACCTTCTGTGTTTCCGGTGCGCCCGGCTCGCGCCAGCCCCGCTCCGCGAGTGGAGTTCCTTTTGGGGACTCCACTTTCTTGCCGATCCAGCGGGCACCATGTGTCTGCTTCGCCTTCTTTTCACCCAATGTTTGCGCGAAGTTTTCCATTGACGAATAATGACGACATATGAGACAATTCGCGTGTTGTGGAGTTCTAAACGACGAGGAGCGTCATGGAGCAGCAGAATACGACACCGAAGAAGAAAATCAAGAAGAAAAAGCGCCAGACGGTTGGCGTGGACTTCGACCCCGATGTGCTCGAGACCCTTCGCACGATGGGTGAAGAAAATGACACGGGCCTGGGTTGGCATGTGCGGCGAGCCGTGGCGGAATACATCGCGAAGTATCGCGCACCAGAGATACCAATTTGAAGAAGTAGCACGACTGAAATAGAGGCGGGACGCGCCGGTGGTCAGACCGACGCGGCCCTATCGCTAAACAAGGTTGGAGCCCAGTTTGTGCGACTGACGAGTTTTATACGTCTAACTCGTCCCTCGCGCAAGCCACCCTTGTTTCGATTCCAAAAATGTTTAGTGCATTCGCATGACCCGCACGCGAAAGCGTTCGGAAAGATGGACGCCAATTGGCGGGAGGTTAAACAAGATGTTCCCTCAAGAAATAGTTTCTACTTTACGAATGGTCTTCCAGATGGACACTCGCAGCATCGTGCCCTTCTTGCAAGGACCCCCAGGAATCGGCAAGACGGCCGCCGTAGCGCAGGCGGCACAAAACGCAGGCAAAAAATTGGTTACGTTCGCCTTGCCGACCTGTGAATCCGTAGATCTTCGTGGGCTTCCTCTCGTGGAGAAGGGAACCACCAAATGGGCCTCTCCGCTGCCACGCGACGGCCAGGGCGTCATCTTGCTGGACGAATTATCCAGCGCGGCCCCCGATGTTCAAGTGGCTGCCCATCATCTCGTACACGCAGAACCAGGTTCCGATATGAGTCTACCCGCTGGATGGCATCTCGTGTTGACCGGCAATCGCGCGTCAGACAAGACGCTGTATCGCGCGACCTCCGCACCCCTTCGCAACCGCATGGTCACTATTAATGCGGATCCCGACGTCAAGCAGTGGTGCGAGTGGGCCATGAATAACAAGATTGCGTCCGTCGTCACCGCGTTTGTTCGATGGCGTCCGGAGTTGCTGATGTCCAAAGAGATCCCCGGCGAAGGCGCGTTTCCTTCTCCCCGCTCGTGGGAAGCCGTTTCCAACATTCTGTCTTTGCAAATAAGCGGCAACATTGAACGAGAGATGATCCAAGGAACGGTTGGCGAAGGTGCAACGATCGAATTCGCCGCGTATCTTCGGACATCCCGCGAGTTGCCAGCGATCGAAGCCATCATTGACTCCCCGATGCGATCAGCAGTGCCGAAGTCCCCGGCGCAACTCTATGCCCTTGTGACATCGCTCGCGCAATACACCCGTGAGCACAAGAAGTCTGCGATGAAATATGTCGCCAGGATGCCGGCAGAGTTCGCACTGCTCTACGTGATGGACATTCGACGCGACGGCTATTACGACATCCGAAAGGACGAAGAGATCGGGAAGTGGATCGGCGCGCACAGCAAGCTCTTTGAGATCGGGATGGCCGCATGAGCGCAGCGGCAGACAAGATCGAGCGTTGTTCCGCACAGATGCTCATGCTCTATCCGTGGTGGGCCAGCCTGTACCTCCATCTGATTCGTCTCGAAACTGAATCCGTGGATACGATGGCGGTTGACGGGACGCACCTATTCTTTAATCCCGCGTTCACCATGTCGTTGACGGACACAGAATGTATCGGCGTTCTTATGCACGAGACGGCTCACTGCGCTTTCTTGCATTGCTATCGCAGGAAATACCGAGAGCCGGAACGGTGGAACGTGGCGTGTGACAAGGCTGTGAATGCTGTGCTCGTGGCCGCGAACATTGTTCTGCCCAAAGATTGCGTGCCACCCGGCCCGTTGGGTTCGTTGGCCGAGGAGTTATACGAAACCATCACTCCGGAGGAGATGGCTCTGTATTGTCGCGACGTGTTAGAGGCAGGCTCCGTGGATACGGGCGATAAGCCTATGAGTGAAAAAGAGTGGCGAGACGCGATCGCCTCTTCCTACAGCCTGATGCCCGACTACGTCGCGCGAACGATTGAAGAAGCGACGGCTCCCACGAAGGATTGGAAAGACGAGCTCGCAAGATTCATTCACTCCACGCGAAAGTCCGATACTCGCACGTGGACTCGATTGTCACGTCGCATCCCAGGCTTGCCGGGATGGAGCCGCGAAATCGAGACGCGAATCGCGGTTTGCATTGATACATCGGGCTCCATCGTTGGCCCCGTCCTGAATGCCTTTGTGGCTGAGTGCCGCGCCATTTTGGATCTATCCGGCGTTACCGCCATTGTCATAAGTGCGGACGCGGCGGTTTCCCAGGTGGTACAGCCTGGAGATCCTTTCCCGGTCGAGCTGAAGGGCGGGGGCGGAACGAACTTCGCGCCCGCGTTGAAGGAAGCCGAGAACTATGAACCCAACGGCATCGTGTACTTGACGGATGGGTGCGGCATGTTTCCAAAAGGCAGTCAGTATCCGGTCCTGTGGGCATTGACGCAGCCCTGCAAGGTTCCGTTCGGGGAAAAGATTTTACTGGAGGGCGATTTCAATGGCAATTAACCAGTCCAAGCAGCGGTACAAAATTAAGGTGATCCGGAAAAATGATGGCGCGGTCATATCGGATAGGGAGGACACGAGCAGCTACGGCGGCGCTTATGGAGGCCATCTTGGTATCCCCCCGAAAATAGGTCAAACCATTACCTACATTACAACGGTGACCTCTCTTGGCGATCACCAGTACAAGCAATCCTACGCGAAGCGCCTCGCGGCTCAACAGAGGAACGATGAAGCAAAGAAGAAGCGTGAAGCAGCGAGAGAGGCAAAGCTTTTGGTTCTGCGCCGAGCTCGCATTATGAACCAGATCGAGTTGGCGTTCGCGAAGAATGGTAAGGACGCTGTGAAGTTTGTTACCTGCGACCTGTGCCACGACCTAGCCGCAGTATTGACGTTGACGCACGAGAACCCCGGAAGCACGGTCGTCAGTCCGGAGCAGATCGCGGGTGCTCGTTGCGCCGACCACACACCACACGGACCACTTGGTAATACGATTCGTTGCGACACATTGGAATTTTTCTATGACGGCGTGAAGCAGATTTACGTCAACAAGCAGAAGTAGCACGACCGCAAGCCGGCGCGGTACGACAAGACCGGCGACGAGCAAACAAGGAGAACCAATGGCAGAGAATCCACTACTTGGCAGCAAAACGATAACGGTGAAGGACCGAGAGGCGGGAGCGCGCGCTCGTGACGTGCTCGCGGTTTCGGCAAGCGCGATTCTCGGGTATCTCGGCACGAACGATGAGGCAGCGGTTCGTCTCGCCCTTGATCTAGCCGTGGATTTGTTTAAGGCCAGTGGAAAGAGAATCAACGTTGCGGATACGCAGCCTGCGCCGAAACTGAGCGTCGCGCCTGCGGCGGCCGGGAATGGCGGAGGCGCGTCGTGAACATCACCGAGCACAAATATATTGATTTGGAAGAGTTGTCGCCCGACGTCTTCAACGTGTGGCGCGGAGATTCGGACAGGACAGATTTACTCGGGAAGATTAAACGTAGTAGCTGCGGGTTCAACTTCTATCCGCAGCGTGGAGCCAATGACACGGACAGTATGTTTTCAGCGGACTGGCTGCGTGATGTTGTGAGCGCGTTGGATGAGCTCGAGGGAGGTGGGCAATGAGTTACGAAGACGGAAATGATTTGCACGAAGTCGCCGGCGCGTTGAACGGTGTTGCGGAGGCGATTAACAAGTTGGGCCTCGCGAATGCGTCAACGCCAATGGGCGCAGTCGAGTTGCTATCCAAAGAGGTACACGAGGGCGCGGCGAGTGTTGCCGATCAATTAGAGGCAGTTGCGGGAGCCACCGATTTTGAGTGCGTCGCCGATGCGATAAAGACGATCGACATCCAGCAGCTCGCGGATGCCATCAGCGACGGAAACTTCAACGAGAAGTCGCTGTCCGTCGCCATCACGAGCGCAGGCAAGGAAATCGGCGCAGGCTTGAAAGATCTTGCCGCGGCGATACGTGAGATGCGGGGAGTGACGGCATGAGGGTGATGAGCAAAGAGTCTTTAAGCAAGTGGAAAGACAAGATGGAGCAGGAAATCAAGAAGAGAGTGGAAGAACGTTTTCATCGCAACGTCCCTGGTACTCAGTGGACAGTTATTGCGGTGCAAAAAGGTCTTATACACACGCGAAAAAACACGGTAGGCAGGCGTCGTGGCCCCGAATGGGTATCAACCATACGGTTGACTTGGCGTGATGACTCCGTTCCACCGAACGTCTGGCACGAAATCGTTCCCTACGACCGAAATGATTATTTCAATAACGAGCGGTTGGCAGATTTAGCCCACGACTTGTGTGATTTCTCAGGAGGGCCTACGCACACGGAAGTGTTTGAGCCTTTCGCGTTTATCGGGAAGACCTGCGGGAAAAGCGCACAGCCGCCACGATGGTTTGCAAAGCCTGCTTCACCAGAAGAATACAGCGAGTGGGCAGAGAAACAAAACAGGTTCAGCGAAGAGAAGTTTAACTACCTTGAGTTACAGCAACCGCCGATACAAAACGAACCGCGTCTTAACATCCGTGTTAGGAAACGCGCGGCGGATTCAAACGAACCAAAGAAACATTGGTTGAACTAACGCCTAACGGCAAAGGAGAACACGAATGACGATACTGGAAGATGCTTACGCGGCGAAAACACGAGCACAAGAGGAGCGGTGGGCAAAGGTAGGTCACGTAGTCTTTGATGTCGTTACTTTGCTGGAAAATCTGCCGAGGATTTCAGGTGACGGTCTTCATGAGCGTGAGGCTACAGCCTTTCAACAGGTGCAAAAGTATGCCGTGCTTGTCGCAAGTCATGCTTTGAAGTCCGCTGTTCTACCGGAAGCCAACGACGAGTGCGGGAAATACGCAGCGGAACTCCACGAGTATTTTGCCTAACGGCTCTCGTGACGAATTTCATTCTAGCGGTGCGCCATTTGCTCATCGAGCGACTTGCGGGTAGTTGAAGATTGATAAGGAGATGTCATGAGACAGCAAGGAGTTGTTTTGCAGTATTTTGTCGCTCGTGGTTATGGCTTCATAAAAACATCCACGGGACAAAGCCTTTTCGTTCACGTCAAGCAGGTCCGCGATGGCTTCCTTTTAGAACCAGGTGACTCAGTAGTGTTCACGATAGGCCCGTCCCAGAAACAAGCGGGCAAAAGCGAATGTTTTGACGTCGAACTCATTGAGCGTGCGGCGGTGAAGTCATGAACCCCTGCGCCAGACACAATAAGATGGATTGTATGGAAACCGTCTGCGCGATGGCCCGCGCGAATCAAGCGCTGGGCATCACCGATGACGATATCGTGACGAATCCCGCCGCATACGGATTGACTCTAAAACTGCCGGCGCAGCCGGTGCCAGCGAAAGCCGCGGATGTACCCGTGCCAGCAATACTCACACTCAAGACTCGAGCGGCGAAGTCCGCGCCCGCCGTGGATGCTACGCCCGTGCCGGCAGCGGTTGACACCTTGTCCAATCAGGCGACCGCGTCCGTTGGTGGCTGCCCGGGTTATGCGAAACCGGAACCAGACCTTGCGGAAATCAAGCGCGCTGTGAGCGTCTTAATCGCGAAAGGACGCGTGGTGGAACTCCGCGCCTTTGATACAGCGACTAGAACGGTGTCGGGTTACTACAACGACGCCGAGACTCTGGCGCAGGATACTTGCGAGTTATCCAGCTTTGAACAAACGCCGAACGTCTACTGGACGTTGCAGGACATTGACCCCAACCTGCTTGCTCGCTTAGAAAACGCCTGCAAGGGGTGGTCTAAGAACGCGACTGCGGATAACAACGTGCTGCGTTACCTGTATCTCCCGTTTGATTTCGACCCTTGCCGCATTTCAGGCGTGTCATCCAGCGATGCGGAGAAAGCCCGGGCGCTTGAACTCGCGACGACTTTCCGTGTGTTTCTTTCTGAACGCGGCATACAGACTATCTTCGCGGATTCAGGAAACGGGTATCACTTGCTTGCGCGTATTGACATGCTTGCATCTCAGGAGTCCACCGCTCTGGTGTCCGCAATCCTTGCCGCGGCTTACGTGAAGTACAGCACATGCAAGTGCGACCCGAAGAACCCAAAGAACTGCGGGAAGGTTATGATTGATAAATCGTTGTCTAATCCATCCCGTATTCTCAAGGCGTACGGCACGGTTGCGCGCAAAGGTTCTCACACTGCGGAACGTCCGTGGCGGTTGTCCCGCGTCATTGACGCACCGAAATGTGAAGTTGTTCCTGAGCAGTCATTGCGCGTGCTCTTGAAAGAACTCGGCGGCGAAGTGTCTGCATCTGGCACGGTGATGCCGGCTGCGGATGGCGCGTGGGAAGGAATGACGCCCGAACAGATGGAGACCTTGCTTGCCGAGAAGGGAATTGAGCGCGGGAACCGCATCGCTTACAAGAACGGGTTCAAGTGGCAGTTAGCGGAGTGCGTATTCCACGCACACCACGAGTCGCCCGATTCTTTCATTGCGCTTGAGCGGTCGGGATTGCGCTACTTCAATTGCTCGCACCCAACATGCGAGGGGCACCGTGGAGGAAAGGAAGGCTGGGCGAAGTTCAAGGAACAGGTGGGCGGATTTGATTTCACGCCTAAAGAGCAACTTAGCAAAACACCTGCGAAGCCCGCGGACGCGGTCGGGACGAAACAGGACGCGAAACAGGACGCAACCGTTCTTACGTCTTTCGCAAGCATCACATCAAAACTACAGGAATGGCTCTGGGATAAGCGCGTGCCTATCGGTGCATTGGCACTCTGGATGGGCGACCCCGATGTAGGTAAATCTCTCTCCGTGATTGACCTCACAGCGAGAGTGACGCGCGGACTTGATTTCCCAGGTGGTGCGAAAAACGATTTCCCGCCGTCGGATGTCATCTTGTGCGAAGCCGAGGATAGTTTAGAAAAGACCGTCAAACCGCGTCTCGCGGTAGCGGCGGAAGACGTCGGCGCGGACATGTCGCGTGTTCATGACGTGCGCATCAAAACGAAAGGCGACACAAACGCCCGCTTGCTACAACTGGACAGAGAAATACACAGACTTGAGAAACAAGCACGCGAACTTCCCGATTGCCGTTTAATCATCATCTCCCCTATTTCGGCTTACTTGGGACCGAAGGTGAAGACGATTGACGACGGAGCCGTTCGCGTCATTCTCACGAAACTCCTGGACATGAGCGAGCGTTTGAACATCTCGGTTGTCGCCAGTATGCACTTGAATAAGAGTGCGGACTACAAGGCAATCTATCGCGCGTCCGGTGCGATGGGCTTCATGGCAGTGCCCCGCGCCGTGTGGTTGTTTGCGAAAGACGCCAACGACGAGCAGTCCGAGAATCGTTTCATGATGCCGATCAAGGGCAACCTCGCGAAGAAGCAGAAGGGCACTCTCTATCAAGTAGTGGAGTCCACGAAGCCCGTTCTTGTTCTTGACGAACGGAAGGGCAAAACCGTTGAGTCCTTCCACCCACGGATTCAATGGGGAGATGCAACTGAGCGTGTGGCGGATGAGGTGATGAAAGAGCGCATCGGCGGTCGCGGTGTTCGGGAAGACCGGACGGCAGAAGCGGTCGCAGTTATCACCAACCTGTTCTCAGATCCCGAAACAGGTGATTACCGCCCGACACCCGTGCCGAACAAGAAGTTTCGTAAGGCGACTGCGGATTTCTCCGACCGGACGCTGGACAAAGCGAAAGCGAAACTCGGCGTTGAATACGACCGTCACTTGAAGGGTTTCGTGATGGATGACCCCAGCGTGGAGGCGACAGCCAAAGCCAAAGCCGCGGTTGTGGTGGCGCGCAAGGAGCGGGACACGGTAGCCCGGGCAATCGATCGCTACAAGGCGGCTACCATCGTCGGCCACCGGAGCCGCGGTAAGCGGAAGCCCAGGCGGAAGGCTGCCGGCCGCGCGGCGACCATCCTTTGCCGCGGGAAGGGTAGCGGGAAACGGAAGGCGCGGAAGGCAAGGAAAGTCCTTCGTGCGACCGTCCTTTACTGACGGTAAACCGAGGGCGACTCCCGTACGTAAAATAAAGCGATAAAAATAACATGTGACTATCTAACACCTTGCCGGCCGAAATCGGCAGAGCCGGACAAAAAGCCGCAGTTTGTGCTCTGCCGAAGTGACCCCATGAAGACCTCCGGAAACCCTACTTTGGAAAAGCGTGTGCCAGTCTAAGTGGTTGCGCTTTTCTTCGCCCGTTTTCGGGGAGCGGGCAAAAAGCCCGTCACTCTACTTTGTGTGTGTATCAATTCAAATATATATATATAAAGGACTTAGACTGGCACACACTCTTGTAAAGTGATGTTTTTCCGATTTCACTTTTTGATGCTCCATTTTTCACTTAGACTCCGACACACACATGTGAGAGTGACGGGAAATCGCCTAAAAGGCCCGATACGGCGACCCATCGGTAGGCGAACAGAAAGTGAACCGATGGACTTGCCGCGTTATGCTTAAATCTTAGATAAGCGTTTTCACGAGACTAAATTCATGTTTTTCTCTTAATCCGAGGTGTTCCATGCCCCGCAAGCGTCATAAATTACCTCCCAAACCATCCCTCGAGCGCATACAGGCGATGCTTGCGCGCCGCCGCTGGGATTACACGCCTCCTGAGCCTCCGCCGAAGCCTATTGAACCGCCGCCCACGCCGATCCCGCTGCCAGAAAGCGCAGGCGACGTCCACCGCCGCGCGATCGGGTTGCCCCCAAGCGGATCCAGCGGCCGGCCAGATGAAACGATTTCATCTTCTGGCATCTTGAGCCCAGACACAGTCATTCCCGGCACAGCGCTGCCAGGGGGGCGACCAGACGCCTATTTGGATGACATGCGCCGGCAGATCGCCTCGATCGGTTTCCAAGACACAGGGGGCTTCCAGAACAGACCGAGCGAACGCGACAGACAAGCGGCCGCGAACCGCGAGAGGATTCACGAGATTTTCAAACGGACCGCATGCGCCGGCGAGTGGCTACCATCGGGGATGGTTCTGTACGATTGCCGAGAGTGGACGCCCGAGGTTTGGGAGCGCATCATCCTGCCGACGCTGCAAGGATTCTCCAAAGGCTAAAAAAGATTTCGCGGTGGGGAAGGTGCCAGCGAAGGCAAGAAAACGGAGTCCCGGAAGGGAACCCCGTTGCTCTCAGAACTGTGCTGTGTCCAATATTCGGGCAAACTCGCTAGCGTCCACCCCACTTCGCGAACGCTTTAGCCTTCGCCGCATCCGCAACGTCCTGCGACACCTCGACGTAAGGCGAGAGACTCGCAAGTGACCGATGGCGCAGCATCTTCGTTATTTTGTGCAAATCCGTTCCAGACTCGACTTGTGCTACCGCAGCGGTATGCCTAAGAACGTGGCTGTGGCGCGCTTCCGGCCGCAATCCGGCTTCAGTCGCGATCTTGTGGAAAATCATTGACCACACCCGCGGCAGGAGAGCCCCACCTTTGTTCGAGATGAAGAGCACGTCACTGTTCGCGGCATTGAAATACTCCGCGCGCTCTTTCAGCCACGCGTGGATCACCGTCAAATCCGCAGGAGCGATGCCATCCTTCGGCATGAAGTCTTCGAAATACTGGACGCCTTTCTTACGCCGCGTCTTTTTCGCTGAGACAATCAGCCGCTTGTTCTCTTCGTCCACGTCTGAGAGCGTGAGCCCGCAAACCTCAGCCGCGCGCAAGCCGTGTCGAAACGATAAAACAATCATCGCGTAGTTGCGCTTTGATTCTGCTGCGACATCCAACAGTCTTTTCAGTTCATCTGGCTTTAGGTACTGCATTGTTCACACCTCCAAAGGATGAAGTTATGATTTCTGGTTCTGCGTTTGATTTAGAAGTGTTTCGATCTCAGCTAGCAAAGCAAGAACCTGTACTTGCAAAGACAGGCTTTGTTCTAGCAAATCTTTATTGTGGGCTTGAACAGATTCGAGTTGACCTCGCAAATCTCGAGTCTGCTCTTGGGAAGACGCGAGCTCGTCTTTTAAGCGTGCTATCTCAGCCGTTGCTGCCTTCAAATCACTTTCGCAACTCATTTCTCACCCCTCTCGTTAGATCGACTGCAAATCGCTGCGACATTCCCGCATAAAGCCTCCACTCAAATCGAGAGTAATTCTACGAAAAGCCAATTCAAGGCTTCGCGTACATTCGAAGTCGGAACGCGCGAGTAATCGGGCTCAGGAGCATCGCCGGCGCAGTCCGACCAGACCCGCCGCAGGAGTGCCTTCACATCTTCCGACGCCCCATAGCAGTTGAATTTAGGTAAGCGGATGAAACGGCTCAGGAATCGCGGCTCGAGCGTCGAAGTATCGTTGCACGTGCCAATGAGGAACGTGGCAGGCATCGGACAAGACCCGTCCAACCGCGACAGCAAGTAGAGCATCACCGCGGGACTGGACTTATCAATCTCATCGGCGATCACGACGTGAAATTTCGCGTTGAAAGGAACGTACTGGCACATCGCGGTCACAGATCGCCAGTTGTCCAACGTTGATTCCTGAGATCCGATGTGATGAATCTCTGCGCGACCGATGATCGAATTCGCGAAGCAGAACGCGGCCGATGTCTTTCCCGTGCCAGGACCGCCTTCGAACAGCAACGCAGCACCATCTTTCGGTGGATTCTGCGCTAACTTTGAGAGCATTTTGCATTGTTTCTCGAGCCCGCAAAACTCAGACAGACTGCGGGGTTGGTATTTCGTCGTGAGATTAGCTGGGAAATCCAGCGCGAGCGTTGCCATTGGGTTACTCCAATCGGAAGATGTCCGATGTGAGCAGTGTATAGAATCCTCATATTAGTGTCAAGGGTAAAATGCAGTTCGAGCGGAAATAGTTCGCGAAAACCCCAGCAAAATCGGGCTTCGCGCGCTTATTTTGTCAGTTTCTTCACATTGTTTCAGCAGCAACCGCGGGTTAAATCCCTTGTTCGCGTTGAACGACCTCGCGGCAATGTGAACAAATTGAATTCCTTCACATCATATCAGCCGCGCTCCGCTGGCGATCGAGGCACGCTTCGCGCGCTCGAGTTCCGCGAGCAATCCGAGATCGTTTGTAGAAGCCCTGAAAATGTTCTGTGATTCACCGCGACAAGTGCACAAGTCCCGAAGGCAACGGCAAGAAAACACAATGCAACGACATTGACGTTTTGTGTCACCTCGCGGACGTCTGACTGAAGGCTCATTGCTCTTTGACGGGGTTTGTTTTCTTCACTCCCTATAGCGGACGCTTTCGCGTCTCGTCTTTCGATTTTGGATTTCGTTGGTCGGCCCTCCGGTCCAACTCCTTTCTAATGCTGCGACGGAGGGCAATCCCATGTTTTCAATCGACACTCGTGCACACGTACACGGCTGAAAAAATTTTTAGAAAATAGAACTGGGTTTTACGCGACCAGGGGCGGGGGTTCTTCGTTGCCCAGATGGTACCTAAATCTTTTTTCTGTAGAAAAAATATCCTACGGAAAACGCAATTCGTATCTGGCGTTAGCCGCTTGCTCGCCAACGATCCGAGATCGCGATACCTAACCAAAAGGGATGGTCTTATAAAACGGCGGCAACACAATCCACTTCAATATCAAACCCGCCATTCCAAGCCGGAACATTGATAAAGATGCGCGCCGGCGGGTTCTCCGGGAAATAACGCCTGTAGACGGTATTCACCGCAGGAAACATGTCCACTGAGGTGACGTAGACATTCAGTTTGAGAATGTTTTCCAGAGAAGAGCCTGCCGTTTCGACACAGAGCTTGAGTTGATCCAATACGATCTCCGTCTGACGCTCAATTGGTCCCTTGAAGATTTCTCCTGTCTTGGGGTCGAACGGTGGAGAACCTGAGACGTAAATTGTGTCGCCGTGTTTCGTCACGGTTGAAGCTGGGGCCTTGTATTTGTCCAGGTAGGTCGCCAGTGGCTCAACGCGAATGATTTCCCGTTTCATAGTTTTCCTCCGATCGCTAGGTGCAGCTCCGAGGAACCAGGAGCCGCGAAAATTCTCTCAAAGCCGCATGAATGCTGGCGTTGGCTCGATCATACGGCCACCTGCACGAACTTCAAAAAGGAAATGTGGGCTTTATACCGTCTTGGTGGCACCACGAAGGGCGGCAAGTCGCGCTAAATGAAAGCTGCTGGGAATGTTGAAAAGCGGGCGGGCCGGCTGTACCATCCACGCCAATGGTCGAACGAAAGCTCCGCTTCCATTTCAGCGAATACGTTGGCAAGGGCGAAGTCATCGTGTACTCCGTCCTGGCGATACTGCTGTTCGTTACCGCGCTCATTACCAGCGCCACCGCCGCCAAAATGCTCTGGGACGGCGTCGTTCAAAGGTCCATCGGCATCGGGATATTACGCGTCTTGGACCAATTGCTCGTGGTCCTAATGTTGGTCGAAGTTCTGCATACGGTGCGCATCTCCATCCGCTCGCATATTCTGGTTACGGAACCTTTCCTGGTGATCGGACTGATCGCCTCGATCCGGCGCATGCTGGTGATTACGCTGGAAGCGGCAAGCCTGGTACAAAATGGAGCATGGACGGCCCAGGGCCAGAGCATCTTTCGCGCGTCCATGATCGAACTGGGACTGCTCGGGTTTCTCGTTCTTGTTCTGGTATTTTCAATCACGCTCTTGCGCCGCCACCCACCGCCGCCTGATGAGGTCGAGGGAGTTTGAAAGCAGGGTTCACTAACCGAGCAAGTTAAATTCATTTATGAACACCACCGCGACGGTGGGTGTTGCGCAAGAACTGCCGGTACGCGCTTTTGTTGTTGTTGTTGTCGTTGTCGGCGGACGGCGCAAATTCTCGCGGAGGTGTGTAGTCAGCGTCCAACAAATCCGTCGCGATGTAGATATCGGCCAACTGCTTCAGCCGCAAGATTGCCAAAAGATTTGAATTCAGTTCGGAAGGGAAACGTGTATTCCGCCGTTTTCTGGATCGAATGAAATTCCGCAGGTCTTCGACCAAAAAGAGAAATTTCTTGCCTAGTCGAATTGGTTTTAATTCCCCCGCGTAGATGAGGGTCCGAATCTGGCGCGGAGCCGTATCCAGAAAAGCCGCCGCGTGCTTGATGTCGAGCACGACGGGTTCGATGCTGATAGCAACATTTGAGGAAATATCCTTTTTCTTCGACAAGATTGCCTCCCTTCATTGAAAAGTCAGAGTTTTAGCCGCCCGCTTCCCGCCGTCGGCATTCCATTGCTTGTAATTTTCGTCAACACGCGCGGATCGCGTTGCGTTGGATTTTAATTCGCGGAGTTGAACTGTGGGCAACTGATCATTTTTTCGGTCCTCCGGTCGTAATAGGAACAGAACTTTGTCTCATGCTGATCGCCGAAGATGTCCCGATAATGTGACACACCATAAATTGCAAGAAACTTCCTGCCATTAGTCACCTCATCAAGATCGTTGCCCGAAAAAGGATAAGCTCCGCCAAAGACTGATTGACTATCCGGAGCAAGAACGCTGACGCTTTTCAATTGAGTTTCCGGAATTGTCGACAGTACGTACTCGTCGCCCATCAGCTTTTCTTTAACACTAACTTCGACTTGAGTTTTCATTTCTAAAGCCGGACTGTGTCCAGTATTTGTCAGCGTGACCGAGACAACTGGCGCTTTACTGCCTTTGATTCCTTCACCCTCTTGTACGATTTCGTGGTTGGGAGCATCGACTTTCGCCGGTTGAACGTCCGCCCTTTTCACGGTCACCCAAGCTCTCGTGCCAATCTGAAAGCTTTTGTGTGTATCTATTATCGCGTCGCGCGTGGCCGACCATTGGAACATCGAAGCAACAAACAGAAGTGCGGTGAATAGCGCAATTACCACATTTGCGATTGAGTCCAGCAGAGGTTTAGGGGCTTTTTCTCTTGAAGCGGGCGATTTCTCAAGATTCGCAATCTTCTCGCGTTGTTTGTACAGAGCTTTCCGCAAGTCATCAATTTGGTTCTCCAGGTTCTGAATTCGATCGTTTTGTGAAGACATGCAAGGCGAAATTTATCACATTGGCGTGGTCGAGGAATACGGATGACCTTTACAAATGAACAGATGGACGCCGCCGTTCTCAAATATCGGCAGGCAAAAACGGTTGAAGAATTCTATCGCGAGCTGTCGGAATCGCCTGAGTTCAAAGCAGCCCTTGAATCTGCGTATGCCCGCGACCCCTCTTTCGTCACCGTAGATGCAGCCAACTGGCACCTCCGGCAGTTCAATGTCGCTGTTCCGCCAGCCCGACCGCCGACGAAAGATTGGCGTGAACAAGAGGCGACGCGAAAAAACGATGAGTTGTATCGTCCCAAGCCTCCCGAACTTCCGCCAGGTATTACAGGAATCAAACCCAAGATAGCGTTTCCGTCTTAGTTCCAAACTGCCGTCTTAGACGCCAGTATCCGATTTTTCTTTTCACAGGAGATACAGCATCATGCTCTTACCGAACATCGCTTCAATGTTTCAGTGGGTGAACAACTTTTTCCAAGGTGGCCCGAACACGAGTCAAGACTTTCTGCAACTCAAGCGTCAGTCCGATGGAACCATTCTCGGTTGGATTGACGAGACCGGCACGCCCAGAGGCTCGCTTGCATCGTCCGCTGCGTTGGTCAGCCCGCCCTTTTTCTACTCAAACGACTTGTTAGGCTTGCCGGGTTCTACGATAGGCGGTCAAATAAGCACGACTGGCGCGTGGATTTCAGGCGAGCACACGAGTGGTGGTTACAATTCATGGGGGTTCCTGCCAGGAGGAAACGGTGCCATCGGTGGTTTTCCTTTTCACCTGCCTTCACAACTCACGACATCAGATATATCCGTGAACGTTCTAAACAGCGATTCCACGAACCAATACGATGTCGGAATCTACGGTCCTTACACTTACGCAGCAGGCTTTGTCTCAGTGCCGCTTGCGTGTCACACGGGACCAAAGTCCTACAACAGTACAGGGGGTTTTACTTTTGTTTGGACATCACCTGCAACGTTAGCACCCGGATACTACTTCCTGATGTTCACGACGGCTGGCACGACCAGTCTCAATTTAGCTCTGACTGGGAGTGGCGGTAACAGCGGCAATAGCTTTTTCGGACAGCCTCTCATCATTGTGAACGGCCTTATAGGCTCATCGGTTGGCTCAACGCTTCCGAACTCCATTTCAGTCTCCTTACAGGTTCAGCCCCTTTCTATCTTTGCAGCGCAAGTTAACTTCACTCTGTCCTAAACAACCCCCGCGGCTCGCCACAACGCTATCCGCATCACCTCGTGTATGGCTAATCACGAACAAGCCGCACGACAAAGGAGATTCACATGTCTTTTTCACCGAATGGTCTTAACCTCGATCAATGGAACAAGATTTACGCGAAGACGCACCCAAAAGGAAAGGCGACACCAATGAACGCGCGCCAAGCGTTTTGGAACTCAAGTTACGGTCGTTTGCTCCGCAAAGTTCTTTCGGGAAAAGGCGTGAACTCACAGAGTTAAGCTATACAAGCTCCGGCACGGTGGGGAGCAAAATCCGGTCTACCTCGAACCGGATTCCCCGCCTTTCCGGAAGTTTTTCAGACTCAGAAATTCGGTTCGGTCCGCCATTCTCGTGTAATGGACTTGAGACCTAACCGCAGGGAAGAGACCTAACCGCCGGCCTTTATCTCTTCAAGTCTCCTGAATACCGCAACGGGCGTGACCCTGATGGCGTCGGGAGGAAACAAAAGGACCGTCAAGGCTTGAGCCATCGCTTGAGCAACGCCAATCAATTGCGTATTTGGAAGCGAAAACGATGAGGATGGGACTTCCTTAATGCAGATAACGTAAACATCAGAGAGGCCGGCCGTACCGTGCTTGAAATAGTATGTCGAAATGGGCTCTTCCATGCCGGTATCTTTGATTATGCCTGCCACCAGCTTTCCACCATCGGTGCGGAGCAAAAACGTGGAGGGAATCTCTATTCTACTCAAAAACATTTGAACGTTCTTTTGCTGTGCGATTGCAACTTTATTTTGCTTAGAGTGGCTTTGGTTCTGCATCTGGCGGATATTTGCCTCTATCGCCACATTCGCCAGCTCGGCCAGAACTTTATCCACAAACAACAGCGTTCCCTTGGCGATAAGTAGCGACCCATGAGGCGCCCCCGCCAAGTCTGAATTCAGTCGCCCGCCGTCTCGCAGACTGGAGAGAACATCCGTGGTGATGAGATCGTGGGGGTCGATGGTTCTCTTGCTGCCGCTCTCGATCTGGCTGCTAGTTCGTTGGTCCGCAGAGAGAACGTGAACACTGCCTTTCACCCCGCTGTCGGAAGCGGAGCGCTCGGAATCGGTTTCTTCAAGAGAGGAAAGCCGACCACCAAAAATCTGAGCGTAATATGACGTTATGCGACTCGAATCCCTGTAAAGGAAATCATACAATTCGGCCGTTTGTTTTTCTGATGCCACTTTCTATTCGCTCCCGCACTCGCTTACGACGCTTCTTGAAGTCTTCCGCTTCCGCGTTTACGTGGTCAAATATTTCTTGGACCTTTCGCACGACCTCGGATGCAGTGATCGTGAGTTCCTCTTGAGTGGCTTCCGGAATGACCGGTTTTTCCGACCGCTTCTTAGCCATTTCCGTGAGTATAACTCACGGGATGAGGTTCGCGCCTAGTTCTAAAAGTACGCGGCTCGCTCATTTCGTTATCCGCGGCTTCAAAAAAGAGTGGGGGTTCTCGGCGGCCGAAAGTTACGCACTCCCAAATACTCGCGCACCTCAACGAAGTACTCAATCAACTGCCGGCGAAATCTGATGCAGTTCCGCCCCAGGTGAATGAAGGACAACTTCGGCGGCTGCGCGTGGCACCATCGATACAAGGTGCGGCGGTTGATGTGAAGAATGGCGCAAACTTCCGCAGGCGTCAGCAAGAGTGCCTCTACGGGAATGCGTTCCATGTATTCGTTCAAATCCGTGACAGAGAAAACAAACTTCTTCCCAATCTTGGCGTAACGGAGATCACCCGATCGCGCGGCTTGCATGATGGCCCGTTCAGTTGCCCGGAGATATTCCGCGGCTTCCTTGGCAGTTTTGTACGGACTCTGCGGTTCGATCACGAGGCACCTCTCGGCCGGCTATTCTGCAAACAACCATCACAGCAGTCAACCTTCTTTAACTAGTCATCGGTCGCCCTCTCGTGGATTACGGGTTAGTGCGACAGAAACAGTTGCACAACTCGCAGTACACAAGGAGAACGACCATGCAAGTGAGTAAGCAAGTAGTAGCAGATTGGAAGTTCACGAAGTCCGCTTTAACGTTCTACATCGAAGCAGCACGCCATGCGCTATCCGCGGCAAATCTTTCGCAGTTCCACGACTGCATTCACGCGGTCGAGCGTTTCCGCGATTATCCATCTGCCGAGACGCACGAAGGCATGGTTGAGCAATACGAGTTGCTTCGCCTCAACGAGCACCTTTACAACCGCGCTTTCACCGCGGCGAAGGAGTTTTACAGCGGATTAGCAAGCATTTTAGAGAAGGCTGTAGACGGTTTCGATTCCGTGAGTCTTTCCGATGTGTTCGCCTTCTCGGAAGGGAAGTGGTGTGCCGCTCGAGCAGTTGGCGCAGACCCATACGAAGCCGAGCGAAACGAAGACGCGTATCAGAATGCTCTATGGCAGGCGGTTTTTCCAGACGA
Source organism: uncultured Acidobacteriota bacterium (assembly GCA_963696035.1). Lineage (GTDB taxonomy): Bacteria > Acidobacteriota > Terriglobia > Acidiferrales > UBA7541 > Palsa-295. The sequence continues at coordinate 144,120 of CAVOIS010000007.1, forward strand.
GTAATACTATCCCGAGGTCCGTGCGTCGTCGGCGGAGTTTTCTCCGAACCAAAACGCTAATGGCCGCTCGGCGGTTCCGCCGAATCCGCGGCGGGGTCTTGTTGCGGCGTCTTGACAGGCGCGCTGACTTCGGGGCGCATCGAGAGGAACATCACTCGGCCGCTCACCTCCAGTGAGAATTCGGTGCCATTCCTTTCCAAAGAGAGTCGAATACCCTCTGTCTGACGTTCAGCAGGTACTTTCCCCAGGGCGCAGTTCACTTGCAGCACTGCGGTCTTTGATATGCCCGACATAGGCAACAGGTGGATACGGAATACCGCGAGACCGCCTGTTGGCATGGGGCCAGAGGCCGTCGGCAAACGTTTGGGCCCAAATGGTTTAGGGCCAAGGGCTACACCCTTTAGCCGAAGCGCTCCCGGCGCGATGCCGTAGGATTCGAAGCTCACGAGTTCACTCGCGATCCAGACACCCGTCTCGAGTGTAGTGCCATCAGAGGATTTGTGCGTGAAGGTTCCGGCTGCTTGAACCGACTTGCTTTGCGCGTTGAACGTGCCTGCGCCGCTCATCTGGTAGCTGTCGTCATTTGCCGACTTGACCACGGCTGGGCAGGTAGCAGAGTCACCGGGATCGCAAAGTAACCCCGAAGCCACCAGGAAGGTGTAATTAGCAGAGCTGTCTTGGGCCCTGGCCGGACCAGCACACAAAAACAGGATTACACTCGGCACGGCAACCCACGCCGTAATTAAGGTCGAAAATGCGCTTTTGTTTGGCGTTGACTTCCTCCCGTGCTAAGACCGTCGTTGGCAACCTGCGTTCCTCAGCAGCTCTGCCAACTCTCCGCCCGGCGGCCGCCCGCCTATCGAGATGGAATCGTTAGGAAGCCGTGGTACACGTCGTTGGCGTCAACATAATAGCCTGTAATCGAGCCCAAGTCGTTGATGCCGCCTGGAAAAGTAAAGATTGACCCGACAGGATCCAATGTCACAATCCTGCCCTCGGGACTGCGTAGATAGCCGTGGTACACAAAATTCGCGTCAATATAGATTCCCGTGATCGCCCCCCAGTCGTTGAGGCTTGTAGGACAATCGGAGGGACAGCCCGTGCCTTGGTTGCTGCTAGTGCCCGCGCCCGGAGCATCGAACGTCGTAAACTCTCCTTCGGGACTCCGCAGGAAGCCGTGATTCACACTGTTCGCGTCGCTGTAGATCCCCGCGATCGCCCCAAACTGATTGAGGCCTGTGTCACAACCCGGACAACCTGTGCCTTGGTAGCTGCCATTGCCCGCGCCGGGAACGTCGAAGGTTTTCAACTTGCCCTCGGCATTGCGCACGAGGTCGTGGTGAACAAAGTTGCCGCTGTTATCTTCGTAGCCTCCCACGGCTATTCCCAAAAAATTGATGTTGGAAGCGCCCGAACCGAAGCAACCATTCGGCTGCCCGTTCTCACACGCTCCCGGACCACTCCACGTTGTAAACGTCCCGTTGGGACTCCGTAGGAAAGCGTGGAAATTAAAGTTTGCGTCCGTGTAGTTCCCTACGATTGTTCCCTCCAGGTTAAGGGCTAAGGGAAAGGAGCCGAATCCGCCCACGCCTGGAACGTCGAAGGTCGTAAACTTCCCCTCCGGGCTGCGCAGGAAACCGTGGCTGAAGCCGTTCGCGTCAGCGTAGTTTCCCGTGATCACCCCCAGGTCGTTGATACTGGTAGGGGAGGTTCCGTTGAAGGGACCAGTGTCCGCGCCGGGGGCCTCGAACGTCGTGAAGGTGCCTTTGGGACTGCGCAGGAACCCATGGAACGTACTGTTTGCGTCTTGGTAAGACCCCGTGATAGCTCCGAAGAAGTTGATACTCATGGCGTATGTCCCGTTAAAGTCCCCTGGCTTCGTGTCCGCGCCCGGAGCGTCGAAGGTGATGATGTGAGGCTTCTGAGCGCTGGTGGAAAGGCCCAGGCCCAGCGTGCACATGACCAGACAAAGGCCGAGCGCTCCTCTGCGTCGGGCTGCCGAACAGAATTGGGCGAGAGTAATATGTTTCGTCGTCATTGGTTAATCTCCTTTTGGCCGATCTGTGCCAGGAATTCCGTACTTCTCTCTTAATGGGAGCCAGGGGAAAAAAATCTATCCTCGCTGCCGAGAGACACGAAGTGTGTTGGAGGTTTCCGGGACTTTGCTCATCCGCCCTCGCCTACGCCGGGCTGACGGTCTGCGGGCCATCTCCCGCTGGGAAATGCACGGATAGAGGACACACTAAAATCTTATGACCCGCAGGAACCCCTTTGATTTTTCACGGTACTCTACCGCTGACAGTCGGCACGTACACACATACAGTTGAGGCGTCTCGATGCGGTCCGATCAACTGGAAAGCTTAGCGTTACGGGTTAGCCAGCAGGACCGTCTCCCGCTGGGAAGGGTACGGATGGCGGGCACAGTAGTCTTATGAACCCGCGTTGTCAAGACAATTCATAGTAATCTTTTGTAAATAGCGGAAAACGGAGTTGCGCCTCGTGCTTCAGTCAAGGCGTATGATGCCCTCGTGAGACAGAAACATTGGTGCTGCATCCTATGCGCAAAATCATTCAGGCGTTGGCGTGCGTGGAATCGCCACACGCTTGGGCGGCACTGCGCTCTAGCATATTGGCTAGGCGTTTAATCGGCAGCGCGCCGATATCGGTTATGTGATTCTTGGGAGTTCAAACCCGAGTCCTGCGCGCTGGCACCAATCTTTGCGTGTCAATCTCCGAGAGTTGAAGCCCTCCCAACAGTGGCAGGATCCAGTTCCGCAGGTAGCCGCCGTACGCCTTCAGCGTCGCGGGTTTCACTGGATTGCAACGCCGCGTCGCGAGGTCGGCCAGAAAACGATCGGCTTGTTCGGAGACTGTCACCATGAAGGAATCTTGGCCACGCGCGGATCAAGCGTCTCTTCTAGCTGTTTCTCCACGCCCAATGGATGATGGCCACGATCCCCCAGATAACGCCTAGTGCCATCGCGGTGAAGAGCCCGAAAAGGAAGATGTAGCCGAATCCGACTGCAAGCTTCTGGCCGCCTTTCTTGATGGTCTTCCAATTCATCGCGATCAGGAAGACCGCCGTTGCCGTGAGAACCGCGATCCATAGGGCTTCCGCCCAGCCCACGCCGATGATGAGCACGTAGACGACGACGCCGATCATCAGCGCGACCGCGGCTCTCGTGACCCACAGTTTTATATTTTCAACGTTCACGACGGTACGCGATCTTACCAGCAATTGGCCGCCTCGCGGGTTCCGTCAGAGCCGCCAACCGTGGGCAAGTTGCCCCGTGTGATATTCTCCCTTCGTGCTGACATGGATTGATTGGATAGTTGTGTGCGCTCCGGTAACTCTCGGTGTGCTCGGCGCATTGCTCGCAGTACGCCCGCCAAGTAGGAAATTTCAGTGGCCCTTAGTTGCTATTTTAGTCTTACTCGGTGCGGGAACAACGGCGGCGACTTTGTATCAAATCCGCGAAACACGAATAGCGGAGCACGATACACAGGTGCAGGACGAGGCGGACAAGAAGGGTCTTCAAAAAACCATTGACGATTTAAACGGGAAAATCAAAGTGCTATCCGAGAGCAGCATTCCTACACTCTTAGGAGACGTGAAGGGGTTGAAACGGCCAAAGGCCCCACCACCCGATCTCAGACTTCGCTTCGTTGATCCGCAGGAAGTTGACATAGTTGTGGACAATGCCGCCCACGCGGGCATTGCCGATCGACCCAAGTATGGAGTCGGGTTAATTGATTTAGACAATATCCCGGCTGACTTCCTACGAATTCCGACCACGATGGGCGACTACATACGGCCGGGTGATTTTTGGGGTCCAAACCAATTCATGGGAATTCCCGCCGTGAAAAGCGTAGTGAAACCTGGTGACCGGATATTCGGTAGCGTCGAGGTGTCTTGTCCTACGTGCATTAAGAACCGAGGGTATTGGGTTTACATAAAAGTCGGCGAAGGCGGTTGGTATTCAGAACAGGAAGGCCCTCCGATGGGATTTGCAAACCTAAATGCCATACAGAAAATCGCGGAAAACTTCGATGCATACGCGGCTGCTCTCGTCCCGCCATCAAAACGGATACCGATTAAGTGAAGACAGATAACGCCACGCCAACCGGGACGCGTTAAACGGCAACAGGCCGCCTCGCGCATTGACCGGCCGCCGATTTGGACCCCCTTGCGCGGCGTCGTATAATCGCGCGATGCAAACCCCAATCTCCGAACTAGTCACACGTGCGCGTGCCTTCACCAACGGTCGCGCGAAGCCGAAGGGCAAAATTCCGCTTGACCCCCTGATTGCTAATTCTCCGAGCATCGTGAAAGCGATCACGGGCATGATGGCGAAGACCGGATGTAGCCGCGCTGACGCCGAAGACGCAATTATGCGCGCGCAGAACTTCCACGAGTTGCTTACCCACGAGGAGATTGCCGAACGTTTGAAGGTGCCTGCCAGTTGGGTTTACGAGAAGACACGCAAACGATGCGTGAATCCGATCCCGAGCATTCCAATGGGACGCTACATTCGGTTCGATTGGGATGCCGTCGTGAAATGGCTTGAAGAACAGGCTCAAGAACGAAGTCGCGAGCGGAGCGCGCGATAGGTGCAAAAGGGATACATCTTCAAAAAAGGTCCAAGTTGGTTCCTTCGTTACAGAGAGCCCTCAATTCGAGATGGTAAAGAGGTGTGGCGCGAAGTGTGCCGTAGAATCGCGCCGTATGGTGTTGGAGCGCGCTCCAAGCGTGATGTTGAACCCCAGGCTCAGAAGTACCTCAACGCGATCAACACATCCAGCACGCGACCCGACACGGCGACTCTTCTCGCTCAATACATCGAGCACGTATATTTCCCAGCCGTGAAGAAACGTCCTTCGACGATTCGAGGATACCGGCACATCTTTGACAAGCACTTGAAAACCCGATTGGGCTCAACCCGTCTGTGGGGCTTTCGCACGGTCAACGGCCAGACTCTATTGAATGAGATCGAGGCCGAAACCAAATTGAGCCACACATCTCTCAAGCACATCAAGCATTTCCTCACCGGCGTCTTCACCTTCGCTAAACAGCGAGGCCACTTCGAATCGGAAAATCCGATGCGGGATGTTGAGATCCCAGAAGGGGAACCATCGAAGGATACTCACGCCTATTCACTCGAAGAGATCTTAATGATGATCGAGAAGCTTCCCCAGCCGGCGAAGACTGTCGTAGCAACGGCCGCGTTTACCGGGCTGCGTCGGTCGGAGTTGCGAGGGTTGAAGTGGGAGGATTACAAGGGAGATGAACTGCGCGTTGCCCGATCGGTCTGGGAAACGCACGTCGTCGAGGATACGAAAACCGTTGCCAGCCGCGCGTCAGTGCCCATACTTCCAATTCTTCGCGACATGCTGGACTCTTTCCCGCGTTCGTCGGAATTCATTTTTGCGGGCGCGAAGATGTCAAAACCACTCAACCTATCCAACCTCGCACGTCGTGTGATCGTGCCGACTTTGAAAAAAGACGGTGCCGTTTCATGGGAAGGCTGGCACGGTTTTCGTCGGGGGCTCGCGACGAACCTCAATAGATTAGGTGTGCAGGACAAAGTGATCCAAGGGATTTTGCGCCACTCGAACGTGGCTACCACGATGGATATTTACGTGAAGACGGTTTCGCAGGACGCGCACGCGGCAATGAGACGACTGCAAAAGGGCATCAAATCTGTGGAACGCCATGTGGAACGCAAAAAGGCGGAAGAATCGAAAAACGTGAAATAGCCCCTGTTTTATTGAGGGAAGTTGGGGTGAGCGATGGGATTTGAACCCACGACCCTCGGTGCCACAGACCGATGCTCTACCAGCTGAGCTACGCTCACCACTGTTTAGAATCAATTGACTACGGGCTGCCCTTGGTTCGGTGACCCTTCGATTGTCCCCGAATTGTCCCCGAACTTTTTCGCGCGGTATTCTTCGATCTGCGCCAGCGCCGCACGCCGCTCTTCGCGGTTCTGGATCGCATAGCGCTTGTAGACTGCTTCCGTCTTGTGTCCGCTCATCATCATCGCTTCATGCCGCGTGGCGCCCGCATGCTCTGCGTCGGTCACAAACGTTCTGCGCAGATCATGAAAGATGAGGCCAGTATACACCATCTTCGGTTTGGGCTTGGAATGCGCGTAGCGCGGCCGCTCGAGCAGCGGCTTGCCCGTCACAGGATCGACGGCCGGGGTGAGCTTGCCAAGGCCCAGCTTGACGCATACTCGATACCAGCTCTTCCGGAAGTTCCCGATCGGCCGAGAGTGCCCTCGCCGATCAACACGAAAACAAACCCGGTCACATCCTTCCTGCCGCTTGGCGAATTGTTCGCGCAGAGCTTTCTCCAATTCATCGGAAAACGGAATTTCACGGGGATCCCCGTTTTTCGAGTCTTCGATGCGGATGAGGCGGTCCATCCATTTGATGTTGTTTTCCCAGGTGAGACCGAGAATCTCCCCGAGCCGCATTCCGGTATGGAAGCCGATGGTCACCACCAGCCGCAGATAGCTCGGCAGCGTGTTGACTAGGGCAGCGTACAGATCATGCGGCAACGTGCCCTTGCGCGGCTTGGCTTCCGGCAACATCGGGAAAAAGGGCAGATGACGAATTTTCTGATCCCGGTGCGCCAAGGTAAACATTTTGCGCAGCGAAGCCAGCGACCGGTTGATCGATCCATTCGAGTATCCCTGGGTCTGCGCCTCGCGCTGGAACTTTCTCATTAAGTCGGTGTCGATCTCGACCGCGCGGCACCCGGCGAAGAACGCATCCATGCGGCGCACGGATTCAAGATAGGGATTTCCCTCGCCGTCGCGTCGCAGCGATTTCCTCTGATTGGTCTCGCAATCGGTCAGGTAGCTATCGCGCAAGTCTTCATACCGTAGGCCGCGACTGTCAGGAGCCAGGCCGGCTTCAGCCTCGCCGAGTCGCTTGCGCAAAATTTTCTCGGCCCGCTTTTCGTCCGTCTCGCCGGTGCTCTCGCGGACTTGCCGGCCGTGACTGTAATATTGGATCCACTGGATGTTGCCGCGTTGAAAGACCCGTCCCGCGCCGCGTGCTCGCTTCTCCTGATTCATTTCGCACCATCCTTTTTTCGCGCCTTTCGTCCCCGGCCCTTGCGGTAGATTTCGGCCTTTGCTTTCCTGAGGCTTGCGATGTCCCTCGCGGACCAAAGACGATAGCCAACCGCACCGATTAGGATCGGCTTAGGCGCTTTGATTTTTCCAGAAGCTATCCACCGTTGCAGGGTCACGTGATGAAGCCCGATCTTCTTTGCAGCCTCAGCCGTAGTCAGTTTTCCATCGAGCATGGCTGTACCTATAGCGTATTCATCTTGTAGGTGTCAACTCCTTTGTGATACAAGGACCCGAGTGAGGATCAGGAAATGGGACCAGAACGGATAAGTAAAACCGAGCGTGCCATACTGGCGCAACTGATTCCGGTTAATCACGACGCGGCGCACTTTATGTGGGGAGCACTCGGACAGACTCACTCTAAAGTTATGGCCCTGATGGAAGAACAGCGGATTCGCGGTTTGTTCCCCAAGGCCTGGTACACCGAATTTCTAAGGAGCTTAAAAAGTAATCCCACCGCAAAGCGGTTGGTGAAGGGCATTCTGCCCCGATGTGACTGTGTTCGTATGGGAGTATTAGCGATGCAGTATGTTCTATCGCCAGAGGAGCTCGGCGAGGCGAGAAGATTGCGTGCCAAGCTCGTAGCGTCGGAACTCCGGAAACGGGCGCGCAAACTTGATGGCGAGATATCGAGCCATTCGATTGTCGATGCAGGGAAACTCTCGGAGCTCGAATCAATTAGGAAGTATTTGAAGCGAGCACCCGCGGAGAACGATAAACGCGCTGGGGTAGCTGCTTATCATGGCCTGCTTTTTGTCATTCGGGAGTATTTGCACTTCAGATCTGGCTTGCGTCCACAGCCCAAAGAACTCGCGGCAATCGTGAAGGCTGCGCGAGCCGCTCTCAAAAGAAGAACTGAATATCAGCTCGTGGACCCCCACAATTTGAGCAAGAGTCTCAGGTTATTCGAGAAAAACTCCCCCGAGTTTTGCCTCCTCGCCCGAGGATTTGGATCTGTCAGAGTAATTGAGAATTTGAAGTAATTCCTTTCCGAAGTACTAGGACCCACTTCGTGGGCGTCTCAAGTGCAATCAGGTGCGCCAAGATGCGCACGTGAACTTCGACGAGCCAATTCTCCTGGACAAGAAAAGCGCCGCAAGATGCCTTGGAATCTCTATCCGCATGCTCGAAAAGTTAGTGCGTTGCGGAGAGGTAGAACCCTTTCGTATTGGCGATCGGGTTTTATTTAGACGAGATGCCCTCGAGGCTTTCACGCGACGCCGAGCTCTGTCCTTGGAACCCGATATGGATTTCGTAAATTAGCGCACTTGTGCGCACCCCTGAAATGCCCACAGTGAAAAGCGGGAAAAGGAAGCTACAAATGAACAAGACGATCATTAACACTCATCCGGGCGTTCGTCAATTCCCCGATTCCTGTGAACTTCGGCTCTTGTTCGTGGGGCAGGCATTGCTGCTTGCTGAGCGCGTGAAACGTGGGTACGGAATAGACTTTCTTTCGCTCAAGAGCCTGGTTCGACTCGCTTTAGTCCTCGTGATAGCAGAGGCGGAACGATGAATATGGGCCAGCGGCTGTTCGACATAGCGGGCAGTGCTGCTTATCTTCGCGAGCTCGGAGCTGTCTCCTGTACCGTGACCTTCATACGCCAGCTAATCGCGACCGGCCAAGTGCCTCACGTTCGGATCGGGAAAAAATTCTATGTCAGTCGCGACGCCCTCGATGGCTGGATCGGGCGGCATGAACGGAAAGCCAGATGATCGAGCGAGGACAATTAACCCTCCCCGACCTTCTGGTACGAGCCGGCTACCGAATCCGCGGTCGTCGCGCGGACTGTTTGCAGTGTCAGGCTGAGGGCCACGGCCCCAGCACGATCGCCTTCACTGATGAAGTTGCCTTTTGCCATCGATGCAAGTGGACAGGAAACATTCGCACACTTTCACGCCAGTTGGGTGTCGCCGCAGGACCCGAGAGGCCCGAAGATGTCGCGAAGCGCGAGCGCGCCGCGCAGTTCGAGAAATGGAGAGACGCCTGTTTCAGGATTCTCGCACGGCGCCTCCGGATCCTCGCGCGCCAAGCGGAACTGGCCAAGCAGATCCTTCGGAATTTTCCTGACTGCGAGCCGGCTTGGAGTGCGTTGGCGGACTACTACCATAACGAATCTGAACTTTTGGGCGCTCTCGATGTGATCGCGTTTGAGAAATGCAGCCCATGGCTCGAAAGGCCGGTGACTCGAGATGTCCTCCTCGCGGCGTTCGAGAAATCCCAGATGGAGGGCCGGCATGCGGCCTAACTCGCTCGATGATCACAAGAGGATTATTCGCGAAGCGGCGTCCATTGCTGGATTGCAGATTGTTGAGCCAACTGAGTCTCGCGACTGGCCGCGAGAGATGGGACCCGAAGCCTTTATCGGTTTGGCCGGAGATTTTGTTCGATTGGTCGAGCCACACACGGAGGCGGATCCGGCCGCGTTGCTCGGGAACTTTATCGTGGCCGCGGGTGTGCTGCTCGGCCGCGAGGCGTGGGCCTTCGCCGATGGCCGGCGTCACTACGCGGTCGAGTCTTTATTGCTCGCCGGTCAAACAAGCTCTGGACGTAAAGGCACGGCCAGCAACCGCACCCTCCCTGTAATGGAGCGAGTCGAGCAGGGATTTATGGCGCGTGTTCTCGGCGGGCTTAGTTCCGGCGAGGGATTGATAAAGGGAATTTCGCCGAAGGATGGACAGTTGCAGCTGCCTGGAGACGTGCGCCGATACCTCGCGCTCCTGCCCGAATTCGCGAGCCTGCTAACCGTAATGAAGCGCGACGGCAACACGATGAGCGCGATTCTCCGCGAAGCGTGGGATGGCAATCGTTTGCGAGTACTCACTCGCAAAGAGCCGCTCGACGTGGACAACGTGAACCTCAGCGTCATCGCTCACGTGACACCAGAGGAGTTGCTAAACAATCTAACTGCGACAGACCGCGCGAACGGCTTTGCAAACCGCTTCCTGATTCTCCTGGTGCGGAGATCGAAGCTCCTGCCCGAAGGCGGCGGCGAAGTGAACCTCAATGCGATCGTGTCGCGACTACGCGCTGCGGTCGATGCAGCAAAGGGCCGTGGACAAATTGAGCGTGACGATGCAGCGCGCGCGGTGTGGGCCAGCGAATACACTCGCCTCACGCGCGATCGAGGCGGTCTACGCGGTGCGTTGTGCGGGCGGGCGGAGGCCCACGTTTTGCGGTTGAGCCTTCTGTATGCCTTGCTGGATTCAGCGAACGCGATCCGTCCCGAGCATCTCCAAGCTGCGTGCGCCTTCTGGGATTTCTGTGAGCGCAGCGTCGACCATATCTTCGGCGGTGTCAGCGGCGATGTAGACGGCGAGAGGATTCTCGCCGCTCTCGCGAGCGGCCCGATGACCGTCACGGAATTGCGACGCCTGTTTTCGAACAACCGAGACGGCGAGTGGATTCAAGCGAAGATGGCGAGCTTCGCTCGTGCCGGAAAAGTGTTCCAAACGGTAAAGGACGGCGAGCGGAAAAACTCGATTCCAGCATGGGATTTGAGCAGGAACGGGAGCTCGAATCGTGCGTAATAGTGCGTTAGTGCGTCCACACAGTGGCGTCCCAACGTTATGCGAACAGAATCAATTGGTTATCGGAAACCTGTTGAATTTCGTCGCTCATCGTCTGTGCAAGCAGTTGATCCAACGGGATTTTCTCGAACATGGTCAGGCTAAGGATCTGTAGGATTTCATACAGGCTGGCCGAGAGATGCAATCTCTTTTTGACGATGGCGACCAGAACGTAGGCGGAGACAGCGATCCAGATTTGTGACCTGACTGCGTTCTCCGAAGTCCCGAAGAAAGCTTTGATTCGCAGATGCTGCTTGATCCATTTGAAGAAGAGCTCAACTTGCCAGCGGCAGCGGTATAGTTCGGTTATCGTAAATGCTGGCAAGACGAAGTTGTTGGTCAGAAAGATGAGGGTCTTGGCGGTTTCGGGGTCCTTGAAGCGGATGCGGCGCAGCGGTGCCTCGAAGCCTTGGTGCGAGTAGAAGCCAGTAAGGACGACACTTTGGTCACAGATCAACCCCGTCGTGCGATCGACCGGATGCGAGTAGCGGCGTTGGACCTTGAGGTTCGACTTGCCGCGGGTCACGAAGAAGCTGCCGGCTTCGTGAAAGCGATAGAGGCGCTCGAAGTCGAGGAAACCACGATCCATGATGTAGAAGGCGCCGGGCTCGGGCAGCAGTTGGTCGAGGATGTTGACCTCGTGCACCTTGCCATCACTGATGTGAATGAAGGTGGGGATGTTGCCGCGCAGATCAAGCAGCGTATGCAGTTTGATGGCTGCCTTGGCCGTGCGGAACACCGCCCACGGAAATACCGACAGACACAGATCGATCGTCGTGGTGTCGAGCGCGTACACGGTTTCCTGCAGATCGACACCGAACGACTCTTGCGCATACAACGGCCGGGCGATGCCGATCAGGCTCTGGGCAAAATCGGCATAGATGCGCCAGTCGCGCACGGCGTTGGCATTGGCCAGCGTATTACGAGCCACCGCCGAACGAATCCCGAGATGATAGAGCTTGGAACTTTGCGCGCGCAGACATACTTCGATGTCTCGAAGGCTCTCCCGAAAGGTCAACTGAGCGAACGCCATGCACAGGAATTGATCCAGGCACGAGAAGGACTTCACTTTGAATGTGCCTCGATAGCGGGTGACGCAACGACGGAAGGTGGTCAACGGAAGATGTTGCATCAGCTGCGCAAACACCAGCTTGCCTCGGTTCATCGATGGCCCCCACGAAGTTATGCTTCGCAGAGTCGCAGAACCCGTGTTCCGAGTTCAAATCGAGACCAAGAGAATTGCCGCTTATGCGTTTCTCATCAATAATTTACGGAAGGCAAGACGCAAAACGTTGGGACACTACTGGCGTCCACACAGTATTCACAAATTGTGCGTAATCATGCGTAAGAAAGACTACAAATCAAAAGACGCCTTAGTGCAAACACAAGGCTTAAATCCTGATGTCCATGAGCGCTCCGACACCAAACCCTCTGCGTACGCACCGACGCACTATCACGCACTTTTCCCAAATCAGCGGAGAAATCTTGAGGCAATTCAGTGAGCACCGCGACCAGAAAACTCACGGCTAAACGCGAGGCAGCCGTTGGTGAAGCTGGCCGAACTGCGGGACCAACTTTACCGCGCGGGCTTGGCTCAGGCGCCTCCAGAGAAAATCGTAGCGTTGCGCTCACAGGTCCTCGCAGCGCTCGCGCTTCGCGAAGGACTGGATCGACTCTTGTCTCGTAGAGCATCGGCTAATTCATCCGAAGCCCTCCAGACGAAGGTTACAAGCCACTCATGAGCAATAACTTGCAAGCCGTCGCTGACGACTGTCCCCAAAATGTCCCCGTTGCGGCTCAGCGCGGAAAGGGCGCGCCAAAGCGCAGCCGGCACGGCCTGAAGTCCCTTATGAGCCGCGTTAAGGTGCGCGGACTGGCCGCGATTGATATGCGGACGGCGGCGGCACGCGAACTGATGCAGTGGAAACAGGAATTGCTGAAAGATCTTGGCGGCGAGGCAAATATTTCGACCCAGCGACTTGCGCTCGTGGAGATGGCGGTGCGGACGAGACTCTTCCTTAGTCACATCGACGCGTTCTTGTTGGAGCAATCATCGCTGGTGAATAAACGCCACAGAACGGTTTTGCCGATACTTCGCGACCGAATGACCCTTAGCGACCAACTCGCGCGCTTGCTCTCTCAGCTTGGACTGGACCGCGCAGATACCCCCGTTCAAAGCCTTGCGAAGTATGTCGAGGAAAAGTCGAAGGTGAAGTCGTGAACATTCTCGAAGCGATGACCGACCCAGAGCTCTTCGGGAAGACGTTCAAGCGTGGCTTGCTGCGCGGCGATAGCTGGCGAGCTTGGCGTGCGTTCTTGATCGCGCTGTTTGGGCTGCCGTTCGATGATGAGGCACGCGAGATTTTCCGGAAGCACACCGCACGAAGCGACGAGCCGTCAGAGCAATTCCGCGAGGCGTATCTTGTCGTGGGTCGAAGATCCGGCAAGTCGCGCGTTGCGGCCTTAATAGCGACGTTCGTCGCCTGCTTTCGCGACTACAGCGAAGTGCTGGCCCCGGGCGAGATTGGTGTGCTTCCGATCATCGCGCCCGACAGAAAGCAGTGTCAGATCATTCTGAACTATATCGCTGGGTACTTCGATGCGAGCCCGACGCTACGGAGCATGGTCAAAACGCGGCTGAAGGAATCAATCGAGCTGACCAACCGCATCCGGATCGAAGTGCACACAGCCAGTTTTCGCAGCGTCCGCGGCTACACGGCAATTGGTTGTGTCCTCGACGAAGTTGCCTTCCTCCGTTCGGACGACAGTGCGAATCCTGCCTCTGAATTGATTGCGGCGATCGCGCCGGCGATGAGCACGATTCCAGACGCTCTGATGCTGGCGATCTCAAGCCCTTACTCGCGTTCCGGTATTTTGTGGGAAGCGTACAGGGAGAATTTCGGCAAAGAGTCGCCGATCCTCGTCTGGCAAGCGGACACGCGGTCGATGAATCCAACTGTGAATCGGCTGGTGATCGAAGCGGCTTACATACGCGATCGTGCGGCGGCATCGGCCGAGTACGGTGCGCAGTTTCGTTCGGACATCGAATCGTTCTTGGACATCGAGATCGTTGAGGCGCGGATGATTCGGCAGCGGTTTGAACTGCCTCCCTCGGGCAAGAGCTATACGGCGTTCTGTGACCCTTCTGGCGGCCGCAATGACTCAATGACGCTCGCGATCGCGCACGACGAAGAGGGTATGGCAGTGCTGGATTGTCTCAGGGAAACGCTAGCGCCTTTTTCGCCGGAGAGCGTGTGCGGCGAATTCGCAGACGTGCTGAAGCGCTACCATCTGAGCGAGGTCACAGGAGACAAGTACGGCGGTGAATGGCCGCGCGAACAATTCCAAAAGAGAGGTATCTCGTATCGAATTGCGGACAAGACGCGGAGCGAGCTCTATCTCGAGCTGCTGCCGGGGTTGATGAGCGGCCAAGTGGAACTACTCGATCACAAACGGCTCGTCACACAACTCGTTTCTCTCGAACGGAGGACGGCGCGCAGCGGCAAGGACTCCGTTGACCATCCTCCCGGCGGGCACGATGACGTAGCGAACGCCGCGGCCGGCGCAATTGTTCAGGCGTTGCGTCTTGGGGCGGGCGTGGGTGCGCTGGGAGTCCTTGAATATTTTAAGCGCCTCGTGAGCGGAGAAATCATAATCCCCGATCCGCAGCCGCCAATTGTCGTGCGGCAACGAACGCCGGATCCGGTGCCAGCGTGTTTGGTTTGTGGCGCGCTGTGCACGGTAAAAATTCCGGGTGCGGGCGTTCGCTGCAACCAATGTGGACATATGGACTCCAGCGGAATACAGCAGGCGGCCAAAATTTCGCGGCGCGACCCGTTTGCGGATCGCTCATGGCGCGGGCTGGGGCGATAGTTTTGTGTGCCTTACGCCAACATGACGAGAGAAATACTGCGAGCAGAACATGTCGGTTACTACGGTGGAGCGAGTTCAGCGATGATCACAGATTTTTTTCGACCTTGCCGGCAGTGCCGAGTTTCTTTTCCTCGGCTCGGGCCGAACAGAAGTCGTTCTTCAAAACTAAACCACTTGACTTACGGGTGCAACCTGAACATATTCTGATCTCATCAACCTCGAGAGAGCTTCTTCCCCGGTCGCTCGATTGAGTCACCCTGAACGCGACCTAGCTCAACTCTCCAAAGCTGATCGGCTCGCCCCTGACGCTTATGACCGTCACGAACCTACTCTGTGTAGGGGAGCCACAGTATGTATGCGATATGGCCGAGACTCTCGGCCCACGCAACCCGAGATAAGACTCTCCTCTTCGGTCTAGTTTTGTTTCTGATCGTAGCTTGCCCGGAAACCTCGCGAGCGCAAAACGGTACGGTGTACATCTATGATGAATTGGGGAGACTCGTGGGGGTTGTGGACCCGTCTTCGGGGGCCGCCAGATATGTGTACGATGCGAATGGAAATATCGTCTCCGTATTCCGTTACAGCAGCACGCAGGTTTCCATCATAGTTTTCACACCGAATACTGGACCGTTCTCGACAGCGGTGAAAATTCACGGTACTGGATTCAGTGCTACAGCGACGCTGAACAATGTCAAGTTTGGCGGCGTGAAGGCGACAGTGCTATCGTCGTCGTCGACGGAGATCGTCACCAGCGTACCCGTCAGCGCGACTACCGGGCCGATCACTGTCACCACTCCTGCGGGCTCAGCTTCAAGCACTCAGCCTTTCACAGTAACTTCTTCCAAGACTCCCACAATCAACAACTTCACACCCACAATCGCCAGCCCCGGTAGTGCCGCGACCATTGATGGGACCAACTTCCAGACAACGACCACCGGTAATGCGGTCCGGTTCAATGTCACACTTTCCCAGGTAGCTGCTGCAAACCCTTTCAGTATAAAGGCAAGCGTTCCCGTTGGAGCGACGTCAGGCCGGATCTCTGTCGGGACGCCATACGGCAAGGCTACGAGCAT
The DNA here is from genome assembly GCA_963696035.1 of uncultured Acidobacteriota bacterium. Classification (GTDB taxonomy): domain Bacteria; phylum Acidobacteriota; class Terriglobia; order Acidiferrales; family UBA7541; genus Palsa-295. The sequence continues at coordinate 159,778 of CAVOIS010000007.1, forward strand.
TGCCGACTTCTTCGTGCCTCCCTCCCCCTACAAACCGACTGATGTGGGGTTCACTGGCCGCATGTCCTTAGGAGAAACTCGAACCCTGACGATCGGTACATCTCGAAAGATAGGACTGATGCTGTTTGACGGAAAATCAGATCATCGAGTGAGTTTGGTAGCAAGCGACAGCACATTTGGCTCCTGCGGACTTACGCTTTCCATACTCAGCCCTAACGGGGTCAACGTGTCCTCGAATATTATCTGCTCAACGGGCTTTCTGGATACTTCCACCCTTACCGACGATGGGACCTATACGATTCTGGCGCAAACCTCCGTAGGCGCCGGCGCCGTGAGCTTGACGCTGGCTGACATCCCTCCTGATTTCACGAGCAGCATCACACCAGGGGGTCCGCCGGTCACTGTCAAAATCACAGCTTCAGGTCAAAACGCAAGATTGACCTTTAGCGGCAAGTCGGGGGACCGAGTAAGCCTCAATCTGACGAACGGAACGTTTCCCACATGCAGGAGCCTAAACGTGTCGATCATTAGGCCGGACGGGACGGTCCTCGTGCCAGCGCAATGCGTCGGCACGGGCGGTTTCATCGGCGCCCAAACCTTACCGATGAGCGGCACTTATACGATTCTACTTGCTCCAGCGGATGCCAGCACGGGCAGCATCGTCCTAACGCTATATAAGGTGCCTCCTGATGTCACCGGCACGATCACTCCCGGGGGGCCTGCGGTAACTGTCCACCTAACGAGTCCGGGTCAGAACGCAGAGCTTACCTTCAGCGGCACATTGGGAGAGCGAGTAAGCCTCAATCTCACGAACGGAACGTACCACTTGTGCAGTGTGAACGTGTCTATCATTAAACCGGACGGAACGGCCTTGGCGCCGACACAATGCGTCTCCACGGGCGGCTTCATCGACACCCAAACGTTACCGATAGGAGGCACCTATAAAATCCTGCTTATGCCGACGGATGCCAGCACGGGGAGCATAACCCTAACCCTTTACAAAGTGGTGGATGTGAAGGGGACGATCGTGATTGGCGGGCCTGCGATCAAGGTGAATATTACAACTCCAGGTCAGAATGCTGAACTGACGTTCGTCGGGACGGCTAACCAGCAGGTCACCGTTCATGCCAAGGACAGTACGATTAAATGCGTGACCATAGGAATAGTCAACCCGAACGGTACGTCGCTGTTTTCTGAATTTCAGTGCCTCGGCACTTTCGACCTGCCAATCCAGACTTTGCCTGCAAAGGGCACGTACACTCTTTCTATCAACCCCTTCGATGTGAATACGGGGAGTATGACGGTGAACATGACAAGTCCATAAAGCTACTGCGGAGAGATGGGCATGAGAAGACGTTTTCAGTTCATGTTGATCCTCAGTCTGATTTTCGCTTTAGACTGCGCCCTACCGTGCCACGCAGGGCAGACTCCTAAGCAGCTCCCGGGTCAGTCTGCAACGTTGCTTCCGGACGGACGACTGCTCCTCATTGGCGGCGAAGGAACAAAGGGCCCGTTGTCCACCGCCGGGATTCTAGACACTCATTCAGGTGTAATCACGGCGCTGCCCTGCGAACTTGATCATCCCCGCGCATGGCACACCGCCACTACGTTACCGGATGGCAGGATCCTGGTTTTCGGTGGTGTCGGTTCTGACGGGCAAGTGGAACGGATCCCTGAGCTCTTCGACCCTAGCAAAGACACGTTTGCACCTCTGCCGCCGATGGGGATCGCACCGCGGGCGTACCATACAACCACGCTGCTAACGGATGGTCGCGTCCTTTTTGCGGGAGGCGTGTCGGAGGACGGCACCACACTCGGGACAATCGAGCTATGGGATTTCCGGACGAACTCCGCAACGAGCGTGCTTCCAGGCCTGATCGTCCCCAGGAGTAAACAAACTTCAACACTCCTGGCGACCGGCGCCGTTCTTTTGTGGGGCGGAGTCGATAAGACCGATACAGTACTGAGTTTTGGAGAAGTCTTCGATCCTCTCTTGCAACGCACCACGCTGGAGACCGCTGCGCTCAGTCCGTCAGGTGGCGGCTTCCCCCCAAGATTCGAAGCGTCACTGCCGCCAGATAAATCTACGTATGTTCCTGTGAATGCTTTCATCGCGCTTCGCTTTTCGAAGCCACTGAGCGTTGTGACGGTCAACAACCAGACCGTAACGCTCTCGGGTCCACAGGGTCTCGTGCAAGCGAACATTGTGCCTGCAGAAGGTGGAATGCTGGCCTTTGTTACTCCGGGTTCGGCGCTGCTTTCGGGAACAACGTACACGCTTTCGTTGTCGGGCCTCTCCGACGCGACCAGCCCGCTTAGCGATACGAGTTTTTCGTTTACGACGATAGGACCGCCTTTCGGCAATAGCGGACAATCAATCGCAACAGGCCCCATCCCGGACGACACTGGAAGTCAGGCGTTGAACTCTCAGTGGCGTGATCTCCCGCCGCGTGAGGCTCCCTTGGGGGTTACGGCTGTTGCCGGGCAAGTCCTCCGGCTCAACGGACTTCCTCTCGAAGGTGTAGCGCTTTCAATTGGAGGCCTGTCGGCATCGACCGACGCAACCGGACGATTCGTGCTCTCGTCTCTTTCCGCCGGGCGCCAAGTCATGTTGATCGACGGCAGAACGGCTAAGGGTGACGGGGTAACGTACGGCGTCTTTGAGGTCGGCGTCGAGCTGACGGCCGGCAATACCAGCATCCTGCCATATACCATCTGGATGCCCAAACTGGATATGGCCCATGCGGTCGATATCCCCTCCCCGACTCCCCTCGAAGTGGTCATCACCACTCCGTTGATACCAGGCTTGGAGTTGCACCTACCGCCTCACACAATCATCCGCGACCACGAAGGGAAGGTGGCGACCCGAATTAGCATTACGCCCATACCGCTTGATCGCCCACCCTTCCCGCTAGCCAGAGGCGTGATCGTTCCCGTCTACTTCACCATTCAGCCTGGCTCGGGTTATGTCGACGTCCAGAATCCCGCCGGGCCGCAAGGTGCCTGGCTTGTCTACCCAAACGCCAAGAATGCCCGTTCCGGCACGCGCTTTGACTTTTGGAACTATGATCCGGATCAGAAGGGGTGGTACATCTACGGGAAAGGCACGGTCCAATCCAACGGCAAGCAGGTTGTTCCCGATCCGGATGTCGTCATCTACGAGTTCACAGGGGCGATGGTTGCTCCGCCGGGTCTTGCTCCGAATCAAGGGCCGGCTCCAGGAAACGCCGATTCCAACGATGGCGACCCGATCGATCTGGGCACTGGGCTGTTCGTACTCAACAAGACCGACCTCTTTTTACCGGACGTCATCCCGATCAATCTAACACGCACTTATCGTCCGGACGACTCAGTATCGCGGGCCTTTGGGATCGGGATGACTCATCCCTACGATATCTTCCTGATCGGCGATACGTTGCCGTGGACTTTTACGGACCTGGTGTTACCAGACGGCGGCCGAATTCACTACCAGCGGATCTCTCCAGGAACAGGTTTTACGGATGCCGTTTATCAGGACACTTCTAGCCCGACGATCTTTTATGGATCAACCATAAGCTGGAACCCAAACTTGCTTCCTTCCTTCGCTTTCGTCGGGGGATGGGAACTCAAGCTAAAGAATGGGACCGTGTTGGCGTTCCCTGATAGTGAGTTCGCTACGGTTCCTGAGCAGGCGGGTCTCGCTTTTATCCGCGACAGGTATGGCAACGTCCTCGAGCTAACTCGTGACGACAACGTAACCGCACGTGGAACCCTCCGACAGATCACTTCACCCAATGGCCGGTGGATACACCTCACCTACGACGCATCCAACCGAATTACTCAGGCCAAAGACAACACAGGACGAGTTGTCCTTTACACCTACGACAACCAGGGTCGGCTGGCGACAGTGAAGGATCCGAATGGAGGCCAGACCACCTACACGTATGACGCTTCCAGCGACATGCTGTCGATCACAGACGCGCGGGGAATCGTCTATCTGACTAACCAATATGACTCGAAGGCGCGAGTCATAGAGCAGAAACTAGCAGACAATGCGACCTACCGGTTTAGCTACCACGTAGATGCCGGGGGCAACATCACTGAAACCGATGTTACAGACCCACGAGGCATCCTCCGAAAGGTGAACTTTAGTGCGGGCGGCTACGTTCTAACCGATACTCGCGCGTCGAGCAAGCCAGAACAGCAAACGATTGCATTCGAGCGGCAAGCAAAAACTAATCTGCTCCTCAACTCAATTGATCCTCTGGGGCGAAAGACTGCATACACCTACGACGCTATGGCAAATGTGACTAGCGTCACTCGGCTCGCGGGAACGCCGAATGCCGTGACCACTTCATTTACCTTTGAACCGCAATTTAACCAGGTCACCAGTGCAACTGACCCTTTGAAACACGTAACGACATTTACCTATGACAGTAGAGGAAACCTGACTGTTGTTACTGATCCTCTGGCACATCCATGGACTCTTTCCTACAACGGCGAGGGCCAACCGACTTCGTTGACTGACCCCCTCGGTAACATCACACAGTTTAGCTATGCTGCGGGCGATTTGGTTAGCATCACCGATGCATTGGGTCACGTGCAGACACTCGTGATCGATGCCGCCGGGCGAATGATCGCCCTGACAGACCCTTTGGGCAATACCACCCGATACTCTTACGACTCGCTAAGCGAATTGACTCAGGTGGTTGACCCCTTGCAAGGCGTGACGAAGTTCAATTTCGACCCAAACGGCAATCTGCTCAGCGTTACGGATGCTCGTAGCAACGTTACTCGGTATACCTACGACAACGCGGACCGCCTTACGGGTCGGACGGACCCGTTATTGAGAGCGGAGAGCGATCACTACGACTTGGTTGGGAACCTGACGACGTTCATCGGCCGGAGTGGGAAAGCGACCGCACTCAGCTATGACGGCCTTAACCGGGTAGCCTCGGTAGCCTTTGGAAGCGAGAGTACGGTTTCCAATACGTATGACCGAGGCAATCGATTGACAAGGGCACTCGACTCGCTCTCGGGCGCGATTACTCGGACCTACGACGGTCTGAACCGCTTGACCTCGGAGACCACACCCCAAGGCACGGTCACGTACACGCATGACGCACTGGGGCGGCGAACTAGTATGAGTGTCACCGGACAGGCGACGATCAACTATACATATGACGAGGCGAACCGGCTCACCAAGATCAGCCAGGGTAGCGCGACGGTAAGTTTCGCCTACGACGCAGCAAATCGTCGGACCGCCCTGACGTTGCCCAACGGCGTGGTAGTGAGTTACGTCTATGATCGAGCATCGCGGCTTACAGGGTTAATCTACACCCGGGGAGCCACGATCCTCGGCAACTTAACGTACGCCTATGACGAAGCTGGAAGACGGACGAGTGTGGGCGGAACTACCGCCCGAACCAACCTGCCGGAAGTTATAGGTTCCTCGACCTACGATGCAGCCAACGAACTCACCAAGTTAGACACGGTCAAGCTGACCTACGATGCTGATGGGAACCTGATCGCTGACGGCGCCAACAACTACGGTTGGAATACCAGGCGCCAGTTAATCCAGATCAGCGCCGGCAGTACGCCCTTTGCCACTTTCCATTACGATGCGTTCGGTCGACGTCAAGGCAAGACAATTAGCGGGCAGACGACCCAGTTCCTGTACGACCACCGCAACGTGGTCCAGGAGATTGCCGGCGCCAAGGCGGACTTGCTGACGGGGCTCAGCACGGACGAAATCTTCAGTCGTGCCGATGCTGCCGGATCCCGCAGCTTTCTGACGGATGCGCTGGGGAGCACGATCGCTTTGACGGATTCGGACGGGAAGAGCCAAACCCAATATGCATATGCACCATTTGGGAATACCGTCCTCAGTGGTTCGCCCAATACCAATTCCTTCCAGTACACCGGAAGAGAAAATGACGGGACGGGACTTTATTACTATCGAGCCCGCTACTACTCTCCTGCTTACAATCGGTTCATTTCCGAAGACCCGCTTAGGTTCGCTGCAGGGGACTCAAATTTCTACTCCTACGCACGCAATAGTCCCACCAACCTCAACGACCCAAGCGGAAAATTTGTGCCTGTGGTGCTATGTGCCGTGGGCGCCCTCACGGGCGCAGTGGTCTACGATGCAGTGCAGTCAACCGCCGGGCGTAAGACCACCGTGGGTGGATACCTTGGGAGTGCTGCCTTAGGCTGCGCGGTGGGCGCCGGAATCGGGTTGCTTGGAGCAGCGGGCGGCGGAATTGGGATTGCTGAGGAGGGTGGCGCCGTTGCGGAAGCCGCGGAGAGTGAACCGCTTTACGGGACCAACGCAACGGGCCAAGTCACGTCGAGGAGCTCGTTTAGAGTTGGAACGATTCAGGATGCTTGGGATAATGCTGCCGATGGTCCGACCGGTGGAAAGCTTTGTCCGACTTGTGGTGATGAGGTGTTTTCGGAACCGGGGTCCGGGGTGCCTCGGGATTGGGACGTCAATCATTCGCCCGCATGGACAAATCGTGAGTTTTCGCCAGATGTTACGAGGCAGGAGGTCATTGACAACTACCAACAAGGTACCGAACTTGAGTGCCCCTCCTGCAACAGAAGCGGCGGCAACCGACGGGATTGATAGATGACAAACTTTACTGAGCACGTTGAGCAGTATCTTGGAAAGATTCAGCACGGCTGGACCAAATCTTCCACTGGTACATCGATGCCGTTCCAGGTGGCTGCTTGCGGGGGCGGCGTAGTCAAGGATGTAACGGCATTTGTGACGTTGGGGTTGAGTCGTGCAGGATTGGCGTCAGTGATATCCAACAAGTTAATCAGACAAGAACTGCTTATGACCGTGCGGTCCGATTGTGATGTTGGCGGCATCCCGTCTCTTTTGCAGCAGATAGGTTCAGAAGCCCTGAAAAAGGGGGTTGCATATTTGAGGGGTGATGTCATCGGTCCCAGGGGCCCATTGTTCAATGGGAGTTCCCTCCAAGCCGTATATGTAACCATGCCCGTTTACTATCCGGAGTCATTTGCCGTTTACAAGGAACCGGACGGAAGCAGCAAAGTCATAGCATGGTTGGTGCCCATCACTTTGGCCGAGGTCGAATACATCCGACGCCATGGTTGGAGTGAGTTTGAGAATCTTCTAGCGCAAAGAAACCCAGATTTACTCAACCCGAGGAGGTCCAGCATGTTCTGATTCTTTGAGCGAGATGGTCTACCCGGGACCGCCTTCCTCCGTTTGCTCCGAAGCCTCAACCTGACGGCCACCCGCCCAGCTCAGGCTTGGATCCTACCTGGGACCCGGGAGCACAGAAACCGCCGCTTGTTTGGAACCCACCGCCTGAGTGACGCGCGACGATGCTAACGCACGACCAATACTGGAAAGTGAGTTACGCTTTTAGGCTGAGTCGTGAGACGCTTCGGACGCGACTCTTGCGGCGAGAGATTCCCGAGGAAGACCGCCACGATGAAAAAATCGGCCGAGGAGGGCGAATTCGTCTACGAATCAGGACAGATGCGAAAACAGGCTAAACAAGGAATTCCAGGGCGGATGCCGACCCGTCGTTGCGATCAGTGACACAATCAGAGGCGTCGGAATGGCAAAACGACTTCGCAGGTCGGACGAAATCACTCGGCTCCAGCGACGTTTCTGCTCGAGAAACTGGTCGGGCTGAACGACAACGACGCAGCGCTCGCAGCCGGCTACTCGCTGAGTGTCGCTGAGAACACGAAGCAGAAAATATGGGCGAAGCCGGGAGTCCGGGAACAGTTCGAAAAGCTGACGTCGGTTCTAAGAGTTCGTTTCCGTTGAGCGAGGCTCCCACGCTGAGGCGGGTTTGTGCAGGTTCCTCACTCCCACCAAGACATCGGATTTTGATTTTCCTGCTGTGAACATGCCTTCCATATAGTTCAGGTAAGGATAGAGTTTTTTCCAGTGACCCACATGCTTAGTGATTTGCGCTTGCGCATCCGGACTACGCGCAATTGCGATGGAAATAGCAATCGCCGCAAACGAAGCGTGAGCGCTCTCGTTCAGCATATCCATCGCGGTGAACTCTTCTCCGCTCGGGTTAGTCTTCAATGTGTCAAGACCGCCCCTACCGTCAAAAATATCTCGGTTGACGGCCCTCCACATCTCCGAAAAGCGTTCGGCGGGTCTCCAGAGAAGATGTGGGGAAGGGCGGATTCGTTTGCGATGAACAGGACGTACAGGACACGACAGTACAATTCCTCGACTTGGCGCGTGCGGGTGTGGTACGCGAAGAACCTGTCTTTCGCTATGTCGTCATTGACGTGTGGGTTCCGGAAATTCTGGCACGTCAATTCCGGAAATTCTGGCACGGTCTGTACCCGCCGGCAAGATCTCTTCCAGGTTGAGATGACGTGTCCTCCCTGAGGGTCCGTCGAGATGAATGAAGCGTCCTCGTTCTAGGACCCGGTCGAGGATGGCTGCCGCCATATCTTCGTCGTGTAATACCTTGCCCCACTGATTCAGTGGCTTGTTGGTGGTGAAGATCATCGGCCGCTTCCTGAGGTGCCGATCGTTCACCACATGGAAGAGCACGTTGGCGGCGTCTGGCCCGTAGGTCAAATATCCAACCTCGTCGATCACCAGCACGTGAGGGTGCGTGTAAGTTGTCAGCGACTCCTGGAGATGTCCCTGCTTGCTGGCGTTCGAGAGATCCTCAATGAGTTCCGCTGCAGTGGTGAAGAGCGTCTCGAAGCCATTCTGGATCGCGCGATATCCGATGGCTACTGCCAGATGGGTTTTGCCGCGGCCGGTCTTGCCGTAAAGAATCAGCGAGCGCCCTTCGGTGACAAAATCCGGCCCCAGATAAGAACCGAGCAAGGACTGACGCAGTGTCGTCTGCAAACTGAAGTCGAACTCATCAATGGTCTTGAAGAAGGGGAAGTGGGCCTTGCGGGTAAACCGTTGCAAGCGCGTTTGCTTCCGATGTGCCACTTCTTCAGCCAGCAGAAGAGCAAGAAAATCGCGATAGCTCCAGTCTTCCTTCTCGGCCCTGTCCGCTATGTCTTCGTAGATACGACGTGTGTGTGCGAGGTTCAACCGTCGAAATAGAGGCTCCAGCTGCCCTTCCGAGATCTTCGGTTTTTTCGAGGTCAGCCCTGGGTTGTGATTACTCGTCATGGGTTCCTCCGAATGCGTCGATTCTTTCTTTTTTTGCCCGTTTGCTCTTGTTTGTGTCTGTTCCCCGTTCTTCATAGAAAAATCTCGCGTCAGGATGGCCTAAGAACGTCGATCCGCAACTCGGTCGACCCACAGCATCCCCCGTTTTGTACGTGCATTCCTCTCCAGTCCTCGTAACGGGAACCCGTTTCCTCGAGTTTGCGGTTTTCCGTTTTCATTGCAGCACCTCCGGAAAGCTCAACCCTGGTTCCAGGGATCTCTCCACGTAAAACGCACCAAAGATCTGCTGCTGCAGGCCTTCTTCCATGGCACGCCGCAGAACTTCCGGCCCGTGGCTCTGCAGAATCCGGTGCAGCCGATCGACATCCTCGAACCACTGCCGTGGTCGGCGATGCACGATTTCGGTGAGATAGCGAATCGCGGGCTCCCCCAGCTCCAACAACTGCTGTCGTTTCAGATAGCGCTTGCCGCGTTTGCCCGATACCGCCGCGACCATCGCCGCGCGATGTTCTGGCAACGAGGAGTTCTCCTGAGCAGAAAACTTTCGGGGATGTTCGGCTGCATACCGTCCCGCCACGATGCGCACTCGTTGCGCATACAAGTACAGCGTGGCCGGCATGCTGATGGCCTCCGGCGGCATGGAATACGCATGACCGTCGTGCAGCACCATTCCCGTGGGGCCTACATAGACCGGGATACGCAGAGCTAGCTGCTCCGGCTGCACCTTCAAAGCACGCAGTCGCGGTGCTTCTTCCGCCAGACGCAACGCAGGAATGATTCCAGTTGCCCGACACGGACGCTCCTCGTTTACCTCGCGATGCCATTCCTGCAGTTGCTGGCGAAGATCTTCCTCATCGTGAAATCGGCGTACTTTAAAGAAGGAAGACTTTACGAACCCCACCAGGTTCTCGACACTGCCTTTTTGCTGGGCCCGATAGGGCCAGCACAACTCCACCCCGACGCCCATCTCCAGCGTGGCGTAAGCGAAGATCGGATTCCATTCCGTCACTTCGCCGTTTTTGCGCCACTTCAGAGCGATCGTCTTCGGTCGATCAAACACACATAGCAAGGGACGTCCGCCCCAGCTGGCCAAATGCTCGGCCAACGTGCGCACCAAACTTTCCACCGCCTCGTCCGCCACCAAACCGACGCGTATCAACCGCGAGTACTTCAACCGGGAAGCGAAGAAATGAATCCGCTGGCGGGCGCCATTGCGGAACTCCACTTCCACTTGCCCAAAATCGTGCTGACTGAACTCTCCGGGAAGACCTTCGAAGCGGACCAGCGGCTTCGCTGGCTTGGAGCGGAGCGAGGCCACCAGCGCGTACAAGGCGGTCTTGCCTCCCCGGTAGCCCGCTTCGCGAACCCGGCGAAGGATCTCCAGAGAGGGCAGATCGGGTGTTTCTTCCAGAATCTTTACAACGGGCTTCCGGAAATCCTCAACGATGCTGGGTCTGCCGATCCGCCGCTTCGCTCGCTCCGCAGCGTCATCGACATGAAAGACTGAGGCTTCTTCCGCAATGCGGTTGACTGAACGTAGGGAAACTCCCGCCAGACGAGCCACTTCGGCCTTGGAGTGCCCCGCCTTCAACAGAATCTCGACTTCGTGTCGCTTTAGCATTCCTAACATCCTCCTCCCTCCGCCCATCCGGTTTCCGACCGCGGGCACAGGGAGAGTTCTAGCCTTTCCGGCTATCGCCGGGCGTGCCAGAATTTCCGGAATGAGGAATGCCAGATTTTTCGGAACCGACATGACGGACTCTATCAGGTCCCCAATACTTAGTTTGACCCCCATCGTCAGTTTCGCAGGGTCCGAAAAACACTGGATGATTTCCTGCGTTGCTGGACTTTCGCTGTGCGGCCGTTTTGTTCTACAACCATGTACAACACAATGTGGATTGACCTTTTTCCGAGGGCTCAACATGGATTCTTCCTTCTTGTTTCACGTTAATTGGTTATGGAGACCTACATGATCGCTCCGCACTGCGCGCAAAACCTCGAACCGCCTTCAGAATACTTCCCACAGTTCGCGCAGAGCACTGGATTGGGAAGCGGTGGTTGGTTCACGATCACCCGCGGCGCAGAGTCTTGCTTGACTGCCCAAGCGAGAGCAATTACCCACCCGACCAGCGTCCATCCGAGGAAAAAGTTGATCGCCAATACCGAATTGTACTGAGGCTTGCCTCTGGCCGCGAGCGTCGGCGCGAAGTAGAGCAGGAGTATCAGCAGCAAAAACACGGAACCGGCCGTAGGATCCCCAGCCCAGAAACGTGGCCAGAGCCATCATGTGAGGGGTCTTCTTACACCGATGAAAGTACGTCATATTCCAGTACTTAAACGCATGAGCCGATAGCGTTTGCAGGTCTTCCGCCGATTTGCGGTAGCAGAAACAGAAACCAATCGGTGACGCTCAGTACGACTCAACGAACACAAATTATCTAGTCTCTGACCCGCTGTCCGAGCGGGCGAGTGTGCGGCAAATGCCCTGTCCGCGGACCGGCATAAGTTGCTGAGACGCAAGCAGCTTGTTAGCCGAATGGTTGCGTGCGAAAATAGGCGTAGAGACTCCATCCATGGAAACATTCTTCCCTTCGAATTGTAAGTTCGCTGTTCTTGCGATCGCCGACGTGCGGTCTGACGTGCCGCCTGATTCAGTTCTTCCGGACGGCACTCGCGTCTTGACGAAGTTTCCCATTGTGCTCGACGCACAATGGCAGAGCTGGCTTGGACTCGACTTTTCGCATATCGACAGCTCTAATCTCGCTCTTGTGCTCACGACCGACACCGGCTTCCTGGCCGACGAGCTGCCGATCTCTGACGCGACGAACGTCGCGCTTGCCGGTCGCCTGGCCGATATTTTCTCGACGCTCAGGCTTCGGGGAACCATCGAATACCAAAAGGCGTTTCTTCTCACGGGATACACGCAAGACGGCGAGACGAAGTGACAGCAACCGATTCCCACGCGGCGACAGGCGCCGGATCCGGTGCCAGGGTGTTCGGTTTGTGGCGCGACGTGCACGGTTAAAATTCCGGGTGCGGGCACTCGCTGCAACCAATGCGGGAATACGGATTCCAGCGGAATACAGCAGGTGGCGAAAATTTCACGGCGTGCCCTGTTTGCGGATCGGTCCTGGCGCGGGCTGGGGCGATAGTTCCGCGTGCCTTACGCCAACTCGAAGCGAGAAATACTGCGAGCAGAACATGTCAGTAACTACAGTTGAGCGGGTGCAGCGATGATCCGCGGATTTTTTTTCGAGCTTGCCCGGCACTATCACCCGTCACATTAGCCACCTGGTGTACCTCGCCGGTTGAACCGGCAAACTATAAGTCGCCGCCCATCGCGGGGTGTTGCAAAGACAGGGACAAGGTTTTTGAACGCTCCCGCCCCACTTCTCTCCAGAAGTTATGACGATTTGTGCCGTGGGGTCTTTCGGTTAAGCGTCGAGATTAGGCCTTTCGCTGCGGGAGGTACATGCGTCTCGTGAGCAATTACAATGTCCTTCGCCGAGATTTTCGTCCCGTAGATTCGCTCGTTTGCGTCGTTATCAGGTCGGATCGTCGAACCTTCGAGCGAAACGCCCGCAAATAGGCCCCGCGCGCGTGAATAGCTCAGGATTTCGGCACGTATCGAGACGTCGGTTTCTGCCGACGCGCTACGACCAACTGGTCCTGCTGCTACAGACGCATCTCCTCCGAGCTTCACTTTACTGCTCAATATTCCATTGGCACCGCGGTCGTTCATCACGAGAAGAACGAAATCAGTTGCTTCTGCACCGATCTGAAAGCCGACACTCCCACCTTCAAGTGCCATCATGGAGGGCGCGCCCCATGGCCCGTTGAAATTTCCTCCTTTGCGGCAAGTCATCGCGCCGCGGCCGTAACTTGCACCGACCACAAACGCGGCCTTGAGGACCGATGGGAAAACGACTACACAGTCGGCTTTATCGAGGAGATCTTGAGGAATGTCATCTGGAACATTCAAAATCTCTGTTAGTACCGTGCCGGCGTTCTTCAAACGATCCTCGTCCTTCTCTTTGTCGTCTGCCCGGCTCGTGATTGCCAGCAACAATGATGCGCTTAACGCGCAGGCGAATATCCCGTTCATACGCATAGCCATCTCCTTCAACGGATTCAACCGTTGTAATTGCCCTAGCGCGGTATGATTCCATAGCGACGTGAGACGAATATTGACTCGATTTCAAGCTCTTCTTACCAGCCAAACTATCAAGCAAACGATCAAGATCGTGCCGACGATTCCATATCCAAACATGCGTACACCCCTCTGACTGCGTTAAGATCTTTTTTGCGGGCCTTAGCCCCTTCTTGCGCGCCCTAGACAGGCCTATTGTTGTCGTCTGTTTCAGGCTGGTTATTTTCCCCCTTGACCGTCCTCGTCCGAGCGAAGTGTCCCGCGTATTTCTCGGGGCATGGCGCTCTTCACGCTTTTGCCTGCACCTTTCCCTTATCTCGCCATGGCGTTCTGCTTTTTCTTACGGAGTAATTTCAGGAGGACTTAGCCTTTGCTCTGGACGAATCATCTGAATCGTAAGAACGAGCAAATTCGTCAACCTGCTTCTCCGCAGCTTCCTTGGCGATTCCGTAGCGTTCCTGAATCTTTCCGACAAGCTGATCTTTCTTGCCATTTATCGCGGTCAGATCATCATCCGTCAGTTTTCCCCACTTTTCCTTCGCTTTGCCCACTGACTGCTTCCATTTGCCCGCTATTTCGTCCCAGTTCATCGCAATCCTCCACCTTCGAGAGTCTTCCTACGAAATCAATGCACCATGCCAAGCAAGTACAACACCAACACAATTACGACGACCGTGCCAACGATCCCCAGGCCCCCACCCGCGCCCCATCGCGAATAGCCGTAATAACCGCCGCCTCCCGCGAACAGGAGCGCTAAAATAATGATTAGCAACAGCATCAGAGCCTCCTCTCATGCGAAATCGCATGACTGAAATGAAATTCGTATACGTCTCGTGATCAGGCTTTCGCAACATTGGAGGACGACTCTCCGGTTGAGGAAATGTCTTCCGCTCCAGCGTTCTTCATAATTTCCTTGGCTCGCTTGATCTCGTCGGACGTATCGCAGTGAACCGAAAGAAGAATCGCGCCCTTCTGGAGGCGTCCTTCATACCGCTTCGCTTCGTATTCCGGGATGCCAAGACCGATCAGCGCACCAGTGAACCCACCGACGGCGCCACCCACGCCGACTCCTGCCAACGCAGCCATGATTGGCCCAGCGGCGATGAGCGGACCGACTCCCGGTATAGCTAGTGCGCCAATCCCGGCCAATAAACCAAGCGTACCGCCGACGACCGCGCCGGAGCCCGCTCCCGTCGCTGCACCTTCGGGGGCCTTCGTCGCTTTTTCGGTTCCTATTGGCCTCGTGCCGAGATTTTCGGGAAGTAGGGCCGAAACATCCGCAGCTGAAAACCCGGATCTTACCAACTGATCGGTGGCTGAATCGGCTGCAGGAACTGTCGTATAGATGCCGAACACTACTGTCTTCTTATTTTCCATGTGTCTCTCCTCAGTTTGCTCGCGACATTCTGTTGGACGAACGCCGAAGGTTCTCATCAAGGGAGTCTGTCCCAACTCGATCGGGTTCGTCAGAGACGATCACCGTGAAGGTTCAACTTGGGTCGTTGACCTCAGATGTCGGCCTCCACTCCTCCAGGCACCCGACGAGCTGGCTCACGAAGACGGGCTCGCCGCCTTGTGGTGCCCGTGTTCGGGATGTTTGCACTGTTCAACCTGGTACCTTCTGTCCGGGTGTGCCCAATAATCATTCACGACATAACGATCCGCTACAATTTTCGACTCGAAACAGCCCTGAAATTGCTTTGAACGGTCGCCTATCCGCGCGTCCCAACTAGAGACGTCCCATCTTTCGTTCATGCGATCACCTCCGCACTGGGCGCAGCCCCATTCGTCTGCTGTGCCCGGACGTGAGAAATCCTTTCCAATTAGCCGCAACCTCGACCTCCATGCGCAGATGATTCTCCAGGATAAATGGCGTGGCTGGAATCCGGTAGTTGCTGTATGACGCCTGTCCTGCTCATTTCCAGAAGAACGAGAAAATCAGCGCGCGAGTCCCCGCCAGCAGAAACATACCGGAACGTCATAGGCCAGCATTTTCGTTCCTTCTGAGTAACCCCCCACGCCAGGCCAATCAATAGCCAAGCCACCCCGAAAAGCATTCTGAGATTCACGGCCTGAGGCATGCGCGAGTTCACCCTTAATGGACGACGATAATGCGCGAAAGCACGGAGAATGTCTGTTCGAATTGGTATGGAGGTGCGCACCGCAACTTATCGGAGTGAATGCGGGAGTGCTGATACAAATGCCTTTCATCAAATGATTCTCCGCCAGAGGTATAATATCGGGGTGAGCGAAGCACGGGCCGATGTGGAAAGTGCGGCGCCGAGATCGACCCGACCCGCAGAGTCGATTTCACGCTTAAGGACGGAACTCGCGTCTGCGATGCTTGCTTCGTGAAGGAAACTCCACGGGCGAACCAGTCCAAGAACGATTGGTCGAACTAAGACCGTGGCCGAAGATTAAGACCTACCTCATAGCTTCCCCTACCTAGAAAATACACGCTTTGTTGTATTTCGTACCGCCAGCGTGCGGTCAACAATTGAAGAGCACAGCAATCGACCAAACCGACCTTACCAGGGACGGTTCGTGAATAAGATAATCCTCGTAGCGGATGATAACCCAGTCATGCGCGACGCGCTGTGCAAGCTCTTTGAATTCGAGGATGGTTTGGAACTTTGCGAACACGCCGTGAATGGTCAGGATGCCATCGAGAAGGCCAAGAAGTTCCGACCTGATCTCATCATCTTGGACTTCTCAATGCCCGTAATGAATGGACTCGCTGCCGCTCGCATTCTGAAGACGATTATGCCCGCCGTTCCTATCATCCTCTTCACGATTCACTCAAAGGAAATGCTTTTAAAAGAAGCCCAAGACACGGGAATCGACGCAATCGTGTCAAAGGCAGAGATGCTGCATCTGGTTAAGCACACGCGAATGCTGCTGAAAGCAGCCTAGCTATCAAGCCGTCGAGACCTCCAGATACGATTCCTTAGTCTTCCGAGCCAAACCAAAGTGTGCTAATAGTTGGGATTGCCGATCCCTGGGAGGCTTTTGGCTGGGGGTGCGTATGCCCGAAGCGCAAAATTCTGAGTGGCAGTCTGCGTACAAAAGTGCATTGCGAGAAAAGGATTTGACGCGACTAGCAGAGTTGGTAGCGCTTGCTGAGTCGGCGATATTCCTGCGATTTCAACAGCTCGGAAACTCACCGGCGGACCATCGCGAGCGTCAGACGATGCAAGACGCGGCCGACAACCTGTTAACAATAAAAACCGAGAAGTTGAAGTTTCCGCCAATTCGCGAAGGCAAATGACGACCCGTCGGTTTTGCTTGAGGTTAACATTCTCTTAACAGCGAACTTGTGCACTGAACTGGGCCGCCGTGTCACAGACCGTTAATACAGACTTCCCTGTATCGCTATAACGCCGCTACCGTCGAAGCGGAGTGCTAGCCCGGGAAGATGTCTAGTTGCGCGAGTGATCAGGAGTCATCCCATAGCTTTCGCCAGTAGTTCCGCCATCGAGCCTTGACCTGCTCCTCTGTTTCGCCCCGATCGTAGGCGGGAGAGATCAGGGGCAGTGCGCGGTCTACACGAATCAAGACCACCGCTCGAATTTCACTGGTCAGTCCCATCTCCCGGTACATCTGGCACCCGCGCTGAAACACCTCGTCCGAGCGATGGACAAAGCCTCGCCCCTTGAAACGATACCCTTTGCGAACTAGCGGATCGACAACATTAATTTCGACGGAGGGGTTATGCTCGATGTTGCGGACCGATTGCGGTGACCGGATATCGGCGAACACCAGATGATCGTCGTCCCAAACGGTAGTTGTTCCTTTAGGCGAGAGATTTGGTGTTCCATCAGGGCATACAGTTGCGATGTAGCCCAATCGCTGCTCTCGCACGATGCGCTTCATGTCGTCTGTGAGAATGCCCATCGGATTCTCGACCAGCAACAAAGTGGACTTCAAGATTTAACCAGCCCTTCCTTCAAAGTAAACGTGAAGCGGTCGTTCTGCAAGATCACAACAAAAGCCAGATGTCCGTTGACGTGAGTGATCGGGAATTAGGTGCGATGAATGGATCCAACGCGAAAGTGCCCACGGGGCGCTCCAAATAACAAAGAACCGAGGGTGCGAAGTTAGTACGACAAAACGTCGAGTCTACCGGAAAAATTGCTCAGTAGAACCTTGTGACGCAGCTACGCAGCAATCGGCATCAGCCGTCAAGTCGTTGATACCAATCCAGTAGGACAATTCCCATCCCGCATGGCAATCAAGATGCACAACGTAGCCTTGAGGCTGTTCTGGAATAACCTGAACTTGTTCAAGCCGGAGGCTCAAAATGCGTTCTAAATTCGACATTTTCAAACGACTTAGGGATGGAACCTCACTTTGGATAGCGGCAGTTGAAGGGCTGGAGGAAGCGAGGAATCGGATCAATCGCTTGGCTGTTGTTGTACCTGGGAATTATCTGATTTACTCGGAAGAGAAGGGCCTGGTAATCGAGAGCATGACCAACTAACAAAACGAAGCCATCGGGACGCACGAACGTAAGTAGAAAGGGTGCCTCAATAGTTTTTCGGTTCCGCCGCTCCAAGGAGAAGAATATGGAGAATCCAAATACTCAACGGAGAGCGATTGGTTTGCTCGTGGTTTTTGCCACGATTCTGACACTGATAGGAATGTGGAACCTTCCCGGGACTGAAAGGTAATGCAGCTTTGCGAGTGTGCCGTACAGCGGAAAATTGAGCAGCAGAAAGATCATCTCAGAAGGCGCATGGTCGGATTTCTAGCGAGAGTTCTTTAGACCGCCTATACAGTGCTGGGGGACGGCGACTTCCTTCTCGGTCGCTTCCCACATTCATAGGAGGGACGGGCGCCAGTTCAACGCACTCACACCTCGAAAGCATCTCGCACGACACCGTCTTAGGGCATGCTTTTGGTCCGGCCAAACGGCTCAACTGCCTCCATCCGTGAACCGTACTTGAGCGCGTATATATGCGTGAGTTCAGCCCCGAAAAGCAGGATCTGTGCCGAGTAGTAAATCCAGATCAGAAAGATGACCAGAGACGCCGCTGCACCATAAGCCGATGTTAATGCTGAATGGCCCAAATAGAAACCGATAGCTACTTTCCCCACCATAAAGAAAAGCGACGTAACTGCCGCCCCCATCCGAACATCGCGCCACGGAATTGTAGTGTCGGGAATAAATTTGAAAATAAGTGCGAATAGGATTGTGATCACGCCAAAGGAGAGGATAAAGTTTATGGATTCGAAAAGGATAACTGACGCAGGAATTACACTATTGACGAACCTTTCCGCAGCCGTCAGAGAGGCGGTGACAATTAATGAAGTCAGTAGCAGAAATCCGGTAGCCAAGACGAGACCGAGCGAGAAAAATCGCTGCCTGATAGTCGCCGCCCAGAAACTCTTTGTTGTGCTGTCCACCTTCCAAATTGTATTGAGAGCGTCCTGAAGCTCGTTAAAGGCCCCCGATGCACCAGCTAAAATAGCAAGCAGGCCAACCGTAGTCGCAAATACTCCTAGTGCAGGACGATTCGTACTTTGAATGATTACTTCGATTGCTGTGGCCCCCTGCGTACCCATCAATCCTCGAAACTGTTGAACAATCTCTCCCTGCGCAGCTTCCTTCCCGAATAAAAACCCCGCAACCGACACTGCGACGACTAGAATCGGAGCCAGGGAAAACAGCGTATAAAATGCCAACGCGGCGCCGAGCCGGGGCGCATTGTCGGCAAGCCATGCACCACAGGCTTGTCTGAGCAGAGCAGTCAGGGTTTTGAAAAGGCTAACCCGCGATTTTCCGCCCGAACTTGTTTGTCCCACGACTCAACTCCAAACGCTTTGTCTCATTGGAAGCCTAACATGCAGAAGCCCGCTTCCTTGCTTGCCCGAAAGCCGGTCGCGGGTCACCTGGACACGGGTCGGGCGCCCACACTTGAGTCGGTTTTGTCGAGCCATGGAGAGTAGGTGGGCGATATAAAGCTCTTTCATTCTAAACCTCCAAAGATTTCTTAGCTCGTCCAAGTATGGCGGATGGAGCGATCTTACCTCTCCGGCCGGCGCTGTATTCTGGCGTCACGAACGGTGTACGACACGACCCGTGGTTCCTCGCCACGTCGGGCAGCGTTGCCGGCCCTTTACAGTATTTTCCTGATACCCGTTTAGGTTCCCCAGCGCTCTACTGGGAGCAGGCTCGTGAGAGCCTAATCATTTGGACGACCGGATGAAATACAAGGAGATGGTTATGCCTAAGAATGCACATCAAGAGGCAGCTTCACATCACGAAAAGGCAGCTAAGGCTCATCGGACTGCGGCAGAGCATCACGGGAAGGGAAATCACGAGGAGGGAAAAAAGCATTCAGCGATGGCGCACGAACATTCCGGCAAGGCGCATGAGGCGTCCAAGACTGCTCATCAGAAATCGCAGCAACAGAAATAAAACGATGTCGACCGAGTATTTCTGGAGAACTCTGTGCGAGGTAACCGCGAGCCAATGCGGCCACCTTGCACAGCAGTTCCCTGGATATCTGATGCTAAGTCCGGACACGCTGCTGTGCACGCTGGGACTGCGAAATTCTGCGTACATTACTGGCAAAACCAAAAAAGGCAGGTTCAACGATGGACAACATCACTTCACAACCGGACTCGAATCCGCCAATCCGAAATCCTACCCGCGAGAATATCGAAGCTATCGCGAGGCTAGAGCGTGATGCACTCGATCGCAGAAGTGCGGCAGAGCGCTTTAGCGAAAACGTGGTCAAACTTATTGGAAGCACTGCCTTTCTCTTGCTGAATGCCGTACTAATGGGGGCATGGTCCCTCGTGAACTCAAATTTGATTCCTGGTCTACATCCGTTTGACCGGTTTCCGTATGGGATTCTGGCTTTAACCTTGTCTGCCGAAAGCATAATCTTGACCATCTTTGTGCTTATCAGTCAAAACAGGTTAATGCGACAAGCGGACAAGAGGGCGCATATAGATCTTCAAGTAGGGTTATTGGCAGAGCAGGAGCTAACTGTCGTGGTCCAGATGTTGCACAAACTTTGCGAGCATGAGGGCGTAGAGATCGACTTTTCCAAACACGCTAGGACCTTCGGCGAAGCAACGGACGTACGCACAATTGCGCGAGAGCTCGACCAAAACCTTCCGCCTGAGTCATAAGACGAGCCCCTCCCAATGCGGTGCCTTTTCGGACGCGTAAAACGATTTTTGCTTGAGGCCTGAACCTAATTTCCCCAATATGTGGCCGCAATTTACACTTTTTACGGAGATCCTAATGTCAAACACCGCCCAGCCTGAGAAACCAGGCGGCACGTTTCCCGGAATCGCAGAAAAAATTATCCCTGCAAGCAGGACCCCATTTCGGTTGAAGGGTCCGGGCACCAAGAGAAAAACTTCTACACCTCCCGGGTGGCAACATTTTTTTGTTTCGGCATTCAGCCCAACTGTTTGAAACGGGCACACTCGATGCGCGAGCGTGTTCTTTCTTGGCGTTCATTCCGTCCGCAACGTTTTCAGCAGTGAGCGTTCCGGAGTACTGATTCAGACTGCGTCTTGTCCGCCTCGTTGAGCGCGGCAATTTCAACCCCCTAGCGTTGCGTCGCCAAGATGCGCCCGATCACGCGGAGCAGCAACAGGCAGTCAGGAAGCCAACTACCTCCGCAGGGTACTCATCCTCTTGAGCTTAGATTCGCACTGATACATGCTGCGGATTATTCCGCGCACCTTATGCCATCCAAAACGTTCACGCACCTAGAAGGCCATTTAACTCAATCGAGATCTTCGACTGAACAAGCTCCTGGGCCAGCCTGTTTTTCCAGGCACCGGCAGAATCCATCGGGACGTAGAGAACACCTTGATAATCCGATGGCAACTCAACGTCTCCCTTGTGGAGAGCGCATACGCGAGTTCTTCCTAATCTTCCCATGAAGTATCCCAAATCCATGTGACGTTCTGGCGGGCTCTTGATCGCGGTTCTCCACCTATTTTAGCGCCCATATCGTCAGGTGTGAGAAGCACGACAGCAAAAGCAACGTCGTTAGAGAAAATTTCAAATTTCTCGATTACCGTCCGGCCACCGCTGGCCTGCTCGTGCAAGATTATCGGTTCCAATCCGACTTTTTCGATAAAGCGCGCCACACTTTCTTTCGCGGAGTCGTCATGACCGTGTACAACGAAAACCTTAGAACTTTCAGACTGCTCGCTCTGTTTCGATTGGACTTTCAGAAGCGAAGCCTTCGATTCTGCTTGCTCGGCATCCGCGGCTTTGGCGACTATACCTTCGAGATAGCCTCGCCGCATCGCAAGTATTTCGGGCCACTCTGCGCTGAGCGAAGTAACGATCTGGAATCCAGTTGCTGCGCTTTCCCCGAGCGTGTGCGAGAAAACCCATGCACCAAAATAGTGCAGCATTGTCCCCGAATTGTCCCCGAATGAGTTGAAAACAGCCGAAAAGAGTGAAACGGAGACGAACGCAAGCGAACGGTATCACACTTTAGAATTAAGGGTTTAGTGATTTGGCGGGGTTTGGCAATTCGCGGGATTCAGAGCCACAGACCGATGCTCTACCAGCTGAGCTACGCTCACCACTGTTGGATTCGACTAGTTTACACCATCTGCTGCGGCTCGCAACTGCATCCGCTCTGGTCACTTTGAACTGCTCCTGCTGGCAGACATGCACCCCTCGGCAAATACGACGAAACGCATTAGAGGCATGGCAACGTCTAAGCTGAAATAGGCAAGTGCCCTTGAAGTTTCTTCGCCCGGGGCACGTACAATACTGGTGTGGTGCTGTTGGCGAACGATACGGAAAGCACGGGGTTTGGAGAGAGTTTTATGCGTTTCATGAGGCTTGCCCTTGTGGGAATTTCGATTGTCGCGCTTGCGCTGGGCCTGCCTGCGATTTCCGCGCAAGACGCTCCGCACGATAACCCAGCCCCGCGGTTCGCGGCAACGGAATTGCCAGCGCGACAGGCGCCAGCACAAAGCCAAAGCCCGCTGACGCAGCAAGTGGGCACAGTTAAAGCAATTAACGGCAACGCGCTCATTCTCACACCGGATGCGGGTTCCGAAGTGACGGTGACGGTACAAGACACGACGAAAATCGTCCAAGTCGCTCCTGGGCAGAAGGACTTGAAATCAGCCGTCGCGATTCATCTGGAGGACTTGCAACCAGGCGACCGCATCCTCGTGCGCAGCAGGCCAGCGCCCGATGCGAAATCGGCCGTGGCTGTCGGAATTATTGCGATGAAGTCCACGGATGTGGAAGCGAAAAAAGCGAAGGATCGCGACGATTGGCAAAAACGCGGCATTGGCGGCCTGGTGAGCGCTGCTGATCCTGCCACCGGCACGATCACGATTTCAACGGGCAATGGCCCCAGCGCAAAAACCATCGTGATCCATACGACGAAGAACACCATCCTGCGGCGTTATGCTCCAGACTCCGTGAAGTTCGACGACGCCAAGCCCGCGCCTCTCGATCAAATCAGGCCCGGCGATCAACTTCGCGCGCGCGGCACCAAGAGCGACGACGGCAGCGAATTTCAGGTGGATGAAATTGTTTGGGGAACTTTTCGAAATATTGCCGGAATTATTACTTCGGTGGATTTCAGCGCCGGCACGATCACCTTGTCGGACTTGATCGCGAAAAAGACGGTAGTCGTCAAAGTCACGGATCAATCACAGCTCCGAAAAATCCCCGCGCAAATGGCGCAGATGATTGCGTTCCGGCTAAAAGGCGCCGGAGCAGGCGCGCAAGCGGGCTCGCAAGGTTCATCCGGAGCATCGCCACAAGGAGGTGGCGCCGCAGCAGCAGGTGGCGGTCCTCCGAATGGCGGCCAACGGCCTGGCGGTGCGGGCGCCGGACGCGGCGACTTTCAGCAAATTGTGAATCGCCTGCCTGCCGCAACGCTCAGCGATTTTCAGAAGGGCGACGCCGTTATGGTTGTTTCCACGCAGGGCACCGATTCAGGCGGCGTCACCGCCATCACTTTGCTGGGCGGCGTCGAAGCGATTCTGGCAGCCGCGCCTGCTGGTAACGCGAGTCAAGCGATGACTCTCTCGCCTTGGAGTCTGGGCGCGCCGGCAGGCGATGCCTCAGGTGGCACTCAGTAGCTTGCACCTAACAAACCGATTTTGCATCTCTCTCAGGAGACTGGATGAGAACCTGGGCCTTATCGATCGCCATACGTGCAACCACAGCCATTTTTCTAGTTTTGGGCCTCGCCAACATTTCCTTTGCGCAGACTGGCACCGGAGCGATTCACGGCCAAGTCACCGACCCATCCGCCGCGGCCGTCGTTGGTGCGTCGGTCATCGTCACAACTCCGGACGGAAACTCCCTGGCAGCTATAACCAATCGCGACGGCGTTTTCGATTTGAAAGGACTCGCGCCAGGAAAGTACACCGTGGAGGTGATCGCTAAAGGGTTCGCGTTATACAAGAACGATGCTGTGCAGGTCACCGCCGGCCAGGTTCAACAACTCAATGTCTCGTTGACCATTGAAGAGGAAAAGCAGCAAGTGACGGTGACGGAACAACCGGGCGCGGTTGACGTAAGCCCAACGAACAACGCCGGAGCCATCGTGATCAATGGCGCAGCGCTTGATGCCTTGCCCGATGATCCCGACGAATTGCAGACGGATCTCACCGCGCTGGCAGGACCCTCTGCCGGACCGAATGGCGGCCAATTTTACATTGATGGATTTACCGCCGGCCAGCTTCCGCCGAAATCCGCCATTCGCGAAATCCGCATCAACCAGAATCCATTTTCGGCGCAGTATGACAAGGTTGGTTACGGGCGCATCGAAGTCTTCACCAAGCCCGGCACTGATAAATGGCACGGTAGCTTTTCGGTGAACGCCAACGATTCGGCGTTCAACTCCAAGAATCAGTTTTTCAACTCGCACGAAGCGGCCGGCACGCCATATCCCGGATATTATTCAACGCAATATAGCGGCAACATTGGCGGCCCGCTCAGCAAGAAAGCGTCATTCTTTTTCACCGAGGACATTCGCGACATTCAAGACTTAGGTATCGTAAACGCCGAGACGGTTGACCCAACGACATTTGCAATTACTCCTTTCAGCGCCGCGGTCCCCAACCCCAGAACGCGCTATAACATAGGGCCGCGTCTTGATTACGCTCTCACGAAAAACAACACGCTGACCGTGCGCTATCAATACTACCGGAACGATGAGACCAACGATGGAATCAGTGGGTTCACGCTCCCATCGCAAGGCTACAATTCGTTGAGCACCGAGCAGACGGTGCAGGTAGGCGACACGCAGATCTATGGAACCAAAGTGGTCAACGAAACGCGCTTTCAGTATCTCCGCGACGAAAGCACGCAGACGCCGCAGAGCACAGCACCGAGCGTCATCGTACCCTTGGCATTCAATGGCGGCGGATCTCCGCAGGGCCTCGTACGCGACAACACCAATCAGTACGAGTTTCAGAACTACACTTCCATCCAGTTCACGAAGCATTTCTTGAAATTTGGCGCGCGCCTGCGCGGCTACACCGACGGCAATAGTTCGACTGGAGGTTTCAACGGAACCTACGAGTTTCCCTCCATCGACGCCTACATCAGCACCCTGCAAGGCCTGCCTTCCGCGAACCAATTTACAGTAACCGCGAATCCTGCGAACACAACCCTGACAGCTAATCCGTTCGTGCATGTGTCGCAGGTTGATGTGGGTTTATACGTGGAAGACGACTGGCGCATCCGGCCCAACATTTCCCTGAGCTACGGGATGCGCTTTGAGTCGCAAAACAATATCAACAATCACGCCGATTGGGCCCCGCGCCTGGGATTTGCCTGGGGCATTGGCGGCGGAGGGAAAGCCGCGCCGAAGACGGTTTTGCGTGCCGGGTTCGGCATCTTCTACGACCGGTTCCAGACATCCTACGTCCTGCAGCAGGACCGCTTGAGCGGCGTGAACCTGGCCGAGTACGTGGTTCCCAACCCGGACTTTTTCAATCCCAATCCCTCGACGCCCCCGCTCCTTACTCCAACCCCGACATCCTTGCTTACGATGTATAAGCCCAATTCAAGTCTTCACGCGCCCTACATCGCGCAGACCGCCGTCAGCCTCGAAAGGCAAATCAACAAGATCACGAATTTGAGTGTTTCGTATTTGAACTCCGTTGGAAACGATCAGTTTCTCACCAACAACATCAACGCGCCCACGAACCCGAACGATTTTTATCCCTATTATTTGAATCCAGCAGCGGCGGTTCGTCCCATTGCGAACGAAAATATTTATCAATATCAATCGAAGGCAATCTTTCGCCAAAATCAGTTGTTCGTCCAGAGCCGCATCATGGCGGGCTCCAGGCTGACCTTGTTTGCCTACTACGTGCTGAATTACGCGAAAAGCGACACTTCCGGCGCGAACGGTTTCCCTTCGAACCCATTCAACATCATGCAGGACTACGGCCGAGCTTCGTTCGACGCCCGGAATCGCTTCTTTCTGGGGGGATCCATTGCGCTGCCGTGGGGATTGCGCCTCAGCCCGTTCATGATTGCCAGTTCCGGGTCGCCCTACAATGTCACATTGAGCCAGGATTTGATCGGCAGCTCGCAATTGAATCAGCGTCCCTCTTTTTCTTCGGCTCCTGCGGGTGGCCCGATTGTCACAGTTCCTGGCTTCGCCACCTACAACGCGGTGCCTGGTGTGAACGCCACACCGATTCCGATCAACGACTACACCGGGCCGAGCCATTTCACGCTCAACCTTCGCCTCGCAAAGACATTCAACTTCGGTCTCGAAACGAAAGGCGCAAATGCGGGCGGTCCAGGCGGCGGTCAGCAGGGCGGAGGGGGGCGGGGAGGCGGCGGTGGAGGTGGACGAGGCGGTGGCGGCGGGACGAACCCGTTTGGTGGCGGAGTGTTTGTTGGCGGCAGCGGCTCCTCAAAACGCTACGGCGTCACGTTGAGCGTCAACGCACGCAACGTTTTCAACGACGTGAACTTGCTGAATCCAAGCGCAGTCCTGAATCCGCCACAAACTCCAACCGGAGAGGCGTCATTCAACACCAGGTTTTTCGGCGTATCCAACCAACTAGCGGGAGGACCGTTTTCATCGGGCGCAGCGAACCGCCAGGTCTACCTGCAGGCCTCGTTTTCGTTCTGAGGCCAATCAGCATATTTAGGGCTTTGACTTGGCACCACGAGTTTCTCGACTACCGGCACGGGCAAGGGACCTTCATCCAGTACGAGATCGTGAAATTTAAGCAGGTTGAAATTCTTCCCCGCCGCCGCTTGATATTTCTCGCGCAGCGCGAACCATTCGCGAATGCCGACGTAGTACGTCGGTAGCTGAGTCGAACTCAACTTCACCCGCCGCAATTTTCCTTCCGCTTCCGCCTGCGTTTGAAACGAGTCCTTGGTCATCAGATCCAAGGCCTGCCGGTCGGTCATATCCATCGTATGCATCTTGATGTCGAGAATAGCGTTGGAAATCACGCGCAGGCGAATCTTCCGCATCACCATGCGGAAACGCGGATCGTTGTTCAGAAAACCTTCGTCCATCATCACCTGCGCGATGTATTCGGCCCAGCCTTCGACATAAGCTCCGTTGGCATAGAGCGCACGCAATAAGCGCCGCCGCTCCGGTTGAATATCATTGAGATGTTCGAACTGGACGTAATGCCCGGGAAGCGCTTCGTGAATGCTGAGCCATTGCAAAGTGAAATTGTTGTATTCGCGCAACTTCGATTCCGCCTTGTCCTCGGGCATCTGGCGGTCGATCGGAGTGACCCAGTATTCCGCTTCGGCCTGTGGCTCGAGCGGCGGTGCGCTATGGAATCCGGCCACGGAATAAATTCCGCGCTCGAAGGGCGGCGTAGGTATCACTTTTAGGTTGTCGCGCCCACTGAGCGAGACGATCTTCTTCTCGCGAATGAATTGCGTAATTCCCGCGAGATCGGCCTCGATGGTCTGCTGTAATTGATCGCGTCGCGGATGCTCGTCCGATATTTTCTGCAGCACTTCACCGATAATCAGGTTCTCGCGATCGTGGGTGCTGAGCTCGGCGTGATCGTTGTGCCCCTGGTACATTTGCGCGTGGAGCGGGAGCGCGATCTGCAGCATTTCGGCGCGCACTGATTTCATATCCTGTTCCGCGTCGGCCAGTACTTCTTGCGGCGTCACCGGTGTTTCCATCACCAGTTTGAATTTTTGATCGTAAAGTTCCTTGCCCAAGCGCCAGGTCAGCTTCGATGGACGTTTACCCAAATCGTTTTGCAGCCAATGCGAAAAATCGTTCAGCGCAGCAATCGCGGGAGGCGCAGCTTCATCGTATTGCGCTTTCAGCGGCGAGTCTGCCGGTATTTCCTGCGCCACCGCATTTTCGATCAGATCGATGTTGCCGGCGTTTTCCTCCACTGCGGTGCTCACCCAAACGGGATCGGCGTCCGTCAAGTACGGCTTCACTTGATCCAAAAGGCGTGGAATCTGCCTTACGCGCGAGAGCACGTGGCCGACACGCACATCGTGCGGCGCGTATGTCTGCGTGAGCGGCAGAAACAGCGCGTTCCCGATCAATTCGACCACAACCGTCGGGTTGTGCCGGTAGCTCTGAATCTTGTCGAATTCCAATAGGCTGAGCCCAATCTGATCGTCAACGAGTTGCCAATCAGCGACGTCCTCGGGATCAAGTTCCGCCAGAGGCGTCTCCTTGCGAAAACGTTCGCGCCACGTTGCGTAGAAGGCACGCTGCTGTGCGATAGATTCCAGGCTCAGATCGTCCAAGAGCGCGTCCAGCTCAATTGCTTTTCCGGTCTTGAGATCGTGGTGAATGTGATATCCAGCCGCCGAGGCGCTAGATGGAGAAAGTGCTAGCGACTCCTTCATGAACTGGTCACTCAACGCCGCAAATTTCTGCGCAGCAGCGGCGCGCGCCGCATCCGGCGATGCGTTCGTTTGCTGAGACTTCGAAGGTAGCGCCATCATGAGCACCCACAATATAACTCCAGCGCAAGAAACCAATCGCAAAGACATTGGAATCCTTTCAAAAAGGGGAGGAGTTAACTCGGCCGGCGAAAGGGAATTGGCGCCGTACGTTTGCGCCTGCCGGAGGGCTGCCGCAGGCGCGCGCGAGCCTGGTCGGCCCACGGACCGCTCGGCGCATAACGCAAATAGAGCACCCAGTGCTCGTGGGCGGCGCGGTTTTCTCCTCGCTTTTCATAAGCCAACGCGAGATTGAAGTGCACGTCGGGATGAGCGGGCATGGCCCGCGCCGCGCGGCGCAGGTGATCGATTGCTTCGTCGAGCTGACCGAGCTCTTCGAGCGTGCAGCCCAGGTTATAGCGCGAGATGCCGTTCAAGGGATCAATCTGGACGGCGGTGAGGAAAGCATCTCGCGCGTCGGAGAGCTGGCCCAATTGATAATAAGCGACGCCAAGATTTATGTGCGCCTCGATCCAACTCGGCGCGAGTTCCACGACGCGCTGGTAATTTTCGATCGCTTCAGGCAGCGTCTCGCTACGAGCTTCGCAATCCAGCGCGGATTGGAAAAAATCCTCCGGCGTAGGTCCGGTCATCGCGTGCAACTTCGCGGGCTGCGGCGGCACATCATAGGGGAACGCCCACTGCTGCAGAAAAGGATTGAAAGGTGTTTCCGATCCTGGAGGCACCACATGTACGTCGCTGCCCAGCTTCACCACGCGCAATTCTTGAATTGGCAAAGGCTCGTCCCCAAATTGTTTTTCGATCAGCGCAATGGCCCGCCGCACCCGGCGGGCAGGGACGCGATTTTGCGTCAGATTCTGGATGGATCGCACGGCAACGAGGTCGCCGAAACTGTAGAAACGCTCGCCCCAGCGCGTTTCCGGCCGCACCAACCGCAATCGTTCCCAATAACGAAGACGGCTCGGCTCCAGCCCCAAAATGCGCCCAACTTCACCTCGCGTATAACGCTGAGCCAAGCCGAAGAACCCCCACCGCTACTATTCGATACAAGCGATTATGCACCTGCTGTCAATCCTTCGCCATGGTACCCGCCTGTGAATAACTCCGCCCCTGTGGATAATCTCTCGAAAGTCAGAATCACCGCAGATAACGACGAGGCAAAGAGGCAAAGACGCAAAGAGGTGGGACCGCACCTCAAGGGTCCGCTTAATCCGCCGACGTCGACGGGACGGACGCCGTCACTGTTACCGTCTCGCTGCGAATTGCCGCTTCAATCCTTAGGTTTTATCTGTGTTCATCTGTGATGGTTTTGACCTCCCGTCCGTTCGAACGCGCCGATAACCAGAAGAGGACACGCGGTTGCACCGCACCCCGGGCTTGCTAGACTTTTATAGGCACTCGCCCCCGCCACAATGCCTCTCGATAGCGCCGAACGACTGTATCTGGACCGCCAGGTCACCCTGGCTCGAGTCATTCTCGTGGCTCTTGCACTGGCGGATCTGCTGGAAATGTCCGGGGAGGGCTCGCGCACGGCTGCGGTGATATTTCTTTCGGTTTATCTTCTGCTCGCGCTGGCTATCTGGCTCTATGAACGCCTCTCCAGCGAGATGAATTTCAGTATTCCCTTGATAGCGGACTTCGTGGCGCTCGCCGTGTTCCTCTTTCTCACTCCGTCAATTTCGGCGTGGTGGTTCCTCTTTCTGTTCGTGGTTTTTGCGCTGGCCACCCAGAGCACTTCGCGCGCAATGTTCGGACTTGTGAGCGCAGCCACAGCCGGAATCATCCTGCGGCTGGCAGCCACCGATTCGTTCGGCTGGCACGGCTTGTGGCACTGGCTCTCGATCGGGCTGGGCACGGTAATCTCCGGTCTCGGCATGGGCTTTCTGGGTGCCAGAGAGCGCGAACACCTGGAACGCCGGCAGTTCCTCGAAAAAATCACGCGACTTTTGCAATTTGATAGGGGATTGACCGAGTCGGTTCGCCAAGCTCTCGGTGAAATTGCCTTGGCATTCCAATGCGAACAGGCTTGTCTGGCGATCCGCGATGAGGAACTCGAGCGCCTCTTCGTCTGGAAGATTCATCCCAATCAACACGAGCCCGGCGGCCCGGAAACGCTCCCGCTCTCCCGTTCCGACACGTTTCTGACCGATGGCTTTGAAGCTTCGCTCTGCTGGGAATTCCGGAACGGCGACGGGAACGGTAATCCCAGTGGGAACGGTTTTGGTTGGGACCGGCGCAGCGGACAGCCCTTGCGCGACCTCCAGCCCCCGCCCGCTTCCACGCGCGAAGAGTTCGGCGTGCGAACGATGCTGGCGGTAACGATTGAGGCCGGTGGACGCCCCGCGGGCCGGGTCCTGCTCATCAACCCACAGGAATCGCACCGGCGATTTACCAGCGGCGATTTGCGCTGGCTCGAGCAGATCGTCCGGCACGTGGGCCCGCCGCTTGAAAACGTCTTCCTGATGCGCCATTTGCGTGCCCGTGCCGTCGAGTCCGAACGCAGTCGCATCTCCCGGGACCTGCACGATGGCATCCTGCAGACCCTGCTAAGCCTGAATATCCAGCTGGACGTCCTGCGCCACAAGTTTCCCTGGGCGCCCGAGCAGGCAGGTCAAGAATTGGAAACTTTGCAAAAAACGGTTCAGCAGGAAAGCGAGGAATTGCGTAGGATGGTTACAGACCTTCGGCCATTGCGGGTTGAGAGCGCGGATATGCGCGAACTGATGCTGGGTTTCGCCGAGCGCTTCCGCAATGATTCCGGCTTGGCGGTGGATTTGTTCATCGAGGACCGGAATTTGCGTTTGCCCGATCGTCTGTGCAGGGAACTGTTCCAGATATATCGTGAATCACTCAACAACATAAAAAAACATGCGAAGGCCAGTCACGTCGTGGTAAAACTAGGGCAAGATGAGGCGAAAGTGTCGCTCGTCGTTGACGACAACGGACGCGGATTCAGCTTCTCGGGGCGATACAGTAGCGAAGAATTGGATCGGCTTCGACTCGGGCCAATTTCGATCAAGGAAAGAACACGGGGCGTGGGCGGGACGCTAACGGTGGAATCGAATCCGGGGCACGGGGCGCGTCTGACGGTACAAATCCCACTGAATTGAAATGACGAAAGCTAAACAGGTGATTCGGATCCTGGTCGCGGACGACCATGCCATTTTCCGTGATGGTCTCCGCAAGCTGCTGGAGTCCGCCGACGAAATTCAGATTGTCGGCGAGGCTTCCAACGGCACCGAATGCGTCAAGATGCTTTCGAAGCTGAAGCCAGACATCCTTTTGCTGGATTTGCGTATGCCGGAAAAGGACGGCTTGGGCGTGCTCGAAGAGGTCAATTTCGATTCGTTGCCCACGCGCGTGATCGTCCTGACCGCCGCCGAAGATGACCGTGACGTGGTGCGCGCGATGCGTCTAGGCGCGCGCGGTGTGGTGTTGAAGCAATCTGCGAGCGACTTGCTGGTGAAGAGCATTCGCAAGGTTTCCGACGGCGAAATCTGGCTGGACAACCGCATGACCGCGGAAGTGATTGACGCGTTCAAAAAATCCGCGGAATCAGGCCAGCGCCGCGAAAAGCCTCTGCTAAGCGATCGCGAAAAAGAAATCGTGCAGCTCGTCGCGCAGGGTTTTCGAAATCGTGAAATAGGTGAAAAGCTTTTTATCAGCGAACAGACCGTAAAGAATCACCTGCACAATATCTTCGACAAGCTCGGAGTTTCCGACCGCCTCGAACTCGCGCTCTACGCCATCCATCACCGCCTCATCGATCAGACATAGGTCATCCTGGCACTGGCTCGCCATCCGCTCCCGCGCGCTTTTCGTTGAAAAATTGCCTTTCGGCGCATGTACCAATATGGTGCTTGCTTCGCCGCGACAGGCTTTTAGTATGACGCCCGATGAGCAAACGTCTGCACGACGATTCGCCACAAGCCGACACGATTCTATCCTGGCTGCAGGAGCGTAAGGAGGAGATGTCCGGATTCCTCGCGGAGCTTGTCGCTATTCCCACGGAAAATCCGCCGGGAAAGAATTATCGGACTTGCGCGGATTTGCTCGAGAGACGCATCCGTCAGTTGGATCTCGACTGTAAGCGATACGAGCCGCACGAACCGAAAAACGAAACCGCAGATGGTCCGGCTTGTCTGCTTGCGAGCTTTGGAACCGGACATCGGTCGGTTTATTTCCACGGACATTACGATGTAGTCCCGGCGCAATTTGCGGAACAATTCAAGCCATATCGCAAAGAGCATTTCTTGTTTGGGCGCGGCTCCTGCGACATGAAAGGCGGAATCGTCGCCATGCTCTATGCCATGCTCGCGATAAGGGAATGCGGCGCGCAACTGACTGGCAGGATCGGCCTCATGTTGGTTCCCGATGAAGAAACGGGGGGAAGTCGCGGCTCCGCTTGGTTGGTGCGCGAAGGCCTACTTGGGCGGAACGGCATTGCGATGCTCTTGGCGGAGCCGACCAGCGGTGTCGTGTGGAGCGCAAGTCGCGGCGCGATCTCGCTGCGCATTCATGTACGCGGAAAATCTGCGCACGTCGGCTTACAACATCAAGGGGAAAACGCGTTTGAACGCATGCACCGTGTCGTCGAGCGGATAGAACGATTCAAGCATAAAGTCGAACAGCACAGAACTCGATGTCAAGTTGGCGCGCAGAGACGCCACTCGATTCTGATGCTTGGCGGACAAAGCGGCGGCGGCGTCAACTTCAATGTAGTGCCGGAGCAGTGCTGGTTCACCGTTGACCGCCGAATCAATCCGGAGGAGAACCTCGACGAGGAGAAGGCAAAGTTACTGGGAGTTTTGGAGCAGTGCCAACAGGAGGGAATTCCGCTGGAATGGGATGTTCTGCAAGAGGGCCGCTCTGCCGCGAGCGGCGATGACGAGTCGGCGGCCAAAGCGCTTTCCCACAGCGTGCAAGCCGTCACGGGCCAAGCGCCTCCCTTCGAAATGTGTCCCGGGCTGCTGGAAACCCGATTCTACGCGACTCGAGGAATACCGGCTTACGCCTACGGTCCTGGATTGCTGTCCGTAGCGCATGGACCAAACGAATACGTTGATTTGCGAAAGGTGATCGAATCCGCGGCAATCTATGCACTCACGGCCATGGATTTGTTGAAGCACTAGCGCCATCCCGCCCACGCTTTTAAATTGTTCTTGAATTTTTTTATCCGCTTCTTTCCGCGCCGAAACCTTCTAGAGTATTCTTTAGTTTGCGAAACTCGGCATGAGCGCGACTACGAACTCTAGCTTGCCGGAAGACTCCCCGCGGATTTATTCGCGCGAACTGGTCTTTCTACTTTGCGTACTCACCCTCATCGTAATGGTCTCCCTGACTGCGTTTTTCTCGCGCATGTATCACAAGCAGGTTCACACGCTCGCTGATCGATGGTTTACTCAGGGCGAACGAGACATGCAGGCGGGCAATATCAGCGCGGCGCTCACCGACTATCGCAACGCTCTCGCCTACAATCCATACAACACTCGATTTCAATTTTCGTTGGCCAAAGCGCTAGCCGCCTCCGGTCATTATGATGAGGCGCGCGCTTACCTGCTGAATCTCTTGTCTGAATCGCCGGGTAGAGGAGAAGTGAATCTGGAACTCGCGCGCATCGCGGCGCACAATAATTTGGTTCCCGATGCTATGCGCTACTACCAGGGCGCGATTTACGGCGAGTGGGACGCTGATCCCATTGAGACGCGCTGGCAAATCCGCCGCGAGCTTTGCGAATTCCTGCTCAATCACGGTTTAGTGAAGCAAGCCACTCCCGAAGTGATCGCGCTGGCGGAAAATACCCGTCTAAGCGATTCGCAACGCCTGAAAATCGTCGGCGAGTTGCTGCTCCGCACCAGACAGTGGACTCGCGCCCAGGAAGTCTACCGCGACGTGCTTGCTGCCGATCGATACGATGAAGAAGCGTTGGCGGGCGCCGCCAAAGCTGCGTTCGAGCTCGGACACTATTCCGAAGCGATGGAATATTTCAACCGGTTGTCTCGCGAACGGCGCGACGCTCCGGACATCGCCGCGTCATACGATACATCGCGTCGCGTCCTGGCTGTGGATCCGTTCTTGGCGGGACTTCCCGCGAAGGTGAAAGCGCAGCGCGCAGCGGACGATCTGGTTACCGCGCAAGCTCGTCTCCAGAATTGCGCGCGCCAGAACGGAGAGTCTCTGCAGGAGACTTCGCCACGCACCAATCTCCAGGTGTTCTGGGCCCGACTCCAGCACATGCAAACAGACTGGAGCCAGTCCAACCTTGAGCGCTACCCGGAACGCTTGGATGCCGCGATGGACTTTGTATTCGCGGTGGAAAGCGCCATAGCAACCCCCTGCGGCGAGCCGCAGGGCGACGATCGCGCACTGTGGCTGCTCGGACACAGCGGATCCGTGGTGAACCGGTGAGCGAAATGCCCACGCCAGTATCCGCCGTTGCCCCTCCCGCAACACCTCAGGAAGCCGCCCCCGAGGCCAGCCCGGCATCCGCTCTAAGGAATTTCCGCACCCGCTGGGAAGCGTGGACCAGCACGATGTTCATCATGCGGGAGGACAGGTTGTTCCTTCTGCTTGCCGTGCTGATCGGGATTTTCTCAGCGCTTGCGGTGGTCTGCTTCCGCCTGGCGATCGATTGGACGCAGATCGCGCTGCTGGGCCCCACGCTGTACCCATCCTTTCCGCGAGTGGTTCTTTCGCCGACGCTCGCCGGCATTGTGGTCGCGGTGCTGGCGATCCATGTGTTTCCCGGCGTGCGCGGCAGCGGAGTGAACCACACCAAAGTCGCCGTCTACATCTCCAATGGCTACGTGCCGTTTCTGACGGTTATTGGAAAATTTGTAACTTGCGCGATCGCGATCGGCAGCGGGCAATCCTTGGGACCCGAGGATCCTTCTCTTCAGATGGGCGCTGGCATCGCCTCTCTGATAGGCCGCAGCCTCAGGCTGTCGACGGAAAAACTACGTCTCATCGCGCCAGTGGGAGCGGCGGCCGGTCTCGCTGCGGCGTTCAATGCGCCGATTTCGGCGGTTCTGTTCGTCATCGAGGAGGTTATCGGGACGTGGAGCGCCGGCGCGCTGGGCGCAATTGTCCTCGCAGCGGTATCCAGTGTCGTGACCATGCGCGCGTTCCTCGGGCCCGAGTCACTCTTTCGTGTGCCGCCATTTCGAATCGCGAGTCCGGCGGAAATGCTTGCGTACGTGGTCCTGGGAGTCGCAGGCGGCGGAGCATCGCTGCTGCTGCTTAAATGGATTGCTTATGCCCGCCCCAAGCTTCAAGCGCTACCGAATTGGACGCTGTATTTCCAACCAGCCGCGGCTGGTCTATTGATTGGCCTCATCGGCATCCGCTTGCCGCAGGTGATGGGCGCGGGTTATCCCATCGTGGATCAGGCCATGCACGGCCAATTTGCGTGGAAACTTCTTCTCCTTCTGGCTGGCCTGAAAATGCTGGCCACAGGTTTTTCCTTCTTGAGCGGCACGCCCGGAGGCACCTTCGCGCCAACACTTTTTATCGGAGCGATGTTGGGCGGAGCAGTCGGGGCGATCGAGCATCATTTTTTCCCCAGCCTTACGGGCACGGTCGGCACCTTCGCGCTCGTTGGAATCGGCACACTTTTCGCCGGCTTTCTACGCACGCCCATCACATCCGTCTTCATGGTCATCGAACTTTCCGGAAATTACACGGCGATCCTGCCGGTGATTATTTCGACGATGGTGGCCTACGTGATTTCGCGCGCCTACCAGAAGGCTCCTCTGTTCGATCTGTTGGCTCGCCAGGATGGGCAGTATCTGCCTTCGATTGAAGAGCGCCGCGAAATGATGTCCGTCACGGTCGAGGACGCCATGCGTTCGGATGGCTTCCTGATATGCGAGCCGGGCGAACAGCTCGCTGACCTGGCGCGGCGCGCTGAAGCGCATCCAGAAGCAGCACTGTTGCTGCGGGTCGGTCCGGGAGAATGGTGGCTGCTAGACCGCGAGGACCTGATGGGCCGCGCACCCGACGCTTCGCCCAAAACCACGGCGATTTACGTCAAGTCCAAAGGTCCCCTACCGTATCTTTTCCGCGATCAAACCCTCGCGGAAGCGCTGCAAGTAATCGGAGATTGGCCGCTACTTCCGGTGGTCAGCCGCGCGAACTTGGGGAAGCTCGAAGGCATACTCACTTTGGCTGATACGCTTCGTGCGTTCCGCAAGACCCACGTCGAACAGTGACTTTCGTGTGTTTCCCGCAAATCCCATGTTTTCTAATGGTTTGCTGAGGCTACGTATAGTACTCGTGTACCAAAATGAGCGTACGTAATTGAGGCTTTAGCTCTATTGGTTCTGCAGCGTCACCACCCTACTCTAAGCGCGTACTTAGGGAGGTAGTGTCCTGTGGCTCTAAAAGAGCGGCGTGCAACGCGGCGTTTCCTCATGCGACTTCCGCTGACCGTTCGCTGGACAGACGAGAGCGTCGTTGGTGAAGCTGCAACAGAATCGCGGGAAGTCAGTTCCCGTGGCCTTTATTTTCACTTGCCCAAAGGGTTGAGGAGCGGTGCACCGGTTGAAATTGTTATGACCTTGCCGCACGAGCTTACTCAAGCAGGCCCCGTACGCGTCCGGTGTCTCGGCCGCGTGTTGCGGACCAGTCCCGAGAATTCGGGTGAAGTGGGAGTAGCAGCAGCCATCGAGCGTTACGAGTTCATGCGCAGCGGCGAATCTGCCGCGTAAAAGTTTCTTACCCAGACCCTGCGGAGATGGGTGAGAAGAGCCGGGTGGCTAGGGTCCCTCAGCCTAAGCCCCCGGCTATTTTTCTGCGTCTGCATTCTGCAATTTCGATTGCAGCGAAAGGTACCAGTAATCTCCCGGAGATTTAGCCTCTCCAGATTGATTCTTCGGCTGATGCCTTTCTTTGAATTAAAATCATTGGCGTGACTTTCGATGAAGCGCTGTTATCCGTGTGGCAACAGGCGCTTGTTGACAACTCGACCGTGGTGAAACTCGGTGACGAATCTTACCCCGTGCACCGGACGCCGAAGCGGAGCCTCCGGCAAGTAGATTTCGTATTTCAGGGGCGCGAATTGCGCGGCCTTGAACAGAACCGCGATACAAAATCTCGTTGGGCACGGCTCGCGCGTTCCGGAAAACACGTTATGCAATTCCCAGGCGAATCACGCTATCTAGGGGTGGTTTGCGATGGCAAGGTTACGCTTTACGCGGAAGCGCGCTCCGATCCGAAATCCAAGAAGATTATTTCTTAATTCGCTCGCTGAAGTTGCGATCAATCGAACTCGCGGGACGGCGGAGTCTGTTCGGAACCTACGCGGCCGGCAACGATTTCCGCGCGTGAATAATTTTCAGCGCGCACCGGAGAGCCCGCCAGTCGTCGAAGGATCGAGATTTGGCCGATGTGAGTTAGCGAGTCCGCGATCGCTCCTTGAAAGAGCTTTTCGGGAATGGCATCGAGAGTCGAATCTGAAGCGAGATAATCATCGAGAGCTTGCAGCGCAGCGAAGAATCGTCTTACTTCGTCGTCCCAGGGCAGCGGTTTAGAAACGCTCCATTTTTCCTGACCTTTCGCTTGCGAAAGCACCCAATCATACTCATCGCCGATGTGCGCCAATATCTGGCCGGGTGTCCGGCAAGATTCGTTTGCACGAAATTCTGTGAAAGTGCTGGGGGCTCCGCGCAGCGCTTTGCCACCACGGTAGGCAACGGTCGCGAGAATGTGGCGCAGAAACTGGCGGCTTGTGTCGGCGGGGGTTTTCGCGCTCTTCGGATCCATAGGAAGGCCTCCTTCTAGACGGCAAAGAATATCGATCACTTGAGCTATGTATTGTACACGTATGGGCCGCGTTCGGCACGCCAGCGAATGGACTATACTGCTTGCGTGAATGTGGAAATGGATCTCCTGCCTGCGCTGCGGCGCTATTGGGGCTACGATTCGTTTCGTCCCATGCAGGAGCGCATCGTGTGCAGCCTGCTCGCTGGCCGGGACGCCTGCGTCGTGATGCCCACCGGTGGCGGCAAATCGTTGTGCTACCAGTTGCCGGCCGCGCTACTCGCGGATCGAACCGTCATCGTGGTTTCGCCGTTGATCGCGCTGATGCAGGACCAAGTGGCGCAATTAACCCAAATGGGCATACCAGCCGCGCTCCTGAACAGTACGCTCGCAGCCGGCGAGCAGTCCGCGATTGTAAGCGAAGCTATTAACGGGCACTACCGCTTGCTGTATCTTTCCCCGGAACGCCTCGTGCGCTCCGACACGGTCGAGTGGTTACAGCGCGTGCCGATTTCTTTCTTCGCCATTGATGAAGCCCACTGCATTTCGGAATGGGGCCACGAGTTTCGGCCAGAGTACCGACAGCTCAGTTCTCTGCGCCGGCATTTTCCAGATCGCACTATCGCGGCCTTCACGGCCAGCGCCACGCGGCAAGTACGGCACGATATTGTCGAGCAACTCGCGCTGCGCGATCCTCACAAGTATATCGCGAGCTTCCACCGTCCCAATCTGCGTTACGTCGTAACGGAATGTGACGCGCGCTCCCAAGCGGCCTTGCTCATCAAGGCCCTGCGAAGCTACGCTGGGCAGAATGTAATTGTCTACGCGCCCACGATTGCCCGCGTCGAGGAAACCGTCACGATTCTGGCAGAGCAGGGAATTGCTGCGATCGCCTATCACGGAAAAATGGATAATGCGACGCGTCGGCGTAATCAGGAGAAGTGGATGTCCGACGAAGTTCCGGTGCTGGTCGGTACGGTCGCTTTCGGGCTCGGCATCAACAAGGCCGCAGTCCGCGCCGTAATCCATCTCTCGCTGCCCAAATCCATCGAGCAGTACTACCAGGAAGCCGGGCGCGCGGGACGCGATGGCCTTTCCGCGGATTGCGTGCTGCTCTGGCGCAAGAAAGACGCGGGTTTGCTTGCGCATTTCATCGAACAGGTCAGCGATCCCGCCGAGCGCGAGCGCGGCTGGCAACGCTATCGCATCATGCGCAGCTTCGTCGAATCGAAAGGCTGCCGCCACCGCCAAATCTGCGTTCACTTTGGCGAAAGCCCGAAATGGCAGTCCTGCGGAGCGTGCGATGTGTGTGGCTGCAAAATCAATTGGCTCGCCGAGCCGGTCCCCGCTTCACCATCGAAGCGCCGCGTCAAGCTTACCGCAACGGCGAGAGCAGTGGCCGCGACGGCAGCAGCGTCCATCACGTTCACGCGCGGCCCGCGATCTGCGGCGAAAAGGGAAGCGAATTTCAGGGGGTCGCAAAACAAAGGAATCTCCGGATCGAACTGGTGGGGAGCAAAAGCCAACCCCAAGTCACTCAACGCGGGCTCCAAAAATTCCACTCCTCGTTCTCAACCAACAGTCAGCGCCAGTCTACACACGGCGAATGGCGTTGATCCCGAACTACGCGCCTTCATGCGCGAATGGCGTCGCAGAATCTCGAAAGAAATGAGTATCGCTGCATTCATCATCATGCACGACACATCGCTCGATTCACTCTGCTGCGTCCATCCGCGCACGCTCGCCGAACTACGCACCGTATCCGGCTTTGGAGAACGCAAAACGGAGCTATACGGCGCGCAAATCCTGGAGGCCCTCGCGCAATTTCGCAATGGCGTCCGCGCTACGCAGGATTGATCGATTCTAATGGACAGGTCGTAGGGGCGCTGTTTGCTGCGCCCCATCTCGGCGCATGTCTGAATTATTTCCGCAGCAGGTGACTGGCTAGATTAATCGTGGGATCTGTCAGGTGGGAAAATCGCCGCGGTCCGGCCCGCAAAAATTGTAATTCCCCTCGAATCAACAGCCGCCGGCTTCAGCGATGCGCCCGCCGTTCCATAGGTAATCGCCTCGCGGATTTTTGCCAGCGGCGCAGTATCCACAAAGATGACCTTGTCGCCTTCCCGTTCAATCCCCAGTTGCTGCCACAGTGCTGGAAGGTCCACGTTGTAAGGCTGGCTCTTCATTTTATCGTATAGGTTTTCCAACACCGGAACGCCGGTAGTCTGATCACCGATCTTCAGCGCCTTCTCCAATTCCCAGTCGCGCCGTATGTCTCCACCCGCGTCCAAAATTCCGCGCAACGCATCCTCCAACCCCTTTTTGTTCCCTGTCTCGCGATGAATCTCGACGTCCGCCAGAAGACAGAAAAGCGCTCCGCCCCAGTAGGTGCGTCCCCAAGTGTGAGTGTGGTCCAGGCCCTCATCCCCGGCGGCCGGCAAGCCCTGATGCATGTCGCGCACGACTTCAAACCACATTTCATTCGCGTCCATGTGTTTCGCCCGGACTCGCGCAATGGGTTCCACGTAGGTCGCAATGCCTTCCTCGATCCAGTGATGGTTGTCCGCCATCGAAGGGAACGACAAGTGGACCATCTCGTGGGTCAACATCCAATCGTTCGATAGATATGTAAAATCTGTCTGGTTGCCCACATGAATCGAGATGAACCCGCCATCTTCTCTGCCAAACGTCCGGCCGCCGCGCACGCCTCTTCCATCGGTCGGGATGATGCGAATCAGCACGTGTGGAACAGGAAACCGGCCGTAGTATCCGCTGACCGATTCGGCGGCCCAGCGGACCCACTTCATCAAATCTTCTTTGGAAGCTTGCAGATCGCCTTTTTCAAAGGCGACATCAATTCGTGAGTTTCCGACCAGTATGGTGGACGTCATTTCATCAGCCGCGCGGGCGCGTACGCCAATAAAGTGTACGCCAGTAAAGATTGCGAGGAGAATTGCGAGAGCGGTCCAGCCGATTCTACCCGTAGTCGGGAGCCTGCTCGGAATAGATCGCATTGGACCCATTACTTATGATGCGCGTCCCGCTCTTGCGTTGCTTCTCTCTGTGCTTGAAGTCTACCCCGACGCTGCCGGGACGCCTCTGCGGTAGATTTTCTTTCTGTGCCCTTCGCACAGGCGACCCCAAACGAATCAGATGATTAGGTCGCGGGCGAACCTTGCATGCTCGGAGCATCTTTTCGAAGCATCCGCCGGAGCAACGTATCCAACGAGAGCTTGCCCGGGCCAATGATCAGAATCAGCAGGGCCGCAAACCAGAATATGAACGGATCGGCATTAGCGAACTTTCCAGGATTAGAGAAGAACGCCAAGAAAGACTCCCTGTCCGCCGTCCAATACGCAGTAGTCATATCAATGAATATTCCCAACGCCGCGATTCGTGACAGGAGGCCGACTGCCAGCAAAATCCCTCCAACGAATTCGAAGGTCGAAACGAACGCGGCGGTGAAACCCGGAGCGGGCAATCCCAGGCTTGCGAAAAATTCAGTCACGTGCGGCAGATTGTGGAGCTTGCCCCATCCATTTTGCGAAAGTTGCCAGCCCCAATACAAGCGCACGGCCAGCAAAAATGGTGACTGTAGGCTCGATACCGCGCGCAAGAACCGGTCGTAAAGACGCAGAATCTGATTTTGGAAAGCACTCATATGGTGTGGCGTTCTTTTCCCGCCGGTGTCTAACGCGAAGCGGCTTCTTTATTTTGGGAGATTTTTTTCCAGCCGGCAGAACCAACCGAGCGCCGACCACGTACGAAACCGGTTCTCCACTTGCGCCGCCCGCTCTTCCGCGGCTAGTGGGCTCTTCCGCAGTCCAACATCAATCGCGGCGCTCAAAGACTTTCCCGCCTGAAGCGTCGACAAAATCAAAAATTCCTCGCGCTCCAGCCGGCGGAAGTAAACATCTTCATCCAGGCGATACACGGTCAAATACAGTGGACTTGGCTTGAGCTTGGCCACCGCACCGACGCGCTTTCTCTTATGCTTCTCGCTGAACGCGTTGCTGGCTACATCCAAATCGTCGGCATCCTTGCGCACTTCCAGCAGCAGATCATCCACCGGGTAACGCAGATCAAGCAGGCTCACGTAAGGCTGTAATCGCAAACGCAACTTGGAGGGATTAGCCCCACCCAAGTCTTCCGGCTTGAGAGGCGGTTCCATCTTGCCGTCGAACGCCTCGATGTCCGCCCACTCGAGGCGCGCCATATCCACAGCCAGGTTTTGCCGTGAACCTGCCCAGCCTGCATGTTTGCACAGCCAGCCTTCCAGCCGCGAACCGAGATTGCGCAATGTGAAAGACTGTGAAGGGCAATCCGTCAAATATGCTTTCGCCATCGCGTCAAAACGGCGCCCACCGAGCACTGCTCGCAATCCCGGAAAATCCTCGGCGAACCCGGAGAGCACGCGAAACCAATATTGCCGGTTATAGATTTCCAGGCGCTCGAAGGAAGTCAGCCGGTCGTTAGGCTTAATGATTTGGGAAGCCACCGCATGCATTGAGCGGCCATTCGGCGCTATCGTTCGCATGCGCTCCGAGTTCGTCAGCGGAGTCATCACGGCGCGAGCCATGCGGCGTTGCAGATTCAACAGTTTCATACTGCGGCCGCCAGAGACGCGCTCGCAAGAAAGCGGTTGGCTTTCAGTGCTTCGTCATGCACTTCGTCAAAGGAGGGAATGCTATCGTCCCATTCCAGCAGGGTCGCCGTGTGGCCGATGCGTTCGATGGCGCGCGCGTAGAGCTTCCACACGGGGTCAATGACTGGATGGTCGTGCGTATCCAGAATGTATTTGCGATATTTCGAATGTCCGGCGATGTGGATCTGAGCGACGCGTTCAGCAGGAACGCAATTGACGTAGGCAAATGGGTCGAAGCTGTGGTTCTGTGACGAAACGTAAATATTATTCACGTCCAAAAGGATTCCGCAGTCCGCGCGCTCGACCACTTCATTCAGGAATTCCCATTCCGTCATTTCGGAAACGTGGAATTCCGCGTAGCTGCTGACGTTCTCCACTACCACAGGGACTTCCAGGAAGTCGCGCACTTCGCGAATTTTCTGCGCCGTGATCCGCGCTGCTTCGAAGGTGTAAGGCATCGGAAGCAGGTCATGAGTATAGCGCCCGTCCACGCTGCCCCAGCACAAGTGGTCCGAGAGCCAGGGCGTCTTGGTGCGTTGTACCAAATCTTTCAGCCGCCGCAAATGTTCGCGGTTAGGTTTTTCTGCCGAGCCAAAGTACATGGACACGCCGTGCTGCACCACTTTGTACTGTTCCAGAATTTGATCCAGGATGCGCAGCGGCCGTCCGCCGTCAATCATGAAATTTTCGGATATGATTTCGAACCAATCCACTACGGGCTTGCGCGCGAGAATATGGTGATAATGAGGCGCGCGTAAACCGATCCCAATTCCGTAATCTGTGTGGCCGTTAAACCGGTTGGCTGGCATTCCTGGCTCCGCTTGAGGCTGAACGGTGTTGAGGGCCGGCGTTTGCAGTCCGGCCCTCCCCACCAGACACTGCGAGGTTGAAACGATTAACTCTTCGGTTCTTCCGGCATCTTCGAGCCGTCGGTCGCGCAGCCGCCCTTGCCCTTGCAAGAGTTCTTGCCTTTGCAGCCGTTGTCGCTCGATTTACATCCACCCTTGCCCTTGCAGGAGTTCTGACCCTTGCAAGCATGCTTTTCCTTCACCTTGGTATCAGCAGGCTTCTCGTCCGACTGTGCAGCAAAGTGCGTGCCGGAGAGAAGGTTGGACGCCTGGATCGTTGTGCCGGTTCCGGCCAGCAATCCTGCGAGCGCTGCACCAGCGATGAGAGCCTTCTTTGACTTGGTCATTTCCCGAATTACCTCCTATAGGATTTGGACTTCAACCGCACCTTCTTCTACTACGCCTGCCCCGCGGGTATTGGATTGGGAACGGGTTGGATTGTTAGTCTGGGACTGGGTTGGTTCCAAGCCCGGTGAGTAACCCGGGTAATCACGGCAGAAGCATAACTCCCGGAAGGTGATGTGACAACTATTTGTTGGCCTCGTTTTGGCGGACAAGTGCCGTGGATAGAGGCACTTTGCTGCGTCAAGGGAGCTATATTTGCGGCCCATTCTCATCGTTGTTGCGGCACGGCAACTCATGATATGTCACGTAGGGCGGTGCCGAAGTCCAATGGCATGTGGGTGAGACGCATTCACCAACGAAATGAAACAGATTCTTTTTTTGGATTGACGCATCAAACCAAGTCAAGTACCGTGGAGTCGTGATGTTAACTGCTTGCCAGATGAACTGCTGTCCATGTGCATGTTGCGCGTGTTGTATGGCGCGCACTTCTGGCGAGAGGAGTTTTAGGACTTAAGTCGCAATCCAACTTTAAGTTCTCAACCCACCGCCAGATGACCTGGTCGGTGGGTTTTT
The DNA here is from genome assembly GCA_963696035.1 of uncultured Acidobacteriota bacterium. Lineage (GTDB taxonomy): Bacteria > Acidobacteriota > Terriglobia > Acidiferrales > UBA7541 > Palsa-295. The sequence goes on from CAVOIS010000007.1 coordinate 204,124, forward strand.
TGTTTTTAGGGCTCAAATATCATGACCGAGATCAAAGAAACCAAAGCACAGCGCGTTGAGCGGCTCAAGCGGGCCAAGAACGCCTGGGATTGTATTGACGAGATTCGAGGTTTTGCCCGCCAGGGCCATAGCTCCATTCCTCCCGAATGGCTCGGAACGTATTTTCGTTCCTGGGGAATTTACACGCAGGGTGACGGCAACGGCGTGATCGGAGGCGCTGGCGGAGAAGGAAAAGCGGCACCGTATTTCATGGTACGCATCCGGATTCCCAACGGAATTTTGCGCAGCCCGCAATTGCGCGCTGTGGCGAATATCACCGAACAGCATGCGCGCGGCGTGGCCGACATTACTGTCCGGCAGAATATTCAACTGCATTGGGTGACGATCGAATCGCTGCCGGAAGTTCTCGATCGTCTTCACTCCGTCGGACTCACCACCACGGGAGCTTGCGGTGATGTGGTGCGCAACATCACGGGGTGCCCACTCGCAGGTCTCGATGCCGACGAAATTTGCGATGCGTCGCCCATCGCGCTTGAGCTGACGCGTCAACTCGCCGGTAATTCCCAGTTCTACAATCTGCCGCGAAAATTCAAGGTTTCCGTCACTGGTTGCCACCTGTGGTGCTCGTATCCTGAAATCAACGACGTCGCACTGACGGCCACCACTCGCCGCCGAAAGGGCGTGATCGAGACGGGCTTCTCGCTACGCGTGGCTGGCGGACTTTCCACCGACCCGCACCTCGGCGTTCGCTTGAATGCCTTCGTTACGCCAGATCAAGCCGTGCAAGTTGTCCGCGGCGTCGCTGAGATTTTTCGCGAGAGCGAAGTCCTCCGCCAAAGCCGCGAGCGCGCGCGTTTGAAATTTCTTTTTCTGAATCACGGCTGGACGGCGGATTCCTTCCTCGCCGAGCTGCACCAGCGCATCGGATTTAAGCTGGATCCGGCCGAGCCCGAACCCGTCCCCGAAGACGCCTATCGCGACCATGTGGGAATACACGCACAGAAGCAGCGGGGATATTCGTACGTCGGAGCGTCCGTGCTGCGCGGGCGAATCACTGCCGACCAATTGAAATCCGCCGCGGAACTTGCCGGTCATTTCGCCGGCGGCGAAGTTCGCACCACCATCATGCAGAACCTGGTTTTGGTCAACGTGCGCAACGAAGATGCGGCTACCGTTGCGAAGGGGCTGGAGGCGTCTGGTCTGCCTGTGGCCGCCTCGGTATTTGCACGCGGAACAATTGCTTGCACTGGTTCGGAGTTTTGCAAACTCGCTCTTACCGAAACGAAAGGCTTCGCGCGCTGGCTAGTCGAGGCGCTCGAGGACCGTATCCCCGGTTTCGATCAGCAGCTGAAGCTGCACATCGCCGGATGCCCCAACAGTTGCGGCCAGCACTGGATCGCGGACATCGGCCTCGAAGGCAAGAAAGTCAAGGTGGATGGCCGCATGGTGGATGCCTACTACTTCTGCGTCGGCGGCGCGGTTGGCAAGTTCGCCGCCATCGCCCGGCCAATTGGTTACCGCTGCACCGCCGTCGAAGTCCCGGACGCCATCGAACGCCTGCTGGAGGCTTTCGACCGCGATCGCAATCCTGGAGAGAACCTGCGGCAATTCTTTGCGCGCCACAGCAACGACGAAATCCGTACCTTGCTGGCCGGCGATTGGGCCGAACCTGTCGAGCGCGACGCCGTCGCGGGTCCCGTGCCTCATGGAGTCGAGGGGTAGCGCATGTCCTTGTTTCCCATGTTCGTGAAGCTTCGCGACCGGCTTTGCGTCGTCGTGGGCGGCGGCCAAATCGCGGAATCAAAGATCCCGGGCCTGCTCGCTGCGGAGGCTAAGGTTCGCGTGATCGCGCCAGAAGTGACCGAGTCGCTTGGGGCGCAAGCGCGCGAGGGGCAAATCGAATGGGTGCGCAAGACTTTTGAGACCAAAGACTTGAGCGGCGCCTATCTGGTGGTTGCAGCAACTTCGGCGGTCGAAGTGAATCACGAAATTTTCCGCGAAGCCGAAGCCCGCGGAATCCTCTGCAATGCGGTGGACGATCCCGATTACTGCCACTTTTATTATCCGTCGGTAGTGCGCCGTGGCGCGTTGCAGATCGCGATTTCCACCGAAGGCCTGAGCCCCGCCCTCGCGCAGCGCTTGCGCCGTGAGCTCGAAGTCCAGTTCGGACCCGAGTACGAGCCGTGGGTCAATTGGCTGGGCGCCGCGCGAAAATTCCTTCGCGCTAAAAATGACGACCCGCAAGAGACGCGGCAGCTCCTGCACCAACTCGCCAGCCGCGAAATGTTCGACAGATTCCTGCAAGAGAGCGTGCGCGCGAATGGCAACGGGAGTTCAAGGTGAAGGGCAAAGTCTATCTCGTGGGTGGCGGACCGGGCGATCCCGAGCTCCTTACCGTGAAGGCGACGAAGATCCTCGGTCGCGCGAATATTGCGCTGCATGACGCGCTGGTCAGCCCCGAAGTTCTTGCGCTCATCGCCCCGACCGCCGAATTGATTGACGTCGGAAAGCGCGCCGGCCGGAAATTGCTCACTCAGGACGAAATCAATGCGCTCCTAGTTTCTTACGCCCAATCGAATGAAATCGTGGTGCGGCTGAAGGGTGGCGACCCCGTGATTTTTGGCCGGTTAGGCGAGGAAATCTCGGCCTTACACGAGGCGGGGATCGAATTCGAAATCGTTCCGGGCATCACGGCGGGCATCGCCGCCGCTACCGCGGCTGGAATCTCTCTGACTGACCGGCGCTTTGCCTCGCAAGTGTTATTCACCACGATGCAGCGCGACACTCCCAACCGCGCTATCCAATGGGGTGGGATTTCCAGCACCACCTCTCTCGTAATCTATATGCCCGGATCCGATTACGGCCACGTGGCGGAGCAGTTGCGCGACGCTGGATGGCCGCTCGATATGCCCTGCGCGATCATCTCGCATGCCAGCCGTCCGAATCAGGCCATCCGTTCGACGCATCTTGCAGACCTGCCAGTCGAAGCGACGCTCGCCGCGCCGGCCGTGATCATCGTAGGCCGTGTCGCAAGGCAAGCTGCCGAAGAGATCAGCGAAGAATTCAGATACGGCGTCGCCCTCACAAGTCCATTGCCAAAACCAGTCGTGATCTAAAATTCTTCCGCCCGGGCCAGTAGCGCTGGCCTGCCTGGTGGTCGGCAGGCGTCCCGCCGGCTTTAGCATTTAACTTCGTATGATCTTTCCACACGAATGGCGCCCCCCACATCGCCACACCGTGCGCAAAGTCGCCCATGACCGCAACGAATCCATCGCCGGGCGAACATTCATAAAAAACTGTTCTGGAATAGCCAAGCCTGCACTATAATCCGCCAGATTTCTTTGGGACACGCTCCCAACTCCCTTTTGGGTTTCCTTCGAGTTCTGTGCTCGGCAATCTACCCGCTTGCCGCGGGATAGTGACGACGCATCTGAGCGCGCTGCGGGAGCGCATTCGGCGGAAGCATTTCTTAGGAGACGGACATGCGATCACTAGAGCGGGCATCCATTCTCTCGACGGCGATATTCTTGTTGGCACTGCCCAGCTTCGCCGACGACAAGAATCCGCAGCCCCGTAATGACTCCGGTAGCAGCTCTGCGACTGCGACGAGCTCAACGAATGATTCCAGCGCGAAAGCCGCTTCCGCGTCGCCCGATTCACAGCCCGCGAGCCTTTCGATAAGCGCTGCCGTTATGCCAACGTCAGCTAGCGCGGCTGCCGCAGCAACGCCAAATCCGGCCGCCGCCGTTCCAGCGCCTCCTCCTCAATCGTTTGACTCGCAGGATGATCAGACGAGTGAGCCCAAGTGGATTCCGATGCCTGCGGTAGACGGCAATCCCGGCCTATTCACGCTGGAAACGGGCGAGACGCTCCCCAAACACGCAATCTCGGGAGGCATTGCGCTCAATAAATTCTCGCGCATGCCCGGCGACATCACTTCGATACAATTGGTCCCGTCCGCCGCCTACGGCGTCACCAACCGGTTTTCGCTGTTTTTTCAGATCAACGCGCAGGATTACATTCACGTGGGAACGCCGAGCCTGTTGAGCCTCGCGCCCGTGAACGCCTCCAATCCCCAATACCAGAACACCATCTACCCTTCGGTGATTCCTTCCACCGGTTTTCCGCCCGCCTATGTCGAGGACGCCCCGTTCGCGTCGCACAATGGTCACGGTGTTGGCGAGCTCGACCTCGGCTTCAAAATTGGCCTGCTTTCGGAAAGACGCCATAAACCGATCAGCCTTTCCATTCGCAACGACTTCTACATCCCCACGAAGACGGGGCTAGCCGATCTGCTTGCGAACCAAGTTCAATACGGCAAGTTCAACTACGGAATCGGCCTGGAAGCCAGCAAGACCATTTTGCATCACAGCATCACTGCCACCGCGAATTGGTCGTATCGTTTCAGCCGCAATTCCAGCTATACCGCCACGGTTGGCGGCACACCTGAGACCGTCGTATTGAAACTCGCCGACCAGATGCAAGTGGGCGGCGGTTTCCTGATCTTTCCGCAGGGTCGTTTCCAAATCATGACGGAATATAGCGGTACGATTTACGTCGGGAAGGGGATTCAGAACACCACCTTTGGCGCGCGCGATCCGGTGGATAACGTCACAGGGTTTCGGATCTATGCCTGGAAGGGCGGTGCGATGGACATTGGCTACCGCTATTCCCTCGATCTCACCAACCACCGCGACCGAAACGGTTTCGTGATCAAGGTCGCGGCAGCGCACTGGCCCGCAAAGCCGCTGCCCCCGGACAGCCTTACGTCCTCCTGCTCAGTTAATAAGCCTTCCGTCGTCGAAGGTTCTGGCAACTACCTCATCGCATCCGCAACCGCGACCGATGCGAATGGCCATCCTCTGACCTACATGTGGACGGCCACGGCCGGCCAGATCGATGGCGCCGGACCCTACGTGCGCTGGGATTCCACCGGAGTTGCCCCCGGGACCTACACCCTCACTTTGCGCGTGGATGATGGTGCCGGCAAAACCTCTACCTGCTCCGCGACCGTGACCGTGCAACCCAAACAATGACCCTTAGTCTGCTGATCGCATAAGCGAACGGGCCAGTTCACAAGCACAGCGAATTCCGCATTCGGGAATTCGCGTTTCCCAAACTACCAGTACTCAGTAGCAACTAGATTTATACGATTGCATACTTTCACGAGCTTGTTAACCTTCCCGTTTTGATTCTACACTCCGCGTCCCATTGACACCGTAATGGCTCTAGTTCCAGCAAATCTGGAATTGTTCCCATTGGGTGCTCGTTTGGCGCTTGAGTTCGGGAAACGGAATGAAAAGGGGAGCAAATTCCATGGCCAGCGGCACAGTTCTCACGAACGGCGCGTCCCGTATGGGCGACCGTCCTCATTGTGGATGATGAGGACGCGACGCGAAATTTATGTAGTGACGTGGTTACCGATTCAGGGATGCGCACGCGCATGGCTTCGACCACCGAACAAGCCCTGGAGATTCTCGATCCAATGCCGGTGGACATACTTATTACCGACTTGCGCGTGCCGCAAATCGGCGGCCTGGAATTGCTAAAGCGGGTTCGCGAAAGCTCTGTTTAGACTGCAGCACTAGTCGAACAACTCCAGCGAAAAGCAGATCCTTCGCTTCGCTCGGGATGGCGGCACGTTACATTTGCTCGAACCCGTTCAACTGTTGAACTTCCAACCGTGGCGGCAGTGCTGATCGCAACCGGCGGAACCAAATCAGTCCGCGTTTTTCAGGTAGCGATCGAACCAATCAATCGTGCGGCGAATCGCGTCAATTTGATTCTCGCGTTTCGCAAATCCGTGGCCTTCGTTCGAATAATAATGCGCGTCCACGGTCTTGCCCGCATCCTGCAACGTCTTCACCACCTGCTCGGCTTCCTCTTTCGGCACGCGAATGTCGTTATCGCCTTGCAGCACTAGCAGAGGCGCCTTGGCGTTCTTGATATACGTTAGCGGCGAATCGGCGTCGTAAACCGCGCGATCCTTTTCCGGATCGCCCAGAAGCGATTTTTCGTATTGCTGCAGGAAAGGATCTTCATGCTGCAGCATGGTGAGCCAGTTAATGATGCCGTATTCCTCCACGGCCGCGGCCCAAACGTCCGGCGCCTTGCCGATGGCCATCAGTGTCATGTAGCCGCCGTAGGAGCCGCCGGTGATTCCGATTTTCTTCGAATCCACGTAGCCAGTGGCTTCCAGAAATTTTGCGCCGTAGACTTCGTCCTGCAAATCGCCGCCGCCCAAATCTTTGACATTGGCTTTTTGAAACTCCATGCCGTAACCGGTGGATCCGCGAACGTTCGGCGCGATGCAGATATATCCGCGCGTGACCAGCGCAACTACCGAGCGATTGAAATAATCCGTGGTCTGGCCAGTAGGTCCGCCGTGCGGCAGCACAATCGCGGGGTTCGATCCGTCGCGCTTCAAATTAAACGGCACCCACACGAAAGCGCTGATGATTTTCCCGTCGAAGCCGTGATAGTGCACCAACTGCGAAGCGGGAATTTTCGCCGCAGTCAGGCTGGCAATCGCGGAAAACGTCAACTGGCGAGGCTCGCGCTTGGCGATGTCGTATACCCACAGATCGGCGGGCTGCGTGGAACTCTGGTGCTCGACGAGCAGGCGTGCGCCCAGGTGCGCAAAGGGCGACGGGTTCCCAGAGTAGCTGTTCAGTCCGGGCGCGAGATTGATTTTGCTTCCGCCGCGCGTGACGCTATCCCCGAGATAAGTGTCCACGCGCCCATCTTCGTTCACCGTGTAGGTGAACTGTTTGCCGTCGGGCGAAAAGTCTCCAGCGTTCGCTTCCCATTTCAAGTCGGTCACCCAGGTGAGCTTCTTGGTGGCAACGTCAATCTGCGCCACGTTCAAATAGCCGCCCGGCCGGTCGGCGGAAACGAGCAGCGTCCGGCCGTCGGGCGAAATCGATGACACGATAGTGCGGTGCTCGCCCTCGTGCGGCGTCAGGCTTTCCTTCTCGCCCGTGGCGGCGTCTATGCGATAGACGTCCGTGTCGGTGAACCCGGCATTGAAGCGCGTCGAGTAGATATATTTCCCGTCGGGACTCCACATGCCGGCATTCCACAAATGGTCTTGGGTCTTTTCGTTCGTTAGGTTGCGCACCGTGCGCGTGGACCAATCCATGACCGCCACGTCCGTCGAGGGCGACGTCTTCGGTTTGTATTGGATGGCCAGCAATTTTCCATCGGGTGACCATGTCGGGCTCGTTTCGGAAATCTCGGGCGTCTTGGTGAGGTTCGTCACCTCGCCGCCGTTGCTGGGAATCGCGAAGAGGTCGTAGATTTCGCCGCCGCCCTGGTCCGATTCGAAGATGATCCACTTGCCATCCGGCGACCACACCGCGCCGGACTGCCGGTCATCGGACTGGCTCAATTGAATAGGCCAGCCGCCCGAAGCGCTCACTTTCCACAAGTTGTTGCGCCCGGTCAGATTCGTGGTGAAGACCACCTCCTGGCCGTCCGGCGACCACGCGGCGCCGCCGACCGAGCGCGTAAAGAAAAGATCGTCCACCGGAATCGGCGCCGCGCCCATTGCCGGGAGCGACGCAATTGTTTTCGGATCGGTGATCTCGCGCGTGTCCGGCGAGTCCGAAGCAAACACGGCGACTGCGCACACAAAGATGAATGGCAAGCGGCTTATTTTCACGGGCGTCTCCAAGTACAAGTAAGTAAAAGAATCGCGACATGATAGGCCGCGCCCGAGGAGACAGTCAACGCGCGAGGTGAAACCCGTGATTCGTGATCTGTGGCTCGTGGTTGGTGGAAAAATGACGATCAGAACGACTCGAAAGGGCGATTTTATTGGCTTTTTGTCGATTTCTAAGGGCACGTTGTGACGATTAAAATCGGAGACTCACGCGGGCAGAAGCCATCCGATCCGTGGAAGAAGCGGAGACTGAGGCGGGACGCTGCGGCTTAGGCGATGCGCGTGCTGGATGAACGTGCCGCTGGGTGGCTCCGCGTGCTACGGGTCGGCTGTTGCAGCCAGTGCAGCACCGATGTGGTGAGGCGCCGAGTATTTTCTAGATTACCGCTGCGGGGCGTATGCAGGGCACTATGGCGTAACCGTCGCGGCGAAGCCGGCGACGCGACGGGACCGCGCGCGGTTGGCGCTGGGTGTGGCACACCCTGATGCCGAGCCGGCATTGATAGGCGATGTAGCGTTGGGCGAGTTGCTCTAGCTCGCAGCCAATGGAAACAAGACGTTGCGAAATCCGCCCACGCGAACCTAGTTCGCACATGCCAGTCCCTGCTTTGCAGCGTCGCCCACCGCCGGCCGGTAGTTTGGAATGACAAGCGCACGCGCGTTTCGACCCGCGCCTGAAAAATTCGAGCCTGCGAGTACATCCCGGCGATTCCGGATTTTGCTCTCTTCGCCATCGAGAGAAAATCTCGCTTCCAGCGTTCGGCGGGACCAGGTTCAGGTCGCGGAGTTCTCGCCTGCGGCTTCGCATCGTGCGTCGCTACGCCCGATGCGGCCGCCAATTCCGCGATCAGCGCATCCGGCGGCGCGACCGGGGAAACCAAACTACGGCGGGCGAAGATTTCTTTCAAGCCCAGCTCGGTTGGAGGCGTCGGGCGAACTTGCGAAGGAAACTTGATCGGAGGGTGCGGGCTGCGCGGCGTTTCTGAAGCACCGTCACCGGTCGGAGGGTTCCCGGGTGCGTGACCGTCGCGTTGCGCCGCGGATTCGCCGGAAGCCGCGCGCGCCACGGGCTGGCCTGGGCAGGAACTCAACAGCTCAAAAACGCTCGCGCCGTCTGCGGCGAGACGCCGGCTGACAGGCCTCGCGCCATCCAGTTGAAATTGATGTGCCGCTTCACCGACGATGCGTCCAGGGACGGGGCGAAGATGCTCGCGCGATGCCCGCATGATAGCCTGCTCGCACAGTAGATTTAGGACGCGAGGAATCCCACCTGAATATAGAAACAAGGCCTGCACACATTCGGGGTGGAAAATCTGAGCCTCCGAATCGGATGCGCCCGCCACGCGGAGGCGGTTTGCAATGTAAGCGTGGGTTTCTTCGAGCGTAAGCGGCAGCGTCCTGCAGCGGACCGCTACGCGCTGGCGCATCTGGCGAAACCCGGGACGCTGGAGCATTTCTTCAAATTCCGGCTGGCCGCAGAGGATGATCTGCAGGAGGTTTCCCTCCGGAGTTTGCAGGTTCAGCAGCATGCACAACTCTTCGATCACGTTCAGCGCAAGACCCTGCGCTTCGTCAACAATCAGGACGGCGGTTTCGCCCGCGCGGAAACGATCCTGCAGCCAACTCGTAAAATGGGCGAGCGGCGTTCCGCGTTGCGCAATGAACGGAATGCAGAAATCCGTGAGGATCAAATCGAACAGCTCGCTCACCTTCAAGTGGGAATTAAAAATGAACGCCTCGGGGATACGCTCGCGATCCAGCCACTCCATCAGATGGTTGAGCAAAAGCGTTTTACCGGTACCGACTTCACCAGTAAGCAGCAGCAACCCCTTGCGCGAGCGAATACCCTCAACAAGCTGGTCGAGGGATTCCTGTGTCTGCTGTGTGAGGACTAGATAGCGTGGATCGGGATTGGCCCGAAATGGATTATCGTGCAAACCAAAGAAGTTCGAAAATGGCCCGGTCATATGCGTTCCCCAGAGCGGGGAGTCATATTCTAGGCAAACCCATGTACCAAGGCAATGCGGTTAAGACTGTAGGCCGCGCGACACAGCCGAAATGCCAGCGTCGGTCGGATATTCGGGCCTACCGAAGGGCCGACCGAAGATCTCGGGCAGCGCGAACAATGCGCATGATTTGGAGCGGTTCTCTGCTCGAGTCGCAAACGATGAAATGGATCCTATGCGGCTGGCGCAGCCAGAAGCGAACAGGTAGGGGCATAAATCGTTGCGGGAGCGTCCGGCGAAAGTGATTCGGAAAGCATGTCGCAAGCAAGAATGATCGTTTGTCCTACACGGCTCGCAGCCTCGGAGCTGTCCTGGGCTATATAGCTCTAGATTTCGAAGGGGTCATTTCTTGCCCGCGGTGTGAACTGCCATCCGCTCATTTTTTGCGGTGTTCAGCGAGCCACGAACGCTTGTATCGTTCATCAGCCGCGTCTGATTATGGCGAAACCAATCGCAGCTGGGTGGTTGACAGTGGCGCGATTCCTTGCGAGCATAAATGAGATGAGATTCATCGCCATTGCCGAAGGAGTTCGCGGGTTCTGTTGCTGTTGTGGTTGCGCGCGGGTGTCCTCTGGCGTGGAGGGTGGCAGAAAGCAGTGACGGCCTGACTCCAATCAAGGTTTTTCTTGACCCACCGCCGAGAGGTCCTGGCTGGTGGGTTTTTTCTTTTTTGGGGAGTCCGGCGCAAGCAACAGCGATTCGGTTCACAGGCGCGGTAGCCAAGTGGGAAGGCACAGGTCTGCAAAACCTGTAACGGCGGTTCGATTCCGCCTCGCGCCTCCAAAATTTTTGGTTGAGAAATAGTCCGATTATTTCGGGACTTCAGCTTCGACTTCGGCTAACCTTTTTCTTACTGCCTCGGCGTCAGGGGCGTTGGGGACGGCTTTCAGGTAGGCGCGGAGTTCGGCGGAGACGCCGTAGAGGTCGTGTTGGGCACCGTAGATTTGCGCTAACAGCAGGTACACTTGCGGGAGGCGGTGGGAATGGTCCTCGTTAATCGTCTTTAGCGCGTCGCTCTGCGCTTCGGGCAGTTGATCGAGGTGAAACTGGGCTACGGCCGAGTAGAAGTGCCCGTAGATATTTTGCTGTGGCGCGAGCGCGAGCGAACGATCGGCCAAATTCAGAGTGAGATGCCAATCGTTGTTCTGCGCGGCGATGTCGGCGAGGCAAAGGTATGCTGGCGCGTAACCCGCGTCCGCGCCGGATGCTTGAGAGCAGGCGTCGCGCGCTTCATCGACGTGGTTGCCCGCTGCGAGAACCTGACCTAGCAACGCCCACGCGGCGGCATATTGCGGATATACCTGAACCGCCTTGCGGACATGATCTTCGGCGCTGGCGAGCTTCTTGTCCTTCAAGTCACTGCACGCCTTGTGGTACTCACCTTTAGCCTTTCCGGGAACTTTTAGGTCTGCGGCGCTGATCGTGCCAGGCATCTTGTCAATGCTCCAGAGCAGGCAGGACTCTTCGGCGTCCGGAACGACGACAGGTGGCATCGCGCCTGTCGCGTCGGGAACGGCATGGTCGGGCGCGGAGCTGTGCAGGGGCCAGCCTGGCGTGTTGTCGCGCTGGGCAGCGACTGTTGGCGTAAATAAGAGTACGGCGAGGGCGCACAGCGCGAGGCCGCGCGCGATTGGTACTGGGAGCGGACGGATCGTAACCGGGACCGACATTTTGGCCCCTCCGTAAGCAACATTCTACATCAGTTCGCGCACGAACGATGCTCTGAGGGCGGCAAGGTGAGGGCTAGTGACTCGGTGCGACAGCTTCATTGGCACTCGGCCGGGTAGAGTTGCCTTCACGATCCTCAGCCTTGTGGATACCTGGACTGACTCGCCGGGTTCGTTTGCTTTTTGCTCGCACTTTGGAGACCAAGTGTGCGCGGCGCTTGACAGGGCATTGCTGATGACGTCACAGTGGGCGGCGAAATCATGACACCTGTACAGACGTCGCTCGCGTGGTCGCTGGGACTTTTTCTCGGCATGTTGATATGCCTGGAAATTGGATACCGCATCGGGAGCTACAGCATTGAAAAGCATTTGGACCTGGCGCACGAAGGCACTGGAACTATCGAGTCCGCAGTGTTCGCGCTGCTGGGATTGTTGCTGGCGTTCACCTTTGGCGGCGCGATGTCCAGGCTGGAGGCGCGGCGCGCGTTGATCGTGCAGGAAGCGACTGCGATTGGCACGGCGTATTTGCGGCTGGATATTCTGCCTTCCGCGGAGCAGCCGGGGATGCGTCAATTGTTCCGCCAATATCTCGACGCGCGACTGAGCGCTTACGAGAAGCTGCTGCAACGCGACATTGCCAATCGGGAATTTGCGCGGGCCGCGGCCATGCAGCAGCAGATCTGGTCGCGCGCGGTGACCGCCGGACAGAATGATTCCACGCATGACATCGTCAGGGTTTTGCTTCCCGCTCTGAACGAGATGATGGACGTAACCACCTCGCGCGCTATCGCGCTGGATACGCATCTACCGGCCCTGGTCTTTCTGCTGCTGATTTGCGTGGCGCTGCTGAGCGCTTTGCTGGCCGGGCATGTGATGGCGAAACGGAAGCATCGCAGCCCCCTGCACGTGATTTTGTACGCCGCGATTATTTCCTTCACGATTTATGCGGTGCTGGATTTGGACGAGCCGCGATCGGGGTTGATCCGGCTGGACCGCGCGGATCAGGCGCTGATCGATTTGCGCGACTCGGTTCGATAGGCGCGCGACGGAAGAGAAATGCGCCCGCCTGAGGAGTTCGCGCCGATTGCAGAACCGGGTGGGAACTTCAGCGGCTAAAAGCCGCCCAGAATTTGCTGGCACGATGTCGTGGCTAAGCCACGACCCACAAAGATTCCCGGCCTAAGGCAAAGCTCGCAAATAAAAACGGCGCCACGACCTTGCGATCGTGGCGCCGTTTTGCTGGCGGGAGCCGTGTTAACGCCTCCCGTGGGGGTAGGCGTTAGCGACGTTGGTGATTGTCGCCGCCTCCATGCGAACCGCCGTTGCTGGGGTGTGCGCTGCCATTGCTAGCATGCGAGCCGCCGTTGTTGTGCGGCTGGCTCGGAGCTGCGGATCGTCCGGGGTTACTTGGCGGACGATTCGGGTTCTGGTGCTGCTGCGGCGCCGGTTGGCGGCTCTGGTGCGAAGGGGCCGCGTGCGACGTGTTCTGGCGATACGCCGGGCTGGACTGCTGGCGGGTCGCATTGTTGTGCTGAGGCGGGTTGAACGAGCGCGTGTTGGACGGGCGCGAGTTCGACGAGCCTGGGTTCGACGCACGTGTGTTAGACGAACGCGAATTCAGGGGGCGCGCGTTATTGTTCTGCGCGTGGGTTGAGTTGTTTTGCGAACGCGTCACGGGCGCGCGATTGGCGTTGTTCTGCGAACGCGCAAATGTGTTGTTGCCTTGGTTGGTGCGGGACTGCGTCGCCTGGTTCGAGCTTCGCGTAGTGTTGTTGGAGCGCGCGAAGTTCGAGCTGCGATTGTTGTTGGACGCGACCGCCCCGTGACCCGAGAATTCACCCGGACGTGCGGTGGCTGTGACGGATGGCCGGCCATGATTCACCGACGCAAGCTGTGCGCGGTCAGTGCTGGCAGCATGCTCGTGCTGCGTTTGCGCTGACGTTGCGCCGATGTGATGGTTGCGGTTCACCGCCATTTCCGCGGAAGTCGGGCGCGCATTCACGCCGCCTCGGCCGCCGTTGTAGCTGACGCGATTCACGTCCACGTGGTTATTGATCACGGTCCGGTTGTAGACGTTGTGAACGTTGGTGACGTTCACGTTGTTTACACTGCGGTTGTAGAAGAAATGGCCGCCGTGCCAATAGCCACCCTCGTAGCCGAAGCCGCCGTACCCGAAACCGTAGTTAATACCGCCATAGAAGCCAACCTGGGGGCCCCAGTATCCGGTGTGCCAGAAATATCCGCCGCCCCCCCAGCCCCAGTAGCCCGGCGTCCACAGGAATCCAACTTCCGGTGCGATTACCCACGTGCCGGGGACCCAGTAGTAGCCATCAGGTCCGTATGCCCAGAAGCCCGGCGTCCAGATGTAGCCATCGCCCGGGCAAGGCGGCTGCACATAAACCGGCAGCGGTGGGGGAGCGATGGTGATGGCAACGCCAAAGCCTGCCGAAGCGGCGGGCGCCATGGCGGCTGGAATGGCCATGAGAACGAACGCGAACAGCAGCAAACGAATGATGTGAACTTTACGCATGATGTCCTCCCTCCAAAGGAAACCAACCCCTTACTTCACTTGACGCTCGGGCCAGCTGGGATGACTCGCGCTATTAGGTTAAACACCAAGGACAGGCGAAAGTCGCATGCCTGGCGATGATTGAAATGAAACGAGTTGGAGGCATCTTTTTGCTGTACTTAGTAGTGAGTGGCGATTGCTGAAAGCGTATCCGGCGAAGCACCCGGGACGCAAAAAGCGCGAAAAAAGTGACGATTAGAACGGGTCGAAAATGGCGATTTTGGCGGCTTTTTGCTGATTTCTGATCGCCAGGCGCGACGATTAGAAGTGGCGTGATTGCTCAGTAGTGATTGGTGATCGGTGAGGCGCGAGAGGCGTTGGTAACATTTGTAGCCCGCCTGGGTCGGGAGCTTCGCCGCCTGCTGCAGCCTTCTTCTTTTTCTTCCTTGACGCCGGCCACCAGGGCTTCGGTGGTGAGCATCAGTCCCGCGATGGGAGCTGCGTTCTGCAGCGCCAGACCAGTGACTTTGTCCGCATCGATGACGCCTGCCTTGACCATGTCGCCGAAATCGCCGGTGTCGGTGTTGAATCCGAAATTCTCTCCCTTGGATTCGCGGATCTTGCCGAGAACGACTGCGCCTTCATGGCCGCATTGTGAGCGAGCCCGTTGATCCGCGCCTCTAGCGCAAACGCTGGACTATGCTTCTCCGCCGTCGTTCGAGAGCGAATTCTTGAGTCGCGTTAGCGACTTGTGGATGGCGGAGAAGAATTGGCTGACTGTTTCGGGGTCGTCTTGACTGGCGGCGTACCAATTGATGATGAACGCAAAATATACCCAGTGACCGTTGAAGAATATACCGCCGGCGATGGAGCGGGCATGAAAATTCTCTGTGTCGGCATTGCCGCTCTTGGCGTAGGCGCTAACACCGAGCGGCAACGGCACGAGGTAGATAAAATCACACAGCGTGAGGATGCGCCGGAATTCGCGCAATGTTTCGGAGTGTTCGAAGAATTCGCCCTGCAACGCGCGCGAATAGTAGGAAACGAAATCGTCCGCCGAAGACGCGAGGGTCTCCACGTCATTAAGGAACGGGTACTTCTGCTTATTGTGGACCACGTCCTGGAGTTGCTCCCACGTAATTGTCTTGTAATTCGTTGCTCCGAAGACGTAAGCGGTGAGAGCGCGCGTGCTGTCCGGGACAAGCGTGTTCTTCAGCCCTGCTGACGCAATGAATTTGCGCACGTTATCCGCGCCGGCCAGCTTGAATAACATGTCCGTCGCGGTATTGTCGCTGCGCGTGATCATGGCTTCCATAGCGGTGCGCTCGGAAACGATGCCAGTGAGGTTGGGCTGATTGAAAGTGGGGCTGCCAAAGGAAAAGACGCTCGAATTGAGCGCGAGATCCGTGGTGTCAAGCGTGTGGATGATATCGGGCGAGTCTGCTTGCCGCAGCGCCTCGCAAAGCACGTAGGTCTTGTCCGCGCTGGCGACGAATAACCTCTTGTTCGAGTTGAACTGCGCAAGGAAGTCGGGCTTGCCCTGCGCTGCGGGCGCGAAAATCTTGATCGCTTTGTCACCCGGCAAAGGTTCGAAGAGATCAATAATCTCGTCAGGCGTAACGGCCGAGTCCTGCTCGCCAGTCACCGCTGCCGCCGCGAGTGGAGCTGCGGCCAGCGGCACTGAGGCTAGTGTGGCAGTAGTGGCGGCCGTCTTGAGAAATTCCCGTCTGGAATGGGCCATGGTCGTCCCCATTTTTGGAGCTTTTCGCGGATAGCTTGGTAGCCACGCGAACCAGCCTCGTTGTGGGTTTCAGCTCAGACGAAATGTGCGGAAGGAGGCTGCGCGAGCGAGCGTACTCTAGCACTCGCGTTCACCGTGTCAAGTGAAAGTCCGATGACAGACAGTGCGCGGCCAGGCTCTGAAATGGGGAGGGTTGCTTTTTGACGTGCTGGGGCAAACAAAAAGGGCGGCGCGGTAGTTGTCCGCGACGCCCTTTTTTATTCCTGCTTGGACGCTGCTAGAAGCAGAGCCGAACCGCGATTAGGGTCAATCGCTCTGTTGCGGCGATTTAGTACATGCCGCCCATGCCGCCTGCGCCGGGAGCCCCGCCGCCTGCTGCGCCCTTCTTTTCTTCTTCTTTGATGTCAGCCACCAGAGCTTCGGTGGTGAGCATCAGACCCGCGATGGAGGCTGCGTTCTGCAGCGCCAGACGAGTGACCTTGGCCGGATCGATCACGCCTGCCTTGACCATGTCGCCGAAGTCGCCGGAATCGGCGTTGAATCCGAAATTCTCTTCCTTGGATTCACGGATCTTGCCGAGAACGACTGCGCCTTCATGGCCGGCATTGTGAGCGATCTGACGCAGAGGCTCTTCGAGCGCACGCTTCACGATGTTGACGCCAATGGCGTCATCTTCGGTCAGCTTGAGCTTATCGAGAGCCGGGATGCAGCGAACCAGAGCCACACCGCCGCCGGGGACGATTCCTTCCTCGACTGCCGCGCGGGTTGCGTGCATGGCGTCTTCAACGCGAGCCTTCTTTTCCTTCAGCTCGGTCTCGGTAGCAGCGCCGACTTTGATTACAGCAACGCCGCCGACGAGCTTGGCAAGACGCTCCTGCAGCTTTTCGCAATCGTAGTCCGAGGTGGTCTCCTCGATCTGAGCGCGAATCTGGCGGACGCGGCCTTCAATCTCGGAAGCCTTACCGCCGCCTTCGATGATCGTGGTGTTGTCCTTGTCAATGGTGACCTTCTTGGCGCGGCCGAGATCTTCGACCTTCACGTTCTCGAGCTTGATGCCGAGATCTTCGGTGATGGCTTTGCCACCCGTGAGGGTGGCGATGTCTTCGAGCATAGCCTTGCGGCGATCGCCGAAGCCAGGAGCCTTTACCGCAGCGCACTGCAGTGTGCCGCGGAGCTTATTGACGACCAGAGTCGCGAGCGCTTCGCCCTCGACGTCTTCGGCGATGATCATCAGAGGTTTGCCCATCTTGGCAATCTGCTCGAGCAGGGGAAGCAGATCCTTCATCGAGGAGATTTTCTTTTCGTGGATCAGAATGCGGACGTCTTCGAGGGTGCATTCCATGCGTTCCGGGTCGGTGACGAAGTAAGGCGAGAGGTAGCCGCGGTCGAACTGCATGCCCTCGACTACTTCGAGGTTGGTCTCCATCGTCTTGGATTCCTCGACGGTGATGACGCCATCCTTGCCCACCTTCTTCATCGCTTCGGCGATGATGCTGCCGATCTGCTTATCGTTATTGGCGCTGATGGTGCCGACTTGCGCGATCATCTCGCCCTTAACGTCCTTGTGCTGCTTCTTGATTTCCTCTACGGCCACTCCAACGGCCTTCTCGATGCCGCGCTTGAGGGCTGTCGGGCTCGCACCGGCTGCGACGGCCTTCACGCCTTCCTTGAAAATGGCCTGCGCGAGAACGGTTGCGGTGGTGGTGCCGTCGCCCGCGACGTCGGAAGTCTTGGAAGCGACTTCACGAACCATCTGAGCGCCCATGTTTTCGAGCGGATCCTGCAGCTCGATTTCCTTCGCCACGGTGACGCCGTCCTTGGTGATGATCGGCGAACCGAACTTCTTTTCGATGACCGCGTTGCGGCCCTTGGGGCCGAGCGTGATCTTTACCGCGTCCGCCAATTGATTGACGCCGCGGAGGATCGCCTGGCGAGAATTTTCACCAGTTACGATTTGTTTTGCCATGATTGTCTTTCTCCTCTTTCGGATTCTCTTGAATGGTTAGTCCGGCAGCTGGCCCCCGCTTGCGTGGGAGTTGGCCCCGATCAAGTCGGGGCTGGCGCTGTCCAGGAAGTTACTTTTTGCCGCCGGCTGCTTTGGCGGTGGGTCCGATCTTGGCGAGGATTTCGTCTTCCTTCAGGATCATGAATTCCTCGTCGTCGATCTTGATGTCGTTGCCGCTGTATTTGCCGAACAGGATGCGGTCTCCGGGCTTAACGTCGAGCGGGATCAATTCACCCTTCTCGCGGCGTCCACTACCCACGGCGATCACTTCACCCTCTTGGGGTTTCTCTTTAGCCGAGTCCGGGATGATGATGCCACCCTTCACGGTTTCCTTTTCTTCCAGGCGCCGCACGAGCACGCGGTCGTGCAGGGGTGTGATATTGACTGCCATTGTGCAATTCCTCCGATTGTTTGGTGAGTCTCGCCGCGAGGAGATTCAAGGGTCAGGCGACCGATTAGCACTCCACACGGGCGAGTGCTAATTTAGCATGGCAGGTGTGAGTGTCAAGTGAAAAACATGACAGTTCGGCGCTCACATTTTGACTCACGTGCATTTAAGGTAAGATGCTTGTTTTGTGTAGATTGAAAATTGTCGTGTTTTTCCGACACTTGTTGATTGAGTTGCTGCGAAGGCGAGACTAGAATCCCTCCCGCGAGGAACTCGGGTGACTTGGCTTTTCTACGCGCGCCTGATCGGACTGACCGCCGGGACGCTCGTCTATCTTTTCCTCATTGCGCTGATTCTCGGACATCGGCGGCCTCGGTTCTTTGAGCGCCTGCTTTTCTTTTTGACGCTGTCACTGTTTTTGACGTATGCATCGAGACTACTCGAAATCAACGCAAAAATCGCGTACGGCACGCCGCCGGCCGCGACCGAACTGGTTTACTCGATCTTAGGCGGCCTGGGAATAGCTTTTTTGCCGGCGCTTCTTGTTCACATTCACTTTGCGTACGTTCAATCCATACAGGGACGGGTAATTCCGCGATGGAGCGGTGCCATTGTTTGGGTGTTCTACGCATTTCCATTTCTCGATCCATTCATTAGGTTGTTTGCTGTCCGTGAGTACTTACGCTATGTCACTGTCCCTGGGGTGTTGTCGTGGCTCGCTGCGGCCAGCGAGGACAGCTTGTTCGTGGTAGTGCTGTTGTGTGTTGTCTTCGAGTTCTCCATTGCCAAGTCTTCGATTGAGCGGGTCGAGCGTCGTCTTTTCTTGTGGCTCGGAGGAACTTCGACCCTGGCATTGATTGCACTCGCACTGCGAGAAGGCATTGCGACGATCCCACTGATGACCGGGGATGGCACCGCGGCCGCGCTGATCTTGTGCGGAATTCTGCCGGGTGTGCTGCTGATTTATTATGCGCTGCGGCACAATTTTTTGGAGTACGGAGCGCAACGGAACTTGGTTTATGCACTCTCGGCGACTTTTCTGGCACTGCTGTACCTGGCCCTGGTGCGGCGCGTTAGCGTTTGGCTGGAACCGGTATTGCCGCCGGAGGCTACCGCGAGTTTCTTGTTGTTCGTGTTGATCTTTTTGTTCGAGCCGCTGGAACGTGTGATCGGGCCTGTGCTGCATCGCCGGATGCGGGAGCGGATGAGCCGCGTGCAGCGACTAACTGTGGATTTGCAGCAGGAATCGCGGCATGGGAGCGTTTCGCATTTGGTTTCGAATGCGGAGCGGAAGATCCGCGAGGAATTTGGGCTTGCGGCGGTGCGGCTTGCGATTCCGCGCGATCCGGCGGCGAAACCGCTCGAATCTCCGGGCGGCCTGGGTCACGTAGCGCAAATTCGGTTGATGAAGGACGGGCAGGAAGTTGGATTGCTGGAAGCCGCTTCGACAGGCTCGTATTTGACTGGGGAGACTACGGCGGCGCTCGAATTCCTCGCAGAGCAACTACCTGGCATGGTGGATTTGGCGCGGTTGATCGAAGACAAATTGCGGCTGGAACGCGAGTTGGCTGAGCGAGAGCGGATGGCGTCGCTGGGGCAGATGGCCGCGAACGTGTCGCACAATCTGCGGAATCCTTTGAGTTCGATGAAGACCGTGCTGCAGGTGCAGCTGGAAAATCCCGAACTGCCGCTGGACGTGCGGCGGGATTGTTCGCTAGTCGTAAACGAAATAGATCGCATGAGCGCGAAGCTAACGCAGCTGTTGCGTTACGCGAAGCCTTCGACGAACGGCCAGCGTGTCGCGGCCGTGGCGCTGGCGAATCAGACCGCGGTTCTTTTTCGTCACGATGCCGAGCAGCGTAATGTGCGGCTGGAATTCGAGCGGCCCACGTCCGAGATTTTTGCACTCGCTTCGGAGGACGGGTTGAGCGAGGTGCTGTGCAACCTGATCGTGAATGCGTTGGAGGCGCAGCCGGAGGGCGGGCGCGTGCGGGTTAGCCTTTCGCGCAACGATGGCAGGCTGGAGATTATTGTCGATGACGATGGGCCGGGGATTCCGCCGGAATTGCGCGCGCAAATATTTCAGCCGTATTTCACGACGAAGGCGACGGGCACGGGGCTTGGGCTTTCGATCGTCGCGCGGCGAATGGACGAAATGGGCGGGACGATGACCTGCGAAAGTCCGTTGCGGAATGGGAAGGGAACGCGATTTCGTTTGAGGCTGCCGTTGACGGAGGGAGAAGGCGCATGATTCAGGCGCTCGTGCGCGGCGGATCGAACGGGGCGGGGCTGAGATCGCGAAGGCTCGGCGAGAAGGCCGCCGAGCGAAACGTGCTTCGCGCCGACGCCCTTTGTCGCGGCTGAAGCCGCGACCCACAAAGATTTCTTCGTCGACAAGAGCAGGAATCGAACAACAGATTGGGAAGGGAACTGAATTAATGCGAACAATTCTAGTTGTGGATGACGAGCCGGCAGCGCGGTACGGCGTGCGGCGGGCACTGGAAAATAAGTACAAGGTCGTAGAGGCTGGTTCGACGGGTGCCGCGCGTGACGCGATTGCCTCCGAGAAGCCTGACTTGATTCTGCTGGATTTGGTGATGCCCGAAGAGGATGGACTTACTTTTTTGCGCTGGCTGCGCGCGGACGGTCAGAACACGGCGGTGATCGTGGTTTCTGCGCTCGATTCGGCGAAGACGGCAGTGGAAGCGCTGCAAAATGGCGCGGCCGATTACATCGTGAAGGGATTTGATATCGAAGAGTTGCGCAAGCGGGTGGCGAATACTGTGCAGCTTACGGAACTCGCGGCGGAAAACACGCGGCTGCGACGCGAACTCGTCGCTGATGGCCAATTCGGGCGACTGCTGGGAACTTCGCCAGCAATGCGGCGAATATTCGAGATGGCGGAACGTGTGGCGGCGACGGACGCGACGGTTCTTATTTTGGGGGAGAGCGGCACGGGCAAAGATTTGCTGGCGCAGGAAATTCATGAGCGTTCGCAGCGCGCGGGGCAAGCGTTTGTGGCCGTGAATTGCGCGGCGCTGCCGGAGACTTTGATCGAGTCGGAGCTTTTCGGTTACGAGCGCGGAGCGTTCACTGGCGCCGCGCTACAGCGCAAAGGGAAATTCGAACTGGCGTCTGGCGGCACGATTTTTCTGGATGAGATCGGAGACATGAATCCGGCGACGCAGGCGAAAGTGCTGCGAGCGCTAGAAAACAGAAAAATCGAGCGGCTCGGCGGATCGCATTCGATGGACGTGGACGTGCGCGTGATTAGCGCGACACATCGCGACTTGCAGGCGGAAATCGCGGCGGGTCGATTTCGCGAGGACCTGTATTATCGCCTGCGCGTGGTGACTCTGGATCTGCCTCCTTTGCGCGAGCACAAGGATGATATCGCGCTGCTCGCAGATGCTTTCCTGGGCCAGCTCGGCTCGCGGCACAATCATCGCGCGCGCATGGGCCGCGAGGCGATGGATCTGCTACGCCGGTATGATTGGCCCGGGAATGTGCGTGAATTGCGCAACGCGCTGGAACGGAGCCTGGTTCTGTGCGCCGGCGATGAGATTCGAGCCGGCGATTTGCCTGAAGAGATTCGAGACTATACGGGGCGGGTCGTAGCGGAGAAAAATTCCGAAGGAGACGCATTTTTGAACAAGAGCGATTTTCGCGAGGCCAAACGGCAGTTTGAGATTGTGTATTTGAAACGCAAGCTGGAAGAGCATCGCTGGAACGTCTCGCAGACGGCGGCCGAGGTGGGTTTGCACCGGCAAAGTTTGCAGGAGAAATTGCGGGAGCTCGGGATTCAGAGGCCGGGGAAATAATGCAGGAGGCAGGGAAGCAGAGAGGCATGGAAGCGAGAACGACAGGAGATTGAGGAAGTGAAGGAGGCAGAGGAAACAGCGAATCGGCGAACGGCACGCGATGCGGCGCCGATTGCAGCATTCATTTTGGCGGGTGGTGAGAGTTCGCGGATGGGTATGGACAAGGGGCTTTTGGGCATTGATGGTGTTTCCTTGATTGTGCGGACCGCGCGGCTCCTGGACCGAGTGGATGGAATGGCGGGCGCGGCGACGGTTGTTGGACGGCCGGAGACATATCAGAGGCTGGGCTTGCTGGCGATCGCCGATCATTTGCCGGGATGTGGTCCCCTGGGAGGGATTGCGACTGCGCTGCGCGCGTCGGATGTGGATTGGAATTTGATCGTGGCATGCGATTTGCCGTATCTCACGGGCGCATGGCTGGAATTTCTGGCGCGGCGTGCGCGCGAGTCTGCTGCGGATGCCGTGGTGCCCATGAATGCATGCGGGGCGGAGCCGCTTTGCGCGATGTATCACTCGCGCTGCGAACCTGTGATCCGCGGCGCGCTCGAACAGGGAACGCGAAAAGTTACCGAGGGCCTAGCCCGCATTCGCGTGGAATATTTGGAACCCACTGAATGGAAATGCTTTGATTCCGACGGGCTGCTATTCAAGAATATGAACACGCCCGCGGATTACGAAGAAGCGAAGACGCGACTGGCGGTTCGCGCGAAATCATGAGCGGCCACTATTTCGAATTCAAAAACGTCTCGAAATCGTTCGGCGAAAACGATGTGCTGAAGGACGTGAGTTTTTTTGTCGAGCAGGGCGAGACGGCGGTGATCATGGGGCGCAGCGGCGTGGGGAAGTCCGTGTCGTTGAAACTGCTGCTCGGTTTCCTGCAGCCGGATTCCGGGCAAATTATTGTGGCCGGGAAGGACGTCACGAACTGGACAGAAGAGCAATTCTCGCACATTCGGCGCTGTGTGACGATGGTGTTTCAGTCGGGCGCGCTATTCGATTCGTTGACCGTGCAGGAGAACGTGGCGTTTCCCCTCGAAACGCGCGGCGAGCATGTTGACGAGGAAAAAATCGACGCGACGGTGGAGAGGCTGCTTGATGAACTGGAGCTTCGTGAGTTCGCCGACCGTTTGCCTTCAGACTTGAGCACCGGAGTGAAACGCGCGGTGGCGATTGCGCGAGCGCTGGCGGAAGATCCTGAGGCGATTTTGTACGATGAGCCGACGACGATGGTGGATCCGTTGATGGCCGCGCATATGAGCGACTTGATCGCGGGACTGAAGGCAAAATTGCACAAGACTTCCATCGTCGTGACGCACGATACGCATCTGGCGAAAAAACTGGCCGACCGCGTTATTTTTCTGCAAGATGGACGCCTGGGATTTTTCGGCACTTGGCAGGAGCTCGAAAAGTCCAACGAGCCATTTCTGCAAAATTTCCTCGCGCAGGATGAACTGATCCCCGCCCTGGACGCGACTGCGTGAGCGATACGTCTTCGACCAACCCAAAGAATCAGCTTCGTCGCGTGATGGGTTTCTGGGATTTGTTGCTATTCAACATCGCAGCGGTCCTGGGACCGCGTTGGATAGCCGCTGCAGCGCACAACGGTCCCTCTTCAATTTCACTATGGGTTCTGTCGGCCGTGGGATTTTTTGTGCCGACAGCGCTGGTGATTGTGGAACTGACGTCGCGTTTTCCGGAAGAAGGCGGATTGTACGCGTGGTCCAAGGAAGCGTTCGGCGATTTTCACGGGTTCATCGCCGGCTGGACGTATTGGATCTACACAATCTTTTATTTTCCGGCGCTGCTGCTGGCTAGCGCGGCGATGAGCGCGTACGTAGTTGGGCCCCGTGGCGCGGCGCTGGCGCAGAATCGCGAGTTTCTGCTAGTGGGTTCGTTCGTGTTGCTTGCCGTCGCCGTGGGACTGAATTTGATCGGGCTGAATATCGGGAAATGGCTGCAAAATGCGGGCGGCGTTTCGACTTACCTTCCCTTATTGATTCTTGCGGCGATCGCGCTGATTTTGTGGCGCGCGCATGGATCGGTGACGCAGTTCACCTGGGCGAACATGATGCCCACCTGGGACTGGGGCACGGTGAATTTCTGGCCGCAGATTGCATTCGCGTTCACGGGTTTGGAAATTGCGTCCATGATGAGCGAGGAAGTGCGCGATCCTCGGCGGACGTTTCCGCGGGCGATTTTCGTTTCGGGCGCGCTGATCGCGGTGATTTATATCGTGGGGACATTCGCGCTGTTGTCGCTAGTGCCCGCCGAGCAGGTGGACCCGAAAAGCGGCGTGTTTCAGGCGATCACGATGGGATCCACGATGCTGCGGATCGGATTTGTCGGCGTGCTGGCGGCGCTGCTGGTATCGGTCGGGAACGCAGGAGGCGTGGGAAGCACGGTGGCGGGAGCTTCGCGCGTTCCGTTTGTGGTGGGCATTGACCGCTACTTGCCCGCGGCGTTCGGCAGAATTCACCCGAGATGGAAAACGCCGCATGTCGCAATTCTGGTGCAGGCGGGCGTTTCCGCTGCGATTTTGCTGCTGATTCAAATCAATGAGACGGCGAACAGCGCGTATCAGATTTTGGTGGACGCAACGACGATCGTGTACTTCATTTCGTTGATCTATATGTATGCGGCGGCAATCAAGCTGGCGTACCGGAAAGATCGCGGAGCGAATACGAACGCGGTTCTGATTCCCGGCGGCAAACTGGGCGTGTGGATTGCAAGCCTGCTGGGAATGTTGGTAGTGATGGGCGGGATTGTGCTGTCGCTGATTCCTCCAGCCGAGTCAGTGAATAAAGGGATGTTCATCGAGAAGCTCGTGCTGGGAACCGTGCTTTCGATTTTGCTGGGATTGATTCTGTATTATCGCGGGGCGCGAGCGAAGGCGCGGGGGATCGCTCAGTAATTCACGTCGGCAGCGATTTATCTCTTGATATGAAGTCGGTCGTTCCTCTTTGTATCTTTTCGGCGTACGGTGACCGCGTGAATTTGAGGGACTATTGCCATGGCTTGCTTGCGGCAACATTTTGCGCGGGGGTTTCGCTGATGTCGTGCGGAACTCCTCAGACTGGTCCTAAGCTGATCGAGGCGGACGGTGTTCGATACACGGCGTGCGGCGGCGCGGTGTGGGCGAGGAGCGACGGCAACTCAAAAGATCCTGCGATGATGACGTACGAAGTTCTGTTCAAGGATGCACAAGGATCGAACCACCACCT
This sequence comes from uncultured Acidobacteriota bacterium, assembly GCA_963696035.1. GTDB lineage: Bacteria > Acidobacteriota > Terriglobia > Acidiferrales > UBA7541 > Palsa-295. Next base: position 229,145 of record CAVOIS010000007.1, read on the forward strand.
CACGGCAGCTCGGTAATATTCAGTGACCGGACCGTCGAGCGATACGCCTGCATGCAGTGCCGCGCCGTCGGCCGGTGGTTCGGTAGCTCGCTAAAGAGCCCGTGGCACCGTGAAATCAATGAACCGAGCGGTTTTGGATTGTCTGTTTTGTTGCGAGCGAAAAACGAGGCTCGATTTCGTGTTTTGCTGCTTGGGTTTCGGTTACGCGGGCCGCTACGTATTCTCCCAGCGATGGGCCGTGCTTGAATCCGTGGCCTGAGCCGCCGCCTACCAGCCAGACGTTGTCGAATTCCGGATGGCGATCAATGAGGAAATCTCCGTTTGACGTGTTTTCGTACTGGCAGACACGCGTTTCGACGATGGGTGCATTTTTCAGTGCGGGGAAGCGGCGCGCGACGAACTTTTGCGCGGCTTCGAGGGCTTCGGCGCTGGCGACGCGCGATTGCGTGTCGGGATCAACGCGTGGACCGTGGCGATCGTCGGCAACTTTGAAACCGCGCGATTCTAGGTCGGGCATGCCGTAGAACTGGTCTTTCAAATATAGCCAGGTAGGCAGCGCAGGCTGCGCGAAACGCGTTTCCCCCGCGGGAACGCCGAAGAAGAAAACCTCCTGGCGTGATGGGAAGATGCGGTGGCCAAGCAGGTTCGGGAAGACTTTCCCGAGCCACGGGCCGCAGGCAAAAATGAATTTGCCAGCGGAAACCATTTCGCCGCCCGTGGTTTTCAGGGACTTGATTTTGTTGGAGGCGCTGCCCGGCGCGAGAACCACGGCTGCGTGATATTCCACGCCGATTTTTCTCGCTTGCTCAACTACTGTGTGCACTGCGCGGCGCGCGAGCAGCACGCCGCTTTCGGGTTCGAAAACGCCCCAGGCGTCTTCGTCGAATGCGATTTGCGGACAGTGTTTGCGGAGGCCGAGGAGCGAGAGGCGTTCGTGCGGAATTTTGTGCTCATGCAGCGCGGCGAGAGTATCCAGAGCGTATCGGTATTTTTCGTGCGCGATCCACAGGACGCCAGTTTGCTGAAATAATTCGGGGCGGCCGGTTTCGGCAAAGAGCGCTTTCCAAAGGGGCAAGGCCCGCAGGGACCAGCGCGTGTAGATATCGTCGGCGCCATAGCCCATGCGGATGATGCGCGATTCGCCGCCGGAACTGGCACGGGAGTTGGCAGGGCCGTAGGCGTCGAGCAGCAGGACACTGGCGCCGGATTTGCGTAGGAAGTAGGCGATCCAGGCGCCGAAGACGCCTGCGCCGATTACGGCGACATCGTGGGATTTGTGGTTAGGCATGGAAGGTGCGAGCGGCTGTCCGCCGCGAGGAGATGGAAGACAGGTCCCTGCCTGCGGCAGCCAGGTTTCGCTGGCTCGGGAGGACAACGAAACCAACGAAAGTCAAGAAATCCAACAGGCCCAAGAAACCTTTTGCGCCGTGCGCTGTGGGAAATTGGAAGTCGTCACTGCGATTTATTGCGCCAAATCCGAAGAGCCAGCGAAAGGCCGGCGCTACTCGTCTTGCTGGCATTAAAAGCCTTCCTCGATTAGCTGCTTTACCGTGAGATGCGAGGCGGTGGGAGATTTTTCTTTGTGCAGCAGGCTTTCAACGTACTTAGCTAGGATGTCGGTTTCAAGATTGACCGCGTCGTTCACGGACATGCCGCGGACATTTGTGTGTTCGTAAGTAAAAGGAATGATGGCAATGTCGGCGATGCCATCGTGCCAGCGGGCGACGGTGAGGCTGATGCCGTCAATCGCGATGGAGCCTTTCTCGGCGACATAACGGCGAAGATCTTCGGGGACGCGAACGGAGAGCCACCAATTGTCGCCTTCGGGCACGAGGCGCGTGACGCGGCCGATGCCGTCCACGTGGCCTTGCATGAAGTGGCCGCCGAGGCGGCCGCCCGCGGCGAGCGGGCGTTCAAGATTGACCAGGTTGCCGGGCTTTTTCTCGCCGAAATTCGTGCGGCGGAGAGTTTCGCCGGAGAGGTCGGCGACGAAATGATCGGAGTCGAATTCGACCACGGTGAGGCAGCAGCCGTTGACGGAGATGCTGTCGCCGAGCTTTGTTTCGCGCGCGATTTGGGAGTTTGACGCGGGGCCAGGGGTCGACCCAGGAGCACAGCCAACAGTGGCTGTGCCACCAAAGCTGATGCGGAGGCGGCCGCCATCTGTTGCGTGCTCAAGCGATTCAATTTTTCCGACTTGTTCGGTGATGCCTGTAAACATCGTGAAAGTATCCTGTAACTGCGAAATCGTGAGCCCAAGGGGTGATTTTCACGTCTCGAAGAGGTGGCAGCCGAGGGAACAGGCGCGAGGGAATCTGCGCCATCGGGACGCCACCTGTCCCCATGATTCGGGGAGTATAAAAAAGAATCATCTTGTCCACAATTCCGGCTTCGAGTGCCGCGCCGTTTAGCACTGCTCCCGCTTCGATCATTAAGTTCAAGACTTGACGTTTCCCCAATTCCCGGATGACCGCCGGCAAATCGACGCGTCCGCTTCGGCCAGGCATCCGCACGACCTCCACGCCGGCGCTAATCAGCATGCGAGCGCGCGGAGAATCCGGCGATTGTCTGGTGAAAACTACCACATCGCTCCTTGCCGATTTTGCAAGCCTCGATTTAAGGGGCAAGCGGAGCCGCGAATCAACGACGACCCGAAGAAGCTTTCGCCTGCGCGGCTTGCCAGTGCGATCCGTCAACAGAGGGTCGTCGGCAAGGACAGTACCGATGCCGGTCAGAACCGCATCGGAATTATGGCGCAGGCGTTGAACGGAACTGCGAGCTTGGACTCCCGTGATGGCGGTCGCGCTCCCGGGACGAGCCGAGATTTGGCCGTCGAGGGTGAGGGCGGTTTTCAAGGTAACAAGTGGATGGCCGGTTTGAATCCACATCGCGAATCCTTCGTTATACCAGCGGGCTATGTGTTCGTGAACCCCTGAACGTACCTCAATCCCGGCGCGGCCGAGTTCACCGAGGCCCCGACCCGCCACAGCCGGATTCGGGTCCTGCATCGCGGCGACTACGCGTTTGATGCCTGCGGCGATGATTGCTTTGGTGCACGGGCCTGTACGACCGGTGGTGCAGCAAGGCTCAAGCGTGACGTAGAGGGTGGCGCCGCGAGCTTTCTTGCCTGCTTTCTTCAGCGCTACTATCTCGGCGTGGTCAGGGCGGTCGTAAACATGAAAGCCTTCGCCTACGACGCGATTGCCCTTCACGATTACGGCGCCGACGATGGGATTCGGGTGCGCGAGAGCGACGCCGCGCAATGCCAATCCTTCGGCTCGCGACATGTGAAAGTCGTCGCGGTCGTCAATCAAAGAGCGAGTTGACGTAGGTTTGCGCGTCAAAGGGCACCAAGTCGTCGATTTTTTCGCCTGTGCCTACGAAACGGATGGGCAGGTTCAACTCGCGTGCGATGGCGACGACGATGCCGCCCTTCGCGGTGCCATCGAGTTTTGTGAGCACAATCCCGGTGACGCCCGCGTGGCTCCAGAATTCGCGCGCTTGGTTCAAGCCGTTCTGGCCGGTAGTGGCATCGAGGACAAGCAGCACATCGTGCGGCGCGCCGGGAATCACTTTGGCGGCGGTGCGCTTCATTTTGTCGAGTTCGGCCATCAGGTTGGATTTGGTGTGTAGGCGGCCGGCGGTGTCCACGATGACGACGTCGGCGCCGCGAGCACGCGCAGCGGAAAGCGCGTCGAAAACGACGGCAGAAGGATCGGCGCCAGGTTTCTGCTTGATGAGTTCGACGCCTGACCGGCGCGCCCAGACTTCCAGTTGCTCGATGGCCGCGGCGCGAAAAGTATCGGCGGCGCAGAGGACCACGCTGGCGCCTTCCTTTTTTAGGCGATTGGTGAGTTTGCCGATCGTGGTGGTTTTGCCGGTGCCGTTGACGCCGACGACGAAAAGGACGCGCGGTTCGCTATTCAGCTTTCCGTCGGAATTCGAATTCGCCGAGGGCGCTGTGAGAATCTTCAGGATTTGATTTTTGAGCTCGCGTTTCAGCGCTCCGGGTTCTTCGAGCTTATGTTCGTTCACTTGCTGGCGCAGCGCTACCAGAACTTCCTTGGTGGTGCGCACGCCCAAATCAGCGCTCAGCAGCGCGGATTCAAGCTGCTTTAGTAACTCCGGGTCAACGGGACGGTCGCCCGTGAGCAATTGCTCGACTCGGGCGGAAAGTTCCGTACGTGTTTTGCTGACGGAATCTTTCAGCCGTTCGAGGAGCGTGGGTTCGGGTGGTCCGAAGAGCGTAATCATGTGTGCCGCCGCGGTGTGCGGAGCTTTTGATTGTAGCAAAAGGCGGTGATTCGTGATTGGTGAGTGGTGATTAGTGATTGGTGAAAAACCGCCGAACGCTCCTCGCTCCATGTACGGACGGGTGCCAAGGGCAGTGTTTAGTGAAAAAAGGCGGTGGCTAGTGCTGAGTGGCTAGTGGCTAGAATCGTCGGGAATCGCGATGACAGCGGCGCGAACCTACACTTCCACGAGCGTCGCGGTCAGGCGAAGGCGGCCAGCTGCTATGGCGGCTTCCAGGGATTTGACTACCTGAGGATCGAACTTGACGACTGCGAGGGAGCGGATGCGTTCGACGGCGAACTCGAGGTCCATGGCGGATTGATAGGGACGATTCGTCGTGATGGCGTCGAAAGTGTCGGCTACCGCGATGATGCGGGCCATCATGGGAATCTGTTCGCCGACCAGGCCGTACGGATAGCCCGCGCCGTCCATGCGCTCGTGGTGAAGTTCGATGCCTGGGAGCATGTCCTTCAGTTGGGCGACAGGCCGCATGATGTTGGCGCCCTTCGAGGGGTGCTGTTTCATCAAGTCGAATTCTTCATCGGTAAGCTTGCCGGGCTTTTTCAGGACGCGGTCGTCGACGCCAATTTTGCCGACATCGTGCAATAGAGCGGAGATACGCAGCCGGTCCAATTCTTCCGTGTCAAGGCCCATGTATTCGCCGATGATGATGGAATATTTCGCGACGCGGCCAGAGTGACCACGAGTGTAGGGATCCTTTTCGTCGATGGCGGCCGCGAGCATGCGGATGGAACCGAGGAACAGTTCACGATTCTCCGCGGCGGCTTGCTTCAGGCGTTCGATGTATTGCTCGATATCGCCCGCCATCTTGTTGAAAGTTTCGGCCAGTTCGCTGATTTCCGCAGCGCCTTGCACTTGTACGCGTTCGTGAAATTCGGCGCGGCTGATGGCGCGAACGGACTCTACGAGTCCGCGAATGGGGCGCGTGATACCGAGAGCGAAAAGATATCCGAACAATAGCGCGACGAGCGTGACGCCGACAACGAAGCTAAGCGCTTGCGCGGTGAGCTCTTTCACGCCCGCGTCAATGCGGGCCACATCCAGGCTGCGCTGCGCGACCACCGTCCACCCCAGCTCGGGAATCGTGCTGTAGGTACCGATCATTTCGACGAGATGGTTATTTTTGTCCGGCTCAAAGAAGTGCATCGTTTCGGTGGCGCGCAATTCCTGGGGCAATTCCTTTAAATGACTGACGATGGGTGAGGTCGAAGCGACATCACGCCCGGGGACAACGTCAGTAGTGTCAGGATGCGCGACGATGTGGCCGTGACCATCCACGATGAAGACCACGCGTTCGCGCACGCTGGCATCGCGGATGCGTTCGAGCAAGCGATCGGTCGAAACGACGGAGGCCAGCATGCCGGTGAACTGGCCTCCGGAAGAAAGCGGCACGGAAACCACCAGCGCCGGGCGGTTGTCTTTTCCGAGCCCGAAGGCTCCGCTCACGAACGGAAGTCCTTGGATGCTAGCGGTAAACGCGCGCTTGAGCGCGCCGGCCACAAAGGGATCCTGATCGGCGTTGTAACTGCCGGCCGATTGTCCCTTGGCCTGCTTGTTGACGGCTGTTACGTACAGGATGTTGGGATTATTTTCGACGAAGCTTTGCAGCAGGCGCGCGAGCTGCGGCGCGTGCGCCGGGTCGTCCACATTTTCGATCCAGCCGGTGAGCGCAAGGACCTGACGCTGACTGAGAAGCTGCTCGCGGAGATTCTGCTCGAATTGCAGGGTTTCGCTGGCGAGCGAACGCGTGATTTCGGATTGTTGGACGCGTTCCGTGTCCTGCAGTTTTTCTTCGCTGAGGCCAAGGACTTGGCGATGGTAGAGCCACAGCGGGGTGACGCTGACGAACAAAAGGGCACCGAGCACAATCCAGAGGATGCGCAGCCGCCGCGTCGTCAGCTGTGTGAGGGCTTTTCTGGGCACAGGAACCCCGTCCCTAAAATGCTAGCGAAGTGCGAGAGGCGAAACAACGGGACGAAAGTACTGGGGTTGGCTGATAAGCCACACAGGAATGGGGACTTAATGAGTGCATGGGTGAAGGGTTTTCGGGTATTGCGCGGCGCGCGAATCCCGGGCCATGCCGACCCCGAGCGGCCAATTATTCGTCTTTTTTCGGCGGCGCGCCGAGGCGAGGTTCTTCGCCGGCGATGAGGCGCTCGATGTTCGAGCGATGTTTGAAGATAACCAGCACGTCGATGACGACGGTCCCAAAGGTGACAATTTCCGGAGGCGCGTGGCCGGGCGCGTAGAGCAGGTAAACAAATAGCGGAAGCGCGGCCGCCGCCGAAATCGAACCCAGCGACGAATAGCGCCAGAAAATTACAACGAGCAGCCACAGAGCGATACCTGCCGCGACGGCTTGCCAGCAGATTGGAATGAAGACGCCGAGGCCGGTGGCGACTCCTTTGCCGCCTTTGAAGCCTAGCCACGCCGGAAACATGTGGCCGATAACCGCGAATACTGCGGCGACCATCATCCAGCGAATGTTGCCGGCTGCGTAGCGGCTGGCGAGCCAGACAGCCAGGTAACCCTTTGCGGCGTCGAAAACGAGCGTCAGGGCGCCAGCAAGTTTCCCTACGTTGCGCGCAACGTTGGCGGCGCCGATGTTGCCGCTGCCAATCTCGCGGATATCGGCACCGCCAAGAGCCTTGACGATGAGCAACCCGAACGGAATCGAGCCGAGCAGGTAGGCAGCGACCGGAATCAGCCAGACCAGCTTCACGCGACACCCTTAACGAATGAAAATGTGGAGAGTTTTTTGTATTCCGCGCCGGAGCGTTTCAGGATGCTTTCGAACAAGTGAAATTGGGTTTCGTAGGCCGAACCGAAATCATACGACTTCATGGCGTCCGCCGCTGCAACCAGATTTTCGACGCCGTGGCTCGAATTCAGGCGCGCGAGGGTCAGGTGCGGAACGAACGCCCGCGACTCGCGAGCAAATCTCAGCAGCTCGAAAGCTTGTTCCATGGCGGCAGCTAGTTCGAAAAGATTTGGTGTGGCTTCGATGCCGGACCAGATGACGCGCAACCGGCGTTCATTGGGAAAAAAGCCGATGCCGCGAAAATGCAACTGGACAGGTTGCGCGGAATGAATCGTCGCGAGCACTGCGCAGATCGCTTCGAGCTTCTGTGCGTCGACATTCCCTAGAAATTTCAAGGTGACGTGCATGGACTCGGGGCGCACCCAGCGAGCCGAGCGCGATTTAGGTTTCAGTTGCGCAATCAGTTCACCGAGGGCGCGGCGAACCGCGTCTGGGAGATCGAGCGCGACGAAAAGGCGCATGTTTTAAACTCTGCTTGGCGCGGGAAAAAGAAAATAACGGCGCACGGCGTCGAGCGCCGCCTGCGCAGCGTACTGCCGAATGCGTTCGCGATCGCCGGGGAAGCGAAAGGCACGTTCGCGCGGGCCATGCTCATCGGCCAGGCCGATGTGAACGAGCCCGACCGGTTTTTCCGGCGTGCCGCCGCCCGGACCCGAGATGCCGGTGATTCCGACGCCGAGAGTTGCGCCGGTACGTTTGCGAATGCCGTCGGCGAGCGCCAGAGCCACCTCGGAGCTGACCGCCCCTTTGGCTTCGATCATGGCTTGCGGCACGCCGACGAGTGAAATCTTTAGCTCGTTGCTGTAGCAGATCACGCCACCCAGGAAATAAGAAGAGCTGCCCGGAATGTTGGTGAGACGTTCGGCGAGCATGCCTCCAGTGCAACTTTCCGCCACGGCAACCGTCGCGCGATTTTCGGTGAGAATGCGCGCGACGACTTCTTCGAGCGCCTCTCCGTGCGTGGAATAAAGATTCTCGCCGAGAGCAAGAGCCATGCGTTTGGTGATTTCGTCGAGAACTTTTTCGGCCTTCACTGGGTCGCGCGACCAGGTGCGCGGGTGAAGCTGCGTGCCGGTGGGTGAAGCGAGGATAGTGGTTTCGGTGTCGGGGTACAGCTCATAGAGCGGACGCACGCGCGTCTCGATCTCGGATTCACCGAGGCCGGTGACGCGCAGATCGCGGGTGAATAGTCGCTCGCGGTGACCCATTTTTGCAAGGCGCGGACGCACCTCGGATTCGAACATGGATTTGAGTTCGCCGGGCACGCCGGGAAGCAGCACGAGGATGTGGCCGGCCGCTTCGAGCCAGAGGCCGGGAGCCGTGCCGCGCGGATTGGGAAGAACCGTGGCGCCTTCGGGGACCATGGCCTGGCGCACATTGATTTCCGGCATGGTGCGCGCAAAGCGCCGAAATCTTTCCTGGATCTCGCGCAGGATTTCCTCGTCGCGGCGAAGCTTTCTGCCGAGAAGTTCGGCGACGGTTTCGCGCGTGCGGTCGTCGTCGGTGGGCCCAAGGCCGCCTGAGGCAACGATCAAGTCGGCGCGGTTGAGGGCGTGACTGAAAGTAGAATGCAGCTCCGAAGGCGAATCACCGACGATGGATTTGTGGGTCACGCGGATGCCCAGGCGGTTTAACTCATCCGTGAGCCATAGGGAATTGGTGTCGAGGCGATAGGGCGTTAGAAGCTCGGAACCGACAGCTATGATCTCTGCATTCATCCAGAAATGTTGTACTCGATGAGCGGTGAGGTGCGCAAGTCGGCTACGGAGTTGCGCACAATGCTGCGAGCCAATCGCGCCTGCGCCCGACGCTGCCGACTGGCCGATTTCTTACGACTGAGCTGAGGCCGACGCGGCTGCGCCTGCTGCTGTTGAGGTTGCCGCCGCTTCTGCGCGGAGGACTAGCACCGAGCATGCCGCTGTGCGCACGAGCTTGTCGGTTACGGAGCCGAATGCGAGTCGGCGCCAGCCCGTGAGTCCGTGCGTGGCGATCACGATGAGGTCCGCTTTCTCGCTTTCCGCCGTCCGGATGATTTCCATTGCGGGGTCGTTGCTCAACGCGACGGTGCTGCGCGCGCGCACACCGGCCTGCTGAAGTTTTGCCGCCATGTCCGCCAGGCGCTGCTTGGCGCTCGCAATTAATTGGTTTTCATACTCGCCCTCGGTGAAAATGTTCGCGTGGCCCTCCAATTTGGGGATTACCGGGACCACGTGAACCAGCAAAATCTCTGAGCCATAGCGTGTGGCGATATCTTTGGCCACTTCGAGGGCCTGCAGCGAAAAATCGCTGAAATCGACGGGTGACAGGATCAGTTTGGCGGAAAACATGACGCGATGTCCTCTTTTAGCTGGTTTTGTAGGCCGCTTGCGAGATAGGAGTCTATGACACCGGGCCGATTGCGGGCGTGTTAACAGCATGTTGCGGCGACGTTAAACGCACTATCAGTCAGAATCCTGGATTGCACTCGCAAGGGCCGTTGCGTGGAGGACGGCGCTAGCGCCGCAGAAAGTCTGCTCGATCATACTGGCGCGCCGTTGATGCGAGTGGCACAATCCTTTCCTCCAACAGGAGACACGGTGTGAGCGGCGAAGCCGGTCCCCATCAATCGGAGCAATTGCAAACCACGCGAGATCCTGGGCAGCCGAACACGTCGGGCCCGGTGCCGCCTCGGCCTTGGGGCGCTGCCGAACGTAACCGACTGCTCATATGGGTTGGAATCGCGTTCGTTTTGCCGTTACCTTTCGCATATTTGATCCAACTGCCCTTGAAACAATCAGGCTCGGTCTTCAGCGTGCAGAGCGAGCTGCCTGTTAAGTTCGTCATGGCATTTTTTGTAGTTTTGGCGACCTGGGTTGTTTCGCGCATGGAGAAGCGGCCGCTGGACGATTACGGTATTCCTCCGCGCCAGGTATTCGGAATAAGATTTTGGGAAGGTTTTCTGTGGGGATTCGCGATGCTTTCCGCGATCCTGCTCGTTCTTCGCGCATCGGGCCATTTTCAAATTGACTCCGTGGCGCTCAGTGGCGGTGCGCTTTTCCGTTATGCTGTTGGCTGGGGCGCGGTATTTCTGGCGGTGGCGATACACGAGGAGTTTGCCTTTCGCGGCTACTGGCTGTTCGCGTTTTCTCGGCGCATCAAGTTCTGGCCGGCGGCCCTGTTTACCTCGGTGATATTTGGCGTGGCACATCTCGGCAATCCCGGAGAAAACGCTTTCGGCATCCTGCAAGTTGTGGTGATTGGCTTGCTTTTCTGTCTGATGATCCGGCGCACTGGCAATCTTTGGTTTGCCGTCGGATTCCACGCCGCGTGGGATTGGGCGGAAACTTTTTTCTATGGCACGCCGGATAGCGGCTTGGTGGGCGTCGGCCGGCTGTTGAATACTTCGTACCAAGGACCGAAGTGGCTCACAGGGGGCTCGGCAGGACCTGAAGGCAGCGTCATTGCATTTGTAATTTTGCTTCTTTGCGCGCTGCTGATCCATTTACGATTCCCGACAGTAGTGTACCCGGATCGTCCTGCCTAGAACTTGCTTGCGTCAGCTGTGCTAGGGGCGTCCGAGCCAGAGGAATTTTGCGTAGCCTTCGTAAATATCCGACCATGCGTGGGCGATCATGCTGGCGCGCAAATCACGGCGTAGCGCTACCAGCGTGCCATAGAGAACGCCGAGCACCGTGATTACGAGCACCGGCTTCCAACCTTGGTACGAGTGCACAAGGCCAAAGACGATCGCTTGCAGCACAACGGCGGCGGCAATGCTTCCGGTCGCGGCGTGGAATTGACGCTGCAGGTATCCGCGAAAGACAAGCTCTTCGCAGAATCCCGCAGCAAGCGACACTAGCAGCCAGAGAAAAATCTCCGCCGGCCCGGTGGGAACGTGATACGCGTTCGGGGGCGAGGAGTGCGGATATAGCAGTGCGTAGACGAACCGTGCGGTCGCTTCCCATATCACCCAAAATGGAAGCGCGATAGCAACGTCGCGCAAAACCAGCCCCCAATTGGACCAACGGCCTCCAATGAGATCCCGGATTCGGCCGCCTTTCCATTGCACTCCCGCCCAAATCCAGGTTGCCAGTAGGACTTCGGAACCGATCATGAAAATGTAGCTCATCACCTGGGAGCCGTCCGAGGCGGAGGACGAAGGAGCGGGCGCGTTCGATGAGGGCGCGACCATAGCGCCATAAATGCTGTGGCCCGCCAGAACGGCGAGAACCGACAGCGTGTGCCATGGCGCGGCGATCCATGGCGGGCGAGCAGCTAAGCCGGCGGGATTAAGCGTGTCGCGAATTGTGGAATTCCCGGACACGCATCTAGATACGCGCGCGCTGCGGAATGGTTACGGCGAGATATTTCGCCGTTTCCAGGAATTAGCCGTTGAGGGGCAGGCCTTCGACGTCCCAATCGAGGGAGTAGAGGGCGTTGTTGGTCGTGATCATGGCGCGGTGCGAGTGCAACAACGCCATGCCGACGATGTTAGACCCGCTGACTACAAGTTGCGCTTCGGCTTGCGGGGTAAGGCGGACGATGCCACGCTTGCCTCCGAGCGAACCGGCGACGTAGAGATTGCCCGAACGGTCGAAGGCCAAGCCTTGCGGGCGGCCGAGGCCGCGGAAAAACGTGCTGACTTCGCCGGCGGGATTGATGCGATAGACCTGATCGAAGCTGGAAGTTGTGGGTCCGGTGACGTACAGATCCCCCGAGGTGCTGAAGGCCAGATGATAGGCGGACATGGACGGCTCGAGCGTCGCAAAAACAAAGATTTCGCGGTCGGGACCGATCTTGAAAATTGTGCCGCTGCGATCGCCAACGTAAAGACTGCCAGCCTTGTCGAAAGCGAGGCCCGTGGCGATGCCCATGCCTTCCACCCATTGCATCGAACGGCCGTCGGGCGAGACGCGATGAATCGCGCCATCGTTGCGGCTGGAAACGAAAAGAAATCCATCGCGGTCGAGCGCAAGGCCGGTGGGATTCATCATCTCGGTGATGAATGGCTTGATGGCATGATTCGCGGTGACTTTGTAAAGTGAGACGGGAACTTTCTGGCCGCGCTGGCCGCTGAAAGTGACGTAGGTGTTGCCGTCGGCGTCGATCGCAGGGTTGGCGACTGGATGCAGGTTGTCGGCAATTTGCGCGCCGAGCGCAAGCGGGAAGGGCGCGCTTTCGACGCTGCCCATTTTCACTCGCACCGCGCCGCCCGCGGCTCCTTCGGGAACGCGCGCGATCAGGTAATTGTCAGCTGCCAGCACGAGTGAGCCTTCAGCAACGCCAAATTGCACCAGCGGGCGCGTGTGATTGCGCGTGCCGAAGCCGCTGCCGTGAATCGCGATTTCGCCGCCCGGTAACGCGGCGGCGGGCTTCACACTTTCGATTCTTGGGACGCCGTTCATGCTCACGTTCATGCGCGAATGAGGGTTGTCCTCGCTTCTGTTATAGCTTGCACTAAAATTGGGTTGGTGTCATTTGTAGCGCGCTTGCCGCATCGCAAAACCAAATCAGTGGGCCGCAATGCAGGCCGCTGCTCCAGGCACATTAAGTTTGCGGCTTGCTCAATAAAACAAACCGACGCCTCGCGCTACCGGCCGCTAAAAACCTGCTGCGCGCGCGATCCACAGGCCGATCGCCGCGTAAACTCCCGCGACCCAGTCGTCCGCCATGATACCCCAGCCGCCGGGCAGCGACTCCGCCTGCCGCGCTGGGAACGGCTTCCAGATGTCGAACACTCGAAAAAGTATAAAACCCAGGAGCAAATATTTCCAGTGGAGGGCCGAGCGCAGGATGATGAAGCCCGGTGCCAACGTCCCATACCGAAGTTCCGGGACCCTCCACCAAACGGGTACCCCGCTGCCCAAAAGCATCGTGAGGAACTGTCCCGAGACTTCGTCTATCACCACGCGACCGGGATCCTTTTGACGCCAAAAATCGGCAGCGCGAGTGGCGGCCCAGACTCCTGCCGATGAAATGATGAGAAGCAGAACGACGTACTCCCATACGAACTGGTTAAAAAAGCCCTCGGGAACCTTTATGTAGAAATCGCCAAGATAACCGCGGGCCAGCATGTACGGAACATCTGGACCGAACCACAGACATGCCGGTATGGCAAACAGAACAAGACCGCCCAATGAACCCCATGTTCCCGGGGCTTTAGGGAGGTAGCCGAGGCCGGCGGCGGTGGCGATGAAGAGGGCAAAGCGCGGCTTGCTAGCCGATGGCGGTGCGGAAGAGGAGTCCACGGCGGGCGATGATGCTGCTGCCCCGGCGCTTTCTGCAGCGGGATCTTCGGACGCGACGGGATCAGTTTTTGTGTTCATCTTTTGGATTGCGGTCCACGTCTTCGAAGAGCGTTTCGTCCACGGCGGGCTCGCTGATTACGTATTTTTCGCTAGCCCACGCGCCGAGGTCGAGCAGTTTGCAGCGCTCGCTGCAAAACGGAAATTCGGCATTAGCGTCGGAGTCCGTGGGTTTCTTGCAGATGGGGCAGCGGTGCTTCATAAGCAGAGGATACCGCAAACGGCCGGGGGATGCGCGGGGGGTCGTTAGCTAGCTCCGACCGAGGATTATGAAAAAGGCTACGAGCACAACATTGAGCGGGATCAAGAGTAAGAACAGCAATCTCGTCTCGATACCGTTCGGAACGGCGCGGCTGTGTCGGTGAAGAACATAAATCCCGCCACCAAAAATGAGTGGAAACGGTATCCTACCGTGTTTTCCTTCGGCTAAGTTGATTTCGAGAATCATTTTCACTAGCCAAAATGCGGAGAAGGAAAGGGACCCTACCAAGGCCATTAGCACGACGAATCGTAAGGGGGACATTGCGAGGACTTACGCGAGGATTGGAAATGGTGACGCGGCCGCAAGTTGTGTATGGCGGATTGATCCGACGGCCGGTTTTTCGAATTCGACGACGCGGCCGATGAGGTCGTAGTCTTTCGATTCTGTGATTTCGATGGTGGCTAGCGTGCCTGGGCTGGGCAGTTCTGCTGCGTCGTTCACGCCCTCGAACTCGGTGAGGTAGACTTTGCCGTCGATTTCTGGCGCCATGCCTTCGAGGCGGGCTTCCCAAATCAGGTCGGTATCTTTCGACGGTCCGTCGAGCATGACCTGCAGGCGCTGGCCAGTCTTGCCGCGAAGCTTGCGCGCCGAGATTTTCCTCTGAATGGACATCAGAGTGTCGCGGCGACGGGCGATCGTTTTCGCGTCTACTTTATTTTCGAGCGCGAAGCTTTTCGAGGTGTCTTCGTCGGAGTAGGCGAAAACGCCCATCCAATCGAATTCGGCGGCGCGCACGAAATCGCAAAGCTCGTGGAAATCGTTTTCGGTTTCCCCGGGAAAGCCGACGATGAACGAGGTGCGAATCGAGACGCCCGGAATCGCCTTGCGCGCTCTTTCGAGCATTTTGAGGAACGCATCGCCATTCGACCCACGCTTCATGCGCGCAAGCACGCTACGGCTGGCATGCTGTAACGGCACATCGAGATATTTCGCGAGACGCGGATGCGCGGCGATGGTATCGAGCAAGCGCGGCGTGATGCGATTCGGGTAGCAATAAAGAAAGCGCACCCAGGTGAGTTCTTCGATTTGTGCCAGGCGCTCGAGCAGCGTGGCCAGGCCGTCATGAATACCGAGGTCTTCGCCGTAAAAAGTGGTGTCCTGGCCGATCAGCGAAATTTCACGCACGCCTGCGGTGGCCAGATTTTCGGCCTCGCGCACGACGGACTCAAAGCGGCGGCTGCGGAATCTTCCGCGCAGTTGCGGAATCACGCAGAAAGTGCAGGGATGGTCGCAGCCTTCGTTAATTTTTATGTAGGCGCTATGGCCGGGCGTCGCGAGAATGCGCGGCGTCGCGTCGTGGTAAAGATATGTCGGCAAGTCGGCGGCGTGCGGGTCGTCTGCGCGCAATTGTCCTTCGCAGGCTTCCAGAATTTTTTCGATTTCGCCCGTGCCGATCACCGCGTCCACTTCGGGAATTTGTTCGCGGATGTCATTGCGAAAGCGTTCCACCATGCATCCGGCGACGATCAATTTCTGCGCGCGTCCGAATTTCTTGTACTCGGCCATTTCCAGGATGGAGTCTACCGATTCTTTTTGCGCAGGCTCGATGAAGCTGCACGTGTTGACGACCAGCACGTCGGCCTCGCCCGCACGTGGCGTGAGCTCGTAGCCCGCGCGCACAAGAATGCCCATCATCACCTCGCTATCCACAAGGTTCTTAGGGCATCCCAGGCTGATGAATCCAACTTTCGGCATTCAGTGCGGTCCTTGGCGTATTGCGGAACATACGATTCTAACATGGCAACAAGGTGCAGCGGATTGAAACTCGATGGCGCGCGATTCAGGCGTGCGCGGCCCAGATAGGCCGTCGCAACTGGAGCATGCGCAAAATCCAATAGGCTGAAACGGCGGCTGTGATGTGCTTCCAGCTGTGTCCACTGATGATCCTGCCCATATCAAAAATGGGGCGATCGAGTGCCTCGAATCCTTTTGCGAGCGCATAAATCCCGAGGGAAACAATCAGATCCGACCCGCGCGTGTAGCGGGGAGGAAACACAGCGACCAATAAGAGCAGCACCGCCAAAGAGCCGAATTGCGCGAGAACGTAAGGCCGCAGATCGCCGTGGCCGTGAGATTGCGTGACGCTCCAATAGAGGACACTGGCGAAGCCAAAAACCAACAGCGGCACTAACGCAAGCGAGCCGGCTTGCTCGCTGATGCGTTCGTTGAGCGTCGCGGCGAGGAGCGACATGAAGCCGAGCGTCATGGGAAGACGATCCCACACGAGACGAGAGTCGTCCGGGTGTGCGTGATAATACGCCGAACCGAAAGTGGTGAGGGCCACGCCCAGAAAGAATACGAAGTAAGGCCAGCGCTCGCGTGGATTCAGGAATCCAGATGCGTTCCCGCTTACCGCGTTACGCGAGACGAAACCCATACCCAATACTCCTATGATCAGGAAGAATGCGTTTGATAACACGTCGAGCGCGTTTGGAATGCCTCCGAATGCGCGAGTGTCCGCGAAATGGTGATAGGCCTCGCTCTGAGGTATCGGTGGAGACAGAAAAACGATGGAAGTAATCGCCGCGACGACGCCGAACACCAGCCAGTGCCGCCAACTCATCGCAGCGATGGCTTGTTCGTGCGGACCATTTCCCGGATTGAGTTTAGCAGCAGGGACATTTGCGCGACTGGCGCTGGATGATCGCCGAAGCGGGCGGATTGGTAGAGCTGGGTGAGCTGCGCGACCGGCGTGGCTACCTCCGCGGCGGAGATTCCGGCGGCGAATTCCTGCGCTGTTTGCGAAGGGGATTTTTTCCAGCCTCGTTTTTCGAGCAAGCGCAGCATTTCGCGATACTCCAAGGTGGCAAGCGAGGCAGTGACGTTGCCGCGATTCCGTGCGCGCAAGCTCCAGCGGGCCACGATGTAGGCGATCACGCTGCGCCCGCGCAGATACACCAGCAAGGCGATCAGGCAGACCAGCAGGCTGGGCAGAAAATAAGGCGACGCCTCGATTTTTTTATCGAGCGCAATGATTACGTCCATGGCTTGGCGCTGCTTGTCGCGATAATACTTGCGCGCACTTTCGCTCCAATCGCGCGAAGTTTTCTGCACGTTCTGCGCGAGGGTAACCTGGTGGACGAGGTCGTAGTTGATAATCCACTCGCCCCACGCGTACTGAAACCAATCCCAATACATGCCCAGACGCTCCATCAGCCCGGCACGTTTGGCGTCGCCGGGAGGCGTGGGATCAAACGTGATCCAGCCGTATCCGGGGAAGAAAACTTCTACCCAGACGTGCGCATCGCTGGCGCGGACAATCCAGTCGCCTCCGACGTCGTTGTATTCCCCGGATAGGAATCCGCCTACGTACCGCGCGGGGATGCCGACATCGCGCAACATCACGGTCATGGCGGCGGCGAAGTATTCACAGTTGCCGGCGCGGCTGGTGAAAAGAAAGTGGGCCAGCGGATCGGCAGTGCGCGGGCCACGCAGATCGAGCGTGTAACTGTAGTGGGCTTTCAGGTACTGCTCGATTTTCGCGGCTTTGTCGTATTCGGTGGGAGCGCCAGCGGTGATCTGCTGTGCGAGCTTCTTGATGCGCGGATCGAGCGGCGGAACTTGCAGGTAAATTGCCGCGAGGCCCGCGGGAAAACCCGCGGACGCGATGCGCAATTGCCCGGCAGGCACGTTCGGTACGTTTGATGTGGCTTCGTATCGGACTTTCGTATCGTTGTGAGAAGGATTGGAAAGCGATTCTGTGGGATCGACCAGAAGAAAATTGGTTCGTCGCGTCGGCCCGACGCGCTCCACATCGTTTGCAAAACGGCCCTGGAGGCTTTCGACGCGCGGCGCAACGAATATCGCGTCGCTGGCGAGCGGCTCCATCAGTACGGTGTAGCTCAACCGGTAGGAATCGCCGGCGGGCAGGGGAGGCATATTGACACGGTACACACCATCCGCGTCGGGAAAAAAGGCGATTTGTTCACGCGCGGGCGTGAACCAGCGGCGGCCGTCGAAATTCGTGAGCACCATGCCGCGCCAATGCATCCCCTCGCCGCGTCCGGGCTCGCCATCGATGTGGATGCGCATCACCACGGCATGGCTCTTCTGGATTTCGCCGATTTCGCCCAGCGTGACGTTGTCGCTGAAGCCGGTCATTAATTTCGGTTGGAGGCTCAGCGCGCTCAAGTAGCCTGCGGTGAAACGCGGCAGCGAGAAGAAAATCACCGAGCCGATCGCCAGCGTGCCAATTGCGACCAGCGCGGAGGTGAGTCCCAGCGCGCGATTCAGCTGATGCGCGAGCGGCGAGCCGGAATCGAAGGGTGGTGAAACGGCATCGTTGGCGCCGCGACGGATTTCCAGTGCCACGAAAGTGGAGACGGCGAGCACCAGAAAGATTGCGAGCGCGACCAGAAAGCTAGTTTCCACGGTAAGAATCGCGGACGCCAGCATGCAGGTGACCGCGAGCATAGCCAGAAACGCGTAATCGCGATTGGTGCGCGCGGAGAAGAGGCGCACCAGACTGGCGAACAGCATCAGGTGGACCGCTGCCAGCAGCGCAGAATAGAGCGTCGGATTGGGCGCGCCTGCCGAGAGAGCACGTGAAACTACCCAAAGATCAAACGGGAAAAAAAGGAAGTAGGCCAGCACCAGCCCGGTAGCAAAGCGCACGGATAACTCGGGAGGCCGTCCACGCCAGATGCGCACGGCTTTATAGCCGATGGCGATGACGGGAATTACAGTCGAAAAAATGTCGAGCTTGCCGGTGCTGACGACGGCGAGAATGCCCGTTGAGACGAGCAGGAACAGCGACACCTCGAAATACCGTTGCACCGCCGCAAGGGGCGGCGCGCTGACTCGGGCTGTGGACGCCATGGCCTATTTATGATGCTAACACCGGCAAGCAGGACGGACGCGGCTGCGTCGCGAATTGAGTAATAGGTCGAGATTCTTCGGAGAGTTTTAGTGACGCCACTTCAAGTGCGGGGTTCGTCTACGCAACAACAGACGGTTTGAGCTGAGCAGTTTCTCGCTCGCACTTAATGCGCCTGAAGCGATCGCTCTAGCAGCGATTTTTTTCGTAGCATTCGAAATTGGCAGCGAGGCCAAATTCTTTAGCGCAAGGATGCGCGTGCGGGGGAGTTTCGGCAATTGCTGCATTCGGGCTAGAAATGGGAGCAGCGCGATGGTGCGGAAGGTCACTCCGTGGCGCGCTGCGGGTAATTCTTCCAGTTCTAACGCGGCAGCGGACAGGTTTAGAGTTGTGCCCAGATGTGCGGCGAGCGCGGCTTTTGGTTGGCGCGTGACTTCGATGGCAGGGAATTGCCACATGCGCGAAAAGAGGACGCCATCGTGCGCGCCGGGATCTTTCACGAGCAGAGTGCGGCCGCGGCGGTCGAGCAGGATGGCTGCAGCGACTTTCATGTGAACTGGCGGGCGTTTGCGGCGTGGCGCGGGAATTTCGTCCACGAGACCTTTCGCGTGGGCTTGGCACCAGCGTGCGACAGGGCAAATGCCGCAGCGAGACGATTGCGGCGTGCAGACGACTTCGCCCAACTCCATCAGCGATTGATTCCAATCGCTCGCGCTATCCCGAGCGAGCAGTTGGTTGGCAGTCGCGGTAAGCAGGGACCATGTTTTCGGTGTGCGCAAGTCGCCACGCAGCGCGTAGATCCGCGCAAGTACTCGCGCGACATTACCATCGAGTACAGCCAGCGGCGCATCGTACGCAATGCTGAGCACCGCCGCGGCAGTGTACGCGCCGATCCCGGGAAGATCGAGGGCGGCGCCCAGCTCACGCGGGAATTGCGCGCCGTGCCGCGCGACGATTTGTTTCGCGGTGGCATGCAGATTTCGCGCGCGACTGTAGTAGCCTAGGCCAGACCAAAGCTTCAGGACTTCGGCTCGTGGCGCGCGCGCGAGGGATTCGACGTTTGGAAAGCGATCGAGGAAACGCTGGTAGTAAGGCATCACCGCGGCGATGCGCGTTTGCTGCAGCATTACTTCAGCGACCCAGATGCGATAGGGGTCACGGCTAGCGCGCCACGGCAGATCGCGTTGATGCGCGCGGAACCATTCGAGGAGGCCCGTTTGGAAATTCTTCAGCGTGCGGCCTGTGGGGCTCGATTTCATGCCGCACACATTCTCGCATCAGTTCAGATGTGAGGCGAGTCGCCTCGCACGTTAACACGTGGCCCTGATTGTTCCCGACTCGTCGGGTCCTTAGACGTTATCGACAGAAACAACGTGGCGAGCATCGCGACTCCGCAGACATTCCGAGCGTTCAATCCCAGAACTCGAGACGCATCTTGTCCTGGAGCGTGACATATCGTACGAACCCATGATTTATATAAACTCCATAAACTTCGGCGGTTTCCGTAACAGGGTGGTCAGGCGCCGAGATACCTATCAAGTTCAACGTTGACGAGCATCGTGGCCGCGAAAACAAACGCGGCGATGCAACAGACGATCAATACCCTTCGCTAGCGTGACAGCGAAGGCGCTTGTCTCCGAATCATGCTTTCCAATGACACCGTTACGCCCTCCTAGATCTTTAAAGCGAATTGAGGAAGAGGAAATACGAGGACGACCACAGTGCGCTGGGAATTGTGTTTTGCGGGCGCGCGGTCAGGATAATTTTGAAGATTTCGTGGTCGGAGGCGAGCTCATCTAGAAAAGCGCCGCCGATGGACGATTCATCGGGTTTGATCCTGGCGAGTTCGCGCAGTGCGTCGTAAATGATTTCTTCAGCCGGTGCCAGGGGCGTGGCAAAGCGATTCGTGCGGAATTGCAGCACCGAGTTGATTTCGTTGAAGTGCCAGGCGATGCATGCAGCCATGCAGACGGCACGCTCGAAGCGTTGCGCGTGTTCCGCAACAGCGCGCTCGGAGCCAGCCGGTTGTGTCGAGGCGCTTGCGCCCAATGCGGGGGGCGGCGGCCCGACGAACGGATCGAGCACCAGAATCACGCGTCGTTCATCCTCGCGCGCGAATTCGCGGACCATCAGATGGCCGGCGCGCGCGGTTACTTTCCAATCCACCATACGCGCACTGTCCGTGGGCAGATAGTCGCGCAAGGAATGCAGTTCGTGGCCGCGGCCGCGAAAGTAGCTGACCACCTCGCCGCTCAGTAGCGGTAGCACTTCGTAGAAATGGTCGGTGGGCGCGACGGGGGGATACACGACGATCTCGAGTTCCGAATCCACGTGGCGCGTCTTTTCGAAGAAGCCGAAAGGAAAACGCGTGCGAATGCCGAAGGCATCCTGGCGATACACGCCGCGATGGGGAAAAGTGAGCTCCACTTTTTGGCGCGCGCAGCCGAGTCGCGGGATGTAAGGAAAGAACACGGGACGCGTGAGGATCTGTCTGGCGCCTTTTTTGTTCGCGCCGATCACGCGCAGGGAAAACGAAGGCCATGCCTGCTTTAGGTTGCGCAACTCGAGTTCGGCGAGTACTGGCTGCTCGGCGAAAATGTGCTCGGGCATGTCGAACTTCAAATCAATCCCGGTGAGCACGGCGCGCGAAAGGACGCCGGAAATCAGAATGCCCGCGAGGGAGCACGCCAGAATCATGAACAGCAGGTTGTTTCCGGTGTTGACGGACGCGAGAATCAAAATCGCGACGACGCCGAGGTAAACCATCCCTTCGCGCGTGAGGCGGTAGTCAACTTGATAGACAACCCAACGGAGACTGGTGCGCCGCGCAAGGTTGGGCACGATAGCGATCGCGACCCATGCGGCGAGTCCGAGCGCGATGACCGTGGTAACGGCGGCGAGCAAGATGCGGCCCTGTTGCGCGACGGCGGCGGAAAAGAGCGCCACCACCAGCGCCGCAGAAAGCACCAGCATGGCGACGCCGAAATTGCGCCAGCCGGGCTTGTCGCGCGCGCGCCACATGCGGAGAACGAGCGAATCGGCCATCGTTGTTACACAGGGACGCGCGTGGAATCGAGGATTTCGCCGAGAATGGTTTCCGCCTGCTCGGATTTTTTCTGCGTGGAAATGTATCGCGAACTGACCACCACGCGGTGGGCGAACACCGGGACGATGAGGCGCTTAAAATCGTCGGGCAGACAGTAATCGCGGCCTTCGAGGAAGGCGCGGGCTTGTGCCGCACGATGGAGCATGACTGCGCCGCGGGGACTGACACCCAGGCTCAATTGTTCGGTCTGGCGCGTGCGTTCGACGATTTCGAGCGCGTAGTCCAGCAGGCTTTCGTCCACTTTCACTTTGGCGACGGATTCTTGCATCGCGACCACGTCGGCCGCGTCCATCACCGGCGCGATCTTTTCAACCGGAGAATGGCCCGCATTATTGCGGATGATTTCTTTTTCGCTGTCGCGCGAGGGGTAGCCCATCTTGATGCGCATCAGGAAACGGTCGAGCTGCGATTCGGGAAGCGGGTAGGTGCCGTGATGTTCGATGGGGTTCTGGGTCGCCAGCACCAGAAACGGATTCGGTAGCGGGTGCGTGTGATTGTCCACGGTGATTTGCGCTTCGTTCATGGCTTCGAGCAGCGACGATTGCGTCTTGGGCGTGGTGCGGTTGATTTCGTCAGCGACGATGATATTGGCGAAAATCGGCCCGGGCTTGAATTCGAATTCCTGCGTCGCGGGATTAAAGACGCTGACGCCGATCACGTCGCCGGGCAGCATGTCCGAAGTGAATTGAATGCGCTGGAACGAGCAATGGAACGAGCGCGCAAGAGCCTGCGCGAGAGTCGTCTTGCCCACGCCGGGAACGTCTTCGATCAGCAAATGTCCGCGGGCGAGCAGCGTGGTGAGGGCGAGATGAATGACGTCTTCCTTGCCCTTTACGACGCGCGAAATCGAGCGTAAAAGCTCGGCGAGACGGGTGCTGGCGCTAGTGACCGTTGTTTGCAATTCGCGTGGCCTTCTGCTACAAAAAGTAGGTTCCGTGGGCGACTAGCTCAGTGGTTAGAGCGCTCCCCTCACACGGGAGAGGTCCAAGGTTCAAGTCCTTGGTCGCCCACCAAATCACCATCCATTCAGATGCGGCCAGAAGAGCATTCGTAGCTAAAATGGCGACTGAGTTTCTTTCCGAGTTCCGTCACGAGAGTCCCCAAGTAATCCTGCTCCGGCCAGAAAATCATTCTAACGGAAATCATTGATGACCAGCATCCTGCGATTCGTACAGGTGTTCGCATTAGGTACATGGCTGGGATCGATTTTCTACTTCAGCGCGGCGGTGGCGCCGGGGGCATTTCGCGTCTTACCGAGCCAGGATTTGGCTGGCTTGCTGGTGGAGTTCACGTTGCGGCGGCTGCACACCCTGGGACTGGTTGCCGGACTGCTGTTTCTTTTGGCGTCGGCTGCGATGGCGTTGTCTTCAGCGGGTGCGGGCAGACGGCTGATCCTGCCCGTGGTGGGCGTCGTGGTAATGGTGATTCTGACGATCATCTCGCAGCACATGGTGATTCGCCGGATGAATGTATTGCGAAGAGAAATGGGTTCGGTTGTGGAGACGCCGAAGGACAGCCCATTGCGCATCGAATTCGACCGTCTGCACCGTGTTTCGGTTCAACTGGAAGGATCGACGCTGTTGATCGGTGTCGCCGCGCTCTTCCTGACGGTGCGAAGCTAGCTCATTTGCGTTTCTTCGATTTTCTCGTCTTTTTGCGCTTCGGTGGCTTCGCGCGTTTCTTGGCAGCTTTGGTATTTTTCGTGACTTTGCGCGTTTTGCCATAGTGCTCGATAGCCCGCCACATGTACCAGCTTGCGACGGTGCGATAGGGACGCCAGCGTTCGCCGAATGCGGCCAGCTCGCGCGGCTTCGGGATTACGTTCTTACCGTAGGTCAGCGCGAAGCCTTTCTGCACGCCATAATCGTGGATGGGAAGGACGTCGGGACGGCCGAGCCGGAAGATCAAGAACATCTCCACGGTCCACGCTCCGATGCCGCGGACGGAAACCAGGCGCTCGACGAGTTCTTCGTCCGATAATTTTCCAGCCTCTTCCAAAGTGGGAACGATTCCGTCGATGGTTTTCTGGGCGAGGTCTTTCATCGCGGCGGCCTTCGCGTTGGAGAGCCCGGCCTCGCGCAACTTTTGATTCGGCGTCGCGAGAATTTCCCCCGGCGTGGGGCAGAGGCCGTTTGAGCCAAGGGCCTTGATGCGCGCGAAAATCGTGGCGGCGGCTTTGCCGCTGATGCTCTGGTAAGCGATCGCTTCGAGCAGCGATTCGTAAACGCTGTCACATTCGTCGAGCTTGAACTGAAATGTGCCGGTCTTTTCTATTACGCGCGCGAGACGCTTGTCTATGCCGCAAAGAAACTCGTGCGCTTTGATGTGGTCGAAGGGTAGAGAAATATCTTTCGTCATGGGTGTTGCGACAGCATACCGGACGGGAAGCGTACTGCACAAATCGTATGGGTGCGCGCGCGATTGCGCGATGACGGATGCATGCCCGCTACGCCCCGAAAAGGGCGGGACGCAGCGGCCGCTACAATAATTCATATCGCGGGGCTGTGTTAGTATCGTGGGCTCATGAAAACTGGAATTATTGGGTTGCCGCAAGTAGGGAAGACCAGCTTATTTCGTATTCTCACTGGAGCGCGCGTGGAAGGGCGTAGCGCGCCCAATCAGGCGCACGTAGGCATAGCGAAGGTACCGGACCCGCGGGTGCTGAAACTAGCGGAAATATTCAAGCCGAAGAAAAACACGTTCGCGACGATCGAGTACGTGGACGTGGGCGGATTGCAGAAGGATCGCGAGAAAAATTCCGCGTCGCTGGTGCCTTTGCGTGAAGCAGACGCGCTAGCGCACGTCGTGCGGCTATTTGAGAACCCGGCGGTGCCGCACGAAGGCGGGTCGCTCGACGCCTTGCGGGATATCGAGAGCGTCGAAATCGAATTGATGCTCTACGACCTGGAACAAACCTCCAAGCGCATGGAGCGCCTCGAAAAAGATCTGAAGAAAAAGAAGGAAACGATCCTGGAAACAGAGCTGGCGCTTCTGACGCGCTGCCGCAAAGCGCTCGAAGCCGAGCAGCCCCTCCGCGAATTGGAATTCAAGCCGGAAGAATTGAAGATGCTGACGGGCTTCGAATTCCTCACGCGCAAACCGATGCTATACGTCCTGAACCTGGGTGATGACGAAGCGGCCGACATTGATCGCGTGATCGAAAAGCATCATCTTGAAAAATTGGCATCGAAGCCGCAAACGGCGGTCGTGCCTTTCTGCGGAAAGATCGAAGCCGAACTCGCGGAATTGCCGGAGTCCGAAGCCGCCGAAATGATGAATGCCTACGGTCTGAAGGAATCGGGACGCGACCGGCTGATTCAGGCGAGCTACCAATTGCTCGGGCTGATTTCGTTTCTCACGGCGGGCGAGCCGGAATGCCGCGCGTGGACCATCAAGCGCGGAATGAACGCGCAAGAAGCTGCGGGCGCGATTCACAGCGACATCGAGCGCGGATTCATCAAGGCCGAAGTGGTGAACTGGGAAAATTTGATCAAAGCCGGAAGTTTCGCGGCCGCGCGCGAAAAAGCCCAGGTAAAGCTCGAAGGCAAGGAATACATCGTTCAGGACGGCGACGTAATCTTGTTCCGGCACTCGGGGTAGCCTCCGGACCTGCGCGTCCGAGGTGCGGAACGCCGCACGCAATGGCAGCGGGGAAATCGTGGAGTGCGGCGCGAAGCTTGCTTCGCATGCCGCAAATCTCAGTCCTGCACAATTGCTGGCAAGGCAAGCCCGCCATGGCGGGCAAGCCTCGCCCAACAGAAAGCGGTGGCAAGCCGGCCGCGGCCGGCAAGCTACGCACTCCAAGAATGGAGATCATGCCTCCTGAAACAACGCGGCTTGCGGTCGGTTTACTACTGGGCCTGACGGCGGCGGGCGCGAATGTGCTGGGTGGATCGCTCGTCGCGCACCGCCAATGGTCGCGGCACTATTTGAAATATTTCATCGCGCTCGGCGCGGGGTTCATGCTCGCGACGGCGGTGATCGAGATGATCCCGGAATCGCTCAAGCTGCGCGGCGACAACGAAGCGTTTCTGTTCCACGATACGAGTTCGGTTTTCCTGCTGGTGCTCGCAGGATATTTCGTCGTTCATTTTTTCGAACACACGCTCGCGCCACATTTTCATTTCGGCGAAGAAACCCACCACGAAGAAATCTCGCACGCGCACGCAAGTTACGCGGCGTTGCTGGGCCTGGGCATCCACACGTTCTTCGACGGAGTAGCGATCGCGTCCGGCTTGCTGGTCTCGACTTGGCTGGGCGGCGTGATTTTCGTCGCGGTCTTCCTGCACAAGTTGCCGGAGGGGTTTACGGTCGCATCGCTGATGCTGGCTAGCGGACAAAGCCGGCGCACGGCGTTCGTATCGTCGGCGATTCTCGGCGGCACCACCCTATTAGGCATGTGCTTCATGTTTCTACTGCGCGGGACGGTAGGAATCGCGTTGCCGCTCTCGGCAGGAGTAACCCTCTACGTCGCCGCCTCCGATTTGATCCCCGAAGTCAACCACGAGCCCGGAATTGGCATGGCCTTGCTGGTATTCCTAGGCGTCGCGATCATGCTCGGACTCAAAGCTCTTTTCAACGTCTAACCGGTTGAATACAAAAGAGTAATCCCCGCCGCACCGCTTTACCCGAAGCGCCTCTTCCGGGCAACTTTTCCGCGCTATCCGGGTTTCATACTCCAGAACGGAGCGAAATCATGGAACACTCGCACGCGCTGCAACTTTATGGCACCGCAGGTGTTAGATACAATGTGGGGGCCATGACCAGGTCCGACGTCCAATTAATGCTGGACGTGAAGGCGGGGGATGATGCGTCCTTCAACCTCCTCCTGCAAAAATACCGCACGCCCCTGATCAATTTCCTTTACCGGATGGTCAGAGATTCGGCGACAGCGGAAGACTTGGCGCAAGAGGTTTTTTTGCGCGTCTACCGTGCGCGGAAGCAGTATTCTCCGAGCGCAAAATTTACAACCTGGCTGTTCCGCATCGCCACCAACCTGGCGCTGAATTCGGTGCGCGATAACCGACATCACCAGATGGATGTTTCGATTGACGCGCCCGTGGAAGAAGACGAGGCGCCGCTGCAATTGCCCGCACGCGAAATGCGCATCGACGAGCACATGATCGAACGCGACCGGGCGGAATTTATCCGCCAGGCGATCTCGTCATTGCCCGAAAAGCAGCGCGTGGCGGTGCTGCTGCATAAGTACGAAGAGATGGATTACGCGGAGATTGCAAAAATTTTGGAATGCTCGGAAAGCGCGCTGAAGTCGCTTTTGTTTCGCGCTTACGAGACCCTGCGAGTGCAACTGGCCCCGCTTGTGGCCCAGCCGGTGGCGCGTCGTGCAGGGGAAGGACGGCCCTCATGAAGAAGTGCGAAGAAGTTTCCAAGCAGTTGGTTGCATATCTGGATCGCCGGGCGAATTCGGCGGAGCGGCTTGAGGTCGAAGAGCATTTGGCCGCTTGCGTCGCTTGCCACGAGCGCGCGGAAGGATTCCGCAAGTTGTGGGGCGTGCTGGATGAAGTGCCGTTGGTCGAGCCTTCGCTCGGTTTCGATGCACGCATTCGCGCTCGAATAGCGGAAGAGCCGCGGCCGCGCTGGTTCAATTGGCTGGTGCCGCAGCCCCGGCTGGCATTTTCCATGGCGTTGCTACTGGCGCTAGGCGTTTGGTTGGCGCGGTTGCCGCACGAGGTGAATCCGGCGGCCACCGAGCAGCAAGATTTCGAAGCGATCAAGGATTTGGGCGTGCTCGAAAATTACGACGTACTGAGCAAGTTCGACGCATTGTCGGAAGTGCCGGCGGATCAAACACCGGACCAGCAGCAAGCGCAGCCGCCAAGCCCGGATTCAGACGGTAGTCAGCAGCCCGCGGCGGAGGAATAAGGCTGGAATGCAGATAAGTTGTGCCAAGACATTTTTTGTGCTCGCGATTGCGCTCTCGATAGGGCTTGCGGCGCAGACTGCCTCGGCGCAGAGACGCGCCGGCGCTGGCACCGCGCCGCGCTTCAATCCGCCGCCGCCGAGGACGGTGCCGCGAGGGCAAAATCCCCGCGCGTTTGCCGCAGCCGGGCAGAACCGGAATCAGGGCGCGCGTCCGCAAAACACCTTTCATCCGCCCGCAAATGCCAATGGCCAACAGGGCCGCCCAAACAACGCGCAAGGAAACCCCAACGCTGTGCATCCGCCGAATTCGTTTCATCCTCCCGCCGGCGCGAATAACGGGAGGCCCCAGCAGAACGCCGCGGCGGGGAATCCGCGCACGGCTCAGCCGCCGAATGGGAATACGTTCCACCCGCCCAACAATCCGAATGGCGGCGGTGTGAACGCCGCGCAGAACGGCCGCCAGATGGCGAACCTGCCTCCAGCCTGGGGACCGAAGCTCCGGGACATGTCTCCGCAACAGCAGGATCACTTCATGCAGAACAATCAGCGATTCAAGAGCCTGCCGCCTGAAAAGCAGCAGCAGGTTCGTCAGAACCTGCAGAAGTGGAACAACCTCTCGCCGACCGAACGAATGGCGATGAAGGACCGCCAGAGGGCGTGGGAGGCCATGTCGCCCGAGCAGAAGCAGTACGTGCAGAGGACGCTTTTGCCCAAGTGGCAGCAGATGTCGCCCGAGCGCAAGCAGGTGGTCAACGATCGCCTGCACACCCTGCAGGGAATGAGCGCCGGCGACCGCCAGAAAGCGCTGAACGATACGCAGTTCATGCGCGGGCTAAGTCCCGACGAGCAATCTGTCCTGCGCGGCCTCGACTCCGTGCGTAATCCTCCTAGCCCGTAATTGAATCTCCCCATGGACCTTTGAACGCGCGCCGCCATTCGGTTGGGTCACAGGCTTAGTTAAGCTCTACGCAGACGCTGCCCAAGAGTTTGGCAGAACCCGTGCCCGAAGGAAGATTGATCTAATCTATCGAGGTGCTCGATCGCGGCATCCGCGAGGGTCGCAGGCGGTGCCGCGACGGGCGCTGTGGTCGACCCCGAAAGCTGAAAAAGACGGTTTGCGCAGCTGCAAGCGCCCAACCTTCGGCAAGTAACGTGAAAGCAATCTGAGCTCGCGGAATTTGCCGCCGAATGTTGACCGTTACAAAACATTCTAAATTTTTTTTCTGCAAGGTGGCGACTAGCAGTACGAGCATCACCTTGAGCGTCCCCTACTAATTGTGGTTGTCTGCGCACGGACCACAATTCACTTCGACGCGCCTACGAATTTCCACAAATATTTCTCATTCTAAGAAGGATTCCTCTTGACATGTTCGTGAACCTATCTACAATCGGGGTTCAAAGTGGGAGAAAGTGGCGCAGAGTGGTATAGAGTGTAGGGCAGTGGCGATCCTAGAAGCAAGTAGCGGCGGACCCAGCTAGCACCGAATCAGCAGCAAGCAGTTCCATATTTGCACGCAATTGCAGGGGCGAACCAGCGAGTGATGGCAAGGGCGCAAACGCCGGTCGAGCAAACGAAGGGCTTTCATGCTGCGGGGCAACTACCTAGCGACTGTCGACGAAAAGGGCCGCGTAAAAATTCCCGCGGATTTTCTCGCCGAACTGCGCAAGACCGGCACGAAGTTCTACGTGACCTCTACCAAGGGCGATCGCGCCACGATCTACCCAATGAAAGCCTGGGAGGAGATCGAAAAGAAGCTGGCGAAACTCTCCTCGCACAATGCCGCGAAACAGAAATTCCTATCGCGCACAAATTATTACGGACAGGTGGTCGAGGTGGATGGGCAGGGGCGCATTTTAATTCCACCCGTACTGCGGGAATCGGCCGAAATGAAGGGCGAAGTAGACGTTCAGGGGCAGCTTACCTACCTGGAAGTCTGGAATCACGCCCGGTTCCTGGAACAACTGAACCGTAACCCGATGACGGCGGAAGACGAAAAGGCACTGGACGATCTGGGCATTTAAGTTTTGAACGTACTGCATACGCCGGTACTGGCCGCAGAGATTTTGGAGTTCCTGCGGATTCGGCCCGACGGAGTCTATGCGGATACGACGGTCGGTACTGGCGGACATTTAATCGAAATCGCCAGGCGGCTGATCACCGGGCGAGCTTTGGGGATGGATCGCGACCCGCAGGCCTTAGCAATTGCGCGGGAGCGATTGGGGCCGCATGAGCGGCAGGTGATTTTGGTGCAATCGGATTTTTCGAACATCGGCGAAGTGGCGACGGCACACAATTTGCCGCCGTTCGACGGCGTGATCGCCGATTTGGGAGTCTCCAGCCTCGAGCTGGACAGCCCTGAGCGCGGATTTTCCTTCCGCTGGGCCGGGCCTCTTGACATGAGGATGAGTCCCGATTCGCCGCTGACAGCGGACGAGATTGTGAATCAATGGCCGGAAAAAGAGCTGGCCGATCTTCTCTACCAGAAAGCGGAGGAGAGGGATTCACGCAGAATCGCCAGAGCCATCGTGCGGGCGCGGCCCATTCGCGACACCGCGCATCTGGCAACGGTTGTGGCAGGGGGACGAAGAGCAAGGGGAAGGCAGAGACTGCATCCCGCGACAAAAACGTTTCTGGCGCTGCGGATAGCGGTGAATCGAGAAGAGGAGGAACTCGGGCAGTTTCTTTCGCGTACCCCTGCCACTTTGAATTTGGGAGGACGCTGGATCGTCCTCAGCTATCACTCCTTGGAAGACCGGCTCGTGAAGCATGAATTTCAGCGGTTGGCCCGCGACGGCGGGTTTCAAGTGCTCACCAAAAAAGTGATTCAGCCCGGAGACGCGGAAATCGCAGCCAATCCGCGGGCCCGGAGCGCGAAGATGCGCGTAATCGAGAAAGTGGCGACGGCAGAGAACCGCTTCGGCGGGGAACGCCCGGCGCCCCAGGTGCGGTCATGACTCAATATCACACAGTAAAACGCATTGATAACTCGCGGCTGGTGCGGCCCATGGCGCCGGCGCGTTTACAGGAATTTTGGCGGCGAGTGGCGATGGGCGGCGCCATGGCGGCCTGCCTCTTGGTGTATGCGTGGCAGCATTTCGAGTGTATACGGCTGCGCTATCAAGTGGAGCACCTGGCGGCGGTGCGCGCGCAGTCTGCGCAATTGAATCAGCAGCTGCACGTGGAAGTCGCGTCCCTGAAGGGCTATGAGCGCGTGGATCGCATCGCGCGCAACCAATTGGGACTGACGATTTCTGTTCCGGGTCAAGCGACGCCAACGGAAGGACCGACCGATGCAGTGCTGGCGCAGGCGCGCGCGGTGGTGCAGCCGCCGCGGCCCTGAGATTCTTCGCGACACGGGCCTGCCATGAAACGCCCGGGCGCAAATTTTTCGTGGCCTGCTTCTTGGGCCCGCACCGGCAACGTAGTTCGAACCGCAGCCGGACAAAGTCTTTCGTAGGTTAGGGCGGAACCCATGGAGCAGCGCAGCCCGCGTCTCCGCTGGTTGGTGGTCTGGGTCGTGGCGGTGGTTTGGATGGGGGCGGTGCTGGCCCGCCTGAGTTACCTCCAGCTTTTCTGCTATAGCGAGTACTTCGCAAAAGCCCAGCATCAGCAACAGCGCGTATTTGAAATCAGTCCCATGCGCGGCGTGATCTACGACCGCAAAGGCCGCGAACTGGCCATCAGCATTCCGATGGACTCGGTTTTCGCGGATCCTGTCGACGTCAAGGATCCGGAGATGGTCGCGCGGCTGCTTTCGCGCGCCTTGAATCTTCCCGCCGAAGAGCTGGAAACGAAGATCCGCGAAGCCAGCAAGCCGGTCCGCCTGGCGAAAAAGCTTTCTCCTGAAACCGTCGAGCGCATTGACGACATGAATTTGAAGGGTGTGTTTTTCGAGAAGGAAAACCGCCGCGTTTACCCGCAGCACGAATTGCTGGCGCACGTCCTTGGCTGGGTCGATGTGGACGAAAAGGGCATGGGCGGCATCGAACACGAATTGGACAAATGGATTCGCGGGCGGCCGGGGCGCGTAATGGTGATGGCCGATGGCAAGCGCCGCTTTTATGATCGCCGCGAAGCGGCAGCCGATCCGGGCGCGAGCGTCGTGCTGACGATTGACGAAACGATCCAATACATCGCCGAAAAAGAACTGGCCCGTGGAATGGAAGAAACGCGCGCTCACACTGGCACGGTCGTTGTGCAAGATCCGAATAGTGGCGCGCTGCTGGCGGTCGCCACCGCTCCTACTTTCGATCCGAACGATTACGGAAAATTTTCCGACGATGCGCGCATGGACCGCGCGGTCACCGCGGCGTACGAGCCGGGCTCGACTTTCAAGATCATCACCATGGCCGGCGCGCTCGAGGATGGAGTTACGAATCCCGACGAACTGGTGGATTGCCAGGAAGGGTCCATCATCGTGGCGGGCCGGCTGATTCACGATCACAAGCCGTTCGGAATTCTGAGTGTGCGCGACGTGTTGGCGCAATCGAGCGACGTGGGGACGATCAAAATCGCGTTGAAGCTGGGCGCGCCGAGGTTTTACGACACGATGCGTGATTTTGGCATCGGCCAACTGACTGGAGTCGAATTGCCGGGGGAAAACCGCGGCCTGTTGCGCCCGCTGGAGAACTGGACACCGAGCTCGATCGGATCGCTGGCCATCGGGCAGGAAGTAAGCGTCACGCCGGTGCAGATCATCTCCGCGATTTCCGCAGTCGCCAATGGCGGCACGCTTTACCCGCCGCGCATCGTGCAGGAAATTCGCGGCGATTCGCCCATTGCGCTGCCTCCGCGAGGAGAACCGAAGCAAGCTGCCGATTCCAAGACGGCCGCGACGCTGCGCGAGATGATGGAAAGCGTGGTGCTCGAAGGAACCGGCAAGAAAGCCAAATTGAAGGGCTACACCGCTGCGGGAAAATCCGGAACGGCGCAGAAGATTGATCCTGATACCGGACGTTACTCGCCGAACCAGTATTTTGCGTCGTTCGTGGGTATTGCGCCGGTGAACGAACCCGCGGTGACGATCCTGGTCGTGTTCGATTCGCCCGTGGGCCAGCACTTTGGCGGCGACACCGGAGGCCCGGTCTTCGAGCGCATCGCGGAGCAGGTGCTTGCGTACCTCGATGTGGCGCACGACGTGCCGACGCAGCCGGACACGCAAACCGCCAAGAACAATCCCGGCCAGCTGAATCCAAATAACGCTCGCGCGGCGGCCGACAGCGCAAACACGGAAAACGAAGCGCGTTTTCAGGCGGTGGCGAAAAAAAATTCTGACGCGCAAAGTTCCGCGCCGACTGTGGCCTTTGGCGAGGAAGATGCAGTTACCGTTCCCGATATGTCCGGGCAAACGGTGCGCGGGGTCACGGAGGCGTGCATGCGCCTCGGTTTGGTGCCAACGCTGATCGGCAGCGGAGTTGCTTTGGAACAGTCACCGGAAGCCGGCACCGTGGTGATGCGCGGCAGCCGCGTGACGGTGCGTTTCGGACGCACCTCGGCGGGGTTATCGCGGGAATCGCGCCCCGCGGCATTGAGTGCTAACGCGCAAGGAAACACAAATTGAGATCGGTTGTAGAAGGCGGCCCCAAAGTGCAATCTGCTACCAGGCGTCAAAGGAAGCGCACAGAGATCGAAATGGACTTGGAACAAGTAATTGCCGGGATCGAAGGTGTCCGGGTGACTGCGAGTACGCGCGTGCCGATTCTCGGCGTCGCTTGCGACAGCCGCAAGGTATCTCGCGACACGGTATTTTTTGCGCTGCCCGGTGCGAAGGCGAATGGGAACGAGTTCGTCGCAAGCGCCATCGAACGCGGCGCAATTGCAGTGGCGAGCCCGCTTCCGCGCTTGGCCGGAATCGCTCCGGATGTTGCGTGGGTCGAGTTGATGCCCGGCCAGGAGCGCCGGGCGCTCGCGCTCGCCGCAGCAAATTTTTACGGGCATCCCGCCGATGTGTTGAAACTGGTAGGCGTCACCGGCACGAATGGCAAAACCACCATCACTTTTATCGTGGACTCGATTTTGCACGCCGCCAGATTGACCACGGCGCGTATTGGCACCACCGGATATCAAACGCCCCAAGGCTTTCGACCGGCAACGAACACGACGCCGGAATCGCTCGACTTGCAGCAGATGTTCGCCGAAGTTCGTGACGCGCGTGGAACGCACGCGGTGCTGGAAGTCAGTTCGCACGCCCTCGCGATGGACCGCACCTGGGGCTGCCATTTTGCGGCCGCGATTTTCACCAACCTGACGCGCGACCATCTGAATTTTCACCAGACCTTCGAAGATTATTTCGCGGCGAAGCGCGTCCTCTTCGAAGGCACCGGGGCGGGCGCGCCGGATACCGCCGTCATCAATATTGACGATGCCTATGCGCCGCGTCTCGAAGCGCTTGCCAAACGTACGCTGACTTATGGATTGCAGGAAGGCGCGGACCTTACTACTAAGAAGTTTTCGTTAAGTTTTTCGGGCCTGGAATTCGCGGCACAGACGCCCGCGGGAAAAGTCGAAGTGCACTCATCGCTGGTTGGACGCATCAACGTCTACAACATCCTCGCCGCCATCGGCGCAGGCATCGCGCTGGATATTCCCGCGGCGACGATCGAAGAAGGCATCGCGAAGCTCGAGCTCGTGCCGGGGCGCTTCCAGCGCATTGACGAAGGCCAGCCGTTCTTGGTCGTTGTGGACTACGCGCACGCGGATGACGCCCTGCGAAATTTGATTTCGACCGCGCGCGAACTGAATCCCGCGGGCCGCATCATCACGCTATTCGGCGCAGGCGGCGAACGCGACCGCTCGACGCGCCCTCCGATGGGCGAAGCGGCTGGCTCGTTGAGCGACCTCGTGATTCTCACCAGCGACAATCCGCGCACGGAAGACCCGCTGCGCATTATCAACGATGTGGTCGTGGGATTGCAGAAAGTGAATGCAAATTACCGCATCGAGCCGGATCGCGACACAGCGCTGGAAATGGCGATCGATGAAGCCAGGGCGGGAGATATCGTGCTGCTGGCAGGCAAAGGGCATGAGAATTCCCAAATTTTGCGCAACCGCACCTTTGAATTCGACGATCGCGAAAAGGCGCGCGCCATTCTGCGCCGCCGCGGATTCATTAAGAATTAGGGGCGCTGCTCGCTGCGCCCGGCTTTGATTGTGTAACACCGGCGCAAGGCGTGCGGACGCGCGCCGCTAAAGTAACTGGGCCCAAGAGCATCCAAGTTTTTCGGCGGATTTCGACAGCGAAATCGAGCACTTTCGAAAGTGCAGGCTTGCGAGTGAAGCCCAGCCCATTGGAGACGCAATGCGGTGGACGGTTGGTCAAGCGGCTGAAGCTCTGGGTGTCGCGCCTCCCGCGAGCCTCGACGCCCTGGCCGGGCTGGCCGGCGTCTCGATTGATTCTCGCACCGTTCAACCCGGAGAACTGTTCCTCGCCATACACGGTCCGCGT
Source organism: uncultured Acidobacteriota bacterium (assembly GCA_963696035.1). Lineage (GTDB taxonomy): Bacteria > Acidobacteriota > Terriglobia > Acidiferrales > UBA7541 > Palsa-295. The sequence continues at coordinate 264,076 of CAVOIS010000007.1, forward strand.
CACGATGGACACGATCATGTGGCTGCGGCTTTGGCACGCGGAGCGGCAGCCGGGGTGGTGGCGCGCGAGCGCTTCGCGCAATACCCCGAAGAAATCTGCGGGAAACTTTTTGCGGTGGACGACACGCTCGGCGCTCTCCACCAATTGGCCTCGCGCGCATGCGCACGCTGGCGCCAGGCAAAACCCGGGCGGCGGATTGGCGGCGTGGCCGGTTCGGTCGGGAAAACGACCACCAAAGAAATCTTTGCGGCGCTTGTGGCCGCGCGGTTCCGCGTATTGAAGACCGAGGGAAATCTGAATAACGAGTATGGGTTGCCGCTCACGCTCTTGAAACTCGACGAGCAGCACGACGCGGCGGTGATCGAGATGGGCATGTCGCATCCGGGCGAGCTGGCGCGCCTGGCGCGGATCGCAGCGCCGGAAGCGGGCGTAATAACGCGCATCGCGGTCGAACATCTGGAATTTTTTTCTTCGATCGATGAGATTGCGCTGGCCGAACGCGAGCTGATCGACAATTTGGCGTGGCCCGGCGCGACGGCTGTGCTAAACGCGGATGACGAGCGCGTCGCGAAATTTGCCGACGTAGCGCGCGGGCCGGTGATTTGGTTCGGTACAGATCTTGGAACGCGCGCGGAATTCCGCGCGGAAAACATCGCGGAACACAGCGTGATGGGGTCGGCGTTTGATTTTGTCTCGCCGGCAGGCCGCGCGCGACTGGATTTGCCGTTAATCGGGAGGCACAACGTGACGAATGCGGTAGCCGCTCTTGCGGCGGCAAGCATTTGGGGCATTGGAATCGAGGACGCTAAGCACGTGTTGCCGCAGCTGACTCCCGCTGATAAACGCGGCGAGGTTGTGCGCTTCGAAGACGGCTTCACGGTGATCAACGACAGTTACAACTCCAGTCCCACGGCGCTCGACTCGCTGACACGGCTTCTGGCTGATACCACGGGCTTCAGCCGCAGGATTTTGGCGGCCGGCGAGATGCTTGAATTGGGCGGCTCATCGCCGGACTTGCACCGCGAATGTGGCCGTTTTGCGGCCGGCCTGAAGAAAATTGAGTGGATTATTGGAGTACAGGGCGAAGCGGCGGAATTCGTTCACGCCGCCGTCGAAGCAGGCCATCCGAAAGGGCGCGCGAAATTCTTCAAGAACTCCGCGGAAGCGGCGGAGTTTCTGGCGGGCATGATCGCCCGCGACGACTTGCTGCTCTTGAAAGGCTCACGCGGCGTGAAGATGGAAAAAGTTCTGGAGGCCATTGACGCAAAACATCCGCGGATGAATTTCGGGCCTAGCTCGGAGAAAATCGAAGCGGAATCAAAAGGCCAGCGCTGAATGCTTTACTACCTGTTCGTCTTTCTGCTGCGGCCGCACTTCAGCCCGTTGAATGTGTTCCGCTACATCACGGTGCGGACGGCGATGGCCAGCACCAGCGCGCTGCTGCTTTCGTTGTTGCTGGGGCCGTGGGTGATCGAACGGCTGCGTGAGTTGCAGGTGAAACAATACATACGGGAGGAAGGACCGAAGGCGCACCAGAAAAAAGCCGGAACGCCGACGATGGGAGGCGTCCTGATCGTCGCGGCGATTGTGATTCCCACTTTGCTGTGGGCGGATTTGCGCAATCCCTACGTGATTCTGGCCACCGGGGCGACGCTCGCTTTCGGCACGATCGGGTTCGTGGACGATTACAACAAGGTTGTGCGCAAGCGGAATATGGGCCTCAGGCCGCGCGCGAAGTTTTCCCTGCAGGTGCTCACATGCGTCGCAGTCGGAATTGTGCTGCTCTCGTTACAGTCGCAAGGCGTTTATTCGACGCAATTGAGCGTGCCGTTTTTCAAGCGTCTGCATCCGGACCTGGTGGTCTCGTCCCTGCTTGCGCACAGATTTATTTGGCCACTGGCGTACGTGCCGTTCGTTCTGTTTCTGGTGCTGGTGATTGTGGGATGTTCGAACGCGGTGAATCTTACGGACGGGTTGGATGGCCTCGCCATTGGCTGCGTGCTGGTTTCGGCGGTGGCGCTAACGGTGCTGACCTATCTTTCCAGCAACGCGAAGTTCGCCGACTATCTGGACATCCAGAAAATTCCCGACGCCGGAGAACTGGTAATTTTTTGCGGCTCGCTCGCGGGAGCCTCGCTCGGATTTCTTTGGTACAACGCGCATCCGGCGGAAATGTTTATGGGCGACGTGGGCTCGCTCGCCCTCGGCGGGGCAATCGGCACCGTCGCGGTCATCATCAAGCAGGAAATCTTGCTGCTTTCGATTGGCGGGGTGTTCGTAATGGAAGCGCTGTCGGTGATTATACAGGTGGGCTCGTTCAAGCTGACCGGCAAGCGTGTCTTCCGCATGGCGCCGTTGCACCATCATTTCGAGCTGCTGGGATGGAGCGAATCGAAAATCATCGTGCGCTTCTGGATTGTGGCGCTGGTGTTCGCGCTATTTTCGCTGACGACTTTGAAATTGCGGTGAGGGCGAAGTGAGGACGAGTTGAGGCCGGGATTCGATTTATCGGGCAAACGGGTTCTGGTTGTGGGCCTCGCGAGGACGGGACTGGTGACGGCGTTATTCAGCGCGGGTTACGGCGCAACAGTTACGGCGACGGATGAGCGCCCGGAAACCGAGTTTGCGGAAACCGCGGAGAAGCTGCGCACCGCCGGAGTGAAGCTCGAACTCGGCGGTCATGTGGACGCAAGCTTTCTGGACCAGGACTTGATTGTGGTGAGTCCGGGTGTTCCTGCGAAATTGCCGGCTTTGCAGGCTGCGCGGAAGAAACACATTCCTGTGTGGAGCGAAATCGAGCTGGCCTGGCGCTTCTTGCGCGGCAAACTCATCGCGATTACCGGGTCGAACGGAAAAACCACCACCACCGCGCTGGTGGCGCACATTTTGAAAACCTCGAGTATCCCGACGCTGGTCGGCGGCAACATCGGCACGCCGCTGCTCGCGCTGGTGGAAACTTCGACGGATCCGACGGTAACCGTCGCCGAAATCAGCAGCTTTCAGCTCGAAACGATCGAAGCATTCCGTCCCGAGATTGGCGTGCTGCTGAATTTGACGCCCGATCATCTGGACCGCCACGGCACGTTCGAAGAGTACGCGCGCGCCAAGATGCGCATGTTCGAAAACCAGCTCGAGCGCGACATCGCGGTGCTGAATGCGGACGATCCGGAAATCACCAAGCGCATGCCCGCGAAGCCGCATATTTTCTGGTTCAGCAGGCAGAAGCGCGTGGCGAACGGCGCTTTCTTACGCGACAACGAGATTGTTTTTCGCAACGAGGGATCGGAAACGGTGCTGGCGCGCCGCGACCAGATTCCATTGCGCGGCGATCATAACGTCGAGAACGTTTTGGCGGCTTGTGCGGCAGCGTATCTTGCGGGCGCGACTCCCGAGGCCATTGCCGGCGGCGTGAAGTCATTCCGCGGCGTCGAGCATCGCCTGGAATTCGTCGCGGAAATTTCCGGCGTGCAGTTTTACAACGATTCTAAGGCCACGAACGTGGATGCGGCCATGAAAGCGCTCCAAGCGTTTCCCGGCCCGCTGCTTGTAATTTTGGGTGGCAAAGATAAGGGCAGCCCGTACACGCCGTTGCGCGACTTGCTGCATGAACGCGCGCGGATGGCACTCCTGATCGGCGAATCCGCTGAAAAAATCGCCGCGAATCTGCAGGGCTCGGTCGAAATCAGGCATGCCAGAACTCTCGAGCGCGCGGTCCAGATGGCGATCGAGCGTGCACAGCCCGGCGATATCGTGCTGTTAGCGCCAGCCTGCTCCAGTTTCGATCAATTCGAGAATTACGAACAGCGCGGCCGCGCCTTTAAGGAACTGGTCGGGCATCGCGCAGGCAAACCGGAGGCAGCGGGCGCCTCGGCTGATAGCCAAGCTGCGGAAAAAGGATAAGCGATGCCAAGAAGCGTTCAACCCGACCGCAAATTATTTGTCGTGACGCTCGCACTCTGTCTGATCGGCGTCGTGATGGTTTTCAGCGCCTCGGCCATGACCGCGAGCGAACAATTCGGCGCCGGCTACATTTTCCTACTGCGCCAGTTGATCTACGTGGTGCTGGGCATCGCCGGAATGTTCTGGCTGATGAATATGGATTATCGCAAGCTGCGCCATCCGAGTGTCGTGTTCACGGGACTGGCGCTGTCGTTCGTGCTGCTGGTTGGCGTGTTTTTCCTCGATCGCTCGCACCAGACGCATCGCTGGTTCCGCACCGGGCCGTTTAGTTTTCAGCCTTCGGAAATGGCCAAGCTGGCGCTGATCATTTTTCTGGCGTGGTTTCTCGAGTTGCGGCGACTGCCGCGAAATTTTGGCTTGAACAATTGGCTGCATACCTTGGCGCCGGCTCTGGGAACGACGCTGGTCATGGCCGCGCTCGTCGTAAAAGAGCCGGACATGGGCACGGCGTTCATGATCGTGCTGATCTCGATGGTGATGCTGTTCGTCGCCGGACTTTCATATCGCTACATTGCCGGGACAGTGCTGGCCGCGATTCCGACGATTTACCTGTTGATTGTGCGCGTGCCGTACCGGTTGCAGCGCTTCGAGGCCTTTCTTCATCCGGAGCTCGATCCCAAGGGCGCAGGCTTTCAGTTACTGCAATCGTTGATTTCGGTTGGGTCGGGCGGCATGACCGGCGTCGGCCTGATGGAGAGCCGCCAGAAACTTTTCTTTTTGCCGGAGGCGCACACGGATTTCATTTACGCCATCATCGGCGAGGAGCTAGGCTTCATCGGCGCGGTGGTCGTGCTGACGCTTTTCGCGGTGTATGGCTGGCGCGGGTTCGTGGCCGCGATGAAGGCTGGCGATGATTTCGGCAAGTTTCTGAGCCTGGGAATCACAACCATGGTTGTGGGACAGGCACTGATCAATTTGAGTGTGGTGCTGGGCATGATGCCGACGAAAGGCATTCCGCTGCCGTTCATTAGTTACGGCGGGTCGAGCCTGTTCGCCATGCTGTTGGCAACCGGAGTGCTCTTGAACATCAGCCAGCAAGCGGACGAGACGTGACCTCCGCTGTCAGCGCTGAAGCCGGAGGTGCCAAGGCCAGGGACGCTGCCGCTATCAACAGCGCGAGAGCCAAGAATTTACTGATTGCAGGCGGCGGCACAGGCGGGCACGTCTTTCCCGCCGTAGCCGTCGCGCGAGAATGGCTCCGGCGCGAGCCGGAAGGAATACGCAGCGTTGTGATCGTGGGAACCGAGCGCGGAATGGAAGCAAAACTGGTGCCGCAGGCCGGATTGCCGCTCGAAACCATTCGCGTTGCCGGACTGAAGGGCATCGGCGGCATGAAATTCCTGCGCAACGCCGCGATGTTGCCGGCCGGAATGTGGGACTCCGAGAAAATCGTTCAGAGGCACCGCTTCGGCGTCGCCTTCGGAGTTGGCGGCTACGCTTCGGGTCCGATGATTCTCGCCGCGCGGCTGCACGGGATCCCGTCAGTGATTTTCGAGCCAAACGTCGAGCCGGGGTTCACGAATCGAGTTCTCGCCCGTGTTTCGACGCGCGTAGCCTGTGGATTCGCCGAAACCGCGAAGCGCTTCGGCGCAAAAGCGCTCACCACAGGCATTCCGGTGCGCAAGGAATTTTTCGCCGCGCCGCAGCGCGAACATCGCGAGCCGTTCAACATCCTCATTACTGGCGGCAGCCGCGGCGCGCTGCCCATCAATCGCGCTGTGATTGACTCGCTGGATCTGCTTATGGCGCGAAAAAACCAGCTTTTCATCGTGCATCAGACTGGTGAACGCGACTATAATGCCGTGCGCGTGGCTTATGCGCGACGTGAACTCCGAGCGGAGGTTGTGCCCTTCATCGAGAATATGGCGGAGCGGTTTGCCCAGGCGGACTTGATCGTCTGCCGCTCGGGTGCGATCACGGTGGCCGAAATTGCCGCCGCCGGACGCGCCGCCATCCTCATCCCCTTCGGCGCCGCTACCGACGCGCACCAAACGCACAACGCCGCGGCTATGCAAGAAGCAGGCGCCGCTCGCCTGTTGCCTCAGGAAGCGCTGACACCGGAACGGCTGACAAACGAAATTTCCGCGCTCCTGGACCAGCCCGGGAGAATCAGCGAGATGGAAGAGCACGCGCGGCAACTTGCACGCCCGCGCGCGGTCCAAGATATCGTAGACCTGCTCGAAGGGTCGGTGCGGCCATGATTGCTTCCTTCCGGAATTTTCAGCAAATTCACCTGGTCGGGATTGGCGGCAGCGGCATGAGCGGAATTGCTGAGGTGCTGCTTTCGAGCGGCTACGCCGTTTCCGGTTCCGATTTGAAGCAATCGCCAGTCACCGAACGTCTGCGCAAGCTCGGCGCGAAGATTTTCGAAGGCCATCAGGCTGAAAACGTTCATGGAGCGCACGTGGTCGTGATCTCCTCGGCCGTACGTTCGGAAAACGTGGAAGTGGTCGAAGCCCATCGACTGAAAATTCCGGTAATCCCGCGCGCGGAAATGCTGGCCGAATTGATGCGCCTGAAATACGGCATCGCCGTGGCCGGCGCGCACGGGAAGACGACCACTACTTCAATGGTCGCCTCCGTGCTGGCGGCTGCTGGACTTGATCCCACATTCGTCGTCGGCGGACGCGTCAATCACGCCGGCTCGAATGCTGGCGTGGGCCAAAGCGAATACATGGTGGTGGAAGCGGACGAAAGCGACCGGTCGTTCCTGCTGCTTGCGCCTGTAGTGGCCGTCGTCACCACGATTGACCGCGAACACCTCGACCATTACCACTCGCTCGAGGAAATTCAGGATGTGTTCCTGCAATTCGTGAATCGCGTTCCGTTCTACGGCACGGTGATTTTGTGCCTGGACGAACCCAATGTGCAAGCCATTTTGCCGCGCGTGAAGCGCCCTGTGATCACTTACGGAACTTCCAACCAAGCCGATCTGGTGATCGCGGACGTAAAGCTCAATGGTCTCTCCAGCGAGTTCCGGCTGAAATATCACGGCGAGGATTTGGGACTGTTCCAGCTACCATCGCCGCCGGGAATCCACAATGTGCGGAACGCCGCGGCTGCCGCGGGAGTCGCGCTGTCGCTGAACGTCCCGGCGGATCTAATCCGCACGGGCCTCGCGAAATTTTCCGGCGTCGGCCGGCGCTTTGAAATCAAAGGAACGTTCAACGGTGTCACGCTGATTGACGACTACGGCCACCATCCCGCGGAAATTCGCGCCACTCTCGAAGCGGCGCGCGGCTGCGATTACTACCGCTTGCTGGTGCTGTTCCAGCCGCACCGTTACTCCCGCACGCAGCATCTCTGGGAAGATTTTCGGCGCTCGTTCAACCTGGCTGATGTTTTGGTGCTGACGGAAATCTACGCCGCGGGCGAACAGCCCATCGAGGGCGTCACCGGCGAGAAGCTGGCGGAAGCCATCCGCAGCGCAGGACACAAGAGCGTGATTTTCACCAGCACCATGCAAGCGGGAATGGAATACATGCTGCGCGAAGCGTGTCCCGGCGACGTAGTGATGGCCATCGGGGCCGGCAGCGTCGGCCGCGTGCTCGACCAGCTTTCGATGTTGCTGGGAGCGAAAATTTCGACAAGCGCAGATTAGAGTTGATGCGAATTAGCGACAAGCCCATCGGAGCGCGACTGAAAGAACTGGGCGTCGAACTGCGTCCCGGCGTGCCGCTCAGCGAAAAAACATCGCTCGGAATCGGTGGCACGACGGATCAATTATTGTTGCGGCAATTCGACACGATTCCAGAGGTCATGCGCCTACTCGCGGACGAACGCATCCCGCACCGTTTTCTTGGCGGCGGCACGAACGTCCTGATTGATGACGGCGAATTGCCCTATGTCATCCTGCATCTACCAACTTCGCAACCCGGGATGCGCACCGAAGGCAATGTCGCGTTCGTGGACGCGGCCGCCGACCTCGGCGGCATGGTCACGTTTTGCGCGAAGCGCGATTTGGGAGGCATGGAAGGGCTTATCGGTGTTCCGGGGAGCGTGGGCGGCGCTTTGCGTATGAACGCCGGCGCCTATGGCACGCAAATCGGTTCGTACGTTCGCGAAGTGGAGCTTTACCGCGCGGCCAGCGGCGAAATCGAAACCTTGCGCGGCGACGACATCCGTTTCGATTATCGTCATACTTCCTTCGCCCCGGACGACGTGATGCTGCGCGTTAAGCTCGAATTGCCGTCGAAGCCCTACAAGGAAATTATCGCCGGCATCCGCGTGTGCAACGAAAAGCGTCGCTCCAGCCAGCCGCTCAATCAGAAAAGCGCCGGCTGCATATTCAAAAATCCTGCGGGCGGCTCGGCCGGGCGCATGATTGACGAACTGAGACTGAAAGGCCATCGCGTGGGCGACGCCATGGTCAGCGACCGGCACGCCAATTTTTTCGTGAATGTCGCGAACGCCAGTTGCGCGGACATGTTAAAACTAATTGACGACGTGCGCGCCCGCGTGCGCGCCGCCTACGGCGTCGAGCTCGAGAACGAGGTCATTGTCTGGAAAAATTGAGAACCATGGACGCGGAAGCTTATCCCCAGGAAGTCCTGGCCGACGAAGAGCCGAAGTATCTGCGCCGCCAGAAGCCTCTCGAGATCAAGCGGCGGAAGTTCGGCAAGAAAGCCTGGAAGACGTATCTTCGCGTGGCGTTTGGGACAGCTGCAGCCGCAGGCGGAGTGGGAATCGCATACATGGTGGGACATTTCCTGCTCGCGTCGCAGGAGATGGCGCTGATTCATCCCGAGCAGATTCAGGTCGCGCAAAACCATTACGTTTCGCCGGCCAGCGTGCGCGAAATTTTCCGCGTGGACCGCGGCCACAGCGTGCTGCGCATTCCCTTGAGCGAGCGCCGGCGGCAGATTGAAACGCTGCCGTGGGTCGAACAGGCCAGCGTGCTGCGCGCGCTGCCTAATACCATCAAAGTTGAAATCACCGAGCGCACTCCGATTGCATTTTTGCGCGATGGCAGCGACCTCGCATTGATAGATGTCCACGGCGTGATTCTCGACCGGCCGCTGAAAGGCAATTTCCATTTTCCGGTGATCACCGGCTTCAGCTCCGATATGCCTATCGACGATCGCGAGCTCCGCATGCAGCTTTTTGCGAGTTTCTCGCAGCAAGTGGAATCGGCCCGCGGCGGCGCCATGGATCAAGTGAGCGAAGTGGATCTCACCGAAGCGAAAGATCTGGTCGCCAGAATCACCGGATTGCAAGGCGGCGCGAGCAATAACGCGAACGGCACTGCTAACAACGGCGCCCAGTGGAGCAATGCCGATGCGCCCATCTTGATCCATTTCGGCGACAGCGATTTTGAGAACAAGTTTCTGACGGTACTGAACGACATCGGGCAATGGCGCGCGGGAGCGGGAAGCGTCGAATCCGTGGACCTGCGATTCGACGGCGAAGCAGTGGTGAATCCGGATCCCACGCTGGTGGCCAAGCAACAAGACCCACTAGCGGCGATTTCGACGCCCAAAGCCGCGCCAGCAACAAAATCGAAGCCAGCGCACGCGACGTCAAGAAGCGCAAAGAAAAGCGCCGCTAGACACTCGCGCGCGGCCGCGCAGCGGTAGGGCGCGGTAATTTTGGAGTGCGGCGGCTTGCCGCCGCTTGGTCGCGAATCGCGGATTCGGCAAGCCAATACGAATCCAACCCGCGATTTGCTCGCGTTCACAATTAAGGAGCAACAGATTTGACGAAGAAGGAACGGCACATCGTAGCGCTCGATATCGGCAGCACGAAAACGTGCGCCTTGATCGGCGAATTAGACGACGACGCAAGCGGCGTGCGCTTCGCCGCGCTCGGCGCAGCGGAATCCAAAGGCTGGCGCAAGGGCCAGATCGTAAATCTGGATCTCGCTGTCAGCTCGATTCGCCGCGCGGTCGAAGAAGCCGAGACAATCGTCGGCGTTCCGGTGGAATCGGCACTGATTGGCGTGGCGGGCACGCATGTGCGCGGCGTGAATAGCCGTGGCGGCATCACCGTGGGCTCGCGGCCGCGCGACGTGCAGCGCGACGACGTTCGCAGAGCCATCGAAGCCGCGCGCGGCGTGCAACTACCGGAAGACCGCGAAGTTCTGCATGTGCTACCGCAGGAATTTTTTCTCGACGGCCAGGACAACATCCGCGACGCCATCGGCATGGTGGGCCAGCGCCTCGAAGCGAACGTGCACATCGTCACCGCGTCCGGCACCGCGACGCAAAACATCGTGACGGCCGTAAATCGCGCAGGCGTCCGCGTGGACGACACCGTGCTCGAGCCGCTGGCCTCTGCTGAGGCTTGCCTTACGCAAGACGAGCGGGAACTCGGCTCCTGCCTGCTCGATATCGGCGGTGGCACCACCGAGATGGTGGCGTTTACCAGCGGAGTGGTGCGGCACACCGCGGCGATTCCCGTGGGCGGCGATCATTTCAGCAACGATCTCGCCGTCGGTCTGCGCACGCCCAGCGGCGAAGCCGAAAAAATCAAGCGTCAGCACGCCTGCGCGTTTCGCGAGCTGCTGAAAGAAGACGCCGCTATCGAAATCGCCAGCGTTGGCGACCGCCCTCCGCGTACGGTCTTCTCGCGCATGCTCTCAGAAATTGTCGAGCCGCGCGCGCAGGAATTATTGATGCTCGTCCGCGACGAACTCCGCCGCGGCGGCGTGGAATCGCAGATTCCGGCGGGCATTGTGCTCACCGGAGGCGGCGCGCAATTGCACGGCCTGTGCGAATTGGCCGAACGGATTTTCAATCTGCCGGTGCGCGTGGCCTCGCCACGCGGCCTCGCCGGCATGAGCGAAGAGGTTTCCCAGCCTGAGTATGCAACAGCCGTGGGATTGGTGCTCTACGGTGCGCGGACGAGGCGTGCCGCGGGGAACCGCCCTAGCGGTTGGGTGGGCAAGTTGAGAAGCATGTTTGCGGGGGCGTGACGGCAGTCCGATAGAGATTGAGTGTGGCGGCGATCCGACGAAGATCGTTCGCGACATCGATCCCAGAAATGAAGGCCGGCATGACAAGGAGTGGCAGCGAAAAATTAAATCAGAATCCGAAACTGGGGAAAGACTGGGGAGGAAGCATGGCGCAAAAAGAATCGAGCATGCGTGTATCGTTTGCTGAAGAAGCACCGAACGGGGCGAAGATAAAAGTAATCGGCGCGGGCGGCGGCGGATCCAACGCGGTCAACCGTATGATTCGCGCCAAAGTCGAAGGCGTCGAATTCATCGCGGCCAATACCGATCTGCAGGCGCTGAAGCTTTCGCAAGCGCCCGTGAAACTACAACTCGGCGCGAAGCTGACCAAAGGACTGGGCGCGGGCGCCAATCCTGAGGTCGGCCGCAAAGCCGCGCTCGAAGACACGGAAAAAATTCTCGAAGCGCTGGACGGCGCGGACATGGTGTTCGTCACCGCCGGCCTTGGCGGCGGCACGGGCAGCGGCGCGGCTCCGGTGGTCGCAAACCTCGCGAGCGAACTCGGCGCGCTGACCGTCGCGGTGGTCACCAAGCCGTTTGCCTTCGAAGGCAAGCGGCGCATGGAGCAGGCCGAGCAGGCGCTCGCCGAACTCATCGGCTGCGTGGACACCGTTATCGTAATCCCTAACGAGCGGCTGATGGATTGCGTCGAGCACGGCACCAGCTTTTTCGAGGCATTCCGCATCGCCGACGATATTTTGCGCCAGGCCGTGCAAGGCATTTCCGACATCATCACCATTCCCGGCATCATCAACCGCGACTTTGCCGACGTGAAAACGATCATGTCCGGCCAGGGCTACGCGGTGATGGGCACGGCGGTCGCGTCAGGCTCGAATCGCGCCGTTGACGCAGCGAACCGCGCGATCAATAGCCCGTTGCTCGAAGACAATTGCATCCAGGGCGCGCAGGGCATTTTGATCAACATCACCGGCTCATCCAGCCTGAGCTTGCAGGAAGTTCACGAGGCCTCCTCCATCATTCAGAAAGCCGCGCATGAAAATGCCAACATTATCTTCGGTGCGGTGATGGACGATGCGATGAAGGAGTCAGTGAAAATCACCGTGATCGCCGCGGGCTTCCGCGAGGTCGCCGCGCGCAAAACGCAGCAGAAGCCGTCGTACCTGCCGAAGACCTGGAAAGCCACGCGCGAACCCGAGCCGGCGCCAAATATCGCGCCGCAGCAGACCAACGTGGTCCAACAGGTAGCGCGCAACGTCAAGGAGGTGGTGCACGAAGTCCCGGCCGACGATCTGGACGTGCCCACATTCCTGCGCCGCCAGGCTCAAAAGGCCTAGGAGCAGACTTTCGAATAGGCGATGCCTCGAATTGCAGCGAAGTCGGCCCGGTCGAGCTTGGCTGCGCTGTTGGTTGCAGTCTTGTCTTCGGCTGCGTTGGCTTGGTTGGCGGCAGCGAGCCAGAATTCGCACGCAGGTCCGGTGACCGGCGTCATTGACGGCGTGGCGTTCGAAGGTGGCCAATACTACGTCCACGGCTGGGCGTGCCAGGAAGGCAATCGCGGCTCGATCGAGGTTCCTATCTACGCAAACCACGCTGCGGGCGATAAGCCGCCCGGGACGTTTGTGACGACCGGCACGGCCAAGCTGGACAACGAGCCTGCCGTCGACCGGGAGTGCCACGACGCAAATGGCGGGAAACACCGGTTCAACATCGCGCTGCCCAACCAGCTCTTAAGAACCTTCCAGCAGAAAAAACTCTACGCGCACGGCATCGCGCTCGCAGGCAACGTCGACAACGCCTTGCTGGCAGGGTCGGGAAACTTTACGCTTCCGAGTCCCAAATGGCCCCTCGATCCGCCCACGCCCGATTTTCTCGAAGGGCCGCGAGTTGCGGCCTTCGACACCCAGAAGGAGTCCTGCGAGCAAATTGATATTCCCGATGCCGCAGCCCGGGCCTTCCGGGACTACAAAGGAACCGTTCATCTTATTGCGTCGCATTACGTCACTCGTGCGGGCTTGGGACCTACGCTCGAGACCACGAAACACAATTGCGAGATAGCTTACAAATCGCCGCATGATGGCAACATCGCGGACTACAACGACTACACCTGGCTGAATGCGTTCTTCAACGTTGACGGCAAGCGCATCGTCGCACTCGGGCACATGGAGTACCACGGCTGGGAGCATGCTGGCATGTGCGCGTCAAAGACCGACACCGCCGCGTGCTGGTACAACGTGGATACCTACAATCTGTCCGACGATGGCGGCTATCATTTTGCGCGCCCGAAATCGCCGGAAAATTATTTCGTCAGCCTTCCTTACAAATATCAGGTGAACCAGGGGCCGCAAGGCTACAGCGTGGATTCGAACATCGTGAAGGTAGGCGAGTGGTACTACACCGAGGTCTACGCGTGGGGCTGGCCGCCCAATTGCGGCGGCGGAAAAGGGCAGAAGCCATGCCTCGTTCCCGATGGCGCGTGCGCCATTCGCACGGCGAATATTCTGGATCCTTCGTCATGGCGCGGCTGGGACGGGAAAGACTTTAGCGTACAGTTCGTGGATCCCTACCGAAGGACGGTGGCAAATCCGCAGTCGCATGTCTGCACGATCGTTCCGTACCTCGACTATACGACGGGAATCAACTATCACGCGGCGTCTCATCTGTTCGTTGCGACGCTATGGAACCAGGGCTCCGCTTCCTGGGGGCCGATGGGCGTCTATTTTACGACCTCGCCGGACTTCATTCATTGGAGCAAACCGGAGCTGGCCATGACCCAGAATCAAATGCTGAGACGCGAGCCAGAAGGGAATTGGTCCTATCAATATTTTTCGCTCATCGATCCAAAATCCGCGGACTCCAGCTTCATGACGATTACCGACAATCCGTATCTGTATTACGCGCGCATGGACGGCAACCACCCTCCCTATCAACGGGTACTGTTCCGGCAAACGGTCAAGCTGAATTGGCTAGCGCTGCTGCGCCAGAAGCCAGCCGCGATCTCAGGCTCAAGCAGCGCACATTGAAGGGATCGAGCAATAGCGAGCGCCGCGGAGTTGTGCCTGAAGCTGTCGTCTTTACAAGCCTTGCGATATAGACTTGCCTATGTGTGGGGTTCCATTCGAATTAAGAGTGATGTGCTGCGTCGGATGCAAACCCATGCGCAGCAAGAAGCGGTAATCGAATGTTGCGGGATGCTGGCGGGACGCGATGCCGTGATTACGCGCGCCTTCCCAGCGTCGAATGCGGCGAGAAATCCTCCGACCGAATATGAGATCGCGCCGAAGGAATTATTCCAACTGACGCGAGAGATCCGTGCCGCGGGCCTGCAAGTGCTGGGAATTTACCACTCGCACCCAAACGGCAAGAACGAGCCTTCGCCGCGCGACATCGAGCAAGCCTATTACCCGGACGTCGCGTATTTCATCATTTCGCCTCTGCCAAATGCCGAAAAGCCACTGCGCGCATTTTCGATCAGCGATGGCCAAGTCTTCGAACTGGAAATCCGAGTCATTTGAAAGATGTCCGCGTCGCACTCGTTCAACGTGCTGCCGAAATCCCCAAAAAATCGCGCGCACTTTCTTGGAGTGCGGCGGCTTACCGCCGCCTTCCCCACCCGAGAATACGGTGAGAATTGTCCCGCAATCGGACAGGTGCGCTTCATTGGGGCAATCGCCGCGCGTTTCGGCGGTCATGCGCACGCAGCCAACTCAGGTTTTCGTGGTGCATCAAGTCGCCCCTGGACTATCGCACTTCCGCCGCTCGAGCAAAGATCCCCGGAACATCCTCGCGCCTTACGTAGCGAAGATGAAATTCCCCCGGGCCTCCAACGCCGTCCGGCTTTTCAACGAATTTCGTTTCTGACACCGGAACGAACTTATCCAGCACGCGATTGACCCCAACATTGCTAGTGCGCGTTTGATGGATCAATTGTGAGAGTGGCCCCAACTCAAAATAGGCCTTGATCCGATGCGGATACAGCGCGGACGAGAGTCCTTTGGCGCGCAAGTTCGGCTCAATGATGTGCCAGTGAGAATAATTCACGTCGTCGGAGTAGCGATTGAGCAAGGTGTAACCGACGAGCCGATCATCCAGCGTGACCCCAAGAGCAATGTTGGATTGGCACGCGTCGCCGGTACGAATCGCAGTCGCAAAACGCCGGTAAATATCTTCTCGTGTTCCGAGCCGCTGCCGATCAACTCCCATTGAGGCGAGATGTCCGTCCGGGGCCAAAACCCAGTAGTCAACGATTGCCGGAACGTCAGCAGCCGTGATGTCTCTCAAGCTCGCGAAACCATTCGCGGTTTTCACCGAAGCCAACGTCGCCATCCGTGCTCTCCAAGAGCGGCACTTCCGCAGGTTCCTAAAGCAAAGTAGAGCAGGGCGTGGCTCGGCGGTACCTCCAATTTGGCGCGCAATCGCTTTAGTGGAAATTAGTGGCGAGGACTTCGCAGGCCAGATTTATGGACGAAGAGACAATTCAGACTCGGGCCAAAATTCTTGCCGGGACTAAATGGCGCTTTGGCTGTGCAACCCGCTGGCGGCTTCCGCAGCTTCCAGCCGTCCTGCGTAGAGTGGAAATTTCTCAGTCAAGGCTGCCACTTCGGCGCGAATGCGCTTTTCGGTGGCTTCGTCGCCGAGGTGATCGAGAACTTCCGCGATCCAGCCCGCAATCTTCTGCATTTCAGGTTCGCGCATGCCGCGCGTGGTCACCGCGGGAGTGCCGACGCGAATTCCGCCAGCCTTCATCGGGGGCAGGGGATCGAATGGTATTGCGTTCTTGTTTACAGTAATCCCGGCGCGGTCGAACGCGGGCTGCGCAGCGCTGCCGGTCAATCCGCGCGCGTTGATGTCGATCAGAAACAGGTGATTATCGGTGCCACCGCTGACCACGCGATGCCCGTGCCTGGTGACGCCCGCCGCAAGGGCCTTCGCGTTCGTAACCACTTGCTTCCCATATTCGCAAAACCCCGGCTCCATCGCTTCCTTCAAGCAAATCGCCTTGGCCGCGATGATATGCATCAGCGGGCCTCCCTGGATGCCGGGGAAAAGATTTCTATCGAGATCTTTTGCGAATTGTTGCTTGCACAGAATCATGCCGCCGCGGGGGCCGCGCAATGTCTTGTGCGTGGTCGTGGAAACAAAATCAGCGTGCGGCACCGGACTGGGATGCACGCCCGCAGCCACGAGTCCGGCGATATGCGCCATATCCACGAACAGCAGCGCTCCGATCGAGCGCGCGATCTGGCTCATTCGCGCGAAATCAATGATGCGTGAGTAAGCGCTCGCTCCGACCACCACCATTTTCGGCTTATGCTCGTGCGCCAAACGGTCGAGCTCGTCATAGTCAATCGTTTCGGTTTCTTTCGATACGCCGTACGCAATGAACTTGTACATCTTGCCGGAAAAATTCAGCGGGTGGCCATGCGTGAGGTGGCCGCCGTGCGCCAGATTCATTCCCAGGACAGTGTCTCCCGGCTGAAGCGCGGTCATGTACACGGCGATGTTTGCCTGCGTGCCGGAGTGCGGCTGCACGTTGACGTGCTCGGCGCCGAAGAGTTGCTTCGCGCGGTCGATGGCAAGCTGCTCGGCCTGATTCACGAATTCGCAGCCGCCATAATAGCGTTTTGTGCCGTAGCCCTCGGCGTACTTATTCGTCAGAACCGAGCCTGCCGCTTGAAGGACCGCCTCGGAAACGAAATTCTCCGATGGGATCAGCTCGATGCCGGTCGATTGGCGGCGGAGCTCCTCGCGAAGGACTTCAGCGATTTCCGGATCCACGTCGTCGAGCCGGCGGCTCATTCTGGCCAGTTCAGGAGTTTCGTTTTTCATTTCGTGGCACCCTGCCGGGATTAGCGGCTGGAACATGCTCCGCGTATTCGCGCTCTGCGCGCGGCTTGCGCAACTTTCGTTCATCCAGCGTGTTCGTAAATTCGTGAAGATTTTATCGGAGCGCTGCGCGCTTTGCAAACAAACCCAGCACACACTCCGTAGGCAATGCCGCGCTCGCGCACAAAACGAACCACATTTCTATCTAAAAGTAGGCATGTGCTTGAGAAGGAGGCACAAATGCGTCTTACTAATCGCTGGCTGGGTGTTTCTAATGGCTGTCGCGGTTGCTTCGCCCATCGTCGTTGCCGGATGCGCCGAACATACCACAGTCCGGGTTTACGACCCCTACTACGGCGACTACTATGCATGGAACGATAATGAAGTCGTCTTTACCGCCAGTGGGTTGTCGAGACTCACAGGCCTTACCGCGAATTTCGCGCGTTGCCGCCAGAAGAGCAGCGGGAATATTGGAACTGGCGCCACCATCACCCGGATCACCACTAGGAATTGAACCCGCTTCATCGGATGAAAAAAGTAAAAGCTGCCGATGACCATTCACCCGCAGCCCTTTCTTTAACAGCGCGTCCGATCGAGCGGCTATTGCGAGCTGGAACCGGTCACCGTTGACACGACCGGAATGTGATGTTTGCCGAGCAGCGTGTGCGGGCCACCATAGATAAATTCGTTAGCAACGTTGATTCCCGCCTGCACCGCGAGATTGATATTCCCCATCCGGAAGCCATCGCTTGCGTCGAATCGGCTCGGATACCACAGCAACGCTGCCGCCTCGGTGCCAGCATAGGGAGCCGCGAGCGCGGAAAACGAAAACGTGCGGTGACCGTCGTCCCCGCGTCGCGCGGTGACCGTGGAAATCAATGCATGCCCCAAGCGGTGGCCGAAACCGTTGCACTCACAGCGGTAGTAAAGTGTGTCTTCGCGGAACAGTTCAGCCAAAGTGTAGCGGGTCGTCTGGGTCACCAGGTTCACGCCAAAATTGCTCGCGACACGCACGCCGTAAGCGTCCCAGCCCTGACCCCAGTCCGGAGGTTTGTTACGGGCCTGCTGGATACCGGCGGTGGCAACCGCGCTGACGATGGGATACGGTCCAAACGTATCGAAAAGATAGCCACGCAGCTTGTCCTTTTCCGTTGGGCGCTGGTAGGGCTGGCCGGGCTGCACATTCGCCGTGCGGTGCGACATGATACCCGGCTGGCTCGAATGCTGCTGTAGCGGAGGCGTGGTCTGTTGCTGGTTTGAGGACGTGCCTGCTCCCGCGCCGGATTGCGCGCACACTGGAGCGGACAATATGATTGCAAACAAGCACACGAGCATTACGGCGAGAGTAAGGCGCTTCATCTTAAAAAACTCCTTTAAGTGTTAAAGCCCCGCTGGTTTGGGAACCAGCGCGCCCGGTAGGCTACACCCGTTTCGCGCCGGATTCACGAAAAAAAGCTGCCCGGTCAAGCCCCTCCGACCTAGTCGCCACTTAAAAAAGACTTGTGCAGGCGCCCGGCTCGCATAAGATTCCAGCGGGATACCGGAGAAATCGTGAACACGAATGTAATGCACGAGGTTCTAGCAGAGTCGCAAGCGGGCAAGCTGATCTTCCCCGAAGTCGTTCGCAGGCTGCTCGAAGCCGGCGTCGAGTCCTACTTTTGCGATCTGGCTTCGGGACAAGAGACCTTCTACACCGGCGATGGCAAGACTCACGTGGAAAAAATGACGCTTCCACTGTCCCCCGTCGCAGAGGATTTCTCGTCAGGCGACTTGATCGCGACGATTCGCGGAGCGCAAGCGGACACAGTCCGCTATCCGGAATTTGTAAAACGCTCGACCGCAGCCGGTGTAATCGCCTACTGGTCGTTTCTCGCCGGCGGGAAGGTGATCTACTTTGACCGCAAGGGCGAAGTTCACATCGAGGAATTCCCGCGCGCAAAATCGTAAGATCGCAAGAAATGGCAGATCTGCATCACGATCCTAGGCGTTGCGATCAGCCGGTGCCAGTTTTCGCTTCCAGCCGACTCAATGTGCACTAGGCCGCGGTAGCGTCTGCGGGTACCCATAAGCTCCGAAAGCCAGGGCAAGCAACTGCGTCGCTGGACATCACACTCCGACACCGCGGACAGATCGTTAGTATCGGGGTATAGTACATGTAGAGTGAATAGCACTCTTTTTCGATGCCAGCCATGGCATGTCGCCGCGAAGTCTGTCTAGTTGCTAAACGGCAGGCATTCAGCTCTCTCGGGCACCTCGGTTGGGTTATTACGGTGCGCTGAGGCCGGATATGCGCACCGCCGGCCTACTGCGGCAGCGCGTCCGATTATTGGGCGGCGCGAAGCGAGATAACCTCGGCCAAACCAAGGACGATTGCGTACGTAGCGAAGAGATATGCCCCGTACTTACCCCCGGACTCCGCGTGGAGCCTGGGCATGAACGTTCCCAGATGAGAAAGTACGGCGGCTTCGCCGATCATTCCCGGTATCGCCAAAAGGAGCATCGCCGTTGCCCAATTTGCGGGCGCGACGTGACGCCACCGCAGAATCGCGACACAGATCACTCCGGATATGATCGGAGAAAGAACGAAGTTGAACCAGTATCGCCACGCGGTGGTCTCCAAAATATGAGGACCGAGGTAGGCGTAGTAGACCGTGCCCAGGGTCCAGATCGCCAAGCCGAGGAAAAGCAGCAGCGCCGTCTCTTGTGACTTCATGGATGCTCCTTTCGGTGCTAGAATGAACCACATGGTACACGTATGTTGTACCATGCGGTACACGTCGGAGGCAAGTGCATGACGTCGCGGAAAGCCGACTTGGATGCCCTGCTGGACCGCTGCCTGGCCGCATTCGTTGAAGCCGGAACGCTGGATCTGAGCCTGGACCAACTCGCCAAGAAGGCGGGAAGAAGCAAGCGGATGCTCGTCCACTACTTCGGGGGGCGCGAGAACATCGAAGAGCGGGCCATCACGCGGCTGGAAGATAGGTTGCGAGCGCAGTTTGCACCCGGCGCCTTCCCTCGCGGGGCGTCGGCGAAAGCCGTGGTGACTGCTCTTTGGGAGCAGGCCACGGCTCCGGAATCGCGGGGTGTGTTGTTGTTGGTTATGGATCTCTCCAAACGCGCTTGGAGCGGCTCCCGCCGAGCCAAAGCGTTTTATGCGGAGCAGCAGCGCCTCTGGATTGAACAGCTCCGCAGGTCTTTGCCCGATGAGCTGACCGTCAAAGAAGTGCTGCAACTCTTCCAAGGAGCCGTGCTCGGGTATTTGATTACTGGAGACCGTGAGTCTGGGAGACGCACACTGCTGCGGCCGCTGGCAAGGCAGCACAGGACTGCCAGAAGCCCAGTCTCTCGCAAGAAAGGCCGGAGCGGGTAGAGCGTATGCGGCAACTCGCGAATCTTTGTAGGCCCTAAGGCTTAACTACGGTTCGTTGCTTCCGCACAAATGATCCCCAACTGTGCCTCGCGTTCGGTTGACTTCGCGCTGTGTCTCCCCTAACCTTTAACGTTTATTGTGCTGATGCGAGCGCGTTCTTGTGCGACCGCAGCCTATTCAGCGCAGGAAAGAGCCTCGAGAGCATGTCGGACCAGAAGCTGCCCACGCGCGCGGAAGATTTTTCGGAGTGGTACAACCAGGTCGTTTTGCGGGCCGAGCTGGCGGACTACGCGCCGGTGCGTGGCTGTATGATCGTGCGCCCCTACGGCTGGGCGCTTTGGGAAAATATTACCGCCGCGCTCGACAGCCGCTTCAAAGCCACCGGGCATGTCAATGCGGCCTTTCCGCTGCTGATTCCGCGCAGCTTTATTGACAAGGAAAAATCGCACGTAGCGGGATTTTCTCCCGAGTTAGCGGTCGTAACGCACGGCGGTGGCGAAGAGCTCGATGAGCCCCTGGTGATTCGTCCCACCTCCGAGACGATCATCGGCCATTCCTACGCGAAATGGATTCAGTCCTACCGCGATCTCCCGGTTCTGATCAATCAATGGAACAGCGTCGTCCGCTGGGAACTGCGCACCAAGCTATTTCTGCGCACGCTGGAATTTTTCTGGCAGGAAGGCCACACCGCGCATGCCAGTGCCGAAGAGGCAGCCGCCGAAACGCGTCAGATGCTGGACATCTACACCGACTTCGCCGTGCGTGAAGCGGCCGTCCCCGTGATTCCGGGACGCAAATCGGATTCCGAGCGCTTCGCCGGAGCGGATCAGACATTTTCCATCGAAGCCATGATGGGCGACGGCAAAGCGCTGCAGGCCGGCACGTCACACAACCTCGGCCAGAACTTTGCCAAGGCCTTCGAGATTCGCTACCTCGATAAGGGCGGCGTGCTGCAGCACTGCTGGACCACTTCGTGGGGGCTCTCGACGCGCTTCGTCGGCGCCATCATCATGGTCCACGGCGACGACCAAGGCCTGATTTTCCCGCCGCGCCTCGCACCATTCCAACTAGTGATCGTGCCGATCTACAAGACGGACGACGAAAAATCGAGCGTGTTGGAGTGTGCCCACAAGCTTCGGAAGGAACTCACCGATGCCGGTGTGCGAGTGAAAATGGACGAGCGCGAAGGCGCTAGCCCCGGCTTCAAATTTAACGACTGGGAGATGCGTGGCGTGCCGCTGCGCCTGGAGCTGGGCCCCAAGGATGTCGCGAAAGGGTCGGTTGTCCTGGCGAGGCGCGACCGGCCCGGAAAAGAAGGCAAGTCGTTCGTCCCGCAGCAGGGAATTGCAGCCGCGGTGCTTCAGACGCTTGACGAAATACAGAAAGCGCTCTTCGACCGCGCGCTTGCCTTTCGCAAAGCCAATACCGCAGAGCCCGCGGACTACGAGGAATTCAAGAAAGCAGTGGAGAAGGGCTTCGCTTTTTCCTGGTGGTGCGGCAATGCGGATTGCGAAGCCAGCATCAAGGAAGAAACCAAAGCCACCATGCGTTGCATCCCCCTGGAACAACCCGGCGGCACGGGCAAGTGCATCCACTGCGGGCAGATCGCAAAGGAAAAAGCCATTTTCGCGCGCGCCTACTAGCCGTAAGGCGAACGTCCTAGCTGCGTTTACTCATTCAGAACACGTCCCTTAACCCAGTCTTCCCCTGCATTCGCCCGCTGCTAATATAAAAATACCGCAAGTGTACGGAATCCCTTGGGAGGCTTTCCATCTTGAACGCGAGGCCAGTTCGGAATAAGCAGCTCGGCGGGGCCAAGGTCAAATTAGTCTTGACGCTGGCGATCTTGGGCTTCGGAGCCTACGCGGCCTTTGAGATTGCTCCCGCTTACTTCGCGAACTACCAACTCCAGGATATGATCAAGTCGGAAGCGCTATTTGCCACTTCGGCGATTCCGCGCAAGTCCGGAGACGATATCCGCGCTGACGTCTGGAAGAAAATGCAGGAACTAGGGATTCCCGCTAAGCAAGAAGATATAAAAGTAGTGACCAACGGAGACAATCAAGGCCAAGCCGTGTCCATCTCAGTGGACTACACGGTCCCGGTGGATCTCACAGTCTATAAGTTTACCCTGGATTTTCATCCCCACTCAGACAGTCATTCGATTTAGAATTGTAGGTCACCACGATCGAGATCTGTTGAGTCAGCTGCGCCCAGCCCGTCGCTGCCCAACCGTACGGCTTCGGGTTACGTCTAATAATCTAGTGCTGTTCTAGCGGATCTAGCGGAGGGTATTGATTGCGCATTCGAATCGAGCGAGGCTTCTGGACATCGCGCGTTGGTCTGGCCGTACTCGGCTCGGCGCTTTTGCTGCTGGTGGTCGCCACCTCGGTTTTCGCCTATTACTACATTCAATTCGGCAAACTGATCAATCAGCGCCTAACCGGGCAGGTTTACCAGAACACCTCGCGGGTTTTTTCCGCCCCCGGGCATATTTACACTGGTGAAACCATGCGGGCCGGCGATTTGGCGACCTACCTTCTACGCGCGGGCTACCAAGAAGGTGAAGTCGAGGGCGCGCCCGGAGAATTTCAGGTCAAGGGTTCGACTGTAGAGATTCGCCCGTCCCGCGACTCCTATTTCCAGGGTGGGAACGCCCTCCGTGTGAGTTTCTCGGGCGGCACTATCTCTCGCATCGCGCAACTGTCCGACGGCGCTCAGCGTGTCAATGCGGATATCGAACCCGAACTCATCACCAATCTCTTCGACAGTTCCCGCGAAAAACGTCGCGTGGTTCGCTTCGACGATCTTCCCAAGGACATGGTGAACGCTGTCCTGGCCGCGGAAGACAAGCGCTTCTTCGAGCACGGCGGCCTCGACATCGTCCGCGTCTTCGGCGCAGCTCTTGCGGATTTGCGCCGGGGCCAAAAAGCCCAGGGCGCCAGCACCATTGACATGCAAGTGGCCCGCAGTTTTTTCTTCACCACCAAGCGCGAATGGACCCGCAAAGTGAAGGAAATCCTGATGGCCGTCGAGATCAACCAGCGCTATTCCAAACAGCAGATTTTCGAGTTGTACGCCAACGAAGTCTATCTCGGCAACCGCGGCAGTTTCGCCATTCGCGGATTCGGAGAAGCGGCCGAAGCGTATTTCGGCAAAGACGTCCGCGAGCTCAATCTCGGGGAAGAAGCGTTCATCGCCGGAATCATCCGCGCGCCCAATCGCTATTCGTCGGCGGAACGCCACCTCGATCGCGCCGAAGAATCGCGTGACCGCGTGCTTGCGCAAATGGTGGAAGACAGCTACGTCACGCAGGAACAGGCCGACGCTGCCAAGAAACTGAAACTCAAATTCGTCAATGGCGGCGTGAACACGGGCTCCGCGCCTTACTTCGTGGACATGGTGAAGGACCATCTGCTGGAAAAATTCTCGGAAACGGATCTGGAAACGCAGAGCTATCGCATTTACACGACTCTCGATCCGCAATTGCAGCGCGCTGCCGCCGACGCGATTCAAATCGCGGTCCAAGGCGTGGATAAGCGCCTCGCCAAGCGCTATGCCATCTGGAAGAAGAAAGGCGAACCGGTTCCGCAAGTGCAAGTGGCCCTTGTGGCCATGGATCCGCAGACCGGCGAAATCCGCGCCCTCATCGGTGGCCGCAATTACGGCGAAAGCCAGCTCAATCACGCGCTCGCGCGCCGCCAGCCCGGCTCGGTGTTCAAGCCATTCGTTTACGCCGCTGCGTTCAACGATACGGTCCTCGGCGTTCAGCCCGTGGTAACTCCGGTCACCACTGTGGACGACGTACCCACCACTTTCGAGTTCGACGGCAAAGAATATACGCCGGACAACTACGGCGAAGAGTTCTACGGCACCGTGACGGTCCGCGACGCCCTCATTCATTCGCTCAACGTCGCCACCGTGAAAGTCGCGGAAATGATCGGCTACCAGCGCGTTGTGGACCTGACCCGTCAGATGGGCCTGGGCAATAACATTCAGCCCACGCCCGCAGTCGCGCTCGGTGCCTATGAAATGACACCCATAGACATCGCCGCGGGCTACACCGCTTTTGCAACGAATGGAGTCCGCGCCGAACCGCTCTTCCTTCGCAGCGTGTTAGCCGCCGATGGCACGGTGGAGGAAACAGCGCAGCCGCGGACTCGGCCCGTGCTGGATCCGCGAGTCGCTTACCTCACGACCAGCTTGATGGAAGACGTAATCAACAAGGGAACGGGCGTCACGGTTCGCTCGATGGGCTTCACGCCCGTCGCCGCCGGCAAGACGGGCACTTCGCGCGACGGCTGGTTCGCGGGATTCACATCGAATCTTCTCTGCGTAGTTTGGGTGGGATTCGACGACAACCGCGACCTTGGCCTTTCCGGCAGCGAATCCGCCGCGCCTATCTGGGCGGAGTTCATGAACCGCGCGGTTGCTCTCCCGCAGTACAAAATGACGGAAGACTTCGATCCGCCTCCCGGCGTGTTGCAGGAAACGATTGACCCCCAATCCGGGCAGCTCGCCACCTCCTCATGCCCGCAGACGGTTCAGGAATATTTCGTCTCCGGCAGCGAGCCCACACAAATGTGCGAACTTCATGGCGGCGGGCATTTTGCCTCGGCGCCTGCAAATTGGCTCGCGCACCTTTTCGGCAAGGACAACAGCAATCCTTCGCCTCCGCCGCCGAATTCCGCGGCCAATCCTCCGAATGGCGCGAACCCCCAACAGCCCCCTGCCTCAGACGATGAGTCGCAAAAGAAAAAGGGGCTTCTGGGCAAGATTTTTGGTATCTTTGGTTCCAGTAAGAAGCCTGCGGACAGCCAGAAACCACCACCGTAGGTTCGGTCACGCGCGGAAAAAGGAGTAAGGCAATGAGCCGATTGACTCTTGTTGCCGTCCCGCTTGTTCTGTGCCTCGCTATTGCCACCCTGGCGCAGGAAACCCCCACCAACGTAAGCAATACAAGCAGCCCTCCCTCTGCCTCTGTTTCACCTCTTTCATCGATGTCGCCTCGCGAAGCGACAGAAATGCGCGGAGACATTTTCATGGCGCGCAAGGAATTCTCGGCGGCCATTACCGAGTACGAACGAATCCTGACTAACGAGCCCAAGAACGCGGCCCTGTTTAACAAGGTCGGCGTCGCCTATCAGCAATTGGGCGATCTGCAACGAGCCGAGCGCGCCTACAAGCATTCAATGCACGCCGATAAGACTTTCGCCAGCGCCGTGAACAATTGCGGCACGGTCGAGTACGAAAAGAAGCACTTCGGCAAAGCCATCGGCTTGTACAAGAAGGGAATCGAGCTGCGCGGCGACATGCCCACGATGTATAGCAATTTGGGTTATGCCTATTTCGCGAATAAGGAGTATCCGGAAGCCATGAACTCGTTTCAGAAGGCGCTGGCGCTCGACCCCACGATCTTCGATCGCCGCGGACAGGGCGGTACCGTGGTGCAGCAACGAACCACTCCCGATCCCGGGCTTTTTTATTTCTTCGTAGCCAAAACCTACGCGCAAGCCGGTGACGCGGAGCGCGCCGCGCACTATCTGAAGCTAGCCCGCGACGACGGGTACGCCGAATTCCTCTCTGCGCAAACGGACCCGACCTTCGCCAAGGTCATCAAAGATCCAGGCGTGCAGGAAGTCCTGCACCAAGCGCCGTCCTACGCCAGTTCAGCAAAGAAGCAGATCCAGAACTGACCACCAAGCGCAGCAATTAGCCCGCTGACGTCCGCTGTTGTCTTTGCCGCTGCTCTCGCGGTTGGCGTTGGTTTTGTAGCGGCCGCCGCTTTTAGGCGGGCATCTTCGTGATTCCACTGCTGCGGCCGTTTACCGTAGCTTGAAACGGGAATCATCTCTGAAACCCACACTCTCGGATGCCCTGGCAACAGCCGATAATTCAGGGATTCCCACGCAAAAGCACTCATCGTTGCTGCGCCCGGCGAACTGCGGTCCTAAGTCAGCTTTTCCGCCAGCGGTAGCCACACTTGAAAACGCGTGTCGCCAGGGGTCGAACTGACTTGAATATTGCCGCGATGCTTCTTCACAATCCTCTGCACAGTGTCGAGTCCCAGCCCGGTGCCTTGCCCCACTCCCTTGGTAGTGAAAAACGGCTCGAAGATATGCGGCTCAATCTCCGGCGAAATTCCTGAGCCGTTATCGGCGATCTCGACCACCACGCAATTGTCCTCGCGATAGGTTCGAACTCGAAGCTTGCCTTCGCCGTGCATCGCGTCGATCGCATTGTCGATGATGTTGGTCCAAACCTGATTGAGCTCGCTGCCAAAAGAATTTACGAGCAGCGGAATTTTCTGGTAGTCACGCTCGACGGTGACTCCGTGCTTGAGCTTGTGATTCAAAATGGTGAGCGTGGTTTCCAGGCTCTTGACAATATCCACGTTTTGTAACGGGGTCTGGTCCATGTACGTATATTCCTTGATGGCCCGAACCAGGTCCGAAATGCGCGAGGTGCTGCTTTCGATTTCGTTGAGGAGCGCGTAAATCTCGACGGAAGCGGCGATGCGCACGAGGGCGGCGCGGGCAGTCCCGGCATCGAGAGTCGCGAACAACGATTCGAGCGCTTCCGGTTTGATGTTCTTACGCGCCAAGTCCGCGGCGAGCTGCCACAAGTCATTCTGTCCGTGACTGCGTAACAACGAGTCTATCTGCTCCTCAAGGTCGCTGATGGTGAGCGCGTCGGGAGGCGGTTCGTTGCTTTGGATGAAGGCGGTTTCGAGCTTTTCGATTTCCGTTTTCTGCGCGGCGGTGAGGTCACGACTGCCCAATTCGTGACTGGCGTTTTTGATTTTCTTCAGGACCTCGCGCAATTGAGTTGCGGCGCGGCGCGCGGCGGAAGCTGGATTGTTCAGCTCATGCGCGAGTCCGGCTGAAAGCTTCCCTAAGGACGCCAAGCGGTCGCGTTGCTGCTCCATTCGAGTTACTTCGCGAATTCTGTCGGACATCAGGCCGACCAGACGCTGCGTTAGCTCCGGCATTCTCTGGACAAGCTCGGGAAAGAGCGACGAGGGAAAACGCAAAAGGTGAACGTCCGTGACCGCCCGCGCATCTATGCTGAACTGCTTCATCCGTGAAAAAGGCAGCAGTCCGGTGACGTCGCCCGATTTCATTGAAAACATCACGGTTTCGCCACCAATCTCGCCGCGCGCCTGTACTTGGCCCTCCAAGATGACAAACATGGCGTCGGCGGGATCGGCTTGGCGAGCGTATGACTCGCCCGGCTTGAAGCGCAGATCTTCCGAATGGCTGAGGAACCAGCCAATCTGATCATCGGGCAGACCAGCGAATACCGGTACGCGAACGAGTTCGGAATTTTCGATCATTAGACCTTGCTCAAATATTGATGGATGAATTGCACGGCGACTGAACCTTCCCCGACGCCGGAAGCGACGCGTTTCACCGAGCCATGCCGCACATCACCGACGGCAAAGAGCCCGGGAACATTGGTCTCGAGCAGAAAAGGATCCCTATCGAGCGCCCAACCCTTGGGGCGCTGGCCGTCTCGTATCAGATCGGGCCCCGTGAGTATGAAGCCGCGTTCGTCGCGTTCGACGATATCCGCCAGCCAGTCGGTTCGCGGCAGCGCCCCGATAAAAATGAACATTGCACTCGCCGGCACGCGCTCGATCTTGTTGGTATCCGAACAGAGAAATGAAATCTCTTCCAGATGCGTTTCACCGTGTGCCTCGGAGACGCTCGCGTGAGGCCAAAGCTGAATGTTGGATGTCTCCTTGATCTGGTCAATTAAATACTGCGACATCGTGCTCGAGAGAGACTCACCGCGCACCACAATCACCACGCGGTCCGCGTACTTCGCGAAATTCATTGCCGCTTGTCCCGCCGAATTCGCTCCGCCTACTACGTAAATGATTTCGCCCTTGCAAGAGAGAGCTTCCGTCGAGCCGCCGCCGTAATAAACACCCGCCCCTTGGAGCCGGTCGATTCCTGGGGCTTCCAGTCGCCGCCACTGCACACCCGTGGCGATCATCAACGCGTGACAGGAAATTTCGTTGCCATCCGCCAGCTTGATGAACCGGTAGGATCCTTCGGTTCGCACAGCGACCGCTTCCTGCGGCGCTAGAATTTCCACACCAAAACGCTGGGCCTGCACCACCGCGCGCCGGGCCAGATCGCCGCCGCTGAGTCCCATCGGAAATCCTAGATAATTCTCGATGCGCGAACTCATTCCAGCTTGTCCGCCCGGGGCCTCCCGCTCGATCATTACCGTGTGCAGGCCCTCGGAAGCGCCGTAGACCGCAGCAGCCAGACCAGCCGGTCCTCCGCCTATGATCGCCAGGTCATAAAAGTTGGTTTGCGCGGTGGTTCGCAATCCCACCTTTTGCGCGACCTCCGCCGGCACGCTCTCAAGTAGCTTTGTACCGTCCGGGAAGAGCACCACCGGAAGGTTCGCGGCATCCGGCCCCAGCACTTCGAGCA
The DNA here is from genome assembly GCA_963696035.1 of uncultured Acidobacteriota bacterium. GTDB lineage: Bacteria > Acidobacteriota > Terriglobia > Acidiferrales > UBA7541 > Palsa-295. The sequence goes on from CAVOIS010000007.1 coordinate 292,592, forward strand.
GGCGCTTGGTTTCCGGATCATTGGCGGAAAGTTCCACGTCAATCCACTGATACGGAACGCGATTGCGCGCCAGAAAATCTCGCAACTCGTACGATTTCGGCGACCAGCGCGTCCCCAACACGCGGATTCCTTCGAACGCCGGACGGTAGGAAGCTCGCCAGTCGTCGAGCAGATCATCCAACTGCGGGTAGAGGTGCTCGGAGGGCGGATCCCACGGCTTCATGAAAAAGTAATTGATGTTGGCTTCGTTGATGGCGCTGATCGCAGCGTTGGTGTCGGCATAGGCGGTGAGCAAGGCCCGCTTAGCCTCCGGAAAGATGCGCATTCCTTCCTGCAGAAACGCGACGCCATCCATGTGCGGCATGCGCTGGTCGGCAAGCAGCAAAGCCACGCTGTCGTTGCGCACCTTCAACTGCTTCAAAAGGGTGAGCGCACCGGTGGGAGAATCGCTTCCTATCACGCGATATTCGGCGCCGTACTTCGAACGCAGGTCGCGCTCAATCGCCCGCAGCACATCGGAGTCGTCGTCCACACTCAGCAAAATTGGTTTGGCCATGACTGGATCCTAGAATGGATGCCCCAAGGTAAATTCTAAACTGCTCGGCCGATTCAAAGCCATTAGATGATGAAACGTCGATTTGGTGGCAAGAAGACATCGCTTGCCCTTTCGCGCCTCAATGTTTACTATCGCACGCAATTCCCAAAGCAGCGCTTGATCCATGCTCCCGCGAAGCGTGGTGCTGCTCGCACCTCTACAATCAGGAGGTTGAATGCGCCCATCCCGTGCGAAATACCGCTCCGAAAGCTGGTGCCTCGCTTTGAAGTTTAACATCGCCCTGTTGCTCGCTCTGTTTGCCGCCGCCCTCTGCCACGCGCAGGACATCCCGATCGGCGTGACCTACGTCTGCAATGGCGAGCACATCTACATCGAAGGCTGCAACATTCGTGACACCTCGGACACTTCCACGTGCATGGTCGCGCATCCTGACCATCTCACGCCCACCGGCCTCAACACCTACACCTCTGTGACGCGTGGCGCCCTAAAAAAGCTTCTTCCCACGTGCACGCAGCCCAGCGCAAAAGAACTCGCGGCCGCAAAAGCTTTCCAGAAGAAGCAGCAGGACACCTACAACGCCAACGCGCAGAAGGCGGAAGATCAGCTCAAGGCCGCGACGCAGCCGCCGCCCGCTTACGGCCAGCCGCAAAAGCCGAAGACGCCAGAGGAGCGCGCGATCACCCGCTGCGTCACGTCCGGACGTCTTCCCGCCAGCTGCACCGGCAATTCACTCCTTGGCGCCTTTAGTCAGATGGTGTCCCAGGTCCTTCCTTCCGCCGCCAAGGAACCCGCTCCAGGTCCGGACATGGCGGGAGTGTTCGAGGGCCCCGGCAAATGGCGCCTCGACTTCATCGACGGCGGCGTTCTCGTGAACTGCTCGTTCCTTTCGCCCGATCAACACAGCTACACTCTCGAGTTCAAGAACAATCGCACCGCGATCGTGATCGACACAACGCCGAAGGCGCTGGTGCTTACACTCAAAGGCGACGGAACCATCGTTGGCCCGGGTCCGCTTCAAATCGACGGAGTAGTTGCCACCGGTACCGCCTCAAGTGGACCAGACCCAAACGGTAGCAGCGGATACACAGATAAATATGGAATGTCTCTCTCGAACCAACAGGCCGCATCGACCTCGGAACTCTACAGCGGCGGCCAGCGCTATTACGGCTCCGCGAACACCGGCGGCGCTTCGTATTCCACTTTCTCGCACAGAACTGCCACCTGCCCAGCGCTGAACCTTTCCTCCAAGGGCGCCGGAATTGGCGTGCAGACGATGCAAACGGATCTGCTCAAAACAATGTTCGGCGGAGACAAAGGCCCACCGACGCCGCCCGGCATTCGCATGCACGGCATTTTCGCAGCCTCCACGGGCTTCAGCGTTCAATTCTTCCCGGAGTCCGCAATTCTCGGCTGTGGCCCGGACGCCGCGCGCGCTTATCCCTACTCCGTCGTGGCAGACGGAACCAACGCCGTGGTCCATATCAACGCGCCGGATCATCCGCTCACGTTCGCCTTCAAACCGGATGGCTCGCTCGACCCCAGCGCCTCCGGCCCCTATCCGGTGCACGGACGCACCGTCACCGGCCAAAACGACGACGGCGATTTCACCTTCGCTCCGATGGAGCAGACTTGCAACCTCGCGGTTCTCGCTCCAAGCAAGACGATTCCTTCAGGCGGCGGCACAGCAGCGACGGTGACTTCCTCCGCAGGAAATCACGGAACAGGGACAGCCAACGGGGGCGGGACGCTCTCGACTCCGGAAGCGCCGCTCGGCAACGCCACTTTGTCCATCGCCTCCGGATTTCCTGCGCAAGCAGGCTCTGCGAATCCGCTCGCCGGGCGTCCTTACGTTCTTTTGCGCGATAGCTACGCAAACGCGCTTGCGAAAGGCGGGGTCCCCGTGCCGTCGGGAATGTCGCCGTACAAATACGTGGCCACGATTTGTACGAGCCGCACGCCGGAGTGTCAAAAAGCTTTGGACGCCGTCAAGGCAAGCGCTGTCTCAGCCGTTCGGGCCGACGCCAAAGGCAGCGGAACGTTTCCCGGCGTGCCTCCGGGGACCTACTACCTGATGATTTCCACTCGTTATAACAACCATCCGCTCGCATGGGGACAGACCGTGCAACTCAAGTCCGGCCAAAACTCGATGACGCTAGATCAGACCAACGCAACTCCGATAGATTGAAATTTCACGACTTTGTGGTGCCGATGCGAGCCGCCTTACTTCAAACCATGCCTAGATACTGGAGAGAACCGTATACCGGCGCTCGGCATGGGGCAAAGAGCTTTGATATTTTGCCAGCGCAAGCGCGCGGACTAATCGCGCAACATTTCATTTGCGTTAGCGTTTGCTCGTTCACATTCCGATCCGTGGACAGGGATGAGATTAGTGAATATATTTTGTTTTTCGAAAAGAAGACTCACCCCTGCAGTAGGCTTCCGATGCCAGAGGGAGCTGGGCGGTTGCTAATATTTTTACAGGCAGGCGGGAGAAAGTCGTGAAGGCTCTGCGCAATGCGATTAGCCTGCTAGACACCGGAAAATTGTGAGCGGCGAGTTTCTCTAATCATCCAATTGCCTGACAGGTTGTGGCCTCAGCGCCTGACCACTCGCTCTGGGAACTTTAGGGCGCTGGCAAGTTCTATTGCTATAATGACTCGCGAAATGTTCCCCCGCGCAGTTCGCCGCTTTTTGCTTGCCCTATCCCTGGCGGTAGCACTGTCGCTGACTTTTTCCGCCGCGCTAGCCGCACCCGCACCACCAGCACCGGACAACAATTCCACCGTCGTTGAACTCCATATTGACGGCGAGATCGAGCCGATCCTAGCCGAATACGTCGTCCACGGAATTGACCAGGCGAACGACGAACACGCCAGTCTGATTTTGATCACCATGAACACGCCGGGAGGACTCGACAGCTCCATGCGCTCGATCATTTCGGCGATCTTGCGTTCGTCCGCGCCGGTCGTCACCTACGTGTATCCCACCGGATCGCGCGCCGCCTCCGCCGGATTCTTCATCTTGCTTTCAGGCGACGTTGCCGCGATGTCGCCGGGCACAGAAACCGGCGCGGCCTCGCCGTTGATCGAAATCGGCGGCTCGCCTGTCCAAATTGACGAAACCCTGCGCAAGAAAATCGTGAACGATGCCACCGCCTACCTGCGCAGCTACACCAGCAAGCGCGGCCGCAACCCAGAGCTGGCCGCGACGGCGGTGACCGACGCCAAAGCGTTCAGTGACAAAGAGGCGCTGGACGGCAAGCTGGTGGACATCGTTGTGGCTTCGGAGGCGGAGCTAATCAAGCAGTTAGACGGGCGCACGATAACGCGACTCGATGGAGCTAAAGTGGAGCTCTCGCTTGGGCGTTTCGCGATCGAGCGTCACGATATGACCGGGCGCGAAAGATTTCTCGCGCGCATCGTGCAGCCAGACGCGTTCTTCATTCTACTGGTCATCGGCGTTCTGGGACTCTACGTCGAGTTCACCCATCCCGGGGTATTCGCGCCGGGCGTGATCGGCGGTATCGCGCTGGTGCTCGCGCTTTTCGCCATGCACCTGCTGCCCATCAATTTTGCGGGAGTTTTGCTGATTGCGCTGGCCTTTGCGCTATTCATCCTCGAAGCAAAATTTCCAACGCATGGCGTGCTGGGAGTCGGAGGAGTAATCGCCATGATCCTGGGCGCGCTGTTTCTTATTCGCTCGCCGCTGACGGGCATGGGCGTAAGCGTTTGGACCGCCGTCGCCGTGGTGATTCCATTTGGAATCATCGTAATCATCCTGATGCGCTTGGTGCTGCGTTCGCGTCACTGGAAAGTTTCCACCGGCAAGGAAGAGTTGGTAGGAGAAGTCGGCGAAGTAAGAGAGCCGTTCGGTTCCGCCGACGGCACCGGCACCGTTTTCGTCCACGGCGAATTGTGGCGCGCCGCCGCACAGACGGGTGAAAACATCCCAGTAGGCGCGCGCGTCCGCGTAAAAAAAGTAAAAGGCCTAACGCTAGAAGTTGAGCCAGTAGAATCGAGATAGAGGCTCGCTAGCGGGTAGGGGCACGGCATGCCGTGCCCGCTCCGTGGAGCCCTCTCGCCGGCTCTCGAAGTTGAATTTGTAGCGGCCGGTTCGGGATTTTCGAACCCGGCCGGCCGTTGCTTTGTGGTCGGCTTTGTCGGAGGAAACAGATGGATTTCGCAACGATTCTGTTCGGGGTCGCGGTACTTATTTTCTTGTTCTGGCTGGTGAATTCCGTTTACGTCATCAAGGAATGGGAACGCGGCGTAGTCCTGCGCCTGGGACGCATGCTGCCCGAAGCCAAAGGCGCCGGCCTGCAGCTAGTGTTTTTCCCGATAGACAAGCTCACCCGCATTTCCCTGCGCATCGAAACGCTCGACGTGCCTCCGCAAGACGTCATCACCCGCGACAACGTCTCGGTTAAGGTAAATGCCGTATGTTACTTCCGCGTAGTGGACGCTAATCTCGCGCTGTCGCAAGTGCAGAATTATCTATATGCTACTTCCCAGTTGGCCCAGACCACTCTGCGCAGCCTGGTAGGACAGTTCGAATTGGACTCGATTCTTTCCGAGCGCGAAAAGGTTAACGCCAAGCTGCAACAAATCCTTGACCAGGACACCGAGCCTTGGGGTATCAAGGTAACTAAGGTCGAGGTCAAACAAGTAGATATTCCTGAGTCCATGCAGCGCGCCATTGCCCGCCAAGCCGAAGCAGAGCGCGAACGCAGGGCCAAGATCATTCACGCCGAAGGCGAATTTGAAGCTTCGGCCAAGCTGGCGGAAGCCGCGGGGGTGCTCGAAAAAGAGCCCGCAGCAATCCAGCTTCGTTACTTGCAAACTCTAACCGAGATCGGCGTAGAGAAAAACACAACGATTGTTTTCCCGCTGCCGGTGGACATCATTTCGCAGTGGGTGAAGGCGTTTGGGGGAACCAAGTAAGCGCATGGCATCAAGCAGCAGACGCGGAGGCGGTGGCGACCGGGTTCTTGAAAGCCGGCACTTGGTAGGACTGTTCCTTGGCGTCGTGCTTCTCTGCGGAGTTTTCTTCACGCTCGGCTATATGATGGGTCGCCAGCAATACGGTGGTTCGGTGCACGCCGCCGATGCCGCCCCTCTGCGCACCGCGCCGTCTGCGCCCGCTTCCACAAAAAATAAGGAAACAGCTCCCGCAAACAACAACGCTCCCGGTGGCGATCAAACCTGGGACTTTTACGGCAAGAATGGCGCGGCGAATGATCATCTCGAAACCGCTCCTTCGTCTCACGCGAAAGAGCCGGCTTCCTCGTCCGCGGCAAAAACACCGACTTCGGCTCCGCCGGTTTCAGCCAAGGCACTTCCCGCCAGCACAAAAGAGTCCGCACGGTTTCAGCCGCCTGTCATGGGCAAGAACTCCATCGTTCTGCAGGTCGCCGCTGTAAAGTTGCAGCGCGATGCGCTCGAAATGGCCGACGCCATTCAACAGAAAAGATTTCCGTCGTTTGTCGCCATTTCACCCGCAGACAATTTCTACCACGTGCAAGTCGGTCCGTACCCCGACATGGTTTCCGCGGAAAATGCCAAGCGCGCCCTCGAACAACTTGGCTTTAAGCCTATAATTAAACACTGAATGAACTTGCCTCGTTACGCGCGAGTCTTGCTCGCCATAGGGAGTGGAGTCGCGCTCGGCCTTTCGTTTCCCAATTACAATTTGTATCTGCTCGCATGGATCGCGATGGGCATGCTGGTTCTCGCGTCATCTGGCGTGCCGCTCAAAGAAGCGCCGCTTTACGGTTTTTTGCACGGGCAGATTTTTTACCCGGTGTGCCTTCCGTGGGTGGACACCGTCATGCGCCAATACGGCAATATTGACCCGTGGATCTCAGCAGCCTTCGTGGGGATGATCGGATTCGTCGGGGGACTGATTTGCACGATTTTTTCCACTGGCGTTGCGCTGGCGTCGAAAAGAAGCAAACTGCTTGCGTGCCTGCTGGCACCGTTCCTCTGGACCGCCCTCGAATTCTTTCGTACGAATATCCCAATCATCGGTTCTTCGTGGGATTTATCCGGATACCCCGCCGCGCGCAGCATGGCGCTGTTGCAAATCACCTCGGTCACCGGCATTTACGGCCTCTGCTTTCTGATCGCCGCCTACGGCTCGCTACTCGCCTACGCGGTTCTCGCCGATACGCGCGGCGTTTGGAAGCTCGCCGTAATTGTCACCATCGTGCTTGTCGGCGTCGCCCTCGGCGGAACATATCTAATCCCGTCGGCGACTCCCCATTACATCGCTCATCTAGTCCAGACCAATTTCCCGCAATCCGAAAGCTATCCGGCCGACTGGCTGCAAGTCCATGCTGGAGATCTTGACCAGCTCGATCAGATCAGCGTGGAAGCGGCGCACCGCGTCCCCGGGATCATCATCTGGCCGGAAGTCCCCGCGCCGTTTACTTTCACCGAACCACCGTTCGCCCAGCGCGCCGAGCGCATCGCGCGCGATGCCGGGAAGTATTTTCTGGTCGGCGTCGTGGATTGGAAGCAAGACCCCAGCGGAAAGTGGCTCGCGTCCAATAGCGCCGTGCTGCTGAATCCCGCCGGCCAGCGCATCTACTCCTACAACAAAATTCATCTGCTACCGTTCGGCGAATACGTCCCGCTGCGCGGCTGGCTAACTTTTGCCAAAAAACTGACCGCGGACATTTCCGATTTCACGCCGGGCTCGCAATACAGCGTCGCGCAGCTCCCGCAGGGAAAATTTGGCACCTTCATCTGTTACGAAGCGATTTTCCCCAGCGAAGTGCGCCGCTTCACGGCCAATGGCGCCGAATTGCTGGTTACGATTTCGAATGACGGCTGGTTCGGCCGCTCCTCCGCTCCCGAACAGCACATGGCCATGGCGCGTGTCCGGGCGGTAGAAAATCGCCGCTGGCTCCTGCGCGACACCAACAACGGCTACACCGAATCCATCGATCCCTACGGCCGCACAGCCGCGCAATTGCAACTAGACATCCGCGGCCAGCTAGACGCCCCCTACGATTTCCGCAGCGACACGACTCCGTACGCCCGCTTCGGCGACTGGTTCTCCTGGCTCTGCATAATCGTAACGATCGTGCTGGTCGGAGCCGCTTTTATCCCGCGTAATCGATCTCCCTGGGGTGACACCCCGCGAAAAATCATTTAGCATAAAGGCACCAATGGCCGAGCACATCGAAGACCTGCAACAACGCTTCGCCGAGCTGAATAAACGCATCCAGCTCGTGCGGAGCTTTCTTTGACGCCGAATCCGCACGCAAACAACTCGACGCGCTAGAAGCAAAAACCAGCGACCCCAACTTTTGGCAGGATCAAGCCAAGGCGCAGGAAACGCTGCAAGAGCGCAAGCAGGTCGAAGACCGGGTCAACGCCGAAGCCGCTCTCGACCGCAAAAAGAGCGACATCGAAACCTACTTCGGCCTGGCGCAAGAAGAAAAAGACGACGCCCAGCGCGATTCGCTCCTGGAAGATGTTGCAAAGGAACTAGCCTCGACGGACACCTATCTCTCCGAGCTGGAAACCAAAACGCTCCTCGCCGGCGAAAACGATCGCCTCAACGCCATCGTCACCGTGAAGCCCGGCGCAGGCGGCACCGAATCGCAAGACTGGGCCGAAATGCTCCTGCGCATGTATCTGCGCTGGGCGGAGCAAAAAGGTTTCCGTGCCACGATCCTCGATTCCACTCCCGGCGAAGAAGCAGGCATCAAATCCGCCACAGTGCAGATCGAAGGCGAAAACGCTTACGGCATGCTCTCCGGTGAAAGCGGCGTGCATCGCCTGGTGCGCATTTCGCCGTTCGACCAAGCCGCGCGGCGCCACACCAGTTTCGCGTCGGTTTTCGTGATTCCCGAAATTGACGATCGCATCGAAATCAACGTCAAGCCCGACGATCTGCGCATTGACACCTTCCGCGCCGGCGGCCACGGCGGACAGAACGTCAACAAAGTTGAATCGGCCGTCCGCATCACGCACCTGCCATCCGGCATCGTCGTGCAATGCCAGAACGAACGCAGCCAGCACAAGAACCGCGAAATCGCCATGAAGGTCCTGCGCTCCCAACTCTACGAACTCGAACTCGAAAAGCGCCGCGACGCCCTCAACAAGCTTGACGCCTCCAAACCCGAAATCAGCTTCGGCAGCCAAATCCGGTCCTACACCATGCAGCCGTATCAGCTGATCAAAGATCACCGCACCAAGGTCGAGCGCGGAGACGTGCAGAAGGTCCTGGACGGCGATCTCGACCCATTCATTCGCGCGTATCTGCTCTACCGTCGGGACATGGCGTAATCACGCCCAGCGTGCAACCCGGCGTCGTTTTCCGGAACCACAGTTCCCGTCGCACACCGCGCCGCCCTACGTACGCCGCCAAAAGCCATTTCCACGGTTCCAACCGGCCATTCAGCCTCAATTTAAGGCCTTTCGCTGCATAAAATTGACAGGCCTAAAGCCACATGCTAGCCTTTTGTTTTTGAATTTGGTCACCGAGCCCAGCTTAGGCCCTTAATTTGCCCCACATCCGCTTGGAGGATACTGTTTTGGCACACGCCGATGAGAAGTTCCTATTTACCTCGGAGTCTGTGACCGAGGGTCACCCCGACAAAATCGCCGATCAAATTTCCGACGCCGTCCTCGACGCCGTCATAAAGGACGATCCCACCGGCCGCGTAGCCTGCGAAACGCTGGTCACCACGGGTTTGGTCGTCGTCGCCGGGGAAATTACCACCTCCACCTATGTTCCGTTCGCTGAGCTGGCCCGCGACGTCATCAAAGGCGTCGGCTACACCCGCGCCAAGTACGGTTTCGACGCCGAAACCTGCGGCGTGATCTGCACCATCAACAAGCAATCTCCGGATATCGCCATGGGTGTGGACACCGGTGGCGCCGGCGACCAGGGCTTGATGTTCGGCTTCGCCTGCGACGAGACTCCCGAGCTGATGCCCATGCCTATCCAACTCGCGCACAGCCTCACGCACAAGCTCGCTGAAGTCCGCAAGACGGGAATTGCTGATTTCCTCCGGCCCGACGGAAAATCCCAAGTCACAATTGAATACGTCGACGGACGTCCTGCCCGCATTGATTGCGTGGTCATCTCGACGCAGCACAGCGAAAAAGTTTCCACCGGCGATCTGCACGAAGCAGTGCTGAACGAAGTTATCAAGCCGGTCCTGCCCGCCGAGATGGTGGACAAGAACACCAAGTACCATATCAATCCCACCGGTCGTTTCGTCACCGGCGGCCCCATGGGCGATTGCGGCCTCACCGGACGCAAAATTATCGTGGACACCTACGGCGGTTACAGCCGTCACGGCGGCGGCGCGCTCTCCGGAAAAGATCCAACGAAGGTGGACCGCTCCGCGTGCTACATGGCGCGTTACGTCGCGAAGAATATCGTCGCGGCCGGCCTCGCCACCAAGGTCGAAGTGCAACTCGCCTACGCCATCGGCGTTGCCGAGCCTGTTTCCGTGATGGCCGATACCTTCGGCACCGGCACAATCCCGAATTCCCAGATCACCGAGCTGATTCGCGGCTTCTTCAAGTTAACGCCCAAGGGCATCATCGAGACGCTCGACCTGCGCCGTCCGATCTATGCGCCCACCGCCGCGTACGGCCATTTCGGCCGAACCGGCCCGGGCTTCACCTGGGAGCGCACCGACAAGGCCGAAGCCATCCGCAAAGAAGCGGGCAATCGCGGTGCCGTAGCCGTATCACGTAGTTAACTTCGAGTGCGGCGGCTTGCCGCCGCTTTTTACTTGCGCGAGGCTGGCCTCGCGCCATCTGTTGCGGTCGCCCTTGAATTCTGTAGATCGTCACACGCGCCGGCCTCGTTGCCGTAGGTTTTCTCTGCGTCTCTGCGGTAAAGAAGATTTGACCCTGGTTGTCGCACTCTAAATCTAAAGGGAGTTCCCAGTGGAAACAGCAACGAAGCTTGCCGGTGACGTGAAAGACATGGCCCTCGCCGAAAAAGGCAAACGCAAGATCGAATGGGCTAATCAGCAGATGCCCGTCCTGCAATTAATCCGCAAACAATTCATCAAAGACCAGCCGCTCAAGGGCATTCGCATGTCGGCCTGCCTGCACGTCACCAGCGAGACGGCCAACCTCGCTATCACCTTGCGTGATGGCGGCGCCGACCTGGTCCTCTGCGGCTCGAATCCGCTTTCCACGCAGGACGAAGTCGCCGCATCTCTGGTGAAAGACTACGGCATCCCGACCTACGCCATTAAGGGCGAGGACAACGCCACCTATTACGCGCACATCTCCGCGGCGATTGACCACAAGCCGCAAATCACCATGGACGACGGCGCCGACCTCGTTACTCAGCTGCTCACCAAGCATCCGCAGTTGGTACCGAACGTCATCGGAGGCACTGAAGAGACCACCACCGGCGTGATTCGTCTGCGGGCCATGGCCAAGGACGGCACGCTGAAATATCCCGTCATCGCCGTGAACGACGCGCTCACCAAGCATCTGTTCGACAATCGCTACGGCACAGGCCAGTCCACGATTGACGGCATCATCCGCGCCACTAATATGCTGATCGCCGGAATGAAGGTCGTCGTCGCCGGCTACGGCTGGTGCGGACGCGGTGTCGCAATGCGCGCCAAGGGTCTTGGTGCCGACGTGATCGTCACCGAAATCAATCCCACACGCGCGCTCGAAGCCATCATGGACGGCTTCCGCGTGATGCCTATGGCCGAAGCCGCGAGGATCGGCGAAATTTTCGTCACCGTCACCGGCAACAAGTCCGTAATCGCCCACGAGCACTTCGAAAAAATGAAAGACGGTGCGGTCGTTTGCAATTCCGGCCACTTCAACGTGGAAATTGACATCCCCGCGCTAGAAAAGCTAGCCAGCTCCAAGAAAATCGCGCGTCCCTTCGTCGACGAATACGTGATGAAAGACGGCCGCAAACTCTACCTTCTGGGCGAAGGCCGCTTGATTAACCTCGCTGCCGCCGAAGGCCATCCAGCAGTAGTGATGGACATGAGCTTCGCCAACCAGGCCCTGGCCTCCGAATACATCGTCAAGAACGCCAAGGAACTAAAAGCCCAGGTCTACGCCGTCCCCGAGCCCATCGATCGCCAAATCGCCAAACTGAAACTAGAATCCATGGGCGTCCAAGTGGACAAGCTAACAGCCGACCAAGAGCACTACCTAGCCAGTTGGTCCGAAGGCACATAGTCCTCACAGTCTTCAAGGCCGCCCGCGCTAGCCGTGATCGACCGACGGCTAGTTCAATCCGGGAGTGCGGCTTGCCGCCGCATTCGCATACGAAACCGCGCCACAATCAACCCAGGACGGTGGCCTCGCCCAGATGGCCGCCGTAGGGGCGCTGCTTGCTGCGCCCGGTTTTGATTTGCTGACGTAGCGGCCGGTTCCGCATCATCGAACCGGGCCTGCTGTGCTCTTGTTTGTTGCGCACCACAGGTTGTTACTGCGTCCGCTTGCTATTACTGTTAAGCAATCGAGGGACTCCAATGGCAAAAAAGAAATCAGAATTGGACAAGGCCGTGGATAGGGCCGCGAAGCTTATCCAAGGCCAGTTCGACGCCCTGCCGATTGAGGTGGCGAAGAAGAAAGTCAAGGAACTACAGGAAATCGCCGCTAAGGCTTACCGGACCGCAAAGAGCGGAAGAGGCCGACAATCTCGACGAACTGGGGCGATTCGTCTTTCAGCCCGATCCCGCGCAAAAACTGTATAAATTCCCGTTGGTCTCCGTACTTAAAAATGCCCTTCCCGGCGGCTCGTAGTTTCCGAATGTCCGCTCGTGTATGCTTGCGGCCCGATGCCGCTCGATCTCGAGCGCATCGTCGTAGATTTTCTCATCGTCCGGCGTCGACCGCCCTCGCTGCCCCAATATAGACCGTTGTTGCGGCGTGCCTCACAGTTTTTCTCTGCGTCCTCTGCGCTCCGACCTGCGCCCTCGGCGTTAAATCTCTCGCGGCATCACCGTCGCCAGCACTGCCTGTACATTCAAGCCTCCGGTGCAGCCCAGGCGCCTCCGTGTTCCATGTACCACACACCCGATTTGCATTCTCACCGCTCCCTCTCTAAGATGGTCCGATGATTTTTTCGCGCGATAACGGCCAGCACGAACCGGACGAGACGACAAATCGTATCCGCGCCCACCACGCCGCCCAATTTCTACTCGATACAAATAAATGCCTCGAACAACACGACATTCGCCGCAACTCGCTCAAAACAAACAACGCCGCCAATTTCTACTCAATACAAAAACGCAATTCTATTCGATGCAAATCGACGCTTCGGCGCGCAATCCAAGTCTCGATTTACAAGCCCGCTGGCGCGATTTTCGATCGCCAACCCGGGCGATTAGAAACCGACGTAACTCACAGAAAACAAACCACCGCGACCCTCTGCAATCGCCAACTTTCACGAACTTCCGGCCCGGAAAACCTAACGCAATCAAGCCTTCCATCCGATCTCATCTTCGACGACCGGAACCTGCGCGCATGACGCAAGACTGGGCCTACTGGGCAATTGAAACGGCCAAACACCGCGGCGCGACATATGCTGACGCGCGCGTGATGGACATCCGCCAGCGCGAGCTCGGCACAAAAAACGGCGAAGTCGGCACCCTAGTCGAATCGGAGACGCTGGGTATCGGTATCCGCGTGATCGCCAGCGGCGCCTGGGGCTTTGCGTCCACCGACCGCCTCACTCGCGAAGGAGTCCAGGCCTGCGCCGCCGAAGCAGTTGCCATCGCCAAAGCGTCCGCGCTCGCGAAACGCGAGAATGTCGCCCTCGCTCCCGAAAAAGCCTACGTGGATACCTGGCAGAATCCATTCCTGAAAGATCCGTTCCGCATTCCAGTCGAGCGCCAGATTGATTTGCTGATTGCTGCGGACAAGCAAATGCTCGCCGTAAAAGGCGTGACCCTGGCAGAAGGCTCGATGTCTTTCAAGCGAATTGACCAGCTCTTCGTTTCCAGCATCGGTTCGGTGATTCATCAAGTGAAAATGCATGCGGGCGGCGGCATCATCGCCACTAGTTTTGCAGGCAGTGAAATTCAGAAGCGTTCTTATCCCAATAGTTTTGGGGGACAACACTCGCTGCAAGGTTACGAGCTGATCGAATCATTCGATCTGGTTGGCAACGCGCAACGCGTCGGGGAAGAGGCAGTCGCGCTGCACTCGGCCGCGCAATGCTCAGAAGGCACAAAAACCATTATTCTCGGCGGCTCGCAACTCGGCCTGCAGATTCACGAATCCATCGGCCATCCCATCGAACTCGATCGCGTTCTCGGCCAGGAAGCCAACTTTGCCGGAATGAGCTTTCTCACCGTGGATAAGCTGCGCAAACTGAAATACGGCTCCGACATTGTGAACGTGGTCGCCGATGCGCGGCTCGATCATGGCCCCGGCCTCGGCACGTTTGCCTACGACGACGAAGGCGTGCCCGCTCAATGCACGCCCATCATTACGGACGGCCTCTTTACCGGGTACCTCAGCAATCGCGAACTCGCATCCGCTATCGGAGAGACCCGCTCAAACGGCACCATGCGCACCGAATCTTGGAATCGCCTGCCGATGATTCGCATGACCAACATCAGCATCAATCCCGGCACGTGGAATTATGACGATCTGATTGCCGATACCGACGATGCTATCTTGATGGAGACCAACCGCTCGTGGTCCATTGACGATCGCCGCTACCATTTTCAGTTTTCCACCGAGATTGGCTGGGAAATCAAGGGCGGCAAGAAAGGCCGCATGATCAAAAATCCCAGCTACAGCGGCATCACCACCGAATTTTGGAACAGTTGCGACGCCATCTGTTCGCGCGACTACTGGACGCTTTGGGGCACGCCCAATTGCGGCAAGGGCCAGCCCATGCAGACCATGGGCACAGGCCACGGCGCGTCGCCGGCGCGCTTTCGCAACATAAAAGTGGGAGTGGCATTCGCAAAATAAGCACGCAACCAGGCCAGGATTTCTAGTTGCCGGTTTTTGTGGCGGCCGGTTCGGCGTTTCGAACCGGGCCTGCACTTGTCCAAACATTTTGCGAGCGCGGAGCCAGAACAAGAGATGGCGCCAAAGAAGAAAAAATCGCAAGCCAAGCGATCACGGAGAACCTCTGCAGCGCGTGCCGAGACTTATCCGACAAGCGCGCGTTGTTCAGCGTCAGACCTCGAACACATTGCCGAACGCGTCCTGAAATTCAGCGAAGCCGACGAGACCGAAGTCGAAGTCCACTCCACCGTTGACGCGCTGACCCGTTTCGCCAACAACACCATCCATCAGAACGTCTCCGAACACACTCTGGGGATTTCCGTCCGCGCCGTTGTAGATGGCCGCACCGCGCGCGCCACCACGAACAAGACTGACGAGGAATCGCTGCGCCGCGTCGTTGCCGCCGCGATGAGCCTCGCGCGCAACCAGCCGGAAAATCCCGATCTGCTGCCGATGCTGGGGCCGCAGAAATATCAGAAAGTTTCACACTACTTTGCTTCGACGGTCTCGGCCACCCCGCAGGACCGCGCGCGCGCCGTCAGGCGGGTCTGCAAAATGGCGGAAGAAGGGAAGCAAACGACTGCAGGCATTTTCACCACGGGCTACGTTCGCAATTTGCTCGTGAATTCGAAGGGACTTTCTGCGCGGCACGACCACAGCCGCGCGGAATTTTCCGTGACGATTCTCGAGGAAAATTCCTCCGGCTGGGCCAAGGCCAATTCGCCGGACATTCTGAATATTGATCCGGACTCATTATTCGAAAGCGCCAGCGAGAAAGCCGCCGGATCGCGCAAGCCGCGGGAACTTGAGCCCGGCCATTACACCGCCATTCTCGAACCCGCTGCTGTTCTCGATTTTGTTGGCTTTATTTTTTATGATTTCGCCGGAACGGCCGTGCTCGATAAGCGCTCCTGCTTCAACGACCGCATGGAAAGGAAAATTTTTGGCGAAAACGTCACGCTGTGGGACGACGTTTATCATCCGCTGCAAGTAGGCGCGCCGTGGGACGGCGAGGGATTCCCTAGACAGAAAGTGCTGCTCGTGGATCGCGGCGTCCCGAAGAATTTGGTTTATGCGCGCGCCACCGCGAAAAAAATGAAAGTCAAGCCGACCGGCCACGGCTTCACTCTGCCCAATGAATACGGTGAAGCGCCCATGAACCTCGTCTTTGGTGGCGGCGATAAATCCGTGGACGACATGATTCGTTCCACCGAGCGCGGCATCCTCGTCACGCGCTTTTGGTATATCCGCGAAGTGGAACCCTACGAAAAAGTGCTGACCGGCATGACCCGCGACGGCACGTTTCTGGTCGAAAACGGACGCGTCACCGGCGGCATTCGCAACTTCCGCTTCAATCAAAGCATTATCGAAGCGCTAGCCAAGGTCGAGATGCTCGGCCGCGCCGTCCGCGCCACGGGTGAAGAATCCTTCGAAATGGTAGTGCCGCCAATGAAAATTCGCGATTTCCACTTCAGCGAAGTAACGAAATTCTGAGGCGTGAAGTGAGAAGTAGGAAATTAGAGAACTATACTGCCAACACGCGGAGCCCAAGTTGCAACGCGGGCAAGCGGCTCCCGCACTCCCAGATAGCCTTGGATTGCACCACCAAGAATCCGTTACTTGGTGAACTGCAAGCTGGTGATCGCGCGGGAAATCACGTTTTCCTGAATCTGCACCAAATCCGTGTCTGCCAGCGTCATGCCAAAAACCGTGTACACGCTCCCACCGCGCGGAATGTAAGCAACCACGCCGGATCAATCTTTCTGGTCCACGCTTCCGCGAAACCGTCGCTCAATCGCGCTGACACCGGAAATCGTGACGCGCTTTTCGTCCAGTGGGCGGAAGTTGTCCATCACATCGTGCAACCGCTTGTCGGCGACGTCCATTACGTTCGCGAGCGACTTGCCTCCGGTTTCCTGCCCGATCAGTAGATAGGTCGTCTGATCGTCCGTGCCCATCGCAGTAATTGCTCCGGGAAGGAGCTTGCGCGCGCCCTCGATCACTTTCCAGGTCGGCGGCTTGTACATGCGGAAACCGTACGTATCATTTGTGTAAGTATTTCCGCTGACTTCCTCATGCATTGGGTCCGGAGTAGCGGGCTTCGGCGGCGGAGCCGCTGCGACGGTAGCCACGGCAGGCTGCGAAACGCCCTTCGGCGTTGCAGTCGCGGAGCTCTTGGCGGGCGAGGTCGGCGCGTCGGTGTGCGGATACTCGACGATGGCATTTGCCGCCGAATCGGCTGCGGTTGGCTTTGGCGTGAGCGCGCCAGCGGCAGTGTGCTCGATCTTGTCTGGTTTCACAGGTGGCGGAGCTGATGACCCAGCTGGCGCAGAACCTGCCACAGCGGGAACAGGCTTCGCTGCGGCTGGATCAGGCTTCTTTGTGCCGTCGCTGACGATGATGGAAACGATCTGGTCCTTCTGCACCACGGCGAACCCGTAGCTGGTCTTTACCTTGAAGGAGTTGTCTTCGAATCCGACAATCGTGCCGACGATCTTCGTGCCGTCCTTCAGTTTAATC
Organism: uncultured Acidobacteriota bacterium; assembly: GCA_963696035.1. Taxonomy (GTDB): domain Bacteria; phylum Acidobacteriota; class Terriglobia; order Acidiferrales; family UBA7541; genus Palsa-295. Next base: position 309,653 of record CAVOIS010000007.1, read on the forward strand.
TCATCCGCGCGCGCTCCCGCAGCTAACGACAGGGCCGCGAGCACGAATCCGGTCGCAAGTGTAATCCTTCGCAGCATGGCTCTGAGTATCACGCCACGCGGCCCGAGCAGCAAGCCTGCCCACTGCGCGGTTGTTCGTTTAGTCAGCAGAAGATGAGGTTTCCGGGCGCGCCTTTCCGCTCCTGCCCCGCGCTGCGGCTCCTCTTGATCGGTCTGATCCTGGTGGTCGACGCTAAGAGAGAGCCTGACGATAGGATCCGGGCATTCACCGCTGAGAGGCGCGACGAGGTCGGGTAAACGCCGGGCGCAAGGAACTTCAAAGCGACCGCGCCCACTCTTCGATTTGGCGGGTACGCCGCGGTCCGGGAGAGCCGGGCGATCACTTGCGGTCACCCTGAAAGGCAATGGGACAGCGGCGGCACCCGCCACGCTGGTTTGACGCAGGATAGGCGAATATAAAGCGAAAGTCAAACGGCTCGCCAACTCGGCCCGGGCGTGAATCCAGAATGCGCTATTCAGCGGTTCGGGCGGGAACGGGCGCGGACTTGGGCCCGCGGTTCTGATTTTCGTTTGGCGTTTGATTTTGGCGGCGATTGGATCCTGTTGAGTTCTTGCTGAACAACCGCCAACTCGGATTCGAGCAAGCGTAGCGCGCTCGTGGCGTCGGCTAGATTGCCGGCACGGCCCAAGGCTTCGAGGTTGCGTGCTGCGGCGACTGCTTTGGTCGCACCAAAAATCGCGATGGAGCCTTTCAGCAGGTGTGCGGCCCTGGCCAGTTTGGCTGCATCCTTTTTTTTGACGGCAGTGCGAATCTGCGCCAGCGTCTTCGGCGCATCCGCTAGAAATGTCTTGGCCAGCGACTGGATGAGCCTTTGGTTTCCGCCAGTCGTGCGTCGAAGATGCGCGACAACGTTGTCTGAATCCGCCGCCCAGTCCGCAACTGCGGTTTGTTCTGGCGATGCAAATTGCGGCGCGACCGGTACCGATTGTGCAGGCCGTGATGCGGCGCCTCCTGATGCTGACTTTTGCCGGTTCTGCGCTGCTGATTCAACTACTTCGTAAAGCTTGTCCATGTGTACTGGCTTCGCGATGTATGCGTCCATGCCTGCTTCGCGGAAACGGATTTCGTCGTCTTCGGTCGCATGGCCGCTGAGGCCGATAATGATCTGGTGTTTCCCCGACACGGCCTCTCGCTGACGGATTGCGCTGGTTGCTTGCAATCCGGTCATGTGTGGCATTTCCTCGTCCATCAGGACAACGTCGAAGTTGTGGCGCTCAAGTGCAGCAAGCGCCGCGCGGCCGTCGCCCACGCCCTCGGCGGCATGCCCACGTTTGTGCAGTAGTTCGATCAAAAGATCGCGATTTAGCTCTGCATCGTCCACAATGAGAATGTGCAGAGGTTTCTCGGCTGGGCCTCTCTCGCGTGATTTTTCTTTTCTAGAGGACTTGTCAGCCGGTGCGGCGGCGGTTTCAAGTGCCGCCATCTTCGCGACGCGAGGGAGACGAAACCAGAATCGCGAGCCGCCCTGCTCGCGGGTTTCCGCGCCAATCGTGCCGCCCCAGCGCTCGACCGTGATCTTGCAGAAATAAAGACCCAGACCGGCTTTCCCTGCGTGCGTCTTGCCCTTCGAAAACAGCGCAAAAAGCTGATCCACGGACTGGCCTTCGGGCAACCCGGGGCCTTCGTCATCCACAAACGCGAGCACCGAATCGCCTTGATCTTCCAGGCCGATCCTGACGGTGGAGGCTTTCGGTGTGTAGCGCATCGCGTTCTCTAGCAGATTGCCGAAGATGCGATCGAGGCGCGAAGCATCGCCCACAACGCGCCAATCACCAGAGGCATCGGTGCGCGACTCGAGCCGCAAACGGACGCCGCGTTCACGAAAGGCAGTGGAAAATTCCTCGATCGCTTGTTTTGCGCAGGCGAGCAGGTCCGGAACTTCGGTTGCAGCGGCGTCTTTTGCCTGCTGCGCGGCGAGGTCACTGGAAAACGCTTCGAGGATGCCGCGAATCATCAGTTCCTGGCGTTGAGATTCGCGTTCGCCGGCCTTGACATATTTCTTCAGCGCGGCGGGCAAAGACTTGCGTTCGAGGAGATGGAACACGCCATTCATCGCGCTAAGCGGCTGCGTGAGATCGTGGACGATGCAATGCAGCAAGATTTCTTTCTTCTGGATTTCTTTGATGAGCTTTTGGTGCTCGAGAAGGGAATCGCGAGCGGTCTGAAACCACGCCTGCTGCTGCGCAAATGTTTCCGAAGGATTACGAACGATCAGTATCTGTTTTCCGTCAAGTAAGTAAGCAGAGGCTTCAAGAGGCGTGTCTTTTGCGGAGCTGCCGCGCTCGATCCAATTGCCCGAATCGAGCGATCCTGGGGACTTGGAATCCCAGAATTCCCCAGCTTCGAAAAGGAAATTCTCAAGGAACGGCGACTTGTCACCCAATCGAATGATTCGTTCGCCGACGGGCCGCACGCCCCAGATGTTTTCGCACCATGACGGCCAGCTACCGATCAGGCGGAAGTTGCCGTCGCCAAGATATTCGAAAAGCGCGTAGCCCTGCGCTGCGAAAAACGATTCAAAAATGGAGCTCGAGTACATTTATCCGACCAGCATTGCTTGCGCGAGATGCACAAAGACTTTCTCGACGGCGTCGCCGGTCTTCGCGCTGGTGTGCTGCACGGTCCAACCATTTCCGGCGAGTTTGGTTTCCTGGGCCGAATCAATTTCCCATTGGTCGGCGAGATCGTCTTTGTTGAGAACCAGCACGACCGGAAACTTCCCGATTTCTTGCACGATACGCTCGTGCAAAGACAGCGCATCGGTCAACGTTTGCTTGCGCGTGCCGTCAACAACAAGCAGATAGCCGGCCATGCCACGCAGGTACGACATGCGCATTTTTTGGTAAGCGTCTTCTCCGTAGATGTCCCAGAGCATTAGTGTGACGTCTTCGCCGTTCACGTTCACGACTTTCTTGTCAACTTTGACGCCGATCGTAGTGTGGTACACCTCATCGAAAATACTTTCGACGAATCGCCGCACGAGACTGGTTTTACCGACCGAGAAGGAGCCCAGCATGCAGACTTTCTTCTGCAGCATAGCGGTCTGCTCAGTACGCGGGAGCAGCGCCCGAAGCGCCGCCGGCCGAGGCAGCAGAGAAATAGACCTTGAAGGTGACGCTGCGATTGAGGCGGCGACCGTCTTCGGTGTCTTCGCTGCGCAAGGGCTGGGTGGTGCCCACACCGTGCGGACGCAAGTTCACGGCCTTAACGCCGTTGCGCAGCAGGCTGCCGCGAATCTGGTCAGCGCGCTGCTGACTGAGCGGTAGATTTGTGGCCTCAACGCCCGTGGTATCGGTGTGGCCGACCAGGTCAACGTCAACGGCCTCATGCAGACGCGCGGCTTGCGCCACGAGGTCACGGATATTGTTTTCCACCTGCGCAAGGTTGTTTTCTTGTCCAGGTTCGAGTTCCGCGCGGCCCAGGGGGAAGAGCAATACCGTCGATTCAATGGCGTTTTTCTGAGCATTCAGTTCTTGCACGGTGGAATTCTGCAAATGAGATTCGTCCAGTTTACTGACGCCGGCAATCCAGGGCGCTCTCTGTTCGAACTGGGTGATCCATTGTTGCGGCGCGGCACCTGTAGCCTCAAGCTCGCCGTCTTTAGCGGTGAGATTTACGGTCGTGGGCGGATGCAGAAGGTCGGCAGCGCGTTTCGCCACGATGGCATTATCGAGCGAGTAGTAGGGGGCCAATTGCAGGTCGGCGCGATCCGGATCGAGGCCCGCCTGCGAGATAAGTTTTCGGGGATCTTCCGCCAGCGGGTCGCGAAATCCCTGAATGTGAAATGTCCGTCCGTCTTTCGCGTAGGAAACCACCACAATGCCTGGTTGCTGGCGCAGGGCATGCAGGAAACGCGACCATTCCCACAGCAAATATGTTGAGTAGCCCACCCAAGCGAGCAAAAGCACCGCGGCCACGGCTCCGGCAATAATCGCGGCGCGCGGCTTTTTCTCTTCCGCAGGCTTCTCGCGATATTGCGTTTCGAGCAGTCGCGCGATGCGATCTTCGGCGGAACGGAATGGTGCCGCGTCGCCTTTAAAGTTCGTGAGCGCGGAACTGTAGAAGCGCTGGATGTCTTCGAGCGCTTCGTCCATCGCGATACTGTAGCCTTCGGGAGCGTGGCCACGGATGGCGGCGGCGATCACCGCGCCGGGTCCCGTGACGACGCGGATTTGCAGCTCTTCGAACGTCATGTTTCCCAGGGTTTCGGTTTTCTCAGGCGTGAAAGAGTCGCGCGCAAACTGTTGTATGGCGGAGAGCAAGCCCGCGACCATGTCCGCATCTTGCGTGGCGGCGGCGGGAGCAACGACATGGCTGAGAACCAATCCCGTTTCGCGATGAATCAAGAAAACTTGCTCAACGCGATAAAGCAAGCTGTGCATCAGCACGATTTCCGCGAAGGGTCTACCAGTGCGGAGGGATTCGATGCGCCACTTCAGCCCTTGCCAGCTCAGGCTATGCTCGAGAGCCTCGTTGAATGATTCGAGCATCGAACGCAGAGTCTCGCTGATGGATTTGCGAATGGCAGGGCCCATGACGGGGAAGAGCGCATCGGCCAGAACTTGCGGGTCGCGACGCACGGACTCGCGGAGCGTTTCTTGAATCGTGGGAGCGAGCGCGTCGGCGAGAGCTTCGTCGTCGCCCTTTTCGCGGCGCATCTGAATCGCTTCGGCGACCACGGAACTGACGTCCTGCGTGCGTTTTTCGAGATTTTCGAGCCGGTCCTGAATCGCCGCGATGCCTTCCTGCTCGGGTTTGACGATCAGTTCGCGCAGTTCTTCGTAGGCGTGGTTATTGTCCGTCGATTTTTCCTGAGCCTGCGCCACAGGGGCGCGGCGTTGCGCTTGCTCGGCCATGTTGGAAGGATGAAGGTCTCGGCCCGCCGGGTTCACGGCGCGCCTCCTGCTGCGTTCCGCGATTCCTTGCTCACTCGCTGGCTATTCTTCCGGCAGCTCGAATTTATTTTTCAGGCGCAGAGAGAATTCGTTGAACAAGTCGGCAAGCCCGGCGCGATCGGTTTTTTCATCGCGCAGAACTTCGACTTCGCGATTCAACGCAGCGGTGGTGTCGCGGCGCAGCTTATCAATTTCGGCGGAGACGGATTTGGAGTGCTCCAGCATTTTGGTGCGCAATTCGCTGTGGCCATCCGCCATCTGTTCTTCGAGCTGCGACAGTTTTTTCTCGATGACCTTGGCGCCCTCCTTGATTTCGCGCGAGATTTCCTTCAGCCCTTCGGTGCGCTCGGACTTCTCGGCCTTCAGGCGCTGGCTGAGCGAGTCCACTTCCTCCTTCATGTAATTACTCAAGGTGTCGAGGCGCTTGGTCATGTCTTCGCGCAGGGTTTCGACCGCTTTGGTCACGGTGTCTTCCAAACGAGCAAAGCGCTTCTCGTAATCGCGCATCTGCGACCCGAACAATATGTCGCGTATCTTGTCTACGTTGGCGCCTTCCGCGCTTTCCTTACCGGATGAATTGGGGATCTTTGCGTCCGCCGGGGATGCCATTTTCCTACCTCTCCTTTGACTGCCCTTAACGCCATGCCGGGGGGACCGTCGCGTGTTGGGGCGGGGCATGGCGGCGACACTACTACGAAAAGGCCGCCCCTCGCAATATATAGGTGGTTAACAGGGCGTGAATGAGAGTAGTAGAAGTTCTGGAACTCGGCCAAATCTCAACATGAAACGCAACGACGCTGTTAGGCCTCTACTTATCGAGGAAAGCACGCAAGCGTGCGTATCCGGCACGACTTACCGGAAGTTGTGCGCCATTGGCGAGCACAGCCACGTGGCTGTCTTTGGCGTACGGTTCGACTTTGGTGACGCGCTCCAAATTAACGATGTAGGACCTGTGGATGCGCATGAATCGGGACGGATCGAGAGCGGATTCCAGACTCGAGATCGTCTGCTGCTTCAAATGCTTTTTGCCGTCGGCTGCGAGCGCTACATAATCGTCCTGAGCTTCGGCGTAATCGAGCTTGGCGACGGGGATGATAAATACGCGCGTGCCGTCGCGGACCGCGATGCGGTCAAGGTATTGTGCCGGCGGACGGGCGGCTGCGGCCAGGTCTGCGGCGGGCGGCGTAGTTTCGGGGAGCTTGCCCGCGAGGCGCTGCTTGGCGCGTTTGAGTGCGGCTTCGAAGCGATCGGCACCGAAAGGCTTCAGCAGGTAGTCCACGGCGTGGACTTCGAATGCTTTGATCGCATAACTGTCGTACGCCGTCACAAAAACAACGGCGGTCTCGTTGCCGATCAATTCGAGCACTTCGAAGCCATCGAGCTTGGGCATTTGAATATCGAGAAACATCAGGTCGGGCTTTTGCTCGGTGACGATCTTGACGGCTTCGAAGCCGTTGGCACATTCAGCGATGACTTCGATTTCGGGATGGCTGGCCGCGAATTCGCGCAGGACCTGCCGCGCGAGCTCTTCGTCGTCAACCACAACCGCTCGAATCCTCTGGGCGTGATCACGGGTCATGCCGGTGTCGCCTCGCTTTCCGCCGGAAGTGTAAGTGCCACGCGGTAGCGGTCGCCTTCGGTCTGGACGCCGAAGCTCGCGCGATTGCCGTAACGCGCTTGTAGCCGCTGGCGGACGTTCGCCAGGCCAACTCCGCTTTTTCGACGAGGCGGAGCTTCGGGATCAAAACTATTTTCGACGGTGATCGCCAAGTCGCCATTTTGCGAGCGAACGTCCAGCCGGATCCAGCCGCCCTCAACCAGATTGGCGATTCCATGGACGACCGCGTTCTCGACGAGCGGCTGCAAAAGCAGTGGCGGCACGGGGACGTTCAGGGCCGCCTTATCAATATTTTCTTCCATTTGAATGCGCGCACCGAAACGAACCTTTTCGACGGCCAGAAATGCGCGGATGAGCGAAAGCTCTTCTTCGAGCGGGATCGCCGCTTTTTCTCCCAAGCCGAGTGTCCGCCGCAAGAAATCGCCGAGCAAGATGCACATTTCCCGCGCCTTCGATGCGTCGGAACTGGTGAGTGCGCTGATGGAATTCAAGCTGTTGAATAAGAAGTGTGGATTTACCTGCGCTTTCAGCGCGCGCAATTCGGCCTCGCGCGCCAGCACGCTGGCCTTCATCACGCGGGCTTCGGCCTCGCGCGAAGCCTCCACGGCGATAATTACGTAGTACAAAGCAACCCACAACAGATAGAGCAACAAACCAGTGACAATCATCACTGGAATTTCCGGCCGGAAGCGGTGGCTCAGGCCTTGAAACGAAGGCAGCTTGGATAGAGTACTGGCGAGGCTTACTGCCGCAAACGCCCAGATTACGCTGGCAACCAGCGCAGCGGTGAGATGGGTGGTCACCAGGCGTCCGAGGCTGTACTTTTCGAGAGAATTGCCGCGACAGGAGTACCAGGAGGAAAGGCACAGGAACGCATAGAGAACGCAGAGCGGCACGGCCAAGGCCAACGCTTCTACGTCGCGAATCTCATGGAAAACGGTAAGGAGATAGGCCAGCAACCCGGTGATGGGAATCCAAGCGAGGAGGTAAATTACGACGCGGCGGAAATTGCTGAGGATTGGGTGCATTTTTCGCGCTTCAGTTCTTTACGACGACGCCGCCCATGATGGCGGCTCCTTTTACGATCAATTGTTTTCGCGGCGTTCCTGACGCTGCCGGGGTCTGATCGGTTTCGTCAACGTACCCGCCCATAAAGCCGACGCCCTCCACGGCAACGTTCCAGGTGTACGGCACTTTGATCTCGCCGCCGCCCATAAAAGAAATGGCCTCAATCGCTGCGGAGTCGCCTTCGATATCGGCTTGCCTCAAGTCAATCTGAAACCCGCCGCAAATGGCCAGTATCTTTCCGCCTTTAAAGTTCTTGGAGGTGGTGCGGCGCTTAAAGCCGCTGAAAACGGCCACGTGATTGAATTCCGAGCCGGAAGCGTCCGATCCCCCGGAACGCAGATAGTCCCACCATGCATTTCTTGGTGTTCCTGAAGTGGGAGGGCCAATCGCTCGCCAAATCATCAAAAGCCCAATGCCTATTATGATCAGAGGCCAGACAGCGTCGAATCGGATGTGAGCAACACCGAGATTTTCCAGGACCAGCACGACTCCGATGGTAACCAGCACGAAGCCCCAGATTCCGCGCCCGCCCCTTCCGCGGCAGTCCATCAGCATCAGCGATCCGCCGACGATGCACACGACCGGCCAGAAATAGCCAAATACGCGGTCAGCGTTGATCAGCCCTTGCTGATCGAGCAGGAGCACGATGCCGGCCGCCACGATGAGAGCGCCGAACGTGAAGCTCCAGCTGAACCGCTTGATGTCATTCGCCATGCCGATTTCCCCTGCGCGCCCGAGAAGAGCGGTTTTCATGCGTCGCGAGCAAGATAGCAAGTCCCAAACCCACCAGGACCAGCGGCCAATAGCGCAGCAAGTCAGCGAGGTTCGGAATATTCAGCCGCATCGAGAGGATATTCCAAATGTCCGTAAACATTATGGAAAAGAACCACAAGTTGCCCAACCCGAGATGACCATAGCCAAGCTCGCCCAGCTGGAAGACAACGCCGAGCAGGATCAGCAAAGTCGCTCCGGCCTCAGGAAATCGCACGCCGTCAACGGTTGCCGCCACCAAGGATTGCCTATTCGCGTTTGTCATATTCTCATCTCCCGCTCGATTCTTGTTCCGAACTGTGTTGCCGTTCAGGGGGCGAGAATAGAGGACCCGGCTAGCGGCGTCGCGCGGTTTTCGGCCAGTGGCGGTTGCCTACCGGCGAATGGTGGTTTCGGAGGAGGCAGAGCGGGAAGCAACGGGTGTGGAGGCAAGGACACAGCAAGTGCAGAAAACAGGAGGCCAGAAGGGAGTTAGAGGAGCGGACCGCGCAAGACTCTCCGCCTGTCAAACTCAGCTAGAGACGGCTCCCAACAGGGCTATGAGATTGTCATGCCGATCCAGAAGGCAGCAATGAGCACACCCGTCATGATCATCATCAGGCGCAGCCGTTTTTTTCGGATGGCGATGATGATTACGGCCATGGAACAGAGCAGGAAACCAAGCTCAGGCCAAAATGTTTGCGAATTAAAAAGGCGCCGCGAACTGCCGGCCGAATCCTGAAGCCAGGAAGAGGCGAACGAGCTTGCAGCGGTGAGCGAAGCAGCGACTGCTCCCGCGAGCGCCATCCCCGTGGCCCACTCCGGCAGAACCCAGCCTTTTTTTGCGTCGCGCCAGTCAAACCAAGTCTGTGCGACTACTACCCCCACTACCACCAGAACGAACAGCGCCATGTCCCTGCTCCCCAAGCACGTGTCGCTCCTCCTCGATGAAGGCTTCAGAGCATTTGAGGTGCCGCCTGGCGGCGAGACTTCAGAGCTCTTAGACCGAGTCGGAACAGCACGAGGGCCGCTGCCGTCGAATCACATCCTCAGTACGCGGCCGCTCTTGCCATGAGCAGCTTTGTTGCGTCGACTGACCCCACTGCCTTTGCTTTCTTGATTTGTTCTTCTTCTTCCGCCAAACGTTTCAGCATTGCCTGAATTACGCTGCTGCCTTAGGTGCCATTGCCAAGACCCCTTGAATTGCTACGACATAATTCGCGCGCGAGTTCGTTCCGTCCGCCTAGGACGGATTGAACTCCTTGCTAGTAATCATTCGTTCGCTCAAGACTCGCGCCTGAGTAAATTGTTCAGTGGTCTCGGCAGGCGTACCCGGCGGAAGTTCCCGCACGATACGCGCCAGTTCTTCATCGAACAGCCGCGTTACAAGGTCGGGAGTATGCACGACCAGACTGCCGTTGTCATCGACGATGTGTGCTACGTCGCGATGGCGCATGCGTTGTGCGATCATCAGCCGGTAAATGCGATCGGTCGCCAGGTCTTCCATATAGCCGTCGAGGAGGCTGGCTCCGCGGCCACGGAGGACGCCCTGGCGATAGCGAATCACGGTGCGCACCGCTGCGCGCGTGCCATTCAGAGTTTGTTTGCCAACGCCTGTTGGCACGGCACGTAAGTCGGGATGCGCATCATGATTCGCGGGCCGCGCAAGCAACTGGTTCGGCGCAGGGAACTGGCTGACAGCGATTTCGTTCTGATCGGGATGCCCGGTCCAAGCGCCGTCCATCAAAGACGTCGCTTCGTTCTTTTTGTCTTCTTCCAGGGTTTTCAGGGCGCGAGCGTTCAATTCTGCATCTTCGCGGCTGGGATACAGTGCCGTCATACCGCCGATCGCAAGCATGCCGTGTTTGTGGCAGATCGCCGGAATGACGTTGCGCAGATTCTGAAAAAAGGCGACATCGTGTGGAATTGTATTGCGATCCGGGAGCACCCAGTGGGGATCGTGCAGATTGAAATGGATCAGGCTGGCCATATAGTCCCAGCGGCCGAGATTCAAGGCCAGGATGTGCTCGCGGAGGTTGTAGGCGAACTCCTCCATCTGATAAGCGAGAGGATGAGACTCGACTAGCGCCATGCACTTGATGTAGTCCTGCGGCCAGCCCTTTGCACGTGCGATTGAACGGAACAGGTCGCGCCACCAGAGGGCTTCTTCGGCGGACTCGGATTTCGGAATGTAGAAAGTGAGCGGATGCTTCAGGTCTTCCGGCTTCACTTGGAATGCGATCAGTGCGACGTCAAAAAGCGAGGCAGGCAGCGATTCGCCGTTGAGCACGCCGGCCTGCCGAAGATGCAGACCACGCGGTCGCAGGGAAATTACGGTCTTGCTGGGTTGAATGCTGACCGTGCGGTCGCGCTTCTTGTCGAAGTAAGTGAGTTCTCCGCGAAGGGCTGCGAGGATATTCGTGATGCCCTGCGTCAAGTGCGGCCAGGTGTTGGCCATCGAGTCTTCGAGATCGAGCATTACGCCCGGCGCGCCGGAGTTGAGCATCTTGACGACGAGCTCGGTGTCGTCTGCCGGGCCAGTCATTTGGTTGCGCTGATCCTGGCACCATTCAGGCAGCTCGATGTGCCAGGATTCCTGCGTCGCCGGCGACGGCCGCAGGTAGTTAGGCAAATTGCCTTGGTGTGCGGCTTCCAGCGTGGAGGCACGTCGACCTACGAGGTCCCGTTGGCGCGGTGTGAAGGCCCGGTGAAACGGCAGCAAAAATTCGATGAATCCCTTCGACAGGTCGCGCGCAGGGTCGAAACCAACCGGCGCGACGTTCATTGCTTGAACCGGTTCGGATTCAAAGTTCAATTGGGATTTCGCGCTGGCCATAATGCTAGAATTCCGCCTCAGGACTCGTTCAAGGCTTGGATGATTTCGCTTTCTATTCTTCTTTCAGCTCGGGCCGCGGGGTGACAGCCTGCACTGGAGCAAATTGTAGAATTTCAGCGATTCGCCGCTGAGAGGCGAAAATAAAGGGCAATCCGGATTCCAAATGGATGTAACAAATGTTTCGCCTGGGCTTGCGCTACGTTATAGTAATTGTTAGAGATACGTTGAACGTCTCAGATCGGGTGTACCAATCCCGCGTTTGGGCCCTGTCCGCGGCTGATGCAGCCCTCTCGACGGGCAACCCATTGTCCTAATTAGGCAATGATTTGCATCGCGCCTCGCGCGCTGCAAAAGGCAATGTGACAGACTCTTCTCGCCGTCATCTACCCGGTAAATCCTGTATTAAGTCACAAATTTGCGAGACAAGCGGCGGAGTGCAATTTGCATCACTCTCGGTAATACCCGGCAGGCGGCACTCTGGAATTATCTGCTAGGATAGCCGTGGTTATGCGAAAGCCTTGGGTAATCGCACATCGCGGGGCGTCGGGGCACGCGCCGGAAAATACGCTGGCAGCCTACGAGCGGGCGGTGGAATTGGGGGCCGGATTCATCGAGACGGACCTCCACCTGACGCGTGACGCGCGGTTCGTGGCCATCCATGACGCGACGCTCGAACGCACCACCAACGGGCGAGGCAATGTGCATGATTACACGCTGACCGAGCTGCGAAAGTTGGACGCTGGAATGTGGTTTGACCGGCAATTCATGGGGCAGCAAATTCCCACTCTCGAAGAGATCTTAGCGTTTGCCGTTCAGCACGATGTGATCTTCTATCTCGAAGTGAAGTACGACGCTGCGTGGGGAATGCATCACTCACTGGTGGGCGCGTTGCAAAAATCGCAAAGCGCCGCGCACACCATCGTGATCTCCTTCGACGAATCCACGCTCAGCGCGCTGCGGCAAGTGGACTCGACCATGATGATGGGGCTCTTGGTTGAAGAACCTCGGCAGGATTATGCCAAGGCCGCCATCGAATTGGGGGTGCGGCAACTGTGCCCGCGAGCCGGTCTGGTCACGCCGGAGCTAGTGGAACAAGCCCATCGGCTGGATTTGCAGGTGGCGACCTGGACGGTTGATGATGCGGAAACGATGCGAAGGATGGCGGCGGCGGGCGTGGACGGCATCATGACGAATTTTCCCGACCGGCTGCAGGCTGTTCTGGAAGACCACAAGGCCACGTTACAAAAGCCGGGCGAATAGCTTAGCGAATTCCGTGAGGGTGAGCTGCTCGGCACGCGCGTCTGGGCGCAATCCAGCGGCGGCCAGGGCTTCGTGGATTTTATGGTCGCTGGCGATTCCGAGCAAATTGTTGCGCAGTGTTTTTCGTTTTTGCCCAAAGCAAGTCTGCACGAACTCCAGAAAACGCTTTTCATCCCGGACGTTGAAGTGCGCGCGCTCGCCTGGCAGGGTCATGCTTACGAGCGCGGACTGCACTTGCGGCGGCGGGCGAAAGGCCCCTGGCGGAATGCGCAGCGCGATTTTTGGTTTCGCGTAGAACTGACACAGTGTGGAGAGATACCCGTAGTCGCGTACACCGGGGTTTGCGGCGATCCGTTGTGCCACTTCCAATTGGATCACGATGTGAATGGACGAAATCTGATCGGCCCAGCGGAACAGGTGATGCAGAATCGGCGAAGTGATGTAGTAAGGCAAGTTTCCATACACATGAAAATTTCCGGCGGCGAGGCCTCCGAAGTCGGTGGTCAGCACGTCGCCGGAAACAACTTCTAGGCCGGACCATTGAGCGCGGTCCGTAACCGCTGAAGCGCGCAGGCTCTCGGCTAGTTTCGGATCTGCTTCGATAGCAATGACTCGGCGGCCTTCGCTCGCTAGAAATTGCGTCATTTCACCGTGGCCTGGGCCGATTTCAAACCAAGCATCATTCGCTCCGAGCGGCAGGGTCGCAAGGATGCGTTTGCGCCATCCCATATCGCCGAGAAAATGTTGGCCCAATCGCTGTCGCGCCATGGCGACCGAGTGTAGCAACGCAAAGAGACGCGAACAAATTTCAATCGTCGCGAGAGTGCGATCCGCAAACGCCGGTAGTGGCGGCCGGGAATTCCTTGACGAAGTGTGACGCTTCCGATACCGTTTTTCATTCGAATCGCGCCACATGAAAATTCTATTCATATCGTCGGAAGGGCTGCCCTATTCGAAGACAGGCGGCTTGGCAGACGTAGTCGAAGCGCTTCCTAAGGCCCTGGCCGAGATGGGGCACGAAGTCGCGGTGCTGCTGCCGTGCTATCGCGGAAACAGAGTGACATCAACCCTGGTCTCCAGCGTGACGGTAGCGCTGGGCGATCGTCTGCGCTTTCCAGCGATCGGCGAAGGAGCTTCCGTTGGGGGCGTGCGTTATTTCTTCGTTGGGGACCGCGGATATTTCGATCGGGAGCAGCTTTACGGCGAAAAAGGCGCGGATTACCCCGACAATGCGGAGCGCTTCGCGGAGTTCTCACGCGTAGCTATTGAATTCATGAAGCGTGTGTGGCTGCCGGACGTGGTTCATTGCCACGACTGGCAGACGGCCCTAGTGCCCGTGTTGCTGCGTACCCAACACGCCGAGGATCCCGTGGTGCGCGGACTGCCGTCGGTTTTTACGATTCACAACATCGGTTACCAGGGACTGTTTCCGCAGAGCGCCATGCGTGCGATTGGTCTCCCCGATCGGCTTTTCACCATGGACGGACTGGAGTTTTACGGCGGCGTGAATTTTTTGAAGGGCGCGATAATCTACGCGGATTATCTTTCGACGGTTAGCCGGCGCTACGCGCAGGAGATTCAAACGCCTGAATACGGGCAGGGTTTGGAGGGTGTGATCCGCGCGCGCGCAGACCGGCTGGTGGGCATCTTGAACGGCGTGGATTACGCGGTTTGGAGCCCCGAGGTGGACACGTTCATCGCGCAGAACTATTCGGCCCACAACCTTGACGGGAAGAGAGTTTGCAAGAAGGAGTTGCTACAACAGTTCAAGCTCCTGAACGGCAAGCAGGACAATCTTGAGCGGCCCTTGATCGGAATCGTTTCGCGTTTTGTAGATCAGAAAGGCTTCGATTTGATCGCGCAGGTTGCCGTCGACCTGCTGAAAGAGAATATTTCGCTGATCGCGCTAGGGACGGGCCAGCCGGAATACGAAGCAATGTTCAGGGAACTGGCAGAAAAACATCCCGGGAGAGTGGGCGTCAAGATCGGCTACGACAACGCGCTGGCCCACAAAATCGAGGCGGGAGCGGACATATTCCTGATGCCTTCGCGGTACGAACCTTGCGGATTGAATCAGATTTACAGCCTGCGATATGGTACGGTTCCGGTGGTGCGCGCGACGGGCGGCTTGGACGATACGATCCAGAGCTTTGACGCCAAGACCCAGAAGGGCACTGGATTCAAGTTCGAGGCCTACAATGGCCTTGCCTTGATGGAAAGCGTGCGGGCGGCATTGAAATTGCATCGTGAGCCGAAGATTTGGCAAATCTTGCAAAAGAACGGCATGGCCAAGGATTTTTCGTGGAAGGCTTCTGCGGCGGCGTATGTCACACTATATGAAGCAGCTAAGAGGTCTCGAATCCCACGCGTTTCCGGGACATCTAAGACTTAGCTTCAAGTACGGCGGCCGAGTTGCACCGTGGCTTGAAGCAACAAGGGAAAAAAATGGCAGAAAATATCCAAGCAGTGAGTGACGCGAGCTTCGAAGCGGATGTGGTCGAAGCGAGCAAGACGCAAACAGTAATGGTGGACTTCTGGGCGGACTGGTGCCGTCCGTGCCACATGCTGACGCCGACGGTGGAAGAAATCGCGCGGGAGCATGCGGGCAAATTAAAGGTGGTCAAGCTGAACGTGGACGAAAATATCAACGCCGCGGGCAAGTTCAATATTCGCGGCATTCCCACTCTGCTGGTTTTCAAGGGCGGCCAGGTGGCCGATCAGATCGTTGGCGCGGTGCCCAAAGAGCAGATCGAGAAAGTCCTCCAGCGCCACATTTCCTAGGCGCGACCCCCAGGCAGGACCATGGCTATAAACGGCGGCAACCCGAACGCGCAGCCGGTGGGTTGTGGACCGGATGTGAAGGTGTGCGCGGCGTGCGGAGAGAAGTTTTCCTGCGCGGCGCGCGCTGCGGGATGTTGGTGTGAGGAAACGAAGCTGACCAAAGAAGCGCTGATTGAGCTTCGCGCACGCTATTCGGATTGTTTGTGTCCGCGATGTCTCTCGGCGGCGGCAAGTCAGCCTGTGGGAAAAACTCAATGACCCGAACGGCAGCCCAGGCTCAGTTGCGGCGGTGCCATTGGGCGCAAAAGCCGCCCATGGTGGAGTATCACGATAAAGAATGGGGTAGGCCCGTTCACGACGACCGCGCGCTTTTTGAGTTCTTGGTCCTCGAAGGTGCGCAGGCCGGCCTGAGCTGGGAGACGATTCTAAATAAGCGCGAGAATTACCGACGCGCGTTCGACAATTTCGACGCTGGCAAGATTGCGCGCTACGATAAACGCAAAGTTCGCAAACTGCTGGCCGATGCGGGCATCGTGCGCAATCGTCTGAAGATCTCCTCGACGATTTCGAACGCCCAAGCATTTCTTGCGGCGCAGAAGGAATTCGGCACGTTTGACAAATACATCTGGCAGTTCGTTGGCGGCCGCCCAAAGATAAATGACTGGAGCGGTTCGCAACGCATCCCAGCACGCACGAGCGAGTCGGACGCCATGAGCAAGGATCTCAAGCGGCGTGGGTTTCGCTTCGTCGGCACCACCATCTGCTACGCCTTCATGCAAGCCGTCGGTATGGTCAACGATCATGCGCGGGACTGCTTTCGCTACCCCCAGGTAGGTTAGTTCGGTCCTGCGCAGCCGGGTCGTGCTTGCGCCGGAGTCTGTCGGAGGGTAGGATTATACGTTGCTGTTTGCCGCTTTGGCCCGCCTGTAGTGCTTCTGTTGTGAACGCGAGCGGGCAAAGTGCGGCCTGATGAAGGGTGAGGGCGGCGAAGGTGACTGAGAAGTCGCGAACGAAGGCAATTTGCGTTGTGGGCGCGCAATGGGGCGACGAAGGCAAAGGCAAGGTGGTTGATTATCTTGCCCAGTCGTTCGATTACACAGCGCGTTACGCGGGCGGCCACAATGCCGGACACACCGTAATCTTCAACAATCATCGCTACGTTCTGCAGTTGATTCCCAGCGGCATTCTGCGTCCGGGTAAGAAGGCGGTCATCGGTGCCGGAACGGTTGTTGATCCTGCGGCCCTGGTTGCCGAACTTGAAAATCTGAAGAAATCAGGCATCGAAGTGCGCGGGCGGCTTTTCCTCAGTGATCGCGCCCATCTGATATTTCCGTATCACCGCGAAATGGACAAAGCCGCTGAATCGGCACGGGGTGCCGCGGCAATCGGTACTACTTCGCGCGGCATCGGGCCGGCTTACGAAGACAAGATGGCGCGGCGTGGTATCCGCGTGTGTGACTTGCTCGATCCGGATGGATTCAAGGAAAAGCTGGAGCGCGTCATCGCCGAAAAGAATGCGATCAGCCGCGCAACATACGGCCATCCTCTGGAAACGGCCGGTTTGCTGGAGCAATATCTGGAAATCGCCGCGCACATTCGCGGCCTGGTGGCGGACACTTGCGTGCTGCTGAATCGCGCGCTCGATAATGGCGAGTCGGTGCTCTTCGAAGGCGCGCAGGGCACGATGCTAGATATAGATCACGGGACATACCCTTACGTTACGTCTTCGAATGCCACCTCGGGCGGCGTGGCGACGGGTCTGGGCGTCGCGCCAACACGAATCCGCGGAGTGGTCGGCGTGACCAAGGCGTACACGACGCGCGTGGGCAGCGGTCCCTTTCCCACCGAAATGCCGGACCTGGACGCGCAAGCGGTTCGCGAGCGCGGCCAGGAATTCGGCGCGGTAACCGGACGTCCGCGACGCTGCGGCTGGCTCGATCTGGTAGTCTTGAAGTACGCGAAAATGCTGAATGGCATTGATTCCCTGGTGGTCACGAAACTGGATGTGTTCGACACGCAGTCGGAAATCAAGGTGTGCACCGGCTATCGCCTGAAGGGCGAGCCGCTGAACGAAATGCCCCCGGACGTGGAGACGCTCACGCAAGTCGAGGCTGTTTATCGCACGCTACCCGGCTGGCAGAAGCCTACTCCGGGAATTCGGGACGTGAAAGAATTGCCGGAAGCCGCGCGCGATTATCTGGATTTTATTTCGGACCAGCTCCAGGTTGAGATTGGCATGATTTCCACGGGTCCGGAGCGGGATGCTACGATTGTCCCGAGAGAAACGAAACTCGCATCCTGGCTGTGAAACGACATGGTTTCCTACGAAGCAGCCCGCGCCAAGGTAATTGAAGTGATTCGCGCGCGGCCGTGCGCGCCCCCGCCGGAAACGGAAACCATCGAGTTCACGCAGGACCCCTCGCAGGCGTTGGGACGCATCGTCGCTGAAAACGTGGCGGCCGACAGGAACTACCCTCCTTTCAATCGTTCGACTCGCGACGGATTTGCAGTGCGTGCCGCCGATGCGGCACAGGCGGGTGCAAAGTTGCGGCTGATCGGCGAAAGCCGCGCCGGCGTTCCGTTCGAAGGTGTTGTCGAGCCGGGGACATGCGTTCAAATCATGACCGGCGCTGCACTGCCGCGCGGAGCGAATTCGATCGTTATGAACGAGCACGCCCGGCTTAACGGTGATGACCTCGTCATCGAGCAGGTCGCGCGCGAAGGCGCTCATTACGTGCTGGAGGGGCAGGAGACTCGTGTGGGAGAAAGCGTGCTCACGCGCGGCAAGCGGCTTGGTTATGCGGAGCTAGCGATTGCGGCCCAAGTGGGGCGCAATCGCTTGGTGGTGGCGAAGAAGCCGCGCGTCGCGATCCTTTCGACTGGCGACGAAGTAGTCCCGGTAGATCAGCCGCTCAAGAAATTTCAGATTCGTAACAGCAATAGTATTTCGCTCGCAGCGCAAGTTGCCTTGGCGGGCGGAGAACCATTTATGCTGGGCGTCGTGCCGGATAATCTGAATGAGCTGCGCGCAGGCATCGAGCAGGCGCTCGAGGCGGACATCGTCGCGCTGACCGGTGGCGTCTCGGTGGGGAAGTATGACTTTGTTGAACAGGTGTTGCGCGAACTCGGCGCGGAGTTTTTCTTCGATACCGTGGCGATTCGGCCGGGCAAGCCTGCGGTCTTCGGTTTTTGCGAAGGCAAACCCGTGTTTGGCCTCCCGGGGAATCCGGTTTCGACGATGGTGACGTTTGAACTATTCGTTGTACCGGCGATTGATCTGCTCAGTGGCCACATTCCGCATCCATTAACGGTGTTGAAGGCAAAGCTCGCGCATCCGGTGAACGAAAAGCCTCCACTCGCACACTTTTTGCCCGCGCGGCTGAGTTGGCCGAATGGCGAGGCCACCGTCGAGATGATTCACTGGGAAGGCTCGGGGGATATCGGGTCGGTAGTGAAAGGGAATTGCTTTCTGGTGGTGCACGAATCGAAGCTGCATTTTGCCGCGGGCGAGATGGCGGACGTCTTGCCACGTCGCGGATTGTTCTAAGCTGAGTTGTAGCGCTGACGGGCAGCTCCTAGACCGCCTACATCCTCTCCATGGCTAGAAAGCAAGTTCGAGCGCTCTCGCATTACGACAAAAAGGGCAAGGTACGGATGGTGGACGTCACGGCTAAGCCCGCTACATCGCGCACTGCGGTTGCGCACGCCTTCATTCGTATGCGGCGGGGCACAGTAGACAGCATCCGGCGCCTTAAGTCGCCCAAAGGGAACCCCCTCGAAATCGCTAGAATCGCTGGAATCACCGCCGCGAAGCGCACTTCGGAGCTGATTCCACTTTGTCATCCCCTCTCTCTGACTCACGTAGATGTGAACGCCAAGCTATGCCAGAATGGAATTGAGGTCACCTCTGAGGCGACGGCTACCGGCCCGACCGGTGTCGAGATGGAATCCCTGGTTGCCGCGTCGGTGGCGGCGCTTACCATTTACGACATGTGTAAAGCTCTCGAGCGCGGCATGGAAATCACTGAGTTATATTTGGTAAAGAAGTCGGGTGGCCGTAGTGGAACGTACCTGCGTCCTGGGAAGCGCGCTAAACAATGACTCCGATGAAGGACGTCAAAGTGCTGGTCGTGGACGATAATGCGCTGATCCTCGACCTGCTCATGAAAGGATTGATGCCGCATTGCGATGCGCGTGCGGCGGCCGACGGTGCCGATGCGCTGCTGAAAATCGTGGATGATCCGCCAGACCTGGTGGTGTGCGACTACCGCATGCCGGGGCTCGATGGGCGTCAGCTCTACGAAAAACTGCGTGGGCGCCAACAGACGAAATCCATTCCGTTCATTTTCCTGGCTAGCCGCAGCGACATCGAAGAAAAGCTCCGACCCATCGTGGAAGGCGTGGAAGAATTTATCCCCAAGCCATTTTTTCTGAAGGACTTGGTGCGGCGCGCGAAGAAAGTAGTGGATCGGCTGCAACTTGAGAAATTGCAGAATCGCCAGGTGCGCCCGGGCGTGATTCAAGGGCGCTTGGAAGAAATGTCCATCATGGACTTGATGCAGTCGCTGGAGATGGGGCAAAAATCCTGCCAGCTTTCCATTAGGCACGGGGCGGAAAGCGGCGAACTCTTTTTTGCCTCCGGACAATGCAAAGACGCGCGGCTGGGATCGCTCGAGGGGGAAGCCGCCGTGTTTCAAGCCGTACGCTGGCCGGACGGCGAGTTCGAGATCGATTTCAACCGCACGGCAACCCGCGACACAATTTCCCGCACGACCACGGGCCTGCTAATGGAAGCGCTGCGATTGATGGACGAAGGCCAGCGCGACGGCGCGAATGAAGACGCCGAAGTAACCGAAGGTTAGCCCGCAAATCCTCCAAGCCATGCGAGTTTCCATCCTCACCGTCAGCGATTCCGTAGCCAGCCAAAAATACGAAGACAGCTCAGGCCCTGCCGTCGCCGGGCGATGCCGGGAACTCGGTTGGCAGATCGTCGAGGCTGCCGTTCTGCCCGATGATCGAGATGGCATCTCGGCGCATCTGAAGAAAGCCGCCGATTCGAATGAAGCCGACTTGATACTTACCACCGGTGGAACCGGCGTCGGCCCTCGCGACGTGACGCCTGAGGCCACCATGGCTATAGCAGAGCGATTGATACCTGGATTTGCCGAGCAGATGCGCGCTGAAGGCTTGAAGAAAACATCACGAGCGATTCTTTCTCGCGCGGTTGCCGCAATTCGCGGCAGGACCATCATCGTGAATCTGCCCGGAAGCCCTCGCGGCGCCGTTGATTCACTTGACGCAATCGCTGCACTCCTGCCCCATGCCATAGATGTGTTACACGGCGCCCGCCACTAACATTTCTTTACAAATGGCGAAAGAGCTTGTCCCGCGTTCGCGGCGGCAACGGATTTTTTGAGTGCTGCTTTTTAGTGGATGACGCTGGCTGACGCTTGACCGCTGTGCTAGGATGCGCTGTTCATTTGTAATTCGTTTGGCGATGCCGAGCCAATACATCCCGATTTTGATTTTTGCCCTGCTCGCGGCGGCTTTCCCCGCAGTTACTCTCGCTGTTTTCAAATATATCCGTCCCGATGCGAAGGCAACAGGCGCGAAACTGGAGCCCTACGAATGCGGTGTGCCGCCCGAGGGCACTGCGCGCGGGCGCTATTCGGTCCGTTTTTATATCGTGGCTATTTTGTTCGTGATTTTCGACGTCGAGACGATTTTTCTTTTTCCATGGGCGATCAGATAC
The DNA here is from genome assembly GCA_963696035.1 of uncultured Acidobacteriota bacterium. Lineage (GTDB taxonomy): Bacteria > Acidobacteriota > Terriglobia > Acidiferrales > UBA7541 > Palsa-295. Next base: position 330,673 of record CAVOIS010000007.1, read on the forward strand.
AACCAGCTGGGATTGTATGGATTGGCGACCATGCTGGTGTTTCTGGGAATCTTACTGATCGGCTATGTGTGGTTGTATCGGAAAGGCGCCCTGGACTGGGTTTAGACGCACGAGCAATTTTGCACGGTGCGGCAGACGTTCGACTCTGAGCAGAGACTGTAATTGACGTTGTTTTTTGGGGTGTGATAAAAAGGCGGGCTGCGAACGATGTGCGTGACCAGGCTGGTCGCGCACATTCAGCAACGGCAGCCGATCGAACCGATGGTCAAAGACCCCTCGGATAAGGATCCCGCCGCAAAGCCGCCGGAAAGAACGGCGGATAGCGCTGCTATTCCCGACAAGCCCACGACACCAGCCCTTCCTTCGCAGCCAGTTGCTGCGGCCCCACCTGCTGCAAATACACCACCGACACCTGCAAAACCAACTGCTCCCGCCGCTCCCACAGCCGCAGCGCCCCCGAAAGCGCCGGCCGCTCCTCCGAAAGAGGCGCCGCCAAAACCTCTCCCGCTCGACAACGAGTTGGTCCAACGGCTCCAGGCAAAATTTGGCCAAGCAATCCGCGAGGCTACACTCGACCGCAAGCAGGCAATAATTTTGATCGCCCGCGAACAACTCCGTGAGATCTCGTGGTATTGCCGCGACGACGAGAAGTTCGACATGCTCGTGGACTTGACCGCCGTGGATTGGCCGAAGCGTGAGAAACGATTCGACATCGTGCTGAATTTGTATTCGTTCGCGAAGAACGAGCGGTTGCGATTAAAAGCGCACGCTGGCGAGAACGAGCCTGTTCCCAGCGTCTGCGACGTCTGGCCCGCCGCGAATTGGCTGGAGCGCGAGTGCTACGACATGTTCGGCATTGTGTTCGAAGGCCATCCGGATTTGAAGCGCATTTTGATGCCGGACGAGTGGCAAGGATATCCGCTGCGCAAGGATTACGACATTCTCAGGCAAGATACTGACTGGGTTCGCGAAAATCTGGGAATTGAAAGCGGACAATAGCGGCGACCGAGCGAATGACCGAGCAACGCACCAACGGGATGAGCAACGTCAGCACCACGGTGCTGGGCGCGGACGAGATCATTCTGAACATGGGGCCGCAGCATCCCTCGACGCACGGCGTTCTGCGCGTGAAATTGAAACTCGATGGCGAGCGCGTGGTGGGGTCCGAATGTATCATCGGCTACCTGCATCGCGGCATCGAGAAAATCGCCGAGCATCGCAGCTACCAGCAGTTCGCGCCCTACGTGGACCGCATGGACTACGTGGCCGCGGTTTCGAACGGCTTGGGCTATTGCGAAGCCGTTGAGAAATTGCTGGGAACCGAAGCGCCTCCGCGCGCGCGCGTGGTGCGCACGATTCTGACGGAATTACAGCGCATCGCGAGCCACTTGTTGTGGCTGGGAACACACGCGCTGGATATTGGAGCGCTGACGCCGGTTTTCTATTGTTTCCGCGAGCGCGAAGAGATTCTGAAAATCTTCGAGAAGTACTGCGGCGCGCGCCTCACCACTCACGCCTTTCGCATTGGCGGGTTGCAATATGAGACGTATGACGGATTCGAGCAGGACGTGAAGCGGTTCTGCGACGACTTCAGTGGAAAAATCGATGAATACGAGACGCTCCTGACAGAAAACCGCATTTGGGTGGGCCGCACCAAGGGAGTCGGTATTCTGAGTGCGGAAGACGCCATCGCAATGGGCGTTACCGGCCCAGTGCTGCGAGCGAGCGGCGTGAAATGGGATTTGCGCATAGCGCAACCTTACGCCGCGTACGACCAGTACGAATTCGAAATTCCCACGCGAACGACCGGCGATACGTACGACCGTTATGTGGTGCGCATGGAAGAAATGCGCCAATCGCGCCGGATCTGTTTGCAAGCTATCGAAAATATTCCCACCGGGCCAATCATGGCGCGCATCGGGAAGGTACTGAAGCCGCCGCCGGGCGAAGTCTACCACTCGATTGAAGCGCCCAAGGGCGAGCTGGGCTATTACGTCGTCAGCGACGGGACCACGCAGCCTTATCGTGTGCGCGTGCGCCCTCCGTCCTTCATTAATTTGCAGGCATTCGACAAAATGGCGCGCGGCGCGCTGATTGCCGACGTGGTCGCGATTATCGGAACGATTGATATCGTGCTGGGCGAGGTGGACCGCTAAACGATGGGGCATCTGATTCCACAAGCGATTCTGCCGTACGTGCTGCCGGTGGTATACGCGGTGGTGATCGTGATGGTGTTGCCGCTGCTGGCGGGCTACATCGTGTTAATGGAACGCAAAGTGATGGCGGACATGCAAGCGCGCCTCGGACCCATGCGCGTGGGGCCGCACGGGCTGCTGCAACCCATCGCGGACGCGGTGAAACTGCTGCTTAAAGAAGACATCATCCCGGAGAACGCTGACCGCTTGATGTTCTGGCTCGCACCACTCGTGAGTGTGACCATGGCGCTGCTGGCTTATTCGGCCCTGCCTATCGGTCCGGCGTTTCAGATCGCCGACTTGAACATCGGACTGCTTTTTATTTTGGCGATCAGCTCGCTGGGAATTTACGGCATCGTGCTGGGCGGATGGGCTTCGAACAGCCACTACTCACTATTGGGTGCTTTACGCAGCGCGGCGCAGTTGGTGAGTTACGAAACCGCTGCGGGCCTCGGGTTGGTGTCGGTGCTGCTGCTTGCCGGCTCGCTTTCGATGAGGGACATCGTGCAGGCACAGCTCGATCAGGGGGTGTGGTTCATTTTCTCCGTGCCATTTGGATTTTTCATTTATCTCGTTGGCTCGATCGCGGAAACGAACCGCGCGCCATTCGATTTGCCCGAAGCGGAGTCAGAGTTGGTGGCTGGATACATGACGGAATACAGTGGTTTTCGCTGGTCACTCTACTTCCTGGCGGAATACGCGAATATGGTAATCGTCGCGGGCATCGCGACCACGGTTTTTCTGGGCGGTTGGCTGCGGCCGCTGGCGAGTTTCCGCGAACATTTTCCGGGGACGTCGATCGAATGGCTCGACGCGTTTCCTTCACTTCTCACCCTGGGCGTGGCGTTCTATTGCCTGTCGCTCGCTCCGAAACAGCCGGTGAAGATTCAGAAAATCGTCATGCTGGCGGTCGCGATCTTGTGCTTTATCTTCTCGGGTGCGTTGCTCGGCGCGCTATTCGCGCCTGCTGGCGTGATGCAGGGAATCCATGGCGCTTTCTGGTTCATGGCAAAGGTGTTCGCATACCTCTACGCGTTCTTGTGGTTCCGGTTTACTTTCCCGCGCTATCGCTTTGACCAACTGATGCGCCTTGGGTGGCGATTTCTGATTCCTCTGGCGCTGGTGAACGTGATCGGTGTGGGCGTAGCGATCGTGCTGCGGCAGCAGTTGGGTTGGGGGCCGGTTGTGTCGCTGATACCGACGACTTTGGCTACCCTGGGTGTCGCCATTTGGCTGGCGAAAGATGACGCGCCCGCAGCGGCCGTGCAGACGGCGGACGGTGAATAAATGTACGTGCTGAACAGCATCTTGTTCTATTTTTTTAGCGCGCTAGCGGTGGGGTCCGCCATTTTGATGGTGACACGGCGAAACATTGTTCACGCCGCGGTTTTTCTGATCACGACATTGCTTGCGACGGCCGGGATTTTCCTGCAATTGCAGGCTGAGTTTCTTTTCATCGTGCAGGTGATCCTCTACGTGGGCGGGATCATGGTGCTCTTTGTCTTCGTGATCATGCTGGTAAATCTGGACGTTTCGATGCGCCTGGTGCAATTCAACCGGCAATGGTTTGTGGCTGGCGCGCTCGCGCTGGTGCTGGCCGCGCAAGTGCTCTTCGCCGTTTGGGCTGGGCACACATCGCTGCGCTTGCCGGCGATGCAGGTGGACATTTCTCCCAAGAATACGGAGGCGGTCGCTGACGCGCTATTCAGCAAGTACATGCTGCCATTCGAAATTGCTTCGATTTTGCTTCTGGTGGCGATGATTGGCGCGGTGGTGATGGCCAAGCGGAGGGTGTGATGATCCCGGTGGATCATTATTTGTTTCTGAGCCTGGCGCTCTTCACGATTGGCGTGATCGGCGTGCTGACGCGGCGCAACGTGATCATCATGCTGATGTCCATCGAGCTGATCCTGAACGCGGTGAACATTAACTTGATGGCGTTTTCGCGCATGTGGGGCTCGGTGGACGGGCAAGTGTTCGCGATATTTATCATCACCGACGCGGCCGCGGAAGCTGCCGTAGGCCTCGGCATCATTCTGGCGTTTTTCCGTAATCGCGAGACGGTGCTTGCGGATGAAATGGACATCCTGAAATGGTGAGTACCGCCGAATGACCGCGCCCCAGCCATTTTTCCTCGATCATATCTGGCTGATCCCGATGTTTCCGCTGCTCACGGCGGCCGCGATGCTTTTCTACGGCCGGCGCCTGGCGAACAATATCGTGAACGCGCTGTGCGTGGGAAGCGTCGGCCTTTCGTTTCTTTTTTCCTTGGGCGCGTTTTTCCAGCTCATCGCGAAGCCCGAAGGCGAGCGGCTCGCGACCAAGATTCTCTTCGAATGGATTCCCGCGGGGCCGTATCACATGCTGAACGGGCAGCTAGCAAACTTCGTCGCTGACTGGGGATTTCAGATCGACCCGCTCTCGGCGGTGATGATCCTAGTCGTCACCGGGGTTGGCTTCCTGATTCACGTTTATTCCACTGGATACATGGCGCACGAAGGCGGGTATTACCGGTTCTTCGGTTATCTGAACCTGTTTATGTTCGCGATGCTGATTTTGGTGCTCGCGAATAATTTGCTGTTGCTCTTTGTCGGCTGGGAAGGTGTGGGCACTTGCAGCTATCTACTCATCGGGTTCTATTTTCACCGGAAGTCAGCCTCCGATGCGGGCAAGAAGGCGTTCATCGTCAATCGAATCGGCGACGCTGGATTTCTGCTGGGGATTTTTCTGACGTCGGGGCTGCTCGGAACGATTCGCTTCACCGAAATCGGACCTGCGCTGGCTGCCGGCCATTTCAAGCTGGGCGACCCCCTGATTACAGCCATCGCGCTGCTATTTTTCGTGGGCGCCACGGGAAAATCGGCGCAAATTCCGCTGTACGTCTGGCTGCCGGATGCAATGGAAGGCCCGACGCCCGTGAGCGCTCTGATACACGCGGCCACGATGGTGACCGCGGGCGTATACATGGTCACGCGCACAAACGCGATTTATCAGTTGGCGCCGAAGGCCATGGCGCTAGTGGCGTTGGTCGGCGCAATCACCGCGCTTTTTGCCGCTTCCATTGGCGTGGTGCAGAACGACATCAAAAAAGTTCTCGCGTATTCCACGGTTTCGCAACTCGGCTACATGTTCCTAGCCTGCGGCGTCGGTGCCTTTACCGCTGGGATTTTTCACCTGATGACGCATGCGTTTTTCAAAGGGCTGCTGTTCCTTGCGGCTGGCAGCGTGATTCACGCGCTTTCGGGCGAACAGGACATGCGCAAGATGGGCGCATTGTCGAAAAAAATTCCGGTCACTTATTGGACCATGCTGATTGCCACACTGGCCCTCGCCGGAATTTTCCCGTTCGCAGGGTTTTTGAGCAAGGACCTCATCCTCGGCAAAGCGTATGAAAAAGACGTCACGCTCTGGGCCATTGGATACTTCACCGCGGGGATGACTGCCTTTTACATGTTCCGGCTGATTTTCATGACCTTTCACGGCACTTCGCGCGTGGACCACGAAATCGAGCACCACATTCACGAATCGCCGAGGTCCATGCTTGTGCCACTGGTGATTCTCGCCGCGCTTTCGATCATCGGAGGCTGGATAAGCTGGCCGGAAATTCTCGGCGGCAACAGCCACTTCGTCCATTTCCTGGAGCCCATTGTGGGCACCGCGCACGAACTCCGGCCCGAGCCTGCGCACGGACCGGGCTCGCGGATGGGCGAAATCTATTTGATGCTCATGTCCGAAGGGCTCGTTGTGCTGGGTATTTTGTTTGCGTGGTATCTCTACATCAAGCGCACCGAGCTGCCTGAAAAAATCGCGAAGAGCCTCGGCGGATTCTACCGGCTGGTTTATAACAAATATTACGTGGACCAAATTTACGACGCGCTGTTCGTGAATCGCGCGAAGGACCTGGGTCTGGCGCTCGGTTCGTTTGACGCGAACGTGATTGACGGGCTGGGCGTCGATGGAGCGGGATGGCTAACGCGCGCTATTTCACGGGTTTCGATCTGGTGGGACACGTGGATTGTGGACGGCTCGGTGAAGCTTGGCGCACGTCTGGTTTGGGTGCTGAGTTTCCCAGTGCGGATGATGCAGGCGGGACTGGTGCAGAGCTATATGCTTTTCATCGTCATCGGATTGATTGGGTTCCTGGGCTATTACCTTTATCTGGCGCATCACGCGATGCATTAGCTTTCCGTGCGAGCGGGCACGTCATGCCGTGCCACTACTCTGCAAGGCGTCGCGCTTGGTCTGCAAATTGGTTTGAAAGGCGAGTGAACGGATGCTCTTTTCCGATAGCCACATTTTAAGCACGATTCTCTTCACGCCGCTGGTCGGCGCGATCCTGCTGCTTTTCATCCCGCGCGAGCGGCCCGATCTGCAGCGCTGGATCGGCAACATTTTCGGGTTTGTCGGCCTGCTCGTTTCGCTGCCGCTGATTTGGACATTTAATTCCGGCCCGCTGGCGCCGCAATTCCAGTTTGTGGAGAATGCCGACTGGATTCCTTCAATTGGTGCGCACTTCACTCTCGGCATTGACGGCCTCAGCTTCTTGATGGTGATGCTGACGACGGTTCTGGGAGCGATCGCAATCTTGTCGTCGTGGTCGGCCATTCACAAACGCGAAAAGGAATACTACATCCTGCTTCTGCTGCTGCAGACCGGCATGCTGGGCGTTTTCATGTCACTCGATTTCGTGCTCTTCTACGTCTTCTGGGAAGTGATGCTGGTGCCGATGTATTTCCTGATCGGCGTGTGGGGCAGCGAGCGCCGGCTATACGCAGCGATCAAATTCTTTCTCTACACGCTGGCAGGGTCGGTGCTGATGCTGCTCGCGGTCCTGGCGATTTACGCCAACCGGAACACGTTCGACATCCGGCAAGTTATCGAGCATCCTTTCACGTCGCAGTTCGGCAGCTTGCAAAACTGGCTGTTTTGGGGGTTCTTCTTCGCGTTCGCGATCAAAGTGCCCATGTTTCCGTTTCACACCTGGCTGCCAGACGCACACACCGAGGCACCCACGGCCGGATCGGTGATCTTGGCCGGCGTGCTGCTGAAAATGGGGACGTACGGGTTTCTGCGGTTCTCCGTGCCGATGTTTCCGGACGCGACGGTAAAGTACCGCGGGATCATCGTCGTGCTTTCGATCATCGGCATCGTCTATGGGGCCCTAGTGTGCCTGATGCAGAAGGACATGAAAAAGCTCATCGCGTATTCGTCGGTGAGCCATATGGGCTTCTGCACGCTAGGAATTTTCGCACTGACGCCGCTGGGGCTTTCCGGCAGCATCATTCAGCAAGTCAACCACGGTATTTCGACTGGCGCGCTGTTCTTGATTGTCGGCGTTCTGTATGAGCGGCGGCACACCCGCTTGATTTCTGAATTCGGCGGACTTTCCACTCCGATGCCGAATTTCGCGGCAGTTTATCTGATCGTGACGCTCAGTTCGCTGGGCATGCCGCTGCTGAACGGCTTCATCGGTGAATTCACGATTCTGCGCGGCGTGTTCGAGGTGCGCTGGCAATGGGCCGCGTGGGGGGTCCTCGGCGTAATTTTGGGAGCTGCCTACTTGTTGTGGCTGTACCAGCGCGTGATGTTCGGCAGCGTGACCAATCCCGCGAACGAACATTTACCTGATTTAAATGGCCGCGAATACGCGACGCTGATTCCCTTGGTCGTGTTGGCGTTCTGGATTGGAATTTATCCCGCGCCGCTGTTCCATGTGCTGGAACAGCCGGTTCATCGCCTAGTTGACGCCGTGCACCCGGGTTATTACGCGGTTCCTGAAGCGCAGCCGCCAGCAAGCTCGCCTTCGTCCAGTAACGTCAATCCGCAAACCACGCCGGCAAATTCGTCCGAGCCTTCGGCGGCGCAAGCCGAGGTTCGCTGATGACGTGGCAGTGGATCTTCGAACGCAGCCGTGGGGATTTCTTCCTGATCCTGCCCGAAGCGATGCTGGTGTTTTTCGGCCTCGCGATTTTGCTCACAGATTTCCTCCTCACCAAGCCGCAGAAATCCTGGAACGCGCTGACCGCAATGCTCGGAGTCGTCTTCAGCGGCGGATCACTCTACATGCTGCGTGCATATGCCTCGCCGCCGATTGGTCCGGTGGTGGGCTTCTTCAACTCCATTGTGATTGATCCGTTTTTTATCTTTTTCGGGTTTCTTTTCCTGGCTTCCACCGCGCTGGTTATTCTGTTTTCCGTGCGCTACATGGAAATCGAAGAAGAACAGCACGGTGAATATTACGCGTTGATGTTGTTCGCGACGGCCGGCATGATGTTTCTCGCGTGCGGAGACGACCTGGTGGTGCTGTTCCTCGCGCTGGAAACGATGGCGCTCAGCTTTTACGTTCTTAGCGGCTTTTTGCGGCGCGAGCGCCGGTCGAACGAAGCGGCAATGAAATACATGCTGATGGGCGCGTTCAGCTCGGGAATATTGGCCTACGGCTTCTCGATTTTGTATGGCGTCGCAGGCTCGACGAACCTCGAGGCGATACTGATGGCAATCCGGCAGCGCCACGCGCAGTATCCGAGCACGGATTTTCTGACATTCCTTGCGCTGGGAACCGTTGCCGCCGGAGTGTTTTTCAAGATTGCCGCCGTGCCGTTCCATCAATGGGCGCCGGATGTGTACGAAGGCGCGCCGACTTCGATTACCGCGTACGTCAGCGTGGCCTCAAAAGCCGCGAGCTTTGCGCTGCTGTTGCGACTGTTCCTGACGGTTTTCTTGCCGGTGACGCTCGATTGGGTCACGATCATGGAGTGGATCGGCGTTCTCTCGCTCACCATCGGTACGCTGGCCGCGATCACCCAAACGAATATCAAGCGCCTGCTGGCGTATTCATCCATCGCGCAGGTCGGTTACATCCTGCTTGGATTTGTCGCCTCCGTGAATGCGGACGGCACGCTGCACGAGCGCGGCTTGCAAGCGATGACGTTCTATTTGTTCGTCTATGCGTTTTTCAATACGGGCGCGTTCGCGGTGGTGATCCTGCTGCGCCGCAAGGGCGTAATCGGCGACGACGTTGACGACCTGAATGGGTTGATCCAGCGCAGTCCCGGCGCCGCGATTCTGATGCTGATTTTTTTGCTTTCACTTGCCGGCATTCCGCCCACAGCCGGGTTCGTCGCCAAGCTGCTGATTTTCTGGGCGCTGATCGAAACCAAGCACACCCTGCTCGCGGTCCTCGCGGCGCTCTACATTCTTCCCGCGGTGTACTACTATTTCCGGATGGTGGCGGCGATGTGGGTGCGCGAGTCCAGCGATCCGGCGATGCCGGTGATTTCCTGGGCGCAGAAATTTGCGCTGGCGGCCATGGTGATTGTCACGCTGGCCGCCGGAATTTTCCCGGAGCAGTTCCTGCGCCTCGCGACCTATTCCGTCCTCACCACATTCGGGCAGTGAACGGCAACGCATAATGGCCTCGCCAGCTCCCTCGCCTCGTAAGCGGCCCAGCAGCGGCCTGACGCAGGTAGCAATGGCAATGGAGTTGCCGGTCATCATGATTGCGTGCATCGTGATCGCCGGCGGCGCGGGCTACCTGCTCGACCGGTGGCTGCACAGTTCGCCGCTTCTTACACTCATTCTCGGCTTTCTAGGCTTTGGCGCAGGAATTTGGGACATTATCCGGCGGCTTTCGCGGGCCGAGAAGGCGGACGGCGGGGGCGATGGCGGCGGATGACGCGTTTTACGACACGGCGGAACGGCGGATTGAATATCTCGCGCTGGGTATCGGCGCCGCCGGAACAGCAATCACATGGTTTGCCTGGGGCGGCAAAGCAGCCGCAGGTTTTGCCTCCGGAGCAATTCTTTCCTGGATCAATTACCGATGGATGAAGGGCGCTCTTGCGCGGCTGTCGGTGGCCCAGGCGGGGTCGCAGCGGGCGCAAGTCCCGGCGAGCGTCTACCTTAAGTTCGTCGGCCGCTACGCGTTGCTGATCGCTGCTGCGTATGCTATTCTGCGAGGCTTCAAACCTCCTGCAGCGAGCCTGCTGGCCGGTTTTTTTACGATCATTGCCGCAGTTTTAACGGAAATGGTGGGGCAACTTTTCCGCGCAGGACCGCCTCCGCGCGCGGATTCCTGAAGGGTGAAAATGGGAGAGAGTTTACTCTGGGTTACGAAGCTGCTGAATCACTTGTTGGGCAAGCCGGCACTGGCATTGCTGGCGGCGCTGCACATCAAGCCGGCAAATCCTGAATTTCCCATCCCAAATCACGTCGCCTTCGAGATGGTCGTGTTGGTTCTTGCTGCGATCTTTTTCCTGTGGCTGAAGGACCGGATTTCCGTGGACCGTCCCGGCGGCACGCAGCAGTCGATGGAATTGCTGCTGACGAACTCGATGGGTGTGGGGATTCGAGACCTGCTGGACGATAACGTCGGCCACGATGGCGAAAAATATGTTGCGATGATCGGCAGCATCGGCATCTTCGTGCTTATCTGCAATCTTTTGGGACTTTTTCCAACGTTTATGTCACCCACGGCGGACGTGTCCGTACCGCTGGGTTGCGCGATCGTCGTTTTCATCTATTACAACTGGGTCGGAATCGTGAAGCATGGCCCGCTGGGGCACGGCAAACATTTCCTGGGGCCGGTACTGGCGATGTCTCCCATCATGCTGCCCATTGAAATTGTCAGTAATCTGGCGCGCTTGCTTTCGCTCACCGTGCGTTTGTGGGTCAATATGTTTGTCAGCGAGACGCTGTATGTTCTGTTCTTGGGATTGATGCTGGAAATGTATCTGTTCCTGGGACATCTCGGCAAGTTGGGCTATGTCGGCGCGATCATTCCACTCGTTGGTCCGGTTCCATTCATTCTGCTGCACATTTTCGTGGCAGTGTTGCAGGCCTTCGTTTTTACGATTCTTCCCGTCATTTACGTCGCAGGAGCGGTGGCGGAGGAGCACTAATACCGGCGTCATTTTTCGGCATTGTCGCTGTCAGTGTGATCCCGGCTGCTTGAGGATGACGGGAGCCACCGCCTGGCGGCAAATTCATAACGAGGAGAACACGATGAGAAGGTACGCGTTGTTTCTGTTGGGGGTGATCGCGGTGATTGCGTTCGCTCCGGCGGCGTTTGCGCAGGGAGCGGCGGGTGAGGCTACCGCAACGAATTGGGTGGCGATCACGTCCGGTTTCGCGATGGCGATTGCATCAGCGGCAGGCGGTTACGCGCAAGCCAAGGCCACCGCGGCGGCTTGCGAAGGGCTGGCGCGCAATCCAGGTGCGGCTGCAGCGATTCGTTTCGCGCTGATTTTGGCGCTGGTGCTGATTGAATCGATGGCGCTTTACACGTTTGCTATCGTGTTCCTCAAAGTGAAGTAGCATTCAAGCGTAGTTTCGGGGCCCGGGGTTCGCGCACAAGCGAGCCCCGGCCTTGGTCATGCCCGCCGGACTGAACCGCACGTCGAGCCCCGCAACCAAGAAGCCTCAGGCGCTGTCTGATAAACCCGACTCATTGGAAGTTGCGCCCCCAGAAAGCAAAATCTATACTCCCGGTGGTAGTACCGCCAATTCCGCACGAATTGTTGCACACAGCGAGTAGTAACTACGCTGTATTCGACTTGCTCATAGTGATTGCGGTGGATACCGGAACGAAAAGGCATGGAATTCACCACAAGGCTTTGTAGGTCCGGCGACGAACAGGCACTGTCGCTCGTAGCGCAAGCCACCATCCTGGAGACCTATGCAGGGATCACCGACGGCCGTGATTTAGTCCAGTACGTGACCGCTGAATTGTCGGTAGCTGATTTCAGCGCAATGATGGCTAGCGATCGTGTACGTGTCTGGATTGCCGAGACGGTCGCCGGAGAGTGTGCCGTCGGATATGCCGTCACGGTCTCCGATGAGGGTGCGAAGCCGTTTTCTTCGTTCGAGCTGAAGCGGCTCTACATCTTCTACCGATTTCACGGGAAGGGATTAGGCGGGAGGTTGATGGAAGACGTGTTGTCGTTTGCCCGGCAGTTGAAATCAGAGAAAATTTGGCTTCAAGTTCACGAAGCCAACACTCATGCCATCGAATTCTACAAACGCTTTGGTTTTATCCAGACCGGGGTCGATCTGTTTCAAGCTGGCAAGGGTTCTTACCGAGTTCTGACTCTAGGATTAACCCTTCCGCGCTGACTCTGGTGGCGATTGCGGACCAGCGATTAATGCAGGTTCAGAGAATCCGCGGCTGCTTTCGCGAAATCGAGGACGTGTGAGGGCAAGATGCCCAGGTACAGCGTGCCGACTGCTGCGATAGCTAGCGCGACCACCAGCGCAGGCGCGACTTTCGACGGCGTGTAATCTTTCGATGGCTCCCAGAAGTACATCGCGATGATCACACGCAAATAGTAGTAAGCGCCGATTACGCTATTGATTGCCGCGACGATCACCAGCCACACGATTCGCGAATCGAGCGCCGCCTGAAACGCGAAGAATTTCCCGAGGAACCCGCCGGTGGCAGGCAATCCCAGCAGCGAAAGCAGAAATAGCGTAAAACATGCCGCCAGCACGGGCTGTTTTGTTCCCAGGCCCGCGTAATCCGTGATTTCCAGCCGCTTCTCGTCGCGCTGGCCAAGATGCGCGATCACCAGGAACGCTCCGATCTTCATGAGCGTGTAGGCGGCGAGGTAGAAGAGCACCGCGGCGACGCCATAGACCGTGGATGCGGCGAAGGCCACGAGGATGTATCCGGCGTGCGCGATCGAAGAATACGCCAGCATGCGTTTGACGTTGGTCTGCACCAGCGCCGCCAGATTGCCGGTGAACATCGTGAGCACCGCTGAAATCCACACGGCCCAGAACCAGAAGCTGCCCGCCGTGCCAAACGAGACGTAGAAGATTCGCAGCATCAATGCAAACGTCGCGGCCTTAGGTCCAGAAGCAAGCAAAGCCGTCACCGGCGTCGGCGCGCCTTCATAAACGTCGGGGCCGTAAATCTGAAACGGCGCTGCAACCACCTTGAAACCCAGCCCGACAAAGATCAGCGCGAGGCCGACGATAGGAAGCGACGCCAGATGCCCTTGCGCAGCTATCGAGTTCTCAAGCGCCGCTTGGACCAAATCGATACGCGTGGTTCCCGTTGCGCCGTAAATCATAGCGATGCCGTAAAGAAAAAACGCGGTGGCGAACGAGCCGAGAATAAAATATTTCAGGCCGGCTTCGTTGGATTTAATGGCACGGCGACGAAAGCCTGCGAGGATATAGCTCGAGATCGAGCTCATTTCCAGGCCAATGAAAGCGGTGACCAGTTCATTCGCGCCCGCGAGGATCCCCATCCCTGCGGTAGCAAAAAGCACGAGCGAATAATATTCGCCGCGCTGAATTCCCTCGCCGTCCAAGTAATCGATGGATCCCAGAATTGCGAGCGCCGCCGCGACTATCACCACAACGTGGAGAAAATGGCTGAAGGCGTCCGCGCGAATCAGGTCGCTGTACGCCATACCCTGGTCGTGCGCCATAACGTGCACGCCGCCGAGCGCGGCCAGCGTGCCGATAAATCCAATCCATCCGAGTGTGCGCCGCCGGGCCGCGCCCAGAAAAGGATCAACCACCATGATCAAAATGCCGAAGAAACACAGAACAATTTCCGGCGCAAGACGATGCAGGTTCGAAATTTGCTCGGCCGGGAAGTGCATTTACCGCTCCACGCGCCTTTCGGAAATAGTGGTAAGAGATGCATCATGCTCGCGGGGCGACGCGAGCCCGGTATGCGTTCCCGAAGATGGCGCCGGTGCCGGGCGAACCACGTCTTGCGGCGCGCCTCCAAGCTGACGGACCAGATTGTTCGTCGAGGGTTCCATGCGTCGAGTGAAAAGAGGAGAAGCCACGCCGAGAAATAGAATTGCGAGGGCCGTCGTCACCAGAATCACGCGCTCGCGTCCTGAGGCATCGGGGAGCGTGCGGTTTTTCTCGACGGTCACTTCGCCAAACGCCACGCGCTGATAGGACCACAGCAAGTAAATCGCCGAGAGCACGGCGCCGCTCGCGGCCCACGATGCCCACGCATGGTGATATTGGAAGACGCCGATCAAAATCAAAAACTCACCGATAAAGCCGTTGAGCGGCGGCAGCGCCAGCGACGAAAGGCAAATGAACAGAAAGAACGACATCAGCACCGGCATCGGATTCACCAGGCCGCCAAATTCCTTGATCTCGTAGGTGTGCCGACGGTCGTAGAGCATGCCCAGGCCGAGGAATAGCGCGCCCGTCGAAATACCATGGTTCACCATCTGATAGATCGCGCCCTGAATCGAAATCGTAGTGAACGAAAAAATTCCCAGCACGACAAATCCAAGGTGGCTAACGGATGTGTAGGCAATCAGTCGTTTGAAGTTCGGCTGGATGGTGGCTAGCAGCGCTCCGTAAACAATTCCGATGATCGCCAGCACTGCGATGAACGGCGCCATGCGATGCGCAGCGCCGGGAAACAGCGGTAGGCAAAAGCGCAACATGCCGTAGCAGCCGAGTTTCAACATTACGCCGGCCAGAATTACCGAACCAGCCGTGGGCGCTTCGGTATGCGCGTCCGGCAGCCAGGTGTGCAAGGGGAAAAGCGGGACCTTAATCGCAAACGCCAGGAAGAATGCCGCAAAGAGCCATAGCTCGGTGTGCGGTGGTAAATGGATATAGCCCGTTTGAATACGTGCCGTAAGCTCGGGTAAATCGAACGTGCGGATCAGGTTCGCGCTTCCGCTTACATTGTAGAGCCACAGAATCGCCACCAGCATGAGAATCGAGCCGAACATGGTGTACAGAATGAATTTCACCGCAGCGTAAATTCGCCGGCCGTGTCCCCAAATGCCGATGAGGAAATACATCGGGATCAGAGTCAATTCCCAGAAGAAGAAGAACAGAAACAGATCGAGAGAGACGAACACGCCGATCATCGCTGTTTCGATGACCAGTAGCGCGATGAAAAATCCCTTCAAGTATTCGCGAATGGATTGCCAGGAACACAGAATCGCCAGCGGCGTCAGAAAGGTGGTCAGCAACACCAGGAACAGGCTGATGCCGTCCACACCGATGTGATACTGAATGGCTTGGCCGACCCACGGATGATTTTCGACGAACTGAAATCCGGCGCTCGCCGAATCGAAGCCAGGCAGCAACAGAAGCGAAATCGCGAATTCGGCCAGCGACACAGCCAGCGCAATGCGCCGAATCCAGGTGTGATCCTCGGAACGCAGCAGGAGCAGCGCCGGCACCCCCAGCAGCGGCAGGAAGGTGATCACCGACAGCAAGTGAGATTGCATTTCCACGCTAGCGCCCCATTCCCCAGAGTCCGAGCATCAGCAGAGTGACGCCCACCGCGCCAATCACCACCCAACTCGCGTAGCTGCGCGCGTTGCCCGACTGAATTTCGCGCAACTCCGCGCCGGATTCTCGCGCGACGCGCGCCACGCCATTCACGGTGCCGTCAATCAGGCCCTGGTCAACGACGTGCCAGAGCACGTTGGTTGAAATCCACAGCAGCGGTTGGACGATCACGGCGTTATAGAGTTCGTCCACATAATATTTGTGCAAAATCAGCGAGTAAGGTCCGCGCAGGCTTTGCGCCAACTTCTTCGGCGTCTCCGGACTCTTTATATAGAACCACCACGCCAGCAAGAGGCCGAGGAGCGCGATAATTACGGGCCATCCGGTGAGCGCATGCAGCAGCATGATTCCGGCGCTCTCGGATAGTTCCACCGCGCCCTCCGGGCCTGGTGCGGCTGGCGGTGCGTACGCCGCAAAAACCGGATGCAGGAATTTCTCGAAGCGATCCGTGCCACCAACCAGGTGCGGCGCGGCGACCCATCCGCCAATCACTGAGAGGATGGCAAGCAGAATCAAAGGCACGGTCATGCTTCTCGGGGATTCATGAACGTGAACCTTATGCTCGTCGTAACGAGGCGCGCCAAAGAAAGTGAGGAAGATTAGGCGGAACATATAAAAAGACGTGAGCCCCGCGCCAATCAGACCGAGCAGCCAGAGCGAGATATTCGCATGCCGTGCGGCCTCCAGGATTTCGTCCTTGCTGAAGAAACCGGCGAATCCGGGTATGCCGGCGATCGCGAACGTGGCAATAAACATGGTCCAAAACGTAATGGGAATTTTGTTGCGTAGACCACCCATGTGCGGCATTTCCTGGTCGCCGCCCATGGCGTGAATCACGCTGCCGGCCGCGAGGAACAGCAGGCCTTTGAAGAATGCGTGCGTCATCAAGTGAAAGACGCCCGCCGCGTAGGATCCGACGCCGAGACCAAGGAACATGTAGCCGAGCTGCGACACGGTGGAATAGGCGAGCACTTTCTTGATGTCGGTTTGCACCAGACCAATCGTCGCGGCGTAGAACGCGGTGAGCGCTCCGACCAGGGCTACGATGAACATCGCAAACGGCGCGCGCGAGAATAACGGATTCATCCGTGCCACCATGTACACGCCCGCAGTCACCATGGTCGCCGCGTGAATCAGCGCGCTGACTGGCGTGGGGCCTTCCATGGCGTCCGGGAGCCAGACGTAGAGAGGCAGTTGCGCCGATTTGCCGATGGCGCCGGTGAAGAGCAGAAGGCCAATGACGGTCAAAACACTCGTGGACACGGCCGCTTCCGGCTGAGGATTCGCCAGGTGTTTGAAAATCGTGACGAAGTCCACCGACTGGAAGGTCCAGAAGAGCAGCAAAATGCCCACGGTGAATCCAAAATCGCCGATGCGCGTAGTGATAAAAGCCTTTTTCCCGGCGCTGATCGCGGATTGTTTCAAGAACCAGAATCCGATCAGCAGATAGCTGCACAGGCCGACGCCTTCCCAGCCGACAAACATCAGAACTACGTTCGCGGCCAGCACCAGCGTCAGCATGAAAAAGACAAAGAGATTCAGATAAGAAAAGAAGCGGTAATAGCCTTCTTCGTGCGCCATGTAGCCCGTGGAATAGATCTGCACTAGCAGGCTGACGAAAGTGACGACGAACAGCATCACGATCGTGAGCTGGTCAACCTGCAGGGCGAAGTCTACTTTGAACTGACCGGCGGTAATCCAAGTGAAATAGCTTTTCACCGAGGGAATCTGGCCTGCCGAAAGCTGCATAAATTCGCGAACCAGTTCGGCTACGGAAAGAAACGCGAGCGAAACCGAGCCGATTCCGACGGCGTTGACCATCGGCTTCGTGAAATTCTTGCCCAATAGGCCGTTGATGGCCGCACCCAGCAGGGGCAACGCCAAAATGATCCACAGATGATCGAGTATCGGCATCAGAATTTAAGCAGGTTGATCTGTTCGATATTGAGCGTGCGCCGGTTCTGGTAGACGGTGATGACGATGGCGAGCCCCACAGCCGCTTCCGCAGCCGCGACCACAATCACGAAGAACACGAAGACCAGCCCATCGAGCTGGTTGTGTGCGCGCGCGAAGGCTACGAAAGCCAGATTCACGGCGTTGAGCATCAATTCGATGGCCATGAAGATGGTGATGATGTTGCGCTTGAACACAAACGCGACGATGCCCAATCCGAAGAGGATCGCGCTTAACACCAGGTAATAGGAAATAGGAACTACGTTCATTCGTCCTTCTTTGCCAACACCAGCGCGCCCAGAATGGCGATTAGGATGAGAATGGATGTAGCTTCAAACGGGAACAGATACTTCTGGAAAAGCTGTGTCGAAAGCTCACGCGTCGAGGCCGCCGTGTTTGCCGCCTCGGAGCCGTTGGCAATCGTCGCGCCTATCACCGAGTGTGCCATCCAGTGCGCTAGTTCCAGCAGCAAGAACATTCCCAAGGGCAGGCCGGCATATTTCGCGACCTTGCTGTAATCGGTGCGTTCTTCAACGCCCGCGTTTAATAGCATGATTACGAAAACGAACAGGACCATGATGGCGCCCGCGTAGACGATGATCTGCACCGCCGCAATGAATTCCGCGCCGAGCAGCAGGTAAAGCACGGCCAGCGACATCATTACCAGGACGAGCGAAAGCGCGCTATGAATCGGCTCGCGCGCCAGAATCAGCATGAGCGCGCCCCCCACAGCAATGAGCGCGCAGACAAAAAACACGATGAAGGGAAGGCTCATCCGTGATTCACCAGCAGAGGCCAAATCTTTACAAGAGCCGTCACCACCAGGTTGGCCAGCGAGACGGGCAGCAGGAACTTCCAGCCGAAGGACATCAACTGGTCATACCGGAAACGGGGCAGTGTACCGCGCGTCCACACGTAGAAAAACATGATGAAGCCGACCTTCAGCAAGAACCAGAACGGCCCTTGGATGGCCCACATCACCGCGGGATGCAAGCACGCGAGGCCAATCAGCGTAGCGCCGCTGGAGATGACGACGAGCTGTATGCGCGCGATTCCTCGCGCCAGCATCAGGGTGTCGTACCAAAGATAGATCGCGAGCGCGAGCAAACTCACCGCGGGCAGATAACGCAAAAATGTCCAGCTGTCCGGGAAAGGCGAGAGCCAGCCGCCGAGGAAGAGAATCGTGGCCAGACAAGCAACCGTCAGCATGTTCGCGTATTCGGCCATGAAGAACATGGCGAATTTGAAGCTGGAATATTCGGTGTGGAATCCCGCGACCAGTTCGGTCTCGGCTTCCGGCAGGTCGAACGGCACGCGATTCGTTTCCGCAATCGCGGCGGTGAAATAACACAGGAAGCCAATAATTTGCGGAAAAGCGCCGTGACCCACGTAGAAGACGTTCCAGTGCCAGAAAGGCCCGCTCTGGCGCGCGATCATTTCGTTGAAATTCAGCGTTCCGGCAAGCAGTACGACGCCGACTACGGAAAGCGTAAGGGAAACTTCATAGCTGATCATCTGCGCAGAACTGCGCAGTCCGCCCAGCAGCGGATATTTGCTATTCGAAGACCACCCCGCCAGAGCCACGCCGTAGACCCCCATCGAAGTGATGGCGAAAAGAAACATCAGACCGATGTCCACATTTGCGACGATCAACGCGGATTGCCCGAGCACTTGCACGCCGGGAGGACCGAACGGAATCAACGCAAGCGTCGTCAACGCCAGCGAAAGCGCGAGAAACGGAGCGAGAATGTAGACGAACTTATCCGCTCCCGGCGGCGTCAGATCTTCCTTGAAAAGAAATTTCAAGCCGTCGGCGAGAGGCTGGAGCAGTCCGTGCGCGCCGACGTAGTACGGGCCCCATCGCGATTGAATGTGCGCGACGACCTTTCGCTCGAACCAGGTCAGGTATGCCAGCGTCGTCAAAACCAAAAACAGCAAAATGACGATCTTGACTAGCGATACCACCAGGACTGGATGCTGGGCGACGAAATCCACGGCGTATCTTTTGCCTCTTTAGTAGAAGTGAGTTTGGAACAGTAACGTCCCAGGGAACCGCTGGTAAAGAGAAAATCGTTGGACGAAAAAATATTTCCTGCCGGTACATCGTAGGCCGCTTCCTGCGAGCGAAACGTTGCAGATGAAACTTGCGCGCGGCCGGCGAGCAAATTGGCGACCGAAACATCGTAACCGGGCACGTTCTGGCGAATTTCGTCGAAGGCAGCCTCAGGCGTGCGCAGACGAATGGGACTTCCGACTCCCAACATGCTGAGTTGATGCGAAAGGATGCGGATTAGATCGAAATCACTGCGCGGACCCTGCGGATCAATCGAGCGGTGCGTCATCTGCACTTCACCGGCCGTGTTGGTCAGCGTCCCGTCTTTTTCGTAGGAAGATGCAGCTGGCAGAACCACGTCTGCGCGTTGGGCCGTTTCGGTAAGGAACATTTCGTGGACCACGAGAAGTTCGAGTCCTGCGACCTTGTCAGGTTGCGCAACGCCAAAGGTTTTAACAGGGTTTGCGCCGATGACGTACAGCGCTTTCAATTTGCCGGTCGCGACCGCTTCCATCATTTGACGCGCGCTGAAACCGGGCGTCGTGGGCAGTTCAACGCCGCCCCAAATCTTTCCAAAGCGCTCGCGGCTAGATGCGTCGGTGACGTGCGAGTAACCCGGCAACCGATCGGGCAATACACCCATGTCCGCAGCGCCGCGCGAATTCGAATAATCACCGAGGGCCATAAATCGCGCCTGACTGCCCAGGCGCGCAGCGAATGAGACCAGATCGTGAATCGCCGGGCCCTGAATGTCCGCCCCGAAGAGAATCACGACGTCCTTCTCGGCTTCCAGCGCCGCCTTCAGTTGCACCAGAGATTCGGTCGTCGGCCCGTCGAATTGGCCTTCTCCGTGCGCGAGCCAGCGCAGCACCGTGCGTTCTCCGCCTTTCGGCGTCTGCAGCACCTTGACAGCCTTGCGATGGATCTTGCTTTCTTGCCCGTTGATCACGTAGAGGCGAGTGCCGTGATGCCGGACGCCCGTGCGAATCTGCCACGCAACCAAGGGATTCTGATTGGTGACGTCGTTGCCAATCAGCAGGACGGCCTGCGCGGTGTAAATATCGGCCATCGTTGCTTGCGAGTTTTTGTAATTCGGTCCGAGCGCCGCGGCGAGGCCGGCGTAATCCGCCGTACGGTGATGATCAATATTGTTGGTGCACAAGGTGGCGCGCGCAAAACGGTTCAAGAGGTAGTTTTCTTCGTTGGTCGTGTGATTCGAGCCGATCACGCCGATCGCGTGTGCGCCGTGCTGGTCGCGAACCTGCTTCAACCGCCGGGCCACTTCCTCGAGAGCGTCTTCCCAACTCGCCGGCTCGAGTTTGCCGTTGCGACGGACTAGGGGCTGGCGAATTCGTTCCGCGTTGCTGGTGAAGTCAAAGCCGAAGCGGCCCTTACCGCAGAGAAATTCGCCGTTGATGCCTGACGCGTCGCGGTTGTTGGCGCGCAGGATTTCGTTGTTGCGTACGCTCAGGGTTGTCTTGCAGCCATTCGAGCAATGCGTGCAAGGATTGGGAACGTATTGCATTTCCCACGGACGCGTCTGATAGCGATACGTCCCGCTCGTGAGCGCGCCCACCGGGCAAATGTCAATGCACATGCCGCATTCTTCGCAGGCAAGCTGGCCGGGCTCGTTGGGAATAATCACGGAATGAACGCCGCGGGCGCCGACGCCGAGAGCCTTCACGTCCATGCCTTCATCGCACACGCGCACGCAGCGGAAGCACATGATGCAGCGCGGCGCGTCGTAATAAACCAGCGGCGACCACTTTTCTTCCGGATAATGCAATTTTTCTTCGGTGAAGCGGCTGCGGTCCAGCCCGTAACGGAACGTCATGTCCTGCAGCTCGCACTCGCCACCCTTATCACACACGGGGCAATCGAGCGGATGGTTCGAGAGCAAAAATTCGATCATGTCCTTGCGCGCTTTGTGGACTTGCGGCGTGTCGGACTTCACCACCATGCCCTCGGTGGCGACGAGCGTGCATGCCGTCTGCAGTTTCGGCATCTTTTCCACTTCGACGAGGCACATGCGGCACGCCGCTTGCAGCGACAGGCCGGGGTAATAGCAAAACGAAGGGACTTCGACGCCCTGGCGCTTGGCCGCTTCGATGACCAGCGTGCCGGCGGGCGTTGTGATCTGTTGCCCATTAAGACTGAAGGTGACCTGCTTTTGTTCGGCCATGCGTTTCCTAGTGCGCTCCCAGAATCATCTCGGCGGGTTTGTGTGCGCACTTGCCTTGGAGATGATCTTCAAATTCGTTGCGCCATTTCTTGACGATGCTGATCGTCGGCAATGCGGCGGCGTCACCCAGCGGGCAAAAAGTTCTCCCCAGCATATTTTTCGAAAGTTCATCAATCAGCGGGATATCTTCCGCCCGTCCGCCGCCATCGTGGAAGCGGTCGAGCATCTTGCGCAGCCAGGTGGTGCCTTCGCGGCAGGGAATGCACCACCCGCAAGACTCGTGTGCGTAGAAGTGCATGATGCGCCGCGCCAGGTCCACCATGCAGGTGTCTTGGTCAATGATCACCGTGCCGCCGGAGCCCAACATCGAGCCGATTTTCGCAACCGAGTCGAAATCGAGATTCACGTCGATTTCGTCGGCGCTGAGCAGCGGGCAAGAACTGCCGCCAGGAATCACGGCTTTCAGTTTCTTGCCGCCACGCACGCCGCCGGCCACGTCTTCGATGAGCTTGCGCAACGGGAAGCCCAGCGGAAGCTCGTAAATTCCGGGCTTGTTTACGTGCCCGGAAATTGAATAGAGGCGCGTGCCGCCATTTTTCGGTGTGCCAAGGCTGGCGTACCATTCGCCGCCGCCGCGGATGATCGCCGGCACGGTGCTGAGCGTTTCGACGTTATTGATCACTGTGGGGCAGCCATAAAGTCCGACGACTGCCGGGAACGGCGGTTTGATGCGCGGATAGCCGCGCTTGCCTTCGAGCGATTCCATCAGGGCCGATTCTTCGCCGCATTCGTAAGCGCCCGCGCCGGTATGGGCAGCGAGATCGAAATCGAATCCGCTGCCAAGAATATTCTTGCCGAGATAGCCCTTCGCGTAGGCTTCGGCGATGGCGGTCTCCATGATGTCAATGATGTAGCGATATTCGCCGCGAATGTACACGTAACCCTGATTCGAGCCAATCGCGCGCCCGGCAATCACCATTCCCTCGATCAACTGGTGCGGATCCATTTCCAGCAGCGGGCGATCCTTGGATGTGCCGGGTTCGCTTTCATCGCCATTCGCCAAAATATATTTCGGCTTCGGAATGTCTTTGGGAACAAAACTCCATTTCATTCCCGCTGGAAAGCCCGCGCCGCCCCGCCCGCGCAGATTCGATTTCTTCATTTCGTCAATAATCTGCTCCGGCGACATTATGTTCAGCGCTTTGTCCATCGCCTGGTAACCTTCATGCTGCAAGTACACGTCGAGGGAGCGGGAGTTGGAGATTCCAAAACGCCTGCTGATCACGGGAATTTCGTTGGGATTGCGCTCGTGCAGCGCGCCGGAAATTACCGGGACTGGCTTGGGTTTCCTGCCGTCCTGAAGCTGCTCGAAAAGCACATCCACTTTTTCGGGGTCGAGATTTTCGTAGTAATCGAAATTCACTTGCATGGCCGGCGCGCCGGTGCAGGCGCCGATGCATTCCACCTCCTCCAAGGAAAACGTGCCGCTGGGCGATACTTCCTTATTGCCGATTCCCAGGCGCTTCTGAACGTGCGCGTAAAGTTCATTTCCACCGCGCAACATGCAAGAAATGTTCGTGCAGACTTGAATGTGATAGCGTCCAACGGGTTTGCGGCGCAGCATCGAGTAATACGCAAGCGTTTCGGTGACCTGCGTCATGTTCAGGTCGAGGCGCTGGGCGATGTCCTCGAGCAATTCGTCGCTCAGAAAACCAAAATGGTCTTGCGCGTACATCATCATCGGAATCAGCGCGGAGCGCTTCACCGGATAACGGCCCAGCAGACTGGCAAATTTTTCTTCGAGTGCCGGCGGCAGTTGCATTAGGTCCCTTGTGCCCGCGTGTACCTGACTAAAGCCTAGCGGTCTACTTCCCCCAGAACGATATCGGTTGTGCCAATGCAGGCGACCACATCGGCGATCAGGCGCCCCTCGGCCAGGTTTGGCAGCGACTGCAGATTGACGAAAGATGGAGCGCGAAACTTCACGCGATACGGCTTCGCCGAACCGTCGCTCGCGACAAAGACGCCCAATTCTCCGCGCGGGGATTCAATCGCCTGATAGACTTCGCCCGGCGGCGGCGCAAAACCCTCGGTAAAAATCTTGAAGTGGTAAATCAAGCCCTCAATCGAGGCCTTCATCTCTTCGCGCGACGGGGGAATAATTCCCTGCAACTCCGCGCGGAACGGGCCGGTGGCGGGCACTTTCTCCATCGCCTGCTTCACGATCTTGAGGCTTTCGCGGATTTCCGCGACGCGCACTTGATAGCGAGCATAGCAATCGCCTGCAGTTTGCGTCGGCACGTTGAATTCGAATTCATCGTAACTGGAATACGGAAACGCCTTGCGCACATCGTAGGCGACACCACTGCCGCGCAGCATCGGGCCGGAGCAGCCCATCGCTATTGCGTCCGTGGCGCTGATGATTCCCACGCCCTGCGTGCGGCCGAGCCAGATTTTATTCTTGGTCAGCAGGTCTTCGTATTCGTCAATGTGTCCGGGAAGGGAATCCACCACGCGCCGAACTCGCTCCAGCCAATCCGGCGTGGGCTCCAGGGCCAGGCCGCCGACGCGAAAATAGCTGGTCATCATGCGTTGGCCAGACAGGTACTCGAAAATTTTCAGGATTTCCTCGCGCTCGCGGAACGTGTACAAGAAAACCGACATCGCGCCGAGGTCAATTGCGTGCGTCCCGAGCCATACCAGGTGCGAAGCGCAGCGGGTCAATTCCGTCAGCAGCACGCGGATGTATTGTGCGCGCTTGGGAACTTCCAATCCCAGTAGTTTTTCAACCGCGAGGCAGTAGCCCAAATTGTTCGAGAGCGGCGCAAGATAATCAATTCGATCCGTCAGCGTGATGGCTTGCGAATATGTCTTCGCTTCGCAGGATTTTTCGATCCCGGTGTGCAGATAACCGATCACCGGCTGCGCCTTCACCACGATTTCCCCGTTCAATTCCAAGATCACGCGCAGCACGCCGTGGGTAGACGGGTGCTGCGGCCCCATGTTCAGGACCATTGTTTGCGCTTCGCCAGTCGGTGTTTCGACAGTGGTGGTCATCGGTTACAAGCCGTTTGCAAAGCCAGTTCGCCGCGCCTCATCGGTATCCCTCGGTCGGATAGTCCTTGCGCAGCGGGTGGCCCTCCCAATCGTCCGGCATCAGAATGCGACGCAAGTCCGGATGTCCTTGAAAGCGGATGCCAAATAGGTCGTAGCTTTCGCGCTCGTGCCAGTTTGCGGTCGGCCAAACCCCGGTAACCGAGGGGATCACGGGATCGTCGCCCGTCAGTTTCACTTTCAGCCGCAGGCGGTCCCGGCGATCGATGGATACGAGGTGATAATTCACTTCAAAGCGCGGCTCAATCGGAAAGCGGTCTACCGGCGTAATGTCCGATAGGAAAGAAAAGCGAAGGGACGGCTCAGTCGCGAGGTATTCCGCGATGCGTTTCAGGTGCTCGCGGGGCACTACCAGGGTGATTTCGCCTCGAAATTCGAGCACTTCGGAGACAGCCCCGCTGTCCCATTCTCTGAGTTTGTGCACTACCGGGCTTTTGTCGGCGTCCTGTGATTGCACTATGGATTCGATTCCCGAGAAGCAGCAGCTCAACGACTCCAGTCGAGCGCGCCCTTCTTCCAGAGGTAAATGTAGCCGGCCAGTAGAATTATAATGTAGAGAAGCATCTCCACAAAACCGAAGACCTTCAGGTCGCTGTAGACCAAGGCCCAGGGATAAAGAAATATTGCCTCGATGTCGAACAAGATAAAGAGCAGGCCGACCATGTAGAACTGTACGGAAATTGGCTCGCGTGCATCGCCCGTCGGCCGGATTCCGCACTCGTAGGGTTGGTCTTTCTCGCGCGAACGCTTGTGTTTGCCGACCAGCGTGGATACCACCACCAGCGCGCCCGCTAAACCGCAGGCGAGTATAAACATTAGCAACAAGGGTCCATAGCTATCGAGGTAGTTGCTGTTCATTTTCGTTGCGCTGTTATAATAACGGCCCGAGTGCAGCCGGTCAAATGAACTCTCGATTACTTCGATTTTCGCTTGTTTCGCTTCGGCTCATGGTGAGCGAAGGGAACCACTATCAATGAGTTCCGGGTTTAACACCGACGTTAAGGTCGGCGAGCAGGTCTTCCACGTTCAGACCGAGGATCGCGGCCCGAACCACCCGATTATTGACACGGCCGTGTATCAGAACGGCCGCATCCTCCATCGGCGCGCTTCCAACTACGAACAGGAACCCGGAGAGACTCCGTATACCCCCGAAGAGCTCCGGCGCCGCGTGGAAGAGCAACATCGGGCTGTGATTGAGGCGATTCGTTCAGG
This sequence comes from uncultured Acidobacteriota bacterium, assembly GCA_963696035.1. Taxonomy (GTDB): domain Bacteria; phylum Acidobacteriota; class Terriglobia; order Acidiferrales; family UBA7541; genus Palsa-295. The sequence goes on from CAVOIS010000007.1 coordinate 356,675, forward strand.
GGCGTTAGACGCGGAAATTGCGTCGGCCGAGGCCGCCACGCAGGCCAGCCGCCCCAGCGGCATCCAGGTTCAGTTGCTCAACCCGGGTTCGTGGCTTTCGGCCGGTAAGGTATCGCTGGAGCTGGAGGTTTCGCGGCGAGCAGATCGCCAGCCCCAAATCGGCGCGCAAGTGAAAGCTGTAATTGAAGGGGCGCTGGACGGCGGCACTCACGCGGGTACAAGCGACGAGCAAGGGCGCGTCCGGATCCATTTCCCGCTTCCGCCACTCGGCAAAGGAGACCTGGCGCTGGTGATCAACGCGCAAGCGGATACTTGGAAGGATGAAATTCGCTTCGCGATGCGAACCCGCGGCAAAAGTCCTACTGCCGGCGCAGCGCAATGACCGTGACGATTAACGGTGAGCGCCGGGAAATCCCAGATGGCTTGAATGTCACCGGTTTGCTGGAACATTTGGGGATGTCGCGTGACCGCGTGGCTATCGAGCGAAACCTAAATATCCTGCCGCGGGCTAACTGGAACGAGACCCGCATCGAGCCACACGACAGCTTTGAGATTGTGCAATTCGTCGGCGGGGGCTAGTGGCTGGCCTTGTTTGGCGCATTGGCTGCCATGATCTTGCGCGCCGGGTCGTTGTCGCAATAAACACGCCACTCCGCCACGCGTCCATCTTTCACGACGGCTCTCCACGCAGCGGGAATTTCCCAGAAATTCTCCCTTGGCAGCTTGCCGTTCACGGCAAACGTTCCGTACGCCTTCCCAAACATCGCGACGACATCACCGTGTTGGAATTCGTCGGTCACTTCGACAGCGTAATCGGGGAACAAGGAGAAATACATCTTCCAGCCCTGTCGCATTTGCTCGGCACCGCGGAACGCTGTGTTCAACGAGTCTACAAAGACATGATCGGTCGTCATCAAAGCCACTAGCCCGTCTACGTCGTGATCGTTGATCTTTCCCACGAACGCCATTGCCACATCTGCAGAGCTGGCTTGATTCATCGCTTTGATCCCCACTGTTTGAAGTAAGCTCCTGAAGGCGAAAGGATATCCAAGACGCAAACCAAGGGCCAGCGGTTTGCCGCACAGGTGCTATGCAAATGGATCTTCGTCGGCGCTGGGGCCGTAAATCGACGGCACCGTAACGTCCAATAGCCGCAAATAAACTGAAAGCTGCCCGCGATGATGATAGATGTGATTCATCAGGATCGCGCGAAGGAACCCGATCCGCGGCACTGACATCACCACTTTTCCGTTCTTCGTCAAGTTCCACATGGACGCGAGCTTGGCATCGTCCATCTTGCTCAATGTCGCCCGGGTGGCTTCAAGGCCTTGCGAGAAAGCGTCGAGCACTTCCTTGCGGCTTTTTGGCTCAGCCTGCCTCAGGTCGGGCCGCTCGAAAGTGTCTGGCACCGCTGCGGCAGCGACGCTGGCTGGGGAAGACGCAATATGCAAGGCCAACTGGCCTAGCGAATAGGACTTTGGGTGAGGTCTCCAGCTGAGTTTGTCTTCCGGAAGCTGATCCAGAATCCTCCGGGTCGTCTGCGCCTCTTGATCGATCTCCATCAACATAGAGTCCACAAGTCTCATAACGCCTCCTTTCTAGTTGTGCAGAAGTGAAGGTTCCAATCTCCCCAGGGGTCGGCAGGTTAAATACCCACATTCGGATTCTCAAGACGCTTGAGAACTATAGTCCGGAAAGCAGATGCCCGAGCTTGTCTTTCTTGGTTCGCAAATAAGAAGCCGAATGGCGACTGGTACGCGGGCGGCAGGGAACGCGCTCGACCACGCGAACTCCGGCGCGCTGCAGTTGGTCAACTTTGTCGGGATTATTGGAGAGCAGGCGAACCGCGCGAATGCCCAGCGCCTTCAGCGCCTCCGCGGCAAACTCGTAGTCGCGAGCATCGTCAGCGAAGCCGAGCCGGCGGTTGGCTTCGACGGTATCGAGCCCGGCATCTTGCAGTTCGTAGGCCTTAAGCTTGTTAATCAGACCGATGCCACGGCCCTCTTGCGGCAGGTATAGCAGCACGCCGGAAGGCTCCTTGGCGATTTTGCGTAGCGAGAATTCCAGTTGCGCGCGGCAGTCGCAGCGCTCCGAGGTGAAAACGTCGCCGGTCAGGCACTGCGAATGGATGCGCACCAGCGGCGCTTTGCGGCCTTCCGCGCCATTGAGTGCGCCGTGCTGAATCGCGACAGCCTCTTCGCCGGGTTTGCGTCCTTCGATACCGAGAATTCGAAACGCGCCAAAACCCGTAGGCAACTTCGCCTTCGCGACCACGCGAGCCTTACTCGTCTTCCCGGATTTTTTTCGCCGCTTCATTGAACTCATGATTATAACAGGCCTGACGGAATCGCCCGTCCTCACATCCCATCTGATGACGCCGAATCAATTGACGACTTCACGCGCGACTGTCGGTCGTTCTCTTTACATCGGTGCCTGCTTTGGCTAACGTAGCTCAAGGACGAATCAGAAAGCGCATGCTGCGCGCCAAAAGAACACAATGATCGGGACTCAAGAGTTGATGTTCGCGCTAGTGCTGAAAGTAGGCTTCGCGGCTTCCCTCGCGGCCCTGCTTGTGCGTTTTCGTTCATTCCGCAACCTGCTTTTCACCGAAATTCGCGACTCCGACCAAAAGGTGATGCTGTTGCTGTTCCTCACTCCGCCGCTGGCTATCGGCGTGCTGCTGCGGCTGGTTGGTTACCGTTTTTTTGATCTCACGCTGGAAGGCTCGTTCCTCATGGGCTTGATCGGCGGTCGAATCGTCGGCCTGCTCGGTGGTTCGTTGATCAGCCTGCCGGCGTTTGGCAATCACGAATGGCTCTCCAGTCCGACGGCTGCGCTGGTGGGTTTGTTGGCAGGTTTTGTTCGCGAAGCGATTCCAGAGAAGGAGGATGTCTGGCACTTTGGTCCGTTTCTTTTTCTCAGCATTCCTCAATGGATATGGAAGCTGGTGCGTCATCGAATCGGAAATTGGGCGATGCTTCCCCTCTTTGCCAGCGTAGCGGTGACGGTGGGAGAAATTGAACTCGCGCAGGCCGTGAAAGATCAGTGGCTGTTTTTCTATCGTCCCAGCAACTGGGGCTACGCGTTGCTGATCGTGATGTCCTCGATGATGTGCGTGGCCATGGCCATCAAGATCTGGAACAACACGCGCATCGAGATGAACCTCGAGCAGAATCAGCAGTTGCTTCTAAAAGCGCGCATGGATGCGTTGACCAGCCAGATCAACCCGCATTTTCTATTTAACACGCTGAATACGGTTTCTTCGCTGATTCGCTTCGATCCGGATATGGCGCGCGGCGTGGTCTTGAAACTTTCCAACATTCTGCGGAGGCTTTTGCGCAAACATGAAACCTTCGTCCCCCTGCGCGAAGAGCTCGAATTCATCGATAACTACCTGGACATCGAAGTGATACGTTTCGGCCGCGACAAATTGCAGATCTTCAAGGAAATTGACGAAGAAACTCTGGAGACGTTCGTTCCCAGCATGTTGCTGCAACCCATGGTGGAAAACTCGATCAAGCACGGCCTGGCGCCCAGGCTCGAAGGCGGACAGATTCATCTGCGCACACGTCACGTTGACGGACGTTTGTTGATCGAAGTCTCCGACAATGGCATGGGGATTCCATCCGAACGGCTCGCGGATGTTTACGGCGGAGGAATCGGAATAAGCAACGTCCACGAGCGTCTGCGCTTGCTCTACGGCGACCAATTCAAAATGGATATACGCAGCCAGGAAGGGCAGGGCACGCAAATTCACATTGAGATTCCAGAGCTAGCCACGGCGGAGCCATTTGCGGGACTGTGACCGCTCAGCCCGGCGTAGGACTTGAACAGAGTGCGCCTTCAGGCAGCACATTCATTTTGCAACATGGCCGCTCCGGATGGCGTAGAATGACGGCGCACAGCTAAGTCCAGGCGAACAGGTGGAATGAGCGAAGACTCGGAAAAGAATGGCGCGCGCTCGGCAATAATACTCCTCATTCTAGTGCTCCTGGTCGCCGGATTCGGCTTGAAATTCGGCTTGCAGACGCTCACCTGGATCGAAGCTAAACAGTGGGCCTCGGAAGATCCCTGGCTCGCCACCGTTCCGCAACCGCTTCCGGCAGCAACCCCGGCTCAAAAAGGCCCGCAACTCAAAGCCTTCGATTACGAGTGCAATTCTCCGTGGTCCGGCAACCCAAAGCCGGTGGGTTCGCTCAGGTCCACTCAATTCCGCTACGACTCAGGGCAAGTGATCGTTTTTTTCGATCCTGAATCGCAAGTAGATACGGTGCGTGCGATGAAGACCTCCAACCCCACCGAGTATCAAAAGTTTGCAACTGTATTCGCGGACCATCCGATCAACTCGAATTATGAGCTTTATCAAGCCGTGTACGCCGTAGCGCCCGCGCAGCTTTCGCCGTTGATGGAGACGCGCGATGCGCTGAGATCGAACGCGCTGTTACTATGGAAACTTTCTTTTGGTTTCGACCTTCCTGCCGACGGGCAATTCTATTCGTTCGATTGGGGAAAAATTCGAGGCTTTCAATTCGGCGATCCTGCGAAACAGCGGCCGATTGCCCTGCGGGCGTTCGACGAACGCGACCACCAGTATCGTTTTATCCTGACGGTCGCAGACGGCTCGTCGGGTAAAATCACGCAGGACGACGTAGACACCATCGTACAGACCGTACAGCCAGTGCCTATCGCCGAACGCTGAAGACTTCGCTCACTGCCTCCGGTGGTGAACGAATGAGACTCCCGGTCCACCACCGACAAGCGATTCGTTAGCTCTTTTCTTCCTGGATGCTTTGGATTCGAATCTCGTCCACCCGACCGTCCAGAATGCCGATTACCTGAACCTTCTTTCCGGCGAATTTTTCGGCCTTCTGCTGGTCGTCCAGGTGGTACCACACGTTGTTGACGTCATCTCTCAAGACAAAAAGCGCGCCGTTCTTGGAAACGATTGTTCCTTCGAATTTCTGAGGCTGATCCTTGGCATCGGATTGCTGCTGGAAAGCGATGTTAGGAACCGCATACAACGAACTCACTCGGGATTTTGGGCTAGCCGACGGAACCACGGTGCATAAGACCAATCCGAGAGCGACAACGACCGCTGAGCAATGTCTCATTTTCTCTCCGTGCCACGAAAGGGGCTGGATCCTCGACGGGAAGGAGCACGGACCCTGCCAGACAGCGAAGCTTATGTCGTTATCTGCGAGGCGCTTGTCCCAATACAGAGTTCTATGTAACGGGCAGAATATGCTCGATTCCGAGAAAACTTACATCTGTGCGGCCGAGGAACTAACGAAGTGAGGAATTGTTACATGCCGGCTAGAGGGCGGGCACTTGGTCGGCAAGGCCTGCTTGCTCCAGCACCTTGGCATAATATCTCTCGTACTGGGGGATTACATCGTTGGCGCAATATTTCGCTCTGGCATTGACGCGCGCTTGCTGGCCCATGGACCGTCCACGGTCCGGTCGCGTCAGGATCTCCAACGCATAACGAGCTCCAGCTTGCACATCTCGTACAGGTATCAAATAGCCGTCCACTCCGTGCGTCACAACTTCAGGGAGCCCGCCGACGTTGGTAGCAATCACCGGAACCTCGCAGGCCATGGCCTCCAGCGCCGCTAAGCCGAAGGATTCCAATTCGCTTGGAAGCAGAAACAAATTGGCGAGGCCCAGTTTTTCCTGCACGCGGTCCTGCTTGCCCATGAAAAATACGTCCTTCGAAAGATGCTTTGTTCGCACGATGTATTCCGCCGCGCCGCGGTCGGGACCGTCGCCCATCATGACCAACTTCGCGGGGATTTTTTCGCGCACCTGCGCGAATATCTCGACGACGTCGGCAACCCGCTTCACGGCGCGGAAATTCGAGAGGTGCATCAGGATCGGTTCGCCGTTCTTGGCCCACTGCTTACGAGCGGTCTGGTCCTCGCAACGTTTGTACAGGTCGCAGTTCACGAAATTCGGGATCACTTCGATGGGTCGCTTGATATCGAACTCTTGAATGGTTCGTTCGCGCAGATAGCTCGATATGGACGTCACTCCGTCGCTCTGCTCGATGGAAAATCGCGTAATCGGCAGGTAGCTGCGATCATTTCCAACGAGCGTGATATCGGTTCCGTGCAAGGTGGTGATGAAGGGGAGCTTCTTGGGCTGCGCCATCAAGCGGGCGAGCAACGCACTCACCGAGTGCGGGATCGCATAATGAACGTGGAGCAAGTCCAGCGAGGCCTGCTCCGCCACTTCGATCATCTTCGTCGCGAGCGCCAGCGTGTAAGGCGGATGGTCAAAGAGCGGATAAGAGGTGACCTCCACTTCGTGGAAGTGGATGCGCTCGTGGGTGGAACTGAGCCGGATGGGCATCGCGTAGCTGATGAAATGGATCTCGTGCCCGCGAGCGGCGAGTTCAATCCCCAACTCGGTAGCCACGACTCCCGAGCCGCCATACGTTGGATAGCACGTGATCCCGATTTTCATGAGTGTCCTTGGCAGTTTAACAGCCGCTCCCGCGTGCGGCGAGTGCATCGCCTGGCTTGCACCAGACAGCGGCTGGGTGCTAGATTCGCGCCTTCCCCGTCTGGAATTAGACGAACCAGCGGGCATTCTCGATGCTGCGACTTTCAGGCAAGGTAGCGCTGATCACCGGCGGCGGCACCGGCATTGGGCGGGCCTGCGCCCTGGCATTCGCGCGGGAAGGCGCGCAAGTCGCGGTCGCCGGACGCCGAAAACAGCCCCTGGAGGCTGTTGCAGGCGAAATCGAAGCCGCGGGCGGCAAAGCCCTCGCACTGACCTGCGACGTCACCCAAACCGCATCGGTGGCAGCGGCGGTATCGCAAAGCGAACAGCATTTCGGGCGGCTGGACACGATCATCAACAACGCCGGAGCCGTGGTTGTTGCGACCGCCGAGCACACCTCTGACGAAGACTGGCAAAGGGTAATCACGGCAAACCTTACTGGAACATTTCTAGTCTCACGAGCCGCCCTGCCGATGCTGCGAAGAGTGGGCGGCGGCTCAATCATCAATATAGGGTCGGTTCTAGGCCTCGTGGCGCGCAAAGAGCGGGCAGCTTATTGCGCGGCCAAGGCCGGCGTCTCTGGCCTAACGCGGGCGATGGCGATAGATCACGCCAAGGACAAAATTCGTGTGAATTGCATCTGCCCGACAATCGTGGAGACTGAATTAGGAATGCAGTCCATCCGTCAGGCGTCGAACGCGGAGGCAGAGATTCAAAGACGCATCGCCGAAATACCCATCGGCCGCATGGGGACGCCGGAGGATGTGGCACTTATGGCGGTTTATCTCGCTTCGGATGAAGCTTCCTGGGTCACCGGCGCATCGTTCCCGCTCGACGGTGGCGTCACCGCCTACTGACATGGCCCAACGGCGCAAATTGAAATCCATCGAGCGTTTAGCCGTCGAAGAGTTGCGCCAGCGCCTGGCTGAAAACAACACCGCGAAACAATTTGGATTCCAACTGGTCGAGGCAAAACCAGGCCAGGTCATTCTGCGGATGAACGTCAACGAGCACCACCTGCAAGTACACGGCGTAGTTCACGGTGGTGTACTTGCGGCACTGGCCGATACCGCAGGGGGGCTTGCCTCCTACATGGCATCTCCACCGGGCACACGAGTGGCGACCATCGAGATGAAAATTAACTACTTAGAGGCGGTGGAAGGAGGCAGCGTCACGGCCGAGGCAATCGTCGTGCGAATCGGTCGCCATATCGCGGTCGTGGATTGCGACGTCCGGGATGGATCGCGGCGGCTGGTCGGCAAAGCCTTAATGACTTTTTTCGTCGGTCCCTTCAGGAAGAACCGCAAGAAGCGTCACGCCTGACGCAGATGTCCGCAATAGACCTGGCGCCGAGATGCGCTTTATTGTTCGTGTTCGTCCGAGCCGTGTCCGTCCGAGCCATGTCCGTTGGACCCGTGGGTTCCATTCGAGCCGCTCACTCCACCTTGTGCGGCGTCTTCGCCTTCCTTATAGAGGTACTTGATGCAGTGTTTGTAAACCAGCAGGTTGGGGCTTCCATAACGCGTGAGCTTGATACAGTCGCGGTCGTACCATTCGACGCTGCCGCGCAGAATTTCGCCGTCGGTCAGCACCACTGCGACCGGAGTTCGCGACTGCATCTGCTTCACATAGTAGAAATTTTCGGCGTGCGTCTGCTCTGGCGGCGCGGGCTTCTTGCGCTGCGGGCCTTGGGGTGGAGCAGCCTGAGGCGGACGCGCGGGGAACTGCTCCTTTACGTCCGTGAGAGTAGGGCGAAAGAGCTTACGATTTACCATGAGGACTCCTTGGATTCGCTACTTCCTTATGACTGTTCGATGAGCGTTTGGGTTGCAGTATTTTTACAAAATTATTAATTCGCCCACCGGCCTCAGCGAGTGCTCAATGAGACCAATACCGCGTCAAGCCCCAACTGGCGACTGACATTGCGTTTCAGACGGCCCTCCAGAAGATCCAGCCTCTGAGTTGCTTGCGAGACCCACTCGAAATTCACTTTCTTGCTGAGCGCTTCTAATTCACGGCGCAGATCCGGGTTGCGAGAGACACTGTTCTTCGGACTCTGGGAAAGCTCGAGAAGGTCTGTAAGCAGACTATAGAACAGCGTCAGGATATTTTCAAACGATTCCTTCTCTTGTTTGGCGAGCTGCGCCGTAGCTGCAAAAATTTCCGCAGACTTACTGCCGTCAATTGCTTTTTCCAACAGGCTCAGGACACTTCGGCGCAAACGAGTTGATTCCTCCAGGTTCAAGGCCAGCGCTACCCCGGGGCTGCCGCTGGAAAGTTGCGCCGCCAGTTTTCGCTCTGCGGGCTTCGCTGCGGTGCGGTTTTGTAGGAATGTTTCAATCTGCGCGGCCGGCACCGGCGCGAGATGGAATTGCAAGCAACGCGACCGGATCGTTTGCAGAAGGGAATCGGGAGTCGGCGCCAGCAGGATGAGCGTCGCATACTCGGGTGGCTCTTCCAGAATTTTGAGGAAGACGTCCGCATCGTTCCAGCGCATCGTGTGTGCGTCATCTAGAATGAAGACGCGCCGCCGGCCCAGCGGTTTGAAATACGCGGCCCGCTGCACCGCGCGGAGTTGTCCCACGCGAATCATCGGCCGCGCCACGGGAGTCAGCCGTCGCACCGGGTCGGGTACGAGCAGCCATACGTCCGGATGCGTCTCTATGATCAGCGGCATGCGTTCGACTGCCGCGGCATCGGCGTTCTCGCCGCGCTCCATGAGGCCCGCTGCGATCAGTGGCGCAGGATTTGCCAGCGCCGCCAAGCGCCTGCAGGAGTCACATTCCCGGCAAAAATCGTCCTTCAATCGCTCGCAGTTCGCTGCCTGAGCAAACATCCGTGCAAGCGTATACTTGCCGATTCCGCGCGGCCCTGTGAATAGCAAGGCACTGGGGGGTCGTTCGCGGCGAAGCATGCCGCGCAGCGCAGTCACGATGCGTTCGTTGCCGAGGAATTCGCTGAAACCCATTGAGCTAGCCTTTCACTTTGACTGCCGGTAGCACCCGCGATTCAACTGCTGCCAGAATTTCCTCGTGGATCGCTTCGGGGCTGCGCAGACGAACGGACTGGACCTTTTCCGGGTGCCGCGTTCGACCTACCTTGCGCAGAGCTTTGTCATCAATCCTACGAATCCGCTGACCGGCTGGGTCCGAGCATTCGATGCTTACCCAGTTCGGTTGTCGCGCAAGTTCATCGTAAACTTCAAACGCGGCTTTCAGGTGCGCCAGGTTCGCCTCTTGCAAATCGCGTCTCCGTTTGGTGTAGCCACGCGCGGCTTTCTCGCCTACCAGGCGATGCGCTTCACTGGGCGGCACGCGCAGATAGATCACCAAGTCTTCCCGTGGTAGCCCGTAGATCTCGTATTCGAGTTTTTTCAGCCATGTCAGGAATTCTTGACGTGTCTTGCCTCGCACTCGCGCTCCCTGGTGCGCCAGATTCGAAGCAATATAACGATCCCCGAGTAGCGTGCGCCCAGCCGCAAGGTCATTTTCCAGTTCGGGGTGCGCCTCCCAGCGGTCTCCCGCGTAGAGCAGCGCCGAGAAATGGGGGTTCACGTCATCGAGCGGCCCAAACTCACCATTCAGAAAGCGTGCTACCAGCTTGCCGAAGAATCCGTCGTAGCGAGGAAAGCTTACTTGTGTGAATGGGATTCCGCGCGACGCAAATGCACGCGCCAGCATTTTTAGCTGCGTCGCTTTTCCGGAGCCGTCAATTCCTTCGAGGACGATAAATTTTCCGCGCGCAGGCATCGAATTCAAGCCAGTCTATCACAGGGCCATAGCCACGAACCCGACCGATGGTTCATGGATTCATTCGCGGTTGCCTCTGTCTCCTGGCCTCAAACCCCCAACTTCGAACCTCCGCTCTTTGCTAGAATCGCTGCGATGGAAAATGTTTCTCAAACAATCGCCGCCAACCTGGCGAAGGTTCGCGAACGCATGGCGAGCGCAGCGGAACGTTCCGGGCGTCGCGCTGAAGAGATCACACTGGTGGCGGTTTCCAAGACGCATCCGGCGGAAGCAATTCGCGCGGCTTGTGAAGCAGGGGTGCGTCACTTCGGCGAGAATCGCGTGCAGGAGTGGGAATCGAAGCAGCCGAACGTTGCTGATCTGGACGCAATCTGGCATTTGATCGGCCACTTGCAAAGTAACAAGGCTCGCCGCGCCGCGCATCTTTTTCGGCGCGTGGATTCGCTTGACGATTTAGCCCTAGGCAAAAAACTTCATGCAGCCGCTGATGCGGAAGGGAAGTGTCTGCCCGTCCTGATCGAAGTCCACATGGGTGGCGAAGAAACGAAAAGCGGCGTCGCGGAGGCCGATCTGCCGTCGTTGGCAGCGAGCATCGCTCCATTCGCGCACTTGGATTTCGCGGGATTGATGGCCATCCCGCCGTTTTTCGACGACCCCGAGCGCGTGCGGCCCTATTTTCGTAAGCTGCGCGAACTGCGCGACGATGTAAGCCGGCAACTCAGCCGCCCGTTGCCGATTCTTTCCATGGGCATGAGCCACGACTTCGAAATCGCCATCGAAGAAGGGGCAACTGAGATCCGTGTCGGCACCGCGCTGTTCGGCGCCCGCACTGCCAGGGCATAGCTGGACAATGCTTTCAGCCGGCTAACTATTTCCGTTTTCCGCCAGATCGCGAACGAGAAATCGCGGCGCCTCGCTTCCTTGATCCACGCAGCGCTTTATTTTTCGCGCCGCGCCGTGCAGCTGAGCTGCCGGACGCGACCACATGCTTCGTCAAATCGAGTGAAAATTGATCCAATGTGGAAACCGCCCCAGACGTTTCATCCACTCCCAGCGCTTGGCAGGAAATCGAAGAAGTATTTACGGTCAGTCGTAGAAACCCGAACACTTGGTCGTTGTAAGCTTCCAGCGTGAGCTTGTTGCCCTTGCCGTCATTTCCAGGGACGCCAGGGTTTGGAAGGGCGCCTTTCTGGCCTGTTCGTACCGCGCTCAAATTGAAATATCCGCCATTGCCGGCGACCAAATAGGGAATCTGCCGCCCATCGCTGGCCAGCACCCGTGTATACCGCTCGTACAAATGGGCGTGCCCCGAAAGCACCAGATCGGGCCAAATCCCGGCCGTCTTGCAGGCGTCATCGATTTCCTGCAGCATTTGCGGGCTCGGGAAATGCTGACTGCTGATCGTGAACGGAGGATGATGGACGGCAATAATCAACGCAAAGGGATCGCTGCCCTTGGCGGACCGCTGCGCTGCCGCAGCCTGCAATTGCGCCACCAGAAAACTGGATTGTTGCGTTCCAGCCGGGCCACCGCTTAGTACGCCCGTCGTCTCACTGGTATTGGAATACAGGCCGATGATTTTCGCGAACGGTGCGTTGAGAATGAAATAGACGCCCGGCTCGGTCAACGTGGTCCGCGCGAAACCGTTGGCGGCAGGATCCTTGGTAGGCTGTTTGCTACAAAAATTTTGATAGAAGGGCTGTAGCGAATATTGCACCGGCTCGCTGGTAAATAGAACTCCATCGTGGTTTCCTGGAATCGCGAATATGGGCCCCGCGTAATCGAGATACGGATCGTAAAACTGATCGTAGTAATAGCGTTCCTGCCCGAAATAATAGACAACATCGCCCAGATGAAACAAAAACGCGGCGCGACCGCTTCCATAACCTTTGCCCACTAGATCCGCACTCAACGCATCGGCCACTGCAAATTGATGCGACGGCTCCTTGATTCCGCCTGTATCGCCCACGGAATGAAACACTATTTCGCCCGCCGTCTGAATCTGCTGCACAACACTCGAGCCCCAAACATCGGCCAGCGCCATCACCGGCGGATTTTTCCACGGAGCAGGAATTGGTTCGGTGACTGGCGTGGTTTGAATTCCTGAGTCTGCGTAAACATCTTTCGGATCGAAGGTATCAAAGTCATCGGGCGACGGCTGGGGGTTAGCGAAAGCAAAACCAGTGCTGGACATATTTGGCCTCTCCTTGTGGTGTAAAGCAGTACGAGCCTACGATGCCGCGCACAATCTAATATACTTGTGTTGCGCTCTCCTTACAGGGTTGCAACATCTACAACGATAGCGCACGCACCTCAGGCGCACGCGACAAGCACTACGCCGTAACGACAATTAATGGAAATCACCACCAACGCCGGCGCGATCTTGTTCCGTGTTCGAGTGCAACCGCGAGCGAGTCGCGACGCCATCGAAGGCGAGCACGCCAGCGCTTTGAAAGTGCGCCTGACCACCTCGCCGGTAGAAGGCCGCGCGAACGAATCGCTAAGACGCCTTCTGGCCGAGCGTTTGAACGTCCCGGTCTCGGCTGTTAGAATCGTCTCCGGCGAAAACAGCCGGAACAAGCGTGTTTCAATCGCAGGCGTCACTCGCGCGCAGGTGCTGGCGCTTTGCTCGCCGACGTCAAGCACTAGCGAGAAAGCCAGGGGCTGACTTCATGCCGGACATCAAAGCCATCCAATCCGAACTGCGCACAAGCAAGATTGACGGCTGGCTCTTTTACGACCATCACCATCGCGATACCATCGCCGGCCATATCCTCGGCCTCGACGATCACGCGATGATCACTCGCCGCTGGTTCTACTTCATCCCTGCAAAGGGAGAACCGCGCAAGCTGGTGCACAAAATCGAGCAAGGCTCTCTCGATTCGCTCGATGGCAAGAAATTTCTCTACGCCGGATGGGAAGAACTGCACAAAACCCTGCCCAAACTTCTCTCGGGCAGCAAAAGCATCGCGATGCAGTATTCGCCGGAAAACAATATCCCTTACATCGGACTGGTGGACGCCGGAACCATAGAGCTCATCCGCAAGCTAAAGAAAAAAGTGGTCAGCTCCGCTGATTTAGTGCAGAAATTTGAAGCAAGCTGGACGACGGAACAACTCGAAAGCCATTTGGAAGCGGGCCAAATAGTGGATCGCATCACCCGCGAAGCCTTCGGGCGCGCTGCCGCGTTTGTGCGGGATGGCAAGCCACTCGCCGAATTCGAATTGCAGCAATGGATTCTCGAACAATTTCGCGCTAGTGGATTGACCACTGCGGAACCTCCCATCGTCGCGGTGCAGCCCAACAACGGCAATCCACACTACGAACCGCACGCGGGCTCCTCGCGGCCCATTCGCGCTGGTGATCTGCTGCTACTGGATATCTGGGCGAAATTGAACCGTCCCGGCAGCGTGTACTACGACATCACTTGGGTGGGCTATCTCGGCGAGCGCGTTCCGGATTCCTATGCCAAAATTTTTCGCATCGTGAAGAGCGGGCGTAACGCAGCAATTGAATTCGTCAAGACATCCATCGCGAAGAAGCGCGCCATTCGCGGCTGGGAAGTGGACCGCGTCACGCGCGAGACAATCCGCAAAGCCGGTTACGGAAAATACTTCGTCCATCGCACGGGGCACAGCATCGGCCAGGAAGTTCACGGCAACGGCGCGAACATGGACGGCTTGGAAACGCGCGACGATCGCAAGATTGTGCCGCACACTTGCTTTTCGATCGAGCCGGGAATCTACATGCCCGAGTTCGGAATTCGCAGCGAAGTGAATATGTATGTCGGCGAGAACGAAGCGCGCGTTACCGGCGCCATCCAGGAAGAAATTCTTCCGCTGCTGGCTTAGGTGACCGTGAACGAAGTACCCGTCAACGAAGCGCCTCTCGAGAATCCCCCAAGCCCCCCACCCACGCCGGCCGCACCCAGGAAAGGCAGCGCGCTCGCCCCATTTGTGGCGATCGTCGCATGGCTCGTGCCGGGCTTAGGACATTTGCTTCTAGGCCGCTGGGGGCGAGCTCTTGGATTTTTCGTTTCGGTCGGAGGGCTGGCGATTACGGGCTATCTCTTGCGTGGAAACGTATTTCCTCCGCATTCTGGCGACCCTTTCGGTACGCTGGGATTTCTCGCCGATGCCGCTTCAGGAGTCTTCTACTATCTCGCTCGCGTCTTTGAAGCAGCTGGTCCGGATGTATCTCGCGCTGCGGGGGACTACGGCACGAGGTTTATCGCCGCAGCCGGAGTAGTGAACGTGCTCGCGATCTTTGACGTGCTAGAGATCGCATCCGGGCGGAGGAACTGAGTGTTCGCGGCTTTCTTCATTATTGCTCTATTAAATCTCAGCCACTTCGGCATCATGCTGTTGTTCGCTTTGTTGGTTTCCATGGCGCTAGCGTGCCTGACGCAGCGAACGGCATCGAACTGGATCAAGTACACTCTGTGGTCATTCGCGTTGTTCGTGGTGATCAGCGTAAGTGTGGCCTGGCTGATGTATCCCATCTCGCGGTGAATATCGCTTGCAGCGTGCAGTACGCTCCTCCTTGCACGTGCGCGCTTCGCGTTTCTTCCAGCCCAAGCGCACGCGAGGCCGGCGTCGTTATGACATCAATTGGAAACCGGGGCGTTCCCGAATTACTGGTGCGAAGTGGATTTCTCAACAGTAATCCGAATTAGAACTTCCCGGCCTGTCTGCAAGACGGGTTGTGCAGGCCACGAATTCGACGTCAGGCTCGCTCTAACGGTCCCAAGCGGCCACGAGCAGAACTTTGTGGCCGAAGGGATACCGAAGTATGTAGTAGACGTTGGCCGCGCCATCGAGTTCAAAGAAACCGGGGCGGCGGGAGTCCGGTCGGTCCGACAAACCAGCATTGAGCAGAAGACGCAGCTCGGCGAGCTGCTTCGGCGTGTGTTTTCGGAGGTCTTCAATCAGTTGCGGTAGGTCTTGCGGGTTAGCCATCTTCCTTACTTATTTTCCCGCAAGCAGCACCTTGTCCCGGCCAGCGGACTTCGTTTTTCGACAATCACTCTGACTCACGCTGGGCGCGCCGATCTTTCTGGCCGGTCGATTCTTTGGTCGACGCCCTTAACATGCCGGTTCGCCCACTCGATGAGAGAAACATTATCCATCGTGCCGATCTTACCCCGCATGCCGCGCATCATGCGAAGAAATGTCGCCGGGCTCATACGCAGGTCGTTGCACACGTGTCTGTCGGTTTCGCCAGCGACGAGAGCCCGCAGTACGATTGCTTCTTCGCCGGTCAACGATGGGTCCAACTGGAAAACTGAGGTGCGATGGATACTAATTAGGTTGGGTTCGTGCTTCATTGGTTCACCGAGCCCATCCTGCTACCGGCCTGCCGCTTTAAGGCGGAACTCGGCAGTCTTACGGTGAGTATTTGGCTCCAGGCCGCGTGTTCTCGCCTTTGTCGCGTACAATGCAGCGTCTGCCGCGCCGAAGAGCAAATCTACTTTTTCGCCATCCTTGGGATAAGTAGCAACGCCGATGCTGACCGACAGCCTCGGTTTGCCGCCATCATTTGCAAGAGTGTCGCAAATCCGCAGGGCAACTAAATCGGCTTGCGTTTTCCCTGTTTCGGGCAGCACCAGTGCAAATTCATCTCCGCCGAAACGCGCCGGGGTGTCAATCTTCCGGCTACAGATGCACAAAACATCGGCTAGTCGGCAGAGCGCCTGACTGCCAACCAAGTGACCGAAACGATCGTTGATCTGCTTCAACCCGTCCAAATCGAGAAATAGCAAAGCGAACTCGCGAGCGGTGCGTTCGGTGCGACTAATCTCAAGGTCAACGGTTTCCACCAGACGGCGGTAGTTGGCCAGTCCGGTCAGAGAATCCGTGGCTGCTTGTTGACGCAAGTGATCTTCGAGCTTGCGCTGTTGAGTGACGTCCTCGACGATGATCTCGTAGCTGTTGTTCTCGCTCTTATTGCTGACCTTCCGTCCGCTGATACGACCCTTGAACGTCGTGCCATTCTTTCGCTTCCATTCGATTTCCAGTGGATCGGCGCTGTCCTGTTCGGCGGAGTGGCCTAGTAATTGCGCTCGTTTGGAGCGATCACAAAGGATGTCAGATGCAAGGTTCACTGCCAGCAGCTCGTCGGCGGAGGAATAACCGAGCATGGTCACCAATGCCTGATTGACATCCAGGAACTTGCCTTTGATGTTGCAGCGACAGATTCCATAGGCCAGGTTTCCTACAAGAGCGCGGTAGCGCGCCTCTGAATGGCGCAGCTTCTTTTCCGTTTGATCGTGCTCTTCGCGCAGATGGTTATCATTGAGGGCTCGACGAATGGCTACAGGAAGGTGGGTAAGATGATCCATTCCAACGCAATCGGCAGCGCCTTCTGTAATAAGTTCCGCCACGATTTCAGGTTGCGTTGTGTCGGTGAGGAAGATGTAGGGAATCCGCCTGTTCCTTAGACGCAAGGCTTCCAGCGCCTGCGGTCCGTGCCAGTTCGATCCAGGATATTCAGCTATCACTACGTCATAGTATTTTGACGTCAGACGTAGACGTTCAGCAAACTGCTCCGGAGTTAGAACTACGTCTGCGCTGACCTTGAAATGCGCCCTTCGGAACTCCTCCATGCAACGCTCTACATCCCCCGCATCACTATGAACAAACAGGATGCCTAAGGGGAGACTTCTACTGGCTGGTCCGTTCAAGACCAAGGGGAGGTCGGTATGTTCTTGTGAGGTCGAAGGCATTGAGAGTAAACCGGTTCAGAAACCGCCAATGACACCATATTGAAACAGGTCACAGGAAGCTGTTCAAAACAGAACGTTATGCATCTCACCAAGCGTTTACTGATTGGACCAGTTCTTGCCTCAGAAGAAAGGCTAGAGTGAACTCCAAGGGGGAGTTAAAGCATCTCGCTCCTCGGAGATAGCCCCCTAGCTCTCTTGAGGTCAAGCTGATTCAGCCCCTTCTTGGCTCCATCGATGTTTTCGGCAGCTGTTACCCACACAAGTGGAGTATCCGGAGTCTTTCTGAAAATGTTATATGCCATTGCCATCGGTGGGTGGCCTGCTGCGACAGGCCTGAGGAAGGCCACGAACGCTAACACAATTAGCTAGCTATCGCGCGGTAGTGTCAGCGCCGCGACCAAGGTCCGTAGCGTGGCGCAGGGAAAGCTCAGTACATTCCGCCCATGCTGCCGCCATGGCCCGCTCCTGCCGCGGCCTTCATTTCTTCCCCCTGCTTGATATCGGCGACTAAGACTTCGGTGGTCAGCATCAGCGCGGCGATCGATGCAGCGTTCTGCAAAGCCAAGCGGGTAACCTTGGCAGGATCGATCACGCCGGCCTTAACCAAGTCGGTGTATTCCCCTGACTCGGCGTTGAACCCTAAGTTCTCATCCTTTGAGTCGCGGATGCGACCGACAACCACAGCACCTTCGTGGCCCGCGTTCTGGGCAATCTGGCGCGTTGGTTCCTCCAGCGCGCGCCTTACAATGTTCACGCCGATCGCTTCATCGTCGTGGAGCCTGAGCTTTTCCAAGGCCGGTAGGCAGCGCAGAAGGGCGATGCCACCGCCAGGAACGATGCCTTCCTCGACCGCGGCGCGGGTTGCGTGCATGGCGTCCTCGACGCGAGCCTTTTTCTCTTTTAGCTCCGTCTCGGTCGCGGCGCCGACTTTAATCACGGCCACCCCACCAACGAGTTTCGCCAGGCGCTCCTGAAGCTTCTCCTTCTCATAGTCCGAACTAGAGTCGTCGATCTGCGCGCGAAGCTGCTTGATGCGGCCTTCGATCTCGCTTGTTTTGCCGGCGCCTGCAATGATCGTTGTGTTGTCCTTGTCGATGGTGACTTTCTTTGCGCGGCCGAGGTCTTCAAGCTTTACGTTCTCGAGCTTGATGCCGAGATCTTCCGTGATGGCCTTACCGCCCGTGAGGATCGCGATGTCTTCGAGCATGGCCTTGCGGCGATCACCGAAGCCGGGAGCCTTTACCGCAGCGCACTGCAAAGTGCCGCGGAGCTTGTTCACGACGAGAGTTGCGAGCGCTTCGCTCTCAACGTCCTCGGCGACGATCAAGAGAGGCTTGCCCATCTTGGCGGTCTGCTCGAGCAGCGGAAGCAGGTCCTTCATCGAGCTGATTTTCTTTTCGTGGATCAAGATGTAAACGTCTTCCAACAAACACTCCATCCGCTCGGGGTCGGTGACGAAGTAGGGCGAAAGATAGCCACGGTCAAACTGCATTCCTTCGACCACTTCCAGCGTCGTCTCCATCGTCTTCGATTCCTCAACGGTGATGACGCCGTCTTGACCGACTTTTTTCATCGCCTCGGCAATGATGCTGCCGACCTGCTTGTCGGTGTTGGCGCTGATCGTCCCCACCTGCGCAATCATGTCGCCCTTCACGTCGCGGGAGAGCTTCTTGATCTCTTCCACGGCGACTTCCACGGCCCTGTCAATACCGCGCTTGAGCGCCGTTGGGCTGGCACCTGCGGCAACTGTCCGCACGCCTTCGCGGAAGATGGCCTGGGCTAGCACGGTCGCGGTGGTTGTGCCGTCGCCGGCAACATCCGAGGTCTTCGAAGCGATCTCGCGAACCATCAGCGCGCCCATGTTCTCGAGCGGGTCCTGCAGTTCGATCTCCTTCGCTACCGTCACGCCGTCCTTAGTGATGATCGGCGCGCCGAACTTTTTCTCAATCACCGCGTTGCGCCCTTTAGGGCCCAGCGTGATCTTCACGGCGTCCGCGAGTATGTTGACGCCGCGCAGAATCGCCTGACGCGAATTCTCACCAGTAACAATTTGTTTTGCCATTAGATTTCACCCTCCTGGGTGAATGGGTATTGGTGGCCGGTCCAAAACCGTTTGGATCAGCGAAACTATTTCTTGCTGGATGCCGCTTTGGCCATTCCGCTAACCTTCGCCAGGATTTCCTCCTCGCGGAGGATCAGATACTCGTGGTCATCAACCAGGATGTCATTGCCGGTGTATTTGCCGAACAAAATCCGGTCACCTACCTGTACGTCAAGGGGGACCCGTTTGCCTTTTTCGATCTTACCGGCTCCGACAGCCTTCACTTCCCCCTCGTGAGGTTTCTCTTTAGCCGTGTCCGGGATAATGATGCCGCCCTTCGCGGTTTCTTTCTCTTCCAAGCGCCTCACCAGGACGCGGTCGTGTAGAGGAGTCACATTCACTGGCATTTCTTTACCCTCCATTTAATTCACTCTAAGGACTCCAAGTAAGATTGTGATCGCCTGGGCCGAGACTAAGGGCGAAAACTCTTCACGTTTTTCTGCTGCGCTATATGACCCAGATCGGCATTAGGGGCGAAAAGTCTTTTGGTTTAGTTGTCGCGCCACTTCCAGTTCGTGGGCTTCTTTTTGCGGGCGCCCGATTTCCACTTGCGGAGCCTCGCGCTTCTCGAACATCTCAAATTCGAAGATGGCAGCTTCCGCCTGTACATCCAGTCGTTTTGAAGATAGCGCGAGCCGGAAAGAATTCAGGTTGCTGGAACGAAGAAGGCTTACCGTGTTCTGAGAATCTTCCCATCGAGCAATTACCCGGTCTGCCGAGCGATAGGGAACACTTGTTAAGGAGAAAGGGATGTCCGTTGAGGCGTCGAGGTGATTCGTTGGGAAGAAGTTGCTCTCGGGATATAGGCTCGTTGCGGCTCCGTAGCGAGCGGAGACGGCTTGTACCATGTCATCGTCAGTCAGGCCTTCTGTGTCGTCCCGATCGTAAGTCACCACGATTTTGTAGAGCTCGCCATTGTAGAAACTGAACAAAATCTGCGAAACCGGATACACTCCGACTCGAGGGCGAGAAGAGTTCAGCGTCCAGAACGTCAACTCTTGAATGGCTGCTGGGCGCTGGTGAATTAGAGTCGTATAGTGCGAGTATGGACCGACCTGCTTCGACAGTTCGGCTAAACTCGTTCCGAGCGAGAATGTTCGATACTTCGAAAGATCCTGACTGGAAATCATGGGAGCTGAAAGCAGGATCAGGGAAAGAGCAACGACTGTGTTGCGCATCATTTTCATTTGAGTATGCCCTTCAATCCATCAACGATTCAAGATCGGTGCCACGTCGGCTTGTATCATTGTTCCCTGCAGCAGCGCTTTGCTGTTTGCAAGCCCCGTGCTTTGGTGTAGGCGGCAGTCAAGCTAGGGTCCTTGGCAAAGAAGAGAATCTAGCTCTCCTGGATATGCCGTGAGTGAGCGGAGACACTCACATAGCGAACTACCGGGAAACGTTCCGAGTCCAGCGAGGTAACTCGGGTGATTTCCAAGGCATTGAATTGCCCCGACCTGGGATCGTCAAGGATTCGCTCGATTGCCCTGCGTGCCATCTTTTCTCCGTCAATACCGAAGACAGTTGCCTTGATTTCGTTAGCCAGGGAGAAAAAGGTCCACCCTGCTTCGTGGATCTCTCGATCCAATGCGTGCCCATCGAGCCCTTTGACTAATCTCCAACCCGGCACACAGGACTCACTTTCAAACCGCAGGGCTTCCGGCAAGAGTGCGCCCTCCTTTATCAGGACCGTCCCCGTTTGGATTGTCTCTGCCATTTGGGTTCTCTTTGCCGCCTATGGTGATCCATTGTTTTCGTGCAAGCGAACGTCGCAACAACCGCACCCGCGGCATCGGACAGGAGCGCACGGGGGAAGGCTGAACTCGGGGACGATATCCGTGTTCTTGATGGCCAGTGTCTCCTCGAGGTCTTGCCGTTGACCAGTTCGGTGGGAAGGGAAGAGCTAGCAGTTGCCGGGCCGCAGCCGACCGTCTTGCACTCTCCTTCCTCGATGACCTGTGTCTGCGAATTGATGCTTGTCTGGACCTCTATCACATCGACTCGAGGGCCGACCAGGCTGATACCCCCATTCGAGTCATCCTTCGGCTGACTGCCGGCGTTACGCGGGTGATTGTAGTGATCAATCATTTCGTCCGAATGAGCCGTGTTTCCTTCGCTCGCGTAATGGCTTGGTTTTCCAGATGCCTTCCGCGATGCTTGAATGACTTCACCAGCCATGTAAAAACGGGTCCAAGGCTCGCTTTCGAATCCTAAGGATTCCGGCGTAAAGGCGTTTTCCTCAATCAGTATTGTTCCCGTGTTGCTTGTGTTAGACATTGGCGTCTCGTTTGTGTTTACGGTGCCGCTCTGGACTGCACGCTCACAGCCTGAAGTGACTCGCTAGTTGGCGGCGTACTGACTCGATTCTGCCTGATGAACACCAAAGCCAGAATCACCATGCTGGCACCCGCACAAACTACAAAATGCAGCAGTATTTGGTAATTTGCGGAGGGGCGCCACGCCACCGCCAAGAGCAATGCCGTGATGGGAACCCACTGCATCATTTTCCTAATCATTTGGTAACCTCGTTTCTCTATCGAGCCCCACACTCGGGAGAAGCGCAGTCCAACCCGCCCCCTCCGAACGAAAGATCTTTCCGTTCTCGACTGCTCCCGTCGAGCTGTAGGGGCCTGTTGTGTGGCGCGTGGTGATTACTCGCACGCGGGCCGTCAGTTAACTAATGTTAAAATCTGTCGGCCCTTCGTTTCCACCTGTTCCGCGATAGGTTCGCCGCTCAATTCTTTTTCCGCCCGAATCCAGTCCTCAACATCTTTTCCCCGTTCATCAGTGCGTTGTAGGTACAGCTCATAAGCTCGGCGAGCGATTTCTTCTCCCGATGGTTTTCTGCGTCCTAACATGGCAACCTCTTTGGCCGTCAGCACAGAGTTGGAAATCTGCTGTGCTTTCTGGCTCTCCCTTTAGTAGAAGAGTGAGGGGCGGACTGAACCCGTCCCTCACTGAACCAAGAGAAATGTCGGTCCTAGGCTCCTGCGGCGGCGGCGATCTTGTGGAAGGTCGAGTTGGAAACCTCATAGGTTTCAACTTGAGGAGTTCCCTCAACGACTCTCGCCAGGATCTTCGTCACTTCTGGATAAGTTCCGCGGTTGTAGGCTTCGGCGTGCTCTTTGTTGTCCCACAGACTGATTCCGGAAGCTTTCGTTTCGTCCGAGCCGATAAACGTGATTTCGTCCTTGAACCCGGTCTGTTTTCGAAGCAGGGGAAGAATGTCCTTTTCGATTCTCTGGGTGAATTCCGCAACGCTATGGGGCTTCAAATGCATCGAAACTCTGCGTGCAAACATGTCAACCTCCTTGGTTGTCATGGCCAAGGGGCGATTCTAGATAACTATTTGTAGTTTAGATTATCTGATGAATCCCTCGGTCAATTAACTACGGTAGGTTAATTAACTTGACGTGTCAAGGAGAATCGGGGACTATTATTTGGTTTTATATCCGAAGTTAAGCGAGCGAGGCACCTCGTGGACGTTTGTCTGGTAATCAAAAAGCGGCTCGAAGAATTGGGGTTTGAGCAGAGGGATCTGGCGGCTGCCGCTGGGGTTACGGAGTCTTACATTTCCCAGCTGCTGACCCGGAAGAAGTTGCCCCCCGCGGCTGGCCGAACAGACATTTACGAGAAAATGGGGAAATTCTTGAAACTCCCGGGCGGTGAGCTTTCAAAACTCGCCGACCACGAACGCAAGGAGGAATTGAAGAGAACCTTGGGGGATGCGCCCCCGCCCTTATTTAGGGAAGTTCGAGAGTTGGTTCTCCGTAAGTGCGCTCCCGACAAAGAAAAACAATTTCGCGTTATTTTTGAGAAGCAGCCCTTGGGTGAAGTCGAACGCATCGTCATACAAAAGCTGTTGGACGTTGGCAAGAGGGTCGCCAAAGAAGAGCTGGAAAGTGAAAAGTGGGTCCGCCAAGTGGCTCGGCTCACCGGCCGAAGTTATGAAGAAATTCGAGTCAGCATACTCGAGTTCTTAGACACGGATGCCTTAAACCTGTCAGTTGAGAACTGCGTTACCTTCCTGGATCCGCTGATCGAATCCTGGGACTTTGATCTTGCGACATTTGATATGGAAATTGTGTTAAACGGGAGACTGGCCACACGGGACCCCATGAAATTCGAGTTTGTCCAAAGGGAGCCTGGCCAAGCTGAGGAAGAGGGTGGGCTGAAAGAATTTCTTCGTGACACTTCCCTGAGCCGGGACGCGACCGAGGAAGAAATCGAGTTTCTAAAGAAGCTGAGGCTCAAGGGAAAACGGCCCACGGCACTCTATTATTACCGGGAATTACAAAACCTCAGAGACCCGCTTAATTTTCGACCGCTGACTCTGACCTCGCAAGGGAAAATACAGGACGAGTCCCGACCGCAAGGTTCAGTTCCTCCAACGCACAAATATCATGGGGCTGATGCCAATCAGAAACAGCTGCAGCTTGACGGCAGGAAAAGAGCAACGACGCAGTGGGCAGAGAATAAAAGCAGTCGCGGTAAGAAACAAAAGGCAAAGTCCTAGCAAGGTTTCCGAGGATCTTTTCGCCTTCGAATCCCGCAATTCCCTTTGCAACACCAGCGTCAGGACAAAAATCGACGGGGTTAGGGCGGTGCGGTCAACCAGGACAAGATTACTCGGTAGGCGGTGTCTTCGGAGCCGACCAGAGTGCGATAACTTTCGCGTCCTTGATCGAACCGCCGAAGGCTGACCGGGGCCCCTTGTCCTTCGCATCGAATCTTCCGATCAAGTATAGATAGTGCGAGTTGAAGGCGGCGTTTTCGCTAGACGACTCCGGGTCGAACTCGACCTTCAAAGCGTTGACGTAAAGGCCAAAGTCACAGTTCAAATGCCCGGTTAAGTCAATAACACCTGTGAGCATCAGCCAAGCGACGTGGAAGACCTGGCCATACCAGCGACTGTCCTAGCGGTGAGTATATTGCACAGCAATGAATAGGGCGATACCGACGATGATACAACCGGCGAAAACGAACAACAAAGCTGTGCGGGCGCGTTGGGGCGGTTTGCTGAGTCGAGCCATATCACCGAGGCCGACTTCCTTCATCGCGTACGTGAATTTCGCAACCGCTCTCTTGTACAGGCCCCACAGAATCCACACTGAGGCACCGAAGCACAGCGTCCAAAACAAACCGGAGCCCACGGCGGTCATCACTTTGGTGCGCAGGGGAATCGCGCCAGCATACAAGTTATAACCGATCGAAGTGGGAGCCATGATGGCGAAGTAGCACAGAACGGTAAGAATTAAGTTCGCTCCGCGGTACATCCCGACAAGCGCGCGAAGCTTCTCTTCCTCGGTCGTCGAGTCTACAAAATAGCCCTGGCCTTTGGTAATGAGCGGCAGAAACACCGCGCGTCCGCTGGAATCCGTGCGGAAGTGAAATCCAACGGCATAGTCCACCAGCCTGGCGAATGGAGAAATCATCGCTGCTCCTT
The DNA here is from genome assembly GCA_963696035.1 of uncultured Acidobacteriota bacterium. GTDB lineage: Bacteria > Acidobacteriota > Terriglobia > Acidiferrales > UBA7541 > Palsa-295. The sequence continues at coordinate 381,196 of CAVOIS010000007.1, forward strand.
GTGCCTGGACCGAAGTGTTATTCGCGCCGCTTGCGCCCCGCGCTTTCGACTTTCGACTGTTACTAATGATGGGTTTGGGCGGAGAAAATGAGCGAAGAAATTGCGGCGGCGGTGCTTGGATTGTAAACGACGTTCGCGAGGCATGCAGGCTTTGTGCTTAACGAGCTAGCAAACGTGGACCAGACTGTGTGCCGGAATCACATAATATCAAGTCGAATCCGCCAGCTTTCCAATCACTACCTTCATTTCCGTTTTGCTTTCTTCGCAAGGCATTCTTCACAGCGCGTCTGAGTGACTGGACCCATGAACTCGTTGCCACACTTGCATACCTTTCGGATTAACCCCGCATATGGCGTGTGAAAGCAGGACAGGCAGAGGCACCTAACTTTAAGCGATTGGCATCGGGCAACGTGCGCGAGGTTTTGCAGAAACTTGAACGCCCTTTTTCAAGGTGGGAAATTTTTTTGGTGGGCGGCGGAAAGGAGCTAACTCGGATAAAATGACTCGGTTACGATATCCGGCTCGTCAGTCCAGCCCCGGCGAACGAATATCATTGAAATACCTTTTTCGACGAGCGAGTGCGTTCGTTCTGAAAACGTGCTCAAAATTGCCGCTCAGCGTCACTCTACGGTTAGGGTTGCCCTGACAGCGCCATTCATGATTACGTCGTAAGTGGAGTCGCAGTTAGGAGCGGGAAGTGTGTAAGTGAAGATGCGATGTTGGTGCGGGAAAACTTTGCCGCTCACAGTGAATGCCTCAGCAAACTTTTCGCACGCGGAAACGGTGGGTGTGATATCCACATTCGCAGTGAACGTCTTTACGGTCGAATAGCAGCTCGATACCCCGATCGTAACTGAGACCGGCTGGCCTTCCTCTGCAGTGGTCGGAGTTACGCTTACAGATGTAAAAAAGCCCTCAGCACCACAGCAACGTGTGCATTGGGCGCTGGCAATACCCGGGAACATTAGGCAAGCAGTAATCACTACGGCAGCCGCCAGTTTGAATCCAAACATTTTCCCTCCTCTTGGGCGAATCCGTTTTCCAGGTTGCGGGTTTCAGCCAGGATTTCCGATTTGGACCTATGTCTCGCGCATCATACGCTTCTCCTGCCCTTGGACAACAACGAATTTGCCATCAGGGCCATCAGGGCGGGCCCCAACGAGTTCGGCGGTGTATTCAACTCGGATTTCATCGAACATCATTATCTCCCCCACGTCGCCAAAACTCTCCGCGCGTCTACCCTCAAAGGTTACAAAAACGACATCTACCGCAAACACATCAAAGAGCGCCTGGGAGAATTACGCCTGTGTGATTTCAGGACTGTCCACGCCCAGCGGATCCTGCGTGAGATACCGGAAATTGGCCACACCACGCGCCTTCGTGTGAAATCCTTTTTGTCAGGTGTTTTCAAACATGCGCTGCAAGAGGGTTTCCTAGACGGCCACAATCCAGTGCGGGAGGCAAGCGCGCCGGGGAGTCCTAATAAGTTCAAAGGACCGACATACACGCTAAGAGGAGATAGCGAAAATATCCGCAGCTGTGGCAAAGAAAGATATGAAGGCGTTTGCCGCCATTTCTGTTGCTGCCTTTGCGGGACTACGCTTGGCGGAATTGCGTGGGCTGCACTGGAGCGACTACGATGGGACAAAGTTGACCGTAAACCGCACACTTTGGAGAACGCACATAGTTGGGGCGAAAACTGAATCGAGCGCCACCTCTGTGCCGGTGATCCCAATACTGCACGATATTCTTCAAGAACACTGGGCGCGCTACGGTGGACAGAAGTGGATGTACATGTTTCCTGGTGAGCACCAGGCTATTTCCCTAAACTTGGCAAATGTGGCGCGTCGTGTAATCGCGCCTGCTTTGAAAGCGGAGGGGCTACAGTGGAAGGGATGGCACGCTTTTCGTAGGAGTCTTGCAACCAATCTCTACGCCTGTGGCACGCAGCCTAAAATCATTCAGGCAATACTCAGACGCAGTGACGTTTCTACGACGATGGCGTATTATGTCTTACCTCCTGAAAAGGAATCGCGGGACGCGTTGCTGCAGATTGGTGAGCTTCTAAAAAGGCCGAGTTAGCTCAGTTGGTAGAGCAGTCGATTCGTAATCGACAGGTCCCCGGTTCGAGTCCGGGACTCGGCTCCACTTCTTAAACTGGGCACCACTTTAGGCACCAATGCCAGCTAAGTCCCACAGAATCTAAAAATCCTGGCCGATTCATAATCGGCAGGTCCCCCGGTTCAAGTCCGGGCCTCGGCTCCAGTATCTCGTTCCCTTCCAGTGGGTTAGCATGTTTCAGTTGACCAGGCTAGTCGCGTTTGGTGCAAGCTCGTTGCAAGTTGCGATTTTCGCGTCGAGCAAATCCAGCGCATTGACGCGGTTTTCGTCGATGGTCTTGATATAGATATTCTGCGTTGTCTTGACGTTGGAATGCCGCAGAATTGCTTGCACGGTCTTGTCGGGCACGCCGAGCGCATGGAGATTCGTTGCGAGTCCACGGCGATACGCGTGCCAGCCGTGCCACGCGCAGGCCTCGTCCAGTTCGAACGCGTGTCCAATTTTCGGATGAACCGCTTCCGGTCGCTGACACTGCGTGCATCGTTCGATTGCCGGCTTTATCGCGCGACGCGCCAGATTGTCCAGGTTCAAAGGCCGGCCGGTTCCGCCCTGGAACAGGGGCGTCCCGGGCTGAGCCAACTTCCCCATGCGAAGCAGGTGCTTCTTTAGGGCGTCCGCCAGCGGCTTGAGGACGGGAACAGGTGCCTTCCTGGCCCGCGTCTTGGGATCGCCGACGAAACCATTCCAAACGGATCGCGTGATGCTCAGTTGATTCGCATCTTCGTTGAGGCTGTCACAGAGCAACCCGCGCAATTCCGATTTCGTGAGCCCGGCGAATGCGGCCGTGTAAACCACGGTGCGAGCCGGTTCGGGAACTCGGGCAAGGTGGGTTTTTACTTCCGCAAAGGAATAAGCGTGTGTGTCCTGTTCCGCTTCCGGAACGCGAGGAATCGAAACATCCTGCATCGGATTGACACCATCGAGAATGCCCAGCCGCTTGGCTTGCTTGAAGCAGCCGGACAAAAAGGCTTTGCAGTGACGCAGCGAGGAGCGGCCCAACTTGGCTTGCTCGGCAATCTGCGCGAGTATTTTTTCACCATGTACGGTACGGAACGTGCGAAGTGTCAGAGAGTCCACGCGTGGTTTCAGGTGATTGCGCCAGGTATCGCGGGCTTGCTTCCGCGATGCCGGCCGCAATGTTTTTTCGATGTGCTGGGGAATGTAGACCGTATCGACAAAAGCGGCGACGGTCATGGTGGATTGTGGATTGAGCGTGCCGGCATTGAGGGGTGCGAGAATCTTCTGGACGAACGGGGCGACGGACTTTTTGGTTTTGAACTCGCCACCGTATGAGACATCCAGCTTCTTGCAGACTTGCCGGCGCTGCACGGTTCCGTTCATCAGAACATCATCGAAATATCTTAAAAACCAGGCTGTGCCTTTGTGGAAGACGTAGCCTTTTTGTATACGCATCGGGTACACCTCCTGAAATAAGTATATAGACCTATATACGATTGTCAAGGGGTTTGGTTCTGACGTAGCCAGGCGACAATATCTGGCCAGGAAAAACGCAAATACCGGCCGCAGCGCAGCGTTGGCAATGGTTTGCCGTGGTTCCCGCCCTTCCGCGATTTTTCATAGATCCAACTGACGGGGAGCTTTAGACGCTTCGATAATTCTCGCGGCGTCAAAATATCTTCGGCGAGAATCATCGGCGTGGTTTCGGGTTTGGTGGTGATCGCCATTCTACTTATAACTGTAAGTGGTCCGGTGGTTCGACGCCGATGGAATCCGGCCAACGGGCAATCTGCCCCTGGGTGAGTTCTTGTGCCTTTGAGTCTTCGTCCGGATTCGGCAGGTTGACGCGTTGCGATTTTCCGCGGACTTTGCGAACCGTATATTTGCCGGCCCAGATGTTTTTGCCGAAGACTTGCGACAGGCGCATGATTTCCCGGCGCCATGGTTCACCGTCGTGCGCTGTGCACTTTCCGGACTGCTCAAGAAACTGGTGGACCATCTCGTGCAGCAACACGCCACGCACGAAGCCCCACGAGCGTTTTTTGCCGGGATACATCAGGTAAACATTGCGATCGCGGATGAAACAACCAACCCAGGCGCCCCAGGGTGAAGTCGGGACGTACAGCACCGGCGTTGGTTCGAGTACACCGTTGAAATATTCCAGGTTGTAATACTGCCAGAGCTTGATCGTCTGCCGGCCAAGTGCGCCGAAAGCGCGATCGGCAATCAGTTCGGCGTCTTCGAAAGTCACCTTACTACCTGTAGTAATAAGTAGCTTTTCCTTTGGCTTCCATTTCGTGACAGGCAAAAGTGTAGTGGTCACGGTTGCACCTCTTCTTCTTCGATGTCACGCTCCAGCCGGCGCAGTTGGTCCGCAATACTGGCGTTTTCCAGTTTCCAAAACGCCCACTCGTGGCCGCGATTGCACGTCAAGTACAACCATTGGGGTTTTTCAAATCCGACAGCGGGCCAACCGCCGTCGTGATCGTAATGAGATAGTTCCCGTGCGAGCTTCCGTTGGCACCAGCACGGGCACCGTTCAATCGTGATCAGTTCACGATATTGCTCAAGCGTCATGCTCATAGCTGCACCTCCGTTGACCATACCGGCTTCTGCTCGGCGGCTTCTGCCATCCGGTCTGCTAGTCGTTTCATCATTTCGTAGGTTTCGCCGGGAAGGCGGATGCCTTCGGTGGTTAGCAACATCCGCCCATGGTGCTTCCGATACCATCTCCAGGAGTGCGTCCCATCCGCGGCCTGCCCGGTATGCACGTACACGCGCCGGCCACCTTTCACGATCGGATGGCCGTTGGAATCACGCCCTACCACTCGATAGAGTTTCTCGCTCATGGTGTACCTCCGCGATTTCTTCCACTGTGACGCGAATGGGAACAACCTCAGTTCGGTCTGATTCGGTTAGATTGGCGTCGGGATTGTCGCGGAGTGTCCGCCGTTCTTGCTCTGCATCTTCACGCACCGAATATTCCGTTGCGTGTTCAACGTCTTCCAGAAGAAAATCGCCAGGCGATAGCCAGTACTCATACCGAAAATCGCGCGTGCGGCGAATCACCCAAACCTTCCTGCTATGCAAAAGTTCCGTTTTCATTTTGGTATTTCCTCCCTCGTTGTTATTTTTCTCCAACTACATTCGATATTTCGATCAGTCGGCGGCCAGTTCCAGGCTCACGCTTGAATTGCAGATCGACGCCGAACGTTCTCAAGCTCGGGGCCAGACGCCGGCAGAGGTTGGCGAAAGCGATTGCGGATTTCGGATAGGTCTTGTCGTTGACAGGCAGGGGAGCAGTCAGTAATTCCAGCAGCTCCGTTGCGGTGCCTGTCCAGCCGTTATGCTTTCCTGCAAACTTTATGATGCCTTGCGCGGCCTTATCCTCCAGGAGCACGCACGTCGCATCCTCACGATTTTCCTGGTAGGCTCTTAAAAAAGTTCCCGGCGCGAATCCCAGTGGCTCTTCGCATGCAGTTGCCCATTCAGCAAAATCTGCCATGCGTGGTGTTGTGGCCAGCGTAACTCCGGCTTCCATATTTCGCAGGGCGCCCGAGATCGCATCGAGCAATGCGCCCAAAATCTTGGGCTGCACCGCTCGGAACCGGCCCCAGAAATACTCTTCCTGTTGGCGTTTGTACGGAGAAATCCGCGGAAGGTACAGAACGATCGAACGATCCAAAAAATCCCCGCGGGTTCCGATGTCTCCGATACCGTTCAGCAAGCAAGGACGCTGCGCGTCAAAGATCGTCTCTTCGCTATCGGTGTATAGCATCCGGGTTGACATTCCCCCGCCCGTTGACAATCTGCATAGGGCATCGCTTAGCCATTGCTCCATTCTCGAAATGTTGTCGAGCATCACCGTATGCGTGTTGCTTGCGGCGATTTGCAGATCGCGTTCATCGCGCGGGCAGGTTCGCAAGGGACTCTTGTAGGGATCGAGAATGGAGCGAAGCACCCGCGACAAAGTGGATTTCGCTGATCCTTGCTCGCCGTGCAGCGCCAAAATCGGAAACGGGCCACGCGGCCTGAGCGCAGCGCAGAGCCAGGATAGGACTAAGCAAAAGTCATCATCACCGTCATCGTCCGCCAGGTTGAGGAACTCACGCAGCAAGCTGACACTGCCGCCGCTTTCAGGAATCGGCAACTGCATCGCAGAAGGTGCCCGGCGGAAACGGATATTCGGGTTGGAAATAACCTGCCAGCCGGAAGTGTCAATGCGAACGGCCAGCCAGCCGCCATCGCACAAGTCGAGCCACAGTGCGCCATCTTCGGTTTCACCGACGCGCAGGAAAACCGGGTGCGTCGGGCTGCAAGCATCGGACGCTAACGCCTCACACATGTTGACCGCGTCCGAAATGGCCGAGGCCCCTGGCGCCTTATGAGTTAAATGCAGAAATAATCTTCGCAGGTAGTTTCGGAATGCCGTGGATCGGACGGCGTAGGTTTCTCTGTGGGAATTTACCGTGACGGACGCGAACAAGTCTCGATCGGGTGTTTTGAACAGCTCGCAACCCGTATCATGCGCGACCTGTTGCACGATCAACGTGGCCTGCGATGGTTTAGCGGCTTTCGGCACGGCGCCTCCATTCCCGTCTCCACCACCTGTAGAGCTGAAATCGGCCGATGCGATCGGAGGCGAGTCCCCAAAATCGTTGAAACCTGCGTTGTTCGGAGTAGAGCTCTCGCAAAACTTCCCACGCGCCTTCATGCTGCGGATAAAACTGCAAACAGGCGTGCGCGTACGATGCTTGCCGATAGAGCCGGCGCTCACGTTGAGCCATCTCGGAGGATTTTTCCGAGAGCCACTGCCGAAACCATTTTTTCGGCAAATCCGCTAATCGGAGACGTCGTTGTGGAAATTGTAGGCCTTGGCTTCGAGCAAGTTCGCGGACGTTGCCTCCGCGATGACACCGGTGACAAAAAAAGAGGTCACCGTGAATTGCAACTGTCAATCGGGCGTGGCCTTCACAGGAGGGGCAATCGGCGCGATTGTTGCGGATGCGATAGCCGGCACGTTCGAAGACGTGGAGGTTATTGACGGCCGATTGATTATGAACTACGCTCACGACGTTCGGAGTCTGCTGCATGACTTCCTCGGGGCGGAGTTGCTTCGACGGCGCTCCGCCTCAAACTTCTACTGCACGGATCCAACACAATCCCGGTTCATAGCTCGCCGTTGCGATGGCGTGAGCGCCAGCATCTCGACGTCGCTGCGGCGAAACATCACTTTCTTGCCCAGACGGACTGGTTCCAGCAGTCCTTGGCGGGAAATTTTGTCTACCATCCCCAACGAAATTCCGAGCACGATGGCGGTTTGTTTTCTGGAAATCAGGATCGCGGCGATCATGGCGCTCATAGAAGCGCATGATGCCCGTTGCGAAACTGCAACGCACGGAAAGCAACTCGTACTATTTTTGGCTGGTACTTACTTTTGGTGGGAGACTTCGATGATAGCAACCGCTCGTTCTTTCGCGTCCTTGGCAAGCTGCGGCTGCCGTTTCTCGAAATTTTTCAGGTTCCTACGCAACAGATCATAATCATCGACCGCGGTCTGAAACGCGGCCCGGCCGGAAGCTGCGAGGCCGGCTTTCAGTAAACAAGCCAGTTCCCGTGCGGTGGGCTCGATCCCGGATTTGGCTTGAAGATACGCTCGTATTATCAGAACCGCAAAACAGTGGTCGGCCAACCCCTCGCGCCGTGTGTCGAATGCCTTGTCCGCATTCTTGAGAATCCGCTCGGCATCTGGTTTCTCAGTAGCAGCTAACTTCCGGGCTGGCCCGCGCAGCCTGGACTTCAATCGCCGCCCTTGCTTCTTCTTCATCGACACCAGTTCGTCTTCGACATTGGTACTGACCGTCAGCAGCGTGAATCCAGCCAGCAACGGCATCGCGCACTTCGGCAGCACGTCTCGATTCAATCGCTCCGCATCCCGGTTGTCAGCCAGGCTCCGCATAAACACTTGATACCAACCCGGCGCCATCTCGAAGCCAATATCCTTGGCCGACAGCTTCCCGATCGCTGCCAGTTCCTCATCCATCCACGCGCCAATGTTCCCGTCCTTCGGCTCCATGCTCATCATCCTAACCATGCGTTTCGCATCTTAACACCAGCCGCAACAGACGATTACCACTAGAAATACGTATCATCACACCAGAGGTAGTGCTTTTCGTCGTCACACCCGTCACATCGTCACAGCCTGCTTGCAAGCTCTCCTTTTCAAAAGCATTTTAGGGTTGCAATCGCTGCGACGAACGCTTTTCGGTTTGTCACACTTGTCACAAGACTCGTGACAACCATGTGACAGCTATTCTTCAAGTCGTCTCCTGCCTAATCCATTGAAAATAAAACCACTGTGACAACCGTGACGGCCGTGACGACTTAATGCCCCTACTCTCGGGTCACATCATCAACTTTTCCCTCTTCAACTTCCAAAACACGAAACAAAATTGGAACGCGCTGGAACGTGTTCCATCCACGATGTATCATCTCGCCGTGCCCTGCAAAGTTTGCAGTCATCCCCAACGCATCGCTATCGATCGTCAAATCGTCAATGGCCGCCCACTCCGCGCCCTTGTCGCTTCCTTCGGCATCAGCCTCGGCGCTCTCCACCGACACAAAAACACTCACCTCAAAGAGGCTCTCGCCGAGGCCATGCGATCACGCGCGAGCGAAAATGAAGAACACGGCACCGATCTGCTACAACGCGTCAGGAAGCTCGCTAGCGAAGCGGAAGAGATTCTGGCGACTGCGAAGACTGCCGGGAATTTGAAGGCCGCCACGAGCGCAATCTGCGCGTGCGTGCGCGTATTGGAGTTGACTGGCAGGTTGGATGGCAGTTTAGCGCAGCCGAATACCCCAGGCTTACATCTTCACCTGAATAAAACCACCATCAACGTCGGAAGTTACGATGATGATAACGAACTATCGCTATTGATTGGTGAGGCGACACGCAACTTCGATCCCGTGGAAATCCAACGTTTAAAAATTTTGGCCGAGAGACAATCCCAGCCCCCAAAAGCCCTTCTAGCTTGCTCCAACCTTGCACCATCACGCTGAAAGCCGCATAAACATTGGTGATTTCGATGACTAGCCGATACGCTATCGGCAGGTCACAAACGTAAGCGACGGAAACCAGGACGTTTGATTCATGCAACCTTGCATAAATTCGTCAAAGGTTAAATCGTAAACTACATCGTGTAGCGTTACATATTGTAGCACATAACTTTTGGGCTGCGACCGTCCCAAATGCCCAATCAGGTCCTCGTGTTTTCCTGGAACGCTAAAACTGAATCAAGTCGCAGTGCTTGGATTTTTCTCCGGGATGGAACATCGGGAAGGTTACTTCTAGAAGCCATCTCATAAATGTCTCAGGAGGATGATGGCGCAAGCGAGTTGAACCATCCCGAGGAAATTTTCTGGGTAATATTCCCAGCGAATGACGGTACGGCGAAAATTATGAAGCCAGGCGAATAGACGTTCCACTTTCCAGCGACGCCGGTAGCGGCGCAGGACACGCCCATCCTGCGTCGCTGCGGCGACGCGCACGAACTTGTGAGGCGCGATGAGTTGCACGCCATATCGTTGGTGGATGCGCTGATCCAAAGGATCACTGTCGTAAGCCCGGTCACCGATCATGCGTTCCGGGAGGTCGGCAAGGAATCGCTGGTCGAGCGTGGGTTCGATGAGTTTTGTTTCATGAGGCGAAGCGCTGGCCACGTACACGGAGAGAGGAAAACCATGGCCGTCTGCGATTGCCATGATTTTGCTGCCTTTGCCGCGTTTTGTAGGGCCGACACTAGAGCCCCTTTTTTCGCCCCGCTGAAGCTGGCGTCGATGAAGGATTCGCTCAGATCGAGCTTCCCCCGGTCTCGTAAATCTTCGGCCAGCTTTTGCAGCAAGCGAGTTAGCAGGCCGCTGCGCTGCCATTGTTGGAAGCGCCGATGACAGGTCTGATAAGACGGATAGCGAGACGGCAGATCGTGCCAAGGAGCACCCGTGCGGAGAACCCAAAAGACTCCGCTCAGCACCGCACGCGTATCTTGCCACGGTCGCCCTCGGCCATCGGCTCGTCGTTTGGGACGAAACAACGGTTCGAGAACCGCCCACTGGGCGTCGGTAAGGTCCATGCTCTCGGTTTACGCCGTTCGTCATAAGTTTCAACAACTCAGCGGCTTCAATGTGTTTATGAGATAACTTCTAGTTATAGGTAGCTAGCTGCGAGCGGAAAGAAAGACTACTGACACACCCGGAGACCCGGTGCCTGGCATGAAGAATTTCATAGCTTGGCTTTTGGTTTGTTCTTCCTGCTCTTGAGTCAGTCCGCGACGATCCGCCGCACCATCACAGCGGCCGGAACGCCACGAACTTAGGTGCCCGGTGGCGCGTCGGCATCAACACGATGCCGCGTCCGCTCCAATGTTTAGCGTTATGGCTAACTGACTGAACTCGGTCAAAGAAGTAGAAACCTTTGGCATTTCTACGCGTCGCGGCGGAGCATTCCCCGCCAAAATCTCGTGGTTATTATTGCCGAGAAAGATTTGGCCCCGCGTGACTGTGCACACATGGAAGTGCTGACTGATTCCAGCGACCGGATTGCGGCGTAACATTAGCGTGACCATCGTGCCGAGACCAGAACCCATGCTCAACGGTGTGTTCGTTTCGGATTGCATTAAGTGGATTGGCTCTCGATTGAGCCAGTCCATGAACTCACGATGAGCCTGTATATCACTGCCACTGCCTATTGAAATCACTCGTGCTATTCCAGCGTCATTTGCTTCGAACCTGGGTGACGCAAATTTGTAGAGCTGTGCCTTCGGAAATGCCATTGTCATTTGGCCGATGTCTTCGGTGGGATGCACGGCGAGCATCAGCACTTCCGCACGAAGGTCCGTCTCTTCCGGACCGAACCTCTCAAACACTTTGGGAGCCGCAGTCTGAAACCACTGTGCAACGTCATCAGGGAGGACCGCCTGCTCCTTGTCGGGTGAGTACACGACGGATCTCATAGCCTCAAGCAGATGGAAGCCGATGCGAACCGACCCGGCGAAGCCAGCCGCGACAAACTGGCCTAGCGGATAAATTTTTTGCAGGCAATCCAATTCAGTTCCGTTCCTAAATCGCACCCGAATGTCTGATACTCCAGCCGAATAGCCGAAGGGCGTTGCTGTTCCGATCACCCATGTCATTGTGCGATTCTACCCTCGCGCTGCGGACGTGCTAAACGTTTATGGTAAATTGTTCTTCATGAGTTCCGTGGGATTCCAACCGTTTCAAATCGAAGAGGTACGCGAGCGTCTCCGCAAAATGACTGACGCGGAACTGATTCGTTACGGCCGCGCCTTGGCCGGCATGTGTTCCCCGCAAGCGAATTTCGGAGAGCCACCACTCCAAGTCTTTGTTGACCAACTGCGCGAGGCGCGTGCGGAGTGGCGGCGCCGTCATCCCAAATGACAAAACGGATCTTTGGCTCCCCATGGTTCGGCATAGTTGGCGCTATTTTGAGCGTGTTGTGGGAGGGTTTCTGGCTCGTTGGCGCACCTATTGGATTAGGACTCCCGCAGGATCGCCGACAATACTTTGCATGGGGATTCGTCGCCTTAGTTATTAGCGCGGGCCAAGCAATCGCAGTTTTGCAGAAACGCGTCATTGAGCTTGAGCGTCAACTCGAACCCAAATTTGAGATCGTCTTCCTGCCAGAAAATGACACGGACAGTCGGCCGTATTTGCAAACTTTGACGAGGGGTGTGTTCGAGACACCTGGTCTGCCGATGGTTGAAATAAAGGACCGGAGATACCGCATCGGAATACGCAGTCTTAGCAAAGCCATCGTTCCGTCCGTGCATCTGGTGCTGTCTCGATGCGAGCCATCCGGCAACTTCATCCATGTCGGCCATCGCTTGCGAGTGATGGACAGCGATCCGCCGGAGGCCGAGCGTGACTTACCGCCAAGTACTGATGGCAGCCCCACGCTATGGTTCGACGTTGTGAATGAAGTCGCGCATTCGGATACGCGACCACGTCAGTTCTATTTTTGTTTTGCGAATCCAGGAATATGCGGACCTGTCCGTTCTGGAAAATATGAGATCACTTTACGGTGCGAAGGGGCCGGCGTATCGCATGAACGCGCTTTTGTGATTACGAAGGAATGGGACGACTACCTCCACGACTTGGCGCGTCTGGACATGAAACCGCTCGACTAACCCCGGCGTCACTTCTGAGGGACGCGCCCGCTCGTCGTGTTCCGGCGGATTGTGGCCAGCCTCGCGGCCTATCGGGAGGGCTCTGTACATTTGGGGAGTTATAATCGCAGAAATGACCGAATCACCGGAGAATACGGTTTTCAAAGAGCGCCTTCGATACTACGCAGAGATTTTGAATCCGCTGTTCGACTCCTCGCTCTTTATGAAAACTGACGCGCTTTTCGAGTTTGTCTGCGTGCTCGTTCGCCCCTCAGGAATCCACGGGCCGGACTGGGACCCCTGGTACGAATCGCAAGATACGCTTGATGACCTTCGCAATCTAGCCGCGCTCGACCTTCCAGCCCAAGCGTTTCCAGACCCGAATCGCACGCGTGTGCGTTTGTCCCTTTTGTCGTACTGCCATCTTACTGAGATGGGCTTTCCGTATGCGCTCGTAGCAAACTTGCTTCGGCTTCGTCTTGGATTGAAATATGATGTGGATCCTTTTAGGAACCTTTACACTGCCATCCGCAAAAAAGACCCTGGCCCGCTCCAGCGCATGAGGCCGCCATCACCAAGAAAGAAACTGCATCGCATCAAGGAGTTGGCCGAGAGCGCAAAGCTGCCTGGAATCTTTCACGCGTTCGAGTCCATTTACAATAGCGTTATCCGAAATGCCGTGTATCACTCGGATTACGCGTTGTCACACGGTGAGCTTCGCTTGTTGAATGATTTCCACGAGTCCAAGAAGAAGGGCTACAGCTCACCAGTAGTCGAGTGGGACGAGCTATCCGAACTAATTATGAATACATTCGCGTTCCACACAGCACTGTTTGCAACGTTGCAGGAAGTCCTTCGGTGATTTTAGGGACGCGCTTATCCCGTACGATGGGCACTATAAGGGCGTACTCCAGTTGGTCTTTGACGAAGAACAACGCGTCGTCGGATTCCGCGTCTACTGGCCCAATGGGACCCTCGGACAACACAGTCGCACGAAGAACGGGTCTATTGGTGTCAACACGAGCTTTGATTCCGACGGTAGCGTGAACTTCATGGTAGGTCTGTACGCATCAAATCGGAGCGCGTTCTCTCCGCTTGTTGAAAGCGGTCAAGAACCACTGTATCCGGAGATACCCGGGACAAGCTGCAGACCGCACTGGCCCGAGGACTTGAAAGTCTACAAGCTGAACCTGTGACTTCGCGTTATGCCCTCAGGGGTCACCCAAATCCGGCCATGTAGGGTCAGCTGAAAACCGGCCATAGGAAGGCCCGGGACATTGACACCGAGAGGAGCGCTTATAGGCTCCTTCGGCATGAGCAATGTCTTGAGCGAAGAAAAGAAGCAACAAGTCATCGCACTGGGGAAGCTCGGATGGCCTTTACGGCGCATCGAGCAAGCCACTGGTGTCCGTAGAGAAACCGCAAGTGCTTACCTAAAGTCAGCCGGGGTGGTGGTGTGCCTGCCTGGGTGGGGACGCCGAGCGCCGGCAAAACCGGCCATACGGGTGACCCCCGACTCTGGGGCAAAACCGGCCATGGTGACCCCCGACTTTGTAGGCTCTTTTTCAGAAAAACAGGGCGCTCCGAGTGACCCTTCTCCTCCATCGGCAAGTGTTTGTGAAGCGCACCGGGAGTTGATCGAGCAGGACCTCGCCCGTGGACGCAATGGCAAGGCTATCTGGCAAGACCTGGTGTCCGACCATGGTTTTGCAGGCGACTATCAGGCGGTGAAGCGCTTCGTGCGCAAGCTTCGGGGCCCCCGGCTTCCAGAAGCGGCGGGCATCATCCTGACCGCCATGGGAGAAGAAGCGCAGGTCGACTACGGCAGTGGTCCGATGGTGCGCGAAACGCAGAGTGGCAAGTATCGCCGGACGCGGCTGTTCGTGCTGACTCTCGGCTACAGCCGCAAATCGGTGCGCTTGCTGACGTGGCGTTCCAGTGCGCGCATCTGGGCCGAACTGCATGAGAAAGCGTTTCGTCGCTTAGGTGGTTGCACCCGAGTGGTGGTCCTGGACAACTTGAAAGAAGCAGTGCTGGTTCCCGACCTATACGATCCCACCGTCAATCCACTGTTTCGAGATGTCCTGGCGCACTACGGTGTGGTGGCACTGCCTTGCCGGATCCAAGATCCCGATCGCAAGGGGAAAGTGGAGTCGGGGATCGGCCACGCGCAGAAAACGCCGCTCAAAGGAATGCGCTTCGAGAGTCTGGAGGAAGCGCAGGCCTATCTGGATCGCTGGGAGCAGCGCTGGGCCGACACGCGCATCCATGGCACGACCAAGCGCCAGGTCGCCGTCATGTTCGCCGAAGAAAAGCCGCACTTGCTGCCCTTGCCTCTGGAACCCTTCCGCTATTACCAATACGGAGAACGCGTCGTGCATCTGGACGGTTGCGTGGAGGTCGAAGCCGCCTATTACAGCTTGCCGCCGGGATGGATCGGGCGGCCGGTGAAGGTGCAATGGGATGCGCTGTACGTGCGCATCCTGCATCCGAACACCAACCAACTTCTTCGCGAGCACCTGCGCCAGAAACGCGGCGGATATCGCATCCAGGAAGAAGATCACCCCAAGAAAATGCCGCTGAGCACGACGCAACTGTTGCGGCGTGCCGAACATGCGGGAGCGCAGATCGGCAAGCTCTGCCAGCTGATCTATCAGCGGCAAGCAGAGACAGGCATCCGCCGCATCCTGGGAGTGCTTTCCCTGATTAAGAAATACGGGGCGGCCGCGGTCGAAGAGGCCTGCGCTACCGCGCTGGACGTCGGTGTGCATGAATATCGCTTCGTGCGTCGTTATCTGGAGCGCCGCCCGCACCCGCAAATGTTTTTACGCCAGATCGATCCCCTGATTCGCGGGCTCACCGAGTATCGCGATTTCATCAATCTCCAAAGCAAGGAGCCAGAATGAATCTGATCGAGTTGAATCATGCCTTGCGCCAACTGCGTCTGGGCGGCATCGCGGCGGTGCTGGAGACGCGCCTGCAGCAAGCCCAAGCGGAACCGATGGCCCCCCTCGACTTCCTCTCCTGTCTGGTATCCGATGAACTGACTCGTCGCGGCGACCGCCTGCTGGAACGGCGCCGGAGACAAGCGCAATTTCGCGATGCGCAGGTGACGCTCGACAACTTCGATTTCAACTTCAACAAGAAGATGAATCGAAGCCTGGTCTTCGATCTGGCCACGGCCAGCTTCATCGCTCGCCGCGAAGATGCACTTTTTCTAGGTCCACCCGGCACCGGCAAAAGCCATCTGGCCCAGGCCATCGGGCAGGCGGTCATCGGCCAGGGCTATCGGGTGATCTACCGCGAGGCGCACGTCCTGCTCGAGGAAATCGCCGAAGCCGCCCTGGACGGAAAACGCAAAGAGCACATGGAACTGCTGGCCACCATGCCCTTGCTGATCATCGATGACTTGGGCATGCGTAGGTTAGGACCCACCGCGGCAGAAGAGCTACTGGAGATCGTGATGCGCCGTTACCAACGCGCCAGCACGTTGGTAACTTCCAACCGCCCTGTGGAAGACTGGGGCAAGCTGCTCGGCGACAGCGCGGCGGTCACCGCCATGCTCGACCGCCTCCTGCACCACGGCCATATCCTCAAATGCGGGCCGCGGAGCTGGAGGACCAAGTTACCGGCGGAACCATAGAGCAGCGCGTGGAAAAATAGCCGGAAAGCCACGACCTGAACTATGGGAGACCTCGAGAAAATGCAACCATGGGCCTGTAAACGAGATTTTTTCCGCGCTTCGAGGAGGAAATGGCCCTCTACCTCGAAATCTGGCAGATTAGACTTGCCCGAAAAGCGAACGGAAGAGTACAACATCTAAGTCCCGGGAACCTTCCCATGGCCGCTTTTGAAGTGACCCCGCATGGCCGGTTTTGCAGTGACCCTTGAGGGCGTTATGCTGTGTCGCGCTCGCGCGGAGTGTCTCGCGGCATCTGCTCATTGTTGGTGCCTGCGTTATTCGGCCGCGCAGCGCAAAAGTCGCGCGTCTACCAATTCATTCGCCGAATTGTAGGCGTGAAGCCATGTATCGCCGCTTGCAGTGACGACCCGTTCGGTGCGCGTGACGCCGAGTTTTTTCGCCAACGTCCGCGGACCTTCGTCTTTGAGAATTCTGGGTGACTTTTGTAATTCAAAGGAATCGTCGTCTACGTCATCGGCTGGGACGCTGAGCCAATCTGTGCTGATGGCGACGGGCCGGTCTGATTTTCCGAGCGCAGCACGAACCGCGCCATCGTGCTTCAACTGTTCAAATGGGTTCGGAAGTTCGTCCACATCTCCGAATTTATCCAGGTCCATGTTGTCCCCGAAAACGACTTGTTTCAGGGTGCTGATTGGTAATTCACTCATGACGCTGCCTCCCCTGTGGCTTTCAGTCTTTAATTCGCTCGCCATTGTCCCACTTGTGCTGCTGTGCTTCTGACCGCATCCAATCCCAAACTTGATTGCGTTCCTTGAGAACTCGATACGCATCGTCGCGCTGCTGAATTAACATTGCGCGTCGCTGACGAAGAGTCTCATCCTCGAACAGCAACTTCGCGCTTTCGTGAAAATCGTTGAGAGCCCGAACACAGCCGTAGTAGGCGCGAGCCGCTTGGAGCGCGGCATCTTTCGCATCATTCAGGCGGCTCGCAATTGTTTGCTCACCAATTTTTATGGCCACGATTGCACCCGTTCACCGGCGACGTGCACGGCGTCATTCGTGGAAAGTTTGAGTTTGAGGTCCGACCAGATTTTCAACTTCGCATCGCGCTCGACACGCGCGTGATTCTCGCGGCTGGAAATGGCAGTCAGTTCCGGATCAATGACCAGTTGCCGATACACAGCGTCGCCCACGCGTGTAGGTTCCAGTTGTGTTCGGTGTTTGTTGCGGTAGCCGTTGACGGCGGTCCACGCATCGAGCCATTTGCGATTTGCTTCGAGGTATTCAGCGTGAGCTTCGGCGACAAGATCGGCAGGCGTAGGGGAGGGTGCTTCTACTAGTTCGGTTGGTTTCGTCTTCCAGAAGTTTCGGAGCACCCGCACTTCTCCCTGCAAGGCCACTGTCGCGGGCCCTGCCTGGCGAGAAACAGGTTTCTCCTTTTCGCAAGATTGAATCAGAAAAAAAGGACCTTGGCAAGAAATGCGTGAGACCGGGACGAAGAAAGTTGGCAATAGGCGAATTTCGTGGGTAGTTGGTCAGTTTCCGATTTCGGCGTTTACCAAGACTTATGCCGGTTGCTAATTGCTCTTTATGGCCTGCACGCGTAACTTCACGCTCGTTATTGCTGGGTGCACAATTCCGTCCTTTTCAAGAGGAACAAAAATCCATGTGCGTGCTGTGGCCGCCATGCGTTCTCCGATCTCAGGTGTTGTGGCGTGCATTACCTCCGCCTGTTCCACGAGGCCGTTCGAAGCAATGTGAAGTTTCAGATCAATATCAGCTACGCCTTTATAATCGTTTGTGACAATCACGCGCTCAACGTCGCAGGAGATACATTGCATACCCTGAGCCGGGGGAGCGTCCAAAGCCGGAGGAAAGACAGGCGGCGCGATATTAGAGGAGCTTTGTGTGTAAGGAGGCATTGTCTGTGTGGATGAGACGGCAGCACACTTTACGCTGGTTGCGACACTGCAAATATTACCCTTCGCCACTGCCCACTTCGCTGTTACCAACTTTTCGGGAGGGAACGTAAAGTACTGTACGGGATTTTCGGGTGGAAGTTCTATTCCCGCTCCATCCCAGTATAGACAACCCTGTGAATTGCAGACCGAAAACTCTTTTGGCGACCATCTCGGCAAGTGTGTCCACTCTTCGCCGTCTGGGGAATGCATGAGTAAAGGAACTCCATAGCCCCCACCAGGCTTGTCCTTCTCGATCACTTCCATGCCTGCAAACCAATATTCTCCGGCGTGTTTTGTTAGTTGACTCAGGCCGGTGCTGGGAACGTCGAGCACTTTCCAAGTCAATCCACCATCTTTTGTGAGGAGGAAGATTTGGTGATAATAGGCAGCATTCCCCTCACTCAAGACGATTGTCATATGCTTCGGATCGAGCGCTAATACTGTTGACACGTGCGAAAAACCTTTCAAGTCCTCGTTTTCAAGATCAATTCTTACTGGGATCCAAGTCGTGCCACCGTCCGAAGTTGTGTAAACGGATCTAGGTGTATGGATTAAGCCGTGCTTTTCGTCTGAGAAGGAGGCTGCGTAAATCACTTGTGCGGGTTCTTTAATGCGGTCCCAGGTTTTTCCTCCATTGTTCGTAAGTAACAGCGCGCCACTAGTCCCTGCAGCATAACCGAGCGTGTCATTTGCAAAAGCGATGGTGAGAAGGACCCCGCCATCTTTCACCGAGTGCAGAACATTCCAGGTCTTGCCTCCATCTAGAGAGCTTGCTATTAATTCGTCGGCCCCGCAAACCCACAGTGTCCCGTTATTCTCGACAATATTCGTCGGACGTGATGTCAGTTCAATTGCACGCCATTCGGAATTCGAGCCGCTCAGCGGACTGTCAAGCAGACACAAGGCCACCAGCAGATAGAAGACTTTCGGCAAATGTTGTCTCATATATCCTCGAGTGCGCATCCTATAACAAAACGATGAGTGGAGCGCGGACATCCACTTCTCTCTTCCTATCCGTACACAGGGAATCCCGCACAAGTGTTTTCTCGCATGTGCACTGCCGTGTAATATTCGGAAACTTGCCGGAAGAACAACTTTACGCCAGGCTTTCGATGGGCCAACTCCTGGAGAGTCGCATAATCGGAAATCTCTAACAACGTCGGCTGTGTCAATCTCTTTTTTGAGCGCACTTCTGAGATTTGCGTTAACCAGGCATTTCGTCAGAGGGTGATGACTTGCCCACCTAGTTAGCAGTAGACTGTCTTGCATCCATGAGTAGTGAATTCCGTTCAATTCCTTTCCGCTGGATTCTGCCGGCCGCGCAGCTGGTGCTCTGCATCGCTATCTTGTGGCCGCTCCGCGGCGAAATCATTTCCTCCGTCCGGTCATCAACGCATGCTCATATTTTGCATGACCAGCCAGCGCAAGCTCCAAAAGTCAACATTCGTGTGCTTTACCCGGACCTATTGCCGGACCTCTCAAATATTCACACTGTGATCGAGGAGAGAGAGTACAGAGAAAGATTTTTGAGACTCCGTCTTTGGGCTCCGCCTTTACTAAATCTTCCGGCGATGTGGTTGGAACTGCCACGCGCAATCGTGAGCCACGACAAGAACGAATGGGTCCCTGTTGGTATGTCGTTTCAGTATTGGCGGGCTTTGGCTTGGCCTCTCGTCGGAATCGGTGTGTGGTGGCTCGTCGGACGCGGAGTTGAGGCGCTGATTGCCGCGTTTCGAGGTGTCGCGCGACCTGGAATAACCTATGTCGAGACGGCGATAGCTGTTCTGTTCGCGTTGCTGGGAGCGGTCCTCTTCCTCGGTCCGCTCGTTGATCCGACTTCCCCCGATAGCGAAATCCCGCGCCTTTTTTTCATCCTAGCCGGTGCCATATGGGTCCTTCTCGGAGCCGCAACTATCGCAGCCCGACTCGCCCAATGGCGGATCAGGCGCCGATCAGCTGCGCAAGCGAACGGCAGTGTCGTCCCCGCGTAGCGCCACACTTCCGACGTACTGCATGTCTGAATTCGAGAGCGTCGTAAGACATTTGAAGCATTATCGGTCTAGGTCTACGTTTCGGACTCAATGCTGTATCCTAATTCCGCGAGTTCGCGCAAAGACTGTGCAACCCGTTCTCTTAATTGATGCTCGCTGAGGAGGTTCGGAAGTTCTATGGCGGGGTTAGGCTCATAGTCGTCCGCATCACCGTAGGCTCGTTGGAGAACCCGTGACTCCTCTTCGGTCAGAGTCATCCGCTTCACCATGAGAGCAAAATATTGTTTGGTGTATTGACTGGCATCAAGGCGATCCTCGAGAAAGTCTCTCATCAGGCGCGTGAATTCGGGAACGCCAACCTCATCATGGTTAGCCACTTACAGAACTCCTTCGAAAGTCTTCATCCCTTTCCGAGAAATCTAGCACGAACCAGGAGGGAACGGCATCCCTCTACACTTGGCTGTATAGTCGCGTAATCGCAAACTGACCCACGACCATTTCATGCGGCTACGCGAGCCAGTCAGCGGCACAATTATTGCAGTGCCAGCCGTGGGCGAGTCGCACGGAAAGTTTCGGATCACAACCGGCCGGACAGCTCGCGCCTTCATGACGGCGGCCCGGCTGTCCATGGTTCGGACAATAATCGACGTTTGCAAAATGATTCAACGCGACGCCACACTGTGGACAAACTGCCTTTACTTCGATTGTAGGAATCATTTTTTACCTCCCGAAGATCGTCCGATTCACCATGGCGTCGATTCTGTCGCTATCGTCATTGCTTCCGAGAATGCCAGGCCCTCGCCGTTCATTGTTCAATGCGAATTGTCCCAGCCGACGCAGGCGGGCGGCTCTGGCGTGCTTTTCGTTCAAACCGGTGTAGCTTTGCACCCCTCGCAGGTCCGGCTGGAAACCGCAAGCCTGGCACCTTGGTCTGCCCCCTGCTATGCCGGTCATGTCATGGCCGCCCGCGCGATTCGGGCAATGATTGTCTGTCGCAACAGGCAACACGCCATCCGTCGCGCCGCAGTCGCACAAAATTTGCCAAGTGGGCGAATAGCGCGTCTCGTGGCCTGTCATCTTCGTTCCATCGGCATTCTTTCCCAATGAACAGGGCGGACATTTCTCCGGATGGTAGCCTGACGAGCTTGCCGTAACCGGCGCCATCTCTTTGAACACCTTTACCAGCGTCAGGCTGTCGCCAGTTCCACGCAGTCGGTTGAGTGCTTGGCAGATGGCGTCCACGCAATCATCGAATCGGCCGCCAGGAAAACTAGCGAGTTCATCTTCCAGATCAGGCAGCCATGCAACATCCTTCGGGAACAGAATTTTTCCCGCTTCAAAAAAACCGGTGCAGGC
The DNA here is from genome assembly GCA_963696035.1 of uncultured Acidobacteriota bacterium. GTDB lineage: Bacteria > Acidobacteriota > Terriglobia > Acidiferrales > UBA7541 > Palsa-295. The sequence continues at coordinate 402,410 of CAVOIS010000007.1, forward strand.
CGCTGCACGCGTTTCCTTATCGTGATCGGCCTTGACGGCAATCACCGGATAGGTCGTGGCAATTTTCAATTCCGAAATCAAACTTTGACCGCTCGCACGGTCTTCGATGTAAATCTCCGATGGCTTCCAGAAGTCGGCCAGCTCGCTAACTTTCCTCTTCAACTCCGGAAACTCAATCTTGCCTCGATAGAGTGAGAGCAGATAGAAACCATTCTTACTTTCCCCGAACGTGGCACACACACTGTAATCGTTCGTTGCGCCGGTTTTGAATGCGGTGTCCCACGACTGGACGACGCGCGAAAAACTTTCGAGAGCAGGAGTCGTAATGCCGAAACCAATCCCTTTTGAAGATGGTTCCCGATGCCGCCGCAACATTTCCCTGATACAAGCATTCAAAAACACGGCTCCCGATGTCGATGCGGGTATGCTTGAGGGTATCGGCGGAATATTGAGATGGCCACAGGGCTTCGCCAACCTTACGGCCCAAAGGATCATTGTCAGACTCGGCGATCGCCGGTAGATGCAGGATCGTCCAGCCTGGCTGAGACATGATCCAGCCCATGGGATCGCGTTCGCCCCATCTCGTACTGATGGCCAGTGCACGTCCCTTCGGCGTCAAGCGCGTAAAGGCGACGGATTGCAACCACTCGATAATCCCGCGCGTGATGGTGTCGCTGTTCGCTTCACTGGAATCCTTCACTAGATCGTCCAGGACGAGCAGAGAAGCACCCTTGCCGGTGATTGGCCCACCACGGCCCGTCGCGTTGTATTCACCGCCTGCAGTCGTCGTGAACCGATAGCTGGCAGCCGAGTCCGGGGAAAGCTTGGAGTTTGGATAGAGCTGCTGATAAGCAGGATCCCCGAAGATGTTTCGCACGCGCCGGCCCCAGGTCTCGGACAGGTCCGCGCCGTAACTGACGGTGATGATCGTCTCTGTCGGGTTGCGGCCCAGCACGTAGGCTGGCAGCAGGATGCTTCCCAAAGTCGTCTTGGTGTGGCGTGGCGGCAGGATCATGGCGAGCTTATTGATGTCGCCACGTTCGAGTGCTTCCAAATGCTCGATCATGAGTTTGTGAAATGGTGCTACCTGGAAGGAAGGCATCACGGCTTGGGCAAAGCGGCTGAGCGATCGGCGTGTGAGAGAAAGACGAAGACTCTTAGGTGAGATGTTCATGGAGCCGATTATAGTGGCCCCATTTCTGCGCTGTTAGGTCTTTCTCTTTCGTCCTGGTTTTATTTTTGCGAGCGCCTTCCGAACACGTTCGATATCGGGATGGGTCCAGAGCCTCACGCTGACGCCGCCTACTTTGACGAGCGGCGGAACCGGGAAGGTTCCCTTCGCTACGTGCTTCTGCAGGGTGATTAAAGCAACGTCCAGCTTCTCGGCAGCCTCGCGCGTGGAATAACTTTTTTTCATTATCTAGACCTATATCACATTCAAGAGAGCGGAACAAACGTTGCAAGATGCGTTGCAAGTTAGGCGTGAGAGTCACCCCAAATTACCCCTAATGGCAGGGAAGCAGCGGAACTGAAAGGAAACGAGATAGAATCGAAGCTGCCATTTCATAATCGGCGGGTCCCCGGTTCAAGTCCGGGCCTCGGCTCCATCCCCTTTAGGGTCCAGCCCGGACACATGGGTTACACAACGTACCGGCTACATGGGTAACACTTTTGGGCCGAAGGGATTTTCCAGCGGTTCGAGCACCTGAGTCTCCAGATCGAAGTAACCCAAATCATAATCCATAAGGCTTACCAACCAGATGTCGTCGTGAACTTCTTTGATGCCGACGGCCTGCCCGGCGAAGACCGTGCTGAAATTGATTTTTTTGTGTCCGAGACAGATGCGGCCACAGCGAGTGACCACGATGGTTCTGTCGTGAAGCGGATAGTCGATGTCCGGCAATCCGGTGTAGCTGCGGGGCGAGAGCTGATAGACCTCCGCGGGACATTTCATGTCCAGAGCTTCGTGGTGACGTTGGTTGTTGAAGCCTCGATAAATTTGTCAAAACGCGCCTGCTGCTGAAGAAAATTTGCGGCGGCGGGTTTGGTCGCCTCGCGCTCCGGTTGGCCGACAATTCAGCCAGAAGACGACCCGGAGACGATCGCTTGCATCTCACGCACCCGTCGCTCGAGGAAGCGGCGCTCGCTTTCGTTGTTCACGAGTGCAAGAGCGCGCTCGTAGCTGGCAGCAGCTTCCACCGACGATCCTATCCGCCGCAGTAAGTCCGCGCGAGCGGCGTGCAGCAGGTGGTAACTGTGGAGCTCTCCGGTTGCCGCGAGCCGATCGATGAGCGCGAGCGCGGGCAGCGGGCCTTCGACCATCGCGACGGCCACAGCCCGATTGAGCGACACGATCGGCGATGGCTGCAGGCGTTCGAGCACGTCGTACAAGCGCACGATCTGGGGCCAGTCCGTATCTTCTGCTTTAGCGGCCTCGCAATGGAGCGCGGAGATCGCTGCCTCCACCGCGAACGGCCCTGGCCCGCCGCGCAGCGCTTCCTCGACAAGGGGAAGCGCTTCGGAAATTTGCCGCCGATTCCATCGACTGCGATTCTGCTCTTCTAGGGCAATGAGATTGCCGTTATCGTCAGACCGGGCGCCCCGCCGCGAATCGTGGAGCAACATGAGGGCGACGAGCCCCACCACCTCCGAAGGCGGCTGCGGTGCCATCAGCGTTTGCACGAGGCGGCCTAGACGGATTGCCTCGGCACAGAGGTCGGCGCGCACGAGCGGTTCGCCCCGCGTGGCCGCGTACCCTTCGTTGAAGACGAGATAAATTACGGTAAGTACGGCATCAAGCCGTTCGGGCAGATCACTCGTCTCGGGCACGATGTACGGGATGCCCGCATCGCGGATCTTGCGCTTCGCTCGCACGAGCCGCTGTGCCATAGTCGGGCCGGGGACGAGAAACGCCCGCGCGATCTCGTCGGTGTCCAGGCCGCACAACGTGCGTAGGGTCAGCGCGACCTGTGCTTCGGGGGCCAGCGCCGGGTGGCAACAGGTGAAAATCAAACGAAGACGGTCGTCGGGAATCTCCTCCGTGTCGTAGTTCGGTTCCTCTGACGTCCGGCCAAAGCCGGACACTGCGTATGATTCCTGTTTTTCCTGAAAGCGGGTTTGCCGCCGGAGACGGTCGATCGTCTTGTGGCGGGCCGTCTGAATGATCCATGCTCGTGGGAACTCGGGCACGCCGGACGTTGGCCACTGGTCCACGGCGGCTGCAAAGGCTTCCTGAGCCGCCTCTTCGGCCACATCGAAGTCGCCGAAGAGCCGAATCAGGGCCGCGACGATCCGGCCCCACTCGGAGCGATAGACTGCGTCCAGGGCGGAGGTGACATCCTTGGGCATGCCCAAGGATAAATAGTTTCGGGCCTGCTGTCGATTCGGGCATTCCCCGTTCGATTCACTTATGGAGGATCACATGAAATATATGTTGCTCATTTACGACGACGAGAAGGGTTGGGCCAAGCTCAGCGAGACCCAACAGCAGCAGGCCATGGGGGAATACATGCAGTTCACCCAACAAATCCAGTCGGCCGGACAGTATGTAACCAGCTCTCAGTTGCACCCAACGTCGGCAGCCACCAGTGTCAGGGCACGCAGCGGCAAGCGCCTCGTGACCGATGGTCCGTTCGCCGAGACGCGCGAGCAACTGCTGGGCTACTACATCATTGAAGTCAAGGATCTTGACACGGCGATCGCCATCGCCGCGCGAATTCCAGGGGGTCCAACCGGCGGCGTCGAAATCAGGCCACTCGTGGAGCGCGCGGCGCAGGCGACGACATAGGGGCCGCTTTTCGTTCAACCCAGAGGAGAAAACATCATGTCTGATCGGAAGCTGCTTCCCGGAAAGTTCGTATGGTTCGAGCACGTGTCAAGGGACGCCAAGAGGGCGCAGGAGTTCTACGGCGAGGTGCTCGGGTGGAAGGTTAAGCCGTTCCCCATGGGCGACGTCGCCTACGAGATGATCCTTACTGGCGACACGTGGGACACGATGATAGGAGGCTACGCGGCACCCGAAGGCGACCGCAAGCCGTCGCACTGGATCGCGACCGTTTCGGTCGAGGATGTCGATGCGGCCGCGAACGCCGCCGCCGCGAACGGCGGCATGGTGCTCGACGCCCCCTCCGATCTCCCGGGCGTCGGGCGGAAGGCTCGCATCGCCGACCCACAAGGGGCTGAACTGGGCCTGCTCACGGACGCCAGAGGCGACAAGGCCGACGCGCCGGCGACGTCCGGCGGCTGGCTCTGGAACGAGCTGCACACCAGCGAGCCGACGAAGGCGCTCTCGTTCTACGAGAAGGTCGTTGGGTTCTCCTACCGCTCGATGAACATGGGCAGCCCTGGCGAGAAGTACCACATCCTGTCTAGGGACGGTGTCGACCGCGGCGGTATGACGGGCCACCTGCCGGTCGGCGCGCCGCCGCACTGGCTACCTTACGTCGCCGTCGACGCTGTTGACGCGACGATCGCCCGCGCCAGGAAACTAGGCGCGAGGATCCCGGTTGACCCCCAAGACATCCCGGGCATCGGTCGCTTCGGTGTGCTGGAGGATCCGACCGCCGCGGTGCTCGCCGTCCTGAAGCCGCTACCGAGGGAGAAACAGCTGTAGCGAGCGCCGGACCGCTTACGAATGTCATGGATTAAATAATAGGCATGGTGCATAGAATTGGACGAAGACCTTGAACAACTCACTCGGGAAGGTGTGCTGTGCCATCGACCAGCCATCGACCCGTCTGTAAGATTTTCTGTTGAAAGTGGGGCTAAAAAGAAAGAGGGTGTCTCCCAACAGCTCTGCCTTGCCGGGCAGAAAGGAGACAACCCATGTCATCTCAAACCGGGAGACTAGCATTACAGGATGTGATCGAGCAAGGCTGGAAACAATTGCAGGGCGGTTTTTTGCAGCAGTTGAAAAAGACCATCGAAGGGCTGCTGACGGCCGAACGGGATCGGCGGGTGGCGGAGTGTCGGGAGCGCGGGGAGAAAATTTACCGTTGGGGTTACACGGTGAGGAAATGCTGGCAGACAGCCTGGGGATCCCTGGAGCAGATGCGGGTGCCGCGGCTGCGGGGCCGGGAAGAGGTCGGGCTGCTGGAGAAATACCAGCGGCAGGCGATGCAGGAAGTGTTGTTCGCCCTGGCGGTAGGTGGGTTGAGCCAACGCAAAGTGGTGAGTTGGGTGCGGCGCTTTCTGGGTGGACAGCTATCGCCGGCTAGCATCGGGGCGGTGCTGCGCGATGCGCAAGAACAGATTCAAGGACGGCGCGAGAAAGCCTTGAGTTCTGGGACCTATCGAGCCCTGGTGGTGGATGGAATCTATGTAAGGTATCGGCGATCGGCAGAAAGCCAAGCACGGAAAGGAGTACTGCTGGTAGCGGTGGGGGTGCGCGAGGGCGGTGGGTTCGAAGTTTTGGAGTGGATGGCTGCAGCGGCGGAGACGAGCCAAGCGTATGAGGAGTTGTTCACACGTCTGTGGCGACGGGGACTGGAACAAGTGGAGCTGATAATCAGCGATGGAGCCGAGGGTGCTGCCAGTGCGGCGGCCCTGCTGTATCCGGGAGCGGCGCACCAGCTCTGCTTGGCCCACTGGTTTCGGAATCTGGAAGCAGTGACACCGCAGCTGCGGTGGTGGCAGCGACGGAAGTTTCGACGGGAGTTCTGGTGGATCTTTGAAGCCGAGCAGGAGTCCCAGCTGCGGAAATGGGCCGGGAGCTTTGCACGGCGCTGGCGCTTCTGGGCTCCGGAGATGGTCGAGAAGTTTCAAGCGGAGTTACCACGGGTGTTGGCCTACTTGCGATTTCCGCGATACTGGCGACACCGCTTACGTACCACCAACTTAGCGGAAGGTTTTTTTCGGCATCTACGACGCTATCTCAGCCGTTTTCCCGGCTGCGTGGATGCGAATCACAGTGAACAGATCTTGGGCTGCTACTTACTGGCTGCTGAACGGATGCATGCCTAAGGAAACCATAATGCGGGACACCCAAAAACTCGGTTTCAACAGAAATGCTGGACAGTGCCGCCATCGACCTGCACGTTGACCACACGTTTCTCATTGGAGTATTCTTGGTCGCCGTCGCCCACGAGTTTCTGCGATCGGTGCATTCATGAACAACTTCCGGCGAAACTCAGCTCGAATACTTGCCTCACGAAAGGAGTGATATGCCCAGAAAAGTCGATCCGCTCAATAAAAAACACTACGGTTCGGTGACGGCAATGCTAACGGTGACCGACGTGAAAGCGGCAGCTGCCTTTTATCAAAAAGCGTTCGGCTTTGCCAAACGGGGGATCATGAATGGCCCAGACGGCAAGGCGGTCCATGCTGAGCTGACGCTCCGCGGCACGACGTTAATGTTGGGGCCGGAAATGCCGCAGATGGGTTCTCGCGGCGCGAAAACAATCGGCGCCTCGCCGACGAGTTTGTATCTGCTGACGCAGAACGTAGACAAGACGGTTGCCAAGGCCGTCAAACTCGGCGCCGTCCTCAAGGGATCCGTGATGGACATGTTTTGGGGCGACCGCTGTGGAACCGTTGCTGATCCCGAGGGTTACACTTGGATGGTCGCTACCCACATTGCACAACCCACACCTAAGGAAATGCAACAGAAGATGAAGGAACAAATGGAACAAATGACCAGCCAACGGACCGCTCGCGCTGCCAGTGCTGGCGCCTGAGTAGCATCCTTCAACCTTCGTTGTCTTTCTTTCGTGGCCGTAACTTTGGTCGCCCTGTTCGGAGGCTTGGCGCTGCTGCTTGCGAGCATCGGCCTTTATGGCGTGATGTCGTACACCGTCTCGCAGAGCACCCGAGAGTTGGGGCTACGTATGGCTCTTGGCGCCGGCACATAGAACGTGCTGCGTCTTGTGCTGTCACGCGGTTTGCTACTGACAACGACTGGGATAATTATCGGGATCGCCCTGGCACTTCTTCTAACGCGCCTGCTCGGCAACCTCCTGTATCAGGTAAGCCCGCGAGACCCGCTGGCTTTCGTGGCGGCATTTGCGGTGATGACCCTTGCGTCGGTTGTAGCATGTTTCTTGCCCACCTGGCGCGCAACGCGAACCGATCCCATTCGAGCGCTACGGGCGCAATGATTTTCTCCGCTTAGGCCGTTGGGTTCCCACACGGTGCGAACCGGCCGCCCAGGTCGCTCGCGAGCCGGCTGGTAGCGGTGGTCACAAAGGCTCTTGGAGCCGGACCAGCGGGAAAGGGCCATAGGCAGCAGGCGGTCGAATCTGGTGACGGCGGAGCGCTGCAATTGAACGAGTAGCGTTCCCTATGTTCGTGAATGGATGGAAAAGGATTGAGTGGTAGCAACGTGGTAGTGACGGGCCTGTCGTTCAGCCGGACTGAAAAGCAAAAGAGAGGTACATACAAATGAAACGCACCGAGGGAGTTGTGAAACCTGTTTTTGGCTTTGCCGCCATCTCCGCTTTCTGCCTGGTGCTGCTGGCTGCAGCGCCGAAAGAAAAATGGCCCAAGCCACAGTACGACGCGGAGGGCAATCTGTTACGTCCGGCGGACTACCGCGATTGGGAGTTTCTCTCAGCGGGTTACGGCATGAACTACAGTCCCGCTCCGGGCAGCCACGAGCTGTTCACCAACGTCTTCGTGCAGCGTTGGTCGTATGAGGAATTTCTCAAGAGTGGCAAGTGGCCAGAGTACTCGATGTTTGTAATCGACGAGCGCGACGCCCAGAGCAAAGGCTCGATCAACAAGAAGGGACACTTTCAAACCGATCTGATGGGCCTGGCCGTCGAAGTCAAAGACTCCACCCGGAATCCCGACAAATGGGCCTACTACAGTTTTGAACCGAATGCCAAGACAGCCGAGGCCATGCCAAAGGGCAACGAGTGCTGGTCCTGCCACGACCAGCACGCCGCGGTTGAGCACACGTTCGTGCAGTTCTATCCCACGCTGAAGCCTGTGGCGAAGAATTTCGACACCTACAACGAAGCCCGCGAAAAGGTCGAAGGCGTGAAGTGAATCGTATGAAGCGACTCGACCCCGTAATTAGCATTCCCGGCAGCGGATCTTGTACTCACAAGTCTTCGTTACGCCCGCGGCAAAGTACGCCTTCTGGCTGTCGGACAAAGCAGTGGAAGTCTCGGCACAGACGACGAGGACCAAGTTCGATAGGGTTCTTCCTCACCATACGCTCGCGTGAGTCCTTCTTCGAGGTTACTGAGGCGATCGAGAGGAGCTTATAGCGCTTCCACATCCCCAGACTGATGGAATACCTGACGCACGGCGATCGTGCCGGTGTGGTCTCGCGACTGCCGACTCGTCCGCCACGCCATTTGGTCGCGGTGCGCCGACTAAGGATTCTGCTGCTCGTTTTGGCTAGGAGATAGCAGCCGGAACGTCACCCGAAACCGCTTGTAGTCGGAATAATGAACCGTCATACGGATGTGAACATCTCCTGAGCTGAAGTGCAGGATGTCGTCCGCACGAGTGTAGGTGGGGAACCAGTAGTGGCCTTCAATATTTTCGCGATAGGTCTCAAACCGCGGAAACACGTTCTCATCACCATGCTTGCGAATGTCCGGCACCGCTTTCCCGTAGGTCTTGACGATCTCCAGATCCTTGTCGTCCACCCACACCCGTCCTTGAAAATAGCGCTGATTTTTCTCGATACTTTTTGGTTTCACATCAAATACATAGGTACTGATTTCGTCGACTTGTTCGCGCCCCACATAGGATATGTCGTACTTCGGTAACTCCTCGGTGGTGAGCACGAAGGGCTGAATGTTCTTCAGATCGGCGAGATCCTGCTCAGAAAGCGATACGCGCTCGAGCGTCGGCGGCGGTGCATAGGTGATATTTTCGTAGCGTCGGCCCGAGGGCGTGAAGGTGATATCGCTTGTCATTCGATACTCGCCGTCCGGCCGTCCATCGTCATCAATCGTCTGCACCACGAAGGTCTGGACGTAAGTGTAGTTGTCACGCTCCGTCTTGAACTCCGCCTCGCGCTCCGCAAATCGCTGAATGATCTGGTCCACCGGGACTGAGGACGGTTCTGTCGAGATGCCCGAGGCGGTTTGATTGGAAGTTCGAGCCTTTGGCGGCGGCGTTGCTTCCGGCGGCCCAGTTTCCTGTGCAGCCAGCGGCAGAGAAAGATATCCGCTGGCCAACAGCATGAAAGCTGTCACCAGCGTTCGCGCTCTGAAGTTCGTTAAACGTTGCGAATATTCGTGCCGCACTTTGTGACACGCCTTTCCCGGTGGTGTCGTGTCCCCCTCAGTATACGAGCTTTCCGTGTCGATTCACGTGTCGTGCGCGGAAGTCTCCAGCACGTGAATCGATAACGCGAAGACGAAAGTGTGTTCCGCGACACTGGCCTGTTCTTATCTCTGGATCCTAGCGTCGAAAGCGAAGTCCGCGAAGCAGTTGAACGCGAGCTCAAGCAAGCCGCGTTGCAAGACGACATGGTCAAGACCGCTCACCAGAAGTGGATATTCGATACGTTCATCGCAAGCGCTTTGCGCCGACGTATCGCGGTCGCTCGCCAGGCCGGCACGTGGCGGTGGTCACAAAGGCTCTCGCAGCCTTCGGACCAGCAGGAAAGGGCCATGGGCAGCGGGCGGTCGAATTTCAATGCCCACAGAACGCTTTCAGTCAGCCGACATCGAATCTCGTGGTAATCGAGATTTCGCGGGAGCGCTTCTGACGCCAGAAGCCAGCGGATGATGTTTCTTAGCAGGGACAGCGGCTACGGCCAGCTTACATCCTCCTTGGCTAAGCCACGACGCAAAATTCCGGGACCAGCCTGAGGCGTGCGCGACATTGCTACCTGGGTATCTGTGTTTTCGTGGTGCGTTTTGCGAGCAGCGTTTTTATCTGGTGACTGGGGGCCAGTTGTTCAGAGGTTTCTTCGTCGGTACTCGTGCGCATCACATCGAAAGCGGGCATGTGGGCCACCGTGGGATAAGGGCTGTTGTCGCTGCGAACGGAGAACCAAATGATGCGGTTCAGCATCTCTGGGTTGGCGAGGTCTTCGGAGGTGAAGTCCTGGCTCTCGCTCTCGCGAATCCAACGCACGGTTTCGCGATCGGCGGACGGCTGCACGAGCAGATTGTTCAACGCCACCTCCGGAACGGCGGCTGTGTACGGTGCTAAATCGGGCTGCGGCTGAAAAATATCGATGGGAGACGCGGAAGCGTCGAGCTGATTCATCGGAGAAATGCCGAGTAGAAGCTCCATGGTCCGGATCAGACTGACCGTGCTGTGGTACTGATGAACCAAGGCGCCGGGGCGATTGTACGCGCTGATTACGAGCGCGGGAGAGCGATGGGCGTCTACGTGGTCGGGGCCATTTTGCGCGTCGTCCTCGAGGACAAAGATGGCCGTGTCCTTCCAATAAGGGCTGGAAGAAACTTCCTGGACGAGAAGCCCGAGAGCGTAGTCATTGTCGGCGACATAGAACTGCGGCGTCGGCATGTGTGGCCGAAGACCGTTGGTGTGATCGTTCGGGAGATAGACGATGTTGAAAGCTGGAAAAGAGTCAGACTGACCCTTCTGGCGCGCTTCGACATAGCCTCGGAATTCCGTCAGCCAACTTGAGATGCGAGAATACCCGCGGAAACGCGGATCCGGGTTGGAGCTAGAGACCAGGGCGAGAGCTGAGGCGTGGGAGTCCCGAGCGGCGCGGTAGGAATCGGTCGTCATCGAATCGGGCGTGTAGAGGTCGAATTCGCGGTGGGTGGCACTGAAATGACCCTCCAATGATTTCTTCAGGGGAAGCGCGACAACGGTCGGCGTGACGTCAGGATACTCGCGCTCACGATTCTTGTTGAAAGCGTCCACTTCAGCTTGAGAAATGGTGGCCACCAACTCACCGTCGGTGCGGTAAGTAATGCCGGCGCGAGCGGCAGCGTCCCAGAGGTAGAGCGTTTCGGGCTCGGCCACATCCCGCGAGCCATTCAGGTAAGGGACATATCGCTCGATGAGGTGAGCAAGATTGTCCGGAGTGGCAGGGACCGGAAGAATTGGCGGCAGGCCGCGTGACGCCCAGATGTCGGGGCCGCGGTTGATTCCTTGGAAGTCATATGCCCGGCCGCGATGCGAATAATTCCAACGGTAGCTTTTGTCCACGTAATCAGAGGAAAAAGCAGCATCGCTCCAGTTATGACCGTCAGGGCTGGCCTCTGAATTCACAAAGAAGCGGTCGAGGAGCCCGAAACGCTGGGCCAATGCGTGTGCGTTTGGAGTGATCTCCTGGGCCGCGCCTCCGCGCGGAACTGCCGCCGGGCCATCGCCGAAAATGGCGAGGGCGGAATCGCCGTCGGCTGGTGCACCATTGCCCGCCTTTTCGACGTCGCCGAAAACCTGATCGTAGGTGCGATTCTCGCGGATGATGTAAATGACATGACGAATCGGAGAGGCCCCGGCGAAAAGGCGCGCTTCAGCGTCTCCGACCAAACCATCGTTGTGCAGCACCTGGGTCGTGTAGTTTACAAGGGTGCGCGGGTCCGGCTGAGCTATTTGAGAGATCGTTCCCGCGATCAGCGCGCCGTCGTATTCTCCGCCCTGATGGTTTCTTTCGGTCCCGACGGGGAAGCGGTCGTTGGGGGTGTTGGGGACGCGTCCGGAGTCATTGGCGATGAGGGAAGACTTTTCAAAGCCAGTTCCTTTCCCGTTGGCGACGAAGAGCCAGCCGTCGGCGACGGCAACAGCGGAAGGGTATTGGCCAGTCGGTATGAATCCGCGGACCTCGCTGCGCTCGGGAGATTTTTCGTCATCATCTTCCGACGACTTCTCTCCCTTGCGCACGGTGGCTCCCATGGCCGCGGAGCTTAGACCGACCACTGCCACTGCGTTGGAGTGAGCGTTAGCGACGTAGAGCGTGGCTCCATCGGCGCTGAGCGCCAGGCCTTCGGGCGAGCCGCCGGGAAGAGACTTCTCCGACAGGCGGACTGAGATTGTTTCGACGACGCGGTCTTGGAACGTATCGATGACAGAGACGCTGTCCTCATCGGAATTTGCGACATACAGGCGCGTGCGTTCAGCGTTGAATAGCATTGCCGTCGGGTGGCGGCCGACGGGAATAAATCTGACCGGCTTCTCGGAATGAATAGCGTCTACAACGGCGATGGAAGCGGTGGCCCAACAGGAAACGAAAATCTTCTGCGTCTCGCGGAAACCCGGCGAGGTCCAGACCTCAACACCATAGGGATAGACGAAATGGCCGGGATGGCCATCGGACAGGTCGACACGAGTCAGATGGCGATCGTAGCGAAGGTTCCGAATGACACCGAGGGAGTCGCCGAGATCATTGGCGACAAACAGTGAGTCGCCGTCGGCACTGAGGGCCAACCCCAGAGGATAAACCGGTTCCTCATTGTCGTTGTAGCGCGGGGAAGGAGCCTCTGTGCTAAAGCCTCTGACTGAAATATAGGGTGCGGTGACCTTTGTGTCTGGACCATTTGATGGAGGTGAGAGCGGTTGAGGGTCGTTCGGACGGAACCGGAAAATCCAAATCTTATTTTCAAAACCTCCGGAAACATAAAGCGCATAAGCGCCCTTTGGATCGGCTTCGGGGGAGAACGCCGCACCGACTTGGGCGCCTTGTGGGCTGGGGAAATAGACGTTCTGAATGACTTGCGGAGAAGGCTGCACGTTGAGATCGAGGACGGAGATGGATTGTTGCTCAGGGTTCGTTGTGACGTTGAACTGGATGCCATAGCCACTGTTTACGCTGATGAGGTAACGGCCGCCGCCATCCTTTGCGGAGTGGTCCGGGCTGCGGACAAATGCAACGGGCAGGGAGCCTACGGCGGGATTGCCGGTGGTAGCGTCCAAGACGAGCGCGCCAGCCGGCGTGATCGGCAGACCTTCAGAGGCGGGCTCGTGCGAGTGGTCTTGGGAAAACGCGAGGGAGACGGCACAGACAGCCGTGACGGCGAAAGCCAAGAATCCGCGGGAGGGAACTCTGGAAAGGAGCTGACTCATGATGGCACCCGAGCGCGAAACACTTATCGCAGTCGTCTCGACCCGTCAGTCATGGACCACCTTATAGCACACAGAGTCATGGGAGAGAACTCATCGAAGCGAATCGGGCTTTCATAGTTAAGCTAAGCTGTGCCGAACTGATTTGCCTGGCGGATGCAGCCTTACGCGTGAATCGTACGTTCTTCGAGTGTGAATGCGGATCCAAACGCTGGCGTTTTACGCAGTGGTATCGCGGTCGTTCACCAAACGGCTGGTGGCGGTGGTCACAAAGGCTCTCGAGCCTTCGGACTAGAGGGAGAGGGTCGTGGCCTGGAGGCGGTAGAATCTAACGACCGAGAATAGCCGCCAATGCGATTCGAGCATGGAACGAATCTTCGTAACATCTGACGTAACAACTACGCCTAAATCTGCTGATTCCTGCTTCTGTAGCTGCCAAAAAATCGTGAACCTTAGGGAACACTAGGCCGGTAGCCTTGCCTGCCCACGTTTTTGCGACCCAGGTAGGGCGCGCGTGTATGCGTGCAACCTTAAGCGTTGCCTGGAGGTCCGAGTGCCCAACGATCGCCTGTGAAGTCCGCAACGACTCTCAGACCTCTCCGAGCAATGTCCTGAGAACATTGAGGGGCAGAATTAGTTGTCGTATTCAGAATAGCGATTGGGGTTCGGTAGCCATCCTCAGCTGACCTCGTGCGTCGAAGATTCGAGTGCCTGGCCGGCAATGCTATTCAATTCAGTGAAGGACCGCTGCGGCCCACGCGCATCCCGAGGCGCAAGAATCCGCATCGTGACAACGACGGCCGGTACCGCAAGGATGATCGTTACCGAAACCCACATCAGAGAGGCCGCCAATTGCTGGTCTCCGAGCGGCGACATTTGAAGGAGTCGCGGCGCGGAAGGGTATGCCGAATAAATGACGCGATCGCAGAAGGCGAGAAATGCGGAGAGCGCGTCGCACGGCAACGTGGCGCAGAAAAGATACAAAGGGATGGACCAGCGGGGCCAGCGTGCAGCGCTCGGCCACGGCTGAATCACCGGCCACCAAAATAAAAGCCCGGCGACCAAGAAGCTGGCGTGCTCGAGTTCGTGCAGCCAGTTCCAGCGCAGTGCCAGTTCGAATACCGCGGGGACGTGCCATCCGAGCAGCGCAAGCGCCGCAGCAAGCCAGCAAAACGCGGGATTCGAAACGAAGTGTCCGAGGCGCTTCACTGAAGACGCGCGAAGAATCGGGCCCACGACGCGCCGAGCGAAGAATTGTGGCAGCCCGTGAAGCAGCGGCAACTGCGGCGCGCCGAGCAGAATCAGCGGGGGAGCGACCGACATCAGCAAAAGATGTTGCAGCATGTGAACCGTGAGCAAGGCATCGTCGAAGGCATTCAGTGGAGACCCGATAGCGATCCACACGCAAATGATTCCGCCGAAAAAGGCTGCAAGACGCCACGGCAAAATCAGTCCGGGGAATGCCGTGCGTATGCGAAGCCAACCTCGGGCGTAAATTAGAGCCGCTAGACACAACGCCGCATCAACTCCGAATGGGTTGGACCATGATTGCAAGATGGCTTCGGAGTCAGCGTTCATTGCGACTCTACGGATGGTCCGAGGCAGCAGGCGCTGCTGCTTCAGAGCCGAGTGCGATTGCCCGCGCGGCGTCGCGCGCTGGCGATTGTCCCGCCGGATGCAGGGTCTCGAGAAATGCGACGAGGGCCGTCGTCTCTGCAGGGCTCAGATTCTTGCCATAGGCAGGCATGTTGCCGCCTCCCTGAATGACCTGCCGAATCAGTTGATCGTGCGTCAAGCGCACGGCGACCGCGTCCAGAGTCGGGCCGCGCTTTCCTCCTTGATTATCGAGTGAGTGGCAGTTGTGACATTGCTTCACCTGAAAAATCAGCGCGCCTTGCCGTTCAAGCGCCGTACGGTGGTGCAGAAACTCGCTCGGAATTGGAATACCGCTCCAGGCATCCATCACGGGACTCCACGGCGCGTTTCCCGCGAGCCGCGTAAACGTTCCCATCGCAACTGCCACCAACAGAATGGTCAGTACGGCTACGGGCCTGCGCCGCCAACTTTTTTCGCCTTCGCCGAAAACGAACGGCAATAGCAGTAGCGCAAGAATTACGACCACGGGTCCGATCAGCAGCGCGGGAGTTTCCATCGAAGGCGGCAAGAGCGAGAGCACCGCATAGAGCCACAGAAAGAAGAAATCCGGGCGCGGAGCAGTTTGGATGATGGTGGGATCCGGAGGACCCGACGGGCCGAAAGGGCCGAAGTAAATCGCGCAGGCCGCAATCGAAAGCAAAATGAAACCACCAAAAAATAAATCCTTCCATACGGCGCCTGGGACGAACGGTACGCCGTCCTTTTTCGTCAGCTCGTGGTACTCCTTAAGATATGTCGCCTTGCGGACCACCCGTCCGGGCATCGGCCACTCGTTGATGCCGAGCTTGATGACCATCAACAGGTGCACGGAAACAAATGCGATCAGAAGCCCGGGTATAACGAACACATGAAGCGCAAAGAATCGAGACAGAGTCGCACCCGCAATGATCGGGCCCCCCAGCATCAAGGTGACGATCGAAGGCCCCATGATGGGTACGCGACTGGCGATCGATGCTCCAATTCCCAAGCCCCAATAGGCGTCCTGATCAAATCGAAGGACCTGGCCGGTGAAAGCCATGCCCAGTGTAACGATCAAGAGAAGGACGCCGACAACCCAGGTCAACTCGCGCGGATATTTGTACGCCCCGAACAGGAAGACTTGAACCATATGAATCAGCACGATCGCCACCATGAAGTCCGAACCCCAGCCGTGCAGTCCGCGAATGAACCAGCCCAGCGCAACCTGGTGATTCAGAGTCTGCAGGCTGTTCCAGGCTTCGCCAGCCGAAGGCACGTAAATGAAAGCCAGCATGATGCCGGTGACGATTTGCAGCATGAACACAACGAAGGCAGCGCTGCCGAAAACGTAAAACCAGCTGGCGGTTTCGCGCGGAACGGGATGTTCGGCGGTCTCCCGGATGACCGCGCTGATTTGCAGGCGCTCGTCCAGCCACTCACCGATTTTTACGATCAGACGCACGGCCGTATCTCGCGAACGATATTGGAGGCTTGGCCGGGTGTGGGCATCTCGCCGGCTTTGATCAAAAGTTTTCCGTCGTCAATCTTGTAGTGGTATTCGAACAATCCGCGTTCGGGCGGGCCAGACGCGCGCGATCCGTCCTGATAGTACACGCCGCCATGGCACGGACACATGAACAGGCTCGACTGCGGGAACCAACGGACGGGACACCCTAGGTGTGCGCAGTTAATGGCGAAGACCTGAAAATTTTGGCCATCCACGTTGCGAACCCAGCAAGGAATGTCCGCCGTATCTCCGTCCGATGGATTCACGACTGGATTTCGATAGGTAGCCAGGCGAGTTTGACCGGAAGGAAATTGTTCGAGCTTGCCGAGAGCAATCCACGCATCGTAGGCGCCCTTCTTTTCGCGCACGATGGGAGAAAAGAGATAGCGCACGATCGGCACAGCCAGTATCAAGGCAATGAATCCATTGAACAAGATTCCGAGCTTCATTAAAAGTGCGCGCCGGGTAAGGCCCGTTGGCAGCGTCATCGAACATCTCCCATGAACTTTGCAGGGTTAGGGTACGGCTGACCGGGGAATTTCGGCCGCTGCGAGGCGAGCCAGGCCACCACGTCCGACACATCCTGCGGCGACATTGGTTTTCCTGGAATATTGCCGCGCCAATCTGGAGCGCCCAGGTCGGGGCGTCCAACGATTACAATCGTGCGCAGCTCCTGATCGGTGAGCAGCGCGAGGAACGATCCGTCCACGATGGAACTTGCGTTTTGTCCACCACGACCTCCCGCGCCATGGCAGGAAGAGCAATACTCCCCGTAGACGGAGGAGCCGCGCGAGGGATCGCCGGATTCGGATGAAGAATATGACGGTAGATTCGCGCCGTACAGAGCATCGGGCTGGGCCCAATTTTTGCGAATTCCGTGGACAATCACGTCAACCTGTTTATCCGTGAGCATGCCGCCGGCACTCTGGGCGAACGCGGGCATGGAAGTTCCGGGAATTCCATCGGCCGTCGCACGACGCAAAACTGCGTCGTCTGCGATTGCCAAATACACTGGATCGGCGATAGCGATCGCAGCTCCGCCTTTACCATTGTCACCATGACATCCCGCGCAATTTGCGCCGTACAGAGCGTTGAAATCTAAGATTTCGCTGGGAACGATCGGTGTGTCACCAGACGCCGGGCGTCCGGGTGCACTGATGCATCCGCACACTGCAAACGCGGAGAGTCCCAAGGTTCCAAGGATGAGCAGGCGACATCTCATCGCGATTCGTCCTTGTCGGATCGTTCTTTCATTACGCCGGGCGCTTCAAAACCCGCACGCACCAAAAACGGCACCAGCTGGCGGGTGGGTACCTGCTCCTGGCGAACTACGACCAGTCCGGCCACAATTCCGAACGCAAATTGCGATGCGACGAACCACGGCCAGCTAATCCGTTGGTCCAGCAGCGGGTTGAGAAGACCCAGGATGCTGTGCAGCAATCCCGTCCAGAGAATCGGCGCGACAATGCCTCCCAGAATTATGGGACGGCGCGGAACCATCGGCAGCATGGCGCCGTACAGCAGTCCTACTAAGAGAGACGTGAGCAGATGAATCGCGGTGGCCAGTAAGAAGCTAATCAAATGGAATGAAGTGAGTGACGTCGTCCCTAATTGCAGCGATTGAGTGTAGACAGTTGCCGCCAGCAGGTTGATCGGGTACCAGATGCTTCCTTGCTTCAGAAGACCGTAGAGGCACGCGAGTACGGCCATGGCCACGGCGCCGGCGAGACCACCCTTGATTCCCGCCGAGACTGGATACGTTTCGAGCGGAAGCAGAGCTCGCGGGAGGTCTGGCGCAACGGGCAGCCTTTCGACCTCGCGGCGGCTGGTGGAAACCACCGCAGCCTCCAGTTTTACTTCGATCGTCTCTTCTTTCTCATGCGGCAGGACCTCCCGGAACCAGCCGATGCACCCAGATACAAACAAGATCACGCCGAGAATGCTGACCGAAGCACTGGTGACCAGGCCAGCCATAAGCAACGTGACGCCGAACGCCAGAATGATGGGCCAAGCTGTCGGCGCGGGCAGATGGATCGTGCTTCGTGAGGCTTCGGACGCTTGCGATCGTGATTCAGCAGGAACCATATGATTCTTTTTCCTTAGCGGCCGATGACGTAAACCACGGTGAACACAATTACCCAGACCACATCCACAAAATGCCAATAGAGCGAAAAAATTTCTGCTCGCTCGCTGTGTTCTGGCTTTACTTGGCCGAAAATCGTGAAAATCATGGCGAGGCCGATGGCGAGCAAACCCACCGTCACGTGAAATGCGTGCAGTCCAACGAGCGAGTAATAGGTCGTTCCGAAGAGGTTCGTGCTCACCGTCAGGCCTTCGTCGTGAATCAAGTGATGCCACTCTCGGCCCGTGCCGACCAGAAATATCGTGCCGAGCGCCATGGTCACAAACCACCACAATCCAAAGGCGCCAACTTTCGCATTTCGGAGTGCACGCACGGCCAGGTGAATCGTCAGGCTGCTTGAGAGCAGGCAGATGGTGCCAAGGATCGGAAGCTCCAACACGTCGTTCGGAGTCGGGCCCGAAATGCTCTTCCCCAGGTAAAAAATGTAGGCGACCACGAAAATCGTGAAGATTGCAGATTCCGCGCCAATCAGCGAAAACATTCCCACGCGTCCGCGCGAGGGAAGAACCCACTGTTGCTCCGCTGCATTTCGTGTAAATGCCGCGCTACTCACTGAAGTTCTCCTTTTTATTCATACTTCCAATCCGGATCTTCCGGGTGCTTAAGATCCCAGAGCGGACGCCGGCTTCTGACCACAGGCGTCGCGGCAAAGTCATATTCCGGCGGAGGCGAACTGGTGGACCACTCGAGCGTCCACGCGTCCCATGGATCATTCCCGGCAGGTTCGCCCTTCCACAGCGACCAAAGTAGGTTGGCGACGAATACGAGCACCCCGGCAGTCTGGAAGAACACTCCTATTGTGACGATCAGATTCCAGATTTCCCATCCGCGGCCGGGCTCATAGGTGTAAATCCGGCGCGGCATTCCCAAGATGCCCGGGATGTGCATGAAGTCAAAAGTCAGATGGAAACCGATGAAAAAAAACCAGAAATGCCATTTCGCGAGCGTCTCGTTGTACATCCGTCCGCTCATCTTCGGAAACCAGTAATAGAACGCCGCGAATACGGTGAAGACAATTGCCCCGACGATGACGTAATGAAAATGTGCAACCACAAAGTAGGAGTTGCCGAGCTGCCAGTCGAAAGGAGAAGTGGCCAGCATGATTCCCGTCAGGCCCGCAATCAGGAATTGGAACAAGAATGCGATGCAGAACAACATCGGAGCCTTGAATTGGATTTTGCCGCCCCACATCGTCCCCAGCCAATTGAAAATCTTGATGCCCGTAGGAACCGCGATGATCATGCTGGTGACCGTGAAGAACGTGTTGCCATAAGCACTCATTCCGACTGTGAACATGTGATGAGCCCACACGCTGAAGCTGATGAACCCGATACAAATGGTCGCCGCGACCATCACCGGATATCCAAAGATCGGTTTGCGCGAAAACACGGGAATGATCTCGGAAGCGAACGCGAAGGCCGGGACCACCAGGATGTAGACTTCTGGGTGGCCGAAAATCCAAAAGAAATGCATCCACAGCACCGCGGAACCTCCCGCCTGCGTGTCAAAGAAGTGCCCGCCGAGGTAACGATCAACCGAGAGCATGATCTGCGCGGCGGTGAGGGGTGAAATCGCCAGAAGGACCATGCCGCCCATGATCAAGTTCAGCCAGGCCAGCAACGGCATTTTGCCCAACGTCATTCCAGGGCAGCGCATCGACAAGATAGTTGCTATGAAATTCACCGCTGTGCCAATGCTGCCGACGCCGGAGATAAGCAGCGCTAGCGTCCAGAAGTCGGTGCTGTGCCCAGGCGAAAACGCGCGGGCCGTCAGAGGCGCGTAGGCGAACCATCCTACGTCCGGAGCGTTGCCGGCGCCGAACAGGCCATATCCACCGATGAAGCTGAAATAAAGAAGCACGCCTCCGAAGGCGGTCATCCAGAAGCTGAAAGCATTCAGCCGTGGAAAGGCCATATCGCGCGCGCCAATCATCAGCGGAATCAGATACGTGCCGAAGCCAAACAGCAGGGGCATGACCACGAAAAAGATCATCGTGGTGCCGTGCATGGTGAACATGCGGTTGAAAACTCCGGGTGAGACGAAATGGTTGTGGGGAACGATGAGCTGAATCCGCATGATGGCCGCTTCGATGCCGCCAATGATGAGGAACACGACTCCGTAGATGATGTAAAGGATGCCCAGCTTCTTGTGGTCCACGGTGACGACCCAATCGTGGAGCCTTTCGCCGATCGGGCGGGCGTCGGCGTTAGCTGTGCTGAGCGCGATTGTTTCTGACGACATACTTATTTCCTCATTCTCATTGCAGCGTCACGAGGTACGCCGTGAGCGCATCCAGATCGTGATCGCTCAATTGCATCGCGGGCATCAGCGAGCCCGGCTTGATCGAGTCGGGATTTTGTATCCAAGCGCGCAGACTCTCGCGGGTATTCGGCGCGGCGCCCGAGGCGATCGTGTCGCGGCTCATCAGGTGCGTGAGATCCGGACCGAAACGCCCGTCCGCGACTGTTCCCGAAACGGCGTGGCAATTCACGCAGGCCGTGGTTTCGAAAACACGACGGCCTTCGGCGACCGCGTCGTTATTGGCTGCCGGTGTCTTCTGTGCCTGAACCCACTGGGCAAACTGTTCCGGCGAATCAACGTACACCCGCAAAAGCATCTTGGCGTGCTGCGTCCCGCAGTACTGGGCGCATTGGCCGAGATAAAGCCCTGTCTCCTGGGGATCGATCCAGGTGTGATTCACGCGGTTGGGAATGAGGTCGGTCTTCCCAGCCAGACGCGGCACCCAAAAGCTGTGATCGGTATCCACAGAAAGTAAAGTCAGGAAGGTTGGCGTTGGATTTGAAGGATTGCTGACCGGAACATGAAGCTCGTTAGCGGTAACAACCCCGAGAGCCGGGTAACGAAACTCCCACCAAAATTGATGGCCGATGGCGATCACATCGATAGCCCCTGGAGGCTTCGGGGCATCCTGAATGGAACGAATGACGCGCGCGGTGGCGAGGAACAGCACCAGCACGATGAGGGTGGGAATCACGGTCCAGGCGAGTTCCACCTGATTGCTGCCATAAACCTGCGGAGGCTCGCGGCCATCGTCTTCACGTCGCTTGCGGAACTTCGCAACGGCGTACACAAGCAGGCTGAAAACAACCGCAAATATAAGAGCGGTGATCGCGAGGACCAGCAGCGATAAATGGAATATCGAGTTTGCGGGCGTTGACTGCGGACTGAAGATATTCGGAATCTGCGAAGGATCCCCCGGGGCGCCAAAGCAGAGCGTTGCAGCGAGCAGGACGCCCCCGAGCAGCACAGCGACGCCCGCGGTCCTTCCTAGAAGGTTACGAGTTTGCTCGCAGCACTTCATCTGGGTTTGGTCCCTAGGCTGCTGCCTGTTGCCGCATCTTCGGTTCTCATTGACGCGCGGTTCCCCTGGTCTACGCCCTTATCAATTCTGCGGTTCGATACCTGAGCTGGCTAGAGAACCCCGTGACGCCCTCGCATTTCACCTTCCCAATATCACTACGGAGGGATTGCTGCAAGAACATCTCTTATGCCTACCCCTCAGTCTTGTGCTGACGGCTTGGTGTCAACAGGCTGACACCTGTCCCGTCAACGACATCTCCGAAGAACTGCAGAACGCGCGGCAAAATGCCCATCACGTCGGATAGCCTAGTGACTATTCTGACGTGAAAGTCGCATTCAAACCCGCGCGCGCCATCATTCGCTGGTTTCACTCGCGTGAACAGTTGCGTGAGCGGTTCCGCCAGCGTAGTTCCGCCGGTGACAAACGTGCGGCCGCCTTGTTATGATTCGCCGCAGACATAGCCCTCCGGAAGCTTCATTGGACGAAATTCTGAACGGCCAGAGCGATTGCAGTCATCCAGACGGCCTCTCCCCAGTGGACGCTGGGGATTCACAAGAGGGTATTCAAGTCCCGAATCTCTCGGCCGCGCCAACTTTAGCGGCGTCAATTCGTGGCGCTGTGCCACTGCCGGAGTGAGATAATAGGGAAATGAGAGTCGTCATTGTTGGTGGAGGATTTGCAGCCGTAAAGTTTGCAAAAACCCTCCGCAACAAGCTGCGCGGTTCCGAGTGCGAGATTCTGTTGTTCAATCGCGAAAACCACATGGTATTTCATCCCCTCTTGGCGGATGTCGCCGGAGCCTCGATTAACGCCGACGCAGCCGCTGCCCCTCTGCGACAAATGCTTCCCGGAGTCGAGTGTCGCACCGAGCGGGTCCAGAGAATTGATCTTCTCGCATCGGAGATCGAATTCGATTCTGCCAGCGGCACGCTGGCACGTCTGCACTACGACCACGTCGTAATCGCCTGCGGCGCGGAAAGCAATCTGGGGATCATTCCGGGAATGACCGAGCACGCTTTTCCCTTCAAGGTGATGCGCGACGCCCTTGATCTTCGCCAGCACGTCGTTCGTCAGATGGAGAATGCCGAGGCTGCGAGTGAGCTTGACCGCCGGCGATGGTACCTGAGCTTCATAATCGTGGGGGCTGGCTTCAGCGGCGCAGAGGTCGCTGGAGAAATCAACGAACTCGTGCGCAGCAGCACGCGTTTCTACTGGAATTTTCGTAAAGAAGACGTGACGGTGACACTGGTGCATTCCCAGGACCAGATCTTGCCAGAGGTAGCGCCGAAGCTGCGCACGTTCGCGCAAAAAAGAATGCAGAAGGCCGGCATCACCATGCTGCTGAACACCCGCGCGGTGGCGGCAACGCATCAGGGAGTCCAGCTCCAGGATGGACGGATGCTGGCAGGAGCAACCGTGGTTTGCACGATTGGAACCACGATCTCTCCGATTGTGGAGCGCCTCAATGTGGCCAAGGAGCGAGGACGCATACGCACTGCGCCGAATATGCGAATTGAAGGACAGACGAACGCTTGGGCCATTGGAGATTGTGCGCTCATCGTCAACGCGTTCGATAGCAAGCCGTCGCCTACAACGGCGCAATTCGCGGAACGCCAGGGGCGTCAAGCGGCGCTCAACCTTGTCCGAATTCTGCGAGGCCAGCCCACCCAACCATTCCGCTTCAAAGCTTTGGGGCAGCTCTGCTCCATCGGCGGGTACCAAGCCGTCGCGGAAATCCTTGGTATGCGCGTCTCCGGTTTCCCGGCGTGGGTTATGTGGCGCGGCATCTACCTTTTCAAGCTGCCGACATGGTCGCGCAGGATCAAGGTCGCTCTCGACTGGGCGTGGGACGTGCTCTTTCCGCGCGACCTTAGCTTTCTCAATACCGACGCGGCCCGGCAAGTCACCCATGCGTATTTTCGGCCGGGCGATTTCATTCACCGCCGAGGCGAATTGGCACAGGTTTTCAGCATCATCGAAGAAGGCGAAGTAGAGGTTCTGCAGACCACGGAAGAAAGTGTGGAAGCAAAAGTTATTGCCGTCCTCGCTAAAGGAGACTTTTTCGGCGAGGAGGCCCTTTTGGCCAACCGCCCTCACGAAACCAGCATTCGTGCTCGCACGGTTGTACGTCTGGCGCAAGTCGGCAGCGCGCTGTTCTCGCAAATGGCGGGCTCATTCGCCCCCCTTCGCGATCTGCTTGTCAAGGCAGTCACACGGCACACGGGAGACTTTTGGCGTTATTTGCCACTGGCCAAGCCGCTTCTAGCGGATGAGACAATCGCGTCTCTCATGGACCCGCCTCCTGCGAAGCTTCTCAGCAAGGAAAACACGTTTGCGGACGCTGTCGCAGCTCTCACTGAAAGTGCCACCGGACATCTCTTGGTCCTGGACGAAAAGCAACAGTTGTGGGCGACTCTAGATCGCGAAGACCTCTATCACATTATCGCTCGCATCGCCGTCACTTCGAATGGTATGCGCGGAGAGGACACCAAGCGCAAGTTAGGTGACCTTTTGTACGGGGACCCCGTCTATGTGGCCCTAGACGATTCAACTCTCGTGGCATCAGCTACTATGCTCGATCATGGCATCTCTTGGTTGGCGGTTGTTCAAGGCAAGAACGATCTTCGGCCCATGGGCTGCCTGCGGGGAGATAAGATCAGCAAACGCATAATCGAAAAGCTCGGGCACATGGAAACCGATCGTGCCCGCGCCGCAACTTAGTTTGCCGGCCGGATTGAGGCATCGTCCACTTCAGTCCCGTTGACTACTCGAACCACATTGCGTCGAGTCGCTCCAGCAACGCGCAAATACCGTTGAACGAAGTGCCCGTACGTCCTGGTGCAATCGGCAGGTCCCCGGTTCAAGTCCGAGTCTCGGCTCCAGAATTTTCGGAGTCGCTTCGTTTCAATCGCGTTGCCATGCACCCAAGATCGAGCGGGGAATTTATTGAGGGAGGAATCTTGGGGCCTTTCGGACACGTCGCCGGACAAGCCGGATGTGCGTCTCACCGAAAACGAGCCGCAAGCCGATCCAAGAATCTGATCTGTCCCTTCAGAATGCGCCCCCGGGCGTCATGCAAAGCGAACCAATCCGCTCGATCGACCTCCGGAAATTCCTGTTTGCGGCCCGACTTCGGCGGCCATTCCATCGAGAACGAGTTACTTCGAATCTCGTTGGGCGAGCAATCGCCTTCGAAGGCCCAGGCGGCGACGATCTTTCCACCCGGTTGCTTGATCTGACCGAGCTCTATAAATTCTCCTTGCGCTTTGATTCCTGTTTCCTCTTCAAATTCTCTCTTCGCCGCATCTAGAGGATCTTCCCCTTCCTGGTATTCGCCCTTGGGAATCGACCATGCGCCTTCGTCCTTGTTTTTCCAAAAGGGTCCTCCCGGGTGAACCAGGAAGACCTGAACCCCAGAGTCGAGTTGCCTGAACATCAGTAACCCAGCACTTCTTTTCGGCACGTCAGTTCTCCTGCCGGATGCGGTGCAGCGCGAGGAGGCGCAAACGTACGAATTCACCGCGATCCCTCCGATTTTATATCGCGTGATCGTCCAATCGGTGGCGATAGTAATATAGATTTTTGTTGCTCGAGTGATTTCAAGCTGTGTGCAGGCGCTAAGAGTCGATAGCGTTTGCAATTCATGGCGCAAATCCGTGAAATTGGTTATCATCGGCCACGGAGTCGCTCCCTTAGATTTTGTTGCGCTAACCAGCCTCATCATTTAGATCGTTTGCACAGTTCCTAGCAGAGCCGAATAAAATATGACATCTGGCACGCCCACGAACGAAGTTCGGCGATGGGATTCGGCGCCCATCGCTGAAATCGACATTCTTTGGCTCACGGCAGGGCTCGGCTGTGATGGAGATACCATCGCGGTAACTGCGGCGACGCAGCCGAGCATCGAAGATATCGTTCTTGGCGCGTTTCCCTGGATCCCCAAAGTACGTTTCCACAATCCTTTTTTGGCGTACGAGAATGGCGATGAGTTCGTGCGTTTTTTTCGCGACGCTGCCGAAGGGAAACTCGCGCCTTTCATTTTGGTTGTGGAAGGCTCGATTCCCAACGAGAAAAATAAGGAAGAAGGGTACTGGGCGACTTTCGGGACGGATGCGGAGACCGGCCAGCCGATCACCACGTGCGATTGGATTGACCGGTTAGCGCCGAAAGCGTGGGCAGTAGTGGCTGCGGGGACGTGCGCGACGTACGGCGGCATTCACGCGATGGAAGGTAATCCGACCGGCTGCATGGGATTACCGGATTACCTTGGTTGGGAATGGAAAACGGGCACGGACGTTCCGATCGTTTGCGTTCCCGGATGTCCCGTGCAGCCGGACAATTTCACGGAAGTACTTTTATATTTGCTGAACATGGCTGGCGGTCACGCGCCGATGATTCCTCTGGACGACGCTCTGCGGCCGACCTGGCTTTTCGGCGCCACGGTGCACGAAGGCTGCGACCGCGGTGGATATTACGAACAGGCGCAGTTTGCGGACGCGTATGGCGCGCCGTCGTGTATCGTGAAGCTGGGATGCTGGGGCCCGGTGGTGCAATGCAACGTGGGAAAGCGCGGCTGGATGGGAGGAATCGGCGGATGTCCGAATGTCGGCGGCATCTGCATCGGCTGCACCATGCCGGGTTTCCCGGACAAGTTCATGCCCTTCATGAATCAGCCGCCGGGATCGCTGCTATCCTCGAGCGCGGTGATGACGTACGGACGGGCGATTCACGCGTTGCGGAGATTCACGCAGGCGTCGCTGAATAAGGAACCTCCGTGGAGAGGCCGCCGAATCAAGTGAAGGCCGTTGCGCGTGCAGCGCGCGTGCGATTCAGGTAATCCATTTTATGAGCAGGACGAGTAGCGGGCCAGTGGTGCGAGAGGTGGGAGATGGCGCTTGATTCTCTAAACCAGGCCAACTGGCCAAGCGACACGACACAGCTCACCGACGCAACTCGCGAAGCGGCTGCTTTGTTCGAAGCAGAAAAGGCTTTACAAGAATTAGCTGGAGTATTCCTACAACAGCAGTCTTTGTTTTCGAATCCCTTCGATGCCACCAAAACTCCAGAAGCCGATATAAATTCCCAAGGGCCTTTGCTCCACGTGGAGGCCAGGTACCGCGCTCTTGTGGAGCAGATTCCCGCCGTTGTATTCATGGCCTATCTGGACAAGGGCATCGGCGAAGCGTACGTAAGCCCGCAAATTGAGGCGGCGTTGGGATTTTCACAAAGTGAGTGGTTGGAAGATCCGGTGCGCTGGTATCAGCAGATTCATCCCGATGACAAAATGAGGTGGAGCCTTGAGGCTGCGGAAATGTTTCTCTCGGGCAAGCCGCTGCGGTCTTCCTACCGCGTGATCGCACGCGACGGCCGGGTACTTTGGTTTCAGTGCGAAGCAAAGATGATTCGCAGGGATGACGGGAGGCCTTGGTTTATACACGGCGTCGGATTTGACATCACTGAACGTAAAGGCCTCGAGGAAGCGATTCTGGAAATCAGCTCGCGGGAACAGCGCCGCATCGCTCAAGATTTGCACGATGGCCTTGGCCAGCACCTGACGGGCATTGCGTTCATGAGCAAAGTGCTGGAGGAGAAACTTTCGGATCAGTCGTTACCCGAAGCGGTGGAAGCAGCAAAGATCGTGAAAATGGTGAATCAGGCCATTGACAATACGCGCCAATTGGCGCGCGGTCTTCATCCGGTGGCGGCCGAGCCGCTGGGCCTGATGTCCGCGCTGAAAAAATGGGCGAGCGAGGTGGAAGAGCTGTTTCACATTCGTTGTACGTTCGAATGCGAGAAGCCATTGCGCATACACGACGCAAATTTAGCAACGCATCTTTATCGCATTGCTCAAGAGGCGGTTACCAATGCGATTCGCCACGGTAAATCGCAGAACATATTGATTGGCTTGTCCGGCAAAAGCGGAACAGGAGCGCTGATTATTCGGGATGACGGAGAAGGTTTCCCCAAGAAACCGGCGAATCCGCCGGGTGTGGGGTTGAGCATCATGAACTACCGGGCAGATATGGTGGGCGGGTCGGTGAAAGTTCAGCCAAATGAGGGGCGGGGGATCACTGTGACTTGCATGTTTCCCCTTCGGGGCGTTGAATAGGAGCAAAATACGATGGCCAGCAAAGTTCAAATCGCTCCCGAAGTGAAAAAGTTCAGAGTGCTGCTGGTTGATGACCATCCCATTGTGCGGCAGGGCCTTGCCTTACTGATTGACCGTGAAGCTGACCTGTCGGTTTGCGGGGAAGCCGAAGGAGCACATTCGGCCTTTCACGCGATTGCCACGCTGCGGCCAGACATCGTGTTGTTGGATATTTCGCTCAGCGGTCCCGACGGACTCGACGTGCTCAAGGAAATCCGGATGAAAACCGGGACCCTGCCTGTGCTGATTCTTTCCATGCACGATGAGTCCATTTACGCGGAGCGCGCGATGCGTGCCGGCGCGAACGGCTACATCATGAAGCAGGAAGCCACGGAAAAAGTTCTGGTGGCGATTCGTAGAATATTGCAGGGCGGCGTTTATCTCAGCGACCGGCTCACGAATGCGATGCTGCAGCAATTCGTTCACGGCACTTCGGCGCCGAAGACCTCGCCGCTCGTGAATCTCACGGATCGCGAACTGGAAGTTTTTCGCTTGATAGGCGAGGGACACGGAACGCGGCAAATTGCCGACGAATTACATCTGAGCGTCAAGACTATCGAGTCCTATCAGGCTCATATTAAGGAAAAGCTCTCGCTGCGCAACGCGCGCGAACTGGTACAGCACGCGATCGAGTGGACGGTGAACCTGAACGGCGGGTATTAGCGGAATTTCCACCTGCGATCTCGCATCGGGGATTCCCCTATGGCCGTTTACAGCCATCCCCTATGGCAAATTCCGAATGCGCCTGATTGAAGTGCCTCTCCGCAATTGTAATTATCCCAATCGAAATCTTGGATAGAGGTCCGTCCCGAAAGAGGGGCCTAGCGCTCGATTTGCTGGGTAAGTGGCAGACAGCGCGGAGTTTCGGGATTCCTCGCGCAGGGACTGTCTCTCTCTGCGGGACTTGTATGAGCCCGAAAGGAGGAATTGGTAATGACGCCCGAAGCAGCACCCTACGGCCGAAAAACGCAAAAGCCCTCCCCGGTTCCCGAAGTCCACATTTTATGGATTACCGCAGGTCTTGGCTGCGATGGAGATTCTGTCTCCATCACTGCGGCCACGCAGCCGAGCATCGAGGACGTCCTCCTGGGCGCGATCCCCGGGTTGCCCAAAGTGCACCTGCACAACCCCGTGCTCGCTTACGAGAACGGCGACGACTTCCTCAAGTATTGGTACCAAGCCGAGCAGGGGAAGTTGGAACCATTTGTCCTGGTGGTGGAAGGGTCCATCCCCAACGAGAAGATTAAGAAGGAAGGCTACTGGGCTGCGCTCGGAACCGATCCGAAGACGAACCAGCCCATTCCGACCACTGAATGGATTGACCGGCTGGCGCCCAAGGCACTAGCCGTAGTGGGTTGCGGCACCTGCGCGACGTACGGCGGCATTCACGCCATGCAGGGCAACCCAACCGGTGCGATGGGCTTGGCCGACTATCTGGGCTGGGATTGGAAGTCGAAAGCCGGCCTGCCCATCGTAAACGTTCCAGGCTGCCCAGTACAGCCAGACAACTTCATGGAGACGGTCCTCTATCTTTTGTACCAAGTGGCCGGCCTCGCTCCGATGATTCCTCTCGATGATCAGCTGCGGCCGACCTGGCTCTTCGGCAAAACCGTGCACGACGGGTGTGATCGCGCCGGTTATTACGAGCAAGGCGATTTTGCGGAAGTGTACGGCTCTCCGAAATGCATCGTGAAACTGGGATGCTGGGGACCTGTGGTGAATTGCAACGTGCCAAAGCGCGGCTGGATGGCTGGAATTGGCGGATGCCCGAACGTCGGCGGCATTTGCATCGGCTGCACCATGCCAGGATTCCCGGACAAGTTCATGCCGTTCATGGATGAACCGCCGGGGGCCAAGGTTTCCGCCGCGAGCATCGGCATTTACGGTAAGGCCATCCGAACCCTCCGCGCGTTTACGAACGCCACAGTCAACAAGGAGCCAAAGTGGCGGCACAGGGGCTTGGAACTAACCACGGGTTATAGACCTGGGGCGTACTAAAGCGCTCAAGGGCGGCGAAATTAAGAGAGATCAAAGGAGCGGAAAAATCATGGGAACAATGACCACTGCGGCAAAAGGTACGCCGACCGGATCGAGGAAACTGGTGGATATGAACTGGGATCCGATTACTCGGATCGTCGGCAGCCTGGGAATCTTTACGAAGATTGATTTTGACAATCGCCAGGTTGCGGAGTGCCACAGCACATCCTCCATCTTCCGCGGGTACAGCATTTTTATGAAGGGGAAGGATCCGCGGGACGCGCACTTCATTACCAGCCGCATCTGCGGAATTTGTGGCGATAACCACGCGACGTGCGCCACGTACGCTCAGAACATGGCGTTTGGCGTACGGCCTCCCGCGCTGGGCGAATGGATCGTCAATCTCGGTGAAGCTGCCGAGTACATGTTCGACCACAATATTTTCCAGGACAATCTCGTCGGCGTGGATTTCTGCGAGCAGATGGTGAAAGAGACAAACCCCGGAGTTTACGCCAAGGCGGAAAAGACGGCCGCTCCGGGAGCGAATCTGCACGGGTTCCGCACGATCGCAGACATCATGAAGGCGTTGAATCCGTTCACGGGCTCGTTCTATCGCGAAGCTCTGCAGATGAGCCGGATGACGCGCGAAATGTTCTGCCTGATGGAAGGACGCCACGTGCATCCTTCGACGCTTTATCCCGGCGGAGTGGGCACGGTGCCGACCGTTCAGCTGTTCACGGACTACATCGTCCGACTCATGAAGTACGTGGAATTCATGAAGAAAGTGGTTCCGCTGCACGACGACCTGTTTAATTTCTTCTACGAGGCCCTGCCTGGGTATGAAGAGGTAGGACGTCGCCGCGTGTTGCTGGCATGCTGGGGTTCATTCAACAATCCGTCGGTTTGCGATTACACCTACAAGAAGATGACGGACTGGGGCCGCGCGATGTACGTCACGCCCGGCGTCGTGGTGGACGACAAGCTCGTCACTACCGATCTGGTGGACATCAATCTTCAGATCCGCATCCTGCTGGGAAGTTCTTATTACGACAGCTGGGAACACGGGGAGAAGTTCGTGAAGAACGATCCTTTGGGCAATCCCGTGGACCAGAATCATCCATGGAATCAAACCACGATTCCCCGGCCGCAGAAGCGCGACTTCACGGGCAAGTACACGTGGGTGATGTCACCGCGCTGGCTCGATAAGAGAACCGGAGATCATCTGGCGCTCGATACGGGCGGCGGACCGATCGCGCGGCTGTGGGCCACGGCGCTCGCGGGTCTGGTGGACGTTGGGTACATCAAGTCCACCGGACGTAGCGTGAAGATGTATTTGCCGAAGACGATGTCGCTCCCCGAAGTGGAGTTCGAGTGGAAGATCCCGAAGTGGAGCAACGCGATTGAACGTGATCGCGCTCGGACCTACTTCCAGGTGTATGCGGCTTGTGCCGCGCTGTACTTTGCGGAGCAAGCGCTAGCGGAATTGCACGCCGGCCGGACGAAGACTTGGTCGGAGTTCACGGTACCACAGGACGCTATTGGTTGCGGCTTCCACGAAGCAGTGCGCGGCGTGCTGTCTCACCACGTGGTGATTCGCGACGGCAAAATCGCGAATTACCATCCGTATCCGCCCACGCCGTGGAACGCGAATCCCCGGGACCTCTACGGCACGCCGGGACCCTATGAGGACGCGGTGCAGAACACGCCGATCTTCGAGGAAAACGGACCCGACAAATTCAAGGGGATAGACATCATGCGCGCCGTGAGGAGTTTCGATCCCTGCTTGCCCTGCGGCGTGCACATGTACCTTGGAAACGGAAAGGTGCTGGAAACGCATCACTCGCCGATGTTCGGCACGCACGCGTGAAGATGTACGACCGACGGCGAGACGCTACACGTTGAAACTAGAACCAGGAGGTAGGCACGAGCGCAGTTGGAGGAGTTCGCCTCCTTGATTGCGGTTGCTTACCTCCCGGTGTCTTTGAAGGAGATCATGGCGCAGGACATCGAACTTCGGAAGAAGATGCAGCGAATCGGTGAAATGGTGGAACGGCTTGAGTCCTCCGCTGATCCCAGCTCGCGCGCGATGGCCCGGGAACTGGTTGAATCCCTGATGGCATTGCACGGCGCGGGGCTGGAACGAATCCTGGAGCTGGCGGCAGCGGCAGGTGAAACCGGAGAGACGATCATCCGGAAGTGCGGGCGCGACGAAGTAGTCAGCGGCTTGCTGCTGCTTTATGGGCTGCATCCAGAGAATTTGCGTTCGCGAGTGACCTACGCGCTCGAGAAGACGCGGTCCTTCCTGCAATCTCATTCCGCCAGTGCGGAGTTGGTCTCGGTTGACGACGACGGGAACGTTTCCGTACGAGTGCATTTGAAGGCGGGCGGTTGTGGCTCAACGGCAGCCACCGTGAAATCAACTCTTGAATCGGCGATCCAGGACGCGGCTCCCGACGCAGCATCGATCGTTGTGGAAGATCCGGGTGCGGCCCTGGCGCAGACCGGATTCGTATCCCTGGCTCAACTCCAGGGTAGCGGCGCGGTGGCGGGTTTATCCGCCGGGCGCGCTCCAGGGGGCGATGACTGACATGCCTTCCGCGCTTCCACCGCAACAGGAGGGCGCCTTTGCTGCACTGCGGCAATTTGCGCGCAAGCGGGCGCCGGTCGAACGTTGCGAAATGTGCAGCAGCGAGCTTTCCGCAGATCACGAGCATTTGGTGGAACCCGCCGGCCGCAAATTGATCTGCGCTTGCGGCGCGTGCGCGATTCTCTTCGAAGCGCAGGCTGGCACGAAATACAAACGGGTTCCGCGGCGCGTGTTGTTTCTGCGGGATTTTCAATTGAGCGACGGCCAATGGGAAGGATTGATGGTCCCGATCGAAATGGCCTTCTTTTTCAAGAGCACGCCGCAGGGAAAAGTCATCGCGCTGTATCCGAGTCCGGCGGGACCCACGGAATCGCTGCTTCCGCTGGATAGTTGGACCGATATCGTGGAAATGAACCCGGTTCTGCACGAGATGAAATCCGATGTGACGGCATTGCTGGTTAACCGCGTCGGCCACGCCAGGGGCGCGGCGCCTGCGGAGTATTACCTGGTCCCGATTGATGAATGTTACAAGCTGGTGGGTTTGATTCGCACCCATTGGCGCGGACTTTCAGGCGGCACGGAAGTCTGGCGCGAGATCGGCGGTTTTTTTGCGACTCTGAAGAGGCGAGCAGGTTTCGTTGAAGAGGATTCGAATGCCTGACCTGCAACTCAGCATTGAAGGCGCGGAGGTGGTGCAGTATGCCGCCGCGCCGCTACTCGCGTTCAAGGTGCGAATCGCGAATCATCCCAGCGACGAAGTCATTCATACTCTCGCGTTGCGAGCTCAAATCCAGATTGAAGTGAGTCGCCGGAAATATGATGCCAACGAACAGGCGCGCCTGCAGGATCTTTTCGGGGAGCCCAACCGCTGGGGCCAGACATTGCGAAGCATGTTGTGGACGCACGCGAGCGTCGTGGTGCCACGTTTTGCGGGGGACATTACGACGGATATTCCGGTGCCGTGTTCATTTGATTTCAATGTGGCCGCAACAAAATATTTTCACGGTGTGACGAGCGGAGACTTGCCGCTATGTTTCCAATTCAGTGGAACGGTCTTCTATCAGGGAGGGGACGACGCGCTGCAAGTAGCGCCGATTTCCTGGGATAAGGAAGCGAAGTACCGGCTGCCAGTAAAGGTCTGGAAGGATTTGATCGACGCGTACTACCCGAATTCTGCATGGCTCTCGTTGCAGCGAGATACGTTCGAAAAGCTTTATCAATTCAAAGTGCGCGAAGCAATTCCCACGTGGGAAGAAGCGCTGGAGAGGGTGTTAAGGGCGCTTCCGGAAACGGTGCGATCATGAACGCCGCGCTGGTGGATGGCATCGTGAAGGCCGTGCTCTACGAAGGCTACATGCTGTACCCCTATCGCCCTTCGGCAGTAAAGAACCGGCAGAGATTCAATTTCGGCGTCGTGTACCCGCACGCATACAGCGAGGCGCAAGGAGGCACCGAGGCATGGACGATGCAAACCGAATGCCTGGTGCAAGGAAATGATGAGACGCAGTGCCTCGTGCGCGTGAGGTTCTTGCGCATGGTGGCGCGGTCCATCGCGAAGTTGCTGATGCCTGTGAGTGACCTGTCGACGGCGATCGACGCAAGCATCGAAAAGGTGGAGAGGCTGGAAGTCAACGGCAACGTTTTCCAGCCGTGGCAAGAAGCAGCCGAGGAAACAATTGAAGTGACGGAGTTCAACCTCTCCGCGTTGGCTGCGCAGCCCATGCAGTGGCCATTCCGGCTATCCGCCAAGCAGGATCGAGAAGCGATTCGGGACCAGCGCGGAATGATTGTCGGAATCATTCAGCGCGATAAGGGCCGCGTGGCAGGGAAGATCGAGCTTGCAGTCGAACGCGTGGAACAAGGTCTGTACAAGCTCACGACGCGCATCTTGAACGATTCGCGGATGGAAGCCTTCGTTCCAGTGAGCCGCGATGAAGCCTTGGCGCGGTCGTTGGTCTCGGCGCATACGATTCTGGAAGTGCACGGCGGCGAATTCGTTTCTCTCGTAGATCCTCCGGAAGCGTACCGCTGTTATGCAGGCGCGTGCCAAAACGTGGGGACATGGCCGGTGCTAGTTGGAGAAGAGGGCGAGCGGGATACGATGCTCTCCTCGCCCATCATCTTGTACGACTACCCGCAGATTGCTCCGGAAAGTCCCGGTGATTTGTTCGACGGGGCGGAGATCGACGAGATTCTCTCGTTGCGCATTCTGACCATGACGGACGAAGAAAAACAAGAAATGCGGCAGTCCGATGAACGTGCACGGCGAATCCTAGAGCGCACCGAGGCATTGCCCGACGAGCATTTTGCAAAACTTCACGGCGTTTTGCGCGGGATGCGCCCTCCGAGGGAGGAGCAACCATGAACGAATGGGAATGGCAGCTCCTGGAAGATAAAACTCCCCTCGAGTCAGTCGAAATTCAAGGCGTACAACTGCGCCGCGGCGATCACGTTCGGCTGCGTCCGCGCGCAGGAGGAGATGTTTTCGATCTGGCGCTCGCGGGAAAAATCGCGGCCATTGAATCTATTGAGCAAGACTACGAGGGCAATCTGCACGTCTGCGTTGTGGTCGAAGACGATCCCGGCAGGGACATCGGCCTCATGCGTCAACCGGGGCACCGGTTTTTCTTCGCGCCAAGCGAAGTGGAACCGATCGGTAAGGGTGAAGTGACGCCCGCAGTGGAGACAAAGTCCATACTGATCGCCGGAATCGGCAATATTTTTCTGGCGGACGATGGCTTCGGTGTCGAGGTGGCCCATCGGCTCGCGAGCAAATCGCTTCCATCAGGCGTCCGCGTGGCGGACTTCGGAATTCGAGGATTCGACCTTGCATATGCGCTGATGGAGAGCTACGAGACGACGATTCTCGTGGACGCTTATCCAGGCGAAGGCGAACCCGGAACACTTTTCGTGGTCGAGCCGGATTTGCAGGAATTAAGTTCCGCCGAGGCACTGCCCGGGGCTATCGAGCCCCATGCCATGAACCCGCTTGCGGTATTGCGGATGGCGACGAGCATGGGCGGACACTTGAAACGAGTACTGCTCGTCGGCTGCGTGCCGGCGACCTTCGGACCGGAAGAAGGACAGATGGGACTGACTGCGCCCGTGGCGGCCGCCGTGGACGAAGCTGCGAAGCTCGTCGAATCACTGGTCATGCGAATTCTTGTGGGAGAATGGCCCGCAAGGAAATGAATCGATTCCCTCACGCAAAGGAGAAATTCATGGCGATTGAAATAATGAATCCCGCAGAGGCAACAAGCGGAGCAAACGGGACGGACAAAGAAACGCTCTACATGTTGGGAGGCGTGGCGCTGGTGATCTTCGGCGCGGGATTGGTGCTGTCCAATTCCACGATCCGGCGGTATCTCAGCCAGATGGGCCTGGGCGATTTCGCCTCAGCAGCCCTGCCGGACATCGAACGATATTTTCGTCTTCGTGCCATGTAACGGTATATAGTCGCGGTCAGTCACGGTGTTAATTCCCTTGGGAATTGACCTGAATCTAACCTGCGATGACGCAGAGAACGGAGCGCGGCAATGAACCTGGTAAACCGCGGCCTGGCTCATTTCGCGATTGATGCACGAGCAAGCTTATTTACGGTACAGGCATTTGCGGCAGGGATAGTAGCCGTGGTGGCGCACAGTCCCAAATTCGCCGTTCGGGACATGGTTGGAGAGATGGAGTTCGTTCCCGAGACTTTGGAGAAGGCATCGCTGCAATTGACGATCACCGTCGGCTCGCTGGAGATCATGGACGAAGTAAGCGCCATGGATCGCCGTGAAATCGAGCGAGTGATGTTCGACGAGGTTTTGCAGAAAAGCGTTTATCCGCGGATTGAGTACAAGAGTTCGCGGGTCAGCGCTTCGAAGACGGGCGAAAACGTGTTTCGGGTGAACGTCAACGGCGATTTGACGCTCCACGGAATCACGCGAGGCGTCGGCCTGGAAGCACAGGTCGTAGCTGGAGAAGATACGCTTCGGGCGCAGGGCTCCTTCACTGTAATGCAGCCCGATTACGGACTGAGGATCGCATCGGTTGCCGGGGGCACTCTGAAGCTCAAAGACGAACTCAGGTGCGCGTATTTCATCCTCGGTCGCCGGCAAGACGAGGAGCTAAGGAACTAAATCATGCAAACAGGAACCCAAAAAGGACTTGCGCCGGTGAAATTTATGATTGATGCAGCTGCGAGCCGCTTCACGGTGCAAGCCTTTGCAACCGGGTTGCTTTCCGCCTTGGGGCACAATCCCACCATCGCCATACGCGATTACGACGGGGAGATTCAATTTACGCCCGAAACCTTTGACCATGCCTCTGTTCGGCTAACTGTCCGGACCAACGCGATGGAAGTCGTGGACGAAATGAAGAACGACGATCGCAAGAAACTCGAACAGGTGATGTACGATCAGGTTCTCGAACCCAGCCGTTTTCCAACCGCCGTATACGAGAGCAGACAAATGACGGTCCAGAAAGATAACGCTGATCAATGGCGGGTGCATGTTACCGGTGAGCTATCCTTCCACGGAGTGATGCAGAGCCATTCCTTCGACGCTCGCGTCGCGCATATGGGGACGATAATGCGCATCGTTGGTCAATTTCCGCTGCGTCAATCGGACTACGGGATCAAACCGGTCTCGTTTGCGGGCGGAGCGTTGCGATTGAAGGACGAACTCAAGTTCAATTTCGAAATGGTTGCCCGACAGCAGGAATGAAAGCGCGGTAATGGGAGCTCTATTGTGTGCCTAGCAATACCAGGAAGAATCGTCGAGCTGGATGCGCAAAATTCGAATCAAGCTTTGGTAGACGTGGTGGGCGTGCGCCGCAAAGTCGATTTGGGGTTGTTGCAGGATGAGCCGCCCGTCCCAGGTGACTGGGTACTGATCCACGTGGGTTTTGCGATGAGCAAAATCAGCGAAGTGGACGCCCTCGATCAAATGCGCACCCTCACCATGCTCGGCGAGGCCGAAGCCGCCATGCAGGAAGTACGCGGCTACGGCCTGGAACATGAGGCACAAGGAGCATCGGGGCAGAGGTTGAAGTCATGAAATACGTAGATGAATTCCGCAGGCCTGAACTCATCGGCAAGGCCGGCGAGGAAATCCGCCGGCTCGCCGATCCCAATCGGCACTATCGCATCATGGAAGTCTGCGGCGGCCACACGCACGCCATCTATCGCTTTGGTCTTAAAGACCTGCTTCCCGACAACGTTGAATTGATTCACGGGCCGGGCTGCCCGGTTTGTGTGTTACCCATGGGCAGAATCGATGATGGATTGTCTCTGGCTGCGCAGCCGGACTTCATTTTCGCCGCGTTCGGCGACATGATGCGCGTTCCCGGCACGCACGGCAGCCCACTGGAATACAAAGCGCGCGGCATGGATGTACGAATCGTCTATTCGCCGGCCGATGCGCTGAAATTGGCGCGCAACAATCCTGCAAAGCACGTGATGTTCTTCGCCATCGGCTTCGAAACCACGGCGCCTTCCACTGCGTTGACGTTGATGCGCGCGAAGGCCGAGGGCCTGCACAATTTCTCCGTGTTTTGCAATCACGTCACGATAATTCCCGCGATCCGCGCGATTCTCGATTCACCGGACATGCGCCTCAATGGGTTCGTCGGTCCGGGACATGTTTCCACGGTGATTGGCTGCCGTCCGTACGACTGGATTGCGAAAGACGAAGGTAAGCCGGTGGTGGTGTCCGGTTTCGAGCCGCTGGATATTTTGCAATCCATCGTGATGTTGCTGCGCCAGCTTCGCAAGGGCGAAGCGAAAGTCGAGAATCAGTACAAGCGCGTGGTTCCGTGGGAAGGGAATCGCGCCGCGCTACGCGCGATGGGGGAGGTATTCGAGCTGCGCCCGTATTTCGAGTGGCGCGGCTTGGGTTTCATTTCGCAATCGGCTCTGAAGATTCGCGCGAGCTATGCGGAGTGGGATTCCGAGCAGCGCTTCTCCGTTCCGGGCGTGCGTGTTACCGATCCCAAAGCGGCGCAGTGCGGCGAAGTTTTGAAGGGTGTATTGAAGCCGTCGCAATGCAAACTCTTCGGACGCGAATGCACGCCCGAACAGCCCGTGGGCGCACTGATGGTTTCGTCGGAAGGATCCTGCGCTGCGTACTACAATTACGAGCACCGCAAGCCTGTTACCATCGCCAACGCTGCGGCGAATTGAGCGAATGAAAAATCCATGGCCACCGCTGCTACCAAGGTCAAGTTCCGCGAACCGCAGATCGAAATGGCGCACGGCGCCGGAGGGAAGGCCAGCCGCAGGTTAGTCGAAGGATTGTTCGCTCCGCTTCTGTTCGGTTCGACGCATGGTCCCCTGGGCGATGCCGCGCATATTCAAATCAACGGAACACGAATCGCCATGA
The DNA here is from genome assembly GCA_963696035.1 of uncultured Acidobacteriota bacterium. GTDB lineage: Bacteria > Acidobacteriota > Terriglobia > Acidiferrales > UBA7541 > Palsa-295. Next base: position 441,021 of record CAVOIS010000007.1, read on the forward strand.
CCACGGACAGTTTCGTGGTGAAGCCTTTACGGTTTCCCGGCGGTTCGATCGGCGAGCTCGCAATTAACGGCACCGTGAATGATTTGGCAGTGTCCGGCGCGCGCGCCGAAGCGCTTGTTGTCACCTTTGTGTTGGAAGCAGGATTGCCAACGGACATACTGGAAGCCGAAGTACGCGCAATGGCTCAGGCTGCGGAGACAGCCGGAGTCATGATCGCCGGTGGAGACACTAAAGTGGTCGAGCACGGTAAAGCCGACCACATGTACATCACCACGACCGGAGTGGGACGCCTGCTTTCCGGAGTTGAGATTTCGCCCCAGTCGGTGCGGCCGGGCGACAAAGTCTTGCTTTCGGGCCCAATCGGTGATCATGGCATTACGATTTTGCTCGCGCGGGGAGATCTGGATCTGGAAGCCGACCTGCGTTCGGATACGCGGTCCGTGTTTCCTTTGGTGCAAGCGCTCGTAAACGCAGCCGGCGCGGGAGTGCGTTGGATGCGCGATCCCACACGCGGTGGTGCGGCCACTTCGCTCAACGAATTGGCGCGGGATTGCGGCCAAGGGATCGTGCTTTTCGAAGAAAAACTTCCGGTGCGGGATTCCGTGCGCGGTGCCTGCGAACTGCTGGGACTCGATCCGTTGCACATCGCAAACGAAGGGCAATTTCTCGCCATTGTTTCAGCGGAACATGCCGACGCGGCATTGCACGCGTTGCGCGCGACGCCCGGTGGGGAACAGGTCGCCATCATCGGCGAAGTGCGCGAAGAACCTGAAGGCGCGGTGTTGGTGACGACTCTCTACGGCGGAAATCGCATGGTGGACATGTTGGTAGGCGATCCTCTGCCGCGGATCTGTTAGGTATGGCCATGGCCACGAGCCTGGGACTGACGTCGCACATCGAACAGCGGCTGCTTGAGCGGAACCAGGTGCTCGAAAATTTCTTTGCGACCGAAGCGCCGCGACTGGCCGAAGCGTGCCGCGAAATGTCTGGGCGCTTTCTCCGCGGCGGCCGGCTACTCGCATTTGGACGCGGACCGTACGCCACCGACGCGCAGCATGTCTCCGTGGAATTCGTGCACCCGGTGATCGTTGGAAAACGTGCGCTTCCCGCGCTGGATCTTTCGCTCGCGTTCGCGCCGTGGCTGAAAACTCTAGTGCAAGCCGACGACATGGTCATGGGTTTCGGGCCGCCCGAGGGAGACCGTGAAGTCTGGGTTGCGCTGGAGGCCGCGAGCGAGCGAGGAGCGATGACGTTCGCGCTGCCCGGTGCCGCAGGTTCCTATTTCGCTGGTCCCGCGACGCACGACCCGTTCATCCATCAGGAATTGATTGAAATTCTCTACCACACGCTGTGGGAAACGGTGCACGTCTTTTTCGAGCACCGCGAATTGGGACACGACGTCGGCGAAGCGGGTTTTCTCTATCCTTTTCTCGGCAAAGACAAGCAGGCAACCTTCGACGTCATTGCGGAGGTTGCCAATTCGATTCAGATGAAAGTTAGAGACGACGCCGCGCTCCGCGCGCGGGTGGCCAAGGAAGAAGCCGAAAAAATTGGTGTCGCGACAATTGCGATTCGCGAACGCATCGAACGGGGTGGCCAGCTCATTATTTTTGGCAATGGCGGGTCGGCCACAGATGCAAACGACTGGGCCATTGATTGTGTGATGCCTCCGGCGGGCTACCATCCAATTCCGGCGGTTTCTTTGGCGATGGAGCCGGCGAACATTTCCGCGATTGCGAATGACGTTGGCACCGAATTAATTTTTTTACGTCAGTTGATCGCGCAAGCGCGACCCAACGACGTGGCGGTGGCAATTTCTACCAGCGGTGGCTCGAAAAATGTGGTGATGGCGCTGGAAGAAGCGCGCAAGCGGAATTTGCTCACCGTGGCGCTGCTAGGTTATGACGGAGGGGAAGTCCTGCGGCGCGGCCTGGCGGACTTCCCGCTGATTGTCCGGTCAGACTACATTCCGCGGATTCAGGAAGTGCAGGCGTCTATCTACCACCTGATTCGCGAAGCTTTGGAGGGGCTTGGCCATGCCTAGGCTGGAGCTTTTCGGAACGGCGAGTTGCCCGCATACGCGCGAGATGCGCGAGTGGTTGGAATGGAAGGGAAGCGAATTCGAAGAATACGACGTGGAGACCGACCCCGCAGCCTGCGAACGTATGCGCGCAGTCGCAGAAGCGCCCTATACGGTGCCGCTGCTGGTGAAGGACGGCAAAGTAATTCAGGTCGGCTGGCAGGGCCGCGGTTGCGTGGTGAGTGCGAAATAAAATTCATGCCGAATGCTTACTCCATCAAAGTGCGTGGCGTGGTGCAGGGCGTCGGTTTCCGCCCGTTTGTGTACCGGCTCGCTCGCGCGAATGGATTGAAGGGTTGGGTGTTGAACGCGGAAGAAGGCGTCGAGATTCATCTCGAGGGAGAACAAGGAACGCTGCAATCGTTTCTTTCAGAGATGAAGGCGCGTCCTCCGCAGGCAGCCGCAATCGCGGAAGTGCGCGTGCAACCCGCGGAGACCTCGGGCTTCGTGGAATTCACGATTCGGGAAAGCACTCGCAAGCGGCAGCCCACTACGCGAATTTCGCCGGATTTGCAGGTGTGCGACGATTGTTTGCAGGAACTTTTCGATCCGCAGGACAAGCGTTATCACTATCCCTACATTAATTGTACGAACTGCGGTCCGCGCTACAGCGTAATCCGAGCTTTGCCTTACGACCGGCCGAATACCACCATGGCCGAATGGCGGCTGGACGATTTCTGTGCCGCGGAATATGGCGCGCCCGCGAATCGGCGTTTTCACGCGCAGCCCGTCGCTTGCCCCGAGTGTGGGCCGCATTATTTCTTTCGAGTGGGCGATGAAGTTGTGCGCGGCGAGGAAAATGCGATTCGATCCGCTGTGCGGTACTTGCAGTCGGGCAAAATTGTCGCGGTGAAAGGGCTGGGCGGATACCATCTCGCGTGCGACGCGCAAAACGTAGAAGCGGTTGGCGCGCTGCGCGAGAGGAAGTTCCGCAAGGAAAAGCCGTTTGCTTTGATGGTGAAAAATATCGGGGTCGCGCAAAAACTGGTGGTGTTGGATGCTGAAGTCGAAACGTTGATGACGTCCGCCACCCGCCCTATCGTGCTGGCGCTGGCAAAGACCGAGTTTCCTGGAGTCGCTCCGGAAAATGACGAATTTGGTGTGATGCTACCGTACACGCCTCTGCATTGGCTTTTGTTTGCAGCCGGTGCGCCGGAAATTCTGGTCATGACGAGCGCCAATCGTTCGAGCGAGCCGATCGCCTACCGAGACGAAGAAGCGATTGAGCGGCTTTCCGGCATCGCCGATGGATTTTTGATCGGAGAGCGGCCCATCGCTCGCCGCGTGGATGACTCGGTCGCTCGCGTGGGCGCGTTTGGCCCAGCGATTTTGCGGCGAGCCCGCGGTTACGCGCCGAGCGCCCTTGCGGCAATTCCATCCGACCGGCCCATTCTTGCTCTGGGCGCCGACCTGAAGAACACGATCACCCTGGTGGTTGACGGCCAGGCTTTTGTAAGCCAACACATCGGAGATCTGGATCATTACGAATCCTTCTGCGCATTCCGTGAAACGATTCGTGATCTGCTGACAATGTATGAAATTGACGAGCGCCAGTTGCTGGTCGTACACGACGCGCATCCTCAATACGCTTCAACATTGCATGCTTTGGAGCTTCCCGCTGCGGAGAAGCGCGCCGTGCAGCATCATCGCGCGCACCTCGCTTCCGTACTCGCTGAACGCGGCGCGTGGGACGAGCGCGTCATCGGTATCAGTTTTGATGGCACTGGCTACGGCGACGACGGCACAATCTGGGGAGGCGAGATTTTTGTTGGCAGCGTACGCGCGGGATTCGAGCGGGTGGCGCATTTGCGCGAAGCGTCTTTGCCCGGCGGCGACGCAGCCGCTTCGTATCCTGTGCAGGCAGCGGCAGGATTTTTGGCGCAGTTGAATCAGCTGCCGGACCTGACGGCGCCGCCATTTTCATTTCCTTCGCGATATCAAGACGCTTTGCAATTGGTCCACGCCGGTGTCCGGTCATTCAGCACAACTTCCATGGGTCGGCTGTTTGATACGGCGGCTGCGCTGCTCGGTTTTATACGCGAAATCACTTACGAAGGACAGGCGGCTATGTGGCTGGAGCGACTGGCTCGACGTGCATCGTCCACAGCCGACGCTTATCCTTTTCCGTTTGTCGACGGGGAATTGGATTTTCGCCCGCTGCTCGGAGACATGATTCGCGATCGGCTGCGCGGACGAAATGTGAGTGAAATTGCGCGGGCGTTCCAGCGAGGAACTGCCCGAGGGCTAGCCGACGCGGTGTTGGCTCTCGTTTCGGCTCAGCGCACGAATACAGTTGTACTTTCCGGGGGCGTTTTTCAGAATGAGCTGCTCTTGAACGATCTCAAGAGCCTGTGGGAAAGCGAAGGCCTGCAGATCTGGACGAATCACATAGTTCCGTCCAACGATGGCGGCATCAGCCTGGGGCAAGCTGCACTAGCCGCGCTTGGCAAGCCGGAGCCGCTAGCTTCGCTTCCGAATATCGATACCGCGCGGACGACCGGGGTGACATAGAAGTTGTATGGATCATTTTTCTAGGTCGGTCGTCATATTAAAGGCAGGCCAGCGAATGCATGAGCTTTCGATTGCAATGAGCATCATCGACATGGCGCAGGAAGAAGCGGAACGCCACGGCGGCGCTCAGGTGCAGGCCGTCCATCTCAAGCTCGGCCGCCTGGCCGGCATCGTAAAAGAGGCGCTGCTTTCTTCCTACCAAATGGCTTGCGAGGCGACGCCCCTCGAAGGCTCGCAATTATTGATTGAGGAAATTCCCGTGGAAGTGTTTTGTCCGAAGTGCAATGCGCCGCGGCTGGTGGATTCGATTCAGTGGTTTTGCTGCCCCGAATGTGGCACCGCAACTCCGAACGTATTGCGCGGAAAAGAACTGGAAGTGGTTGCGCTGGAGATCAAAGAATGAGCGGCGGACCTCGTTTGGTGGAAGTCAGAAAGAATGTCCTAAAACAAAACGACGTGGTAGCGCGCGCCCTGCGGGCACGTTTCCGCGAAGCTGGCGTGCTGGCCGTCAGCCTGGTTTCCAGCCCGGGATCGGGCAAAACGGCTTTCCTCGAGAAAACTCTAACGCTTCTCCACGCTCGCTACCGGGTTGCAGCGCTCGTCGGCGATCTAGCTACAGAAAATGACGCGGCTCGGCTGGCTCGCAGCCAGGCTCCCGTGAAGCAAATCATCACCGGCACCGTCTGCCATCTTGAGGCGGCCATGGTGCAGAATGCGTTGGAAGGCTGGAACGTCGGCGAACTGGACTTTTTGTTTATCGAGAATGTCGGGAACCTGGTTTGTCCTTCGTCGTACGATCTAGGGGAGGATTTGCGATTCGTGCTCCTGTCGGTGACGGAAGGTGAAGACAAGCCGCTGAAGTATCCGACGATCTTCAATAGCGCCGATGTCGCCGTGATCACGAAATCAGATATCGCGGCTGCGGCAGAATTTGACGAGGCCGCGGCAAAACGCAATATTCAGGCGGTGCGCCCGGGCATGGAAGTTTTCAAGATATCGGCCAAAACTGGCGAAGGTATGATTGAATTTTGTGGCTTCCTCGAAAGCCGGCGCAAGCATTTTCGCGCTGCGGCGGCAACCGCAAAATAAATGATCACTCTGCTTTCCATCATTGCTCTGGGTTTTTTTCTAGGCATGCGCCACGCGACGGACCCTGACCACGTCATCGCCGTAACCACGATCGTAAGCCGCCAGCGGAGCATTCGCCACGCGGCCGTTATTGGAGCGCTGTGGGGCGTAGGGCACACGATCACGATTCTAGCGGTTGGTTCGGCAATCATTCTATTTGGTCTCGTGATTCCCCCGAGAGTAGGCCTGACGATGGAACTGTCGGTGGGGCTCATGCTGATTCTGCTAGGTGTGCTCAATCTCTCCGGGATCATGCGTTGGATCACGGAAACGCTGACGCCCATGCAGCTGGGCCAGCACGCACACGCGCATCCGCACGGGCACGGAGATTACGTGCACACCCATTCGCATGAACACGGCGGTCCTGAAAAACACGGACACGCGGAGGACGCCACCCCACTGGGCTGGATGGATCGAACGTTCGGCCGCCTAGGCATGTATCAAGTGTTGCGGCCGTTGGCCGTGGGAATCGTTCACGGACTTGCGGGATCAGCGGCCGTTGCGCTGTTGGTACTCACTACGATCCGCGTCGCGTCCTGGGCCGTCTTCTATCTGCTCGTATTCGGCTTAGGCACGGTGGCCGGAATGATGCTAATTACGGCAGCGATTGCTATGCCGTTTAAATTTTCCGAAAGGCGGTTCGCTCGCCTGAATCGGGGCTTGGGACTCGCGTCAGGCTTAATAAGCCTCGGCTTCGGTCTCTTCATTGTCTATCAAATAGGTTTCGTCAACGGACTCTTCACTCACAATCCCACCTGGGTGCCTCACTGACTTTTCTTTGGACTGCGTCTTTGGACTGCGCCCGAGCGTACTGGGAAAACTAGGAAGCAGCAAGCGGGCGGTCCCACCAGTTGCAAGTCCCGGCACTTCGGCTCCAACTCCCTGTTTCTAATCCGTTTGAATCCCTACAGTGATTCCTTCCGGCCGGTAACGAGTTGACCTTTATTGCCCGAAACGCCTCGCTTTGGCAGGATGCGCCTGAACCTCAAACCTGCGTTCGATCGCTCGAAGCCCGGAAGCCTCGCGTAGTTGAACTCAGGGCGATCGAAACCACGCAAGTTCGGCCCGGTTTTAATATATCCAAGAGAAGGGCTGCACTGATGCATTCAGAAACATGGTACGAACAGGCAGGCAAGCTTGGCGTCACGTCCGGCCCGCGCGAGATTCCCGACGCACCGACGCTGCTGGTAGCCGCGATTGATTGGCAGGTTCGCATCGGCCTTTCTACCGTGCTGCCGTGTTTTACCATCAACACCGTGTGGGTTGCCAGCGTTGCCGAAGCAAGTAGGGTGCTAGAGAGCAAAGATATTTCCGCCTGCCTGTGCGGTTTCTGGCTCGAGGACGGGACTTTCAAAGACCTAGCTCGATACATGCGCCGGTCGGAAGCCAAAGTTCCCGTAATTGCTGTTTCTGGGCCCGCCTGCCGCAACGAGTATGGCGACTACCTGGCCGCCATGAAAATCGGCGCTTTCGATTTTATCTGCCATCCCTACCAGAAAAGCGATCTCGATCGCGTGCTCCGCCAAGCTATAACGGCCCACACGCGCCAAAGTTGGCATCCGTCGCGCTCGAATTTGCGCGCGTGATCGTCACGACGGCGCGGCACCGCCGACGTTCCAACAACAGGCGGGTTCTGCGCCGATTTTAGTTGCAGATTCCGTTGACAGTCTTTCCGCAACTCTGATACTTTTTACTTGTTCTTGATAGAGGAGCGGAAGCCACCAGTAGCTGGTCTGATTTTCCGAGATGCTTCGGAGGCTAAGCGAAAGGGGCGCAGTAGTTCATTCCGCCGAAGTCGTCGCTGAAGCTCACTCCGCGACGATTGGGGGGCTAGGCTAATACCTGCCCACTGTCATCCGTTGAAAAACGGATGGAGCGCTATTGGGAAGTGAAGGCATCCGGGTAGTTTCCTCGGCCTTCCTCTCTCCTTCCTCCATTCTGTTTTCAATTTGAAGACGCAAGAACGCGGCACAAAGCCGTCAAGTCGCGCATTTATCGGCGGAGTGATGCATCTTTTCGAGCTAACGCGTTCGCTCGTTGACATTGAGTCGATCACGAATCACGAAGAGGCAATCGGCTCATTCTGTTTCGAGATTCTGACCAACCTCGCTGCCCACTCCGGCGGCCGCGTCGAACGCTGCCCGGTCGAAGCGAATCGTTTCAACGTGTTCGCGCATTGGGGAAGTCCTGTCGTTACGCTATCCACGCACCTGGACACCGTGCCGCCTTTTTTCGGTTCCCGGGAAGACAACGAATTCATCTGGGGACGCGGTTCCGCCGATGCCAAAGGCATCGTCGCGTCCATGATCGGGGCGGCCGAAAAACTTCTAGCCACCGGAACGAAAAATTTCGGCTTGCTGTTCGTTGTAGGCGAAGAGCGCAATAGCGCCGGAGCCCTCGCCGCCGCGAACGACTCTCGCGGCTCGCGTTTCCTGATCAACGGCGAGCCCACCGAAAATAAGCTCGCCGTCGCAGCCAAAGGAATTCTACGCTACGAAATCGAAGCCACGGGCCGGCTCGCGCATTCCGCGTACCCGGAGCTGGGCGAGTCCGCGATAGACAAACTGCTCGACGTCCTGCAGGACATCCGCAAAATTCCGCTGCCTGAAGACAAGCTCCTCGGCCGCAGTACTCTGAATATCGGCGTCATCTTCGGCGGCCTCGCTCCCAACGTGATTGCTGACTCCGCCCGCGCCGAGATGGCCATTCGCTTAGTCAACGACGGCGATAGCATCCGCGCCGCAGTCCAAAGCGCGATGGCAGGCCGCGCCGAAGCCCGCGAACTCGTTTCCATTCCCGCGATGCGTTTCAACTCCTTCGATGGACTCCCCTCAACCATCGTCGCCTACACCACGGATGTCCCGGCCTTCGCCGGCGCATGGGGCCAGCCGTTTCTGCTGGGTCCCGGCAGCATCCACGTGGCGCATACCGCCGAAGAGCGCGTAGCCAAGAAAGAACTCCTCGAAGCCGTGGAAATTTACGAAAGGATGGTCAAGCAGCTTCTCGCTGCCTCGTGATTATGAGCGCAACTCTTGTCAGTCCCGATGCCGCCGTGTTGAACGCCGAACGCCCGCGTACGAAGCGGAGCGCAAATACTCACAAGAACCTTGCCATCGTCGGGTACGGCAAGATGGGCCGCCTCATCGAGCAGCTCGCGCCCGAGTACGGCTTCGCCGTGCAGTTGCGTCTCGACAGTTCGAGCAATGGCTCTGCATCCGCAATCACTGCCGAAAATTTTCAGGGCATCGACGTCGCCGTTGAGTTCTCTAACTCGTCTGCGGCGGCGCAGAATATCGAAAGGTTGGCGTCGCTTGGAATCAACACGGTGGCTGGCACAACCGGCTGGACGGAACACGTCGAGCGCGCAAAATTCGCCGTCGAGGATGGTGGAGCTGGGCTGGTTTGGAGCCCGAATTACTCCATCGGCGTGAATGTCTTTCTCCAGCTTGCCGCTGAAGCCTCGCGGCGCATCGCGCGCTATCACGAATACGGCGCCTGGGCCTGGGAAATTCACCACTCCGCAAAAAAAGATGCCCCCAGCGGCACGCTTCTGAAAGTCGTCAACGAAATGAAAGCCGCCGACCCGCGCCGCGAAATTTCCGTCAGTTCCAATCGCGCCGGAGCACATCCCGGCACGCACGAAATCGGTTTCGATTCTGCCGCCGACACCATCACTATCCGCCACTCCGCTCGTAGCCGCGAAGGTTTCGCGCGCGGAGCCCTGACGGCGGCTCAATGGGTTATCGGGAAGCGTGGCTGGTTCGAATTTCGCGACGTCTTGTTCGATCACTGAGATTTGACTTGGTTCTTGAACGCAGCAAGCCTTGAAGGAGGATACATGTTGAGAGGATGCGGTACCGCACTGGTAACTCCGTTTCAGCACGATTTCTCGCTCGACGAAGACGCACTCCGCCGCTTAGTGCGTCGCCAAATCGAAGCCGGAATAGACTTCCTGGTTCCTTGCGGCACCACTGGCGAAAACCCGACTCTAACCAGCGAGGAGCACCTGCGCGTCGTCGAAATTACGCTCGAAGAAGCCGATGGACAAACTCCCGTGCTGGCGGGCGCGGGTGGTTACAACACTACGGAAGTCATCGAACTCGCCAGGGAACTCGAATCCATGCACGTTTCCGGCATCCTTTCCGTCACTCCCTATTACAACAAGCCCACGCAGGAAGGCCTCTATCAACACTACCGGGCAATCGCGGCAGCGATTTCACTCCCGATCGTCGTCTACAGCGTGCAAGGCCGCACTGGCGTCAACGTTGAGCCCGCCACTCTGAAGAGGCTCGCTGAAATCGACAACATCATCGGCGTCAAAGAAGCCTCCGGCAATATCAGCCAGATCGCTTCCGTCATCGCGCAGACGCCGAAGCGCTTCGCCGTGCTGTCCGGCGACGACGCCATGGCTCTGCCCGTAATCGCACTTGGTGGACGAGGCGTGATTTCGGTCGTGTCCAACGAAATCCCCGCGGAGATGACGCGCCTCACTCACGCTTGCCTCGACGGAGATTTCGCACGGGCTCGCGAACTTCAAGAACAATACCTCGCGCTGATGGAAGTGAATTTCATCGAGACGAATCCAGGCCCTGTGAAGGCTGCCATGGCGGCGATGGGATTGCTTGAGCCGCTCTGGCGTTTGCCGCTGGTCGCGCCCAAACCCGAAAACTTCCAGAGAATTCAGCGCACGCTCGAAACGCTGGGCCTCTCGGAGAGAGTGCATGCTGCAAGAGCAAATTGAGCTGCTTTTCGCGCACGTGCCTGAATCATTTGGGCAACAGCACTTCGCGCTCTTCCAATCGTTCAAGGATGCTTTGAACTCGGGCCAGGTGCGCGCGGCCGAGCCGGATGCGTCGAAGCCTGTGGGCTGGCGCGTCAATTCATGGGTCAAAAAGGGCATTCTTCTCGGCTTCCGCATGGGCGCGATTGTGGACATGTCCATTGATCCGGCGAAGCAGCCCTTCTTCGACAAGGCGACTTATCCGGTCAAGCGCATCGCCAAGGATGCGGGCGTACGCATCGTTCCCGGAGGCTCCAGCATCCGCGATGGCTGCTTTATAGGCACCGGCGTGACCTGCATGCCTCCGACGTTCGTCAACGTTGGCGCGTACGTGGACGACCACACAATGGTAGATTCTCACGCGCTGGTGGGCAGTTGCGCGCAACTCGGAAGGCGCTGCCACATTTCGGCGGCCGCGCAAATTGGCGGCGTTCTCGAGCCCGTCGGCGCAATGCCAGTCATCATCGAAGACGAAGTGCTGGTAGGTGGAAACTGCGGGGTCTTTGAGGGCACAATTGTAAAGCGCGGCGCGGTTCTCGGTACCGGCACGATACTAAATCAGTCCACGCCCGTCTATGACATCGTACGCGGCGAGATTTACACCGCGTCCGAAAATCAGCCGTTGGTAATCCCGGAAAAGGCGGTGGTTGTGGCCGGCTCTCGCCCCATCACGAAGGGGCAGGGGAAAGAGTGGGGATTGTCGCTCTACGCCCCGGTCATTGTGAAATATCGCGACGCAAAAACGGACTTGCGCGCGCAGCTCGAAGAATTGTTGCGGTAGGAGCGTAAGCGCACTTGGCTCAAAATCCGAAAGCCGCCACAAAGCCGATAGATCCCACCGAATACACACCTCATTTCACCTATCGGAAGCGCATCGTCAATTGCGAAAACGTCCCGCTGACTGATATCGCCTCGCGAATCGGAACGCCTGCGTACGTTTACAGCAGCGCCAGCATTCTAGGCGCCTACCAGCGCTTCCATCGTGCGTTTAGTGGCGTTCCTCACTCGATTTGCTACGCCGTCAAAGCCAATTCGAATCTCTCGGTGTTGCGCTTGCTCGCGCGCGCCGGCAGCAGTTTCGACATCGTTTCCGGCGGAGAACTCCATCGCTTACGCAAAATTGGAGTTCCCGCGCAGCGCATCGTCTTCTCCGGTGTCGGTAAGACAAAAGAAGAAATCCGCGAAGCGTTCAAAGCTAAGATCCTACTTTTCAATGTAGAATCCGAGCCGGAACTGGACGTGCTCGCGGAAGAAGCCGCGCGCCTCGGCCGCCAAGCCGCCGCCGCGCTGCGCCTGAACCCCGACGTTCAGGCCGGCGGGCATCGCCATATTGCAACCGGCCATCATCGCCACAAATTCGGAATTGACTGGGACGATGCCAAGCGCCTCTATCTCGATCGCTCTCGCTCGGGCTGTATTTCGTGGCAGGGAATCAGCGTGCACGTCGGCTCCCAAGTTCTGGGCCTCACTCCCTATCGTCGCGCCGTCAAACGCCTCACCTCCTTCGTGCAATCCCTCGCGGCGGCAGGGCTGAAGCTTTCCTACCTGGACCTCGGCGGCGGTGTTGGCGTGCGCTACGTAAAGGAGCAACCCTTTCAAATTGACGATTACGCGAAAATAATCGCGCAGCAAATTCGTCCGCTAGGCTGCCATCTCCTGCTCGAGCCAGGCCGCGCCATCGTTGGTCCCTCGGGAGTGCTCCTTACCCGCGTTCTCTACGTCAAACGCAATCGCGGCAAACTTTTCATCATCGTGGACGCGGCCATGAATGATTTCATCCGTCCGGCGCTCTACAGCGCCGTTCACCCCATCGCTCACGTGGCCCGCAAATCCGCGAAACGCGTCTGCGCCGATATCGTTGGCCCAGTCTGCGAAACCGGCGACTGCTTTCTCCACGATTGGCCGATCGAAATGCCGGAACCTGGCGATATCCTGGCACTTTGGGGAGCCGGCGCCTACGGCTTCGTGCAGTCCTCCAACTACAATTCGCGCCCCCGCCCCGCCGAAGTCCTGGTAACCAAAAACCAATTTCACGTAATCCGCCGCCGCGAATCAGCCGAGGAACTAGCCAGGGGCGAGGTAGTCGCTTCAGCGAGATGTAATGAACAGAGGTTTTGACTTCGTAGCGGCGCACTTCGGTGCGCTATTCGTGCTATGGCGAAACTGTCACTCGCCACGCGAGGCCGCGGCGCTCGTGATCAAATCCGTCCCCGGCGTTCCCGCCATCGCCGTAAAGAAATTGATGCTAACCGTCGCCAGCTCCAATGCCGGAAACCGCGCCTGATACCGATCATCAGCCTGCAATCCAGCTTCCCGCGCACATTCCAAAAATATCGGTAGCTCCACCAAATATTGATCCGAATATCCGTGCGTCCCGTCGTAAGCCACCACCGGCGTCTTCAAAAGGTTTGCCGCAGCAACTTCCGGCGGCAAAGTGTGCAGCTCCAGCACAAGCAAACCGAAGCGCCCCACATAGGGTGCCCAGCGCCGCAAATACCGTACGAGGTTTTCTTCCAACTCGTCTGCCGGAATTTCCTCGCCCAAATAAGCAAACGCTCCGGTGGATTTTCCCTTGCGAGTCCCGCGCACATAATTCGTGGGCGGCGAATAAGGCCGGTTGTGATCGAGGAACGAACGTACGTGCAGCAGATCGTGAATATCCAGCCCCAGCGCTTCCAGGTCGCTGCCCAGCTGCGCCGGACGATTGATATCGCCGGGAATAATGTGGCACCTGGGCAGCTTCGCCTGGCGCAGCCGTTGTTTGGCCACGCGCCGCGCTACTTTGTTGAAATCGGCTCCCACCAGAATCAACGGGTGCTTGTCCAACATGCTTCCGCGCGCGGTGCGCGTCTTCACCACGTCATACAGGTGCGCGAGAAACGTGCCGTCGCCGCATCCCATATCGCAAATGCCTTGGGGCTGTCGTGCGATGGGGCGATTGAAAATCTCGATGATGATTTCATCCACTTTCTTGAAGTACGTTGTATGCGCCCCGCCGCTGCCCCAGACATTCATTCCGCGATTCACCAGCAACTCGACGCCGTTCTCATCGACTCGCGGAAAACGCGCGTTTCCAAAAAGAAGCGTGCTCAGCAGGTTGAACATCGGCAGGTAGGAAACCGTCACACCGTACGAAGTCGCGATCTGCGCCGCGTACGCGCCGCGCGAAGTCAGCCGGACGATTTCGCCTTCGCGCTCTAGCCAACCCTGGGTGGCCAGCAAATCAAACAGCAAATTGAGGCTAACTTGATTTGCCGGAAGCTCGGGCGAATCCACCCGCCCTTGTTCCAGCCGCGCCAGAATGCCGCCGCGTGCTAGCGCCACCATTGCGGGCCCAATCAACATGCCGTCGAGGTGCCCGCGAATCAGGCCGCGAATCTTCCGCCCGAGCTCGTCACAGTCCAGACCCGAATCGGCGATCCAGCGTTCTTGCGCCCGTTGCACCAGCCATTGCAGCGACGGCAAAACCGGAAAATCCGATTTTCCGAGCAGAAAATCTTCCAGAAAGAGCGCCTTCGGTATAAATGAGGTAACTTCGCCACACAACGGCGGCGCGAGCCGCAAGGCAATCATTCCCTCCGGCGTCAAAGCATACCGTGCAAGCTCACCCTTTTCTGCGCGCCGCTGTTGCAACCAACCGCAAGACGTCAGTAAACGCAGCGCCACTCGCAGGTATCCTCGGTTGGCGTGAGTTCGCTCAGCGATTTCATCCAGCGTCAGCCACAGGGAAGGAGCATCGAAAAGTCGAAATACTCCGCGGCCCGCCAGCGCCGACACGGTCGGCGCCAGCACGATTCCCGCAAGGTGCGTGAAAACCGCGGCTCGAACCGCTGCTTTTTCGTCTTCCACCGCCGTTACCTCAGCCTTGGACTTGCAGACGGAAAACCTACTCGCGCCCCTCGAAAAGGTTTCGTCCCTCTACCAAAGCGCGCATCTTGCGGTCCACCACGCTGCGTTGCAGCATCCAGAATCCGCAATCGGGGTGCACGTAGTGCAACCGTTCCTCGCCGATCGTCTTGGCAACCAATTCGATCCGCGATGCGATCAGTTCCGCGGACTCCACTTCGTTATCCTTAATATCAATCACGCCGATACCCAACCCGATCGCGGGATTGAGATCTGCAAATGCCGATAGCTCTTCGTAGCCGCGCCGCGCAAACTCCAGCACAAGGTGGTCGGTATTCAGGGAATTGAGGAAGGGAATCAAATCGCGCCAAAACCCGCGCAACATCGGCTGTCCGCCGTAATTTCCAAAGCAAATGTGCACGGCCTTTTCGTTCAGCACGCCGTCCAGTACGCGATTGATCGCTTGGGCGGCCCACGGCGCGTCCTGCGGAAACCCGACGATGCTCGCCTCGTCGAGTTGCACGGTATCCGCCTCGATCAATTCCAATTGCCGGCGGAGAACTTCGGCAATATCCATCGCCAAATCGGCTGTGTTTTTGTAAAAGCAATTCGTCAACAGCCGGGCAAGCATGTGGGGGCCCGTGCAAGTGAACTTCATTGGCGACCTTGTAAGCGTGCGCGAAAATTCGTAGTCTCTGGGAAGGTTCAATGTCCCTTCGCGAATACGCTCCACCACCATCCCGGCCGTAAGCAGACGAAATCCCGAAGCGCGGTCCGCACGGAAGCGATCGAAATCCGAAAGTGAGAAGTGTTTGCGAATCCCTTCCATCTGCGAGACGAAGTAGTCCACCATCCCGTTCGTTTCCGGGTGGCTGGGATCGAAGCGCATCAGTTCGCCATCGGAAATTAGATCAAGTCCCGCCAATTCCTGCGTTTTCAGCACAGCCATCACCGCATCGCGCAGCACCAGCCGCGACGTATTTCCAACCAACCATGAAGGAACGGGATAACTGCCGACTACGGTAGTCTTGATTCGCGGGGCCACAGGTTCTCCTTCCACCCCTTGGTGATGCCAGCGAACGCGATTTTCTCGATGATACCCGAACTAGCACCTACCGGCGCGCTCGCGACAAGAAACCGGGCGAACATCGCCCAGGAAACTTGCCGCGCGACTCGGCGGATGTATACTGGCCGCGGAAAGCGGTGCGTCGCGCTGCGCGCGAAGCACCAGTCAGCTTGCTACTTCAAACCGTTCTCTGTGCTCGGTGCGGGAGGTCCACATGCCAATCGTTGACACCAACAGTAGCTTGGCCGCAGTAATTCAAGAATACGGCCGTCCCGACATTCACATCGGCGGAGGCCAAGACGAATCTCCTTATGTGCCATTCAAGGAAAATGTCTTCATCCGTCATCTGGCCTTCGATGTGCGCACCAATTCTTTCGCGAACATTCTCTGGGTGAAGAAAGGCGGCATATTAGGCCGTCATCGTCACCGCGGACCAATCTCCGCCTGCACCCTCGAAGGCAGTTGGCGCTACTTGGAATACGATTGGGTGGCGCGGTCCGGCAGCTACGTGCGCGAAAATCCGGGCGTGATTCATACGCTCGTTTCCGATGATCCGAACGGGATGAAGACGATTTTCTTCCTGAATGGCTCGCTGGAATTCTACGACGACAACGACGCGCTGCTAGAAACGCTCGACGTTTTCTGGTTCATAGATCACTACCTAACCTATTGCCGCGCCAAAGGCCTCAAGATTAACCAGAAGCTCTGGATCTGAGGTTCTGCGGCGCCGAACGGGTTTAATCGAAGTAGTGCCGCCGCCTAGACGTCTTTTGACGGGGAGGCCCAAGATGCCCGCACCATATCGTGCCGACCACGTCGGCAGCTTTCTTCGGCCGCCGGAATTGCTGGAAGCCCGCCAGACTGCAACAAACAATGGCGCTGAGCTCCAGGCCATCGAAGATCGCCAGATAGACCGCGTCCTCGCCAAACAAAAAGAATTGGGCTTTGAGATTTTTACCGACGGCGAATTTCGCCGCCGCAACTTCATGAGCGATTTCACCGACGCCGTCGAAGGCTTCGACCTCGGTGACGCCGTAAATCGCACCTGGAAGGCCGGCCAAGCCAAAGACACGCCCGTCAGCAGTGTCACCGGCATCGTCACCAAAAAGTTGCGCGCGATAGAACCGCTCACGGGTCGCGAACTTGCGTTCCTGAAAAAACACACTCCCGGCGCCATTAAAATGACGCTTCCCAGCGCCACGCAATTCCCAGCGATCTCCTTCAAGCGCGGCGTCAGCGACAAAGTCTACAAAGACCATTCCGAACTGCTGTGGGATATCGTCGCAATCATGAAAACGGAACTCGCCAGGCTTTCCTCCGAAGGTGTGAAGTACATCCAGATCGATGCCCCGCGCTACAGCTACTTCATGGACCCGAAGTGGCGGGACTGGATTCGCAAGGAAATGAAAGTCGAGCCGGAAGCGCTGCTCGATGAATCCATTCGGGCCGATAACGCCTGCTTCGAAGCAGCCCGCCGTCCGGGAGTCACGCTGGCCATGCATCTCTGCCGCGGCAATAATCGCAGCCACTGGTACGCCGAAGGCGGCTACGACGCCATCGCCGAAAAACTCTTCACTACGATGGCGGTGGATCGCTTCCTTCTCGAATATGACGACGAGCGCTCCGGCACCTTCGAGCCGCTGCGCCTCGTCCCACGAAATAAAACAGTCGTCCTCGGATTGATAAGCTCGAAAAAAGCCCAGCTAGAAAACGCGGGCGACATCGCTCGCAGAATCGAAGAAGCCTCGCGTTATTTCCCGAAGGAAAATCTAGCGCTAAGCCCTCAATGCGGCTTCGCCTCCACCATGGAAGGGAATCTCCTAACCGAAGACGAACAATGGGCTAAGCTAGGTCTAGTAGCAGACGTAGCCCGCCGCGTCTGGAGCTAAGTGGCCCGAACCTTGATTCTCAATTTGCAGGCAGTTCATCGAAGAGAAGCCGTCGAACCGTTGATTTTCGGTCTGTAGAAGAGGGTATCGCGACGCACAGTCAATTAGCTTTCTCCGTGCTCTCTGCTTTTACTCTGCGTTCAATCTCTTGACTCTGCTTTTGCGGCGAAAAAACGCCAGCCTTTTCACCAAGACCCTCAATCACAACCCACAATCAAAAAATACCGTCTCATCCGCCCCTTGCGTCACCACATTCCACTCCAGCACTCCTTCGCGCCCCGCCACCTTGCGCGCGATCAAAGTCCCGCGCCGCGAAGCTTCCGCCAGATTCAACACAAAATCTCCTTCGTTCCCAGGCTCGTCCGGAAAATAAATCCGCGTCACCAGCCGCCGCAACAGCCCCCGCATAAAAATAGAAACCGCGATGTGTGGCGCCTGCATCTTTCCATCGGGGCCAGGCACCGCGCCTGGCTTGATTGTTGTGAAGCTGAATCTTCCGGTCTCATCCGTCGGAATTCGTCCGTAGCCGCTGAATCCCGGATCGATCGGCTTGTCCTGTTCGTCCTCGGGATGATTGTATTTCCCGTGCGAATTCGCCTGCCAAATTTCGATCATCGCGTCAGGAATGGGCGCGCCATCTCCATCGAACACGCGCCCTTCGATGGTCACCCGCTCGCCGGAGACGCCCGGGCCCACGAGGTCCGTCTGGTTCATCCGCGTTAGGCCGACCGTGAAGAACGGCCCGACCGTCTGCGATGTCGTCGCGCGCAAAGTCATTTTACTTTTCCATCGGCGTAGCTTCGCGGCCGCTCAGAATCAGGTCGAAGTGATATCCCAACGCCGTTCCCGGGATCGTCGTATCCCAATCGAAAACCGAAATCAGCCGTTGCCGCGCCGATTCATCCGCCGTGCAATTGAACACGGGATCGTAGGCCAACAGTGGGTCGCCCGGAAAATACATCTGTGTGATCAGGCGCGTCGCGAAGGCAGGACCAAACAACGAAAAATGAATGTGCGCCGGCCGCCACGCATTATGATGATTGCCCCACGGATATTCCCCCGGGCGAATGGTGACAAAACGATAGCGGCCCTCGTGGTCAGTCATCGTGTGTCCGCAACCCGTGAAATTCGGATCGAGCGGCGCGCCGTGCTGATCGCTCCTGTGCAAATACCTCCCCGCCGCATTCGCCTGCCAGATTTCCACCAGCGTGTTCCGCACGGGCCGGCCATCTTCGTCCATCACGCGCCCGCTGACGATAATGCGCGCACCCAACGCTTCGCCTGACGGTTGACGCGTGAGATCGCAAGCTTTCACGTCCCCGAGTTCAGGCCCGAAGGTCGGCCCGGTGATCTCCGAGAGCGTGTGCGGCAGATAAATCAGCGGCTTCTTCGGTGCGCGCTTCACCGACGACACATACGGGGGATGCAAATGATTCGGCTGGGTTCCGGGCGAAGGACGCCGGTAACCTAGCAGGCTAGCCATCGCCATGCTCATACTCGAAACCCCCAATTCATTCCTTAGCACGAGTGTGGGCCGCGCAGGCTGATTATTTGCTGCTGCCCACGCGAATTTGTTGAATTTATTGAGCGTCGGCGATCCTGTCAAGGCCGATTATCGAAATTGCGTGCGCCTATCGCCCAATTCGTGTATCCTGCGCCTCGCGCCGATTTTTGGTAGGAGATTTCAATGCCTCGCGCCAGTTCACGCACGTCCGCGGAACGCACGTCCGCGGAAGAACTAACCCGCGCCGCGCTCGTTCCGCCCAAGCCCGCTGCTCTTGCGGCACCCACCACGCCACCAGCGCCCTCGCCCTCCCAACAAATTGATGCGCTCACCGGCGATCCCGACTTCATGACTTCGCTCGCTCGCGGTCTCGCCGTCATCCAGGCTTTCTCGCAAAAAAAGCGTCAGCTCACCATTTCGCAAGTAAGCGCCAAAACCGGATTCTCGCGTGCAGCTGTCCGCCGTTGTCTGTACACTCTCGCAAAACTCGGTTTCGCCGGCTCCGACGACAATCGCCACTTCTATCTTCGCCCGCGAGTGCTCGCGCTCGGCCACTCCTACATTTCCTCCATGCCGCTCGCCACCGCAGCGCAGCCCATCCTCGAACATTTCAGTCGCCTTATGCACGAGTCCTGCTCCATTGCCACTTTGGACGGACTCGATATCGTCTACGTTGCCCGCGCCAACGTGACGCGCATCATGGCCATTGACCTCGGCGTTGGCAGCCGCTTGCCCGCGTTCTGCACCTCGATGGGCAGAGTCTTGCTCGCAAATCTTCCGCCTGACGAGCTTGAATCATTCCTCGCGCGCATCCAGTTCACGCGTTACACCGAACGCACCATTGTCACGGTGGATAAACTGCGGCCGATTCTGCGCCTCGCGCTGCGCAACGGCTACTCGATCGTGGATCAGGAACTCGAACTGGGCCTGCGTTCCATGGCCGTCCCCATTCAGAATCCCGGCGGCAAAGTGGTCGCAGCAGTCAACGTAGGCGCGCACGCCCAGCGTGTGTCCAACCAGGACATGCTCAACAAATTTCTGCCGCACCTGCGCGTCGCAGCCCAGGAACTCTGCATGTTGTTGAGATAGCGTTCGTAGCGCCGGCGTCCCGCCGCTGTCTTGGCCTTGGACTTCGCAACCGTCATCGTCGAAAGGCGCCGACAACAATAAATGGTCCGCTCGAAGCGCTACGAAAACACCCTAGTCGCCATCCTCTTCCTCACCTGGGGCACGGTCTTCCTCGACCGCATGTCCCAACTCTACTTGGCGCCCTACCTCGTCCCTGAATTTCATCTAACGCATGCGCAGGTCGGCATGTTGGCCTCGGTTCTCGCCGTCACCTGGGCCATTTCCACGCTGGTCTTCGGCGCTTTGTCCGATCGGATCGGCCGCAGGCCAATCCTGATCCCCGCGGTCTTCGCCTTTTCGATTTTGTCCTGGCTCTCCGGAATCACGCACAGCTTCCACCAACTTTTGCTCGTCCGGGCGCTGATGGGCATCGCCGAAGGTCCCTGCTGGTCCATCATGACCGCGCTCATCGAGGAATCCTCGACTCCCACGCGCCGTGGACGCAACATCGGCATCGTCGTCAGCGCCGGAGCGCTCGTCGGCCTTGCAGTCGCCCCGGTGCTGACCACCCAAGTCGCCGCGCGCTTTGGCTGGCGCTGGGCATTTTTCGTGGCGGGTGCGCCCGGAATCCTGATGGGTCTGCTGATGTGGAAATTCGTGAAAGAACCGAAACGCGACGCTTCCGCTGGCGCCGAATCACGCCATCGCGTTCGGCTTCAGGATTATTTTTCGATACTTCGTTATCGCAACATCTGGTTCTGCTGCCTGGGCGCGGCCGGCTTCATCTCGTGGCTGTTCCTGTCCAATGTGTTTGCCCCTCTTTACATCACGGAAGTTGCGCATCAGGCGCCGACCACTGCCGGATTCCTCCTCGGCGCCACCGGCCTGGGCAGCTTCCTTCTCGGATTTATTCTGCCGTCCCTTTCCGATCACCTCGGACGCAAGCCCGTCTTGCTGGCGATGGCGGCGATGTCTGCTCTAGTGCCGCTCGTGCTGCTGATCCCGCCGCTTTATGCCTATCCATGGGTCTTGGCGGCGATTCTGTTTTTCACCAATGCAGGCCAGGGAATGCCGACGCTCGTCATGGTACTGATCCCCACCGAAAGCGTGCCGCCGCAATTCGCGGCCACTTCCATCGGCCTGGCCACGCTAGTCGGAGAGATCGTCGGCGCCACCCTAGCGCCCACGCTCGGCGGCGCTCTCGCCGAAAGTCACGGCCTGGGAATCACGCTGCTGATGGCGGCTGGCGGCACCGCAATCGTCTTCGTAGCCGCGCTCTTCCTGAAGGAAACCGCGCACGTAAAATCAGGAAAGGTGCAGTTACTGACCGTCTCCGCCGAGCCTTCCTAACGGCGGTCTTCATATCCTGGGACGAAATGGCCTTAGAATTCTTCAACAACCCGGAGCAGAATCGGCATCACGGCATCGCTAAAACATGCGAGCGATCGACTACTTCGACAAGCAAGCCGAAACCACGCCCGACCGCATCGCCCTGATTGACGGCGAGAGGCGCTATTCCTACGCCGACGTCCGCGCCGCCAGCCAAGGCATCGCCCGCGCCATGCGGGCCGCAGGTCTCCGCGCCGAAGAACCCGTCGCCATCTATTCGACCAACGAAGCGCGCGTCCTGTTCTGCATGTTGGGCCTCATGCGCGCCGGAGGCGTCTGGGTTCCTATCAATTACCGCAACGCCGCAGACGCCAACGTCGAATATCTGAAGTACGTCCGCACGAAGTGGCTTTTCTACCACAGCGCTTTTCGCGACCAAGTCCAGGAGCTGAAATCCCGCGTCCCGACGTTGCGCTACTTGATCTGCATAGACGTCAGCGATCACGAAAACCCTTCGCTCGAGGCCTTCATGCAAACCGGCTCGGATTCGCACGATCTTGATTGGGCCGACCCGTACGGAAATCCCGATCGCCTGGTCGGCCTTGTTCCGACAGGCGGCACCACAGGCCCGGCCAAAGGCGTCCGCGTAACCAGCCTGGCCTGGGGCACTATGACGGAAATGGCCTCTCACTACTGGCGAGGCGATACGGCCGACCCCGTCTGCCTCAGCGTCGCGCCCCTATCGCACGCAGCCGGAGTTGTCGCGTTCGCCATGTTCACCATCGGCGCAACAAACGTCGTGCTGCCGGGCTTCGACGCGCTAGCAGTCTTGCAAAATATCGAGCGCTTCCGCATCACCCATTTGTTTCTGCCGCCCACAGCCTTTTACGGACTGCTCGCCCATCCCGACGTTCGCAAATTCGATTATTCGAGCTTGCGCGTATTTCTGCTCGCCGCCTCGCCCGTATCGCCCGACAAACTCAAGCAGGGCGTCGAAATTTTCGGCCCGTGCATGTGCCAATCCTACGGCCAGACCGAAGCTCCCATGCTCCTCACCTGGCTCGACCAAAAAACTCTGGTCGCCGCCGCGACCGGAGATCATCCCGAACGCCTGAAAAGTTGCGGCCGGCCCACCTCCGCAGTGCGTCTCGCAATCATGGATGACCAAGGCCGCATCTTGCCGCCCGGCGAAACCGGCGAAATTGTCGCACGCGGTTCGCTCGTCACGGCGGGCTATTACGAAATGCCGGAAGCCACTGCCGAAATTCGCGCGCACGGCTGGCACCATACGGGCGATGTCGGCTACCAGGATGGAGACGGCTATTTCTACATCGTGGATCGCAAGAAGGACATGATCATCTCTGGCGGCTTCAATGTTTACTCCGCCGAAGTCGAAGCGGGCATCATGGCCCTGTCGCAGGTTCACGAATGTGCCGTAATCGGCGTCCCTGACGCGAAATGGGGCGAGGCGGTAAAAGCTCTGGTGGTTTTGCGCGCAGGCCAATCGCTCACGGAGCGCGAAATCCTAGATCACTGCAAAGCAAAACTCGGCGCCGTCAAATCGCCGAAATCCGTCGAGTTCGTTTCCGAAATCGCGAAAACCGCAGCCGGCAAAATCGACCGCAAGCAACTCCGCAAACCCTACTGGGCCGGATCCGACCGCGCTGTCCATTAAATCTCTCCGTTACAAGTTCGCGGTGAGCCGTCGCGATTCAACCCCGAATGTGGGGGTCGCGGTGCCGAAAAATAGGGGCAGGCTTCTAGCGATTCCTATGCTCAGCGCCGTAGGCGCAGCAGATGCCAAAATAGTTCAAGCGCCGTAGGTGCGACGCGCCGTGCAATGCCGTTCGCAGTAACCCTGTGGCGCTACTTGCCCAGTTGCGCGCAAATCTTGCGGTCAAACCTGTTGTTCACCGATGTCCCTCCCGCCCCGGGCCGCTCTTGTTCTCCGCCGCGCTCTGATTCGCTCGAAAAATCACATACGCTCGAATCGCCACCGCATCCCTGCGCGAAATTTCCTTCGCAAAAGACACCATGCCGTTCGGCCGCAACAACCCCCCAAGCACGATGTTGAACCACTGGTCGTTCGTCAACGTGCTCGAATAGCGTAAATCCGGCAACACTCCGCCGCTCACCGCCACATCTCCGTGGCACGTCGAACAGTAACGCTGATAAAGCCCTTGCCCCGCGTGCACCGTAGATTCGTCCGCCGTCGCCGCTGGAGGATTTAAAACCTGCGGCTCGATCTCCGGCAAAGGCGGCAGGCTAGCCTTCCCGCCAAGCTTGAACACAATCATCCGGCTCACATTGCGCATTCTGCCGGACTTCAAAGCGATCTCGCCGGTAGCCAAAGGGAAAACCCCGCCCCAACCAGCGAGTATCGCCACGTACTGCTCGCCGTCCACGCTGTAGGTAATCGGCGCGGCAATCGCCCCAGTCTGTACCGGAAACGACCAAACTCTCGCGCCCTTATCCGCAAGATATGCTTCAAAATTCCCGGTCGCCGTGCTCTCGAAGACCAGATTGCCCGCCGTCGAAAGTACGCCGCCATTCCAAGCTTCCGCCCGCTCGACATCCCACGCTTGTTCTTGGTGCACGGGATCCCACGCCACCAGTCGTCCGGTCACGCTTCCCAGAATCGCCTTCTTGATTTTCGGATCCTGCGGCATGCCCGCAGCCGTCATATCCACTCCGTTGTTGTGCGCCAAAGCTCTCGTTCTGAAATGCGCGTCCGATTTATACGGAAACCCCGCATCCTGAATCGGAATGTAGACCAATCCGGTCTGCGGACTGTACGACATGGGCTGCCAGCTATGTGCTCCCAATGGTCCAGGATTGACCAATTCCGACTTGCCTCCCGAATACCGTGCCGCTGTAGCCTCGATCGGTCGCCCGGTCTTCATATCCACTCCGCTAGCCCAGGTGATATGCGTGTACGGCTTCGCGGAAATCAGCGCTCCGGTCGCGCGATCGATCACGTAGAAAATTCCATTCTTGGGAGCGTGCAGCAATACCTTCCGCGCTTGGCCATCAATCGTTAGGTCAGCCAGAATAATGTCCTCGTCCGAGTCGTAGTCCCAAGCTTCGTTAGGATTTTCCTGGTAGTGCCAAACGTACTCGGCAGTTTCAGGTTTGAGCGCCACAACCGAGCAAGTGAAAAGATTATCGCCGCCGCGCGGGTTGCGAATTCGCGGGTTCCACGGCCCGCCGTTGCCGGTCCCAATGTAGAGAAGATCGAGTTCCGGATCGTAAGTGATCGCGTTCCACACCGTCCCGCCGCCGCCGTACTTCCACCACTCTCCCGACCATGTCTTCGCAGCCCTCTCCAGAGTCGGATTTTCGAATGGTTTCGCTGGATCGCCCGGAACCGTGTAGAAGCGCCAGGCCATCCCTCCAGTTTCGGCGTCATACGCGGAAACGTAACCGCGCACTCCCATTTCCGCCCCGCCATTGCCGATGATCACCTTGCCTTTCACCACGCGCGGCGCGCCGGTAATCGTGTAACGCCACTCCCGGTCAATCGTCAGTCTTTCCCACGCCAATTTTCCCCTCGCGGCATCCAGCGCTATCAGCCGTCCATCGAGCGTGCCGAAGAAAACCTTACCGCCCCAAACCGCCACGCCACGATTCACCACGTCGCAGCAAGCATTCACCGCCCACTCCGGCATCACCTGTGGATCGTAAGACCACAGCAGCGCGCCGCTCGCCGCATTCAACGCAAAAACCTTGCTCCACGCCGTCGTGAAGTACATCACGCCATCCACCACGATGGGCGTAGCCTCCTGACCTCTTCGCGTGTCCAGATCGTGAAACCATGCGAGTCCGAGTTGGCCGATATTCTGGTCGTTGATTTCCTTCAATGGGCTAAAACGCTGCTCGCTGTAGGTCCGCCCATACGTCATCCAGTTCCCAGGCTCTTCGTCCGCGCGAATAATTCGACCTTCGTCCACGGTCCCTTTCCGCGCCACGCGTCTCGGCTCGCCCGCCGAACCAGCTCCAGGCGTTCCGCAGCCAGCGCAAATCGCGGCACCCGCAATGACCCCAGCGATCAGAATTGCTCTTCGTGCCATGGTTCTCCCGAATCTTCAGCGCGCAAGCGCTGGCCGCGGCAGTCTCCTATCGCTTTACCGGTTGCAAGTCAAGACAAGCGACTCAGCCGATATTCGCACGAGCGCTCGATTAAAGTCTTGACAAAGCCCCATCCCGGCGTTAGACATTCTGGCCATAAAGCGTGTGGATGCGGACGATTCAGCCTTCCGATAGGTGTCCGCGAAGGGGTGAACCATGGGCGCACGTTCTGCGCTGCTCGCGGCCCTTGTAATCGCACTAATGCTAGCCTTTGCCAGTTCTGCCTTCTCCCAAATCACCGTTGCGCAATTGAACGGCTCGGTCCGTGACGAAAGCGGCGCCGCCGTAAAGGGCGCCACCCTCACCCTGCGCGAAACGTCCACCAACGCCCCTTACACCACAACTTCCAATGACTCAGGGTTCTACGTGATACCGAACTTGCCCCCGGGGCAGTACGAGCTGACCGTCACGTTCACCGGCTTTGCGACGCTCATCGACAAAGGAATTGTCCTGACTGTCGGCCAAACCGCCACCGTTGACCTCACTCTGAAGGTTGCCACGCAAACCGAGCAAGTCACCGTCACCACCGAAGTGCCCCAGATTGAGCCCACCAAGACGGAAATCAGCCAGGTCATCAATTCTCAGCAGATTCAAGAGCTGCCGATCAGCGGACGTCAGTTCACCGATTTCGCGCTCTTGACCGCCGGCGTCGCGACCGGCCGCACCAGTTTGCAATCCACTATCACTGAGTTTGAGACCACCCGCATCTCCTTCGCGGGTATGCGGGACTTGAGCAATATGGTCACCGTCGACGGCGCGGACAACATCAACACCGCCACCGGCTCCCAGCGTTCCACGCCGCCGCAGGAATCCGTTCAGGAATTTCGGGTGGTGAACAACGCTTTCGGCGCTGAATATGGGCGTGCTCTGGGCGGAATCGTCAACATCGTCACGAAGTCCGGCACAAACACTTTGCACGGTTCGATCTACGAATACTTACAGAACAACGCGACAGACGCGCGCTCCTTGCTCCAGCCGGCGCCTGATCCCTACGTTCTGCGACAGAATCAGTTCGGCGCGGCGGTGGGTGGCCCCATCGAAAAGGACAGGATATTTTTCTTCACGAACTACGAAGGCCAGCGGCGCGCAGAATCCCCCACTTTCCCCGGTGTGCTGTATCAGAACCTGGATTTGATCAATGCGGCAAAAGCGGCTCTGGGAATCGCTCCCGAAAATCTCAACGTGCTGAAGACCAAGGACAACGACTACGGCATCGCCAAACTCGACTATCAGGTGAACTCAAACAACCACTTTTCGCTCCGCTACAACATCGAAGACGGCCGTGATCTGAATCAGTTGGTAGGCAGCACGCTCGATGGTGGCGGCATCGGCGCCCCGAGTAGCGGACACAATCTGTTTCTGCGCGATCAGTCCCTGGTTGGCGATTTGGCCACGACGCTGAAGCCGGACTTGGTGAATACCTTCCTGGCGCAGTACGGCCGTCGCCACTATAACTTCCCGGGCGTTACTGGTCAGCCCAACCTGGACGTCCCCAACACCCTGTTGTTCGGCCACAATTTTGGCGTCCTCGATGCCATCTACGAAAGCCGCTTCCAGGTCACGGATTCGGTCGCTTGGGTCAAGGGCAATCACGTTGCGAAATTCGGTGTAGATTTTAACTACGTCAACAATTTCGTGATTTGGCCGGGATTCACGCCGATGCGCATTGTCGCTCCGGGTTTGAATTGTCTGGTGGATTTTGCCAACTTTGTGAATCCCACGGCGGGCATCGCCTCGAATCCCGCCGACGGGCCCTGTCCAACGGCGACGGCTCCTTTCTTTCCGACCCAGCCCGGTGCTCCGTTTGGCCCCAACAACAACGACCAACCGTTGAACGGTGTTCCAATCATATTCTGGGGAGCCCCTGTCGGCACCGTCCCGAATCCGCCGGGCGGCCAACTTCCAACTCCTCCGCCCATTCCCACGAACTGGCAGAATGCCTATCTGCCCACTGAGACTGTGAATTTTTCAGAAACCTTGAATCACTCCTACTACGGTTTCTATGCCCAGGATCAGTGGCGCGTGAGGCCCAGCCTAACGATCAACTACGGATTGCGCTACGATTTCGAAACGGGACTCTCGAAGCAAATCAACCCGCACTACAATGGCGTTCAACCGCGCGTCGGTTTGGCCTGGTCGCCAAATAGCAAGACAGTTGTCCGAGCTGGTTTCGGGCTATTCGACGATCGCTACAACTTGTCATTCCTATTTATCACCCAGCCGCAGAGGCCAGTGATCATCCCCGGCGAAACCTTGCCCGGGATTCGCAAAGGCGCAAATACGGCCACTTGGGTTTTGAACCAGTTCACGCCGGGACCACAGGGGTTCCCGTCAGATGCTGCCAAGACCCTGATCCTCACAGGCCAAGTGCCTGACCAGTGGATCACGGGTGCTTGCCCGCCCTCCTGCACCGCAGGTGCGGGTATGGTGCAGCATGACAGCAAGATTCCTTACTCGGAACAGGCCAACCTCGAAATTGACCGCCAAATCGGAGGCGGTC
This sequence comes from uncultured Acidobacteriota bacterium, assembly GCA_963696035.1. GTDB lineage: Bacteria > Acidobacteriota > Terriglobia > Acidiferrales > UBA7541 > Palsa-295. The sequence continues at coordinate 468,850 of CAVOIS010000007.1, forward strand.
TCACTATTAGCGCCGGTTACCTTTGGGTTGCCGCGCACCATCTAGTTCGCGCCGAAAACCTCAACGTCTGCCCGCCGTTCAGTGCTGCCGCAGGCACCACGGTTCCGAACGTTAGTCCCGGCACTCCCGCCTGTCCGCCCGCCGAGGCGCCTCCGGCAGGTTGGCCCGCCGGAAAGGCATTTTTTTACAACGGATTGAATCCCGGCGGCTCACCCGCGTATTCGAACTCGGGACTGCTGTATTACACCGACAACACCGGCAATTCTGTCTACAACGGGCTCACACTGCAGGTGACTGAAAGATTTAAGAAGAACTTCACCCTCAACGCGAATTACACTTTTTCGCACACGTTGGACGACGGCACGTTTACGACCTTCGTAAGCACGCCCCAGGACCTTTACGATCGCAGCCTGGAACGCGCCAATTCAAATCAGGATGTTCGTCACCGCTTCATCGCGAATTTCAGCGTGGAGGGTCCTAAGGATAGCTTTTTGCGGAATTTCACCTTCAGCAATATCGTGACCTTGCAGAGCCCTCGTCCCTTCACTCTGTTCGTTGGGTTCGATGCCAACGGAGACACCAATCCGGTGACGGACCGCGTCGGGTTTTCCTCCAGAAACAGTTACTACGGCGATGATCTATACTCGTGGGATCTCCGCATTGCTCGCTACTTCCCATTCAAAGAGCACTATAGGTTCGATCTGATGGTGGATGCGTTTAATGCACTCAATCGGCCCAACGTGGACGAGGTCACCTCGGTTTACGGTGCAGCCGTATTCTGTGGATCAGGAGCGGCCCCCAAGCGCTACAAAGACTCCGTCACGATCGCGACTCAGGAAGCGGTGGCCGCTTTTGACGCAGGAACTGGACCACCGACGTGCCCGCTTAGTTTGGGACCGGTTCCGGCTCCTCCGGTGCCGAATGGTCTTTTCGGCGCTCCCAGAACCATGCTAAATCCGCGCCAGTTCCAATTCGCGGCCAAGTTTTCGTTCTGATCGCTACGGCCCCGGGTTTTCGCACGCCGTTAACAGGCGAGCGAACCGGTCGTGTCAATTTCGCGTGGCGGGTCGCGAACGTTGTACCAGGGTTTCTCTCTGTCCGGCCGTTCCTCAGGAGAACTTACTTGGCCATCTTCATTCTCCGACATGGTTTCTGTCACGACCGTTCAGCCCGGGTCATCGCGCGCAGTGAATCAGATGGCCAGCGTCACCGCGCTTTGGTCTCCGCCTTTGGAGGTAATATCAAGCCTGACCACCGCGCGAAATGTCGCAAGCGGCGAGCCGCGTGAGGTAATCGTGTGGACCGTGGACATCGACGTCGGCGGAACTCTGACGGACGGAATCTTCACCAGCGGCGAAAAGGTCTTTTGCGTGAAAGTGGACACCACGCCGCACGACCTCACCGTTTGCCTGTTCGACTGCCTCTCGCAAGCAGCCGGCAAGGTTGGCTTTCCCGGCTCGAACGAATTTCTTGAACAGGTCGAACTCATCCGCTGGTCCACCACCATTACTTCCAATGTTCTCGCCGAATCGCGCGGCCCGCGCATCGGCCTGCTCGTGTCGAGCGGCCACGAAAAAAGCCTCTACGCCAATGGTTCACGCAGCGGCGTTCTAAACCGCCTCGTGTCCGAACGCGACGTCATAGGTCTGGAGCACACCTCGAGTGAAACCGACGTCATGAACGCCGCCCGCAAGCTCCTCGAAAGCGGAGTTCGTCGCATCTGTGTAAGCCTGCAAGATTCTCATCGCGATCCCCGCCGCGAAATTGCCATCAAGCGCATCATCGACCGGCAATATCCCGATCACTTCCTCGGTTCCGTTCCAGTCCTCGCCGGCAGCGACATCTCCAAATCATCGGACGCCGCCACGCGCACCTACTCAGCGCTGATCAATACCTTCACACATGGCGCGCTCGCCGCCACGCTCTTCAAGGCCGAAGACGAGTTGCGCGAAACCTCCGGTTTCACTGGCACATTCCTCGTCAGCCACATCAATGGCGGCGTGGCCGGAGTCGCCAAGACCAAAGCAATCGACACCATCGAGTCGGGGCCCGTCCTCGGAATTCACGCCAGCGCGTATCTCGCGAAGGCTTACGGTTTCGCCGACGTGGTCGCCATGGACGTCGGCGGCACCACCGCAAAGATCAGTGTTCTGCGCGACGGTGAGCCGGTTTATCGCAAGCCCTCCGACTTCTTTGGCATCCCAGTCGCCATCTCGCTCCCCGATTTGCGCTCCATCGCGCTCGGCGGCGGCAGCGTCGTCAAGCCGTTCCCGAACGCTCAGCCGCCGACCGTCCAACTCGGCCCCGAAAGCATGGGTTCGTATCCCGGTCCCGCGTGTTACGGCCTCGCTGGCGACCAGCCCACCCTCACCGACGCCTTCGTCGCCGCCGGCCTCATCAATCCCGATTATTTTCTCGGTGGCGCCAAAACGATTGATGTGGAACTCGCTCGCAAAGCCATCTCCGAGTCCGTAGCGCAGCCGCTCAATGTTTCCGTCGAAGAAGCCTGCCGAATTGTCATTGACCGTGCGTTCGAATCCGTCGCTGCCATGATTGCTCCGGCCGGCCAAGAGCTGCATCCGGATTTGTCCAAGTCCGTGCTTTTTGCTTACGGCGGCAACGGCAGTCTCTTTGCCTGCGGCGTCGCCGAAAAAACGGGGCTAAACCGTGTCCAACTTTTCTCCCTAGGTCCGGTGTTCAGCGCCTTCGGTTCATCGGTGTCCGACATTCTGCACGTTTACGAAAACTCCCTAGCCGACGTCCCGGTGTCCGAAGACGGCGTAGTCCGTATTCGCCAAGTGGTCGAAGAAATGAAAGCCGAAGGTGTGAAAGACCTGCTCGGCGAGGGCATCCGGCCCGACGGCATAAAATATGCCGTCGAAATCGAATTCTCAGGCCACGGTGGCAACTCCATTTCCGTTCCGTGCTCCGAAGATTCTCTGCGCGACGATAAAAGGCTGCGAACAACACTCAGGTCAGCCCTCGATAGCGCCGGGAGCACGCATGACGAAGCGCTCTCTCTCGAATTAGCCCGAGTCTCAGTGAAAAAGACCATGCCGAAGCCGAAACTCGCAGAGCGCCGGTTGCAAGGAACCGATGCCACGCGCGCCTGGAAGGGAACTCGCAAGGTCTTGTGGGGCAGCAGCAAAGGCGAAGCCCGAATCTACGATTGGGACGCGCTGCAGCCCGGCAACCGTGTGGAAGGATGCGCCATTCTGGAAGACGCCAACACCACACACTTGGTCCCAGAGGGTTGGAGGGCGGAAATGGATCGCTTCGGAAACGCCGCGCTTACTCGGGTTTAACCTTGTAGCGGTCGCCTTCGGGCGAGTTGGTTCTTAGGCAGGCGGACACTTTTGACACAAAGAGGACACGGCAATGTCGAGTGAGCAAAAAAATCGCCTCCGCGTAACCGAATATCTCGATCTCGACCTAGAGAGCGAGCAATGGCTCTGCAATCGCTGCAGTTACCAGCTCGGAACCGCCCGCGAAAATTACAAGAAAGGCTGCCTGGTCCACGACCGCGACCCGCGCGAAATCCACCCGCCGCTGGTGACGGGCGCGTTCAATTTTGCCCCTGATCCGCTCTGGGTTCGCATCGTCGAATTCTATTGTCCCGGCTGTGGCACCCAAGTCGAAACCGAATATCTGCCGCCAGGCCATCCCGTCACCCACGACATCGAAGTCGACGTGGACCGCCTGAAAGAACGCCTGCGCGCGGGCGAGTTCGTCATCCGCGACCAGCGCCTCGAGGCCATCGAATGAATTCGATTGATATCGACGTCGGCGGGACCTTCACCGATCTGGTCCTCAACTACCAGGGGAAATCGCTGATCAGAAAATCCCCTACAACGCCCTACGACCTTTCCGTTTGCTTTACGCGCGTGATCGAAGAAGGCGCTGGCGCCCTGGGTATGAGAATCGATCAGCTCCTTCCCGCGATAGATATGATCCGCTACTCCACCACCATTGCGCTGAATCGTCTGATCGAAAGGAAAGGCCCGCGCCTCGGACTGATCACTACCGAGGGCCACGAAGACGTGGTGCTTATTGGCAGAGGCGCGCAATGGATTGACGGCACGCGCGTCGCCGAACGCCGCAACCTCTCCGTGCAGAAGAAACCCGATCCCTTGATTCCACGCGACATGATCGTCGGCGTCAAAGAGCGCGTCGATTCTCGCGGCAAAGTAATCCGTCCACTCGATGAGAACGATGTGCGCGAAAAAGTCCGCTATCTTACCAGCCGCGGCGCGCGCGGCTTTGTCGTCGCGCTTCTCTGGGGTTTTCTGAATCCCGCGAACGAGCGCCGCGTGAAGGAAATCATCCGCGACGAATACAAGGAATTTCACATCGGCTATTTGCCGGTCGTCCTCGCAGGCCAGGTTGTCGGCAAGCTCGGCGAATACGAGCGAACTCTCGCTGCCATTCTCGACGCTTATCTTCAGCGCTCCATGCAAATTGAACTTTCTGCCATGTGGGACAAGCTTCGCGAGAAAGGCTACTCCAAGCCGCTGCTCATGATTCAAAGTTCCGGCGGCATCGCCGAAGTCTTTCGCACCGCCGCCAGCCGCACATTCAATAGCGGTCCTGTCTCGGGACTCATGGGAGCGCATCACGTTGCGAAAACGCTGGGCTATCAGAATGTCGTCATGACAGACATGGGTGGCACCAGCTTCGACGTCGGCCTCGTAGTGAAAGACAGCGTCCGCAGCTACGATTTCCGCCCCATCATCGACCGCTGGATGGTCGGGATCACCATGATCAAAACGCTTTCGATCGGCGCAGGCGGCGGCTCCATCGCCTACATCAATAAGCTGCTCGAAAATCGCGTGCAAGTCGGCCCGCGCAGTGCCGGTTCCATTCCCGGTCCCGCGTGTTTCAATCTAGGTGGCACCGAACCCACCGTCACCGACGCGGATGTCGTGCTGGGTTACGTCAACCCGCAATTTTATTTCGGTGGCAAAATGCGCCTCGACAAAAATCGCGCGGTCAGCTCCGTGCGTGAAAAAATCGCCAAGCCGCTTGGTATCGGCGTCGAAGAAGCCGCCGTGATCATCCGCAAAATCGTGAATGGCAACATGGCCTCTGCGATCATGAAAGAAGTTCACCTCCGCGGCCACAGCCCCGAAGAATTCATTCTCTTCGTCGGTGGCGGCGCCGGGCCCACGCACGCCGAAGGCTTCAAAGGGGAGATCCCCAAAGCCGTCACCTTTGCCTTCTCGCCGGTCTTCTGCGCGTTCGGCTCTTCTACGATGGACATCATGCACGTCTACGAAGCCTCCAAAAAACTCACACTCATGGAGCCGCGCACGCAGCAAGTCTCGAACGATTTCGCAATTTTCAACGAAACAGTCGAACAGCTAGTCGAACAAGCGCGCCGCGACCTGACCGGCGACGGTTTGAATCTCGCCGAAGCCTCCTTTGTGCTCGAACTGGACATGCTCTACGGTGGCCAATTCCACGTGAAAAGAACTCTTTCTCCGCTCCTGGCAATTGACACGCAGGAAGACGTTCGCGCCATCTGTGACGCATTCAACAAAGAATTCAGCGAAGCTTTCAGCCCGTTCGTCGTGAATCCTGAAGGAGGAATTTTCATCGAGAGTTTTATCTTGAAAGCCATCGTGCCGACTAAGAAAGTCGAGTTGCCAAAGTTGACTCTCGAAGGGCACGATCCCGGGCCCGCCCGCAAAGGCGCGCGCTTCGTTTACTGGCCCCCGGAAAAAGATTTTCGCGACACGCCGATCTTCTCCTACGAATCGCTGCGACCGGGAAACGTGGTCGAAGGTCCCGCGGTAGTCGAAGGCGAATACACCACGCTCGTCGTGCCGCCCGCAATGCGCTTCTCAATTGACGAGCGCGGTCTCGGCATTCTGGAAAATAGGTAGTTGCAAAAATCGAGGAGAATCATGCCCATCCCAACTCTCGCCGAAAAACTTGCCTGGCTCAAGCCCGCCCCGGCCACTCCGTACGAAAAAGAATGCGCCGCTAAAGTTCCGCAAGGCGATTACGAAATCGGCGTGCAAGTCACGAACGACATCCTCGATGAAGCCATGGAAATTTTCGTGCGCTCCTCCCGCAGCTATTTTGGCGTCTCCGGCGATTCGATGGTCGCGCTCTTCACCGCGGGCGGCGATCTGATCAACGCATCTTGCGGAACGTATCTCCACGCCATAATTCAACCGATCGTTATCAAATTCATCCTGAAGTATTACGAAAAAAATCCCGGCATTCGCGATGGCGACATTTGGTACACCAATGACGCTCTCTATGGCGGCATCCACAATCCCGATCAAGTCGCGCTGATGCCGATTTTCCATAAAGGCCAGCTCCTCGCCTGGGCGTCCGCCGCGCTGCACACCACCGAAACGGGAGCCATCGAGCCTGGCGGCATGCCAGTCAGCGCGAAATCAAGATTCGAGGAGGGCCTGAATCTTCCGCCCATTAAAGTTGGCGAAAATTTCGAACTCCGCAACGATTTCCTCGAGTTTTATTCGGTCTACGGCCTGCGCGCTCCCGCCATGTTCATCTCGGACCTCCGCGCGCGTTGCACCACCGCCGACCGCGTGCGTGTCCGCGTTCTGGAGATGGTCGAAAAAAGAGGCCCGGACTTCGTCGTCGGCCTGATGCGCAAAATGTGCGAGACTGCCGAAGCCGGCGCGCTGAAGAAAATCAAAGCCCTGCCCGATGGTAAATTCCGCGCCGTGGTTTTCAACGATGCGATCGGCTGGACGCCCGCGCTCGTTCGGGCCTGCTACCTTACGCTCTCCAAAAGCGGCTCGCGCATCACTTTCGATTTCGACGGCACCTCGCCCGAAAATCAATCCTCTTATAACGTCCATCCGCAAGCAGTAGTCGGCCACATCGCCAATTTCATGTACGAATACATCTTTCACGATCTTCCGATCGCCAGTTCCACGTTTGCGCCCATCGATTTTCAATTTCCCAACGGAATCATTCTCAACCCGGATCAAATGGCAGCCACTAGTTGCTGCGTCTTCATCGGCATGCAAGCTCGTTGCGCCACGCACAATGCTTTCGCCAAAATGATTTTTTCGAACGCTGATCTCTGGCGCCAGGTCGCCGCCGCGCCCGGAAGCCAGCACACTTCGCAAATCTGCGCCGGCCATTCGCAGTGGAACCTCGCCGTCTCCGACGTGCTTTCGTTTTCGCTCAACACGCAAGGCCAGGGCGGCCGCTCCACGCAAGATGGCATGGACGCCTACGGTTTTGCCTGGTGCGCGTTTGGCCGCGCCCCGGATTCCGAGCAAGTCGAAAGCGAGTTGCCCGTCACCGTTACGCTCTCGCAGCACTGGAAAGATTCCAGTGGCCCGGGACGCCATCGCGGCGGTTCAGGCGGCGTGCAGCAGTGGATGATTCACAAAGTTCCCAAACTCGTTTCCATGTGCATGGGCAACGGCAGTAAAGTTCCTCTCGGCCAGCCGCTGTTCGGCGGTTACGCTTCTTCGCCCATTCCCGGCATCAGCATCCGCAAAGCCGATTTGCTGAAGCAAATGGCTGATGCCAATCCGCAATTGACTATGGACCACCGCGCCATCATCGAGGATCATTCCATCCAGGGAAATTGGACGATGGAATTGATCGCCCGTACTCCGAAAGTGTACGACGAAGGCGATCTTCTGTTCGGATTCAGCGGCGGCGGCCCGGGCTACGGCGATCCGTTGGAACGCGAACCCGCCGAAATTCTCGAGGACCTCAAAAAGAAAATCATCTCGGACTGGACCGCGCAAAATATCTACCGCATTGCCTACGATCCCACGCGCCGCAAGCTCGATCCCGACAAAACCAAGCAGCTCAGAGACGAAGAACGCCGGGCTAGACTGGCCCGCGGAAAATCCTTCGCGGAATTCCAAGAGGAGTGGAACAAGAAAAGTCCGCCGCAAGAAATTCTGCAATGGTACGGCACTTGGCCGGACGCCAAGCCCACCGGCCCAATCTTCCGGCCCTAGCCGATGGACCAGACTCCCACTCCGCGCCAAACGCTTAAAGACTTGTTGCAAGGAATCCAACCGCTCCGTCCGCTATTCCTCCCGATCGTGTTTTCTCTAGGCGCGAAAATAGAAAACGTCGCGCTGCGCGACTTCCTCGGCAGCCCCACGAAAATCACAAACGCGCTCAGACAAATCCGCGCCCGCTTGCGCTCCGATGGCGTAGCCTGCTATTTCGCCCCCAACCTCGAAGCCGAAGCCCTAGGCGCCACCCTCCAGTGGCCAGCGAACGACGAACCAACCAAGCCGCACTCGTCCAACCAGCCAGAAAAAGGCAAACTTCCCGAATGCCTTGGTTCACCCGAAGAAGCCGCCAAACATTCGCGTGTCGGCGCAGCGGTAGAAGTGATCCAACGTCTCAAATCGCTGCTGCGCGATGAACCTCTTCTGCTGGCCGGCGTATCAGGGCCGCTCACGCTCGCCGCGCAACTTTTGCAGCTAAACGCAAGCGAAGCCATCCGTTGCGAGGATCTTCCCAACACCGCCCTCGAACTCGCCGCCGCAACCATCACGCAGATCGCCACCAAATTGGTCGAGGCCGGCGCCAACGCAATCTTCATCCGCGAAGAGATCCTTCCGGTGCTCACCCCGCAAAATGCCGAAGCGTGGGCAACGTCGCTAGCCCCAGCCTTCAATATCATTCGCTTCTACCAAGCCCTCCCAATCCTGCAAATCACAGACACACGCTCCTTCGCCAAGAACAGTGCTGTAATCTCCAGTCAAACCTGGGACTGCATCCTATGCCCAACACTGGCAACGTTCGCAGATGGCGTTATATCGCCGTGCGCACAACCGATAGGCTCTACGCAAACGGGGATCGCCATGCCATCCGAGGCATTTCAATCAGACGAATCCAGCGCGGAGCACTTCCGTCAATCGCTTCATAATATAATTAATGAGTTCCACCCAGCGATCATCACCACAGCAACAGACGTCCCAGCAACCACGGATGCAAAGCAGCTCTCAAGATTGTGGGAGGAAATTCATCGGTGAGGGTCAAAGAAGTCCTCGACAAATATCTCTTCCGGAGATTGTGGAAATGTGCTGTATGTATCCGTTAAAGATGAACCCAAGGGGCCAGCCCTCAACCAGCGCCGTTGGCGCGGCAGAAATTAGCCCTACGCATAAGCGCTGGGTACCCGGTCAAAATAAAGTCTCAAGCGCCCTAGGTGCTACCCTACGTGCAAGTACTAAACAATCCGTGACGTAAATCTCAGGAAATGACTGGCCAACTTCAGACCAACGGTCGCGTCCGCTCAGTCCGCCTGCGGACCTCCGGCGCCACCCTAGAACGCCTGGCCGATGGCACGCTCCTAGTTCGACCCGAAGAACCCCTGGGCCCGTACCCGAAGGTCCTCACCGACCGCCTTACCCACTGGGCGAAAAATTCCCCACAAAAAATCTGCATAGCCCGGCGCCAAAAAAAAGGCGATTGGCGCACCCTAACCTACGCCCAAGTCCACGACAGCGTCCGCTGCATCGGCCAAGCGCTCCTGGATCGCAACCTCTCCACAGCAAATCCGATCGCCATCCTCTCCGAAAACGATATCGAGCATTTCCTTCTGATGCTCGCCGGCCAGCACGTCGGCATTCCTACGGCGCATCTCTCGCCGGTCTATTCCTTGGTCTCTAGCGATTTTGGCAAACTCCGCCACACCATGAACCTGCTTACGCCAGGCCTGGTTTTCGTCTCCGATGGCGAACGTTTCAGCCGCGCCACCGAAGCTGTCGTGAACCCGGACACCGAGTTAGTCGTTACCGCCCAACCCGCGCCCAATAGAAAATCCACGCTATTTTCCGAACTAGCCGCGACGAATCCGTCGGACGCCGTGGAAGCAGCACATGAAAGAATCCAGTCCGATCACGTCGCCAAAATTCTTTTCACCTCTGGCAGCACCGGCATGCCCAAAGGCGTCATCAACACGCACCGCATGATCTGTTGCAATCAACAAATGATCGCGCAGGTTTTTTGTTTCCTGCAGGACGAGCCTCCCGTCCTCGTTGACTGGCTCCCCTGGAATCACACTTTCGGCGGAAATCACAACACCGGCATCGCTCTTTACAACGGCGGCAGCTTTTACATTGACGACGGCAAGCCCGGCTCCGCCTGCATCGGAGAAACCGTCCGCAACTTGCGCGAAATTTCTCCCACGGTCTATTTCAACGTGCCCAAAGGCTACGAAGATCTGCTCCCGGCCCTGCGCGCCGAGCCGAGGCTCCGTGAGAATTTCTTCCGTAATCTCCGTCTCCTGTTTTACGCGGGCGCCGGCTTGTGTCAGCCCGTTTGGGACGCCTATCGCGCCCTCGCGCTCGAAACTTGCGGCGAACGCATCATCATGGTCACCGGCCTGGGCTCGACGGAATCAGCTCCCATGGCGATTCAAACCACCTGGGAAACGGATCAAGCCGGAGCAATCGGCATCCCGATTCCCGGCGTCGAAGCCAAACTCGTGCCGCATGGGAGTAAACTGGAGGTGCGCGTTCGTGGCCCGAATATCACTCCGGGCTACTGGCGCCAGCCGGAGCTAACGCAAAAGGTTTTCGATGAAGATGGCTTCTACAGCTTCGGCGACGCGCTGCGCTTCGTGGACCCGCACGACGTCAACAAAGGTTTTCTGTTCGATGGCCGCTTCTCGGAAGATTTTAAGCTCGCCAGTGGCACGTGGGTCAGTGTCGGTCCGCTGCGTTCGCGAATTCTGGCTAATTATGCGCCCTACGTGCGCGACGCAGTCATCACCGGCCACGATCGCGACGACGTCGGCATGATTATCTTCGCCGATGCTGATGCCTGCCGCGCGCTTTGTGGCGCCGACGGCGAGCGACCTGCGACCGCGCCAGAATGGTTCCGTCATCCGTCGGTTCGCGCGCATTTTCAATCGCTGCTCGAAAGCTGCGCGGCGAACGCCACGGGCAGCTCGAATCGTGTCGTTCGCGCTATTTTGGCCGAAGAGCCGCCGTCTCTCGACGCGGGAGAAATCACGGACAAAGGCTCGCTCAACCAGCGCGCCGTCCTCGACCGCCGCGCGGCGATGGTCGAAGAACTTTACGCGCTGAAATCATCCCCGCGCGTTTTCAGAATTAAGGAGAACTGACTAAGGAGAACTGAATGATGGAAACAACGGCAGGCGGTTTTTTCATCGGCTACGACGACATCTGGCTGCTCGACGGCGTGCGCACTCCCTTCGCCGATTACAACGGCGTTCTGGGTCTGGTCTCGCCGATTGACCTCGGCATCAAAGCCGCGCGCGCCGTGTTCGAACGCGCCAAGATTGCTCCCACTGATGTGGACTCCGTAATTGCCGGCAGCGTCGCGCAAGCCAGTTTCGATGCATACATGTTGCCACGGCACATCGGGCTCTACTCCGGCGTCCCGGTGGATCGTCCCGCGCATCTTGTGCAACGCGTCTGCGGCACCGGCATCGAAGCCATCAGTCAGGCGGCCGACGCTATCGCGTTGAAAAAAATAAATCTCGCCCTCTGTGTCGGCGCCGAATCCATGAGCCGCAATCCCGTCGCGGCCTTTACTCATCGCAGTGGATTCCGCATGGGACAGGTCGAGTTCAAGGACTTTCTGTGGGAAGCGCTTCTCGACCCCGCGCCCGGCCTCACGATGGGCGACACTGCCGAACGCGTCGCAGTCAAATACAAAATCACTCGCGAGGAAGTGGACCGCTTCGCCGAATTAAGTTTTTCGCGCGCGCTGGCCGCTCAAAAGGCTTGTTTCCTTTCCGGCGAAATTGTGCCAGTGGTCTCGGAGACCTTTGAATTGGAAGGCTACAAATCGCGCGGTATCGAAATTCCCAAAAAGATGGAAAGCCTTGCCGCCGACACGCACGTTCGCCCTTCGCCCTATGAAGTCCTCGCGAAAATCAGGCCCGCTTTTGGAGGCGTGCAAACAGGAGGTAATAGTTCCGCAATTGTGGACGGTGCCGCCGCCGCGCTAGTTGGCTCCGGCGCATATGCGAAATCGCGTGGCGTTCAGCCGCTCGCCCGCATCGTCGCGGTAGCTACAGTCGCGGTGCCGCCGGAAATCATGGCCATCGCGCCCGCTCCCGCTATTCGCAAGCTTCTTGAGGACGCCGGACTTTCACTCGATCAAATTGACCGCTTCGAAATTAATGAAGCTTTCGGCGCTCAAGTCGTAGGAGTCGAGCGCGAGCTTGGCCTCGACCGCGACAAGCTGAACGTCAATGGCGGCGCAATCGCCATCGGCCATCCGCTCGCGGCCACCGGCATCCGTCTCTCCGTCACCGTGTCGCGCGAGCTCCGTCGTTCCAATCTGCGTTACGGCATCGCAAGCGCGTGTATTGGCGGCGGCCAAGGAATAGCGCTCTTGGTTGAAAATCCGCGTTGAATGAAAGACACCTAACGGAAGACCTGCGATCGAGACTTCTCCACGCCCTCTGCGTCTCTGCCGTAAGGAGTCGTCTCGCTTTTCACCACAGGAGATATCCCTTGCCAGCCGGCCAAGAATCCAAGTATAAGGTTGCGTTCGATATGCATCGCGGACGCGAACTCCAGCCAGGTCCCGTTGCGGATCTCATTACCAGTAAACGTTTGCTACCTGGAAGGATAATATGTCCACGAAGACAGGCGGCTTTCAGTCGCTTCTAATACTGACTCTCGCGTTCACCGCAGTCTCAATATTTGTGGAGCACTTATCTCACGTACAAGCAGCTGGCCCTCAGCAAGCGGCCGAGCAGAAGGCCCCATCCATTTCTATTGGAGGGGAACCCGTGGTCACTCTCGCCCGCCCGTTGCCGGCCAATCCAACGAAGCTGCAATTCGTCGAAGCCACCGTGCTGCCCGGCAATGGCATGAATCTTTTGCAGCTGAAGGCCTTCCTTCCGGGGAAGGGAACGATTGACGTGCTCACCACGATGCCGTTGCTCGATGCCAAGAAATATCTGGAGACCGATAACGATTCCTTCGGCAACAACAGTTTCAAAATCGGCGGGGCCATCCTTCTGCCTTATCCCAATCGTATTCGCGGAACTCTTTCCCAGGATGGGGCGACCATCGAGACCGCCATTGACGGCCAGCAAGTCACACTTCCCGCAAATTGGCACGGCAAAAATCCCGGAGCCGAAGTTCACGCGATGCATGGCTTGATTTTGTCGTCCGACTTCAAAGACGTAAAGCATCAAAACGGCCCCACCCAGTCCACGGTTTCCGCGACTCTTCACGCCGGCAATTTTGGCGGCCACTGGCTTTCGCAGACGGATGTCTCTATTCAGATGATTCTGAAAGACAGCGCGCTCGACATCGTCGTCACCGCGAAGAACGTGGGCAAGCAGCCTCTGCCCATGGCCATCGGTGCGCATCCCTATTTCGAATTTCCAAGCGGCGATCGCACGCAGGCCAGAGTTCAGGTTCCCGCTGAAGAGCGCGTTCTCGTGGATAATTACGACAACGTTTTTCCGACGGGCCAGGTCGAGCCAGTCAAAGGCACGCTGTACGATTTCAACGCTGCAGGTGGGAAGCCTCTCGGATCTCTCTTCCTCGACGAATGTTTCACGAACCTGCAGCGCGACGCCGAAGGAAAAGTCATCGTAAACGTCACCGACCTCGCCGCTAACTACGGCGTGCGCGTCATGGCGCTTTCTCCGGAAATCAAGGCGATTCAAGTGTACGCGCCGCCCGATAAAGACTTCGTCGCGGTCGAGCCGCAATTCAATCTGTCTGATCCGTACAATAAGAAAGTCTGGGGAAATAGAGATACCGGCGTGGTCACGCTCCAGCCCGGCGCATCCGTCTCCTGGCACATACGCGTAGAGTTGTTTACGCCATCGAAGTAAAGTCGCGTGAAGTTGTTTGATCTTTGTTACTGCTGTTGTTGCTCCGCGCGCTGCTGCGGCCGCTCCAGCATCTTCGCTAGCTCGGGATGCGCCGCCTTCAATTCACTCAACTGTTCGTGCCCTCATCATCCAAAGCCGGACGCACCCGCACATCCACCGACAATCTTTGTCCCGCGTGTCCTTTATATACGCCGCGTACCGGCGCCGCATCGCCGTAGTCTCGCCCATACGCCACGCGCGTGACGCAATCCTAGGGGCCCTCCTAAGGTTGGAGCGAATCCGAACCACCCAGACGCCGGCAGATGTACCTCAGCTCAAGGGTGTGTCGCTTGCCCGGATCGTATCCTTCGAGTAAAACTCGCCGTAACGTCCGCGCCGTGCTGGCAGACATGACCGAACTGTATCAGGCGTTATCCGTTAAGCTCCCACAAAAGGATTTTCGACGTCATTCACGTCTCTGACCCATCGAAACGCTTATGCCTTCCATCAAGTTTCTGAATTGTACTGTTCCACCGAGCCTAGGTTACCTATTACCATGCGGTTTTCTCCCCCCAGACCGGAGGTGGACCACGATGCCTGCGGTGTGGGCTTCATCGCCCAGCTCGGCAGCCAGGGTTCTCGGGACGTTGTCGAACGCGCCCTGATCGCTCTCGCGCGCCTTTCTCATCGTGGCGGGGTTGACGCCGATGGCCTGAGCGGCGACGGCGCGGGCCTGCTCATCCCGATTCCCAAAGACTTCGTCCGCGAACGTGTCCGAGAACTGAACATCCATCTCCCGGAGTCCTTCGGCTTGGGCATGGTCTTTATTCCACCCGGTCAGGAACTGGCCGTTTGCTCCGCTATCGAATCGGCGGCCGTAAAATCCGGTTTGCGCGGTCTCGGCTGGCGCGTCGTACCCACTTCGCCGTCTCTGCTCGGTCCGTCCGCGCTGAGCAGCATGCCGGTAATCCGCCAATGTTTTTTCGAGTCGGAAGATTCCTGCGCGGATTTGGAACGCCAGCTCTACTTGATGCGCAAGCGCGTCGAAGCCCGCTCGATCGCCGGCCTGTATTTTTGTTCGCTCTCGTCGCGGGTACTCGTCTACAAAGGACTGCTCACTCCGCTGCAGCTCCGCGCGTTCTATTCCGATCTCGCCGATCCGAACTTCACTGCGCCCTTCGCCATTTTTCATCAGCGCTATTCGACCAACACCAGCCCGTCCTGGCAGCTCGCGCAGCCGTTTCGTTACGTCGCGCACAACGGCGAAATCAACACCATTAGCGCCAATCGCCGCTGGACTCGCGCGCGAGAAGGCGCTCTGCGCCGCGAATTCGGCGCGGATGATAGCTTCCACGTCCTCGAAGAAGGCGTCAGCGACTCCGCCAGCTTTGACAACGTCGTCGAAGTTTTCCTGCGCCAGAATTACAACCTCGCCGCCGCGATGCTGCGCATGGTTCCTCCGGCATGGGAATCCGATCCACGCACGTTCGTAAAGCTGCGCACTTATCTCGAAAAAGCCGCCCGCCAGCAGGAACCTTGGGACGGCCCTGCCGCCCTGGTCTTCAGTGATGGCCAGCTGGTCGGCGCGAAGCTGGACCGCAACGGCCTCCGCCCCATGCGTTACGTGCTCACCAGCGACGGCCTTCTCGTCGTCGGCTCCGAAGTAGGTCTCGCAGATTTGCGCGATAAACAAATCGTCGAACGCAATCGCCTCGGCCCGGGCGAAATCCTGCTCGTTGACGCGCTCGCCGGCGCAATCTTCCGCAATAACAACGAAGTTTCCGAATTACTAGGTGCCGATCATCCCAAAGAGGCCGTTCTTGATGCGGACGTCCCGCGTGGCGCCCACGCTCCTTCGCAGGTCCCGGCATCCATCGTGACACGCCTGCAGGCCGACATAACCGCGCCGCTAGCCTCCGCAATCGAGCCGCAAAAGATCGCAGCCGCCATGGGTTGGACCGAAGACCAATATCGTCTCCTCTTCCAGCCTCTCGGTCGGGAAGGGAAGGAAGCCGTCTGGAGTATGGGCGACGACGCGCCTCCCGCGTTCCTCTCGTCCGCCAAGCGCTCACTGTGGGATTACTGCAAGCAGCGCTTCGCGCAAGTAACAAACCCACCAATAGATCCGCTGCGCGAAGTTCACGTAATGTCGCTCAACGTCTATCTGGGCGCAAACCTGGTAGCCGATTCGCCGGTCCTCGACGCCGGACAGATGGCCGAGCTGGAAGACGGATCGGAGGCAAGCTCGCTTTGGAGCGCGGCTACTAGCCCCCGTCGCATCCTGCGAAAAATCGGCCCGGCCGTACAAAGAATTGCCTTCACGTTCGAAGCTGCAAAAGGAGCCGCAGCCGCCGAATCCGCGCTGGATCGCGTTCGCGACGCCATCGCTGATGCAGCCAAAAAGAATCCGTCGCTGATCGTGCTGACGGATCGCCCTACCGACGAATCTCTGGCGGCGCTCCCGGCCTTGCTCGCTCTTTCCGCCGCCTGGAAAGAAATGGTTCGCGTCGGCGCGCACAATATTCCGCTAGTAGTCGAATCCGGCCAAGTGATCGAAACTCATCACCTAGCACTGCTCATCGCCACCGGAGCGAGCGCCGTATATCCCTATCTCGCGATGGAGCTCTCCGAAAATCTGCAAGCAGGTGGCGCCGCAAAATATCGCGCAGCAGTCGAAGCCGGCCTGCGCAAAGTCCTCGCCCGCATGGGCATCTCCACCGTCGCGAGCTATCGCAATAGCCATCTCTTCGAAACCGTCGGCCTCGATCACGAAATCTGCACCGAATTTTTCGAGGACGCCTCCGCCAGCCTGGGTGGCAAAACCCTGCAAAGTATCCTGGAAGAAACCATCGCAGCCCACGCGCGCGTTTTCGCAGCCGCCACGCCCGCCGCTGGCATGCAAGACGCGGGCCTCTACCGTTTCCGCCACTCCGGAGAACGCCACTCCACATCTCCCGAGCTAGTTCGCCGTATGCACGGCTACATCAAATCTCCCACGCCCGAAAATTATGCGTCTTTTGTCGAACTATCCGACACCCGCGACCCTGTCGCCATCCGCGATCATCTCGAATTCGCACCCACCTCTGCCATCCCGCTCGACGAAGTCGAGCCCTCGTCCGCCATCCTCAGCCGCTTCAGCGCACAAGCGATGTCTCTCGGCGCTCTCAGCCCCGAAGCGCATCGCACTCTCGCGATAGCGATGAATCGTCTCGGTGCACGCAGCAATACCGGTGAAGGCGGCGAAGATCCCAGCCTCTATCGCTTCGATCCCGAAGCTGCTAATCGGGTGAAGCAAGTCGCCTCTGCTCGCTTCGGCGTCACCGCCGAATATCTCTGTCGCGCCGACGAACTCGAAATCAAAATGGCACAAGGTTCCAAGCCGGGTGAAGGCGGCCAACTTCCCGCCATAAAAGTGAATGCCTACATCGCGCGTCTGCGCCACGCCGTGCCGAGCATGTCGCTGATTTCTCCGCCGCCGCATCACGACATCTACAGCATCGAAGATCTGGCTCAATTAATTTACGATCTGCGCGCGGTCAATCCCGCCGCCAGAATCGGCGTGAAACTCGTTTCCGGCGCGGGCGTCGGAATCATCGCTGCTGGCGTTGCCAAAGCAGGCGCCGACGTCATCACCATCGCCGGTTTCGATGGCGGCACCGGCGCATCGCCGCTCACTTCAATCAAGAATACCGGGCTGCCGTGGGAAATCGGTCTCCGCGAGGCGCACTCCGCGCTCCTGCGCGCCGGCTTCCGCGATCGCGTGCGTCTGCGCACCGACGGCGGTTTCAAATTCGGTCGCGACGTCCTCATCGCCGCCCTTCTCGGCGCCGATGAATTCGGCTTCGGCACGGCCACACTGCTCGCTATCGGCTGTGTGATGGCACGGCAATGCCATCTGAATACTTGCCCTGTCGGCATCGCCACGCAGGACGAAAAACTCCGCGCGCGCTTCGCCGGCAATCCCGAAATGGTGATGTCTTATTTTCAGGGAGTCGCCGCGGAAGTCCGCGAACGCATGGCCGCTCTCGGGGTTCGCTCGCTGGACGAAATAATCGGCGCTGCTGAAAAATTGCGCCCGCGCAACGAATGGGCCGCCGATGCGCTCGCGCCTCTGCTGAAACCGCTCAAGCCCGCGTCGCCGCAAAATCATCCCAATCGCCCCGCGGTCAGCGCGCCCATCGAAATCGAGCTGCCCGAAAGCGCCATAGACATTCGCCGAAAACTCGTCGGCGGCGTGGACCGCCTGAAGCCGCTCCCGCTTCAGCAGTTTTTGCCTATCTGCAACGCCGACCGCAGCGTTGGCGCGCATCTCAGCGGCTACATTCTTCGCCGCACCAATTTCGACGGCCTCGCCGGGAAAAATGTCCAATGCGAATTTCGCGGCTCGGCCGGTCAGAGTTTCGGCGCGTTCCTGATCCCCGGCCTGCGCTTCAAACTTTTCGGCGACGCCAACGATTACGTCGGCAAAAGCCTTAGCGGCGGCACCATCGCCATCAGCGCCGGAGCTGCGGCTGCGCAGCGCGGCGACGTGCTCGCCGGCAACACCGTGCTCTACGGCGCCACCAGCGGAAAACTTTTCATCGCCGGCCGCGTCGGCGAACGCTTCGCCGTCCGCAACAGCGGCGCGCTCTCCGTCGTCGAAGGCGTCGGCCACCACGGCTGCGAATACATGACCGCGGGCGTCGTCATCATCCTCGGCCCGGCCGGGATGAATCTGGGCTCCGGAATGACGGGCGGGCTTACCTACATCCTGCGCGACGCACTCTCCGACGACAACTACAATCGCGAATTCGTTCGCCCTGCGGCAATCGGCGAATCAGAAGAAATCGCGGAGAGCTCCAAAGGAATCCGTGGTGAAAATAATGCGCCCGGCCGGGAAGCTGTGCAAGGGAACGAAGACGAATGGCTGCGCCACATCCTGCGCGAGCACTTTCACCTTACGAACAGTCCGCGCGCCCGCCGCTTGCTAGAATCTGCGCTCCCGCTGCCCTTAGTTCGCCTGCAACCGGTCCATCTCCCTTGCACGATCGCAGAAACCTGGGTGCCATTCCTGCAGCGCGGCGAATCCCAACCGACCACCGCTGCTACGCAGCGAGATTCCGCAACCGCCTCGCTGCCTCTAGAAGCCATAGGCCAAATCGGCGAATCCGCCTGTTAGAGAATCCGTCCTAATTCTTTTACCCTTGAGTGGCACAACCACTTTTGACTGTGCTCTTCCTTTCCATCAATGCGGCAGCAATGCTGACTCAACATCCGTTGGCTTTTTATTGGTCGGTTTCGGAGGCGTGCCGCGGAGAAAGAGCCGCATGCCCGTGAAATCGAAAGTCACAGCATAAGGCCGGAAGAATTGATGCGAAATCAATCCAGCGATACGGAATCCATAAGCGTATTCAAGAACCGGCGGAAACGCGCCGGCGAGCCCGCTGACATTCTGTTGGCGCGCTTCGCCCAAATACAAATCATTTACGACAAAGGGCGCCATGCTTTCTCCGCGAGCCGCTGCCGGGACAATCGAGCCCTGCCGGTCTAAGGAAAGTGCCGCTTGTTCCATCATGGATTCCGGACACGTAAAACCGCCGGCAAAACCCGTGGCCACGAATAGCAGGGCTGGTGGCGCATCATTCACGCGGCCTCGCACCACGATCACATGGTCACTCGCCATCCAGAACGGCATTACGATTTGCTTTTCGGATTCCGCGCGCGTTTCAAATGCGTGCAAACTTTCCAGCGACCTGCGCCGCAGGATCAACTCGCCGTTCGGATAGTCGAGCGTCGCCAGAAAGTGATACAGCAGCACGGTCCCCAGCACGCCATCCAGTTTTCGTCCGGCGAAAACGGGAAGCGGCCGGATTCCGGCCGGAACATCCTTCACGTCGAAGTCTCCCAGCGTAAGCGAAGCAATTCGGCTGTGCCGCATCGCCGTGCGCTTCCCGTCGAGAAGAGTTTCCGAAGTCTCTCCCACGGAACTGAGATGAAGCCGCTGTGCGAAATCCGAGTCCAGTTGGACTTCGGCACCGCCCGTGTCAATCAGGAAGTTCGCCGACTCGCCGCCGTTCACTCTGGCCTGAACAATTGGCAGCGGATCGGTCGCCACGAACTTCAGGCGCGTTTCGTCACCCGGTGCGCTGATTGTATATGGCGCTGCGTCTCCAAAAAGTTCCAGCGGTTGGGCCCGGTAGCTGCTACCGCCGGCGCGAAACCTTCTCGCGGCCTCCGGAAATTCGTCGCGCCGGTAAGACAGCTCACCCAGCAGATTGTTGGCAACGGCTTCAAATGGTCCCGGCCGCGCTGCCCTCTGGAGATATTTTTCCGAATCGTCCAGGCGATTCGAAAACAACGCTATCATGCCGAGGCGTGCACTGATCCTGAGCTCTTTGGGGTTCTTCTGGTGCGCGTCCAGGTAGGCGGCTTCCGCTTCCGGGAAAAGTCCATTTTCGAACAATGTTTCCGCTCGCTCGAACGTGGTGCCCGCGAGCAGGGAGGCGGCGGTGAGAAGGAGCAGCCCGATAAACGCGATCGGTCCGCGAGGACACATAATTCAGTTACGACGACGCGATCTCTAAACGGTTAGCCACTCGCGTTCATTTATCGCCTCGACGCGGCAATAAAATGGTTCATCGCACGTGGATGTACGAAAGTTTGGACGCGGGAGCGCTGCTACGTAACTTCGTACGCAGATGGTGTGGAGATTCGGACGACCAAGCCCGGCAGCGCAGTGTCAGCGCTGCCTTTCCTGCGCCTGCAACGCTTGCTCGAAGTCCTTTTCCATCTCGAGGATGTGTCGGCCAAGCTCGCCAGGATCTACAAAAGGATTCGGAGCGCCGGGCTTCTGCCGCGCTGCCTTGTCCGCTAGATTGAAGTAAAACCCATGCGACGCCAGCATCACATCGGCATGCATGCCGCGAAGCTCTTGCAGCGTGTTGCTTTCGTCGTCCGCGATGTTGGGATACTTGTCGTTATTCGTGAGCTTGTAAAGCGATGTGGTCAAGCCGCACAGGAAGAGCACATCGTAGTCCCTGCCGTCTTCGTTCGCCCGCATTGACCAACTCGTGCAGCCCTTCGTGTGCCCTGGCGTCAAATGGGCTGTCAGATCCACTCCGCCCAGTTCCACGCGTTCGCCATCCGCAATCACCCGATCCGGTTTCACCGGTTCGTACGCCAGTTCGTCGCCCCAAAAGAAGTCTCCTTTGCCGCCGCGTGCCATCAGCTCTGCGTCGAGCTTGCTGGCAACCAGTTGCGCGCCGGTGCGGCGTTTGAATTCCGCGAATCCGCCGCAGTGATCGAAATGCGCGTGACTATTCAGCAAGAGTTTCACCTCAGCGGGTTTAAAGCCGAGCTTCTCGATGTTCGCGATCACTTGTGGCAGCATCTCGATCGGGCCAGTGTCCAAAAGAATGTTCCCCGCGGGAGTGACGATCAGAAACGAGCTGATCAGGTTCGAGCCCACGTAATAGACGTTGCCGATAATTTTTCTTGGTTCGAATGGCAGCATCCAATCCCGCAGTGTCTCGTGAATTGCTTGCTGCCCGGCGTCCCTCCGGTCGGCGAAAAACACTTTCCCGACGATCTTCCACTGCCCATCAATTTTCAGCAGCGAGAGATGATCGGCAAAAAAGAACCTGCGGATAATTCAGCGTCACTACGGCACTCGCCCCCGTTCCGCTCACGTCCAGCCTCTCGACGCGTCGAACCCTGCGGTATTCGTCCGCCGCGGGCTGTTGGAACCGTTTCGCAAATTCGTCGCGCATCCACACCTTCAATTGGCCGTCCTCGACGAACTGGATTTTGGCGTCGGGAGCAAAGTTCTGTGTAATGAATTCGCCCCTACCGAGAGCATGAGCCATGAAATAACCCTCGACCGCCGTTCGCGGGCCCTCATCCGTCCCCGTCTCAGCCGGCGTTTGAGCGCGTGCGGTCTGCAACAGCCCCAGTGGAAACAACGACATCAAAAGCAATCCCAGCTGCGTCGGCAAAGTAGCCATCGTCTTTCTCCTCCCCAGCAGTAAAACATTCCAGTGTAGGGGAAGGTTCAAGCCAAAAATCAGCGCGGCGCCGTCTGCGAGAGTGGTATCGTCCTACTATTAGGGAAACCTTCGACTGAGCAGGTGCCGTTATGGCTATGCATTATCGAATCGGTGAGTTCTCGAATCTAAGCGGTGTTTCCACCAAGGCACTGCGTTTTTACGACCAGATCGGCCTGTTGCGGCCCGCCAGCGTGGATGCCCGCACTGGTTATCGACTCTATCGTGCGCAGCAACTCGAGGAATTGGCCTCCATTCTTGCGCTGAAGAGCCTCGGTGCGTCGCTCAGCGATGTTCGCACTCTGCTCAGGAGCGTGGGGCCCGGTAAAGATCGGCGCTCGGTATTGTCCGACCTGAAGCGGACCATCGAGCAATCGATCGAAACGGCGACGCAATCCCTTAAATTCGTCAACGCAGCTCTCAGTGAACTGGACGATTCACGCCGTCCGCGGTCCGTCGTCGTAAAGCGTCGTCCGGCTGCGCCCGTAGCGTCAGTTCGCGCGAAAGTGGGGAATTACGCGGACATCGTCGCGTTCGAGCAGGAGTTGCTGAGCGGCCTTCCGCCCGAATCCATCGGAAACCTGCGAGGAGTGCTGTGGCATCGTTGCGCCGACTCCGGTCCACTCGAGGGCGAGCCCTTCGTCGCGCTAAAACGCAAAGTCCCGTTTCGCAGCTTTTACGACGTGAAAGAACTTCCCGCCGCCACCGTAGCATCCACTTACTGCGATTCGGACGACGTCAGCGCG
This sequence comes from uncultured Acidobacteriota bacterium, assembly GCA_963696035.1. Lineage (GTDB taxonomy): Bacteria > Acidobacteriota > Terriglobia > Acidiferrales > UBA7541 > Palsa-295. Next base: position 491,400 of record CAVOIS010000007.1, read on the forward strand.
GAGCACGCCTATAATGCCTTACGAAAATGGATGAACGTGACAAATTATCAGCTAGCAGGCCCGAAGCGAGAGATTTACCTCGATCAAATGCTCGAAATTCAATTTCCCCTGAAGCCAACCTAAAGCCCGTCACGTTTCGCACGACACCCCGCCTGCGCTTGTCATCCTGAGCGCAAGCGAAGCCCCCCTGCCGGAGGCAGGAATCTCTCTTCACCGTTCACCCAGCTTCACGTAAACGATTTTGCCGTGGGATTTCTTTGCGTTTCTGCGGTGGAAACGGTTTCGCTTTAGATCTCGCACTCTAATCCGAGGGGAATTCCTAACCGTTGAACGAAGACCTACTTAGCCGCTTCCAAAACCCTCTGCACCACATACTCGAGCCCCTTATCTGTGCTAATTGCTACTCGATCTGCCAAAACCGGCGAGTATGTGAAGACCTGCTGGAATCCCACTCTATGCCACACCGGCAAGATTGCCTTCTTGCCATCCACCTCGCGACCCGCTAGGTCGTTCAACTCTTCCTGAGGCCATTGCTTGTCCAGAAAATGCTGGCTCAGGATTGCGATGCCAAATCGCGAACGCGACAATCCATAGTCAATGGACTTCCGCAGACTGTCCCCGCCCTTCAAAGAGTAATCCACGTACCAGACCAGCAAGCCCCGCGCATTCAAAGCATCCGCCAAAGGACGCGCAATCTCCTCTTCATCCTCCATCGCATAAGCGATAAAGAAATCCCAATGGTGCCTCACCCCCATCGCGTACTCGTGCGACATCAATCGGATCACCTCCCGTGAACGTCAGTCGGCGCAACATCCTCCGCGACAAAGCCGCCCACGTCTGTTCGGAACGCGACAGAGGCCTCAGACAATTCCGCCCGAGCCGCGTTCGCCCAACCGTCGCTAATCTCAATAGCGATAAAGAGTGTTCAATGACCGGGCGCCATTGCGCGTTTCAGTCGACCAAGGAGCCGGTAGGTGGACTATAGCACCTGCGATGAGGCGAGTAACGCGATCGCTCGACAATCGTGTCGCTAAAAGCCGCGGCCGCTTTTCACCACTCAGCAATAACCAATCACGAATAACGGCATTTCTAGCCGTCACTCGAAGCAATTTAGAGAACGCTGTAACTTGCAGAAAACAAACGATCGCAGCCCAGTCTAATCGTCCCTTTTTTAAGGATCCGAGGGTCACCAATCACCATTCACAAACCACCCGAATTTGCGCATCCGCTGAACCAATGCGAGAATGTCTTCATGCGGAAAACATTTAAGATTTCGACATTTGCAGCAACGATCGTTTTCACCGGGGCTCTAGCCGTGGCCGGTAGCACGGTAGCGCAACAAACGCCCGCGCCCGATCCCCAGCAGACCCCTGCAACAATGCAACAAGCCCCGGCGAAATCTTCCTCGGCAACGACTTCCAACAGTCAGAACGGCACGGCAACAGGCTCGGTTCACCATACGGCATCGAAACCCGCACCCGACCTAACCCTCACAACCGATAAGGACAAGGATAGCTACGCCATTGGCATGAACATCGGCAAGAGCCTGCATCGTGACGCCGTGGACGTAGACCCGCAGATCCTGCTGCGCGGCCTGAAGGACGCGATGTCCGGCGGCAAGACCTTGCTCACCGACGATGAAGCCAAGGCCGCGATGAGCACGCTGCAAGCCCAAGTGCGCAAGACCCAGGAAGAAAAGGCGCAAGTCGCGGCAGAGACCAACAAGAAAGAAGGCGACGCGTTTCTGGCCGAAAACAAAACCAAAGAGGGTGTCGTCACACTCCCGAGCGGCCTGCAATACAAGATCGTCACCGAAGGCACTGGGCCGAAGCCCACCGCCAGCGACTCTGTGATCTGCAACTACCGCGGCACGCTTCTAAATGGCACGGAGTTCGACAGCTCCTACAAACACGGCGAACCCATCACGATTCCAGTGGGCAGAGTTATCAAGGGTTGGTCGGAAGCGCTGCAATTGATGCCGGTGGGCTCGAAGTGGCAACTCTTCATTCCGCCAGATCTGGCCTATGGCCCGCGCGGGGCCGGAAACGACATCGGTCCCAACTCCACCATAGTGTTTGAAGTGGAACTGATTTCGATCAAACCCCAAATCACCCAGGGCACCACGCCCACCCCGGACGCGCCGCAAAACTGAAATCGCGTGGAGCGTCGAAAGAAGAAGTCACTGTACGCTAAGCCGCGCGTTATGAGGAAGCTAGAGGCTCCGCGCGTGTAAAGCTCCACCTGGACGAGTGGACAGTTATGCTTCGCCCGCCACGTTCCTCATTCGCCAGCGTTTAGCACTTTGGCACACCCTTCCCACATTCCGGTTGAGTCCCTCGCCCATGCCATTTAAGTTACCCCCAGGCAGTATCGCAGTAACTGGAATGCAACTACAAAACTAGGCCTTGGGTGGGTGTTATGGCGGTCTTGGGTGAAACGGCCGCGGCGCGCTTGCGTCGCAGCTCGAATGTGGTTTCGCGTGTCGTCGCAAATGAAGCGATCGTCGTGCCGATACGTCGCGGCGTCGCCGACCTGAATTCCATCTACACCTTCAACGAATCCGGCACGCAGTTGTGGTCATTGATCGAGAAAGGTTTGAATCCCGCCGAGTTAGTTAGTCACCTTCAATCGGAATACGGACTATCCCGCGAGCAGGCCGCTGCGGACGCGGAGGCGTTTCTGAAGGAACTAACCGAAGAGGGACTGGTCGAGCCTGCATAGCCGTCTGGAAAGCGTTATCCAGCTAGGGCGGCTGGGTACTTGGGATGAACGAAGCAACCTACACAGCATTCAGTCTGGGCGTGCACCAGCGCACCTCCGGCAAACGTGTACCGATGGAGGTCTCCATCGAGGTCACGCGGCGTTGTCCGCTCGCGTGTTTGCACTGCTACAACAACCTTTCCATGTCGGATACGGCTGCTCGCAAGGCGGAGCTTTCTGTGGAGGAATACCGCCGGTTGCTGGATGAGATTGCGGCGGAGGGCTGCCTCTGGATCCTTTTCACCGGCGGCGAGATTTTCGCGCGCGCGGATTTCCTGGATATCTATGCGTACGCCAAGTCGAAGGGCTTTCTGATCACCCTCTTCACCAATGGCACTATGGTGACGGAACGCGTCGCGAATTTCTTGGCGGAATACCGGCCGTTCGCGATTGAGATCACACTCTACGGCGCGACGCGCCAGACCTACGAAGCGCTGACAAAAATTCCCGGTTCCTACGACCGTTGCATGCGCGGGATCCGTCTGCTAAACGACCGCAAATTGCCGCTGAAACTAAAGACGGTGCCGACGACGATCAACCGTCACGAAGTCTACGAAATGCAGCGGATGGCAGAAGAAGATTTTGGCGTGAGCTTCAAGTTCGACACATCAGTGAATCCGCGGATTGATTGCTCGCAAAGTCCTGTGGCGGTGCGGCTGACGCCCGAAGACGCCGTCGCGCTCGATCTGCACGAGCCGCGGCGGCGCATGGAATATCAAAAGTTAATTGCTCGCGATTTTGCGGTACCGGCCACCACTTTCGCCTCCGAAAACGTGTACGTCTGCGGGGGCGGCATGACTTCCTGCGCCATCGACCCATATGGCGAAATCAGCATCTGCGTGCTCTCTCATCAGGAAAGCTACAGCTGGCGCTCGGGTAGCTTCCGTGCCGGGTGGGAAGAGTTCTTGAGCCGTGTCCGCAGCAAGAAGAAAACCCGCCCAAGCAAATGCGACGCCTGCCGCATGCATTCACTATGCTCTATGTGCGCCGCAACCGGAGAACTCGAAAAGGGCGACGCCGAATCGCCCGTGGAGTTTTTGTGTGAAGTGGCGCATCTCCGCGCAATGGCGCTTGGCGTGGAGGTACCAGCCCACGGCGACTGCGAATGTTGTGCAGGGGGCGCCGTGCATTCCAGATTATCGCAGTCGGCTGGCCGCATTCGAAAAGGCGAGGTTAACGTGGGTTCGTGGACGCCGATTCACGCTGCGGGGCTGCTGCCGATCCTACAAGACAGTTCGAGTTGCGGAAGTGGGTGCGGTTCTTGCAGCACCCATCACTGAGATACGAAGACCATGAACGATCAGAATCACAATCAGGACAGCAACCCGAAGCAGTACGAGGCTCCGAAAATCATCCGCGTTAGCTTGAGACCGGATGAAGCGGTCCTTGGTCATTGCAAAACCCCTTCGTCAAGCGGCGGACCGGCCGCGGGCGGCTGCGGGATTGCGCTTGGTGGCTGCAAATCCCCCGGATCCTGACGAGACCAAAATGAGCCAACCAGAACATTTGGAAGAACTACGCGCGAAGATCTCGTCGAAACGCCTGGCTGCGCGTATCGGTGGAATTTCGCTCGGATTGACTTCTGATCCGGGCGGCCCGTGCCTGATGGCGGATGAGGAGCTCGAAGATTTTCTGGTGGATGTGGAGCGCTGCGACGTGGAATTCGAGGTGGGATTCAGCGATCACTTTGGCGCGCCTGATGGGCAGCTGATTTTTGATTCGGGCGGCCTATGGAAACTCTACCGCGACGCAGAAGGATTTTGCTTTCGTCTTACCACGGCGCATTTGGGCCCGATGCCATACAAACAGGCGCGCGTTTCGGAGGATTTTTCTTCCGGACGAATCGAACTCGCTCGGCAATATTTCCCGGCGGAAACGCCAGTGAATCCTCTCGAGTATCCGTTGGACGAACTTCTCTGGATTCATCGCCTGGCGATGGGCGGTGGCGTGGAAGTTCACGGATGCGGAGTGATTGCGCCCGATGGGCGAGGCCTGCTGCTAACCGGGCATTCGGGCGCGGGCAAGAGCACTTCGGCACGGTTGTGGTCAAAGCATCGCACGGTGCGCGTACTTAGCGACGACCGCATCATTCTTCGCCAGGAAAATGGGCGGATTCAAATGTACGGCACGCCCTGGCATGGCGATGCGGGCATTGCCGAGGTCGCCGAGTCGGCCGTGCATGCAATCTTCGTGCTACAGCACGGCAAAGCGAATGAATTGCGGCCGCTCGGTGTTGCAGAAGGCGCAGCGGAATTATTTGTGCGCAGTTTCGTGCCTCACCATTCGCACGAGGGGCTTTCCTCAGCGTTGAAATTTTTTCACGCAGTAGCGTCCAGCGTGCCGTGCTTCGCGTTCTCGTTTGTGCCGGATTTTACTGCGGTGGAGGCGGTTTGCCGTGCGTGAGCCTAAAACGCCCGGGAAGAGCAATTCCCAACAGTTCGCAGTGGTGTGCGAGGCGACGCTGCAGCGCGGCTTGACCATGCGATTTCAAGCGCGCGGACAGAGCATGAAGCCGAACGTGTTGAACGGCGACACCGTCGAGGTGGCACCGATTTCCACAGGCCAGCCGGAACGCGGCGACATTGTGTTAGCGCGCGGCCAGGCAGGTTTCAGACTTCATCGAGTGATTGGCCGGGACCGGGAGACCGGCAGAATTGTGACCCGCGGCGATGCGGGCCAACAGGATGACGAACCAACGGAAATGGTGTTGGGCAAAGTCATTGCGATCGAACGCAACGGCAAGAAGATTTCGCTCGGCGCGCCGGGAACGAACCTGTTGCACGCTGTTCGCAGACGAGGGCGGCGCGTATTGCTCGCCGCGGCACGCCGCGCACCGCGGGTGCGCTCGGTGATGGCGCCATTCGTGTTTCTCTTGTGCACTCTATTCTTGTACGCGGCGCCTGCCGCAGCGCAATTTACGATCTCCGATGCCGCGGCTCCGACAACGCAAATCGCGGCCGGCGGCACGATCACCTACGCCCAAGTTTTGACTTATACCGGTTTGCTGGCGTTCACCCCTTCGGGTGCTAACCCCGTGACAGTCACACAGCCGCTCCCGAGCAGCCCAACCTTCCCTAATAGCACCACCTACGTCGGCGCGGTGGTGGCCGGACGCGCCAGCGCAAATTGGGCATGCGTGCTCGCCGGCGGCACAGTTACGTGTACGGACTCCAGCGGGTCAACACGATACAACAATGGCAACACGACGACGATCACGATCACGGTAACCATAGCTACGGGCGCGCCGGCTGGCACGGTAATCACCGACACGGTCACCGCCAACCCAGGCGCCTCCGTAGCGACGGCAACCACCACGGTCGGTGCGACTCCCGACCTTTCCGTGACAGAGACGGTGGCTCCCAATCCGGTTGCAACCGGCGGCAACATCACCTACACGGAAACGGTAACCAACAACAGCACGACGGTAGCCGCCGCCGGCGCAACCCTCACGCAGAACACGCCCGCAAGTACGCTTTTCTCGTCGGTGACGCCGCCCGCGGGATGGACGTGCGGCACCACGCCCGCAGTTGGAGCCAGCGGCGCGATCATATGTACGGCCAACGGTGACTTTAGCCCCTCGACATCTGTAGGTTTTACGGTTGTGGTTTCGGTTAGCCCCGAGGCAACGGTCGGATCAACGATCACGAATTCGGTGACGGTAACTGAGACGGGGACGGACCCAAATCCCGCAAACAACACAGCTACGGCTTCAGTAACCGTGCAGGGCGCCGACCTGGCGATGACCCAAGCTGCCTCCGCGCCAGCCGTTGCCCCCGGCGCAACGATTACTTACACCGAGACAGTCACTAACAACGGACCGAACGCCGCCACGACTGCCGTGCTCTATCAGCAAACTCCACCGAACACCACCTTTTCTTCGATGACGCCGCCGACGGGATGGACGTGCACGTCGCCGGCTGTGGGCGCAACGGGCCAAATCATTTGCACGGATGGCGCCGCCCTCGCGAGCGGAACCACGACTACCGCCTTTACCTTCGTCGTCACCGTGAATTCCGGCGGTAGCGCTCCGACAGCGGGAACCACGATCGTGAACTCCGCGGACGTGACCTCGCAAACAACCGATCCGGTCCCTACGAACAACGCAACCACAACGTCGGTATTGGTGGAGACAACGGGAGATGCCGATCTCGCCGTTTCCATGAGTGCATCGCCGACTCCAGTATTCATATCTTCGGCCATCACCTACACGATTCAGGTGACAAATTTGGGCCTGGCCTCGGATTCTGGTGTGACACTGAAGGATACGCTGCCGGCTACGTTAACGAACGCCTCGGCAATGACCTCGGCGGGAAGCTGTGGCGCGCCTTCGGGCGGCGTGATTACCTGCGCCCTCGGGGCGGTTGCTTATCCGCTGGGAGCTCCGGTAACGGTCACAGTTACCGGCACCACTCCCGCCACTGCCACGACGATGACGAACGTGGCTACAGTTTCGACGACCGGCACCGATCCTGTAGCCGCCAATAATTCTGTGACTCTGCTGACTGTGGTGCAGCCGCTGGTCTGCGCGACTCCAGGCAAAGACGGCGCGGGTGGCACCCTGACCGGCGTAGTGAACGCGTATTATCCTCCGGGTAGCGCCGTGGGAACGGTGAATGCGGGCGCCACTTCCGTTCTACTGGGAGCCGCAGCCGCAGCACCGGCGGCGCAGACGGCCATTGCGAGCGGCGATCTGCTGCTGATTATCCAGATGCAAAACGCGACGATCAACTCGACAAACTCGGGCGCTTATGGAGATGGAGTTCCCGGTGACCCGGGCTACGGCGCGACGAATCCTGGCAGTTCCGGATTATTCGAATTTGTGACTGCGACCAGCGCACTACCGGTCACGGGTGGGACGCTCACATTCACGGGAACGGGCCCGACCGGCGGCTTACTGAATACTTACGTCAACGCCGCGGCGGCACCGACGACAAATCCGACCGCAGGGCAGTCCACATTCCAAGTGATTCGCGTGCCGCAATACACGTCCGCAACCTTGAGTTCGGGACTCACAGCCTTGCCGTGGAACGGCAAGACTGGCGGCGTGCTGGCGCTGGACATCGCTTCGCAGCTTACCCTGGGCGGCACTGTAGCCGTCGACGCAAAAGGCTTCCGAGGTGGCGCGGGCCAGCTTTACACTGCGGCGACGACACCACCGACGCCGCTCGCGACTGACTACATAACGCTTTCAACGCAAACGACCAACGCGTCCAAAGGCGAAGGAATCGCGGGAACCCCCAGATTTATCGCCAATAGCACGCTGACGGCTGCGACGGACACCGGCAACGAAGGCTATCCGAATGGCAGCTTCGCGCGTGGAGCTCCGGGTAATGCGGCTGGTGGCGCGACAGACGCTCACCCGACCGCAAATGACCAGAACGACGGCGGCGGAGGGGGCGCGAACGGTGGCAGAGGAGGTACGGGCGGTTTTGGGTGGAATAGTGCAGGCCTTGAAGGTGGTTTCGGCGGCAAGGCTTTCCCGGCGACGACCAGTGCGATCCTTATGGGCGGTGGTGGTGGCGCGGGCACCACGAATAACGGTTCGTTCTGGAATCCGAGCACGGATACTGGTGGTAGCACCAGCAATACGTGTCCTACCCCATGCACGGGAATCAATAGCAGCGGCACGGCGGGAGGCGGAATCGTAATCATTCACACCGGCTCGGTTGTAGGCACCGGAGCGATAACGTCAAACGGCCAAGCAGCTCTCGAAACCGAGAACGATGGCGGAGGGGGTGGCGGAGCGGGCGGCACCGTACTGGTGTTTGCGAACAGCGGCGGCTTGAGCGGGTTGACGTCAAGCGCGACGGGAGGGAACGGTGGGATCACCTGGCCGGAGCAGGCGCCCGGCGCCTTCCCTGGAAACCGGCACGGACCTGGCGCGGGTGGCGGTGGAGGCGTGGTTTTCACTTCATCGTCGCCAGGAGTCGCAAATGTCAGCGGCGGTATTCCAGGTTGGACTACGCTCGCCAACGATCCGTACGGCGCTACGAGCGGACAGCCAGGAGTTTCTGCAATTGCCTTGGCCATCACGGAAACTCCCGGGACGCAATCAGGTGCCTATTGCGCGGGCGCCGATTTAGCGGTAACGAACGCCGGAACACCCAACCCGGTGATTCCAGGAAACAACATCACCTACACGCAGATGGCGACCAATAACGGCCCACTGGATGCGATTAATGCTTCGTTCAGTGAAGCGATCCCTGGCAGCACCACTTTCCAATCTCTGACCGCTGCTGTGGGTTGGACATGCACGACCCCCGCTGTCGGCGCCTCTGGCAACATCAGCTGCACGAATCCTGATGTCGCGAACGGCGCCTCGGGCACCTTCACCTTGGTCGTGCAAGTGTCTCCCGCAACCGTCAGCGGCACGCAAATAACGGACACGGATTCGGTCTCATCCGGGTCAAGCGATCCGAATCTCGCGAATAATACAGCGACGGTGGTAACGCTGGTTGCTGCGGCGAACACGGCCAACATCGTGGTTACCAATTCCGCCGCACCGAACCCTGTACAGGCCGGCAACAACATCACCTACACCATTACGGTGACGAACGATGGGCCTTCCTCGGCGACGTCGGTGACATTTAACGATGCGATCCCCACCAACACCACGTTTGTCTCATTCATGCAGACCGGAACAGTGTGGAGCTGCCCAAGTCCAGGCTCAGGCGGCAAAGTGACGTGCACGATTGGCACGCTGGCCTCCGGCGCGACGACGACATTCACGCTGGTGGTGAATGTGGCGTCCGGGACGGCCTCGGGCACAATTATCTCCGATACGGCCACCACGTCCACGTCGACTCCGGATTCGAATCCGGGGAGCAACAGCGCGACGGTGAACGTCACCGTCGCTTCCGCAGGTCAATATGATTTGAGCGTGACGAAGACAGGCTCGCCCAATCCAGTTACGCCTGGGAACAACATCACTTACCAACTGAACTTCGCGAACAACGGCCCGAATTCCGCGACGAACGTGACTTACAACGATACGGTGCCAACGGGAACCACGTTCGTTACGTTGGCGATTCCTGCGGGAACTACTTGTCCTACGCTTCCTGCAGTCGGTGGCACGGGCGCCATCAGCTGCTGCCCTGGTAGTGCCGGCCTCTGTTCTGGCGCCGCCGTTGCTTCGGGCGCGAGCGCGCAATTTACGCTGGTAGTGAAGACAAATTCCGGCACGGCTGGCACGGCCATCATGAACACGGCGACTATCGGTCCGACTGCGAATGACGTGAACACCACGAACAACTCGTCCACAGTGACGACGACCGTGGCTTCGCCGTCGCAGGCGGACGTCGCCATCTTGAAGACTGCTTCGCCCGAACCTGTGGATCAAGGTGCGACGCTGACTTACACGCTACAAGTGACGAACAATGGACCGGCGGTAGCGCAGGGAGTCGCGGTGTCCGACCCGCTGCCGAGTGCGGTGAGTTTCGTTTCGGTGTCCACCACGCAAGGATCCTGCACGCAGAGCGGCGGGACGGTCAGTTGCAGCTTGGGAACGCTTAGCGTGGGCAGCCTTGCGATCATCACGATTAGTACCACAGCGCAAACATTCAGTTCAACATCGCTCGCGGCGAACACGGCTACGGTGAGTGCGACGACCAGCGATCCAAACCTGTCCAACAATTTCTCGTCCACGCTCTCGACGATTCAAGCGCCCACGGCGGTGCAGATATCGTCCTTCCAGGCGCACCCGATGGCGGGTGGTGGCGTGGCGCTCGAGTGGCACACGCGCGAGGAAATTCGCAATCTCGGCTTCCACGTGTACCGCCAGGATGCGCAGGGACAGCATCGCCTCAATCCTTCGCTGATCGCGGGCGGCGCGCTCTTCTTGCGCGGCGCGCAGCCACAGCACACGGCGAAGACTTATCAGTGGATTGACCCCGACGGAGGCCCCGGATCGTCATACGTGCTGGAAGACGTTGATCTGGGCGGTGTGCGAAGTACGCACGGTCCTGTGAGCGCCGATTCGATGATTTCCGACCCCGCACCCGTTGCGCAGGCCGTGCTCCTGAGCCGGCTGACGCGAACATTGACAGCGTCCACGCCAGGTTCGATGGCGGCGCCTTGGCGCCCAGGGGCGCCACTGCCCCTGCCGCGACCGGTGCGGCCACGAGGTCCCCGCGGTCCGGTGACGTCGGTGGAAGTGTCGAGCGCATATCTGGATGGACTGCCTGCGTCGAAGATTTCGGTAAACGCGGAGGGTTGGTACGTAGTGACGCGAGCGCAGCTAGCGGCGGCGGGTTTTGCTTTTGGCAGCGATACCCGCATGCTGCAACTTTTCGCGGAAGGCGTCGAGCAGCCGATTGCGATCATCGGACGCCACTCCGCACCATCGGCCACAGGTGACGGCATCGCATTTTACGGAACGGGAATTGATACGCCGTTTTCGAGCACGCGTGTTTACTGGCTGATTCAGGGATCTCAGCCCGGCAAGCGGATTCCAGAATCGGCGTTGCCGGGCTCGGGAGTCTCCGGCCTACAGAGCTTCTTGTCGGCGGTCACCTTGGAACAGCGCACGACTTACTTTGCGGCGCTGCTCAACGGGCCGAATGCAGATAACTTCTTCGGTGCTTTGATCAGCACGGAACCAGTGGACCAGGATCTGACGGTCCATCACTACGATCCGACCTCGAGCCTTGCGGCGCAACTGTCAGTGACGCTGCAAAGCGTGACAACGGGCCAGGCGCATAGCGTGAGCGTTTCGCTGAATGGTTCCGCGCTGGGGGTCCTGGATTTCAACGATCAGCAGAATTACACCAGCACATTCCCTGTGGGACCTGGAATGATTCAAGAGGGCACGAACGTTGTGACGTTGACGGCTCTGAACGGCGACAACGATACGAGTTTGGTGCAATCCATTACGCTGCAGTACCCGCACAGCTACACCGCAGATGCGAACTGGCTGCAGGCCACGGCGCCTGCCGGCGTGAACTTGAAAATCAAGGGCTTCGGTAACTCACAGATTCAGGTGTTCGATATCACTGACCCATTGAATATCGTTCAACTCGGCGGCTCTGTGAATATGGACAACTCTGCCTGGGATATCACCGTCACGGTGCCCGGTTCGGCTTCTTCGTGGGCCGCACAACGGACGCTGCTGGCGTTTTCGGCCGATCAGATATCTTCGCCGGCTGCGATTGCTTACCATTCGCCCAGCACGCGGCTAGAGCAGCGAGGCGGCGCGGATTCGATCATCATCACGCATCCGGATTTTGCATCGAGCGCGACACCTCTGCTGAGACTGCGCAAGTCGCAGGGGCTGGAAACGACGCTAGTCACGGTAGATCAGCTCTTCGATGCCTTCAATTACGGCGAGAGCAGTCCATTTGCGTTGCGCGCTTACTTGTACGATGCGGTCACCGAATGGCGCGAGAAGCCGCAGTCCGTGCTGTTGCTGGGAGATGCGTCGCTCGATCCACGAAACTATCTGGGCCTGGGCGATTTCGATTTCGTGCCCACGCGGATTATCGAAACGGCCGCGTTTAAAACGGCCTCCGACGATTGGCTCACCGATTTCCAGGAGACTGGCTTCGCGACAATACCGACAGGCCGTATTCCGGCGCGCACTCCGGCAGAGGCTGCGCTGGTTGTTTCGAAAATTGTGAATTACGAACAAGGCGGTTCCGCGGGTAGTTGGACGCACCAAGCGCTGCTGGTGGCGGACCAGAACATTGGCGTGGATTTTTCCACCGAAGCGGAGATGGCGAACGCCCTGCTGCCGCCTTCCGTGGTAACGACAACAATTCTGGCGGATGGGCAGGCTCCCAGCGTGGTCTCGCAGCAAATTCTCGACGCGGTGAACAACGGGGTCTTGCTGGTCAATTACACCGGGCACGGGTCCGAGGAGCAGTGGTCGTTCGCGGACTTGCTGGACAACACCTCGGTCGCCGCGCTAACCAATGGCGGGCGGCTGCCGGTGTTCTTGCTGATGGACTGCCTGAACGGATTTTTCCACGATGTGTACGCGACGAGCCTCTCCACGTCGCTGCTGATGGCTCCCAATGGCGGGGCAGTGGCCGTCTGGGCGTCATCAGGCTTCACCACGGCGCCGCCGCAGGCGTCCATGGACCAGGCTCTATTGCGGACGCTGGCTGCGAATCCGTCCGAGGCCCTGGGCCAGGCTATTTTGATGGCCAAGTCCAAGATCACAGATCCGGACGTAAGGCGCACCTGGATTCTCTTCGGTGATCCCGCGATGGTCGTTGCGTTCCCCAATGCGTTTGACGCCCACCACAGGCACTGATCAAGCGCGAGGTAAGCCTGCCATCGCATTCGCGAGGGCCATGCCGGAACAGCCTCGTTTCGGGTCGATGCCTATGCCCCGATACCACAAATCAATGAGAGAAATTGAGGCGAGTCGGGCATACAATCTGGGCTAGATAAGCCAATGCCAGATTTCGCAGGTTTCGCCAAACGGGGCGGGGGCGCGGTATTGATGTTATTTGTGGTGGTGTATGCGTGCGACTACGCTCTACTGCGCTACAGGATGGGTAAACATAGTGGCGCTGACGGGCTGGGGACGGTAACTTCCTACTACGGCACCGCACTCAAAGACGGAAAGATGGAAATCTTCACGGACCAGCCGCTGACGGAAACCTGCGTTCGCTCTCTTTTCCCTCATTCGGGCCTACGGCCTTGCTGGTATGCCAGCCGAAACAACGTGAAACCGATCGGATAAGCGCGTGCCGCGCGACACGCCCATGGCGGCAGTGGTGACGGCTTAAGCGCGGCTAGTAGACCCAGATCCGCGGCGCCGCTTGCTCGGGCGGCGAATGGGTGTCTCGGCGTTCGCTGCCGTTTGCAGCAACTGCAACAGCGCTTGCGCGTCGCGCGTTAACGGACGATGGCGTGGGTAGATCACGTCCAGGTTGCGGCGCAACGGCTCTACGTTGGCGATCTCGACAGCGACTAGCTTTCCCTGATGAAGTTCTCGCGAGACGGCGATCTGTGGCAGAAAACTCAGTCCAAGTTTGCGCTCCACCATGCGCTTAGCCGCTTCAATCGTCTCCACTTCGAGCACGGTGTTAGGCAATTGGCCGGCGCGGCGAAAGAGGCCCTGACTCAGGGTCCAGTCGCTCGATCCGCGGTCGAAAAAAATTAGGGGCATGGACTCGACGTCTTCCAGTCGCACGCGGCGCCTGCGGGCTGCGGGGTGATTGGGATGTCCGACGAGAATTAAGGGATCGTCGCGCAACGTCATGGTTTCCACTTCCGGGTGATTCAGCGACCGGGCCACACCGATTTCAGCCTCTCCGTCCAAAACCATTTTCAGCACCTGCAGGGAAGTGCCGGAGCGCAAGCTGACCATCACTTTCGGATTGGCGGCCTGGTAATCCTTTATCACGTCCGGCAAGAAGTAGGTGCAAACGGAGAGTGCGGCTGCGATTCTCAATGCGCCGCCAACGGATGGTTGCAGTTCGTGGATGGCTTGCCGGGCCCGGGCTACGTCGCGCAAGAGTTGTTCCGCGTGCGGCCGCAAAGCCTTTCCGGCCGGCGAAACAGAGAGGCCGCCGCGCACGCGGGAGAAGAGCTTAACGCCGAGCGAATCTTCCAGTGCGCGAACACGCGCGCTCACCGCCGGCTGGCTCACGCGCAGAGCTGCGGCAGCGCGATGGAAGCCTCCGTAGGTCACCACTGCAAGGAACGTTTCGATCTGGTCAATTTCCATGGCCCATTCTCCGTGCAGGTTTCAGGCCGGTCATTCCGCACCGGCTGACATTTCATATGGTGGCCGTCACGTACTACGAGTCCTACCCCAAAAGCCCTATAGTTCCTTAGGACCACCCGATAACAGTATTCTATCAAGACGATAATGACAATCAGTTTGACTGATTAAGCGTTTCGTTCCACACTTACCTCACCAATTCGCGAATTGGTCGGGTCCAGCCAAGATTCCCAAGCAAAGTTCAATCTCTTCACAATCGAGGTCGCACGAATGAGCACCCATAACGGCAATCATCGCAATCTGGAGCATTCATGGAAGACCGACCTGAGGTGGGAAGGCATTACGCGCCCGTATTCCGCGAAAGACGTGGAACAGTTGCGCGGTTCGGTGCACATCGAGCACACGCTCGCGGGGATGGGGGCCGAACGTCTGTGGCAATTGCTGCAGGATGACCTTTACGTTGCAGCGCTCGGAGCTCTTACAGGGAATCAAGCGGTCCAGCAAGTGGCGGCTGGCCTCAAAGCGATTTATATGAGCGGGTGGCAAGTCGCGGCCGATGCCAACGACGCCGGACAAATGTATCCCGACCAAAGTTTATACCCCGCTGACAGCGTTCCCAACGTAGTGCGGAAGATCAATCAAGCCTTTGCGCGCGCGGACCAAATTCATCATGCGGAAGGGAAGAACGGAATTCACTGGTTCGCGCCGATCATCGCGGACGCCGAAGCGGGATTTGGCGGCAATCTGAACGCGTTTGAATTGATGAAGGCAATGATCGAAGCCGGCGCAGCGTGCGTACACTTCGAAGATCAATTGTCGTCCGCGAAGAAGTGCGGCCACCTGGGCGGAAAAGTTTTGGTACCGACAACGGAAGCGATTCAAAAATTAGTCGCGGCGCGCCTCGCGGCCGATGTCATGGGCGTGCCAACATTGATCATGGCGCGTACTGATGCCGATAGTGCGAATTTGCTCACGATCGATATCGATCCGCGCGACCGTAAGTTCCTGACAGGCGAGCGCACCAACGAGGGATTCTTCAAGATACGCGGCGGTCTGGAATCAGCCATCGCGCGAGGTCTCGCATACGCACCGTATGCCGATCTGCTCTGGTGCGAAACTTCAAAGCCGGACTTGGGTGAAGCACGCCGGTTTGCCGAAGCGATTCACGCAAAATATCCGAACAAGATGCTGGCATACAACTGCTCGCCATCTTTCAACTGGAAAAAGAATCTGGATGACTCGACGATTGCGAAGTTCCAGGGCGAACTCGCGAAGATGGGTTACAAATTCCAGTTCATCACTCTGGCCGGCTTCCACGCGCTGAATTTGGCTATGTACGAACTGGCTCGCAACTACAAAAATGCCGGGATGACGGCGTACTGCCGCTTGCAGGAAAAGGAATTCGCCAGCGAGAAGCAGTTTGGTTACGATGCGGTGAAGCATCAGCGCTTTGTCGGCACCGGCTACTTCGACACCGTGCAGCAGGTGATCACTGGTGGCGCGGCTTCGACCACCGCGCTGGCGGGGTCGACAGAGACCGCGCAGTTTAGCGACTCGAAGGCAGCGCATCGTCCGCGAAACGAGACCAAGGAGATGCAGCACGCGGCTTCGGCTGATTAATCTGCTGCGCGGCAGAAGGCAAAGTCACAAGATTTGACACAGAGGCACGGAGCACAGGCAGAGCCCGAGAAAACACGCAGGATCTGGTAGACTAGAAGGGGCAGGCTCATCGAGTCCGCCCCTTTTTTTCTGTCAACTAACGAATTTTAATCGGCAGCGTGGACTTTTTCAGCGCGGCCGATGATTTCCTGAATATCCAGCCCCAGCCCTTTGGCCACGCCCGTGCCGTACGCGGGATCAGCCTTGTAGAAATGCTGGATCTGAAGCTCTTGGATGCGGCGCGGGACAGAGCCGAGACTGCCAACAATGTTGCTGATGAGGCGGTCCTTGGCGTCCTGCTTCATTAGGCGAAACAGGTTGCCCGGCTGCGTGTAATAGTCGGAATCGAGACGGTGATTGTGACGATCCACCGTGCCGGCAACTTCCTTGGGACGCTCACGGAATTTTGGATCCTCGGTCGGCCCATTGAAGCTATTCGGCTCGTAGTTCGGTTGCGCGCCGTAGTTCCCGTCGAAACGCATCGCGCCGTCGCGATTGTAGGTGTGGAAGGGGCATTGCGGCTTATTCACCGGAAGGGAATCGTAGTTGACGCCCAGCCGGTAACGGTGCGCGTCGGGATACGAAATTAGCCGCGCCTGCAGCATTTTGTCCGACGAAAAGCCCATGCCCGTCACAATGTTGCGTGGTTCGAAGGCGGCCTGCTCGACTTCAGCGAAGTAATTTTCGGGATTGCGATCGAGAACGAGCTCGCCGACTTCGTGAAGCGGATGATCCTTATGCGGCCACACCTTGGTGAGGTCGAACGGATTGATGTGGTAAGTCTCGGCTTCTTTTTCCGGCATGATTTGCACGGAGACACGCCACTTCGGGAAATCGCCTTTGGCGATGGCCTCGAAAAGGTCGCGCTGCGCATAGTCGGGGTCAATTCCTCGCTGTGCGTTGGCTGCCTCGCCGGTGAAATTCTTAATGCCCTGCTTGGTCTTGAAATGCCATTTCACATAAAAGAGTTCATTCTTGGCGTTGATCAGGCTGAAGGTGTGGCTGCTGAAACCGTCCATGTGGCGATAGCCGTCGGGCGTACCGCGATCGGAAAACAAGATGGTGACCTGATGCAGCGATTCCGGCGAGAGTGACCAGAAATCCCACATCATCGTGGGCGACTTTAAGTTTGTTTGCGGATCGCGCTTCTGCGTATGGATAAAATCGCCGAACTTCAGCGGATCGCGAATAAAGAAGACGGGCGTATTGTTGCCGGTCATGTCCCAATTGCCCTCTTCTGTGTAGAACTTCAGAGCAAAACCGCGCGGGTCGCGTTCGGTATCAGCGGAACCTTTTTCGCCACCGACCGTAGAGAAGCGAATGAACGTAGGCGTCTTCTTGCCCACTGCGCAGAAGAGCTTCGCGGTGGTGTACTTGGTAATCTCCGCGCTGGTGCAGAGGAAGTAGCCGTGCGCGCCCGAACCCTTGGCGTGCACCACGCGTTCCGGGATGCGCTCGCGGTTGAAATGCGCCATTTTCTCAAACAGCAGAAAGTCCTCGAAAACGACGGGGCCGCGCGGCCCGACTGTCAGCGAATTTTGATTGTCGCCTACCGGACGTCCTGCGTCGGTGGTCATTACCTCATGCTTCGGTTTTTTCTCGTCCATGCTGTCTCCTTGTAGGGAAGGGCGTCTTGAGGTGCCCGAATGCAAAGGGTAGCGTGTGGTGCGTAATAGGAGAAATACTTTATTCGTCTCCGACTGATAGGTATCATCTATCGGTGGCGCCAACTCGGCGCTTGGGACGGAGCAGGATGGAAATACATCAACTGAGATATTTTTGCGCAGTGGCCAGGACAGGAAATTTCACGCGCGCGGCCGCGCACGAGCATGTGGCGCAACCATCGCTTTCGCAGCAAATCCAGAAGATGGAGCAAGAACTTGGCGCGAAGCTTTTCGACCGTTTGGGGCGTGGCGTGAGGTTGACCGCATTTGGACAGGCATTCCTGCCGCGTGCGCAGACAATCCTGCGCGAATTGGGCGAAGCGACTTCGGAAATCCAGCAGATGGCCGGCACGGAATCGGGCACGATTGTTTTCGGCTCGATCCCCACGATCGCGCCTTATTTCTTACCGTCCCGCGTTTCGCGCTTCCTGAAACAGTACCCGCAAGTGCGACTGGAAATGGTGGAGGAAATTACCCCGGTTTTGCTGGCCCGTCTGCAGGAAGGGACGATGGACATGGCGTTGGTGGCTCTGCCGATTGCGGGGGCGGAATTCGTGTGCAAGGAAGTCCTGAAGGAACGCATGTACCTGGTGGTGCCCAAGGAGCACCGGCTGGCGCGCGAAAAATCAACGCCGCTGAAACAGGCGGAGGCGGAACCGTTTTTACTTTTGAAGGAGGGGCACTGCTTCCGGGAGTCGGTGGTGTCCGCGTGCCAGAGGTCGCGAACGAAGTTGAATGTGGTGTTCGAGACCGGGCAATTTTCTTCGATTTTGGCAATGGTGTCCGCGGGAATGGGAATTTCGGTGGTGCCGGCGATGGCAGTGGAGACAGTAAAGGGATGCAGGTTTGTTCCTTTGGCGGATGAAGCCGCATTCCGGCGTATCGGGGTGATCTGGATGCGAAATCATTTTCAGACGCGGGCCGAGGTGGAATTGTTGCAGCATCTGACGAAATCGGAGAATGGAGTTGTGGTTCGAGTGTGATTCAGGGGCACCATTTTCACTTGTGTAGCGAAGTCACTATTTTGGCCGTGGTGATCGCTTGGCCAACATGACGCTGGGTGTGATCGGCGATGTGCACGAGCAAGCCGCCCACGGTCGTGGGTAGTTGTTGCTTGCCGACGGGGCGGGGTTCGCCCAATCGCTCCGGATCGATTTGCACGATGCGCTCGGCGCATTTCGTGAAAGTAGCGTTCAGCTCCGCGAACAAGTCGTGTCCAGTAGCGTCAGGGGTGAGCTCGTTCTTTAGCGCCGTGAGTTGTTTTTCATTCAACTGGTTTCCTTCGGCATAGGTAAGCAAGCGATCCACGCTGCGCGCGATATGTCGGATGTGGAAGGCGATTGGCGCGATTTCCGCGGGCCGCGCATTTAGCTGTTCGTCGTTCAGATTGGCGCAGCAGCGCGTCAGGTCTTCCTTGGCGAGTTCGAGCGCGTGCAGCACGGCCCTTGGTACCGGGGATATTTCCGCCAAGGTGCCGCGGAGCCAA
The DNA here is from genome assembly GCA_963696035.1 of uncultured Acidobacteriota bacterium. Taxonomy (GTDB): domain Bacteria; phylum Acidobacteriota; class Terriglobia; order Acidiferrales; family UBA7541; genus Palsa-295. The sequence goes on from CAVOIS010000007.1 coordinate 510,643, forward strand.
GGCTCAGGCTGTGTGGCTTCATTCATTGTTTTTTTCTCCATACAGTACGCTACCCGAAATTCGGTGATGGTCAAATGGCGACGAACATCGAATTGGTATCGATGAACGAACTAGGAACCCGACCAGTTGGGGGAGTTGCTTGAAGGTTGAGGCTTACGGTGCCTTCGCGACTGGTGTTTTGGCGTTGGCGGTCTTTGCATCCAGCGGTTTGCCACCCGATGTTGGAGGCGCGCCGATCGCTGTCTCCGGTGCCGCTTCGGGTTTAACCATGTTTTGAACGCGCGTCCTTGCGAGTGCTATGCCGCAGTTGCGGGAGCGTCGCCTTTGTCTTTTATATGTTTTTCGGCATCTTGGAATGTCGACCGAACGTGCCCGGGAATCGCGCGGCGTCCGATTTCCACGGCCATGCTCGGCGCCGTGCCCTTGATGAACGCGACGATCATCACGCGCAAGAACTGATAGTAGGCGTGCTCATTGTCAACCGCCCTTCGCCATACGGGCGGCCACGGGGCCGACCAGCCCGTAGCACAACAAAATCCCGAGGAATCCTGACGAGCGCCGCGGCAACCTTTTTTCCAATTTCTTCCGGTGGCCCGCCGCCATGCGAATCGAGTCGCAAACAAACGTGAGCGCGTGATGATCTTTCAAAAATTTGCCGTTCTGTATGGATCCCAGCACAGTCCGGTAAATCTCTGGGTCTTCGAACAGAGACATGCGAGAACTCCACAATGAATCAGCGGTCAAAAACGGGCCAAGTTTTGGCTAAGCGCACGCGGCAGTTTCGCCGAAAACATCAGCGAGCGAGGGCAAGATGCAAGATGGAAATTGCCTTCGAAAATCTCAAGTTCACGTGGCTGTAACAATGCTCTCATAATATGGATCGTTTCTTAAGCGTCATCTGGTGAACCACTTGCCTTGCAGTCAGGAGAGACGACTCGATGGAGAAGCGGAATTTCTTGTTTGTTTCACTCACGGGGTTGATCAGCGATATTGCCTGGCAAGTTTCGAAGGAGGGCCACGAGGTTCGCTACTACATTAACGACAAAAAGGAACGCGACATCGCGGACGGCTTCGTAGCCAAGTGCAAGGATTGGGAGAAGGATGCCGAATGGGCAGACATCCTGATCTTCGACGACACGCTGGGACAGGGCGAGAAAGCGCAGGCTCTGCGCGCTGCAGGCAAGAAGGTGATTGGCGGCACACCCTACTCCGATCGCTTGGAAGACGACCGCTCGTTTGGTCAGGAGGAACTGAAAAAAGCCGGCGTGAACATCATTCCTTACTTTGAATTCGCGAATTTCGACGATGCCATCGAGCACGTAACGCAGAATCCGGGCCGCTACGTGATCAAGCCGAGCGGCGAAGCGCAAAACGTGAAGCGTCGGCTGTTCGTCGGTGAGGAAGACGACGGGCAAGACGTGATTTACATGCTCGAGGCTTACAAGAAAGCGCTCTCGGATGAAATCAAAGTTTTTCAATTGCAGCGTCGCGTGACCGGAGTGGAAGTAGCCGTGGGCGCATTTTTCAACGGCAAGAACTTCGTCTATCCCATCAACATCAATTTCGAACACAAGAAACTTTTCCCGGGCGAGAACGGGCCGCCAACCGGAGAGATGGGCACGACCATGTTCTGGAGTGAGCCCAACAATTTATTCAGTCAGACCCTGCTGAAGATGGAGAAGAAGCTGGCGGAGGAGGGCTACGTCGGATACATTGACCTGAATTGCATCGTCAACCATCACGGGATTTACCCGCTGGAATTCACCTCGCGCTTTGGCTATCCCACGATCAGCATCCAACAGGCGGGCATGATTACGCCCATCGGCCAATTCTTTTGGGATTTGGCCAACGGAAATGATCCGAAACTGAAAGTTCGCAGCGGTTTCCAGATTGGAGTGCGCATCGTGGTGCCGCCGTTTCCGTTCGACGATGATGAGACATTTGACTCGTTTTCGAAGAACGCCGTGATTGTTTTCAAGAAGCCGCCCACGGACGAAATGCACATCGAGGACGTAAAACAAATAAACGGCCAGTGGCTCGTGGCCGGAACGTCTGGCGTGATTCTGGTGGTCGTAGGTTTAGGCCAGACCATGAAACAAGCGCAGACGCAGGTTTATTCGCGTATCAAGAACGTGCTGATTCCCAACATGTACTACCGCACCGACATCGGCGATCGTTGGGTGGAAGACAGCGATCGTCTCCACACCTGGGGTTACTTGCGATAGCCCAAACTCGGACATTGTTGTCAATCGGCACACCGTGCGTTAGAGTACGCGCTTTCTTATTGCAAGCGGAGCGCACATGCCAGTGGTGGTCGAAGGCGAGAAACTCAAGGTATTGATTCGCCGCGCGGCGATTCAGAAACGCGTGCGTGAAGTGGCGCGCCAAATCACCGAGGACTTCGCGGGGCAACGTATTCACTTGATAGGCGTTCTGAAGGGCGCGTGCATCTTTCTTTCCGACTTGGTACGTGAAATCAATCTCAATACGTCGATTGATTTTATCGCCGTCTCGAGTTACGGCAAGAACAAAGAAAGTTCCGGCCAAGTGCGCCTGATAAAGGACCTCGATAGCAGCATCGAGGGGCTGAACGTAATTGTCGTCGAGGACATACTCGATACCGGTATCACACTGACCTACCTTCTGCGCGTGCTCGAGCAGCGCAAACCCAAATCCTTGCGCATCGCGGCGCTCCTCGATAAACCTTCGCGCAGAATCAAAGTTGTGAAGGCGGATTACGTCGGGTTCAAAATCCCCAACGATTTCGTAGTGGGGTACGGCCTCGATTACGCCGAACGATATCGCAATCTCAAGGACGTTTGCGTTCTGACGCTTCCTTCCGAATGACCATGCTGCTTACCACACAACAAATCGCACGCTTGATTGACCACACGCTGCTGAAACCGGAGGCGACGCGCGACGAGATTCGCAAACTGTGCGACGAAGCGCTGAACTACGGTTTCGCGTCCGTATGCGTGAATCCCTGGAATGTGCCGCAAGCTGCTGAGCTGCTCCGCGGCAGCGTCGTTAAAGTTTGCACGGTAGCTGGGTTTCCGCTGGGCGCTACTCTTCCGGAAGTGAAGGCGTTCGAAGCGCAACAGTCCCTGGAACACGGCGCGCAGGAAATAGATATGGTGATCAATATCGGCGCGCTGAAATCCGGTCTGTTGGACACCGTCACAGCAGATATTCGCGGCGTGGTGGATAGCACGCACCGTGGCGGCGGAATCTGTAAAGTGATTCTGGAAACCGCCCTGCTTACCCGCGAGGAGAAAGTGCAAGCGTCGCTCGCCGCGAAAGACGCAGGCGCGGATTTCGTGAAAACTTCCACGGGTTTCAGCACTTCCGGCGCGACTCCCGAAGACGTGTGGCTGATACGTGAAACGATCGGGACGAGCACGGGGATCAAGGCGGCCGGCGGAGTGCGGACACTCGAGGATTTGCTGAAGATGGTCGAGGCCGGCGCGACGCGGATTGGCGCAAGCGCTGGCGTGAAGATCATCGAGCAGGCGCGTTCCGGGAAGGCCGCAAGTTCTGCATCTGATAGCGGAAAGTATTGACGGGTCAACTATTTACGCAAGCCTGGGGCAAGCGCCTCGATCTCGCCTGTTATAATGTGTTGATCACGCATTCGCTGTGCCGGAACTGCAATCGCATTCGATGCGGAGACAGATTCCTCCTCTGCGGGGGCTGAGGCGCGCTTTAATCTTACTCACATGGATTCGGCAAAACTCAATTCGAAAACTGAGGTTCCGGCGGAGACGCTCGCGATTCTGGCGGAAATCAGCCAGGAGATTAACGCGTCGCTGAATCTCGATGAAGTGCTGCCCAACGCGGCGGCGCTCATCAAGCGCTTGATTGACTATGAAGTGTTCGCCGTGCTGCTGCCCGAAGAGGGCACGGAGCAATTGTATTTCCGGTTTGCCATCGGGCACCGGCAAGAAGTTGTGGACCACTGGCGAATTCCGATGGGCGAAGGAATCATCGGCGCGGCAGCGGCCACCGGCCAGGCGATTCGCGTGGGCGATGTGCGCGCAGATTCGCGCTATCTCAATGCGTTGGACGGCGTGCGCTCGGAATTGGCCGTGCCGCTGATCGTGCGTGGTCGCGTGATCGGCGTGCTGGATATCGAAAGCAGCCAGCCTGATTACTTCACGCGGGACCAACAGAACATTTTGACGCTGGTGGCGTCGCGCATCGGGACCGCCATTGAGAACGCCAAGCTCTACGAGCATGAGCGCAATCAAGCCGAGACACTCCTGCTGCTGAACGAAGTGAGCCGCGAGGCCAATTCGACTCTGTCAGTCGAGGAGGTGTTGCGTCGCTCCGCCGAACTGACCAAACGCCTGATCAATTATCAAATCTTCAGCATTCTGCTTTACGACGAAGCTGCGAATGTTTTTCGCCATCGCGTTACCGTGAAATTCGGTCAGCGCGTGCAGGAAAAGCACGCTGTGCCGGCGCACGAGGGAATCGTAGGCGCGGCGGCAACGCTGAAACGTCCCGTGGTTGTGCCGGATGTCGCGCTAGACCCGCGCTACCTGATGATTAATCCCGAGACGCGTTCCGAGCTGGCCGTGCCGATGCTCAATAAAGATCGCGTGATCGGTGTGATGGACCTGGAGAGCCCACAGCTTAACTATTTCACGCCGGACCATGTGCAGGTGCTCTCGATCCTCGCTGCGCACCTGGCGGTTTCGATCGAAAATGCACGCCTGTACGAACAAGTGGCCCGGGACGAGGCGCGGATGGAACGCGACCTGAGCGCAGCTCGCCGCATCCAGGGCGCGCTGCTGCCGCGTTTGCCCGGGCCGGAGTTTGGCCTCGACATCGCGGCTCGCGTAGTCTCCTCGCGTGAACTCAGCGGCGACCTGTACGATTTTTTACGCTATGGGCCCCAGGAATTGGGTGTGGCGATGGGCGACGTCAGCGGGAAGGGAAGCGCGGCAGCGCTCTATGGCGCGGTCGCCATCGGCACTCTGCGCAGCCTGGGCCCGCAGAAACATCGTCCCGCGGAAATGCTGCGGGCGATTAATGGATTTCTCGGCGACCGCCGCATTGAAGGGCGCTTCATGACGCTGTGTTTTGCCACGTGGCATCGCGGGCGGCACAAATTGCGCGTCGCCAATGCCGGGCAGGAGGAGCCATTCCTGTATCATGCAGGACGCTGCGAACGCATTCCCCTAGCCGGTTTTCCGCTGGGAATGTTTGAGGATGCGACGTACGACCAACGGAGCTATATTCTGAATGAGGGCGACGTGGTGGTGTTTCATTCGGACGGGATCGGCGATACGCAAAACCCGGGGCTGGAATTTTTCGGGCACGCTCGGCTAGCGCAGATTATCGCGGCTACGCACCAGCTGACCGCCGACGGAATCGCGGACCATATTCTCGAGGAAGTGGACGCGTTTTCCGGCGGGAAGCATCCGTTTGATGACCGGACCCTGGTGGTGCTGAAAGTAAAATAGCTGATTCAGCAGCGATAGGGCGTGCAGCAATTCGTAGAGGCGCACTTCAGTGCGCCATTGGACCTGCGACCGCAGATCGATGGCGGTCTGAACCGCCGCTATGCTTGTTCTAGCTTGGATTGGTCGTGCTCGCCGGTCTTTTCTGCCGGTTCGGGTGCAAGAAATCGATGACGGTGTCATTGAACATCTTGGGCTGGTCCACGAAGGTCAGGTGCCCGCTCTTAGGCAAAATCACGATCTCCGAATCCGCGATTTTTTCGTGCATTTCCTGCGATAGCGAAGGATCACATTCGTCGTGATCACCGGCGAGAATCAACGTGGGCACATGGATAGTGTGGAGTTGGTCCACGTACTCGACCGACTTTAGATTTCCGTCAATCACGAACTCACCGTCGGAACCCCACATTTCACGGTAAAGGTCCCAGGGTATCTTGCCGCTGTCCAAAGGATCGTAATTCGGATCTGGATGATTCTGGTAGAGGTAGGGGAAGTATCCTTCGCCCCAGGCCGCGATCATGTAGTCGTTGGTGTAGCGATTCTTTTCGTAATCCTTGCCATGGCCGAAGAGGCCTTCTTTTTCCTCGCGGTCAATGCGCGCGCGCAATTCCGCCGGCATTTTCTCTTTCATTTTCAGGAATACTCGGTTCATCTGAGACGTGCTGGGAAATGTACTGCACAAAATGAGATGAGTGAGGTTGCTTTGATACTTCAGCGCATAGGCCTGGGCCAGGACACCTCCGTAGGAATGCCCTAGTAGGCTGATTTTGCCGAGAACCAAACCCTGGCGCACGGCTTCCACGTCCTCGACCATGTTTTCTACCGTATAACCGGATGGATCATCAAGTTTCTGCGAGCGGCCTGAGCCGCGTTCATCAATGAAGATCAGGCGATTGTGCCGCGCGAGCGGCAGCAAGTACGGCAGAAAATAATCGTGAGACGCGCCCGGTCCACCGTGCACGATCACGAGCGGAGCGCCGCGGCCGACCGTCATGTAATAAATCAGGATGCCGCGCGAGTCGATGAAGCCTTCCTGAATTGGATAATCCGCAATTCTGGCGACCGGCTTCGGCTTCTCCCCTTGCGGCGCTGCCGCGGGTTCCGCAGCCTGCGCTCGCAGAATTGGTACGGCACAGACGCACACTACAATCATCAGTCCAAGACGAAAAAATGATCTCATCTGAGTCTCCTAGGAATTCACTCGTTCGACGTTACCGTTCGCCCCAGCGCAGCTTGTTACGCAGAATTTCGTAATACGTCTTGCGCGGCGGGCGAATCACCTGCACTTTCGTGGACGCCTTGGTGATCACCACGCGATCCTGAGGTTGAAGCTGGAAACCAATCTGTCCGTCAATCGTCAGGAACACTGGCTCAGCGGTCGCCGGGAAACGCACCTCGACGCGCGCAGTATCGGGAATCACCAGCGGGCGATTGGTCAGCATGTGCGGACAAATTGGAGTGATCACGAAGGCGTCTATGTCCGGATGGATGATGGGCCCGCCTGCCGCGAGTGAATAGGCCGTCGAGCCCGTCGGCGTGGCGATGATGAGTCCGTCCGCGCGATAGCGGCCTACATGGTGCTGATCCACGTGAACGTCAAAATCAAGCATGCGCGCCAGCGCAGCCTTATTGGCAACCGCATCGTTTAAGGCAGTCAGTCGCTCGGCGGGCTTATTGCTGTGGATGATCTCGGCTTCCAGCATCATCCGTTCGCTGGTGAGGTGCTCGCCGGCAAGAATGGTTACGAGCACCGGGTAAAGCTCATCGAGCGTGACGCTAGACAGAAATCCGAGGCCACCCAGATTCACGGCGAGGATGGGAACACTTCGCCCAGCGAGCGCACGTGCGACAGCCAGCAATGTGCCGTCGCCACCCAGGACGATTAGCAGGTCAACCTTGTCCACCAGCTCTTCGCGCGGCAGAGCGGGGCCATTCGCGCCGACGACTGCTTGCGTTTGCTCGTCAATAAAAACACCGATCTTGCGGTCGTGCAGCCACCTTCTAAGCGGCGGGACAACGGCTGAGACCATTTCGGGAATTGGTTTGCAAATAATGCCGGCGGCGCGAATCATATGGGGAGGCAGAATTCTACTCTAGACGCACGCGCGGGCGTGGAGAAAAAACTCCTGGTTGCCCTCAGTACCCGGTAATCGGCTAGGACGCACGCCCAGCAGCTCCAGCGAACATGCGGCTGCGCTGGACTGGACGCGTTCGATGGCCTTCTGGTGCAGCGCCGCATCCCTCACGATTCCGCCCTTACCGATCTCGCCTTTTTCGAGCTCGAATTGCGGCTTGATGAGAATCAAGAAATCGGCGGACGGCGCTGCTATTGGCACTACAGCGGAAAGCACTTTGCCGACGGAAATGAAGGACAGGTCCATGGTGATGACGGCGGGCGGTTCGGCTATATCCTCCGCGCGCAGATATCGGGCATTGCGTTCGATGGCCGTCACGCGGCTGTCCTGGCGCAATTTCCAGTCGAGCTGGTCTACCGAAACGTCCACGGCGAAAACACGTGCCGCTCCATGTTGCAGCAGGCAATCAGTGAAGCCACCAGTCGAGCTGCCAACGTCGAGGCAGATTTTGCCTTGCGGCATGATTTGAAAGTCCTCCAGCGCACCCTCCAGTTTCAAGCCGCCGCGACTGGCGTAGCGCAGCGTCTCGCCAATAATTTCAATATGTGCGTCTGGAAAAATTTGTGTTCCAGGCTTTTCCATTTTTTGCCCGTTCACCAGAACGTTGCCAGCGAGCAAAATGGCCTGCGCGCGCTCGCGCGACGGAGCGAGACCGCGCTCGACGATTAGGACGTCCAACCGCGTTTTCCCCGGTTTGCGCGCTGGGCTGGATTGTTCGAGGACGGCGTCATGCGTGCGCTTTGATTTCATGCGTCAATTCGAGCCGATGCGCATACTGCATAAGATCACTACAGAGTGCACAGAGGAACTGCGGAGTGCACGCAGACATAGCGCCAAAACCCGTGACGATCGAGTCCTTAAGACCGGCGCGCCACGAGAAATTGCGCGAGTTGGCGCAGCCGGATGCCACGCTCTCCGTAGAAATCGAGTTCCTTCAGCGCCTTGGCTTCCAGGTCCGCAGCGATGTCGCGCGAAACCTCCAGCCCATGCAGCGCGGGATACGTGGCCTTCTTTTGCGCCTGGTCCTTGCCCGCCGTTTTGCCCAGCGCAACCGACGATTCTTCGACGTCCAAAATATCGTCAACGACTTGAAACGCCCAGCCGATGTTCTCGCCAAAATTGAGCAGGCGCGTCACATCAGCGCGATCCGCACCACCCGAAATTGCACCGGCCACGATCGAAGCGCGAATCAGAGCTGCGGTTTTCGAGCGATGGATATATTCGAGCATCGCTTTATCCGACGCTTTTCCTTCCGCCTCCAAATCGGCCACCTGCCCGCCAATCATTCCGCGGTCCGTTCCGGCTGCTTCGGCGACCATCGCCAGGATCGCAAGCCGCCTTTGCGGTTCGACCGGAGCCATAGCAAGCGTGTGAAAAGCTAAAGTCAGCAGGGCATCGCCCGCCAGAATTGCAGTGGCCTCGCCAAAGACGTTATGGTTCGTTGCTTTGCCGCGCCGCATGTCGTCGTTATCCAAAGCAGGCAGATCGTCGTGAATCAGCGAATAAGTGTGAATGAGCTCAAGCGAGCAGCCGACGTGCACCGGGCCATTCTGCTCGGCCGTAAACATTCGCGCAGCTTCCATGCAGAGAATAGGCCGAATGCGCTTGCCTCCGGCGAAAACGCTGTAGCGCATGGCGCGATGGATGGAGGTCGGGAGCGCGTGCTCCGGTGGCAAAAGCTCCTGCAGAGCCGCTTCCACGGTGGTGCGGTCCTTCTCGAAAAATTCGGGGACGGTCATTAGTTTTGAGAGGGTTCCCGGGATTTGAGTTAGCTGCTAACAACAAATCGAAAGACGACGCTAGCCATTTTCGTCCCCCGGGTCAAACGGTTCGGCCACAATCTTTCCGTCCGCCTTTTTCAGGAGGATTTCCACCCGGCCCTCCGCCTCTTCGAGCTGCTTCTGACATTCGCGCGAAAGCTTCACGCCCTCCTCGAAGAGCTTCATGGCCTCATCCAAAGACAAATCCGCGCTCTCGAGGCGCTTCACTACTTCCTCAAGCCGCGCGAGAGATTTTTCAAAGTCTCCCTTCTTGGGAGGTTCTGCCGGAACCGCTGCTTTATTCGGTACTGGACTCATTCTGCCTCAATTCTCGCTGAATGCCTGCAATGCGAAACTACGATTGCCGCGCACGTTTCTGAATCGGTTGGCGCCGAGCGTGTCCGAATTCTATCGCGATGACCTCATTGCAGCAATCCCGCGCTGCCAGACGCTGGGAGCAGCGTCAGTGTGTGAACACGGACGCGCGTCGCGGCAGCGGCGCTGAATGGCGCGGGAATTCCGCGTCCTGCGAACCATTCAGAGAACTGATCACGATAGTAGGGGCTGGCATACTGGCCGGATTCTCCTGTGGGAATTTCCATCAGCGATTGATCGAAATTCGCGAGGTCGGCCACCAAGCGCATCGCGGGGCCATGTCCCACTCCCATGGCGCGCACCGTATCCACGGTTCCGCCTTGTGGGTACGGTCCGATGCTAAAGAGGCCATGGAGCGGCCCCGCACGTCCCAGCGGATGGATCATATCGAGCGGATGGAGGCGTCCCCAAGTCCAAGCAGCCGCGTCGCTGTTGCCGCTTTGCTTTTGCAGCGCTGCCACCGCTTCGTCGGCGCTGGTCATCAGCAATTCGTCGTAGCTCGCCAACCCGCTTGGCAGCCAAGCTGCCGGACGTTCGCGCAGCACGTTTTCCAGAAACACTTTGTCGCGCCACCACACATCGTTGTAAACGCTTTGCGGCTCCCAGAGCTCGTATTTGGTGACTTCGTCTCCCAAGTACGGCGCGAGCAGGCGCCGAAAAAGCCCGTGGCGCGTGTACTCGACGAACGAAGTCTCCACGGAGTCCGCTGTCGCGCGTGCGTCCCAACTTTGTAATTTCGCGATCAGCTGCAGCGTGCGTGGGTTGCGCGGCGACGTGGTTTTTGCAGCTGTTACCAGCGCGCCAGCGAGAAAGCGATTGGGCAGGCTCACGATGTCATTCTGAATAGCATTGCAATCCGCTGCGGTTAAGCCGGTACGATTCGATAAGAGTTCATAGAGGCGAGCCGTGCGATAGGGCCCGGCCTGCCGATCGGTCAAATAATATTTGTATCCCGGACCGACCGTTCGCGCATTCGCGGTCGCAATGACGCCTTCAGGCGGATTCAACACGCGCGGCAATTCCTCAAACGTTATGTACCCCTTCCATTCGAAGTCGTCCGTGTCGCCTGGCACCGGGAGCGCGCCGTTGCCCTTCGCTCGAATCGGAACGCGCGCGGGAGTCGTGAAACCGATATTGCCGTCCACGTCGGCATAAATCGTATTTTGCCCCGGCCCGGCGATGTGGCGGGTAGCCTCAACGAAGTCACGCCAATTCTCCGCTTGGCCAAGCAGCGGAAAACCAAAATCGAGCCCGCCGGGCTCGAGGGCCGTCCACCGCAGCGCGTACGCGCGCCCGCCTTGCTCTGACGGGTCTCGATGAACGATCGGCCCGTGTCGCGTGATAGTTACATCGAGGTTCACGTTGGGGCTGCCGCGCACATGAATCGTTTCGTGACGCACGTCTGCGGCGAGCAGCTTGCCATCGGCGCGATAAAGCTGCGGATTCGTGGTGTCGAACGTTTCGACGTAGAGATCCTCCACGTCCACATTGCTATTTGTGAATCCCCAGGCGATCCGGTCGTTGTGGCCAATGATCACGAGCGGTGCGCCGGGCAGCGCGAAGCCTTGGACGTTCAAGCCCGGAGCGGTTAGATGGATCACGTACCACAGCGCGGGAACCGAGAGCTGCAGGTGCGTGTCATTCGCGAGCAGCGGTTTGCCGGATGCCGTGTGCGCGCCGCTCACCACGAAATTGTTGCTGCCGATGATCTCGCTCGTTGGCTCATCGAATTCCGCTAGAAATGAGCGTGCGGCTTCCCAGGTGGGCGCAAGCGGCGGTTCATCATCGGTGCCTTGCGCGCTAACGGCCAAAGGCTTGGCGTTCGGGGAACGCGGCAGCGACGCTGATGACCCAATCGTCCAGATATAATGGTCGAGAGGCGAATCTTCAACGAATAAATCTCGCGCGCGATCCGGCCCGACTTTTGCGGTGATCCACTGGCGACTCAATTTTTCCTGCCACGTGGACGTCAGAGTCTTGTACATGTACAGGCTGATCAGGTATGTATCGGCGGGAGTCCACAGCCGCGGTTTGTATCCCAGCACGACAAACTCGATGGGAAGCTTGTTTCCACGCCGCGCGATACTTTCATTCACACCGCGCGCGTACGCTTCCAGCAAGCCGCGAATTTCGGGTGAAGCGTCGGCAGCGGCGCGTTCGGCGGCTTGCCTCATGCCCAGAGTGCGACTCTCTTCATCGAAATAGAGTGCGACACCGCCGAATATCTCCGAGAGGTTGCCGGCGGAAACCCTTCGCAACAAATCCATTTGCCAGAGTCGGTCCTGTGCCATCACGTAACCCTGCGCGGTCACAGCGTCCTCCAGCGATTTTGCGCGGATCCAGGGACGCCCCCATTGGTCGCGGTCAATCGTAACGGCGTCTTTCAATCCGGCGATAGCCACACTGCCATCCGTCTCCGGCAGCGGACGGCGCACAATCCACCAGCCAAGCAGCAAGCCGGCAGCGACGAGCAGCAGGAGTGCGACAAACAGATTGCGAAAAACGCACGTTATGCGGTTGGTCATTATTGGTCGAGCGAACGCAGCCGCGCAGTGTAGCCCACGCGAACCTGTCTCGCAACGCCGTGCGCGTTCAAGTGAGCGAATCAGTCTGACAACATGGCCCGTTGCGGGCGTAGGACAGCGCGTCGCCAGCGCTTGCTCCCAGGCCACGAAAGGTGGAAAATCCCGCCATGCCACACGAATTCAGCACATCCTACGTACGTGACGCAGAGAAAACGCTCCGTTATTACAAGCACCTGGGCGAACGCGCGATCGCCCAGGCACCCGACGATGCCTTGATGGCTTGTCTCGATACGGAGTCGAATTCGATCGCGCTAATCGTCAAACACATGGCGGGAAACATGCGTTCTCGCTGGACTGATTTTCTGACCAGCGATGGTGAGAAGCCGAACCGCAATTGCGATACAGAATTCGAGGCGCCGCCGCGGACCCGCGCCGAGTTGCTGGCGATGTGGGACGAAGGATGGAAATGCATGTTTGACGCGCTGGCGCCGCTCAGCGATACCGATCTAGGGCGCACCGTGCTAATTCGCAACGAGCCGCATTCCGTGATGCAGGCAATTCAGCGGCAGGTCGCGCACTATTCTTACCACGTTGGCCAGATCGTCTTCTTAGCCAAGCATTGCGCCGGTGAGCGGTGGACGTCTCTCAGCATTCCTCGTGGGAAATCCACAGACGTCAATGCACGCGCACGCAGCGGTATGTCGAAGGCTTAGTGCCGTGTGTTGACCCGTTCACCGCAAAAATAAACAGATCGCGCCCCAGGCACAGGGTGCCAAGGGTTCTCTCCCGTTGCACCGCCCCTCTTGCTAGAATCAGCGGTGATGGGTGTCTCGGCCGTCCTTTCATCGCTATTTCCTTCGCGCGTAGTGATTGTGTACCGCGTCGCGGTCCGTTATCGCATGGCCATTGAGGGCCCCACGCGATGATCGCGCTGCAACTTTTCGCGGTCCTCGCGCTGGTGGGCATCAACGCATTTTTCTCCGCGGCGGAATTTTCTCTGGTGGCCGTGCGCCAGTCCCGCGTCCGTCAACTGGTGGAAAAGGGCGACGCGCGCGCCAAGGTTGTGGAGAGCCTGCTCACCGACCTGAGCCGCGTGGTTTCCGGAGTGCAAGTTGGCATCACGCTGGCGAGCCTTTCGCTCGGCTATCTAGGAGAAGTCACGCTCGCAGGGATTCTCAGTCCGTTGGTGCAAGCGATTCCACGCCCCTGGGCCGCGGTGATCGCTCACGGAGTAGCGCTGGCGATCGCCTTCGGGCTTCTGACGATGCTACAAGTCGTGCTCGGCGAGTTGGTCCCCAAGAGCCTCAGCCTCGCGCGCGCGGAACGAGTCGCGCTACTCATTGCGCGCCCTTTCAACTGGTTTCTGCATACCTTCCGTTGGGCGATTGATCTGCTCGATGACTTCGCAGAAAAAATCGTCCGCGCGCTGGGCGTCATCTCGCCGCACAATCACACCTTGGTCCGCTCCACCGAAGAGTTGCAGGTGATGATTCAGCAAGCGCGCGACCGCGGCCTGCTGCCCGCCGCCGAAGTGAAATTCATTCAAGCTGCGATGGAGTTAGGGCAAATCCAGGTCCGCGAAGTGATGGTCCCGCGCCCGGACGTGCACGCGTTGCCCGCTGGCGCCAGCCTGGAAGACACCATGACGATGTTTGCGACAACGCAGCGCTCGCGAATTCCGGTTTACGAAGGCTCGCTCGATCACATCCTCGGTTTTGTCCACATCAAGGACATGATCTGGGTGCTTCTGGACCGCACGCGCCGCGCGGAAGACAATCAACCGTTGCCCGAATTCAATCTGCGCGCGGTCTTGCGCGACGCGCTGATCGTGCCGGAGACCAAGCCGGTTAGCGAGTTACTGCTGGAATTTCGTTCGCGGCGCACCGGCCTGGCTATGATCGTGGACGAATTCGGCAGCATTCTTGGGCTCGCCACGCTGGAAGACATCCTCGAACAAATGGTTGGCGAAATTCACGATGAATTTGACGTGGTTGAGCGTCCACTCACGCTGCCGGATGGCGGCATGATTTTCGACGCCGCGATCAAAGTGCGCGAACTCGAAGCGCGATATAACATTGTGCTTCCCGAGGACCCCTCGTACGAAACCGTCGGCGGATTCGTCCTCAATCGTCTCGGTTTTATTCCGCGTGGCGGAGAAAGCTTTGAGACCGACGGCTATCGTTTCACCGTGATGGAAATGGACCATCGGCGCGTTTCGCGGTTGAAAATTAAGCCACTTCGCGCGGCGAATGCACCTGCCTCCACGGATGGACCAGCGCCGACCACAGCTCAACAGCCGGATGCGAATAGTCCGCGCAAGCCGGAACCGGCACCGGCGGAATCGAGCGCGTCTGAGTCCGTCGAATCAGGTGCTGGCGCCAAGGCAAGGCGCGCAGCGCGCCGCTCGTCTTCGGCGGGATCCTCGTCTAAATGATCCGCTACATTTCACTGCGGCTACTTTTCGCATTGCCCGCTCTCTGGCTAATTGTCACCATGGTTTTTCTGTTGGCGCACATTGTTCCGGGTGATCCCGTGGCGCAAATGTTGGGTGAAGGCGCGCGCGCCGACGATTTGCAGCAGCTGCGCCACGCGCTGGGGCTCGATGTTCCGATTCCTGTTCAGTACGAACGTTATCTGAAAGGCGTGCTGCACGGAAATCTCGGCGAGTCGTTCCGCTTTCAGCAGCCCGTGACAAGAGTGATCCTTGAACACTACCCGGCAACCCTGGAACTGGCAGCCGTGGCGCTGGGCGTATGCATATTGATCGGAATTCCTGCGGGCGTGCTAGCCGCGCACAAGCGCGGAGAAAACGTGGATCACGCCGTAGGAGTGCTCACACTGTTCGGCCTGTCGCTCCCGAACTTCGCGCTCGGCCCCGTGTTGATGCTCGTTTTTTCGGTGATTCTCGGCTGGCTTCCCGTCACAGGCCGCGGCGGGATTCCACACCTGGTCCTGCCTGCGTTCACCCTGGGCGCGGCCCTAGCGGCGATTCTGACGCGCATGGTGCGCACGTCCGTGATCGAAGAACTTTCCGCCGACTATGTGCGCACGGCGCGTGCCAAAGGTGTTCCGGAGTCAGGTGTGCTTTTCCGCCACGCGCTGCGCAACGCGCTGATTCCGATTCTCACGATCCTTGGCCTGCAATTCGGCACTCTGCTCGCCGGAACGATCGTAACGGAGACCATTTTTTCCTGGCCGGGAGTCGGCCACCTAACGGTCCAGGCGATCAACGCTCGCGATTATCCATTGCTCCAGGGTTGCATCTTGCTGATCGCGGCCTCCTACGTGGTCGTTAATTTGCTGACGGACATGGTGTACGCGGTCGTGGATCCGCGAGTGCGATTCGAATGAAGGTCATTCTCCAGGAAATTGCGCGCGAACTCAGGGAATTCCTGCGCCGCAGCAGTTTGGGCCGTTGGGGGTTCGGGCTTACGTTGCTTCTGCTGATTGTGGCGCTGGCAGCGCCGTGGCTCGCGCCTTACGATCCAACAGCGCAAAATTTGCCGGCGCGGTTGGTGCCTCCGACCGCTGCGCACTGGATGGGCACCGACGAGCTTGGCCGCGACGTTCTTTCGCGCATCATTTACGGAACGCGCGTCTCAATGCTGGTGAGCGTGAGCGTTGTCTTCGGCGCCGGAATTATCGGGCTCGCGATCGGCTCGGTGGCCGGCTATTTCGGCGGATGGTTCGATCGCCTGGTCAACGTGGTGCTGATCAACGCCTTTCTTTCGTTTCCCGGTGTTTTGCTGGCGATCGCGTTCGCGGCATTCCTCGGCCCTGGTCTGGACAAAGTAATTCTCGCGCTCGTGGTCACCGGATGGGCTGGCTATGCGCGCCTGGCCCGCGCGCAAGTCTTGCAGGCCAAGGAAATGGAATACGTCCTAGCGGCGCGTTCTTTGGGCGCGTCGCACACGCGGATCTTGATCAGGCATCTGCTGCCCAACATTGTACAGCCGTTGTTGGTGCAGGCCACAATTGCGATGGCCGGAGCAATTCTGGCGGAATCCACGCTGAGCTTCTTGGGTGTGGGAGTTCTGGCGCCCATGCCAAGCTGGGGCGCCATGCTGAACGATGCGCGCGGCCACCTGTTCGACGCGCCCCATCTGGTGATTTTCCCAGCGCTGGCGGTAATGACCGCCGTGCTGGCTTTCAATCTTCTCGGCGACGCGCTGCGCGACTGGATGGACCCGCGGATGCGTTCATACCTAATCGTCACCTCCCTCGCTCGATAGGTCACACGGCTGTCCAACAAACCGTGATCGCGGTATAGA
Organism: uncultured Acidobacteriota bacterium; assembly: GCA_963696035.1. GTDB lineage: Bacteria > Acidobacteriota > Terriglobia > Acidiferrales > UBA7541 > Palsa-295. The sequence continues at coordinate 527,174 of CAVOIS010000007.1, forward strand.
ATCGTGTAAAATATCGACATCTTCTGGAATACAACGCAAGCACTCAGCGGGTCGCTTGGGGTTTTCGTTTTGCTTCGACTCGCCCGGTGCGCTTTGCCCGCAAGTAACAGCAGGCGTGACTTGCCTCATCCTGGATCCTCTTTCTGGATCCGGCGGCGAGTCAAAGAGGAGATCAAACGTGGACGCAACCAGCAGCGCGTTCCTGATTTTACTGGGGATTGTGTGCTTCCTGGTCCTGGTCGTGATTTCGGGTTCATTCTTCACAGTAGAAACGGCGCAGGTGGCCATCGTGCAGCGGCTTGGAAAATTCGCGCGCGTGGCTGGCCCCGGATTGAATTGGAAGACGCCGATTCTCGAAAACGTGGTCCAGCGGATGAGTATGAAAGTTCAGCAGTTCGAAGTTCAAGTTGAAACGAAAACGCAGGACAACGTTTTCGTGCAAATCCCGGTCTCGATTCAGTACAAGGTGATCCCGGACTCGGTCGAATCTGCCTTCTACAAATTGTCGGACCCGGTGAAGCAAATTGAATCGATGGTTTACAACGTCGTCCTGGGCCACGTGCCAAAAATGAAACTGGACGACACTTTCTTGAACCAAGCCGACATCGCCGGTGACCTCAGGGACAGTCTCGACGCGTCGATGAAAGAGTATGGCTACTCGATCGTGAAAGTCTTGATTTCAGACATCGTGCCCGACCAGAAGGTAAAAGCCGCGATGAACGACATCAACGCCGCGCAGCGCGAGCGGGAAGCAACTGTGTCCCGCGCCGAGACGAACAAGCTGCTTCTGGTGAAGCAGGCGGAGGCCGAAGCCGAATCGAAACGGTTGCAAGGAGAAGGCATCGCCAATCAACGGAAGGCGATCATCGCGGGATTGAAGGATTCTGTTGAGGACTTCGCTAAAACCGTCCCGGGCTCGACGCCGCAGGATGTGATGCAGCTGGTTTTAATGACGCAGTATTTCGACACGCTGAAAGAAATTGCCGCAAACGATCACAGCAACACAGTTTTGATCCCGCACACTCCGAACACTCTCACCGACCTGTTCAGTCAGATTCGCACCGCAATCGTCACCGGCGCGGAACTGACCAATCACTCAGCTGCGTCTTCGCCCGTGCCCGTGGAACGCTGAAATGAGAAGCTCGCCGCAGCCAATTCAATCAGGCCGAAGTAATCTCAATCGTGACTTCAGCGCCGCGAGCAATGCCTAGCGTACGAGCCGCGCTACCTTTATTCACGCATAGTTCCAGATAGCCGCCGGAACCGATGATCGCGAAGGGCTCACCCGGTGTTCCTAGCGCGAATGTCGGCAACAGCTTCTTGATCTCCGCATTACCGGCGTGGATCGTAAATTTCGCATCTGGCGCCATCAGAGCCGGAGTTTCGTCGCCCTTCAGATTGGTGATCAAATTTCCAAAATGGTCAAGCCGAAGAACCACGCACTTGATCGAATTTCCGTTCACCTTCGGCTTGGGAATGCTGAAGCGCACAAAATCTTCGATGGCGTCGCCAAAGCTGGCTGTCTGCCAATTCTTCGAGAGCCACGCAGCCACCGGCGCAAAGATGTCACGTCCATGAAATGTATTGCTCACCGGGTGACGAAAATAGTGTTCTGAAGTGACGTGCCAGGCGTAGAGCGATTCCGACTGATCGTACACGGCGGAGAGCACACCGTTATCGGGTGCCACAAAATAGTGCTGATCGCCGGCTACCAGAATCGGCCGCCGCTGCGTGCCCACTCCCGGGTCAACCACCACCATGTGAATCGTTTTGGGCGGGAAAAATTTGTAGAACTGGCTCACCGTGAGCGCGCCATCGAGAATGTCGTGGGCGATGACGCTGTGCGTGATGTCCACAATATTCACCTCCGGGTTGATGCTCAGGATCACGCCTTTGAGCACTCCCACCAGGTGGTCGCTGGTGCCGTAATCCGTCGTCAAAGTGATAATTGGCCGCGCCAAGTCTCGCTCCCGTGATTCGCGCGGCGCAATCGTAACTATTCTTCATGCCGCGTCCTTCGACGCTAGCGGACGCCCGCAGTGCTGTCAAGCTAGCCTGCGCTTTACAGTTACTCATAGTTGGCGTGGACGGAATGTGATCCGCGCGAAGCTAGCCCTAATTAGGAGGGTATTCTGGCGACTGCGCAGGCAACTAAGTAGTCGCTAATTGAATTGGGGAAACTGACCACGGGAGCGGCGCACGCCGCGCCACGGCTAAATAGGCGCCGACAGGCGACCGTCAAAATCTTGATTGAACCAATCAGGCTTGCGAGCCAGTAATGAAGCTGACCCCGTTCTCGATACTACTGATTCTGGGTCTTGCGCCGGAGGACAGACAAGCCACTCAGGCCAAGCAATCCCGCGCTCAGCAAAATGACAACGCCGGGCTCCGGTACGGACTTGCTCTTTTCGCACTTCTTCGGTTTGTCGTCACTGCTCTTGCAACCTTGCGCGCTGGGGTCCGCCTGGGCGGCCATCGGCGCGAACAACGCGATGCCAAGAACCATTCCTAACGCAACTTTTTTCATTTCATTATCCCCCGGTCTGGCCTGAATGTTGCCGCCGGGCGCAACTACAGGCGACCGGACGAGTCACTCAATGCACATAGTCTGCCAAAGTGCAAGGCTCGACATGGCCACAAAATCATCTAGATTCCAAATGAGTTCGCCACAATATTTCGTTATGGTTGTGAGGATTACCCGACAATTGGATGCACATATGTGTACTCGGCCTTCTCCAAAACGTCTCCTCACGGTACACGAACGTTCCTACCGTAGCGTTTCCACTGGCGGTGTCGGGAGCGCTTGGCTGTCCAGCAGACGTTTCTTGACCGCCTCTGCCGCCCAAGTTATTCTGCAAGTGCATGACCTTCTGACATGCACATTTACCTTGATTACAACGCAACAACTCCCGTAGACCGCGAGGTCCTCGATGCCATGCTGCCTTACTTCAGCGGCATCTTTGGCAACGCGAGCTCGATTCACTCGACGGGCCAGCGCGGGCGAGCTGCGGTGGATGCCGCGCGCGAATCGGTTGCAACGCTGCTGGGGGCCAAGCCGTCGGAGATTGTGTTCACCTGTGGCGGTACGGAGGCCGACAACTTGGCGCTTTTTGGCGTCGTGGCGCCCTCTATTCAGCCGCGCAAGCACATGGTCACGACGGCCATCGAACATCACGCCGTCTTGAATTCCGCGGAGGCGCTCGAAAAGGCAGGCGTGGATGTGACCTACGTTCCGGCGGGTCGCGATGGCATTGTTGACCCCGACGAAATTCGCGAAGCCATCCGCCCGGAGACGGTGCTCATCAGCGTGATGCTGGCGAACAATGAGACCGGCACGGTTCAGCCCATCGAAGAGATTGGCCGCATCGCCGCCCAAGAAGACATTTATTTCCATTGTGACGCCGTGCAAGCCGCCGGGAAGTTGCCGCTCGACGTAAATCGCCTCGGCGTGGATTTGCTCTCGATCTCCGCGCACAAAATCTATGGACCGAAGGGCGTGGGCGCTCTTTACGTCCGCACGGGTACCGAGCTTGAGCCGATTTTCCATGGCGGCCACCACGAACGCGATCGCCGGCCGGGCACGGAAAATGTTCCCGGCATTGTTGGTCTGGGTAAAGCGGCAGACTTGGCCATTAAGAATTTGACATCCGACGCAGCGCGTGTGGCGGCATTGCGAGACAGGTTCGAATCGGCGCTGCTGTCGCTGCCAGGAGTACACGTGAACGGCGACCCGCATCATCGCGTAGCGAACACTTGCAACCTGTCGTTCGACGCCGCTGGGGGGGAAGCGCTGGTTATCGCGCTCGACTTGCAAGGAATCTCCTGTTCCACTGGGGCAGCCTGTTCCTCCGGCGCTGTGGCGCCCTCGCACGTGCTGACCGCGATTGGCCTCTCACTGGACCGGGCCCGCTCGAGCTTGCGTTTCAGTCTGGGCCGCCCTACGACATCCGAAGAAATTGATCGCGCGATCGAAATCATTCCTGCGGTAGTCGAACGCCTGCGCGCACTGTCACCGTTGAGTGTGCACGCGGCAACGTAAACGCCAGAGTCTCGCCGGAAGTTTTCGCTGGATTCAGTTACAATAATAATTTGCGCCGAGATCATGCCCGCAACTGTACAACTCGAGCCTTCGATTCGCGCCGCGAGCGCCAGTCCGGCCGCAACCACGGTCGCCGTAGCCATGAGCGGTGGTGTGGACAGCTCCACTGTCGCCGCAATCTTACACGAGCGCGAGCAGACGATTGTGGGCCTCACAATGCAGCTGTGGAATCAGCGCCGCTTGCCGCAGCTGCAAAATGTAGGCGGTCCCGCGCAGCATCGCTGCTGTTCGCACGATGATGTTCACGACGCGCGCCGCGTCGCCGAGCACCTTGGCATTCCTTTCTACGTCGTGAATTTCGAGCGTGAATTCGAACTGAACGTGATTCAGCCGTTCGTGAATGATTACCTCGAAGGTCGCACCCCCATTCCGTGCACCATGTGCAACAACCACGTGAAGTTCGATCAGCTGCTCGTTACCGCTCGCCAGATCGGCGCCGAGCGCATTGCCACCGGTCACTATGCGCGCGTGCGCCATAACCCGGAAACGGCCCGCTACGAGTTGTTGCGCGCCGTGGACGAATCGAAGGACCAATCTTATTTTCTTTTCGGTCTCACACAGGAGCAACTGGCGCGCACGGATTTCCCGCTGGGGGAGCTTTCCAAACACCAAGTGCGTGAAATCGCGCGCCGCCTGCACGTGCCGGTAGCCGAAAAGCCGGAAAGCCAGGAAATTTGCTTCGTGCCCACGGGCAACTACGTGAAGTTTATCGAGGGATATTTGCAGGAGCAGGGAAGCAAGCTGTCTGACGATTCCGGCGATATCGTTACGACATCAGGTGAAGTGTTGGGCCGCCACAACGGGCTGCATCACTACACGGTGGGCCAGCGCCGGGGTTTGGGAATAGCCGGCCCGCGGCCGATGTACGTTGTGGCGTTGGATCGTGCGCGGAACTGTCTTGTGGTCGGCGAAGATCAAGAACTGCGCAGCACGACGTGCGAAGTCCGCGACGTCAATTGGATTTCGTACATTTTGCCTGACCGTCCCCTGGACGCCATGGTCCGCATTCGCAATCGCCACGAACCCGCCGAAGCTGAAATCGCACCGCTGAACGCCACCACTGCGCGCGTCACGTTCCGCGAGCCTCAGCGCGCCATCACTCCAGGGCAGGCTGCAGTTTTTTACTCACATGAAAAAGTCATCGGCGGCGGCTGGATCCGCTGACACCAGCGAACAACCCCGTCGCGGCAACCTTACAATTGCGGTCCGAAGTACCGGTAATGGCCCGTGATTTTCCAGTTGAAGAGCACGTCTTCCCTCTTGGGACCTTGTCCGATGTTGTGAACGATCATGTGTCGTCCGCTTTGCGGCGACTTGCGGTCCACCAGGATTCCGATGTGCAGAACGCCTCCACCCAAATCCCAGGTTACCAAATCTCCAGGGGAATAATCCTCGCCGCGGTTCGTGATCGCTAAGGTCTCCCCTTTACGGCTGAAGAAAACCATCAGATTCGGACCTCGCCTATGGTCAACGTTGGAATCTGGCGCGGCCGAGGGCCAGTGCCATTTCCGGGGATAGACGCCGAAGTTCTGCAGCATGTCTTCATGGACCTCTTTCTGTAAGTCCACGCCCACGGCGCGGTATGACCGAATGATTTCGTCCGTACAGACTCCCGTGTCTGTCGGAACACCACCGCCCGGATACGCCAGCCGCACATAAGTGGGATCCTATCGGACGTAGTGTCTAGTTCGCTCGTTCGCGGCCGCAATCAGTCTTTGAAGAAATTCCTGGCAAGAGTGCGATTCGACCGGTGTTAGGTGCGCTGGTACGGACGTGAATTGCAATATTAGGCGGGCCCGGGCCGATAGGAAACTTCGGCCCAGAGCAAATCGCGGCATGTCCGTAATTCTAGGCTATCTCGTCGACTGCAAGGAAGGACGTACAAAAGGGGTGTCGTGCGAAAGCAACTTGCGCTCAGATGAATAATTCTTCGTCTTCTTCCGCGGCGGCTTCGGATGCTGGCCTGCGTTCTTGTTGATTACGCAAAATATCCAGGCCTACTTTGATGCCCTTCATCACGGCGGAGGCTTGCCGGATCGGCCCCCACAAAGTGTTGCGGAACTTGCTGCCAGCCTCGTCCACCACTTCGAGCGCGCCGGTAAGAATCTGGTCGGCGCGAATGACCTGAATGCGCAGGCGTTCGATCGTCTCGGTAAAGATGCGGTCCATCTTCTGGGCTTGGCCGCGCGCGAGGCGCGTGATTTCGGCGGCATCGCCCATGACGCTCGAAAGCCGTCCCTCGGAATCTTCCAGAATGCGATTGACGCGCGTGAGGATGGGGTCCACGCGGCCCTGAAGATCATTGGCGATCCGCGTGAACTCCAGAATCGACGTCTTCAGCTGCAGAAACATCGCGAGCAGAATCGCCATCTGAATCACGATGGCCAACGCCGCGATGACGATGAAAGCTTCTACCCAGCCGGACATGAAACTCCTCGCAGTGGCTTAGGAAGCTTTGGATTCCCTCTTGTAGGTGTCTTTTCCAGCTTCGACGGCCGTGGAAATTGCATCCTTCTGACGAGACATTATTTCCTTGCTGCGCTCAATCAGGTCTTCAGCGCGTTCGCGGAGTTCGCGAGCTTTCTTTTGCGCGTAGTCGCGGCCTTCGTCCGCCTTACCGGACAAATATTCGCGCGTTTCGTCGCCAGACTTCGGCGCGAAGAGAATGCCTACGAGTGCTCCTATTCCCAGTCCGACGAGAAAAAAGCTGACCCTCGAGCCCACATTATTTTCAGACATAATGCACCTCCGAACCTGACAGTAGCATAGGCTTCTCAACCGAGGCAAGCAAAGCGAGAAGTCCGCTCTCACCTGGCCGTTCTGGCTTTGTTGATCAAACTGCAGAGCGAAGTAAGAGTATAATCTCCGCCACCGATGGCTCTTTCGTCCGGAACCAAACTGGGCCCCTATGAAATCATTTCACCGCTCGGCGCTGGCGGCATGGGCGAGGTGTATCGTTCGCGGGACGCGCGCCTGGATCGCACTGTCGCCATAAAAGTTCTGCCAGAGTCGCTTGCCAGCGACGCGGAGCACTTGCAGCGCTTCGAGCAGGAAGCGCGCTCTCTCAGCACACTCAGTCATCCTAATCTTTTGGCTATTTACGACGTCGGGGCCCAGAACGGGCTCCACTATCTCGTCTCGGAATTCCTCGAAGGCCAGACTTTACGCGAGCGTATGAACCAGGGTGCGCTTCCACATCGAAAGCTGATCGAATATGCGCTGCAAGTCGCGACTGGGTTGGCGGCGGCGCATGACAAAGGAATCGTTCATCGTGATGTGAAGCCGGAGAATATTTTCATAACGCGCGATGAGCACGTAAAGATCCTCGACTTTGGCCTGGCGAGGTCCTCTCAGGGCGTTCCCGGTCTGCAGGGAGAGAGCGCGGCGGTCACCAGCCCTGCGCTCACAACGCCAGGGACCGTGATGGGGACGGTCGGGTACATGTCACCGGAGCAAGTGCGCGGGCAAACGGTAGACAACCGCTCGGATATTTTCAGCTTCGGCGCAATTCTGTACGAGATGGCTACCGGGAAGCGCGCGTTTCAACGCGACTCTGGCGTCGAAACCATGAACGCCATCCTCAAGGAAGAACCTCCCGAGGTTGACGGCGCACAAATGAAGGTCTCGCCCGGCCTGGAACGCATCATCCGGCACTGCCTGGAGAAGAATCCGGCGAACCGGTTCCAATCCGCACGTGACCTGGCTTTTGCACTGGGTGCTCTCTCTGAGACAGGTGTGACCGCGGCCGTGCCCTCGGTTCCCGCCCCGCGCAAACGAGCTTGGGTGCCGTGGATCGGAGCGGCACTTGCGGTGCTGGCGGCAGCCGCGCTGGGATATTGGCTTAGGCCGCCTGAGGCGCCACCACGGCGGCTGGAGTTTGCCATCCCCATTCAGGAGGAAGTCAGCCATTTGGCTCTTTCACCCGACGGCAGCATGTTGGCGTTCATATCGCCAAGTGAGGACTCCGCGGTCGCTATGCTCAGCGTGCAGCGCATCGGCTCGCCGGGGATATCCGTGTTGCAGAACACGGAGGGTGCCAGTTATCCGTTTTGGTCGCCTGATAATTCCTACGTCGCATTCTTCGCCGACGGCAAGCTCAAGAAAATAGCGGCGTCGGGAGGCACGCCACAAATCCTCGCCTTTACACCCAACGCGCGCGGAGGAAGCTGGAGCCGTCGCGGCGTAATTATTTACGCGCCTGATGCGGGCGGCCCGCTCTGGCGAATAAACCCGGATGGTACCGGCGGCGCTCCGCTGACTGACAAGATTTTCGGCAAGTCAGCGACATTCGATTCGCACCGATGGCCGATGTTTCTGCCCGACGGCGATCATTTTCTATTCTTCGCCGGGAACTTCACAAACGCCAGTGATGATCGCACCAGCGGCATCTACATCAGCTCGCTGGCGGTGAAGCAGAAGACCTTGCTGGTGCTCGGCCGTTCGAACCCGGGATATGGGCCGGGCTTCTTATACTACGTGGACGAAAGAAAATCTCTGATCGCTCTGCCCGTGGACGTCGCGAGCGAAAAAGTCACGGGCGAACCGCGCATCGTGGGCCAAGCGGTCGGTTTTCAGCCGTCAACCTATTGGGGCGCGTTCACAACCGCGCAAAACGGAACTTTGATTTGCAACACCAGTAGCGGAGCCACGCTATCCGTTCTGACCTGGTACGACCGGGCGGGCAAGGAGTTGGGTCGCGTGGGAGACCCAGGCGTGCTCGCCAATCCGGCGATTTCGCCCGATGGCAATTCCGTGGCCGTGGATGTCACGGACGTGAAAGCGAACAACGTGGACATCTGGATTTACGGACTTAAGAGCGGCGCAGCATCACGCTTCACTTTCGATCCAGCCGAGGAAGTTGGAGCGGTCTGGTCGCGCGATGGTAGCGACCTGGTTTACCGTTCGGCCGCCGGGCAAACGTCCTTGGAATTGAAGCAGGCGCGGGGGCTTGAGCCTGAGAAGCCCATTCAAAATCTTCAGGGCTCCAGCGATTTGGTTGCAAATTCGTGGTCGGCGGACGACAAGCAGGTCCTCGGCACCTTGGAGTCCGACGGCCGCGGATCCAGTCTGGTATTGATTCCTGCTTCGGGAGGGAAGATGACGCCATTCCTGCCCCACAAGTCCAGTGAGACCAACGGAGAGATTTCGCCAGACGGCAAGTGGGCGGCCTATACCTCGAACGAGTCGGGTGACTGGGAGGTCTACGTCACCACGTTTCCGGGTGCGCTCGGGAAGTGGCAAGTGTCCCGGGGTAACGGAACTGAACCGCGCTGGCGGGGCGATGGGAAGGAGATTTTCTACATCGGAGGTAGGGGCATGTTAATGGCGGTGCCAGTAAATACGGACAGCGCGTTCTCTACTGGTGTTCCCGTCCCGCTTTTCCAAATTCATGGTCGCGCTCAAATCTCCTCGACGGACTTGAGTACCTACGATGTCGCCAAGGATGGGCAGCGTTTTCTGGTGAACCGCTACTTCAAGCCCGAACACATCGCCCCATTGACCGTTATTCTGAACTCCAATATCGATGCGTCGAAATAAATTTGGCATTCTTACGCTGGAACGATTCCGCTCGCCGTCGGCGCGGCTCTACGCATGCGGAGATTGCGGAGGTTTCATGCCGCTGCGTAGCGCTTCGAACACGCGTTGGGCCTGCGCGCGCGGGATTTCCGCGGCGAGATCGTCCACGCTGAGGCTTTGCAACTGCGTGACGCTGCCGAACCGCCGCAACAGCTTTTGCGCTGTGCGCGGGCCGACGCCGGGGATTTCCGTCAGCGATGTGCGCAGGCGGCGGCTCGATCTGCGCTGGCGGTGGAATGTCACGGCGAAGCGGTGCGTCTCATCGCGAATCTGCTGGATCAGGTGCAGCACTGGCGAATGACGTTCGAGAACAACCGGCTCGTCTTCACGGCCGAGAATGTAAAGGATTTCTTCTTTTTTCGCGATGCTGGCCATCGGCTGATTGATGATCGCGAGCTTTTCCAGCGCCTTTGCTGCCGCGTGCAGCTGCCCGATGCCGCCGTCAATCAGGATTAAACTCGGCATCGGCTTATTCTCCTGCTGCAGACGGTGATAGCGCCGCTCCACCGCTTCTTGCATGCTAGAGAAATCGTCGCGCAGAATTCCCGCGGATTTTTCGCTGCCTTCCGGCATGGCCTCGCCGCGAATGATGAACTTCCGGTAATCCGATTTCTTCATGCGGCCCGCTTCCCACACGACCATCGAAGCCACCGTATCTGAGCCCTGAATGTGCGAAATATCAAAACATTCGATGCGTTTTGGCGGTTCGGGCAGCGCCAGTGCGGATTCGAGGGCGTCAACAATTGCCGCGGAGCTGGGCTTCAAAACGCGAAATCGCTGAATGAACGAATGCTGCGCGTTCTTTTCAACCAATTCGAGGAAGGCGTGCTTCTGTCCGCGCTGCGGATTTAGAATTTCCACGCGATGCCCGGCCTTCTCGGTCAAGACTTCCTCAATCAGCGCGCAATCCTCGAAACCCATGGGCGTATGGACGTAACGCGGCAAATACGCGGCGTCGAGGTAGAGCTGCTTGATCAGCGAAGGCAAAAATTCGGCGGGATCGAATTCGTCCATGTCTTCCCAATAGAAGTCGCGCCGATCCACCACGCGCCCTCCGCGCAAATGAAATAAGTTCACCGCCACCTGCGGCGGCTCGGCATACCAGGCGAGCACGTCGGTGTCGTCCCCGGATGCGGCGGCAATTTTCTGACGCTCTTCCATTTCCGTGAGCGTGCGCAGCAGGTCGCGATAGCCCGCAGCTTCTTCGTAACGCTCCGACTCCGAAGCTTGCCGCATGCGCTCTTCGAGGCTGTGCGCTAGGTCACTGCGGCGGCCTTCGAGAAAAAGCCGCACGTCGCGGGCCGCCTCTGCATAGCGCTCGTCGGCTACCAAGCCCGCAACGCACGGGCCCAGGCAACGGTGAATGTAATATTGCAAACAAGGCCGCGGATGCGAGCGCGTCAGATCCACCGTGCACGACGGAACTAGAAAATGCTTGTGGATCAGATTTACGAGCTGGTAGGCGAGACGCGCAGGAAAGTACGGGCCAAAATAATTCGATCCGTCTTTCTTCAGTCGCCGCGTCACATAAACGCGTGGATATTTCTCGTATGCTGTGTACTGAATGTAAGGATAAGTTTTGTCGTCGCGCAGTAGGACGTTGAATTTCGGCTTATGCCGTTTGATAAGATTGTTTTCAAGCGCCAGCGCTTCTTTTTGGTTGTCAACGACGATGTAGTCGACGTCCGCGATCTCGCGCACCAGCGAGCCGGTCTTGGCGTCCTGCCAGTGTGACTCCAGGAAGTAAGAGCGCACGCGGCTGCGCAGCGAGTTCGCCTTACCCACGTACAGAATCGTGCCGCCGGCATCTTGGAACAGGTACACCCCTGGCTGCGTAGGGAGTTGCGCGACTTTTTCTCGGAGTTCCATTCCGGCGAGTTACAATACTCAAGCAGGCTCCGGGTTCAGTGCTACCCGGCGGGCTTGCGTGCAACTTTCATTCTAGCAAACGCAATCTAAACCTAGCGAGGAAGCCGGATGCGACTCAGCACCGCAAAATTTGCATTTCTGACCCTGTTGTTGGCGGCGCTGCTCGCAGTTCCGATCTGCCTCGCCCAAACAGATCAGCCCCAACAGTCCCAACCACCGTCCAGGCCTCCCCAGCAGGAACCGGAACAGCCAGCAAAGCCGCAGCCTCCCCCAAGCCCGCCGCCGAACCAAGGCGATTCGAGCCAAGAGTCTTCGTCAAAGAAAGTCTTGCCGCCCGACGACGAATCCGCGAAGAAAGAAACAGCGCATGCGTCCAAGCCCGGAGTGCTTCCGGCGGAGGACGATCCGGCCTGGGACCCGTTTCACGCGCAGCAAGATATAGACGTCGGTACGTTCTACATGCACAAAGGTGATATGGACGCGGCGATTTCGCGTTTCGAGGACGCCATCCGTCTGCGCGCCAATTTCGCCAAGCCACGTTTGCTGCTGGCCGAAGCCTATGAGAAGAAGGGTGACAAGTCCGAAGCCATCCGCTACTACAAGGAATATCTCAAAGTCCTGCCAGAGGCGCCCGACGCCAAAAAAATTCAGCAGAAAATTGAAAAACTCTCCAGCAAGAAGTAACGGCAACCTGCGCCGCATTTCCAAATTCGCGGATACCGCAAGCACATCGCGAAGTGCGGAAGCTTGCTCCCGCTTTTTCTTGGGCGAGGCTGGCCTCGCCTGGTTTGAGTGCACTCAGGCTTACGCTGAAAAGGCGGCGGCAAGCCGCCGCACTCCAAGAAACATCAGTGCGTAGGGAAGCGATCGAGGAACTTCATGGCGCGGTTGTAGTCCGCGAACTTCTTTTCTTCCTTGCGAAACGCTGGGCCGTGCGATTCGCGTCTGCAGCGCGCGAAGCGCATGGGATGTTTTACGTGCAGCATCTCGTGGTACATCACGTAGGCCACCACAAATTCCGGAACCTGCTCGCGATCGAGCTGCCGATTGATCACGATCTGCTGCAATGCCGGATCGAAACAGCCCAACAAGGTGCTCCAGACGCGCCTGCTCCAGCTCAGCCGCGGCTTCTCGAGTTCACCGCCGAAATAACGCGCGTTCAATCGTTCAAACAACAAGTCAAGGTCGTGATGCGCGCCGGCAGGCCGGTGCTCCATGCGCCGTGCGCGCCGCTGGCGCAATGCGAGTAAACGCCGTCGTGTGGTTCCGGCATAAGAAAACTCCCTGTACGTTTCCAGCAATTCCTTGGGAGGCTGCCGGCGATACAAACGCCCGAGCAGAATTGCTGCCGTCGCTTCCACCACCGGATGCGGAGCATCGTCCAGTGCGTCTGACAAGCGAACGTAGGCGGTATCCTCACGAAGCCGAATCGTGTGCGTCAAATCCGTGTATGGATGGTATTCCACGACGAAGTGCGGCGGCCGCCCTTCACAACCGAGACGCGTGTAAATCCTCTGAAAAATCCGCTCGCCGCCGGGCACGAGATTTTTTGCGCGATGCCGCTTCACGAGGGCTTTCTCCGCGCCGGCACGGGCGTCAGTTCTTTAGAGGCTTTGTCCGCGTCAGAGAGCGCGTCCTTGGTTCCTTCAATCGCGTCTTGCAGAGTATCTCTATACGTATCGTATTCCGGCCCGCCCTTATCGAGCTTTTCGAGAACGACCAAAAATTCCTTACCCTTCGATTCGATTAGCTTCAGCTGCCCGCGAATATCAATCTGCTTTTCTCGCGCCAGCCCGATCTGATCGGCAGCATCATCCATGCATCCGACGTACGCGTTCAGAAGGCCGTTCAATATTTCAGCACGTCGTCCTTCCGGCACGGTGCGAGTGAGTTCGTATTGAAATTTCTTCAGCCGGTCGTCCGCAAAAGAAATATACAGTTTGATGCGTTCGGGCGGAGTAACCGCATCGCGAATTTTGTCGGCCTCCGTTTCGGACAAGTAATCCTTCTGCGGATCCTGGCTCGATCTTGCGCGCGCCGCACCCAAGGAAGCCACGAGCAGCAGGGAAAACGCTGTAAACATCAGAGTGCGGACACGCATAACGAACTCCTAAGCCTTCGGTTTGGAAGGTTCCGGGACCTTATCTGGACCCTTCGGGAAAAGTTGGTGAATCAGTTGACGGTCCATTTTGTCCAGGTCATCGCGAATTTCCTGAAAAGGCTTTTGGTCGTCAGCCGCCTGACCGATCAGGATATCATCCAGCCGGCGCACCGACTCGCGAACGGAAATTTGCAGTTGCCGGTAACCATCGGGATGTTGCTCGGGGTCGCGTTTCTTTCCATCGAGCGCTTCCTGTGCGGCGTGGGCTTCGTCGCGGACCTCACTGGCGATGGCGGCCGCATCGGTAAGATTGCCTGCGGCAATCTGGTTCTGGACTTCGCTGAATTCCGCATCCGCCAGTCGCGGCACCATCTTCGCCTTCCGAACCGGGTCCGCTTCCTTTTGGAAACGGGCCCGCAATTCCGGCACGCGGTCCTGAGCCACGGCCGAACTCGATACCAGCACAATCGTTAGGACCGCCCAGCCAACGCCAGATTTTGCGAACAATGTACTACCTCTTCTTGTTTTGGAGCTCGCGAGTCAGTGTTCGTGCGCGCGCCGCGGCTTCGAAGTACATGTCGCTGTTCTCATCTTTATTCAATTGCAGAAATTTCTGATACGCCTCGAGTGCTGGGGCAACTTGCCCCAGTTTATCGTAACAAGTGGCGCGAATGAACCAACTTCCCAGCGGCAGTGTTTCGCGCTGCGCCAAAAGATCCAAGCCATGCAACGTGGCGGGGTAGTTCTTGTTCAGATACTCCGCCGCCACAAGGTCGGTGAGCACATCATTGGAAGCTGGGTTCATTTTGATGGCGATGACCAATTCATTCACTGCATCCGGATAATCTTTGTTTTCCATGTATGCGTGCCCGAGCTGCGCGGCCAGGTCTGGATCGTTGGGCGCGAGCGTGACAGCGTTCTTCAGAACCGGAATCGATTTGTCGTACTGTTTCTTGCGGAAATAAATCAGCGCGCGCAGCCGCAACGCGCGAAGAGACTCGGTGCCGCCAGCGGCGGCGCGGTCGAGTTCGGCCAACGCATCATCGTCTTTGCCCGCGTCTACTAGTAGGGAAGCGTGTTCCAACCGCGTGGCCGTGTCATTTGGATGGGCGTCCAAAAACGCTCCCAATTCCGTTGCCGCCTCGTCGTTCTTTTTCTCTGCGATTAGTGCTTGTAGCAATCCTTTGTGCACCTGACTTGCTGCTTCGCCGCTTGGTTGCAGTGCAATCGCTTCGCGAAACGCTGCCTCAGCATCGCTTGCTCGGCCGGTTCGCAGCAGCGCAAAACCTAGTGAGTTGCGGATGTCAATGCTCTTAGAGTCGAGTTTCGCAGCAGCCTCATACTGTTCGATCGCCAACGTGTCTTTCTTGGCCGCTTCCAGCGCGACGCCCAAAAGCCACTTCGTCCGCGCATCTTCGGGCATCAACTCGGCGGCGTGCTGCAGCGGCTCGATAGCTGCCGCGGGATCGGTGGGGATCAGAGTCAATCCAAGATTTTGGTACGCTGATGCCATCTTGGGATCGAGCGCAATCGCCTTTTCGTACTCAGCTTTAGCGTCCGAAGGCCGCTGCAGCGCCGTGTACGCATAGCCGAGATCGTAATGCACCACGGCATCGTCCGGCTTCTTGGCTATATAAGCCTGATAGTCACGCGCAGCAGCTGCGTAATCGTGTTGATTGACGGCATCCTGCGCGGAGGCCAGCAAGCGATTCAGTTCCACTGCGGCGGGATCCTGCGGAATCGATTTTTTGGAAGTGCCGACGGTTTGTGCGGCTGTGAAGCAGTGGTCAGCGCCGCAGAAGGCGCTCAACAGACAAAACGCGAGTGGCCTGATGATTCCTTTCATTCCGTCTGTGGACTCAGCGGAGGCGCGGCGGCCTTGGCCTCAGCTGAATGGTTGCCGTGGTTTGCGCCATTGTGCGAATTCAGCACGCGCGCCAGAAATTTTCCGGTGTGCGATTGCGGATTGCGTGCCACCTGCTCGGGGGTTCCCGCGGCCACCACGCGCCCTCCGGCTTCGCCGCCTTCAGGGCCGAGATCGATCATCCAGTCCGCCGACTTGATCACGTCCAGATTGTGCTCGATGATTAGCACCGAGGCGCCGCCCTCGATCAATTTTCGGAACGCCGTCAGCAGCTTCTGTATATCATCGAAATGCAAGCCCGTGGTTGGTTCATCGAAGATATACAGGATGCCGCTGTTTTCCTGCCGTGTAAGATGCGCGGCCAGTTTCAAACGTTGCGCTTCACCGCCCGAAAGAGTGGTGCCGGACTGCCCGAGCCGCAAGTAGCCCAGGCCCACCTCTTCGAGAACATGCAGCTTCGAAGTAACCTTAGGATGCGCGGCGAAAAACGCGATCGCTTCGCGTACCGTCATTTGCAGCACGTCGTGGATGTTTTTGTCCTTGTAGGTCACGTCCAGCACGCTGCTCTTGTATCGCGTACCGCGGCACTCTTCGCAGACCAGCTCCACGTCCGCCAGAAATCGCATTTCAACGGTCACTGTTCCGTCGCCTTGGCAGGCCTCGCAGCGTCCACCCGGAATATTGAACGAAAAATGTCCCGCGGTGAATCCGCGCTTTTTTGCCTCGGGCGTCGATGCAAATACCTCGCGGATCGGGTCGAAGGCCTTCAAATAAGTCGCGGGATTCGAGCGCGGTGTTCGACCGATGGGCGATTGGTCCACCATCTCCACCGCGCTGAGCGCCATGTCGCCTTCGAGGCGGTCGCAGCACTCCCGCCAATTCCCGCCGGTCCGTTTGGCCTGCAGCGCTTTGTACAGCACGTCGTAAACCAGCGTGGATTTGCCGGAGCCCGAAACGCCAGTGATCGCGACCAACAACCCGAGAGGAATCATCACATCCACGCCCTGCAAATTGTGGCTGTGCGCGCCGAAAATCTTCAGGAACTTCCCTTGTGGTTTGCGGCGCCGCGCTGGAACGGAAATTTTCAGCTCCCCGCGCAAATAACGGCCCGTGAGCGAGTGCGCATCCTTCAGCATCGCGTCGCGCGTGCCGGCGAAGATCAGCTTGCCGCCATGTTCGCCCGCACCAGGACCTAAATCGAGCACGTGATCGGCGGCCATGATGGTGTCCGGATCGTGCTCCACCACGAGCAGGGTATTACCCAGGTCGCGCAGCCCTTTCAGAATTTCAATCAGACGATTGGTGTCGCGCGGGTGCAGCCCGATCGAAGGCTCGTCCAGCACGTAGAGCGCACCCACCAGATGCGAGCCGAGCGAAGTGGCCAGTTGAATCCGCTGCGCTTCGCCGCCCGAAAGCGTGGAGGTCAGCCGGTCGAGCGTAAGGTAATCGAGTCCCACGTCATCGAGAAATCGCATCCGCTGTTGGATTTCTTCCAGAACTTTTTCGACAATCGCGGCTTCGGATTCGCTCAGTTGCAGCGCCCCCAAAAACGGCCGCGCTTCTTTTACGGTCATCTGGCAGACTTCGGTGATCGAGCGTCCCGCGATTTTCACGGCGCGAGCTTCGGCGCGAAGACGCGTGCCGCCGCAATCCGGGCAAGTGGCGTAACCGCGATAGCGGCTCAAAAAAACCCGCACGTGCAACTTGTATTTTTTTCGTTCGAGCCAGCCGAAAAAGCCCTTTACGCCCGGGTAATCTTCCTTCTTGTCGCCGTCGAGAATCGCGGCCCGCTGCACCGAAGTCAGTTCGCGGAATGGAACATCAACCGGAATTCCTTTGGTGCGCGCGTAGCGCCGCATGTCCATGGCCAGCTGGCGGTAACGCGGCTTGGTCCAAGGCTCGACCGCGCCGTCGGCCAGGCTTTTGCTCTTGTCCGGGACCACGCGGTCGAGATCGAAATCCACGGTATTTCCGAATCCCTGGCAGCGCGGGCACGCGCCGTAAGGATTATTGAACGAAAAAAGTCTCGGCTCGGGTTCCTGGTACGTCGCTCCGCATTTCTTGCATTCGAAACGCTCGTTGAAGACCATCCGCTCAGGCGCGGCATCAGGCGTATCCGGCACGAATTCCAGAATCGCCTCGCCGCGGCCCTCGCGGTAGCAGATTTCGATAGAATCCATCAGGCGCGGACGTACTTCGGGCGAGAGCGCAAGGCGGTCTACCAGCACGTACACGGGCTTGGTGAAATCCACGTCGAGCAGTTCTTCCGGCGTGGAAAATTCGAATACTCGGCCAGCTTGATAGATGCGATTAAATCCACGCTTGCGCAAACTGACCAGCGCCTCGCGGACCGCATCCGGCCCGGGCTTTGCGGGCTTGCGCGCGCGCGGCGCTTGGGGCGCGTTGGTGACGGCCTCGGGCGTCAGTTTCAGTTCATACAGAACATAAAAGCGCCGCCCCGCCGGAAGCGCCAGAACTCGCGACGCGATTTCATCCAGCGTATCCTTGCGGACTTCCTCGCCGCAACGCAGGCAGAATGTACGCCCGATACGCGCGTACAGCAGCCGCAGATAATCGTAAATTTCGGTCGCCGTCGCCACAGTCGAACGCGGATTGCGTGTGGAATTTTTCTGGCGGATTGAAATGGCCGGGGCAATCCCCGTGATTTCGTCCACGTCCGGTTTTTCGATGCGCTCGAGGAATTGGCGCGCATACGCCGAGAGCGACTCGATGTAGCGCCGTTGCCCTTCGGCATAAAGCGTGTCGAAAGCAAGGCTGGACTTGCCCGATCCCGAAACCCCGCTGACCACCGTGATCGCATTGTGCGGAATCACGAAGTCAATGTTCTTTAGGTTGTGAACGCGCGCCCCGCGGACGCGAATCTCCTCAATATCCGCAGGAACAGGCACACCGGAGCGCGTCGCCAGCGGAGCAGGTTTGCCAGAGTCAGGAGGGAGCTTCCCTATAGGTTCCGTCGCCATGTGTATAAACCCAAAATTATACGCCCGACCGCAAGCCGCGGCAAATCACTCGCCCAAGCACTAGCAAAGGTCCGTTGCGGTACAATCCGGCCTGGAACGCCTAGCTCAAAAAAGGTAAACGAGCATGAAGAGACTGATCCGCTGGGGTTTGCCGACAGCACGGTTGCGGCGGGAGTCCTAGCCGCCGCACAAAAACATCCCACCTCGCCAAATGGGACACCGCTAGTGGACGAACTGATGCGGGTCGAGACCCAACTTTGGGAGTCCTGGAAAAACGGGAAACCAGAAGTCTTCGATGAGATCATGACTGACGACGCAGTTTTTTTCGGCCAGTACGGCGTTGCCTCCAAGTCTGACATTCTCACCCAGCAACGAGAGTCGGTCGGGCAATGTAAAATCAAGAGCTATGCCCTGACGAACGCGCGGACAATCCGAATAGACGATAACTCCGCGATTCTGCTTTATGAGGCCGAACAGCACGCTGCTTGTGGTGGCGCGCCGGTGAAGCCGTTGATGCACGGCAGCTCGGTTTATGTAAAGCGCGTAAGCAAATGGATGAACGCGTTTCGGTCTGAGGTTCCGCCGGCAAACTGAAGCAGTACCTTGTTCGGTTCGGGGCATTCGACACGACCGCTCCTGGCCGCACGTTTTTTCCTCTGAGCCGTCTGCTATAGTGCGGTAGTGCGCCTCGTAATTGCATTTTTCTTGCTCGCCAGTTCGGTCTTCGCTCAAACGCCGCTCCAGCGCCAGATTCAGGGCATCGCAGCCGACGCTCGTGGCAGAGTCTCGGTCGCATGCTCGCTGCCGGAGTCGTCATGGAACTGCGATCTGGACCCTCACGCGCGTCCACCCATGCAGTCGGTCTTCAAATTCCCGCTCGCGGTCACTGCGCTACATTTGATCGAACAAGGGAAGCTCTCCCTCGATCAGTCCACCCGATTTCTCCCGAGCGACCGCATCCTCCCGCACACCCACAGCCCACTTCAGGATAAGTACCCAGAAGCGAACGTAAATGTCCCTTTGCGGGAGCTCCTAGGTTTAGCCGTCTCTCAAAGCGATAACGTCGCCGCAGACATCGTTCTGCGCACAATCGGCGGTCCCGCTATCGTAAACAGCTACATGGATTCAATCGGCGTATCAGGATTTCATTTGGAGGACGGCGAGGACGGCCTGGCTCGCGACGTCGCAGCCCAATATCGCGACTGGTTCGAACCCTCAGGCGCCGTTCAATTGTTGCGACGCATCAGCGACAATTCTCCTCTTACGCCCGAACACACGCGAATGTTGTTGCAATGGATGCAGGAAACACCCAACGGGGCTCTTCGGATTAAGGGCATGCTGCCCTCCGGAACGATCGTGATGCACAAGACAGGCAGTTCGGGGACCCGGGAAGGCGTGACTTTCGCCACGAACGACATCGGCCTGATCACTTTGCCCGATGGGCGCCGCCTGGCGATCGCGATTTTCGTCACCGATTCCAGAGCCGGCGACGACGCTCGCGAAGCAGTCATCGCCCGTATCGCTAAAGCCGCTTATGACGAAGCCGTCCAAGCTAAAAAGTGAGCTGGCACTCTCGTATACTTTCAATGCCGCGACGAACGTGAAATATGAAGGAGAGATCGGTGAAGCAGGGAAGCGCGCGATTTGAGCGAGTAATCTGGATTGTCCTCGATAGCGTGGGCATCGGCGAACTTCCAGACGCAGCCGATTACGGAGACGTTGGCCGCGACACGCTCGGACACATTGCGCGCTCGCGCCCGCTGAGGCTTCCGTGCCTGACCGGTCTCGGTCTCGCAAATATCAAGCCTCTCGATCACCTGTCGCCGCCGCTCAAGCCGTCCGGAAATTTCGGCAAGGGCGCGACCCATTCTCCGGGAAAGGACACGACTACAGGCCACTGGGAAATGGCCGGCATCTGGCTCGATCAAGCTTTCCCGGTCTATCCGCACGGCTTTCCGAAATCGTTGATCGCAGAATTCGAACGTCAAATTGGCCGACGCACGTTGGGCAATAAGCCCGCATCCGGCACTGAAATCCTGAAAGAACTCGGTGAAGAACACGAGCGCACCGGATTTCCGATTGTGTACACCTCCGGTGACAGCGTATTTCAAATCGCCGCACACGAGGATGTGATTCCCGTGCCGGAGCTCTATCGCATGTGCGAAATCTCGCGAAAGCTGCTAGACGGGCCAAATCGCGTAGGTCGCGTGATTGCGCGGCCGTTCGCGGGGGCGCCCGGAAACTTCCAGCGCACCGAGCGACGCCATGATTACGCCGTCGAACCGCCGCGCCCGATGCTCCTGGACGTACTAGCCGATCACAAAGTGCCCGTATTCGGTGTGGGTAAGATTCACGACATCTACAACGGCCGCGGCGTAGAAAATTACGTCACAACAAAAAACAACGCGGATGGAATGAAGAAGCTGACCGAGGCGCTTTCGGCGCGGCCAAAAGGCCTGATCTTCGCGAATCTGGTGGATTTTGACATGCTCTATGGTCACCGGAAGGACGTGGAAGGCTTCGCGCGTTCTCTCGAGGAATTTGACAGCTTGCTCGGTCCGTTCCTCGATGCTCTCGGTCCGACGGATTTACTGCTAATCACCGCCGATCACGGATGTGATCCCGACCCAGTCAATCCCACCACAGACCACTCTCGCGAGTATGTCCCGATCCTGGCAAGCGGGCCCGCAGCCCGCCGCGGCGTAAATTTAGGAACTCGCGCGACGCTAGCCGATATGGGCCAAACTGTGGCCGAAAACTTCGGCGGCAAAATTCCTCACGGCACCAGTTTTCTCGCCTCAATCTCCTAGCGAATTAGAAACCGCGGGGCCAGCCGCCAACAAGTGTTAGTCGCTCTGCGAGGCCTTCTGCGCGTAGTAGCCAGTGCGGGTTCTAACAGTGAGTTTGCCGCGGCCCTTCGGAGGGATCAAATCAACTTTCACAGTGCGGAAAGTTCCGTCCTTTGCAGTATTCGTCGGGTAGTAGCCCAGCGTGTACTGATTGCGGATATCGTGCGCCACCTGCACGCAAACCGGGTCAACATCTTCGAGCCGGTCCGGAAAGTACGCCAGCCCGCCGGTGGATTCCGCAAGAGTAGTAAGTTCCTTCTTCGACTTGCGAATCATCTTCTTGTTGTTCTTGCGATCGTCGTCGCTGAAAACACCGATCGCGTAAATCACGGCGTTCGATTCCACCGCGGCTTTCACCGTGTAGGAAAAATCTTTGCGGCTGGCATCATCGTCACCGTCGGTGATCACCAGAAGCACTCGCTTATCTTTATGGCCCTTCTTCAAATGATCAAGTGAGCCGATGATTGCGTCATAGAGCGCCGTGCTGCCGCGGGTGTCAATCCGCTCCAGCGCATCGTGCAGTTCCTGAGTATTGCTGGTGAAGTCCTCATCGAGGTCCAGGTAATATTCGTCGTTGAAATTGACGACGAAAACTTCGTCGGCGGAGTTGCTCGTACGCACGAAGGAAAGCGCCGCAGCGTTCACTTGCGGACGTTTTTCGCGCATACTGCCGCTATTATCAATCACCAGTCCCATGGTGACCGGGATGTCTTCTTTGGAGAATACGGAAACTTTCTGCTCGACCTTGTCTTCAAAGACCCGGAAATTGTCGGTACTCAAGCCGGTGACGAACTGCCCCTTTTCGTCCACCACGGTTGCGTGCAGCACCACCAAATCCACTGTGGACGTCAGCCGATGGTTCTGGTCCGGCTGGGGATTCTGCTGCCCATTGGCGCCAGCGGGCGGCGGTGGTGGCGGTGGCGCAGGGATGGGATTCTGTGCGTGCGCGAGCGAACTCGCAAGAGTCACAAGCAGCATGCTCAGAAAAATATTCAGTAGAAAATACTTAGTGGCCGGGCGCGTAATACCCGGTCTTGGCATAGACGGTGAGGGGCGGCAGCCCCTTGGGTGGGCGCAGTTTGACTTTGATTTTTCGCCACTTTCCGTCGTGGGCGTGATCGCTTGGTCTGTATCCAACCACATATTGATTGCGCAACTCCATGCTGATTTTGGTGGCGATGTCCGGCATATCCTTCAGGCTAGCCACACCAAACGTTCTTCCGCCGGTCATCTGCGTCAAATCCGAAAGTAATGCGGGCCCCAATTGTTCTTCCGTTGTGGGACCGCCTCCGGGCTCGTAAAGTCCGATGGCGTAAATCTGGACGTCCGCTTCTCTGGCGTACTTGCGGATATCCGTTTCCGTGTACCGGCTATGATTATCGCCTCCGTCCGATATGATGAGCAACGCCTTCTTTGCGTTGTGTGCTCCTTTCATCTCGCTCAGCCCTAGATAAATCCCGTCCAGCAGCGCGGTCTCTCCGCGCGCCGCAGTAAACATCAAATGATTTTGCAACTCCTCCACGCTTCCGGTGAACGAGCTCGCGAGTTGCGCGCGATCGTTGAAATTGATCAGGAAAAATTCATCTTGCGGATTCGCGGTGCGGAAGAATTGCACCGCCGCCAGTCGCGACTTTTCAATCTTGTCCGCCATGCTGCCGCTCATGTCGAAAATCACGCCGATGGAAATCGGCACGTCTTCGCTGGAGAAGCGCACGATCTCTTGTTCCACGTTGTCTTCGAACACGCGGAAATTTTCCTGCTCGAGGCCGGTGACCAGGCGCCCGTAAGGATCCGTGACCGACACATTTACCAACGCGATATCGGTTTCTGCTTTAAGGTATTTGCCCTTCTCGATTTTTTGCGGATTCTCTACCTTCGTGGGGCCTTCAGCCTGCGACCATGCCGGGGAAGCGAGCAGGAAAATGCCGCAGAAAATAAAAAACGCGCAAACTCGCGGCGACGGTCCGTATGCAACCGGCTGCGGTGCGCGGTGTCTCAACTTGGCCCCCACCCCTGCCGCGTGACTCGTCCAGCGCCGGGCTTGCTCGACGGGCCGCTTGCGACGATTCTATCACCGGCCAGATTCAAAGCAAGCGCGACCTTTCCGAACATTTGGCCCCGAGCAACGCGGCGTCGCCTCCGTGTTAAGATTTGCCGGTAGCCGAAAGGTTAGCAACGTCGATGGCCAAATCCGACGCTCCCAATGTGCTGGTGGTAATTCCGGCGCGCCACGCTTCCAGCCGGTTTCCCGGCAAGCCGCTGGCGCCCATTGCGGGAAAGCCCATGATTCAGCACGTTGTAGAGCGGGTTCGCCGGGCCAAGCTGCCAACCCGCATCATTGTCGCCACGGAAGATGAGAGGATCAAAAGCGCCGTCGAGAAGTTCGGTGGGGAAGCGATACTCACTCGCCACGATCACCGTACTGGTACTGACCGGGTCGCAGAGGTGGCGACACACGTGCCCGCGGACATCTACATCAACGTGCAGGGCGACGAGCCGCTGATCAATCCTGGCACACTGGACGCGGTCGCCGCCGCCATGGCCGAAGACGAATCCATACAATTGGCCACCCCTTGCTCCGCAATCACGCAGCAAAAAGAGATCATGGACCCGAACGTAGTAAAAGTCGTTCAGGACTTCGACGACAACGCGCTCTATTTTTCACGCGCGCCCATTCCTTGGGTGCGCGATACCGGCGCGACCGTTGCCGCGCAGCATTGGAAGCACATTGGCCTCTACGGCTATCGCCGCGCCGCGCTGTTGGAATTCCCAACCTTGCCCCCAGGCGAATTGGAACGCGTCGAGCAACTCGAGCAATTGCGCTGGCTCGAGAATGGGTTCCGCATTCATATGGTTGAGGCCGAGTACGATGCGGTTAGCGTGGACGTGCCCGCCGACATCGAGCGCGTGGAAAAACTCCTAAGTGCCGACACAAAATCCTGACGAATCGCAGTTGAGTAGTGGGATTCTCTACGTCCTTGCGGCGTTCCTCAGGTTGAGAAGTAAGAAATAAATTTCGCAATCGAAAATCGCAATTTGACACCTGCAGCATTTCCCACCATAATGTTTTGTACGCAGATTCTCCGGGAGGAAGTAGAGGGACCTTGCGGACCGCCCCAAAATATATTTTTGTGACGGGTGGCGTGGTTTCTTCTCTCGGAAAAGGTGTTGCGGCGGCTTCCATGGGCTGTTTGCTGGAGAGCCGCGGTCTTCGCGTTACCCTCCAGAAGTGCGATCCCTACTTGAATGTTGATCCCGGCACCATGTCTCCGTATCAACACGGAGAAGTGTTCGTCACCGACGACGGCGCCGAAACCGATCTGGATCTCGGCCACTACGAACGCTTCACTTCCGCGCATCTGACGCGCGATCACAACTGGACCACGGGCCGCTTCTACGAATCCATTATTACCAAAGAGCGCCGCGGGGATTACCTCGGCAAGACCGTGCAGGTAATTCCGCACGTTACCGATGAAATCAAGTCTGCATTCCGCAAAGTAGCGGAGGGCGTGGACGTTGTACTTGTCGAAATTGGCGGCACGGTCGGCGACATCGAATCATTACCATTCTTGGAAGCGATTCGCCAGATGCGCCTCGAGTTAGGTCCTGAAAACGTGATTTTCGTGCACCTCACGCTGGTGCCGTTCATTCCCACGGCGGGCGAGTTGAAGACGAAGCCCACCCAGCACAGCGTCAAGGAACTCCTCAGTATCGGAATTCAACCGGACGTTTTGATTTGCCGCAGCGATCGCCAACTTGGTGCCGATCTGAAAGCCAAGATCGCGCTCTTCTGCAACGTCGCCGAGGCTTGCGTCATTTCCGCTCCGGACGTCAGCAACATTTACGAAGTGCCCATGACACTCGCAGCCGAAGGGCTGGACGAGCAAATATTGCGTCTGCTTCGCCTTGAAGCGCCGCCGCGCGACCTAAGCCGCTGGCTCGCGATGCTGGAGACGCTTGAGCATCCGGCTGGCGAAGTGCGCATCGGTGTCGTCGGCAAGTATGTGCAGCTCGAAGACGCCTACAAGAGTTTGCGCGAAGCGCTAGGCCATGGTGGACTCGCGAATCGCCAGCGCGTAGTAATCGAATGGATCGAAGCTGAAGAAATTGATTCGCCCGCCACCGCCGAACGCCTGTTACGTCACGTGGACGGAATTTTGGTTCCAGGAGGCTTCGGCAAGCGCGGCATTGCCGGGATGGTTCACGCCATCACCTATGCCCGCGAGAAAAAGATTCCGTTCTTCGGGATCTGCCTGGGCATGCAATGCGCCACGATCGAATATGCACGCCAGGTTTCGCACATCGAACGCGCCGATAGCACGGAGTTCGATCCCTCCACTCCCAATCGCGTCATATACAAACTGCGCGAGCTGCTCGGAGTGGACGAAATGGGCGGCACCATGCGGCTCGGCGCGTGGCCATGCAAACTTGAGCCGGGATCGTTCGCGCACAAGGCCTACGGCCAGCTTGAAATTTCCGAGCGTCATCGCCATCGCTATGAATTTAATTGCGAATACGAAGACACGCTCACGCGCGCTGGTTTCCGCATCACCGGACGCACGCCGGATGGCGTCTACGTTGAAATTGTGGAGGCTCCCGATCACCCGTGGTTTCTGGGCTGTCAATTCCATCCCGAATTCAAATCCAAACCGCTGGCACCCCATCCGCTATTCGCTGCGTTCATCCGCGCCAGCGTCGAAAATCGCCGCCGCCAAGGTGTATCGTCAGAATCGCGTGTTGCCGCCGCCGATCCCGCAACTGACTGAATTTTCCCGTCATAACGGTTTCCTCTGCCCCTCTGCGGTAGGTCATTCGTGTGCCGCAATTCAAAGTTGAAAACGACTACAAACCCGCATAGTCTGGTGCGTCGCGAATCCTGCGCAATCACATAGATGAATTCAGCGCGAAATTTCTCAGCCGGAAAAATCCGCTTTGGCGCGGACGCGCCGCTATTTCTGATCGCCGGTCCCTGCGTAATCGAAAGCGAAACGCACGCGATGAACATGGCCGAGCGCCTCGGCGAGATCACTTCCGAACTCGGCATCCCGTACATCTTCAAAGCCTCTTATGACAAAGCCAATCGCTCGTCACTCAATTCTTTTCGTGGCCCGCAATTGGAAGAAGGCCTGCACATTCTTGCCGAAATCAAAAAGTGCACAGGCCTGCCGGTTCTGACCGACGTCCACGACATTTCTCAGGTAGGTCCTGCAGGGGAAGTGTGCGACATCCTGCAAATCCCCGCTTTTCTCTGCCGCCAAACCGATCTGTTGCTGGCCGCAGGCCGTACGGGCCGAGTGGTCAACGTAAAAAAGGGCCAGTTTCTCTCGCCTTGGGAAATCGGCAACGCCGCCAATAAAATCGCCAGCACTGGAAACGAAAAAATCATTCTCACCGAGCGCGGCAGTTCATTCGGTTATCAAAATCTTGTGGTGGATATGCGCTCCTTTCCCATCATGCGCAAATTCGGCTACCCCATTGTTTTCGACGTGACCCATTCTGTGCAATTGCCCGGCGGGGCGGGGAACTCCAGCGGCGGTCAGCCGGAATTTATTGAGCCGCTGGCGCGCGCCGGAGCGGCCGTGGGTCTGGACGGATTATTTCTGGAAGTCCACGATAACCCATCGGAAGCGCTTTCGGATGGAGCCAATGCGTTGCCTCTCGACCAGCTTCGTCCGCTACTGCAAAAAGTTCTGCGACTCTCGGCCCTCGCGCGCGAGTGGGACGCTCGATGAGCCTCACCACCGCTAAACGGGTTCTACGCATCGAATCCGAAGCGATCGCGGGCCTGATTGCCCGCCTCGATGAACGTTTCGAGAACGCCGTCGAACTTCTCTACGCCTGTAAGGGCCGCGTGGTCGTCACGGGCCTCGGCAAATCGGGCCTGATCGGCCGGAAAACTGCCGCCACTTTTGCGAGCATCGGCACTCCGTCCCTTTTTCTGCATGCCTCCGAAGCGCTACACGGCGACCTGGGCATGTTGACCGGCGACGACGTGCTGCTAGCGATTTCCTCGAGCGGCGAAACCGAGGAACTGATCGAGTTGGTGGAGTCCGTGAAGCGCCTGGGCATTCATCTGATTACGCTCACTGCGAATCCGCGCTCCACGCTCGGCAGTGCGAGCAATATCGTCCTCGATATAGCCGTGAAAGAAGAGGCCTGTTCGCTGAATCTTGCGCCCACAGCTTCCACGGCCGCGGCCATGGCTATGGGCGATGCGCTTGCGATTTCATTGCTCGAGCGGCGCGGCTTCAAGGAAGAAGATTTCGCCGCGTTGCATCCGGGCGGACGTCTCGGCAAGAAATTGCGCCGGGTCGAATCGTTAATGCACGCGGGCGAAGCCGCTCCACGGGTCCTGCCGACGACGAAAATGCCAGACGTGATTTACGAGATGAGCCGCAAGGGCCTTGGCCTCACCGCGGTGACCGAAGCCGATGGCAAGCTGCTGGGCATCATCACCGACGGCGACCTGCGCCGCGTGATGCAAAAGCGTTCGGAAAACGTTCTGGATCTCACCGCCGGCGATTGCATGACGAAAAATCCCGTCACGCTTTCGCGCAGCGAACTCGCTGCCAGCGCTCTGCGCGTAATGGAGGAAAAGAAAATCACCTCGGTGCTCATCGTAGATGCTGAGGGAAAGCTGGAGGGCGTGCTGCACGTCCACGATCTGTGGACATTGCAATTATTCTAGGACGTTCATCGCTAAGGGATTCGAGAAATGGCCATACGCGAAATAAAATTTCCAGCGCCGGTCCTGCGCCGCGCCAAACCCATCCGCGTTCTGCTCATGGACGTGGACGGCACCATGACTCCCGGCTACGTCTGCCTGCAAACGTTCCCGGACGGCAGCGTTGCCGAAATGAAAATGTTCCACGCGCATGATGGCGCCGGCATCAAACTCGCCAGCATCATGGGCATCCGTACGGGTCTCATCACCGGGCGTGATTCTCCGGCCACAGCCCGGCGCGCGCGCGAAGCCTCCATGGAATTCGTAATTCAGGGGCAGCCGAAGAAGCTCGAATCGTACAAAGCCGTCCTCACGCGCGCGGGTGTCACCGATGAAGAGGTCGCCTACGTGGGCGATGACCTGCCGGATCTGCCGATCTTAGAACGAGTGGGCCTAGGCGTGGCCGTCGCGAACGCTGTGGTGGAAGTAAAACGTGCCGCTCACTACGTCACCGTGGCCAAGGGCGGCGAAGGCGCCGTCCGCGAAGTAGTCGAACTGATTCTGAAGGCACAAGGCCGCTGGAAGAAAGCCATCCCCCAGGCGCTAGCTTAGCGCCCTCTGGTAGCGCTGCGCCGCCGGGCCTCACGTCAAACAACAATTGTCCTTCCCACACCCAGCGAGGCCCGCCTGCCGCGGGCAGGGACCTGCTTTCGGGTTCTATTCTTTCTGCCGCTCTTTCCGCATCTGATCAAAGATGTCTTCAGCCCATTTGGGCGGATCGGGACCTTTTTCAGGCTCGGGTTTCAATCCCATCGCCAATTTCCATCGCTCCATCCACAACACTCCAGTGCCGACCCACCGATCGGGCGTCGCATACGCCGGATCGCTCATGGCCTGCTGAAGGGAAATGAATTTATATCCGCGCTTCTCTAGATTCGTGAGTAGCGCGTCCAGACATTCCATGTTCAATTCGTTGTCGTGGATCAGCAAGATCTGCGGTATCTGGCGCCCAAACAATTTCGCGGATTCGCTCTCGCCGTAGTTGAACACTGTATCCACATATTCGAGATATTCCTCCTTCGCTTTGGCCGCCAGTTTCTTGTCTTTCGTCTCGGTGGCGTGCGCGAGGGCGTCGTTGAACACATAATCAGCGTCCTCAATCGTCACCGGCGCGATGGTGTAACCGCGCTCCTTCAGAAAAGTCTCGAACGCGGTTTTCACGTCGAGCGACATTCCAGTATTGAGGTAAGGGTGCCGGAAGTATTGCTCTTTTTGCCCGGCCGCCTTCAGCAGAGCGCCAGTTACGACTTCGCCGCGAACCGTCTCATCCTCATATCGCTGCAGCGGCGTAGTGCTGAAATCCGGGTGTGAATACGTATGATTGCCGAGCGTGAGCCCATCGTCCAGCCAGGTCTGCAATAATCCCGCCCGTGCGTCACGCTCACCTTGCACCTGCAGCTTGCGTTCGTTGACGAACCCGATCGCCCACGCGTGATGCGCTTTTAGAACGCCCGGAATGCCGTGATTAATCTTTTGCAATCCCTTTAGATCTCCATATGCGAAATCGTTTCCCGGCAACGCGCCGGGCAAATCGTCCACCGTGATGCATACCTGGTGCTGCTCGCCCTGTTGCGCGTTAGAGTCGTTCCCAGCCGGTCGGCTCTCGACAGCGCGAGCGCTCCATGCCAAGCCCGTACATAGGAGCGCACCGACACAGCACAAGGCCAACCGTCGTTCGTTAATCATGAAGGGATCCTTGTCTTGGAAGGATGATTACCTAGCCGCTGGAAAGAACAACGAAAGGTCACTTTGCAAACGCCTTGAGAACCGCCTCTGCGGTGGCAGCCCCTTCCGGGGTGTCCTCATGTTTCAAGTAAACATAAACATCGCCGCTTCGAGCGAGTTCGCGTACCCGCGCAGTTACGGTTTTCGCCGAATAGCTCGGCTTTCGCAGCCGCAAATAATGGAAATCAGCCGTTAGCACCTGCGGCGTTTCAAGGTCCTCACTCTCGGCCAAACAAAGTGCCACTCCCGCCTCGCGCAGCGCCGCGTACACTTCTTCGACGAACCATGATTCGTCGCGAAACTCGAACGCTGGGCGCAACCATCGCGGCCGCAGGGCCAGAAACTCTCGCAGCCGCGCGACATCGCATTTGAAATTTCCCGGCAGTTGGAATAGAACCGGCCCGAGCTTTTCCGCCTTTAGCAGCGGTTCCAGCGAATCCATGAAATACGCCATCGTTGAAGCTGCGTCGCGCAGCCGCTTGATATGAGTGATCGCCTGAGGCGCCTTCATCGCGAACTGAAAACCGTCCGGCGTGGCATCGGCCCAGCGTTGCAACAAGCTGGCACTCGGAATCCGCCGAAAGCTGTAGTTCACTTCGACCGAGTTCAGTCGCGTCGCGTAGTGATTCAAAAAACGCGCCGCCGCAAGTTTCGCGGGATAGAAGTCGGGTTTCCAACTCGCATACGCCCACCCTGACGTGCCTGCATATACGTTACCCATGGGGCGTCCATTCTAATCTTTCATTCAGGAGATGGTAAGTATCTCCTCGCAGGCAGCGTATCGGGCTGGATAGGCCGTGGTATAAGAGAAATTCTATGAAGCAGAGCTTCACGGTTGCCAATATTTTGGCCCTGCGGCGCCCAAGCAAAGGCCCAACGGCGATTTATACCTCACACAACGAGGAGTATTCATGTCCAGCCTTCGCGTCCACAGTTTTTCGATTGCGCTCGATGGCTATGGTGCTGGTCCCAATCAGGATCTCAACAATCCGCTTGGTGTCGGCGGCATGGCGCTGCACGAATGGGTCTTCGGAACACCTACCTTTCGACGGATGCACGGCCAGGATGGCGGTGCTACGGGCATTGATGACGACTTCGTCGCACGCGGGTTCGACAATATCGGAGCGTGGATCATCGGCCGAAACATGTTCGGCCCGATCCGAGGATCGTGGCCCGATGACGCCTGGAAGGGATGGTGGGGCGACAATCCGCCCTACCACACTCCAGTTTTCGTGCTGACCAGTCACGCGCGCGCATCAATCGAGATGAACGGAGGCACGACTTTCCACTTCGTCACCGATGGCATTCACGCAGCGCTGAAACGAGCCGTTGACGCAACGAACGGTCAGGATGTAAGGCTCGGCGGCGGGGTCGCGACCATCCGGCAATACCTTCGCGCCGGACTGATCGATGAGATGCACTTAGCCATGTCGCCGGTCCTCCTCGGTTCAGGTGAAAATCTTCTAGAAGGCATCGACGCACCAAAGCTCGGCTATCACTGCACGGAACGCGTTGCCACTCCCAACGTAACGCACTTCGTCATCGCCAAACGCGCGTAGCGAAGCTCTCAGAAATCAGAAGTGTAGTTCCGAAAGAAAGCAAAAGCCCAGAGGTTGTATCAGCTGTTGCTTCTGATGGAGCGGGCGACGGGAATCGAACCCGTGTCCAACGTTCCGCAAGTTATTGAATGTACTCACCTGATTCCTCGGATTTGGGCGCATTTGGGCGCAGAATCTCACCCACTTTGTCCACTGCATCGCGCTGGGAATCGCCGATCACGTGCCCGTAAACCCCCAGAGTGATTCGCGCATCCGAGTGCCGCATCTGATCTCTTGTGACAGCCGGATTCGCTCCCACGTCCATCAACAAACTCGCGTGGCAATGCCGGAAAGCGTGCATCCCCGCACGCTTGATTTTCAATCTTGTTGGCCGCATAAGGCCGGCCGTTGCGGTTGAGAAACAGAAAGCCCTCGGGGTTTTCTTTCCACGTCGCCAGATATTCTCCGAGCAAGGTTGCGAGGGCGTCCGCCATCGCAACCGGCGCGTTGCTCGCCTTGCTCTTTACGGTTTGCACCCGCCCGTACCATGCCGAGCGCTGCACATGGATCACGCGGCGCGAAAAATCGAGGTCCTGTTTTTGCAGGCCTACAACTTCTCCGACGCGAAGCCCTGTCATTGCGGCGATCGCGAACATGGTGCGCCACGGGTCACAAGCGATCGTGATGATATTGCGCGCTCGCTCTCCGGTAAAAAAGCGCGGTTCATTGTGAATCTTGTCCGCTGGCAAAGCGAGCGAGCTGGTGATAACTGGCTGCGTGCAGTAACCCCACGATTTCGCAGTCCTCATCATCGAGGAGAGGGTCCCCAAGACGTTGAGGCAGGTTTTGCGTGAGACTTTTTGCGCGAGCAAGGTCACGAAGTTTTGCTGGATTTGCGGCGTGAGTTCGTGGAGAAGAACCTTCCCCAGGTGCTTTCGAATGTAAGCTCTCAGATGATACTGCGCAGCCTTCACGCTCGAAGGTTTCTGGTGCGTAAGCACCTGAACCTCCCAAGCATCTGCGAATTTTTCAACTGAAATGAACTTACTCGGCCGGTAGTCGAAAGAGTTGATTCGCGCGAGAATCGGGTCAAGTAGGCGTTGAGCGATTCGTTTTGTTTTGAGTTCGGCGACTGTGCCGAGCACCATCGAACGCTCCACTCGGATTGTCTGTTCCCCTTGAATCACGTCCTCCCGCCATCTGCCAACGAAAACCTCGTTCGGTTTCTTTCCGCGAACAAGTACACGACCTGATTGGTGTCTTCGCCTCGCCATCGAGCCACCTTCTTTGCTCGTTGGTCCGGCTACCCTGTCGCGCACCGTACACGGCGCATCGGCGTCCGGCAAAGCGAATTGTGTCGCGCTCGTCACGTTCGCGGTTCATTCCCCTCTGCGGTGTTCATAGACCGTGTTGACGTTTCCACTCAATGACTGGCGGATCGGTTGCCGCTTTCTTTTCTTGCCATTTCACAAAATCGCGGTTGCTTGCTCTTGCTCTTGGTTTTGGGTTGGGATCGTCTTTGCCTTTGATATTCCCTAGAAGGGCAGTTGGAGAGGCGGCGCTTTGTGCCGCCGCAGTTTTGTTGTGATTAGAAAGATTTGTAGGAGTAAAACCTTTGGGAATAGGGTTTTTCGTTTTGGCCGTAGTGCAGTGAAACTCAATGATTTGCCGCAAAACTTGAGCGACACTTGGGGTCACTTCTGTCACGGAATGGCTCGGATTCCGGGACACATCCGCCCCTGAACGATCTTGATTAGGGGCCACTTCCGGTTTCGAAACGACTTTCCGAAGTTTGGTTTTGTGTTTGCCTTTGGGTATCCAGAACGTAATGCCGAGCTTGCTGTGTGTTTCCGTCCTGATATACCCGTTTCGCTTGAGCCGGGCAATCCAGCGTTTCAGCGTGCGGATCGGGATACCTTTGGTATCGGAGCGAATAGTATCGAGCGTGAGAGGATGGCCGTAGTTGACGACACCTTCCCCGGCTTTGTTGAGCGCCGTTTGCCGCGTAGTTAGATAGCCGAAGAGCCAGATCGCTTTTCCCATTTTTCGGACGTGCTTCCAATCTATGACGTTGGCTTTTAATCCAGTCCAAAACCCCATTGGATGTAGTGCGTTACTCACTGTCCGTGCCGCTTCGAGTGAGTGTCTTCAAGCGGAGGTCATGCAGATCTCTGATGCGCAAATCGAACGACGACGTCCTCATAGTCGCTCTTCGGACGCTGGAATTGTGTTGCACTCAATGAATTGCGCGATC
The DNA here is from genome assembly GCA_963696035.1 of uncultured Acidobacteriota bacterium. GTDB lineage: Bacteria > Acidobacteriota > Terriglobia > Acidiferrales > UBA7541 > Palsa-295. The sequence continues at coordinate 560,755 of CAVOIS010000007.1, forward strand.
GCGTCAGCGGGGATTCGGATAGCTCGACCGCAGTTCACTCGAGGAAGTTTTTTAAGCCTAAGCCAGGCCCGGATGGTGGAAACTCGAAGGTTTAGTGCCTCAGCAGCTTCAGCTATGGTAAGCAACTTCTTCACAGAGCCTCCCTATCGCGCACCATGCGATTTCGCATAAGTCGATGTGCAAGAGTCGCACACCAAGGTGGGTCGTACCCTGTGTCGTAGGGTGGGTATTTACGTGGAAAAGGTCTAATTCATGCGGCTAGAGCTTCAGATGGAGTGTTCCTTTACGTTCGCCGACCTGAATGAGTGCGACCCGCGCTTTCCTATTCGTCTTCCAGGTATCCTGCCACCGGCTGCTCCTCTTTTCGAGCCGCTCTTGGATGAGAGCAACGGAGACATAGGGGTTTCCGTTCTTGTGGGCCGCATGGAGAATCTCGATCATCTGGGCTTGTTGCGAAGTTAGCTGGTGCGTCCCGCCGCGAACGGTGACGGTGCGATAGTCATCAGAGTGAGTGAACGGGCCAGTTCCGGAGGAACGCAACCGTCCCAACTCCGTTGCTGGCGGCGGGGCTTGAGGGACGCGATGAGCATTCTTCAATTCAATTTCGCGAGCTTCTATCTCGTAACGATTAGACAGTGTGCTTTGGAGATGTTCCTTCTCCCGCGCCAAGTGACGAAGGACCGGAGTCATTTGGCTGAACCGCGTCCGCCGGCCGATTAGCTCAATATCCCAACGGATGGCCCCGCAGCGTGCCGCGATCGCTGTGAAAACCGCGTAGTCTCGCACTACCGCGCGAACAAACTCTGAAGTTACAGTCCCGCCCTGTGCCTGCCACACCTCCCGGCAGATTCGATCCACGTCTTTTAAGTATTCTTGGAGTACGGAGAGAGCGCCGTCTACTAGCCCTGCATAGAATCCTGTCCCTTTAGGTTGGCCCAACTTTCGCTGATCATAGCCGAGCCGACGCCATCCTGCTCGGGTCTCGGTCTGCATGCGACGCGAGGGTTCCCGAAGCATCATTTCATACAAACGTCGATCAAAATTCGCAACGTCCACCGCCACCTCCCGTGGGTATTCCCGGTTTTCAGGACAGACCGCGACAGGCAAGACGGGTTGCGATGGGCTTCTGACGTGGTGTATCGTATTTTCGATTCACACAAACCAACCTTTCGAGCCCCGGCCGCGAACCGGGGCTTTTATTCTTCCGGGGCAAAAACCCTGCCCATCTTTCGCTGTCAGCAATCCACTGAAACAACAGGCGCCCTTACACCGGGACACAACCTGCCGAATTCGCCACGCTCAGTCAAAGCACGTTCTTGGATGCAACATTGCGAAGCCAAAAAGTCAGCTCATCAAACACTTCACTCGCTGTCCGACTGTTACCGCGGATTTCAACGAGAACCGGATGATCAGCATCGCCCTTAACTGTGAACAGGCGCTTGCGTGGCAGCTTGCCCTCCGGAACCGATTCGTTCACGATTGATGCAGAAATATCGTTGTCCTCCATTTTGAGCACAAGACTGTACCCTTGTGCGCCGGAGAGGTGTCGTTCTACGGGGCTCGGCGCATATGATCCCGCAATTCCATATTTTTCAAGATCGTCAGCCGGGAGATCGGTCAGCGACAAAAGTTGCTCCCATGCTCGCGATGTCGGATTGTGAATGCCCATACAGGCTCCTTCCGCTAGTTCCACAAGTGCATCCTAAATTCTACTTGCCGGACTCACCAGACGTACCCTTGCAACACAGCGTGGGCGTGACAGAGATAAAGGCTGATGATGCCCTGCTCCCAAAGTGTTTCGTTGTTGCTTCCAACATCACAGAGAAATCCAGATTTCTCGTCGATGAGCGTCGGTTTGCCGGTCATGCATTTAGCTGGCACGTGGCACGCTGCTGGCTGCTGGCATTTCGCCTTCATCGCTGTGTTCCCGCTGTTCGCTCTCGGCCAAGAGCTGCTCGAACGTAGCGACGATCCATTTGAGCCGCTCGGACCGCTCGAATTTCTGGGGATCCGTGTAGAGCATCCAGTGCGCTTTCTTCACGTCCGCGATGGTGCATCGCCATCGGCCCTCCTGGCCCTTCGCACCCTGGCGCTTCCGTTTCACAGACGCATCCTACTTTGTCCCTAGGTCGCGTATTCCTTGACGACGTACCACTTGCCATCAAGTTCGGTCACGCCAGTCGCACCTCGTACAAGCTCCCTCGCGGCGTCCGCTTCAGCCAGAGAGGAAAACGGAGTGGCATTTCCGATGATCGTGGACCAAATAAACTTGCCGTAGGGTTCCGGCATGCTGGAATCCAAAATCAAATAGTGCATCTCTATAGCCATGGTGCGCCTCCGCTTTGAATGGCACATCCTAAATCCACTTGACAGCGCTGTCAAGCTGGGATATAAGACCGTGGATGGCCGACAAATTCTACACAACCGGACAGGCAGCTAAAGCGATTGGCGTCTCGCGGCAAACGCTTCAAACGTGGATCGCCGAGGGAAAAGTTGAGCCGCCAAAGCTAGTCGGTACGACGCGCGTTTGGAATCAGTCGCAGGTGAATAAGCTGAAAAAGATTCCCCGGAGGTCGAAGAGGTAGAAAACAAAAACGGGACGCGCCCGGTGTTCAGACCGGACACGCCCCTGACCAAATCAACCTGATAGGAGGCTGACATGGCTGTTCAGAAGTTATCGCACGTTGTTTCGTTCCCGCAATCCGTCCCCGCAAAATTTTCTCAAACATCAGACGCACAGCCGGATCCACAACTGCCGAAGCATTTTTTCGGGGCTCTGAATTCCGGCTGGACCGTAGTCGCCGATTCGCTTGACGTCCACTGGTACCAGGGCGGCTGGTCCGGAAAACTGGCCCTGATCTCGGGAGCGGCGGTGCCGCTGCGTCTGTCGGTGTCGTTCACGATGTTTGGCGGCCTTTACCGCTTCGTCGCGCCGAAGGTGGCGAAGTCATGAGAGCTGCACTCTACGCGCGAGTCAGCACAGCGAACAATGGCCAGGATCCCGAGGTTCAGCTTCGTGAGCTGCGTGAGTACTGCCAGCGTCGCGGCTGGGAGCTCACAGGCGAGTACGTGGACGTCGGGATCTTCTGGAACAAAAGAGAAACGCCCGCAACTTGACCGCCTCATGACCTATGCTCACCGGCGCCGATTCGATGTCGTTGCCTGCTGGCGATTCGACCGCTCTGCCCGATCGGTGTCGCACCTACTACGCGCGCTCGAAACGTTTGGCTCGCTTGGGATCAATTTCGTTTCACTCAGCGAGGCGATCGACACGGCCACCCCGGCTGGCAAGCTGGTATTCACGGTGCTCGGCGCCGTTGCGGAGCTTGAGCGGTCGTTGATCGTCGAACGGGTGAAGGCTGGCCTTCGAAACGCGCGCGCCAAAGGAAAACGCCTCGGCCGTCCGCCGAAGGCCTTGGATGCCAAGCGGATTGCCGCGCTACGCGCACAGGGAGTCGGCTGGCGGGCCATTGCCAAGCAGCTGAGGGTTGGGGTCGGAACGCTGTACCGCTCTTCCCCAGGATGTTCCAAAATTCGGGAAAGGGTTTTTGGAACGCAGCCGGCATCCATCTCTGAGAACTAGAACAGCTTTCCGAAAGGCTTGCGCAGTGCGGGTCAGGGCGCCCACGTAGACTCGCGCCTATGTGTGCTCTACTTCTTTGACAGTTCGCCTTTGAAATGGCTTTCAACATCATCACGGCTCAGCGGGTTGCTTGCTTTGGTCAATACGACCGAATAGACGACCTCATTGCCCGAAATCTGCGCGGTGATAAACGCCCCGACTTCCAGGAGTTGCAGGTAGGTGAATTTCACTTTCCTGCCGTCCTCGAGTGTTTTGATCCACTCTTCCTCTGGCATTTTCGAAGCTCCTAAGGCACAGTCATCTCCCTGCTATCATATCCGACGTGCCATATCCGATCGCCGACAGTCTGTTTGAAAAGTTTGCTGAAGCCGCGCACGAGCACTTCGAGGCGGCTGACAACTTGTCCATGCTTGCGGGACAGCATGAGGATTTTGCGGAAGCCAAGAAGGTCGTGGACGAGAAGCGCTCGAAATCTCGCGCGGCCTGTCGACACTTAGAACAGCATTGGGAAGAACATGGATGCCGCAGGCACGAGCGGGCGAAACGCCGGTTTTGACATCTGTAGGATCAGTAGCGATATTCTCAAATTAAAAGAGGAGCAACCTGAAAATGGGTTACGGTAACCGCGACAAACCAGAACGCAAATCAGGACGAGCTGGATTTGTGGATGCCCGACTCGAAGAGCTGCGGCGTCGGTGGGAAAATGCGACAGACGACCGTGAGAAGAGCGAGGTGTCTGAACAAATCCGCGAGTGGCAATCATTTAAGCCAGAACGTTCCGCACCCTCCGACGGTAGACGATAGGTTGTGGCGGCAATTCTGGCCGGCCGAGAACGTGTGGTGCCCGTCAATCGTGTACCGGGCAAGAATTGAACTGGTGGTCAGAATTGCGGCCGCTACGCGGAAACATCGCCTCCATCCAAGCCACGCGTTAGAGTGCACCCGATGGCGAAGACAGAGCCGAGGTGTAAGAAGTTTTCAAGGATGCCGGCAAGCGCGAAGTTCTTCGCGCATTTGCCGCATTGTCCCGCCTGGCCAGGCTGTGCTCGCCTATCTTCACGTCCTCCACCCAACAAACACCATTGGATACCCATAACTACCTGCCCACACACCGCGCCAACGCTAGCAAGTTTGTTGAAAGATTATTGCGCCTGCTCCAGTGCTGGTGGTTTCCACGTGATGGCCTGCCAGTCGATGGCGTACCATTCCGCCGCTTCGCGTGAGACCGCACCAACAGCTTGCGCCGTCGTCATCTGCTTTGCCTCATGAGCCGATTAGTCAAGTTCTCTCGTGTGAAGCACCATAAAGGGAAGTCAGCCCGCTTTCGCGTCCGGTGATGTTGTCGATGATGCTGACGCAACCGATATCCACTCCATTACAAAGTGGCGTTCGCTTTCTCCCTCATCTGTTATCCGCACCGCCATCGGTCCATCTTGCGATGAACTTTCCCCTTGCGGGGAGCGATGTGGATTTACCCTGTTCCGTGGGAATGACGCGATAGGTTAGGTCTGTTCTATGCGCCGACAGTGTTGTTTACCCATGACCGAGAACCCGGAAGCCTCGGTGCTCACTGCAAAAAGAGCCCCGCAGCATATTAGGCTCTCTCGGGCTAACGACGCTTACGAACATTTGTGTATCCTGACCCTGCTATCAAGCCTAGCCCCTCTCCACCTTATGCTGGCAGATACACCGTGGCCTCACGGTTTCGGTGCCACTCTTGCGAATGTGGGTCCATTGTCCGAGGGCTTCGAACGGTCTGTTGCCTCGCCGCTCCAACCTCGTAGGCTATGTGCGATGGGACGCACAGTCTGATCGATTTCCTCCTTGCCAGACAATCATTCCAACAGCTTTCAGGTCGCAGTCCGGGTAGCCCGTCATCTTAAACTTCCTACGCTTCACGCTTTTCATGGTAACGTCGGCTTCGTGATCCTGACTAAAGACGAACTCATCCACGCGCTTCAGAACGAGGTACGCATTCTGCTCCACCTGATTTCGAAGGTCGATCCGGCCACACTCGATTACCGTCTGTCGCCCAAGCAGCGCAGCTTGCTGGAACTGCTCCAGTACCTGGTGTTCATGCCGGAGGTCCACATGCGCGCCGCGTTGGCGGACAGCTTCAGCCTCGACGGCTTTCAGACGGCCTGGCAGGCCGGAGAGGCCACGGCAAAAGCCATGAACCTCGCGCAAATCACCGAGGCAATCGGGCGGCAGCGCGCGTTGATCGAGGAATTGTTGAGCCCCTGCTCCGACGCCGATCTTCGCGCGCAAATCGAAATGTTCGGGAACAAGGCCAGCCGCGGGTCGATGCTGGTTCTGCTCGTGCTGTCTCATTACGCCGCTTATCGCATGCAGTTGTTCCTGTATCTGAAGGCCGCCGGGCGCGCAGAGCTGAGCACCTTCAACCTTTGGCTCGGCGCGGACGCGCTACCATGATGAGTAGGCATGCGCAAACCCCAGAATCCGCCGCGCGCCATCAAGCGCGAGGTGTCGCCCAACGGCGTTCGCGTGATCGGGCATACTCCGAGCGAGTGGTCGGCCAACCGCAAGTAATCCGTTTCATCCGTCACGCGGCCCGCTGGCGGCAATTCTTCCGGTGTTCCCTCGCCGCTTCCAACTTTCGATCCCGCTCGGCCTGAATCTCCTGCTGATGCCCGGCGAGCATGTCCTTTGGCGTGATGTAGCCGATGGCGCTGTTTAGACGAACGTTGTTGTAATGCTCGACGTAACCCTTAACCAGACGCCGCGCATCTTCCAGCGACAGAGCCGTGCCAAGGCGAATGCACTCCCCTTTGAGTGATTTGTGCCAACGTTCGATTTTGCCGTTTGATTGAGGGTAATACGGTGAAGTCCTGACGTGCGTCATGCCCGAGATCCGAATGAACTCCTTGAAGTCCTTGGCGATGAACTGGGGTCCATTGTCGGAAATGATCCGCGGTTTAACACGCGGGTACCGCTCTTTGGCCCGTTCCAGAATGATCTCGATGTCGGCCTCGGTCATCGACTCCCGCAGATCCCAATGAACCAGGAAACGACTGTAGCCGTCCAGGATGCTGCACAGGTAGTAGAACGTCGCACAAACATTCAGGTAGGAAACATCGATATGCCAATGCTGGTGCGGCTGCGGCGGTTGTTCAAAGCCGGTCCCTTTCTTCGACGGCTTCCCGTTCCACTTCCGCAGCAGTCCTGCTCGACTCAGCACCCGCCACACGCTGGCCGGACTCACCGCCACTATGTCTGCGTCCAGCATCATGAACGTCAGCCGTCGGTAGCCCTCCAACGGATTCTTCAGATGGAACGCTATAATCGCCTGCTTTTCCCAATCATCCAGCCAAAAGTCCCGGGGAACCCAGCCGTTATGCTCATTCACCTTGCCGTACCGCTCGCGCCAGCCGTAGAACTTGCTGGCCGTGATGTCGAGCCACCCAATGAACCGCCCGGCGCCAATCTCAGTCTTTTCAGACCAGCGCCGGACGAAATCCACGATCTGGTCCCGCGTATCATGCGGAACCCAGACCCGGGTCAGAGTTCCCCAACTCTTTTTTTTAGGGCAACATGTTCCGCCATCAGTTCGGCCAAAACCTCATCCTTCGTCTGGATCTTCCTTTCCAGATGGGCGATGCGTTCCTGTTCGGCCTGATGGTTGGTCCGTCCTCGCTGCTGAAAAGCCGCGGCTCCGTTCTCGAAGAACTCCTTCTGCCAGCGGTAGAACACGGTTGGCTGGAGCCCCAGCTCGTCACACAGATCCGAGATCGGTACCGCTTCCACCAAATGCCTCCTCAGAATGGCCACTTTCTCTTCCGGCGTGTAGTGCTTCCGTTGCTTTTTCATGTGTTCGCTCCGTTATCTTAACGGATGAACGCTTTCTCCATTTCCAGCTGAGGCAGGACAGAGCAAACCCCACCGAAGCTATTCGCTCGACGAATTTCTGGGTCGCTTCTTACTGCACATCCTTCCGCAAGGCTTCGTGCGCATCCGGCATTTCGGCTTTCTGGCCAACCGGCGGCGCACCACGCTTCTGCCGCTCTGCTTTCAGTTGCTGGGCTCAGCCCAAGAGCCGCAAGCTGGACAACACGTTGCTTCCACTGAAGTCGAGCTTGGTCTTTGGCGCTGTCCCAAGTGTGGCGGCCCAATGAAGGTCGTCGAGCGGCTGACGGCTGCCGAAATCCAACTCCGCTCTCCGCCGTTGGTCACCGTTGCGGCATGAGACTACTCTCTCCAACTCGAAAACTCTGCGTCCTTCCGGGCGCTCCGTATCTCTGTGCCTCGCCGTCAAACCGATCCCTTCTTCCAGCTTCTTCGACCACAGTCTTCGCGATACTTTTTCGCCGTAGCCAATTCCCGCGCGCACGCTGTCATGTGTCGTGCCCTGCAGCACAGTCTCGGCACAGCTTAACGCCGCTCCTTCCCACGATTGAATTTGCGTAGCGCCCGCGTCCACCGCAACCACGGGCGGCCACGTCCAAACGGCTTTACCGGACGCGCGCAGAACTCCCCGTCTCCGTTCTCTCCTCACCGAGAACGCGCATCCGGTAAAGCGCTATCTCTAACGACGCCGGCCGTGTCAAGAGTGTTTTTATTTTCCTTATCACTGAATTTGAGCGCACTTCTTCGTCAACGCACGAACTGCGTCTTTTGCTTCCTGTTCTATTCATCTGTGTCACCCTAACCTGCCCAGCCCGTTTATGTTCATCAAGTCAGTGTTGCCCACCCAACATCTCTTCGATCACCATCGACCATGATGAGTTATTCGAACTCAGTGCTGTCCCAAGAAAGTCTGAGTAGTCCGCTGTAACTGCTTGAATGAGTGGAGGTAAAGGGTCCCAGTGAAGTTTTTCGATTTCAATTTTTTGCTTCTCGTTTGGCCTCATGTTACTGCTTCCTCGCTTGTTCTGGAGGCAGTGGATGAATCTTGGCCGAACCGTCTTCTCTCAGCTCGTGAACTTCCTCCCGACTTACCAGTTTCAGATTTGCGTCGATCGCTACCAGGGCAATCGCTACGTCAAAGAATTCTCCTGCTGGGATCAGTTCCTTTGCTTGGCCTTCGCGCAACTCACTTATCGCGAAAGTCTCCGCGATATCGAAGCCTGTCTGCGTGCCCAGCAACCCAAGCTTTATCACATGGGCTTCCGGGGCCAAGTTTCTCGCAATACCTTGGCACACGCCAACGAGCATCGCGACTGGCGCATCTATGCCGATTTCGCTCAGATCCTGATTGCCACCGCCCGCGATCTCTATCGCGACGAACCTTTCGGAGTAGAGTTGTCCGAGACCGTGTATGCCTTCGACGCCACAACCATCGATTTATGCCTGGCGCTTTTTCCGTGGGGAAAATTCCGCCGCCACAAGAGTGCCGTGAAACTGCACACCCTGCTGGACCTGCGAGGCAGCATTCCGACCAATGTTTATGTGACGGGGGGCCAAGTCAACGACGTCAACCTTCTGGACCAGTTGCTTCTCGAAGCCGGGTCGTTTTACTTGCTCGATCGCGGTTATGTGGACTTTGCTCGCCTGTATATCTTTACCCAAGCTTGCGCCTTCTTCATCACGCGCGCCAGGAAAGATCTGCAGTTCTACCGTCGCTATTCGCGCCCTGTCGAACGATCCGACGGACTGCGTTGCGACCAAACCATTCTGTTGACCGGAGTTCGCACTGCCAAGCGCTATCCCGATCCCTTGCGGCGCATCCACTATTTCGATGTCGAGAAGGACTTACGACTCACCTTCCTGACCAACAATTTTCTTCTCTCCGCTTTGACCATCGCCCAACTGTACCGGGCACGCTGGCAGGTGGAATTGTTCTTCCGCTGGATCAAACAGCACCTGCGCATCAAGGCGTTCTATGGCACCAGCGAGAACGCGGTGAAGACTCAAGTCTGGGTGGCCGTCTGCGTTTACATGCTGGTGGCGATTGTCAAAAAGCAACTGGGGCTGGAGTTGAGCCTCTACAAAATCTTGCAGATTCTCAGCGTGACCGCTTTCGAGAAAACCCCCATTTTAGAAGGGTTTTCCAACTTCAGCGACGAGTTCCCGGACGACGAGTCCTGCATGCAATTGAATCTGTTCGACTTTTAATGGGACAGCACTGATTCGAACTTATTCGAACTCCCTCTTGTTCAAGGGAGGCGGGTAGCCTAATCAGCGTGCCGGTCACTTTTCGCACCATAGCGCTTTTCTGGCATCCCCGCACAGGCATCACTGCTCTTCTGCTGCTTCTGCCCACGACGGCAGAACTCGTTGTATTCAATCGGATCCCGCAACATGATCCACAGTCGGATCCCGAGTTTGCGAGCCGCGGCCACGCTCGCCTGGCCGAAACCTTTCTGGGCTAATTTGCGGCGATAAAAGCGTTGCAACTCCGGATCCCGACGTACGGCATGCGCCCCCGCTTCACCCCAGAGAAACCGCAACAGCGGATTGCCTTGTTTCGTCAGTCCACCGAGCCGTTGCCGCCCTCCGCTGGAATATTCACGCGGGATCATCCCTACATAACTAGCCAGAGCCTTACTGTCAGCAAATCGTGCTGGATCGCCCAGGAACACGTCCGTCGCCAATGCCGTGACAGGCCCCACTCCAGGGTGGGTCATCAGCAACCGTGCTCCTGCTCGTTTACAAGCTTGCTCCTCAACTCGCTGATTTAACTTCTCGATCTCCGCCTCGAACTTCGCGTACAACGCCTGCAATTCGTTCCGTCGATATGCGGTATGTGGCGCCAACGGCAATGAGGCTATCGTGTTTTGTCCGTCATGGCTCCACAGCCAGGGTCCTCGTCGTAAACCATTCGCCAACGCTATCGACTGCAGCGCATTCTGTATTCGCGTCCGCATGCGTACCCACTGATGACGATGCCGTAACAAGGCCCGTAAATCTTGTAGCTCCTTCGAAGGCAGCCAGATCGCCGGAAAGCGGTTTTCTACCAGCACCTTCAGAATCAAATCCGCATCACGCCGATCATGTTTCTGCTTCCGTGGCTCGGCTGCCCGAATCTGTGCCGGATGGCCGACCAGGCATTCGATTCCCAGTTCTTCCATGAGGTTCACGAACCACTGCATCGATCCCGTGGCTTCGATCCCCACACGCACCGGGCGTGGAAGCTTGGAATAAAACTCCCGCACGTTGTTGCCTTCGTGCGTCAGAGTTATTTCCATGAGCTCCCCCGTGTTGGTGTCCAGCATTGCCACTGCTTGCTGGCGAGCATGCAGATCACATCCTATAATTCTCATCTCGGCCTCCTTCGGTCCGAGCACTGTTAGGGCGAACACCGAACAGTTTACTCGGGCCGTTGTGAGGCCGATGTCGTTATGGCATCAGCGTTTATCAGGAGTTGGCATTCGCCAGCGCCCACACGTAGTCACTTCATTTCTTTCAGCTTCTTGAGCATCTCAACGGCGTTCATGTTTTTTGGATCGAGTTGCAATGATTTTTCGTAGTTCTGGATCGCCAATTCCTTCTCGCCGGCTTTCATGTACGCTTCGCCGAGGCTGTCGTACACGTTTCCGGATCGCGGGTATTCCTGCGCATTTCTCTGTAAAACGGTTATGGCCTCGGAGGTTTTGCCGGCGGAGAGGAGCCTATAGCCCAGGGAGTTCAGAATCTCTTCATCTATTTTGTGGTCTGGGGAGTTCGCTTTCTTAATCTCGTCGTAGCGTTCGAGCGCCGCTGATGAGCCCTTCGCGAAAGCGACTAGATACAGCTCCACCGTTACGTCATCTCCGAGCTTGTAATTCCAACTATATTCCCTGGCGACGCTACGGAGTAATTGACCGCCCACGGAAATACCGTTATCGGAATTGGCCATAATGACGATGCCCTTGCCGGTCTCAAGGTTCATGGTAAGCAGCGCCTGAAAACCTTCATCCGCCCCGTTGTGGCCAAACTGCCCGGGATTCTGCTTGTCGAGGAAGAAGCCGAGCCCAGCGTCTTCCAGAACAGGGGTGAGCATTTCGTTAGTCATTTTCTGGGACAAGATATGGTTCGACTTGCCATTTTTCGAAAGGGCGATCTCGATGGCGAAGTGGGCGAGGTCTGTGGGGGTTGTCCAGAGGCCGGCGGCGGCCATTTCCGGATAGATGTGCCATTTCCCATGCACGGACTTCCCATCCCCATAGGTTCCTATGGCAGTTGCGGCAGCGCGAGTTGGAGGGAGCGGTTGTTCGTAGCTGCTATCGGCCATGCCGATTTTATCGAGCACTGCTTCGCGAAGCAGAACTGGAAACGGCTTGCCACTCACATCCATCATCAGCAGTTGCTCGACCGTGACGCCGCCACCCGAATAGCGAAATTTTGTACCGGGTATGAAATCCACGCGAACTGGAGCGGTGTTGGCGGGTTTCTCGCCGTTGAGGACCTGAACGAGTGCCGGAAGCGGAGCGTCGACGTCATAACCAGGGAAGCCGTGAACGGTGAGGCCCCCGGTATGCGACATCAAGCGCCGCAGCGTCACCTTTTCCGTTTGCGTGAACTCATCGTCTGGCACTTTCCAGGTCTTGAGTTTGTCGTTCACGTTCTCGTCCAAGGCGAGCTTGCCCTGCTCCACCATGTAGAGAGCTGCCGTGGCCGTGACCGGCTTGCTGATCGAGCCCGCCTGGAAAAGCGTTTTGGGTGTGACGGGCGCTTTGGAGTCAGCCCCGATCACGCCATAGCCCTTAGCCCAGATGACTTGGAAGTTGTCGATGACCGCGATGCTGAGGCCGGGAATTTTGAACTCCTCCATCAAATCTTGAAGAGAAAGCTTAATCAGGGACTTGTTTTCGCCCTGAGAAATGACTGCGGCGTTCTCCTCAATTCGCCGTATGTGTTCGGCATTGTCCGCAGGCTGGCCGGACTTGCCAGGCGCGGGGGTCGATTGAGCTCTGGCGGTAGGCGCCATACATGCCGCGAGGGCAGCGCCAAGGGCAAAACCGGTGATCCGTTTCGTGAGCAGCATTGAAGGAGATTCCTTTCAGCCGGATGGGCGCTGAGGCAGGCAAAACGCCAAAAGGAGGACACGGCGCACCGCAAAGCCAAGACAAACAGCCTCAATGTCAGCCGGGACATGGCAATGATACACGCGCCTGTACGCTTTGTGAGACGACGAATTTCCCCAGTTGGTCAGGCACACGGATGTCCGGAGGAGGCACCGGTTACCGATTTTCGGCGCTCATGACGACGGTTTTGATGTTCGGTGCCTTTCTTTGCTGCTCGCTCTTGTACATTCCTCTGATTCTGAAAGCGAGCTCAAGAGAAGCGATGCACGGTACCCATGCTATCACTTCGCGTTCGTCCGTAATCTTCCCTTTGTGCTTAACGTATACCGTCCTCGTTGCGTTCAGCATCGGTTTTAAATGTTTTTCAATGAGCGCCTCGTCGGTCAAACCATGTCTGTCCAGGAGTTCCGGGGCTTTCTCTCGGATCGCCTTGAGCGCTTGATATCCGGATTGGCCGGGGTTTTGGTCTGAATACCCGGCTTTGAGCGCCGCACGCGTGACACTCATTCCCTGCGAGAGGCACTCGATCAACATGCGCTCGCGATAAGTGAGAAATTTCGAGCGACGCTTTCGTCTCGGCACGCTTTGACGAATGCCGCCTCGGCCGGCCTCGTCGAGCGGGGTCCTCATAGGCAGAGTCATTCCCTTAATCTCGGTTGCTCCTTACTGCTCGCCGATTTCCCTCGCAACTGGCAGTCGCAAGCGATCGCGCCAGCGAATTGAAAACTTGGGCGCAAAATGGGCGCAAAACCCCACCTTTCGGGGCGCAAATCCAGGAATGCGGGCGAGTAAGGGCAGCCGAATCAACAGGAATTTTGCAAATTGTTGGAGCGGGCGACGGGAATCGAACCCGTGTCCGAAGCTTGGGAAGCTTCTATACTGCCATTGTACGACGCCCGCTCACTGCCGCAGGGCGATTATACACAACCCCCGGACTGCGGGAAAAGACCTGGGCGCACTCTAATTGCTCAAGTCTTGCCGCGCGCTTGGGCCACGTGCATCGGGTAAAATTCGAAGGTGTTCAGACCTGACTTTACTGAAGGGTCCTCATCGCCGAATTTTTGAACTTCTGCAGCATCAGCCATCTCCAGCACGGCCATACCGAACGCTCCAGCGGCCGCCATTACCGGTCCATAGATGAGAACCGTGCCCTTGTCGAAAGCCTCACCGACATACTTCGCATGCTGCTGCATCACTGCTCGTTCTTCGGTCGTCATATCTTGAGCAAAAGTCGGTCGCGGTGGGATTAGTTTCATGAAGAAATGCTGCCCGCTCATCGTGCGTTACTCCTCGGGAGTGGATGGATTCTTGCCAGTCTCGCGTCACAACGAGTGCGCAACGAAAAGAATGATATCGCAACTCCACCGCGAGGCGATGTAAGGAAATTCTAAGCCTTGCCGATGACTAAAAATGTGCCGACTCATCACTTATCCACAGGACGATGAGTACGCAATACTTCCGAGGTTTCTCACCTTGGTATTGATGCTCCAGACTTTCGACATGCCCATTCCATCGCCACTCGAGCTGAACGGAAGTTTCGTCTGCTCGAATTTCGCGCAGGGTGGCGCCCTCCTTGGCTGAACGGTCCATCATCGTCACTGGTTCAAAGGGTGGGGTCGGGACCACGGCTGTGGCGCTAAATGTCGCCGTTCACATGGCTCAACTCACGAAGAAGCGCGTGGGTCTGATCGAATTCGTGCGACCCTTTGAACAAATCTCGCTCATGCTTGATTTTGATCCCCTCTTCACGCTGCTCGATGCTCTCGAACGGATTGACCGCCTCGACTCGTCGCTGCTGGCGAGCCTCGTCACGCGGCACAAGACCAACCTGGAAATACGCGCAGGCCCCTTGCACGCAGCTTTGCGCGCTGAGCAACGTCAACTGGTCACGCTCGAAGCGCTGCTGCGCATCCTCGACCTTGCCCGGGAGGCTTTCGACCCGGTCGTTGTCGGTCTTGGATTCGTGAACGCCGCCGAATGGGCCAGAGTGTTGCAACCACTGCCTTCAGATACATCGATCGCTGGTGTCAAAACGACGACGAGCCGGTAGCTAAATTCAATCCTTCTTCGCGCGCCTGCCCAACGATTTCCGGCAAGTCAGCGAAGCCGTAACGCTCGGGATTCCACTAACGGCTGGTTCGAACAACCCGCTCGTCGGGCGCTACCGCGACCTCGCAGCGAGGCTAATGAGCGCACGCACAGCAGAAGCGCAATCCTGTGCCGATTCGCCACTCGCTGTAGGCCAAAAATAGCGACGCTTTGGACTCTGCAAGATCTCTCAGCGTCCTGTGCGTCTCTGCGGTAGCTTGGATTTCCTCTGTAGTCCCTGTTTTTCCTCTGAGCCTGTGTGTTAAGTCTCTTGCCTGCTTTTGCGATGCGCGGTTCAAGCAAGCCGGCTTCGTCGACCCAGGTCTCCGTGATAAAGTGCGAGCGCCGCATCTGCAGCAGCGAAACCAGGAGGGGCAGTGGCGTATCGAGATTTGCGAGACTTTCTTCGGAAGCTGGAAAAAAATGACGAGCTACGCCGCATTTCGATCGAGGTTGACCCTGTTCTTGAGATTACGGAAATCTCCGACCGCGCCGTAAAAGCTGGCGGCCCCGCGCTCCTCTTCGAACGCCCGAAGGGCTCGCGCGTCCCCGCAGTCACGAATCTGGTTGGCACAGAACGCCGCATGTGCCTGGCCCTTGAAGTTGACTCCCTCGAAGACGTCGCCGCACGTGTTCACTCGTTTATTGACATGCAGTCCCCGCAGGGCCTGCTCGAAAAAGTGAAGATGCTGCCCAAGCTGGCTGAGATTGGCTCGTTTTTCCCGAAGGTAGTTCGCAGTGGCGATTGCCAGGAGGTCGTCCGCAAGGATGATTTCTCGCTCGATTACTTTCCGATTTTAAGATGTTGGCCGCAGGACGGCGGGCGCTACATCACCTGGCCCATGGTGATTACTAAGAATCCCGAAAACGGTAAACGCAACGTAGGCTGCTACCGTATGCAAGTCTTTGACGATCGAACCACCGGCATGCATTGGCAAACCCAAAAACACGGCGCGGATCACTATCGCGCCAGCCGCGCAAAAAATCCTGGCGGCAAGTTGGAGGTCGCCGTCGCCATTGGCGCAGACCCAGCTACGGCGCTTGCTGGAATCCTGCCAGTCCCACCCGACTTGGATGAGTTTCTCTTCTCCGGTTTTCTGCGCAAAGATCCGGTGGAATTAGTTGCATGCAAGACAGTCGACCTGGAAGTCCCCGCAAATGCCGAAATCGTCCTCGAAGGCTACGTCGAAATCGGCGAGATGCGCACCGAAGGTCCCTTCGGCGATCACACGGGTTTCTATTCGCTCGAGGGGCAGTATCCCGTGTTCCACGTGCGGTGCGTCACGCATAAGAAAGACCCGCTGTACTTGACCACTATCGTCGGTCCGCCCCCGCAAGAAGACTATTTTATGGGCCACGCGATCGAACGCATTTTTATGCCCGTGATGAAGATGCAATATCCGGAAATCGTGGACGTCGCTATGCCCGCCGAGGGCATCTTCCAAAACCTGATGATCGTCTCGATTCGCAAAAGCTATCCCGGGCAAGCGCGCAAAATCATGAACGCGATTTGGTCGCTCGGCCAAGCCATGTTCACCAAGGTCGTCGTGGTCGTAGATCACGATGTGGACCTCAAGAACTCGCGCGAAATCGTTTGGAAAGCTCTCTGCGCTATCGACCCCGAGCGCGACATCCAATTTGTTCTGGGTCCCGTGGACACGCTCGACCATGCGGCGCGTCGCCAGGATTACGGTTCGAAAATGGGTGTGGACGCTACCCGCAAGTGGCCGGAAGAAGGTTTTGCCGGTCGCTGGCCCGACGAAATAAGAATGAATAGCGAAACAAAAAAGCGCGTGGACACAATATGGCAACAGCTCCGCATCACGCCTCCGAACAAAAAGTAAACGCAAAGCGAACGCACGTTTCTTCGCCTTTTTGGGCCTTTCCCGCAATATCTGAGTAGTTTGCAGCGGTCAACACCTGTCCTTTTACCCTGTCCTTTTCGCCTACCTGTACTTTCGTACCGTGTTTTACCAATAGCACACCAGCGGAACACGTTGCTTGACACTCCGTGCTGCGGATGTAATAAACGGACAAAGCGAAAGAGTACCGGAAGTAGCAGTACTAACGGTCCTCTTCGAAATCGGCCGCCTCAACGGGTGGACGGGCGAAGCAGCAAGCGGGGCGTGCAAACTTTTTCCAAGGAAATATTCAGGCACCAGACGAAGCCGTGTCCGTCCTGCGAAGCGGGGCGGAGCAAGGAGTGAGGGGCCGCGCGATGTTCAATCTGGGGAAAACGAAATCCTTAATCGGCCTGGATATCGGCTCGAGTTCCGTGAAAGCGGTCGAGCTGAAGAAGACGAAGGCGGGTTACGAGTTGGTTAGTTACGGGATTGAGACCTTGGCGCAGGACACCGTCGTGGACGGAGCCATCATGGACGCTCCCTCGGTCGCCGAGAAAATCGTCTCCATCTTCGATAATCAGAAAATCAAGGCTAAGGACGTGGCCACCTCGGTTTCCGGACACTCGGTGATCGTTAAGCGCGTCAGCATGCCGCTGATGACTGAAGAAGAACTCTTCGACCGGGTGCAAGCCGAAGCCAGCCAGCACATCCCGTTCGACATCGCCGACGTGAATCTGAGCCATCAATTGCTCGAAGCCACTGAAAATCAAATGGATGTTCTGCTCGTGGCCGTCAAGAAGGACAAAATTCTGAATCACACAAACGTTCTCGCCCAAGCGGGGAAGTCGCCGGTGGTGGTGGACATTGACGCCTTCGCCCTGCAGAACTGCTTCGAGGTCAACTACGAGCCTGATCCGTCGCAGGTCGTTGCTTTGTTGAACGTGGGCGCCAGCGTTATGAATATCAACATCGTTCGCGGATGGACTCCTTTGTTCACTCGCGACGTTTCGGTGGGTGGTAACCAGTACACCGACGCGCTGCAGAAGGAACTGGACCTCAGCTTCGAAGATGCCGAAAAGCTAAAGATGGGTGGCACGCTAGCAGGCGTCAATGAAGAACAGCGCACGTCAATCCTGCGTTCCGTCTCCGACATCTTGATTTTGGAAATCCAAAAGACCTTCGACTTTTTTCGTGCGACGGCTAGCGGGGAAAATATCCGCCGCATTTACGTCGCCGGAGGAACGGCGCGTGTTCCCGGCTTGCTCGATTTGCTGAAAGAGGAATTCGCCATGCCGGTCGAAGAGCTTTACCCATTCCGTAAGATCGCAATCAATCCTGGGCGTCACGACGAAAGCCAGATACGTGAGTTGGCGCCGCGCCTGGCAATCGCTGTGGGCCTGGCGCTGAGGAGTTTTGACACCCCATGATCCGCATTAACTTACTGGGCCAGGCCCGTCCGAAAGCTACCAAGCAAGCCGTGCCGCTGGAAGCCACGCTGCAGATACTCTTGGGCATCGCGGCCCTGGCGATCGCGATCATCGTCCTTTCCGTGACCTACTTCTCGCAGAAGCGCGAACTGGATGCGACTAACTCGCGCATTCTTGCGTTGAAAGCCGAGAAGACCAGCCTGCAGCAGGTCAAGCAGGAAGTCGAACAGTTCGAAGCGCAGAAGAAGGCTCTGCAGACGCGTATCGATGTGATCGAAGAACTGCAAAAGAACCGCTCGGGCGCGCAGGAATTGCTTCAGATGGTTGCCAATACGGTGGTGAGAGTGGACCAGCTGTGGCTCACTTCACTCGAACGCAAGGGCGACACACTGCAGATTGCCGGCGAAGCTGGTAGCGTTAACGCCGTCGCGAATTTCATCACGCAACTGAAGCGCTCCGGTTACTTCGACAAGATTGAGATCCAAGAGGCCAAAGAGGATGACGTTGCGAAGGCGGTGACCACCTACGGGTTCACGATGTCCGCCGCGATCGCTCCGGCAACCCCAACCTCTCAGTCGGCGCAGCCCCAGACTAAACCTGCCGCGAGCGCCGCTGCATCCCCGCAGCCCGCGCCCAAGGGGAGGAGTTAGCGATGGCTACCGCTTTTAGAGATTGGCCCTGGCCGCTTCAAGCACTGTTTTTCCTGGGACTCTCCGTGGTCCTGATTGCCGCGGGTTTCTACGTTCCCGGTTCTCCAGTGGCAAACGTGCGCACCCAGTTGGAGCAGGCTCAGCAAGAGGAAAAGCCGCTGGCTGCGGAGGTTGCGAACCTGCGCGTGTATAAGCAGCGTCGGGCAGAGCTGCAATCGGAGATGGATGCGCTGACCAAGCAGCTCGCCACTTTGCAAACCATCGTCCCCGAAGAGAAGCAAGTGGATCAATTCATCATCATGATTCAGAGCGCCGCCGCGAGCTCTGGAGTCTCTATCCGCCGGCTGAAAGCGCTGCCGATCGGGACGAAACCGTTCTACTTCGAGATGCCCTTCGAAGTGGAAGCCGATGGCCCGTATTTCTCGGTTCTGGACTTTTTCTCAAAACTGGGCAGGTTGTCCCGGATTATCAATGTGGGTGATTTGAAACTGACCAGCATCGCCAGCAAGACGAGCACTACCAACTTTCACATGGTACCGGGAACCTCGGTCACGGGAGTTATGACCATCACTACGTTCTTTTCCAAGACGGCAGATGCGCCGGCATCCACAGCAACAACGCCGGGAGCACCGCCGGTGAAGCGATAGGGCGAATACGATGAGACTGGCTAGGACATCGATGAGACTTTTCACTGCTCTGGCATTGTCTTTTTGTCTCGCCCAGAGCGCCGGGGCACAAGCGAAACCGGCGAAGAAGACGAGCCACAAAGCCAAAGCGGCGCCCGCGGCCGCGCCGGCAGCGGCGCCTGCGGCGGACGCTAACGCTAAGCCCCAAATCTCCGAAGTGGGCAAGCGCGACCCGTTCGTGCCGCTGGTGAGTGAGCACAAGACCGGTGGGCCGCCTTTGCCCCCGGGTAAAGCTGGCTTGGTCGTGGCCACGGTGCACGTGGATGGGACGGTGAGTGCGCCCAACGGCATGCTCGCGGTCGTCTCCAATCCTGACCAGCGCGTTTATTTCCTTCGAGAAGGGGACCGTCTGTACGACGGCGATGTGGAAAAGATCGGCCTGGACGGTGTCACGTTCAAGGAAAACTCTAAAGATGCTTTCGGGAAGCCAGTCGAACGCATGGTGACGAAGCGAATCTACCCGAGTGCAGGAGAGCAGCAATGAGGATTATGCGGAGGGCGTGGGGCCTGACTGCGTTGGTGGCGGCAGCCCTGATTCTGACGAATGGAGCACTTTCGGCGAGTGATGCGCCGGTGGTGCACGTGAAAGCGGTGGTGAAAGACGGCGCCGTCACCCTGGATGCTCAGGCTAACGGTCCGTTCGAATACACCACCTATCGCCCCAGCGAGAGCCTCTACGTGCTCGACCTGACCGGCGTATCGGCGGGCGATTCGACGGGAGCGCGCATCGTGCCCTCGGAGCTCGTGAAGAGCTATCGAGTGACGACGTATACTGCCGGCCAAAAGCCCGTGGTGCGGCTGGAAATCCTCGTTAGGCCCGGCCTACAGCCTCGCCTCGAGCGCAACGGAAATCAAGAATTGTCGCTGTTCGTTTCGGCTAACGGCAATGGTGACGCTTCCGTCGTGCCCTCGGCCGCGTCGCCAGTGGCCAAGCAAGCTCCCGCGTCGGTAAAGCCTATCTCTGCCAAAGCGTCCGAAACCAAGGCGCCTGCTTCCAACATCGAAGCTATCGAACAGGTGAGCCTGGCCCAGAATGGCGAGCAGACTGAAGTGAATGTGGTTGGCAGCGGCAAGCTCACCTACCATGTTCTTCGTTTGCACAATCCCGACCGCATCGTACTGGATTTTGCGGGAGCGCACTTGAAGACGTCCGAAAAGCAGATCGCAAGCAATCTCGACCCCGTGAAGGAGATTCGCCTAGCGCAATTCACGCCCGAAGTCTCGCGCGTCGTAATTGACCTGCGGCAACCCGCACACTTCGACGTCAACGCCTCGGGTAACGCAGTCACGGTAGCGTTTTCCACAGCTTCGAATGGAGCGCCCAGCGGCGCAGTGAAGTCTACTCCGGCCGCGGCCCCTCAGCCTGCGGATGTTACGACCACCAAAGTAGACGCTCCTGACGTCACTCCGAATAACGTTCCGGCGCCGGCCGCCGTGCTGCCGACTGCGCTGACGCAGACGTCCGCTGCGCTTGCCGCGCCCGCTCCGGTCGAGACGCCGCATGCTCCAGAAGCGCCTGCGGCAAAGCCGATTGTGGCTGCGGCTCCCGCGTCATCGAATTCCGCAAACACGGGGTATACTGAGACCAGTCAGCCCACCATCAGCACTCCGTCCGCCACGCCGTCAGGTGCGGGCGCGCAACAGGCTCCCACGCCAGCCCCGGCTGGAAAGTATTCGGGTGAACCAATCTCCGTGAACTTGAAAGATGTGGACCTACGCGACTTCTTCCGCTTGATTCACGAAATCAGCGGTCTCAATGTCGTTGTGGACCCCGCGGTCAAGGGCACCCTGACGATCGTTCTCGATGATGTGCCGTGGGATCAGGCTCTCGACATCGTGCTCAAGAACAACGATCTCGACAAGCAGCTGGATGGCAATGTGCTGCGCATCGCCACCAAGGAAACCCTGAAGAAGGAAGCCGACCAAAATCGCGAACTGGCCAAAGCGCAAGCCGAAGCCGCTGACGTGGTCACTACCACGCGCGTTCTCAGCTACGCAAAAGCCACGGATCTGGTTCCCACGATGAAGAAGTTCCTGTCATCGCGTGGAGACATCCTCGCCGACAGCCGATCCAACACTCTGATAATCCGCGATATCCCGGGCGTTCTGCCGGTTCTGGACAACTTGCTCCGCCAGCTGGACCGCAAATCGCAGCAGGTCGAAATCGAAGCCCGCGTCGTCGCCGCCAACCGTTCGTTCTCCCGAGAAATCGGCACGGAGCTTGCAGCCGCGTTGGGCTCAGGAAACAGCACACTCGGAGGCGCCACGGCGGTCGGAAACAGCCCTGTGATTCACACTCCGGCTCCGCCGTTTTGTGTCGGCAATAACTGCACGACCACTACGCCCACCACTCCGACCAGCGGTGTAATGCCTTTGCTGACCAACCTGGGAGCGACGACGCCGACCAGCGGTTTCAGCTACATCTTCCAGAACGGCAGGTTTGCCCTCGATGAAATCATCACTGCGGCGGAAGAGCGTGGCGTCGGCAAACTGATCTCGAAGCCGAAAGTCATCACTCAGAACAACCAGAAGGCGGTCGTGAAGCAAGGCACGAAAATCCCGGTGCAAACCGTCGTCAACAACACGGTCTCTGTGCAGTTTGTGGATGCCGTACTCGAGCTTGATGTTACCCCGCAAATCACGGCGGAAGGCACCATCTACATGGACGTGGACGTCAAGAACGACCAGATTGACTCCTCCATCCCGCGCGTCCAGGGCATTCCTGCCATCGACACGCAGGAGTCCAACACCAAGGTGCTGATCGCCGACGGCGGCACGGTCGTCATCGGCGGCGTCATCGTCACTCAGCAGCGTACCGACATTCAGCAAGTGCCGCTGCTGGGCAGTTTGCCGGTGGTCGGCAATCTGTTCAAGCATACCACGGTCAGCTCGACGGCCCAGGAGCTTCTCTTCTTCCTAACCCCGCGCATTCTGCCGGGCTAGTTGTCGCCAGGAAGAAAGGGGTTCAGAATCGGGAAGTGGCCCAGAAATCTGCTATCTTGAATTCAAGCCGGAGCCGAATCCATCGGCTCCGGCTTTCACTTTCTAAGCACCATGCGGATGCTCTCCTCGTCACTCATCTGCCCAATATCCGCTACTTGTGCGGATTCAGCGGCAGCGCCGCAATTCTGCTGATCGAATCCCCTCGTGCCACGCTTTTTACCGACAGCCGTTACACGCTGCAAGCCCGCGAAGAAGTACCCGACGCCGGCATAGTGATCGCGCGTCACGGGCTAATACGTGCCGTCGGCGAAGCGCTCCGAGGTAGGCGCAGGCACGGACGCCTGCGACTCGGCTACGCCCCCGGGCAACTAACCGTCGCCCAGAAGGACGCATTGCAATCCTTCGCTGGGGCCCGCATCCGCTGGGTTCCCGCACCGGGCGAGGTTGAGCGGCTGCGCGCCATCAAAGACGCCGCAGAACTGGCCCTGCTGCGTGAAGCAGCAGTCCTGATCAGTGATGTCTGGACGACGACTCTGCGTCGCCACATTAAGCCGGGCATCTCCGAATTAGCCGTGGCCGCTGAGTTGGAACGAGCCATGAAACTCCGCGGCGCGAGCGGCCCGTCTTTCGACACCATCGTTGCTTCTGGTTCTCGCTCCGCCTTGCCGCACGCCCAACCCACGGCCAAGCTGCTCAAGAAAAACGACTTGGTCGTCCTTGACCAGGGTGCTATACTCCGCGGCTACTGCAGCGATATGACTCGCACTGTTTTCCTGGGACGGGCTGCAGGCAGGGTTCGCGGGCTTTACGGCGCCGTCTTGGAGGCGCAACATGCCGCCAAGCTCGCCATTCGGCCGAACGCCAAAGCGAGTGACGTTGATGCTGCGGCGCGCAAAGTTCTTCGGCGCCATGGTCTTGTCCGGTATTTCACCCACAGCACAGGGCACGGATTGGGAATCGAAGTGCATGAAATGCCGCGTCTGGGCATGAACGAAGAGACCTTGCTCGAAGAGGGTATGGTCATTACCGTCGAGCCGGGTGTATATATCGAGGGGCTCGGCGGCATTCGCATTGAGGATGACGTCGTAGTGACGGTTCAAGGGGCCGAGGATCTGACCATTGCTTCCCGGGATTTTCTAGAACTCTAAATGACGAAAAAGTCGAATTCAGAATCACAGCCCGGCTCCCGCGCGCGCGGGGTGGACCTCCCCGAAGTGGAACGCATCCTTGAATTCATGCAAAAGCATGGACTCGAGGAGTTCGAGTACGAACGCGAGGGCTTTCGCATCCGCCTCAAGAAGCCGTCGTCACCCTTAGGTGCGACGTACGCGCCGCTCCAGCCTCCTGAAATCGTTGTCGCTTCCGCGACGCCACACGGCAACCGCACGGCGTCTCCTGCACAAGTTGCGCCTGCGCGCGAGCCCGCGCTCGAGGCAGCGCACTCTGAAGACTTGCACATCGTGAAATCGCCGATCGTAGGCACGTTTTATACATCGGCCAGCCCCGGCTCGGAGCCTTTCGTGACCATCGGCGCAAAAGTGGAGTCCGGCCAGGTGCTCTGCATCATCGAAGCCATGAAATTGATGAACGAAATTGAATCGGACGTCGCCGGGGAAGTAGTGCGCATTTTTGTCGAAAATGGCCATCCGGTGGAATACGGCGAAGCGCTCTTCGGCATTCGCCCGCACCGGAAAAAATAGCCGAAGAACCATAGCTTTCTAGTCCGAATGAAATGTTCCGAAAAATTCTGATTGCCAATCGCGGCGAAATCGCCCTGCGCATTCTCTCCGCCTGCCGGGAACTGGGCGTCAAGACCGTCGCAGTCTACTCTGAAGCCGACCGCAATTCCTTGCACGTTCGCTTCGCCGATGAAGCCATCTGCATCGGACCGCCGCGCAGCAGCGAAAGTTACCTAAACATCCCGCAAGTCATCAGCGCCGCCGAAATCGCCAACGTCGACGCGATTCACCCCGGCTACGGTTTTCTTTCCGAGAACGCTAACTTCGCCGAAGTCTGCGAAGCTTCGCACATCACTTTCATCGGCCCTTCGCCCGATGCGATTCGCTTGATGGGCGAAAAAGACAAAGCCCGCGAGGCCATGAAGGAAGCAGGTCTCCCGATTATTCCCGGCAGCCCGGGCGTGGTGCCTGACGAAGACAGCGCCAAGAAAATCGCCGCTGACATTGGCTATCCGGTAATGATCAAGGCCGCCGAAGGCGGCGGAGGCCGCGGCATGCGTATCGTGCGCCATAGCCGCGAACTGATCCCCATGTTTCAGACCGCACGCACTGAAGCCGAACAGGCCTTCGGCAGTCCCAATGTCTACATGGAAAAGCTCATCGAGCACCCTCGCCACATCGAATTTCAAGTTCTCGGCGATAAGTATGGCAACGTGATCCATCTCGGCGAGCGCGAATGTTCGCTGCAGCGCCGCCACCAGAAGGTTCTCGAGGAATCCCCCTCTCTGGCAGTGGACCCGGCCACGCGCAAGCGCATTGGCAAGCAAGTGGTGGACGCGCTCAAAAAACTCGGCTACTCGAGTGCTGGCACCGTGGAATTTCTGCGCGAAGATTCAGGCCAACTGTATTTCATCGAGATGAACGCGCGCATCCAGGTCGAACATCCGGTCACCGAAATGGTCACTGGGGTGGATTTAGTAAAATCGCAAATCCGCGTTGCCGCTGGTGAAAAGCTCTCCGATGTGCTCGCACCCGTCGAATTTCGCGGTCACGCCATCGAATGTCGCATCAATGCGGAAGACCCTGAAACGTTCACTCCCTCCGCGGGGCGCATCACCGCGTTTCGCGTCCCCGGCGGTCCGGGAATTCGCGTGGACACGGCTTGTTACGCTGACGCCGTGATTCCTCCCTATTACGATTCGCTGATCGCAAAAATCATCGCGCATGGAGACAATCGCGCCGAAGCGATTGCCCGCATGAATCGCGCTCTCGATGGTTTTGTTGTCGAAGGCATTAAAACTACCATCGCGTTGCACAAACGGATTTTGGCCGACCCGGATTTCATCGCCGGAAAATTCGACACGCACTTTCTCGACCGTCCGGCAGCTGTCGCAGCCATCAAATAGAGCGCGGAGGCACGGTTGTTTCCGGCCCTGTACGCGATACTCGACGCAGCTCCTGACCTCTCATCCGAGTCCGCGCTTTCCTTCGCCGAAAAGCTTGCTTCTGCGGGCGTCGAGCTCATTCAGTTGCGCGCGAAGAACCTCACCTCACGCCAGTTTCACGAGGTGTCCCGCTCCTTGGTCAGCGGTCTCGCCTCCCAGTCGGTCCGCGTCATCGTCAACGACCGCCCCGATATCGCCGCGATTGCAGGTGCGCACGGCGTGCACGTCGGCCAGGAAGACTTGCCGGTCGAGAACGCGCGCAAAATCTGCCCGCCGCCCCAATGGGTGGGGGTTTCGACACACAACCTCGAGCAATTGCGCGCCGCAGACCTCACTTCGGCGGATTATATTGCTGTGGGGCCTGTCTTTCCGACCGTAACCAAACAGAATCCAGACCCCGTCGTGGGCATCGAGTTTCTGCGCGCAGCCCGAAAAATAACGCGGAAACCCCTTGTAGCCATTGGGGGCATCACAGTACAGTCCGCCGGAGACGTTTTTCGGGCCGGCGCCGATTCGGTCGCTGTGATCAGCGACCTGGCATTAGCTCCCGACCCGGCCCAGCGCGCGCGCGAGTACCTGGCACTAGCACAGAACGTAGTTGCAACGCGCAGCACGGCACAGTAAACGGGCATCGCCAGGGCGAGAGAGAACCACCTGAGTGTGGCAAGCGCACCGTGGAGTGCGGCGGATTGCCGCCGCCTTTGCAAGTCGAGGCTGGCCTCGTCGCTGTTGGACCAAGCATCACGCAAAGCTGTATCTGAGGTTTCGGTAACGTAACGGGAGAGAAGCTTCTTGGCAGAACAAGCGCAAACGATCAGTGGCGTCGTAGCAGCGACCAAACAACCGGAGCTCGTCAAAGGGCTCGGCCTGTTTGATTCCACCATGATTGTCTGCGGCTCGATGATCGGCTCCGGAATCTTCATCGTCTCGGCCGACATCGCGCACCAGGTGCAAAGTCCAGGCCTGCTGCTCACCGTTTGGGTCGTCGCGGGAGTCATGACTGTCATCGGCGCGCTCAGCTACGGCGAACTCGCCGCAGCCATGCCCCAAGCCGGCGGCCAGTATGTGTATCTGCGCGAAGCGCTGGGGCCGCTGTGGGGATTCCTCTACGGCTGGACCATGCTGCTGGTCATTCAGACCGCCACCATCGCAGCCGTCGCGATTGCCTTCGCAAAATTTACGGCGGTTATGGTGCCGTGGTTTTCGCCCACAGAATGGATCTGGAGACTAGGCACCGTGGGTCCCTGGCAGTTCTGGTTCGGTTCTCTAGGTCCTTACAATGTTGGCCTGAACCGCCAGAATCTCCTCGCGATAGCCTCAATCATATTTCTCACTTGGATCAATACCCGCGGTTTGCGCATCGGGAAAATTGTCCAGAACATTTTTACAGTCGCCAAAGTAGGCTCGCTCGCCGCACTGGCAATCGTCGGCTGCTGGTTTTCGACTTCCATCGCCCGCCAAGTCAATTTTACCGATTTCTGGCGTAACGCAGGTTTGTGGGTAATGCATCCGTTTCCAACCGACCATCCCACGTGGACGATCGGCACAATCACGCTGGTCGCTGTCGCCATGGTTGGCGCGCTTTTTTCCGCCGATGCCTGGAACAACATCACCTTCACCGCCGCCGAGGTAAAAAATCCCAGCCGCAATCTGCCGCTTTCACTGGCTCTCGGCGCGGGCACGGTGATCGCGCTCTACACGCTCGCGAATGTGGCATACCTGAGAGTCCTCCCTATCTCCGGAGATCCGCACGGCGCCACGGCCCTCGCTCGCGGAATCGAATTCGCCGCCGATGGACGCGTCGGCACCGCCGTCGCCGAAGTAATCTTCGGTCCCGCTGGCGCAATTGTCATGGCCGTCGCCATCCTTATCTCCGGATTCGGCTGCAACAACGGACTGATTCTCTCCGGCGCGCGGATTTACTACGCCATGTCCAAAGACCGCCTCTTCTTCAAATCGGTCGGCAAAGTGAACAAGTATCACGCGCCAGGAGCCGCGCTTGTCGTCCAGTGCATTTGGGCTGCGATCCTGTGTCTGTCCGGCACCTACAGCCAACTGCTCGATTTTCTGATTTTTGCGGTTCTGATTTTTTATGTCCTCACGCTCAGCGGTCTTTTCATCCTGCGCTGGAAGCGACCGGACATGGAGCGGCCCTACAAAGCTTTCGGCTACCCGTTTCTTCCTGCGTTATATCTAGTCATGGCCGTATTCATCGAAATTCAGCTTTTGCGTTATAAGCCGCAGTACACTTGGCCCGGCTTGATCATAGTTCTCTTGGGCGTTCCCGTATATTTGCTCTGGAAACAGGTAGGGAAGTCGAGTAGCGAGCAGATTTCATAAGGGCGCTGCTTGCTGTGCCTCAGCGGCCCGCATCGCAGCACCAGCGTCGTGATTTAGAGTCTGCATCTGAAATATTTGCTCTTATCTGTGTTCATCTGTAGTGCCGTTGATTTCGCAGTGAGCGCCTCAACTCCAAGGAGGAGATTGCGAATGGGCAATCCGCTGTTCAAAAAGAAGCCGATGGACCTGCTGCTTCGCGAAGCGGCGGAAACCGGCGAGCACACGCTCAGACGCTCGCTCGGCCCGCTTTCGCTCACCGCGCTTGGTGTGGGAGCGGTGATCGGCGCGGGAATTTTCGTGATGACCGGCCTGGGAGCCACCTATGCCGGCCCTGCGCTGACGCTGTCCTTCGTGGTCTCCGGCTTGGGATGCGTTCTGGCGGGATTGTGCTACGCCGAGTTCGCAGCGATGATTCCGCTCGCGGGCAGTGCCTACACGTACGCATACGCTGCGCTGGGCGAGCTGCTCGCGTGGATCATCGGCTGGGACTTGACGCTCGAATACGCCATGGGTGCGAGCACCGTGTCCTCGGGTTGGTCGAACCATTTCGTCGAATTGCTCCAGATTTTTCATCTGAAGATGCCGCTGTGGCTCGCGTACGACCACTGGACGGCGCTCGCCACCGCCGAAAACGTGGTGGCGCGCAGCATGGCTCACGCTTCCGATCCTTCGCTTGTCCTCGGTACAAAGGCATTTCTAGACCACGTGGCGCAGATCATCGCCGCGCAGTCTCCGGAGTTGTTGCAGCGCTCGCACGAACTCGTCGGCGCGCCGCGCATTTTCGGGTTCGATTTTGGCTTCAACCTGCCGGCCTTCGTGATTGCGCTGATCATCACTGCGGTCCTAGTGATCGGCATCAAGGAGAGCGCCAACTTCAACGCCACCATCGTCATCATCAAGGTCAGCGTCGTGCTATTCGTCATCATCCTGGGTCTGAAGTACGTGGACAGCTCAAACATCGGGCACAGCTGGGCCGAATTTGCGCCCATGGGCATCGGCGGGATCTGGAGAGCCGCCGCTTACATTTTCTTCGCCTATATTGGTTTTGACGCCGTCTCCACCACCGCACAGGAGGCGAAGAATCCGCAGCGTGATTTGCCCATCGGCATCATTGCCTCCCTGGTTGCCTGCACCATCCTTTATATCCTCGTGGCTTTCGTTCTCACGGGCATGGTGCCGTGGAAGGCCGTCAATATTGAGGCGCCGCTCGCCGTTGCGTTTCTCGATCGCGGCTTGAAAACGGCCTCCACCGTGATTACCGCTGGCGCGCTTGCCGGACTTACCAGCGTGATGCTGGTGATGTTGCTCGGCCAGACTCGCGTGCTTTATTCCATGGCCAATGACGGATTGCTGCCGCGTAAATTTTTCGCCGCGATACATCCGAAGTTTCGTACCCCTTACAAAACAACAATTCTTGTCGGCGTGCTTGCCGCGATCGTCGGCAGCGTAACGCCGATCGACCAGCTCGGGAAAATGGTGAATATCGGCACGCTGCTCGCCTTTGTGATTGTCTGTATGGCCGTGATCGTTCTGCGCCGCACCAATCCCAATCAGCCTCGCCCGTTCCGCACGCCGCTTGTTCCGTTGATTCCCGCGCTCGGCATACTCATCAACGTCTACATGATGATCAACCTGGGCTGGGTGAACTGGGCGCGCCTCATCATCTGGCTGGCGATTGGCTTGGTGGTTTACTTTGGCTACAGCCGCTATCACAGCCGCGTGCAGCAAAACGACCGCAGCGCGCTCTAGCGGTAGCTCGCGAATGTGTGGCCCCGCTGCGCCCGCGTTCGCAACACCCCGT
Organism: uncultured Acidobacteriota bacterium; assembly: GCA_963696035.1. Taxonomy (GTDB): domain Bacteria; phylum Acidobacteriota; class Terriglobia; order Acidiferrales; family UBA7541; genus Palsa-295. The sequence continues at coordinate 590,204 of CAVOIS010000007.1, forward strand.
GTAGATCCTGCGTAGGGGCGGGTCCCCGCCCTTTGTTGACTTGGATCGAGCACTATCTGGTCGCCTTCTTCTCGGGCTGCGCATACCTTCCATATCCGCCGCTCGTCGGCTATTCTTCTAAGTCTTGGATCAACCTTCGTGAGCCGACTTGCTCCTCGCCGGTTATTTGCCTTTCTGCGGCACATAGCGCCGCTGGACCGTGTCGCGCTCGTGGTGATCCTTCTCTACGTCGCCGTGCGCGCGTTCGCGACGTTCGTTGCTCCGGTTCGCTTCTCCGGTTTCATCGGCTTCCTCAGCTTCCTCGCGGCGGTTTACCTGCTCGTCCGGCTGGTGCCTTGGTTCCGCACGAAATTCATGTGGACACTGCGGAACCGCCTCATCGTCGTGTACGTTTTCATTGCGGTCGTTCCGGTCATCCTATTGCTGTCCATGGTGGGCCTGGCAGCCTACGGCATCTATTTGCAGCTCGGCGCGCATATATTTCATGACGATCTGCAGGCCCGCATCAACACCATTTCCGCCGATGCTGATGCCCTCGCGGGCGCCGTCGAGCAAGAAGCAGCACAAGGCACCTCTCCCACCAGCGAAGCCATCCTCTCGCGGCCGGGCGTCGCCAATTTAATCGCAGCAGCGCGCCGCGAATGGCCTGACTTGCGCGTCTTCCCAAATCGTGGCGAGCGCCTCGTGCAGGCCGGTGACGGCCAGCATTTCGCGGGTCTTGTGGAATTCGGCGGGAAAATTTGGGTCGCTGCGGCAGTCGAGAAGACCGGCCCAGCCGGGCCTTTCTACCTCGTCGTCGGGACCCCGCTCAATCCCGCCTTCCTCGATGGCTTGCCTTCGGACATCGGGCCCATTCAGATCATTCCGCTGCGCCCCACGAACCAGCAAACTCCCGCCGGCGCCTCCCTCAGTTTCAACGGCAAAGTGTTTGTCCCCGGCGAACAGATTGCCAGCCGTCGCCGCGCGCTCGAACTGCCGGCGAACTGGTTCGATGTGCGCATCGGCGGCGTTTCCACAATTGACCTGGCGCATATCGGTCCGCAACCGGACGACGCGCCCGCCGCCGTCTTGGCGACATTTGCTATGCGCGCCTCCGCCCTCAATCGCCGCTTGTTCACTTCGGTGGGCGAGATCGGACCATTGCTCGAACTGGCGCTGATTGCTGCCGGCGTGATTTTCCTGGCGTTGGAATTCGCGGCTCTGATTACCGGCATCGTTCTCACACGCACGATCACGCGCGCCGTGGGCGATCTTTACGAGGCCACTCTCAACGTCCGCCGCGGCGATTTCGCCCAACGCATTAGGATCCACCAGCGCGATCAACTCGGCGCACTCGGCGAATCCTTCAACGAGATGACCAGCTCCATCTCTGAGCTGATCGTAGAACAGGGCAAACGCCAAAAACTCGAAAACGAAATCGCCATCGCGCGCGAAGTGCAGTCGCAGCTCTTCCCGCAGGTCCTTCCCGCGTTGCCCGGCCTGGAACTCGCCGCCATCTGCCGCCCCGCCCGCGTCGTGAGCGGCGACTACTACGATTTCATCCGCACGGGGCAGGACTGTGTCGGTATCGCCCTTGCGGACATCAGCGGGAAGGGAATTTTTGCCGCGCTGCTGATGGCCAGCTTGCAAGCCGCCCTGCGGAGCCAGGCGTCGCTCGACGGCAACTGCGGCACGGCCGAGCTCGTCTCGCGCCTGAATCGCCACGTATTCCGCAACACTTCGGACGATCGCTACGCCACATTCTTCTATGCTGTTTTTGACGTGAACAGCAGGATGCTTACCTACACCAACGCAGGCCACCTCGCTCCATTTTTCGTTTGCGGCGACAAAGTGCAGGAACTCAGCGAAGGCGGCACGGTGATCGGCATGTTCGAGGATATCCCCTACACGCAGGGCAGCATAAAAGTGGAACCAGGCAGCCTGCTGGTTGCCTTCAGCGACGGTCTAACCGAACCCGAAAATGTCTACGGCGAAGAATTCGGCATGCACCGCCTGAAAGAGGAAATCCTGCGCCAACGCAGCATGCCCCCGCAGCGCATCGCCGAAAACCTGATCGCCGCCGCCGAACAATGGGCTGGCACCCCCGAACAAGCCGACGACATCACCGTAGTAATCGCCCGCATGGGCTAACGTAACGCCGGCCTGCCTACCGGCAGGTAGGCCTCTCGCCGGCTCTATCGATCGATCGTCAGCAACCATTCGCAATGGCCGCAGGACGCAAACCTACCAAGCACAAATCTTGGGAGTGCGGAGGCTTGCCGCCGTGCATAGTAGGCGTCGGCGCGAAATAAAGCAGGCGAGACTTGCCTCGCCCCAGGAATTATCGGATTCCGCCGGTAGCCAGAAGCTGCTCGCCGGTAAGCCACCCCGACTCGTCTGACGCCAGAAACACCGCGATGGGCGCGATGTCACTAACCTTGCCGGTCCGCCCAAGCGGTGCTTGCGCGATGAGCTGCTTCTCGAATTCCGATCCGATGAAACCGCCGGCTTGCGTACCTTCGGTATCGACCACCCCCGGGTTAATGGTATTGACGCGGATCTTCCTCGGACCAAGTTCCCGAGCCAGCACTCCGGTGATGGCATCAAGAGCGCCTTTACTGCCCGTGTAAACCGCGGAGTTTGCCGGCGTCAGGCGACTCACGCCCGAGCCGATGTTGATAATGCTGCCGCCTTCGCCGAGATGCTTCACGGCCGCCTGCGTCACCAGGATCGCGCCGAGCACATTGATGTTGAAAATCTTGTGGAAGTTTTCTTCGGTCACAGCCTCGATAGGACCAAACTCGTACACGCCGGAGTTGTTCACCAGAATATCGAGGTGTCCGTAATTCTTGATCGCTGCGTCGATGATGCCCTTGGCGTCCGCAGCCTTGGACACATCGCCGCCAGTTGCCACAGCTTTCCCACCGGCTGCGGTGATGGCTGCCACCACTTTATCTGCACCAGCCTTGCTGGAGGCATAGTTGACGACCACGGACGCGCCTTCCGCTGCCAACGCCGTAGCGATACCGGCCCCAATGCCCTTCGAAGCTCCTGTCACGACTGCTACTTTCCCTGTAAGCTTACCCATTTCCTTTCTCCTCATTCGGTTACTGTGTCGGTAATTCGCTGATTAACAGGTGTGAACCTAGGACCTAGCGTTTGATGCGTGGGGAGCGTTGTAGATTCAGACAGCGTCTTTGGCGCGACAGCGAACTCGAACTTTTCGGGAGTGGAAACGGCGTCACTTCAGACGTCGGTGCCCGACGAATGGCGCGACGAAGGACACTATTTTTCTGCGGGCTTACTGAGCGGAACTTCGAAGAACATCAAGGTCTTCTTGGTTGGAATCACCACCACATCAGGCACGTAAAGCACCGACGTCGACGCCAGCGACGGATCGTGGTTCACATTAAAATAAAGAAACCCGTGCAGCGACCCCATTGGCGCGACGGTATCTGAATCCAGCGTCAGCGGCCGCAAAATCTCCGCGAGCTTGTCCGCCTTCTTATCGCTGGTGGGTAGTGGAATGCCCGCGACGCGGCGCTGCGACGGCGCGGCCCCTCCCGGGTGCGCAATCAACCCCGCGACATCCTCGGGGCTGAGCCAGTCAATGTCTTGCCTTTTTCCGCTTCGCAGATGAACTTCCAGCTGAATCGTATTGATGTTCACCTGAATCGGATGGTCGGTTGCGTTCCGCAGAAAAACTTCAACGGGCAGAACTCCCACTTCTAAGGGGTTGGCCTTGCCGAATTTTTCCTTGCTCCGCGCCTTATCCACATAAGGATCGGCCAGGATCGTCAATCCGTCATGATTATCATGGGGTAGTGCCGCAGTTGCGTCCGGCGTAGCCTGCTGCACCTTGCTCGCCGCAGACTTATTCTGCGCGCCCACGGCGGCCACGCCGGCGCAAACCACGAGAGCAAACGTCAACGTACAGCGTAAAGGCTTAGTCATCTCCCTGTGCGATGCCTCTGGGACGCCGGAAGTTGTGCGCGTTTCATGCAGGGTGCCACTATAATACTGGGCTTGCGCGGGGCAAAGCTCCTTCAGAGCGCGCGCGACACCTTCCGAATGTATTTCTTTTATCGCATCCTGACGGCCGCGGGAATGTTCATTCTCGCTCCGTATTTCGCGCTGCGCGGCTGGCGTGCCAGAGAGCCTTCGCGCGCCCTTCGTGAACGATTAGGCAGCTTGCCGCCCGAAATCGCCGCGCGAGCGGCGGCGAGCGCAGGCACAACAAATTCTGCCCCTGGCCCGGTATGGATTCATGCGGTGTCCGTCGGCGAAGTGTTGGCCGCAAAGCCGCTCATCGAAGGCCTGCAACAACGATTTCCAGGCCGCGCGATTTTCGTGTCCACGACCACCGAAACCGGCCAGCGTCTAGCTCGCGAGCGTTTGCGATCCGCAGACGGCATCTTTTACTTTCCGCTCGATTGGGTCGTGCCGGTTCGCCGTGCATTACGCACGATCCAGCCGGCCACGGTCATCATCATGGAAACCGAAATCTGGCCTAACTTTCTGCGCGAAGCCCGCCGCGCCGGAGTTCCCGTGATCTTCGCCAACGCGCGTATCTCGGAAAAATCCTTCGCGCGATTCAAGCGCTGGGAATTTCTGGTCGGCGCATTTTTCGCGCGAACCATGCGTGATGCGCAATTATTTCTGGCCCAAACACCCGAAGACTCGGGGCGCCTGCTCGCGATGGGGGCCGATCAAGATCGCATCGAAGTAACCGGCAACTTGAAATATGACGCCGAGCCGCCCGCCATCGGCCGCTTCGGCACATGGCTCGACCAGGAGATTCGCCGGCAGGAGCGCTGGCCGGTTCTGGTTGCTGGCAGCGTTGTCGCCGGGGAAGAGGACGCTATTCTCGCTGCGTACGATCTCGTGCAGCGCCAGTGGCGTCATACGCTGCTGATCTTTGCTCCACGCAAGCCGGGCCAATTCGATACTGCCGCGGAGATTGTCGCGGCGGGCGGCTGGAACGTAGTGCGTCGGAGCCAATTGGATTCAGTCGCGTCTCTGGACGACGATACCGACGTCCTGCTACTCGACTCGATCGGCGAACTGGCCGGATTATATTCGCTCGCGGATGCCACGTTCGTCGGCGGCTCACTCACTCCTGCCGGCGGCCACAACATTCTCGAGCCGGCCTGGTTCGCGCGTCCGCCGGTGTTCGGCCCCTCCATGGAAAATTTTCGCGAAATGGCCGACCAATTCCTCGATGCCCACGCCGGCGTGCAAGTCACGTCAGGCCAAGGTCTCGGAAAAGTATGGATTCAGCTCATCCAAGACGACAAGACTCGCGAACGCATGGGCAAATCCGCGCGCGCGATTTCCGAATGCAATCGCGGCGCCACCGAGCGCTCCCTCGATCGAATCGCCGGGATACTGAACGAATCGCCAAGGGAAGCGCCGCGTGACCCTCGCTGAAATTGCACTCTGGCCATTCTCGCTCGTCTATGGGGCAGTCACGCATCTTCGCGCTCGGGCCTATCGCCAAGGCATCCTCAAGCCGCGGCGTCTGGATGGCACAGTAATCAGCGTCGGCAATCTCACAGTCGGCGGCAGCGGCAAGACGCCGATGGTTCTCTGGATTGCCGAGCGCCTGGCCGCCGAAGGCAACAGTGTTGGCATCCTAACTCGCGGATATCGCGGCCGTCCCAGCGAATCTCGCAAGAAAAACGAGCCCGCGTCCGGCGGTTCAACGAGCGACGAGGTGCGCATGCTGCAATCGCGCTTGGGAGACCGCGTGGCTTTTGGCGTAGGGCCGGATCGTTACGCAAACGGCAGCCAACTCGCCAAGCGCGGCGTGAATTGGTTCGTCCTCGACGACGGTTTTCAGCATCTGCAACTAGCGCGCGATGTGAATATTGTCCTGATTGACGCGACCAACCCATTCGGCGGTGGCCGCTTGCTTCCCGCCGGACGCCTGCGCGAAGCGCGTTCAGCGCTCGTACGCGCGGATATCGCAGTAATCACTCGCAGCAGTCATTCCCCAGCGATTGAAGCCGCCATCCAACGCGAAACTGACGCCCCGATCTTTCACGCGCGCCCGAAGCTCGATGCCATCCACAGCTTCATCGACGGGCAAATCGGCGGAAATGTCGCCCCTTCCGCACTCGGCAAACTCTTCGCCTTCTGCGCCATCGGCAACCCGCAAGCCTTCCTAGCCGATCTGCGCGACTGGGGACTCGAAATCGCGGGGCATAGATTCTTCCCCGACCATCATCGGTTGACGGATAGCGACGATGAAAAAATCCTGCGCGATGCCGCCGAAGCCGGGGCCACCGGTCTGATCTGCACCGAGAAAGACCTCTACAATTTGCACGCAATTTATTACGGCAAGATGCCAATATTCTATTGCGCGATCTCGATGCACGTTGACGGGGAAGACGAATTCTGGAAGCAGGTACTCACAATCGCCAAGCGCAGCGACTCCCGGTCAAAATTGCCGACGGCGTAACAACGTTGACGCTGCGGCTCGTTGCCGCATCCAACTTGCCTGTGATACTTTTCGCCACGGTCATTTTGGAGTGCTGCGGGTTGCCGCCGCCGCGCGAAATTGCAGTCCTAGCCTGAACGCCCGGGGCGATACTTGCCTCGCGGTTGTTTGCAGCCTGAGAACTCGCGCGATCATCGAACTGACGGAGATTGATTGACACAGATCAAATCAAAGAACGGCAAACCACGGCCCAAACGTCAGCGCATCCCGCAACCCGCGCCTGATGCCAGCGTTGACCTGACCCGCCTACTCGACCTAGTAGCCGCCTTCCCGCGCCAAACCATCGGTGTAGTAGGCGATTTCGTCCTGGATGAATTCGTCTCCGGCGAAATCTCCCGAGTCTCGCGCGAAGCACCCGTCCTAATCCTCCGGCATCGCCGCAGCGAGTCCTACCCCGGCGGCGCAGCCAACGCAGTGAATAACCTTGCCGACCTAGGTGCGCGCGTTCTCCCGGTAGGTGTAGTCGGCAACGACGAAAGCGGCCGCAAGCTGCTCGATCACTTCCGCCGCAAGCGCATCAGCATCTCCGGCATTCTCCGCGCGCCTGATTGGTCCACCACCACCAAAACGCGCTATCTAGCCGGTTGGACGCACACCACCGAGCAGCAAGTCCTCCGCGTGGATCGCGAGCCGCACGCAAGCCTCTCCGCGCGCGTCGCCGCCGCCGTCGCCAGCAAAGCCCGCCAAATCGCCAGCCGCGCCGACGCCGTTCTAATCTCGGACTACGGTCTTGGTGCAGCATCGCCAGCCCTAGCGAAGAGTCTCAAAGCCCAGCGCATCACGCTCGATTCCCGCTATCGCCTGCTCGAATACCGTGGCGCAGGCATCGCCGCCGCTACGCCAAATGAGCCCGAAGTCGAAGCCGCCTACCAAGCCCGCGTCGGCACCGACACCGCGAAACTCGACGAACTCGGACAACGCGCTCTGCGCGACCTAAGCCTGGAAGCTCTTTTGGTCACCCGCGGCAAAGACGGGATGGCTGTCTTCGAACGCAGCCGCCCGCCGCGTCACATCCCCATCTATGGCTCGGACGCCCCTGTGGACGTCACCGGCGCCGGAGACACCGTGATCGCCGTTTTTACCCTCGCGCTCGCCGCCGGCGCGTCCTATCTTGAAGCCGCGTACCTTGCGAATTATGCCGGCGGCATCGTCGTGATGAAGCGACGCACCGCCACGGTCACCCGCGTCGAGCTCGAAGCGGCCCTGCGCCAGGACGCCACGGCCCCGCGCTGAAATCGCATGGACACCCGCGAAAAAATTGTTTCCCGCGAAGGCCTGCACGCGATACTCGAAGAGCACCGCCGCGCCGGACGCAAAATCGTCTTCGCCAATGGCGTTTTCGATTTGCTGCATGTGGGCCACGTCCGCTATCTGCAGGCCGCGCGGGCCGAAGGCGATCTCCTGGTGATAGGGATCAATTCCGATGCCAGCACCCGCAAATTAAAGGGCGACGGCCGGCCAATCCTCACCGAACGCGCCCGTGCCGCACTCGTGGCCGCACTCCGGGTCGTGGATTACGTCGTCATCTTCGACGAGCTCGACGTGAACTCCTTGCTCCGCGAACTTCAGCCGGACGTGCACGCCAAGGGCACCGACTACACCGCCGACACCGTGCCCGAACGCGAACTGGCGGCGGTGCTCGGCATCCGCGTCGCCATCGTGGGCGACCCCAAACAACATTCCACGCGCGACTTGCTGGCGCGGTTACGCCGCCAACACAACGACCAGAACAGTGACCAAAGCAATGGCTGACCAGCGCTTCCTGCTAGTCCGCCTGGGCTCGCTTGGCGACGTGATTCACGCGCTGCCCGCTGCTTCCGCGCTACGCGATAGGTTTCCCGCAGCCCGCATTGACTGGGCCATCGATCCCAAGTGGCAACGGCTGCTGGAAGGGAACCCCGACCTCAACGAAATAATTCCAGTGGACCGCAAGAGCGCTGCCGGAATAGCCAGCACAGTCAGCAAATTGCGCGCGGCGCAATATACGTGCGCGATAGATTTTCAAGCGCTCTATAAATCCGCGCTCCTCGCGTTCGCATCGGGCGCCCCGCGCCGGATCGGTTTCCAAAGCAGTTACGCGCGCGAGGCTCTCGCCTCGCTGCTCTATACCGATCAATTGAATCCACGCGGTGGCCACAAGGTTGACCACAACCTCACCCTCGCGGAAGCAGCCGGCGCGCGCCGCGCCGCGCCGCGTTTTCCATTGCAGGTATGGCCCGAAGACCAAGACCAGGTAACCCAGGAACTCTTGCGCCACAACATGGCGGACTTTTACGTGCTGAATCCCGGCGGGGGCTGGCGCTCGAAATGTTGGCCCCCCGGGCGCTACGGCGAATTGCATCGTCGACTTGCCGCGCAATACGGCTGGCGCGGAATCGTCAGCTTCGGACCAGGCGAGGAAGGCTTGGCGCAAGAGGTCGTATCCGCCGCCGGTATTACAGCCCCAATAGCAGTTCCGCTCGAGCTTGGCCCGCTCATCGCCCTTCTGCGCCGCGCGAAGTTCGTCGTCTCGGCGGACACCGGCCCGTTACATCTCGCCGCTGGGCTCGGCGCGCCAACCGTGGGCCTCTTCGGCCCTACCGACCCCGCGCGCAACGGCGCCTACGGTGACGCCAGCATTAGCATCCGCAATCCGCAAAGCAGCGAAACGACTTACCGACGCGGAACGTCCTATTCTTTGGCCATGCTTTCGATTACAGTTGAACAAGTAGTGGACGCCATCGCACGCCTGAGAGGGACTAGCGTTTGAACGAAGCCGTCGCGGTTCAACCTCGAAAATTCTGGATGCGCTGGCGCGTCCGCACCGGATATCCCGTCGCTCTCCTCTATTGGCTGCTCGCCCGTCCCACATATCATTGGATCGCCATGGGCGCCGGCGTCGCTGGCTTCGGGCTGGTGGTTCGCACCATCGCGTCCGGGCACTTGCGCAAGGATCGCGAACTCGCCACGACGGGCCCCTACGCTCGCACGCGCAACCCCCTCTACCTGGGCAGCGCGTTTCTCGCGATCGGGTTTGCCATTGCGGGTCATTCCTGGTGGGCAGGCAGTCTGGTGCTCATCTATTTCGCGGTGTTTTATTACGCGGTCATGCGCAACGAGGAGCGTGACCTGCGCGCGCGATTCGGCATCATTTTCGATGCATATGCGGCGCGCGTTCCGTTGTTTCTGCCCAATTTCTTCGACGCGGGTTATGTCCCTCCAGCCGATGCCACGCCGGATAAAACGTTCTCCTGGGATCAATATCGCCGTAACCGCGAATACAAGGCCCTGATCGGCACCATCGCCGGGCTCGCCATAGTCTGGCTGCGCATGTGGCTGCAACGTCGCTACGGCTACTGACAATTTGCACAATATAGAAGGGCGGGGCTTCAGCCTCGCCGAAAGCGACGCCGTTTCTGCCGGAGCTTTAGCCCCAGAAGCCCAGTTTTGACTTTTTCCGCAACCTTTTAGAGGGAAATTCGTAGGGCAGGCGTTACTGCAGTCGGTACACCGCGTGCATCACGCGCTGAAATTGCGGACGGTAGATCAAATCGAAAGCGCGCTCCTTGCCGGGAAACATTTCCAGTGCTACCTTCCGAGTTTCCGCTATCATCTGCGCAGCGTCTTCCGGAGGCAGATCCCCGGTGGAAATTGTTTCCAGCGTGATGTGAACCAGAATGCGCAGCCGGCGAATGCGGCGGCTTTCTTCGTCAATTTCTTCCTGCGTGGGCCGAGCCAATGAGAAGTCGCTCATAGATGGCTGTGAGGTACCGCAAAACAAGTATGGACTGGTGCGGCGATGCACGCAATAGTACCTGCGAACAGTCTGGAGGCGCCTGCAATGAGTGAGGAACATTCCAACGAGCGAGTAGTAGTAGCGCATGTCGCCGATAGCGCCACCGAAGCAATGGTGATCCGCAGCTTGCTGCAAAGCGCGGGCATCGCCACGCCGAACGCCCCGTCCACCGACCCGTTTCCCATCCCGGAAAATCCCGAGGACCCGCATAACCTTGAAATCCTCGTGCTGGAATCGCAAGTGGATGAAGCCCGCAGAGTGATCGCCGAATATCTCGCCGACAATGCCGCAATTACGGAAGACACAGACAGCGCCGACGATTCAAGCAGCTAGGATTTCGAGTTCTTTCCAGAACCCACTCCCGATCCAAAACAAAAAGACCACGAGCGCACCAACGTGCAATCCCGCCACAACAAGAACGTGGTACGCCGCCGTTTTTTGGAACGTCAAAACGACACGATTGGAAGGAATTCGGGCGGGTTCGACGCCGCTAGCAAACCCACCCAGCGCCAGCCAGGCAGCCAGCGCGCATACCCACGCGGTCGCAACGAAGCTACGGCAGGCAAAACCCACACCAGCGAAGAGGAGCAGCGCCGCTAGGACAATCCAAACCCTCGGCGAGCCAGGCCATCGAGCCGCAATTCCGATGCCCGCCGCAAAAGCCACCAGAATCCACAACGCAGGTAATTTCATATGCAGCGCAATCGAACCGTCGTCTCTGTTTTACGGAGAGTCCGCTAACGACGCCGCAGCCGAACAACCGTCTCCATATGAAACGTCTGAGGGAACAAGTCGAATAAGTGCACTTCTGTGCAGTCGTAACCCGCTTTGGCAATCGAGGCAAGGTCACGCGCCAAGGTAGGAGGTTCGCAGGAAACATAAGTGACACGTGCTGGAGCGAGCTTCGTCATCCGCTGGATCGCTTCAGGTGTCACGCCGGCACGCGGCGGATCGAGCACCACCAGCTCAGGTCGCTCCTTGGTGCGTTCCAGAAAACGCTCGACCTCCGCCGTGCGCACTTCGACCGTCCCTTGCCCACGCATATTCGTTTCCAAGTCGCGCGCTGCGGCCGGATTTGACTCCACCGACACCACACGCTCAAATCGCTTCGCCAGAGGAACGGAAAATAGTCCCACGCCCGCGAAAAGGTCCAGCGCCAAACGCCCGCTCTCTTCGCGTTCCACGACTTCGCGCACCAACTCGTCAACCAAAAACCGGTTCACCTGAAAAAATGAAAAATGTCCGACGCGATACGCAATCCCTCCCGCCTGATAGTCCAGAAATCCCGGGCCGAACAATTCCATCCGGTCGTGGCTGGGGTCATGAAATAGCAAACTCACAATTTCCGGCGCCACGCGCCGAAGTGCTTCGGCATGTTCAGCCGCCCGGGAAGGGAGCCCCGCAAAAGTTGCGGTGAGCAACAGCTTAGCGTCCGCCGCATCCACGAACGCCTCAATTTCACGCAGTCCCCGCGGCAGGGCTCCCGCCGCCGGCGCCTCGCGTAGCGCGAGGAAGGTTTTCAACAGCAGCGGCGAAACGATCGAACAATCTTCCACCGCACAAAGCGCCGTCGAGTTTGCGCGAAAATATCCGATGCCAAGTTTGTCCTTGCCGTCCGCCCCGTTGGCGGCTCCATCTTCAGGCGGTCCCTCTAGCGGCCGAACCTTCCATTGCGCGCGATTGCGATATCCCCACGGGGGCGAAGCATGTGTGACGATCTCCCCGGTCCATTCAATCCGCCCGAGTCGCCGCAAAGTCTCGCGCAGGATTTCGCCCTTGTATCGCAGTTGCGCGTCGTAAGGGATATGTTGGTAATCGCAGCCTCCGCAAACGCCGAAGTGCGGACAGCGAGCCGCGATCCGCTCCGCCGAAGACTCAAGAATGCGCTCCACGCGCCCGCGCACGAACTTTTTCTTCTGCTCCACCGGCACAACGTCAACGCGCTCGCCAGGCAGCACAAACGGCACAAAGACAGTGGCGCCCTCGTGATGGGCCAAACCTTCACCGCCGTAAATCAGTTTCTCGATTGTGACATCCATAGTTTGTGGTGGCCCGGCTATTGCTCGAAAAGGTCGGGACTTTAGCTTCGAAAAGTCACGCTTGGCCTTTGGTAAGCCCTAGGCTGCAGTTGACAACCCAAGAATCCTTGTGGGTCGTGGCTTTAAGCAACGACATAAAGCTTCGAAATCAGTGCGCCTTTAGCCCTCTGAAGTTCCCTGTTGTTGTGACACGAGCTCCGCCCCCGAAGAAGTTGCTCAGCGCCTTTGCCGAACACCCGCTACGTCAAATAAAAGAGACTCAACCTCGGCACATCGAAATGCGCGAACAACCTTTTCTGCGTGTACTGCCGTTCCAGCTGCGCTAACTGTTCCGCCGACATCTTACGCCGGTAGGGCGCCAGCGACCGATCCATCTCGCGACGTATCGCAAGCAATGCCTCTTCGTCCGCGTCAGCCGCCAAAGCCGCGGAAAGCTTTCCTTCCAGCACAGTCATGCGCCGTTCCAAATCTTCCAGTTCAAGCGCACCCGGCGCATCCAGCAGCGGCAATGCCTCCTCCAGCTTCCGCGCAGTCTCCTCAAACCGTGCTGCCAATCCCTCAAGACGCGCGCCAGCCCCCGTTCGCAGCTTCCCGGCCGCCCCCCGCAAACGCTTCGCATTGCGCTCGAAATATTTCCGCAGCTCGTCGCGCGAAAATGGCTCCGCCGTCCGCGACGATCGCACCTCCGGCCCAGTCCCCGCCGCGGCCTCTGCCGCTTCCGCAGCCGCGTCCAGCACCGCGTCCACGCAGTAAGCCAAACTTTTCAATTGACGTCCGCCCGCCGCCCGCCGCGACCGCGCCCAACTTTCAAACGCACGGTCAATCCCCTTGAGCACTGCCTCGATCGGCACGCCCGCCTTTTGCCAGGTCTCCAAGATCGCCCAATCCAATGGCGATACGAGCAAATGTGCCCCGCGCTTCCGCCAGAAATATTCTTCAATCTCCGTAAAATAATTAAAGTAGTTAAAGGATTCCATGAGCGAGGTAGAACTTAGACCGTGTCATTCCGAGCGAAGCGAGGCCTGCCTGACGCAGGCAGGAACCGCTCTCGCCTTGGAGTGCGGCGGCTTGCCGCCGCTTTTCTTCCGCGAAGCTCGCCTCGCGGCCAGCGTATGAGCAACCGCGAAGGTCTAATCCGCGGCAGCAGCAAACCGGCCAGCAGGACCCTACCCTAAGCCGTACGATGCGAAGGTGTCGCCTTCTTCAACGCCGCGTCCTGGTTCCGCTCCCAAATAATCCGCAATCCTTCCAAAGTCAAAAATTCGTCAACAACCTCAATATGCCGCGAAGCCCCGCCAATCAGCGACGCCTGCCCGCCGGTCGCCACGACTTTCGTCTTCGCTCCCATCACTTTCTTCATGCGGTCCAAGATCCCATCTACCATATCGATATAGCCATAAAAAAGCCCCGCTTGCATGGACGCCGCGGTGTTGGTCCCGATGATCTTTCCCGGGTCCTTGATCTCCACGCGAAATAGCCGCGCCGCCCGCGCAAAAAGCGCATCCGCCGAAATCCCGATTCCCGGCGCGAGTACTCCGCCCAAATATTCGCCGCGCGCCGACACCGCATCGAAATTAATCGCCGTACCGAAATCCACGATGATGCACGGCCCGCCATACTTCTCAAACGCCGCGACGCTATTAACGATGCGGTCCGCGCCCACTTCCTGCGGATTGTCATACTGCACCGGCATCCCCGTCTTAATTCCCGGCTCGACGAACAGCGCCTTCTTGCTGAAATATCGCTCGGCCATTCCCGCGAGCCGCGAATTCAGTTGCGGCACTACCGAGCTGATAATCACGCCTCCGATTTCGGAGGGCTCCAAATTCGCGAGCGTGAACAAATCGCGCGTCAGAATCCCATACTCATCTATCGTCTGGTCGCGCGCGGTAGTGAGTCGCCAGTTGGCCACCAGCTCTTTGCCGCGAAAAACTCCCAGCACCGTGTTGGTGTTGCCCACGTCGAGCGTCAACAGCATCAGCTCGCCTCCGCAACGTCGCCCGAAAGTACCGGCTCAATTCCACCGCCGTCGTCGCGCATCACGCGCAGCACGCCGCTCGGCTCGAGCCCCGCCGTCGTGCCCGTAAAAACTTCCGTCGCCGTCGTGATGCGCACGCGCTTCCCCTGAAAATAACTGGAAACCTCGGCGAACCGCCGCAAGATCGGAGCGCCACCTTCCGCGAGGAACTGATTGTAGTAGCGGTCCAGGTTGCGCAGCAACCGTATGACCACTTCCAGCCGCGAATGTATCTTCCCCGTTTCCATCCGCAGAGAAGTTGCGATCTCCGCCAGTTCCACCGGCATCTTGGACTGATTCACGTTGATCCCGATGCCCACCACCGCATAATGCATGCGATCGGGCTCCGCGTGCATCTCCGTCAGTATCCCCGAAAATTTGCGTCCGCCGACGAGCAAATCATTCGGCCATCGAATATCGGGCGCGGCGTCCAGTTCTTCCGCGACTGCGTCGCGCGCCGCCAGACCCGCGACCAGCGTCAAGAGCGGCGCGTGCGCTGGAGAAATTCGCGGACGCAAAAGGACCGTGCAATGAATTCCAGCCGATTTTTCCGATAGCCATTTGCGCCCCGCACGGCCGCGCCCTGCAGTCTGCTCTTCAGCAAGTACGACGGCCCCATGCGGCTCGCTCATTTCGCCCAGATTCATCGCCACGGTGTTCGTCGAGTCAATCTTGAAAAAATGATAGATACGCCGCGCGAACACCGTACCCGCCAGCCGATGGCTCAAAAGCTCGGGCACCAAAATGTCCGGCGCCCGCTCGATGTGATAGCCCGTTGCGGTGTGGCCCTTGACGCGCACTCCCAGCTCGCGCAATTTCTGCACCCAGCGCCAAACCTGCTGCCGCGAAACGCCAATTTCGTTCGCGACCTGCGCCCCACTGATCACAATCGTCGAATTTTCCGCCAACAAAGTAAGCAGCGCGTCAATGCGTCGGTCCGTAATCCCCGGCAAAGCAGCCATGCGTTTGGCAATCATGCGAATCAAAAAGCATACGCGACCGCAGCGACACCCACAAGCCGCGCATAACGGCACCCGAAAGTGCTCTCAGTCCACAGGCGTCGACTCGAGAGCAACTCTCTGCTGTGCGCTCTTAATGTTACTCTCGGTGGCGAGCTTGGGCCCGACAGGAAGCCCAAACTTCTCAGGGTCATACACTCTGGTACCGCCAAAAAAGAATCGGAAATCCGCGAAGCAGGTGATCTGCACTTTGATCGTAGTACAGACCGCGGATGCGATTGAGATCACGAAGGTCCAGGTTGGCACGTCGAATGCGAACAAGTTCCCGTTGGATGGCGGGGAGGGGATCTACCATACCGACAATCTCATGCCGGGGAAGTGCAAAGGCCAACTTAAAGGAAAGCGTCTTGTCTTGGATTCAGTGATTGTGACTCGTCCTCTGGCCGGCGGTTCAACTTCACACCAGAGAACGTTGGGAGTTATCGCGGGATTCGAAAACGCTGACCATCCACGTCGAAGTAGACAATCCACAGCTTCCTATGGCCAACATCGTCGACCCTTGGACCGAAATCTATACCCGGACTAGCCTCGTTCCACGATCAAAGACCATTGCGCGATCTATTCGAGCTGTCTCAAACGATCCATCAACTTCTGAAGTTCAATCTCGCGCCCAGCAAGCGTAGCTTTCAAATCCTCCACGATCTTCGCTGGAGCTTTGCTCAAAAACGTCTCATCTGCCAGGCGCGCCTTCTTCGATTCAATATCTTTCGCGAGCCGCTCGAGTTCTTTCCGTAGGCGAGTCATTTCGACGGTACGATCGCCGCCGATTTCTTGGATGGTGCGCAGGTCCAAGGCACTTGCCGCTCCCACGGAGCGACCGTCGGGGCCGACCAGCAGTTTTGATGTCGGAGTAATCTCAGAGAACCCACCCAGACGCATGATGGCGTCTTTGTTGTTCTCAAAGAGTTTCCGTTCATGATCGCCCCGGAGCAGTACCTCCCCACGAATCTTGAGTCTAGGATCAAGCTTTTGATCAGATCGTTGGTTCCGCGCTCCTCTGATACCGTCCTGGATAGAAAGCATGTCTCGGTCGGCTGCTTCGTCCACCCACTCCTCACGTGTCTCCGGAAAACGATCCAGCGCAATCGACCGTGCCCCCTCGCGCTGCGGCAACCGGTGCCATAACTCCTCAGTAAGAAACGGCATCACGGGATGCAGCAACCGCAGCGCGGCCTCTAGCACCGCAAAAATATTGCGCCAGGCAGCCAGCGCAATCTCGCGGTCCGACGAAGCGAGCTGCGGCTTCACCCACTCAATATACCAATCGCAAAAATCGCCCCAAAAAAACTGATAGATCGTCTGGCAAGTCTCGTGAAAACGAAATTCGTCCAGCGCCTTGCTCGCTTCTCCAGCCACCGCCGAAAGCCGCGAAAAAATCCAACGATGCGCCAGCTCGCCTTCACCCTTCACCGGATAAGGCGCCGCAGCGCGAACATCAGGCGCAGCCAATTCTCCAAGCGTAAAACCCGCCGAAGCCTCCACCTTCTCCAAATTGACAAACAAAAACCGCGCCGCATTCCAGATCTTGTTCGCAAACGCCCGCGCCCCCAGAATGCGATCCTCGGTAAGCGCAATGTCTGTCCCCGGCGCAGCCATGCTCGCCAGCATGTAACGCAGCGCATCGGTGCCAAACTGCTGCGTCAATTGCAGCGGGTCCACGCCGGTGCCCTTGGTCTTGGACATCTTCGCGCCTTCCGCTGTGCGCACCAGCGAATGCAAATACAATCGCCGGAAGGGAATCCGCTGCGCTTCCGTTGCACCCGAAGCCAGATGCAGCCCCATCATGATCATCCGCGCGTCCCAGAAAAATAAAATGTCGTAACCGCTGATCAGCAGGCTTGTGGGATAAAACGTGTGCAGGTCTTCGGTGTCATCCGGCCAACCCAGCGTCGAAAATGGCCACAACGCCGAGCTGAACCAGGTGTCCAGCACATCCTTATCCTGCGTCAGCTTCCCGCCGTCGCACTTAGGACACTTTGTCGGCACGCCCGCCGCCCGCGCATGTCCTTCGACAATCGCGACGCTCGAATCCGTCGCCGGCACCATCTCCTTGCAATCCGCGCAATGCCATATCGGAATGCGATGTCCCCACCAAAGCTGCCGCGAAATGCACCAGTCGCGAATATTTTCGAGCCACTGCAACAAAATCGTGCGCTGATTGTCGGGCACCACTTCGATTTGCGCTTCCGGCCCAAACTCGCCGGTGACGGCCTTGCGCGCCTCTTCCGCCAGCGGCTTCATCTTCATGAACCACTGCGTCGAAATGCGCGGCTCCACAATCGCTTTGCAGCGGTCGCACGTCCCGACGGAATGAGTGTGCTCCGAAATGTGGTCCATCAAGCCCAGCTCTTCCAGGTCGGCAATCACGCGCGCGCGCGCGACAAACCGGTCGAGTCCCGCATATTTCCCGGCGGCTTCGCTCATGTGCGCGTCGTCGGTCATCACGTCAATCTCAGGCAGCCCGTGCCGCTTGCCGACTTCAAAGTCGTTGGGATCGTGCGCCGGAGTGATTTTCACAACGCCCGTGCCGAATTCGCGATCCACATAAGTATCCGCAATAATCGGAATCTCGCGATTCATCAGCGGCAGCAGCACTTTCTTCCCGACGAAGTGCATGTAACGTTCGTCCTCCGGATGCACCGCCACCGCCGTATCTCCCAGCATCGTTTCCGGGCGCGTCGTGGCCACCACCAAATATTCCTGCGAGCCTGCCACCGGATAGCGGATGAACCACAAATTTCCGGTGCGCTCGTTGTGCACTACTTCCAGATCGCTGATGGCCGTCTGGCAGCGTGGGCACCAATTGATCATGTAGCGCCCGCGATAAATCAGCCCTTCGCGATACAACCGCAAAAATGCTTCCAGCACCGCGCGATAGAGCGCCGGCTCCAGCGTGAACCTCTCCCGCGTCCAATCGCAGGAAGCGCCCAGGCGAATCATCTGCTGCTTGATCACCCCGCCGCTCTCGGCCTTCCATTTCCACACGCGTCGCTCGAATTCCTCGCGCCCCAGATCCTTGCGCTGGATGCCTTCCTTCGCCAGCATGCGCTCCACCACGAACTGCGTCGCGATCCCGGCGTGATCCATCCCCGGCAGCCACAAAGTGCGCTCCCCGCGCATCCGATGCCAGCGCACCAGCATGTCAATCTGCGTATGCTCCAGCATGTGTCCGATGTGGATGGACCCGGTCACGTTCGGCGGCGGCAAAGCAATCGAAAAACGAGCCTGCTCGATGCCGGGCATCTCGGGCCCGCCGGAATTCTCGGCGCGAAACAACTTCTCGTCGTACCAGGCCTTCGCCCAGCGCTGCTCAATCTCCTGCGGCTCATAAGCCTTCGGTATTTCTCGCGGCATCTGCTCCCCGGTCTGGAATTTTATTTTGTAGCGGCCGCCTTCAGGCGCGCCGTCTGCGTCCCGGATGGTTTGCGGGACCGCCAGCCTTCTAATCGACAACGCAAAGCTAAGACGAGAAGGGAATCAATCAATATAAGGGGCAACGAACGGGGCCGTCAACGGACCGAAAAGCGGGGCAAACCAGTCCAGCCGCGAATACTTAATCTTTGTCATCCAGTGCGAACGAATAGCCGATCGTAGCTTTGAGCCCGGTGTCGTCGGCTCCTTCGATCCCACCGACTGATTCATAGAGTGCCATTGCGGCGACATTGCTTCGATCAGTCAGCACCCACGCGACGGTACAGCGGTGGGCTCGGCCCAGCGCGAACAACGCCCGCAGCAACGCTCTGCCCAACCCGCGTCGCCGATGAGTCGGCGCAAGCGCCACCTCATTAATCCACAGTTCGGGCCGCTTATCGGGATGCACGTAATGGACTCCGGATGCGAAACCGACTACCAACCCATCGTCAATAGCGACGGCTATGTGATGCCGAGGATCTTCAAGGAATTCCCGGGTAAGTTCCAGGTCGATTGGATTGTCGAACACATCTTTGGCGGAGTTCATCAAAATGCTGTCGTCGCCGCACTGCAACACCTTGATCTCGACGGCCATCGAGTCACCTCCACCGTCTACCTTACAATGCAAGGAATCGAAACCACAGAGCAGACGGTGGCGGCCCTCAGAAATGGAATTTTCCGAAAGCGCACGGCTCGTTACAAACATTGTTCTGAAGAGCTATCCGTCGCTTCAAACTCGCCAATCCGGGATTTGACGTAAGCAATCTCAGCTCGGCCAATCATTCTTAACGTGAAAATTGACAGGCTCAAATGGCCGATGGCACCACTCGCAGGTTCGCTCGAAAACGGCTTCCACTTGCTTTCGCGTCAAGGGTGCTCTGATGCTCCTTTGCAGGATCATGAGAAATCTTCCGTTCTTTTTCGCTGATATGCCGGCGACGCCATCCGACAGCTCTTTATAAGCATACTTCACGATTCTTCCGTCGGTTGAGATCGCATTCCACGTGTCTTCTTTCATTGTGGGCCTTCTCTTCCAGGAAGTTGCAAGAAGCAAACGGGAGGCCAACGGCTGTTCCGGCCCCCCATCTGTCTTTCGATTGAAGTTTAGTTCTAGTTTCGCCAAGTCGTGCCTGGTCAAGACGCGATAGGGGCGGCGCATTGCGGTCCTTACGGCGTAACGGTCAGTGGCAGAGAAACCACGGCCAGTTCATTTTCCGCTTTGAGGCGCGATAGCTCTTTCTCGCGACGTGACTGCACGAGTTTCCGTCCTTGACCGTTTCCAGTCCAAATCTCGGACAGAAAACACACATTCGTGTAGCAGTTAAAGATCAGTTTCGGTTCGACATGTTTGTTTCCGGGATCCACGCTGTAGGTTCCGACGAACACCGCGGCAGAAGAATCGGCATCTCGAAGCTGCTGTACAGTTTCGGTAGCGGTGAGCGCCTGTTGGACCCGATATTCGCCCGCCGGCAGCATGGTGCTTCCGGCTTGAAACGCAAACGGAATTCTTGCCTGCGTGACCTGCTGAGCCTGGCTCTGCGTTGGCGCTAGAGCCGTGAAAACCAACGCGAAGGCGGTTGCGAGTATTTGCTTTTTCATGGACTTTCTCCTTTTTCTTGCCATCCCCTCGCCAGCAACCGCAATTGGGTCGTGGTCGAGTTGTGCTGACTTTTGCGCCGGAGCCAAAAAACTGCAATGCACTGGTGGCAATTTGCTGGTGACCTGCAGGTGACCTACCAAGGCGCAGTCACAAAATGACTTGTTGGTGAGTCGTTAGCGGAATCTTGCTGTCAGTAAACCACGAGGTGGCACCGGAAAACGCCTCCGAGGCGTGTGGTGGTGTATATTCGGAGCGAGGCACTTATGCCGCAACCAGCCATGGCCTCAGTGATTCTGCGGTTTGATGTTTATGCTCTAAATCTGCGCGCGGGCGAACTCTACAAGAGCGGGCGTAAAGTCAAACTTCAAGAACTACCGTTTCGGATCCTCGCGATGTTGCTCGAACATCCCGGCGAACTTGTCACCCGCGGAGAACTGCGCCAAAGGCTCTGGTCCGAAGACACCTTTGTGGACTTTGAGCACAGCCTGAACACGGCAATCAAGAAGCTGCGTCAGGCGCTTCATGACGAAGCTGACAGACCGCGGTTCATCGAAACCCTTCCACGGCGCGGCTATCGGTTCGTCGGCTCGCTTGCCGAAAATTCGCCATCGCCGCCCTTAAGCGGGCCCGCGACGGACTTGGTTGGCAAGGTGTTCGCACTCCGAGATGAAGCTGGCAGGGATTTTGTATCTCTTCCGATCGACGAAGCGACCCTGAAGGAGCAGCATCGGCTGGAAGCCGCAGCCGACGACCTGGGGCTTTCGCTGCTTTTCGCCGCTCAAACGGTACTGGTGGTGCGGACGGGCACGCGAGTGAAGGTGCTCGAAGGCCGCATGGCGAACTCTTGTTATGAAGTCCGCATTCTCGAAGGTGAACACACTGCCAAGACAGCGCTCGCGCTCAGCAGCTGTCTGGTCC
This sequence comes from uncultured Acidobacteriota bacterium, assembly GCA_963696035.1. Taxonomy (GTDB): domain Bacteria; phylum Acidobacteriota; class Terriglobia; order Acidiferrales; family UBA7541; genus Palsa-295. Next base: position 611,464 of record CAVOIS010000007.1, read on the forward strand.
AACCGACTGAAGATAACCCAGTGGATTTGGGGTCGAACTAACGGAAACTGGCCCACTATGAGGTAGTGGTGCAAATATGCAGTCTGCGCCTTACAGCCGCGCTATTTCTCTTTTTTGTGAAGTTCGTTCTGAAGTAAGTTCTCGACCAACGGCTTGACGCCTTGCGACAGAAGCTCATGAAGCTGGGGCTGCAGTTTCTCCAGAACTTTCCGCACCACTTCATCCACTGTATCAGCGCTCGCTGATCCTGTAGGCATGGAAGAATCAGCAGGAGCCGACGGCATCGGCGGCATCAAAAATGGAATTCCCGATAGCGCTTCGCGATTAGGAGGCGGCAGGGTGGGGATCCTCTCGAAGTATTCCTTCACCTCAGGAGGCGGAGCCGAATCAGTGAAAAGGGAAGCCGGCGTCGCCCCGATAACGGATTCTTCATGCGCCGCTGCTTCATGATTCCAGTAATCTTCACCGGGCGTCGGCAGAAACTGATGCGCCGGCTGCGATGCTTCTGCGGGCGTCTCTTCTTCGCGCGCCTCGGGTTGCTGCGTTTCTTGGGGCGCCGCGAAGTAGTCCGACGGCTCGTGATGTTCCTCGTCTACCAGCAAGGGTTCGAAGGGTTTGTGCTCCGCCGCCAGATCGCCATTGCGCGCAACGTCGGCGGGTGCGGCCAAAAGGTCCGGCGAGAAATCAGCAGCGCCACTCGTAAGCGGTTCCGGGTCGGCGGCGAAAGAATACGAGCGGGCCGCAGCCCCAAATGGAGGTTCGTCGCGACGGGTTTCCCCGTGCGATGGCTCAGCCGACAACGACGGTGATGGCGACGACGCCTGTGCCTCTTCGTGCCGCTCGCTGCTGACATCGTTAGCCACCGCATCGTGAAAGTCGCTGTGTGCGTCATCAGAGAAATGATAGGAAGTCCCGGCAAGGCCGGATTCGCCGAAGTTGCTTTCCCCAAACTGGCGGGGCTCTTCTTCCGTTTTCGTGTCCGCAACTGTGTAGGACGTCGCGGCCAATTCCTCAGAGGGAATCGGTTCGAGTTGGGAAGGCGCGACCGTCGATACTTGCTGCGTCTCGGCATGAACTTCCGCCGCATATTCAACGCGTGCTGCAATCTCAGCCGGCGGTTCGGATTGCTGCACGGACGGTGCGGCCTCAGCCTCTCGCGCCGCTGAGCTAGAGCCGGAGCGTTCCTCTGCGGGAGGCTCCGCGATCTTGTTCATCCAATGGTCGCCGGAATCCTCTAACTCCGACTCCGAGTGCGAAGGCGACATCATGTCCATCCAGCCGCGCACGCGCGATACAAAACTCGGACGTGCGGCAGGCTCGTGCGATTCCTCATGCTCAGCCGCAGGCTGTTCCGCTGCGGCCGGCTGCTTGGTTTCAGGCTCCGCGAAAAATGTTTCCGGCGCAGGCGCAACAGCGTCAGATTCGGACGTACTCGCTGTAATCAAGGGCACTTCGTGCGCGGCAATGCTCTGCGGCGCAGTCTCGACTGCCGCCGTCGGTTGCTCGACAACTTCCCGATCAGCAGACTTGGGCTCATCAGCAACAAAAGCACTCGCCGCAGGGGCGGCAGATTCCGAAGCCGCCGCAACCTCCTCGCGCGCCGCCGGCTCGTCCTCACCCTTGTTTTCCACGCGCACACGCTTCGGCGGCACATCCCGCTCAGAAGGGAAGGTGATTGGCTCGAAATTCTTTCCGTACGAATAAACTGGATCGGCCGCCACGTTTTCGGGAACTTCAAAGTCGGCCGCGCTGCGCCGCCAATCGCTCGCAGTCGCCGACCCGTCAAATTGTTCCTCGTCCTCGCTCTCGTTCAAGTTCGCGGGCGCGATCTCTTGCTCGTCATCATCAGGGACGGATACTTGCGTCTTGGGGCCGGTGGAAATCTTGGGTGCCTTCTCGTTCTTCGCAGGCGCTTTCGGCGCTGGGGCTTCCTTCGTTTTTTTCTTGGAGCGCGGCTCCTCTTCGTCCTCTTCGTCGTCGAGATCCATCGCGCGCACGCCCTTGCCAAACCCATAGATCACGGCGGCTTCCTCGGGCGTCGGTTCGGGGAATTCAGGCAGTGGCTTGGGCTCCGCCATCGCGGGATTTTCCAGCGCAGCAGCAGGCAACGGCGCTTCAATCACCGCCACCACTTCCTTCGCCTTCGCCAGCTCGGCGGCCACACGCGGATTCTTTTCCAGCGCGGACATCACCATCGCAATCAGCGGATCGGGCGGAACAAACGGCTTCTTCAGCACGCCGTCCGCACCGACGCGACGCGCTTCTTTTTCGTCCAGCGGATCGAACGCGCCAACCAGCAAAATGACCGGGGTATGAGAAAACCGCGTATCTTTCTTGACGAATTCGCAAACTTCGTAGCCGTTACGCACTGGCATGAAGACGTCCGCCAGCACTAGATCGGGGTTGGCGTCTGGAATCCGGCGCACTGCGGCCTCACCGTTGCCTACCGCAATGACCTCCACGCCGCGTTCTTGGAACGCCAGCGTAACCATTTTTTGAATGTTGGTATTATCGTCCGCGACCAGAATTCTGGGCACTGTATTCCCCTGGCGGCGCGCCCAAGCTTAGACACGCCAACCCCTTGGATACAGCTATTCCAGCACCCCGGGCGAACGAGGTCAACAAACTCGAAGTACAGGAGTGCTAGAGTTGTTAGCAGGCAGTTAACAGGCTGGATACTGGCTCGCTACCAGGGAACCAGCTTCTTCAAGCCCTTCTTTTTCTTGCTGGTGGATTCCTGGCTGGAGTCGTTCGGAGCCGCTTGCGCGGGCTGTTCAGCCTGCTGCGTAGAGCTGTTTACCGCAGCGTTGGCGTTCGCAGGAGTTGCATTCGCGCCATTAGCAACTGACGAACTAGAAGAATCTCCAGCGTTGGGCGCCGCAGCCGCCGCCGTCGGAGCAGCAGTTCCGGTCGCAGGAGCCGCTGGATCAGCCGCTGGCGCGCTTCCGTTAGTTGCTGGTTGAGCAATGGCTGGTTGAGTATTGGTTCCCGGTGAAGCAGCGTTCGGTTGCGGCGCGGGGCTTTCTTCACCCGGTGTAATGATCTGCACTCCCACGCCCGTCTGCGCGTCGTTCGAGCCCACTGGCGCAGTGGTCGCATCCACCGGCGTAACAACCTCGCTGCCACTTCCCGAAGAGTTCGCGCTGGCTCCGGCGGCGCCACCAGCCACAGTGAATGACGGCCCTTGCGCGCCGGGACGCAAAATATCCGTCGCCGAGACAACGTCATTCGGCGGATTCATTTGCGGCGTCCCGCTATGCGCTGCCGTCGAAACATCAGGGCTGCCCTTGATCATGTTCATCGGCAGCTTCAGCGCGACATTCTGGTGATGCTGCTTCTCGTACAGCTGCTGTCTTTGCATTCGCACGATCGCGTCCGGATCTGCTTCGGGCAGAGGTTTGCCCATGGACTTCAGCCGTTCCTTCGAGGGCGGCGCCATTCTTGAAAGCGGATAGTCCCGCACGATCTTCGCGTAACACCTTGCAGCCAAGTCTCCCCAGTGATTCTTATCGTCTTCGTTCTTCGAGGCTTGCTTGGCGCGCTCGTAAATATCGCCCAGCATCCACAAGGCCTCGTCATTCTGACTGTAGAGCGGGTAGCGGTCGGTCAATTCCACGAGCCGCGCGGCAGAGGCACGGTAATCGAACTTCCTGTAATAGAAATACGCAACCTTATATTGTCCGTCCGCCAGGACTTCCTGCACGTCGCGCAAATACTGTTCAGCCTTGGCTACCAGCGGGCTCTGGGGGTATTTCAGCAGGAAAGCTTGAAATGCATCTTCCGCCGCCTCGCCTTGTGTCTTGTCGCGGTCGGCTTTCTCCATCATGTGATAGTGCGCGAGCCCCACCTGCATCTGAGCGTAGGCTGCTTCATCGAGAAACGGGAAGAAAGTCTGGAAATCGTTATATTCCTGAATCGCTTGCGTCAGACTCGATGTACCCCCCTCTTTGAAATACGAATCTGCGACGGCCAGCTTTGCTTTCGCCAGGTACTCGCTGTCCGGATAAGTATTGATGAGGGTCTGCAGCGCCAGGCGTCCTTCGGTGTAACGTCCGCCTTTCAGGTCCAATTGAGCGCGGTCGTACAGAATCTTATCTGGCTCAGCGGCCGTGTTCACATCCGCGATCGGAGAGGTGTGTTTCTTCTTTCCTTTTTTCTTCGCGGAAGCCGCCGTGTTGTCCGGTGAACCCTCTTTTTTTGTTTCCTTATCCGCCGTGGTTTTCGTAGGAGGCGGGGCGTTCTCGCCGCTTCCGCCCGTCTGCGGAGTCGGCACCTGCGCGCTCGCGTACGGGCTAGCTACCAAGAAAAGGGAAACAGCCACCAAGGTGAGGGAAAGATTTCGAAGGACTTTCAAACGATTCGTCGGAGTTCCTGCCATCGCGTTATTCAACTCAAACCTCTCCTGAGTGATTTAGGCTTTCTGGCTCAGGGCTTGGGTCGCGAGCTCTTTCAACTGGCGCGTTGCGGTCCCTGGATCGGCCGTGTGGAATATCGATGTCCCTGCTACGAACGTGTTGGCTCCGGCCTGCGCCAGCGCGGCCGTGTTTTCCAGATCCACGCCCCCATCCACTTCGATCCGGAAGCTGGCATTATACCGCGCCCGCATCTGATTCAACTGGCGAATTTTCTCGTACGTATTGGGGATAAATTTCTGCCCACCAAAGCCCGGATTCACCGTCATTACAAGCACCGTGTCCACCTTATCGAGCACCTCGCCCAGCATCACGACGGGCGTCGCCGGGTTAATCGCCGCTCCTGCTTCTGCCCCATGCTCCCGGACCATCGCCAGCGCCCGGTCCAGGTGCACGGTGGATTCTTCGTGAACCAGCACTCGGCTGGCCCCCGCGCGCACGAAATCCGCGATATATCTTTCAGGCTGGTCAATCATGAGATGCACATCCAGGGGCAATTTGGTTGCTTTGCGCAAAGACTCGACCACAGGTATTCCCAGCGAGATGTTCGGCACGAAGTGGCCGTCCATCACGTCCACGTGAATCACGTCCGCGCCGGCCTCTTCCACCACGCGCACCTGTTCCCCTAGTCGCGCAAAGTCCGAAGCCAGAATCGACGGCGCAATTTCAACGCGGGCGTAGCTCATATTGATGCGCTGAATTCTAGCATAGCCACCAACCCCGCTGCGGAATCACTCTACTCTGTAGCACGATCGCCGATTTTCGCCCGCCGCGGATTCTCTGCGCGCTGTGGAAAGAAGTCCCGCCATCCCAGGCCTCTATGGACGAGAACCTGTTGACACCAATCCTCAGCCTCACAATAATGTCACTCTCGTATCAATAATTCCGTGCAATTACGGCAATGCTTAGGCGGCCGGGTCTCGACACACTTTCAAGCGGTCAACCGAGCAAACAAAAAGCGAGGTGTACCCACCATGGCAGCAGTAAGCGCCCCTTCGACGATTCCGCCGTTGCGGCCAGCTTGCGTCCGGGTTTGTCCGTGATTGCCATCGTCCGCACGAGACAGTAATTGGAGCGCACGATGGCCGCTTCGGCCGCGGTTGTACAACCCGCACCGGCACAAACTGCCCGCGCTCTTGCCAGCGCTGCCCCCGCCGATCTTTCGCAAACCCCGCTCCTGGGAATTCTGGGCGTTATCATGGGCGCGGGAATCGTCACCCTCACTGGGCGCATGCTCACGCTCGGCCTCGCGGACCTCAAGGGCTCCGGCCTCCCGGCAGCCACGGGACGCGCGGTCGAACTTATCGGCGCCCGGATACGTCTGCAGGCCTACACGTTGACTTTGATTGATGGATTTTATTTGGTGGCTTGGGCGTGCGCCGTCGCTCTCTTACTGGTCGCTTTGCTTCATAAGGCGCCGTTGAACTACGGCGAGCTCAGTGCGGTTCAGCCGCCAGCAACCGGACATCATGAGGAGGCCAAATCATGAAATCGGGCATGGGACTTTTGCTTGCCACTCTTCTATCTCTAGCTTTATTCAACACCGCGCGTGCGCAGACCGGTGAGCCAAAGCCGCTCCACCTTACCGTCGAGGAGGCAGTACAGCTGGCCCTGAAACACAATCACGTCGTGCGCATCTCGGAGTTACGGGTTCAAGAGAGCCAGCACGCCAAGGATGTGGCCCGGAGTGGATACTTTCCCAAGGTGACGAATGAGAGCCGCGTTTTCCATGTGACCGACACGCAATTCATCGCAATTGCCGCGGGCAGCCTGGGGAACATCAACGGCACGCCCATTCCCGGTCAGTCCGTGATTCTCAGTCAAGGTGGCAAAACGTTTATAACCAGTGGAACGGGCTTGGCGGAGCCGCTTACGCCATTGTTCACCAAGGTCAAGCCGGCAAACGACATTGCGCGCGCCGACTTGGATGCGAACCGCGCGAATGCCAAGGAAACCGCTAACGAGATCGCGCTGAAGGTTCACGAACTCTACTACGGCGTCCTGATCGCGCAGTTGCATCGCAGCGCCTCGCAGGCCCGCATCCAGGCGGCCGAAGACCTTACGAGTGAACGCACGCAAGAAGTGAAATACGGGAGCGCGCTCGATCAGGATTTGATCGAAAGCACCGCGCAAACTCTGGAGGCAAAACAAGACCTGCTGACCACCGAACTGCAGCTTTCGGATTTGACCATGGAGCTAGACGATGCTCTCGGGCTGCCTCTTTCCACCGAGCTGGAGCTCGACCCGGCCGTTCCCGGCGTCGAGAATGGATGCAAGCTGGAAGACTGTGTGAAGCTCGCTTTGGAATCCCACCCGGAAATCGTTGCCGCGCGCGCGGAGGTCAGCAAGGCGACCGCCGGCGTCCAGCTGAGTAAAGCTGACTACATTCCGGATATTGGCGTCTTTGCCCGCTACAGCTACCAGGACCAGGTTCCGTTTCTGGCCCGCAATTTCGGCACATTCGGCGTAGAGTTCACTTACGACATTTTCGATGGCGGGCACAGACGTGCAGCCGTTCAGGAAAGCGATACGCGCCTGGCCGAAGCCAAGGAAAATCTCGCTCGCGTCACCGATGACGTCGAACTTCAGGTGCAAATCGCCTACAAAAAACTGCAACGCACCCGCGAAATGGTGAACGTGTCGCAAGAGCTGTTGACGCTCCGCTCGGAGTCCAACCGTGTCTTCGCGGAGCAACTCCAGAAAGGCGCAGCCTTGCACTCGCAGGCCGACCGCGCCACAGCCCAGGAATTCGACGCCAAAACTTCACTGCTTCGAGCCCAGCTCGATTACATTCAAGCTCGCGACGAGATTACCCAAGCCATGGGACTCACCCCGTAGAACCGATCTCGAAAATGAAGTTCCGGAAGGGCGGCGGCCAAAAACATGATCGCCGCCGAACACACGAGACCCGATTGATGACCGGCAGATAGCCGCCACGTCACCGGGCATTGCAACTATTCAATCTCGCAGTTGTTCCTTCGCTTACCGCCTCGGTAGCGTGAAAGCGACAAACGCATCGCCAACCGGATTGTCGCAGAGGTGGAATACGATGGATGCTTGTCGGACCACGCGGTATACCCTCCGGCGGCATGGATGACTCCGAAAATTGTGTTCGTGCGCACGAAGTTCCAGGGATACACCGGCGCGCATCCGTTCGCCGGATCGCGAACCAGCTTGTTCGGATCGATCGAGTTGATACCGCCGTCGCCGGTAGACGCTCCTCCGTTCACTTTCGTCTTGTCAATGTCGATCCCTTCGTCGTATTCGGTCCTTGTGCTAGGAAACACACCCGGGGTGCAATTGCCCCCTGCCACTCCGTTGCCCGTCGTGATCTTCGGAGGAGCAAGGGAACGGTCATAAGCCACATCGTAGAACGCACCCACCGTGCGCGGAGAACCTCCAGTCACCAGCGCCATCAATCCCGGAAACGAATCCGACGGTTTCGAAGTGGCGGTGTCCAGATAATTGACGCCCGTTTCGCCTAGCTCTGCGAGATTCGGGCAATACGGCGCGCCGCCGTTCGCGCCGCTGATCCCTTTCGAACAATTAATGAAGTCCAGCGCATGCATGCCATCAATGCTAATCAGCAATACGTGACGAATGCGCCCGCCGTGCTCACGATCCTGCCTGCGCGCGATCGGAACGATGAGCACCGCCAGCAACAGCGCGCTGGCCATCGCCGCTACCCATCTCTTGCGTGTACTCATGATTGGCAATCCTCCTGGGAACGATTGAAATTGACGCCGCGTTTCACTTCGAGAAAATGCACATCAAACTTCGGTTACACAAACTTGCAGGACACTCGGTCGATCCGCGTTGCGAACGCTTCTGTTGTGGAACTGAGAAGGAGATGGATCAATCGGTACAACGCACTGAGACAACAGGCAGGAGGTGAAACCTTAACGGATGGATTGAAGCGGATGGTAAGTGCTGTGTGACATCCCTGCAAAAAAATGACGACGTCTGCCCGCGCACTAATGCTTTGCCGAAGCGCTAAGCGCGATCTCAGCCTGCAATAACAAACCAGGAAGAGTTTAGAAAGCGGACGGCACCACGTGGCGCTCCCTACGGTTGGTTTGGCTTTGTCTGTGCCCTCGAGACTTTAACTCTGTGCGCTCTGTGTCGTTGTATTTGCGTTTGGCGTATCCAGCGCGTCGAATTTACTCTGCCATCTGCAATTCGATTGTAGTGGTTGCGTCCACCCGCGCGCCCCGAGGAGGCGTTTGCCCCACAACAGTTCCATGCAATCCGCCCGGCAACGGCGCCAGCGTAAGCTTCGCCACCTTCAATCCCGTCCCGCTGAACTTCGATTCGGCTTCATTCAGCGAAAGCCCAATCAATTCCGGCATCACGTAAGCCGCCGGTCGCGCCCCCAGCGACACCAGCAAATCCACGTGCGGGCTGGTGACATTCGACGTCCCCGGCGCAGGGTCCTGCAGCAGGACCACACTATTCTCATATTCCGGCAAATACGCGCTGGAAATTTCTCCCACTTGCATTCCACCGCGCAGCAGTTCGATGCGCGCCGCACGTATGCTGTGATCCGTCAACACTGGAATCGTGGCCTGCTTCGGACCCAGACTAATTACCACGTGCGCCTCCTGCCCGATCTTCACCTTCATCCCCGGAGGTGGCGTTTGCCGCACGACGGTGTCCACCGGCAGCGGATTGTACAGCCGGTCCTCCACCTTGATTACCAAGCCTCGCCCCTGCAACATCTGCTGCGCTTCCACGGCATTCTTGCCTACAACATCCGGTACAGTCACCTCGCGTCCCTGAATAGCGAAACGCATCGCCGTAAGCGCGCTAAGAAAAGCAACCGAAGCCAAAATAAACACCAGCAGAGCCATCCGAAATATCCATTCCAACCGCTCGCGAAAAGTCATGAATTATCCTGTGTAACAGCGCCAGCTGAATTATAAGTCTTCTCAGCCATCTCGGCTTTTCTCAGCGTTTCCTCTGTGCCCTCCGTGTTAAATCTTTCGCCTTTCGTCTTCCTCTGCGCACGTTTACCCCGACGTCGTCGGGGCGTCTTTGCGGTCGCTTCCCACGCGGTCCATGCACTCGTCTAACTGCTTGTAGAAAGGATCTGCGGGTCGCGGCGTTTAGCCGCGACATGGCATCCACAAGACAAGGGGCTTCAGCCCCGGAAGTTCCCGCGAACGCTTTTTCAAGACAAATGTGGCCCGGCCGTCACGTCTAACATTTTTCGAAAGCAGCCGCAAAGAACCCATCCGTATCCTGCGCGCCCGGCAAAGTGCGAAAATATCCCTCGCCATCGAACAACACGCGCGCGTCCAGCGCTGCAACCAGCCTACCATTCAAAGCGTCCGTGATCTCTCCCACGCCGAGACAGCGCACCCCACGCAGATCCCGCAAAACCTCCTCCACAACGCGTTCGTTCTCCTCCACCTCCAACGAACAAGTCGAATAAACCAAGCGCCCCCCAGGCGCCAACCGCTCCAAAGGGGATTTCAAGAGCGAAGTTTGCAATGAATGAAATTCCGCTAACTGTTCCGGCCGCAAACGCCACCGAATCTCAGGATGCCGCCCCAAAGTTCCCGTCCCTGAACAAGGCGCATCCACTAGTATGCGATCAAACGCAACGCCAAAAGGAAGTTGCCAAGCCGCGTCAAGCTCCACCGACCGCACATCAAGTAACCGCAGTCGCTTCAACTGCTCACGCATGGCAAGCAAGCGGTGCGCATGACGATCCGCTGCAATCACCATCCCGCCAGCCCCCGCCGCTCGCACCAAAGCAGCCGTCTTCCCGCCAGGCGCCGCGCACAAATCCAGCACGCGCTCGCCAGCACGCACGCCCAACAAAAGCGGCACCACTTGCGAAGCCTCATCCTGAATCGAAATCGCGCCCTCGCGAAACGCCGCGGTCCGCGTAGGACTCCCTCCACTCACAGCAAACGCGGATTGCAAAATTTGTCCCGGCTCGATCCGCAAACCAGCAGTCCGCAAGCCACCAAGAATTTCTTTCCTCCGCGCCAAATCATGTAAAGCGCAACTCAATCTTGGTGCCCGGTTGTTCGCCTCGAGCAATGCGACGGTTCGCTCTTCACCAAATCGCCCCAGCCACCGTTCGACCATCCAAGTAGGATGCGAATGCAAAATCCCCAAGCGCTCCGCCCCCGCAATATCCGCAGGCAGGAATTCCTCAACAGGGATCTCAGCTTCGCCAGCGGCCCGCCGCAATACCGCATTTACCAACGTGGCCGCCGAAGTCTTCCGCGCCCGCTTCACGACCTCGACCGATTCGTTCACCGCCGCTCGCGCCGGCACCCGCGCGAGAAACCGCAACTGATACAGACCCATCCGCAAGGCCAAAGCCACAGGCAGATCCAATCGCGCGACCGGCTTCTTCAATGAACGCTCCAGCAGAAAATCCAGCAACCGCCGCCAGCGCAAAACGCCCAACACCAGCTCGGTAGCAAGTCCCGCATCCTCCGCCCGCACCTCCGAGTCCAACTCCGCGTGCAACAAATCGCTAGCGTACGCGCCCTCCGCTTCTACGCGCCGCAAAACCTCATACGCAATCTTCCGAGCCACACTGACCATAGATTTTCAACGAAACCACAAGGGAAGGGATGCAGGGCGGTTTGCGGTCCGCTGTTTGCCGATTGACTAGTTTCCGAATCCTTCGCCGGGTGCCAACCGCGCCCCATTCGCAAATTCGCGCGCCGTAATCCTTTTTCGGCCCCCGATCTGCGCAAATTCCAATCGCAACGCGCTCCCGTCGCCGCACGCCACATAAACTTCGCCACCATCAACGCGAATCGCTCCTGGCACGCCAGCAAAACCACTCGCCGCCGGCCTCCCCCAAATCGCGCATTGCTTTCCGCGAAATAACGTAAACGCCCCCGGCCAAGGCTGAAACCCGCGAATCCGGTTGTAAATCACTCGCGCCGGCAACGCCCAATCGATCCGCCCATCTTCCTTCTTCAAAGGTGGCGCAAACGTAGCCTGCGAATTGTCCTGGGCCACAGGCGTGAGCGAACCACTCGCCAACCCGAGCAGCGTCTCAACGATCAAAGGCGCGCCAGCTTCCGCCATCCGCGCGTACAATCCCGGTGCCGTCTCATGCGCGCCAATCTGAGTTTCCCACGTCAGCAGCACCGGCCCGGTGTCCAGCCCCGCATCAATACTCATCGTAGTCAGACCCGACCGCGTCTCGCCATTCGCGATCGCCCAATGTATCGGCGCGGCCCCGCGATATTTCGGCAGCAACGAACCATGCAAATTGATCCACCCCAGCCGCGGAATCGCAATCAAGCGCGCCGGAATAATTTGACCGTAAGCGATGATCACCACCGCGTCCGGCGCAGTGCGGGCGAAATATCCCTGCGCCTCTTCGCTGCGGATTTTCAACGGTTGATAGACGGGAATCCCCGCCGCCACGGCCTGCGCCTTCACAGGAGAACTGAAAATCTCGCCGCCGCGTCCGCGCGGACGGTCGGGCTGCGTCACCACGCCTTCGATTTTGAATTCGGGTCGCGCGATCAATTCGCGCAGGGCAGGGACTGCAAACGCCGGCGTGCCGCAGAAAACAATTCTCAGCGGCGGCACGAATTTCCTACCACTCGCCGGCTTTTTTCATCTTGCGGATTTTTCGCCGGATCATGTCGCGCTTCAACATGCTCAGGTGGGCGATAAAAAGCACTCCATTCAGATGGTCAATCTCGTGGCAAAACGCGCGCGCCAGCAATCCTTCTCCCTTGCGCTCGAATTCATTACCTTGCGCGTCCTGCCCTCGCACCGTCACGTACTGCGGCCGCTCCACGTATCCGCGAAACCCGGGAAGTGAAAGGCAGCCCTCTTCCTCGCGCTGCTGCCCTTCAGCGTAGGTAATTTCCGGATTGGCCAGCACGATCTTCGCCTCTGGAATTTTCCCGTTGGAAACATCGATCACAGTAATCCGCAATCCCACGCCAATCTGCGGCGCCGCCAGCCCCACGCCCGACGCCGCGTACATGGATTCGAACATGTCCGCCACAAGCTTCTGCAGATCCTCGTCGAATTTCTCGACGCGCTTGGTAGGCGTCTCCAAAACCGCATCGCCATATTTCACTATCGGGTGAATCATCTCTAAGATTTGCCTTCGGCGCGTTTGCCGTCCCGAGAGCGATTTGTGCCCGAGGGACCTCTGTTCGCTTCTTGCTCTCGCCCCTAACTTTCAACTTTCATCGGTAAACTTACAACTCCGCCCTAAAACTCATCCAGCTGCGCCGAATACCCCTCGAAATTCCTAAGCATCTCCCCAATCGAATCCCCGCCAAACTTCTCCACAAACGCCCCTGCCAATTCGAACGCCACCATCGCCTCGCCCGCCACTCCCCCCGCCGGCACCACGCACACATCCGACCGCTCGTAAGCAGCCTTGACCTCTTGCTTCGTCTTCAAATCCGCCGTCAACAAAGGCCGCCGCAAAGTCGAAATCGGCTTCAGATGCCCGCGCACCACCACGTCGCTGCCGTTCGTAATCCCGCCCTCGAGCCCGCCGGCGCGATTCGAAGAACGCCCAAATCTTTTCCGCACCGCGTCATATTGAATTTCGTCCTGCACTTCCGATCCGTAACTTGCGGCGTTCGCGATCGCCGACCCAAACTCCACGGCCTTCACCGCCTGAATGGACATCACTGCTCGCGCGATCCGCGCATCGAGCTTCTCGTCCCACTGTGCGTGGCTTCCCAGCCCCGGAAGAATTTCGTGCGCCACCACTTCGAAAACTCCGCCCACCGAATCGCCCGCGCGCAGCACGTGATCCACTTCCGCCTTCATCCGCGTTTCCGTTGCCGCATCCACGCAACGCAGCGGCGACTCCAAATTCGCGCACGCAGAAACAATTTCTTCCCACGCTGCCTCACGCTCCAACTTCACGTGGCCCACCGCAATCGTGTGGCTCAACACTGCCGCGCCGAATTCGCGCAAAAGTAATTTCGCAAACGCCCCCGCCACCACGCGCGCCGCCGTCTCCCGCGCCGAAGCGCGCTCCAACACATACCGCGCATCATGAAAATTGAATTTCAGCGCTCCGGCAAGATCTGCATGCCCCGGACGAGGCGCCGTCAGCGGCCGTTGGCTTCCGGCCGCATCGCCAGACGCATCAGCGCCCTCGGTATCCTCCACCGGCAGCGCCTTCTCCCAATTTTTCCAGTCGCGATTTTCGATGCGCACCGCGATCGGCGCGCCAATCGTCTTTCCGTGACGCACCCCCGCCAATATGTCCGCCGCATCCTTTTCGATGCGCTGGCGTCCGCCTCGCCCGTAGCCCAATTGCCGCCGGTGCAATTCACGCTGAATGAATTCGGTATCCACCGGCAGTCCCGCCGGCAATCCGGAAATCCAGGCAATCAAAGCCTGCCCGTGAGACTCTCCCGCCGTAACGAATCGCAGCATGTAATAGTCGGGCCCTCAGTGCAGGCGCGAATGCAAGATTCTACCGGACACCCGCAACCAGGTAAAGCTATCGCGGTATTGTCTAGTAGCATAACTTACGATGTTGCTGCCGGTCGGCATTACAAGGATTGTGAGATTGTTTGGATGCAACCTCGCGGCAACGAAACAACTGCACAAGACACTTCCGAGCACCTCATGGCGAAACGCGTAATTCTGGACGTCGTCAAAGTGATCGCGGGGAATCGCAGGCTTGGTTTTTTTGTTTATGCCGCTAAGCACGCCAGCTCAAGTGCTTTTGTGCGTCGGTTCTTTGTCCATGTTGCTCATCTGCGTAGTTGTGTCGCACAACTTGGACGATGAGCATACTGGTTACTGGCCGCGCAAACCGACAAAATCACGCCAGTCTTGACGCACGCAAGGACGCCACGTCAGGATGCCGTAGCTTTTCTCAGGCTACCCGATTTCGCAAAGGATTCGATTGCTCGAAATCGATCTAGCGTTCCCGCGTTCCTACGAAGTCCAGGAGATAGGTGAACTGCCTGGAACAGGAGGATTTGCATACCCAACCATTTTCTTTCCCCCGCCGCAGACAAGGCCGGAACACGACGGCCTTTGGGTAACCGTAAAGGCCGAAAACGGAAAGCAATGGATCGGCAACTTCAAATTCGGATGTTCTTCGCCGCCCGCTTTTTCTCGCATCGTTAGCTCACCTGATCCGCGGAAGATGTGCGTTATCTCGAATGGCGCGGCTTACCTGGTAAATGCGGACGGACCTGACGAGTGGGAAAAAGTCCCCATAATTCCGGTGCTAGATGTTCGTCAGATTCCAGAACACGGTCTTCTGATCCTCTCAGACTTTACGCGATTGGCTGCATACGGCAGTTGCGGTCTCGCGTGGCGGAGCCCGCGTGTTTGCTGGGACGGATTAGAAATCGTCCGCGTCACTCATGACACCATCGATGGTGTGGGATATGATCCGACGAATTCGATCACGCACGAATCGCGCTTCATCGTTGACCTCAAAACCGGCCGCTCGCTGGTTCCTTTGCCATTATCAACAGAAGGGAATCAGTCTGGTAGGAAGTGACTTAATGCCTAGTATTGCGGGCGAACTCCAAAAATTCATTGGATGGAAGCTTGCCGGACGCGATCAGCGATTCGCCGCCCGCATGTCTGCTTGACGCCACGCGCCTCAGCCGTTACGCTGCCAAAGACTCGGCGTAATCACGCCTCACCATCACCGCGCCGTGTCGCTCACAATGTCCGAAGCCGGTGCTACCTCATCGCTTCCCTCAATTCTCATCGATGCCTTAAAAGGGCAAGTCGCGGCCGTTCAGGACTACTTTTTACTGTCATTCCAGGTCCTGAAAAACATCTTCACGCCGCCGCACTATTGGATGGACACCCTCGAGCAAATGGACGTGGTCGGCGTTGGCTCGCTTCCCATCATCATTCTCGCGGGACTTTCCATCGGCGGCGTCATGGTGTTGCAAACGGCGTCGCAATTCCAACGCTTCGGCGAAACCGCGCTCACCGGTGACGCAGTAGCGCTCGCGCTGGTGCGCGAACTCGGCCCGGCCGTCACGGCGCTTCTGGTTGCGGGTCGCAACGCGTCCGGCATGGCCTCCGAGCTTGGCTCCATGATCGTCACCGAGCAAGTGGACGCCATGCGCGCCCTCGGCACCGATCCCCTTCGCAAACTGATGATGCCGCGCGTCATCGCCACTGTCCTGATGGTTCCGCTGCTCACCGCGGTCTTCGATTTTGTCGGCCTGTGCGGCGGATTTGTTGTCGCCTATAGCACCCTGCGGCTCGGTGCCGTGCAGTTCTGGACGCGCGCCATACACTCTTTGGCTATCGGCGACGTGGTGCAAGGTATGGCCAAGCCCCTCGTGTTTGGACTCATCATCGCCACCGTGGGCTGCTACCGCGGATTGCGCGTCCGCGGCGGCACGCAAGGCGTGGGCCGCGCCACAACCAGCGCCGTCGTAGTCGCCTCCGTCTGGGTCCTCATCGTCGATTTCTTCCTCTCCCGCCTGTTGCTCTACATGTTCAACCTCTAGGGCTATCGATGCCGCCCCGCTCGCACGGCCGCACCACTGACCGATCTGCTAGAAAAGTGAAATTTTGTTCATCCCGAGCCAGCGAGGCCTCCCTGTCGCAGACAGGTCTGCCTGCCGCAGGCGGGGACCTCTCTTCGGGTTTCGCCCAGGCGTGTCGACAGTAGGGGCGCTGCTTGCTGCGCCCGGTTTTGGTTTGCCTTTGCCGATTTACATCCAGCCAATGTCACAAGATGTGCCGCACCGACACATGTCCGTGCCCTCTCTTCGCAGTTCTGCGCGTCCTCCGGGTTAAATCTTTCGGGTTAGCAGTTGCCCGCCCGAATCCCCGCTTTTCCATCTATAATTCGGCGTATGACGCGCGACGTTCCGCCGCTCGACTCCCGCAACCCAGCGAGCGCCTTGCGGCCACGATCCCTCCGCGAAAACGCGCCGCAGCAAACGGCAATCGTTCCCGGTCAGCCGCTCATCTCCTTCCATGACGTGCACATCAGCTTCGAGGAAGGCGAAATTCTGCGCGGCATCTCTTTTGACGTCGCCCCCGGCGAAACAAAAGTGCTGCTCGGCGAAACCGGCACTGGCAAAACCCTGATCATGCGGTTGGCCGCCGGCCTGATTCATTCCGACTCTGGCCAAGTACTGGTCATGGGCCACGACGTCAGCCAGATGCCGGAAACGGAGCTGCTAAATTTCCGCCGTCAGATCGGCTTCGTTTTCCAGGAAGGCGCGCTCTTTGATTCCCTCACCGTCGCCGATAATGTTTCATTCCGCCTGCGCGAAGAGGCGACGATGGATGAAACCGAAATTGAACAGCATGTGCGCGAAGCGCTCCGCTTCGTCGAATTGGAGCAAGTCCTCGAGAAGTATCCCGCGGAGCTTTCTGGCGGAATGCGCCGCCGCGTTTCCATCGCGCGCGCTCTAGTGGACCGTCCACCGGTCGTTCTGTACGATTCGCCGACGGCTGGCCTCGACCCGGTCACATCGCAAACCATCATCACGCTGATTCTGCGCGGCCGCGATTCGCAGGATGTAACCTCGCTTTTAGCCACGCACCGCGTGCAAGACGCTTTCGGCCTCGCAAATTTTCGCTTCGACAAAAATACGGGCCGCGTCATATCGCTAATCGGTAACGGCAAGCCCGGCATGGCGCAAACCCTCGCCGAGCGCGAGAAAGCCGGGGAGGCCGCCAAAAACCGCAGCGGCGCGCGCCCGACCAACGTCCTGGTTCTGCGCGAAGGCAAAATTTATTACGAGGGCGCGGCTGACGAGCTGCTGACCACGAAAGACGACTACCTGAAAAAGTTTTTGGCTTCGGCGGAATGAGCTCCGTGTTTCGATATTTCGATTTCGCAACCTTTTAGGAGGCAAAGTCATGGCGCAACGCAAGCAGTTGACGTGGACGGAACTGCGGGTCGGACTTTTCGTGCTCGCCGGATTGTTCATTCTCGCGGTGGCAATCTTCTATATCACCGGCGCGGGGATCCTCGGCCCGAAATACCGTCTCTACACGTACCTCCCGGAGGTCGAAGGAGTCACTTCAGGTGCGCCCGTGCGCCTGGACGGTGTCTCCATCGGCAACGTCGAACAGATCGGCCTGAATCCGCGTCCGTCGGACCGTACTCAAAGCATCCAGTTGATCTTACGCATTGACAAAAGATATATGAGCGACGTGCGGACCGATTCCACGGCCAGCCTGGTCACCGAAGGGCTGCTCGGCGATCGTTACGTCACCATTAAGCGCGGTCTCACTGGCACGCCCTTGCCGCCCAATAGCACCGTTCCCGGCGCGCCCGCCGTGGCGATGACCGAGATGGTCTCGCGCGGCACCGCCCTGCTCGACACCTTAAACATCGTCTCCAACGACTTGAAAGGCATCGCGGACCAGGTTCAGAACGGCCAGGGCACCGTCGGCAAGCTGATCAAAGACCCAGCGCTCTACAACAATCTCAATTCCACAGTCGCGCGCCTCAACGACGTCGCCGCCAACATCCAGCAAGGGAAGGGCACCGCCGGAAAACTCCTAACTTCCGACGAACTCTACAAAAAGGTGGACACCACCGTGGACAACGTCAATGACATGCTGGGCGCGGTGAAAGATCAGAAGGGAACTGCCGGAAAGTTGATTTACGATCCCGCGGTATACAACAGCGCGAAAGCCTTCCTCGATAATGGCAATGGCGTGCTCGGTGACGTGCGCGCCGGCAAAGGCTCGCTGGGCAAGCTGGCCACCGACGAAACGCTCTACAACAATCTGCGCGACGCCTCCGCGCAAATCCGCGACGCCACCGCGAAACTCAATTCCAATCAGGGCACCGCAGGGAAATTCTTCAGCGACCCCGCCCTTTACGACAATCTAACCGGAATGAGCGGCGACCTGCGGCTGCTAATCGCCGACTTCCGCAAAGATCCAAGAAAATTCCTGCACGTAAAGCTGGCTGTCTTCTAGACGCACGAGCAACCGTGCTTACTCTGCGAGCCTGCCGTCGGCACGCTCGTAGAGTCTCTCGTTGCCGATCCGTAGTGGGTCTCGGACCCGGGCGGTGTTGGTTCCGCCTCAGTTGGAGTCCGATTTGGCGGAGGCGGCCTTCGCATTTGCATCTGAACTCGTCGGCTTCATTGAGACTACCTCGTATGTTTGCATTTTCTGATGGGCATCCGGGACTTTTAGGTACATGCGGTCTTTCTTGATCTTGAATTCGATTTCCTTACCGACGGGCAGAATGGCGGCGTGCTTCAGATCGGTTGGCCGAATGTCATACTGCATTTCGTCGGTGAGCACTGTGTATTGCGGACACAGCTTCTCATCAGAGTTGACGTGTGTGATGCCCGCCGATCCCCACAGGGTGCCCAAGCCGGTTATGCCCTTCTGTTTTGCGCCGCAAGGAACCGCTTCCATTCTCTCGAGCGTGGCGCGCTCCGGAGGCTTTTTCTTGTCTTCGCCACCGGCAAAAAGAGGAGCCGCGGAAGCCGCGACGAGAGCTAGTATGAGGGGCATTTTCGCGTTCATAACGTCTCCTTGGAAAGCTGTCCGTTCGCGGTGAGCTTGCGACCTGCGAGTGCCCGGCCGCGCCTTGCGCACGCCGCCACGGACAAACCAGACAGCTCTCGCGGATTGGAAGGCCCGTTTTTACTTCAAGCCTTCCAATCGCGCGAGGAGTCGGATTTTACTGTTTGGGTTTAGTAGCGTCGGGCATCGGAGTCTTCGTGGTCTGGCCAGGAGTGGTAGTGGTGTTGAACTGCTGGGCAGACTTGACGAAGTTGTCGGGATCCGCTGTCAGGCGCTGCTGAACGTCCGGATGCGAGTTCAAATAGTCACGAAGCTCCTGATGCTTATCCATGTATTCATGGTTTTTGACCAGTGAAGGATTTCCGGAAAGCTCACGCGCGACGTCCGAGTGGCCTCCCAGGAATTCTCCGAACTGGCGGCGGCTCGTGGAGTCGCGATCCATGCCATTATCGCTGCGGTCGTAGCGAGCTTCCTGCTGCATGAAGGCGTTCGGATTCTGGCTCACTTCCTGACGAACGTCTGGATGCTGCTGCAGATAAGCTTGCAAGGCCGGATGGCTCTTCACAAATTCATCGTTCTTGATTTGTGAAGGGTCGCGGCGAAGCTGCTCGGCCGTTTCGCGGTGGCTATCGAGGAATCGGTCGAAATTAGCCACATCGCGGCGGCCCGCGTCGCCGTCACGATCGAAATTGTCGCCGCGCTGATCGAACTTCTTTTCCTGCGCCATGAACGCGTTCGGGTTTTGCCGGATCTGGTCGCGAACCTCCGGATGCTGTTGCAAATATTCCTGCAAGGCCGGATGGCTCTTCAGGAATTCGTCATTTAGTACCAGGTCCGGTTGTTTGCGAAGCTGCTGAGCGGTTTCGGGGTGGCTGTCGAGGAACTGATCCATCTGGGCCAGCTGCTGCCTCCTCGAGTCGGGATTCGGGTTCCCTCGCTCGTTTTCGCGCGCGTCATAACGATTTTCCCGGTACAGGAAGTAGTTCGGGTTTTCGCGGAACTCTTCCTTCAATTGCGGGTGATCGTTGACGAATGCCTGCAAGTCCTGGTGCTGGCTCAAATACGTCTGGTTCAAAATCAAATCCGGCTGCTTCTTCAGTTGCGCATCAATGTCCGGATGGTTGTCGAGGAATCGGTCCATCTCGGCCAGTTGCTGGCGTCGCAAGTCCGGATTATTGAAGGTCGACCGCCCCGAAGTAGCAGCGTCGTAACGATTTTCCCGGTACATGAAGTAGTTCGGGTTTTCGCGGAACTCTTCCTTCAATTGCGGGTGATCGTTGATGAACGCCTGCAAATCCTGGTGCTGGCTCAAATACGTCTGGTTCAAAATCAAATCTGGCTGCTTACGCAGTTGCGCATCAACGTCTGGATGGCTGTCGAGGTACCTATCCATCTCGGCCAATTGCTGCCGCCGCAAATCCGGATTGCTGAAGGTCGACCGGCCCGAAGTAGCCGCGTCATAACGCTTCTCCCGGTTCATGAAGTAGTTCGGGTTCTCGCGGAACTCTTCCTTCAATTGCGGGTGATCGTTGATGAACGCTTCCAAATCCTGATGTTGGCTCAAGTAAGTCTGGTTCAAGATCAGATCCGGCTTCTTGCGCAACTGCGCATCAACGTCCGGATGGCTGTCGAGGTACCTGTCCATCTCGGCCAGTTGCTGCCTTCGCAAATCCGGATTCGGGTTGTCCCAATCCCGCTGCTGGTCCCCCTGCGACCTTTGTTGTGATTGGTCTTGTTGTGCCTGTTGCGATTGATCCGGCGACTGCTGCCCTCGCGCGCTCGGCACCACCGTGCAAAGTGCGAGCGCCATGCCGCCGGCGAATATCAGTCGGTAAAAGCGTTTCGTGCGTTTCCGTTTCCCCATCGAGTTTAACCCTCCCTGTTCGGTCTCTTGGTTTCGGCATAAGCACAAAGCGTCGTCCCACTTCCTTCCTAGTCGGTTCAGCACAGCAACCTCCCGTGGCAACGGACATCTTCCGGCTCTGCGAATCTGTAGGCTGGGTTGTATCTCGAACGACCGGCGAACGCCGTGCCGTGTTGTGTGTCGGCCAACAGTAGCAAATCAGGCCGGAAAGCCGTATCGGGTGAAAGCTCCAATGAGGCGGGGGAAATCCTGTAAGTACTACGACGTAGAAAAACCGACGCGCACCGCGCCGCAAAATAAGCCCTTACGTAACAAAACTATCGGTACCAGCAAAGTTTCATCTTGAATTCGTAAAAAATTCGGCACTGAGGAGTCGCTGTGGTGCGATTCACCTTTTGCACTCCGCACGAAATCTGCGAACGGCCCCGAGGTCAAGCATCCCGGGACCGTCCCAGCGTTCCGTTTTACTCACCACAAGCGCAGCGTGCGGCAACCGCAACGCGGAAATCAGCTGCCTTTACTCCGAGAGGCGGGTAGCTCACCGCTCCCTCGCTCGCAATTTCCGCGCTGCTGCGTTCACGCTTCAGCTCGTGGTCCGTGCACTCGCGCACCGCAAAGAGGACTGCGCGCGGCGGAAAAGCATAGCCGCACAGCACCACCTCTTCGCCGCGCTCGTAGCCCCGCACGATGTGCGCCAGCGCGCACGAAGTGCAGAGCGATGCCCGTGGAGGAGCAGACTCGCTCGCGTTCCGTCCGCCGTACACGCGGGGCAGGTTCATCTGGATCATGCCGGGCCGCGACATCCTGACCGCGCGCACCGCGTGAAACACGCCGACTACCACTCGCGCAAACTGAAACCCCATGCCCCCGAAAAAGATTACGAGCAGGGCGATTCCGTCCGTGGTCCAAGCCGCCGTCACGGCCGCAGCTCCGAAAATCATTTTCGCAATCATGGTGAACTCGAACATTTTACCCACCGATCGCCGTGCTACTCGTCCTCTTTCAGCACGAGCTCGATCTCCCGCGCATCCTGATCCTCTCCGCTAGGGGCGACAAAGCCCGCCTTCCGCTTCGGCCCACGCGGCACCAAAGTCCACGCGATTTCCTCCATGTCGCGCAGGTGCTGCCGCCCTTGGCTCACGTACCGCGAGCACTCCCGCACCGGGAACATCACCTGCATCTCCGGCCACGCGGCCTGGCACACCACTACCTGCTCGCTCTCGCGGTAACCCTTCATGATCAACGCCCGTTCGCAGGTCTCGCACAAAGACGGCCCATACACCGGCGTTCCGTTTTTCACTTTCACGCTCATAACCTTCACCTCTCTGAATCGCCCAAAGGGCGATTCACCTGAGAACCGGCGGCGCCGATTCGAAGGGTAAGGCCATCGGACAATGTTTGTGGGTCGTGGCTTTGGCCACGACATAAACCCAGCGAATCGTCCGCGGCTTCAGCCGCTGAAGTTCCGTCGTTGCCGTTGAATATGTAGGAGCCGGTTCAGCACCATCGAGCCGGGCTTGCCGTCAGCTTTTGATTTGTCATCCCCAGCCCAGTGAAGGCTCACGCTTGCTTTTTCTGTCATCCTGGCGCAGCGAAGGATCCCACCTGAGTTCTTCACCTTTGGCCCAGGCGTCAACCCGTGGCTCAACGCACGCGGAACGCACGCCGCGAATAAACGCACCTTAAATTCCTGAATTTGTGCCGCGAACGGTTGCTTTCTAAGGGATCGTTACGAGGAGGGACTAAAGCCCATTCGGCCACAATCCCAGACAAGCGCCACCGCCGCTAGCCGCAACGTCGAATTGTGTGTGTATATCACCATGCCAAATGTTCTCCAGCGTCGCCAGTCTAGGCCACCACCACAACCCTATCAACTCAAATCCAGCGAACAGCACAATTTCGCGGTCCAGCAGTCCAAGCCATAACGCGAAGTGCGAATGCAGGGCCGTTGTAGCACAGCCACTCTTGGCTGTGCTCCTGGGGTGCTTCGCCGACGGGAAATCTGTTCCACTGACGGGTGACCCACCCTTCCAGAGCCATTAACCCGAGGTTCTAAGAGTTCTTGGGTGCCGCACTCTTTGCGCCGTTCGCAAAGGGTGCGCGGCTTCCCAGTGTAACGCCCGAATCCAGTAACTCCGGTGTGACGACGCGCCTCGCGGCCCTCGTCCAGCAAGATCTCGTGTTACCATCTGCCCAGGCAAATCCCGTTCCAGCAACTTAACGACAAAAATTTGGCACGCAAGGACCACATGAGAGCTGGCGATGGCCGCTTCACCATTCTCGTTGCGGACGATTCGGTCGTGTACCGCAAACTGGTGGAGCGCACTCTGGAGCTGGATTGCTATTCGCTGGTATTCGCAAAAACCGGCCGCAGCGCTATTGAACTCTTCGAACAGCACCGTCCCTCGCTGGTAATCACCGACTGGATGATGCCGGACCTTACCGGCATCGAACTCTGCCAGAGGATCCGGGCCACTTCTCACGATTCCTACAGCTACATCATCATCGTGACCGGCGTTTCCGAAAAAGAAAACGTGGTGAAGGGGCTCGCGGCTGGCGCGGACGACTATCTTACCAAGCCCTTTTATCCCGAAGAATTGTCGGCGCGCGTCGCGGTGGGGCGGAGAATCGTGGGACTACAGAACCAAATCGAAGGCAAGAACCGTCTCTTGGAGGAGTTGGCGCTGACGGATTCACTCACCGCTCTGCCCAATCGCCGCGCCATTGAAGAATGGGCCCGCCGTCAATTGTTGGGAGCAGCGCGCCACGACTATTCAATTTATCTGGCTCTCGCCGACCTGGATAATTTCAAGCTTGTGAACGACACCCACGGACATGAAGCAGGCGATACAGTCCTCAAAGGAGTAGGGGAAATCCTGAAGGCCAATTTGCGCCGGTCGGACATCGGCGGTCGCATCGGTGGCGAGGAGTTCCTACTGGTTCTCACGCACACCAAGCGGGAGAGCGTTGAACTCTTCATCGGACGCGTCCTTCAGCAGTTGCGGGACCACGAGTTTTCCTATGAGGGCAAGAAGATTCAGGTGACTGCCAGTTTCGGTATTGCCGGCTTCCAAGGCAAGGTCGCGCCCGACTTCGCAAAATTATTAAAGCAAGCCGACGCAGCTCTGTACGCGGCAAAACGAGCCGGCCGCAACCGCATCGAATTCGCTGCGGCCCTCGAATAGCAGCGCCAAATCAGGCGCGTCGGCGCGGGCAACGTAGCTTCGCGCATCGATTCGCGCCCGTAAGCTCGTCGTCTCCGTGAACTCCCCCGCCGTTCTCTGTATCCTCTGTGTTAAATCTTTTGACTTGGGGCGTCCACGCGTCACTCTTAAGCGCGATGCAACGCATGAAGCGTCTCGCCGTTCCTCTGCGTACTCTGCGCGCCGCTCTCTGCGCCCTCAGCGTTAAATCTTTTGCGCTGTTTCTGACCGAATCTCTCAACTCAAACTACTACTTAGCCGCAGCAGGAGGAATCCGCGTCCACCAAACCAGCTCTGTGTAATCCGAGAAGCAAACGTGTACGCCCGACTCTTCCAACACGCCTTCGGTATGATCGTAAAACTGGATTTTCGCGACGAGGCCGGTAAACACCGTCTCATCCCACGGCTCGTATCTGTAAACTTCGGCGGTTTGCGCCTTCAGCAGATTAAGGACGTGCTTGCGGACCTCATCTCGATCCGGCTTCTCCTGACCAGGACCGTAGCGCCGTATCTTGACAACTTCAATCGGCGCCCCAATCAGGTCAGCAATCGAAGCTGGCCCGTCCAGACTCCGATACCCATCCTTCGGGCTGCTGAACGCACTGCAAGTCTTCCCGAACGGAGCAGCCGCGGACAAATGGACGGAACCCTTCGTGCCTTCGGACGCATTCGCAGCTGAGCTCTCGCTCGGCGCTGGCTTTTCCAGTTCCAGCACCACCTTCGGGTCTTTCGTCTTGTCCTGAGCGTTGCCCACCCATACCATCAGCGCCGCGAGCGCAAGCAACGCGAAAACCCGCCACCACCTTCGAAACATGTCATTCCTCCCAGCATCACCCCACCGGAAATCGCCATTCTATTGCAACCAACCGAAACTCTCACAAGGTCCCTTCTCGCTGCCGGAGGGCTCCGCCACGGCCGTGTTTCTAATCGTCACTTTCTTGCAGGGCTATTGAACCCGCCGGCGCTTCGCCCGACTCAGGCGACTTCTCCTTAGCAATCTCATGCACGCGCCGCAAATCCAGCTTCCCGCTGCCGAGGTGCGGCAACTCATCAATATGGAAAAACTGGTTCGCGCGTGGAATCCACAGATTCGGCAGGTCGGACTTGCCCAGCTTCTCGACCAGCGGCTTCACCGCATCGGGCTCCAAAGTGTGCAACACCACCAGCCGCTCGCCCTTCTTCCCGTCAGGCACTCCGGTTACGACGAAGTGCTTTTCCGGAGAATCCGCCAGCTCCTGCAACTTCTCTTCGATCTTGATGTGCGGCACCATCTCGCCGCCAATCTTGCTGAACCGGCTCAGCCGATCGGTGATCGTGAGAAAGCCATCCTCGTCCTCAGCGGCAATATCGCCAGTGACGTACCAGCCATCCTGCAGCACTTCCGCTGTCTTGCCCGGCCTGCCGAGGTATCCTTTCATTACGTTAGGCCCGCGCACCAGCATCAACCCAGGAGTATTCACAGGCAAGCGTTCCCGGGTCTCCGGATCCACAATCCGCACGCTCACTCCCGGCAGGGGATGCCCAATACGTCCGCGCTTCGCGCCGACCTGGCGGAACCCCGGCGCCCGAAAATCGCGTGTATTCACTGCGACCACCGGAGAACACTCCGTCGCGCCATATCCCTCCAACGGACGGATGCCAAAGCGATCCTCGAATGCCAACGCGAGCGCTTCCGGCAGTTTTTCCGCCCCTACTACCACATACTGCAGGCTGCCAAAATCTTCCGGCAGGCACCGCCGCGTGTACGCCTGCAAAAATGTCGGCGTCGCAAGGAGAAACGTGACGCGATAATCGCGAACCAATTCGCTGACCGCCACGAGGTCCAGCGGGCTGGGGTGATACGCCACTCCAACACCCAGCACCGCGGGAAGCCACAACGTCACGGTGAATCCAAACGAATGAAAAAACGGCAACACACCCAGCAGTACGTCGCCCCTACCCAGCATGAACGTCTGGCCCATCTGGTCAATGTTGGACATGATGTTGTAATGCGTCAGCATCACGCCCTTGGGCTCGCCGGTGCTGCCACTGGAGAAAATAACGGTGGCGAGGTCGTCGAGCGTTTTTGTTTTTCGGCCGCTGAGCACGCGCTCCAGCAGTCTGCTGGGCAGGAACCACAGCAGCAAAGCGGTCATGCGTTCGAGGAATCGCGGCGTGGCCGCTGCTTCTTCCAGCAAAATTGTCTTACCCGGAACTTGCAGTGGGATTCTTTCCAGCAGCAACTTGGTGGTGATGACCGTCTCGATCTTGCACTGCTCGGCGCAAGATGCCAGCGTTTCGTTCGATGCCGTGTAATTCAAATTCACCGGGATTTTCCCGCTGAGCGAAGCCGCGAAATTCACCAGGGCACCAGGAACTGATGGGGGTAGCAAAATGCCGACCATTTCCTGTCCGGTCCAAATGCCGCGCAGCCGCCGCGCCAGAAATATCGAGCTGAGCAATGCGCTGCCCCAACTCATGCGTGGCCGGCGCTTGTCTCCCATTGCAAAACGGAACGGATAATGATGCGCCGTGCGTATCAGCGAGCGCGGCAGAGTAAACATGCGGCTCTTGTGATGACGATACGCCTCGCTCTGCAATTCCTGCACCGCTTCCCGGACTTCGAACGCGGTGGCTGTCGGTGGCATGCGCTTGCCGAAGCTGACCGTGACGGGGTACGGAATCTTGCGGGGCACCTTCCAGATGAAACGCCCGCGCTCGTAGCTGAAGATGCTGCCCCATACGCCGTCGAGATTTACCGGCACGATCGGCGCGTCAACATTCTTCATGATCCGTTCCATGCCGCGGCGGAAAGGAAGCAGTTGGCCGATGCGCGTGATTTGTCCTTCGGCGAAGATGCACACGATTTCGCCGTCGCGTATCGCGTCGCTCGCTTCGCGCAGCGAATGGATCATGTCTCGCGGACGGAGCTGCGAGGAAATGGGAATCGCGCGGATTAATTTGGCGAAAGGCTTGATGTACGGCTGTTCGTAGATGTCCTTGAAGATGAGGAAGCGGATCGGGCGGTCGACAGAGGCAAGAAGCAGCAGCGCATCAACCAGGGACATGTGGTTGGCGACGAAAAGCGCACCACCAGTTTGCGGAATATTTTCACGGCCCTCCACGCGGATGCGATACACAGAGTGCGTCACCATCCAAAGCACGAGGCGGAGCAGGGAATCCGGGAGCAGGTAGATCGAGTAGCCAGTCATGATCGCCGTGAGGATGGCGCCATCGAGGAAGATTGCGGCAGCCGACTGGTGGAACCGCGCCGAAAAAATGTTATATGCGCCGGCCGCCGCAAAGATGCCGACGAACGACCAGAAATTCGCAGCGGCAATCACGCCGCCTTTCTGATCCGGCCGTGGCCGGTGCTGGATCAGTGCATTCAACGGCACCGCGAAGAATCCGCCAAAGAATCCAAGCAGCCAGAGATCGGGAATGCGGAGGTGCACAAGTTTTGCAAAGAGCACGGACAAATGTTCGAGGAATGGAAGGCCGACGTGCGCGGCGGTTGTTTCCAGCCAGCTCGCGAGCGCTGCGCTGGGGCCATTGAAGTACAGCAGCCCGCCGAAGACCGTCATACCCAGCGCGCCGAGCGGAATCAGCCCGTATTCGATTTTGCCGCCGGAAAGATACCCCGCCGCGACGCTGCCAATTCCAATTCCAATTCCGACGGCAGCCTGCAGATAGCTGATGTGCGTTTCGTCCACGCCCAGAACGTCGTGTCCGTAGATAATGATGATGAATTGCAGCAGCGCGGCAAGAAAAAACAGGTAGGTATTTCCCATCACAGCCCAGGCGAGCGTGCGATCGGCCAGGATCGTTTTCATCTGCGCCCTTAGATCGCCGATGGGGTTCCATCGCAGTTTCTTGGTTGGATCCGCTGCGGGCACCTGAGTGATGCCGAAACTGGTTGCAAGGCCGAGGAGCGTGCATCCCAGCAGGATCATGCCGGCGATTTGCTCGCGTCCGTGATAGCGTTCCGCCAAAGCCCCGGCGGCCATCACCGCCGTGATGCTGCCCAAGAAAGTGCCGAGCTCGATGATTCCATTGGCCCATGAGAGCTTGCGTTCGGGCACCAGCTCCGGAAGCAATCCGTATTTCGAAGGTCCAAAAAGAGCGGACTGGGAACTGATCAGAAACACGGCGGCGCATTCGAGCGGCAAATTGTGCAGCCAAAGACCGAGAATGGTCACGGCCATGACGAAGATTTCCATCAGCTTCGTGCCGATCACCACGCCGCGCTTGCTGTAGCGGTCCGCGAGATTGCCGCCGGCCATCGAGAAAAAAATGAATGGCAGCGCAAACAGCGCGCCCACCACGAGAATCAGATTTTCCCGGGTGTCCTTCGGGAAATTCATCGCGACGATGATGTAAACCACCAGGAATTTAATGGCGTTGTCGTTGAAAGCGTTCTGGAATTGGGTAACGATCAGGCTCCAGAAGCCCACTTGCCAGCCAGGTTTTTCGGCTATATGCGACGCGGTGGGTGTGGCTCGTTCGTTCATTTGAATCGGGCGCTGAAAATAGCGTACCGTAGGCGCGCGCAACTAAGGTCAAGCACGCCGCAAGTCTATCGGTAGCGATGACGACTAGCAAGAACGAGAGGGAGTCACCTCGGACAGGGAAGCGAAAATGACAACCGCATGGCCGATCGATATGCCCGTTGCACAGATTCGATTTGCTCGCCCGACTGATAAGCTCGACGAAGTGCTCCAATTCTACACAGCGGGACTCGGGCTGAGAATTGTCGGCTCATTTCAAGATCACGACGGCTACTCCGGCTACATGCTCGGATTGCCCGGGCGCGAGCTGCATTTGGAGTTCACTCACCACGCGGATGGAAGTCCTTGTCGGGCGCCGAGCCGCGACAATTTGCTCGTTCTCTACATGCCCGATAGCGAGGCGATCCGCAGGGCCGTCAACCGGCTGGGCCAAGGCGGCTACGAACCAGTCTCCTCCGAGAATCCGTACTGGGCGGAGAAAGGCGTGACGTTCGAAGACCCGGATGGCTGGCGAATCGTGCTGATGAACACGCCGGGGATTTGAACCGGCTTTAACCCCGGACCGCGTGTTCGACTCCACGACGCTCCGGTCCCACAAGCGGTCACCCCGCTGAAATCTCTCGCTGTCTCGGTCGCATAACTCACTGTGAAAGCGACACTTGTCGCCGTCATTCCCTGGCATTGAACTTGCGAATGCGCTCGTAGAGGAGGTCTGCCAATGAACACGGACTGGAGGGGCCCGCGCCATCGCATTCGCGCCACTTTTTTGATGGGCGCTCTCGTATACTTGCTGGGAGCTGGAGTCGCCAGCACAACCGCCTACACTCCGAACGCGAACCGGGATGTGCGTAACGACTTCTCGGCCACCGACGACACTCGCACAGCGATCACGAACGCTCCTTCGCCTGCCCCCGAGCTCACCAAGGATGAAACCTTTACCAACCAGACAGACACTCGCGATTATCTGTTCACTTTGGATGACGCCACGCGAATGGTGCATCTGAACATCGCGGCGGAAGTGAAACACGGCCTGGTTCGCTGGGAACTGATCGATCCGACGGGAACCACGCGCTCAAAAATCGGGACCAGCGAGCGAGCCAGCATGGATACGACTAATATTCAGGCAATCAAGGGCGAGTGGCACTTACGCATGACGCTTGAAGATGCGACGGGAAGTTACCACGTGCATTGGGTTCGGTAGAGCGGGCCTAACGAATCCGATTCCTAACGCTGACGTGTGCGGAGGTGTGGTGATGGAGAAGCTATTTCGAAACCTGACGTATGCCTTCCGGGTGCTGGCCAAGAGTCCGGGATTTAGCGCGGTCACGGTCCTGACGTTGGCGCTGGGAATCGGCGCGAACACTGCCATTTTTTCCGTGGTGTACTCCGCGCTACTGCGGCCGTTGCCGTACTACCAGCCGGATCGCTTGGTGACTTTGGGCGAAGGCCGGACGCAAACCAGGGACAATGAACTGGAGAACCACAATAGCTCAAACCCGGATTTCGTGGACTGGAAAAAGATGGCGAAGAGTTTCCAATCCTTGACCGCGTACAGCTTCGACGCTTTCACGCTAGGCGGTAATGGAGAGCCCAAAGCAGTCTTTGCCACGCAGGTGATGCCAAATTTCTTTTCGACATTGGGCGTGAAGCCCGTGTTGGGCCGCGAGTTTCTTGATGGCGAAGATGTCGCCGACGGTCCGCACGTAGCGATGTTGACCTACGGCAGCTGGCACAGCGATTTTGGCGGCGATCTAAGCGTGATCGGCCGCACCATTACGCTGGATAACAATCCAGTGTCGATCGTCGGTGTTTTGCCGCGTGATTTTCAGTTTGCGCCGTCGAACGGTTACCCGCTGTGGGTTCCGTTGCATCCTACGGCCGATGCGGCAACGCGGCGAAACCTCCGGTGGCTGAATGTGTTTGGGCGGCTCGCGCCGGGAGTGAGTTTGGCGCAGGCACACGCGGAGATGGACGGAATTACGGCGCAGCTAGCGCGCGAATATCCGCAGCAGGACGGTTCGGTATTTGTGGCGATGGGCAGCCTGCGACAGAGGATCGTCGGGCAGATCCGACCACTCTTGTTGGTGATTTTTGGCGCGGTGGGTTTTGTGCTGATGATTGCCTGCGCGAACGTCGCCAATCTGATGATGACGCGCTCGGCGGGGCGGCGAAAGGAATTTGCGATTCGCGCAGCGTTGGGAGCGAGCCGCGGAAAATTGATCGCGCAACTTTTGACAGAAAGCGTTCTGCTGGCTGCGCTGGGTGCGGTCGTTGGATCCATCGCGGCGCAGTGGGGTGTGAACGCATTGATCACCGCGATTCCGCAACCCGTGCTGAGTTCGCTGCCAAATCTTCGGGAAGCCGGCGCGAATCTGCCGGTACTTGCGTTTCTTTGCGGAGTAACGCTCCTCGCCACGGTACTTTTCGGGATGGTTCCCGCGCTGGGTGCCTCGCAGACACAAGTGAGCGATGCGCTGAAGGACGAGTCGCGCGGGGCCACCAGCACAGCTCACGCGCGCCTGCGGAACGCAGTGGTTGCGGCCGAAATCGCTATCTCGCTGGTGCTGCTGGTGGGAGCGGGGCTCATGTTGCAGAGTCTCCGGGCGCTGCTGCATCAAGACCCGGGTTTTGACACGCAGAATTTACTGGTTTTTTCAGTGAACTTGCCGGATAGCTCATATCCCAGCGACAAGAATTATCCGGGCGATAGCTCGGCTGCTAGGCTGTTCGAACATCAGTTCAGTGAAAAGTTACGCGATCTGCCGGGCGTGCAAGGTGTGGGTGTGACGAGCGCTTTGCCGATTGGAGGAAGCGGCGGCACAATTCGGTTTCTGGTGCAGGGCCGTCCTACCGCGACCGGCCAGGAAGACGAATGCGACATCATTACGGCGACTCCAGGATATTTTTCAACGCTGAAAACGCCGCTGGTTTCAGGTCGATTCTTTACCGCGACGGACACCTTCGACGCTCCCTGGGTGATGATGGTCAACCGAGCTTTTGTAAACCAGTTTTTCCCGAACGAGGAAGCGGTGGGCAAGCGGGTGCGGTTTACGTTCGATGCCAGGGAGCCCTACCGCCAGATTGTGGGAGTGGTGGGCAACATCGCCCAGGACGATCTTGCCGGCCCGCCAGTCCCGGTAATTTACGTGGCAAACGAGCAGGGTCCTTCGACGTTTCTGACGTACATGGTTCGGACTGCGGGCGATCCGGCGGCGTTCGTAGGTTCAGCGCAAGCGGCGTTGCATGAAATGGATCAACAGCTTCCGCTGATCCAGCCGCAAACGATGGAACACTTCACCAGTCAGACTCCGGCGGTCTTCCTGCGCCGCTACCCTTCGTATTTGATTGGGAGTTTTGCGGGCCTGGCTTTGGTCTTGGCGATGATCGGTTTGTATGGGCTGATTTCGTTCACGGTGGTGCAACGCACGCGCGAGATCGGGATTCGCATGGCGCTAGGTGCGCAGCAACGCGATATTTTGGAGATGGTAATGCGGCAGGGAATCAGCGCGGTGCTGGTGGGCGTGGCGGTTGGCGTGGTGGCCGCATTGGCATTGACGCGATTGATGGCAAGCTTGCTCTTCGGTGTAAAGCCTACCGATGCGATGACTTTTGCTGGCGTGGCTGTCCTATTGACGTGCGTAGCGGCCGCCGCCAGTTACATTCCGGCGCGACGGGCGATGCGCACGGATCCTTTGGAAGCGCTGCGGCACGAGTGACGTTTTCGAGTTTCCCGCGTTTAATAGACCGTGGGGCGCTTCTTGGAGGACCGCATGAATTCAGCCGCTACCGCTTTTTCAGCGCAGAGATCGGGCAACGGAATTGCAGTTTTGTGGGCAGGCTTGACGTGCGGGGTGATGGATATAACCGCGGCCCTGGTCGTGTACGGCTCGGTTTACGGCGTTCCTCCACTCCAGTTATTGCAGGGTATCGCCAGCGGATTATTGGGGCGGCAAGCATTTCGGGGTGGAATCGCGACGGCGGCGTTGGGTTTGCTGCTTCACTTTACCATCGCGTTTTCGGCGGCCGCTGTGTACTTCCTTGTGAGCCGAAAAGTTCCCTTCCTGATACAACAGGCCGTGGTTTCGGGCGTTCTGTACGGCGTGGCTGTGTACTTCTTCATGCAGCAGGTTGTGGCGCTGTCGGCTACCGTGAAACACTCATTTTCTGTCCAGCTGATGCTGATCGGAGTGGTGATACACATTTTCTGCGTGGGGCTGCCGATTGCTTTGATGGTGCGAAAGTTTTCCAGCCGTTGACCGACGACCTAATGCGTCGGCAACCCTCTGTGACCTTGCGCGCAGCTGCCTACGTGCCCACTCCATGGTCGAGCGCAACAGCCAACAGTGGCTGTGCCACGCTCCTAGGCTAAGACACGGAGAGCGGGCTTCGAGACGGCCGCGGTCGGCGGAACAGTTACTTCTGGGAGCGGGGTTTCGCGCTTGGGGAATTTTGTCGTGATGTAGTCGTCCACGAGCTTTTGGAATGCGGCGGAGAGTTCGTCGTAGGTGCCTGCCAGCGTATTGAAGTGCTTCCCGTCAATATACACCGGACAGCGCGGGGCTTCGCCAGTGCCGGGAAGGCTGATGCCGATGTTCGCGGCTTTGGATTCCCCGGGGCCGTTGACGATGCAGCCCATTACGGCTAGCTTCATTTCTTCCACGCCTTCGTAGTGCCGCTTCCACTCCGGCATTTTGTCGCGGATGTATCCCTGAATGCTCTCGGCTAGTTCCTGAAACGTGGTGCTGGTGGTGCGTCCGCAGCCGGGGCAAGCGGTGACGCTCGGCGCGAACGTACGCAGGCCGAGCGATTGCAGCAGCTCGCAGGCGGCGTAAACCTCGTCGCGGCGATCGCCGCCGGGACGCGGCGTCAGCGAGATGCGAATTGTGTCGCCGATACCTTCATCCAGCAGTATTCCCATCGAAGCGGATGACCAGACGAGCCCTTTCGCGCCCATGCCAGCTTCGGTCAAACCGAGATGCAGGGGTTGATCGGTCTTGGCTGCCAGGTCGCGATAAATTTCGATGAGATCATGCGGGCGTGAAACTTTGCAGGAAATGATGATCTGATCTTTGCGCAGGCCGCATTCAAGGGCCAGTTCGGTGGACTGCAGCGCGGAAAGCACCATACATTCGTTGATGATTTCCTCGGATGACTTGCCGAGATCTTTGTCCGTGTTTTCCTGCATTTTGCGCATGACCAGCTCTTGATTCAGCGAGCCGCCGTTCACACCGATGCGCACGGGCTTATTGTGATCGCGCGCCACTTTGCAGATCGTGGAGAATTGCTCGTCGCGGCGCTGGCCGGCGCCGACATTTCCGGGATTGATGCGGTATTTATCTAGCGCGGTGGCGCATCCCGGATACTTGGTGAGCAGTACATGGCCATTGTAATGAAAGTCGCCGATGATGGGGACGTCCGAACCGGCGTCGATCAGGCGCTTTTTGATTTCGGGAACTGCGGCGGCTGCTTCGGGAATATTCACGGTGATGCGAACGAGTTCCGAGCCGGCCTGGGCTAATTCGAGACATTGCTGGGCGGTGGAGGCGATGTCCACTGTGTCGGTGTTCGTCATGGACTGGACGACTACGGGCGCGCCGCCGCCGACCTGAATTTTGCCGACTTTTACACCTACGGTCTTGTGACGCTTTTGAGTCATATCTTTACCATTGTAGCGAATCTGCAGCTCGGTTGGGTAGCGGGGCGGCTGACAAGTTCGCAGGGATGGTTCGAAGTTGAAAATCGCAAGAGATCGAACGGAGGTTCACAACGGCCTGAACCGCAAAAACGCGGAGAAAGGCTTAACCGCACGGGCCGGATTGTGTGCGCGACTGATCGCTAGTATTCAGGACGACGACCGATGTTGCTGGGTTTGGCGTTGGCGCGCGAGGGTGGTGGAACGATTGTGGCCATTTTGCGAATCATGGCCAGGACGAGTTTCTTGTCGTCATCGGAAAGAGTGGTGGAATATTTCTTGATGTCCGCGAGAAAACGAATTTCTTCCTCGGAGAGTTCGCCGAGAACTTTGCGGGTCTCGCGATCGCCAGGCGTATCGCTGCCGGGGAAAAAGTCCGCCAGCGAGATTTCCATGGCCTCGGCAATTTTCGCGAGCGTTTCGAGCGAAGGAACCGTGTGGCCGTTCTCTACCCGCGAAAGATAGCAGCGGAGCAGTCCGGTGCGGCGTTCGATGTCGCCCTGGGATAGGCCGCGGTCGGCCCGGTAAGACTTGATGACTTCCCCGATGTTGACCTTCGGTTTCTCTTTAGGCATGGGTATCGTTCCTCTAACTGGGGCGTATCTTACGAGTTAACCCCGAAGGCGTGCAAGAGTTTTTTCGCTAAGTGTTCCTGACAGGAACATTTTCGATGCTGTGCGAATCGAAGAACGTCCATTAGACCGCGGACTGGGGCACTGGAGCTGGCTGCGCCACCGGACTGCGTCGTTTTCCCGCGCGCTTATCCTGGTAGAGCGCAGTGTCGGCGCGCTGCAGAAACTCCTGGGCTGTCTCACCGGCCTTGTAGTCGGTCCAGCCGCGGGAGAAATGCAGGCAAATTTTGTCTTCATTGAAGGCGAACTCAAGCCCCTCCAGGCGGCCGAGAACGTGACGAACCTCTTCGGAGCGGCATTCCGGCAGGATGGCCATAAATTCGTCGCCACCTAGACGAACTGCAAGGTCGGAACCGCGAATTGCGCGTTGCAAACGATCCGCGAAGCCCTTCAGCAATGTGTCACCGGCAGCGTGACCGTGGTTGTCATTGATCTGTTTCAACCCGTCCACATCGACCAGAAGAACTGTGAGGGGGCGGCCATAGCGCTGCGCGCGGCTGATTTCCTGCGCGAGGCGCTGTTCGCCAGAGCGACGGTTGTAGAGTCCCGTGAGCTGATCGAGCGCCGCGAGCTTATAAACTTCCGAGGCGAGTGACTCAACCTTGGCCAAGGACTGGATCTGATCGGCGACCTGGCGGTGCAAGCGCCTGATCTGAGCCTGTTGATAGATCAAATAGACACTGAAAAGCAAAACGAGGCCGACAAGCGCTCGAACGGATTGATTCAAAAAAAAGGAATAGGTGCCGTCGTCGCGGCTCAGCAGTGCGGGGAAAGCGAATGATGCTACGCCAAGCGTGAGAAGCAGAACCACAGCGACTGTGGTGGACCACAACTGCCATTGGCGACGATCGATATTCCGCAAGTGTTCGCGAATCCGCTCAGGCTCGAGTTTGGGGCCAGACGGATGCTCAGTGTGGTCAATCGGAGTCGTTTCGGTCATAGGATTTCTAGGACTGACGTCTGTTCGCAGAATGCCAGACCCGCCACATTCGCTCTATACGTAAGTTTCGCGGGGTTTCCATCTAAGTAACGGCAATTCGACGTAGTCCGTTCATTGCAGTCGCCACTGACCTCGCCTTAGGACGTCAGCCGTCGCCTGCAGGCGATCCATCGTTGCGCCTCTGCTTCTAATCCTGAGCAATTCGCACCCGCAAGCCCTCTCGTCTTCGCCTCTTCTTTACCTTCGCGTAGCGCCTTCAGGCGCCAAAAGCCCACAACCGAGGAGATCAAGATGAATCGCAAGCTCGTAGTGTCGTGGTTTATTGTTGCAAACGCGATGGTTGTATCTGGTCGTGCTCAACACCATCTCAATCGCCACTCGCTAACGACAGTCATAACCGACGATGGCACGCAGCCGCCCGCTCCGCCGCCTGGGCGTAACTCAACTGCGCTCCTTGCTGATGGAACTCAGCCGCCGGCGCCACCGCCTGGTCGCGGCACGGTCACGCTGCTTGCCGACGGAACTCAACCACCCGCACCGCCACCCGGCCGAAATGCAATTGCGTTGGCGCTAGGAGCGTTTAGAAGTATGGAGGGAATGCGAGATTTGTCGGTTTAACCGGGGACAGAAGACCGTGAAAAGGGGAGATTTAGTCCAAGATCTCCCCTTTTTCGTGGTAACATGCGCGCTAGTTAACGAAATGTTAAGTTTACTCGTATGGTTGATGGGGCTCTTGTTGGAACTGGCGATGCTGGTCCGCGCCGTGGCCAGCAAGACACTAATGAAGTTTGCTTATTTCTACGCGTACGTATCTTGTGTATTCGGCGTCTCTGCAGGGCTTTACATACTGAACGCTGTCGCGCCTGCGTCGTACTATAGGTGGTATTGGCCAACACAGTTCGCGACGTTAGTGGCAGGCTGCGGAGTGATCTTTGAAATCCTGCGTCACACTCTTGAGGCGTATCCGGGAGCGGAGCGGGTCGCGCGGGTGGCGAGCTTGGGAATCTTCGCACTTACCTTCTTGTGCGTGGGATTCAAGGCCGCAATGCTTTCCGAACTCACGCCCCTCGCCGTCACCGTTGAACTTGAACGGGATCTTCGGATGATCCAGGCGCTGTTAGTCGCCTCGATTTTGACCATTGTGTTTTACTATCGCATCGAAATTGGACGAAATGTGAAGGGTTTGATCGCGGGATTTGGTGCCTATGTGGGTACCAGCCTCGTGACGCTGGCTCTACGCGCGTTTCTAGGTCCTCGTTTCAACCGAGACTGGGAGATCTTACAGAGCGGATCATATTTGTTCGCTTTGACAGTCTGGATGGTTGCGTTATGGTCATATTATCCGCAACCGGTGCCATTGGATCGAACGCGTTTGGATGCCGACTACGAAGCGCTAGCTGGCTCTACACGAGAAATACTACAGTCCTTGCGATCCTATTTGAGGAGGACGGTTCGCTCGTGACAGCTCTGATCATCTACTTGTTAATCGGCGCGGGACTGTTTCTCTTTCTGCTGGTTATGGCGAGGCGGAGAGGCGCTCCCGTGGAGGGCTGCGGGGAGGAGTTTGTGCAAGCACGGCACGCCTTGCGGACCTTGCAGCTGGGACTGCTTCCAGCGAACCTCGTCGAGCGCATTTTTGACCGCGGCGATTTTGAATATGTGGCCGCGGAGACTCCTTGTGAGATTCGGAAGCTGTTCTTGGCAGAACGGAAGCGGATTTCGCTCATTTGGGTTCGTCGTGTGCGTGCCGAGATTCGCAATCTGATGCATTTCCATCTGGGCTATTCCCGTTTTCAGTCGAACTTGAACCTTAAGACGGAACTGCGGCTGGCTTTGGATTTTGTTTTGCTATTGCTGGCATGCCGCACACTGCAGCTTTGGTTGTACTTGAGAGGGCCATATAGCGCGCCGGCGATGGTGGGAGTCGCCGCGGAGGCAGCCGCACGTGTCTGCCGCATTTCCGAGCAATCCCTAGCGTTCTTGAACCCAGCCGCAGGTGACTCGCTTCGAAACGATTCCACGCCAGGCGGTGCCGCCATCTAGCTATGAGCATTCCGGCAAAACGCAAAGATGTGCTGGCGGCGACGCAGGATCTGCGGCGACGCACGCTGGCGCATATGCCGCAAGCGCTGGAACGCTTGATCTATCTATCCTCCACACGCGACTACAACAGCGGGATGTATCGCCACGAAGGTCTCGCTCTACGGTTTTCCGAGGAGGCCTCCTGCGAAGCCCTGGCAGATTGCCACCGCGAGGCGTTCCACGAATTGGTCGCGGCCTCGTTGCAGGACTTGGTCCATCAATTGAAGCGATACGCAGACAACTCGCGGGCTTCCTTCAGTGAATTCATCGGGGCATGGCGAGAGTTGCAGCCTTACAGAGTAGCAATCCCCGCGGGCGCAGACTCCCTATCGAGCGAGCTTCTATTTTCGAACCTCAAGATTGCATTGGCTATCTTGGAGACCCGCTTGATGGCGCCGTGGGTGGGGAAACCAAGCGCATCGCCACGCCCGTCACTTGTCCGATGATTTCGGCGTCGTGGGGATAGGCGAACTGCCGGATTGCCGAGCCGGACAACGGATGGGGGATCAACGTAAGCTGCGAAGTAGTTAGCTCTGCCCAGGAGCAGGCATAGCTGTCGCGGAGCTCGATGAAGTAGATCGGCCGGTCAAACTCAGTGCGCCATTCCGCGTAGTGCACGCGGTTCATGTGACTATCGATTTGCACGAGCGAACCTGGACGAAGCAGCGGGTACATGAAGTAATCGTCCAGTCCGATGTAGCCATATTGGCAGTGGCGTATGTCCAGCATCTGAAGTAAAGACACGGGTACCTCGCCCCAGACCTCCACCATTCGTGAAATTAAGTTGGTTTTCTCCAGAGTGAATCCCCGATCGAAGCGCACCGGGAAGGTGACGGCTTTGTCGGCGTCCGGCGCCTCGAACGCGGCGAGGTGCGTATTCTGCAGCGGAGTGGACAGCTGATAGCGCATGGTATCGCCGAGCGAAATTCCGAACAGAGCGAGAAGTTGGGTAAACTTGATCCTGTAGATCACGCTGAGGCTGAACAGCTTATATATGCTGGGCACTGAATTCTTATTTTCGAGCTGCGTAAGCCAGGCGTTGGAGATGCAGAACTCCGCGTTTTCGGACTCTTGCGCGATTCTTCTGCTAAGTTCCTCAACCTCTCGCGTGGTGACACCGAGCCGATTACGGATCTCGCGAAGCTGATCTCCCGGACGAACTCCTGACAGCATGCTTGCGCCCTGCTTCCTTCAATAGAAGTTTGCGGCGGACGAAGCCTGTCCGCCTGCTCAATTAATTGGTTATTTCAGATTACAGGAACGCCCTGGAAATGGCACGTCCGGGCCCGCTTGTGCAGGCCTAGGGCATTGAAAATACAGTCGAAAATCATAAAATGCAAAAGTTTGCTTTCAATTGGAAGCAGGCTGAGGATTTGCGAGGCGTTTCCCGGATTTCCGCAACGGCCGCGCAGATTTCGAGGGGCTGCGTCGTTGCCAGCGAACGCGAGATGAATCGCGCGAATGACTGCCCTGCACCGACGCACGCGTGACCGAGAAAGGGAGCAGAGCGGCGCAAAATGCTCGTGCGCATAAGTACGCGGCGGCGACGTAACAATGCGAGCTTACTTGTTAGTACAGCGGCAGGCGGGCCGCGACGGAGTGAACGGGAATTCGAGCCAAATTGGGAAGGCAGCCTTGAAGGAACAGACGGTTCACTTTTGGCGTCAACGGGCTGCAGAACGCTAGGCACGCCCTGACGATTGTGCGAAGCTGAACCGTCATCGAGCTCACTAGGGAGCGCAAACTATGGGCGGTTTTTCCGGCGCCCCGGCAAATCCCGGAGGCCCCTATCGCGAGCACCGCGAAGTGCCGCGATATACGCTGATTGCCAGCATCGAACTGCGCGAACCGGAGACGGACACGCGCATCTCGGGCCGCATCTCTGAAATCAGCCGCAAGGGATGTTACGTGGACGTACTGATCACCTTGCCGCAAGGCACGCCGCTGGACGTGCGCATCTCGCGCGATCAAGGCGTTTTCCAATCGAAAGGGAAGATTGTTTACGTGCAGGAAGGAATGGGGATGGGCGTCGCGTTCGTCGAGACGCCTCCCGAGCAATTGAAGACTTTGGATTCCTGGTTGTCGGAGATTTCCTCGTAGTTGGTCGCACGAAAATCATTGTCGAACATGCGGTGAAAGCGCTGTAGGCGCGCATTTTATAGATTTGAGGCGCTTGCTGTAAGATAACTGCTCGCAGTCCCTGGGGGAGGAGCTCGGTGGGTTTCAGCGCCAGCACGCGGCAGTTGGGAAACGTGACAGTTGTGGACGTACGCGGCCGGTTTACGCTGATCGAAGGCCAAGCGGTTCACGAACTTCTGATGGACCTTTTCGAAGATGGTCGAAAGCGCATTCTCCTGAATTTTCGCGACGTTTCTTATCTGGATAGTTCCGGGATCGGCCAGCTGATCCGAGGGCTGTACTCAGCGCGGAAGAATAACGCCGAGCTGCACGCCGTAGACCTGAGCCCGCGCGCGCGGGAGGTATTGCACATGACCAACCTGCACACCGTGTTCACCGATTTCCCTGACGAACAGACAGCGCTGCGCAAGTTCGGTTCCCAATACTAAGCAGAATCAGCACAAATCGAGCAGCGAAGTGCTTCGGGCTATTTTTGAATCGCGCCACACGCCATTCGCGCGCCGGAATTTCCAGCGGGATCTGTCTTGTAGTCGTCCAGGCTTGCGTGGATCACAATGGAAGTGCCGCCCGGCTGGAACAGGGAAGTAGGACCGTCGCCCAGAGTGACGTTCGTATCCAGCATGGAAGCTGTGGCGTGACCGTCCGCGCCGACTTCAATGTTTGGTAAGTCGCCGTTGTGCGGGCCCTCCGGATTGTCCTTGCCGTGTTTTTTTCCTGCAGGGTTGAAATGCGGACCTGCGGTTTTGAAATCCGGTCCTTCGCATTTGCCCACCGCGTGAATGTGAATTCCGTGCAATCCTGGCGGGAGCTGCGCGACATCAACATCGATGCGCACTCCGCCCTCGGACGGCGCGAATGCGGCAGTGCCAATTTTTTGGCCGGAGGCGTTGACGATGTCGGCGTGCGCCGATTGCGCGAGTTGCGCCCGCGGTTGCTGCTGCGACGGTTTGGAATTACTTTGCGGGTTCGCTTGACCTTTCGCCGGCTGAAGAATCGCGGCCGAGAAAAACCCGATGATGATTATGAACACAGCGTGCGGCTTCATGAGGACCTCCGTAGGACCAAGCGCTGGGCACCTATGATAGTTATAGATGCGTCAGACGTAGAAAAGCAACCACGCAGACTCGCCCGGCCACTCAGTGCACGATCAAGACGTGCGGCTTTGCCCCGTCCGAAAAGCGAGTGTGCGGTGCTCCTCAGTGCGATGGCGAGGCGACCGGACGTATTGCTGGTTCAGGCGCGCTTG
This sequence comes from uncultured Acidobacteriota bacterium, assembly GCA_963696035.1. GTDB lineage: Bacteria > Acidobacteriota > Terriglobia > Acidiferrales > UBA7541 > Palsa-295. The sequence continues at coordinate 652,633 of CAVOIS010000007.1, forward strand.
GCGTTGCCGCACTCCGCGGGGATTTACGAGCGGCGCAGCCCGCAGAGCTCGAAGAACGATCGACGATGGCGCGGAACGGCGAGGTTTCCTTGATGCGCGTGCGTACACCGTCAATCGTTGCTGGGATCGGCTGGTGGGCCTTACCTTTCAGGACGAAGATGCCTATCGCAGGCTCGCTGGGACTGTCGAAGCTGGCGCCGACGCCTACCCCTATCACGGCCGGATCACTTATGAGTTCGGCGACATGCTTCTCTTTGATCTGGCGGGCGTTTTCGATCGCGCTTGCCGATATTTCTCCAGCCTGGACGGTGGTTGATTCGGCCGCAAGCTGCGCGCTTTGTTCCTGGCTCACGGCACCCTGCGCCGCGGGATTGCCCGTTTCGATGACGCGCGTGCGCATGCCTTCAATTTCAGCTGGGATGTTCACATGCGATGCGCCCGGCGAAGCGAAGATAAAAATGGCAGGTTCTTTTGGTGAATCGAGGCTCATTCCTACGCCGTAGCCCGACACGCCCTCAGTATTCATAATTTGCGCTGCATTGCGGGTTATCACTGCGTTCGCACTTTGTGCGGCACTGGCAGAGGGTTTGATCGCAGATTGTGGCGCTACCGTGACTGATGACAAACCAGCCAGGCTGCAGCCCGCCACTGCGTGCGGCGTGGCGGTGCCGACAAAAGTGAATGTGGGTGCACCACTGGTGGTGGCTTTCAACGCGGCCAGCACATCTCCGACCGGGTTCCCAATCGCGCTTGACTCGTTCCCCGCAAAGAGCAAAGCCACGGGCTGGGCGGTAGCCGCATCCACTGCGAGCGAACCGGAGTCTCCATCGCCGATGAAATTTTGTCCGTTGGTCATGTTACCAACTTCGATCTCATCGTTATAAGTCACCGTGAAGTTCGTAGTCGTGCATCCCTTCGTATATGCCACCCCTTGCATCGTGAGATGAATCATTTCTACGGAGGCGCAGGTGAGGCCCGTCGTACGCCCGCTTTTCGCCAACAATTGGCCCACGGTGGCAGCTATGCCGGAACCAGCTACGGGCGGAGCGGGCTGTGGAACTCCGCTGCTCACGGCGCCAAGCTCAAGGATATTGTCGCCGGCATCCACCTGACCGGTGGTGACCAACGCGGTTGTGACGTCCACAGGAGTAGCGGGAATTGGTTGCGATTCGAGGCTTATGATGTCGGCGACGGTGCCGACGTTAATGGTGCCGGCCGTGGAGCAGTTCGTCTCAATGATTCCGGGCTGAGTGACCTCCTGGCCAACCGTCGCGCCATCGCTCAGGCCCAGCACATGATTATTCGACAGGATATAGAATTTGCCCCCTCCGGTGACCAGCGACCCGAGCGTCCCGCCCGAGCAAGTATCGCTACTAGCGCAAAGGGAATTGGCATTGCTTCCGGAGGAGCCCAATTGCACGGGCGCTACGAGTGCCTGCTGGTTGCGGGAATTCACCTTGAACTGCACCGAAGCCGACGCCGATGATTTCGCCTGCGAGACGGCGGTGATCTTCACTACGGCCGGTTCAGTGCTCTGCATCGTGGCAATCGTGGGCACGGTGTTCGGAGCTAGGTAAACGCCGCTTGCGGAAATTGAGCCACACACGCTGGTCGTGGTGGCGGTGGCCGTACAGGTGAGGCCCCAAGTAACGGCTTGATTCGAAGTGCCCATCACTGTGGCGCTGAATTGAACGGTCTGAAAAGTCTGCACGCCGGTGGTGTTGGCAGAAATGGTGACGGTAACCGGCGTCGACGAACCTCCTCCGCCACAACCTACGAACGCGACACATACGGCGACGACAGTGGCCCACAACCCGCTGCGTAAGATCATGGTTCCTCTCCAGAATCGAGCAAAATGTGAGCTGAGGCGTCAGACAGCTGTGTCGCGAATGCCCCGGCGCGAACTTTTGCGCCGGTTAGATTCCAAGATTGTGTATCCTGGAATTTAAGCCTTCTCAGAAGCAGTTGATGTGAAAAATTTGGACGACCCCTTACTATCAGTTACGCAGATGCCAGGGCTGTATACAGGGTTTCCTTAGACCTCCCGACATTTTGCAAGTTTGGCAAACGGGCCCGACAAACTCCGCCGATCGCTGGGCATCGGAAGCAATTTGAGACGCAAGCGTTGGGAAGAATCACCGCACACTCTACCTAATTACACAGTGGTAACGCCGCCCCCGACCGTCAGAGTGGCCCAACGCGTCGTGCTAAGTTCCTCTGAATACTCAACTTCCAAAATCCAACAACCGGCTGGCATGTGCATTGCGTAACTGTATTCGTCGTTGCATGAAAGCCGAATTGAAGCAGGTTTTTGTTAGCGCAGGATTACAAAAATCAGAGAAACGAGGCCTTGAAAATGAATTCAGACCAATTGGAAGGGAAGTGGAAGCAAGTGAAAGGCGAAGTGCGCGAGAAGTGGGGACAGTTAACAGACGACGATATCCACGTGATAGCCGGCCGACGCGATCAGCTCATTGGCAGGATTCAGGAGCGTTACGGAATCGCGAAGGAAGAAGCTACGCGGGAAGTGGATGCGTTCATGAAGAGCCTCAATACCGAATCCGCGCGGGAGTCGTCGTTCGATGAGCGCGAGGAACGCGCCAAAACCCGGGGTGCCGGCCAGCGGTAGAGCAGCACCGGAAGTTGGGCCCAGGAAGAGGCCTCTCGACTCAACCCGGGATTGTTTTCCCGGGTTGAGCCCCGAGGCCGTAGTTGGCCAAGCCCTCACCGCTAAGGCTCATCCAAATATTCTTCAGGCACATCGTTTTCAGGAACTTCCCTCGTCTTTATCGGGCCCTCATCGGCGTCCGGAGCGTTTTCCACTCCGCTCACGATTCCAGCTTCGTAATCCTGCCCCTCTTCCGCCAATTCTGCGATGCTCTCGGAATTCGCTAGTTCGTTGCGCGACAGTCCTTGCACATCGCCGGACTGACCGCCGGAATCCGGGCCGGGACCGCGATCGCTTTGCGGCGAAACCGGGTTGGGCGCGTCTGCGGGGCGGCGCGATGGTTTCTTGCGGCGCGCGGGTTTCTTTCTGGCCGGCAGCTTCTTCTTGAGAGCGAGGTTTTTCTTGGGAGCAACTTTTTTCGCGGATTTCTTCTTGCGAACATTTTTTTTCTTGGCCATGGCGAAAGTCTATCACCGGCCTCGGGCGTGTACAACTTGCGCAACGCTGCTCGAATTCTGCGACGCAGAGATTTCCGCTCGCATCTCAATGTCAATAAGCGCTTCATCTTAATCGGGCGCAGGCCTGAGGCGGAGCGCGTCGTGCAAAAAGAGATTCGGGGTATAGTGTTCCATGCTTAGTCGGCAACGCGATTCCGGGCTCGAACGAATCGGCAATCGAATGGAAAAGCAGGCGAAGAAGGGCCCGGACACCAAGCCCGCCAGGGCAAAATTCGATTGGAAGTTGCTGCCCGACGTTGTGGCGCTGATCAAGCCGCGCAGCACCATCATCGCGATTGGTTTTGGTTTGATGGTAATCAATCGTTTGTCTGGCTTAATTCTGCCCGCGTCCACGAAATATCTGCTTGACGATGTCATCCTGAAACGCCAAATCCACCTCTTGCCCATCATCGTGTCTGCGGTGGTTTTCGCGACGGTGCTGCAAGGGCTTACTTCCTACGCGCTGACGCAGCTCCTGTCGAAATCCTCCTGGAGGATGATTTCGGAATTGCGCGAAAAAGTGCAGGCTCATATCGGACGACTGCCGGTGGCGTTCTATGACGCTAATAAGACTGGCGTGCTGATTTCGCGAATCATGAGCGACGTGGAAGGCATCCGCAACCTCCTCGGCACAGGACTGATTGATTTCGCGGGCGCCATCATGACGGCTGTCTTTGCGCTGGCCTACCTTCTGAAAACAAGCGTGAGCATGACCGCGGTCGCGTTCACCGTGCTGGTGTTCTTCGGATTGGGCTTGAATCGCGCGTTCAAGACGATCCGTCCGAAATTCCGGGCCCGGCCGAAGATCAATGCGGAAGTTACGGGTCGGCTGACGGAATCAATTGGCGGCGTGCGCGTGGTGAAGGGTTACCACGCGGAGAAGCGCGAAGAAGAAGTGTTTTCCTCAGGCGTGCAGCGGTTGCTGCAAAACGTGCTGGAGACGCTCACGGCCACTTCGTTGATGAGCCTTTCAGCGACGAGCTTGATGGGACTGGTGAGCGCGGCGATCATGTTCATGGGCGCGCGCCACATTCTGGCCGGCACGATGACCCCTGGTGCGTTTTTCTCCTACACTTTTTTCCTGGGACTGCTGATTGCCCCGGTCTTTCAAATCGTCAGCATCGGGCCGCAAATCACCGAAGCGCTGGCAGGACTTGAGCGCACGCGGGAAGTTCTGAACGAAAGGCCGGAGGATGAAGCGCCGGAGCGGAAGGAAACGCTCGATCGCATTCGCGGCAAAGTGATCTTCGAAAACGTGAGCTTCTCCTACGACACGGGCAAGGAAGTTCTGCACGACGTTAGTTTTGAATCGCAGCCCGGCACAGTGACGGCGCTTGTAGGCCCCTCGGGTGCCGGAAAATCCACCGTAATTGGATTGATCGCGGCGTTTTACGTGCCGATCAGTGGACACGTGTTGGTGGATGGAGTGGACCTCGCGAAAGTACGGCTGGATTCTTACCGCACGCAGCTCGGCGTGGTGCTGCAGGAGACGTTTCTATTCGACGGCACCATCCGCGAGAATGTGGCGTTTTCGCGACCGAACGCGAGCGAAGAAGAGATTCTCGCCGCCTGCCGGATTGCGCGCGTAGACGAGTTCGCGGAATCGTTCGAGAACAAGTACGACACGATAGTGGGCGAGCGCGGCGTAAAACTCTCCGGAGGCCAGCGGCAGCGGGTTTCGATCGCGCGCGCGATTTTGGCCGATCCGCGGATTTTGATTCTCGACGAAGCCACATCGAGTCTTGACTCCGAATCGGAGGCGTTTATTCAGGAAGGGCTGCGCTACCTGATGCGAGGCCGCACCACGTTCGTGATCGCACATCGTTTATCCACCGTGCGACGGGCCGATCAGATTCTGGTGCTTGAGGCAGGGCGAATTGTGGAGCGAGGAACGCACGAGTCGCTATACTCCGCGGGTGGACGCTATTTCGAACTCTATACGAAGCAGCACGGTCTGGAGTCAAACCTTTTTCTTTCACCGGGTGAGGGCAACGGCGAACCGTCGGAGGTTGCGGATACAAATGGCACCGTCTCCGGGGGTGCCGCGCCGGATGCCGCTGCACTGCCCGAAGCGATTCGTCTGATTCGCGGCAGCGTCGGAAGTTAATGCGCTCCGCAAGGGCCCATAACAATCACACTGATAGCGCAGCCGGTCCGGCGATCCCACCTAGTCCAACCATTGCGGGTTTTGAATTGTACCGTCGAAGGTGTGTGCGGTCTTGTAGAGTTCGTGTTCACCGCCCTGTGCGACCTTTTCTGTTTTCGCGAGCAGCACAGCGACTTGTTCCTGGCTTAGAGGATGGAAGGTACGGGCAACCTGCAACGCTTGTTGCAGGATCGCAACAGTGTCGCATCCGGTGATGACTACGCTGGTTGGCAGGTTTAGCGCGTATTGCAGACACTCCACCGAACTCACCGTCTTGGTCTCCAAAATCAGTCCGCTACCCATGGGCTTCATGCCCAGCACTCCAATATTGTGCGCGACGAGCACCGGCAGGACCAACTTTTGGAAACTGTCGTAGTGCGCGTCCATCACGTTCAACGGCATCTGCACGCTGTTGAACGTGAAATTGCGTGCGAAGGCGGCGTGCAGCATTTTTAGATGGATCTCCGGACTCTTGTGTCCGGTGAATCCGATGTAGCGGATCTTTCCCTGCTGTTTGGCGGCGATGGCCGCTTCCATTCCGCCATTCGCTCCGAAAATCGCTTCGGGATCCGTTGGACGAATCACTTCGTGAAATTGGAGAAGATCGAGGTGATCGGTCTGCAGCCTGCGGAGGGACTCGTCAATCTGCTTGGCCGCGCCTTGCTTGGTGTGGCTGTCAATCTTGGTCATCAGGAACGCTTTTTGCCGATACCCGTCCTGCAACGCTTTCCCCATGCGGGTTTCGCTGTTGCCACCGTTGTAGTCCCAGCAATTATCGAGAAAATTGATGCCTTGATCGAGTGCGGTGCGAATGATGCGGATGCTTTCCTGCTCGTCATTTTGCATACCGATGTGATAACCGCCAAGCCCGATGCAGGAGACTTTTTCGCCTGTGTTTCCCAGCGTGCGATAGGGGATGCCGTTCCTGACGTCGGCGACATCGGCACTCGATGCGCGCCTATGCGTCGTCAAGCTACCCACGATGGCCGTTCCGACCGTGGCTTCGAGAAAACGGCGGCGCGTCAGGCCATTTTGCGATTTGTCGTGATCGTCCGATGATATGTAGTTCTTCATGAGGGTCTCCGTTCTGTGGCACTACGAGTGCGGCGAATTGTAATTCTTGGGCGGCGTTGTGGCGGGCTCGGGCCACGATTCTGTGCTTGCGGAGAGTGAGGGAACCGAGCGCGGAGGAATTAGGTTCGCGAGCCATGGCCTGAACGCGTCAAAGAACTGGTGCTCGAGGAGGGAATTGAACCCACACGGCCTTGCGGCCACCGGATTTTGAGTCCGGCGCGTCTGCCAGTTCCGCCACTCGAGCACGGCAGGCTAAACGAAGAGTAACACGCGGCGATGGTTTCACTCAACCGGCGGAAATTGCTTCGTGTTGCGTTTGTGTCGGTGTGGGATCAAGAAAGGACAAGAGCCGATGAGACGCCTGCCTGCCGGCGGGCAGGCCCGACTATGATTCCCTGCGGGCATCCGCCTGGGCACCGAATTTTTGCGGCTCGACGATGGCGCGGAAAACCCGGCCGCGTCCGAGGATGTGTTCACCCGAGCGCGCTTCGACCTCGAACACCAGGAAGCGGCCCTGGTGCTTTACCAGTCGCGACGTTGCGCGCACGGTTGCGCCTTCGGGCACGGCTTTCAGGTGGTCCACTTCGATGCGGGTGCCGACGGTAATCGCTCCCGGAGGCAACTTCGACAGCACGGATTCCGCTGCGGCAATTTCCATCATGCCGATCATGGCCGGTGTGGAAAGAACAGCCGGTAAACCTGGATTGTATGCAGCGATGGTCCACTCGTGCGGCACTACCCGTTCGATTGCGCCTTCCAGGCCGAGAGGTAGCTTGTGTTTGTCCGGGACGGGCGTGCGTTTCTTGGATTTCGGATGCTTTGCGGAAGCAACGCGCTTGCCAGTCTTCACGGAACGCTTCACTGAGAGGGTTCGCGACTGGCAGTGGACACGGGAGAAGAAGATTGAGAGCAGCGGAGCGTGCGAGGATCGAGAAAGCTGCGCGTGAATTCAGCGACGGTGATGCCGAGCTGATTCCAGAGGCGGCGCTTCAGGCTTCGATAGTCCTGCGAGCCGCTGAAAACATCGCGAATCAGATCGCGAAACGCGGGCGAATAATTCAGCAACTGCACCATGCGCGTCGTGATCGCGCTGCCCAGAAAATTGCCGCGGAAAATCTTTTTCGCGATGTTCGCGGCAAATTCCAAGTCGGCGGAAAACGCGGCGCGCAGTTGTTCGGGATAGAGCTGCGGTTGTCCGGCCACGATGGCTTGCGCCAGCAAGTCTCCAGAGCGCAGCGCGTAGTAAAGCCCCTCGCCGGTGATGGGGTCTACGGTAGCGGCTGCGTCGCCGGCCATGGCCCAGTTGCGTCCCATGATTTTGCGGTTGCGAATTGTCTTGGCTTGCGGCGAGGGAAGAACGTGGCTATAGAATTGCGCGCCGGTTCTGGGGATGCGCTCTTCTTCGACGAATGCGTCGAGATGGCCACGCAGCGCCTGGCTGGAGGTCTGTCCCATCTTGGCGCAGATGCCTACGGAAAGGTGATCGGCGCGCGGGAAGGACCAAAGGTAGCCTTCAAACTGCCTCAGGAATTTTACTTTGATGATGTCTTCCTCGGTGGGAACGAAGTAACCCAGCGTAACCTCGAGATCCTTGGCGCCGAGCGCGGTGGTTTCCGGCAGTAGCTGATTGCGTGCGCCGGCCGCCAGGACTACAAAATCCGAAAAACGCTGTTCGCCGGAGGCGGTGAGCCGGACGCGCTGGCCGTCCGTATTCACATTGGTCACCCGAGAGCAAACCGCCGTGCATCCCGCAGCGAGGGCGCGGTCGAGAAGCAAGCCATTGAGCACTTTTCGGGCATAAATAACGATGGGATGGCTCATTTCGAATTGCGCGCGATGGCCGCCGCTGGAAATCAGTTCCGCTTTGCGTACAATTTTCTTGGGTTGGGGAGAATCGAGCAGAAAGGGATAAGCCTCGATGGCTTTATGAGTCAGCCCACCGCCGCACGGTTTTTCCCATGCCAAACGCTCATCGTAAATGGTGACTTGAAAACCTGCATTGGCCAGACGCTCTCCGCAGAGCGCACCGGCAGGACCGCCCCCGACGATGGCTATCTCTCTCATGTCCCCTGCTGTGGTCCGGTTCAGGTTAGTGGGAAGACCGTGGCAATGAACCAGGCCGCGAGTATAGCACCAAATAATGCCGCCGAAGTGGCCGAGCCGGTGCGTGCCCGTAACGCATCGGTAGCAAGCCGTTGTAGTATCGAAAATAGCGCAAGGTAAACGAAAAGAATCACGATCAGCACTTCGCCCTTACCTAACAGGTAGTAAGCCAGCAGGCACGCGAGAAAGATTTCGAGGCGGAGAGCCAGGAAAACGGCGAAACGAGTGGCGCGCTGCTTGCCCTGGCGAACCGGCCCTAGAGCCACTTCCTCAGCGAAAGCAAAAATCCATGCGACGGGAAGTATCGCCGCGAATCGCAGCCAGCGCGGAGCATTCAACCACGCGTCATCAACTTGCCAATTCAGCCACGCGCCGACCGCAAGAAAAGTTGCGAAGCCCAGGATTGCCGCCGCGGCGAGTCGCCTGCCGTCGAATGTTGCATACTCCATGACGAAGCCGAAGTTCAAGATCAAAAGCAGGATTCCAGCGATCAGCAGAAGCGATACGAGATACGCCCCGGCATAGATATGCAAGAAGTGAAGAGGGACTCCCAGTGCTAATAGCAACACAGCCGCCATCGAACAGGCCGCGCCTTCCGTGAGCAGCAGAGTGACGGACGGCCGCGTCCCCGGTGATTCGACTTGAGCGGAGCCCGCGAGTTTCGCGACGAGCGTTGCGGCCGCGGGAAACAGCAACAGCATGCCAATCAAGCCGAATAGGCTGCCGGCGAGACGGCGGCGACCGCTGCCGAACGTCTCATAGGTAGCAAGATCGAGATTTAGCGCGAGCGTGTTGACGGGAATATTCGGGAACAAGCCTCGCATAGCCCACAGCTCGGCCTGGTGCGCGACGCGATGATCCGAAAGCAAGCTGGTGTGCGACGCACAGGGAACTCTTTCCAGATCAAATGCGCGCTGCTGCGCGAAATCTTCGCTGGCGGCTCGAATTCCTCCGGCTGCAGCTAAAAGATTTTGCGCGGTGCGTTTCAAAATGCCCAAATCGGCGCTGGCGCTGAATACGAGTAAATTGGCGGGCATGCGTTGCGGCATATTCATTGGCGCAGGTGAAATGGCGATCGTAGCTGCCAGTGGATCGCGGTCGGCCATGCGCATGGCGATTGCAGCTCCCATCGAGTGGCCAAGTAAAATCGTGTTCTTCGGATCGATGGTCCCGCTGCGGACGAGTGACTCGACAGCGGCCGTCGCGCACTTTTCAGCCCTAGAGAAAGAGAACGCGTCCTTGCTATCCCCGTGGCCCGGCAAGTCAATGGCATAGGCGCGCAAGCCGTGGCCGGCAAAATCTTCCGCGAGGTACATCATCAGGCGGCGGTTTGCGGAAAGGCCATGCAGCAGGACGACGCTGCCTGCAGGTTTCACGTCACTCGGAGGCTCGAGAATCGTCACCGGAGTGCGGCAGCCGCCAGCATCAATCCAGGTTTCTTGCTTCGGCAGCTCGCCCTGGCGGATCCATCGATTGCCGAGCGCGAGAAACATGAGCCCGATCAGGGCAAGGATGACCGCCCAGCGCTTCATTGCGGGCTCCGTGGCGTTCTGAAGTGGCGTGGTAGAATGGTGTGTTTTAGATTTACCGCCCAAGCGGACTGAGGAAGAGGCAGTTGGCAATCGTTTCGCAATCTGAATTGATTCTCCAACGGCAGGAGTGGAAACGCAACGGCAGGCGCGTGGTGTGTGCGGCCGGGGTGTTTGATTTGTTGCATCCCGGGCACATTCGTTTGCTCGAACAGGCGCGCGGGCTGGGAGATATTTTGGTGGTCGCGCTGCAAAGCGACACGAGCGTTCAGTCGGTTGGGCGGGTGAGTTCGCGGGCAACCGCGACCACGGACCGCGCGGGTGCGCAGAGTATTGCAGCAGCGCCAATCACTCCCGCCGCCGAACGCGCAGAACTCCTGGAAGCGCTTAGGGCTGTTGATTACGTGGTGGAATTTGACGAGCCTAACCCGCGCGAGTTTGTTGCCCGCCTTGCACCGGATGTCGTGGTGAAAGGCGGCGAACCCGGTTCGCAGGAAAGCGCGTTCCTCGACGACGAGGCCGTTAAAGCCGCTGGCGGGCGGGTCGTTCGCGTCGCGTTGGAGCCTGGTTATTCAACCTCCCTCTTGATCGAACGCATCACACAACTTCACGCATGATTCTTCCTCTGGTCAACGAACTTCTGACCCGGGTGGCGCGCCGCCCGGTGGTCGAAGAAGCGTTTGAAGCACTGCGCCGCTCGGGGGGTGAGGTGCGTCTCGCGGGCCTCACCGATCCAGCCAAGGCTCTGCTAGCGCCTCTGGCTTTTGCCGAATTGGGGCGGCCGACGGTGTTGCTGGTAGAAACCAACCAGCGCGCCGAGGCAATGTTGGAGCCCGTGCGCTATTTCTATCGTGCAATCACCGGCAGGCCGGGACGCCGCGTGGCACACCTGCCCGCGCAGGACGTGTTGCCGTACGAAAATCGCTCGCCGCACGCCGAAATATCGGAGGACCGCGCGGTCGCGCTGTGGCGATTTGCTACCGGCGACGCGGATTTGCTGATAGCGCCGGTGCAGGCTGCGGTGTGGCGGATGCGCGATCGCGAATTTTATTCGCAGCTTGCGCGTACCATCACTCGCGACGAATCCATCGCGCACGAGGACCTGATCGAATTTCTCTCGAGCGCGGGCTACGACAAGCAAGTAACGTGCGAGATGCCTGGGCAGTACGCCGTGCGCGGCGGGATTATTGATATCTACTCGCCGGAATCCTTGCAGCCCGTGCGCCTGGAACTGCTGGGCGACACAATTGAATCCATCCGCGCATTTGATCCGAATACGCAGCGTTCGACCAATCCGGTGGAACGCGCCACGCTAATGCCCCTCACCGAGTTTCCACGGCGTGCAGAGGTGCTGGAGCGCGCGCGAGTCCAGAGTGCGTCCGGGCGTGAGGATGATTCGGCGCCCGCCGCCTTCTATCCGGGCTGGGAATTCCGCGAAGCGCTGCGCGAAGACCGCAAGTCAACTCTGTTCGATTTGGCCGTTGAGCCGCTGATTATCGCGGATGAGCCGTCGTTGCTTGCGGCTTCTATCGAGAAGTATCGAGCGCAGCTTTCCGAGGCGTTCGACGAGGCCGAAGACCCCCTCGCGGAACCGCCGGATAAGTTCATTTTCGATGAAGAGGAGTGGAATCTGGCGTTGCAGATGGCCCCACGATTTGGAATCGAGCATCTGAGCATAGACGCTGGGGTATCCGCTGCTTCGAGCGATGATGCGCATGGCGATGAAGATGGCGGATTGAAGTCCGCCGCAACGAAAGCGTTGCCGATTACCGGGGACGGTGACCGGGAAGCGAAACTTGCTGCAGCTTCGCTGCAGACCCGCACCCTGCAAACACAGCCGACTACGCGCTACCACGGAAACGTTGCGGCGTTTATTGCTGAAGCGCGCCAGCGGATTGCGGCCGGCGACAACGTTATGGTCTCCGCCGCGAGCACGGGCGAATTGGAACGTTTCGCGGATATATGTCACGAGTTCGAATTGCCCTACCGCATGGGCGAGTTGGAAGAGAATGCGACCGTTGCGCGCCTCGCGGAAGAGGGAAGTACCGCGCCAGGTTCGGCGATTCTGCTGACCAAAGCTCCCCTTTCCGAGGGCGTGATCTTTCCCGACGCCAAGGTCGTGCTGTATGGCAATGCCGATCTGTTCGAGACGCTTCCGCCACCTTCGCAGCGTTCCCGTGCGAGGGCGAAGACGGCCAGCTTTTTCAGCGACTTCAGCGACCTGAAGCCGGGCGACCATGTAGTCCACGTGGACCATGGCATCGGCCAGTTCGAGGGACTTCGTCAAGTGGCGATCGAGGGTGCCAACGGTGAATTCATGTTGTTGCGTTATGCGGGCGACGCGAAGCTCTACGTTCCGCTGGCGCGCCTGGATCTAATACAGAAATACACGTCGCTGGGAGGAGTCGAACCGCAACTCGACCGCCTGGGCACGACAGTATGGGAAGCCCGCAAGACGCGCGTAAAAAAGTCCGTAAGCGATATGGCGGAACAGCTCCTTGCCTTGTACGCGGAAAGAAAAATGGCGACGGGCCACGCGTTTCCGGCCGATTCGAACTGGACGCACGAATTCGACGATGCCTTCGAGTTTGAGGAGACCCCCCACCAGCAGCGCGCGATCGAAGACGTGAAGCGCGACATGGAATCAACGCTGCCGATGGACCGGCTGCTCTGCGGTGACGTTGGTTACGGCAAGACGGAAGTGGCGATGCGCGCTGCATTCAAAGCCATTGCTGACTCGAAGCAGGTCGCGGTACTGGCGCCTACTACGGTGCTCGCGTTTCAGCATTATCAAACGTTCAAGCAGCGGTTCGCGGCTTTCCCCGTGCGCATAGAAATGATCAGCCGATTCCGTACCGAGAAGGAACAGAAGAAAGTTTTGGAGGAGCTTGAAGCGGGCAAGGTGGACATTCTGATTGGGACGCATCGAGTGCTGTCGAAGGACGTGAAGTTTCAGGATCTCGGCTTGTTGGTGGTGGACGAAGAACAGCGGTTCGGCGTGGCGCACAAAGAACGGCTGAAAGAAATGCGTAAGAATGTGGACGTGCTGACGATGTCCGCAACGCCGATTCCGCGGACGCTGCACATGTCGCTGGTAGGTTTGCGCGACATGAGCGTGATCGAGACGCCTCCGAAAGACCGCCTGGCGATTCAGACTACCGTCGCGCCCTTCAGCGAAACTCTGGTGCAACGCGTGATCGACGAAGAACTGGCGCGCGACGGCCAGGTATTTTTCGTGCACAACCGTGTGGAATCGATCGCGTCTCTTGCGTCCATGGTGAAGCGCCTGGTGCCGAAGGCGAGGGTGGTCGTAGGGCACGGGCAAATGCGCGAGACAGAGCTCGAAAAAGTGATGCTGCAATTCATTCGTAACGAAGCCGATGTCCTGGTTTCGACTACGATCATCGAAAACGGCTTGGACATTCCGCGCGCCAACACGATCGTGATCAATCGCGCCGATCGCATGGGCCTCTCGGAGCTGTATCAGCTGCGAGGCCGTGTGGGGCGTTCCAATCAGCGCGCGTATGCATATCTGCTGGTGCCTCCCGATACGACGCTCACCTCGATCGCCCGGCAGCGGCTCGCGGCGCTGAAAGAGTTCAGCGATCTCGGCGCGGGCTTCCGTATCGCAGCGCTCGACCTGGAGCTGCGCGGCGCGGGAAATCTGCTGGGCCGCGAACAGCATGGACACATCGAAGCCGTCGGCTTTGACATGTATTGCCAGATGATGGAGCGCGCCGTCGCGGAGAGAAAAGGCGAGTCGGTGGTTCCTGAGCGCCGCGCGACACTCAACCTTGGGCAGGAAATCCGCATCCCACCTGAGTATATCGAGAGCGAGAATCTCCGTTTGCGGATCTACAAGAGAATCGCGAGCGTGACGACGGATGCGGAGCGGGCGGAAGTTCGTCAGGAGCTGGAGGATCGCTTCGGGCCTCCGCCGCCTTCGGTCGAAAACTTGCTCGATTATGCCGTGCTGAAGGCGCTGGCTGAGAAGCTGCTGGTTGCGACGGTGGATCGCCGCGGCGACCAAGTGGCCATCAAGTTCTACGACGATACGCCGGTGGGACCCGAGAGGCTCGTGAAATTGATCCGTAAACGCAAGGGCATGCGGTTGGATCCGACGGGAGTTCTGTGGCTGGATTGGAAAGGCGAGCAGGGCGGTCCAATGGGCGCGACGAGAAACGTATTGCTCCAACTACAATCGTAGAGCTAAAATTCAGGACGAGCGAACCCAATGAAAAACCATCTCTTGATAGTTAGTCGCAGTCTGGTTGCGGCGATGGCCGTCGCGCTGCTGTTGATTCCGGTCGCCGCGCATGCGCAAACCAAAGCCGCCGTAGTGGAAGAAATCATCGCCCGGGTGAATAACGACATCATCACCATGTCGGACTATCAAAAAGCCGATCAGCAACTGCGCGAGGAAGTCGCGCACGATTGCCAGGGGTGTCCGCCGGACAAAGTCCAGGCGCAATACAAAGACCAGCAGAAGGACTTGCTGCGCGGTCTCATTGATCAGTCGCTGCTAGTGCAGCGCGCGAAAGACATGGGTATTAGCGTCGAGACGGATCTGATCAAGCGGATGGACGAAGTTCGCAAGCAGAATGGCCTTAATAGCATGGAAGAACTGGAAAAGGCCGTCGAGGGCTCAGGAATTTCCTGGGAGGATTATAAGACTCAGATTCGGAACGGGCTGCTTACGCAGGAAGTCATGCGCAAGGAAGTCGGCTCGCGCATCAACATCGGCAGTGAAGAAGTGAAAAAGTACTACGATGAACATCCACAGGAGTTCACGCGGCCCGAGCAGGTGGAGCTTGCCGAGATTTTCCTGAGCACCGAAGGCAAGAGTCCGGAAGAAATTGCAGCCGTGCAAAAAAAGGCCGAGGATCTTCGCAATCGCGTGGTGAAGGGTGACGAGTTCAGTGAAATCGCCAAGCGTTATTCCGAAGGCAGCACGGCCAAAGACCAGTCGGGCGACCTGGGAACTTACCAGCGTGGGCAGCTATCGCCACAACTCGAAGAGGTTGTTTTCAAGATGGAGAAGGGCCAAATCACGGATGTGATTCAGACCAAGACCGGTTTTGAAGTGCTAAAAGTCGTGAACCACTACCAGTCGGGGTTGCAGCCGCTGGACAAGGTAGACAACGAAATTATGAACCGGCTCTATATGCAGAAAATGCAGCCGACCATGCGCGGGTATGTGGCGCAATTGCGCGAAGAAAGCTATGTGATGGTGAAGCCTGGATACGTGGACAGTGCGGCCGTTGTGGGAGCCAGCGTAATTCAGGAAGTCCAGCCGACGCCCGACGCTCCCAACAAGAAGAAGGAAAAGAAGAAGCTGCCGCTGCCAAAAGTTAACGGCCAATGAAATCTCATTACGTCTCCGACTTGCAAGACGGGCAATTGGTCACAACCTTATTTTTGGTTTGCGAGAAAGGAGTCCGGACCTCGCAGCGCACCGGCAAATCCTGGCTGGAGCTTGCTCTGCGCGACCGCACCGGCTCGATTCCGGCGAAGATGTGGGACAACTTCGAGGCAATCGCCAAGACATTCGAGTGCGATGACGTCGTGCTGATTCGCGGCCGAGTGAAGCTTTACAACGGCCAGAAGGAAATGACCCTCGAGCAGATCGTCCCGTCATTCGAACGGGACTACGAGCTTTCAGATTTCCTCGCGCATACGAAATTCGACGTCGAAAAGCTATTTACCGATTTGCGATCGGCGATCGCGGGCGCGAAGACTCCTTGGATCAAGCGCTTGCTGGAAGATGTGGTGAATGATCCGGCGATTGCGCCGAAGATCAAAAGGGCTCCCGCGGCGATGACCATGCATCACGCCTATATCGGCGGGCTACTGGAGCACGTCGTGAGTTTGATTGGTCTCGGCCGCGGCGTGACGGCGCAGTACCCCGAACTCGACGCGGATCTGCTGCTTGCCGGGATTGTGCTGCACGACATCGGCAAGATTGATGAGCTTAGCTACGTGCGCGGCACCGATTACACTACGCAGGGGAGGCTGCTCGGGCACATCACCATCGGTGCGCTCATGGTTCGCGAGAAAATCAAGGCCATTCCGGATTTTCCGGGGCCGCTGGCTGTCTTGATCGAGCATTTGATTTTGAGCCATCACGGAAGCTACGAATTTGGTTCACCGTCGCTGCCGCAAATCCGCGAAGCCGTCGCTCTGAATTTTCTGGACGACCTGGATTCGAAAATGGCAGCGATGCGCGCGACGCTCGAGAGAGCGTCTGGAAGCGGAGAATGGACCGATAGAAATCCAGCACTGCGCCGGGCGCTCTTGCGGACTGAGAAGTTTCTCGCGGGAGAAGACGCAGAACCCAGCGGCAATGACACTATCGGTGTCGACAAGCGCGAAGAGCCGTCTCGTGCTGGTGGACAATGAGCAGGGCACGATTTGCGAGGAGTGTTTATGACTAACGCGAGCGTACGCGTTCCTCCGCCGCGAAGAGCCGTGCTAGATCTGGCGCCGCTAGAGCTGGACTGCATGAACACATTGTGGCCCATGGGCGAGGGCACCGTGCGCGAGATTCGCGACGGTTTGGCTCCACGCCGGCCGCGCGCTTACACCACCATCATGACGATCATGGACCGGCTCGCGCGCAAAGGCGTCGTGGAGCGCCGAAAGGTGGGTCGCGCTTACATGTATCGTCCAAATTTGAGCGCGGAAGAGGCGCGCGCTCAAGCGCTGCGCCAGGTAGTGGACAATTTCTTTGGTGGTTCGAAAGAGGCGCTGATCGCGCAGCTCGGCCGCGCGACGCCGGCGCGCGCGCTGGCGGCTTCCGCGACTTCGGGTGCCTCGTCCACCGACGGCGAGCCGGTGCCTGGACGAACGATCGCGAAGGGCGCCGGAGATTTACTTCCGTAGCGTCCGCCATTTTGCTTCAGTACTTTGCGTGGAACGAGGATGTGTCACGAGATCATGTTTCCCGCTGAACTCCAAATTCGAAACACCGTAATCCAGCCGGCGACGATCCTTGCGCCCATGGCGGGCGTAACCGATACGGTTTTTCGCCGCGTCATTCGGTCACTAGGCGCCTGCGGTTTGATCATGACCGAATTCACCAGCGCCGAGGGCCTCTCTCGCAACTCCGCACGCACACTTCACTATTTGTATTTTGATGATGACGAACACCCCATCGCCGCGCAGATTTTCGGATCCGATCCGGAAGTGATGGCCTCCGCCGCCGCGTTGACCGAAGATCTCGGCTTCGATCAGGTGGACATCAATCTGGGCTGTCCGGTGAAAAAAGTAGTGAAGTGCGGCGGCTCTGGATTGTTGCGCGATCTGGTGCATTTGGAAAAACTTCTGCGTGCGGTGCGTGCCGCGGTGAAAATCCCGCTGACGATCAAGATTCGCTCCGGATGGGATGAAAACAATATCGTCGCAGTTGATGTGGCGCGCATGGCCGAGCAGGTCGGCATCGAAGCGATTGCCGTGCATCCTCGGACGCGCATGCAGGGTTACGCCGGATCAGCGGATTGGACCGTGATCCGCGCGGTGAAACAAACCGTAAGGATTCCAGTGATTGGCAACGGCGACGTCCGTACACCTCAGGATGCGGTGCGCATGATTGCGGAGACTGATTGCGATGCGGTGATGATCGGGCGCGCTGCTTCGTCGAATCCCTGGATCTTTCGGCAGATCGCGGACTACATCGCAACCGGCCGTTATGACGAGCCTACCGACGTGGACCGCTATCAGCTTCTTTCCGGGTATTTCCGCAGCTTGATTGCCGCCGAAATGCCCGACGCTATCGGCAAAATGAAGCAGTTCGCGAGCCTATTCACACACGGCGTGCGCAATGGCGCCGAATTGCGCTATGCCGTACACCACTCGCATTCTAGCGCGGAAATCCTGGACAAGGTGGATGCCTTCTTTTCGAACGTTACCGCTTCGGCAGATTGAAACGCGCCGCCAAGTTGTCCTGCGGTACACCACAGAGAACACGAAGAACGGCTCTAGAGAAGGTATGGGAGAACGCTAGACGTGAAAGAATTTTCCTCGAACGCGCTTGTCTTTCTCCGTGAAAGCGGTCGAGTAAGGAACGGAACTCGGCGACGGTGCTTGTCGTCAAATCGGCGAGACAAGTTTATTCTTCGCGGGTAATGAGGAGTTGCTTGTAGGCTTCGCGGCGCGTGAGTCCGCGTTCCCGCGCCACCTGCTTCAGCGCAGCTTTGTTGTCCACGCCGCGCTCTTTCATGATTTCGGTGACGCGCCTCGCAAGAGGAATGCTCGCCTGCGCGATATCAGCAGCTGCATGTTGAGCCTCGCCATCAGCAGGACCGATTAGGAGCGTGATCTCTCCGCGCGGCGGCTTCTTACGCACCGCTTCGAGCAAATCCTCCACATGTCCGCGCAAAAACTCTTCGTACACTTTCGTCAATTCGCGCGCGACGACCGCCGGGCGGTTGCCGAGGATTTCCAACACATCCTCCAACGTATCGAGCAGGCGATGCGGCGCTTCGTATAGCGCGAGAGTGCGGGACTCTGTAGCCAAGGCACGCAGACTTTTGCGCCGTTCAGTAGGGCGAGATGGCAGAAAACCGATGAACGTGAATTCATCAATCGGCATTCCAGAGGCAGCTAGCGCCGTTACAAAAGCCGAGGCGCCCGGCAACGGCACGACTTGGATTCCGTGCCGCAGGCACAAACTCACTAGCCGATTCCCGGGATCGGAGATTGCCGGAGTGCCAGCGTCCGTGACCAGCGCGATTTTCGCGCCTTGTTCAAGCTCGATGATGATTTCCGCGGCGCGAGTGATCTCGTTGTGTTCGTGGTAACTCACCAGACGGTTCTGGATGTCGAAGTGCGAAAGCAGCTTGAGCGTCTGCCGCGTGTCTTCGCAGGCGATCGCGTCCGACTCCTTCAGAATCCGCAGCGCGCGCAGGGAAATGTCATCCAGGTTGCCGATGGGCGTGGCAACCACGTAGAGGCATCCAGCGGCGTTTTCAGTAGGTTTCGTTTTGGCCATCGGATACTCGCGGGAATGCGTGAACGAAGGCAGTCTAACACATCGCCGCTAGACGAATTTACAAGGTATATTCACTGAGCACATATCGTGGCCGCACGCGATGCAAATGCGTTCGCAGCCGCAAGCGTGTTACTATTTTTTGAGATGCTTTGCAGGGAGGGGTTCCGCTTTGCCGCTATACGAATACAAGTGTGAGAAGTGCGGGAATCAATTCGAGAAAATCGAGAACCATTCGGCGCCTACGACGCAGAAGTGCGCGAAATGCGGCGGGAAGGCGCAGCGGATGATTTCTGCTGCGGGGATTCAGTTCAAAGGCTCGGGATGGTACGTAACGGATTACAAAGGCAAGAATTCCGGCGCTACGTCGGTAGAAGGTTCAGGCGATGGCAATTCGGCGAAATCGCTGGACAAGTCTTCGGATTCGAAGCCGGCGGAGTCAAAGGCCGCCGACTCGAAATCGAGCGAATCGAAATCGTCGAGCGACGCGAAGTCTTCTAGCGAGAAGGGAACCGCGAAGAAAAAGAAATGAAGTTCAGGGCCCCGGCAAGGAAGCGTCGAGTTTCGTACAGCTGCAGAATCGGAACATCAGCGGCTAAAGCCTTTATGTCGTGGCTAAAGCCACGACCCACAAAGATCCTTAAGTTTGACCAGACTCTGAAGCTTCGAATGCGGCGTTACAGCTTCAGCTCCTTCAAATAAGCCCGAAATTCGTTGCCGAAATGCGGATTTTGCAGCGCCAAATCCACGGTGGCTTTCAGAAATCCCAGTTTGTTTCCCGCATCGTGCGTTTTTCCCGGATGAACGTGTGCCCAAAGTCCCTGTTTCGCGGCCAGCGCTCGTAGGCCGTCTGTAAGCTGAATTTCGCCGCCCGCTCCGGGTTTCGTTTCATCGAGATAATCAAAAATCTCCGGAGGCAACACGTAGCGGCCTGAGACACCCAAGTTTGAGGGCGCTTGCCCGGGCTTCGGTTTTTCGACCAGATCGTTCAGACGCAGCACGCTCTCGCCCCAGCGCGCCTGGTTTCCCGGACTCGCAGCGATCACGCCATAGAACTGCAATTCCTTGGGTTCAACTTCCTGCACGGTGATGGCGCCTTGGCCGGTCTCTTCATAGATTTCAATCAGCGCGCGCGTGGCGGGAACCGGGCTTTCCATGATCACGTCGCCGAGCAACACAGCGAACGGCTCGTCGCCAACAAGTTCGCGCGCCGTCAATACCGCGTGTCCCAAGCCTAGAGCTTCGTTCTGGCGCGTGTAACTGAAATGAATCCCGCCGCTGATTTCGCGCACCATTTGCGCTTGTTCAGCCTTACCGCGATCTTCGAGAAAGTGCTCCAACTCGGGAGCAAAATCGAAATGGTCTTCGATCGCGCTCTTGCGGCGGCCCGTGACGAAGATCACGTTCTCGATTCCCGACGCGATACATTCTTCGACGGCGTATTGAATCAGCGGCTTGTCCACCACCGGAAGCATTTCCTTGGGCATGGCTTTCGTAGCGGGCAAAAAACGTGTTCCCAGGCCTGCGACCGGCAGCACAGCTTTGCGCACGCGCTTCTTAGTTGAACTCATAGTCCTCGTATCCGGCGCTTTTCTGCGCCCGTGCGGCCGAGAATCGCCGCGCGATTTCGTAATTTACGCGCTTGAGTCGTTCGGCTGTGGGAGCGACATCGTGGGCGTTCGTAAATGCAACGCTTCCGTCGAGGCGGTGCATGCGGGCGGGTGGCCCGTGACCCTATGCTACCATAAACATTGTGGGCTCCGAGCGGGCCGGATTCGAGACATTTTTGAGCGAGCAATCCAAAATCATTCTCGGGATTGAATCTTCTTGCGACGAAACTGCCGCTGCCGTGGTTTCGGGCGGGGAACGCATTCTCTCGAGCATTGTGGCGTCGCAAATCACGATTCACCGAAAATATGGCGGAGTCGTGCCGGAGCTCGCTTCGCGCGAGCATTTGCGGCAGATCGTGCCGGTGGTCCGCGAGGCTGTCGAGCAGGCCGGAATCACGTTGCAGGATGTGGATGCGGTCGCGGTGACGCGCGGGCCGGGGCTTGTGGGCGCGCTGCTGGTTGGGATCACCTATGGCAAGGTGCTGGCGCAGGCGCTGGGGAAGCCGCTGATCGGCGTGAATCATCTGGAAGGGCACGTTCACGCTGTGTTTCTCGAAGCGGCCGCCGCCAGATCATCACGTCCCGAAATGCCCGCTGTGTGCTTGATTGTTTCCGGCGGACACACCGTGATTTATTCTGTGAAATCTGAAGCGCAGAACGGCGCGGCGCATTTTTCATATGTGCGCATTGGCGGCACACGTGATGACGCCGCCGGCGAAGCGTACGACAAAGTCGCGCGGTTGCTCGCTCTGGGCTATCCCGGCGGGCCGGTGATAGATCAGCTAGCCGCGCACGGCGATCGGCGGGCTATTCGATTTAATGAGCCGAAGATGCGCGGGAACGCCTTCGATTTCAGTTTCAGTGGGATCAAGACGGCAGTGCTGTATCACCTGCGGCGTCATACCGAGTTGCAAGCGGAAATTGACGCACGAAAGGAAGCGCTTGCGCGCGGGGACCGCGGCCCGGATGCATTGCGGCGACTATCGAGCGCTGCGACGCTGGATTTGGTCGCAAGCTTTCAACGCGCAGTGGTGGATGATCTCGTTGCGCGCACGATTGCCGCTGCCCAGCAAAGCGGGGCGCGTTCGATCTTGGTCTCAGGAGGCGTCGCCGCAAATCGCGAGCTGCGCGCCACGTTCGAAGCCGAAGCCAAGCGCCGCAATCTCGAAGTCTTCTTCCCCAGCCGCGCGCTTTCCACCGACAACGCCGCAATGATCGCCGCGGCAGGCTACCTGCGCTTCGCTGCCGGCCAGCACGAAAACACAACGCTCAACGCTGAACCGAATCTGCCGTTGGCGTGAATACTTCGACGTGACTGCTTCTCGACCAATCGAAAAAGGGCGGCTAAATCAGCGGCGGTTCGTAGATGTAGGCCATGCCGTCGCGGGTCATGGCGTAGGCTTTTGCGCCATCCATGCTCCAGCGCAGGTCTACGATGCCTTCGGCGGCATATTCGTCGAACATGGTTTTGCGGCCGAGGTGCACGATAAACAGCCTGCCCTTTGCGGAATTTTTCAGCCAGGAGCTGTAGCAGAGGCACAGCGGCAGGTGCGGATGGCAAACGCACAATTCCGCGCCGAAGGGAAGCGATTCGAAACACATGCTCTGTGCGTCGAGTTGATAGGCTTGTCCAGCGGCGCAGTAAACGATCTGTTTGCTGTCGGGCGTCCATGTGAGGTCGGTGATGTGCCCCTGCGCTTGAAACACGTTTTGTTTGCGCAGCGTGGGCACATCGGCGAGCACGATGGAATCGTCGGCCCAATCGCCGTGAATTTCGATCACCGACGCGAGCGATTTTTCGTCGGGGCTGAAGACGGTGCGTCCATAGCCGCCGAATGCGCCTTCTTCGCCGAATTCGGCCTCGTAAGTTTGGCGCTCGAACCAATCGGGAATGCCCATTTCGCTGGTGGGTGCAGCGGTGAAGGGAAGCACGTCACTACCCGCAGTCCAGAGACGCAGTGACGCGTGCTTGCCGCCCCCCGCCGCCGCCGCGAAATGATTGCCTTGCTCCGACCAGACCAGCGTGCCGGGGAAATTAGTGAATTCTCCAAACGTGCCCAGCAGCGCTTTCCCCTGCAGATCGAAAATGTGCAGAGCGGGTTGCCATGCTCCCCACGCCGCCACCAGATAACGAGGGGAGGGAGACCACGCAAAGGCAGCAGGAAGTTGCTTCTCCGATGCTGGATTTTCTCCGTGCACTGAAAGTGCCAGCGTTGGAGCGCTCAATTCGATGTCGTAGAGAACCACGCGTTGCGCTCCGACATGAGCATGGGGGGAAATGACGCTTACGGCTCCCGTAGTGGAAATTGCGAGGCGCGATGTGTGTCCCGGAAAAACTTTCTTGACTAGCCAATTCGAGTCGCGTGCCAGGTCGCGCAATCCTCGCACCACCAGGGCCGCGGAACGCACGGCAAGCCCCTGCGCGCCAGCGGGCACAATTTGCTGGCCCGGCTGCTGACTGGTGTGCTGCACGGGCGATTTTTCGTGTGTATCTACTGGCATGATTTCGTCACTGCCCTGACGGTTGATGCTCCGGCAATTGCAATCCCGGCGCAGCGGGTTGTTCCAGACGGCGTTTGGCCTGCGCGATCTGGTCGTCCACTTTTGAGATCATTTCCTTCAGCACATCACGTCCGTGGCTTTGCGCTTCGTCCACGCGCACTTTCAATTGATACAAGTCCGAGCGCAGCAGCTCCTGCAGTTCCGCTTCGATTTCCGCAAGACGTCCGCGCGCCTGGCTGATGCGGCGAATCACTCGTATGAGTTCCGCGCCGGGGCCTTCGCCTTGTACAGCGTCCGGACTCCATTCATATTCAGTGAAGATTTTGTTGAGTCTGGCTTCATCGCCGCGTTCGTAAGCTTCATTGGCCTCGGCCATCAACTGCTGGCGCTTGGCGCGGTCTTTGCGATCGGAAGTGAGGTCAGGATGGATGCGCTTGGCGACTTCGCGATAGAGCCGTTTCATTTCCGGGGAAGATTCGAAAGCGCGCGGCGACACGGTCGCTTTCTCCCCCGCCGTGGATTTCGTTTCGTCGGCCCGAGCACGCGCTTCTTGAGCCGCTCGTTGCGCGCGATCGTTCGACGGCTGCTCTTTCGCTGCCCGCTCGGCGATGCTTGCTTTCAACTCATCCAGTTCCGCGTAGCGTGAGCCGACGTAATGCAAGTATTGCCGTTCGAACGCGCCCAGCTCCCCGCGCAAGTTTGCCGAACGCAGTTCGCGGTCGGCCAGTTCAGTCTCAATTGTGGTTTGCTCTTCGCGTTTGCGCGCGAGTTCCTGCTCTTCGGGATTCAGTTGTGGGGTGGGCTTCGGCGTGGCGAGCCCAGAAGAAGATGGCTTGGCAGGCGGGTCGGTGCTCGGCTGCGCACCGGTGTGGGAATGCGGCTGGGAGCCCGACCGGGTATCCGGCGGGACGGCAGGGGTATCCGTCGCTTTCAGCGCCATGCGATTCGCCTCTGAGAGCTGTGCGATCTGTTACGCGGCTGGCTCGTTCCGAAACGTCCCAAGGGTCCCAAGCGCCGCGGCTGAGCTCGCTTCCTAAATTGTAGAATGCCCGGCCCCCGTGAAGGCCAGTTCCGCACGCGTGGTTTCCAGAAGACGAAAACTGGCCTTAAGTACAGGGTGGCCGCGCTGTTTAGATGCAGTCCGTTGGAATGCACGGATTGGCAACGCTTCGCCAACAGGTGCGCAGAAGGCCCAGGCGCCGACGGACATTTTGGTGTGCGGTGGCTTGCCACCGCTTTCGCCGCCAAGGCCCTAGCGCGATCAAAGCAGGCGAGGCAAGCCCGTCGTGGCGGGCAAGCCTCGCCCAAGAAAAGGAGGGAGCAAGCTCCCTCACTCCAAAATGGTTCGAAGGTGTCGGGAGCCAAGCAGGCCGCTGGCGTGAGGTGTCGCACCAGATCACAAGCCGTCCAATTTGGATGCGCCTAGCGGACCAATGAGGCCCAACTATCCTTTCCCGCGCAGCAGCGTCTTTCTACAATTACTGCGAATCCAATCGACCGAACCGAGGAGCAATCACCATGAGAGAGACGCCACAGCAATATATACAGCGAATTCTTGGCCATCTGGAAAGGCAGGATCCGCTCAAAGTGCAGGCTGCCGCCGCGAAGAAAATCGAGCGGCTGCTGAAAGGCGTGCCGTCAGCGAAGCTACGCAAGCGGCCGGCGCCCGACAAGTGGTCCATCACGGAAATCGTGACGCATCTCGCGGACACCGAAATGGTCGGCGGATATCGTATGCGGATGATTCTTGCCACGCCTGGAACGCCGATTGCCGCGTTCAATCAGGATGTTTGGGTCACGGCCGGGCACTACGATAAACGCGACGCCCGCAAGTCGCTCGAGCATTTCCGCGCGATGCGCGAGGGCAACCTTGCGCTACTGAAGACGCTCACGCCCGAGCAGTGGAAGCACCACGGCATCCACGCCGAGCGCGGGGAGGAAAGCATCGAGCACATCGTGCGCATGTTCGCCGGCCACGACATCAATCACACGAAACAAATCGAGCACATCGTGGCGCGGAAGCGATCAACGTCACCGAAAAAGCGCTAGGCAATGTGCAACTTGGAGTGCGGCGGCTTGCCGCCGCCTCGATCAAAGCAGGCGAGGCGAGCTTCGCCTAAGGAGAAGGCGGAAGCAAGCTCCGCACTCCAAGATGTGTGAGACACGCATGTAGGTGTGCCAGGGCGCAAAAAAAAGGGCACGATCTTTGCAGATCGTGCCCGGCCAGAGAGTTACGAAAATCTTACTCCGGAATTGGCGCTGTCTCCGGCATTTGCAGCTTGGCTTTGGCCAGTGCCCGGACGAGGTTGGCTTCGACAGCCGACTCGGACGTGTTGCGCACCGTGGCCAGTTCGCTGACCAGCAAATACTTTGCCCGTTCCAGCATTTTCTTTTCGCGGAAGGAAAGCGGCTTGGTCCGGCTGAGCGCTACGAGGCCTTTAAGCACCGCGGCGACTTCCATCAGCGAGCCCGTACGCATCCGGTCCGAATTTTCCTTGAAGCGGTGTTTCCAATCGTGGTGGGAAGCGGAGCGGCCTTTTTCCAAAAACGAAATCACCGCGCCGGCTTGGGTGTTTCGAATAATGGGGCGCAGGCCAACACATTCCACGTTCGTCTGCGGCACCATTACTTTCAAACCGCTCGAAACGATTTTGAGCATGTAAAACCGTTCCGACCGTCCATTTACGTACCCGTAACTGATTTGCTCGATTACACCGACACCATGGTTCGGATATACCACTTTCTCGCCTAGCTTAAACTCCATAGACATGGACATAGGTGGAAATCCCCTCCCCGAAAAGCATATTGAAAGTTTAGGCACATGCGTCATAAACGTCAAGATAAATGGGTAGGTTGGGAGGGCGTCTCAGGAGCGAGAAACCGAATGTTTTCAGTAAGATTGGCCCCGAAATTGCCCTATAATTGTGCTCGTGCTAATCCTCGCCTTGGATACCTCTTCGCCCTCCGGAAGCGTCGCCGTTCTGCGAGATCAGACAACAATTGGGGTTATTTCGACGCGCGGAGACGAAAACTACTCGTCGCGGATGTTCCGGCACCTGGAATTTCTGCTGAATGACCTCGCCCTGGGGCTGGACCAGTTCGATTTATTCGCGGTTTGCGCGGGTCCTGGGTCGTTCACGGGGCTGCGTGTGGGGCTGACCGCTGCAAAAGGCTGGGCGGAGGTTTACAAGAAGCCTGTGGCGGGGATCAGCGCCTTGGAGGCAGTGGCGATCCAATCGCGAGTGACGACTCCCGTTGTGGTGCCAGTGCTGAATGCTCGACGAGGCCAGGTCTATTTCGGATTGTACCGGCGAACCGATGTTGGGTTGGCGCTCGACGGCGACGAGTTCGTCGTGACGCCTCAGGAATTCATTGCGGTTTTGCGCGGCGAGGTGCGCGACTACACTCTGGCGATTGTGACGCCGGACGCCGAAGTAATCTCGGCGCTTGCGCCGCATTTTGAGCCGGATCGAGCGGCTGTCGAGACCGTTGCGGGCGTGCTGGCTCCGTTCATCGGACGAATCGGCTACGAGCGCGCGTCGCGCGGCAAGGTCAGCGACGCATTAACGTTGGATGCAAACTATGTGAGGCGCACCGACGCCGAAATGAAGTGGAAGGATAGCTAGCCGCGCGAATGATTCGAGCGCTGGAATCTCGCGACATTGAATCGGTGCTGGCGATTCAAGGTGCGTGTCCGGAAATTGCCCAGTGGACCGTGTGGGATTACGATCGCGTCGCGAAGAGTGAGATGACCGGCTGGGTGGCGGAAGAAAAGGGCGAAGTAACTGGATTTCTAGTTGGACGGCGAGTGGTTACCGATTTGGAGATTTTGAATTTCGCTGTGAGAGCCGACAACCGTCGACGCGGAATTGGCGCAGAGCTTCTGCGGAGGGCGTTCGATTGGGCGCAGTCGTTCCAGGCGACACAAGCCATTCTGGAAGTACGCGCCTCGAATTTAGCTGCATTGAGTTTCTACGAACGCCACAGATTTGAAGTCGTGGGGCGCCGCGCTCGTTACTACACAGCTCCCATCGAGGACGCGCTATTGCTTACGACAACGCTCCCCAACCCTTGCGACGAGCGAGATGATTCATGATGGTGTCCCGTACATTCATCCAGGCCCATGCTAAAGCGTAAGAACATTTGGATTGTGTTGACCCACGTTAAGCCGAGGTCAGGGAATCTGGGATCTTGCCTGGAGCGATGGGAGCGTAGGTGAACGCTGTTGCACTGGCCATGGACGCCGTTGAATTGGAGCAATGAGTCAGAAGAGACGTACAGGAATACGGTTTAGAACTTGTTGAGTTTGAAGGCGCAGAGACACTGGATGACCGCCTGGCGACGTGTGAGGTGTCAGACGAGTTGAGAGCACTTGCAGAATCAATACGGGACTTCGACAAGATGTTTCGATACTTTTGAAAACTATTTTACCGACGACGAAGTTCAATAGCGCGAAAACAACGAGAACAGATGCACTTGGAAGAAACTAGCCTGCGACTTGTAACAGAAGCCCTTAAAAAGCTGGACGACGGGTTCGGATCGTTGCCGGCGACTTCGAACGATTTCGCGCAGGATTCACGATTGGCAGCGGTAATGACCGAAGTCGCGGCGAAAATGCAGGACAACTACCCGTACTTTCATCCTCTGTATGCGGGCCAGATGCTGAAGCCTCCGCACCCAATCGCGCGCGCGGCCTACGCGCTGGCTACCTGGATCAATCCGAACAATCATGCTCTCGACGGTGGCCGGGCGAGTTCCGCCATGGAAAAAGAAGCGGTGGCCCAGATCGCAGAGATGTTCGGCTGGAAGGAATTTCTAGGCCACCTATGCGGCGGCGGCACGATGGCCAATCTGGAGGCCCTTTGGGTCGCCGGACAGCTTCGGCGCGACAAGAAAATCCTGGCGTCGGATCAAGCGCATTACACGCATCACCGCATTTCTTCCGTGCTGCAGCTGCCGTTTGCCGAAGTGCCTTCGGACAACCGCGGCAGCATGGATGTGAACGCTTTGGAAAAGATGCTCGCAGCGGGCGATGTCGGCTGCGTCGTCGCGACGCTGGGGACCACGGGAACGGGCTCTGTTGATCCGCTGCCAGAAATTCTTCGGCTGCGCGACCGCTACGGATTCCGCGTGCAGGTGGACTCAGCTTATGGCGGATATTTCACATTGACTGCCAATCTCACACCCGAAACCCGCGCGAGCTATGATGCGATCGGCCACGCCGACTCCATTGTCATTGATCCGCACAAGCACGGGCTGCAGCCTTATGGGTGCGGCTGCGTTCTTTTTCGCGATCCCAGCGTGGGGGCAATCTACAAGCACGAATCCCCCTACACTTATTTCACTTCTTCCGATCTGCATTTGGGCGAAATTAGCCTGGAATGTTCGCGTCCAGGAGCGTCGGCGGTGGCGCTATGGGCCACGCAACGCTTGCTGCCATTGGTTCGGGGCGGGGAATTCGCCGCCATGCTCGAAGCCAGCCGGGGCGCGGCCGTGCAGTTCTCCCAGCGCCTTGCGGACGACGCCCGATGGCTCGTGCCTTTCACACCCGAACTGGACATCGTGGTCTGGGCTCCGCGCGCGAAATCCGCTACTGAAATGTCAGAATTGTCGCAACGCATCTTCGATGCTGCGGCGAAACAGAATCTGCACTTGGCGCTGATTCACTTGCCGGCGCGATTTTTCGCGTCGCGCCAGGACATAACTTACTCTGACCGTGAAACCGTTTTGTGCCTGCGTTCCGTGCTGATGAAGCCGCAGCACCGCGATTGGCTCGACCGCATCTGGACGATTCTGTCGCGCGTGGCAGACGGCGTCCTGGTTCAATGAGCCACATCGAAACTCTATGAAAGAACGGCAGATCGTTCGTTACACCGCATGTGTTCCAGATGGAACCTCGATAAGCAAATCTTGCCTCTTGGCTTCCACAGGGCAACTGTGTTAATTGTTACGATTATGTGAACGCCAATCCAACCTGGAGGGAACGAATGCCGATTACGACGCACGATATCCGGCAGGCCCTGATGGAATCGAACCAGGAGTACCGCAGGCTCTTCGAAGAACACTCCCGCTGTGAATCCCAGCTTCAACAACTCGTCGGACAATCCTACTGGAACGTGGAAGACCTCGAAATGGAAGTATCGCTCAAGAAAATGAAACTGCACCTCAAGGACATGATGGAGCTGATTGTGGCCAGTTACCACAATCAAATGGTCCATTACTGACCGGTTTCATCGTTCGCCCTCCAATCGTTTGCCAACTTCTGTCGTACAATACTCGTGCATTCATTTATCATCTGAGCCGCAATAATTGGCGAAGCGCAAGCTTGCGTATTCAGTGTGCTTCTGCGATCCAAGGAACCCACTCAACTTATGGTTAAGGATGCGTACCGATTCGCATTGCCGCCGCTGATTCTGGGCGCGCTGTGCCTGGTCCCCGGCTGGAAGTGGCCCGGGGGAATTCTGATTTTTCTCGGACTCTTCATTTTCTATTTTTTTCGCGATCCGCAGCGCACCATTCCGTCCGATCCCGGGTTGATCGTGTCTCCGGCCGATGGCCGTGTCGTCGAGATCGTGGACGAAATGCTCGATTCAGTCGTTGGCCATCGCATCAGCATTTTTCTTTCAATCTGGGATGTGCACGTCCAGCGCGCACCAGCGGGCGGGCGCATCGCCGACGTCGTCTATCGCCCAGGACGCTTCTATGCCGCTTTGCGTTCCGCAGCTTCTCGCGAAAATGAACAGAATATTATTTACGTTCACACGCCCGCGGGCCAGTTGGTCTTCAAACAAATCGCCGGAGCAATCGCGCGGCGCGTGATATGCTGGAAAGGCGAAGGCGAAGAAGTCACGATGGGCGAGCGCGTTGGCCTGATCCGCTTCGGCTCGCGTGTGGATGTCTGGTTGCCTCTCGCAACAGAAGTGATTGTGAGGCGTGGGCAGAAAGTCAAAGGCGGCGAAAGCATACTGGCGAAATGGAATTTAACGGCATAGATCCCGTCGGACACGAAGAAGGCGCGCGCCGCCCTTTCCGCAATCATCGTCTCCGCCGCGGCGTTTATATTCTCCCCAGCGCGTTCACTGTTGCCAACATGCTTTGCGGGTATTACGCGATTCTGGCGACCCTGGATGGAAAAATCACTGATTTCGATAACGCCGCGATGGCCATCGGCCTGGCCTGGCTTTTCGATTCGCTCGACGGACGAATTGCCCGCGCCATGAAGACTGAAAGCGAGTTCGGCAAGGAATTCGATTCGCTTGCGGACATCGTGAGCTTCGGCGTCGCACCCGCATTTCT
The DNA here is from genome assembly GCA_963696035.1 of uncultured Acidobacteriota bacterium. Taxonomy (GTDB): domain Bacteria; phylum Acidobacteriota; class Terriglobia; order Acidiferrales; family UBA7541; genus Palsa-295. The sequence continues at coordinate 683,044 of CAVOIS010000007.1, forward strand.
CGCCTACGCTTGGGGAATTCGCGCTGCAGCAGCCGCCAATGCGCCCGAGGCGCTGCATCTCACGCAGCTGGGATGGCTTATCGGCTTTGTCTTTGTCGCCTGCTGCGCGTGGCGGCTGGCCCGATTCAATATCCACGGCATGGCGCCGGGGGGCAATCGTTACTTTGCGGGAATGCCGACGCCGGCCGCCGCCGGCATGATTGCGGCCACGGTTCATTTTGCGCACGGACATCCTCTGGAGGATGTTCGAGTTTCGTTCCTATGGCTCGCACTGGTCGTAGGGCTCGGTGTGTTAATGTCCAGCACCATCCGCTATTTCAGCTTTAAGGATTTGCCGTTGACCCGCCGCCAGCCGTCGCTCGCCGTCGTTTTGCTGGCTCTTCTGGTTGGCGCGGTCGTCTATTTCTCTCATCAGACTCTTCTGCTCGTCACTGCCGTTTATACTGCCCATGGGCCCGTGATGCAGCTTGTGCGCACGGTCCGACACAGGCTCGCTTCGCGGACCGCCTAGATCATGCCCTCAGGGCACGAACCATCGAATCGCGTCGCCATCGTGGGCGCTTCCTCTCTGCGCGGGAAGGAATTGAAGCTCGTTCTCGAAGAACGCAATTTTCCCGCAAGCGAAATTGTGCTGCTCGATGAACCCGTAATGGCCGGCACGCTCACAGAGGCGGGCGGCGAACCCACGTTCATCCGCGCGCTGGATGAAGAAAGCTTCGAGGGCGCACGCTTCGCGTTTTTCGCGGGATCACAGCTGGACGCGGAACAGAACTGGAAAGCGGCGCGGCGGTCCGGCGCGACAGTGATCGATCTCACCGGGACTCTCGCAGCGAGCGGGCAATCTACATCGTGGATTCCCGCGCTTTCGACCGTATTGCTGCCTCGTCCGGGTTCTCATGCCGCAGAGGTCGTCGCCACCGGCTCGCAGACTGCAGGCCGCGCGATATCAACAATTTCTTACTCGTCGCCCGGTTCGGGTGTGATTGTCGCGTGCACAGCTGCCGCAGCGCTCTCAAAATTGTCGCCGCTCCGCACGGTCCTGCTATTGTTCCCGCCCGTATCTGAGCGCGATCAGGCTGGCGTGGACGAGCTGGAGAGCCAAACCGCCAACTTGCTTTCCTTCCGTCCAATCGCGCAATCGGTTTTCGATGCGCAGGTCGCGTTTAACCTGCTCGCGGGATACGGCGAGGAATGCAAGCCGAGTCTTCCCGAGCTGCGCACTGCAATCGCGCGCGACACTACTGAATACCTGGCCGGTCGCGTGGCTGTTCCCGCCTTACAATTGGTGCAGGCGCCGGTATTTTACGGATATGCGGTGGCTGCCTACGCGGAATTTGCCTCGCGTCCGCAGCGCGAGCAACTCGAAGCCGCTTTTGCGAGTCTAGGTGTAAAGGTCGGCGTGGCAGGAGATCCTGCGCCGAGCAACGTCAGCGTGGCCGGCGAAAGCGAAATCCATATCGCGCGCATCGAGCCTGACCCCAGCGTCGCGGCCGGCGTATGGATTTGGGGCGTAGCCGATAATCTTCGCCTCGCGGCCGGGAACGCTGTGCGCATCGCGGAGGAATTGGTTGCGAAACCGCCTGTGCAGTAGGAGTTTGATCGCGATTTTTGCGCTGGCCGCGGCGCTGATTCCGGTAGGCTGTGGCTATCACGTCGCGGGCCGCGCGAGCGCGCTGCCATCCGAATGGAAGACGATTGCAATTCCCGCTTTCAAGAACGATACGACGCGGTACCGCATCGAGCAGCGCTTCACGGCGGCGGTAATCCGGCAATTTCTCCAACGCACGAAATATCGCATCGTCCAGGACCCCGCTTCGGCTGATGCTGTCCTTCACGCTGAAGTGATCTCGATTGAAACGAATCCGATGCTGTTTAATGCGACCACCGGACAAGTGACTACCATGCTAGTCACCGTGCATACCAAGGTCGAACTCATCGACAATCAATCGCAGAAGTCCGTGTATCAGAACAACGACATGGTTTTTCGCGACGAGTACCAAATCTCTTCCGACGTGCAAAGCTTCTTCGAAGAACAGGACCCCGCGCTCGAACGCATGTCCCGCGATTTCGCCGCTCAGCTGGTTTCCAATGTGACGGAGAATTTCTAATGCCGGAACTTTCGCCGGACAAATTGATCGAGCGGCTGGCCAAAGGCAGGGCGGTGCCGGCGATCGTTTTGGAAGGCACCGACCCGTATCTGCGCGAAATGTGCCGCAACAAAATTATTGATTCCTACGTGCCGGAAGCCGTGCGCGATTGGGCCCTCGGGCGCGTCACGGTACGTGGCGGCGATTGGAGTGAATTATTTCAGCGCGCGGAGACCATGCCGATGCTCGCCCCGTGCCAGGTGGTGCTGGTTGACGGCGCCGAGTCCATTCAATCGCGCGCCAAAGATGGAGATGATACCGTCGACGAAGACGACGATACCGACGACCCACGCAAAGACACATTGAAGGCCCTTGCGCAATATCTCGCAAAGCCAGCACCGTTCAGCGTGCTGGTATTTGAAGTGCCTAAACTCGATCACCGCCAGCGTCTCTACAAAGTGCTCGCTGAAAGTGCAGTGATTGTGGAACTGACGCTAGGCAACGAGTCCGCCGCGACGCTGGCCGAGCAAATGGCCAAGGAATTGGGCACTGAAATCGAGCGTCCCGCCGCCAACCTGCTCGCGGAAATTGTAAATAGCGAGCCGGCGCGCATTCGCGTCGAGATACAAAAGCTCGTGGCGTACGTTCAGGGCCGCGGCCGCATCACCTCGGCGGACGTCGAGGAGCTGGTACCCAAGGCGCGCAAGAACACCGTTTGGCAGCTCGCCGATATGCTGGCTACACGCCGCCGTCCCGATGCTTTCGCATTTCTGGAAAACCTATTACGGGAAGGCGAGGAACCGATCGGTCTGGTGGGCGTGCTGACCTGGATGTATCGCAAGTTGATCGAAGCGCGCGACCTGCCCGTAGGCATGAACGGATTTCAAGCGGCCCGCACGCTGGGGATGCGTCCGGATGCCGCCGAGGCCGCAGTGCGCAACGCGCATCGCATCCCCAAGAAGGATTTGTTGGCAGGTTTGTTGGCTCTTGCGGAAACCGATAGCCAACTGAAATCGTCGAACCCCAATCCTCGGGCGCTCATGGAATTTCTGATTGCGCGCCTTAGCTCATCTGTATCTTCAGCGGCTGCTTCGTCCTGATCGCGCCCACCGATCTACAGATTCGTTATGAGGTCATTAGGACCAGCGGAATTGCGTTCGCCCGCAGTTTCTCGCGCGGCGCATTGCACGAGGTTCTACGCAGACGCCCCGGCTGCTCCCCGCGTCGGATCAGTGCCTTGCTTCTCGTAAAGCGTGTAGAGAGCTTGGATATACTCCGCCTCGATGCGCACCAGTTCTGCGAAAGTTTGCGTGGCGTCGCGGGCTCCATTCTTATGCAGCGCGAACGCCTCGTGCCGCCGTTCCGTGAATCTATCTTCTAGTATTTGCCAGGCTTCTTCGTTCATTCTGTCTCCTGTCGAGTGCACCACGTGCGCCGATTCTACACCAGTCCGGCCAATGCTATACCAGGAGGGATCACGTTACGGGGCTATTTCTCGGTTCCGAGGCCGAAATGACCGAGCCTGATCTGATTCGCCGAGCGTGGTTCCAAAATCCAGGGCCACCAAGAGTCTTCAAGCGAGTACGGGCGGTCGGAAACGACATGCCACACAAAAGCGCAGCAACCTGTCAGTTTTGACAATTATATGCGGTGACGGCTAGCTGCAGTATCATCAAGCTACTCATTCCGGGCGAAAAAGAATGTGAGGATGAATCGTGAGGAAGATGCTGCTCGGGTTCAGCTTAGCTCTTGCACTCGTGTTTCCCGCTCGCGCACAGGACAAAGAAGCAGATCGCGTCACAAACTCTGGAAAGGTAATGAAGGAAATTCTTGACGTCCCTGACGACATTCCGAAGAGCGTCCTCGACAGCGCTTATTGCGTCGTCATTCTACCTTCCGTCTTGAAACTTTCCTTCGGCTTGGGAAGCAGTTTCGGTCGTGGTGTCATGACGTGTCGCGGCGGAAAAACGTTCCATGGGCCGTGGGGCGCACCAACGATGATGGCCCTAGAAGGTGCTAGTGCAGGCTTGCAGTTCGGCGCGCAGGCCACGGACTTCGTTCTGCTTCTCATGAGTCCGCGTTCCGCTCCCAGCGTTCTCACCAGCAAGGTCAAGCTCGGCGGAAACGCTACCGTCGCCGCTGGCCCGGTTGGCCGCACAGCCTCAGCGGAAACTGATGTCACCATGCGCGCCGAGATTCTCTCCTACTCTCGCTCTCGTGGAATCTTCGCGGGCATCTCCCTGTCAGGTTCCACCCTTCGCGCCGACAACGGCGCCAACAAAAATCTCTATGGCAAAGAAGTGAGCGCCCAGGCCATCGTCTTCCACAAGGCCGAGCCAGTGCCCGCCTGCGCCAAGGATCTGCTCGCCACGTTGCGGCAAGCCAGTCCGGTAAACAAGAGCAAAAATTAAGCGCCGTCGTCGGAAACTGACCCGCTAGCCGAGTGTCGCGAATCGGCGAATCAGCTCAAACCATCGCGAGCGGACACCGCTGGCCAGCCGAGTTTGTGGGTTTTGATGCAGAGCAAAGTCGCGTGCGCGATGGCCATCTCGTCGCGTTCTTCGTGATGGTCTGTGGAGTTCAATAGTTCTTGAGCGCGGAGCGCTATCGCGTGCTCTGTGGCGTGGACCAGCTCGGTCAATTTCTCTTGGTCAGATTCCAGCACCGTTTGCAGATACAGGTCTTTCCACGACCCTGGATAACAGTCTCGCATCGCACTGTCCTGGTGGCGAAGAAGCTAGGTGCTTTAGACTGTACCCAGTGGCTTTGTTATGTCAAGCGACTCGTACCGCGCTGTCAAACCAATTTAGAAATGTCCCCTTCCTTACCTAATTAGAAATGTCCCCTTTTTGTGTTTTGCGTTTTGTTTCTCCTTGCTCTCTTTTTCTGCTTCCGCGGATTTTTTGTGAGAAATTTCGCGTCCAGAGGCCCTAGGAGCAACGATTCGGCGTTGGGCTCGACCTGCGACATCCTGGTTTTTTTCGATCCGTTGGCTTGGACCGGAGCGCAGACCTGCGGAGCCCGAAGGGCGGAGCGTTTAGGGCGAAGCGCAGGGCCCAGCCAACGGTGCTCGGGCCACCTCCCGCAGCGCTTTTTGCTGCACGGCGCGGCGGGCCGCCTCGCGCCAAGGGTGGTCCGCCGGCGGCACCCACTTCCGTTTCGCAATGGCTACCGCGACGCGTGCGCCCACCGCTTCCGCCCTTGGCGGTGGCTTCAGCGGCGCCGCAATTTGCTTCCAGCCAAGGGCACGACCGCGATACTCGATGCTGATGCCGCCGTGCCGCCCTTCGCAGACCAGCACCTTGCCCCGCGCCGGGGCATAATGGTGGCTCTGCGGCTCCAGCTGAAAATAGCGATTCGCGTAGCGTACCACCCAGTCGTTCCCGATGGTCCGCTCGTTCTCCAGCCGGAAAATCCGATCCAGTTCCGCAGCCCGCGGTGCCCGCCGGTGGTAGTCTTCCGGCCTCGCCGCCGCACGGGCGAACCGCCGGTTGTGTTCTGGCAGATATTCCCTCCGCAGGTACACATTCGCCGCTTCGTGACTGGGGATCTGCTTCCGCCGCAGTTTCTTCACCAGCCGGTCTTGATGCGTGCCGTGCATCCGCTCGATTCGTCCCTTGGCTTCCGGCGAACTCGCTGCGATCACCGCGATCCCCAGCTTCGCGCACATGCGCCCAAACTGTGTGATCGGTTCTTCCCCTCGTAAACGCTCCCGCGAATTGGCCGGCCGCTTGTACAAGTTCTTCCAGTCCACGTACAGTGCCAAGGGGACGCCGTACTGCTCGATCCACGCGCGCAGCGCATCCGCCACCGCCCAGATGGTCTCTTGTTCCCCCAATTGCGCCCAGGTCGTGTTGCTCGCATCGTCGGCCATGTCGATCAAGCAGCCCTCCGGTCCGCGCTCCTCCAGCCACGGATGAAAGCTGCCATCCATCTGCACCAGCTCTCCGAAATGTTCTTTGCGCTCTCGCCGTCGCCGGTGCTTCCGCCGCTTCCGTTGCCGACTCCACAGTCCTGCTTCCAGCATCCACAGCCGCAGCGTCTCGGCATTCACCAGAAGCCCATCTTCTGCGTCCAAGTGCTCGGCCGCCAGCGTCGGCCCGAAACGCTCGCCCACCGGCCCGCCGTACTTCTTCCGTACCAGATCCAGCACCCGCTGCCGAAACTTCGGCGCATAGGCATGATTCGAGGTGCACCCGGCACTGCCGTGCTTCAAACTCGCAGGTCCCTCTTCGCGATAGCGCTTCCACAGCCGCTTGGCCTGCCGGTAACTCACACGCAGCAGCCGGCTCGCGTCGACCACCCGCAGTTGGTTGCTGCGCACTCTCGCCAGCACTTCCACCCTCCGCAATTCCTCCTGACTCATCTCCGTCCGCCCCAATCTGACCTCCTTTCGGAGGTCTACTTTAGGGGGACATTTCTATTTTGGAGAAAAGGGGACATTACTATCGTGGCGCAACAGCGACTCGTACCGCGCGAACCCATCTGTGGCATGCCTTGCAATCTACTCGGCGGCTGGATTAGTCTCAGGCTCCCATGCCCACTAACAAGCCGTTCTTTCCCAATCTGCGGCCAGTCAAGAAAGTTGTCACTCCTCAAGACGAGATTTTGATCCGAAAGGAATGCAAGTGCGGTAACGAGTTTATGGGGACAGCAACTCAGACGCGCTGTGAAAAATGCGTCGCGAAGAAAACAAAACGGAAATGAAGGCAGAAGCGCGCACGCGTCGCGATCGCCAGAAGCGTTGAGTTAGTCCGGTGGGGCGATACCCGTGGCCTGCGCGAGCGGATTGTCGAACATCGTGCGTTGATCGAGAAAGTGAAAAGCAGTGTAAAGGTGGCAACATAACATCGCGGTCCGCCTCGCCGTTCGCGTTTCCATCTTTTCTTGACCGATCACGAATCCGCATGCTACCACTGCGGTAATGAGCGTCGAAGTGATTTGCCGTTTCTGATCAGTAGTGTCCCAACGTTTTGCCTCTTGTCTTCCGTAAATTATTGATGAGAAACGCATAAGCGGCAAATTCTTTTGGTCTCGATTTGAACTCGGAATGCCGGTTCTGCGACCCTGCGGAGCATAACTTCGTGGGGGCATCGATGAACCGAGGCAAGCTGGTGTTTGCGCAGCTGATGCAACATCTTCCGCTGACCACCTTCCGTCGTTGCGTCACCCGCTATCGAGGCGCGTTCAAAGTGAAGTCCTTCTCGTGCCTGGATCAATTCCTGTGCATGGCGTTCGCTCAGTTGACCTTTCGGGAGAGCCTTCGAGACATCGAAGTATGTCTCCGCGCGCAAAGCTCCAAGCTCTATCATCTCGGGATTCGTTCGGCGGTGGCTCGTAATACACTGGCCAATGCCAACGCTGTGCGCGACTGGCGCATCTATGCCGATTTTGCGCAGAGCCTGATCGGCATCGCCCGGCCGTTGTATGCGCAAGAGTCCTTCGGCGTCGATCTGCAAGAAACCGTCTACGCGCTCGACACCACGACCATCGATCTGTGTCTGTCGGTATTTCCGTGGGCGGTATTCCGCACGGCCAAGGCAGCCATCAAGCTGCATACACTGCTCGATCTGCGCGGCAACATCCCCACCTTCATTCACATCAGTGATGGCAAGGTGCACGAGGTCAACATCCTCGACCAACTGCTGCCCGAGCCCGGCGCCTTCTACATCATGGATCGTGGTTTCCTCGACTTCGAGCGCCTCTATCGCTTTCACGAAGCCGGCAGCTTCTTCGTGACCCGCGGCAAGTCGAACCTCAAGGTCCAACGCCGCTACTCGCATCCGGTCGATCGCACGACGGGGTTGATCTGTGACCAAAGTGTCGTCCTTACTGGCTTCTACTCGCACCAAGGCTTCGAGGCACCGCTGCGCCGCATCCGCTTCAAGGACCCCGAAACCGCCAAGACCCTCATCTTTCTTACCAACAACTTCGTCTTGCCAGCATTTACGATCACCGAACTATACCGCTGCCGCTGGCAAGTTGAGCTCTTCTTCAAATGGATCAAGCAGCATCTGCGAATCAAAGCTTTCTTCGGGACTTCGGAGAACGCAGTCAGGTCACAAATCTGGATCGCTGTCTCCGCCTACGTTCTGGTCGCCATCGTCAAAAAGAGATTGCATCTCTCGGCCAGCCTGTATGAAATCCTACAGATCCTTAGCCTGACCATGTTCGAGAAAATCCCGTTGGATCAACTACTTGCACAAACGATCAGCGACGAAATTCAACCGGTTTCCGATAACCAATTGATTTTGTTCGCATAACGTTGGGACACTACTGGTTTCTGATGCCTTCGAACTCGGGCTGCCCGAAAGAGTGCCTAGTAAGGACACAGAACATGGCAGATACACCATCGAGGTTTAGGAATGTTGGTTCGCCTTTGGAACTCTTGGCGTAATGCGTGCTCGCCACCTTGCCGCAGACCGTCGCCCGGTCGCCGATATGGTCTTTGGCCTCAGCCGCGGTGAGCTTCTTGGTTTGCGCCTGAAGACTCGGGATTGCAAGCAAACAAAAACCGAGTACAACAACGACTGCAACCGTTTCATTGCGATCTCCAGCACGTGCCGTGCGATACGATGTTTGGCTGTTCTTGGCAGAACATATCGCGCAGCCCTCAATCGGTTTAGATTGGTGGGTCGCGTTGCGCGCCGAGTCTTATTTGAACCAATCGGTGAATTACAGCAAAGATCATAGCGGTTGTGACGCCAAACAGGAGCATTCCGTCGGCTGCTTCAAGGGGCCCCAGAAGTCTCCACCGAGCCGAGATCACTATGGTGCCGTCTCCGAGCGTTGTGTACGTGGCCGCCGAATAATAAAGGGCGGCGGCGAAGTGTGAAAACTCGCCGCAGAGAACGAACGATAACGCCCAGAGCGCAATCTCGACAAAATGTCCAGCGAGCGCCAGTAACATCGCGCTCATTACAAGCGTCACGTCCCTAAGAAACACACCGCCCCTGCCCCGCGAAAGATAGCGGCGAACGACCCTGATGATCGTATCTAGAACGAGCGCATGAACGATGATAGTGAAGAAGGTGGTCGCCACACCGACGAGTAGAGGACCCGTCACTGATATTTGATTCACAGGGGCCACTTTCTTCCTCTATTGCGGCCAGCCACTACGCGCGATTCGCCATTTTCGAAGCCATGTGAAGCAGAAGCCCTCGGTCCTTGTCGTTCATTCGCGAGAGCGCTTTGGCAAAAGGCCGAAGTTCGGCATCCTGTTTTTTATTGTGTGCCGTCTCGATCTTTGAAATTGGAATGTTAGGCTTCTTTACGTGAGCGTCATCTGTGAACAGTCGGTACATCGGAACTTCGAGCGCGCGGGCCATTTTCTCCAACGTATCGACGTTCGGAACGGTGTGGCCGTTTTCAACTCGTGAGATATAGCAGCGCAACAGACCCGTACGCTTTTCAATATCACCTTGGCTAAGTTTCTTGGTCTCGCGAAGTTCCTTTAGCTTGTCACCGATAACCATTTGACTCCTCCGACAAGAATCATACTCCGCGGACGCGTTGGCTTCAAACGGGTCTACTAATTCACGATGCGGTTATCGCGTGATAGCTTCCGCCGCAGGCATTCGGAAAATCCAAAACAAGCGTGGCATTCAAGAGGGAAGCGCGGAAGATGTCTAACCTGGCCCGCTAGATCTACTGAGGATAGCAATCCTTCTCCAATACTTTTCCCGATTGCTGTTCCGAAACGGTGCAGCTTGGGAGGTAGCGTGTCGGATCTTTCGGATCAGGCGTGAATTTGATGACTTCGTTGAAGGTGTGCTTTGGCGTGCGAATTACACCACTATAAATTCGGTCACCTTTGATGAAAAACTGGGTGTAGTTAAAATGTCGGTGATCCATGATTGGCACTTTCTCGAAAGGATAGAAGATGTCTGGCGGCCACGGTGCCCCGTTCTTGCGCTCCTCGTCGGTCGAGAACGGCACAAGATGAATATCGCACGTTGGAAGAACGACTTTGCCCGAATTTTTCAAAGCAATTTGCCACCAATTATGCACTTGGTGCGCCGGATCACCTCCCAGCTCCACCGTCAGAGGATCGACGGGCACAACCCAGCAATATCCGTTTCCGCCAGTACTATGCTCCAAATTTTGTTGGGTTAGCGTCTTTTCCTCGCCGAGTGCTTTGAAGAGATTTTTTCCGTCTGTTATCAACTTACGAAACGAGTCGTTCTGTTCTCTTCGCGTGGTTTCTCCTCAGGGGTCACCCAAATCCGGCCATGTAGGGTCAGCTGAAAACCGGCCATAGGAAGGCCCGGGACATTGACTCCGAGAGGAGCGCTTATAGGCTCCTTCGGCATGAGCAATGTCTTGAGCGAAGAAAAGAAGCAACAAGTCATCGCACTGGGGAAGCTCGGATGGCCTTTACGGCGCATCGAGCAAGCCACTGGTGTCCGTAGAGAAACCGCAAGTGCTTACCTAAAGTCAGCCGGGGTGGTGGTGTGCCTGCCTGGGTGGGGACGCCGAGCGCCGGCAAAACCGGCCATACGGGTGACCCCCGACTCTGGGGCAAAACCGGCCATGGTGACCCCCGACTTTGTAGGCTCTTTTTCAGAAAAACAGGGCGCTCCGAGTGACCCTTCTCCTCCATCGGCAAGTGTTTGTGAAGCGCACCGGGAGTTGATCGAGCAGGACCTCGCCCGTGGACGCAATGGCAAGGCGATCTGGCAAGACCTGGTGTCCGACCATGGTTTTGCAGGCGACTATCAGGCGGTGAAGCGCTTCGTGCGCAAGCTTCGGGGCCCCCGGCTTCCAGAAGCGGCGGGCATCATCCTGACCGCCATGGGAGAAGAAGCGCAGGTCGACTACGGCAGTGGTCCGATGGTGCGCGAAACGCAGAGTGGCAAGTATCGCCGGACGCGGCTGTTCGTGCTGACTCTCGGCTACAGCCGCAAATCGGTGCGCTTGCTGACGTGGCGTTCCAGTGCGCGCATCTGGGCCGAACTGCATGAGAAAGCGTTTCGTCGCTTAGGTGGTTGCACCCGAGTGGTGGTCCTGGACAACTTGAAAGAAGCAGTGCTGGTTCCCGACCTATACGATCCCACCGTCAATCCACTGTTTCGAGATGTCCTGGCGCACTACGGTGTGGTGGCACTGCCTTGCCGGATCCAAGATCCCGATCGCAAGGGGAAAGTGGAGTCGGGGATCGGCCACGCGCAGAAAACGCCGCTCAAAGGAATGCGCTTCGAGAGTCTGGAGGAAGCGCAGGCCTATCTGGATCGCTGGGAGCAGCGCTGGGCCGACACGCGCATCCATGGCACGACCAAGCGCCAGGTCGCCGTCATGTTCGCCGAAGAAAAACCGCACTTGCTGCCCTTGCCTCTGGAACCCTTCCGCTATTACCAATACGGAGAACGCGTCGTGCATCTGGACGGTTGCGTGGAGGTCGAAGCCGCCTATTACAGCTTGCCGCCGGGATGGATCGGGCGGCCGGTGAAGGTGCAATGGGATGCGCTGTACGTGCGCATCCTGCATCCGAACACCAACCAACTTCTTCGCGAGCACCTGCGCCAGAAACGCGGCGGATATCGCATCCAGGAAGAAGATCACCCCAAGAAAATGCCGCTGAGCACGACGCAACTGTTGCGGCGTGCCGAACATGCGGGAGCGCAGATCGGCAAGCTCTGCCAGCTGATCTATCAGCGGCAAGCCGAGACAGGCATCCGCCGCATTCTGGGAGTGCTTTCCCTGATTAAGAAATACGGGGCGGCCGCGGTCGAAGAGGCCTGCGCTACCGCGCTGGACGTCGGTGTGCATGAATATCGCTTCGTGCGTCGTTATCTGGAGCGCCGCCCGCACCCGCAAATGTTTTTACGCCAGATCGATCCCCTGATTCGCGGGCTCACCGAGTATCGCGATTTCATCAATCTCCAAAGCAAGGAGCAACCGGAATGAATCTGATCGAGTTGAATCGCGCCTTGCGCCAACTGCGTCTGGGCGGCATCGCGGCGGTGCTGGAGACGCGCCTGCAGCAAGCCCAAGCGGAACCGATGGCCCCCCTCGACTTCCTCTCCTGTCTGGTATCCGATGAACTGACTCGTCGCGGCGACCGCCTGCTGGAACGGCGCCGGAAACAAGCGCAATTTCGCGATGCGCAGGTGACGCTCGACAACTTCGATTTCAACTTCAACAAGAAGATGAATCGAAGCCTGGTCTTCGATCTGGCCACGGCCAGCTTCATCGCTCGCCGCGAAGATGCACTTTTTCTAGGTCCACCCGGCACCGGCAAAAGCCATCTGGCCCAGGCCATCGGGCAGGCGGTCATCGGCCAGGGCTATCGGGTGATCTACCGCGAGGCGCACGTCCTGCTCGAGGAAATCGCCGAAGCCGCCCTGGACGGAAAGCGCAAAGAGCACATGGAACTGCTGGCCACCGTGCCCCTGCTGATCATCGATGACTTGGGCATGCGTAAGTTAGGACCCACCGCGGCAGAAGAGCTACTGGAGATCGTGATGCGCCGTTACCAACGCGCCAGCACGTTGGTAACTTCCAACCGCCCTGTGGAAGACTGGGGCAAGCTGCTCGGCGACAGCGCGGCGGTCACCGCCATGCTCGACCGCCTCCTGCACCACGGCCATATCCTCAAATGCGGGCCGCGGAGCTGGAGGACCAAGTTACCGGCGGAACAATAGAAGAGCAGCGCGTCGAAAAATAGCCGGAAAGCCACGACCTGAACTATGGGAGACCTCGAGAAAATGCAACCACGGGCCTGTAAACGAGATTTTTTCCGCGCTTCGAGGAGGAAATGGCCCTCCACCTCGAATTCTGGGAGATTAGACTTGCCCGAAAAGCGAACGGAAGAGTACAACATCTAAGTCCCGGGAACCTTCCCATGGCCGGTTTTGAAGTGACCCCGCATGGCCGGTTTTGCAGTGACCCTTGAGGGGTTTCTTCTCTCGTACGGAGTTCCGCTTGTTCGGCGTCGTGGCTTTTCCTCTCCTCCCCGACAAAGTGCATTTCCACAAAGAACAACCCAAACGCTATAAGTATCCAAACTCCACCTTCAATGCGTGTTAAGTCTGGGCCTCGAACCGCCATCCATGTTGCCCCTACCGCGAGAAAGGCCATAGCAACACCGGCCCTTGCACAGCCCAGTGGGGCTTGTACGCAAACCAGACGAGCGCGCAGATGATAAAAACGGCTTGCGGATATAAGCCCCAGCGAGAATAGTAAGGCACAGCCCGATGCGCGACTGCCGAAGCCTTTCGTTGGACCGCCTTTATGAGTAACAACTATACGTAATCTTATCAGCAACAGGCCACTTTGTGCATTGACCGGCCGGCGATTTGATTCTCGTGACTGGCGTTGTACGATCCGCGCCGGATAGGAATACGATGCCCTTCAGCCCAAGTGATTTTGCGTGGTGGATGTGGCTCCTGTTTCATGGCTTGCGTGGGAGGTGAAGCGTCGAGTGAACCGCCCTACGTCGCGCCTGGCCCCGTGAGATAGACTTGGGCTGTCCTAGGAATAAGACTCGCGCGGTCTATTTCAGCGCGTCAGCCCCGATTTGTGCGCATTGGGCGTCCTGCGAAGAAGTGCCACCGGATAGCGCAATGGCGCCGACAATTTTACCCTCGATCACAATGGGAACGCCTCCTTCCAGGGGAGTCGCGCCTTCGAGGCCCAAATACCTGAGTCCATCGCCGCCTTTGGAAACCTGGTCCTGAAACCATTTCGTCGGGCGCTTGAAGATCGCCGCCGAGCGTGCCTTGCTGATGGCGAACTGTGCGCTTCCAATCTGCGTGTTGTCGATTTTCTCGTAGTAGACGAGTGTTCCATTCGGGTCGACGACGGCGAGGGCCATAGTCCAATTATTCTTCCTCGCTTCCGCAATCGCGGCCCCGGCAGCCTTTTTCGCGTTTTCGAGGGAAATCGGCGGGCCATAAGGATTCGGCATCTGCTGTGCTTTCACACTTGCAGCGCAAAGAAGGATCGTCAGGATCGCTAGAAATTTCAATATGGATCGCGAGGGCACGGTTTTTTCCTCCTGTTATCCCTCGTGATGGTGCGGTTTGGCCGTCCGCATCGTGCCGAAGGATTGGTGCGCGACTATATATCACAGCGCGGATGAAATACGGAGAGGCGTAAATCGAAAAACCAGGCTGCGTAGATTGTATGAGAAGTGCCCGCGCTGCTTGGTTGGCGCGGCGGCGGTCTGTTCCGTTTGCGTCCTAATTGCTTACGCGTTTGAGCCGAAAATTGAGGGTGCGAAGGGGCTGTTCGTCTTTTTTGCCGTGACCGCTGGCTTAGGCACGTTCGGCTGCGGCGTCATCGCCCTTATTCGATTCGTAAAGTGGGTTTGGGGCTGACCACACGCAACCGAGGAGGAACTGTGAATAAAATTTGTGTGGTGCTGCTTGCCGCGCTGTTTTCCTTCTCAGGAACCCGTTCGGCGCAAGATGTAATGCACGCTCCGGCCGTCGAGCAATGTCGAGCCGACATGAAACTTTGGTCGGCAGAGATAGGAACGCCATCTCCCGACCAACACACCATTGATAGTAAACCTGCCGAAACTCGGGAAATGTGGGGCGACGAAATGTCGAAGTGCGCGGTCATCGACCATGACGCGGAGTATAACGACGGCTACGACCAACTTTCGGACATGGCGAACCTCGTTGTGACGGAGAGGATGTGGAACTCTCTGGCCCGACACGGTCTGTATCAGAAGATTCCCGCCGAAGACCGAGGGGAAAGCGTTAGTAAGTGGTGGGCGTGCACGCCGCGGACAACGAGTGCATTTCAGAACAAATTGTTCCTGTTTTGTTCCTTGGTCTGGACGGAGTAGGAGTTTTCGGCATTCTAGCGGCAAGCAAGTCCTGTAACTTCAATAGTGCAAGTACTGTCTTTCGGTTCCGACGGAACCCTAGTTTTTCGAGTGTCAACCTGGCTTGATTTCAGGGACTATTTCACTCGGTTTGAACAACGTTCTCGTGGAGGCTCCAGTTGCGCGCGCGACTGCCGCCGCGATCTTCTCGAGATCGCGCTTGGCAAACCCCTCCGAAGTCACTTGGATTTTGCCATCGGGAGAGATCAGAAAAATCGAAGGAACGGTGGTGATGCCGTACTGATTCGAGACGGAGTAGCCAGTGGAGTCGATCAGAGTAGGAAACTCGACATCGAATTCCTTGAAAAAGTCGCGTGTGTCTCGAACATCATCCTGCGAAATACCCCACAGCGTGAATTTAGGACCAGCGTACGTTTCGTGTAGCCGCTCGAGAAATGGCGCGGCAAATTGGCAGGTGGGGCAGCTCACCTTGAAAAATGCTGCAACGACCGGCCCTTTCTTCAACGCGTCCGCGAGCGTCACCGTCTCTCCGTTCGTGCTCGGCAGCGAAATCGCCGGCGCCTTGGCTCCTATAGGTAGAGCAGCCATTTTCGTCCTCCCAGAATCTCGCGAACCTGCCCCTTTAGGCTCATCGGTTCAGCGCCGAAGTATTAGATGTCGTGAAACACACCCGGACGCAGCCACGGAATCACGCAGACCAAAGCATTAATGAATATTGCGGGTCTTCTTGCCGACGTAATCCATCAGGAGGTATTGCCCGAGCGTGTAGGGAGTAGTGAAGTAGGCCTTGCCGCGGCACAGTTCGGTGATCTTCTGGACGAAGTGGACCAGGCTGTAGTCGCTGGAAAGCATGAACGTATTTATCAAGATGCCGGCGCGCTTGCATTTTGCCACTTCTTCCATCGTTTGCGTGACGACCAAGGGGTCCAGCCCGAATGCATTCTTATAAATGCGGCCGTCTTCGAGCGTCAGCGCAGAAGGCTTGCCATCGGTGATCATCACGATCTGGCGCATGTCCTTTTTCTGTCGCGAGAGAATACGCTGCGCCAGCCGCAGCCCTTCGCGCGTGTTCGTGTAGTAAGGACCGACTTGCACACGAGCCAGCTTGCCGAGAGGGATTTCCTCCGCGCTATCGTGGAATAGAACACAGTGCAGCGAATCGCCCGGGTATTGCGTGCGAATTAGATGTGACAGCGCGAGCGCCACACGCTTCGCCGGTGTGAAGCGGTCTTCGCCGTAAAGAATCATGCTGTGGCTGCAATCCAGCATCAAAACCGTGGCGCAGGAGCTCTGGTACTCGCACTGATGAACCATCAGATCGGGATAATCGAGTTCGATGGGAATTTGCGCGCCATTGCGTTGGACAGCATTGAAAAGCGTTCCGCTGATGTCCATATTAAGGGTGTCGCCAAATTCATAAAGCTTCGAGGTGCCGCCGGATTCAACCCCGGTCGCGAGGTCACGTGTGTCATGCCGTCCAAAGCTGCTCTTGCCGAGCGATGCGAGCAGATCTTTGAGCGTCTTGAATCCCAGGAAATCGAGCGCCTTGTCCGTAATCTCAAAGCGCGCTTCCACGTTTGGCTGAGCCTCGCCCACTTGCCCACCGGGAGTCTGCGATGGGGGCGGCGTTACCTGCGCGGGCCGGTCGGGGCGAGAAATGAACCCTTCTTCTTCCATGCGCTGAATGATTTGATTCACGATGTCGCGCAGCTCCCGGTTCTGCGAAAGATCGGGATTCTGCAGCATCTGCTCCATCAGCTCGGGCGGAAGCAAATCGCCTTCTTGCAGGGCGCGGAGGATGGCCTCGCGGAGTTCGTCCATCATCTGTTCGCGAGAGCGCTCGGAATCCATCTCGTAGATTCCGTATTGCGATTCGAAGCCGCTTTGCAGCAGAAAATCCGAGAGCCGGCTCATCAGCTCCTGAAGATCGATGTCGTCGGCAGCGTTCGGTGCATATTTTGAATAGCGCGTGAATTTCATGGGTTCCTGCAGTCTATCCCTAAACTATCTAGTTGAACTGCCGGCGCGGTACGCGGCCGGAAGGCTCTCGCGGGTCGCGGGGCTCTGCAGTCTTGCGCGCGTCGGCGAAGAACCCTCGCTCCTCGCTGCGATTGATGCGCTTATGCGCCCACAGTCCCTCGAGAATGAATTCCGCAGCGCTAGCGACGATTCCGGCGTCGTCTTTCTGGTTGACTTCGAGGACACTCAAATTGTCGAAGAGGCCCTGAATTTTCTTCAGCTGCGCCGAGACTTCGGAACTGGATGCATTGGCCGGAATTTTCAATTCGCCTCCCAGTTCAAACCACTGAATCACCGGCTGCATGTTGGCACCGGTGAAATACTGCGTGTAGGTCTTTCCGACGGCGGCGCGGATCAATTCGCGGGCGATATTCTCGGCGCCACGAAGCTCGCCTTCATACTCCAGTTCGAACTTCCCGGTCATGGACGGAATCGCGGCATAAACGTCCGCGACGCGTGCCACAACGGCGGAATCGCGGCTGCGAACAGCGCGTTGCTCGGCGCTGCTGAGCACATTCTCGAGCGCGCTGATCGGGAGCCGCTGGCTGACGCCGGAGCGCCGGTCGACGCGCTTATCTTCACGCGCTTGGAAGGCAACTTCCTCCACGATCTCGCGGACATATTGCGGGACTTCGACACGCTTTTTGTTGTCGCGCTCAGTCCACGATTCCTGCGAAGTGATGGACATGCCTTCCGCAACTGTCGCCGGATAGTGCGTGCGAATTTCCGAGCCGATACGGTCTTTGAGCGGCGTGATGATTTTGCCACGCGCCGTGTAGTCTTCAGGATTCGCAGTGAAGACGAGCAAAACGTCGAGCGTGAGCCGCACCGGGTAGCCCTTAATCTGCACATCGCCTTCCTGCATGATATTGAAAAGGCCGACCTGAATTTTGCCGGCAAGGTCAGGCAACTCGTTGATCGCAAAAATCCCGCGGTTAGCACGGGGCAACAGACCATAATGAATCGTCAATTCGTCCGAGAGATTTCTTCCGCTGCGCGCGGCCTTGATCGGGTCCACGTCTCCAATCATGTCCGCGATGGTTACGTCCGGCGTCGCGAGCTTTTCCACGTAGCGCTGATCGCGCGGCAGCCATGCTATCGGAGTAGCGTCGCCTTCGGCGGCAATGCGTTCGCGGCAGACCCGGCACAGCGGCGCGTAGGGATTGTCATGAATTTCACAACCCTCGACCACCGGGATGTGCGGGTCCATAAATTCGACGAGGCCGCGAAGAATTCGCGATTTCGCCTGCCCGCGCAGTCCGAGCAGAATGAAATGATGCCGCGAAAGGATAGCGTTGATGATCTGCGGCAGGACAGTGTCATCGTAGCCGTGTACGCCGGAGAAGAGCGCTTCGCCCTTCTCCATTTTGCACATCAAATTTTCACGCAATTCCTGGCGCACGGTTCGGTGCGCGATTCTTTCTTCGGACCACTGACTGCGGCGAAGTTCACCCAGGCTTTTCGGCAGTGAAGTCATGAGGGCCTCAGTTTCACGGAAGACGCAGCGCTCAATTTCGAGCGTCTCCGCTCATTATAGAGGAACGGAGGCTGCGGCGATACTTTCGTTTGGATTGATTCGATAGGCTAATTCACGCTGTGGCCGTTGCCCGCCGCTCTCCGGCGGACGCGATGCCGCGGCTCCACGCCAGCAAGCAGGTTGTTCATCCATTGCATGAGGAATTCCTGGCGCTGGGGTTCCGACCTGATTTCGAGCAACGCTTGTTTTTCTTCGAGTTCGATCGGCAAACGGCAGGCAAGCTGGTAAGAAAGCGGCCACAGCGGCTGCCTGCTTGTGGTCACCCAGAGCTGGCCGTGAATCAACGAATGACATTCCTGAAACAGCCCCAGAAGGCCCGCTTCCTCGCAGTCATCTATGGATTCGTGCAGCGGTGCCGCGGGCTCTGCCAGATATTCGACGATCGCTTCGTGGTATTCCTTTTCCTGCAGCAGTTGCAATGCCCGGAACACGGCGCGCCCTTGCGTCAGAATATCCATCCGGCCGTCGGGATAATCCTTGATCTTCCGCATGATCGCCGCGGTGCATCCGAGCGTGGCAACACCTCGCTCGCTGACCAGAATGATCCCGAACTCGTGATTTTTGCGGAGGCAGTGGCCGATCATCACCTTGTAGCGCTGCTCGAAAATGTGAAGCGGGAGAGTGGCGCCCGGGAAGAGCACTACGCTCAGGGGGAAAAGCGGAATACGATTGGCTCTCATAACTTTCAGCTGCGACCCGTACTCGTGCGACCTGTGTGAGACTAGCGGATCAACGCCAGCGCGGCTTGCATTTCATCTCGCGCGTGCATGTCACCGGCCTTCTGAGCCACCAGAATACCATCGGAGAGGAGTTTGCGCGCCTGTTCTAGTTTTCCGATCCGCGATAGGTGCTGGCCGAACTGAAAGTAGCCTGCGACATAGCTCGGATTTGCATCCAGCAGCTTTTCAAAATGGTCGGTGGCGGCATCATTGTCGCCGACTTTCATACATTCCAGCGCCAGGCCGTAGCGCGCGAATGCGTCGGATGGTTTCTCAGCCACAAATTGTTCCAAAACTTCGCGTCGCGACTTCTGCGTTTGGGTCATAGGTCTAAAACGCGTATTATAGCGAGCCTGAAGGCGCGCGCCAAGCGCCTACGTTGTGCGCGTTTTGCGTCTCTTGGGGAGATTGATTCGAACGAATGCCAAAGAAAACGAAACCGAGTACAAAGGAATCTGCGATGGCCGCCGCTGGCGCTGCGTTGCCGGGCAAGCCGGTCAAGGCGTCGTCCTCTGAGATCGTCGAGATCGTGCTGCCAAACGATGCCAATTTGCTGGGCAATATGCTGGGCGGCCGCGTGATGCACCTGATTGACATCGCTGGTGCGCTGGCGGCCAATCGCCATTCCAACAGCCACGTGGTCACCGCTTCGGTAGACTATCTCGACTTTCGGTTTCCCATTCGTGTGGGCGAGTGGATCGTTTTGAAATCGAGCGTAAACCGCGTCTTCAATACGTCGATGGAAGTGGGCGTGAAAGTATTTGCGGAAAATATCCTGACTGGCGAGCGGCGCCACACCAGTACGGCATATGTCACCTTTGTGGCACTGGATGCGAATCATCAGCCCCATCGTGTTCCACCGCTGATTCTGGAGACCGAGGATGAGCGCCGCCGCTACCGCGAAGCTGGGGAGCGCCGCCGTGCGCGATTGCAGATGCGCCATAAGCTGCCGCTGGCGGACACGTAAAGTTTGCTTCAAGAGCTGTGTAACAGGTCGCAAACCTCGCACACGGATTTCGGAGAACCGCCGGAGCGCGTTCAAAGCGTCTGGAGATATTTTGTAACCGCCTCCGCCGCATGAAATCCGTTCTCGACGCATTTCCCGATGGCGGGGCCTTCCAGATAATTTCCGGCGAAAAATAGTCCCGGCGTCTGGCGCTCGGCGTCGCGAATGGCTTCCACAACGTGCCCGTGTCCCAGATTGTATTGTGGCAATGCGCGCGGATGTCCCCAGACGACGCTTTCAATTGGCGGCCCGGTGATGCCTAGGATGCGCGCATTTTCGTCCTGGATGATTCGCGCGATCTGTTCCTCGGAATGCTTCATTATGTCCACGTCTGTAGCGCCGCCGATAAAGCTTGTCATCGTAACCGTGCCTTCGCGAGCGCGGCCCGGGAAAAGCGACGAATTCCACACAGTGCCAAGCGTTCGCACCTTCTCGCTGCGCGGAATTAGGAACCCGAAGCCCTCTAACGGATCGCTGATCTGCTGGCGATAATAATTTGCCGCGACAACGGCCACAGGCGCATACGGAATGCCGCAGAACACCTGCGCGAGGTGCGAGGACACGGAAGCGAGCAACTCCCCGGCGGCATACGCGGGAACGGCAATGACGACCGCACTTACAGAAGCATGCTGCTCACGCCCCTGGCGATGGGCACGAATGTCGTAGGAAGCGCCGTCAGATTCTCCAGAACGGCGAATTTCGAGCGCCGATGTTCCCGTCTGAAGACGCTCGCCAAGCTTGTCAGCCATTGCGAGCGGCAGAGCGGCTACGCCGTGTCGGAAAGAACAAAGCGGCGGTGCTCCGCCTGCTGTCGCCTTTGGCGGACGCGATTTCAGTGCTCCGCGCAGCACGCTGCCATATTCGCGTTCCCACTCGTCGAGGGAAGGGAACGCAGCCTTCAAGCTCAGTTGTTCCGGGTCCCCGGCGTACACTCCGGAAACGAACGGCGTCACGAGGTATTCCAGAATTTCGTGTCCAAATTTGCGGCGCACGAAATTCGCCACCGTCTCCTCTTCGCTCGGTGGCTTGGTGCGTTTGAATGCTTCCGTGGCAATTCTCCACCGCGACCCAGGGCCGAGCAGAGTAGAAGTAAGCAAAGCCTGCGGCGACATGGGGATTTTGCGGAGATGTCCGTGAAGAAGGACGTATCGCGGCGCGCGGGGATCGGCCTGTTGCAGTTGACTTTCGATGCCGATCTCGTGGACTAGCTCGAGCAGCGCATCGGTGCCTTGAAAGCTCTGAGGCCCTGCCTCGAAAAGAAATCCATCTTTCTCGACGGTGTCAATCAGGCCACCAGGGCGATCGGAAGACTCCAGAAGAGCGACGTCGACACCCGATTGGTGCAGACGGTACGCACAGGCCAATCCGGAAATTCCCGCGCCAATCACGGCCACTCTTGTGAGATTTGGCATCTTGCGCGGCTCGTCAGAGCGTTTTGGAGAAAAGCGGCCGCTGATCCATTTGTTGATCGTGAAGGTAGCGATCGAAGGTCATCGCGACGTTGCGTATGAAGATCCGACCGAGCGAAGTGACGCGAATTTCGGCGGAATCGAGCGCGACTAGCCCTTCGTCGCGGGCTTCTTCGAGCCGGTGCAGTTCCGGCGCAAAATATTCGTCGAAGGATATCGCGAACTGCTGCTCGACCTCGTGTTTCGGAATCACTGTGTGACACAGCAGCCTGCCGATCACGGCACGGCGAAGCACGTCGTCCGCAGAAAGCCGGTAGCCGCGCATGGTGGCGATTCCGCGCGCGCCCACGGTATCCTGATAGGCCGGGACTTCGCGGCGGTTCTGCGCGTAGGCCTCGCCGATCGAACTAATGGCGCTCACGCCCATCCCGTAGAGGTCCGCGCCCGCCTTCGTCGTATAGCCCTGAAAATTCCGGTGCAGCGTGCGATTCTGCTGCGCAATCGCAAGTTCGTCACCGGGCCGCGCAAAATGGTCCATACCGATGTAGAGATATCCCGCATCGAGAAACCGCTCGAGGCCCGCGCGAAAGATGCGGAATTTTTCCATGCCTTCGGGCAGATAAATCTGAAACGAGCCTTGCTGCTTCTTCAACCACGGCACATGCGCGTAGCTGAACATGGCGACGCGATCTGGCGCAAGCGTCAAGGTGCGGTCAATCGTGTCTTTAAAACTCGCAGCAGTTTGATGCGGGAGACCATAAATTAGGTCAACATTGAGGCTTTCGAATCCCAGCTCCCGGGCGGCAACGATTAGATCGCGCGTGAGATCGTAAGGCTGCACGCGGTGAATCGTTTCCTGCACCTTCGGCTGGAAATCTTGAATGCCCATGCTGAGGCGGTTGAACCCGAGACGGCGCAGACTTTCAAGGTGAGCGCGATTAGTGACGCGGGGGTCAATCTCAATCCCGATCTCGGCTTCAGATGAAAACGAAAACCGCTCGCGCGTATAGCCGAAGAGGTCCTCCATCTGCGCGGGCGTCAAATAAGTAGGCGTGCCGCCGCCCCAATGAAATTGAATCACCGGGCGCTTTTTGGAAACGTGCCGGCTGACGTGATCAATTTCGCGTTTCAGCGCATCCAGGTAGGGGATGGCGACTTTCTTATCTTTTTGAATGGAGACGTTGCACGCGCAAAACAAGCAGAGGCTTTCGCAGAAGGGGATATGCATATAGAGCGAAAGCGGCGTCGCCCTTTCCTCAGCGCGCGCGTAAAACGATTCCAGGTCATCGGGGCCGAAATCATCTTTCCAGACGGGAGCGGTAGGATAGCTCGTGTAACGCGGGCCGGGGCGATTATATTTTTCCAAAGTGGCGTCGGTAAGCTGCCCGACCTCGAATTTGTCCGCCGCTTTCCTGGTTGCGTCCGCCATACCTGATCCGTTCAACCGATTTCCGCGCGCGCCGGCATTCGGGCTGCTTTGCCCGCTTCCACGAATGCTTTCGCATTGGTCACAGAAGTCGTCGGCAATATCCCGTGGCCTAGATTCAAAATATGTCCAAGGCCGCCCGTTTTTTCCACGGCAGCCTGCGCCGCCTGACGCACAGCAGATTCGGTGCCAAGCAAAATCGCGGGATCCACGTTACCTTGCAATGCCACGTTGCGGCCAAGCGTCTGACGAGCTTCTGCCAAATCCGTACGCCAATCCACGCTCACCACGTCCGCGCCCGATCGCGCGAGGCCTTCGAGCAAATGTCCTGAGCCTTTCGCATACAAAATCTTCGGCACGTCCGAGTGGCCGAGCAACTCACAAACCATTTTGGTCGCGGGCAACTCGAATTGATCATACTCCGCGAGGGTCAATTCCCCTGCCCAGGTGTCAAAAAGTTGGATGACCGCCGCACCGGCCGCGATTTGTGATTTCAAATATTCCGCGGTGGCGCGTGCGATGTGTTCCATCAGGTCCCGCACAATCTTCGGTTCCGAGCGCAACATGTGCTTCGCTCGCGATATATCGCCTCGCGTTTGGCCCTCGATCATGTAACAAGCGAGCGTCCAAGGGCCAGCGGCGAAGCCAATCACCGGTACGTCGGGGCCAACCTCCCGGCAGATCGCGCGAATGGCGTCGCCGACAAATCGCGTTTCGCGCTCAGGGTCAAAATCGCGCAAGCGCCGCACAGCCGCCAAATCTCGCACCGGATTCGACAGAATTGGGCCCGAATCCGGCACATCCAGCGGCAATCCCATCGCTTCCGCAACAATCAATATGTCGGAAAAGACGATGACGGCATCCACATCCAGAATCCGAAATGGCTGCAACGAAACTTCCGCCGCGACGTCAGGCATTTTGCATATCTGCAAAAACGAATAGTTCTTACGCACAGCCTGATATTCCGGAAGGTACCGTCCGGCTTGGCGCATGATCCACACCGGAACGCGCTCGACCGGCTCAAAGCGGCAAGCGCGCAGAAACAGCTCCTTACGGTTTTCTGCAGCAGTCATAGGTTCCAAGTCATGATATCAGAAGGGGTTTATGGGAGCACAATGGCGCATTCACAGTCAGCACAAGGCGCGATTGCGCAACGTCAGCACGGTTGGCGCATCATAAGAGTTATAATCTACAGGCGGTTAGGGGAGTTTTCGCTGTTGACGACACACTTTCTGGGCGCCTTGAGCTTGGCACTGTACCTGACGAGTTTTTTTGTCTACGCCCGTAATCTGTACGTGCCCAATCTCTGGATCGGGCGCCTGGCTACGCTCCTGCTTGCGGCAGGAATCGCGGCTCAGTATTGGGAGCTCTACCAACGGTCGCTGGCGTTGCACACCGTGCCGTACGACGATTTATACGGATCGATGTCGCTCTTTGCATGGCTCCTCGGGCTTACCTACCTGGGCTTGGAAGTGTTCCACCGGCAGCGCACGGTTGGCGCGTTCGTGACGTTGCTCCTAGTATGCTGGATCTTGCTGCTGGACTTGCTCACGCCGCATTCGCTTCCTGCTCCCTCGGTGCCGCGCGGGCCCATGTTTGCATTTCACGTCACACTGAATACTTGGGCGTATGCGGCGTTTGCGCTTTCGTTTGTCCTTAGCGTGATCTATCTCGTCCAAGACCGCTTGTTGCGCTCGCGGCGGCTGGGCGTTCCGTTCTGGCGATTTCCTGCGTTGGATGTGCTCGATCGCATGGCGCGCAGCAGCGTATACGTCGGCCTCGTTGCGCTGGGCTTTGGCGTGGCGATGGGTCTCGCTTGGGAGCATCGCCTGAGTGGCGGCTATTCGCTAGGCGATCCCAAAGTGATCATTACCATGGCTATTGTGGGAGTTTACGTAGCGTATTTGTTGCTGTCGCGGAACGCGACTTGGCGCGGAGCGCGGGCAGCGCTGCTATGTGCGTTTAATTTCCTGGTAGTCCTTTTCAGCTATACATTTGTGAACTTGTATCTCACAAGGTTCCACCGGTTCCTTTGATGACGACGGCCGCCAACACGAATCGCGGCGGGACAGTACGTATTCGTGTGGCCTTAATCGGCTGCAATCATCGCACCGCGCCGGTTGAGCTACGCGAGCGCATCGCGTTTTCGTCGCAGCAGGCCCTGCAAGCAGCCGATGAACTGCGCGACCGCGGAATTCTCGAAGAAGCCGTGGTGATTTCCACCTGCAATCGTAGCGAACTTTACGGCGTCCCCGGCGATCTTGCGCCATCGGCCGCCGAAGCGATGGAAGAGTATTTCACATCGTTCCATCGCATCCCGCGCGGCGAGCTCGAAGGCCGCTTCTATCGCTGGACCGGACCCGACGCTGTGCGGCATCTTTTCCGCGTTGCCGCGGGCCTCGATTCGATGCTGCTCGGCGAAGCGGAAATTCTTGGACAGTTGCGCACCGCTTACAATCAAGCGCTTGACCATGGCGCCACCGGACCAGTGCTGAATCGCATTTTCCAGGGCGCGCTGGAAGTCGGCAAGCGCGTGCGCAGCGAAACTGAAGTAGGCGCGCGGCCGATGTCCGTTGCGCTCGCCGGAGTGAAACTCGCCGAACGCGTGTTCGGAAATCTCAAAGGACATTCCGCGTTAATCCTGGGTGCTGGTGCGGTGGCGGAACAAGTCGTCGAGCATATGCGCAATCGCGGCATCGGGAATCTGCGCGTGATTAATCGTTCGTTCGATCGCGCCGCCGAACTGGCGCAGCGCGTCGGCGGCGAAGCAGTCGCGTGGGATTCGCTCGAATCGGTGCTCGGCGCTCCCGACATTCTGGTCACATCGGTGGGTGCAGCCGGCCCGGTGCTCACCCGCGAGATGCTCGAACGTGCGATTGCCGCTCGCTCGGGCCGCCCGGTTTTTGTCGTGGACCTCGGTGTTCCGCGCAACGTCGGTGACAACGCCTGCGGACTTTATAATCTCTACCTTTACAACATTGACGACCTCGGCGAAATCGTCGAGCAGAATAAGAAAGCCCGTGAATCCGAAATCCCGCGCGCGGAAGCGATCATCGCCGAGCATATAGACAAATTCGAAGCTTGGCGCGGGGCGCTCGAAGCGGGCTCCATCGTCAACGATCTGCGCGATCAGTTTCACAAGCACCGCGAACTCATCATCCGCGAGAAGCTCAAGGACAGGGCAGACGTCTCGCCGCAGGAACGCGACCACATCGCGCACATCACCGAAGAATTGATCGAGCGTCTGCTCGAAGAGCCGCAGCAAAAATTGCGCCACGGCCGGGGAATGCGCGGTCGGCTCGCCGGTTTGGAAGCGATACGGCATCTTTTCGGCCTGGACGAAGGCAAGAAGTGAAGCCGCTGCGAATCGGCACGCGCGGCAGCACACTCGCGCTCTGGCAAGCCAATCACTTCCGTGAAGCGCTGAAAAGCTCGTGTGGAATCACGGCCGAGATCGTAGTCATTAAGACGTCGGGCGATCAGTTTGCGGCGGCGCCGCCCGATCAGATCGGCGTCAAGGGCATCTTCACCAAGGAACTCGAGGACGCCTTGCTTGACGGGCGCGCTGACCTGGCTGTTCACAGTATGAAGGACGTTCCCACCGAGCTATCAAACGTCTGCCGGGTCGCCATCGTTTTCAAGCGGGAAGATCCGCGCGACGCGCTGGTATCGCAGAGCGGCGAGACGCTCGCGAAATTGCGTCGTGGCGCGCGGATCGGAACAAGCAGCCTGCGGCGCTCTTCGCAACTTCGCTTACATCGGCCAGACTTTCAAATCGCAGAGTTACGCGGGAATGTTGATACCCGCCTGCGAAAGGTCGCTTCGGGCGAATATGACGCGATCGTACTGGCCAAGGCCGGTATAGATCGTCTCGGTCTGTCGTCGCGCATCACCGAAGTTCTCTCGCCAGACATTGTGGTTCCCGCGGTCGGCCAGGGCGCGCTGGGTGTTGAATTTTGCGAGGCGCGCGAAGATGAGTTCAGGTTTCTCGACAAGTTGATAGACAAAGACACGATGCTCGCGGTTAAGGCCGAGCGCGCGCTGCTCGCTGAAATTCAGGGTGGCTGCCGCCTGCCACTGGGCGCGTGGGCGCGATTCGAGAACGGGACGATGATTTTAGACGCTTCCGTGCTTTCAGCCGACGGCACGGAATCCGTTCGCCGGCGTGGCGAAAAAAAGTGCGGGTCAGCGTTGGAAGCGGAATCTCTCGGCCGAGGGGTGGCCGACGAACTTCTCGCCGCCGGAGCCGACCGGCTTCTTCGTCTCGCAGGAAGGTCCGTTGGTCAATCGCAATAAATCGGACGCGTCAGGACCGCTCGCTGGCAAGCGAATCGTGATCACGCGCGCGCCGGAGCAGGCCGGTGAGCTAGTGAGCGCGCTGGAATCGTTGGGCGCGCACGTATTTTTGTTGCCGACCGTGAGTTTCGCTCCGCCCCAAAATTTTGCCGAGCTCGATGCCGCGCTCGAGCGCCTCACCGACTTCGACTGGATTCTATTCACCAGCCAGAATGCGGTACGATTCTTCTGCCGCCGTTGGACAGAAACTGGCCGAGAGCCCGCCGCGCTTGGTTCACTACGTGGACGCGTTGCGGCAGTCGGCGCCGCGACAGCACAGGTTATAGCAGCCGAAGGGATGCGAGTGGACTACGTTGCGCAAACTCAGACGGGCGAATCACTGGCAGCAGAACTCCGTGATTCTGTGGCCGGTAAGGAAGTTCTGCTGCCGCGCAGCGACCGCGTGGATGATCGCCTGCCATCGGCCCTGCGCGAAGCCGGCGCTCGCGTAATGGAAGTAGTCGCATATCGCACACTGCGGCCGGAAAAACTCGATTATGAAATACTGACGAGCGTTCGCTACTGTGAAATCGACGCAATCGTTTTCGCCAGCCCTTCGGCATTTCACAATCTGGCAGCGTTAGTGCCGTCCACGGAACTAGCTGCGCTTTCGAATCGAATTCAATTCGCCACGATCGGGTCTACTACCACGCGCGCATTGCGTGAAGCGGGCGTGCGCGTCGCGATCGAATCGAACGATTCGTCTTCGGCCGGGTTGGCGGACGCCATCGCCAAGTACTATCAGCGGCAGACATCCGCAGTGAGGCATGCATGACATTTCCAGTTCATCGTCCGCGCCGCTTGCGCCGCAACGAAGCGCTGCGCGGGCTGGTCCGCGAAACGCGGCTGACGACCACCGGCATGGTGTACCCCATGTTTGCGTGCCCTGGAAACAAGGTCCGCAAGGAAGTCAGCTCAATGCCCGGCATCTATCAGCAATCCCCGGATCAGATTGTCGAAGAATGCCGCGAAGTCGCTGATCTTGGAATCCCTGCCGTTATTCTGTTTGGCCTACCGGAACGCAAAGACGAACTCGCCACCGAAGCCGCCGCAGCGCACGGTGCAGTGCAACGTTCGATTGAGGCAATTCGCAAAGCAAAGCTCAATCTGCTTGTGATTACGGATGTCTGCCTCTGCGAATACACGAGCCACGGCCATTGTGGCGTGATCAAAGATGGCGGAGTGCTGAACGATCCGACCCTGGTCGTGCTGGCCGACGCGGCGCTTTCCCACGCTCGCGCGGGCGCGGACATTGTTGCGCCTTCGGACATGATGGACGGGCGCGTTGCCGCTATTCGCCGGCGGCTTGACGAAAATAGCTTTGAAGATGTCGCCATTCTTTCCTACGCCGCAAAATATTGCTCGGCCTTTTACGGACCGTTCCGCGAAGCCGCGCAGTCTGCGCCGCAATTTGGTGATCGCCGCAGCTATCAGATGGATCCCGCGAATGTCCGCGAAGCGCTGCGCGAAGTCGCGCTCGATATCGAAGAGGGCGCGGACATCATCATGGTCAAGCCCGCGATGCCTTACCTGGACGTGATTCATCGCGTCCGCGAGCAGTTTGACGTGCCGGTAGCCGCGTACAACGTCAGCGGAGAATACTCGATGGTGAAGGCTGCGGCTATAAACGGTTGGATCGACGAGAAACGCGTGGTGCTGGAAATTCTAACGGGCATTCAGCGCGCCGGCGCCGGAACGGTATTGACTTATCACGCCAAGGACGCTGCGCGCTGGTTGAAGACATGCTAACGGTTATCGAGGACACATGGCGAGCGAGACGGTGAGGAGCGCAAAAGAACAAGCCGCTGTGCAAGATTCGCGGCCACGGTCCACGGAAATCTTTGAGCGGGGAAAGAAAACTTTGGTCGGCGGGGTTGATAGTCCCGTCCGCGCATTTCGCGCGGTCGGCGGCTCGCCGCTCGTGATTGATCATGCCGCAGGCACGCGTCTTTACGATGTGGACGGTCGCGAATATCTGGATTACGTCTGCTCTTGGGGTGCGCTGATCTTGGGCCATGCGCATCCGGATGTGGTGGCTGCTGTTTCCGATCAGGCAGCGCGTGGCACCAGTTACGGCATGACCTCCCCGCTGGAAATCGAGCTGGGCGAAAAAATCACTCGCGCTATTCCTTCCGTTGAGATGGTGCGCTTTGTCAGTTCCGGCACCGAAGCGGCCATGTCCGCCGTTCGTCTGGCGCGCGCGTTCACCGAGCGCGACTTCGTTATCAAATTCGAAGGCTGTTACCACGGACATTCCGACGGTTTTCTTTCGGAGGCCGGCTCGGGCCTCGCGACGCTAGGTATTGCGGCGTGCCCTGGCGTGCCGGACGCCTTCGCGCGCCTCACGCTGAACACGCCGTACAATGATCTTGCTGGAGTCGAACGCCTGTTTCGCCAACATCCTCAAAAAATTGCAGCAATCATCGTCGAAGCTGTCGCGGCAAATATGGGAGTGGTCGCCCCCGCGCCAGGCTTCCTCGAGGGTTTGTGGGAAATTACTAAGCGCGAAGGCGCGCTCCTGATTTTCGACGAAGTGATTACCGGATTCCGTATGGCCTACGGCGGCGCGCAGCAAATTCACAAAATTGATCCCGATCTCACGGTGATGGGGAAAATTATCGGCGGCGGTTTGCCTGTGGCGGCGTATGGCGGCAAACGGCACATTATGGAACGCGTCGCGCCGCTCGGGCCGGTCTATCAAGCAGGCACACTTTCGGGCAATCCGCTCGCGATGCGGGCGGGCCTTGCGACTCTCCCGAAACTCGAAGCGTTTGGATTTTACGAAGCCGTGAACAGCAAAACCCAGCGATTGGCCGAAGGCCTGCGCGCTGGTCTAAAAGAATCCGGCGTCGAAGGCGTAGTGAATGTCGCGGGCTCGCTGCTAACAATTTTCTTCGCGCAAGGTCCCATTCGCAATTACTCGGACGCGAAGAAGTCTGACACGGCTCAGTTCGCGAAATTTTTTCAGGCGATGCTGGCACGCGGCATTTTCCTGCCTCCGTCGCAATACGAAGCCCTTTTCGTCTCGGCTGCTCACACCGACACGGACATCGACCGCACGATCCGCGCCGCCCGCGACAGCTTCCAACTGCTCAAGGCCTGTTAAGGCCGCGGCCGAAAGGGTCTGTACTTCGACAATCCATGAGGCAGGGCCCGCCTACCCGCGTCACAAATCTCGAGCTCCGAACCGCACTAAAAGCGAAACTGCTGCGAATGTCCTTGCCATACGTGGTTCCAAATCAGGAACTTAGGAGTGGTAACCCCGGTACTAGTCGAAGGAAACGCTTTTCCTTTCCGTAGCCCCGTGAGCTCCCCAAAATCAGCCAGTTCGACGGTGCCCCTCCGTTAAGTGCTGCGAATCCAATGTCCGCCGGGGAACGGCTGGATGGTCCGGTCCTTGCAATCTCCGCTGCGTTAGGCGAGTACAGGAGACCCCTTCTCATGGTATTAGCCGTCGCAGCGCTGTTGCTTCAGTTTCAGTCGGTACCCCCGGCAGTGCAGACGCTGAGTATCGCCCCCACGGCGATTACTGCTCGCGTCGCTGGCATTTCTCCCACAGAAGGCTCTTCGCCAACTCCTAACCCGACCGAACCCACAGACTACGTCTCTGCGGCTACGGAATCTTCCTCGAGCCGTATGAATTTGGCCTCGGTGCATTTCGATAGCGCGGATTCAAAGGCTCACGTACCCGGAACCATGACTACCGTAGCGCTCGACACAACACCGGACACGCAATCATTTTCAACGGTTCGGATCCCCACGCCCTCGTCCCAGGAACACTCGGTCACGGCGGCGATGTCTATGCCGTCGCGGAACGCCTGGGTCGCGCTTTCCCTCGTCCAACACGGCGCGGCTGCATTTGACGCCTACTCGACTCGGCAGGCCGTCGGACATGGAGCAGTCGAAGACGATCCAATGATGCGTCCCTTCGCTCATTCGCCTGCGATCTATGTGGCAACGCAAGTCGGCCCGGTCATTTTTGATCTGCTCGCACGCCACATGCAGCGCAGCGAATATCCCGTGGTGCGCCGTCTGTGGTGGATGCCGCAGAGCATGAGCGCGGGACTATCGATATTTTCCGGTGTGCACAATTTGAGTGTAGCAAGCAGCAAGCCGTAGGCCACATTGACAGCTTCAATGAGTCTTGGGTCTTTCTCTGGCGGGGAAGACTTCATCAAGGGCACCGGGTCTCTCCCCCGTTGCCCTTTTTTTCTTCGGGACGCGGACTCGCATCTTACACGCAAGTGCTAGACAGGGATTTCGCGACAGACCCCGTAGTTCCGGCCATCTTCTTGTCGATCCATTCCGCCGCGTGATGCGCGGCCTCTACGGCTCCGGACACATCCGATACTGGGCCAACCGAATCCGTATTGGCGAAGACGACGCGGTCGAGCGGCTGGTTTGCGGCGGGGATGACCTTCGTGAAATTGCCGGGAGTCGGCAGGTACATAGGATGTCCGCGGCGATAGAGATGTATTTCAATTGGTTGAGCGTCTCTGAATTCCGGCTGGAGTTTTCGAAAGTCCGTCAAAACATTCACGGCGATTTTCTGGCAGTCTTCCACGTGCAGTAACTGCCCGCGCTGAACCTCCGATAGCGGCGTGTAGAACGTGAGGATATTGTGCTTCTGAACATATCCCGGCTGAGCGTGCATCACCCAATCGGCGACGATGAAATCAGTAAAGGTATTTCCCGGGCACCACGTATCGTAGGCGCGATTGTCCACGGGCCTGTCGAAAACCATGTTGATGACGGGATAGGGGCAGTAGCGGAGCGACAACATGGCCTCCCGCTGCCTATCGGCAATGGCCGGCATGAGGCGCGCTGTAATGAATTTCGGCGTGGCCATCACGACGTATTTTGCGGCCACGGTGCGCACCTGCCCTTCATGGACATAAGTAACACGCACTTCGGCCTTTTGCTGGTCAACCGCAACAATCGTCGCGTCGGCGATCATGCATTCGCCGTATTTCGGCTGCAGGGTGCTTGCCAACTGCCGGGAGAGTGCTCCGTTGCCGCCGGGTCGCGTTACGCGCAGGTCTTCATCGCCGGTCATGTACTGCAATTCGCTGGCTGCGACGAATGACGACGTGTCTTCTGAAACCGCGCCCCAATTGGACGGGCCATAGGCGTCCCACCATTCCTTAATCTCAGGCGCGTAACCTTTCAAATATTTGGAGAGGGGCTCGCTGTCTAGTTGCCCCACGTTCTTATCGGGATTGAGCGCTAGCATCTCCGTGCGGAACTTCTTGAAACTCTCGCGCACGGAGGCAGGGTAGGGAAGTTCGTCCAATC
Organism: uncultured Acidobacteriota bacterium; assembly: GCA_963696035.1. Classification (GTDB taxonomy): domain Bacteria; phylum Acidobacteriota; class Terriglobia; order Acidiferrales; family UBA7541; genus Palsa-295. Next base: position 715,673 of record CAVOIS010000007.1, read on the forward strand.
CATTTCGCCACAGGTCCGGCACCCATTTTCCTTCGACGATGGTCGGGTCCGGCGAATTGATGGGCAGCAAAGTCAGGCCAATTTCCCGCGCCAGCTGTTCGCTCGCCGAACCCTTTTCATCGAACGCCGAGCCAGTGGCGAACGCCTGGCCCTGATACTCCTCGAGATACGCATTGCCGCCCCAGTGAGGCTCTTTTTCGAGCAGCAGAAAATCGCGCCCCCGCAGGAAATACGCCGCGCTAAGGCCGCTGACACCGCCGCCCACGATCACAACGTCACAGCGCTTGGTTACTGGCGGCTTGGCGAAACTCCTGCCGTCGCGAACCTGATGGCATATTTCGAAATGGTCGCCTTCGATTTCTGGCTTCGGTCCGCTTTCGGCGGCGAGAAGCGAAAGATCGATCGGGCAACCCGCCGCCACCGATCCCGTCACGATAAATTTCAGAAAATCCCTGCGCGTTTCGGTCACGGGGTCTCTCCTTCGAGTGGAGCGGGAAGTAGTGGTGCGGCGGAGTCATCAGAACGCTGTGCTCGCGTGCGTAGTCGGTACCAGATCAAAATCGTGCCGACGGAGAAAAGTAAAATCAGTGTCGAGATGGCATTAATTTCGGGAGTAATTCCGCGGCGCAGGCGCGACCAGATCTCCAGTGGCAAAGTGTTGTCGCGTCCGATGAGGAAAAAGCTGACCGCGATCTCATCGAGCGACAAAGTGAAAATCAGCAAGCCCGCAGCGATCAGCGAAACGCGCAGATTCGGCAGCGTAATGTTCCAAAATGTTTGCCAATGATTGGCGCCCAGGTCCAGCGAAGCTTCCTCTTGCAGGCGCTCCAGTTTTTGCAACCCTGCGAAAATTTCCGTGGTCGCGACGGAAATCAGCGCAGTCCCGTGGCCCAGGGTGATCGTCACGAGACTCAGCTTCATTCCCACAGCGACAAACAGCATCAACAGCGAAAGGCCGGTGATGATGCCAGGAAGAATCAGCGGCAGAAGCACCAGCCGACGGAACAGCGCTTTCCCCGGGAAATTGGTGCGGTCGAGCGCGAGCGCCGCCGGCAGCCCCAGACCCAAAGCAATCGCCACGGCAATCGCCGCGACAATCATGCTATTGAGTACGGCCTCCCACAGTGCGGAGTCAGCGAAGAGCTGGCGATACCAATCGAGCGTCCAACCGGCTGGAGGAAATCCTCCGACGCCCGAGCCATTGAACGAGTAAATCACCAGAACGACGATCGGAAAGTAGAGAAATACATAGACCAGAAACGCATACGCGCCTAGCAATGGGACGCGCCCCGACTGGAGTTCGCTGCTCATGAAATCGTCAGCCTTTGTTCCAATCGTTCCGTGGCGAAAAGCAAAGTAACGACCAGCAGCATCATGCAAAACGAAATGGCAGCGCCAAGCGGCCAGTTATACGCAGCCCCGAAGAGGCTGACGACAATATTCGAAATCATGATTCCGCTGGGTCCGCCCACCAGCAGGGCCGCCAGAAAATCGCCCAGCGTCAAAACGAAAGCGAATGTGCCGCCCGCCAGGAGTCCCGGCAGCGAAAGCGGCAATATGACGCGCCGAAATGTGGACCACGGCGACGCGCCCAGATCGTGCGAAGCCTCCACCAAATTGCGGGGAATGTGTTCGAGCGACGCGTAAATCGGGAGCAGCGTAAACGGCGTGTAGATATGTGTCAAAGTAATGATCACCGCGAACGGGCTATAAAGCAGGAACTCTACGGGCCGGTGGGTTATATGCAGGTACTGCAGCAACCCATTCAAGACGCCGTCGCTGCCCAGGATCGTCTTCCACGCATACCCGCGCACCAGGTAGCTCGCCCACAGGGGAATAATCACAAGTTGGTAGAGCAAATCCTTTCGCTTAGCGGCGTGAAACGACAAATAGTACGCAAGCGGGTATCCCAGAAGCAGCGCGCACAAAGTGACGGAAGCGGCGATGCGCATGGAACGAAAAAGCACTTGCAGGTAAATGGGATTGCGGACGAGTTGCAAATAATTCTGCAAGGTCCAGCTATGCACAAACACTTGCGTTGAAGAAACTGACCAGAAGCTGTAACAGAAGAGGATCGCGTAAGGGATCAAAAGAAAAACAGCGACCCACAGCAGCGGAGGAATCGTGACGGCCGCTTTGTAGGCGCGCGAGTACACGGCTAGACGGCTTCTCCTCCACGCACCAGCGCTGCGTCAGATGCGTTGAACTCGAAGTCGTGCTCTCCGGAAAGGACTCCTGGATTCGGTATGCGAACGCGCACCACGAACGCATTGCCGCACTCTATTTCAAGCAAGTCCGTTGCACCGCCGAACGATTGGTTGCGGACATGCCCGCGAAAACGTGCGACCGAAGCTTCCGGCGAAGCAGGCGTCGCGGATGCATACGCTAGACGAATACATTCGGGCCGGAGAGAGTAAGTTGCCTCGCCGGAGCCACTTGAAGTGCGCCATGCAATTGTTCCAGCGGTCGCGACCCCGTCTCGCACCTGGGCGCGCAGCAAATTCGTTTGGCCGATGAACTGAGCCGCGTATGCCGTGGCCGGCTCTCCGTAAATTTCGCGCGGCGGCGCAACCTGCTCCAATACTCCCGCGCGCAGAAGCGCCACGCGATCGGAAAGTGCCATCGCTTCTTCCTGATCGTGCGTGACGAAAATAAAGGTGATGCCCACTTCGCGCTGCAGGGACTTCAATTCCACCTGCATTTGCCGCCGCAGATTCGCGTCCAGCGCCGAGAGCGGTTCATCTAGAAGCAGCACCCGTGGACGATTCACCAACGCGCGCGCAAGGGCGACGCGCTGCTGCTGCCCGCCGCTCAATCGCGACGGCGCAGCCTGCGCGAATTCGCCCATTTTCACCATGGCTAGCGCCTGCGTCACTCGCTCCGGGATCTCGCTCTTGGGCACATTTTTCGCGCGCAAACCGTACGCCACATTTTCAAATACCGAAAGGTGGGGAAAAATCGCATAACTTTGAAAAACAGTATTCACTTGCCGGCGATGCGCTGAAATCCGATCGATTCGCTCCCCGCCCATCCATATTTCACCGCTATCCAGTTCTTCGAAGCCCGCGATCAATCGAAGCAGGGTCGTCTTTCCAGAGCCGCTCTCGCCGAGAATCGTCAAAAATTCACCGGACGCAACCTCCAGGCTGATCCCGCGCAGCACAGGACGCTTGCCGTATCGTTTGGTTACTTGCCGAATAGACAGCAGAGAATTGTTGTCCGCTAAAGGTGTTGCGATAGTATCGCGTGCAGCGATCACTGCGCGGCCTTCACTTCGTTCCAAATCTCGTTGTACTTGTCGCGCCGCGGCACTTGCTGCCAGAAATAGATGCGCTTCATGTATTCGTCCACGTTGTCCAGGTGCAGCGACTTCTTCTGATCGTCAGTCATCGCATCCGCCGCGCGGGGATTCGCGGGGTCGTAGCCCGTCACGTCCGTCACCATCTTCTGGGTTTTCGGCTCGATCATGTATTCGAGGAATTCTGTGGCGAGCTCTTTGTGATCGCTCGCGGACGTGATCATCAAGTGGTCGATCCATCCGGTCGTATTTTCCTTCGGGATTGTTTCCGCGATGGGAAACCCTGCCTTGCGAAGCTGGTTCGTCATCAGCGGCCATCCCATCGCCGCCACAACCTCATGATTCTCGAAAAGATTTGTGAGCTCGCCGCCCGTGGACCAGAACTTGCGGATATTCGGCTTCAACTCCAATAGTTTCTTGCGGACATTTTCAAGTTCTTCGTCGCTGAGATTGTAGAGACGATTGGGATCGGGCTTGTCGTAACCAAGCACTTGCGCGGCCATGTAAATCGTCGAGAGCTCATCCCAAGCAGAAATTCTGCCTTTGAGTTTGGAATCCCAAAGTACGGACCAGCTATCGGGCGGCTTTGTAAAATAGGTTGTGTCGTACAGCAGCGGATTCGGTCCCCACGTAAACGGCACGCCGTACGCATTGCCGTTCACGCGCACGAGCGGCATCGAGCGCAATCGCTCCGATAATTGCGGATAAGTTGGCAACTTCGAAAGATCCAGCGGTGCGGCAAGACCGGATGTGGCAATCATTGTGGCTACGTCGCTCGAAGGAGAAATAACGTCGTAGTTGCTGGCGCTGCCTCCGCGCAACTTCGCCACCAGCTCGTCGCTCGAGCCCATATAAGACGCGCTGATTTTGCAGTTGTGCGATTCTTCGAAAGCGTGCACGTAAGAAGGATCAGCGTATCCCTCCCATACCAGCAGGCTCAGGGTCGGAGGTTTCTTGGCGCACCCGAACGCGCCGATCATGAATGCAGCCGCCGCCGCAACTAGAAATAAACGCCGAATCGCTCTTTGCCGCGCCGTCATCGTGTAACCACCCCAGATTCCTGCAGCAATGCGTCGCAAGGATCGCCTCACTATGTCCCGCTTTCTTACCGCCATCCGCTGCCCGCGGCTGCGCACACTAAAAAGTAGGAGGCGTATTGATCCACAGCACCAACGTCTCCGTCTTTCCAGGATTCTTCCAATGATGCTCGTTCGCGCTTTCGAAGTAGAAGCTATCGCCCTCCTCAAGCTGGTGCGTTTCACCGTTGGGCAGGGAAATATCGAGCTTGCCTTTCAGGATGTAAAGAAATTCTTCCCCGTCATGAGCGTAGGATTCGCCGCTCCCCGCCGAAGGTGCGATCCGGAAGAGATGTGGTTCCATCAAGGTGTTACCCCATGCCAATAATTCCATCCGCACGCCTGGCCCTGCATCCAGCACTTTGCGGTCCGCGGGCTTGACGCGGCCGGGATTCGCTTCCGATGGATTGAAGAGTGCGAGAATGTTCATGCGATAAAATCGCGCCAGGCGCCGCAAGGTTGCCACCGACGCCGTCATCTGCTCGCGTTCCAGCGCGCTGAGAAATCCCACGGAAACTCCCGCAGCGCGCGCCACTTGCGAAAGCGAATAGCCTTTGTGCAAACGCATCCGCCGCAGACGCGTTCCCACCGGGTACGCCTTGGGTCGCTGGCTCGCGACAGTAAGTACACCTTCTTTTCTCAGCGTGTGCACGATGGCCGGAGCGTTCAACCCGCGCGCGCGGCGTAGAAATTGCGCGCGCTTCAAGATGCGCACGTCACCCTGCGTGTAGAGGCGATACTTACTCCGTGTGCGTTGCGGCGACACCAGTCCCAAAGTCTCCCAGGTCCGCAGAATCGAAGGAGACACACCCACCATCTGCGCCACATCGCTGATGCGCAAGTATCCGTGGGCCGGGCCGCTCTTCGTGGAGGGCTTCCGTCTGCTCCTCAATTCAGTTTCCCCTTGACAACCTTCGGGCCTTCTTCTAACGTTCGCGGATTATAGTAAGGTTTTTTCGCGGGCTGCAACCGAAAAACTGAAAGCTGTGCGCGGGGGGTGGTGGGCGGCAGCTTTTTCCAAAGGAGCGGCTATGAGGGCGACGGGTGGACTAGGGGTGTATCTATTGGTGTTTGGGGGCCTGTTTGGATGTGGTTCCGCCTGGGGACAAACCAACGGCGAAATTCGCGGCACAGTAAATGATCCATCAGGCGCGGTCGTACCAAGCGTAACCGTCACTGCCACGCTCACCGGCACAGATACCACTCGCAGCGTAACGTCCGACAAGGACGGTGCCTTCGACATTCCCGAACTCGCTGTAGGCAACTACGACGTTACCGCCGATGCCCAGGGCTTTAAGAAATTCGTCGCCAAGAACGTCGTCGTTACGATCGGGCACGTGAATTTCATCACCGTAACCCTGCAACTCGGCGCGGGAAACCAGACGGTTACCGTCGAAGCCAATTCAGTGCAGGTGGAAACCACCAGCACTCAGCTCGGCGCAGTGATGACGGATACCGCGATCCGCGAATTGCCCATGAATACGCGCAACGCTTACGGATTGCTGCAATTGCAGCCCGGCGTTCAGTCGCAACTGGGCAACGATCTTTTCTTGGGCAGTGATAATGCCGGAGCAGTCTCCGTAAATGGAGGCCGTGGCCGTGCGAACAACTACATGGTGAACGGAGGCGACGGTAACGACATTTTCGTCAACGCGCCTGCGATTCAGCCTTCCCCCGATGCCATCGAGGAATTTCGCGTATTGACGAACACGTTTGATGCCGAATATGGCCGCAATTCCGGTTCGGTCGTGAACGTGGTAACAAAATCCGGCACAAATAGCCTGCACGGTGATTTCTACGAGTTCCTTCGCAATCAGGCTTTGAACACCCGCGGTTATTTCGATCCGTTTCTCTTGGACTACAAGCAAAATCAATTCGGTGCGACACTCGGCGGTCCCATCAAGAAGGACAAAACCTTCATTTTCGGTTCGTACGAAGGCAACCGGTTGATACAGGGCATATCCTCCGGCACCGTAGTTCTTCCCAGTCCTGCCGAAGTTGGCGGCGATTTTTCTGCCGGCGGTGTCCCATTCACCGGCGGGACTGACGCTGCGTTCGCTTCGGTTCTCAACAGCCGGACGGGATGCTCGACAGCCATCGCTGCTGCGGGTGGGACGGTTCCCGCAGCTGGTGCGTTATATAGCAGCATTTTTCCTAATAATAAGATTCCCACTCAGTGTTTTGACCCAACGGCGCTAGGCGTCTACCAGCATTACGTTGCACCGTTTCAGGCGCTCGCCAACCCGGCTACCAGCCAACTCGTAACTGGCCCGAATAGACGCGAGCAAGGCGACCAGTTCACAGTCCGATTCGATCACAGCATCACCAGCGCGCAGAAATTCACTGCCTACTATTATTTCGATGACGATCGCCGGACTGACCCGTTTTCCGTATTCCAGGCTGCCGGAGCTACCCTTCCTGATTTTGGAGCAATCTTCAAGACTCGTACGCAACAATGGAATTTGAGCCATACCTGGACGATTGGGTCGACCGCAGTCAACGAGTTTAGGTTCAACTACTTTCGCGAGTCACAGGGAAATCTTAACCACCCCGTAAACACGCTCAATAGCGTCCAGCAATCCTGCGTCGTCATTCCGGCGACAAATTGCTTCACTGACCCCACGCTTCCTGCTTCTGCAGGTATCACAACGAACCTTCCCGGACGCGTCGGCCTTCCGTTCATCAACGTATCCGGAGGCTTTGTTATTGGCAATAACTTTGAGGGTGAGCTTCCGCAGACCGGAAACACGTTCCAATGGACCGACAACTTCACAAAGACCCTTGGAAAACACACCATCAAGTTCGGCGGAGATGTTCGCCGGCAGCGGTTCGATCAATTCCTGTATTTTGAAGTCAGCGGTAACTATTCATTCACCAACACGGCGAATGCTGATCAGATTGCTAGCAGCGACGCGTATCCTAACTATTTTCTCGGTGCCGCGAACTCTTATCAACAGGGTTCCGCGCAGGGGGAAAACGTACGCAACTCCGCTCTTTACCTCTTCGCTCAGGACAGCTATAAACTCACAAATACCGTTACGCTAAATTACGGTCTCCGTTGGGAATTGAACACCCCCTACTATGACTTGGGCAATCGTCTCCAGACCTTCCGTGCTGGCCAAGCTACCACTCAATATCCGTGTTGGCTGTCCACCGCAAACGCTGCGGCTCTGGGACTCAATTCCGGAGATTGCGGCCAAGGCTCGGGAGCGAACAACGCGGTTTCCCCTCTCGGTCTCGTGTTTCCCGGCGATAAAGGAGTCCCGCGTGGGTTGACGACGACTTACTATAAGGCATTTGCTCCGCGGATCGGGATCGCGTGGAGTCCTGGGGTCACCGACGGATGGCTCGCCAAGCTGACCGGAGGTCCCGGCAAGATGAGTGTTCGCGCGGGATGGGGCATATTCTACAACCCTATTGAGCAGCTTGTTCTAGAACAGTTCAGCGCGGAACCACCATTTGGTGGTAGCACATTTCTTTCCAACACGCTGTTCAACACTCCTTTTGTATTTCAGGCTGGAGGACCCGCACCCAATCCATTTACGGGCGTCATCAACCAGACTCCGCAAACACCGTGCGCTGTCGCTGCGTCCGCACCCGGACCCAATGGATGCGTGGATTGGTCCACCTTCCGCCCACTTCTGCTCTTCGGAGAATTTCAGCCCCACCTTAAATCTCAGTACTCCGAACAATACAATCTCACGATCGAGCGGCAACTGACCAAGGACATGCTCATGCGCGTTTCGTACGTTGGCACACAGGCTCATCATCTGCTGGCGTCACATGACCTGAACGCGGGAAACACACAGACTTGCCTTGAAATCGCGCAAATCGCCGCACAGGATCCCACGGGTCAAATGAGCGGGTGTGGACCGGTAGGGGCCGACAGCTCATATTTCATTCCGACCACCTACAGCGACGGTACGCCAGTCGTGATTCCGACTTTCACTGCCCTGAACCAACCCTTCAAAGCGCCCGCTCCGACCTGCTCAGGATTGCCGCTGCCATACAACGCTGGGTCAGGGCCAAACTGCATCCCAGGTGGAACGGTCCTGAACACATTCGCTCCGGCCCCGAATGGCATTACCCTTGTTGGTACTCGCCCGTTTTCTTCACCGAATTGCCAGCCCTATACCGGGATCGGTTGTCCGGCGGACGGAGTTCCGATTTTCAGCAACATATTCGCCGAAGATACCATTGCCAATTCGAATTACAACGCATTGCAACTGTCCGTTGAGAAGAACTACACCAATGGGCTTCTATTCCAAGCCTCTTATACCTTCAGCAAGGCAATCGACCAGGGCGCGTCCTTCGAGCAGCAGTTAAATCCGTTGAACTTTAACGCGACTCGAGGTCTGTCGCTGCTCAGTGCAAAGCATCGTTTCGTGTTCAGCCCTGTGTGGGATCTTCCGATTCCGAAGCATGACGGATTTGCAGGGAAGGCGTTGAACGGGTGGCAACTATCTTCCATCATCACATACCAAAGCGGATTCCCGATACGTATCGAAGATCAGAATGATGGTGAACTCCAAAGCAGCTTCTTCTTTGAAGATGCCAACACTCCAACAGTGACTGGTCCCATCCGGTTCGTAAAACCACAGACGCATGGAAACATCTATTTCAACTCGAACAATTTCACTGACCCGACTCAGAGTAATCCGTCGCCAGCCGGAGTGTTCGGCAATACGCCCCACTCTCTTTGTTGCGGACCGGCCATTAGCAACACGGACTTCGTGATCGCGAAAAAGACTCCGATTAGTGAACGATGGAATACAGAGTTTAGAGCTGAGTTCTACAATTTATTCAATCATACGCAGTTCTCTAATCCCGACGGAAATTTCACTGACGGGCCGGCTGGTACCTTCGTACCCAATCAGCCGCTTCCGGGTACTTTTGGAGTGATACTGAAGGCGCGGGAAGGGCCGCGCGTGATGCAGTTTGGCTTGAAGTTTTTGTTCTGAGGAATTTCGGAACGTGGTGGAGCGAGGGTGTCCGGCTCGGCGGACCCCTCGCTTTGTTGCGTAGAAGCGAATCGCAGTTCGAAAGTGAGTGTCGCGCTGCGGTAAGCGCAATACCACCTCGCGATTGCAGTCGCGAGTCGCGTTCGGCGGTGGCGTGATCTGAAGGATTCGGCGGGAGAGCTATGAAGATTGTCGTACTAGGTGCGGGATTAATGGGTCGGGCGGTAGTTTACGACCTGGGCGGCGCGCGCGAAGTGAAAAACATAGTCGTCGCTGATTTTGATCGCGGCCGCGCCCACGACGTTGCGCAGAAGTTCGGCCATGGCATTGCCCGCGCCGCGTTCGCAGACGTGCGCGACGCCAAGCATCTCGCGAAACTTCTGCAGGGCTGCGACGTCGTTGTCAATTGTACGCAGTACAATTGGAACCTCGACGTAATGCGCGCGGCGCTCGCGGCCCGCGTCCATTACCTGGATCTCGGCGGCCTGTATCACATGACGCGCAAGCAGTTCGCGCTCGACCGTGATTTTCGCCGCATCGGCAAGCTGGCCATCCCTGGGATGGGCGGCGCTCCCGGCATCACCAACGTAATGGCTCGCGCGCTGGCCGATTCGCTCGACCGAGTTGATGCCATCAAGGTGTACAACGCCGGCGCGGACGAACAGCGCTACGATAGTCCCGTTGCGTACTCATTCTCGATCGCCACGATTCTCGACGAGCTCACCATGCCGCCGATTCATTTCGTCGATGGCCGCTACGTGCAAAAAGAAATGCTGTCCGAGCCGGAACCGGAAACATTTCCCAATCCCATCGGCAAAATCGTCCTACGTCATTCGATTCACTCGGAACTCGGTACTCTCGCCGAAAGCTTCCGAAAGAAAGGCGTACGCGAGGTATTCTTTAAGATTAATTACGATCCGAAGTTGGTGAACCTGGTGCGAAGTTTGGTTGATGCCGGATTTACCCAGCGTGAGCTGATTCCAGTGAATGGCACGCAGGTGGCTCCTCGCGCCGTGCTGTTGGCGTTGATGCAGCAGAAAGCGCCGAGCAAGCCACCACTCGACGTGGAGGCATTGCGCGTGGTGGTTACGGGCCGCAATGGCAAAAAGCGTGTGGCGTCCGCGCTTGAAATGTGGGCGGATCACACAACACGCCCGCAGCTTTCCGCAGTCGCGCGTGACACGGGCTTTCCGGCAGCAATCGTCGCCGTGATGCACGGACGTGGCGAAATTCCCGGCGTCGGCGTGCAAGCACCGGAAAACGTGGTGCCGCCGAAGTTATTTTTCAGTGAATTGAAAAAACGCGGATTCATGTTCCGCCGATGGAATTTGAAGGCTTAAGTGTCGAGCATTAAATCTCAGGGCCGTGCGTCGGCCACAGTACCAGCATTTGGAGGAAGTTATGCACGAAGGACTGGAACAGGAACTCAAAACCTACGAAAAGCGCACACCGCGCTCAAAAGATGCCCACAAACGCGCTGAATCGCGATTGCCTCTCGGCGTCGCCAGCAATTATCGCGCCTACGATCCTTACCCTCTTTTTGTCCGCGACGGCAAGGGCGGCCACATTCACGATATAGATGGCAACGAATACCTCGATTTCAATTTGTGCTTCGGCGCGCTAATGGCGGGCCACTGCCACCCGGCTGTCATCAAAGGCGTTCAGGGAAAACTCGCGACCGGCACGATGTTCGGCATGCCTCACGACCTTGAGTGGGAATTGGCCGAGGAAATCTGCAAACGCTTTCCAGTTGAGATGGTTCGCTTCAGCAATAGCGGTACGGAATGTACCATGCACGCCGTCCGCCTCGCTCGCGCTGCCACGGGCCGGGACCGCATCATCAAAATGGAAGGCGGCTATCACGGCCTGCACGATTCCGTGCTGGTATCGCTTAAGCCCAAAGCCAGCGAAATCGGCGATCCCAGCATGCCGACTCCCGTTCCCGGCGGCGCCGGCATTCCCAAGGGCACGCTGCAGAATACGCTCGTCGCGCAATTCAACGATATTTCCGGCGTCGAGCGCCTCTTCGCGAAATATCCCGGCGAAATAGCTGCGGTGATCGTCGAACCGATCATGATGAACGTCGGAATCCTGATGCCCGACGAGGGCTATCACCAAGCTCTGCGCGAAATCACCAGGAAAAACGGCGCGCTTCTAATTTTCGACGAAGTAAAAACCGGCGCAAAACTAGCCTACGGCGGAGCATGTGAGTACTTCGCCATCAAGCCGGACATCGTCTGCCTGGCGAAGTCCATCGGCGGCGGCTTTTCGCTTGCGGCTTTTGCATCCAGCCGCGAAGTGATGGGCCAGATCTCCGACCATAAAGTTTTTCATGGGGGCACATACAACACGAATCCGGTCGCGATGGCCGCCGGCATCGCCACTTTCCGTGAAGTGCTCACCAAAGATGCCTACCAGCACGTCACGCGCCTGAATAAAAAATTGCTCGATGGCTACAACAAGCAAATCGCGAAGACCGGCTTGCATGCTTACGTAGTCGGCGCCGGCTCGAACGGATCGCTGATGTTCTTCGAAAAGCCGATCCGCAATTACCGCGACTGGCTCAACGCGGATAGCGAGCTGTGGCGGCATTACTGGTTCGCGATGGTAAATCGCGGAGTGATGGCCCAGCCCTATTGGTGGGACGAGCAGTGGACCATCTCAGTGGCGCACACCGAAGCGGACATTGACCGGCACATCGCCACGTTCGCCGAAATCGCGCCGGCCTTGGCGAAAGCCCAGAAAGAGCCGCACGTCGCCGTCAGCGCTGGGCACTGAGTTTCATAGCTGAAACATCCGGGCTTCTGCATCATGAGGCCCGGTCGTTTTCGGCTCGAGTTTCAAAATCTGTAAGGAGTTTCCTTGTCCGATTCGGCCGCGTCAAGCAGCGAAACGGTGCACCTGAAGCGTTCACTGGGCCGCTGGGATTTGGTCGCGCTGTTTGTCGTCGCGGTTTTCAACCTCAACGTCGTTCCCAGCATCGCCGCAAACGGCGGCGTCACGGTTTGGCTATGGCTGATTTCGTTGTTACTGTTTTTCTGGCCGCAGGGGATTGCCGTGATTGAGCTTGCTCATCGTTATCCCGGCGAGGGCGGAGTTTATTTGTGGGCCAAGGAAGTCTTCGGCGATTTTCACGGATTCCTTTCCGGCTGGTGCTATTGGACGAACAATATGATGTACGTGCCCACCGTGATGCTCTATTTCGTCGGCGTTTCGGTATTCGTGCTGGGTCCCGGGCATCAAACCCTTGCGGACAATAGGGCGTTCACCGTGCTGGCGTCACTAGGATTGATGGCGCTGCTCGTGATTCTAAACATTGTGGGTCTCGGCGTGGGAAAGTGGATCAATAATCTCGGCGGAATCGGCACGGGAGTCGCCGCCTCCGTTCTGATCGGTCTGGGCCTGATTATGTATTTTCGTTTTGGCACCACCGTCACGGCAGCCGACTTTCGCATTCCCGCGAATCCCCGGTTTCTGCTGAACTCTTTTGGCGTGATCTGTTTTGGTTTGGTGGGCTTGGAACTGGCTTCCGTGATGGGCGACGAAATCAAAGACCCGCAGAAGACCTTACCCGGAGCTGTTGCATGGGGCGGCGTGCTTTCCGGTGTGATGTACATTGCGACCACGCTCACCCTGCTAATTGCCGTCAGCAAGAACGAAATCAATGTGCTGCAAGGAATCGTCCAAGCGGTAAGTCACATGGCCGCGCGAGTAAACGCTGCATGGATCGTGGCGCCCTTCGCGCTGATGCTGAGCATCTCCATCGCTGGAATTGGTTCGGCGTGGCTCGCGGGTTCGGCACGCATCCCATTCGTCGCCGGCCTCGATTCCTATATGCCGAGCTGGCTGGGGAAAACTCATCCACGCTACGCGACGCCGTACGCCGCACTGATCGTCCAAGGCGTCGTCTCCGGCATCCTCGTGCTCGTGAATTCTTTCGGATCAGGCGTGCAGGAAACGTTTCAGCGCTTACTTTCTCTTGCCGTCGTGCTCCAGCTGATCCCGTTTGTTTACATCTTCGGCGCGCTGCTCAAAATCGTTGCGAGTCCTGAAGACGGCCGCGGACTCTACGGCAAAACGACTCTGTGTCTAGCGGGAACAAGCGGATTGGTCACCACGATTTTGGGAATCGCGCTGGCATTTTTCCCGGCGCAGCAAATCAGCTCGTTACTGTCGTATGAGACGTGGATGTTCGGCGGCACAGCATTTTTCATCGGTCTCGCGGTATTCTTTTTCTACGTGTACGGCCGGCGCAAAGTGCCGCAGGCCGCCGCGAGCCGCATCTAATACTGGTTGCAGCAGGAGGTTCCGTGGCAAGCAAGGCCAAAGCAATTCATGGAAAAAACGCCAAACCAAAAGCCACCGCACGCAAATACAAAATGTATATAAATGGCGAGTTCGTTGGCAGTCATCGCGGCGCCGTTTTTGCGGTGTACGACCCGTCAACGGAGGAGATTATCGCGGAAGTGCCCGCGGCGGACGAAAAAGATGTTGACCGTGCTGTGGCCGCCGCGAAGTCTGCGTTTGATTCCGGTGCGTGGCCGCAAGCCACTGCGCAGGAACGCGGGCGCATTCTTTTTCGTTTGGCGGAACGGATTCGGCGCGAAACTCCGCACTTGGCCGAACTGGAAGCGCGCAATTCCGGCAAGCCCATCGTGGAAGCGGAATATGACATGGCCGATGCCGCAACCTGCTTCGAATATTACGGTGGCATGGCCACGAAAGTTCTGGGCCACGTGAATCCTGTTCCCGACAACGCGCTCAGCCTTTCGTTGCGCGAGCCAATTGGCGTGGCCGCTCAAATCATCCCCTGGAACTATCCTTTGCTGATGGCCGCGTGGAAACTCGCTCCGGCAATCGCCGCGGGCTGCACGTGCGTTCTGAAACCAGCAGAACAGACGCCTCTCACCGCGCTCGAATTTGCGGGTTACCTCGCGGACGCGGGACTGCCTCCTGGGGTTGTCAACATCATCACCGGATTCGGTGAGACCGCCGGCGCGCCTCTGGTAAAGCATCCCGACGTGAACAAAGTCGCCTTCACTGGCAGCGGCGCGGTGGGGAAGGCCATTGTGAAAATGGCCGCGGATTCGCTGAAGCGTGTGACCCTCGAGCTCGGCGGCAAATCGCCCAACATATTCTTTGCCGACGCCGATTTCGAATCGGCAATTGATGGCGCGCTTTTCGGCGTTTTCATCAATCAAGGCGAAGTCTGCTCCGCCGGCAGCCGCATTCTCGTCGAAAAATCAATCTATCCGAAATTCGTGGACGCGATGAGCGCCAAGGCCAAAACAATTCGCCTGGGCCCGCCGCTCGATCGTCAGACCAAGATGGGTCCGCTGGTCAGCAAAGAGCAGTTCGACCGCGTGAGCGCGTATCAGGAGATCGGAAAAAAGGAAGCCAAAATTGCCGCAGGCGGTGGCCGGCCTTCCAATCTGCCGCGCGGCTACTACGTCGAGCCCACGATTTTCTATGATGTTGACAATTCCGCCCGCATCGCGCGCGAGGAAATTTTCGGTCCCGTCGCCACTGTGATTCCGTTTACGAATGAAGCCGACGCAATTCGCATCGCGAACGATACTCCTTACGGCCTGGCCGCCGCCGTTTGGTCGCGCGATATTTTCAAAGCTTTTCGCGTCGTCAAAGCGCTGCGCGCGGGCGTCGTTTGGGTCAATCACATGCAACCCACTTACGTCGAAGCGCCGTGGGGCGGCTACAAGCAATCAGGATTTGGACGCGAGCTGGGTCCCTGGGGAATCGAAGAATACCTCGAAACCAAGCAAGTGCACATCAATCTCAACGAGCAACCGATCGGGTGGTACTGATATGGCTACAATTCAACTTCGTACTCCAATTCCCGGCCCGAAGTCTCAGGAACTTATGCGCCGTCGCCAGGCGGCTGTGGCGCGAGGTGTTGGGCACGCCACATCGATTTTTGCCGCGCGCGCCGAGGGCGCTGTCCTCGAGGACGTGGATGGTAACCGCTTCCTCGACTTTGCCGGCGGCATTGGCGTTGTGAACGCCGGCCATCGCGCGCCGCGCGTCGTTGCCGCCATTCGCGAACAATTGGACGCGTTTATTCACACCTGTTTCAGCGTAGCGCCCTACGAAAAATATATTGCGCTGGCGGAGAAACTCAATTCACTGGTTCCCGGCGCGTTTGCGAAAAAAAGCATTCTCGTCAATAGCGGCGCTGAAGCGATTGAAAACGCCGTGAAAATCGCGCGCGCTTACACCCGCAAACCAGCCATCATTTGTTTTGAGGACGCGTTTCACGGCCGCACCATGCTGACCATGTCCCTAACCAGCAAAACGCATCCGTACAAGGCTGGTTTCGAGCCGTTTGCGACGGACATTTACCGCATTCCGTACGCGTATTGCTATCGCTGTTCATATTCATTGCAGTATCCATCGTGCAACGTTTTCTGCGCCCATCACTTGGAAGATACGTTTAAGCGCGTGGTCGCTTCCGAAGCCGTCGCAGCCGTCGTCGTCGAACCGGTGCTCGGCGAAGGCGGATTCGTCGCGCCACCGCGGGAATTTTTCGCCGTCCTTCAGGAAACTTGCAAACGCCATGGCATTCTTTTCATCGCCGACGAAGTGCAAAGCGGCTTCGGTCGCACCGGAGCGATGTTTGCATCAGAGCGTTACGGCATCACTCCCGATATTCTTGTGAGCGCAAAATCCATTGCCGCAGGAATGCCGCTGGCGGCCGTCACAGGTCGCGCGGAAGTGATGGACGCGGCTGGAGTCGGCGGCCTCGGCGGCACTTACGGCGGCAATCCATTGTCGTGTGCGGCCGCGCTCGCCGCGATCGAAACGCTCGAACGGGAAAATCTTCCCGCGCGCGCGGAGAAACTCGGACAACACTTTGAAGCCCGCGCTCGCGATTGGACGAAACGCTGGCCTCTCATCGGAGACGTGCGCGGCTTGGGAGCCATGCGCGCCCTGGAACTGGTTCGTTCTCGCGATGCGCGCGAGCCGGCGAAAGAAGAAGCAGACGAAGTGCTGCGCCATTGCCGGGAACGTGGCTTGATCCTGCTGTCGGCGGGGAGTTATGGCAATGTGCTGCGTCTGCTGGTGCCTTTGATCATCAGCGACGAGCAATTCGACGAAGGGTTGGATGTTTTGGAATCCTCGCTCGCGCTCGTTGCTGAATCACAGATCGAAGCCACTCCGCGCCGCGCGTAACTCGCTGAGTCCGCGCCTAAAGTCAAGGAATCCAATAGTTGGTCTATGGCAACCCTAACCACAACCCCGGCAAAGGCCTGGGGCTTCTATCTCGATGGAAAGTGGATTACGGAAGGCGAGCGCTTCGAGGTGCTCGCCCCCTACGACCGCGCCGTAGCGGGCGCCTCCTATCGTGCGACGGCCGAACACGCCGCACTGGCAGTCCTCGCTGCAGAGCGGGCGTTTCAGATCACCCGAAAATCCGCGGGATATGAACGTCAAGCAATTCTCCGCGCGATCTCCGAAGGAATTAGCGCCCGGTACGAAGAATTCGCGCGGCTGATCGCGCTCGAGGCAGGGAAGCCGATCAAAACGGCGCGCGCGGAAGTTGACCGCGCTATCTTCACGTTCGCTGTCGCGGCCGAAGAGGCGACCCGAGTTGGCGGCGAGTGGTTGCCGCTCGATTGGCAGGCCGCAACCGCAGGCCGCGCGGGTATCGTTCGCCGGTTTCCGCTCGGCCCGATTCTGGCGATCACTCCATTCAATTTTCCGCTTAATCTTGTCGCGCATAAAGTGGCGCCGGCGATCGCCGCCGGCTGCACTATGGTTCTGAAACCCGCGCCGCAAACCCCGCTCACCGCTCTTTTGCTCGCGGAGGTTATCGAAAAAACTGATTTACCGGCAGGGGCTCTCAATGTCCTGCCGCTCGCGAATCAGGACGCTGAACGGCTGGTGACCGACGATCGGCTGAGAATGCTCACGTTCACGGGAAGCGTGCCGGTGGGCTGGTCGCTGAAACAAAAGGCGGGAAAGAAAAAAGTCACGCTCGAGCTGGGTGGTAATGCCGCCGTCATCGTCCACTCCGACGCAGACGTGGAAGATGCCGCGGATCGCTGCGTGGCAGGTGGGTTTTCCTATGCTGGTCAAAGCTGCATTTCAGTCCAGCGGATCTACGTCCAACGCGGCGTGCAAGATAAATTCCTTGCGCGACTCATCGCAGGTGTTAAGAAATTGAAAGTCGGCGATCCGCTGGATGAATCAACCGACGTTGGGCCCATGATCAGCGAAGACGCGGCACGCCGCGCTGCTGCGTGGGTCGAGGAGGCCATCGCCGGCGGAGCCAAGTTGCACGCAGGCGGTAAGCGGCAAGGGGCAGTTCTCGATCCCACAGTGCTAACTGACACGCGTGCGGACATGAAGGTCACCTGCCAAGAGGTTTTCGCGCCGGTCGTAGCGGTAGAGCCCTACGAGGAATTCCCGGAAGCTATCCAGCGCGTGAACGACTCTCCGTACGGATTGCAGGCGGGGGTCTTTACACGCGATGCAAAACTCTTGTTCTCCGCATTCGAAGAGCTGGAAGTGGGGGGAGTCGTCGCCGGCGACGTCTCAACGTTCCGCATTGACCACATGCCCTACGGCGGCGTGAAGGACTCCGGCACGGGCCGCGAAGGGCTGCGTTACGCAATCGAAGAAATGACCGAGCCGCGCATTCTGATCCTCAATCTGCGATAACCGACCCGATAAGCCACAGCGGCGAAGCGCATACGAAATGGCGTCTATTTCTCGCCAGCCTTCGGAAACAGCAGTGACGCCGCCACGGTAATACTCAGAATTCCCGCAACCACTCCGAGCGAAATCAGAGAAGGAATCGGCATCCACTCGCTCAATGTCATTTTCGCGCCGACGAAAACCAGTATGGCCGCCAGTCCCTGATGCAAGTAGCGGAACCGCGGCAAGACGCCCGCGAGAGCAAAGTACAGCGCACGCAATCCCAGAATCGCAAACACGTTGGATGAGTAAACGATAAAAGTATTACGCGTAATGGCCAGAACGGCCGGCACCGAATCCACTGCAAAAATGATATCCATGGCCTCCACAGCCACAAGCGCCAAGAAAAGCGGCGTGGCGCTCCATTTTCCCGCGCGCTTCACGAGAAGGCGCTCGCCATCATAGTCGTCAACGACGGGCATGATCCGACGTGCGATGCGCACCAACCAGTTGCGTTCCGGATGCAAAGTGCGTTTGACCGGCAGAAACATCCGCAAGCCCGTCAGCAACAAGAGCGCGCCAAAAACATAGAGGACTGCATGAAACGTCTGCAGCAATTCAACGCCCGCCAACACGAAAGCGGCGCGCATTACCAAAGCGCCGAGCACGCCGAGAAACAGGACTCGGTGTTGCGACCGCGCCGGAACGCGAAAGGCCTTGAAGATCACCAGGAAGACAAAAATATTGTCCACGCTGAGTGATTTTTCGACGACATACCCGGTGAGAAACTCCAGACCCGCCTGAGGTCCCAGGGCAAAGCGCACCCAGAGGTTGAAAATCAAGGAAACCGAAATCCATGCCGCGCTTTCGAGCAGCCCTTCCTTCGTGCTGATGGTGTGTGCTCTTCGGTGAAACACGCCCAGGTCCACAATCAGCGCTGCGGCCGTCACGATCACAAAGACTGCCCAGATGTGCAGGGGTGTTCCGAACATTTAGGTGTTCGCACTCATGAGGCGATCCAGTCTAACCGGCTAGTCCCTACGAACGAAGCACGTTATTGCAACGGCAACCACACTTAAGTGTTGCAGCGCTTGCGTGGATGCCGGATAATTCCGCACTGAGTAGTGCCATTTTGGGCCGCCCTGGCGGCTTCTCCGTGATCAATTGTCCTCACTGCAGCACGGTTAATCCCGACTTCGCAGAGTCCTGTTCACGCTGCGGAACTCCCATGCCGTTGGGGGACTCTGAAACCATCCAAATGGTGGATGCCACTGTTATCGCTCCGGGGAGCGATTTCGGACCGCGCTATCGAATTGACGCGCTTCTTGGGCAAGGCGGCATGGGCCGCGTTTATAAGGCCTACGACAAGGAACTCGACCGCACCGTTGCGATCAAAGTCGTGCGGGAAGGCGCTATCGGCCAGGCAGACGCCTTGAAGCGCTTCAAGCAGGAGCTAGTTCTCGCCAGTAAGATCTCACACAAAAATATCCTGCGCATCCACGACATGGGTGATGTCGGTGGCCTGCGCTTCATTTCTATGGCGTTCGTGGAGGGCCAGGACCTGCAGCACATCATCCACGACAATCCGAAGATGCCGTTGGATCGGATACTGAACTTCGCGCGCCAGATTGCCGAAGCCCTCGCCGCCGCGCACGCCGAAGGCGTCGTCCATCGCGATCTGAAACCGCAAAACCTGTTGGTGGACAAGAATGACCAGATTTTCGTGTGCGATTTTGGGCTGGCGAAATCATTTGAAGAAGGCGCGATCGGAATGACGCGCACCGGCGCTTTCCTCGGTACTCCTCGCTACATGTCACCGGAGCAAGTGGAAGGCAAGCCCGCAGACAACCGCGCCGATCTGTACTCGTACGGGCTCATTCTCTATGAAATGGTGACGGGCGACGTCCCGTTCACCGGTGAATCCACGTTGAAAGTGATGTACCAGCGGATTCAGGAAAAGCCCAAGAGCCCAAAGCTTATCAAGCCGGACCTTCCGAATTGGCTAGTGCGAATGATCATGCGCTGTCTGGAGCGCAACCCCGACGATCGCTACCAGAATGCCTACGAGATTCTCGCCGACTTGCAGGGATCGCTGTCCGGCAATAGCGTTTCGCGCGCCAGTATGTCGCGGATCGGTTCCGGTTCGCAAAGTGTGGTCATTCAGATTCCGGAATTCGCCAGCCGCCGATGGGTGTGGGTCGTAGCCGGAGTCGTAGCGCTGCTTGCGATCTTGTTCGCGATACCCCCTGTTCGTCACTTGATCCCAGGCTTTCGTCCAGAACAAACCGGTTCAGCGACCTCTGGCATCCCGCCTCTCTCTAGCGGCAGGTATGTCGCAGTATTGCCGCTTCAAGTTCTGGGGGACCAATCCCAACTCGGTTTTTTGGCCCAAGGTATTGAGGAAGCGCTTTCTGCCAAACTGTTCCAACTAAAGGGCGTTCGGGTTACTTCCGCGGACGCCGCCGACAAAGCCGATCAAAAGCAATCGCTGCAAAAAATCGCACGGAACCTTGGCGCCAATATGCTGGTCCAAGGCATGCTTCAGGGCAATGGCGACAAAATCCGCATCATCATAAATCTGGAGAACGTTGCTGAAGGAAAGCGTGTCTGGAGTCAGCAATTTGACGGCGTCGCCGCCGATCTCTTCACCCTGGAGGATCAGATTTACAACCAACTGGTTTCGGCGATGGAGGTTACCCCCACGACAGAGGAAACCGCCAAGGCGGAAACCAGACCAACCGACAACATCGCCGCCTATGACCTGTATCTCCGCGGCCGCAATTCCATCCGTGGCCACGAAGAAAAAAATGTCGAATCGGCGCTTGATTATTTCAATCAAGCTCTGAAGCAGGATCCGAGATTCGCGCTGGCTTATACCGGCCTCGCCGACGCAAGTCTCAGAATGTACGACCTCAAGAAAGACAGCTTCTGGACTCAAAAGGCGCTTTCCGCGGCCCAGCAGGCGCAGCAGCTAAATGACAATCTTCCGGAAGTTCACTCCACGCTCGGAAGCGTCTATAGCGCAACGGGTAAGTATGCCGAAGCGATAGCAGAGCTTCGGCGCGCCATTGCGCTCGCGCCGAATTCAGACGAAGCTTACCGGCGGCTGGGAAGCGCTTACATGGACAGCGGCCAAGGCAAACAGGGCATTGAGGCATTCCAGAAGGCCGTCGAGCTCAACCCCTACTTTTGGCAGAATCAAAATCTTCTCGGCGATGCCTACCTCCAAACTGCGGACTATCCAAAGGCTCTGGAGGCATTCAAGCAGATCACAGTCTTGGAGCCGGATATTGATGCAGGCTTTGAGAATATGGGAAATGTCTATCTCACGCAGGGGAAGTATGAGGAAAGCATCCCTTATTTTCAGAAGGCTCTCCAGATCGAGCCCTACTTTTCGACGTACTCCAACCTTGGCACCGCCTACTTTTTCTTGAAGCAATATCCGAACGCAGTCGGAATGTTCGAGAAAGCCGTCGCACTGAACCCCAATGACACGGCGATGGTGGTGAACCTTGCCGACGCATATCGTTATGCTGGACAGCAGGATAAAGCCCGGGATACCTATCAGCAGGCGATTTCTGTTGGCTTTAAGGGACTGCAAACGAATCCTAAGGATGCCGAGATCATGGCCCAGGTGGCGCTGTCGTATGCGAAGACAGGAAACGCTGCCCAGGCACAGGATTTCATTAAGCGAGCGCGAGCCGCGGACCCGAACAACGTCAACTATGTCTATGACGATGCGGTGACAAAGGCACTATCCGGTAAGACGGCCGAAGCGCTAAGGTCTTTGCAGGAAGCTTTGGAGAAGCACTACCCGGCCGAGTTTGCGGCGGGCGATCCAGAGCTCAATAGTCTCCAGAAGGATCCTCAGTTCTCCGCACTCATCAAGAAGTATTCCGCGAAATAGGGGTGGAGACAGTTTTTCGCAGGACGGCGCGCGGAACTGGGCGCAAATCGCTGCCGGATTTGAGGGCGCCGAATCATCGGGCCGTTCTTGCTTGACTGAGTCCTTGAAGCGGGATTCTAGCGAAATTCCAATAATAGTTAACCCAGGACAGAAGTTGAGATGCGGCAGGACTTACTGGCTCCAAACCAAAAAAAGGCGTTCCGCACCTTGACGGAACGCCTCAGGGCATCGTCGTTGTCGATTCCGAGATTCGAACCCCGCAATTACGCCGAGAGTTCGCGTGCTGCGCTGGAGCTCTGATTCATCAGCCGCTTCCTCGCCAAAACCAGCAAGCAAATCAGCCCGGCGAATAGCAGCAAGGCTGAACTCGGCTCAGGCGCAACCACGGTCGAAACTCCAGTGCAATCTCCAGCGGCTGTGCAAGGCGCGATCGATCCCCCGCTGAAGACAAACTCAATGTCACTCGCTTGATTGACAGCCGGTTCCTGCACCGAGCAATTGAGAAATAGGTTCGAAGTGCAAGTGTAGCTGTCACCCGGAATAAACGGAAATTCGACGTAAAGAGTCGTCAACGCGCTCACGCCGTCCCACACATAATTTGCTACTACGTTGTTGGAGGGGATGAACAGCGGATTGCCGGCAGAGTTTGTCGCGAAGCAAGTATAGTTGGCGCCCTCAGCCGGAGGACACGTCGGATCAGGGAACTTGTTCACCTTTACCGTCGGATCGCTTCCCCCATCCGCATGTGCAACAACTGCGCTACATCCAAGCAGAACGACCAGACCCACGATTCGTGTGAATTTCACCCGCGCACCTCCGCGCAATTACAACCATCGGTATCCCAGCACGTCTAAGGCCAGAGTTCTGCGCGTTCTTCATACGGTAACTCATGTATTTCTAATGCGTATTGCCGAGCCCTCTGGCTGCGCTTTTCTCACTATGCAACACTTTGCACAAGTACGGACTTCTCCTATCTATATGTGCCATATGGGCATGCAGTGATCCGACGAGCTTCGCCTTTTCATCACCCAGCAACGAACTCTCGGCTAGCCCCCACATGGGATGCACTTCCCGTGTAGAATCGGCTAGTACAAACTTGAAGCTCACCTCAACCCATATCCAGCAAGCTGTCCAGACCGCTACCGCAGGCGTTGTGGCCATGTACTTTTCCCGATTTCTCGGCCTGCCGGAGGGCTACTGGGCAGCGATCACAGCCATGATCGTCTTGCAAGCGAGTTTGGGAGCTGCGATCAAGGAGTCCTGGGTTCGCGTCGCCGCCACGGCCATCGGTGCGGCCGTGGCAATGCCGTTCGTTGCCTTCTTTGGACAGAGCCTCGTAGTGTTTGGTGTGGCGGTATTCGTCACGGTCATTTTGTGTTCGGTGCTGCGCCTCCAGGCCGGGTTGCGCGTAGCGGCCACAACCGTCGCGATCATCATGCTGATCTTCCATCCCGGACGCCCTTGGGCTCCCGGCATTCATCGTTTTCTGGAAGTATCCTTTGGCATCATCGTTGCGCTGGTGGTTGCCAAAGTGATGTGGCCCTCTTCAGCGCTCGACAATCTCAGGACGGGTCTAGCCGAGGCTTACTTGCAACTGAACTCCCTGTTCGTTGCCATGATGGCGCGTTACCGGGGCCAAGTCTTCGAAGACATCGAACAGTTGCGCCTGAAACTGAACACCACGATGCGTCATAACGAAGATCTCGAAGAGCAAGCTATGTACGAAAAACCGATGAGGTCACATAAGCCCAAGATCTTGGCCGCGTTGACCTCGCACGCAGAGCGAATCATCCGGTTAATTGATGCCCTGGACGTCGCCACCGAAGGGGCCCTCAAGAACGAGCTGCCGGTGAAAATAGACCCCGAGCTCGGTGAGGTCTCCGCCGGAATCGAGCAGTGTTTGAGCCGACTTGCCGAAGGGATATTGACCAAAGAGCTTCCCGACTCGGCGGGGACTGACTTGCCACGCGCGATGCGTTCTCTCGACGCCAAGGTCGCAAAGCTCCGCGACGCTGAGGCTTTTCGGGATGTTCCGTTGCAGGATCTTATTCGAATGGATGCAGTGTGCTTGGCTCTGAGAAGCATGGCCACCGCGCTAGCGGAAACGCAGGCGACCGCGCGCACTGCTACGCAGTAGGCCTACTGAGTGAAACAACGAGCCCTCAAATTCAAACCGGGACGCCCCACCAGTATTGCGTCCGGTACGTGGGGGGGGGAGGGGCCCACTTACAGGATGGTATGGGTCGTTCCCACCTGCCTCTGAGAGGGAACCTGGAGGGATGACTCCATGATTCGGTCTCGCCTAGGCTGAATCAACCGAACGCGGGCTTTGGGGCTCCCGATCCCAAGCAGGAGCCCTTCCTTTTTTGATTAGTCCTGATCCATTTTTACAATCAATTCGCTGTACTTTTCCGTGGTAGCTTCGCCGCCATGAACACCTCATCGATTTTGGCTTTGGCGTTTTGCATTGGCGTAATTGCAGGTTTGCGCTCGCTGACTGCGCCAGCCGTGGTCTGTTGGGCTGCTCATTTCGGCTGGATCAGTCTCCACGGGTCGCGACTATCGTTCATGGCAGCTACCACGATTGCGGTGATCTTTAGCATCCTTGCTCTGGTCGAGTTGGCTACCGACAAACACCCGGATGCGCCCATTCGCACGACTCTAGGGTTGTTGACCGCTCGGGTTGCGCTGGGAGCGCTTTCTGGAGCGGCTCTGGGCGTCGGGACTCATTCCCTCGCGTTCGGAGCGCTCTTCGGCGCGATTGGAGCGATCTTTGGAGCGTTTGGCGGGCATGGCGTTCGCGACAAAATCGTCCGAGCGCTCCACTTGAGGGACGTTTGGATCGCTCCACTAGAGGACGTGATCGCGATCGCCGGCGGCTTGCTAATTGTTTACCGGTTCTAATTTTCGCAGGACGGGAATCCTCGCCTGGCGCAGCACATGCTCCACTATGTTGTTTTGCAGCCGTGAAGCGTCGTACTCAATGTGTAGTTGATTTGTCTTCTCATCGAGATGAAATCCGCGCAGGCCGTAGGTGTTGGCAAACTCACCCAGCGCGCGGAATTGTTCGGGCTTGAGCTTGCCTTGAAGTTCGTAGGTCACCGTCATCTGTGTCATGCGCGGGATTATATCAGCTACACGGCCTCGGTATTGCATAACCGATCATAAATTCACGTGCCGCAGCCGCAGGGCATTTGCGATCACCGACACAGAACTGAACGTCATCGCCGCGCTCGCCACGACAGGACTAAGCAATAATCCAAGAAATGGATACAGCACGCCAGCCGCGATGGGCACGCCCAGCGCGTTGTAAACAAAAGCAAAAAATAGATTCTGCCGAATGTTGCGCATCGTCGCGCGACTCAGCGCACGGGCGCGCGCCACTCCGCGAAGATCTCCGTGCAGCAATGTGATGCCCGCGCTCGCAATCGCCACGTCGGTGCCTGTTCCCATCGCGATTCCTACATCGGCTTGCGACAACGCCGGCGCATCATTGACGCCGTCGCCCGCCATGGCCACCACGTGCCCCTCGGCTTGCAGAGTCTTTATGACGTCAGCCTTTTGGTCGGGCAGCACTCCAGCAAAAACTTTGTCTATCCCCAGTTTGCGTGCAACGACGTCCCCGGTCGCGCGGCTGTCTCCCGTAAGCATCACCATCTGCATCCCGCCCTTGTGCAACCGCTCCATGGCTTCTTGCGTGGTGGGCTTGATCGGATCCGCTACGCCGATTAAGGCAATCGCGCGTCCTTCGGATGCGACGAACATCGCTGTCTGGCCGTCCGCCTCCATTTGGCCAGCTTTTTCTTCCAGCGGCCCGACGGGAATATTAAATTCCGAGAACAGCGCGCGATTTCCCAAAGCCGCCAGGTGTCCGTCCACCGTGCCCAGCACGCCCTTCCCGGTTCGCGATTGAAATTCGCTGATTTCACGCAGCGCGACGCCGCGCTGTTTCGCGCCGTCAAGAATCGCAGCGGCCAGAGGATGTTCGCTCGCACGCTCCAGCGTTGCGGCGATCTCCAAGACTTGCAGTTCGTTCCATCCTTCTGCGGGGATTACGGCCACCACCCGCGGACGTCCTTGGGTCAGCGTTCCCGTTTTGTCCACGACGACCGTATCCACTTTTTCCAGCGTCTCGAGCGCTTCCGCATTCTTCACCAAAATTCCGGCCAATGCGCCACGTCCAGTTCCCACCATGATCGCCATCGGAGTTGCCAGGCCGAGCGCGCAAGGGCACGCGATAATCAGCACCGCAACGGCGTTCAGCAGAGCGTGCGCCATCCTTGGCTGCGGCCCGAACAGTGCCCACACAACGAACGTCAACACTGCGACCAGCACCACCGTCGGAACAAAATATCCAGCCACTCGGTCCGCTAGTTTTTGCACTGGCGCGCGACTGCGCTGCGCCTCACTGACCATCCGCACGATCTGCGCCAGCAACGTTTCGCTTCCCACGCGCTCTGCGCGCATGATGAAGCTTCCCGTGCCGTTCACGGTGCCGCCGATCACTCGCGCACCGGCACTTTTTTCAACGGGTATCGGTTCACCGGTCATGAGCGATTCGTCGACGGAACTCTCGCCATCGATGACCACCCCGTCCACCGGAACTTTTTCGCCGGGCCGTACACGCACCACGTCTACCGCCTGAATATCTTCGACCGGAACATCTATCTCCGTGCCGTCGGCGCGCACTAGCCGCGCATTTTTCGGTGACAATTGCAGCAGCGCGCGAATGGCGACGGACGTCCTACTGCGTGCGCGCAATTCCAATACCTGCCCCAGTAGCACTAGAGTCGTAATCGCTGCAGCAGCCTCGAAGTAAACCGGCACCTCGCCATTCATCCCGCGAAACGTCGGGGGAAATATCTGTGGAAACAGCACGGCAGTCACGCTGTACAGAAACGCGGTCCCGGTCCCCAACGCAATCAGCGTGAACATATTCAGGCTGCGATTAACCAACGAAGCCCAACCGCGCTCGAAGAACGGCCAGCCCCCCCAGAGCACGACCGGCGTCGCCAGAACGAACTCGATCCAGCCAATCGCGCTGGATAAAAAGTGTTGCAGGCGCTGGCCGGGGATCAGGTCAGACATTCCCAGCACAATCACGGGGATCGTCAACGCTACGCTCACCCAAAATCGTCGCGTCATCGCAACGAGTTCAGGATTTTCTTCCTCAGCTATCGTGGCCGTGCGCGGTTCAAGCGCCATCCCACAAATGGGGCATGACCCAGGCTCGGACCGCACAATCTCTGGATGCATCGGACAGGTGTACTCGACCCGCGTCCCGCCAACCGCTGGCAGCAACCGCTCCAGCGCCATCCCACACTTCGGACACGCTCCCGGGTGCTCTTGCTGAACCTCTGGATCCATCGGGCAGGTGTAATCATTCGCCGAAGCCACCGGTTTCGTGCGGGAGGTTTCAAGCGGACGCGCCCTTTCTGCCGTAATGATCGGCGCTCGCACCGCAACGGAAGCGGCTTCAGCGCGGTCGGCAGACGGCATACCTGCGGCGCTTTTCACACCGCCCAATTGCACAAGTGCAGCGTCATGATTCAACCCGACTGGCGCCTTCGCGCTCAAATACTTCTCCGGCTTCGCGCGAAATTTGTTCGCGCAGCCCCCGCAGCAAAAATAGAATGTCTTCCCGGAATGTTCCGCGCGCGCCTCTGCGCGTTCGGGGAACACTGTCATCCCACAAACTGGATCACGTTCCACTGTCTCGCCTCATTTCACCGCTTCTCATACGGTCACAATTCATCGCGCGTGCGTGTAAATCAATTTCATTAGTTCGTCGTAAGTAGCTTCGGCCTTCGCTGGATTACCGTTACGTATCGCCTGCGAGGCGCAGTGCCGCAGGTGATTGCGCATCAGTCCGCGCCCGACGGCGCGCAGCGCCTCCTGCACAGAAGAAATCTGCACCATGATGTCGGGGCAGTAGCGATCCTGTTCCACCATGCGCGCGAGACCCCGCACCTGACCCTCGATCCGCTTCAATCTCTTTAGATTGGCTGACTTGATTTCAGGGCTCACGCCCGCCGCCTTCCGCGCACCGCTGTGCAACTCGCATCCACAAGCAGCCCTCTGGTCTTTCAGCGACGGAGCGTAACGTCGGCGTCCCGCCGGTTGTTTGGAAGCTTTGACCTTTGGAGCAGTCATCATATACCCCCCAGGGGTATAATGCGATAGTTAGAGCCGATTGTCAACCCAGGACGCCTGTAAGAAGCCACCACTGCACAGCGCGAAAAGCTCTTATCACAGAACTACGTAGAGAGTGTTTGTAGCGGCGGTCTTCAGATCGCCATCGGTTGCAGCCGCACCACGCACCGCCGCGTAGCGCGGGCCTTCGGTAAAACTCGACAAACGCGGGGAAAAGCAGAAACGCTACTTCGCGTCGAGCAGCGAATCAATATACGTAGTCATCTCCGACCCAGTCCATTCCTGCGGCCCCACGATCTTCCGGTCCACGCGTCCCTTGCGATCAATCACGTATGTATCCGGATACATCGTCGTGCCGTACTGCAGTGGAATCTGCTTCGAGGTGTCGCGATAGGTAGGGAAGTTAATCTGATACGCCTTGAGGAAATCGTCGTAGGCCTGCTGGTCATCGTCCAAGCTGACGCCCAGCACCAATCCGCCGCGCGGTGCAATCTGCCGTTGCAATTGGATCAGCGACGGCGTCTCATCCACGCAAGGCGGACACCAGGTGGCCCAAAAATTCAGCAACACCACTTTGCCGCGAAGATCGGATAGATGCGCCGGCTTGCCATCCAGCGTGAACGCGAAGTCTTTAGCCGGCGTTCCGCGCATGCTCGCTTCGCCCTGCCGATAATCGGGATGCGCGAACAGGAAGAGCAGGCCCACGATGAACGCGAGCACCAGCCCAGTATTCAGTTTCCGTATCAATCCTTTGTCCAAGCACCCTATAATAAAGGCATCCGCGAACCGAAAGCGAGCAGTTTACCGGGCTCGCAGCCGTTCGATTGAGTTCCTGGCGCGAGAGATCGAACAATGAATGTCGAACCAAAAACCGAAGCAAACGTCCAGCAAGCCGTCCCATTTTTCCGCGTGTCGAGCATCGAAAAATCTATTCGCTACTACGTGGACGGCCTCGGCTTCCAAATGACCAACAAATGGATTGACGAAGGCAAGCTGCGCTGGTGCTGGCTGCAACTCGGCGGGGCGGCCCTCATGCTGCAAGAATTCCGCAAGGAAGGGCATGATTCGTGGGTGCCCGCGGCGAAAGTAGGCGAGGGAGTTTCAATTTGCTTTCAATGCAAGGATGCCCTGGCGATCTATCGAAGCGCCACTTCGCGGGGAATTCGCGCAACCGAACCGTTTGTTGGAAACGGAATGTGGGTCACGCCGCTTTCGGACCCCGACGGATACAAAATCGAGTTCTCGAGCCCGACAAACGTCCCGGAGGAAACTAAGCTGTCAGAATGGCAAGGCTGATAGCCGCGGGCCATCTCCTAAACGAGCCAGAATCCCCGGCTTCTTGGAAAAAGGGAGGCGGAGCTTCGGCCCCTGAAGCCAGCCTCTCGAATCGCGTCATACAATAAATCATGGTCTCCGCCATCATTCCGGCTCGCAACGAAGAAGCGTCCATCGCGCGCGCTGTCGAGTCCGTGGCCGCACAGCCGGAAGTCGAAGAAGTGATCGTCGTCAATGATCAGTCCACGGATAACACTGCCGCTATCCTAGCGGAGTTTGCCGCGCGCATCCCAAAATTGAAAATCCTTGACACAGACGCGCTGCCACCCGGGTGGGTCGGCAAGAACTATGCCGTCGCACTGGGCGCCGCTGCGGCGCAGGGCGATTGGCTGCTTTTCACCGATGCGGACACTTATCACATGCCGGGTTCCACGCGCCGGGCCTTGAACGATGCAGTGGATCGCAACGCGGTCCTGGTCTCCTATTCACCCGAGCAGGAATTAGGCTCTTTCTGGGAGCGCGCTCTCATTCCCTTCGTCTATTGTCGGCTGGGCGCGAAATTTTCGTACGCGCAAGTGAACGATCCAGCCCGGCCTGAAGCCGCGGCCAACGGCCAATTCCTGATGGTCCTCCGTGACGCCTACGAGCAGGTCGGCGGGCACACCGCTATTGCTGGTGAGATACTCGAAGACGTCGCGCTCGCGCGACGATTGAAGCAGTACGGCTACGCAATCTATTTCACGGCTCCCATAGGCATCGTAGGCACGCGCATGTACCGCAGCTTTCCCGCCATGTGGCAGGGCTGGACCAAGAATCTCTACCCGCTGATCGGCGGCAACCCCGTCTCGCTTCTCGTCGAGCTTTCCGAAGTCCTGCCCTGGCTGGAGTTCGGCCTTCTGCTTATCGTCTGGACCGTCCTGCTGCGAACGCGGGCCGACCCACCGTGGTTCTTCGCGCTATTCGTGTTGATCGCGCTTCTGGGGCGCAGCGTTCGCTACGGCGCGGACCTTTATAAGAATCTCTACCCCTTTTCATTCATCAAATATTACGTCCCGGCTGTATGTCTGTATACCGCTGCCCTGATCGCTTCATGGTGGAAGAACACCCGCGGCCAGGTCGTCTGGAAGGGCCGGAGCTATCCTGCAAAAGTTCATCCGGGGGCTTAGCCGGGAGAATCAAAGGCACCACAGATGAACACCGATAAAATCAAGCGCAATGGAAAAAGCAAGAGTTCATAGTGAAGGGTTCTGGAGCGTGATTCGTCTTTAGTATCTATGGCGTTTTACGGTTTTATCTGTGGTGATTTTGAGTTCAAAAAAGGACGCAATGATCCGCATCACCCGCAAAATCGAATTCTCGGCCGCGCACTTTTACCACAACCCGATTTTCTCGGCCGAAGAGAATCGCCGCGTCTTCGGCAAGTGCAATAATCCCCACGGGCACGGCCACAACTACACCCTGGAAGTAACCATCGCGGGCGAGCCCGATCCCGCTACCGGCATGGTTCTCGACCTTAAGGAATTGAAAGAAATCCTTCAGCACGAAGTGATGGACCGCATGGACCATCGCCACTTGAATTACGAAGTACCCGAGCTCGCAGGGCTGATTCCGACCTGCGAAAATATCGCCGCCGTGATTTGGAAGCTGCTCGAGCCAAAAATCACGGCAGGCAAACTCGACCGCATTCGCCTGTACGAATCGCCCGATCTTTTTGTAGATTGCACAGCCGCTTCGACGAACGGCACCGGGAGCCGAAAATGAACCTCGCCCTTACGCGGCGCTATCGTTTCTCCGCTTCGCACCGCTTGGACACGCCGCAATTCAGCGAAGCCGAGAATCGCCGCATCTACGGCAAGTGCAATAGCCCTTACGGACACGGCCATAACTACGCGCTCGAAGTCACCGTCACGGGTCCGCTGGATTCGGCCACGGGAATGATCACAAATCTCGGCGAGCTCGATCCGTTCGTCGAAAGAGAAGTCATCGAGCCCTTCGACCACAAGTATCTCAACGAAGAAGTCGCGGAGTTTCAGTCGCTCGTGCCCACAACCGAGAACGTGTGCCGCGAGATCTTCCGTCGTCTGGAAAAGTTTCCAGCCGCGCGCCTCGAACGGGTGCGCATCGAGGAGACCAGCAAGAACAGCTTTGAAATCGCGCGCGAAACTGCATCGTAAGCGACACGGCATGCCGTGCCCGGACATTAGAGGCGCGCGATTTAATAGGAACGCAGCATGAGGAGCAAATCGAACATGGGTGAAACTTCGGAAATCCTCGTATCAGAGACCGGGCACGGAAAAATCGCGGAGCTCGTCCGCGAAATGCTGATCCATCTCGGTGAAAATCCCGATCGCGAAGGCCTCCGCCGCACGCCCGAGCGTTTCGAGAAAGCCCTGCGCTTTCTCACCAGCGGCTATCGCCAGGACCGCGAAAAACTGCTCAACGGTGCGATGTTCAGCGTGTGCTACGACGAAATGGTCGTCGTAAAGGATATTGAACTTTACAGCCTCTGCGAACACCACCTGCTTCCGTTCTTCGGCCAATGCCACATCGCCTACATCCCCGATAAAAAAGTCGTCGGCCTCAGCAAAATGGCGAGGCTCGTCAACATGTACGCCCGGCGCCTGCAGATTCAGGAGCGACTGACCAGCCAGATTGCCAACGCCATCCAGGAAAAACTCAGCCCCCAAGGTGTCGGAGTCATCGTCGAGGCGCGGCATCTCTGCATGGTGATGCGCGGAGTGGAAAAGCAAAATTCCACTACAACTACGAGCGCGATGCTCGGCGCCTTCCGCGAAAACAAGCAGACCCGCGACGAATTCCTGTCGCTGATCAAATCGCAAAAGCCCTGAGCGCCAAAAAATAACAATGAAATTCACGCGCTGGGTTTTTCTGGTCGCCGGAATCTATGGCCTGATCGTAATCACCCCGCTCTATTTTATGGAAGGCGTTATCGGACGGGTGACGCCTCCGCCGCTCAATCACCCGGCGTTCCTTTACGGGTTCGTCGGCACGGCGTTGGCCTGGCAGGTGCTCTTCCTTTTTCTGGCGCGCGATCCCATCCGCTACCGCCCGATGATGCTCCCGTCAATTCTCGAGAAAATCTCCTACGGCATAGCGCTAATCGTCTTGCACCATCAGCAACGCATCCCGGCGTCTTCCTTTCGAATCGGTATGGCGGATTGGATATTCGCCGTGCTATTTACCATCAGCTTCATCCGTACGCGCGGCTTGGTCCACGCGGCAAGGTCGGCGAGCTAGCTCTGTCGGCCCACCGCCGCAAAACTCCTAAGCGCGTCTACGGGCCGTCACATGTGGAAAATCCCTTTGCGATGGTATGGCTCTATGCTAGCATTTCAATGTCGAAGAAAAGACAAGAGCATAGAGCAGGGTACGACGTTTCAGGGAGGGGGTCGAGTTGAGCGCAGCCAAAGCGGCATTGATCGAACAGTTCCGGGTCCACACAAAAGATACAGGTTCTCCGGAAGTGCAGATTGCTTTATTGAGCGAACGCATCAGCTACCTGACCACTCACCTTAAGTCCCACGCAAAAGATCACGCCTCGCGCCGCGGGTTGATCATGATGGTCAACAAGCGTCGGCGGCTGCTGGACTATCTGAACCGCCGCGACCCGGATCGGTACCGCGAGATTGTGGAACGACTCAGCTTGCGCAAGTAACACGGATTTCCTGAACGTTTGTTCCAACCGCGCGAGTCTTCTCCGCCCAAAACAGAGCTTCCAGGCGACACGCGGCCGCCAGGGATCGTGGCTACCGCTGGTAACCGCGCCGAGTCGCTTGCTGCATAAATTTCCGCTCCGCTTTTTCTCTCCTGTCTTCCTTCGAGGAATTTCCCGAGAGTTTTCTCTCGTATCTGAATTACGTCCCCGCGAACGGGGTCAAAAGGATGTGAAGTAATGTTTGAACAAGTTAGTTTGGAAGTAGGCGGAAGAAAGCTCAGCTTCGAGACGGGCAAGATGGCTCGTCAAGCGCACGGCGCCGTCGTGGCGCGTTACGGTGATACGGTGGTTTTGGCCACCGCCTGCATGGACAGCAAGTCAGCTGAAAAAGATTTTCTGCCGCTCACCGTAGACTACCGCGAGTACACCTATTCCGCGGGCAAAATTCCTGGCGGTTTTTTCAAGCGCGAAGGCCGCCCTTCCGAGAAGGAAGTCCTCACCTCGCGCTTGACCGATCGCCCGCTGCGTCCGCTGTTCCCGGAAGGTTGGTCCAACGAAACGCAAATTGTTTCCATGGTGCTTTCCGCCGATAGCGAAAATGATCCCGATGTCATCGGCGTCACCGCTGCGTCTGCCGCGCTCTATATTTCGAAGATTCCGTTTACCACTCCTATCGCCGCGGTTCGCGTTGGAATGCTGGACGGCAAGCTGGTCGTGAATCCTACCGTCGCCGAGCAGAAAACCAGCACGCTGAACATCGTCGTCGCCGGCTCCGAAGAGGCCATCGTGATGGTGGAATCCGGCGCGCTCGAGGTTTCCGAAGATGCCGTCGCCGACGCACTTCAGTTCGGTCACGCGGAAATCAAAAAGATCGTCGCCGCCATCCGCGAGCTGCACGACAGAGTGAAGCCTGTGAAGGTTCCGGTGAATCCACCCGCGTTCGACGACAACCTCTACAAGCAGATCAAGCAGCAATATGAAGAACAACTCCGCGACGCCTGCGACACGGCCAAGTATCCGAAATCCGAGAGCTACAGCCGCATAGATGCCATCAAAGCCGAAATCATCGCGGCGATTTCTGAAGAAGACACCGAGAAGCGAAAGCTCGCCACCCGGGCTTTCGAGCGCCTGCGCGAACGCATTTTCCGCGACGACATGCTCATCCGTCGCCGCCGGCCGGATGCTCGAGCCTTCGATCGGGTCCGCGAAATCACCTGCGAGACCGGCGTTCTCCCTCGCGCCCACGGTTCGGCGCTTTTCACTCGCGGCGAAACGCAATCGCTTTCCACTTGCACGCTCGGTACGAAAGAAGACATGCAGCGACAGGATCTGCTGTTCGAGCAGGACACTTTCAAGCGCTTCATGCTGCATTACAATTTCCCGCCGTTCTCCGTCGGCGAAGTGAAATTCCTGCGCGGTCCAGGACGACGCGAAATCGGCCACGGCGCGCTCGCTGAACGCGCGCTCGCGAATTTGCTTCCGCCGGACAGCGATTTTCCCTACGCAGTCCGCTGTGTTTCGGACATTCTCGAATCCAACGGCTCGTCGTCGATGGCCACAGTTTGTGGCGGCTCACTCGCTCTGATGGACGCGGGCGTGCCGCTCAAAGCCGCCTGCGCCGGAATTGCGATGGGACTCGTGGTCGAAGGCGATAAATACGCGATCCTCACTGATATCGCCGGCGCCGAAGATCACTACGGCGACATGGATTTCAAAGTTGCCGGCACGCGGCAGGGAATCACGGCGTTACAGATGGATATCAAGGTCTCCGGCGTCAGCATCGCCATGATGCGCGAAGCCCTGGCCCAGGCCCGCAAGGCGCGCCTGGAAATCCTTGACATCATGGACAAGACGCTCCCGGCAGGCCGCGCCGAAATTTCCACCTATGCTCCGCACCTCTTCATGCTGAATATTCCCACGGACAAGATCCGCGACCTGATCGGTCCGGGCGGCAAGAAAATCCGCGGCATCATCGAAGCCACGGGCGTGAAGATTGACGTGATGGACGACGGCAAGGTTCACGTCTTCGCATCCAGCGGAAAATCCGCCGAAGAGGCATTGAAGATGATTCGCGACGTAACCGCCACGGCCGAAATCGGCAAGACCTATCTCGGCACGGTGGTCCGCATCGCGGATTTCGGCGCCTTCGTCGAGATTTTCCCCGGCACCGACGGGCTGCTGCACATCAGTGAAATCGCCGAAGCTCGCATCCGCGCAGTTCGCGATGAATTGAAAGAAGGCGACCAGATACTGGTGAAAGTCCTGGCCATCGAAGGCAACAAAATCCGCCT
Organism: uncultured Acidobacteriota bacterium; assembly: GCA_963696035.1. Lineage (GTDB taxonomy): Bacteria > Acidobacteriota > Terriglobia > Acidiferrales > UBA7541 > Palsa-295. The sequence goes on from CAVOIS010000007.1 coordinate 750,965, forward strand.
AAGCCGCAAGGCCGTCCTGCGCGACAAACAAAAAGCTACCAGCGAAGCCGCAGGGTAGTAGGCGGCGCGATCTCAATTGCTCTGCGGCAGGAGTGCGGAAATGTTCCGCACTCCTGCGCCGTGTGTTACACCGCATTTGTAGCGGCGCACTTCAGTGTGCCGTCGGCGTCAGCCGCCCAGCGCGAACATTTGGAGTGCGGGGGCGTGCCCCCGCCTTGCCCACGCGAACAATTAGACAGACGCCGCGCGAACAGCGATGCCATAGCGCCGGCGTCCCGCCGGCTTTTCGGTTTTTGATTTTTGCCTGGAACCTTCGGTAGGACCCTAGTTATGCCGCGCTGGGTCCTTGTGAAACTTCACGTCCACCTGCTCATACATCACCGGATGGCGCATATTCTTTTCTTCAAACGCAGAAATAAGAGGTTCGTGCACCAAGGTAAGCCCAATATCATCCAAACCCTTCAACAAACAATCCCGCCGAAACGGATCAATCTCAAACTCATACCGCAAACCCTGCTCATCTGTCACAATCTGCTCTTCCAAATCCACGGTCAGCCGATAACCGACATTCTTCTCAGTTCGCGCAAAAAGCCCATCCATCTGCTCGTTCGATAAGGTCACCGGCAAGATGCCATTCTTGAAGCAATTATTGTAAAAAATGTCCGCGTAGCTGGGTGCTAGAATCGTGCGGAAACCGTAATCCAGAATCGCCCAAGGCGCATGTTCGCGGCTCGATCCGCACCCGAAATTCGCGCGCGCCAGAATCACGGAAGCACCCTTATACCGCGGCGCATTCAACACAAAGTCCGGATTCGGCTTTTCCAGCGGCAAATAGCGCCAATCATAAAAAAGCACGCGTCCATAACCTTGACGCGTCTGCAATTTCAAAAACTGCTTCGGCACCATCTGGTCGGTGTCAACGTTCACCCGGTCCATCGGTGCCACCAGTCCTGTATGCTTGATGAAGGGTTCCATCACTCGGCTCCCTCCACGTTATTCCATTTGCGGATGTCCACGAAATGGCCTTCGATAGCCGCCGCTGCCGCCATCATCGGACTCACCAGGTGCGTCCGCCCGCCCTTGCCTTGCCGCCCTTCGAAATTGCGATTCGAAGTGCTCGCGGAGCGCTCGCCGCTCAAAAGCACGTCATCATTCATCCCAATGCACATGCTACAACCCGCATCGCGCCATTCGAAACCGGCATCGCGGAAAACTTTGTCCAGTCCCTCGGACTCCGCCTCGGCCTTCACCACGCGCGACCCGGGCACGACAAGCGCCTGCTTCAGCGACTTCGCCACGTGCTTTCCAGCGACCACTTTCGCCGCTGCGCGCAAATCCTCCAGCCGCGAATTGGTGCATGATCCGATGAACACGCGGTCCAGCGAAATATCTTCAATCGCGGTGCCCGGCTTCAAATCCATGTAAACCAACGCCCGCGAAGCCGCCTCGCGATCCACAGGATCGTTGAACGAAGCCGGGTCCGGCACGCGATCGGAAACTTGCGTCACCATGCCAGGATTTGTTCCCCAGGTTACCATGGGCGCTAAATCACGCGAGTTCAGCGTGATTGTGTCATCGTATTTCGCGCCCGGATCCGTCGGCAGCGTTTTCCAGAAATCCACCGCGTCCTGAAATTCCTTGCCGCGCGGGACGAACGGCCTTCCTTCGAGGTACGCAAAAGTCGTGTCGTCCGGCGCCACCATTCCCGCCCGCGCCCCGCCTTCGATGGACATATTGCACATCGTCATGCGCCCTTCCATCGAAAGCCCGCGCACGGCTTCGCCTGTATATTCGAAAACGTACCCAGTACCGCCGGCGATCCCGATCTTGCCGATCACCGCAAGAATGATGTCCTTCGCGGTCACTCCTCGCGGCCGCTTGCCTTGAATGTCCACCTTCGCAGTCTTCGATTTGAATTGCGTCAGGCATTGCGTCGCCAACACGTGCTCGATTTCGCTGGTCCCGATTCCGAAAGCGAGCGCCCCGAATGCGCCATGCGTGGAAGTGTGGCTGTCGCCGCAGACAATCGTCTGCCCCGGCTGCGTGATTCCCAGCTCCGGCCCGATGATATGCACGATGCCCTGATTCTTGCTGTGCATGTCGAACAAATGCACGCCAAACTCTTCGCAATTCCGCGTCAGCGCTTCGAATTGCCCACGCGCGTCGGCGTCGACTACCGGCAGCAGCCGGTTCTTGGTTGAAACGGAGTGGTCCATGACAGCGAACGTCAATTCCGGGCGGCGCACTGTGCGCCCTGCCGCTTTCAGGCCGGCAAACGCCTGCGGGGAAGTGCCTTCATGAATTAAATGTCGGTCGATGTAAATCAGGGAGGGTTGCCCGGGTTCTTCGCGCACCACATGGGCATCCCAAATCTTTTCATAAAGCGTGCGAGCAGCCATTCGTTTGGTGTCCTGCCTGTGGGGAACTTTGTCCCGGTCGTCGGATGAGAGCCGGAGTCATGCGTCCAGCCAAGCCCTATTGTAACAATTCCGTCATCATCCGCCAATCCCTCTGCGGATGAGCACAGTTTTGCTGCCCGCGACAAGACTCGCGCGACGAACGGGTTTTGTAGCGGCCGCGGAGTCCCGTGATTTTCGGGACGCGACGGGCACTCTTCTCTCTGCAAAATTATTGGGATTCAGATGCCGGCTATTGTTCTTGGCGCGCTGTCACCACATACCGCTGCGGTGCGTTTCCGATGTAATGAAAGGGATAGCAAGTAACGAGCGTCAAAGTGGGCTCGTTCGAAGGTCTCAACACCTCAGCATCATCCGGCTCAACGATCCGCGTCGACTCGACGCGATAGCTGTAAGTTGCCGTAGGCGATTTGAAACTCAGCAGATCTCCTACCGTCAAATCGCGCAGCCCCGAAAAATAAGTATCGCGATGCGCCGCCAGCACTGCGTTGCCCCGTTCTCCAGGAAGTGCCGTGCCCGGAATATGGCCCACCGCTTTCCACAGAGTCGACGTATCGACGCCCTCTTCCACAACAGAAGCCGTGTCGAGTCGCGGAATCTCAATCAACCCGAGCAGAAAGTCGTTCGCCACGTTTGACTTCGAGGTCAGTGTCGCGGAAGCGAGCGATGCGGGAGCGGCAGCGTTAGCCCGCAGCGCTTCGAGAACCGCCTTCTGCCTTGCCTGATGAATCGCAGCGCTTCCATACGCAAGCGAGCAGAATCCGATACTGGCGAGTGCCACCACCCACAAGAAATCTTCCGCGACCCGTAAAACCGTCTTTCGGGGAATTCTCCGTAAACGCAATTCGACTTCGCACAGGAAATCCCAAGGCCGCAGCGGCTCCCGCAGCCACCTCGCTGCTTGCGCGTGCAGAAGCTGGCACACGTGCGCGAGCTGTCGTTTGGACGGGAACTCTCGCGTATACCAGGGCTGTCGTGTATATCGAAGTCGTCTAGTCATTCACTACTCGGCTCAAGACGCCCGCGAAATCCGCCGCAGCACCACAATTCCCACGATCGCCAGCAATCCAATCAGGCCGATCAAAGGCAAAGGGCTAGCCGTTTGCGGCAAGGGCTCACTCTTCGAGGTGCTCGCGTTCGGTGCGGGTTCCTCTGATGAAGTTTGCGCCGGTGTTTGCGCCGCGTCCTGATTCAGCGGAGCGGACCACGAACTGGAAGCCGACGGCAGCGAGCTTGGATACGCGTCCGAAGTCCCCGTCGTCGGCACGCGCACGTGATTAGCCGCTCCAATCTCATCGGCGGTCTTCTTGGGATAAGCTAATTGCTGCGCCACCGGATCGTTATCGAAGAAAAATGCTTCCATCACTTGCGTCCGGCCATCGGTGCTTTGCGGATAGATCAGAATAGTCCGACCATTGGACGAGAGTGTTGGGTTGGGATACGCAAGCAGGGTAGTAACCAGCGACGATTCATCCTGGTTGTATACCTGCACGATGTTCCATCCCGCCTGCTCTCCTGATTGTTTAAAAACGTAGCTGCCGGCAGCCACTGTCGTTCCCGGCAACTGCATTAAGGCGTTGATCGTGAGCGTCGCTTTCTTCGCGCTATCCTCGGCGCGGCTCGCAGTCGCGCCCATGCCGATTCCAGCCAAGCACAGTATCGCCAGTAGCAACGGACCCATTCTGAGCTGCACCCTCATTTTGTCCTCCTGTGGTCATCAGCCCCTGATCATTGCTTAGCTTGCACGCCGAGGGGCCGAAATTCGATGGTGAAATCTTCCTGCATTTCGATTGGCTGTTGATCGAGCAGGGTCGGTTGGTATTGCCATTGACGAATGGCTTCTACGGCTGCGGGAATCAGCAATATTGGCCCGTTGATGGGCCGCACGTCCTGCACGCTTCCGTCTTTGCCGACAATAGCGCGCAAGTGCACGGTTCCACCCATACCTTTTTGCACGGCTTGTGGAGGGTAGGTCGGCGCGAGCTTGATCGTTCGGTCGCCGATCTGCAACTTCTCCAGCTTGTGGCTCGATTCAGGGCCCGGCTCCGCTGGCACAAAAACAATCTGGTGCGAGTGAATCACGACCGCAGCCGTGTCGATCACCTTCTCCTCGGGCAATTCGATTAAACGTGGAACGTTCCCGGCAGCTGGGGCGACGACGGGGAAGTAAGACGGTGGCGGAGTCGGCGGATGAGTCGGCGGCGCGCTCGCCCCTTTCGCGGACGTCGAACTGTTGGGAGTCGAATTGTTCGGCGTCGAGCTATTGGGCACCGAACTGTTATTGGGTGGCGTTGACGACTCCCGAGGGCGCGTTGATGCAGCTGGCGGCGCGAAATCACGGGGCGTATTCACCGCGGCACTTGGTGCCGCTTTTACTTCAGGAGGCACATACGATTTCTCGACCGGCGTCTCCTTCGCCGGGGCGGGTGATTCCGCTGCACTCGATGTCGATTCCGGCGGCAGTGAACGGTGCCCCTTCACGGCGGGCGCCGGAGCGCTCGCGGTCACTGCAGGAGGTGCGCTCGCGTTCGCCTCATCGGATTTTCCGTCGTCGCCGCTTGTCGCCTTGTCTCGTGGCGCTGTGTCGCTTGCTACTGTGACGTTGGTGGTCGTACTCGCGTTCGGTGTATTCGCGCCCGGTGCTGCATTTTCGGCAGGAGGAGCAGTGGTGTCGGGCGCAATGGGTGCAGCAGCCGACGACGCCGCGGGCGCGGGCTGCACTGGGGCAACCGTCTGGTCCTTCGTCGAAGTATTCGGTGTCGGCGCCAGGTCATTTGAAGAAGCAGGAGGCGCGGTGCTGCTGCCCTTGATCGCGACAGCCTTTACATGGTTTAGCTTGTCGTGAACGATCTGCCGCACATCTTCCATAATCGGCCAGTTACGGACCAGATCGGGCCCAGCCACAAATCCCAGTGCGAAACAAGCGGCAACGATCAAAAGGATCAGCATGGCGGTAGACCACAAACTTCTCGGCCGGCTTTCATCCGCCGAATCCGCCGCCTGCGCCGCATAAGAAGACCCGAGACCGCGGCCAATTATCGGCTCGAGCATCGGCGGCGGCGCATCCCACAGCGATTGTGCCGGCATTCGAGGCGGCGACGCTATCGCGGGCGTCGCCCTCCACATCCGTGGCGGGTCTACCACCTCAGGCGCAACGTCCGCCTGTGCGGCCGCGCGAACGGGCTGTGGCGCGGTATCAGCGATCGGCGGAGCGAAACTAGGCGCGAGGGCTGGTTGAGGCTCAGCAAGCGGCTCACTGTGCGCAGCAATCTCCAGCGCGGCAGGTTTGGGCGCATGAGCGCCGCGAATTTCAGATGGAAACAGCCGCTCAAACTCCGCTCGCTGCGCGGCCGTGAACGCCCACGATTTCGGCCCGGATCCGGTGGCCGCGAGCCGCTGCAGCAGAGCGGCTTCGGATAATCGAGGACCTTCCGAGCGCTGGGGCGGCGCCGCGTCTTGGGCCTCCGAGCGCTGGCCTGCTGAAATCGGGGCCGCCGAAGCCTCAGGCGCGTAAGTCGTTGGTGCCAGTCCCCGTGGTTTGTCGCGCAACTCAACGTCAAGGGCCGGCCCGTTCGATTTTTCGGCGGACTTTGTATCGGGTGGGTTGTTGGCCGTCGCAGCAACCGTCGGGCGGCTCTCGACCTCATCGGTGGACGCGGCTCCTGCCGCCCGCTCAGCCTTCTTGCCGTTTCTTCGCGGCCGAGAAATCCACTTTCTGATCTCCTCGCGCGTTTCCTCGCGCATATCCACGAACCGCAAACCCGCTTCTTTTTTCGATTCTGACGTCCACACCACTTCCGCGCGCGTCTCAATCAAGCGGTCCGATTGCGGTAGTTCGAAGCTCACGTGCGAGAAAACATTCTCACGCAGCGGTTCGCCCGCCGTGACGGACATCCCGGTTTCGCTGATGTTCGCGAGGATTCCGCCGTTGTTTTCGCCAAGGGTTACGTAGGTAAGCGCTGCGGGGCTGCGTCGTACCCGCAGCCTTCGTTCTTCGCCATTCATTTCAGGAGCGTTAGTAAACGGCTCCGGAACCGGCTGCATTTCCAATTTCTCCTCCAGCATTTCACGTGGGGCTGAGGTCCGGGCGCGCGCTGGGGCGTCGCCGGGAACCTCGGGGGCCTGCGACAACCTTTCCTGGCTGGGGAGCGGAGCCCATATCAATCATCGGGTGCGCCTTCCGCTCAATCCACATCCACTCCGCGCGGAGAAGCGTGACGGCTCGAAGATGACAGAACCCATCCTGCACAAAAAAGTTGTCGCCCACGGGCGCGTACGGGGCCGGTCAGTCAGGCTGGATAGGCGTAGTTTACGCGCAACTTTCCGCTCTTATCAAGTACATCGAAACATGTATTCTCATCGTAAGCGGTTCGCGATGAATCAGTTCCCGGCTTCGCGCGCTGAAGGCATCCTGTCTCTGTGACTATGTGATTCGCCGGCCCTTGCGCACCACCACCGGCGAGCCTTCGGCGATGAACGCCGAATCCGGAGGCCGCCTCAATACCTGGCCAAAACTGAGCCCGTACAGACCCGTGGCATCTCCATCGAATGTCGATTTCGCAGTCCTCCAAATTCGCCAGCGGTCATGCGACACGCGATATTCGATGCTCGCGCCTTGCGCGTGCGCTGAATATCCCCAGTAATGTTCCGTAATAAAATTGTCGAGACTATTCTCCGCGACGTAATCTGGAGCACCGGTAGCTTCCGCATCCAGCCGAAACTGCTCGCCCTCGATCTGCCATGCATATGCGGCGGAAATCGCCGTCCCCGTTCGCACAATCATGTGCTGCATCGGGCAGCTATCGTACTTCTCGCCGTACGCAAGTCTCGCCAGGCGCGCAATCGCGAAACGCGGCACCAACTCGCGGACAAACACAACACCTCGGCGATTTTCCTCGCCTTCACGCCGGCGCACGTAGAAGCGGAGATTCACTTCGTCGAAATTCGTATGGAAGGGAACTGCGAGGACGCCCAGAAGCTTGGCGCGCAGGAACCGAAATCCCACAAGGCTTACGAAACTCTTGCCTTTGAACGTGTCCAGTTCAACCCCACGCGGAACGTACCCGCGCAGCAGGGCCGGATCAACTTCATAATTCAACATCACCAGATCGCGCCACTCGGCGGAAAGAAATACGCCGCGATCTGCTTCAGTATCCAACGGCAAATCGCTGCCCCTTGAATCGGGGGTTCTCGATTTCGTCTACCACTGCGACCGCGAAATCCTCGGCGGAGATATAGCTCTGGCCTTTGTCGTCAGCAATCAGTTGATCGGTGCCCGTGCGATAGTGCCGAGTCCGCGCACCTGGCTCGATCAGCGCCGGCGGACTCACTGCCGTCCAATCAAACCCCGCGAATCCCGCCTTGCCGTACACGTCCAGCGCTTCGCGATGAGCCAGCGCCATCGCTTTCCACGCAGGAGGGAAGTCCGGCGTGTCCACGAGCTGGAGTCCCGGCTTTACCTCCAGACTTCCCGCACCGCTGACGGCGATCAATCGTATGGGCTCGATGCGCGTCAAAGCCTCGATCAGGGCGTGCGCGGCCTTCACGAGCAGATTGGGATCGCCCGTCTGGCCTGGACCATACGCATCCACGACCACGTCGTGATCCACAGCCGCGGCCGCGATCGTGTCCGGCTTGAAAATGTCGCCCGTGCGGTAATCGAGGTTGGGCCTCTGCTCGCCGGTTCTCGATGTGTCGCGCATCACCGCGGTTACCCCGTGCCCGCGCTCGAGTGCCTCGTGCAGAATTCGCTGCCCAATCATCCCGGTTGAGCCGATCAGAACAATACTTTTCATTCGGGCCTCGTGCCGCTCTTATTTTGAGCTTCTTTTGTCGCTATTGTGAAAGACCAGCTTCCGCGTCTTCCAGTGTCGTATATGTGTCAAACAGCGGCGCAACTCCGGTTAGATGCAGCACGTTGTACACCCGATGGTTCAAACCCACGAGCGCCAGCTTGCGCCCTGATTTGTGGCAGGAAACGAATGCCCGTACCAGCGAACCCACCGCCATCGAATCCACCAGCGGCACATCCGTCATATCCACAATCACTCGCGGCGAGTCCGTAGCGGCCACAGCTTCATTGAACGCCCCAGAAGACGATGAGGTGAACGCACCTTTGAGCAGCAAAAGGCTCTGCCCTTCGTGTTTGCTAGCCTGCGAAACCACGCGGAACGGCTCGTTGGACATGGCGCGCATTCTAGTGTGGTGTCCCAGCTAATTCTTTGCAACGGCGCACCTTGTCGAGAATGACATCCGCCGTGGCCTTCCAAACGAAAGGGTGGGGCTTGTTATTCCAGTTGGCAAGCCACGCATAGATGGCGCGTTCCAGTTCTTCAACGCTGCGGAAGGTGCCACGGCGGATCATACGTTCCGTGATCAAGGCAAAGAAGCGTTCCACCTGATTGAGCCAAGAACTGCTAGTGGGGGTGAAGTGGAAATGGAAGTGGCGGCGCTTTCGGGAGTTTAGCCATCGTTTTACGGTGGCGCTCTTGTGCGTGCTGTAGTTGTCCAAAATGATGTGCACGTCCAGGTCGGGAGGGACTTGCTTCTCCACTTGATTGAGAAACTTCGCGAACTCTTTGCCGCGATGACGCGGCAAGCAACTGCCGATGACCTTGCCGTTCAAGATATTGAAGGCGGCAAATAGGGTGGTCGTTCCGTAGCGTTTGTAATCGTGGGTCTGGCGCTCCGGCAGTCCCGGGCGCAACGGCAGGATCGGAGCCGTGCGGTCCAGAGCCTGAATCTGGCTTTTTTCGTCGACACACAGCACCAGAGCGCGTTCCGGAGGGTCCAGGTACAGACCGGCGATGTCGCGCACCTTTTCCTCAAACTGCGGATCGTTGGACAATTTGAATTTCTCGACCCGGTGGGGCTGAATATCGAAACGCTGCCAAACCCGATGCACCATCATGCGCGACACGCGCAGGTGTTTGGCGAGCGTTCGCACGGTCCACTGCGTCGCGTCCGGTGGCCTAGTTTTGAGCGTGGTATCCAGAATCTTTTTCTCCAACTCGGCGGTCAGCGTCCAGCGCGGCCGGTTCCGCGTCGGCTTCGCGGTCAGCGCTTGCACCCCGCCTGTGCCAAACGTGGCCCGAGCGGCGATCACCGTCGGGCGCGACAGGCCAAGTTGTTTGGCGATCGAATGATTGGACATCCCTTCCTGGGCCAGCAGAATCACCCGGCATTTCTGAGCCACTCGTTGCGGGGTTGTTCCAGAGCGGACCAACGATTCCAGTTGCGCTTTGGCGACGTCATCAACGGAAAGAGCGGTGGCGGTAGGAAACATGACCCGATTGAATCATGGCCAATCCATATTGTCAATAGTTATGTGGGACGGGACACTAGTCCCAATTCGCCGGAAGAAGCAACGCACCTGGCGTGCCGCAGTTTGTTCAGCAAATGGTTTTGAAGCGGCCTCTGCGCGCCGCGCCTTTTGAGACGGAGAGGCATGCCCCGCTGGGAACTTAATCGGATCTTATCTGCGTTAGATAAGTGTTCATCTGTGCCTGATTTTTTGATTTTTCTCCCCCGCGACAACCGCCAGCAATCGTGTTATAATCAACCTTCCGCTCTTCGAGTTCTTTGGCGCCTGATTGCCTCCCTGAGCGTGTTTGGCGTCCCAGCAAGCGCGATTCATTGTTCATCAGCGTCGGGCTAACGAATTCGACCGGGTATCTGCGCGTCATTTTTGTGAAGCAATTGCGGGCCGCTCAGGAGAAATAGGATGAAGAACCTTTTTGTGGGCAATATGAGCTTCCAGACCACCGCTGCCGATCTTCGCGCGCTCTTCGAGCCCTTCGGCCAGCTTGCCCGCGTTCATGTGGCCACCGACCGCGAAACCGGCCGCGCCCGCGGCTTCGGTTTCGTGGAAATGCAGAATGACGACGAGGCCACCAAGGCCATCGCGGCGCTGGACGGTAAGGATTTTGGCGGACGAAATTTAAAGGTCAACGAAGCGCGGCCCAAGGAATCAAGCGGACCGCGAGGTCCTCGCGGCGGGGGCGGCGGAGACCGCGGCGGCAATCGCGGCGGCGGCGGAGGCCGTGGCAAAGAACGATTCTCCAATGAAGATTATCGCGAGACCGCGCGCCAGCCGCGCGAGCCTCGCTGGTAACAACACGCATCCACATCTTTCTCGATGCGAAATCGTCGGCACTCAACCGGGGGATACAAATGACGACAACATTCAAGAAGCGGCAGAAGGAAATGAAACGGCAAGACAAAGCGCGCGCCAAAGCAGAACGTCGCGCTCAGAAAAAACTCGATGGCACTCCAGGGGACACCTCTCTCGACAACATCGCTTGGGACGAGGGCGTGGGCACGCCCAACGGCCTGCGCGTGCCAGAGTTCCTCGACACACCGGAAGACTCATCGGAACCAAAGGGGTAAAGTCAGACCTTCTCCATCTCAAGTTCCCGTGACCATGCTGGCGGCGGCACGCGACACGTTCTGTCGCCCCAGCGCTCCTCACCTCAATTAGCCGCACCCGACTTGATTATGTGAGCATCCTAATACCTGTCGGGCGTTCTCGGCCTTGGATTGAGTGCTATACTCATGGCTCGGCGCACTTCGCGCGGCGTCGGTCTCCGCGGTCCACCGGATCCATTTTCAAAGGAGCACGAGGATGGGCATTGAGTTCTTGGAATTGGTCACCTGGATGCGCCGCCGCAAGATTTTCGCCTCCCTCCTCGTAGCCTTCACGCTGGGCGTTGGCATCATGGTCGGGACCCTGCTATCGGGCCACGCGCAGGCCACTCGTGAACAGACTTCCAGCGGCGCCGCGCTGCTGGTGGTCCCTGACCCAGTTTCGCTTTCCAATTCCTTTACCGGCATCTCCAAGAAAATTGGCCCGGCCGTGGTAAATATCTCCACCACTCAAATAATTGAAAAGCCCAAGGGCGGTACCAAGAAACCCAAAGATTTTGGCGACCCCTTTCAGGACTTTTTCGACCGCTTCTTTGACTCGCCCGACAACAGCCCCGACGCAGAACGCAGCCTCGGCTCCGGCGTTTTGGTAGATAAAAAAGGCTTCGTCCTAACCAACGATCACGTAATTGACCAGGCCACCAAGATTCAAGTCGCGCTCGACGGCGACCCCACTAAATACAGTGCCCGCGTTATCGGTTTTGACAAAGAAACGGATCTCGCCGTCGTCAAGATTGACTCCGATCACGAATTTCCCATCGCCAAGCTTGGCAATTCCGACGGCGTTCAAGTCGGCGATTGGGTTCTCGCGTTCGGCAGTCCGTTCGGCCTGAACTCCACCGTCACCGCCGGAATCATCAGCGCGAAAGACCGCTCAAACGTCGGCCACCAATTTCAGCGCTTCATTCAGACCGATGCCGCCATCAACCCCGGGAATTCCGGCGGCCCGCTGGTCAATATGGCCGGTGAAGTGATCGGCATCAACACCGCAATCTATACCGGTAGCCGCGGCTTCGAAGGCGTTGGCTTCGCGCTTCCGTCCACCACCGTCATCCGGGTTTACAACGACCTGATTACCAAGGGCAAAGTCACGCGCGGCTCGATCGGCATCACTTTCCAGGAGGATCGCAGCAATAATCCAGTCCTTCTGAAAGAACTGGGCGCGCCCTACGGCATCGTCGTCGAAGCCATCGAGCCCGGCAGCCCTGCCGAAAAAGCTGGATTGCAGCCTGGTGACGTCATCACCGACGTGAATGGCCAGGCCGTTCACACCGGCGCCGACCTCGTGAATCCCATCGCGGACACTCCTATCGGCCAGTCCGTGCAAGTTCGCTATATTCGCAACAAGTTGGCCAAGGACGTCGCTCTCACCGTCGCTGACCGCTCGAAGATCTTCCCGCAGACCGCGCAAGCCGCCGAAGATCAGCGCGACAAGGAAGACACGCCGGGCCAGTTCGGTTTGCACGTGGAGGACTTGACCCCCGACCTCTCGCACAAACTCGGCATGGGGAAAATCAACGGAGTGGTAGTCACCGAAGTCGAGCCGGCCAGCTTCGCCGAAGATGTTGACTTCGTTCGTGGCGACGTCATCACCGAAATCAACCACGTTCCCATTGCCAACATGACGGACTACAAAACCGAAATGGCCAAGCTCCATCCCGGCCAGGACGTCCTGTTCAAAGTAGCCCGTCGCGGCGACGCCGACCGAGTCCTAACCCTATTCCTGGCAGGCGCAGTACCAGCGCAGTAGCGTACAAAGCGCTGTTATCTCAACTCGCCTGGACCTTACCGGATGTCATCCCGCACCCCGCGTCTTTTGTGGATCGCGGTGAGGGACCTGTTTTTCGCCTCGAACTCGTAGCGCCGGCCTGCCGGTAGGCAGGCGTCTCGCCGGCTGAAGTAGGTTTTCGCGAGTGCCCGCGTATATTCTCGAGATCTGGTTCTTTGATTGGTGCAGACGCCTTGCGACCAAACGCCGGTGTCATTTCCCGCATCCAATCTAAGGCGCAAACCGGGTTACCCGATACGCGCCGCGCACGATGTCCCAGCTTGAGCCAGACCGCGAAATCCTGATAATAAGAAGACAGCCCGGCGCAAGGCTCTCCACCAAGCACGGAGATCCGCGAGAACCGAAGCAGGGAGAAATGAAGAAGCTTTCCACCCAAGCGTTGTTGACGGCAGTCGCGTCGCTAGCGTTAACGTGCTCGCTCTCCACGTACGCGTCGCCCGCAACGCCAGCGCTTAATCCGCAGCAATCAAGCAGTTCCTCACCCGCCGCGGCTTCCAAATCATCGGCCTCCACTAAAAAGAAAAAATCGAGCAAACATCACAGCTCGCGGCGCGAGCCCACCCAGAAAGCGCCAACGCCCGAACGCATCTCCGAAATCCAATCCGCGCTCGCGCGCGGCGGATACTACCAGGGCCAGCCCAACGGCAAATGGGATTCGAACACGGTCGCCGCCCTGCAAAAATTCCAGTCGGACAACGGCATGAACGCCAGCGGCAAGCTCGACGCGCCCAGCCTGCAAAAACTTGGCCTCGGCTCCAGTACTGCAGGTGTTGACGCGCCCAAACCGCTGCCGCATTCCGGCTCCAACGCAAATACCGCGTCGTCCAGTCCGGCGCCAGCCGGGACTTCAACTTCGGCCTCTGCCGTCCCGGTCGCCCCCGGCACAGCCGCTGCGAATTCTTCGTCGGCCACCGCCAAACCCCCACAGCAGTAATACTCTGGGATCCCGACAGAGGCGCGCCGCCTTTGCGCACCGACGAGGTCTTCCTGCCGCAAGGCAGGGACCTCTCTTCGCTCTTCCTCAGCGGGCGAGTAAACGACGGAAGATACACAATTCACCGGATTGCTTCACGTGCGCAATTTTCCAACTGCGCGAAGACCGTTTGCGCGAATTCGTCGTTTCCGCTAAAATAAACGTTTCAGCAGTGCCGCGCGAAGCGCGCTGCAGCGCATCTCGCTGACTGCGCTCGCTGGGCACCCGGACACCCTGAGGGAATGGCGGAAGAAAACGACAGATTTACCCTAACCTTCGACGCCGCCGACGAGTACCGCCCGGAAGCACCTCCTCCCCCTGAAATTCCCGCGTGGAAAGACGGCAGCACCCGCATTGGTATTCACACTTCCATTGCCGGGGACATCTCCGGTTCTCTCGAAATCGCTCATAGCCTGGGCGCGAACGCGCTGCAGATTTTTTCCTGCAGCCCGCGGATGTGGGAGCGTGGTGGCGCCCGTATCGCCGAATCCGAAGCCGCGCGATTTCGCGCTCGACGTAAGGAACTCGGCCTCGGCCCGCTGGTCATCCACGATAATTACCTGATCAATCTAGCCTCGCCGAATCCGGTTCTGCGCACGCGTTCGGTCCAAGCGTTTCACCAGGAACTCGTCCGCGCTATTGCCTTGGGCGCGGATTATCTCGTCGCCCACCCAGGCAGCGGCCGTGAAAGTTCCCCTGAAGCTGCGGTCGCATCCATCTCGCAAGGCCTGAAACAAGCGGCGCGGGGCCTGAAACTCGGCGACCTGAAAATTCTGCTCGAAAACACGGCGGGCCAGGGCACGTCCATCGGCTCGCGCTTCGAAGAACTGCGCGCTATTCTCGACGCGACGCCCGAGCTTCCACTCGGTATCTGCATTGACACCGCGCACACGTTCGCCGCGGGCTGGGACCTGCGCTCCGCCGAGGGCCTGGAAACCACGCTGCAAGCGATTGACCGAACCGTGGGACTGGATCGCGTGTACGTCATTCATGTCAACGACTCGAAGACCCATCAGGGCTCGCGCGTGGACCGTCACGAGCACATCGGCAAAGGTAAAATCGGACTTGACGCCTTTGGCCGCATTCTGAATCACACCCTTCTGGCCGGCCGCGCCTTCATTCTGGAAACGCCGATTGATAAACCGGGCGACGATCGCCGCAACGTTGCGACTCTGTGGAAACTTCTCGGCCGCGTCGTGACCGCCACCGGCAACGGCATGAAGCCGCGTCCGCGCCGCAGCGGCGCAAAGCGTGCAAAAGCGTCGCGTGCCGCTCGTAAAACTTCTAGAACCAAAAGGAAATCAAAATCGAACTCACGCTCGCGAGGAAAGTGAACTTGGCCGATTCCGACCAAAAAAATCCCATCTACGATCCGTCGCAAATCGAAGCGAAGTGGCAAAAGCTATGGGCAGAGCAGGGCGCTTTCGAAGCGGTGGATAACGACGCCTCACGCCCCAAGTATTACATGTTAGAGATGCTGCCTTATCCTTCCGGCACCCTGCACATGGGCCACATGCGCAATTACACCATCGGCGACGCCGTCGCCCGCTACAAGCGCATGTGCGGCTTCAATGTTCTGCACCCAATGGGCTTTGACGCGTTCGGCCTTCCCGCCGAAAACGCCGCGATCAAGAATCACACGCCTCCGCGCGTTTGGACCGAAGAGAACATCGCCGAATTCCGTCGCGTGCTGCGCCGTTTTGGTTTTAGCCATGACTGGCGGCGCGAACTCGCCACCTGCGATCCCGAATACTATCGCTGGAACCAGTGGTTCTTCCTGCGCATGTTTGAGAAGGGCATCGCCTTCCGCAAGAAGAGCAAAGTGAATTGGTGTCCGGAATGTGGCACCGTGCTGGCCAATGAGCAGGTGATTGACGGTTACTGTTGGCGCCACGAGACCACGCTGGTCGAATCCAGAGAGCTCGAGCAGTGGTTCTTTCGCATCACGCAATATTCGGACGAGCTGCTCGACGACATGAAGCAGCTTGAAATCGGCTGGCCCGAACGCGTGCTCGCGATGCAGCGCAATTGGATCGGCAAATCGCGCGGAACGCGCGTGAAGTTTGCCGTAGCGCAAATGGATAGTGTCGCGCTGGAAGTTTTTACCACCCGCGTGGACACGATCTACGGCGCGTCGGCGTTGGTCATCTCCGCCGGACATCCCAAGCTCGCGGAGTTGCTCGCGGGAGTTCCCGGAAGTAGCGCGATGGAAACGCAGCTCAAAGCCATGCGCCAGAAGAGCATGAGAGCCGCGGACATTGCGACGGCCGAGAAGGAAGGTTTCTTCACCGGACGTTTCGCAGTGAATCCATTCTCCGGTGCGCACATTCCGATCTGGGTTGCGAATTTCGTTCTGGCGGAATACGGCACCGGCGCGGTGATGTGCGTTCCCGCGCACGACCAGCGGGACTACGAATTCGCTGAAAAATATCACCTGCCGGTGAAGATTGTCATCCAGCCGCTAAACGGTGTGCCGCTGCGTCTTGATCGTATGTCGGAGGCCTACACCGAATATGGCCGCCTAGTTGACTCCGGCCTCTACGCCGGCCTCACCAGCGAACAGGCCATCGCGAAAATGACTGCCGACGCTGCCGCCAAGGGTTTCGGCGTTGGTGAAACCACGTACCGGCTGAAAGATTGGGGTGTTTCGCGCCAGCGCTACTGGGGCACGCCCATCCCCGTCGTGTACTGCGAAAAAGACGGCATCGTACCCGTGCCCGATGACCAGCTTCCCGTCCGTCTTCCTGAAAACGTCACTCTGACCGGGGAAGGGCAGTCGCCGCTCGCCAGCTCGCCCGAATTCGTGAATACCACTTGCCCGAAATGTGGGGGGGCGGCGCGCCGCGAAACCGACACGATGGATACCTTTGTGGATTCCTCGTGGTATTTTTATCGCTACACCGATCCGCACAACGACCACGCCCCCTTCGACAAAGAAATGGTTCGCTACTGGTTTCCGATTGACCAGTACGTCGGGGGGATCGAACACGCGATTCTGCATCTCCTCTATTCCCGTTTTTTCTGCAAAGTGATGCGCGATCTCGGCCTGGTAAATCACAGTGAGCCGATCGCGCGCCTCTTCACCCAGGGCATGGTGCAAAAGGGCGGGGTCGCCATGTCCAAGTCCCGTGGCAACGTGGTCGGCGCGATTGATATGGCCGACAAGTACGGTTGCGATACCGCGCGGCTCTACATCCTTTTCGCCGCTCCTCCGGAAAAAGATCTGGAATGGAGCGAAGAAGCTATCGAAGGCGCCTCGCGCTTTCTGAACAAGGTCTATCGTCTGATCGCGAAAAATGCCGATCGTCTGCGTGACATTCAAACCGACCTTACGCAAAAGACGGACCTGACCAATGCGACCGCCAAGGAAAAGCTTTTGGTCCGCAAAGTCCATCAGACGCTCAAGCGCGTCACCAACGATTTTGAGGTTCGCTGGCACTTCAACTCCTCCGTCGCGCTGCTGATGGAACTGGTGAACGAAATCCACGCTCAGGAACCGTTGGACCTGGACATCAGTCCCATGATCCTGAAGCGCGTGCTCGAAGCTCTCCTGCTCATGCTCGCGCCTATGGCGCCACACATTTCTGAAGAACTCTGGCAAATGCTTGGCCACACGCAGGGCCTCACCTACGAAAAATGGCCCACATATCGCGAAGACCTGGCCCGCGAAGAGCAATTCGAAGTGATCATCCAGATCAACGGCCGCCTCCGCGGAAAAATTCTGGTAGACGACGGTCTGAGCGAAGACGAAACTCGGGAGCGCGCGCTAAAAGACCCGCGCATCTCAATTCTGATAGACGGCAAGCAGGTAACGAAAACTGTGGTAGTGCCAAAGAAGCTCGTGAACATTGTTCTGAGATGATCAGACGATCAACGGGTCCGAACATTAGGGCAAGGCTTCAGCCGTGCCGAAACCGGCGGTAAAACCAGCGCGGCTAAAAGCCGCCAAGGGCCACCAGCAAATGACCGCGACAGCCGCATCAGCCACTCAAGAAGACGCCGGAGGGACGGTGAGCACTCGACACGGAATTGTCGTCCTCGATTTCGGCGGCCAATACACTCAGCTAATCGCCCGGCGCATCCGCGAGGAGCAAGTCTTCTCCGCGATCCTGCCATGTACCGCGAAACTTGACGAAATCCGCGCGCTCGAGCCCGTGGGCATCGTGCTCTCCGGAGGCCCCAGCTCGGTGTACGACGCCGACGCTCCCGTCTGCGACGTCAAGGTCCTCGACTTCGGCGTCCCGGTCCTCGGCATCTGTTACGGCATGCAATGGTTAACGCACGCGCTCGGCGGTAAGGTCGCCCGCGCCGCGCGCCGCGAATACGGCCCCGCGCACTTGGACATCGCCTGCGCCTCAAAACTCTTCACCGGCATCCCCGATCGCCTGAAAATCTGGAACAGCCACGGCGATCACGTCATCGACGTTCCTCCGGGTTTTGCGATCACCGGCCGCACAGACAATGCCATCGGCTCCGTCGAGCACGTTGGAAAAAAGTATTACGGTGTCGAATTTCACCCCGAAGTGAATCACACGGATCGCGGCAGGGAGATCCTGCACAATTTTGTCTTCGACATCTGCGGCGCGAAGAAAAATTGGAATCGCGCGGGCTTCATCTCCGCCACCGTTGACGCCATCCGCAAACAAGCCGAGGGCGCGCGGGCAATCTGTGCGCTTAGCGGAGGAGTGGATTCCGCGGTCGCCGCCGCTTTAGTCCATCGCGCCATCGGCGACCGCCTCACGAACGTCTTCGTGGACACCGGCCTACTTCGCGCCGAGGAATACGAGGAAACCCTGGAGTTGCTGCGCCAACGCCTCGGCCTGAATGTCATCGGCGTGGACGCTTCCGAGCGCTTCCTAGGCAAACTGGCAGGCATCACCGACCCCGAGCAGAAACGCAAAATCATTGGCAACGAATTCATCTCGGTCTTCGTCGAAGAGCAACGCAAACTCCTCGCAAACTCCGCCGGCCTTCCGGTGAAGTTCCTGGTCCAAGGCACGCTGTATCCTGATGTAATCGAATCGGTTTCCGTAAAAGGGCCGTCCGCGGTGATCAAGTCGCATCACAACGTCGGCGGTCTCCCGGCGGACATGCCGTTCGGCCTGATCGAGCCGCTGCGCGACCTGTTTAAGGACGAAGTGCGCCAGATTGGCCGCGAATTGGGCCTTCCCGAGGAAATCTTGGTCAAGCACCCATTTCCAGGACCCGGGTTGGCCGTACGCCTTCTAGGTGCGGTTACTCGCGAGAAGCTGGAAACGCTTCGCGCCGCCGATCGGCTAGTTGTGGAAGAAATTCGCCGCGCTGGCCTTTACGAAAAAGTCTGGCAGGCCTTCGCGGTGTTATTGCCTGTGCAAAGCGTAGGGGTAATGGGGGACGGTCGGACGTACGGGTACACGATCGTGATAAGGGTCGTCGATTCGCAAGATGCGATGACTGCCGACTGGACCCGCCTGCCGCGTGAAGTGCTCGAACGGATTTCCGTGCGCGTCGTCAACGAGGTGCCCGGCGTGAACCGGGTCGTTTACGACATCAGCTCGAAACCTCCTAGCACCATCGAGTGGGAATAAACGCCAGACCTAACCCGCCAGAACCACCTCTTCCAGGAGATTCTTAGCGGTTAGCCATTTTCTGCGCCATGTACAAAAGCAACCGGCGGTCGCCTTCGTCAATTCGGCCCAGCAACCTGCGGAAACGGCCCAGGACGCGCGCTTCTTTTCCACGGCTTCCCCACGCGATATCGTCGGCCGACTTCCGCTTGGGAAGGTTCGGCAGCACGGGCGGTTCTTCGCCGTCGTAGAAGAGCTGGTACAGCGGCACTTCCATGGCGCGTGCCAGCTTTTCTAGCGTCTCGATCGCCGGAACGGTGTGACCGTTCTCGACGCGCGAGATGTAACAGCGCAGAAGCCCGGTGCGCTTCTCGATGTCGCCTTGGGAAAGTTTCTTGGTTTCACGTAGCAGACGGATGCGTTCTCCGATTATCATGGCCGGTATTGTCACATGGTACTCTGACTGCTGCAACAACAGTTTTGCGCTTTTGGGAAGCAAACTCCAGACTTCTCCTGTAACCGAAAACCGATGCCTGACGTCCCAAAGGGTATGGCAGCCAGCGCTTCCGCTATTTCGCTCCCGGTGAGCCGGCGCGAAAAGGGCGAGGAAGAAAGGCAACTAGTCCGGTTGGCTCAAAGCGGCGAAGAAGCCGCCTTTGAGGAGCTTATCCGGCGCCATCAGCAGCGCGTCTTCGGCTTGGTGAGTGGCATTCTGCGCCGCCGCGAAGACGTGGAAGACGTGGTGCAACAGGTTTTCCTGAAAGTGTTCGTGTCCCTGAAGCGCTTTGACCAGCGCGCGGCTTTCTCCACCTGGCTGTACAAGATCTCGGTCAACGAGTGCTGGGACTACCTGCGCAAGAAGAAAGTCCGGCCGCTGGTGTACGAGGCCGATCTTTCCGAAGAACAGGTTTCGCGTCTCGACGGTGTGGTATCCGCCGACCGCCCGCCGCAAAGTCCGATGGACCGCGCCGAAGCCAGGGACCTGCTCGAGCGCATGATGGAGAAGTTGCCACAGCAGGATCGCGAACTTTTGATACTCAAGGAAGTGGAAGGATTTTCAGTGCAGGAATTAGCGGAAATTCTCGGACTCAACGTCAACACCGTAAAAGTTCGCCTGTTCCGGGCTCGTGCTCGCTTGATGGACGTTTATCGCCGAAGGCTGAAATCCAACCCAGACCAGCCGCCGGAAGGTGGGAAAAGGAAGGACCAATGAGCATGAACGCAGAATATCGAACTACAGCTTGTAGCCAATATGAAGCCGTGCTGGAAGATCATCTCCACGGCGACCTGGGCGGCCACGAAGCCACGAAACTCGCGGAACATCTGAAAACCTGTTCCGGATGCCGCGCTGCTCTTGACGAAGCCGTGTTAAGCGCTCGTCTGCTCCGCGTCGCGGAGCCAGCAGCCGATCCCGGTCCGGGTTTCAGCCATATGGTGATGGCCCGCATTCGTGCCGAGCTTCATCGGAATCAAGGAAAGAGCGTCTGGCAGTCGTTCGTTTCACTCGCATGGCGTTTCGCCGCGACGGCGGCTGTGGCTCTAGTGATACTGGTTTCATTCGACATTGGCCGTCACAGCCAACTCCGGCAAGATGAGTCTCTGTTGGCAATCAATAGACTTCCAGAATTAGTACCGGACCAATCATCGGTGCCGATCAGTTCCGATGACGTCCTGCTGCTGATGGCGGAAACCAATCATGGAAAATAGTAGAACACGCAGTGAAGCAGCCGTCCTGGTGCTGGTGGTGTTCGTACTGGGCGTGCTGCTCGGCGGGCTAGGCAACCATCTCTGGGGTGAACGCGTCTGGGGCCGCCAGAATCCGCCCGGACCGATGTCCCGCGGCCAAATCGTCGGCGAACTCACCCGGGAGCTGCAGCTCACGCCCGATCAGCAGCAGCAGCTGGGCGCCATCGTGGACGACACCAAAGCCAAAATCCGCGCGGCGTACGCTCCCGCCGACGCGCAGCGCGAGCAGTTGCGCCAGCAAGGCCGCGCACGCATCCGCGCAATTCTAACCCCCGAGCAGTTGCCCAAATTCGAAGCCTTCATGGCTCGCATCGACGAGCAACGCAAGAAAGACAAAGACGCCGAGCAGCGCCCGCCCCCGCACTAGGAAGCGTAGCGCCGGCCTGCCGGTCGGCAGGCGTCTCGTCGGCTCTCTGACTCTGTGGTGATTGCCAGGCTGTGACGTACAGTTCGCGCCCGGTTTTCAAGATACCGGCTTGAACTGGTACACGATACGTCGCGCGCAAGGAGCAAATATGAGGGCCCTGCTAGCATTGCTCCTTCTAGCCTCACCCGCTTTCGCACAGAATCAAACACCGCCCACTGTTCCATAGTCTGCTTGTGGTCGAGGTGAGGTGCAGTACGACGTGAAGAAGGACCAGGGACAGCACATACCCGATGCCGACGCCACCAAGGCGTTGGTCTATATCATTCAGGACGAACAGACCGTCGGTCTCTGCATTAAGTGCGCAATCACAACGAGAATCGGCCTGGATGGCTCTTGGATCGGCGCAAACAATGGCCGCTCTTATTTTTTCTTGGCAGTGGATCCCGGCGAGCACCATCTGTGCGCGAATTGGAAATCTCGCTACGGTGAAGTGTCCGGGTTGATCGGGTTAATCGGCTTTACGGCAGAGGCGGGGAAGACCTATTACTTTAGGTCGCGAATCCTGGCTTTCAGCAACAAGGAAGACGCGCCCTATCTCGACTTTGACGCGCCTAATCCCGATCAAGCCCAATACCTAATTTCCATCTCGCCATACAGCATTTCCCGTCCGAAGAAGTAGGACGCGCAAGAAAACAAGGGCGGGGGCTTGGCGCCGCCGTAGAATACGCGTTTTTTCTTGGGCTCTAGCCCCTGAAGTGGTGTTTCGATTTCTTCCGCAAAATCCTAGAACGGAATATCCTCGTCCGAAATTTCCGGCCCGGCTCCGCTCGGCTCGTCGTGGATCGGCCCGCCTTCCAAATCGGGATCCGCCGGACGCCCTCCGCCAAAGCCGGCTCCGTGCGACGCGCCCGCTCCTGCTGCAGCGGCATCGGCGCGGCCGCCCAGCATCCGAAAATTCGTCGCCACAATTTCAAAACTCGTGCGCTTCTGGCCTTCCTTGTCCTGCCACTCGCGCGATTGAATGCGGCCCTCGATAAACACAAGTGAGCCCTTCTTCAGATACTGCTGTGCGATTTCGGCCTGCTTGCCCCATACCACGATCTTGTGCCACTCGGTGCGCTTCTGGCGCTCGCCGTTCTTGTCCTTGTACGTCTCATCGGTAGCCACGGAAAAGTTCGCGACCGCTTGCCCGCCTCCGGTAAACCGCGTTTCCGGATCACGTCCCAACCGCCCCACCAGAATTGCCTTGTTCACTGACATGTGTTTGCCTGCCTGTTCGCCAGATTGCCCTCGGCTGAGTATAGCCGAACTGGACCACAGGAGGGAAAAAACCGCGCGCGCAAAGAAGCCAGGCGCAACGCGAGAAAAAGACTCAACCGATCAGGCGAGGTTTGCCTCGCCTAGCAAAAAGATCCTACGAGCCACGAAACTCCGACGGCTAGCCGCTCTCAACTCACCTCATCAAACTCTGGTAGAATCGCGCCGCACAGCCGTCACAACAACCGGAGGCCGCCCATGCCACAAGCTCAAAATTTCGCTAATCACACCAAGCTAGTCCCCATGTTTCACCTCGTCGTCCTGCCGATCCTGTTCATCAACTTAGTGTCGTCCATCATCCACGCCGTGCGTTCCTTCTCCGCAGGCTCGGTCGTCTCGTTTTTAACCGCCGTCGCACTAGTCCTGCTAGCTCTCTACGCTCGTATGTTCGCACTCACCGTACAAGACCGCGTCATCCGGCTGGAAATGCAGCTTCGTCTCCAAGGTTTGCTGCCCGCTGACCTCCGCCCGCGCATCCCTGAATTCACAGCAAGCCAGCTAGTCGCTCTGCGCTTCGCCAGCGACACCGAACTCCCCGACCTAGCCCGCAAAGTCCTGAGCGAAAATCTATCCGAACGCAAAGCCATCAAGCAGCTGATCCGCGATTGGCAGCCAGACAATCTCCGCGCCTAGCACAGAGTTCCCCCGTATAACCGAATTTCAGGGGCTACCTCAGCTCGACGGCTTCCGAGGAACCTTCGCGCCCTTCTTGCGCGCTTCAGAAAGGCCGATCGCGATCGCCTGCTTGCGGCTAGTTACCTTGCCGCCTTTGCCGCCCTTTCCTGACCGAAGCGTTCCGCGTTTCTCTCGCCGCATCGCGCTCTCGACGCTCCTGCTCGCGGCCTCGCCGTACTTTCGTCTCGATCCTTTTCTAGCTGGCATGTAATCCTCCTCAGAATTAAATTGCAGACGTAGGTCTGACGCCAAGACTCTACTGGCGAACAGACTGGAGTTCTATACAGGAATTACCGGGGAGAAGCATTTAATCAGGGGTACCTTCAAGGAGGATTTTACGTTGCGGCGCCTTGCAGTTCAACAGAAGCAAAGATAGCGCGTCCGGATTGTCTTTATTCGACACGATCCCGGACGGTGAGCTCAAACTGCCAGTCAGTGAGGCGCGGTAGAGCGGGCGCTGGTATTCGTAGCGCCCAGTTCCTTCAGCTTCGCCTGCGCGCGGCGCGCATCGTCGGTGCCGGGAAACCTGCGCACCACCTCGCGAAGGTCACGAATCCCGGTCGCCTTGGATCCCATTTCGACTTCGGCCAAGCCCTTCTTCAAAAGCGACGCGCCCTGCTTGTAGCTCTGAGGATAGTTCGTGAGCACCAGGTTGTACTGCGCAATCGCGTCCTTGTACTCTCCCTGCTGATACGAAATTTCCCCCAGGTAAAACTGCGCGTTTGAAGCCAGGTCGGTGTTAGGGAATTGCTTCACGTAGTCGCCGAACTCCTGCCGCGCGAGATCGTACTTCCCGGTAGTGAAGTCCCGCAAGGCGTTTTGGTACAAAGTATCCGACGAAATTCCCGGCATGGAAGAGAGCCCGTTGCCGCCGTTAGGTGTGCCACCCGTAGGAGCCGCGCCCGGCGCCCCCGCCCCCGTGCCAGTTCCCGGAGCCGTGCCACTCGGCGCAGCTCCGCCCGCGAGCCTGCCGTCAATACTCTGCAGCGTGCTCTGAATATCATTCATCTGCGTTGCAAGTTTTCCCACGCGCGCCTGAACGTCCGAGAGATTATCGGAAAGTCCCTGCGTCTGCGTGGACATCGTATCTATCTTCGAGCTGCTGTTAGCCGTCGCTTCCTGCACGTTCTTCTGTAGCGTGCCCATTTGCGCGTTCAGCGCATTCACCGTATCCAGCGACTGCTGCACGAGTGTGCGCATCGACGCATTGTTAGAGTCGATCGCGCTGCGCATGGCCTGCTGCCCCTGCAGCAGCTGCGACATCTGTTCCTGCAGCTGGATAATTTCCCTGGAAACGGCGCCCGTGGGCCGGGGACTCAGCATCGAGCCGCCGATCGCACCCACCAATACCGCCGCGATCGCAAGCGCAATCGATTTTGTGCGCATAGAAATACCTCCTAAAACGAGTTTAGGTCAGATCAAAAGGATGGAAACCGCACAAGCCAATTTTCGTGACCTTCCTACCCTGAACCTGTAGGGGTGAGCTCAAAGCCCGCTCACCCCTAGTTCTACTAGAACGCGTAATCTCCTAGTGTGCCGCGACAAAATGCGCGCGCCGGTTCTGCTGCCAGCACTCTTCCGTGTGCTCGGTGCAGAATGGCCGCTCTTTGCCCCAGCTCACTGTATCCATCCGGTCCGCAGTGATTCCGAGCGAGATCAAATAGTTCTTCGCTGCCTGTGCGCGGCGCTCACCCAGACCAATATTATATTCCGTTGAACCGCGCTCGTCGCAATGGCCCTCAAGCGTCACGCGCACCTGCGGATACGAACGGAAAAATTCCGCATCCTTGGTCAAAGCTACTCGTGCGTCAGCACGAATATCGGACTTGTTGAAGTCGAAGTAAGCGTCCTTCACGTTCTGCTCGAACAATTCGCTCATGTTCGCAGCCTCGGGCGCCGGCGGTGTACCGGCATTCACCGTCACCCGCGCGGTTGCGGTTGCGCTTCCTCCCGGGCCCGTAGCCGTAATCGTATAGGTGGTCGAGTCCGTGGGGTTCACGGGCGTCGAGCCTTGCAGCGCGACTTTGCCCACGCCCGGCTCAATATCCGCATCGGTCGCATCCGTTGACGTCCACGTCAGCGTCACCGTGTCGCCGCTTTTTACCATGTTTGGCGAGGCGTTCAGTGTCACCGTCGGCTGTGCCGCCGATGGCGCCGGAGGAGTGCTCGACGGTGGAGTTGTGGCCACTTGCTTTTTGCAACCGCCAACAAATATCAGCACCGCCACCGCGCCCAGCAGGAGCGTGAGCTTTCGATTACTGCTTACTTCCATGGATTGCCTCCTTCTTGGTTTCACGAGTCACTCGGCAGCAAGTAGCGTGATCTTGATCCGCCGTATATCCTCGTGTACATGGCCCGGAAAAAATCGCTCGCCGAATCACACCCGAATAGCAATTGTTCGGCGGAAAATTGGATCTAGCGCGTTACTTAGGCGACCAGTTCGGCGATTCGTTCTGGCCCTCGTACGTCAATTGCCGCGGCAGGCTGCCATCCGCCAGCATGGACCATATCTGCCGCGTCCCAGTGCGAGTGGATTCAAAAACCAGATGCCGCCCGTCCGGCGCCCAGCTCGGACGTTCATTGCGCCCCGCATCCCGCGTCAATTCCACGAGTTGCCGGTTCACGATGTCCATAATATAGATATCGAAGTTGCCGCTCGGGCGTCGCCAGCTAAATGCCAGTAGTTGTCCATTCGGTGACCATGCCGGATCCACAACGTAGCCCATGTCCGGCATATCCAGTTTCTGAACGTTGGTCCCGTCCGAGTTCGCCAGGTACAGCGCCGGCTCGCCCGCGCGATCGCTCACGAATACGATCTGATTTCCAGTCTTCGGATTCCACGCCGGAGAAGTGCTCACTCCGGCGGCGAAAGTGATGCGCTTCAGCCCGCCGCCGTTTGCGTCTGACAAATAAATCTGCGGGTCGCCGCTCTGGCTGGACATAAATGCGATCTGCGATCCATTCGGTGAAAACGCCGGTGAACTGTTCGAGCCACGATATCGCGGAAAGGAAATGAGCTTGTCGGAGACGGTGGAATAAATGCAAATCTGCGGGGAGGTGATTCCGCGGAAGGGAACGTAGCACGTGAACGCGATGCGCGTGTCATCGGGCGACCACCGCGGCGTCAGCGAAATGGATTTCAGGTGTGTGAGCTGGTGCTGGTTCGAACCGTCGTAATCCATCTCCCAGATTTCCTTGTTTCCGCTCTTGCTGCTCACATAGGCGATCTGGGTCTGCGCGATTCCGAGCGATCCACCACCCAGGATCGCCACGATATCGTCCGCGAATTGATGCGCCAACTTTCGCGCACCCGCATCCGTCGCCGGCCCGCGGTAAATTTTCTGCAGCGCGATCGGCGCCTGCGGATTGTGCACGTCCGACAAAAATCCCGCGGCCGCCAGATTCGAGCCTTCCACCGACAAATTCCCGTACGCCAGCATGTAGACGTTCGCCGGCGCCGCGGCCCAATCAGCAAATTTCACTTCGTTAGGCTGGCTCGGCACCTGCGGTGGATAAAAACTCGGACTCACGAGCTCGAGAATGCCGCAGTACTCCAGGTCGGCCCACAATACGTCGTGAAAGGTTTTTTCGAGCTGCGCCGGCGCAGGCTGTCGCACCGCAAACTCCGGCACAGCCAGGCGCGCCTTAGCCACGCCCAAGCCAGTCCCAGTCTTAAACCAATCCTGCGCCGCCGCCGGCGAAGCGCACAAAAGAATGCCAACACAAGCAGCCATACAAAACGTCGCAATAATTACAAGTCGTCGTCTCATAGTCTTTATCGTGGAGTGCGGCGGCTTGCGGCCTCTTTTACAATGCTGCCCGCACCTCAGTCCTTTTCATCCTCCGCCATGATGAGCCTTTCTCTGCGCCTCCTACCTCCGCGCACCCTGCGTTCAATCTTTTTCACCTCTTAAAATCAAACCAAAACTCAACGCTAACCTTCGACCCCGAATAAGCCGGCGGCAATTGCTGCATCGGGCTAGCATCCCGAATCGCCCGCACCGCCGACGAATCCACCGACGCATTTCCGCTCGACTTGGTGACCTGAATATTCGTCACTGTCCCATCACGCATGATGTCAAACGTCGCGACCACCCGTGGCGCAAATTGAATGCTCGGGTCCACGGTTGATTGCAGCCAGGAACTGCTCACCTTGCGCTGGACCGCTTCGACGTACCACGAAAACCGCGAGCCGAAATTTCCCGCCCCCGGACCTTCAAATCCCATCCCCGCCTGCGTCGACGATCCCGCGCCCATCGCAAACGAACTGTACGGCACCGTAGGCGTCCCGCCTCCTCCGTAAGGGACCGCATTCGGCGGAGGCGGCTTCGGGTTCTCCAGCACCTTCGAAGGCCGTGTCACATACTTCGGCGGCTTATTTTTTTCAAATTTAGGAATCGGAGTCGCGTCCGGTGGCACGACGGGTTTCGGCTGCGGCTCGGCCTTGTACAAGCCTTTCGATTCGTCCACCACGCGGCTCGGCGTTTCCACTTCCGGCCGCGGCATAGGCACAGCAGGCAAACTCCCCACGACACCCACCGTAATCGCGCCGCCCGGCCCACCCCACGAATCGCCCTGATGCGAAAAGACCGCCGACCCGATGAAGAGCAGCGCCAAAGCCCCGTGCATCACGAGTGAAACTGACAGCGGTCCTTTTAAATTGTCGGGTGCCGGATTTGCGGCGAGGGCAGCCATTTCACTGAATCTGCGCGCGATCGGTGAGCGGCTGCGTCACCACGCTGATGTTTTGTATCCCGGACTGCCGCAGCGAATCCACCACGGTCGCCCAGCTACCGAAGGGAACTGTCTCGTCGCAGCGGACATAAACCGCCTGATGCTGTGGGTCCTTCATCTGCGAAGTCAGTTGGCCGCCCAGATCGTGAATGTTCACCGGCTTGTCGTTCAGATAAACGCGTTGCGCCCGGTCAATCGTAATTACCATGCGCTGCTCGGTCAGTTCCTTCACCGTCTTGGTCTTGGGAACGTCCACTTCGATCCCAGACTGCAAGATCGGCGCGGTAATCATGAAAATAATCAAGAGCACCAACACCACGTCGATAAACGGAACCATGTTGATTTCCGAAAGCGACGTCCCGGTCTCACGCTGTATCTGCGGCATAATGTCTTCTCTCAAAACGCCAAGTGAAGAAAGTTTTCATCCCGAGCGCAGCCAGGCCTGCCTGCTGCAGGCGGAGACCTCTCTTCCTCGATCCCCAATCGCCGCTCCACGCCCTACGCGCTATAAATCGTCTCGATCTTCGCCACAAACTCCGCCGCAAAACTATCCATCCGCGCGGCCACTGCCCGAATCTTGCTCAAATAATGGTTATACGCAACCACCGCGGGGATCGCGGCAAAAAGTCCCGCCGCCGTCGTAATCAATGCTTCCGCAATTCCAGGCGCCACGGCCCGCAAACTTGCGGTGCCCGCGTCGCCCAATCCCGCGAACGCGTCCATCACGCCCCACACCGTTCCAAACAATCCAATGAACGGCGAAACCGAGCCCGTCGTCGCCAGCCACGGCATCCATTTTTCCAGCCTGCGCACTTCTTCACCTGCGGCAACTTGCATCTGCACTCCCACGGCGTTCGCGCTCTTCACGCGCGGAACCGTTGCCACCGCGGTTGCGCCGCCCCCCATTCCCGGAGCGCTAGGACGCCGCTCCGGCATCCCCAGCTGCGCTTCCAGTTCGCGATATCCCGCCTGATACACATGCACCAGCGGAGTCGCCCCCGCGCCCATTCGCAAAGTCGCCGGGTCAGGCAGTCCGCGTCCTGCGCGAAACATTTCCAGAAATTTTCTTGTTTGTCTGTCGATGGACCCAAGCCTCTGGGATTTTTGCAAAATGATAGCCCACGAAAAAACAGAGAGGACCAGCAGGATGCAGAGTACTACGCGCGCCACCCAACCCGTTTGCGTGATCAGTGTCTCGAGCCGGCTGGTGAAAATAAAAAGCGCCAGGACGGAAATTGTTTTCCCCCAGGAAAAAATTTTGAAAACAAACCACAAACACCGTAGCACACGCAATCAACAAGGGTCAAACGAATCAATCACCTACATAAATCCCCTGATGCCCATAACGACACAGGAATACATACGGCGCGCCGCCCTTCATCACACCTGATCCCCGCACAAAGCCTTTGAGGTCGCAAACCTTGTGTCTTAGACTGTCTGGTGCAGTCGCACGAAGCGCCGTTGAATGAAAAAACGGAACGAAAGGACGGAAGGAGGAGCAATGCCAGATAAGGATAAAGCCCAAGTCGTTAAGCATGGCGACGTCACGCAGCGAGTGGGAGTCGAAGTGATTCGCGCGCGTGGCGTTGACGTCCCCAAACTCATCAAAATGTTAATCGCCAATGCAGCCGCTGAATTCGCCAGCACTTACTATTACTACACCATTCTTCGCATGCATCTTGCAGGTCACGAAGATTATAAAGAGATCTGCGAAGACGCCAGATTGGAAGACCGCGCCCACTGGGAGCTGATCGTCCCGCGCATCTACGAACTCGGTGGTGAACTTCCCAACGATCTCAAGGAATTTCACGATCAAGCCGGTTGCGTCGCCGCCAAATTGCCCGATCCTCCCACCGCCGTCAACATTCTCACGCTACTCCTCGAATCGGAACGCTGCGCCATCCGCAGTTGGATCGCCATCTGCGATATGACCTTCGGCAAGGACCCACGCACCTACGACCTTGCCTCCCGAATTCTCAACGAGGAAATCGAGCACGAAGCCTGGTTCATCGAACTTCTGGCCCACGAACGCGACGGCAAATCCGTTCCGTCCGGACATTTCCGCCGCGGCGAGCCAGGTCACGCGCCCTACAGCAAAAATGCCAGCTTCTACAATCCGTGATCTCCGTGGCCGGGTCCTGCTTGGCTGCGGCTGCCAAGCAGGATTCCCGCCGCACCCTGCATGACGCTCGACACAAATACGTTCGAAGTCGTTCTTCGGCTGCCCGACGGTGAAGAGCGATCCATCCAAGTCGGCGTCAACGAGCACATCTGGGACGCAGCCTTGGCCGCGGGCATCGTGCTTCCCGCACTCTGCCACCAAGGGCGTTGCCTAACCTGCGCTGGACGTATGGAAAACGATGGAGAGGTAGATCAATCTGACTCGGTAAGCTACTACCCGCAAGACCGCGAAGCAGGCTTCATCCTGCTCTGCACCGCCAGACCTCGCTCCCCGCTTCGCATCCGCACCCACCAGCAAACCGAAATGCGCCAACACCGTCTTGAACAGGGGCTTCCCGCGCCGTACGCGTGAGCAGTCCACACGTAGACGACAGATACGGCGAGGCGAGCGAAATTCCTCCGCCGCGCTTTTAACTATTGAAAATTGATCACGTCGCGCGAGAGAGGCATCGTCCGCGTAAGCGGTTTCGCAACGGTGGGGTTCATCGGCAACGGCGTGCCTTTGATCGAAAAAATATCCATATCATCCATATCCGCCGACGTGCGGTTTTCTAGCACCATACTTTCGAACACAAAAGGCAAAGCCGTCGTGTCCAGTGTGGAAGGCCGGTCGCTGATCTGAAAATGCAAATGTGGACCGGTAGTGTTCCCGCTGTTGCCTAGTAGTCCGAGTTTGTCCCCAGTCTTTACATGATCGCCGACGTGTACCGTTACGCTGTGCGGGGCCATATGTGCATACACCGCGTAGCGGCCGTTGCCGAGATCCAGGGTCACGTGATTACCGGTAAACTCGGCAATCGTCAAATTCGTGGGCGCGGCGCCGGGCAGCACATCGGGCATGTCGCGCACGGACTCGATTACAGTTCCGGGGGCCACCGCAAGCAATTCCACGCCATAGCACAACCAGTCCTCGGACGTTTTCCCGTCGGTGCGAAATGCTTTTCCGTGAGAGTCGACCTTAAACCAGTCAATTGCAAACTGCTCGGAGGGATCGAGCGTTCCATTCATTGGATTCGTAACGAACCGGTGCGGCCCGATCTCCGCACAGCACCCGTTCGAGTCTAGCCAACCGTCGCCCTTGAACGGCGACGCCAGAACGATCGCCTCTTGCTGGCTGACCTTCAGTGGTGGGCTCAGGATAGTTGATTCCGGCAGGCGCTTGACGTCCGGCTGCGAGGTGCGTATGCGTAAAGCGATTGTGCAGGGCGCCTCGTCACCGGCGGCATAGCCCACATCGAAGTACATGATCCCCGATTGGCCTCCTGCGAGTCTGGCTGAATAACTCGACTTGTCCATGCTGCTCGGCAAGGTCGCGAGTTTCACCAGCCCCGTAACGTCTTCGTCTTTCGCCGAAACTACGCGATTGGTTCCTGTGGGTTTGTACTCGCGCGACGGATCCACCACCTCCACGGATTGAATCGTTGCCTGAGCGCCCCATGCGTTTGTAAACTGCATTGCAAACGCGAGATGCGTCCGCCCGTCTGATCCTTTCACCGGATACACGCCAGAGCCCACCAAATGCCAGGTCAGCGGACCGATGGTGAGCGGATACCGCTGCCCGTCGCCGCTACCGGTAGGCTCAAAATAATCGGAAGCATTGGCGCAGCGGCCCTGAGCCAGCGCTGGGAAATGAACAACGGACAGTGCAGCCAAAACAAGCAGCACTACACGCAGGATTGATTTCATCGGACCTTCTCGCCTATTTCAAATACTCTGTTTTGTTTCCAGCGGTGGCCCGGATGTTATCCGCATCGCGCACTCGCTGCGACATAAATCTCCGGCCGCACCGGCGCCCCTCCCCTCCTCATACTCCACCCATTTCGCGCCGCCAAACCATTGTCAGCGGTCGCGAATAGATGTAGAGTTCCGCTTAATCGGGGTTTCTTGTATGGGGAATGGTGTGCTCCGGCTGCGGCTTCCCGCCTCATTTTTTGTACTGGCGCTCGCGTTCTGTCTGGAAGGTTGCGGTGCGTCCTCTTCATCCTCGGATCAACCCAATCCGCAATCGCTGTCGGGCACGATTGACAGCCTCGTACAAACGGAAATGCAAAACTCCGGCGTACCAGGTATGGCCGTCGCCCTCGCAAAAAACGGCGCGATGCTGTATTCCCGCGGTTACGGCGTAACGGATCTGTCTACGGGGCAGGCCACGGAAACCACCACCATTTTCGAGATCGGCTCTATTACTAAACAATGTACCGCCGCCCTCATTATGAGATTGCAGGAGCAGGGTCGATTACAGGTGGATGACAGTGTTACGAAGTATTTGCCCCAGTACGGATTTCTGGCGCCCATCACGCTGCGAATGTTGCTAACCCACACCTCTGGCCTTGCGGATTTCACGAATTTTCCTGACTTCGCGCAGTGGGTCATAAACGGCGTCTCTGAACCGGTTGTCCTCGCTCAGATCAGTCAAGCGCCGCTACAGTTTCGGCCCGGTATGCAGTACGCCTATAGCAACAGTAACTTCTACTTGCTCGGCACAATTATTGAAAGTCTCACGGGTCAGTCCTACGCCGCCGACCTCGATCAGTACTTCTTCCAGCCACTCGCGCTACGAAATACATTCTATGTTTTGCCACCCGCGAACCTGTCCGCCGTTGGATATACGCACAATGGTACGGCCCTGGTTCCGGCAACAATTTGGAACCGCTCGGCCGCCTTCGCCGCCGGAGCGCTCAGCTCGAATATTGATGATCTCGTTGCTTGGGATTACGATTTGCTGTCGGGGAAAGTCGTATCGCCGGCTTCCTTTCAACAAATGACCACATCGAACGGCTTCGAGCAGAACGGCTATTCATACGGTTTCGGATTGGCTCTCAGCACCTACAACAACCGCCAACTCATGTGGCATGCCGGACAAATCGGCGGCTTCTATACCGAAAATGTCGTTTTTCTCGATGACGGCTTCACTTTGATCGTGCTCACGAACGATCAGGATTATGATACCGACCCACTCGTGTTCAAAATTCTCAACGCGGTGTGCGGGTCATCCCAGCTCTCCGCAAGTTGCTAACTGCTCCCCGAGGCAAGATGCGGTGCCCATCAGACCGTAGTTATTGCTCAGAGTTCGCTTCCTCAGAATCGGTCGGCTGCCGTCGCTGAAAAACGAGCAATCTTGGCGCCCCAGTCATCAGGACTCACGTCCCGCGCATGCCGCGAAAAAAGCCAGTGATGCCCATCTAAATCCTCGGCTGCAAACTGGTATTCACCGTATTCCGTTTCGTGCGGCTCTTCCAGTATCTTCGCGCCCGCCGCTTTCGCTCGCTGGAAATGCCCGCCCACGTCCTCGACGAATACCGTCAGACTCTGCGTCCCATAACCCAGCCGCGCCGGACTCTCCTGGCCCTCGCGCGCTCTCCTCACCATGATCCACGCATTCCCCAGACGCATCTGCGCCCCGCTGGCTGGCTCGCCGTAACGGTAGTGCTCGGAGAACCCGAAAGCCCTGCTGAGCCATGCAATGGCTTCATCGAGGTCTTGATACAACACATGCGGTAGCACGGTATCCGTCGGCACCGAACGATTCGAAATCATGGCCTTGCTCTCCTCGCCTACAAGACTACACGTGTAAATATCGAAATAAAATATGAACTCGCCCGCGCACCGGGTTTTTGTAGCGGCCGCCGCGTCCCGCGATTTCTCGGGACCCAACGGGCACGGCCCCTCGCAACACTCAGCCGAGCAATGGCGCCCCGGGCATGGCCGTTTCTCCGACGGGCGCTCCCTACTCTACGTTTTGGTAGAGCACCCATCGGTCTACATGATCCTGGTCGAAAACTTTCACTAGTCAGGTGCGATGGCAGAACACGCTCGGGCCCGCGCCAGAAGCAGTTGCCGCTCGCGCGAATTGCGGGTCAGCGAGGCCGCGCGCTCGAACTCCCTACGAGCTTCATCCAAGCGCCCTAGCTTCTTCAGTAAATCGCCCCGCACGCTAGGCAGCAAATGATAATTCTCAAGCGAGCGCTCCGCGGTCAAAACATCCACCACTTCAAGCCCTGCCGCCGGACCAAACGCCATGGACAGCGCGACCGCGCGATTCAAATCCACAATCGGCGACGGCGCAACTCGCGAGAGTGATTCATACAGCGACACGACGCGCGGCCAATCCGTCTCCTCAGCCGTGCGCGCCCGCGCGTGGCAAGCCGCAATCTCCGCCTGCAACAAGTATGGTCCCGGCGTGCCACCCAGACCTTCGGCGTGCGCTAGCGCCGCGAGCCCGCGACGAATCAAAAGCTGATCCCATTCCGCGCGGTTTTGATCGAAAAGCAAAATCGGCTCGCCCGCCGCATCCACGCGTGCCCTCGAACGCGACGCCTGTATTTCCATTAGTGCGAGCAAGCCGTGAACTTCAGGCTCCTGCGGCACAAGTTCTGCCAGAATACGGCCGAGTCGCAACGCATCTTCGCACAGCGCCGGCCGCACCCAATCTTCACCAGCCGTAGCCGAATATCCCTCGTTGAACACCAAATAAATCACAACAAGCACCGACGAAAGCCGCGCCGCTAGCTCGTCGCTTCGCGGCACCTCGAAGGGAACGTGTTTTTCAGCCAGGGTTCGTTTCGATCTTACGATGCGCTGCGCCACAGTCGGCTCCGGAACCAGAAACGCCCGCGCGATTTCCTCGGTCGTCAGCCCGCCGAGCAGACGCAACGTAAGCGCGATGCGTCCCTCGGTCGGCAGCACGGGGTGGCAGGAGATGAACATCAAGCGCAGGAGATCGTCGCCGAGATTGTCATCGAGTGCCGCCTCAAAATCCGGCACGGCCAACTCCTTCTCTGCGAATTCGCGGCCGAGCTCTTCATGCTTGCGTTCAACGCGCGCGTTTCGCCGGAAGTAGTCAATGGCCCGATGCTTGGCGGTGGCCATCAGCCAAGCGCCCGGATTATCCGGCACGCCGGACTGCGGCCACTGTTCTAGCGCCACGACCAGAGCATCCTGCGCCAGATCCTCGGCAACGCCGACGTCGCGTACAATTCGCGCAAGCCCGGCGATGAGTTTCGGAGATTCGATGCGCCAGACGGTGTCTATAGCGAGATGTGGATCGGTAGCTGGCACGGCTACCAATCACACCATCTTCAATCCAGTCGCGCAAGACCTGGGCCCGCGCCGGGCGGGCCCATCACGGCCTATGCTGGCTCGCCGCGGAACCGATGCAAGAGCAAGCGCGCCACACCTACGGTTTTTTCGCCGCAGCCCCCGCCCGCATGCGCGCCTCGCGCTCCCTCATCTCTGGCGTCAACTCCTCGCCGAAATCCTCCGCCTCAAACAGCGGCCGAATTTCAACATCGGATTCGCCTTCATGCGGGCACGGGCAGCGCTTGAGCCACTCCACCGCCTCGTCCATGGACTTTACGTTCCAAATCCAAAACCCGGCGATCAGTTCCTTGGTTTCGGCGAACGGCCCGTCAATCACCGTTCGCTTGTCTCCCGAAAACCGCACGCGCTTGCCCTTCGAAGTCGGATGCAGCCCATCGCCCGCGACCATCACCCCAGCTTTTGTCAGTTCTTCGTTGAATTTGCTCATATCTTCCAGCAACTGCCGTTTGGGCATCACTCCCGCTTCCGATTCCTTGCTAGCCTTCACGATCACCATGACTCGCATCGCTATGTCTCCCTAAGTTGAGATGAGAGCCGGGCTTCCAACATTTGAATCAATCAGTCAACCTGCCCTCTGTTTTGACGTCGAACAACCACCAACGAAATCGACGGACTCGCAATTTCCTTCGTCACCGTTTAACTAGTGTTGTGTCCCTTAAGTAACTAATATAAGTGTTGCGCGATAGTCTTCCCCTTAGGCATCTTCTATGGAGAATGGAGGTGCCTATGAGTTTGGGACGACCCCTGACCCCATTGCAACTGGAGCAGGAACAACGCGAACAACTCGAAGTGATGGCTAGCTCGCGCTCGCTGCCCCATGGCCTGGTGACCCGTGTGCGCATCGTTTTGCTCAGTGCCGACGGCTTGTCCAATAAGGACATCGCGGCCCGATTGCGATTGAACCAAGTGACGGTCGGTCTCTGGAGACGACGGTTCGTGAAACAGGGACTGACGGGATTGCACGAGGAGCTGCGCCCTGGCCGCCCGCGTTCGATTCCCGATGAAAAGGTCGCCACGTTGATCCGCAGAACCCTGCGAACCAAACCCAAAGACGGCACGCATTGGAGTTGTCGCGCGCTGGCGGCAGAAACCCGTCTGTCGAAATCGACCGTTCACCGGATCTGGCGCGCCTTCGGCTTGCAGCCGCACCGAGCGCGTCACTTTCAGCTTTCCAACGACCCGTTCTTCGTCGAGAAGGTACGGGACATTGTCGGGTTGTATCTGAACCCACCGGATAAAGCCCTGGTCCTGTGTGTGGATGAGAAGAGCCAGATTCAAGCGCTGGAGCGTAGCCAGCCGATCCTGCCCTTGGGGCTCGGCTACGTCGAAGGGATCACGCACAACTACGTCCGACACGGCACCACCACACTGTTCGCAGCCTTCGACACCGTCACCGGAACAGTCCTGAGTCAGTGCAAACGCCATCATCGTCACCAGGAGTTCCTGGACTTTCTGCGCCATGTGGACGCCAGTGTTCCGAAGGCTTTCGACGTGCATCTGATCGTTGATAACTACGCTACCCACAAGCATCCTCGCGTCCAACGCTGGTTGGCAGCACGCCCCCATTACCACTTGCACTTCACACCAACCTACTCTTCCTGGCTCAACCAAGTGGAAATCTGGTTCAACATCATCACGCAGAAGGCCATCCGTCGCGGCACCTTCGGCAGCGTCAAAGAACTGGTCGCCAAAATCGAACGCTTCGTTCATGGCTACAATGCTGAGGCTCGACCCTTCTCCTGGACGGCGACACCCGATTCGATCCTGGAAAAAATCCAGCGACTATGTGAACGTATTTCCGGGACACAACACTAGAAGCCATCTCATAAATGTCTCAGGAGGATGATGGCGCAAGCGAGTTGAACCATCCCGAGGAAATTTTCTGGGTAATATTCCCAGCGAATGACGGTACGGCGAAAATTATGAAGCCAGGCGAATAGACGTTCCACTTTCCAGCGACGCCGGTAGCGGCGCAGGACACGCCCATCCTGCGTCGCTGCGGCGACGCGCACGAACTTGTGAGGCGCGATGAGTTGCACGCCATATCGTTGGTGGATGCGCTGATCCAAAGGATCACTGTCGTAAGCCCGGTCACCGATCATGCGTTCCGGGAGGTCGGCAAGGAATCGCTGGTCGAGCGTGGGTTCGATGAGTTTTGTTTCATGAGGCGAAGCGCTGGCCACGTACACGGAGAGAGGAAAACCATGGCCGTCTGCGATTGCCATGATTTTGCTGCCTTTGCCGCGTTTTGTAGGGCCGACACTAGAGCCCCTTTTTTCGCCCCGCTGAAGCTGGCGTCGATGAAGGATTCGCTCAGATCGAGCTTCCCCCGGTCTCGTAAATCTTCGGCCAGCTTTTGCAGCAAGCGAGTTAGCAGGCCGCTGCGCTGCCATTGTTGGAAGCGCCGATGACAGGTCTGATAAGACGGATAGCGAGACGGCAGATCGTGCCAAGGAGCACCCGTGCGGAGAACCCAAAAGACTCCGCTCAGCACCGCACGCGTATCTTGCCACGGTCGCCCTCGGCCATCGGCTCGTCGTTTGGGACGAAACAACGGTTCGAGAACCGCCCACTGGGCGTCGGTAAGGTCCATGCTCTCGGTTTACGCCGTTCGTCATAAGTTTCAACAACTCAGCGGCTTCAATGTGTTTATGAGATAACTTCTAGTTCGTTGCCTGCTGCACCGGCGTGCCAGACGACTCGCGACTTGCAATGCGCACAAGCCGCCAGCGGCCGTAGGCCACGAACGCCACGAGCAGCCCCACGCACAGGGGCATCACCGCCTGCGCCACGCCACTCGTCACGAGCATGATCGTCGTCGCGCCGATCATGATAATCACCAAGCCAGCTGCGGCCAGGGGCGTCAGGTAGGTCCGAATGCGAAAGAGTCCGGGCAAGAGCAAGCCCATCGCTCCCAGCAGCTCGCACGCACCGATGAACCGTAGCAGAAGGCCGGGAAAATGTACTTCCTTGGTCATCGTCGCGATCGGCAGGGTCAGCTTGGCCCCGCCCGTAAACAAATAGAGCAGCGCGAGTAGAATTTGAATCACCCATAAGAGCACGTTCCACTTCCTTCGGCTCGTTGGCATCTGGGTTTTCTCCTCTATGTGTACGTCGAATGAGCGACCGTAAGTTCGACATGCCAGGTCACATTTATTTCCACACTCGAAGGCGAGTGACATTGCGCGAGTCCTTACGCCTTCGCGGACTTCGGCCGCAGCTCCGGCGGGAAGTCGGTTGCCGGCTCGAATATCTGGTAAATGTCCAATATGCCGCCTTCGGGCAAGGGGCACCGCTTGGCCCACTCGAGCGCTTCTTCCTTTGACTTCACTTGAATCATCCAGAATCCGGCGATCACTTCCTTGGCTTCGGTAAACGGGCCGTCGGTGATGACCGACTTACCGCCAGACACTCGCAGGCGCGCGCCCTTGGACGTCGGGTGCAGCCCCTCACATGCCAGCATTATTCCGGCCTTGGTCATCTCCTGGTCGTACTTCCTCATCGCGGTCACCAGTTCCAGCGACGGAACTATTTTCTCCATAACTTCTGGAGGTGCCGGTAACGCCATCAGGAATCGCATCGTTTTGTCTCCTTTTGATTTGAATTAGGCCCATGATCTGTTCGAACCTCAACCAACCGAATTGGGTCTCTAACTACACGTCGAACGACGAATCGACACGCACAACGCCTTTTCTTGGAAGATCGTTTTGGTGCCGGCCCGGGGTGTGCTGTTCTATCCCTGAGTCCCTCCTATTGCCCCGAAACCATACGGTTCCCACAATCATGAGTACCAACGGCCAGCATGATAGCAACACGTGCTGAATGAAAATCTCCACAAACCGCTGATGGCCCGAGGCATAGGCGTGCATCACGCGAGCGGCCCAAGGATCAAAGTGGGGAGCGCGCCCGGAGCATCGCAACTAGTAGCGCCAAGGAAGCGA
This sequence comes from uncultured Acidobacteriota bacterium, assembly GCA_963696035.1. Classification (GTDB taxonomy): domain Bacteria; phylum Acidobacteriota; class Terriglobia; order Acidiferrales; family UBA7541; genus Palsa-295. The sequence continues at coordinate 790,175 of CAVOIS010000007.1, forward strand.
CTCAACTGGGCCGCAGTCCGGTGCAGATTGTGATAGAGAGCAAACCGCCGCTAAGCCGGCTCCAGTCATTGATTTAGGAAGCCCAGTTAATGTTTGTCGCATCGCCGTGTGTGCTCCTCTCCCGGGGGCCTCTTTGGTCGCCCTCTATCAACACGTCGAACAAGGCGCACCAATATCGACAGGCACAGTAAATTTTCTCGGGTCAGACAGGTCTTGTAGCGGCCGCTGTGTCCCGCGTTTCTTGGGACGCAGCGGGCACGCTTCCGTCACCAATCACCGCTCACCCTCGACGGCCGTGCTAAACTCCGAGTTAGGTCCATGAGCAAAACCTTCGATATCGGAATCGAATCTCTAGCTGGAAATCCGACCGAATCGCGCGCGCCGCAACCCGCGACAGTAGGCTTGCTGCCGCTCCCGCTCCGCGCCGCCCGTCAGATCCCAGAGGACAGCGCCTCCCTCAACGCAGCAGGGAAGTCCTTCTTCATCGAGACCTTTGGCTGCCAGATGAACGACCACGACAGCGAAAAAGTTGCCGGCGTTCTTCAAGGACGCGGCTATCGCCCCGTCGAATCTCCCGCGCAAGCTGATCTCGTCCTTTACAACACCTGCAGCATCCGCGAAAAAGCCGCTCAAAAAGTTTTTGCGCGGCTGGGCGATTGGAAAACGATTTCGAACGGCAAGATCATCGGCGTCCTGGGCTGTCTAGCGCAGCAAGAAGGTGAAGAAATCTTCGAACGCGCACCGTGGGTCAGCCTGGTCTGCGGCTCGGCCAGTTATCGCAAACTGCCCGACCTGATCGCGCAGCTCGAATCCGGCGGGCGTCGCATCACCGGCCTTGATCTCGACACGGACGAAACCTTCGAAACCGAAATCACGCGCCGCGACAATCTTCTCCGCGCCTACATCACCATTATCGAAGGCTGCGATTATTCCTGTTCGTACTGCGTCGTCCCGCATACCCGCGGGCCGGAACGCAGCCGCGCGAGCCATGCCGTTTTAGCCGAAGCGGAGCGCCTGGCCGATGCCGGTTACACCGAAATCCAGTTACTCGGGCAGACGGTGAATTCCTACCGCGATCCTTCGCCGCGCAAATGGAATTTCGTAGACCTGCTGCGCGCCGTCGCCGACGTTTCAGGAATTCGCCGCGTGCGTTTCACCACGTCTCATCCCAACGATTTCCACCGCGAGATCGTCCAGGCCATTGACGAGATCCCGGCGCTCTGCGATCACGTTCACCTTCCGGTGCAATCCGGTTCCACGCGCGTCTTGCGCGAAATGCGCCGCACCTACACGCGCGAGGAGTATCTGGAAAAGATCGCCTGGATTCGCGCAGCCCATCGGCCCATTAGCATTACCTCCGACATCATCATCGGTTTCCCCGGCGAGACGGAATCCGACTTCGCGGACACTCTTTCATTGCTCGACGAATCGCAGTACGACGGAATTTTCTCGTTCAAGTACTCACCGCGCCCCAATACGTCGGCCATGCGCATGCCCGACGCAATACCCGAAGAAGAGAAAAGCCGCCGCCTGGCGATTCTGAACGAGCGCCAGCGCCAAATTCAGATCGCGCGCAATGAAAAGCTCGTCGGCGCCATCTACGAAGTTCTGGTTGACGGCCGCCACGCCGCGCGCAACCAATGGGCCGGACGTTCCACGAGCAATCGCATGATAAATTTCACTTCGCCTCGCGAGAATCTTCTGGGAGAATACGTGCAGGTGAAGATTTTGCGAGCCGGTCCAAACAGTTTGGTCGGCGAGCACATCGGGTGAAGTCAGGGGAGGCCACCATGGAACTCGAAGTGAAGATTCGAGGCTTGATGATGGACCCCGTCACCAACATGCCTGTTGTGGTGCTGAAAGAAACTTCCGGCAGCGGCGTGCTGCCCATCTGGGTCGGCATCTACGAAGCCAACGCGATTGCGCTCGAAATTGAAAAGGTGCAAACGCCCCGGCCGATGACCCACGACCTGTTGAAAAATGTCCTCACCGGCCTGAACGTTCATGTGCAGCGCGTGGTTGTCTCCGATCTGAAAGACGACACCTTCTACGCGCTTATCTGGATGGAGCGCGACGGCCAGACCATGTCCATGGACTCGCGCCCCAGCGATGCTCTCGCTCTTGCGTTGCGCCTCGATTGCCCTATCTTCGTCGAGGACGAAGTTCTGAAACATTCCCGCATGTCCGCAGCGGTCAGCGAAAAAAGCTCGAGCGAAGATCTTCGCAAGTGGTTAGAGAATCTGAACGACGAGGACCTCGGCCGCTATAAGATGTAGGCCATGAAAACGCAGCCAGCTTTTCCTCTTGTCCTTGCGCTGCAATTTGTACTTTGTCTTGCCATTGCCGGTTTCGTTTACCCAACTTACCCTCAAGCCTCTAACGCAACTCAAGCTGCACCCACGACGTCGGCCGCCGCGCCCGGCAATCCTGATAAAGCAATAACGATTTATATTAGCGATTTCGAGCTCGATGCCGCGGACGTCACCACCGACCAAAGCCGTATCGGCAACGGACCGCTGCACGGAAACGGTCCTGTTCGCCGCGCCACCGGAACAGGCAAGTCGAACGATCCAGCAGCCGAAGCGCAGCATGTGGTGAAGCTGATGTCCGATAATCTCATCGAAGATTTCGCCAAGGCCGGATACACAGCGAAGCTCCTCGCTTCAGGTGACTATCGTCCCGCAGTTGGCATTCTGATTACCGGAGTATTTACCGAGCTTGACGAGGGTAATCGCGTGCGGCGTGCAGTAATCGGATTCGGTGCCGGTGCCGCTACTATGCAGCTCTACGTTACCGCCACCGACCTCGCGCATCCCGATCAGGCGTTGTATCAAACGGACGCAAACGATAGCAGCGGTAAAAAGCCCGGCGCAGTGATCACCATGAACCCGTACGTCGCGGCCGCCAAGTTCGTAATGGAAAAAAATGCCACCGACAAAACCGTAAAGAAAACCGCCAAGCAGATCACCGCCGAGTTCGACAAGCGCATGAAGACCAGCACAGCCACCACGACAACCTGGCCGCCAGAAAAACCGCCAGCGGCACAAGACCCGTTGAATAAATACGCAAAGCCGTAAGATACGTTGCCGAACGGCTATACGAGCGGCTTGGACATCACCACGAAATGACAAGGCAGTTTTGATCGCACTTCCGAGGGGAAGCTAGCCGTGCCCGTCTCCACGTAGCCCATCTTGTGATAAATCGGCGGCAATTCCGTTCGCACGTTGACGGTCATTATGTCCATCACCAGGCAACCGGCCGCCCGCGCGTACTCCTCTGCTTCCTGTGCCAATCGCCGCCCCAATCCGCGACGCTGCCTCGATGGCTCGACAGCAAGCAGTCCAAAGTATCCTCGCTCGCCGCGCAGTTCGACATAAACGCATCCGGCGAGCCCGGCGGTATCTTCGGCCAGAAGAAACGCTCCTTTTTCCATCAGTGTCCGAATTCTCTCGATATTGGTGCGGTCGCCATCGACAAAGAAACTCTCTACGCGAAAAGCCAGATTCACCAACGCAGTGATCTTCTGAGCATCAGTGAGGGCAGCTCGTCGGATTTGAAAATCGCGATCCATCGCCGTACCAGCCATAACCCAAGATACGTCAAACCATTGCTCGCGCGCAGTATCTGCGCGATCCAGCGCCGGAGGCGCAGCACCAGTTAGCCCGCCGGGTAAGCGGCGGGTATCCGGCGCAAGGATCAACGAGCGCGGTAGGTCCGTCACGTGCCTGGAAGATTTGACTCCAGCCGCCAAATATCCGGCCTGCAGGCATCGCTTGCACATTTCGGGACGCGGGGCGACAATGCCCGAAGGTCGGCCAAAACTGAGCCCGACCGGCAAAAAGAGCGTCAACGCGCTGCCCACAGCATTTTTCGCTTGCAGTAAGGCCGGGCAAATGAGTACAGTGGGCCTACTCATGGTAGGACTGGGACCAGGGGCCGCCATATGTAGCCCCATGGTTGCCAAACGGGGATTCGCGAGGGGCACAGCTTGACTTGCGTCATCGCAGTTGCCAATCAAAAAGGCGGCGTCGGTAAAACTACCACCTCCATCAATCTCGCTGCTGCTCTCGCACTGAAGAAAAAGAAAACCCTCCTCATCGATCTCGATCCACAATCTAACGCAACCATCGCCTTCTTCGATTCGGCCGACGTGCAAACCTCCATGTACGATGTCTTCGCCGACCATCCAGCGGAACTGGCGAAAGTCATCCGCCCCACCAAAGACGAAAACCTCTTCGTCGCGCCCGGAAAGCTTGCCCTGGCCAGGCTGGAGCAGCAACTAGCCGGCCAATTCGACGCGCCCTACAAGCTCAAAGACGCCCTGACGCCGATCCTGAAAGAGTACGAATTCGTGATTTTCGACACGCCGCCCGCGCTGGGCATTCTCACCGTCAACGCTCTAGTAGCATCCACCCACTTGCTGGTCCCGATTCAAGCCGCCTACTTCGCCATCGAGGGCACCGACGACTTGCTCGAAACCTACGCGCGCATCCGCTCGCGTCCCAATCCAGATTTGAAAGTTCTCGGCGTGGTCATCACGCTTTACGACAAGCGCACTAACATCTCGCGCGATACGCACGAACAAATCCGCGCCGTCTTCGGCGACGCGCTCTTCAAAACGCGCATCAGCAAAAACGTGCGCCTCGAAGAAAGTCCCGCGTACAAAGAAACCGTATTCTCCTTCGCGCCCAAATCGTCCGGCGCCGAGGACTACAAGAAGCTTGCCCAGGAGGTATTACAACGTGTCCAAGAGGATCGGGTTACCCGTCACTCTCAAGATGCGGCATGACGCGCATTACGTCGAAACGCTGACCAGTTTCAGCGGTGCGTCAGTGGGCCGCATGATTCCGACGGATAAAATCCGCCCGAATCCCGACCAGCCGCGCAAAGCCCTCGGAGATCTTCGCGAGCTCACCGATTCGATCCGCGAAAAGGGTGTGCTCGAGCCGCTGCTCGTGCGTTACATTCCGCGCGAAGACACCTACTACATTATTTCCGGTGAGCGCCGCTATCATGCGTCTAAAGCCGCTGGCCTGCACGAACTCCCGTGCATCGAAAAAATTGCCGACGACGCCGAAACCCTAGAACTCGGCTTGATCGAAAACCTGCAGCGCAAAGACCTAACACCCTTCGAAGAAGCCGATGGCCTCCAGCGCCTCGCCGACCACTTCGATTACACTCACGATGATATCGCCAAGAAAATTGGCCGCGCGCGTTCCAGCGTCACCGAAACGATGTCTCTGCACGTAATCCCAGATCCAGTACGCAACGCCTGCATCGAGCGCGGAGTTCTCACCAAATCGCTCTTGCTCCAGGTCGCGCGCCAACCCAACGAACGAAAAATGATCGAGATGGTGGACCGCATCTCACAAGGCGGTCTCACAAGGGACGAGGCGCGACGCGCACGCCAGCAGGAAACGGAGTCCGCGCCGCGCCCCCAGCCCTATCTGTTCGATTACCGCGCCGAGGACGATTCCTTCCACCTCCGTGTGCAATTCCGCAAAAGCCAGGTAAGTCGCGAAGAGCTAGCCTCGGTCCTGCGCAAAATCCTGCGCGAAATCGAGTCCGGCTCGATCTCGTCATCCGCAGCGTAACGCCGTATCTTGGAGTGCGGCGGCTTGCCGCTGTCTTTTTCGCCTTGCGCTCCGGGTTGTAAGAGCCGAGTGCCTCGGCGAACCACAATTCCCCTGCGGTTGCCTTTGTGGCACAGCCACTCTTGGCCGTGCTCTTTCTTTAATCTGTCATCCTTGCGCAGCGAAGCCTGCCTGCCGCGGGCAGGGACCTCTCTTAGTCTTTTGCAGCCACTCGTGCCGCCTCACTGTCGAATGCGAGCGCTTCCGCTATTCGCAATCCCCCTGCTATCCTGACCTCGATGGAACTCTCCCCAACGCAGCTTGCAACCCTCGAACGTCTCCACCGCAGCGGACACGAAATCGTGGCCTTCCCCATGTACGCAAATTACGTAGGCATCAGAAAAGGGAATTGTGCTGCGCTGCTCAATCGAGCGGCATCTGGCGGATTCACAATTTACGGCGAGCCCTCGTATCTGATAGGAGCCGACTTCACAGTCCGCGTCACACAAAATAACCGCGAATATTTCGTTTGGAAAAAGGAAAAGCTCGAAGCTACCGACGCCCGCGTGGCAGAACTAGAAGCCTTTGCCGCCGAGCTATCCCAAACTCTGCTACCGCAACTCTAATCAAGGTCCGAAACGCGCTATCACGATCCACGGGCGGTGATCTCGACCGCAGTTCTCCCTCTGTGTTAAATCTTCAGTTTTTCAAACTACCAGCCAAGCGCCGCAGTTGAATTCACCGCCCGTCCATCGCACACTATCACCATGAATTCATACGATATCATCTGCGTAGGCGCCGGGCCCACCGGCCTGGCCTGTGCCATCGAAGCCAAATTCGAAGGCCTAACCTCCCTTGTCATCGATAAAGGTTGCCTCTGCAACTCGCTCTACCACTATCCGACGAACATGTCTTTCTTCACCACGCCCGAGCGCATGGAAATCGGCGATCTGCCCATGACCATCGCCGACCTCAAGCCCACTCGCGCCGAAGCCCTGAAATATTATCGACGCGCCGTCGAGCATTTTGAAATCGAAGTTCACCAATACGAAAAAGTAGACCGCATGGCAGGCCACGACAACGCCTTCACCCTACACACCACCGATCGCCTCGGCCAAGCGCAGCAATACGGCGCGAAAAAAATTGTGATCGCCACCGGATTTTACGACCACCCGAATTACCTTGGGATTCCCGGTGAAAAGCTCCCGAACGTCTCGCACTATTTCACCGAGCCGCACCCGTACTGGAATCAGGAAGTCGTAATCATCGGGGGAGGGAATTCCGCGGCCGAAGCCGCGCTCGACCTTTTCCGCGCCGGCGCGCACGTAACCATCGTGCACCGCGGCCCGGAAATGAACAAAGGTCTGAAATACTGGGTCAAGCCCGACATCGAAAATCGCATTCGCGCCAGCGAAATCCGCGCGATGTTTCGCACCCAGGTCACCTCCATCGAGCCCACTCAAGTGCGCGTAAAAAATGGCCGCAGCGAAGAAACCATCCCCGCAAGACAAGTCTTCGCGCTAACGGGCTATCACCCCGATTTCAGCTTCCTCGAAAAGCAGGGCATTCAACTCGATCGCACGACAAAACGTCCCGCGCTAGATCTCGAAACGCTAGAAAGTAATGTCCCAGGAATTTATCTAGCAGGCGTAGTCGTAGGCGGCCTGCAAACCTCCAAAATTTTCATCGAAAACGGCCGCTTCCACGGCCGCCAAATCATCGCCGCCATAGCCGGCAAAGGAAAACTCAAAGAGCACGAACCGGTAGCCCCTCCCGGCGAATAGCGCAGCCTGTGTGGCACGGCCACTCCTGTGCTCTTCGTTGTTCGCAATGACTTTCGCTGAATTTCCATGCGCCGGTCTTTGTTTATTTGTCATGCCGAGCGAGGCGAGGCCTGCCTGCCGCAGGCAGGGACCTCTTGCAATCGGCCCGTGGCCGACGTCTTCCAGCAAAGCCTATTGCCCGACCTTTTACTTGACGCATTGCCTAGCCAATGATAGCAATACGCCAGTTGTACCGGCTTGTTCGTCCACCAAACCGGTTTAATATCGCATCTCGAGTTCAGGGGGCTTCTCGTGCGATTTACCCGATTCTTCCTCGTCATCCCAGCACTAGCATTCATTCTCGCGCCCGCCTTTCCCCAGGAAAAGGTAGGCGAGCCGAAAAACGAAAAGGCGCAGAAGACCTACAAGCAGGCCATCGAACTCCTGCAGGAACGGCAGACTGTCTCTGCTCTCGGCGAATTCAAGAAAGCCGACAAACAGGACGACGGAAAGTGTTATGCGTGCCAAAGACAAATGATCAAGTATGGAGCAGAGCTGGATGACTGGAAAACCGTGGAACTTGCGTCACAGGAAATGGTGGCTGAAGCAGAGGGCGCTCGGGACACAGCTCTTGCCCACTATCAATTTGCGGTAGTTCTCGCCAGGGAAGGAGTTCAAAAGCACAAGGACGAATTCTACGCGCGCGCTCACGAGGAGCTTACCAAGGCTCTCGGCTTTTTCGCAAATTTTCCCGAAGCAGTCTTCCTCGATGGCCGCACGCTCGCGCTGTTGGAGCAAGACGATGCCGCTAAGACCCGATTCGAGCAGTATGTGAAAATGAAAGGCATAGACGATCCGGATCGGCAGCGCGCGCTGCGGTATATCGCCCGTCCGGAGCTTGCGCGCGCCAGGATGGCGCCCGCCTTCGCCGTGACCACGCTCGACGGACAGCACATCTCGCTGGACGATTTGCAAGGCAAAGTCGTGCTCCTGGATTTTTGGGCCACCTGGTGCGGCCCGTGCCGCGAAGCCCTGCCGCATCTTCGCGACGTCGCCAAGAAGTTTCAAGGACAGCCGCTGGTAATCCTCAGCGTGAGCCTCGATTCCGACGAGCAAAAGTGGAAGGATTTCATCGCCAAGAACGAAATGACCTGGCCTCAATATCGCGACGGCGGTTTCACCTCCCCGATCTCGAAACGATTCAGCGTGACGGCCATCCCGCACACTTTCACAATTGACACGGACGGCGTCCTACAGGACGAGCACATCGGCGACGGTTCGATCGAAGGTAAACTGAAGAAGCTTCTAGCCCACGCACGCGAAACGGAGCAGGCGTCCCAAACTCCGGCGAACTAAGGTGTCCGAATTTGCACCTCGAGGACCGCGCCTCTGTGCGCCGGGTCCGCGCTCCACACGGACCATGTCACATGCCGAAAACTTTACGTTGAATGACGGGTCTAGGTTTGTGGGTCGCGACTTTTAGCCGCGACATGAGACCCGCAAACCAGGGGCTTTAGCGCAAATGGGGCTCCTGATTACTCCGCCCGCAACGCCTCCACAGGATCAACTGTTGCAGCCCGACGCGACGGCAAGTAACAAGCCAAGTAAGCAACCGCCACAACGCCAAGCGTCATCGCCCCATAAGTGACCGGGTCCACCGCGCTAACCTTGAAAAGCAGCGACGACATCAGACGCATAGAAGCGAACGCCGCCACCAGCCCGCACGCCACACCAATGCCGGTCAGCAGCAATCCCTGACGCACAAACATACCCGTAAGCGTCTGCCGCTGCGCGCCCAGCGCCATGCGTATGCCGATCTCCCGCGTCCGTTGCGACACCGAGTAAGCAATCACTCCGTAAATTCCCACTATCCCGAGCAGCAAGGCCATGCCTCCGGCAACTCCCAGCATCACCAGTGTGAACGAAGTCCGCGCCATCGACCGCGTGTAGAAATATCCGAGCGTGTGCACATTCGCGAGCGGCACATTCGGATCCACCGACCACGCCGTCTGCCGCACTTCGTTCAAGAAAGCTTCCGACCCGGCGCGCGGACTGCGAATGACGAACGCGATTCCGCGGCGCAGGTTTTCTTTTTGCCCTTCGAAATGATCCATCATTACCGGCCAATACACGGAGGTAGGCGCAGGCGTGTCTACACCGTTGTCGTAAACGTTCGCGACGACGCCCACGATTTCGCGCCAGTCGTCGTTGCTACCAACGCGGATGCGCTTGCCAAGCGCGTTCTGCGCGTCATGCCAATACTCGCGAGCGAGATTGTCCGAAACCAGCGCGACCGGGATCTTCTGATAGGTGTCCGTCCAAGTGATGTCGCGCCCGGCCACTAACGCAGTGCCGATCGCAGCCAGGAATCCTGGCGCAACGAATTTGAAGCGCCGTATCGGAGGCAGCTCTCCTTCGGCATAACCGCGATCTTGCGCGAAAATGGGGTCGTTCGAGCTATGTCCATCCATGGGGATGGCGCTCGAGAAACTGACGGAAGAGACGCCGGGAAGCGTTCCGAGCTTGTTAAGAATGTCCTGTTCCATGCGGATTACGCGCTCGGCCTGAGAATCCGGAATCTCCGTTTCCGGAATGTAGAAGCGGAAAGTTTGCACCGCGTCTGGTCCGACGAATCCCGGCGGCGTGTGCATCAAAGCGCGAAACGTGCGAATCATCAACCCTGAACCAATGAGCAGGACAAGCGCCAAGGCAACCTGCACGACTACCAGGACATTGCGCGCGCGATGCTGCTGGCGACTTTGGCTCAGTGCTCGCCCTCCTTCGCGCAGGCCCGTGTTCACATGCGCGCCGGCATACTTGAAAACCGGAATCGCGCCAAAAAGCAGGCTGGAAAAAAGCGCGATCGCGAGCGTAAAGAGCAAGACCGGTAAGTCTATGCCGATTTCGTGGATGCGCGGCAGACCCGTGGGCGCCATCGCCACCAGAACGCGCAATGCACCATAAGCAAGCGCCAATCCAAGTACGCTTCCCAGCAGCGCGAGGACAGCGCTCTCAAAGAGTAGCTCCGCCGCTATGCGTCCCCATCCCGCGCCCAGCGCGGCACGAACCGCCAATTCCTGGCGGCGCCCTTCCACACGCACCAGCAACAGGTTTGCAACGTTCGCGCACGCGATCAGCAGCACCATGGCGATCGAGCCCATCAGAACCCACAAAACCTTGCCAACGTCGCCGACGACGTCCTGCTTCAAGGGACGCAGATTCGGCGCGATTTGCGCTTTCTCGAAGAGCTTCACGCTGAAGCCGTCCGGGGCGGGGAACGTGCGATTGGCGATCGGGAGCATGCGCGCCACGTCCGCGCTGGCTTGCGCCATGGTTACTCCAGGTTTCAGACGCGCGACAGCCTCATAGCTGAAGTTGCCAAGCTTGGTCTTGTTGCGGTCCCACTTGAACGGTATGACGAGCGAAGCATCTTCGAAGTCTAGAAAATGGAAACCCTGCGGCAACACGCCGATAATTTCGCGAGGTTTTCCATCCACTGTAATCGAACGCCCGATCACGGAAGAGGCCCCGCCGAATTTCTGGTGCCAGTAGCCATAAGAAAGCAGCACGGTGTCCGGCGAACCTGGTGAATCATCTTCGCGCGTAAAAAGCCGCCCCAGCACCGGTTTTACGCCTAGAAGAGGCAGCGTCCCGTCGGTAACATCCAGTCCGCGCACCTGCTCCGGTTCTCCCGCTCCAGTCACGCTGAGCGAATCGGCGTCATATGCCCCGATGTCCTGAAAAGTAGTGTTCTGTTCGCGGTCGATCATGTAAATGGACGGCGACATATTCAGGTCAGTGATCCCCACACCCGGCGCGGTATGCCACACTCCAATCAACTGTTCAGGATGCGGATAAGGCAAAGGTTTTAGCAAAACGCCTTCGAGTACGCTGAAAATAACGGTATTCGCCCCAACGCCGGCAGCCAAAGTGACGAGCGTAATAACCGTAAAGAGCGGCGCCCGCCCAAGCCGCCGAAAAACCTGCCGAAGCTGATCGCCAAACATAGCCATAACCCAATACCTCCCCGCCGCGTATCCGTCGCCAGCACCACAATACCGGGGCGAGCAGAAGCCTGTTGGCTCAGCCCGCGTCTGCATGTCTGTACGCAATAACGTCGCGAAATGTTTCCGAAGCGTAAAGAATGTACGTGCGCACACGGCTAACGGTACGCTGAACTCGCGGCCTTGGTCAGTACCACAAATACGACTACAATCGCGGCGATTGAATGATGAGTGTGCAATACGCACAGGCCTAAAGGCGAGCAGCGCACGTCCCGGGGACGCCAATCTGCCGATTGGCGTCCGCAGCAACTGCCTATGAACAAACCAGAGGTCCAATCCGCGCCACGCCGAAACAACCAATTCACGTTGGCCCGCCTCCTCCTCGGTGTGATAAGTCTATCTTTGGCAGCAGAAAGCGGGCAGATCAAACTAAGACAGATTTCGCGCGTCGATCTCTGCGTTACCGAAGGAACGGTTGAGCAATTGCCAGGTCAAAGCCTGTCAGTTAATGTCCCCAAGATGCGTGCGTATGTAAACACGTCCATATCGCAAGCGGTCGAGGCAGACTTCACATACCTGGGATCAACAGGAAACGAATCCCGCCTCGGGTCTGGTGAAATGCGCCGGCAGTTTGGCCTCAAACTGCGTGCCCAGGACGCTTGCAACCTGGTTTACGTAATGTGGCGAATCGAGCCTGAATCGAAGCTAGTCGTTTCCGTGAAGATTAACCCTGGTCAGCACACCAGCGCGCAGTGCGGCAATCGCGGGTACCGAAATCTCAAGCCGCGGCGTGGCGCGCCGGTTCCGGTTCTCCATCCAGGAGAAGCGCATTCTCTTCGCGCCGAAATGAACGGAGCAGAGATGAAGGTCTTCGCCGACCGCAAGCTAGTTTGGGACGGCAACGTGGGTTCAGATACACTCCACTTTGACGGCCCAGCCGGCCTTCGTTCTGACAACGCTCGCCTGCAGATCGCACTTCGTGCCAGCCAACCAGTCGAGCGACAAAATGCCCACGAGCCAGGCTGCCGCTCAGGCTCAGACGAATCCGAGTAACACAACCAAGCTTTATCCTCCTGCCTTTCACGAATCACCGATCACAATCTTTCTAATTGTCACTGGAGGTTATTAGACCTTCGTCGTAACTCGCAGAAAACAAACAACCGGTTCGCCTCTTTTTTCCAGAGTTCAAGTCGCACAGATCACGCATCACAAGTCACGAGTTGGGGCGTTGCATCGCAAGCACGTTTGCCTGCCTCGGCCAACTCTGCTAAAGTTGAGACTCGATGGCATCCATCATCCAGGAAGTCGGCGAGACCTTTGTCACTCTCTACAAAGGCTTCAGCGTTACATTGCGCACCATGTTCCGCAAGACAACGACCGAAAGCTTCCCCGACGTGCCGCCCAGTGTCCAACCGAGATACCGCGGCATCCACGTCCTTCAGCGCGACGAAAATGGCTACGAGAAGTGCGTAGGCTGCTTCCTTTGCGCCGCCGCATGCCCAGCGAATTGTATTTATATCGAGGCGGCCGAAAATACCGCGGCCAACCGCATCTCCGCGGGGGAACGTTACGCAAAGGTCTACAACATTGACTATTCCCGCTGCATCTTCTGCGGCTACTGCGTAGAAGCTTGTCCCACTGATGCTATTACCCATGGTCACAGCATCGAGTTAGCCCCCTACGACATCAACGCCCTAATCTATCGCAAAGAACAACTTCTGGAATCCTGGCCCCCGCGCACTCTAAACTCTTCGCAATAGTCGCGTCGAGTTTCCGGTTCATCCTCACAGTTGATCCCTTGCTTCCTGCCTTATCGACACAGTCCAATTCAAACCGCAGCAGTCGTTAGACCTCGCGTACCACGGTTCCAGAATAAGTAGGCTATGTTCGGAGTGGCCTTAGGGGTGACGGGTTGTGTGGACCCGGGGATTCTGGGATGACGGTGAAAAAGCATGATCCCCGGCCATGTGAATAAGTCGGCTATTAAAAACAAACGACTGAGACAGCGCGTCCGTCATGGGCAAAATCTCGATGGTTTCTTATTCTTATTTTCTGAAACAGTTTCTTGCGGCCGTTAATGGCGAAATCCACAGCCCTGTGGAAATCTCGGCTTGCTCAGCTCCCAGCCCGACAAATCACATCAAGCGTCCTTCCGACTCTGCCAGTCAGGAGATTTGGCGTCCGGCGAGCGGACGCGCCTGCGAATACGTCGCGGATTTGGAACGTATCAGGCATGATGCGCTACGCCGGCCGGAATGGAAGGGCAGGCCGAAGCTCTTCGAATTTTATGATCTGCATACGATGGAGTACAAAAGCGCAATTAGGCTGGTGGGTGTGGCCGATGGCACGTTTGACTACTGGGCTCAAGAAGTGAAACGCGCAACCGGCCGCGAGTTTTCGCGCTGCGGTTTGTTTCCGCCTTCACGATATTTTCATTCCTAGCCCGAGACATACGAAATTACGGCCGTTAGGCCGTTGATTCCAGGAGCGGCGGCGCCGCTGAGTTCCCTATAATTTTTTGTCGCGGCCGAGGAGGAGCTGCCGGATGAGCGAAATGCCGCCAGTGAGTGGAATGAAGAGCAGGTTTTTCATCAGCGTCGAGCGCTGCTCGATTTTTTCGTGAATGGCGTCGGCTTCGGCTTGCTTGGCGGCGACCACAGCTCCGACGTACTTGATAAAATTGACTCCGCATTTTTCGCAATTGCCGCCAGTGCGCTGCTGGTGGCGGCATGCAGGACATTCGTAGCGCATCGTGGCATGGCAGCGTTGGCAGAAACGTGCAATTTCACGCACGGTGGCGCCGCACTTCGAACACGTTACGGTAGGCTGCGCGGTGGGCGTGGTTGACAGCGGGCTCATCGAAGTAGGCATCGCGGAGGCGTTTGCGCCGGTTCGAGGCGCTGTTGATTTATCAGCGAGAGCTGAGGGCGGCCGCGCTACGCGCACATTCGCGGTTGGACCTGCAACGTCAGGCACGGCGGGCTGTGCGGACGTTCCCTTTGCGGGAGGAGCCTTTTTCGGCATACCCCCGCCGTTTCCGGGCGGTGAATTTTCGGCCATGAGCAATTTTAGCGGGGGCGGGCTGGCGGTGGCCGCGCTACGCAATAACTTGCGCTCGCAGCGTTACCCTGTCCGGGCGTACAGGTTGTTCCATGAACGGAACGATTGTGGATCGCTGGCTTTCGCGGAGGTACGTGTTTGCGCGACATCGGAAGCATTACCGGTTCGGGACTTTGCGGTTTGCGCGGCAGAGGCGGAATCAGCGGAACGAGGAATGCGATCAGAAACAGACAGGCGAGCGCTTCGCAAACGATGCGGCCGCGATCACGATACCTGAGAAGCCGAAAAGTCCGGACAAGATAGCGGCTGATAAGAACAGCAGGGACCAATGCTGCATTGTTTTTCGCATGGCATTCGCTCAGCGAAATCGGCGGGTGCTGCGGTTGGTCACAACTGCGATTACCACGAAAGATGTGAACAATATGGCGGTGGCGGCGAAAGTGAGACTGGCGATTAGCATGTCATACTCGAGAGCAAACTTCCTGGTCCAGCACAAGTTTCAAAGCGCCCTAGGAAACGCACAACGCGCGTCCTAGCTCGTCACCTGCCCAGCACAATCAAAAGCATCAGCACGACGACCATTAGCCCTAGGCCGGTCATCGGGTTTTCGCTCAACTCCTTGCTTTTCGGCCAACGCGGCAGGCTCCCCAGCAGCGCGACAACCAAAAGAAAAGCGAAAACTACGGTTAACATGGCAATGGCCCTCAGTCAGAAAGCCCCTTCCGGTAAGTCACACAAATATCTTACTCACCAGACGTCACTTACTGCCATACGGTGAATCCCCTAGTTTGATCTACAGCTTTACCTAGGGTGAAATTAGTAGGCTCTTCGCGATGCTTGTTACTGCGCGGGATTGTGCGTCGCCACCTCAGCCGGTGCACTTGCAGTGTGCGGCTCAACTGTAGCGCGAAGCGGCGGTGGAGGTAAGGTAGCGCGGATCAGCGATTCTATTTGATTCCAGACTTTGGGATCGCATTCGATTTCGATATGCGGTTGCATCACCAGGCGATCCCACCAGGGGTAGCCAGCCTCGCACGCAATCGGTTTCTTGCCGTAGGCGAAGCGAAAGTTTCCGATGACGTGTGTGCGCGCGGGATCAGCGGCGCGAATCTGGCTGCGGCCGTGCAATCGGCCGTCGGTCTGGTAGTAATTTACGGCCTGCGCGACGTTTGGGGGAATCAGCGAGTCGTCTTCGCCATGCTTCATAACACTGTCCACCTGGATCGTTAGCAGGACAGGAATCCCGTCGCGGTCGAGCGCATCGGCAAGCGCGACTGTTTCCGAAGCTCCCCAGCTATGCCCATAGATAACGATGCGCGCGCTCCGTTTTTCGTCCGCGGAAAGCTGGCCATCGTGATCGGTATCGAGCGCGTCCAGGACGGCCTGATGCGCGTCCTCGCCGCGATGGTTCTCAAAAGTATTGACGTAAGCATTGGCGGGGTAAGCGTCGCGGATTCGTGCCGCGAGTTGCACGCCGCTATGCGCGACATCATCGTGGCGCACATATCCGCCTACAAATCCGATCACAATGATTTTCGGCGCAAGCTGTTGCGCTGTTCCGGACTCATCAGACGCCGCGCCGACACTGGCTGCAGCCATTTCAAATGTGTGCCTATTGGCGACGACTTGGCCAGTAGCAACAATGGCCGCAAGGAAAGCCGAAAAGGCAAAAATCGATGGTCGCATGCTCTTCTATGTGCGGGGAACTGCATCTTAGCACACGAGAGCACACCAAAAGATTGGATTTGTTAGCGCGAGCGAAAAAGGCCGGACGCCCGGCGTCAGGCTTGCTGTTGCTTTTGCGCGACTTTCGCCATCGCGATGGTAAGCGCTGCGCCGCCCAGCGTCTTCACCAGCGTCGCATGTTGCGCGTAAAAAGCGCTGCAGGACTCGATGATGGAGGGATTGGACTTTTCGGCGTGCGCCGCCATCTGCTGGACCATCTCCGGCGTCACCTGTTGCGCTTGTTCCGGCGTCAATTGCGTGGCGCCGTGTTGCAACGCGCCGGCGAGTCCCGTGCCGGCGAGCAATTGTGTGAGCATTGCCGGATTCACCGAGCCCATCAATTCATTTAGCAGCCCGGCCTTCTGCGCGCCATTGGAATTGGCGAAAAGCGACGAGATCATGTTTCCGAACGCGGGAGTCTGCTCCGAACGAAACGCGGCCGTCAGCCCTTCGGCGATCGTTGACGTGGGAGCCGCTTCCGCCACTTGATCGAAATGCGCGTGAACGTCAGGGGCCGGCGCCGCTGCGGCCCCACTGCCGGACGTATACTGCTTCAAAAGCCCTCCTACCTTATCCATCCAACTCATGTTGTTTCTCCTCTTAGGCTTGGTTAGGAACAAGCCCGCCCTGCGTTTTCCGACCGTCTTCGCCTGCGTGCTATGCACGCGGCGAAGCAACCCCGCTGTTCCTATTGTGGAATTACCAAGTCCATCCCTGCTCGAACTTTGTCTGGATCAGAAAGCTTGTCCTTGTTGGCCTCGAAAATTTTCATGTACTTGTTGGCGTCGCCGTAAAATTGTTTGCTGATCTTGGAGAGACTGTCTCCGGGCTGCACGGTATAGGTTCGTGCACTGGAACTGGGTCCTCCAGCCGAAGCCGCGGCTGCAGCGGCGGCTGCCGGCGCGTCAATATCCGCGGTGAGATCGGAAAAGCTCGGATCCACAAGTTTGATCTGGTCCCACACTTTGTTTTTCAGATCCTGTGAAGGCGCTTCCGCGCGGATGTAGAGTTTGTTGTCAGCCATGTTGAGGTTTTCGAGCCGGACATTCTGCGCCTGCATAAAATTCAAAACAGACTGATACTTCGCCTTTAGCTGGTCGAATCGTGCGTCTGCCATGGTGGGCTCCTCTGCGGTGACTGCAAAATGGTCAAAGGCGCAGTGCGGCCTTTGGGCATGGTTGTCGTCAATTGTAGAGTTTGCTGCGGTTACGGTGGTGAATCATCAAAAGCACGTGAATTTCGCTTCCAGCGACACGCGGACCGGGGTTCCAGGTCGCCGGATGCCGCGCATGTTACACCCATGAAAAACGGCGAGCAAATGTTTATATGCTGGCGAGCACGGCGCGATTTCGCGGCGGACAAGCTGAGAAGAGACTACGAACGAGCGGAGAACCTAATGCAGTGTATACACAGCAGCGGCGGCGGCCCAGTAGCAGCTATCGCGCGCCGGGCTAACGCGGGAAGAAATATTCGGCGGGCGTGTGCGAACCGTTACGCACGTTCTGTTCCGCAACGTTGAGCCAGCGGATTTCAAATATCGGCACACAAACCAACTCGTCGCATGATGGGCACGTGAATTCCAAGGAGTTCGTCATTAAGTTGAACGCTTGTTTTCAGGGGCGATGGTTGTGGCGAGGACGTGGGCCTCGCAGTCAGGATTGTCGCAAACCAGGCATGGTTCCCAATTCGGGGCGAGCATTGGTCTCAGAGGAGCGTCATTTAGCAAGTTCCACCGCGTCAAAGATTCTTCCTGAGGTTGCCACAGTCAACCCCTCCAGCAATACAGGAATCACCCGAGTTAGGAAAATATAATGTTACTGAAACGCGCCATTCGCTTTCGGGCGGTCTATCGGGACGGACGCAGAAACGTCACCGTGCAACCAGAGTTGGGTCGACTGCCCAAACTCGGCTCTAGGGAAAAACCGCGCGAAATACTCCGAACACCCGATGGAGAGATTTCACCCGTTCGCTATTCTTCATAAAGCGAGGTGAACCGTGCTGCGTACGATTCTCATGATCATGGTGGTGCTGGCGCTTATAGGAAGCTTGCCCATGTGGCCTTATAGCGCGGGCTGGGGATACTACCCGACCGGAGGACTGGGACTGATCCTTCTCATCCTTGTTGTCCTGATGTTGCTGGATCGGCGCGCCGTTTAACACCGTTTCGCGCGGAGGCTCATGAATACTGTCGTGGGTGTTTTTGAATCGCGTTCAGCTGCGGAGCGCGCATGCACCCAGCTCGCGCCATTGGGTATCCCAGAACGTCGCGTGAACGTCCTGACGCCGCAGATGACCGAGCGCGAGCTAGTAGAGATCCCCACCGTTGAGGCGGAACAACCGGGCATGGGTAAGGCGCTCGGCGCCGCCGTTGGGGGTGCCGTTGGTCTTGCCGGAGGAATGAGTGTTGCCGAAGTCGCGTTATCGAGTTTAGTGGCCCCTGGAATCGGACCGGTGTTGGGAATCGGGCTGCTCAGTGGCGCATTGCTTGCGGCAATTGGAGCAGTCACCGGCGGTGCGATTGAAAACTACATGGCACAGGGTTTGCCAGGCGACGAGCTGCTCGTCTGCGAGGACGCGCTGCGCCGCGGCCGCTCCGTCGTTGTGGTTACGCCGGAAAATGATGCGCAAGAGAAAATTGCACGTGGCGTGTTGGAAGCCGCCGGCGCCGAAACCATAGACCGCGCACGAGACATGTGGTGGCTCGGCTTGCGCGACGCCGAGAAAGAGCATTACCCAGCCGCCGGCGGCAATTTCGGGGACGACGAACGCTACTTCCGTGCGGGCTTTGAGGCCGCCCTCCATTCCAAAAATCGTGGCAGATCCTACCAGGAAACGCATAAGGAATTGGGCGATGCGGAACCGCGCCTACCTGAAAGCGGCCCGTTTCGACGTGGCTACGAGCGCGGCCGCGAATATTTGGAGATCATCCGGAAACAGTCAAGCTGAAGGCTTTGGTTTGATATCTGCGGGAGTCCGCTAGCGCCTTTGCTTCCCAAAATCCCTTTCTACTACAGCATTCGTTGTATTCCGTCATGCTAGGGACCCGTCGTAGTGTTCGACTTGCTGGCAACCACCGCCTTGGCCCGGTTCGGTACGTACTGGCCTCGCGATAGTTGACTAATGCTGTTCGTTCCTAAATAGACCCGCCGGCCGGGCTGTGATATACTGCCGCAGAATAAATTCAAAGGATTCAGAGCTATAGCCAGCTAAGAGGGTACTGGGGAAGAGCGAAACCTTTCGCTAGGTTATTGCATCTAAGTGGATTATGGCAAAAGAACAACTGAAGGGAAGCGGACGTCTGGTGCCCACGCGGCTCACCGGCGTCGAGTACAAGGTTAAGTACGGCATCGAACTCACTGAAGAAGCTCGCGAACACGGCGGCGGTTGGGGAGCTGCACGCGGCGGACGCTGGACCCGCTGCTCCGTGCGTGCTGCGCACCACCACCCGATTCCGGATGGCAGCTACTTTCTCCATGCTGACGACGGCCGCGTGCACCAACTGAAGTCCGAAAATGGGCAGTGGCAGTACCTCGCCGTTATCTAACTCTGCTGACTCCTGGTCATTGGTCAGCAACATTCGAAGTTTAACACCCCGCTAGGGGTGTCCCTGCGTCGTCCGGCGAACCGTGGCGATTGCGGAACCCGCTACTTGCTCCCCGTGAATTCGTTGGTCACCTTGCCATCGGCATCTAGGAATTGAATCACCGAATTGCCTTCGGCATTGACGCGCAGCACTAAGCGATCACGCCCTTGATCGTCTTTAATGCGGAGTGACGCCGACCTGTCTGGCGAGCGCCCTAGATAAATGCGGTTCGCGGCCTCCGTGTGCGTCGCAAAGAATTTCTTCCACTCGGCATCCTGCTGGTCGTTGGGCAATTTATCTATTCGCCAGCCCGCGTCGTACGCCTCCTGAATCGGATAGTCACCGCGCTCACCGATCTTGATCGCCGAAAACTTGTCCTGGCCCTCGCGGCCCGAATCAATCGCAAAAATCTGATCCTGCTCGTACTGATCGAAGCTCAAATGCCCGTGATTCTGAATCGTGCCGTCCTTCTCTTTCAATCCGCCCCAGATCAGCCCGCCCATTTCTGACGCTTCATCGTTCATGAACAGCATGCCCGCGGCATCGCGCCGGTCCGGACGTGGATACTCCTTGCCGCGCATGAACGTCCCTGGAAACTCTGCGCGATCGGAAATAATCAGTCGCGGCGTGCCGTCGGGCTCCACGAAATTGATCCGATGCACGGTGATCTGGTCGAACGTGACGTTGCGCGAAGCCGCAAATCCGCAAACCACCGTGATCGCAAAAACAAGAGTAAGCACTCCCGAATAGATAGCCAGAAAGCGCTGGCTCGCAAACAATTTCATAAGATCCTCCCAAGGGTATGGTGCGTCCTCTTTTTATACCCAATTCAAGCCGAGAGAAGAGCGAGATTCGTTGACATCGGTTCCGCGCCTGAGGTAGCTTGGCTCCCGAAGCCGCTGGGGCCGGCCACGCGTCACCTTTCTTCAGACACTTACATTCAGTCGGGAGAGCTGCGATGAAACGATTTCGCGAACAAAATTGCCGCGCATTTTTGCAAGCACTCGGCCCCTACGTTGTTTCTCTTGCGGCACTGCTGGGACTATTTGCGCTCATGCCGCCCGCGGCTCCGGCGCAGAATGGTTCTCCCACGCAGGACGGGAATAAACCCGCGGAGGCCGTGGTGGCGCCCAACGAAAATCTTGTCGTCGAAGGCATACCGTCAATCCCCGCAGCGCTCGCGGAGAAAGCAGATCGCTACACCAATTTTCGTTCGGCGTTTTTTGCCAGTTGGCACCCCACGCGGCGCGAAATGCTGATCTCGACGCGATTCGCGGACACCTTTCAGATTCACGAAGTGAAAATGCCGGGCGGCGCGCGCACCCAGCTTACGTTCTATCCCGACGACGTCCGCAGCGCGCAGTTTCCTCCTAAGGGCGGCGATGCTTTTGTTTTTAGCAAGGACATCGGCGGCGGCGAGTTCTACCAGCTTTATCGCTACGATCTGACAACCGGCGATGTGACTTTGCTTACCGATGGAAAATCCCGCAACACCGGCCCCATTTGGTCGAACGACGGAAAAACAATGGCCTATGGTTCGACGCGCCGTGACGGCAACGACGTGGATGTATGGCTCACCCAACCCGCAAATCCTCCCGACGCGAACAGCAATCGCATGCTCGCGCAGATGGCCGGCGGCGGCTGGGGCGTGCTCGATTGGTCGCCCGACGACAAGCAGCTCCTGGTGATGGAGGAAATATCCGCGAACGAAACCTATTTGTGGCTGGTGGATTCATCCAGCGGCGAGAAAACGCTGCTGACGCCCAAGGGCGGCGCGGAAAAAATCGCCTACGACGGCGCGAAATTCAGCAAAAATGGGAAGGGAATCTACGTCACCACGGATAAAGATTCGGAATTTCAGCGCCTCGCCTATGTGGATCTCGGCTCGAAGAAATATACATATCTGACGAGCCACATTCCCTGGGATGTGGAAGGGTTTGACATCACTCCCGATGGCTCGACGATCGCGTTCACCACGAACGAAGACGGCCTAAGCGTCCTGCATCTGCTCGACACGAAAACGGGCAAGGAGAAACCCGCGCCGAAACTGCCGGTAGGCCTGGTTTTCGACGTGCAGTGGCACCAGAACGGGCGAGACTTGGCTTTCAATGTCGCCTCCTCGCGCTCGAATTTCGATGTGTATTCCATGGACGTAATCAGCGGGAAAGTAGAGCGCTGGACGGCCAGCGAAACGGGCGGCCTGAATCCCGAAACTTTTTCGGAAGCAGAGCTGATCCACTGGAAAACTTTCGATGGCAAATCAATCAGCGGATTCCTCTACCGTCCACCCGCGAAATTCACCGGCAAGCGCCCGGTGATGGTGGATATTCACGGCGGTCCGGAAGGCCAGTATCGGCCCGCTTTTCTGGGCCGCAACAATTACTACGTCAACGAGCTGGGCATCGCGATGATTTTTCCCAACGTGCGCGGGTCCACGGGTTACGGGAAGACTTTTCTCACGCTCGACAACGGATTCCTGCGCGAGGATCCGTACAAGGACATCAACTCGCTCCTGGATTGGATCGCGCAGCAGCCCGACCTCGATTCCAGCCGCATCATGATCACCGGCGGAAGCTATGGCGGATTCATGACGCTGGCCGTCGCGACAAATTATAACGACCGCATTCGCTGCTCGCTGGATGTGGTGGGACCGTCGAACCTGGTGACGTTCCTTGAGAATACCTCGGGCTACCGCAAAGACCTGCGCCGCGCGGAATATGGCGACGAGCGCGATCCCCCAATGCGCGCGTTCCTTGAACGCATTGCGCCTGCCAATAACGCCGGCAAAATCACCAAGCCGCTTTTCGTCGTGGCCGGCAAGAACGATCCGCGCGTCCCGTGGACCGAATCGCAGCAAATGGTCGCAGTGGTGCGCAAGAATGGCGCCCCGGTTTGGTTCCTGATGGCCAATGACGAAGGCCACGGCTTCGGCAAGAAGAAGAATATTGACTACCAGTTTTACTCGACCGTGCTATTTATCCAGAAATACCTGCTGAATTGAACGTGCTCGATTGACGCCGAATATGTCTGAGCAAAAAGAGCGCAGCCACGGAAGCTTCTCGGCATTTCGCCCTCGTTCATAGTGGACGATGTCGTGAAAACGGCGGAATACTATCGCGACGTGCTCGGTTTCAGCTTCAACCGTTACTGGGGTGAGCCGCCCTGCTTCGTTATCCTCGGGCGCGATTCGGTGGAAATTCCCCTGAGTAGCACGGGGTTCAGGGCCTAGCGCGTCCGAACCGGAAGGCGCACCCGGGAGTGGTATGGGACGCCTATGTCCGGGTTACTGATGTCGAAGCGTTGCGCGACGAACTCGCCGGGCGCGGGGCAAAAATTATTCGCGGTCGCGAGTCAACTTTCTATCACACACGCGAGATCGAAGTGGAAGATTGCGATGGGTATGGCCTCTGCTTCAGCGAAACCGTTCCTCAATAGCTAATCCGTGTCCATGAATCGAACTCGGTTCATGAACTCCTCGGCGACTTCTCGGGCACGGCCTGGATCGGCCTGGAATTCGGCCAGCGCAGATTTGAACCGTTCCAAATCATGCGCCAAAACCCGGTCACAACTCAGGATGTGCCGACTGATATCAGCGACTGCTAACGGCCGCGAACATCTAAACACTTTGGACCAATACGCGGGAATTGGGGTTGGTCCCCTGCCGCGGACGTACTTAAAATCCGGGAACTTTCTAGTTCGTTGCGCGGAATTATATGTGCAGGGCGGACGAGGACACCACCGTAAGCGTCCCAGTAGCGATGGGGAACTCGCAGCGACCCCGATTTCACAGGAGAGAGAGTTTACCCACATGAAAAAGACAGCCATAGCATTGTTACTTGCTTGCGTATTTGCGGCGTCGGCCGCATTCGCGCAAGAGACCAACGCAACGGACACCGCGCCAAACGAGGCGAGCCGCGGCGCGCACATGGTGCAGCACCGCGTAGCCTATCTGACCACGGTATTGTCGCTCAGTTCGGCGCAGCAGACCCAGGTGACTAACATCCTCACCGGCGCACAAGCGAATCGCTCGACGATGCACACCGGCATGAAGACCGCGCACACCAATCTGCAGAACGCGATTCGCTCAAATGACGCGGCAGCTATGGAGCAGGCGGCCAATTCGATCGGCACTCTGGCGGCGCAAGAAGCTCTCGCGCACGCCAAGACGGAAGCGGCGGTCTACCAGGTGCTCACGCCCGATCAGCAGACTAAAATGGCTCAGCTCGAAGCCGAAGGTCATCACGGCGAACGTGGTTTCGGACCGCCTCCGGGCCACTAATCCTTTGGAAGGCAATCGTGATTGCGCAATCCCTCGTCCGCTTCAGAACGGACGAGGGATTTTCATTCGCGCGGGCCAGGAACCGACAATCCGCGGCCAAGTTCTTCCGCCCCCAGCCAGGTAAAGAACGTAAAAAATCCGGCCAGCGAGTGGACCGATTTCGTTTCCGGCGCATCTGACGTAGCCGAATCAGGGCGCGGCATTCGCATCACGTCCGGTGTTTTCACCTCAGATTTGCGGCAACGGGAACCACAAGGTGGGTATTTATATTTTGCATACGGCCATAGCTCATCGGAAGTCGCACTTATTTGGCCTGCGGTAAACTGAGAGTTCTGCAGGCAGCAACAACCTCTTGGGTGTAGTGTGTCCAATTCGCGAGGTCCGGGGAATCGAATGCGACTAAGACCAATTGCCATTTGTGCTTTGGTGCTGGCGGTAGTTTCCGTTTCGTTGGTTTCGCAGCGCAGCTCGGGGCAATCGGGCATGGCGCGCTCATTGATCACTGCGCCGATTGATGAAAGCAAACTTACGGTGTTGAAAGGGAACACCCATCCGCTCGCGCGCGCGCAATACGATCAGGGGTCCGCGTCGGCCAGCCTGCCGATGGATCGCATGTTGCTGGTCTTAAAGAGCAGCCCGGGGCAAGTCGCCGCGCTGCAAACGCTGCTGGTGCAGCAAACCGATAAGACTTCGCCGAATTATCACAGGTGGCTCACTCCGCAACAATTCGGCGAACAGTTCGGCGTCTCCGATGACGACCTGCAGAAAATAACCACATGGTTGCAGTCGCGCGGGTTCCAATCCATCAAAGCTGCCAACGGCCGCAACGTGATCGAGTTTTCCGGCACTGCGGGCCAGGTGCAGGATGCCTTCCACACCGCAATTCACAACTACATGGTGAACGGTCAGCAGCACTTTGCGAACTCATCCGATCCTTCAATTCCGCAGGCGCTCACTCCCGCCGTTGCCGGTGTGCTCTCCCTTCACAATTTTGGACGGAAGCGGCTGAATCATTTCGCCGGAACATTCCGCAAATCGCCTGACACCGGCAAGGCCGAGCCAATCAATCCGCAGTACACCTATGGTGGCGGCTGTTTTGGTTCCGGGACGGATTGCTACGCGCTGGGGCCCACTGATTTCGCGACGATTTATAACGTGACGTCGCTCTGGAACGCCGGCATCACTGGATCAGGCGTGAAGATCGCGATCGTCAGCGACAGCAACATCAACATCTCGGATGTGAACCAGTTCCGCAGCCTGTTCGGCCTGCCATCGAATCCGCCGGTCGTAACGGTCAACGGCACGAATCCGGGTGTGTTGCCATGCGCGAATAACGGCGACGAGTGCGAAGCGATTATTGATGTGGAATGGTCCGGTGCGGTGGCCGAGAACGCCACGATTGACTTGGTAGTTTCAGGTTCGATAACGAATTCTACATTTGGCGGCGATCTCTCCGCCGAATATGTCATCGACAACAAATTTGCGCCTATCCTGAGCTACAGCTATGGACTGTGCGAGCTTGGTCTCGGAACGGCGGGCAATGCCTTTTATGGCGGAAGTCCGACCTCCAAGGATTCCGTCGGTGAATGGGCGCAAGCCGCAGCGGAGGGCATTACGGTCATCGTGGCCACCGGCGATACTGGCTCGGCTGGCTGCGATACTGATGCGACGGGTGTGACGACTGAGCAGCCCGCGCAATTCGGACTGGCAGTGAATGGCGTCGCCTCAACTCCCTACAACATCGCCGTCGGCGGGACGGATTTCAATCAGCTGGCGAATCCTGCGACTTACTGGAATTCCACCAACACATCCGGTACGAACTCTTCGGCCAAGGGCTATATTCCCGAGACCACTTGGAACGATTCCTGTACGAACGCCTTTTTGGGTGTTTATTTCCAGGGATTCAGCACCAACGCCGAAGCCAATTGCAACAACCTCTCTAGCACCACGTTCACGCAGTTAATCGCACCGGCGGGTGGTGGCGGTGGCGCGAGCAACTGCACAAACTCCGATGCCCAGCACGTATCCAGTTGTTCTGGAGGATACACCAAACCGTCGTGGCAAACTGGCACCGGCGTCCCTGCCGATGGCAAACGCGATATTCCTGATGTGTCCTTGTTCGCGGGCGACGGATTCGCGGGAAGTTTTTACGCTGTTTGCGAAGCTGACCTCGCGAGCGGCCAATCGTGCACTCTAAATAATTTTGCGGCATTCGGCGGAACTTCGGTTTCGACGCAAGCTTTCGCCGGAATGGTGGCGCTGATCAACCAGAAATCTCAGGAGAGCCAGGGGAATCTCAACACGGTCTTGTATCCACTGGCGGCGCAGCAGGCCGCGTCGAGCTGCAATTCCAGCAGTGCGGCCAGCAGTTGCGTTTTTTACGATGTGACGGTCGGCACGATTGCACAGCCCTGCGTGTTTGGCACGCCGAATTGCTCCAGAACGAATTCGGCCGATCCAAATGGAATCCTGACCGGCTTTTCCGCGGGCACCGGCTTTGACGGCGCAACCGGCCTCGGCACCATCAATGCAGCCAATCTGGTCAATAGTTTCAGTTCGCAGTTCACTCTCACCTCCGCCAGTCCCACAGTGACTGTGGCCGCTCCCGGGGATTCCGGCACGATGACCGCGACGGTCACCGCGCAAAGCAGCTTCAGCGGAACCGTCACGTTTGCCTGCACGGGATTGCCCACCGCAGCGAGCTGCAACTTCAATCCGCCGTCCGCAACTCTAAGCTCGACCGCCACGACAGCCGTGACCACGCTGACCGTTTCAACGATCGCACCCAGCGCGCTAATTCCCACGCAGCGCCGGCAGCCAAGCACGCCAGGAGCGCGCAACATCGTGATCGCTGCTGCGCCCCTATTCGTGCTGGCGATCGCGGCATTCGCGGCGATGGCTTCCAATCGGCGACTACGCTCAGCGACGGCATTCGCGCTATTGATCTTCAGCATGGCGGGCCTGATGCTGATGGCCAGCTGCGGGGGCACGAGCAGCGGCGGCGGAGGTGCTGGTGGCTCGGGCGGCACGCCCACAGGTTCCACCACTGCGACCATCACGGGAACGAGCGGCGCCGCCACCGGCACACTGAATTTCACGCTCGACGTGCAGTAGGGAAAACGCTAGCGTCTCCGCTCGCGGTACGAACGCGGCGCAGGAAGTCTAGGGCACGAATCCGGCGTGTGCCAGCAGCTTCTGAAAACGTGGCTCGGACCGCAGCGCGTCCAGGCGCGGGTCCACTTTAAGCCAACGGAGTTCGCCGTCGTCGTGCATCAAGCCTTCCTCCAGCGCATCCATGGCTTTGTCCTTCTCACCCAGCGCTAGGAGAGTTGCTGCGAGGAAACCGGGTCCGGCCCCACCATTGTTCGATTCCTTCATGCGGTTTTCTATTTCTGCGAGCGCGGCTTTCGCGTTCTCGCGCTGCCCGAAAGTGGCAAATGCGTGTCCCAGGTAATCCAGATATGCGACTGGACGCGCGCCGGACAGCTCGATGGTCTTACGAAATTCCGCGATGGCCTGCGGCCCGTCTCCCTTCGCCTCAGTAGTCAGCCCCAGCACCGCGTGCGCCACCATGAAATTCGGAAATTGCCTTAGGACCGCGCGGCACTGCGCGGCCGCTCCGTCGTAGTCCCGCGCAAAGTACGCAACGTAGCCACCCGCCGTCGCGACGATCAGAGAAAGCGGATCCACTTCGCGAGCTTTCTGAATTTGCGCGGTGGCCTCCTCATGGCGGCCCATGGACGCCAGATAGAGCGCGTACCATTGGTGCGCTTGCGAATTATTTTCATCCAGCTGAATGGCGCGCTGAAATTCGCGTTCCGCTTCGGCCGACTTCATTTCCCACATGAAATAGACGTAGCCGAGCGAAGCGTGTCCGGCCGCGAGCGAATCGTCGAGCGCTATGGCCTTCAGCGCGGCAGCTTTAGCCTTGGGAATGCCTTCGCGCCCGGGAGGATAGCCGTAGAAAACCAGCGTGTTATACGTGTCGGCCAGCCCCGCGTAGGCTGGCGCGTACCCGGGGTCCTGCATAATTGCGTCATTGAATTCCACAACCGCTCGGGCCATGCCCTCCCCGGAACGCGAGTTCCAGTCATAGCTTCCCTTCAAGTAATCGCGATAGGCCCCTGGATCAACCGGTCGCGAATTCCTGCTCGCCAGTGCCTGACGCGCCTGGGGAGTCAAATGTACTTGCACCTCTCCGGCAATCGCTTGCGCCACCTCACCCTCTACCTTCACCATGTCGCCGATGGGGCGATCGAATTCGGCCGCCCAGATATGAGTTTGATCGTCGGCGCGAATCAGTTGGGCGGTCACGCGCAGACCTTCCTGCGTCTTACGAATGCTGCCCTCGAGAATGTAATTCACTCCGAGCTCCCGCGCGACTTGACTGACGGGCTTTTGAGTGTCCTTGTACGTCATGGCGGAAGTGCGCGCGATCACCCCGATCTGGTTGGGGTCGAGTTCGCCGAGTTGTGTGATCATCTCCTCGGAGAAGCCGTCGCTGACGTAGTCTTCTGCCGCATCACCGGTGAGATTTTCAAAGGGCAGCACCGCAATCATAACGCGCGACGGAGTATTCGCAGGGCGCACTCGCTCGTGGCGCCAGGCCCAGTATCCGCCAGCGGCGCACGCCAATATCAGGAGCGCGACTGCTGCGAACCAGCCGAGCGACAGCCGTGCGTAAAAAGGAAGGCGACGCGGCTCGGCATGGTAATCCGGTTGCCGCTCGTGGTTCTTACCATCCTCGCCGTTCGTTACGGCGGCCGGCGTTGGCGCCTCTGAAATCGTGCCGCGGACGAGCATGTGGAGCGGTTCGTGGAGGCGCTCCGGATCGTGACCTTTGCCATTTTCCACCCGCGCGAGGAAGCGGTAGCCGCGTCGAGGGACTGTCTCGATGTAGCGCGGATGTTCGGCGTCGTCGTTGAGCGCTTCGCGCAGTTTGCTGACCGCTGTGTTCAGGCCCGTCTCGAAATCAACGAAAGTGTCGTCCGTCCACAGGTGTTTTTTCAATTCTTCGCGCGTGACCAGCGTGCCGGGTTGCGCGACGAGCGCTTCCAGTACTCGCAGTGGTTTTTCCTGCAGACGGATCTTTGAACCTTCCTTGCGGAGTTCCCCCGCACGGATATCCACTTCGTAGGGGCCAAATTTTAGTTGGGGAGCCGGGGAGCCCGATAGCATGGCCGTCCTCGTTGAAGGCTTATGCGGGGAAGCGGGATCATATCATATTGGCGGCGTTGCCAGCCACTTTAGGTGAAGCGCGGCAACCCGTTTCGATTCATTCAGCTACTTCTTAAGATAAAGTTAAGACTTAAACCATCCTCCGTGCATTGAATCTTTTCAATGTTTTGCGCAAACTCCCCGCAACATTAACCGAGGAGCCAGCAGCTCATGCGTGAGCCGATATTTTTGGGCGAAGCGGATTACGAGCGCTGGCTCGTCTCGGCTTTGGAAGCAGAGCGCCAGCGCCTTAGAGAGCAAATGAAGGTCCGCGAAGCGCGATCTCCAGCGGAAGCTAACGACTTCGCCGATATTCGCCCAGACAGAATTACCTGTCCAAGACGAACTTCTGGCTTAAAGCGATTACGCGAATCGCCCGGCGGATTTTTGTAAGAGGACGCTGCTGGGTTAGGGGAGAGTGCTGCGGTGGCCGCCGTGCCCCGTCGCGGCGCGTACCCCCGCCGCAGGTGCTGACGTTGAGCCTGTCGCATCTGGACCCGGCGAGGCGAAATTGGGCGATGCGTTAGTCCCGGCGGTCTTGCGCGCGAGCAGGTCCTGGCCTCTCTTGTGAAGGTCCGCCAACATCGCCCAATCCAGCTTGAATTCGAGCATCGTTTCTCGGCTGTGCTTCGGACTGCTTAATTCCGCTTCCATGCGCGCTAGAACGATCTGATAAGCGATCTGCGCGTCCGAATCGGAATCGAAAATATTGCTCGCGCTCAGGCCCACGCGTTCAGGCATCGGTTGGCTCAGCAAGGTGATCCACAGCGAGCCGTCGGCGTCGACTGAAAGCGCGCCGGCATCGCCGAGTTTCTTGAAGACGCGCTTCAAATAAGCGCGACCGGGAATCAGGTCGTCGTGGATGGCCTGATTCACGATCGCGCCGAACTGCTCGTTGTAATCCTTCCATTCATCCTTGCGGCCCACAATTTTCTCATCCGCGAGTTTCTGTTCCGCCGCGAGCTCCTGGACGCTGACCGTGTAACCCTGGGGTGCTTCATCCAGCAGGAGCGAATTGTCGTCTGTTCCCGCGGCGTCCACCGAAGGATGCGCTTCGAACTGATGCTCCGGATTGAAGTGTCCCGTGATGACGTATGACGCACTTACAGCAGGAATGCTTTGCCACGCGAATACTGCTAGCGGAATCACCAGTTTCTTCGAGTGATAAAGCTGCTCGGTGCCGCTGCGGCTTTCGCCGCTGCGTTTAATCGTCCCGGGAACCTGCGAAAAATGCAGCACCCGCAAATCGAGTTCGGGATGTTGTTGCGCGTAGTGTGTAAATGTGCGCGCGGCGGCCTTCGGGCTGGTCATGAAGAAATCGTTGAGGTAATCGGTTTTTACGGCGTGCGGATAATAGGTGTTGAGCACGCGGCGCGTGAAATCAGCGCAGTTATTGGTCATGCCGTTGAAGTGGTTCACATTGGGCCGGGAATTGAACTCGGCGATGAGCGCGCGGTCCTGCTCCTCGGAAGTTTTCACCACGAACATATACATGCTGCGCTCGAGCGTGGCGCCGACCATTTCGCGCCATTCGGCGCTGTTGCTGGTGCGGCACTGCTCGCCTTCGCAGATGCCCGTCAGGTAGTTTTTGCGATAGCGTTCTTCGAGCGCAGCCTTGATTGCTTTGGAGTTGACCAGAGGGCGGTTGGCCGGGTCTTCCACGCCGTAAAGATAAATGCTCAGCGGAACGATGTTCCACTCATACGGCTGATCTTCGCCGAGCGTAGTGTAATTGCTCAGCACCGAGCCTTGTTCGCCGGGGCGACACAAACGCATTTTAACGGGGGAATTGTCCGGGCAAATGCGGGATAGATAGATCGCGCTGTGGCCTGAACCAGTGATGCGCGCGACGCTGGTATCGAGCGATTCGTTGAGCACCACGCCGGCATCGGCTGATGCCCGTGGCGCGAGCGCAGACGCCGCGGCAATTACCAGCACGCAGGAAAAAAGCAGATGCATCAACACGCCGCGGTTAGGTGGCCGTATGCGGGACACACCTGGGTTCAGGACGGGACGATCCTCCATGCAGAATATGGGGGCGGGTGTCGCCAGATGCAGTTCTGTCCGTCCCAGCAAGTAGCTCCTCCGAGGAGTGGTCTGTTAGCGCCTGTGACGATTCATGTAGTTAGAACACTAGCGAGTGTTAAAAGTTGCGCTGAAACTAGCACTTAAACCGTGCAATATCAGCAGATTTGACGCTCGCTTCTCGGCGCAGTTCGGTGAATCTCTAGCGGCAGCGACCGGAACGACTGGGGCTGAAAAACGAGGACTGGAAACGTTGCTGCACAAAGGCAGCCAGATGGATCCGCAACATACAACCAACCTGATTATACCGCGTTCAGACCCGCGCATGGTGCGTAATTGTGGGATTCGCGATAGATACTCAAGAATTGCGGAGGACGCATGGGCGGAATTCGTGAAGAAATCGGCGCGACTGCGACCGCCAGCGGCCAGCACAACGAAATTGCCAGCCACAAGGAAGCAGTTTTACTCATTATGATATCCCCAACCCGTCGGATGCACCGGGCGATATGGTAACGCAACCGACGAAGTAGAAGTCCAGCTCTTTCCTCGCGTATTACAGTATCGTTCCGGTGCCGCAATACATCTTTCACCCGATTCTTGGCGGTTAGCAGAAATGCAAAATTGATGTGGCCGAGCGATCAGAAAACCTGACGTGGTTCGTCGAATCTCGGTTTGCAACACAGCGTTAAGACAAGAATTCCAAATCCTCCGGAGGTGTCTCATGCAACATGAAGCTTTGCGAGATCTTTACATCGATGAACTCAGGGATATTTACAACGCCGAAACGCAGCTGGTGAAGGCACTGCCGAAAATGGCCAAGGCCGCCACATCCGAACAATTGCGGTCGGGCTTCGAAGAGCATCTGGAACAGACCCGAGGGCATGTCTCTCGTCTCGAACAGATTTTCGAAGACTTGGACGAAAAGCCTTCCGGTAAGAAATGCGCGGGCATGGAAGGCCTGGTGAAGGAAGGCGGCGAAATGATCAAGAATGACTTCGAAGGGGAAGTCAAGGATGCGGGCCTGATCGGCGCCGCGCAACGAGTGGAACACTACGAGATCGCTGCGTACGGCACGGTGCGCGCCTTTGCCGAACTTCTCGAAGAGCGGAAGGCCGTCGATCTATTGAGCCAAACTCTCGAAGAAGAAAAGGAAACCGACAGGAAATTGACCCAACTCGCCAGCGAAATCAACGTAGAAGCAAGCCAAAGCGAAGGTGGTTCGGAAAATGAACCCACCGGCCGCCGGAAGAGCAAAGCCGCGCACGCCTAACAACAAGGGTTCGTAGCGGCGGTATTCAGACCGCCATGGTTAGTGCAGCACGATCGATGGCGCACTGAAGTGCGCCGTTACGAAACCCCGCGCTTCGCAGCTGGCGTGTCCGCATTGCGCGTCGCCGCAGATCACGTCGCGGAAGTCGCCGCCGCACCACCGAACGCGATCTCGCGACGGCTCGCGAAACTTTCCGCACCAGCTTCCAGCAAGCGCATCACCAGCACTCCATACTCCGCAGGGGCGGGATTCTGCGCGCCGCGCAATATTGCGTCGCGTACCGCTTCGTAATAGCCACGATAATTGCCTGTGACAGTCGGCACCGTCGCGCTTGTCTCCGCATCTGAGTCATTGCCGCGCTGAATGAGCGTGCCGTCGCGCGGGTCAATTCCCCAATTTGCACCGCCGGGGCGTTCGCCGCGTTTTAGCGCTTCTTCTTGCGTGTCCATTCCGTACTTCACATAACTCGCGGCTCTGCCGTGCACGATGAAACGCGGCAGGTCCCCGCGCACCAGCGAACTCGCGTGAAGAATCACGCGCGAGCGGCCGTAACGGAGGAGGACGTGAAAATAATCCACGGTCTGCGCGCCCTCGCGCTGCATTTCCAAATCCGCGCGAACTCCCTCCGGCGTCCCGAAGAGCTGCAAAGCTTGGTCAATCAGGTGCGGCCCAAGGTCGTACCAGATGCCGCTGGCGGGGCCGGGCTGTTCGCGCCAACGCTTTCTCACCAACGGCCGGTAGCGGTCGTAGTGCGATTCGAAATGCACGACTTCACCAAGTCGGCCTTCTGAAATCAGCGCTCGCAGCGTGAGGAAATCTCCATCCCACCGGCGATTCTGAAATACGCAAAGCACGCGTCCGGATTTTTTCGCAAGCGCCGCCAGTTCGACCGCTTCCGCGACGGTAGTCGTGAACGGCTTGTCCACCACCACGTGTTTTCCGGCGGTGAGCGCGCGCTGCGCGAGATCGAAATGCGAATCGTTCGGCGTGGCCACCACAATCAGATCAATTCCGGGACTGCTGAAAGCATCGGCGGGGGTGGCCAGCACGGTCGTGTTCGGCCACTCTTGTTTCACCACGTCCGGCTTGCTGGAAACTATGTGCGAGAGGCGCAGTCCGTCGACGCTCGAGATCAGCGGCGTGTGAAACACCTTGGCCGCCATTCCGTAGCCAATGACCGCAACGTTCAAATAGTTTCTTTCGGGCAGCGTCATGAGTTGGAGGCGCGCAATCCGCCTGGCGTCTATTGAACCACGAATTTCACCGTGCGCACCTGCGTCAAATCGCCCGGGCCTTCGCTGGCCTGCACTTGCAGCAGGTATTCGCCGGGCTCCAGTTTATCCAACGGAAGTTTGAACGCTACAGGAATCACTGGGCTGCCTTTTTGAATGTAAGTCGCCAGGTCCATGCCCGTCGCTCCGACCAAGGCCTTCCCGGATTTCGGATCCATGACGACGTATGTGCATTTTACCGTGGGCGGATTCGGCTCGGTCAAGCGCGGCACATAAACCTGCGCGTACAGCGCCGCTCTGTCCGTTTTCTTGAATCGATTGCTGCCTGAAGGCGTCAACTCCATATCCCGGACCACCATCGGAGCGCGGTCCGCCAGCAGGTCGGCGTCCAGAGCGCCTCCCAAGTCAGACACCGGTTGGAACTGATTGCTCAGCGCCACGCCACTGAGGCTGAATTTCTTTCCGTCGTAGGAATCAATCTCGAGCGGCGCCTGATAGCTGGCGAATTTCTGGCTGCCTCCGCTGAGGACCACGCTCAGGCGATACTGCCCCGGGGCGACCGAGAACTGATTCTCGTAATGCATCGGCGACTTCGTGAATTTCTCCCATTCATCCTTTTCCATGTCGAACGTAAGCTCATCGCTGAATCGCGACGCCACCGTGCCGTCCGCGCGATAGGCGATGCCCAGCACGTTCACGTCGGCGTGATATTTCCCTTTCACCTTGTCGAACTCGACCGACGAAGTAGGCACGTCCATCGCTAGGTGCACGCGCGCCTCGTTCGGCGACGTGTAGAAGAATGGAGCTTCGAGCGAGCCGGCACTGACCGTAGCGGCCGAGCCTCCGGGCGCTGCCGCTCCGGCAGCGGTCGGCGCCCAAGCGCGCGTTTCGAGTTCCTTTTCGATTGGTTTTCCCGCCAGAGGATCTTTGGGCTGCACGTTGCAGAATCCGCTGCGTGCGCGGACGTTGGTGCCCCCGCGTTCCACTTTTACTTTCAGCGTATGACAGCTTCCTGCCGGCGAATCAGCGGGCGAATAACCGAGCAAATAATATTCGCTCTGCTCGCGCGCGATTTTTTCCAGGCCGGGCAGCAGGTCGTTCGTGTTCAGGATCGGAAACCCGCCGGTGCCGCTCGCCAAAGCGTACATCACCTGCTGGTTGGTCGTGGAACTCGACGGGAATTGCGGAACGATCTGCCGCGGCTGATTGTAATTCGCATTGCCATAATATCCGCCGCCCGGCGAGCCGCTGCGTCCACCTGAACCGCCCGTGCCGCCGTGCCCTCCACCGGTTCCGCCGCCCGTACCCCCGCCACCGGTGCCGCCACCGCCATGTCCACCACCGCCATGTCCACCACCGCCGCCCGTGCCGCCACCGCCGCCGGTACCCCCACCGCCTGTGCCGCCCCCGCCGCCACCACCGTGTCCGCCACCACCGCCCCCGCCGCCATGCTGAGGCGACGCAAGCGCCAGTGAAGCACCGGGATGATATGCAGCGAGCTGAAAGCCCGCGTTAGAGGACCGCGTTTCATGCGCTTCGCTCGTTGCGTGGCTCGAGCTGGTGCTCGACGGCACTGCGTTCCACCCCGCCGCGCGATCTTGCTGCATGGCCCAAGTGTCCGGCGTCGCGTCGCCGCGAATTTGTGACATCGGCGTCACCAGTCCGCGCACATCCAACGGATAGACCGCCACATTCGCCTTGTTGCAAGCATCAATGGTCGCGGTCAGTTCCGAATAGCGCTCGGCGCTGAGCTCGAAGCCCGCCGTAAACAAAATCAAACTCTTCCTTCCCGGAATTGATGCGAGGTTTTTCGCTAATTGCCGGAGCGAGAGCAGCAGTGTGTACGCTCCGAAATCGCCTTCCGCGTTACCCAGGCTCGGGAAAGCGCTCTGCAGTCCTGCCGTCGATGGGTCGGCGCTGGCGGCGCTGCCGGGAGTCATGGCCATGGATCCGCCGCCGTTAGAAGCGCTGGCATTCGGCGACACATTCGAAGTTGCAATACCACCCACCGCTTGTTTCAGGCGCGCGGTATCGGTTGTGAAATTCTGCACGATTTGCAGCGAGCCGCCAAAATTCATGACGGACATCACCCGGTCCGCCCCGGCGTATGCGTCAATGAATTTTCCCGCGGCTGCGCGTGCGCGGGGCTGGTCGCTCAAATCCATCGTGGAGTTGTCGAAGAACAGCACGATGTAATGGCGCTGCGCCTCGATCGGCCCCTTGGGATCGGCGCCGAAGGAAAACGTATTGATGGGCTGTTCCTTGTTGTCCTCGTACAGACGAAAGTCCTTGGTGGTCAAATCCTGCACGTAATTGCCCTTTTTGTCGGTCACCACCACGTCCACGCGCACTTCGCGCGTCACAGCCTTGATCGATGGACCGGGAGGCGTCTGCGTCTGCTGCTGTGCAGTTGTGGGAGACGCTTCCTGCTGCGGTGCAGACCCAGCCGGTGCCGGTGTTGCAGCCTGTTGCTGCGGAGCTGACGTCTGCGCGGCCGGAGTCGCGGACGACTGCTGCGCGCGCACAATCCCGGGCGATTGCAGCGCGTACCACCCAAAACCGAGAGCGATTAGAGCGAATAGCAGAATCGGAACGATCGTAGAGGCGCGGCGCATGTTCATGTGTCACCTTCCTGCAAGGAACCAACGATCTCGTGTATCGGCGGATCCCGGCACGCTGGCCGGCTCACGGAATCTCAACAACTCCATTGCGCGCGGACAATTGCGCGGCTTTCGAATCGCGCACCACCAGGCGCACCATATACCCGCCGGGCTTCACGTCGAAATTTGTTTTGAGCGTCACACCCGTCTGGCCCAGTCTTTCCAGCGTGGTGTCTTTCAGACGCATCTCCAGTGTCTTCTGCTCGCCGGTAATAAAATTTCCGTTGCGGTCGAAAAGACCCGCCACGATCGTCAGATCATCCCAGTTGCGCCCGTCGGACTTTTCGAAGTGTACTTTGGTCAAGTCCACGTGCGCCAGCACCGAAAGCTTCGCGTTCATTTCATCCACTTTGTAATACTGCAAATGAAGCTGGACTGGCAATCCTTCCTGTTCTTCCTGCGAAAAGAGGGCGTCCTCGATGTCCTGTTTGGCGAGTTCTTCCGGCGTTTGCCCGCGCTTGGGCGCGAAAAATCCGCGGCGCGCCTGCACCGTGTATTTTTCCTTGGTCAGCAGCTTCACGTTCAACGAATGAAATTTTCCGTCGTTCTTCAATCCTTCGGGGACGATCGCAAGCAGGTAGGAAACTTCCGGCTCCGCGGCGGTCACGCGGAATCCGGCGTCCAGATCGTTGTTGTTGCGAAAATAGAAGCCGCCCGTGCTGTATGCGAGATCAGAAAGCACATCGGATTGCACCTGTTGTTCTGTGATGCGATATTGCAACGACATTCCCGTCGTCGCTGCGTTGGCGCGCACCGGCGGGTCCTCCCGAATATCTCCAATCGGATCGACGGTGTACAGTCCGCGTGCGTCCAGCGTATTGATGAAAACATTCGCGTGGTTCGCCTTGTCGATCACCTGCGATACATCGTACTCGTACGTCGACGTCAGGAAGCCGGGAGAAACCAGCACGATGCTGCGTTGCCCGGGCAGCGCGGAAACGCGGCGCACCACTTCTTCCAGCCGCCGCACCGCGTATTGCGTGTTGATGTCGCCCGCCTGCAGAACCTCTTGCACAGTGGATGCCATCAACATCGCGGCCTGTTGAGCCTGTTGTTGGGGTGTCGCTGCGCCAGCGGAGCACGCCAGCGCATCCTGGTTGGCAGCAGCAATCGCCTGCGGATCGTTCTTGTTTTGGATCAAATCGGCCTGGTAATAGGTGATTTGCAGGCAGCCGTGTTGGGTGGTCGGATCAAATGCGCCGACAGGAGTCGGGATCATGCTTGTGATCGCTTCGCGGACTTTCGTGTGATCGTCGGTGAAATCCACCTGTGAGCGCCCGGATATATTGAAGATGGCGAGGCGCTCGCTCGGCTTCACCGAGGTGTCAATGAATTTCAGCGCCGCAACCTTCGCGCGGCTCAGGTCGCCGACATCCAGATGCGAGTCATCAAAGAGCAGCGCGACGAAGCGCGTTGGTAGCGCCAGTTTGCCCGGGTCCGCGCCGCTCGCCGCCTTGGCCACCGGGTCCGTTGAAGAAATCGCATACGAACTTGCATCGGGCGGCAGGGGGATCGCTTCGCCGCGCGCTACTTGGCTCGCCGCCGCCGCCGGCGTCTCCACCGAAAAATGCGTGATGAACTGCGCTTTGCCGTCCTGCTTTACCTGAAAATCTTCCTTATGCAGGTTCTCCACGGCGTGGCCGCTCGCATCGTGCACCACCACGCGAATCGGGACCAGGTTGACGCGCGATTGCAGAGGAACCTGCGAAGTTCGCGTGTTCATCTCTGGCTCGGGGGCAGCGGAGGTGGACGTCGAAGGAGTCGTGGCAGGTGAAGATTGCGCCGGGCTAGATGATGGTGAAGACGGTTGTTGCGTCGAGGTAGAAGGTGCTGCCGAAGATTGCGCTGTGGAAGAGGGAGTTGCGGAGGATTGCGTTGTAGAAGTTGGCGCTGGGGGTGTCGGTGCTGCAGGAGCTGGCGCCCCGGAAGTTTGCGCCGAACAGGTCAGCACGCCGCACAATACAATCGCGCAGCCCAGCAGCACGATCAGCCGTGCCACCGTTCCTACCGGCAAGCGCCTAGCCGCAAGAGTATTCACCGGCTCTCCACCGCGCCGCCTCGATGCGGAACCCGCGTGTTCCGTCCGATTACACGTCAGTCAACGTACACGAAGTCTACTCGCCCGCCGGAACCGCGTCAAATCCCACGCTGCTGGAAGCCTTCGTAGGGCGCGCTTTAGTGCGCCATCGATGCGCCGCAATAATCGATCACTCTTTCATCCCGACAGATGCGCGCCGACTTTGCGCGCCGACGAGGGACCTCTGTTTGCGTCTCCCGTCCGGCACGCTTCAGCACGAAGAGAGGTCCCTCACTGCGTTCGGGATGATAGATGTTTTGTGGTCTGTAAAGCGGCGCGAAGGTTGCCATTGCGGCGCTGACGGTCTAAAGACGGCCCGCTACAAACCCATTCAATAGATGCGTTTGATCGGAATGTCCCGACCGTCGGTGTGCAGGGTCATCACGGTGGCGTGCCCTTGGCCGTCCACTTCGAAGGTGTATACGTCGTCCGCCATGTCGGAGAAGAACGCGCGCGGGCCTTCGGCCCGCAGTTGTTGCACCGGCTCGTCATTTTCCTGCACCGCGAGATGATCGCCGCTTCGCGTAATCTTCAGAACGATATTCGGAGGCAGGCCGTAGCTCCCGACGTAGCCTTCGAGCACCTTGGGATCAACCACGATCACTTTGTGCTGCTTGAGCGGCGGGCGCGGCGGCAATTTATCGTAAGGAGTAAAGCCCTCCCATTCGATTGGCGTGAAGGGATTCTTGAGCAGAGTCTCGACCAGCTCTTTGTAAATGCCCTCGCCGTTCGAGCTGTTCGTCATGATCAGAATTCCCAGCTTCTTCTCATCGAAGCAGACCGTATAGTTCCGCCAACCCTCGTCGTGTCCTTCCTTAAAGAAGGCCTTCCCGTAAGGCGTCCAGTAAAGCCCCCACGCGAGTCCGTAGCTCAGGCGAATGGCTTTGTTTTCATCCGTCGTTTCGCTGACGAGGGTAGGGAACTCGTGCTTCGAATAAATTTGAATTTGCGGACTGAGCATCAACTCGCGCGTCTTGTGTGACAACAACCCCTCTCCCGCGGGCGCTTTTTCTTGCAGCCCAGCTTCCATAAACCGTGCGAAGTCAGCGGGAGTCGTCAGCATCGAGCCGGCCGCGTCAGCAGTCTTGCGCTTTTCCGGTCCAAGCGAGCGGCCGTACTCGTCATAACCGTTGGCATAATCCGAATCGAAGCGGCTCTGCCACATCATGCTAGTGCGCGTCATGCCCAGCGGCTGAAAGACGCGCTTCTGCATCAACTCTTCCAGTGGCGTGTTCGTGATCGTCTCCACCACCAATTGCAGCAAGTCAATTCCTTCGCCGGAATATGCGAACCTCGCTCCCGGTTCGAAATTGATATTCAGCTTGCGGTCGTCGTTAATCCATCGCCAATTCGGAAAACCGCTGGAGTGGTCCAGCAACATTCGTGCCGTGATTTTCTTGTAGCGCGCGTCGCCCGCCAGATCAACGTAGTTGGGGTATTCCGGCAAGGGCTTGGACAGGTATTCGTACACGGGCTTGTCGAGGTCGAGCGATCCCTCCTGAACGAGTTGCATCACCATGTACGCGAACACGACCTTGCTCAACGACGCCGACGTCATCACCGAATCCGAAGTGAGTAGCAGATTGTTGTTCTTGTCGCGCACGCCATAGGTTTTCAGGTACGCCACCTTTCCATCGTGGAACATCGCGATCGCCGCGCCAGGAACTTCCGTAACACGCATCACGCGCGTAACCGTGGCATCAATTTCGGCGGGAGTGATCGTGCTGCCATCCAACCGCTTCACGGCCACGTTTTCCGCAGTCGCCGCCAGCACCAGCAGTGCGACGTTAATCGCGAGAAGCACACAAGTACGCGTCATCGGTCTCGCCTCCCGCCATGAAGGAATACGCAAGCGTGCGGGAAAAGGTTCGATGCGTAATGCGATTGTTCTATTTAGTCGCAGACCACCGCAGTCCCGGACCCAGCACCGCGATGAAGAGAATAGCGAGAACACCCGCGACGATGATCCAGCCCCAGCTGCGCGTGATCGGTGGCATTTGAAATTCGGTGCTCCGCACACGCGGTCCGCGCAGCAGTATTCCCATCCAAGCCAGACCGGAAGCTCCGCCGAAGGAGGCAGCAGCCGCCGAAATCGCAACCAGAATCATCCCCACGGGATTGAGCAGGCCCGCGAGGCACGAAAGAATTCCATCGGTGAAGTAAGGAATTTGCGTCAGCCGCCTCGCGCGGCGCAGCCGCATCTCACCCTCCTTCCCCAGAAACGGACGCAGCTCATGAAGTGAGAACCACACCACGAGCCAGTAAGAAACCGCGCCGACCGCGATTAGTCCCAAGCGCCACGCCCAAGCCGGCTGCAATCCCTGAATCACAACAGCCCAATCTCCAATATTCCCGAACCCTGAAAACAAGAAATAGCCTCCGCCTTCGAGCAAATTGATGGTCATCGCGAGCCACAGAAAATACCGCAAACGCGCCGCCCGGCGGACCATCCGTGAAGCAGCGAGAAACGCCATTCCGGCAATGAAGTTCGCAATCGTGCCGCCGGCCGCGATCCAGCGCGTGTCGCGATCGCAATCGAAGTGAACGGTAGAAAGCGCGAGCGGATGACCTCCGGAGAGCAGGCACGTACCGCCGTGGCCAAGCGCCTCATGAGTCAGATCTGCGACCACGGTCGCCACAATCGCAATAGCGATGATGGTTAGCACCTCAGGCAAGCCGGTCGTTTCTCGACCCGTGGGCTGGGTGTGGTTTTCTGGCAACGGCATGATCCTCGCAGCGACGGTTATGAATGTAGAGCGAACGCAAAGCGTCGCGTCGCGGCCGATAATACACCCTCTGCACAAGACATTTTGTTCTATGCGTTAATTTCCGCGGCGCGCTAGAATCCCGGCGCACCATTTTCCGTAATCGGGGAAGGAGCGTCATGAATCGCGAATCGCACGCGGATGAGAAGTCGCAAGCAGAAGGAAACCGCAAAGAAGTTGTACCCAGCGGACTGAAACTGTCTCCATGGACTCGTCGCAAATTTTTGGCTAATTCGACCGGTCTCGCGATTGCAGGTGCCATCGGCGGATTAACGGCCCAGTTACCCGCCTCGGTGCCAGAATTAGCGAGGGACGAAGGCCCACACGTCGGCGCGAAGTCTTCATCCTGCAAGGTGACGTCAAACGCCGCCACCTCGAAAGATTCCGTGCGCGCAGCTGCGCCCGGCAAACCGCGTCGCATTATCATTGACACCGACCCCGGCATTGACGACGCAATGGCGATTTTTCTCGCTCTGCGCTCACCCGAGCTGAAAGTCGAAGCCATCACGCCGGTCTGCGGCAACGTGCCGCTGGACTTGACTCTGCCCAACGCGCTGCGCCTTGTGGAGATTGCGGATCGCACAGACGTGCCCGTCGCCGCCGGCGCAAGCCATCCGCTGGTGCGCTGCCTGGTGACATCTGGCCACGTTCACGGCGCGAACGGCCTCGCGGGCGTCGAATTCCCCGAGCCCAAAATAAAGCCGGCGCGCGAAACCGCGCCAGAAATCGTTCGCCGCCTCGTGCGCGAAAATCCGGGCGAAATCATGATCGTCGCCGTTGGGCCGCTGACCAACCTCGCGCTCGCGCTGCGTAACGATCCCGAACTCGCCGGCATGATTCCCCAGATAGCCATCATGGGCGGCTCACTTTCCGGCGGCAACATCACACCCGCCGCGGAATTCAATTTGTACGTGGATCCCGAAGCCGCGCGCGTTGTGTTCGACGCCCACATCCCTGTTACGATGGTCGGCCTGGACGTCACGCGCAAATGCCTGCTGAACGAACACCAGATCGAGCAGCTGGAAGCCGCGAAAAATCCCGTCAGTCAGGCGGCGGGGAAAATCATGCGCGCCACAT
This sequence comes from uncultured Acidobacteriota bacterium, assembly GCA_963696035.1. Taxonomy (GTDB): domain Bacteria; phylum Acidobacteriota; class Terriglobia; order Acidiferrales; family UBA7541; genus Palsa-295. The sequence goes on from CAVOIS010000007.1 coordinate 832,485, forward strand.
TCGAACGCATGAAGCACGGCGGAGAAGTCGCGGTGATTGCGTTGCACGACGCGCTGACGGTCGCATCGCTCATCGAACCCGAACTGATCACCCTAAAAGATTATTACGTCGAGGTGGAAACCACGGGCGAATGGACCGCCGGTCAAACTCTGGGCTATGACGGCCACGCGCCCGTCCGCAAATCGCCGCCAATGGACACCAGCATGCCTGGCCCAACAGCGCCGGAAGAACCATTCAAGTCCAACGCAAAAGTAGCCGTGGGCGTGGATCCGGACCGATTCTTCCGTTTGTTAATCGCTCGCTTAACGAGCACCGCAACCTAAATCACACTTGCCGCACGTCGCGGCCTTCTGCGTTTTCGTAGTGGCGCAATTTAATACGCCATCGGCGTCGCGGCAGCAAGCACGCTGTCATCCCGAAAGAGGTGCGCCGCTTTTGCACGCCGAAGAGAGACCTCTCTTCGCATGTTCCGTCCTGCACGTTCAGCACGAAGAGAGGTCCCTCACTACGTTCGGGACGACAAACGGAGTTAACCGGATCGTGCTTGCCGAAACATCAATGCTGGTGTTGAATAGTGCAACGTTTTCAAGCGTGAGGGAGACTGAACCAAAGATGCGTCCAAAGAAGCTAGGGAAGGCTAGCAAGTTGAAGCTCAGTGTGAGGAAATTGCCGAAGGTCGGCACAATGTCGGTGATTAAGGGACCCGGAAACCTGTCCACGTTCAGCCCACCTCTAGAACCCGCGGAACAGAAGGGCAAGCAAGCCTTCGAGGACTAGAGCACGAACGGCACGAGCCGCTGCGTGCGTCTCATATAATTCTTGTAGGGTTCACCCAAGGCTGCGATGAGCGCGGCCTCCTCCACGTGGATGCGGTAGGCGTACCCAATTCCCACGCACGCGAGCAGCGCAAGAAGTCCTGCCCAATTTCCCAGCGTTAGTCCAAAGCCAATCACAGTTATCAACGCACCGGCATAGGATGGATGCCGTATGTAGCGGTACGGCCCCACATCGATCACGGTTTGTCCCGAGTGAACGTCCACTTGAAAAGTGAAGTAGCGCCCCAGCACGCGCATGGCGTAATAGCGAAACGCGATGCCCGCCCACATCAGCGCGATCCCCAGAAAGAAAATTTCGTTGCGCATCCGCGGGATCGCAGCCTGCTGCAAGCGAAAGCTCCAGGCAAAGTCGATCCCGATGCCGACCCAGATCATCCCCACCAGACAGATAAATGAGCCGCGATCGCGCGCTTTCTTCGGGTCGCGGGATTTGCGCGATCTCCCGGTAACGAATTCAAACAGCAGCCAGGAAGCGTACGACACGATGAAGATCAACTCGTAGGCGCGCGGGCCTACGAACGGCACGGGCAGCATGAGCGTCTCTCCTGCCGGATGAATACGCTATAGCACAAAAATAATTTCAGGAGCGTAAAACAACAAACGGAAGAGTCGGCCAACAGACCAGTTTCGCTTGCGCAACAACCGCTGTACCCTTTGGAGGCTGGCAAAATGCGAATCACAAAGTTTGCAATTTGTCTTATGGCGATACTGTTCGCGCCCAGCGTGCCCGCGATTCCGTCCCCCGGTAACGAACTCACAGTTTCCGTCGATTTAGAGGCTACTCGCCAACCCGGCCCACTGCAGATTGTCGGATTCAAAATGCCGGAAGAAATGAGCGCTCAATCGTTTTGGTTCGAGGTACGTATTAGCTGCGCGAACCCAGCCAATAAGTTGGAAGCCGGGCCGGTCATTGGCGGATTGGGTCCTTCGAAGAATCCCCAAGACGCACAATTGCCCAAAGAAAGCACCATCGCGCCCGGTGCGCAAGGCGAGGCCGATGTTTCAGGCTTAAACGGTTATCACCTTGTCTTTTCCGCGCGGGCTGCAGCGTGCAGTTGCTTACGGGCTTCGGTACGTGTGAGTAACGTGGAATTTGCTGACGGTCGCAAGTGGGAGCGGGCGCTCGCCACAAACTCAGGTCCGGACCCGACAGACGACGCCGACACGCAACAAAGCCTGCTGCCCTGTCGGGAATCCCAAGAATCGGCCAAGGTGCTAGAGGATCTAGAGTTGGAGGCGGATTTAAGGCCGGTTCTAGTGGGCAACATGACGGCACGATTTTTCGCGCCTACTCGATGAAATGCACGTTGCAAGAACGCCGCGACGGAACATGGGTGGTAAGATGCCCAATGTAGCGCACAGGTCATTCGTGCTTTTCTGAAATTGTGAAATCCACCACGGTGGGCTCGCCCGGCTTGACCGTTACTTTCTTCGTCCATGTTACGGGTGTGCTGTACAACGGGCGCTTCACTTCCACTTGTGCGCCCACGTCCAGTACTTTGGCCTCGGACAGAATCTGCCAGCCCTCATGCCACGCGACAATTTCATATTCGCCCGGGGGAACATCCGAAAGCTTGTAAGCGCCGTGCTCGTCCGTGACCGCGTAGTACGGATGCTTCACCACCAGCGCGTTCGCGTTCATCCACACGTGACCCGCGTTGCATTTCAGTTCCACCACGCCGTTGCGCTGCATCGCAACGGGGATGAATTGGTTCTGGAAGGGGAAAGGAACGTTGTTGGTGGCCGCGCCAAACATCTGCACGGTATGCAGCACGGGGTCACTGTTTTCGATCTTCAGCGGTGAGCCTTGCGGCACCAGCATGATGTGCGGCACATAGCGGCAAGTTTTCTGATTGAGTTGTTCGCGCGCTTCGGGCAGGTCCATGGCTTTGCCCTTGGTGATGCCGCGCAAATACACCACGGTATTCGCCACGCCCTTGCCGTCCGTGTCAATCACCAGGCGTTCCAGGTCGCGGGTCTTCTGCGAGTCTGGATCGCAAACGTCCTGGTTTTTGGTGATGGGCAGCTTGGGAACCTTCGGAACCGGCCCGGACCATTTCACGACCCCGGCGATCGCTCCGCCGTCCTGTACCTTGATGACCGTGTAATCGGCTTGAGCCGCCGCGCGTTCGGCACAGAAGGGAATTGCCAGCGCGAAAATGCACATCGCTACCGCAAAACGAGAGATTTTCATCATCGCCACCTCGCTACCCATAGCGCGGAAGCAGCCTGTCCAATTCCCGGTCACTCAGCAGCCCCTGTTTACTGGCTTGGCGGTGTTGATCCCCTGTTTGCCGCAGTGCCGGACGCCCCACTCCGAGACGTACCCCCGCATTCTTCCGGATTTCGAGCCGGACCTCGTATCACGAGCCCCATGGAACTTGGCCCGATCGCTAAGAGGACGTTGATAAAATTGCTAACCGAAGACGGGCCGCGCATCAGGTGGAGCACAAGCAGGTGTGGTTTTGCGCGCCCGAAACTGCCCGAAGTGTAAGATACGCCTCCCGCAAGCAGGAAGACGCGTCTTCTGCCGCTGGTTTGCCCTATGAGTATATGAACCTCAACGCTAGGCCCACCAGTCACTGAGCGAGTGGTGCTCGCAGAGGCCGATCGGTAGATTGGCGTTCCGGGGGTGGCCGGCCCGCTGCTACGCGCGGGCTTGGAAGATGCCGGAGAAGGCTTGACGGTGTTGCGAGAAGAGGACGAACCAGCAGATGGTGGCGATTAGGCCCGGGCTGGTTGCCGGGAGGGCTGCTTGTGTCGCACCTGCGGCGCTCTGCCGCGCCTCCAGCGCTTGACCGCGGCAGGCCGAAATTGTTTTCAGGGCTCTCGGGTGAGCTAAATAGCTTGCAGGGGCTGGTCCACTTCTTGGCCTAGGGCTTCGCGCAGTTTTTTCAGCAGCGAATCGCGGGAGAAGGGTTTTTGCAGGTGCGCGGAATCGGCGATGAATCCGTCTTCGCCGTTGTGCTCGAGGTAGCCGGACATGTAGAGAATCTTCACGGCGGGATAGACGCGCTTCAACCGCTGCGCAAGTTCGGTGCCGCGCATGCGCGGCATCACCACGTCGGTAACTAGCGCGTCAATCGTCTCAGCCGCTTGTTCCGCTTTTTCGAGCGCGTCCGAACCGTCTTTACCTTCGATCACCTTGTAGCCGTTAGAACGCAGAAATTCTGCGGCCAGTTCGCGTACCGCTTCTTCGTCTTCCGCAAGCAACACGGTGCCGATGGCGCGCGAATACTTGGCCGCGGGTTCGTTCTCGGACGGCAATTGCACTGACTCGGTGCTCTGCGGCAGGAAAATCTCGAACCTTGTGCCTTGGTTCGGCGCGCTGTCCACCCAGATGTATCCGCCGCTCTGCTTCACCACACCGTACACGGTGGAAAGGCCGAGGCCCGTGCCTTTGCCGAGTTCCTTGGTAGTGAAAAACGGTTCGAAAATTTTCGCCTTGGTCAGTTCGTCCATGCCGCATCCGGTGTCCGTCACCGTCAGCAGGACGTATCGCCCCGGAACGGTAGGAGGATGGCTGCGCGCATATTCGGCGTCCAGCAGAACGTTCCGCGTGCTAATCGTCAGCTTGCCGCCTTTGGGCATCGCGTCGCGAGCGTTCACCGCAAGATTCACCAGAATCTGCTCGATCTGCGAAGGATCAGCCTTCACGCGCGCGAGCGAATCGCCGGGGCGGAACGAATATTCGATTTCCTCGCCGATCAGCATGGGCAGCATTTTGTTCAGATCGGCGATCAGCGCGTTCAAATCCAGAACACGCGGCTGGAGCATTTGCATGCGACTGAAGGCGAGCAGCTGACGCGTCAGGGCCGTGGCGCGGTCCGCGGCCTTGCGCATTTGCGCGATGCTTGCCTGCGCGGGACTCAGCGTCCCGAGTTTCATCTCCAGCAAATCGCTGTGGCCTTTAATTACCGTAAGCAGGTTATTGAAGTCGTGCGCCACGCCACCTGCAAGTCTGCCCACCGCTTCCATTTTCTGCGCCTGCCGCAATTGGCTTTCGAGCTGCTTATTTTGCTCTTCGTTCGTTTGCAGAGTAACGCGCATGCGATCGAACGCGGCCGTCACCTCGGACACTTCGTCTCCGGTGCCCGGCCCGAGCGGATAGTGGTAATTACCCTGTTCCAGGGCGCGGACGCCCTGCACCAAGTTGTCGAGCGGATGGGTAATCGACCGCGAAATCAAAAATACGAGGATGGCGCCTGCGAACACCGCGCCGCAACCGAGGGCGATCAACGTATTGTTCAAGCGCATCAAGAAAGCCATCGCGTCGTCATAGGGCTTAAGCACCGTCAACGTGAGCGGCGGGGAGGTCCCTGGCGTCAGATTCACCGAGCTCGCGAAATACGTTTTGCTTGCGATTTGAATTTTCCCGTTTGTGACGGCGCTGCGTAGCTGGCTCGCAAACATGCCGTCGTCCATCGTTGAGAGGGAACTCACCACCGGTTGATCGCCGTAGCGGAACGCCACTTGGCATAGCGCGATCCGTGCCACGTCGCTCGCGACGCTCGAATCGATTTCGCGTCCCACCACTACGGTGCCCAGGCGCAGTTGCGAAGACGGGCCACCGAGATGAATCGCGCGCGACGAAACTTGGTAGAGGCGGCCGGCGCCGAACCACCATCCGCCGGCATCGCTCAGTCCCGCCGAGTGCGACATCATTTCCTGCGCGGCGCTACGCGGGAAGCCGGGCGTCGATGTGTGCAACGCCAGGATTTGTCCCTTCCAATCGGCCAGCGCGAAGAGTTCCGCGTCGCCCGAACGCCATATTTCCTCGAAGGCGTCCTGAATCTTGTCGGGGTTCTCGTCGGCCATTAATTGCTTGATGGCGGGGAGAGTGGCGAACACGTCGGCGCTGCGGTTCAATTGAATCTGACGTTCCGCGCGCAGATTCTGGAAGGTCAGCTCGGAATTGCGGGTGTCTTGCTCGACGGACTTCAGAACCTGCTCTTCGGCGGCGCGGCCCACGATCAGCAGGGTGGCGAAAGTCAGTCCCGCGATAATGGTGCTTACGGAAAGCAGGAATTTCGTGCGCAAACGCGGTCCTGCCGACCAATGCGGCGGCTTGGTGTGGGAGCGAAGAGAATGTGCCAGCTTCTTGAGATCCATGCCTTTCCCAGGCGGGCGGAGATGCGAGGAGAGAGTAGCGAGGGCGAACGCGCCAAGGGAATGGACCGGAGGTACTAAGGTACCTGGCCCGGACCGGCGAAGACGACCAGCGACGAAATCGCCGAGCGTAATTTCCGGTCACCAACTCTGACGATTACGAAGGGGCTTCGAGCTGTATTTTCAGTGGGTTACGGCGATTTATAATAATCCTACCCGAGGAACCGGTTTCGCGCTCAAGGACGGAATGAGAGTTTGCGGTTCTTGTTTCGTGGCGGAAACGCGGCGGCCCAGACGTGATTGGTCGCGCCAAGGACGCTGCCGGAGCTTCGCTCGAGGCCCTCGGCAATCGCCGCAGCGGATACGGTCTGCGCCCAGTCGCAAAAGTCTGGCATACCCATCCCCAGACACGCAAAAATAAAAGCCAGAACGAGCGACACAAAACCCGCTGCGACCGTCATGCCGGTAATGGCCACTGACACCGGTTCTCCACCATCGCCCGCCGCCGCTATGATCAGGCCAACGATCAACAAAGACGCAGCTCCTAAGGCGAAAACGGCGGCTCCGCCGAACATCACGAACGTAATGATTTCTAGATTCGTAGGGCGTTTCACGCGATCTCCTCGATGGTGCGCGACTTTAATTTGGAGACGGGCAGTCCGGTTCTTCGCTATTCGCCGAGCACTTTTTCTACTTGGCCAATTTTCTTTTGAACCTTGCCGGCCACCTTTTCGTCCTGGCCATCGGCTTCGAGGTTGCGGTTCTTGGTTGCTCGTCCTACCTTTTCTTTAATCTTGCCCTTCACCTCGTGGAATTTTCCTTTGGTTTCATCCTTGTGACCTTGCTTCATGGCGTCTCTCCTTTTGGGCGAGTGTGGTTCGCGTGTGAGCCTCAATGTAGAGACATTCGATTCTGAGTCACATCCCCGGTACGCTGTATATTCCATTATGCGCGAACTGTACCGGGCGTAGACGTTGTTCCCGGATGGCTCAGCAGGCGGCAGGCGAGCCTTCCGCACATCGCCAGAATGAAGACCAAGAGATTTTGAGGGTGCCCCATCCTTCCCGATCTTGTTTTTCGGGAATGGTGGGGCTTGAGGGGTGCGTGGTGGGAAAGGCCGGCGATTATGGGGATGTGCGAAACACCAGGGCTCGGCTCATGCCACCGAAGCGGATTTCGAGGAGAGTTCGCGATCCATCAACACTCTTCCGCCAGACAACTGCGTTGTTCTGATAAGTGACGTCGCGTTTCATCCATTTTCCTTCCGCTCTGGCCACTACATAATAATTCTGGACGAATTTCACAACCGCATCGGGGCTGTAGGATTCCCAACGGATGGTGTAGTCCCCGATAGGCATTTGCGTCCCATTGAGCGTCAGCGCCAATGGGAACATGAAGTCCCGTGCTCCCTTTTCGAAAGCTCGCGGATTGAAACCGTGGAGCACCAGATCCTTGCGCGCCGCCTCGGCGTTTTGATTATCGCCGTAAGGGCCCACAAGCACCGAGTAGGAATTCATCCAAAGCCGGCCTTTCTGAACTACAGACGCGTGAAATCCGAGGTGCCCCAGATTGTCCGCCACCTTGTCCGCCAACAAGTTCTCTTTGAATTTGCCGACTTCGAAGTATCCGGCCGGGCTTGAACTGGCACTCTCATTTCCAGTGAATTCAGCGTGGACGGCAGGGCGGTTCGCCGGGTCGTCTGGTGGAACTGTGGCGACTTTATCTGGAATCACATTGGACACCGGAGCGACGGCGGTCGCCGGGGAGGAAATTACCGGAGGCGGTGATGAAACCGTCGCGGCGGTGCCGGGAGTCTTATTGGCAACGCCGCCGGGAACAGCGTGACTGGTGGCTATCGGACGCGGGCGTTCGAGTTTCGCCTGTGAAGACTTAGGCGGGTCTATCGGACGCTGGGGCAGAACCTTCTCGCGAGGTGAAACGGGAATCTGGCTATGCGTCGGCGACGATGGTTGCGGTGCTGCTAGCACGGTCTGGTGCGCGGGCGTGACCGTTTGCGTCTGGGCGCGCGATTTTGCCGCCAATCGTTCCCCCAAGTGGACGAGCGACTCACCGAGTTCATGGCGATAACTGTGCAGCAAAAACGGCAGAGCGACCAGACCCGAAACGACAAGGCCAGTGACCAGGCCACGGGAGAACCCCGTCAGCCCAGGTACTCTTATCTCTGATGTCTCTGACGAGTTCACAGCCGGAAGGACAGAGCTATCGTTTATGTCCGACGAATGCACCGACGGAAAGATAGGACTACCGGGCGCAACATCTGTCTCGGGTTCGATCGCGGTGAGGGTCGGAGAGGGACTCGGCGGCGAGGCCGATCGAGCGGGTGGCGGGACCGAAGGGGTGGGCGGCGGGACTGGTCGGGCGAGCGGCTTTTCGACGGCGAGCCGCATGGCAGGTTGGCTTATCCAATTGCGGATTTGCTCGTGACCTTCCGCAGGCAGAGCAGTGAATCGCAAGCCGCCCGTCTTTCGCGACTCATCTATCCACGCAATTTCGCCGTCGGCTTCGATTTTTTGTTTGCGCTCGGAGAACCAGAAACGGATCGGACCCTCGCGCTGAACGGGAGCGACGGAGTGAAAGCAAAGTCCTCCCTCCGAGACATTCAACACAATACCGCCGTTATCCGAATCGAAATTGATGTAGACGACGCTGTTAAGCGTCGTCCGCGTCGTCTGGCGGCGTTCTGACCATGCGATGTTCGAGGTCATTGGAAAGAGAGCAGGCTCACGAAGGAGCCTCTGGCTCTCGTCGGTGTCCTGGCTGCGTTCGGGCATCATCCTGGGCGGGGTCTAGTTTAGGTAAAGGACTCAGCCTCGAGTATCAAGAGAGCGGGCTAGCGGTCAATGGTACAAAAGTAATGGAACCTTCTGCAATGCTGGTGAAGTTGGACCGCGAAGCAGAAATCGCGATGGACACTCCGTCCGGCGATCGTTGAATTTGTGCGCGTCGCCCTCGAATCTCGACAATGCGCGCAAAATACGGCCTTTCAGGCAAAAAGTCCAGAACCTGCTCGTCAGGCTGTCTGCTAGCACAAAGTCTCAGGTTTGCGACGAGGAGAGCAGGTCCCTTCCCGCGAATCCATTCGGGACGCACACACTGCGCACCGTCATCCGCGGACTACCGGCTGGGTTCGGATGACAGCATCGTGCGCGGTCATTCGTAGCGTAGGGCTACTAGCGGGTCGACTTGGATTGCGCGGCGGGCTGGGATGTAACAGGCTACCAGGGCCACACCGATTAGAAGCAAGGCTACGCCGGCGAACGTCAGGGGGTCGGTGGGCCTTACGCCGTAGAGCAGGCCTGCCATCAAATGCGAGACGATTAGCGCACACACAAATCCCACCGCGGCGCCGGTGATCGCGAGCGCCAATCCTTGATGCAGAACCATGCGCAGGATGTTGCGTCTTTGCGCGCCGAGCGCGAGGCGAATGCCGATCTCGTGCGTGCGCTCGCTCACGATGTAGGAAATCACTCCGTAAATTCCCAGGCCGGCGAGAAGCAACGCGGTGAGCGCGAACAGGCCAACCATCTCCATCGAGAAGCGCCGCTGGGAGAGGGACGCGGACCGTGCGTCATCCAGCGTTTGCGCGCCGAAAACGGGAAGCTCGGGATTGACGGACTGCACTTGCTCGCGCAACGCAGGTGGAGTCGAGGCGGGATCGAGGCGTCCGCGCAAAAATATCGCGAGGTCTTTCGAGGTCTTCTGAAACAAGCTTAGATAAACTTGCGGCGCGCTGGAGTCCGCGAGTGAGTCGGTGCGAGCGTCCGCGATCACACCGACGACTGTGGTCCAGGGAAGATTCCGTGGAGTACTGCGCGCGTTGTTTAATTTGAGGCGCTGGCCGACGGGATCCGCGTTTGGCCAGTAGATTTTCGCGAAGGACTCGTTGATCACCGCGACTGGCGGCGCGTTTTCGTTGTCGAAGTCGCCGAATAGGCGGCCGCGCTGCAACGACATGCCCAGCAAGTGAAAATATTCCGGCGTGGTTATGGAAACGTTCACCCACGGAGGCTGGTCGGTTTGGGCTTCTCGGCCTTCGACGACCAAGAGGTAAGGGTTCAGATCGTCGCGACCATGGCCTAAGGGAACAGCCGCGATATCGCCAACGGCTACTTCTTCGACGCCCGGTAGCGTCCCGCTGCGGCGAAGGACTTCGCGTATGAATGGCGCTTCCTGAGCGGCGGTGCGATAGATGTCGGTTTTGGGATCGTTGGGAATAGGGAGCCAGGTGCGAACGGCCATTACGTTTTGCGGTGTGAATCCGGGGCGGACGTTCAGCAGATCCCAAAAACTGCGGAGCAGAAGGCCCGCGGCGATCATCAGTACGAGCGAGAGCGCGAATTCCGTTACCATCAGCACGCGGCGGGTGCGCGCTTGTTCGCCGGAACCGGTCGAAGCGCGGCCTTCGCGTTTGAGCACGTGAGTCAAATCCGGCCGGCCGACATGCAACGCGGGAGCCAAACCGAAAATTGCGCCGGCGAGCAGGGAAGCGGCGAGAGCGAAAAGCAAAACGGGCCAGTTGATCGAAACTTCGTTGAGGCGCGGCAGACTGTCTGGCACCATCTGCAGCAGGAAATCTTTTGCACAGAAGAGAATTGCCATGCCGACGATTCCGCCGACGAGCGAAAGAAGCATGCCTTCAGTGAGCAGTTGCCAAATCAGGCGCTTGCGTCCAGCACCGAGGGCCTGGCGAACGGCCATTTCGCGGCCTCTGACGCTGGCGCGCGCGAGGAGGAGATTCGCGACGTTCACGCAACTGATGAGTAGGACCAGTGCGACCGCGCCGAGCAACAATATTAATGACTGGCGTACATCGCCGACCACGGCCTGCTTGAGCGGCACCAAGCGCACTTTCCAGGCGCTCTGCGGCGGATAATCGTTCGGGAATTCTTTCTCGAGCGAGGCGACCAGCGCGTCTACGCGGCTCTGCGCCGCTTCAACCGTGAGCCCAGGTGCGATTCGCGCGATGGCTCCCGGAAGGACCCGCGAATTGCGTTGCGGGGGCGGGGCAGGCAGGCCGGCAAAACCAGTTGCCAACCACAGTTGGGTGTTTCTCTCTTCCGTGGTTCGGCCCGGATCGTGATAACCGGCCGGCATCACGCCAATGATCCGATACAAGTCATTGTCGAGCCGAACGCTTCTCTCCAAAATATGCGGATCGGCTCCGAAGGCTCCCTTCCACAGTCCGTCGCTGATGAGACAATCCAGATTAAATCCGGGCGTGTGATCGTCGGGATTGAATGAGCGGCCCAACTGCGGTCTCACCCCGATCAGCGCAAAATAATTCGGCGGGACCGCTGCGAAAAAAATCCGCGCAGGCTGAGATGAGCCGGTGAGATTCACGGACCCTCCCCCTACAGGCGAGACATATTGGAAAATGCCAGAACGGTCTAGATCCTTCCATTCGGGGACGGATATTCCTACGTCGTGCGCGCCGATGCCGGGCAGATCGTCCTCGACGGTTACGAGTTGCTCGGGTTGCGGGTAGGGCAGGGGATGCAACAGCGTGGCATCAACGACGCTGAAAATAGCGGTGGTGGCGCCGACGCCGAGGACAATCGTCAGAATAGCGATCGTGGTGAAGCCCGGAGTCTTGCGCAACATTCGCAAAGCGAAGCGTGCGTCCTGCCAGAAATGATCCCACCAGAGCCAGTGGCTGGATTCGTAAAAGCGTTCCTGGGCTTTGGTCACGTTGCCGAAAGCGCGGCGGGCGGCGGTGCGCGCGTCTTCCTCGGTCAATCCCTGTTCCCGCAGGCGCTCGGTCTCGAGCTCGATATGGGCTTCGATTTCAGCGCCGAAGTCGCTCGCCTTGCGATTGCGTTGGAACATGATGCTAGCCCTCCTCGGACTCCAGAATGCGCCCGATGGCTGCCGTCAGCCGATTCCACTTGGTGGTTTCTTTTGCTAGTTGTTTGCGGCCGGGGATGGTTAGCGAATAAAAGCGGGCCTTGCGGTTGTTTGTGGAGGTTCCCCATTTCGCGGAGATCCAGCCGCGTTCTTCGAGGCGTTGGAGCGCGGGGTAGAGCGCTCCGTGCTCGACCAGGAGTTCTTCATCGGAAGTTTGCTGGATGGCGCGCGCGATGCCTTGGCCGTGCTGCGAGCCGAAGATCAGCGTGCGGAGAATTAACAGATCGAGGGTGCCCTGCAGCAATTCCAGCCGTTCGTTGGTTTCTTGGGTCGACATATGACCCGAATAGTGCGCGCCTATGGGTAAGATGTCAACCTGAAAGATCGGCTCGTGGGTGGGTCGAAAGGACTAGAGGGGGCAAGGGCGGGGTGCGCGCAACCTCGATAGCCCTAAATCAGATGCAAATGTTTTTGGACGTGACATTGTGGCGGTTTGATACGTGTTGCAGAGGCCTCCGACAAGAACCCAGTCACCCTCCGCAAAGGAATGCGTGATGCGGAACGAACCCACCCTTCCTGGGCGGAAGGGTGGGGCAGCCGCTTGTGTGTCTTGCGCTGTCGGCGCTGCGCAGGGCTCAGAGAGGTCCTTCGCAGCGCTCGTTGGCTACATTCCGGTTTCGTCGGCTGAGGGGCCGTAGATTGCTGGGACTGGGATATTGTTTAGGCGCAGGTAGACGCCCAGTTGCGCGCGGTGATGGATGCCGTGGTTCATCACCCAGGTGCGCAGGCAGGCGATGCGCGGCATGGCGATGATCGTTTGGCCGTTATTCAGGAGCGACCATGTCTTGTTCAGGTGCGCGTCGCTGGTTTTCGTGAGCGCCTGGCGGGCCGCAGCTACGTTCTTGTCGAATTTGGCTAGCAGTTCCTTCGTGGTCTTGGGAGCTGGCGGCTGGGTAATCTGCACGCCGTTTGGCGCCATGTCCAGCGAATCCTGGTTGATGGTGTAGGACGCCCACTCCGGCACGTCCGCCAGATGGTTTGCCAGCCAGCCCATGGTTCCGGACTTGTCGTGCGGCTTCCAGGAAAATTTTTCGGTGGGGACGCGCTCCAGCGTTTTGCGCGTATTAGCCATTTCCATGTCGAATTCGGGAAGAAGTGCTTCGTTCAGTGCCATAGGTCCTCCAGAAGGCGTGAAGTGGTGAGGCGTTGGGAATTTTAGGCGAACAAAAGGCGAAAGTCAAGAGGCTCTCGTAGCGTCTGTGTATCAATTTCCGGTTACGGCGTTGATGCGAACGATCAAAATCTACTTGACTCACAATCGCTGGCCTTGAGAACGGCATTGGATAGATCGGTCCTGAAGATGTTGAATACGGCCGATTAAAAGGAGCGCGATTCGGCGGACCTTCATTACTTCGCTGCGTCTGCTCGTTCGTCATTCGCACAGAGCCCGCGTTTGCGCCAATCCAAGCCAATTTTGGTTATGGCGAGAACGGAGATAGGCGGCGCGACGCCCGGTATCTGTTCGTCGATTGCTTTTTGCACAAAACGCTCCGCTGTTTTCGCGACGGTATCAACGTCGCCCAGCCAGTATTCGGGATATTCCTTCGGAAAACGCGCGCGGAATCGGGGTTCTGCGACGGCGTTTGTGGCGATGTTGTTTGGGCAGCCGGGTCCAGGACACCACCTTTCGACGATTGCTAAGCGAGTTGTTGAAGCTTTGAGATCCTCGATCTGAAAGTCCAAATTAACAGAGACCAGTTTGCCGTTCTCAATGCCGGCAACCGTTAGCCCGAACGGTCTACGGGTATTGAATGTCTCCATGAAACCCGTTTTGTTACGTGTCCGTTCAGCAGCGAGGGCAAGCGTGAGAGGTTCCGATACGAACTGTCGTATCGTCGGGACGGCATCGCGCAGTGATCCCACGGTACCGATACGCCTGAACGTCGCATATACATCGAATCGGGGCTCGGCATGATAGACAAAACTGTTAGGAACGTAGACAAAATTTCCGACTGAAACAATTTTGCAGCAACTTCCTGTCTGTTGGCCGAAACAATCCGACTCGCAACCATCGGCAGCGATCACGATAAATTCATTTGGCCGAATGATGGTGAGGGACGCTGTCATGCGAGAAAGGGAGGACGCTAACGCTCGTAGCCTCGTCGGTATCTTGGAAATATACGAAGTGTTTGACCCCATTCGCCCGATGCGAGAGGTTTCCTCCGAGGCTCACTTTCAGCGGGTAGTGATCGCAATTCTAGTGTTCTTGATCGGTAGCGTCAAGGCAGGTGATCGGCGGGCAACAGCTTTCGAGCTCGTTTGATTGGCCACGTTCCGAAATGCGTGAGTCTCAGGCTCTAACCCGTGACGGCGGATCGCGTTTGACGCAGTTGAGGCGTCGCCAGCTACAGTCGGTGTAGAATCGCCAAATTCGGATGGTCAGGTCAAAATCTTGGATTTTGGCTTGGCCAAGGCGCTCGAGGCGAGGCGACCGAGCTGGAATTGTAGAATTCGCCGACCCTCAGCGCAGATGCGACCCGCGCGGGGTGCTGCTTGGCACCGCAGCCTACATGTCACCGGAACGGGCGTGGGAAACGGGTGGACCGTCGCGGGACATATGGGCATTCGGCGGTGCGCTCTACGAAATGCTCAATGGCGCGCCGGTGTTTGGCGGCGAAACGACCTCAGACATTCTTGCTTGGGTGATTCGTGCCCAGCCTGAGTGGTCCCGCCTGCCCGCTTCAGTGCCGCCGCGCATCCGCGAACTGTTCCGCCGCTGCTTGCAGAAAGATCCAAGGCAGCGCTTGCAGGCCATTGGCGAGGCGCCCGCTGCTCCTGAATGCGTGTATGACCTGGCACCCGATGGAAAGAAGTTTGTGATCGTCACCCTGGCCAGAGAACAGGGGGTCCCAGCCGCTGACGCTGGCCGTGAATTGGCCTTCACTGCTGAAGAAGCAACCAAAGCGATGGCGCTCAGAGGGCTTCCAGAAACGTGTTGGGGAAAATGATGAACTTCTGGACGTCGGACCCTGGTGCATTCACCGGAATCGATCTCTCCCGTGTTTCATTCATCAACCAGGAAGTAGCTGTCGATAGCACCTGGTATCGAGCCGCAAGCCACAGGACATTCCTGCATTCAACCGTGAAGTAAACAAACTCTTCAGCCGGCCGCGCGCCAAGGCAAACCAGGCACATTGAGATCGTCGCCTTTCAAATTTCGCCAAAACGAATACGATGCCGCTGTGTAACACTGTCACTTTTGACAATTCCCTGATTTGGTCGACTGGCACACCATCGCGAGTGAAATTGCCTGTCACTAGGGGTTTGCTAAGTCCCGGTAGGTCAGATCGCGGAAAGACCAGGGACGGCGGCACGAAAAAAGGAGAATCCCCGTGAAAACATTCGTCTTTGGTTCTTTTTGGCTGGCAGGGATCTGCCTATTGCTAGGATCTTCGGTCTTTGGTCAGAATGCAGCTCCAGCGCAATCTCAAACATCGGACAAAGACGTCACGGCACAACAAATAGAGCTAATGCGGAAAGATCTTCGCTCCACGCGGAAGCAGCTCGTCGCAGCTAATCTGAAACTGACCGATGAACAAGCCACCAAGTTTTGGCCCATCTACGATCAGTACATTGCGGAACTCGTGCAGGTCAATAACACAAAATATGAAGTCATCAAGGAGTACGTCGATAGCTACGGCACAGTGACTCCTGAGCAGGCGGACAGCATGACCACGCGCCTTTTGAGTTTGGATGTGTCCGTCACGCAGTTGCGGCAGAAATACCAGCCGATCTTCCGCGCTGCATTGCCTGCAAGAGAAACGGCTGCATTCTTCCAGCTGGATCGCCGCATTGCTATGATGATCGATCTGCAGCTCGCTTCGCAGATTCCTCTGATACAGCAGTAGTCGTCAGGCGGTTGTGCTGCGGCAGTTGCCCGAAACGAAATGCCGCGACCCAGCACGAAGATCTTCCCCTCCTTCCGCCGTTGGGCTATGCTCGACGGCACTTCTGCTGCTAATGTTCAAAGAAGCACCAGGATTGTCTCGGGAGATCCATGTCTAATCCGGTTGGCCGTCAAGCTCTTGTGATTGGTGCGGGTATGGGCGGGTTGAGTGCGGCACGTGCGCTTGCTGATTTCTTTGAACAGGTCATCGTAATTGAAAATGATGCGCTGCCTGCGGATGCAGCGCCGAGGCCGGGAACGCCGCAATGCAGGCACGTGCATGGGCTGCTGATGGGAGGCCTGCGTGCGCTCGAAAGGCTTTTCCCAGGCTCCGAACAAGCGCTGCATCAGGGCGGCGCTATGGTCGTTCGGATGAGCACCGATCTGCGCTTGGAGCGGCCTGGCTACGACCCGTATCCGCAACGCGACCTTGGGTCGCACATCTCCTGCATGTCACGGCCACTGATTGAAGCGACGATCAGAAAGAAGACCGCCGTGCATGGGAATATCTCGACTCGCGAATGCTGTAAAGCGCAACAAATTCTGGTCGGCTCGAAGGACGGCAAAGTGACGGGCGTCCGCTGCGCCGACGGCCACGGAAAAACGGAGGACCTTGCCGCGGATTTTGTGGTGGATGCGTCCAGTCACGGCCTGCTCACTCTCGATCTGCTGGCTTCGCGGGCCCTGCCGGCGCCGGCGGAAAACTCGATTGGCGTGGACATCGGATATTGCAGCACCTTCTTCGAGGTCCCCGACGACGCTCCTACGGATTGGAAGGGGTTGATGATTCTTCCTGATCCTCCGCGGAACCGGCGCGGCGCGTTCGTGCTGCCGGTAGAAGGGAAGCGTTGGATTGTCACGCTGACCGGAAGGTATGACGCGAAGCCGCCCGAGGATGAAGCCGGCTTTTTTACTTACATAGAAAATCTACGAACGCCCACGGCCCGCAAAGCTCTGAGGAACGCCAAACGGCTAACCGGATTTTCGCGTTACGTTCTGAAGGCCAGCCGCCGGAGATATTTCGAGGGCGTTCCGAATTTTCCGCACGGATTGCTTCCATTCGGCGACACCATCTGCCGTTTCAATCCCGTGTACGGCCAGGGCATGAGCGTCGCAGCGATCGAAGCTTGCCTGCTGCAGGATTTGCTTGCGGCGGCCTCCGCCAGAGGCAAAGGGACCGACGGCCTGGCTTCCACATTTCTGACCGAAGCTCAAAAGGTGATTGACGCTCCTTGGTCCTTTTCCGCCATCCCGGATTTCGTTGATCCACTCACGGAAGGCCTGCGTCCTCCGGACCTCGAAAACAGGCTGAAGTACGCAGCTGCGACGTTGAAGGTGGCTGCCGAGGACGCTGCGGTTCACAAAGTGCTCCTCGAAGTGCAGAACTTGGTGACGCCACCGAGCGCCCTGCAAGTTCCGGAGATTGCGAATCGCGTGAAGGCCGCGATGGCGACGGCTTAGCAAGGCCGAAGGTCAAGTTCGACGACGGGATCACCTGACATGCTATAAGGACGAACACGTATGGCCGCAACGGTCGCTAGAGCGGAGTCGCGGACCACTGACTGCACGGTGCTGCATAATTTCCTCCGTTTCGCTTTGGGAGCCTATCCGCATTCGTCGTTTTAGCAGGGCGTGGTTCGCCCGGTGACGATCCCTGCCTGAGACTATATGTTTACCGAAGGCACCGCCTCGACCAGCGGAGAATTGGCTGCTCTGTTCTGCCGCCGGCGGAAAAAAGGTATTCCGAGGAGAATTACAACGAGCCCGATCGAGGAACGGATCGGTCGTACGAGCCACAGATTTGCGGAAATGGCGAAAGCTACGGCAGCTACGATCAAAGGCGTCCAGGGGTAGCCCCACGCTCGGTAGGGACGAGCTAGCGCGGGTTCCTTCTTTCGCAATCGAATGAGCGCAACGGCGGTGAGAGCGATAAAAATCCAAAGCGCAAAAATTTCCAAGGAGTAAATCTGCTCGAAGGTGCCCGTCAAGACCAGAATTGCGGCCAAGGCGCCATGAAAGAGGATGGCAGTACTGGGGGTACGAAACCTGGGGTGTACTCGCCGGAGCACGCTGAAGAACTGACCATCACGGGCCATGGCATAAACGACGCGGGGACGCGTCAAAAAACTTCCGTGAAGCGATCCGAGTGCTGAAAGGATCATGAAAATCGTCAGGCAGCGGGCGGCGTTTGCCCCTACGAGTTGAGCGGCAGCATCAGATGCGACGTTTTGTGAATTTGCCACGACGGCAAGGCCCAGCACTCGAAAATAGACTACATTAATCAGGAAATAGAGAATGATCACCGCCAGCACACCGAGGATGGCGGCGCGCGGAATGGACTTCTGCGGGTCTTTGATTTCTCCTCCGATCAAGGCCAAACCCTGGAATCCGTTATAGGCCATCATGACTGGGACGAGGGACGTAAGCACCGCCCCTGGACCGCTGTCAGCCGGAAGGTCGAAGGTTGCGTTGGGTGTCAAGACGCCGATTTTTTCGAATGTGAACCCCAGGCCGATGATGAGAATGATCACGCTGACTTTCAAACCAGTGATTACAATCTGAAATTGTCCGGCGGTACGGACCCCGAAGTAGTTAATAGCGGCCATGACCGCAAGCGCTGCGGCGGCCCAAAGCTGCGACGCAGTGAATATGAAGTCGTAGGGTTGAGCGTGAAACGGAACTGGAATGCTCCAGGTGAATAGCGGTGCATTGAGTGATGGCAGAATGAAAGAAGTAATGCGCAGCAGCCCGGCGGCAATTGCGGCGCCCATCCCAGGGCCTTGAATCCAAGCGCTGGTCCAGCCGAATAAGAAACCCCATTTTGGTCCCAGGCCACGCCCGAGGTAGACGTATTCGCCACCGGCTTGGGGCAGGGCTGCACCGAGCTCCGCATAGCAAAACGAGGCGAAGAGTACGGTCGCGCCTCCGATCAACCATACCGCAAGAACTCCGCCGACCGACCCAAGGTCACGAGCCACCTGGCTCGACACAAGGAAAATGCTTTGTCCGACCATACCTCCGATGATTACGGCGGCAGAAGCCCAGAGGCCCAGACCACGCACGAGCTCCGATGGCTTGCTATTGCCGGCTGTTTGCATTTCGTCCTGTTGGATTTGCAGAGAAGCGTACTCCGGCCGGTCGAATCTGCCGACTTTCGTTACGCGCATCACTCGGTAGCATCTTCGGTCTGCTTTTGTTCGCCAACGAGGGCGCTTTTATACGCTCATCGGTTTGCGCGCCCATGCCCCCACGAGCGGCACGAAACTGACGACCGTGTTCGACGCGACAACCTCAGCCTGGATCCGGCCTGAAAGCGTATTGAGGTCGCCCAGGGCTTCAAGCGAAACATTGTGCTGTTGGATCAACGGACGCATGCTGCCAAGAAGGTCACTCATCAGGCTCGTAAAATTCGCGTCGCTGCCCAAAGGTGTCTCCATATGCATCGCCGGTGCGGGCAGGCCAACTTCCTGAAACATGCGATAGAGAACGATGCCCATCTCCGGATTTACGCCCGAGCGAAGGAAAGTTTCATGGATCGCGGAAAGAAGTTTGGACCAGAGAGGAAACCGCGTGGCAAACGCAAGCAGAAGAATCCAGGTGGGCTCCTGAAAGGCAAGGATGCCGCCGGGTCGAACTACCTGAGTCAAGGAGCGCAGCACGGAAGCCGGGTCGGGAAGAAACATCAGGATGAAACGACCGACCGCGGCATCGAAGGGTTGGTCGCTGACGATCTGGTTGACGTCGGCTTCGGTGAAACGAATGTTCCGTAACCCAGCCTCCGCTACCCGAGCGTTGGCCCGTGCGATTGAGCGGGCGTCGCGCTCGATGCCCACAACTTCGCCCGAGGGACCAACGATTCGCGCGAGCAGCATGGAGACGTCGCCCACACCAGAACCGAGATCGAGGACACGCTGTCCCGGACCAATTCCGGCTTCACGGAACAGCCGCTCGGTGTATGGGGCGATTCGCTTGGCTTGCCTGATCAAGCGCTCGTGCTCGGAGCTCGTGTATCCCAGCGCGTAGTCGCTATTGGTATCGGAGGTCGTCACGTTTGCAGCTGTGGTTGCCATTTGCTTGATCTCCTATAAGGAGTCGGGTTTGATTGCTCGTCTGTCGTGGTCACCCGGCATTCGAGCCTAGGTCTTACAGCCTCACGCTCGCGACCCCAGCCTTACCCAAGTCAACCGAGGTCGCTCGCTTCCAGATAATTGGCTCCACGGGGCATACCAGGAACAACCAGCTCAGTACGCCGGTAAGACAGAGCGCAGCTGCGACGGCGAAGGCCCAGAAAAAGGCGCCGGTTCGGTCTAGTATGAAACCGGTTACAGCAGAGGCCAGAGCACCGGAGACATTGCCAAAAGCGCACTGCAGTCCGGTCCATCGTCCCGAGGCCCGAGGGCCCGCCAGCGTCTGGCTTATCGGCCAAATGCTCGCCGTGGTCGACCCGACCGACGCACCCACCAGCAACAACAGCCCCACTGAGAGGGCGGGGCCCACGAGCGAACTGGCCAGGAGGCATCCGCCAGTGCCAAGCAACCCTGCAATCATGAAAGTCATGTGTACTCGGGTTCGAGTGCCCCCAGCGGCGATCCAGCGGTCGCCGATCCGTCCGGATATAGTCGAAGACACGGCTTGGGTGAGAAACACGGCGCCGCCAATTTTTGCCATTACGTCCATCGAGAAATGCCTCTCGCGAACCAGGTAAAACGGCAACCATGCCGTTAGGAAGTAGAGTGAGTAGGCACTGCAGAACAGACCCATGAATGATCCCCAAGCCGGCCACTGCTTCAAGATTTCTAAAGTGGTCGGCGCAGGCTCCGATTGCATCTCTGCGGCGATCCCCGGTCCGCGCGGCATCCACCGGAACCACGGCAGTAGCCAGACCAGACTGATCGAACCGAGGACCACAAAAAAGGACCGCCAACCAAACCGGGACATCAGCACACCGCCCAGCAACATGCCGAAAGCGGGACCGCAGGCTAGCCCCGAGGCGATGATTGAATTTGCGGAAGCGCGTTGGGAGGCTGGGAAATACTTCGCGAGTATTTTCGAGTACGCCGGATAAGCGACCGACTCGCCGATCCCGAGAACAAGCCGTACCACCAGCAAGGCGGTGAATCCATGCAAGAATCCGGTGGCGCTCGTAGCCGCTGACCAGAGGAAAAAACCAATGGCCATCACCCAGCTTACGCTCACTCGGTCAACGAGCCACCCCGACAGAATCAGGAAGAGCGAATAAGTCCAGAAAAAAGACGAGAGGAGAAGTCCGAGTTGGGAGGCGGACATCCCCAACTCATCTTTTAACATGGGCGCGGCGATCGAGAGGTTGCCGCGATCGATGTAGTTAATGAAGACGGAGAATGCGAGCAGGGCGAGCACGTATCGCTGCGCTCCTGGCAACTTCTTGTCGTTTAGCATGGAGTCTGTAGGCACAGCCGTGCCCCTCGGACGAGCTTCATCTGTGCTTATCCCTACCGTCCGTCACCTTTCCTCCAAATATCGGTCTGTGGAGGAGGCGCTCAACGGATTTGGGCGGATGACCTTCGACACGAAAGATATTGCCTGGCAAGGCCGTGCAAGCATTCCTCGCTGACTGGACCCAGAAACTCCAGCTGATGATTTGGTTCCTCCGCGAGATTGGTGTGCCACAGTACGCACGCGGACCCGGAATTGGCAATGCACGCGGAGATAAGTTGTTGATGAGCGTCTAAAGTTCAGGTAGCATTCAACTTCTCTGGACAGATAAGCGGTCGAACCTTTCACGTAGACGAGGAGGCAGCCCCGCCCCCTCGGCACAGCAGGCTCTTCATGCGAACGGGGGTCCTTCGGTTCGGCGCCTTTCAACTGAAGCTCTCTTCGAAGGAGCTTCGCAAACGTGGCGTGCCGCTCCGCCTTGGGGGGCACGCTCTCTCCATCCTGCTAATCTTGTTGGAACGCCCCGGCGAGATTCTCACTCGCGACGAGATTCAGAAACGGCTCTGGCGCGCCGACACCTTCGTTGACTTTCAGCACGGCCTCAACACCGCGATGAAAAAGCTGCGCGCCGTCCTGGACGATACCGCCGATAATCCGCGTTACATCGAAACCATTCCCCGCGTCGGCTATCGCTTCGTCGCTCCGGTTCACGGAGAGGTTTCCCAGCCTGCTGAGCCTGGGCCTGAAGTTGCTGACACCCGCGTTCCTGTTATCGCTGCCCCCGTGCACGTTTCCAATACTTCTCACCGTCAACTCCGTGTTCTTGGATGGGCAGCTTTCGCGGTGCTGTTACTATCCATCGGCTTTGCCATCAGGACGCGTCTAAAGCCGGCTTCGGCCGCGCAATTCAACTCCGCAGAGGCAATCGCCGTATTGCCTTTGCGGAACATCTCTTCCGACGCAGCCCAGGAATATTTTTCTGACGGGATTACCGATGAGATCATCACCGACCTGGCCAAACTGGGAGGGCCAAAGGTAATCTCGCGCACTTCCGTGATGCAATACAAAGAGACCAGCAAGACGATTCCTGAAATTGCTCGCGAGCTTCATGTGGGCGCCATATTAGAAGGCTCGGTGGAGCGCTCTGGGGACCGTCTGCGCGTTCGCGTCCAATTGATTGACGCAGCGACGGACCGGCATCTGTGGGCCGAAACCTACGATCGCCAGTTGAGCGACGTGTTATTGCTGGAAGCGGACCTCGCGCAGGACATCGCCCGGCAAATCTCAGGCCGGCTAACGCCCGAGCAACAACAGGTTCTTGCGCGCAGTCGCCCGCTGAATCCGCAGGCATTTCAAGACTATCTGCAAGGCCGCCACTATTGGGCGCTTCGGACTAGCCAAAGCCTCTCCACCGCGATTGACTATTTCAACCGAGCCATTCAGGAAGATCCCACCGACGCCCGCAGTTATGCCGGTCTCGCTCAGTGCTACATCGTGCTGCCCATGGTGGCTAGAACTTCGCAAGCCGAGGCCTTTCACAAAGCGCACGACGGGGCAATCAAGGCTCTGGCTCTCGACAACTCTCTGCCGGAAGCGCACCTGGCGATCGCGGAAATCAGGCTCTACCAGGACTGGGACTTTGCCGGAGCGGAGAGCGAATTCAAGAAGACCCTCGATCTCAATCCCAGCTACTCCACTGCACACCAATGGTATGGGGAGTATTTATCGCTCATGGCGCGGCACCAGGAGGCGATCCGAGAGCAACAGACCGCCTTGGCGCTGGACCCGCTTTCTGCCGTCGTCCATCTGCAGTTCGGCAATACTTTGCAGCAGGCACGACAATATGACCAGGCTCTAGAGCAATACAACGAGGCGCTCACGATTGATCCGAAATTCTCGCTACCGCTTCACTCCGTGCATTGGGTATATCGCCGCGAAGGGAAGTTCGCCGAGTCCGTTGCGCCGCTGCGGGAGGCGCTCCTTTCTTGGGGCGCCCAGAGTGATTGGATCGCGCTTGTGGATCAGCTTCCGACGGCTTATGCAAGCGGTGGGAGGACAGGCTACTTGCGCCAGTGCATCAAGATCCATGAGCGTTCCGAGCGACCTTGGCTTTATCTTGCACGGGACTATGCAGACTTAGGAGACCGGGAGCGGGCCCTGGCAGCGCTTAACAAATCGTACGAGAACCATCATTTTGAGGTGCTGTGGCTGCTCGACGATCCTGAACTGGACCCTCTGCGCTCCGATCCGCGATTTCAGGAGCTAGTGAAGAAGATAGGTTTCCCCCAGGCCTCAGCAGCAGAAACGCCGTCCACTTAGACCCTCGAAATTTGCTCATTCCTCCCTGAACTTCGGTTTCTTCCGTGATGAGCCGAGTAAAGTTCGACGACGGGATCGCCTGAAGGCCGCGATGGCGACGGCGAGCGCGTAGGCGTCATGTAACGGCGCTTGAACGTAGCCGCCCAGCGGCGGACGCTACGCGTGGGATGTACGGGGCGGTGGTTGCCTAACGGCTGACATATAAGTGTGGGTCACAAGGAGGTCCCTGTGACCCATCTACGTAAGCTGATGCTGGAAGAACTCCAGCGCCGTAATTACTCTGACGAAACCATACGCAGCTACATCCACACCGTCGAAGATTTCGCTCGACGATTCAACTGTCCCCCGGACCGTTTGGGGCCGCGGCACATTCGTGAATATCAGGCCGAGCTGTTTCAAAAAAGAAAGGTGTCATCGGGCACGGTTGTGATCCGTCTGGCGGCTCTGCGGTTCTTCTACACCAAGACTCTAAGAAGGGCTTGGAGCGTCGCGGACACACCTTATCCTAAAAGAACGCATCGCCTGCCGGTGATCCTCAGCCAGGAAGAAGTTGCTCAACTCATCGATGCGGCCTGCTCTCCCTTCCATCGGACGATCCTGATGACCCTCTATGCCACCGGCGCGCGGTGTGCCGAGCTGACGCACTTGAAGCTCAGCGATGTTGACAACAAGCGCTTGGTGATTCACATCCAAGGCGGCAAGGAACGCAAAGATCGCGATGTAATGCTCAGCCCAGTGCTACTTGAAGAACTCCGCGCACATTGGCACCGCTTGCGGCGAAAACCCAGCCAATGGCTCTTTCCCGGCAACCACCGCCACAGTGGTGATCAGCCGATCGATACGAAAACGGTTTGGCATGCGTGTCATAACGCCGCCAAGAGAGCGAACATCAAGAAAGGCGTTCATCCTCATACTCTGCGCCACTGCTTTGCAACGCATCTGCTCGAGGCGGGTGCTGATCTCCGAACCATTCAGATTCTCTTAGGTCATGGCGATCTAAAAGAGACCACCCTCTACCTGCACCTCTCCCAACGTCACCTGAACTCAACCGCCAGTCCGTTGGACTTACTGAAACTTACAAACAGGTCACCGCAGGAGGACTAGATGAGCCGGCCGCCTCTGGAGGTGGCCGATCTCATCCGCGCTGCGGGAGAAGCCTTCATCGAACGAAACCGCCATTGGATGCGCTGGAAGCATCTCAAAGTGCTACGGGCCATTGCGCGGTGTCGCACCGCCGCCCTCGGCGGACATCTCGATGAATGCACGCGCTGTGGACATCGGGCCATTTCTTTCAACAGCTGTCGTGATCGCCACTGTCCGAAGTGTCAGATTGCTGCCCGGGAACGCTGGATCGCCGCGCGTCAACGAGAACTTCTTCCAACTCCCTACGCGCACGTGGTCTTCACACTCCCCCGCAGATTGGCGCCACTGGTGCTGCAGAACAAGAAGCTGCTCTACGATCTCCTGTTCCGCACCAGTGCGGAAACTCTTCTGGAAGTGGCCCGCAACCCGTTACGCCTCGGCGCTGAAATTGGATTCTTCAGTGTGCTGCATACCTGGAGTCAAAAGCTCGAACTTCACCCGCATGTCCATTGTGTCGTTCCCACCGGCGGCCTTTCGCCCGATCACACCCGCTGGGTTCGCTCACGAGATAACTACTTTCTTCCCAAGAAGGTGCTGCGCAAAATCTTTCGCGGCAAGTTCGTCGATGCCCTCAAACAGGCTTTTCAGAATGGTCAGCTCAACTTCCATGGAGACCTGCAACTCCTCGCTCAGCCCAAGATCTTTGCCGCCTGGCTACGGCCTCTGTTCCACCAACACTGGGTGGTGTACTTGAAACGCCCCTTCGGTGGCCCCCAATATGTGCTGCAATATCTGGGCCGCTACACCCATCGCGTGGCCATCTCCAATCATCGCCTGGTCTCCTTTGCCGATGACCAAGTCACCTTTCGCTGGCGCGATTCGGCCCACAACAACGAGCAGAAACTCATGCCCTTGTCGCTCGACCAGTTCTTGCGCCGCTTCCTTCTGCATATCCTTCCGCAAGGCTTCGTGCGCATCCGCAACTTCGGCTTCCTCGCCAACCGACGGCGTGCCACACTCCTACCGCTTTGCTTTCACCTTCTCGGCTCGGAACCACAACCGCAAACCCAACAAAACCGCTCGTCCACCAAAGACTCTTCCGATCCTTGGCACTGCCCCAAGTGCGGTGGCCCGATGCAGATCGTCGAGCGGCTTACGGCTGCTCAAATCCAACTTCGCTCTCCGCCGGCGGTCACCGTGGCAGCATGAACGCGCTCTCTCCAACTCGAATTCTTCGCGTGCCTCGGCACGGTTCGCACTTCTTTGCCTTGTCGTCGAATAACTCTCTTCTTCCAGCTTCTACAACCACCTTTTTCACCATACTTTTTCGCCGTAACCAGATTCCGCACGCCAGGTGTCACGTGGTGCAACCTGGCGCTCGCACGTGGCGAACCTCGACGCCGCTCCTTCCCATCATTGAATTTCCATAGGGCCCGCGTCCGCCGCAAACTGGGCGGCCACGTTCAAACGGCTTAATCGAACGCGCGCAGAGCACCGTGCCTGGTTTCACGTATTCGCGAAAACGCGCGTCCAATTAAGCGCTAGCGTTTATCTGGCGTGCGACGTTCGCGCTATGCCTTGGCTTTAACCACGCTCGATCTCTTGGCGTTGAGAAGTTCAGTGATGTCCGCCTCGATGAGTTTTTCTTCGAGGGCATCTGCATCGAATTTCTTTTTGAACCTCATTTCTTGCTCTAACAGTGGAATCAGCGCGAGGTAGTGAATGGTTCGGCCGTCCTGTGTCTCTACCGTATCCGCACCTTCGGGAAACGTCGCAGGATTGAGGAGCATTAGCCCCGTGAAGTCTGTCTCTGAATTTAGGGGTTCAGGTCGGTCGACACTGCCGACTGTATGTTCCCACGACAACCATGTTGATTGATGTGGGGATATTTCGCGGCGTTTTTCAGCGTAGCGACAGGCCAGAAGTATCTCGGCTCTGGCCATCCAAAATCGTCCATAGCGAGAGGCCATTCTCCGGGCAGGCATAGACAGACTTCCGCAAGTGCGAGATCCTCCAGACCCTTTGGTACACTCATATCGAGATCGCTCATCCCGGACGTCAACAGCGTAAAGTGGGGCCTGATTGTGGTCGGTGGAACAAGGTGTATGTCTACGTGAACGGTCGACGACTTTTCCTCATGGAGCACAAAAAAATCTGTGCCAAAGTATTTCTCGGTGTGATTGGTGATGGACGAGAGATATCGTATGGGTGTCAGAACATGCATAATCGTCCGATTTATATCACATATACGTTCAACTCCTGGTCGCGTAACTGGAAGGCACCATGACCGAAGTCAAGCATCGGTTCATCGAAACGAACGGCATTCGTATGCACATTGCTGAGTGCGGCGCGGGCCCGCTGGTTGTGTTGTGCCACGGATTTCCTGAGTCGTGGTATTCCTGGCGCCACCAACTGCAAGCGCTAACGGAAGCCGGCTTTCATGCGATCGCTCCGGACATGCGGGGATATGGTCAGACCGACCGGCCCGAAGCGATCGATCATTACACGCTGCTTCATTTGGTTGGCGACATGGTCGGCTTGCTCGACGCTGTGGGCGCCGACAACGCTGTGATCGCAGGTCACGATTGGGGAGCTCCCGTCGCCTGGCATTGCGCGCTGCTGCGGCCCGATCGTTTTCGCGCGGTGATCGGATTGAGCGTGCCGTTCTGGTCGAGACTTCCTGTGCGGCCTACGAGCGTGATGCCGCAAAGCGGCGACGCTATCTTCTATCAGCTGTACTTTCAGACGCCGGGTGTCGCGGAGGCGGAATTCGAGCGCGACGTGCGTCGCAGCATTCGCAGCTTGCTGTATTCGGCTTCGGGTGACCCACCGCGACGCGAAACCGCCGGGTCTGCGGGCAGCGATGTCGGAATGGTATCGCGAGGTGGCGGCTTCCTTGACCGCCTGGTTGATCCCGCGTCGCTGCCGACCTGGCTCAGCGAAGAGGACGTCAAGTTCTACGTGGACGAATTCACGCGCACGGGCTTTCGCGGCGGTTTGAATTGGTATCGCAACATCGACCGCAGCTGGGAACTCCTCGCGCCTTACGTGGGCAGTCAGATAAGCGTCCCGGGACTGTATATGGCCGGAGATCGCGACCTTGTCGTGCGTTTTCGCGGCATGCAGCAGATCATCGCAAGCCTCAAGCATTTTGTGCCGCAGCTTCGCGGCACGCTGATGCTTCCAGGTTGCGGCCATTGGACGCAGCAAGAACGCGTGGACGAGGTGAACGACGCAATGATCGAATTTCTTCAGCGGCTGTAGGCCGGATCACTCAACGGATAATGGCGCGGCAGGAACACCTTGTCGCGTAAGCGCACAATGCCGTGGCACTGAGCACTTCTCCCGGGATTTTTACCTGGAGCGAGCTACGCGAATTGCGCGCCACAGGTCGCGAGGTCGCCGAGTCTCCGCCAGTTGCGCGGCTACTGCACGATGAGAGTCAACGGGATGGACCGTGAAGCTCCACTACCCGCGGCGACGAAGTTCACGGTGTAAGTTCCCGGCGGCGTCGGAATTTTGTAGCTCTGGTGCCGTGATCCAACCAAGTCGAACCATTGCCGATGGTGCAGCATGATGCTGTGCAGAAACCGCTACAAGGTCGCGGCCTACAGACGGCGACTTCTCCGATTCCGAGACCGAAATTCACCCGGCCTAGAAAAAATACGACAGCGAACCGGGATATCGTCTTTTGATCTTCTGGCTTGAACACGGCGAGGCGCGCTGGTCAAATGTACTTAGGATTTCGAATCCCCAATCGAGATTGCAGTTGCTTCCGATAACGCCGGCTCAATCGGAGTTTGGTTCCGTTGTCGAGTAATACCCCGTATTCTCCATCTCGATTGAGCTCCAGACCTTGGACTCGATGCAGGTTGACGATGGTAGAACGGTGGATGCGACAGAACGTATCGCGATCCAAGGCTTGCTCGAGTTCCAACATTCGGCGGCGCAACAGATGTGTTTTTGCTCCTATATGAACGCATGCGTAGTAGTCCGCGGCTTCGATCCAATCGATCTCGCTGATCCTTACGAGCGAGACTTGGCCAGTTTCCTTGATGACCAGAATCTCCGGTTTCTTCGGAAATTCCTTGCTCTGCGCGATCCTTTTCTTGGCACGGCCAAGCGCCAGATCAAATCGCTCGTCATCAAATGGTTTGAGCAAGTAATCAAGGGCTCCGGCCTCGAAGGCCCTCAGTGCGTATTGGTCATAAGCCGTCACAAAGACAATGGCGGGAGGCAAGGCCATCCCCAGATGCTCGAGCACATCAAAACCGTCGCATTCCGGCATCTGGACATCGAGGAAGACCAAGTCTGGTTTGATCCGCCGAATGTCCGCGAGGGCCTCTGTGCCGGAAGAGCATTCACCTACAATTTCGATCTCACGATCGCGGCGCAACAGCACAATGAGGTTGCTGCGAGCGAGGGGCTCATCGTCCACAACCAGGGTGGCTATCTTTCCAATGCGTTGTCGCTCGTTCAAGAACCAGATCCCTCCGCAGGAAAGGTCAGAGATACTTCCACGCCTTGCCGTTGGTTCCGCAGGCTCAGTCCGAACCGGTCTCCGTATATGGTCCGTAGGCGAGTTCGTACATTAGAGATTCCAATGCCGGAATTGGTCTTCTGCCAGTCCACGGGCAAAGGCGGCCCGTCGTTATACACGCAGAGAGTGAGTTGTCCGTCCGATCGAGAGGCTGTCACCCGAAGCCAACCTCCGCGAGCCTGTTTCGCGATTCCGTGTTTGACGGCGTTCTCAACAATCGGTTGGAGAATCAAGCTAGGAACCTGCATCGGAAAGAGCTCTTTCGGAATGTCGACGCTTACCTGAAGGCGGTCCGCAAACCGCACTTTCTGAATGTCCAAATACTGCTGCAAGAACCGTACCTCCTCGGCGAGGGGTACCTGTTGTCGGCCAGCACCTTCAACCACCTTGCGCAGAAAGTCGCTCAGTCCCACGATCATGCTCAGCGCCTGGGCATTGCGGTTCTCGCGTACCAGACCCGCGATTGCATTGAGGGCATTAAATAGAAAGTGCGGCTCGATCTGCCGCCTGAGCACGTCCAGCTGTGCCTTTGAAAACTGTTCGTTGAGATGTGCTGTTTCGATCTGTTGCCGAACCAATCGCTCCCTCGAGTCAAGAATGTAACTAATCGCGACGAGAGCGGCGTACAGGCAGACGGACTGGAAGAGTTCACCGTAGAGAGTGTCGCGCCACAGGGACACGAACGGCGGGGGACCGGGGCTCAGGGCCAACGGATTCATTAATTCTTGGAGCCATGCCTCCCAAGCGCCCGACAACACCGCGATGGTCGCGCACGCAGCAAAATGAGTCAACCACGTGGATATTGGCGTCAATCGTAGAGGCGGGTATTGATGCGCCAGGCGCAGGACCAGCGGCGTGGCCAACGCCCAAACCAACCAAGAGAGCAGCAAGGTCACGAACAACCGAGTCCACGCGTGATGCATGCCCTCGGATCGCATGACGAGGACATTTTGGCTGGCGCTGAATAGCGCCACCGTTAGCCAAATGGATCCAATCCAGAACCAACGTCTCCGCCTGAATCCTATGGGCTGGGTCTTCATATCAGGATCGTATTCCATTGCCCTGCTCAGGGGTAAAAAATGCCGTGAATCGCCTGCGCCGTGCAGTAAGCGGTCTCGCCTGGGAAGGGCCTTGACCGCATAATGCTCAGGCAGAGTGACGAAAAAAGGACGAATGAAATGAATAGAAGAGAATTGCTTCAAAGATCGGCAACATTTGGGCTCATGGCTGCAGTTCCCGCTCTTGGCAGGCTTTCCTCAAGCGCTGGCCTGACCGCCGCAAGGGAAGGGAATCCCAGAGCGCAGGCAAGGCTTAACGCACTGAAGCCTCCTGCCGAGGGAAGCATTCCCGTAGCCTTTCTGATTTCGGAAGGCGCGGTCGTCATCGATTTCGCAGGACCTTGGGAAGTTTTCAGCAATGTCATGATTAAAGGCCGGATGGATTTGTTCCGCCTCTACACTGTTGCAGAGACGCTCGCTCCGATTCGCGCCAGTGGCGGAATGCGAATCGTGCCCGACCATACTCTTGAAACTGCTCCCGAACCCAAGGTCATCGTTATACCGGCACAGAGTGACCCGAGTGAAGCGACCCTTGATTGGATTCGTAAGTCTTCAAGGACAGCAGACGTAACCATGTCGGTTTGCACCGGAGCATACGTGCTGGCGCAGACCGGCTTGTTGGCTGGCAAAGCCGCTACGACGCACCACGCCTCTTATGTAGACTTGGCCACGAAGTTTCCCGATATCCGAGTCAAGCGAGGGGTCAGATTCGTCGAAGACGGCAATCTCGCGTCTTCCGGGGGGCTTTCCTGCGGAATCGATCTGGCATTCCGAGTAGTCGAACGCTACTTCGGCTCGAAGGCCGCGGAACAAGTTGCTTACGACATGGAATATCAGGGACGCGGCTGGATGAATCCGGATTCGAACGCCGTCTATGCAAGCATGCGCACCTCAGCGAACAACCGTCCGTTCTGTGCGGTATGTGGAATGGACGTTGACGAGGTGAACGGTCCGAAGTCTGTTTATAAGAGCAAGACCTATTACTTCTGTTCGCCGGATCACAAAGATCAATTCGATGCGGCTCCTGCGAAATTTGTGGGAGCCAGTAAGCCTTAACCTTAAAGTGATCCGCAATCTAACGAGCAATCCTTCGCGGTCGCCCCAGCGGAATCGGTCTCTTCTTGTTTCATTCATCAATTAACCAATGAAGATTTCATGGTCAGGACTTTACAGGTCACTGAAAAAGGCCGAATTTCAGGGGTCGGAGCTTTCGCTCCGACATAAAGCACGTCCTATCATGAAGGGCTTGCACCGCTTATTGATCGGCGAGTGATCACACGCCGGTTCCAAGACCGCACGTTTCTTGAATGTCTTGAAGTTCGGCTAAAATGGGCGGCGATGAGCGACCCACACCCAGCGAATCGAGAGGCAGAGGCGCGCAAGGTAGTCTCGGGCAGCGAGGAGCGTCGAGCCGTGATTGTTACCGGCGCGAGCCGCGGAATTGGAGCGGCCATCGCGAGGCTGGTTGGCGCTAGCGGTTTCCCGGTCGTGGTGAATTTTTCGACGAATAGGGACGCTGCCGAAGATGTGGTTCGTGAGATCGTATGTGCGGGCAGCCGAGCCGTGGCGATCCGGGCCGATGTTGGTCGCGAGGAGGAAGTTCTGCGGCTCTTCGAGACGGCGGTGCGCGAACTCGGTCCGATTGGAGGGCTCGTGAACAACGCAGCCGTAACGGGCGGTTTTTCTCGTGTGGAGGCGCTGCGCGCCGATGTGATTACCGAGATCCTGGCGGTCAACGTTGCAGGCACGATGCTTTGTTCGCGCGAAGCGGTTCGCCGGATGTCCATGCGCCACGGCGGGAGCGGTGGTTCGATCGTGAACATCTCGTCGATGGCCGCGCGGACCGGTGGGGCGGGGGAGTGGGTGCACTATGCCGCGTCTAAGGGAGCCATCAATAGCTTTACGATTGGGTTGGCACGAGAGGTGGCGAAGGAGGGAATTCGCGTCAATGCAGTCGCGCCCGGATTAATTGAGACTGACCTTCACGCTGCGAACGGCGCGCCGGACCGCCTGGATCGTTTAGCGCCCACGATTCCGATGGGACGTCCAGGCACTCCCCGCGAAGTAGCCGAAGGCGTCCTGTGGCTGCTTTCGTCAGCGGCTTCCTATACGACTGGAACGATACTGGAAATCGGCGGAGGCCGATAACGTGGTCCAAAAGAAGCGCAAATGCTGCGAGCCTGCAAGGCCAAGTCCGATTGCGTGCGTGTCTCTGATTGCTTCTGTCCGCTACCGCGACATTCTTATGAAAAGGTGTTCCGTTGTCAGGTCGTGCCGAAGGTTTTATTCCACTTTGCGCGAATGGCGCGAAGGAGTGCCGGATAGACGACCAGCTTGCGGAACGGGTCGATCAGGGCCATGTAGATCGGCGTGAAGCGACTGACGCTGCGCACGTAAACGCCGAAATAGAAGCGGTACGCATTTTCCGTTTCGACCAGGGCGCTCAGCGCTGCGGCGTGGGCGGTACGGTTGATCAGTTCGAGAAGCTGCTCGTTCTCCAGGCGGTATACGACGCGGAAAAGTCCCTCGCGCGTCCCGGCTGGCGCAAAGGACCTCGAGTGATCGGCGGTTGTCATGCGCGTTGCGAAGGATTCCCGGGCGGTTGCGGCCGGCTCGCGATCCCAGCCAAGCCACCGTCCGATGAAGAGACGGATGTTCAGGAGCGCGCGCAGGAGCGGCGGGGAGGTGAATGGACACGCGCTTGCCGTCCGCAAGAACTCATCCAGCGTGATGCCGGAGCGCGCCCGCGGCAGATCGACGGCCCACACATCATGAAGCGGCACGCCGGCAAGAAAGTCGTGAACACGCAGTGGCAGCCGTTCGAACTCTTGTGCCGAGATCTGGGGCATGGGGCCTCCTTCGTTGCAATGCTCTTGCTGTTTTTCGATTCGTCCCGAATAGCGCACAAAACGGAGGCCGTGGATGAATGCAGCACTGCTTCCCGGAGTGCCGACAACTCGTCCAGAATGCCGCTAGGCGGACGCCTCGGGCTTGCATAGGACGGTCTTCAAGAACTCCTTCGTGCCAGCAGGGCCAAGCACCCGAACAATCACCGGCCCTATATTCGGGAGGGCAGACACCTCAAATGCCAAGAAGGGGCAACATTCGCGCTCTGCCTCAATCAATTCCGCGATAAGCCCGATCGACCCACCATCACCCGGGAGGCGAAAGGCATAACCCTCCTGAAGTTCCTCGATTTCAATGACCGCGGATCTGAATTGAGCAAGAAGCGTTGCTTCGCGATCGCGCAATTCTACGGTTGTCAGAGAGCAAGCTGTCGGCAGGTTATCGAAGCGATCTTTCATGGCCGGCTCGCGGGCGGTACGACCCCGTTCATCCGGAGGTATTCGACAATCTGTCCATAATGGTCCGCAGCGTGCATCAACGACTCTATTACCAGGGCTGAGCGAGTCACTTCACCCTTTTTCAGGGGCGAGATTGGCGAGGGATTCGCGGACACGTTCGTCTGGCCGATAGCTTCGATGGCCCTGTCCAGATGTGCGAACGAACCTTTCAAGTAAGTGAGAATCTCGGCTTTGGTTCTTACGGTTTCCGGCCCGATTTCATCGCCTGCATCTGCCGGTGGCTCTTCTCCCAAGGCTGCTGCGGCCAGAATGTGGTTGGTAGCTGACAAGTGTTTAACCATTTGACCAAACGTACGCACACCCTTGAATTCCCCATCAGTCGGCGCAAACCCGAACTTATCGGCGGGCATGGCATCCACAGCAGGTACGATCAGTTTCTCAGCGAGATTCAACAGGGTTTGCAGTGCGTGCTTTTCCCGCGGTGTGTCGAGGGGTGCGGCATCTTTTGCCTCAACGACCTGCTGGCCGGCCTGCGCTAAAATGTTGCCTGCAGCTAACCACAGCACGAGTACAGTGATCCATTTCATTTTCTGCACGGCTCGTTTCTCCCTTTGGCGGAAATGTTCTGGAGGTCCTCTGTCCGCTATTCATCAAGCTACGACTTAAAGCTGACTTTAAGGCAAGGGATATCTTGTAAAGAATCTGTCACAGCCGATTCCGGCGAGCGGCGGCATGGTGAGCGATAGAATGACGCATGGCTCAACTAACCATTTCGCAGGTCGCACGGCAGGTTCGGCTTCGGCCCTCCGCGATTCGCTATTACGAGCGGATCGGCCTGCTTCCGCGGGCAGAACGACGAAGTGGGCAGAGGCGTTATGATCCCGCGGTGCTCTACCGCCTGGCAATCATCCAGCGTGCGCGTGAACTCGGTTTTACATTGACTGAAATCCGACACTTGTTCTTTGGTTTCCGCGACGCCACTCGCGCTTCGGAACGCTGGCGAACGCTCTCCCAAAGAAAGCTTGCGGAGTTGGATCATCTAATGGATGGACTAAAAGCGGTGCGAGGCGTGCTCAAAAAGTTGACGACGAAGTGTCGATGCGACACCTTGGATCAATGTGGCAAGGCCATGTTTCAGAATATGAATAAAGATGTGGTAGCTAGGCCCCTCCCTGCAAGTCGACATCGGGGAAAATATTCGAGGATTTAGGGAACGAGCCGATCGAGCTGGCGCACCTCGGCCTGGGCCACGCCCCGCCGGGCTAATACGAAATCAAAAACGCGCATCAGGATATTCTCACGCTCTGGAAAGACGCCGACCCCGTTATCCCCATCCTCATCGCCGCCAAAGCCGAAGCTAGTGCGGGCGCGTCTTCGTTGACTTGCCTCCGGGGCCAACCTAAGATGTGCGCACATGCCAGGCACCGACTTTCTCCTCGGCCAGACCATTTCCCACTATCGCATCGTTGAAAAACTTGGTGGTGGCGGCATGGGCGTCGTTTATAAGGCCGAAGACACGGAACTCGGCCGTTTCGTCGCGCTGAAGTTTCTCCCGATTGACGTCGTCGAGGATACACAATCGCTGGAACGCTTTCGCCGCGAGGCGCGAGCGGCCTCCGCGCTGAATCATCCGAATATCTGCACGATCCACGAAATCGGCCAGGACGGCGGACGTCCGTTCATCGCCATGGAGTTTCTGGAAGGCGTCACTTTGAAGCACCGGATTTCGGGGCGTCCGCTGGACCTCGAGCTGCTGCTGGACCTGAGCATCGATATTGCAGACGCCTTGGACGCGGCGCACACGAAGGGAATCGTTCACCGCGACATCAAGCCTGCCAATATCTTTATCACGTCGCGCGGGCACGCGAAGATTTTGGATTTCGGCTTGGCCAAACAAATCCGCAGCGCAACCGACAAGACTGTTGGCCTGGATGCTTCCGCCTCGACCTATGACGGCCCCACGATCAGCGAAGCGGATCTCACGAGCCCCGGAACAGCCGTGGGCACCGTGGCGTATATGTCGCCGGAGCAGGTTCGCGGAAAGGCGCTCGATCCGCGCACCGATCTTTTCAGTTTTGGAATTGTGATTTACGAAGCGGCCACCGGCGCGCTGCCATTTCGCGGGGAGACTTCGGGTGTAATCACCGAAGCGATTTTGAATCGCACTCCCGCGGCGCCGCTGCGGCTGAATCCCGATCTGCCGCCGAAACTGGACGAGATCGTCAACAAGGCGCTCGAGAAAGACCCCAAGCTGAGGTATCAGCACGCTTCGGAGATGCGCGCGGATTTGCAGCGGCTGAAGCGCGATACGAGCGCGAGCGGGCGGAGCGTTGCAATCGAAGGTGCGAACGAAGATGGCGAGCCCGGATCGTACGCAGCCGGAAGCGGTTCAGCGGTGCCTCCCGCGCGTCCGGGTTCGTCGGGATCGTCAGCCGCGAAGCCGGGTTCGGGCAAGCGCGCAGTGAGTTCCGGCGCGACGAAAATAGCCGAGGGAGACGCAGACGCGGTTGCCGAAGCCACCGCGGCAAAATCATCAGGCCGTCTCGCGCTGAAAATTGGCGTGCCGGTTTTGCTCCTTGCGTTGGCCGCGGGAGCGTACTTCTTCATGCATCGTCAGCCGAAGCTAACCGAAAAGGACGTGATTGTCCTTGGCGACTTCACCAACACGACGGGAGACACAGTATTTGACGGCACCCTGCGGCAGGGCCTCGCTGTGCAACTCGAACAATCGCCTTTCCTGACGCTGATGGGCGAAGAGCGCATCCAGCAGACATTGAAATTGATGCAGCAACCGCCGAACGCCCGTCTGACGCCGGATATCTCCCGGGAAGTTTGCCAGCGCGCCGAGGGAATGGCGACGCTCAACGGCTCGATCGCGCAGATCGGCAATGAGTACACCTTGATATTAAAAGCTATGAACTGCGCGACGGGCGACACTCTGGCGAGCACTGAAGCGACGGCGCCGGACAAAAACCACGTGCTGGACGCCCTGGGAAAAGCAGCCTCCGAAATTCGCAGCAAGCTCGGCGAATCGCTCAGCACGGTGAAAAAGTTCGACACGCCGGTGGAGCAAGCCTCCACCAGTTCGCTGGAGGCGCTGCAAGCTTTCAGCCTGGGAAAAAGTCTGGTGGGATCGAACGATAACGCCGCGGCGCTCGTTCAGTTTCAACGCGCGATAAAACTCGATCCGAATTTCGCAATGGCTTACGGCGGCCTCGGAATTTGCTATCTGAACCTCGGAGAGGCGAGCCTGGCGTCCCAATACAGCCAGAAGGCTTACGATTTGCGCGATCGCGTGAGCGAACGCGAGAGGTTCTACATCGAGTCGCACTACCAGGGGCTTGTCATCGGCGACCAGGAGAAGTCCCGGCAGATTTATGAGCAGTGGGCGCGCGCCTATCCGCGCGAGGAGGTGGTGCCCACGAATCTGGGAGTGATTTACGGCATCCTCGGAGATTATCAAAAGGCTTTCGCAGCGGCGCAGGCCGCGTTCAAGCTGAATCCGAGTGGCTTGAACTACTCGAATTTGATCGGCAGCTTCATGGCGCTAAACCGACTGGATGAGGCGCGGGCACTTGCGGCCGAAGCGCAGGCCAATAAACTGGACTCGGGAGCCCTGCGATTCGCTTTGTATCAGCTGGCTTTCTTGAAAAAAGACCAGGTGGGCATGGCGGAACAGGTCGCCTGGGGCCACGGGAAGGAAGGGCTGGACGATGGTTTTCTGGCGACGGAGGCTGATACCGCCGCTTACGGCGGGCAGTTCCGAAAGGCCGAGGATCTAACCCGGCAGGCGGCCAGCGTTGCCGAAAAGACCGACGAAAAAGAAACAGCCGCGGTGTATCTGGCGCAAGCCGGTTTACGCGCGGCTTTGTTTGGTAACTCCGATGAAGCGCAAAAGCAAGCGGCAGCGGCGCTGGCCCTTTCGAATGGCCGCGACGTCCAATTTCTGGTGGCGTCGGCATTTGCATTCGCCGGCGACACGGCCAAGGCGGAAACGCTGGCCGGAGATTTCAGCAAACGATTTCCCAAGGATTCGATGGTCAACTCGATTTACCTCCCAGTAGTTCGCGGACAGATCGCCGTGGACCGCCGCGATTGGGCCAAAGCGTTGGGATTGGTGAGTCCTGAACAGACCTACGAGCTGGGCACGACCGGACAAGGCGCCGTCACGCCCGCGTTATATCCCGTGTACGTGCGGGCCGAGGCTTACTTGCAGGCACATCAGGGTAAGGAAGCTGCGGCAGAATTTCAAAAGATTATCGATAATCGCGGAGTGGTCGTGAACGGACCCATCGGCGCGTTGGCGCATCTGGGACTCGGCCGAGCGGAGGCCCTCGAAGGCGATGCGGCGAAGGCACGTGTCTCCTATCAGGATTTCTTCGCACTCTGGAAAGACGCAGACCCCGACGTTCCCATCCTCATCGCTGCAAAAGCCGAATACGAAAGGCTTCATTAGAACCTGTGTGGCACTCAAGAATCTTTGTGGGTCGTGGCTTAGCCACGACATGAACGCTGTGGGTTAGGGGCGGCTTTATTAGCCGCTGAAGTTCCTTCCGCTCTCTGAAACATTCGCCACTGGAAATCCTTTGCAGTACACTTCGCCCGAGGAGGGTACCCCACGTGTCCTTGATGCCTGATCCAACCTTCTATCCCTCACCGGGTATGGCCATGAAGGCCGCGCCGGAGCATATCGCTTACGTCTGCTTGCTGAACGCCGGCAAAAACGGGAAACGCGACGCCATGAGCCTGATCGATGTCGATCCAGGTTCGCCCACCTACGGTCAGTCCGTCGGCCAATTGGATTTTCCCGGCAACGATAACGAGTTGCATCACTTCGGCTGGAACGCGTGCAGCGCGTGCCTCTGCCCGCAGAATCCGCACCCGCACATGGAGCGTCGCTACCTGATCGTTCCGGGGATCGGCTCGTCTCGGATTCACATCCTGGATACGAAAGCCGGCCGCAACCAGCCCAAGATCGTGAAAATAATCGAGCCTGAAGAGTTCATCAAGAAAACCGGCTACACCGCGCCACACACGATTCATTGCGGCCCCCACGGAATTTACGGCAGCGCACTCGGTTCAGCCAGCGGCGATGGCCCGGGCGGAATTTTCCTGATGGATGCGAATACGTTTGAGCTGCAGGGCCCGTGGGAGAAGGAACGCGGCCCGCAAAATCTGGCTTACGATTTCTGGTGGCACCTTGGGCACGACACCCTGATCAGCTCCGAGTGGGGCACTCCGAATATGGTGAAGGACGGCCTCAACGCCGAGTTGCTGCTTGCGGGAAAGTACGGACACAAACTACACATCTGGGACCTGGACAAACGTCGTCACCAGCAAGAAATTGACCTCGGCGCGGAGCAGCAGATGGCCCTCGAGCTCAGGCCCGCGCATGACCCCAAAAAGACGTACGGATTCGTCGGCGTGGTCATCTCACTGAAAGACCTTTCGTCGTCTATCTGGATGTGGTATCGCGAGGACGGCGGCAAGAACAGCACATGGGCAGTGCGCAAAGTGATTGAAATTCCCGCCGAGCCTGCCGATCCTGAAAACCTGCCAGCTCTGCTGCAGGGCTTCAAGGCAGTGCCGCCGCTGGTGTCCGACATCAATCTCTCACTCGACGACCGCTTCCTCTACGTCTCGTGCTGGGGCACAGGCGAGTTCATCCAATATGACGTCTCCGATCCCGTGCACCCGAAGAAGACCGGCTCGATTCACACCGGCGGCATCGTACGGCGTGCGGCTCACCCAAAGAAGCCCAAGCAGGCTCTCAACGGCGGTCCGCAGATGGTCGAGATCAGCCGCGACGGCAAGCGCGTCTACTTCACCAATTCGCTCTACTCCCCGTGGGACGAGCAGTTCTACCCCGATGGCGTGAAGAGTTGGATGGTCAAGATCGATGCGAACCCCAAGGGCGGAATGAAACTCAATGAAAAGTTTTTTGTCGAGTTCGATGGGCTGCGCGCGCACCAAGTGCGGCTGGAAGGGGGCGACGCTTCGTCGGATTCTTATTGCTATTCGGACCCGCAATGACGCAGGGCAGCCTGACTTCGACGGTGCTGTGGCTGGTGCTGCTCCTCGGCGCCTACCACGGGCTTAACCCAGCGATGGGTTGGCTCTTCGCGGTGGCGCTGGGAATGCAGGAGCAGAAGGGAAGCGCAGTTGCAAGATCGCTGGTTCCCATCGCGGCCGGCCACGCGCTGGCCGTCGGCAGCGTGGTGTTGATTGCCGCGCTCCTCGGCATCGCGCTGCCGCTCGCGGTCATCCGGTATTTCGTCGCCGCGTTCCTGGTCGGCCTCGGAATTTATTGCTGGGTGCGGCATCCGCACCCGCGGTGGGTCCGCATGCAGGTGGGATTCCGGGATCTAACCGTGTGGTCGTTTCTAATGGCGTCCGCGCACGGCGCCGGCTTGATGGTAGTGCCGCTACTATTGCGCAGCAACACAGCCGAAGCCCAGAGCCGAATGGCAAGCCACAATCACATGCTTCCGGCCGTCAGTCCCGCAGCCGCGATGCTCGCCACCGGCGTCCATACAATTGCCTATCTCGCGGTAACAGGCCTCGTAGCCTGGGTAGTCTATCGAAATCTCGGCCTAGAACTCCTGCGCCGGGCCTGGCTCAACTTCGACGTCGTATGGGCAGCTGCGCTCGTAGTCACGGGTCTAGCAACTGTGCTGATATAACCTGTCGTGGCCTGTTATGCCTATTCATCGGTGACCCCCTTGAGAGGGGTCAAATTCATCGTCGCGAACCTCCAACGCGAGGGAATAAGGGCTGTCGGACGCAAACTCTTCTCGAATTGAAATTGTCCGGCCTGGCGCGCGTCAGCAAGTTTGGCCTCGACGAACGAAGCCAGTCGTCGGAGGTCTAGCAGGGACCCGCGAATTGCGTGGTGGTCGAATCCAGCCGTGGTCCACGTCATAACCTCCAGCGCACCGTAGTGTTTGTGCTCGGAAATCTGGTTCATGGCTAGGTCCGCTACATATGCAAGCAGCAGATCGCGAAATCGAAGAAGGCCGACACGCGAGCCTACCAATATCCACGTTCTTGTTACGTCGTCTCCTTGGCAGGTAAAACCGCGTCTGCGAATTCTTTCGCGCCCAAGTCTTTTTCAGAATCATTTAGCATCGTTGTGTGCGGAGTCTTCTAAACTAATTTTGCGAGAGCGCTTGCTGCGCTTCTGCTAGCTCGGGTCTTCCTGGTTTATCGGCGTTGCTGCAAACTTTCAGCAGCTCGCGAAAATATCTTTGGCTGGCATCGTGATTCCCACTGAGCTGGGCGGCGCGCGCGGCGCCATAGAGCGAACGGAAGCGCCCCGGTTCTTTCGCCAGCGTCGCCTCGAATTGCGTCAGCGCCTGCGCCGGCTCCTTGATTTCGAGTAACATTTCGGCCAGCAGCTCGCGCGCAGGAGCGAGCGGCCCGGGTGTGACCGCGCTCTTCTCCGTAGTATCTTCCAGTTCCGCCGCCGACCTGTTGCGCTGCAGCGATTCCTCTCTATTACCTTCCGCTAGCGCCGCCCACGCTGCCACTTCGAGCCGCTGAATTTCGACCTGCTGCGCCCAATAATTTTCGCCCGTCTGCAACAGCCGCTCGCGGATCTGCTGCAGCGCCGTCGCGGATTCGTTCGCCGCCGCCACTTGGCCCAGGCGCGCGGCGCCTAATCCGTGCGCGAACCAAGTGATGGCCTCGGTGTAGGGAAACCGTGTCTCGCGAAGCGTGAGCTGCGCGGCTTGCTTCCATTCCTGGCGTTCCAGCGCGTAGCGTGCCGGGATCGCCGCCAGCGCAAAATATCCAGCGGACGGACCGCCGGCACCGCTTATCACCGCGTTGTCGTCGAAGCGCGCGGCGATCTCCGGCAGGGAATTCACGATCCGCTCGGCGGCTTGGTCCTGCCCAGTTTGCAGATAGGCGTAAATTTCGTAGTCGCTGGCGTGCAGCTCTTCGGCCGTTTGACCTACGCGCCGTGCCGCGGCCGCCGCCGCTATGTTGCTATCGATGGATTCTTGCCAGTAACCCGTGCGAGTGAAGGTATGCGACGGCATGTGTAGCGCATGCGGCGCATCGGGTGCAATTTTCGAGTAGCGCTCCGCAGCCGGCACCGCCCGCGCCGCGAGCGTCGGCACATCGTACGTATGGATGATGTAATGCGCCAGGCCAGGATGCGCCGGCTCCTCGGCGAATAATTTTTCGAGAATCGCTCCGGCCTTCAGCCGCCCGGCGTATGTCTTGTCCGCGGGATCTTGGGAAGCAGCGAGCGCCAGCGCGTAAAAGATTTGCGCTTCATAGTCGTCGGGATATCTCGCCGCGACTTGCTCCATGGCGTTGCGATAGGCGAGGAAGCGTGTTCGTTGCGGCGTGCTCTCGTAGTCGGCGTACAATTTGCCGGCTGCCGCGAGGTACGCCCGTTCGCGCTGCGTCTTTGCGCCGACGATCTGGCCGCGTGCCACGCTCTCGCGTCCTGCCTGCAACTGGCTCTTGTCTTTTGTTTCCAGCGCGAAAGGATTGCTCCAATCGCTCAGCGCGATTCCCCAATACGCGATTCCGCACGTCGCGTCCTTCGCCAGCGCCGCGTTGAATCCTTCGATGGCACGGCTGAACTGGAAGGAATGCAGCAGCGCTACGGCTCGGTTGAATTCCTGCTGTGCCGCGTCATTGCACGATGTGGCGAAGTGCACGGTGCCTAATTTTTCGCCGTTTATATGCTGAAGCTCCTGCTGCTGCGCCAGGCCGCCCGAGGCCAGCAAGGTAAAAAGGATAAGCGCAATGGGTTTCGCTCTGACCATTCGCCACTCCAGTTCCGAGCAGTATAACCGCGGTGGCAGTTGCTTTGCGGAAATGATGATGGTGCACCGCCTGAAAGGCGAAATATAGTCGAAGGTTATCGATAGGCTTACTGCCGATTTTATAGAACGGGCTAATGTCGTACGGCAGCATACACTTGCTATGACATACCTCTCAACGCCGCACTACCTGGTGGCGACCAAATGGTTTCACAGTTCAATATTTTGCGCGCTGAAGCCGGCGCGCTTTGAGAAACGTGCCGCGCCCGCGTCTCCATGCGGTTCTTGCCGGTGTGCCGCTACTGCTTTGCGTGGTTCCTGCAAGCGCGCTCGCTCAGCAACAAGCCTCCGCGCGCGCGGTTAGCGAGCGCTCCCTCCCGAATGCGCCTCTACCCAATTTAGGGTTGAGCCCGAAAGATCCGGCTCGGCGAACAATCCCTGCGGAAGGGTCAGCCAGTATCTTAGGCATCGTGCTCGACGTGAGCGGAGCGTCCGTTTCCGGCGCAGAAGTGAGCTTGATGCACGAGGACGGAACGGAATTGCACACGATGGTGTCCGAGGCTGACGGCGGATTTAATTTTACGAAGATTCCTGCCGGTTCCTACCTCGTGATCGTCAACGCGAAGGATTTTGCGACGTTTACATCGGCGGAGTTCGCCGTTGCGGAGCAACAGATCTACGAGGTTCCTGACGTCTCACTATCCGTTGCGAGTGCGAACTTGGAGGTGACGGTGCATCCCACCGAATTCATCGCCGCCGAGCAGATCAGGGCCGCGGAGAAGCAGCGACTGATGGGCGTCATCCCCAACTTCTATACAAGCTACGTTGTTGACGCCGCCCCGCTCACTGCGAAACAGAAATTCCGATTCGCCATACGCGGCACATTCGATCCAGTTTCCATGCTCGGTGTTGGCGTCGGCGCGGGCATCGAGCAGGCGCTGAACTCCTATCCCGGGTACGGGCAAGGCGCTGCGGGATACGCCAAACGTTTCGCTGCAAAATTTGCCGACGGACGCACCAGCGACTTCCTGACTCACGCGGTCTTCCCGTCGCTGCTGCATCAGGACCCGCGCTACTATTATCAGGGCACCGGCTCCGCCAAGTCGCGCCTTGCGCACGCGGTGACCTCCGCGTTTTTTGCACGCAGCGACACCGGGCTTACCGTGCCCAACTATTCTTATTTGCTCGGCGACTTCGGCTCAGCGGCACTTTCGAATCTGTACTATCCCAAAGCCAACCGGGGCGTAAATCTGGTCTTCACCAATGCCGCTGTGGGCCTCGCCGGACGAATCGGCGGGAATATACTCCGCGAATTCTCCAAGCGCCTGACGACAAACACGCCGGGGAACGAAAAAACCTGAAGGCCGCGCCTATCAGCCTGCTATAGGTTCGAACCGATTGGCGGGGGCGGTGTCTTCCGCCTCGCTAAAGGGAGGGGAAGCTGGATTGCGGCGACGGCTATGTTGCCGCGGTGAACAGCCCATGACCCTTTTGAAGGCTTTGCTGAAGGCGCTTTCGGATTCGTAGCCGAGCGACAGGGCGATGGCCGAGACGGAATCGCCGGAATTCACCAGCTTGTCCCCGGCCAGTAGCATTCGCCAGCGCGTCAGATATTCGAGGGGCGGCTCCCCAACCGTCTCTTTGAATTTCAAGGCAAAGGTCGAGCGCGACATGCCGGCGCGCTTCGCCAGTTCCTGTAACGTCCAGCCATGCGCCGGATCGTCGTGCATGGAGTTGATCGCCGCGCTCATCTGTTTATCTGCCAGAGCGAAGAGCCACCCCACGCCACCTTGCAACCCTTCCGCCAGATGCAGCCTCAGCGCCTGAACGAGCATCATGTGGGCGAGGTGTTGCGCAATCAGAAAGCCTCCGGGCTGCGGCTCGAGCAGCTCCAGCCTCATCCGCTCGAGAGACCAGCGCAGCGCAGCCTTATCCGATTCTTTCCGGATATGCACAATGGGCGGCAGCACAGATAGCAGCATGCTGGCATGACCGCCCGTAAGAGCAAAGTGTCCGCCGACGATGAAACAATCGCCGCCTCCATTGAAGGAGGCGATACCACCATTCCGCCGCGCGTTCGCAAGAAGCGTGAGAGCGTCAACAGGCGTCAGCGTCAGATCGGTTGCAAGGCGGAAAGGCCACCCGCGCGGCAGCAAGAAACAATCGCCCGCCGCTAGGTGAACCGTGTCGGGAACACCCTCCACGGACAGCCAGCACTGGCCGGAAACCACGGCGTAGCACTTGATGCCTTCATGCCGACCGAACCGAACGGACAGTTCTCCACCCATATCAAAGCCGCCGGACACATAACTGCGCAGCTTTAACAGCGACAGCACATCTGAGAGCGGATCCATGAACCTCCCGGACGATCGAGCGGATAAAACGGACTATACAGCATAGATCGTACGACCTCAACGGCATCAGATGACGAGGCCGCAGATACGGTCGCGGTTCACCTAGCAATGAAGCAAAGGAGATTAATGATGCGTGTCTTCGTCACAGGTGCCACAGGATTCATCGGTTCAGCCATTGT
Source organism: uncultured Acidobacteriota bacterium (assembly GCA_963696035.1). Taxonomy (GTDB): domain Bacteria; phylum Acidobacteriota; class Terriglobia; order Acidiferrales; family UBA7541; genus Palsa-295. Next base: position 877,274 of record CAVOIS010000007.1, read on the forward strand.
TCAGGAGCTAATCCAGGCGGGCCATCAGGTGCTCGGAATGGCTCGCTCAGATGAGGGCGCGAAGTCTCTGATCGCCGCTGGTGCTCAGGTGCAGCGAGGCGTTATTGAAGACCTGGAAAGATTGCGCAGTGGGGCAGCAATGACCGATGGCGTCATCCACACGGCCTTCAACCACGACTTCTCGAAGTTTGCGGCGAACTGCGAGGCAGACCGGCGCGCCATCGAGGCGCTCGGCGCTGCGCTCGAGGGTTCCGACCGGCCGCTGCTCGTCACCGGGGGGCTCGTGCTCCTGGCGCCTGGCCGCACAGCGACCGAGGAGGATGCGCCTGTCCCGACCTCCGCCTCGTATCCCCGCGCGTCGGAAGTCACGGCGGCGGCGCTGGCTTCGCAGGGAGTCCGCGCCTCGGTGGTGCGCCTTCCGCAGGTGCACGACCGAGTCAAGCAAGGTCTCGTCACCTACATGATCGCTATCGCTCGCCAGAAGGGCGTCTCAGCGTATGTCGGCGACGGGCGCAACCGCTGGGCCGCGGTGCACCGGCTCGATGCTGCCCGTCTCTACAGGCTTGCGCTTGAGAAGGGTTCCGCAGGCGGCCGGTATCACGCGGTCAGTGAAGAGGGCGTGCCGCTCCGAGACATCGCTGAGGCAATCGGCCGGGGTCTGAAAGTGCCGGTCGTCTCCAAATCCCCCGAGGAGGCAGCGGAGCATTTTGGCTTCCTCGGGTTTTTCGTGGGTGCCGACGCTCCGGCCTCAAGCACGCTAACGCAGGAAAGGCTGGGATGGCGACTCACGCAGCAGCCTGGACTAATTACCGACCTCGATCGCGCGACGGTCTTCGAAGCAAAAACAACCGCCGCTACTGTTCGGAACGAACAAAGGAGATCATGATGCGAGCTTTCCTAACAGGCCCCGCCCGCCGTGGCCGTCAGGCACGTTTGAGCGACGCATTCGTGTCAAAGGCAGAAATGGTGAATCTCGCTGTCCCCACACGAGCCCTGCGATTCCAGCCTCCTTGGCGGCTGCTGAAAGCATTTCATTTCCGTGGATTGTGAACAGGATGATTGGGACGCGAGGCATGATCTTTTTTATAGCGCGATCGGCGTCGATCCCGTTCATTACGGGCATCGAGAAGTCCAGGATGATCAGATCGGGCCGGAACTTCTTGGCCTTGTCGATGGCATCCTGACCGCTCACAGCCTGTTCGCAAAGTTCCAAACCGTCTTCCGGCTCGAAGAGCTTGCACAGCGCGTCGCGCATAACCGGGTTGTCATCTGCTACGAGGATGATCTTGTTCACGAGCCGGACATCGCAAGGCCGGTTTGGCCGATTGATGTGCCGCTCGATCATCGAGCGCCCGCCGGAAGGGCGAAATACGATAAAGCTTGTATTTTCTGAGCAGGCAGCCTTGCTTGGAAGTTCGAGTTGAAGTTGAATTATTCAATGAACGTGAAAAATTCAATCCTTTCTGGCTAGGTTCTTGCCCATTGGTTGCGAGCCTGATTCCCTAACTACCGTCGTATCTGCGACAGAAATACGCGGGGGCATGAAACGTTGTGGTGCTTGAATTGCACTATAGATAGAGCAGTGTTAACTCGCCGATCGTGAGTTAGGCGATCGGGAGGTCAAGAGGCTGAAATGAAACCCGCAAATGCACTGACGCAAGATTCGTTCGAGAAGGCCCGCACAGCGTTCTTCGGAGCCTCAACTACAACACCCAAGGTAAACACGTCACCCGCCACGAGCCCTAGCCCCGAAACCAGCCAGCTCGAGAGAATAACTCCGCCAGATAGCCGGCACCTAGCCGCCTGAAAAAAACAGGCGGACGGCTTTTGGAAGGCATTTCCAGAAAAAATCTGGCTAGGCGGAAATCCCACACGGCGTATCATCGCCCATTTCATCGCGGGACGACCTTCGTGTCCTACAGCTGGATGCAGGACTTTCGCCGTGCCTGGCGCGTATTTCGCAGGAACGTGCTGTCGACCTCAGATTTAAGAACCAGACGCGCTCAAGGAATCCGGCGATTAGCCATCTTCGACGCCATGTGAAGCAGAAGCCTTTGATCCTTGTCGTTCATTCGCGAGAGCGCTTTCGCGAACGGGCGGAGCTGGGAGTCTTGCTTCGTCCCGCGCGCTGACTCGGCCTTTGAAAACGAGATGTCGGGCTTCTCGATCTTATCTTCGTCGGTGAAGAGGCGGTACATCGGAACTTCCAGCGCGCGGGCCATCTTTTCCAGCGTTTCGATGGCCGGAACGGTGTGGCCGTTCTCCACCCGCGAGATGTAACAGCGAAGCAGACCCGTACGCTTCTCAACGTCTCCTTGAGATATTTGTTTCTCTTTTCGCAACTCCTTCAATCGTTCGCCAATAACCATAAGTCCCCTCCAATAAGCGCCGTCGTGGAATGTGGCCAATCACCTCAGGCCATCGCGAGCGGACACCGCTGGCCAGCCAAGTTGGTGGGTTTTGATGGAAAGCAAGGAGGCGAGTGCGATGGCCATCTCGCCCCGTTCTTTGTGATGGTCTGCGGAGTTCAATAATTCTTGAGTGCGGCTCGCTATTTCCTGCTCTGTGGTTTGGACCAGCCCGGTCAATTTCTTTTTGTCAGACTCTAACAGCGCTTCCAAGTACAACTCTTTCCACATCGGATAGGAGTCTCGCATGGACCCTCCCTTCGGTTCGAAATTGCGTCGGCTAGTAAATCATTCGTGAGAATCCCTGACGCTGCCCTGAAGGAGCCTCGGACCGCGAGGAACTTGAAGATTGTTGTTCATAAACCTTCGTCGAACTGGACTCGGATTTTGCCCTTGCTGGAATCGCGACCCTTGGGCTTCGGGGCCGGATCTAAGAGACCCGCGCTATGTTCGGAGGACGGAGTGAAGAATGAAAAGTTCTGAGGGAACCGGCGCTGCTTTTTCGAACGGGATCAGACGCGAATGAAGCAAGGTCGCCGCAGGAACGCTGGAATTTATGTCAGCGACTCGAACAGGTCCGCGAGCGTCTGGGAGAGCATGTAAGCCCTCGGTATTTGTCTTGCCGATCGTAAAGTCGTTTGCAGTGTTATCAGTTAGAGACAGAAGCTCGGGGAATTCTGAAGCAACAATACCACACAACAGAATGGAGAATAGTGACCAAACTAGGAGCTTCCGAATTTTGGTTTGGGCCAACATCGCTTTGCAACCAATGGATTAGCTTATATACCTACTCAGAATCATAATCAATGGAATAGATAAACTTTCGAGAACAGGGATTCGCACCACCTTGCTTCCCGGATCGAAACCGATAATTGTGGCAGAATCAATGTTGCCCTGTCGGCCCGGTCGTACCTTGCAATCTCCTTCGGAGGCTGGATTCGTCTCAGGCTACCTATGCCCATCAACCACCCATTCTTTCCCAAGCTGCGACCAGTCAACATCTGGTTGGCCGCGAAACGTTGGGCTACGCGTGCTTGTTGTGCTTCTGGCAATCCATCTTGACGTGGGAGGCGTACTACAGATGGAAGTGGGAGGAGTCTTCGTATGTCTGCACGTTTGCTTTTGCCTCTTGGATTCGCATTCTCTATATTGATCTGGGCGTATATCGTGAAACCCGAGTCGAGACAGCCGATCCCTCCCCCGAAGGTTGACGCGCCGCTTGCAACCGCGGCTGGAAAACAGACGTCCGTCTTTGCCGGCGGCTGTTTCTGGGGCACTCAGGCGGTGTTTCAAAGAGTGAAAGGCGTCATCGCGACTACCACGGGGTATGCAGGAGGTTCTGCATCGACCGCGACTTACGATCAAGTGGTCACTGAAACCACCGGACATGCTGAATCGGTGGAAGTCGTCTACGATCCTTCGCGGATTACGTATGGCCAGCTGCTGCGCATCTTCTTTTCCGTGGCTCACGATCCGACCGAGCTGAACCGGCAGGGCCCGGACGTCGGCACTTCGTATCGCTCCGCCATTTTTTATGCCAATGACGAGCAGCAGCGCGTTGCCACCGCGTACATCGCACAGCTCGACGCCGCGAAAATTTTCCCGAAGCCGATTGCGACGGAAGTCACTCCGCTGAAGGGCTTCTATCGCGCCGAAGATTATCACCAGGACTACGCGCTGAAGAATCCCGGCAACCCTTATATCCAGATTTGTGACCTGCCGAAGATCGGCGCGCTAAAGCAGCAGTTTCCCGAGCTGTTCGTCGATTACAAAGGGAAATAAGGCCGTGTACGTTAGCGCGTGCGATTTGACTGGCATGGGGTCGGCATAGTCAGAGCCTTCTGTCAACCACCGGAGATCTGTACTTGCATCTGCACCAAGGGCAACGAGCATCTTCTTGCAATCCAATACCTCCGTAGCCGTCGTAAGACATACAGAGGTGAACGCTCTTATAACTTACGAATCGAAACCGGAGGGATTCCACCGGCTTGCCGTGCGAGTCCACTAGCGCTAGAAGATGGCGCTCTTTGACGTCTAACCCTTCAATCTTAAGGCTCTCCCTTGGTGGCCAAGGCACCGCCGGGCGCTTATCGACTTTGACTTGAAGGCCACCCGAACTTACCTCGCCAGTCGGAGGAACGACTTGACCACGAAAGGGTGTAGCCGCGCGCGAAGCTACGCAAACGGTCCCGGTTCTGCCGCGATTCCAATCGAAAGCAAAAAGACCAGCGTTAATCCAATTAGCGCAGCCCTCCATAGAGCTCCTGTCTTATCTGGACTGCCGCGCATTTCACCCAGAGCCCACCTTCCGATTACACATCGCAAGTATGATTTCTGTGCCCAGCGAAAGAGTCATCCCGAATGTTTCATTCTTCGCGCAGCGCGACTAGCGGATTTACCTGGGTTGCGCGCTGCGCCGGGATGTAACAGGCGAAGAAGGCGACGCATGCGAGGATCCCTGAAACAGTTAGGTAGGTCGCTGGATCGGCTGGTGTCACATCGAAAAGCATGGAGCGGAAAAATCGCGTCATGATTGTGGCGCCTACCAGGCCTGAAGCCAATCCGATTGCAACTGTACGCATGCCTTCCGCTAACGCCATGCGCAGAATATCCGGGCGCTGCGCGCCGAGCGCGATGCGGATTCCGACTTCGTGCGTGCGCTGGCTGAAGGAATAGGACATCACGCCGTAAATCCCGACGGCGGCGAGAAGCAGCGCTACCGCCGCAAAAATGCCGAGAAGCTCGAGAGCAAAGCGCCGGTCAGCCACGGATCTTGCGATGATTTCGTCCATCGTACTGACACTGTGCACCGGAACATTAGGATCCAGCTTGGCGACCTCTTGGCGCACGGCTTCGCCGAGATACTGCGCGTCGGCCTTGCTGCGGAAAAACACCACCGCGTTGACCGGCGCGAACTGCCCCAGCGGAACATAAATGTGCGGCACGCTGGGAGCATCAAAACCGTCGGATTTGACATCGCCAGCCACGCCGATGATGGTGACGCCCTGCACGCCGGCTCCAAATCCAAACTTGATTTGTTGTCCCACGGGATTCTCGTTCGGCCAGTAACGCCGCTGGAGCGTTTGGTCGATCACCGCAACTGTCTGAGTTTTATTCGTATCGGAGACAGTGAAATTGCGTCCGGCCATCAGCGGAACTTCCATCACGCGAAAATATTCGGTGTCAACCACGGCGATGTCCGCAACCGGGCTACGCTCGGATTCTGCCGCGCGCCCTTGAATTGAAAAGGGAGAATAGTTTCTGCCGGAGTTCATGGGCAGAGTGTCGTTGCCGGCAAGCGAGGACTGTTCCACGCCAGGCAGCACGGAGACGCGGCGATAGATTTCCATCAGAAAAGCGGCGCGCTTGTCTTCGGCAGCGTAAGGATCCGTATCGGGATTGTTGGACACCGGAATCCAGATTTGCGCCGTGGTCAGATGGCTGGGATTGTATCCGGGACGCACTTCGAGCACGCGCCAGAAACTTCGCAGCAGGAGCCCCGCGCCCGCCAGCAAAACAATCGAGAGCGCTACCTCGGACATAACTAGAAACCGCGAGAGCCGAGTGTGACGTCTGCCGACACCCGTTCCGCGCGCGCCTTCCTTCAGATTTTCAATCTGGTTGGGATTCGCGGCTTGCAGCGCGGGCGCGAGGCCGAAGAGGATGCCGGTGAGCATCGAAATCAGGAAAGCGAAAAAAAGCACGCGGCCGCTGACGTCCACTTCGTTGAGCCGTGGAATATCGGCGGGAGCGAGGCTCACGATCACGTTCTTCAAAAACAGAACTGTGACCAGCGCGACCACGCCGGAAATTACCGACAAGAGCGTGCTCTCGGTCAGCAGTTGGCTTACCAGGCGCGCGCGGCTTGCACCCATCGTCAGCCGAATCGCAAATTCGCGCCGCCGCCCGGAAGAACGCGCGAGAAGAAGGTTGGCGATGTTCACGCACGCGATCAGCAGCACAAATCCGACGGCTCCGAAAAGGATGAGCAGTTCCGTCCGTTGCGGGCCTACCAGATCTTCTTTCACCGAAACGAGCCGTAGCGCCCACTTAGCGGCGGCAGAGTAATCGGCGGGATACTCGCGGCTGAGTTGCGATACGTAGGCATCGAGCTGCGTTTGCGCCTGCGCAACAGTCAGGCCGGGCTTCAAGCGTCCGATTGCGGCGGGTATAAATCTTAGTGACCTTTGCGCTGGAACGGGAAACGGAGCGCCGTTGAAGCCGGTGGCGATCCAGACTTCGACGTCGGTATCGAGCGTGCGGCCCGGATGACGAAAGCCCGGCGGCATCACTCCCACAATCGTGTACATGTCGCTATCGAGGCGCATTTTTCGCCCGATGATGTTTGGGTCCGAACCGTAGTTGCCGCGCCAAAAGCCGTCGCTGATGACGACAGGCTCGAGGAATCCGGGCACGGAATCCTGCCGCGTGTAGACGCGGCCGAGTTGCGGCTTCGCTCCGAGCAGCGCGAAGTAATCGGGACTGGTGACCAGACTTTCAGCGCGGACGGTGCGCTCTCCACCGCCGACCGCCGAATTGCTCGGCGCTACCGCCGAAATTTTCTGAAACACGCCGGAGCGATCTTCCAGGTCCCACAGCTCCGGCGCGGACATGCCGACATCCTCTTCGTTCGGGCCGCGAAGGTCGTCGAAGATGCGCACGAGTTGCTCAGGATGCAGGAAGGGCAGCGGCCGCAGCAGAACGCCATACACCACGCTGAAAGTGGCGATGTTCGCGCCCATCCCCAATGCAAGCGTGAGCGCAGCAACGATCGTAAACCCGGGGCTCTTGAGCAACATGCGGAGTGCGTAGCGCAGGTCCTGAACGAATGAGAACACGGGAACCTCCTAGTGCACGCCCCATCGCGCAGAAGCAGAAATTGTGTTTGTTGGCTGTATGGACGAGGGAAGCCGCATCATTGTTAGCAGAAAGTGCGCAGAACAGTGCGCGGTGAGTCGGCTTAGTGATGCGAACGGACGGTGTTCGGAACCGCGCAGTGTGCGGTGAGATCCCTCAACTTGCTTCCGAATCCGCGATCCATCGTGAATCCGATGTTGCGTTGACTTGTCTATTCGAGGCACCTAAGATGCGCAGCAGAGACTTGGGTTCGACCTCATGTTGGGCAAAATACTGGGGCACTACCGGATTGTGGAACAGATCGGGGCCGGTGGCATGGGGGAGGTGTACCGGGCCCACGACCAGCACCTTGACCGCGATGTGGCTATAAAAATCCTGCCGCCTGCCGTATTAGCAGATGAAATCCAGCGCAAGCAATTTCGCAGGGAAGCATTGCTTCTCGCCAAGCTCAGTCATCCTTATATTGAGACAGTCCATGAATTCGGCCATGCGGACGGCGTCGATTTCTTAGTGATGGAGCTGATCCCGGGAAAATCACTCAGCGCCCTTGTGAAAGAAGGTCCGCTGGCCGAAAAAGCTGTCCTACGCCTCGGCGCGCAATTTCTGGAAGGTCTTTTTGCCGCTCATCAACAAGGCGTCATTCACCGGGACCTGAAGCCGGCCAACCTATTCGTTACGCCGGAGGGAAGAATAAAGATTTTGGATTTTGGGCTCGCGAAATTGGTGCATGCCGAGAATGCGGTTGACGTAACCCGCAGCATCTCCACGGACACCGGAACGATTTCAGGCACCGTGCCGTACATGGCGCCGGAGCAGTTGCGCGGCGAGGCTGCCGACGTGCGCAGCGACATTTATTCGGCGGGCGCCGTGCTGTATGAAATCGCCACCGGGCAGCGTCCGTTTCCGCAAACTCAGGGACCGCAGCTTATGGGCGCGATTCTGCATGAGCCGCCCACTGCTCCCCGGGCGGTAAATCCACAAATTTCCGCAGGCCTCGAAAGTGGAATCCTCAAGGCGCTCGAGAAAATTCCGTCGCAGCGTTATCAATCCGCTGCAGAGCTGCAAGCGGTGTTGGAAACCTTGGCGCTGGGCGGGCCTTCCGAATTGCCACACGAAAAGCCGCCGAGCGGAACCCCGGCGACCACGGCGCGCGCGGAGACCACCGGCGCACCGCCCTTCGGTCCTAAGGTTTTTGGCGTGGCCGCGATCGCGGTCGTATTGTTTGCGGGATTGCTTATTGGACTGAACGTGAAAGGCTGGCGCGACCGCTTGTTGCATCGCGCGCCGCCACCAGGCGAGGGCGATGCCGCCGCCGTTCCCAACTCGATCAAGGGGCGCCCTTCCGTCGCGGTTCTGGGTTTCAAAAATATTTCCGGACGGCCCGAGGAAGCGTGGGTTTCCACCGCGCTCTCGGAAATGTTGACCACGGAGCTTGCCGTGGGCGAGCAACTGCGCACTGTTCCGGGCGAAAACGTAGCGCGCATGAAAATTGATTTGTCGTTGCCGGACGCCGACACGTACGGAAAAGATACGCTGGCCAAGATCAGAAAGAATCTTGGCACGGACGAAGTTGTTCTCGGATCCTACGTTCCGCTCGAAAAAGGCCAGATTCGAGTGGACCTGCGCTTGCAGAGCACCGCCGACGGCGAAACGCTGGTCGCGGTATCGAAGAAGGGAACCGAGGAGCAACTCGATGAATTGGTGAGCAACGCTGGTTTGGAACTGCGGGAAAAATTGGGCGCGGGGGAAGTGTCGAGCGTCGAAGCTGCCACGGTGAAGGCGTCGCTGCCGTCGAATCCAGAGGCGGCAAAGTTCTATGCAGAAGGCCTGGCGAAAATGCGCGTCTTCGACTATCTCGCCGCGCGCGATCTGCTGCAAAAGGCAGTAGCGGCCGAGCCGACACACGCCTTGGCGCACGCGAACCTGGCCGCCGCGTTGGCGAGCATGGGCTATGACGAGAAGGCGGCTGGCGAAGCCAAACGCGCGTTCGATTTATCTTCGAACCTCTCGCGCCAGGATCACCTTTTGGTGGAGGGACACTATCGCGAGACCACGCATGAATGGGATAAAGCCGTGGAGATTTACAAAACGCTCTTCGGTTTCTTCCCCGACAATCTCGAGTACGGAATCTTGCTGGCGCAGGCAGAAATTCGCGGAGGAAATGCCAAAGAGGCTTTCGCCACAGTAGGCTCACTTCGAAAACTTCCCGCGCCGCAGAACGATGATCCCAGAATAGATTTAGTAGAGGCGGCCGCGGCGCAGTCGGTTGCCGACTTCACGCATCAATTGACGGCCGCCACGCAAGCGGTGAGCAAAGGCCGGTCCACAGGAGCGCGACTGCTGGTGGCTCGAGCGCTGGTCTACCAAGGCATCGCGCTTCGCAAACTAGGAAAACCGAAGGAGTCGCTTGGTCCGCTGGAAGAGGCCAGAAAGATTTACTCGGCGTCGGGAGACAAAAGTGGAGTGGCGGCCATGCTGAACAGCTCCGCAAATACGTTGGCGGACCTGGGTGATGTGCAGGGCGCGAAGACGCAGTACGAAGCAGCTCTGGCGATCTATCGCGAGATCGGCAACACGGTGGGGGCCGCTAAAACGCTGGATAACATCGGCAGCGTGATTTCCGACGCCGGAGACGTAGAAGGCGGTAGAAAACTTTCCGCGGAAGCGCTCGCGCTCCTGCAGGAGACCGGAGACAAGCACGACATCGCAAACACGAGTAATAACCTGGCAACTTATTATACGCTGCAGGGAGATCTGGCCGGCGCGACGAAACTTTTCCGTCAATCGCTGAAGCTCCGTCAGGAAATCGGCGACAAGAGCGGTCAAGCCGGATCGTTGAGCAATCTCGGTGAGCTGCTCGGGCAGCAAGGCGACGTTGCGGGCGCGAAAGAAGCCTTCGGCGAATCGCTGCGGATTCATCAGGAGATTGGTGAAAAGGAAGCGACTGTATATCAGCTCGACGGCCTGGGAAAAGTGCTGATGGATAGTGGCGACTTGGCTGGAGCCAAGCAGCGCTTCGAGCAGACGCAAGCGGTGGCGCGCGAGACAGATGCGAAGCCGTTGCTTCCGGCCGCGCTCGGCGGGATGGGACAAGTTTTGGTGCAGCAGGGAAAGCCGAATGACGCGCGCAAAGCTTACCAGCAGGCGCTCGCGATCGATAAGGAAATCGGCTATACGCAGGAGTCAGCCGAGATCGGCCTGGCGCTCGCGGAACTTGATATTGAGGAAGGACGCGCCGCCGAGGCTCAATCTCTGATCCAGGATGCAGTGAAGGTATTTCGCGCGGCGAAGTTGAGCGACGATGAAACCACGGCCCACACGCTTCTCGCGCGAGGATTGCTTGCCACAGGAAAACCAGGCGACGCGCAAAAAGAGCTGGAGTCGGCCCGACCGCTTGCGGCCAAAACTCAAAATCGCCTCGTCGCCCTGGATTTCGCAATCACCGAAGCGCGCGCTCTCGCAGCTTTGGGCAAGACGGCCGAAGCGAACAAGGTTCTTGCACCAGCTCTGGCGGATGCAAGAACGCGCGGGCTTGTCCGCTATGAGCTCGAAGCTCGTCTCGCCGCTGCCGAAATCGAATTGAAATCTGGCTCCGCTGCCGACGCTGCAAAAAATCTGGCAGCGCTCGAGCAGGACGCAACCGCTAAAGGCTACATACTCATCGCGCAGAAGGCCGGCGCAAAAGCTTCTCGCACGCATTGACACGCATGAAATTGTTGGTGAATTTACGAGCCTCACTGCCTCGCTCATGGCGGATCATCGAGAGGTGTTCGCAAATTCTGGCGGGCGGTGTCGAGACGGATGGGCGGGACGGCGCTACAATAATGAATGTTGCTCGACGAGGACATTCCCCTGATATCGCTTTTATGAATGCCGCAGCAAGATCGGCCGCAATATTGCTGCTTCGAGGTGTGGCTTGGGTTTTCTTTGCTCTGGCGGGGCTCGCGTTTTGGTTTGGGGGCCGGGCCATCAGCGAGTTTGGCAAGACAGATCGTTTGCTCGCCGAAATGGAGGGACTCGCTCTTATATTGTTGTTTATGGGGCTTGGCGCAATCGCGGAGATGGCCAAAAACCGTTTGGAAGAAGGCGAAGGCCCGACGTCCTTAAGCGAGGCTCTTCGAAAATAGTTTAAGACCTGCAACTCTAGGTTGCAGGGTTGGGCGCCTTCTTGCGCAGGATCCCGGCTGAGACTGTTGCTACTACCAGGCCGATGGGAAAGACTTCCATGAATGTTAGGGCTATGTTGTACGCCGGGTTGGCGTACATCTGCTTGAACTCTTTTGCTTTTTGCTCGCTCTCGTCTATCTTCTGCTGACTGGCGCCCGCCGCTTTCTCGCGCTCGACCATGTGCGCGGCGTATTTGTCGCTGAAGTCTGGCATGAATTTGAAATAGAGAATTTCCCAGGTACCTACGTAGCAGGCGCTGGAGATTAATGTGATAAGGATGCCGACGGCGAAGCCGCGCCCAAAGGTGAGGCGCCCGCCCGCGACTTTTTCGCGATATGAACGCACTCCGAAGAACACCAGCAACGCCGAGAGCACGATCGTGATGTAGCCGAGGATTTCCCCTTTGTCGAAGCCGATCTTATCGACAAACGGGATCGTAACCAGCATCATCGCGCCGGAGATCGCGCCAGAGATCAGTCCGAAGGTCAGCACCGTCTTTTTCATGGGATGTCAGTCTCCCTTCGTGAAACTTGCGTTCACGCTGGCCGAAATGTAGCCGGGGACGCGCGCGATGTCGTCACACTTTAGGGTGATTTTACACAGAAAAGCGAAAAATCATGCTTTCGGGTGGGTTGGGGTCTGCGCGAGAACCGCAAAATCGGAACTTCAGCGGCTAAAGCCGTCGTGAATCTGCGGCGTTTATGTCGTGGCTATAAAGCCACGACCCACAAAGATTGCCGCCGCGGAGGCGTCACGGGATGAGCCGGGCGGTCTTGCCGATCTGTACGGCTTGGGTGCGGCGCTTGGCGCCAAGCTTATCGAATAGCCGGCTCGAATGGGTCTTTACCGTGTTTTCGCTGACGAAGAGGCGCCCGGCAATCTCGCGGTTGCTCAACCCCGCGGCCATGAGTCCCAGGATTTCGAGTTCGCGCGCGGTGATGCCGAGCTGGTCCACGCGCGCCTGGTTGACGACGAACGGCTCTGAGTTCGGCGCCGGAATTTCCTTGATGATGACCTCCGGCTTCTTCCTGGTGAGCGTCAGGCCCAGCCAGATGCCGAGTCCGGCAAAGAGGGCGGCGACGAGCGCGCCGTAGATCTCGACCGAATGCTCAACGACCAGGAACCGGTACTCGGTGAGTTTCAGAATTACGATGAGCACGCCGCCGCACACGCCGTAAAGCAAAATGTCGCGCACTGCGCGACGGCGCGGATTTGGTGCGGGGGTGGACTCCCTGGTGGTGGCCACGGGAAGCCATAATAGCCGAAGAGTGCGGGCTTTGGGGAGTCGCAGGCTTCTCCGCAGCGTATGCATGTGCAGTTAACGCGCCATGCCATATATCTAGCAACTACAACCCGACATTGTCATCCCGACAGAGGGCCGCTCTTCGGCCCGACGAGGCCTGCCGGCCGCAGGCAGGGAACTCTCTTGGCGCTTCGTGTGGGTCCTCAGCGGCTATAAAGCCGCCCGCAATCTGCGGGGTTAATGTCGTGGCTAAAACCACGACCCACAAGGCTCTCACGGTAACGCGGCAGTTCATCTGCGCGACGCCGGCGCTATTCCCAGCGAAACACTTTTGCCGAGAGCGCCGTACAAACTGCAAACACCAGGACCAGTGCCGCCACGTCTCCCACGTGCGCCGCCCATCTCTCGCCCTTCCAGATTCCTTCCATCAGCGACACCGCGTACGTCAGCGGCGTAACTTTTGCCACGGCGCGAAGTACCGGCGGCATCAATGCAATCGGCGCGAACAGTCCGCAGATTCCGAGCATCGGATACATGATGAAACCGCCTATCGGCTGCGCAAATCGTGCCGTAGGAACGATGCTCGCAATCAGAAATCCGATCGAGAGGATGCTCCAGGTGCTGATCAGCAGCGCAATCGTGAACGAGAATAACGGAGCATGAACGCCAACCGGGTAGTAGCGCTTGCCCGCCAGCACCAGCAACGCCAGCGTGGCGGCAGTCAGCAGCAGTTTGACGATTACGTGCGCACTCAGGATCGTCTGGGGACGCAGCGGCGTCGCGCGCAGCCTCTTCAGGATGCCTCCTTCGCGGTAAATCGAAATGATCGTCACCAGCGAGAGCACGGCGTTGACCGCGATCAAAACCGACGCCAGCACCGGCAGACCCGTCTGCATAAAGCTGCTCTCGGCGAGCGAACTCGGCGAGCGTCCGCTGCCCATTATTCGACCCACCACGAGAAATACCAAAACGGGAATCAGGATTGATCCAAACGCGCCAAGCGGCTCGCGCAGGAAAATCTTGATTTCGAGCCACGTCAGTTTCCAAAGTCCTCGCAGCATTATTTGCCTCGCCTACTCGCGAATCGAATGACCCGTGAGTTTGAGAAACACATCTTCAAGATTTGGCAGAATCGTCCGGAAATCCGTGACCCGAATTCCATTCTCGGAAAGACAATGAATCACCTCGGTCACCAGATCGTCGCCTCGGCCCCGAATGGTGAATCGCGAATCGGTGCGCGACACCGTCTCAACTCCCGGGATCGCGCGGAAGCGCTCTTCCGCGATCGGATTCTCTGTGGCGAGCACGACGGTTCGCTCCGGGCAGTGCCGGTTCACCAGGTTCTCCGGCCGGTCGATGTCGATGATGCGTCCGTGCTCGATGACGGCCACGCGGTCACACAGACGTTCGGCCTCCTCCATCAGATGAGTGGTCAAGAATACGGTCTTGCCGCGCTCGCGGATATCGCGCACCAGATCCCATATTGCCCGCCGAGCCTGTGGGTCGAGGCCCGTCGTCAGCTCGTCGAGAAACACAACCTCGGGATCGTTAATCAACGCAAGGGCAATGAACAGCCGCTGCTTCTGGCCTCCCGAGAGGTTCATAAACCACGCGTCGCGCTTGTCGGCGAGGCCGAGCTGTTCGAGCAATCGTTCGCCGTCGATCGCTTTCTTGCGGTAAAGCGAAACCCACAGGTCCATCGCCTCCCACACTTTGATCCGCTTCTGCAGTTGCGCCTGTTGCAGCTGGACTCCGATCCGGTCTTGCAGCTTGTAGACGTCCTTGAAGGGATCAAGTCCAAGGACCGCGATGCTTCCGCGATCCGGCGTGCGTAGTCCCTCGATGCACTCCATTGTGGTGGTCTTTCCCGCGCCGTTCGGCCCAATCAAACCGAAGATCTCGCCTTCATTCACTTCGAACGACACTTCGTGCACGGCCACCGTTGCGCCGTAGCTTTTGCGCACTCCCGAAATTTGAATCACTGAACGCATGGGGGCTTGCAACATTATTGACTCACTGAACCGGACGGAAAGTCTATATCACGGATGGGCGACGGCGCGAACTGGCGGCGGATTCCCCGGGTAGGGTGACGGGAGACCTTCATAGCCGCGTTCTGAAATGAAAAAAGGGAGGAAAGTCGGTGACTTCCTCCCTTGTCCTCTCAAGAAACCCTACTGCAATGGCGGGAAGCCGGAAGTGGAGCAAGGCGCAGGGATAACCACACCCGCTCCGTTGATGCGCACTACGCCAGTTTCGTCCACACAGTAGCTGGCCGTACCGGTCGATCCCAGGGTGATCGGCGTTGCGCTGATCGAAAACCCGGTGTCGCCCGACGCGCCGCAAGCCGCCGGTACGCCAGCCGTCAAGGCCACCGTGCCGTTCGGCGTGAACACGAACTTATATCCGCTCTTCTGGTTGGGAGCCGTCGAAAGAACTTCGTCGATCAAGCCCGCGTTCGCGCAGCTGCCCGAACCGGCCGGACCGCCCAACTGTGCCAAGGTCAGTGTGAAACCGTCGCTGTAGGTGGACGAGAAGGTTTCCTCGGCCGAAGACATGGTACGGAGCGCACCGACTGCCGAAGCCTGGTTCGCCGCAATCTTGGCGCGAAGCAGGTTCGGAATGGCAATCGCCGCGATGATCAAAATAATCGCCACGACGATCAGCAATTCGATTAATGAAAAGCCCTTCTGTTTCTTAGTCATTTAATCTCCTGGGGCCGCAGCCCCGAATACCGCTCTTATTGTGTGGCGGCTACGCCTGGAACGGCTGCACGCCGACCGCCATGTTATGACCCAAACTCCTTTTTCGGTATCGTTTTGGTTATAAGCCTTAGATTCAACACCCTACAGCGATTCGCGTCTTCAGCTATTAGGAGTATCAGTGCAAGCTGCAAGCCAAAACCTCTAGAGCAGCCGAATATTGTCGGTCTGGACTGACATTTCACGCAGATTCGTTCCGCACACGTCCTTCGATATTCGGAATTTCGCGGGTTGCAAAAATACGAGAAGTCCATGCTGCGGATTCAACGTGGTCCTCTCCGAACTGAATTGCTGCCCGTGTACTCTGCTAACTTGACACAACTTTAGGGTAGAAATAAGCCGCGCTCAGGGGCCAACTCCTGGTCGCATTACCCGACAGTGTTGCGGGACACCACTCAAAAATTACCAAATTAACACCACGCAGCGCCAGCGAGAACTGCTTGCATTTGTCCCTGGTTAGCAATGTTTGCGGCAGTGCCAGGCGTGCTCGCACTACCGCCGCGAAAATTCATCTGGCAGAGCTGGGAAGCGACCGTAAGTACGCGATGATGGCGATGGCGTCTTCATGTTTTAGGTGTTGTTGAGTCGCACGATACGCATAAATTCTGACGGGGGTTCTCGAGCGTGAATCAGGTATTCCGTACGGCGGAGCGATCTCATACCGCGGCGGATTACTGATGCAGAGTATCCCGATACCGGCGCTGAACAGCTTTCTGATGAAGTAATTTCTTCGCGGTCGAGGTGCAGCTCTCAACAGCTATCCGAACTGCACGCATGATGCGTTCCGCCAAGTCCGTAACAACGCGTCGCTACTGCTCACCGATCGCCTGTTCGAAGGCCACCGGCTGCGAACAAAACGTATATGGCACTCGATTTCCCAAGCGACTCAGAACCATGTGCTCAAAGTGGCCAACTTTCAGTGTTCATGCACGATGCCCACGAGTTTCGGGCACTACGTGTAAAACTCGCCTTTCATGCATTGTCAAACGCCGCAAGCTGAAAAAGGCGACGCTCATCACAGGACAAAAATGGGATCGTTTTCCGTACCTTGGAACTGCCTGTAGATGTCGAGCCATCGGCAGTCACCGGCAAGCGTAACGGGCCGATACTCGAGATTTGTTTCCCGAAAGTGCGTGTGAAGGCAGTGGGCCAATCGGGTTAGGCATCGCAAAAGAGAAAGCCCTTGGCTCTCACCTCATGAGCACTGCACATAGCTCAACTGGACCTGTGAAGAACAGCGTACAGCGCAACCGCCTGGTTGTGGCGGTCATCACGGGCCGAATAGATCAGCGTCACGGTGTGATGCGTCTTTTCCAGCTCTCGAAGCTGTTCAATCAATGCTGCCTTTGCTCTCAACTCGTCGCGATAGCGTTTCTGAAACTCGATCCAGCGTTTGGCATCGTGCGCAAACCACTTGCGAAGCTGGTCCGACGGCGCAATCTCTTTCATCCACAGATCGATTCCCGCTTTCTCTTTTGAAACGCCGCGCGGCCAAATCCTGTCCACCAGGACGCGGTAAACGTCCGATGGTTCAGCCACACCGTAAATGCGTTTTACTTTGAACACGACACGCCTTCTGATTGTACATCGCGCAACACGGTCCGTGACCCCGCCTGGGATGTTTGGTGGGATGCCTTCACAAATCACCAATCACGTTCAACGCTGGAACTTTGCTCGCCCCGGGTGTAAATTCCTTTCGCATATGGCGCGGGATGTGGCGCCAGCGGGTGTAACGACGAACATGGGATCGGTGGGCAAGCTTGCAGAGGCGGGGTTGGGCGACGTGGGATCGGTCGCTCAGTCGAAGTCGTATTGGCCTGCTCTGAGCTTTCGAGCCGTACCTGAGATTGTCGCTCGGTGCTTCGCGTTGGTAGTGGCTTTGGCCAGCATTGCTGCGGTGGCCTTGGTGGGTGTGTTTTCTTTCGGGGCCTATTTGCTGACAGAGCCACTGGCGAAGGTTCGTCCCTTGCGCGACGCGTATGAATTTGTATCGCGCGCTTACGACCGTTGTATCGAGCGGCTTGGCCAAATCGTGCTGCGGGATCTCCGCGACACGCCTGCGTTGCGGCTGATGGTTTCCATCACGCTGACTGCCTTGCCGATTTTCGTGATGCAACTTGTTTTGGGGAAGCCGCGGTTGTGGCTTGCGATCGCGTTCTATCTTTCGTTGTACGGTGTCAAGTTTCAGCGCTTCGTGAGGATGTTCAGCGCGAAACATCTGGAGGCGCACCGGCCGCAGGGTTATTTTTCGGATAAATACGATAGAGTCTTCGGACGCTACGTGGAATTTTTCCTCGGATATTTGTACGGGAACGTGCCGGAGCTGGATCGCACGGTGCATGTGCGTCTGCACCATCGAGAGAATGGTGGGCCGGACGATACGGTGACTTCGAGCGGCTACGACCGCACGCGGCCGCTGGACTTTCTTTGGTATCTTTCGGGCAACATTTGGACCGCGCTGGGATTTGCTCCGTACGCTTACTTTAGGTCCAGGGGCGATGACAAGAACCGCAGGCGAATGTTGTGGGGCATGGCGCGGTACTACATTTTTTTCGGGGCGGTCTTCATTTACGACTGGAGAATCGGGATCGCGTTCGCGCTGGTTCCTTTTCTGGTGATGAATTTCATCATGGCCATGACCGCTTGGGTACAGCACGCTTTCTGCGACGCGGAACGGCCGGAGGACTATTTTGCGAACACCGTGACTGTCTACGATGAAGTGAATTTCATGAATGAAGGATATCACCTCTGTCATCATCACCGCAGCAGCCTGCACTGGACCGAGATGCCGGCGCATCTCGAGCAGATTCACGACAAGATGCGGGAGTCGGGATCGCTGATCTTTCGCGATTTGGATTTCATGGAGCTGTTCATCGAGTTGACGCTGTTGCGGAGAATGGATGTGCTGGCGGACAAGCTGGTCACGTGGGAGCCGATGGATCACGAGCAGAAGGTGGCTTTGCTGGAGCAGAGAACCAAGCCAGCGCGAAGCGTCGCGGCTTAAATCCCGGAAAGATTCAAGACAGAGTGCACTGAGGAAGTGCGGAGTTCACCGAAACGCCCGAAAGACCGACATTTTGCCGGTTTAGGGTGCGGTGAATTTGTTTACGGGGCTGGTTACTCCATCGCTGGTGCCGTCAGCTTGCTGGGAGTCTACTTTGTAGTAGTAGGTAGTGTGGGGTTCCAGGCCATCTACGCGGACGCGGAAAACTGTTTGTGCGTGGCCTTGGTTCAGGCGGATGTGGGATTTCGCGGTTTGGGTCAGCTCGGTGGAGTTTTTGCCATAGTGTACGACGCCGAAATGCTCGTCGGAGCCGCCGGGATTGTTGCTGGTCCAGCGGATGATCACCTCGTTGGCCTTCGCGGATTCGATCTCGGGGCCTTGACTGATCTCGACGTGCGCGGCCTTCTTCGCGGGGGGAATCAGCTGAGCGCGGGCCGGATTTGAGATCAGGCTGCCGATGCAAGCCGCAATCGTCCATATGAGAATTTGTTTTTTCACGTGCACACCTCCCGGGAAGTGATTCAAAAGCTATATCTCAAAATACGTCGGGACGCACAAACCGCGAAAGCTGCTGCCTACAAGGATCCTCGACTTCTCACACCTTGAATTCGTCGCGGGCGGCCGTTGTTGTCGGCCGCCCGCGACGAAATGCAATCCATCATTTAGGAGGCGCGATTTTTGACGCCGAAATGAGCGTGGAATTGCCTTGTGTTGCAGCAGTCCCTCCGCTCAGGCACACGCCCGTATAAGTGTTGATGTCCGGGTACGGTCGAGTGAAACCGTCGCTGAGCGTTTGCAGGAATGCGACGATCTGATTCTCCTCTGCATCGGTCAAGTCGAGTTTACCGATCGTCATGTCCTGGTTTTGCGGGACCTCCGCGGCAGGCCAGCAAGTTACTCTTTCGACGGTCCCTGAGGGGCAGCCTCCGGATTCCACCTGCATGCGATAAACGTCCCGGGTGTTATAGAAGTGAACGAGTTGCTTCAGGCTCTTGATGTAGCCGTTGTGGAAGAACTCCTTCTGGAAGTAAGGCCCCGGAGCCTCCGTGGTTGGACACTGCGGCGGCGCCAAAGCCACGTCGCGCGCCGTGCTGGTCTGCATTCGGCCATCGGACGTCTCTGCGAATGGTATCCAGGCGGAGTTCGGGTTGGGAGCGGAGCCGAAACCGCTGCGCAGAAAAGTTCCCAATCCCAAATCGGTGTATGTAAACCCTCCCGGATTGGCGGTAAATCCCAGGGAGTCCGGGGAGGTCTGGTAGTAAAAGGCGTCCCTGGGATTCTTGGGTAGTCCGAGGTTGGCGTAGCCGAAACAGGTGAACAGCGGCGCCGTGGATGCTGCTGCGCCGGTGCCTTCGCCGCCGGGGGCTGTGCCTTCGGGCGGTGGTGGCGTTGGTGCAGTGGACCGGCCATCGAGATGGCAGGAATTGCAGTTCGCCTTGCCGCGGAAGAGTTTGTAGCCCGCCATCTCATCCGCAGTGAACGTACATTTGCCGGCCAGGAAGGCGTCAAACTTGGACGAGAACGCGCTGACATCCGGCGAGGCTTCGTAGAAGGAAATCGACTGGCCCCAGTGATCGTAAACGGTGTTGGCGCGCACGCGCTCTTGCGGGCTTAGAGCGACAGGCTGATTGTTCCCGCCGAATGTCGCAGCACCTCCTGGGGTCTCGCAGACTTCCTCTGTGTTCGAGGAGAAGGTGATATTCAGGGAGTCGGCGCCCCACACCTCTTCAAAGAGAGGACGGTACACCGCTGTGGATAGCCGAAACGCGATGCAAGCGGTGTCCGGCATGGCCATCTCCTGCGTATCCACCGGAGGATGCTGCGCTTGTTCGGCGTCCGGGCTCTGCAGCAAATATCCCGTGGACCGCGCGTCCCAGAAATTTCCGCCGAAGAAAGCTCCTTGTTCCGTGTTGTAGTTCAGTACCGGAAAATCCGGTGAGTATGTGTATCGCTGCGCGGTGCGCTTCCCAGCTCGAAAACGGTACGATCCGGGATACGCGATCATCGTAAGATTTACCGAGGGGATTGGCCCGCTGAAGCCCGCGTAGGGCATGTGGCACGAAGCGCAGGCTATATTCTTGAGCGGCGACATGTTCCTATCGAAATTCATGAGCTTGCCGAGTATGCGCACGGCACTGTATCCGCTGCCCTGAAGCGTGGGCGGTTGCCCGATCAGCGTCGGAGGCGGTAGGGTGTGCCACTGTGCAATGGCCTCGTTCTCGATGACGGCAATCTCGCGGAGGACCCGCGCGAGTTCCGAATTCACATTGGCGGGCAAAATTCCGGGCGGATACGGGTTATAGACAGGTAGAGCCGGATCTGGTTCATCCTGAGCCAAAGCCGGACTACTAAAGCTCAAGAGCCCAGCGATAATTCCCATAAACAGTGTCAGCAGTGACGCCAAGCTTTTTGTTTGCCTCATGGGATAGCCCCCTCACGAACTGCAGTCGGGATCGATCGTTTGTCTGGGGATGAAGCGATGTAGTGGCAGGCATCTCCCTCAACACGCATTAGAGCTTGTTTGAGGCTTGCCTTTGGGGAGTAAAGTGTCGGTGGCCCGAATCCTAAATCAAGATGGCCCAAGCGTTTCGTTTAGTATGATAGATGTTAGTAACGTTGCCGAGTTGGCGGTGTTGCTGTTGGAAGTTCTGCTTCGGTGCACAACCCTCCACAGCAACAACCAGTGAACGGATAACAAAAAAGAACTGGGGGGGGGGCAATCGGGGGAATTACTTAGTACCTCTTAGTTCGCTGCGCGTGATCAAGGTGGCTACGTCTCTGCTGAATTTTAAATTTCTAGTACGGTAAACTCCGCCATCTTGTCCGCACGACTGCTCGTGTGCTGATGCGAATCGGCTCGGGCGCCTCACTGCCGGAGGCGCGAGGCGCCGCGAGCTCACGCAAGACTTAAGATTGTTCTAGTGGTTTTCGTGCGCTCGTGTTGCGAGTGCCGCGTTCGCTTCTCCTAGCGCTCCGTCCACTTTCTTGATTGCTTTGTCACGATGGCCGCCGAAATCTCCGGGCGCGCTGGCCAAGAGGCCCCTGGCTTCCTGCAGCAGGTCTCGAGCCCGGGCCACGTCTGCCATGGCATCGCGTTTTTCCTGAGCGGCGGCAACCGCTACGCTGGGGATGGAATGGAATGCGGCGCCAGCAACGAAGCACAGAACGAAACCACCTACGATCAGCAATCGAGAAATCTGATTCTTCATCGAAAAGCCTCCTGATTGAGTTTGAAAGTACTGACGGACGCGAGAGCAATCCCGACGATTCAGCATGCGCGGCTGGGGCGCATCGCCGGAGATGATAATAATCCTTGCCCGGGATAGATTTGCAGGACTGTTTGGCGAATGTGTCTTAACCGCTCATGTTATAAGCGATCGATTGGTGTATGATCGCGCGAGTTCCTGGATTTAGTGTTGCTCTGCCTTGCCGCGTGGCCTTGATCGCAGAACTGAGCTCACGCTCCACCGCCAAGTAGTCGCTCGTGGCGTATTTATGCCATTGAAACCGCCCCGCACTTTCAGAACAAAACTTCTGACTGACCCAACTCAGAGCCCAAGAGCGATTCTTGGCAATTGAAAGAAAAAAGATCACATGGAAAACGTTGGCGTCTTAATTCTGCTTTGCGCAGTGCTGATGGCAACTCCGGCGTTCGCCCAAACAATTAAAGTGAACTGGAATCAGGCGGCTCCCTTTTCCGACTACAAGACCTACGCTTGGAAGACCGGTACATCGCAGGCCAACTCTTTTTACTCCGGCTGGGTGAAGCCTGATGTTGATGCGCAACTCGCCGCAAAAGGACTCACCCTGGCGTCGGGAAACCAAAAGCCCGACATTTACGTTACCTTTCATCTCCAAACTCAAGAAGTGCTGGACGCAGTCACAACCGATGATGGATTTGGACCCGGCTGGGGTTGGGGCGGCGGCCGGTGGGGAGTATGGGGAGGTTGGGGTGGATGGGGCGGTTGGGAGGGAGGCGACTTCTCGGATACGGCGATCACTACCGAACAGCCTCGCACCATGGGAATGCTGACGGTTGATTTGTACGATGTGGCGCAGAAACATCTCGTGTGGCGCGGACAAGCGACCGTGGACAGCGTTGCTAACTCTCAAAAAGGCGATGAAAAGCAGACGCAAAAGTCGGTGGAAAAAATGTTCAAGCAATATCCTCCCAAGAAGTAATCTCCGCAACATCGCGGGGTATTGTGCTGAGGGTTTTGGCTCGGTTCAGACGGCTCAGGGGCAACGAGTGCCGCAGCG
Source organism: uncultured Acidobacteriota bacterium (assembly GCA_963696035.1). Taxonomy (GTDB): domain Bacteria; phylum Acidobacteriota; class Terriglobia; order Acidiferrales; family UBA7541; genus Palsa-295. The sequence continues at coordinate 899,972 of CAVOIS010000007.1, forward strand.
GCCGCATTCTTCGAAGACTGAGAGTAGGTTTGCCAGGCTTAGCAGTTCGCGGATGCGCGGGCTCAGGTTCAGCAGTTGCAGTTCACACTTGGCGCTTTTCGCCGAGATGTAAATGGCCACCAGCGCGCCGAGGCCGGAGCTATCCATGTAACCCAGTTCGGTGAGATCGAGGATCACGCGCCGTTTATTGGGCAGCAGCGCTTTCACTTCGGTTTTGAGCAGCGGCGAGGTTTCCGCGGTGAGGCGGCCGGTGCAGCGAACGACGGTCGCGTCCTCCCAGGCGTAAGTGTGCAGATTCAGCGTGGGCGGAGGAAGCGGCTGCGATGAAAGGGTAGACATGTGAGCGCTTGTTTACTCTGGATGCGCGGCGATGACAAGGAGTTTTTTATTCGTAGCGGAGGGCGACCATGGGGTCTATTTGCATTGCTCGGCGGGCGGGGATGAAGCAGGCCGCTAGCGCTACGGCGCAGAGCAGGAACGCAACGAGTGAGAAGGTAACTGCGTCCGTGCTGGTTATGCCGAGTAGCAAGCTGCTGAGGTAGCGCGTTAAGGCCAACGATGCCGCCAGGCCTAGCGCGACGCCGATGAACGTCAGCCGCAGCCCGTGGCCGATCACCAGGCGGAGAATGTCGTCTTTGCTTGCGCCCAGCGCCATGCGGATGCCGATTTCATGCGTGCGCTGGCGCGTGGTGTAGGCGGTGACGCCGTAAATTCCCACCGTGGCGAGGACCAGTGCGAGCAGCCCGAATGCGCCGACAAAGGTTCCGGCAATGTGCTGCGGGAAATTGTTAATTTGTTGGTTCACTTCGAGCGAGGTGAGATCGAAGACGACCAGGTCGGGGTTTAGGTGATGGATGGTTTGCTCGACGGTCTTGGCGTAAGCCAGCGGATCTCCGGCCACGCGCGCGTGGATGATCATGGAAGCGCGGTAAACCTGGGACAGTGGCAAGAACACGAAGGGCGTCGGCTTTTCAGTCAGTGTTCCCACTTTAGTGTCGTGGGCGACGCCGACTACGGTGAACCACTCGTGCGTCAAGTCAGAACTGAGTTGTTTGCCGAGCGCTTCCTGATTGGGCCAATAGCGATTCGCAAAGGTTTGGTTTACGATCACCACGCGTTGAGAACTTTTCGTGTCTTGCGGCGTGAAGTCGCGGCCTTCCACGAGCGGGATCTGAACGGTCCGCAAGAAATTCGGCGTGACAATCGCTTCCGACATTTCCATCGATTCATTCGGTTGTGCGACGTAGCCTGCAGGCTGGATGCTGGTCGAGTCCGGGATGAGGCCCATCGGCACGCGACTCGAGAGGGACACGGACTGAACGCCCGGTAGCGCTTCCAGTTTCGCGACGAGCTGGCGATCGAATTCGGCTCCGTTCGCGGGTGTGTATCCCGCGGTAAAGAGATCGTACGAAGCGATCAGCACGTTATGCGAATCGAATCCGGGATTGATTTGCTGGGCGCGCATGATGCTGCGAATGAACAGTCCCGCGCAGATCAGCAGCAGGAGCGAGAGCGAAATTTGTGCGACGACCAAGCCGCTGGCGAGGCGGGCCTTGCGCAATCCGCCCGAGGCGCTGGCGGTTTCCTCTTTCAATACGGTCACGGGCGCGATACTCGAAGCACGCAAGGCAGGCAAAATCCCGAAGATCACGCCGGTGAGCATCGCGATGACCATGGTAGTCAGCAATACGGTGCGGTCCGCACGGACGATGAGCGAGATCGGAAAATCCATCGCGGGGACAAATTTCATCAACGTGCCCGCGGTCCAGAGCGTGATCAACATCGCAACCGCGCCTCCAGCCAGCGCGAGGATCAGGCTTTCGACGAGCAGTTGCCGCACGAGCCGCCATCGGCTGGCACCGAGCGACATGCGAATGGCGATTTCGCGCCGCCGACCCACCGAGCGAACTAGCATCAGATTTGCGACGTTCGCACACGCGAGCAGCAGCACCAATCCCGCGATGGCCATCAGTACGGGCAGCAGTGTTGCGAAAAAAATATTGAAGCTGAATGGATTGCGCCAGAGCGGGTAAGCGATGACGCTGTCGTGCCCTTTGTGCTCGTCGGGATAGTTTTTGGCTTCCTGCTGCAGAAGAGACGTCATTTCCGCTTGCGCCTGTTGGCGCGTGATGCCGAGCTTCAACCTGCCAAACGCGAACAACCACAAATTGTGATGGTCATGGAGCAGGTTGCCCTCAGGCGACAATTGCGCTTCCATCATCATTGGGACCCAGATTTCCATGCGCAGTCCGGTCTGGCTGCCCTGAAAGACCGCCGGCGCTACGCCCACAATCGTGTAAGGATGCTGATTGATTTCGATTGCCTGGCCCACGACGGCCGGATTCGCGCCGAAATACGTTTGCCACAGCCGGTAACTAATCACCGCTACGGGCGCACCTCCGGGAGTTTTGTCCTCCGCCGGAAGAAAGCCGCGCCCGAGGATCGGCCGGACGCCGAATACGTCGAAATAATTCGCAGTTGCGAGCATGCCCCACAGGCGTTCGGGCTTGCCTTTGCCCGTGAGGCTCAGTGGAATGAAGATGCACGCGGTGATGCCCGTAAAACTGTGCTGGCCGTCGCGCATGGCTTCGTAATCAGGATAGGAAAAGCCCAGGGGATTACCGCCCGGCTGGCCTTGGATTAACGATACAACTTCATTCTGATTGGCGATGCCGGGAACTGGGTTCAACAACGCGGAATTGATCCAACTGAAAATCGTGGAGTTGGCGCCGATGCCGAGTGCAAGCGTGAGGATGGCGATGGCTGCGAACCCCGGCGACTTCGCCAACATTCGCAGGCTGTAACGCACGTCTTGTAGGAATGACGTCATCCGCGCCCTCCCAGGACCAAGGACATGTTAGAGCCCGCAACGTATTAGAGCACTTGTTCGCCCATCTTGGTGCTCTATAGGCAATTGGTGGCGCGCCACTTAGCGGGTCCAGGTTTCGCGAGGTCACGTGAGGCTGTCCGGTTCCGGGACGCCGGTTCGGCGAGAGCGAACATTCCCAGTGACAGCGTCTCTCAGGCATCGACCATTTGTTGGCCGGGTACTGATTGAACATGCGGGCTCACTGTTACGCTGGGCGTGCCAGCCGATTACTCCCAAACTGCGAGGGAGAATCAGGAGGCTCGGAGATGGCGAACAAACACAGCTTCTCAGAAATCAAGACAGAGCAAGCGAGAATGATAGAAAGTTGGAAAGCTGAGGGTCGCCTCAGCGAAGCTTGGGTTATCGCGGACCCGGAAATTGTCGAGATTTTCTCTGCCGGGGTCGCCTTCGGCATTGAAATGGGCCGCCGCACTCGCAGCGATCCAGCGTACTCACCGGACGAATGGCGCAGAGCACTGCGTGAGGCGATGGAAAAAGCAGCAGCCCTCGAAGACAAGCTCGAACGGGCTAAAGAGGGGACGCAAAGATGAAGACTTGGCTGGGGGTGCGTGCGTTTCAAGCTGCTGCGGTAAGCAGTACCAGTTCAACTCGGGAGTCTCGTCTCGATCGCTCACCAGCTCACCACAGGTTAAGTAAGACAGCAATGAAAAAAATCAGCGCTAAGCGGGCTTCGCAACTCTAAGCGCGCGAACTTCTGGCGAGAGCTGCACATCGATCTCGTAGTTGCCGACGTACGAGTCAGCGTCCGCCATCTCGAACGTCCTTCTCCCCATGAGGACTGCACCAGTCTGCTCGATAGCGTCCTTCATGTAAGCGGTGTGTCTGAGCGTCGCCAAGTCGGGATAGAGGCGGCCTGCGTTGCCATTTCGGTCGGCTACAAACCCGTCCAGCGAGTCATCCCGACGATTACTTTTGCCAATAGTTCCTCCGTGTCCGATTATATCGATCCGTCATTTCAGGATTATCTCCGAAATGGGTAACGGCGTGTCCCACTGAAAAGGCCTGAATTTTTGAGGCTGGTGTATCTCATGAATTTCACTTTCCAGGTAAGTCGCCTTACCGGAGGTTGGGACCCATTTGTCCGATAGGGACGAATCTTCCAAGTTTCTCAACAATGTGATGCGCGATTACCAACCCATTTGGCGCATCCGCTCCAGGATAAGTCCGCTATAGTGATTCATGTGATCGGGCCGTCGCTTTAGGGGCAATGGCAGAATTGCGGCGAGTTGGGCCGCTTGTTGCCGGTCGATACTCCGGGCTGAGGTTCGGTAGTAGTAACGGGACGCCGACTCCGCACCATAAACACCAGGGCCCCATTCGACCACGTTGAGGTAGAGTTCCAAAATGCGCTGCTTGCCGAGGACCAATTCGGACACCGGGACCAGTGTGAACTCGGCGCTCTTGCGGAGGATGGAGCGGCCGGTTCCGAAGAACAGGTTTTTTACCAGTTGCTGCGTAATGGTGGACCCACCGCGAATGCGACCGCCTTCCATATCGTCTTCAGCAGCGATTTCCATCGCGCCCCAATCGAATCCATGATGCTGGTAGAAGCGTGCGTCTTCCGCAGCGATGACAGCATGCCGGAAATCGGGCGAGATTTGGCTCAGCGGAACGAATTCGTATCGTTCGTGATACGGCGTGTCGTGAATCCATGCCTGCAAGCGGCGCTCCATGTGCACCGCGGTTGTCGGTGGGTCGATCCACCGGGCAGCCACAAGAATCAGCACAGCAAGCGACCAAAGAAGCGCCACTCCGATGAGAAACCATCGAACGAAGGATCGGAGAGTGCTTTTCCGATGAGGGGCCTTCGGGGGGATGTCTGGATTTTCAGTCACACTTCAGAATAATCGTTCGGGCTGGATTGACATAGCGCCTGATTAGGCGTGCGGGTTCAACCGGTCGGCGCAACACCATTTGCTGTAAAGCTGTTTTCAAAGGTGGTGTTTATGACTCAAGGGAAACGGTTTGGGCTTTCGGAGGCGCAGAAGGAAGATCGGGCGCGTCTTCGGCAAGGAGCATTCGTCCATTCGGTAAGTCGCCTTATCGGATGTACGGCGTTGGTCGGGAGTTGAGGCTGTCCAGCGTCGCAAAAAAAGCATGCTCACATCCTCTTCGTTGTGCAGTCTGAAGCGTTATTGACCGGAAAGGGGTGTGCTCCAGATGGTGAACGCGAGCTTACGCCTTGGGATCCAAATGCACATAACCATCGCTACATTTTGGGGGATCGACCGCAAAGTAGTTTCGATGTGCGGCGCCGGCATCTTAGTTTTCGTGGTTGCGCTGTGGGCTGCCAGGGCCGATATTGCGCAGGCCCGCGGCCTGGACAAGATCGTAGCCTTGAGCAATTTGTGTTTCGCCGTACCTTTGGCGGTGTTCGGAGCCCTGCATCTCTCGGGCGTAGAATTCGTCACGCCCATGGTGCCCTCGTATATGCCATGGCCGTTGTTTTGGGGGTATTTCTTCGGATTTGCGCTGCTGTCCGCGTCTTTGAGCATTGCCACAAAAATTCTGGTGCGCTGGTCCGGCCTGCTGTTCGGGATCGCGATGTTTCTTTTTGTGGCGATGTTGGACATTCCGGGAGCGCTCGCCACCCCCGGAGACAGGTTTGGGTGGACGCTTCTCATCCGCGAAATGTCGTTCGGGGGCGGAGGCTGGATTCTTGCGGGAAACGCGATGCGCGGTCAGGGCGGAAACAAGCTCATAACCGTGGGACGCGTGTTGATCGCGATCGCCGCACTGTTCTTTGGCTTTGAGCATTTTCTGCACCCGACGGCATGCCCCGGAGTCCCGCTGCAAAAACTGATGCCTGCGTGGATTCCGGGGCGCTTGCTCATAGGCTATCTGACCGGCGCAATTCTTCTGGTTGCCGGGGCATACATTCTGCTGGGCAAGAGGACGCGGATGGCGGCAACTTATCTCGGTACCTGGATCGTGCTGCTGGTCGTGTTCATCTATGGGCCGATCCTGATCGTTTCGCTGTTGGACCCGGACACCGCTGTGAAGGTTGAGGGCATCAACTACTTTGGGGACACGCTGCTGTTTGCCGGAGCGATTCTTGCGCTCGCCAGCGCAACGCCACGCACGGATTAAAGTACCGCCTGCCAACCTGTGACGAACGACGCTAGTTCCGGATTAGAGCAAGCGCTTGATAGCCTTTGAAACCGCCTGCTCGTTGAATGGCCCGCGCATGATTTTCACCTCCTTGGCGTCGCGGGATACCAGGACACTCGCCGGAAGTCCGCCCTCATAGCCTAGTTGGCGAGCAATCTCGCCAGTGCCTAGAAGGACGGGGAAGTTGATGGCTTGGGGCGAGCCATCAACGGGAAAAAGCTCGGTTTGGGCAAAAGTCCTGACGGATTCCTCGCCTTGATCGTCGACCGAGACAGCGATGACGGTGAATCCTTGCGGTCCGAACTTCTGTTGCAGCTTGATGAGGTCAGGCATTTCGTCGCGGCAGCCCGGGCACCACGTGGTCCAGAAACTGATGAGGACAACTTTCCCTTCAAAACTTCCCAGATTTGCCCAGTCTCCACCGAGTGTAGGCATGACGGCATGCGGCATGGGCTGATTCATGTCGGCTATATTGCTCGAATCCTCGCCGGCTGCCTCGGCTAGCCAGGAGAGATCGGGATGAATATAAAGCAAGGCCAGGACGACGGAGACGATCAGTATAACCACAGCGAGTAGAATCTTCTTCACACAAGTCTCTGAATTTCGCGCGTTTGTGGCAGGTCAGGAACCAAGCATCACTAAGTTCAGCGTAGCGCAAAGCCGGGGGCACGTCGAAAAATCACGCGCCTCGGTTGTCCAAAGAGTTTCCATGCAGGATGTCACCTGCCGATTTTGAACAGCGTTTATGAATGGCGGCGCGGTGCCCATAGACTGCGCCAGTTTCTAGAGGACGTGTGCATTCGAGAAGCGGCGAGTATTATTTGCCAGACGCGCTGTGTTGCGTCAGTTTTGTGCAGACTGGGATTCGCACTAGCCTAGCGAGAGAGGTGTTTTATGCGCGGGCAAGACTCAGCAACAAGCGTGAACCGTCGAAAGATGCTCAAACTTTCAGCGGTTGCCGCCAAGACTCAAGCGACTCAGTCTGTCGCCATGAAACCCGTATTTTTACCCGAAGTGCCACCGAAGCCGTCGAAGGATGTCGTGGCGAAGCTTTTTCCTGGCTTTGAGCAGACTGAGGTTCGCACCAGCGGAGCGACCATCCCTGTTTTTCACAACGGCGACGGACCACCAGTTCTCCTTCTGCATGGATATCCCGAGAGCCACGTTACCTGGCACAAAGTGGCGCCGAGACTCGCCGAGAGGTTCTCGGTCTACGTACCTGATTTGCGAGGATACGGAGATTCGAGCCGTCCGCCAGACGGAGAGCGCCACTTCAATTACTCGTTCCGCGCAATGGCGTTGGACCAGATCGAGACGATGCGTCATTTCGGCCACCAGCAGTTCCTTGTGGGTGCCCACGATCGAGGTGCTCGCGTCGCCCATCGGCTGTGTCTCGACTTTCCCAAAAGTGTCAAAAAGGTTTGTCTCATGGATATTGCTCCGACCTTGACGATGTATCAACAAACCAACAAAGAGTTTGCGACGAAGTACATGTGGTGGTTCTACCTTATCCAAGCGGCGCCCCTGCCAGAACATTTCATTGGGCTCGATCCTCAGTACTATCTGGAATATAACCTCGGCGTGCTGAACAAGACACCGGGAGCCCTCACCCCTGAAGCAGTGAGCGAGTATCGTCGTTGCTTCTGCTGCACGTCGACGATTCATGCCGCGTGCGAGGATTTCCGAGCGGCTGCGGATGTCGACCTTGAGATGGACGAGGCGGACAATCGCGCGGGCAACAAGATCGTGGCACCGGTCCATGCCCTCTGGGGGGCAAAAGGAACTGTAGGGCCCTTGTGGGACGTCCTTGCGACCTGGCGGGCGAAAGCGAGCTCAACGGTTACCGGGCGCAGTCTCGATTGCGGCCATTTCCTGCAGGAAGAACGACCCGACGAAACCCTCGAGGAACTGCAGCAGTTCTTTGGCACCGCGTAAGCCGCGCGAGGACTGCAGTTCGTCGAAAATGTCGAGCGGGATGTTCGCTTCGTCGCACGAAGCTTGCAGCGCACTGGATCCTTCCAGATCCCTGATGTGCCCAGTGCGGCCCTTCCGCTCGCGAGCCATGTCGCTCCGCTGCTGTGTGGACTAGAACCCCCGCGGTCTTGAATCACTCCCGAACCACTGGCCCAGACCCGCTGTGCTACGTCAGATGCCTTTGAATTCGCCACCGTCCATTCGTAGCGAAGCTCCCTTCATCCATTTCGCCGAGGCTGACACCAGGTAAGCGAGAAGATCCGCAATCTCTTGCGGTTCGCCAAAACGAGAGATGCAGGATTCTTCCGGATACTTCTTAATTGCTTCCTCGACGGTGAGGTGGGGGGCTGGTGCCCAGTGTTCAAAAAATGATTGCCGTCGGCCCGTCATGACTGCTCCCGGCGAAACGCTATTGACCTGAACGCCGTCCTTGATTCCTTGCTCGGCGAAGGCTTTTGCGAGAGCGATAATCGCCGCATTGGTGGCAGCGACCGCGGCGAAGCCCGACTTGGGGTCCCAAGCGGCAAGGCCCGAGAGCAGGACAACAGAACCCTTGGAAGCTTTCAAGGCCTCCCAGGCTCTTATAGTGAGGCGACGAGCTCCGTGAAACTTCAGCGCCATCCCGTCGTCCCATTGCGCGTCTGTCATCTCGAACAGATCGATTTGCGGCACGGCCCCGGCGATATTCAAGACCGCATCGATTCGGCCGAAGCGTTCGAGTGTGTTATTGACGACTTTCTCGGCAGCTGCCGGTTGACGAAGGTCGAGTGGAAGCACGAGACTTTCAGCTCCGAAGGACTTCGCGTTTTGCGCTGTCTGTTGCAGGTGCGCCTCGTTTCACGCGATCAAAACGAGAGATGAAAAATCTCGCGCCAGCCGGAGCGCGATGGCCCTTCCGATTCCTTGGCTGGCGCCAGTAACAATGGCTACAGAATTCGGCATCGTTGGTTCTCCTCGATGATTCTTGCAGGCGATCAAAACCCCGCGGAGTCTGACCTGTGTGGATTCCATCGACAGTTCGCTCTGTCAGTCAGAAAACTTCTACGTTGAAATCCCCTCGCGAACTGCCTCCGAGATAACATCAACCACAATGTTCGGCTGTGTGTACATGGGAGTGTGATCCACCGAGTATGAGTGGATTTTCGCGCCCATCCGCTCGGCCATGAAACGCTGAGTCGTTGATTTGATCATGCGATCTTCTTGCGCCAGCAAGTACCACGTCGGCTTCGTCTTCCATGTGGGTGGTGGAGTTACCCCTTGAATGCATTTCACGGCGATCGGCCGTTGCACCGCAGCCATGATCGCCGTTTGATCGGCCGAGGCTTTGTGAGCGACTGCTTTGCGGAAGCCGTCGTCCGGCATCCAAATAAAGCCGTGTGGGTCGGGCGCCAGATGAGGAGCCTCTGGATGTGGCGGCTCGCGATAGAAGACTTGCGCGACTGTTTCACCGTCGCCCGGCGCCAAAGCCGAAACGTACACGAGAGCTTTGATTCGATCGTCGGTGGGCCCGGCGATAACGGCTCCGGCGTATGCATGTCCAACGAGCACGACCGGCCCGCTAGTTCGCTCAAGTGTTCTAGCGAGAGACGCTATGTCGTCCGTCAGCGATGTAAGAGGAAGTGGGGCGCAGGTCACATTAAAGCCTAGCCGTTTCAGCGGTAGAATGATGTTCTGCCAGCACGATCCATCAGCCCAGGCCCCATGCACTAATACAATCGTTCCGTTTTCAGCGGTCATCTCGACCCCTCAGCTCTTGCACCGCGGCTATATTCCGTTGGCATCAAAGAACTCCTTCATCGCCGCAGCAATCTCCACGACGTGCGTCTCCAAGGCAAAATGCCCGGTGTCGAGCATCTTGACCTGCGCGCTAGGAATATCCCTTCGGAAGGCTTCCGCCCCGGCGGGAATGAAGAAGGGATCGTTTTTGCCCCAAATTGCAAGCAACGGAGGCTTCGAATTACGGAAGTATTCTTGAAAGGCGGGGTAGAGCGCGACGTTGGACGCGTAATTCAGAAACAAATCCAGCTGAATGTCTTTGTTTCCCGGTCGCTCCATGAGCGCCATGTCCAACGTGTAGGATTCCGGCGCCACGCTGTCTGGGTTGGCCACTCCGTGCGTGTACTGCCAGCGAGTGCCTTCAAGCGTCAGCACGTTCTTCGCAATGACCTCGCGGTTTTCGGCGTTAGGAAAAGCCCAATATTTCCGGATCGGTCCCCATGCATCCCCGAGTCCTTCTTCATAAGCGTTGCCGTTCTGTGAGACGATTGCCGTGACCCGTTCGGGATGAGCCATGGCAAGGCGGAAACCCGTTGGCGCTCCGTAGTCGAAGACATAAAGTGCGTAGCGATCGATTTTGATCGCTTCGGTGAATGCAGCTATCGTCGCGGCCAAATTGTCGAACGTGTATTTGTAGTTGCGCTTCTCGGGCACTTCTGTGAATCCAAAACCCGGCAGATCCGGCGCGATTACCCTGTAGCGATCGGCCAGACGAGGAATCAACTCGCGATACATGAACGATGAAGTCGGGAATCCATGTAGCAGAAGAACCACCGGCGCCTGCGGATTACCCGCCTCTCGGTAAAAAACTTGAACACCATCGGCTTCGACCTTGCGGATTGATGTTAACGGCACCGCGCTTGATCCGCCGCTCTTTTGTTTTTGCGCTGAAGCATTTTGAGCCACTGGCATTTCCTCCTTAGTGTTTTGGCATACGACTTCAAACACTATTAAAACTATTGTTCTCTGGTTACACCATAAAAGCCCGTCACTTGTCAATACCGCGATTCCCGGTTACAGTGTTTTGGAGCCTATCCACTTGAGCCGCTCCCAAAACCGAAATTCACGGCCCGCCCCGGTGTTTCTGGCGGGGCATCTCGGGCTGGACTTTCTCAATACTCGGATGCGAGTAAATGGAAAGTTGGTAGATTTTTTTCAGCGCGACAAGGACGTATTGCATTGGCTCAAACTCGTGGGACTTCCGGTCCCGAAAACCGGGGCGGACGTGGCGCGGATATCTCTTTTGGATTCTGCGCGAATGCTGCGCGAGAATATTCGCTCGCTTGTTGAGAAACGCAAGGCGGGACAGCGGGGAGATCCTTCAGTTCTTAACCGTCTTTTATCTGGTGCGCAGAGTTATCCCCGAGTTGTTTGGAGCAAGCCTCGCTCGCTGAAGATCGAAAAAGTCAGGCCAAGCGGTACCGTCGAGGCTGTTCTTGGACCTGTGGCCGAAGCTGCCGCTGAGCTCCTGGCCAGCGCGGACTTTAGGCTGGTGAAACGGTGCGAGGACGAGACGTGCGTGCTGTGGTTCCGTGACCACACCAAATCGCACCATCGCCGTTGGTGCAGCATGATGCTCTGTGGGAACCGCCACAAGGTTGCGGCTTACAGACAGCGACTACGCGATGAGGCTAGTTAGCGCGCCGAAGCAGATTACCTAGAAATTGTCGGGACGCGATCCTCGTCCGGTCGACTGTGAGGTCCCTGGAACAGTTTGTAGGTCACATAGATATTCACAGAAGTGAAGCGGACGGTTTGGTGAGGCAACCGTTGGCGATTGTCTTGGTTCTCGGCATTAGTCTCATGATCGCGGCACCCGTGTTGCGCCGGTTTCAACTGAGGTCGCCCGCGCTCGCTGCTGGCGCGTCTACGGTACTCGCGGTCGCTATCGTTGGATTAGCGCACCCGGATCCAAGAATCGGCGAGGCGGCGATCGAGGCTAATCGGCGGCAGTATCTCTTCGTGCTGGCTTGCGAACTTCCGGTGCTTATCCTCGCGCTGATTTCCTTAAGATATTTCAAATGGGCGTTTTGGCTGGGATGGACGATCAATTTGGTTTTTGCGTTGTATCTGGCAGTAATAGTTGTATGGCTGGAATTTTTCTGGCATTGGTAACTACCGGCGAACCGGCTAATCACCAGGTCATCTAATTCCGGAAGCTCGTGGTCATCCGATTATCGACTTATCGATGAAGGGAGGCGCCGCATGGGTCTGCCTGACGCACCGACAGCACACGAGGGCTTCTTCGTAACGCATTTCTTCACGGTGAAGGATCAGGAGAAATCGAAGGACTTCTACGTCCGAATTCTTGGCGGGAAAGTGATCAAGCCGGAGAATCCGTGCTACATCAAGCTGGCTAACAGCTGGATCATTCTCAATTCCGGTGGCGGCCCGACTCCCGACAAGCCCGAGGTGCAGCTAGAAACTCCTGCGGATCTCAACAGAGTGAATAGCTTCCTCAACTTGCGCGTCGCCGACATTTGGTCCTGCTACAAACAATGGCGCGCCAAAGGAGCGCTCTTCCTTACCGAGCCGCTCGACAATCACGGCTGGGAATGGCGTTGCTAATGCGCGATCCCGACGGCTACCTCATCGAGGTCGGGCAATATACTCAAAATGGCGCTCGACCGTTTCAAAAGCTATGCCAGTTGAATCGCTAAACAGCTTGACTCTCATCCGCAAACCGATGGTTCTTCTATTGAGCGGCCGGATTAATTTCGATTAAACGTCTGGTCTGAAAAGCAGCCATGCCAACGCAAGGCATATCGTCAAGGACGTTACAGTCAGCCACCACGGACCAAACCGAACTGGAACCAAAATGAAGATTAGCAACAACACCCACCACGACGCCGTACGCTTTGGCGAGGGACGGGGCTCGTTATCACCCGTTTTTGCGGGAAGTTCCATTGTCAGCCTGTGTCATGCCGCTTTATTCGCGCCATGTCCGTTTGGTCTCGTCGTATGTACATCAGGTCGGCGTAGCTCGCATCTTAGCCGCATTTCTTGATATCTGCGCGACTGATGTCCGTCTAGTTTGCGGGTCGTTGACATGCCTCTTGCTCCCACCTAAGATGAGCCACCAAATGGCGGACCCTGCCTCTTTGATTGGCCGTACGATCTCGCACTATCGCATTGTCGAAAGACTGGGTGGCGGTGGGATGGGTGTGGTTTACAAGGCTGAGGATGTGAAACTCGGGCGCTTTGTGGCGCTCAAATTCCTGCCCGACGACGTGGCCAAAGACCCCCAAGCCCTCAGCCGCTTTGAACGCGAAGCCAAGGCGGCATCGGCCCTGAATCATCCGGACATCTGCACGATCTACGAAATTGACGATCAGCACGGCGACGCGTTTATCGCCATGGAATTTCTCGACGGTACGACGCTGAAGCATCGGATTTCCGGAAGGCCGCTCGAGACGGATGTTCTGGTGAATTTGGCGATTGGTATTGCGGACGCGCTCGACGCCGCGCACGGGAAGGGAATCGTTCACCGCGACATCAAGCCCGCGAACATTTTTGTAACTGAACGCGGGCACGTGAAGATTCTGGACTTCGGGCTGGCGAAGCAGGTTGGCCGCGCCGCAGCACACACAGTAACGCAGGACGCAACCCTCGGCGCACAGATGGTGGCGGGAGTGCGCCCGGAAGATCTCACCAGCCCGGGTGTCGCAGTGGGAACGGTCGCCTACATGTCACCCGAACAAGTTCGCGGAAAGGAACTCGACGCGCGCACCGATCTGTTTTCGTTTGGCGTAGTGCTCTACGAAATGGCGACGGGCTCTCTTCCGTTTCGCGGTGAAACATCGGGTGTGATTACCGATGCGATTCTAAATCGAGCGCCGTTGCCTGCGGTGCGGTTGAATCCGGAGCTGCCTCCGAAACTCGAAGACATCATCAACAAGGCGCTGGAGAAGGACCGCGACCTGCGGTACCAAAACGCGTCCGACATGCGCGCCGATTTGAAGCGGCTCAATCGCGACACGGCCACCGGCCGCATCTCAGCGCAGAGCGTAGTGTCTGAGGAAATGCTGGGCAGGCTGTCAGGTTCATCGGGTACGAGTGCGGCGCGAAATTCGTCCGACCAGTGGCCCGTAGGGCAACCCAGCGCGAGCGTGGAATCACTGCCGACTGCCGTGCCATCGTGGCGGCGAATCGCGCCGTGGGGTCTGGCTGTGGCGCTCGGCGTCGCACTGCTGTTCACCCTGTTTGCGTGGCGGACAGCATCGCAGCTTCCCGCGCGAAAGCCGGTGGAACTCTCGCTGTGGATTCCCCCGGACCAGCAACTCGATCTCGGCAATGGACCAGGCGTGGCCATTTCTCCCGACGGGTCGCGAGTAGCGTACGTCACACGGCAAGGCATATCGGGCATGTGGCAGCTTTACGTGCGCGAACTGAACAAAGTCGGAGCCGTGTTGCTCGACGGTACAGGGGCAGTTGCCGGTCCGTTTTTTTCCGCAGACAGCCAATGGATCGGATTTTTCGGTGAAGGAAAATTGAAGAAAATTTCGGTGCGGGGTGGTGCCCCCATAGTGGTCTGCGACGCCAGCAGCGCTCGCGGAGGAGATTGGGGCGAAGACGGCACAATCATCTTTCCCATGCAATTCACCAGTGCGCTCTACCGTGTCCCGGCAACGGGCGGCACACCGACGCAGGCAACGCGTCTCGATGAAGCGCGTTCCGAGGCCACCCATCGCTGGCCGCAATTCCTCCCGGGCGACAAGACCGTGCTCTTCACGGCGTCGTCGGACAATAACTTCTTCGGACATTCCAGCGTGGACGCGGCGCCGCTCGATACGGGCGTGCCGAAGGTACTAGTCGAGAATGCATATTTTGGACGGTACCTGGCGGGCGGTTACCTGGCCTATGTGTCCCAGGGCACTGTCTTCGTTGCTCCCTTCGACGCGCAAGCATTGAAAGTGACGGGAACGGCAATTCCGGTGATGCAGGGAGTGAATTACGATCTGTCCAACGGCAGCGCGCAGCTCAGTATTTCGAGGGACGGCACGGCTGTACATTCGGACGGCGGCTCGGCGGGTCAAAATCTGAATGTCGTGCTGATGGACCGCAAAGGCAACGGGTCGGTTTTGCTGAGCGGCCAGCCGGAAGCCGCCGCGCCGCGCCTTTCCCCCGATGGCAAGCGGCTCGCATTTCAGCAGGGCACCGGCAATATCTGGGTCTACGATCTGGAACGAAAAACCACCTCTCGGATAACGCTGGGGACCGCCGGCGCGACAACGCCCGTCTGGACGCCCGACGGACAGCGCCTCGCCTATGCGCATCCGCGCACCACCGCCAAAGGCAACGGGCAAGGCATCTACTGGATACGCGCCGATGGAACAGGCGATGAACAGCCTTTGACCCCGGATAGCATTTTGAGCGCGCGCCCAACATCCTGGTCCCCGGACGGTAAAGTTTTGGCGTTTCAGCGGCTGTCCGGAAAAGATGGAGGCTGTTGCGAGATCTGGACCCTCACCGTGGACGAAAACGGGAAACCTGGAGACCCGCAGCAGCTTCGATCGGTGAACAGAGGTTACGGCGCAGCATTCTCGCCGGATGGGCGTTGGTTGGCCTACAGCTCGCCGGAATCCGGGATCATCCAGGCCTACGTGGTGCCCTTTCCCGGCCCGGGAGGCAGATGGCAAGTCTCGACTGGCGGCGGATTGGACGTGCGGTGGTCGAAGAACGGCCACGAACTGTTTTATACGAGTGGGAGTGCGCTGATGGCGGAGCCTTACAACGTCGAGAAAAATTCCTTCCAACCAGGGCAACCCGTGAAGCTCTTCCAGGACCGATTCGAGTTGCGCGCACCGGTCGGCGCCTATGACGTCA
Source organism: uncultured Acidobacteriota bacterium (assembly GCA_963696035.1). Lineage (GTDB taxonomy): Bacteria > Acidobacteriota > Terriglobia > Acidiferrales > UBA7541 > Palsa-295. The sequence goes on from CAVOIS010000007.1 coordinate 915,549, forward strand.
CGCTCGATGGTCAACACTTCGTAATGTTCCAACTCGCGGGCGCCCGAATGACTGTTCCCTCCGGGCCCACCGTGGTCCTCAACTGGATTGACCAAGCACGCCAGCTGGTAGCGGCAGGGCAAGACGAATCGGGCAAGTGAGCGCCGTGCGTTGCCCGAAGTTTGCACGAGCTATTCACTTCTTCGGTTACGAATTTAGCCCACCTTCCGCAGCCTGATGTGATTTGAATATTTTTTGAGCACATTTTCGGAGTAATTCGAATCTAGAGATTTCTTAACCTTCCTATCCTCAGTACGAGTCCTCAGGAAATATTGCGTGTCCTGCGAAAAAGTCTTTGTAGTGAAGACCAACTCTCTTGAAAGTGGAGTGGCCATGCGTAAGATCGATGCATGTACTTGCGTCGCTGCTATCGCAACAAGGATGGCAAGCGCCATGGCTACTGGGCGCTGGTCGAGAGTTATCGTTCGTCGCGAGGTCCACGGCAGCGCGTGGTGGCCTACCTCGGTGAGATGGATGCGGCCGGCCGTCTGGGCATTCAGCAACAGGCGGCAGGTGCTGCCACGATTGCTCAGCGCGGATTATTCCAGGACATAGAGCCGCAGTGGGTGGAAGTCGATCTGAAGCGGATCGCTATCGAACGGAAGCGTGCCTTTGGCGGTCCCTGGCTGGGGCTGGAGTTGTGCCGGCAAGTGGGGCTGGTCGATTTTCTGGAACAGACCTTGCCAACGGGACGAGAAGAGATTTCCTGGCCGGTGATGGCACAGATCCTGATGCTGGCACGACTCTGTGAGCCCTCGAGCGAGTTGCAGATCGCGGAACGTTTCTATGAAGCCAGTGCGTTAAGCGATTTGCTAGGCGTGCCTGCTAACAAGGTAAATGAAGACCGACTCTACCGCTCTCTGGATCGACTCCTGCCGCATAAGGAAGAGCTGGAAAAACATCTGAAGAATCGCCTGGGAGAACTATTCGATCTGGACTACGACCTGTTGTTGTACGACGTCACCAGTACGTACTTTGAAGGCGAGGCCAAGCGGAACCAACTGGCTCAGCGGGGTTATTCGCGCGATCACCGCCCCGACTGCAAGCAGGTAAACATTGCTCTGGTGGTAAGCCGCGAAGGAATGCCCTTGGGCTACCAGTTGTTCACGGGGAACCGCAACGACGGAACCACGCTGGAAGAGATCGTGGAGCGGATCGAACGACTGTACGGGAGAGCGAACCGTATCTGGGTGTTGGATCGCGGCATGGTCAGCGAAGAAAACGTGCGGTTTTTGAAAGCAGCCAAGCGACGGTACATCGTGGGGACACCGAAGGGCATGCTGAAACGGTTCGAGGGAGAACTGCGCGCCCAAGACTGGAATCAAGTGCGGGAAGGTCTGGAGGTGAGGTTGTGTCCGGCCCCTGGTGGGGAAGAAGTATTCCTTCTGTGCCGGAGTGCGCAGAGGAAACAGAAAGAGCAGGCCATGCATGAGCGCTTTGAAAACCGCATCGAGGAGGGGCTGGAAAAGATCGTGGCCAGCTGCGCAAAGCGCCAACAACTGCCGGCCGCTGTGGGGCAGCGGGTGGGGCGATTATTGGGCAAGAACTCGCGGGCAGCAGGAGCGTTTGCGGTCAAGATCGATCCCGATACAAACGGCTTTGCGAAGTGTCAGTGGAAAAGAATCGATCGCTGGCGGGAGTGGGCACAACTCAGTGAGGGTTGTTATGTGTTGCGCAGCAACGTGACGGACTGGAGCCCAGAAGAACTCTGGCGTGCCTACATGCAGCTGACCGAGGCCGAGGCCGCGTTCCGCATCCAGAAGACGGATTTGCAACTGCGACCGATCTGGCACCAGAAACAAGAGCGGGTGGAAGCGCACATCCTGGTGTGCTTTCTGGCCTTTGTGTTGTGGAAGACGCTGGCGCAACTTTGCCAACGCGCTGGGTTGGGCAACGAACCACGAAAAGTATTCCAGGAGTTGGCGGACATCACCCTGGTCGACGTCGTGTTACCAACGCGCAGCGGAGTAATCATCCGCAAGCGCTGCATCAGTCGACCGACCGAGCACCAGGCGACACTGTTGCAACACCTGAATCTACATCTCCCCAACTCGCAGGAAATGACCCAAGTGTAGTGAAGACTCCGGTATGTCCGTGTTGAAAACACAGGTATTTATTCTTCAAACTGCGGAACTTGGGTTAGCGTGGAGATGAATGCCCTTACCTGACATTTGAGCTCGCGCTTCGCTCTTCCGGGTATGGGTGTTTCGACTTATTGGTGCGGCTGGGTGAGTTGGTTGATTTTCTGCTGGGCGCTGTCGCGGATGTCGTTGCGGCGCTGTTCGTTTTCTGCGGCGTCGTTGGGCAGCAGTTCGATGGCTTTTTTCGCATTTTGCAGTGCCAGGTCTTTTTCGCCGGCTGCCAGGTAGGCGTCCGAGAGGCTGTCGTACGTGTTCGGTGAAGTGGGGTAGGCCGCGACATTCAGTTTCATTATTTCCACCGCGCCTTTCAGGTCGCCTAGCTGGATGTGTTCGTAGCCAAGCTGATTGACGATGACTTCCGGGAATGACGCTGGTTGGTCAGCGCGCTGGGGAGAGGCGGAGAGAGTTTTCTCCACTTGATCGGCGCCGGCGCCACCGGTCTGGTCAATCAGAGCTAAAGTGCGGAGGAGCTGCGGATCGAACGGCGAGCCATTCGTTTTCGGCAAGAGTTTCGGTTTATTTGTGAGCGTTGCCGAAAACCAGGTCGCGATTACGCCGGGCAAATCTTTGTTTACCGCGAACATTTCGGCGCCGTGCCCGCCTGACGTGTAGTGCGCGAACCGGCTGTTGGGGTTCTGCGAAACGCTGAACAGCCACTGCATCAACAACGGCTGCGGACCGAACGGGTCGTCATCGGCCGCAGAAGTAAAAATCGGCAAGTTTGATGATTGCACGAACGACCGGCCTTCGCGATCCGTAGGGCCTGCGAGCAGCACTAGCGACTTCACTTCGGGATGGCGCCGCGCGAGTTCAATGGCGTTGTCGACGCCGCAGCTGGCTCCACCCGCGGCGATGCGGTTGCGATCTACGCCGGGCTGCGCGAGAAGATACTGGAACGCGATGTCGATATCGCCGGACCAGGTCTCGGTTTGGATTTTGTTCTGCTCTTGCGGCGTCAGCTTGTCGTGCGGAGTGCCGCCGCTTTCGCCATAGCCGCGATAGTCGAAAGTGAGAACGCTGATTCCGGAGGCGGCGAGACTTTCGCCGAGCGGATCCCACAGTTTGCGCTGCTGATTGCATTGGTGGAGCAGCAAGACTCCCGGGCCTGGTTTGGGCGAGGCGAAATACGTTGCCTTCAGGATGATTCCGTCGGACGCGGTGAGGTTTACAACTTGTGGAGCGGGCGGCTGCTGGGCCTGTTGGGCGGCGGTGCAGGCCGATGTAACGAGGAATGGGAAGAGCAGGAGAGAAATAATTCGCAGGGTTGGCATGGCTAGTTCCTCCCGGCATTCACCCACATTGGACGTTCGTGTAAGGCACTCGCGTTCGATTGTTCGACGCAGGGAAGCGTTACAGGGTTAGTGGTTCGGCGGCGGAATGTCAACGCGCGCTGAGCAGCGAAGCATCGGGCCTTGGCCGTTGCAGGTGAGCGTCACATTTCCCGCGCTGGTTAGGTTCACGGCCTTACCTATGTCCAAATTTCCACTGAAGCCCGGCGCGACGACGTGACACGACGGCGCCGGCTTTGAATTTGGCACTTCGGACACGGCGTTGAGGCAAGTGAGCGTGACGGGTCCGGTGATCGCCGTCGTCGCTGGGTGTGGGCCGGACTTGTCGAGCGTCGCTTGCAGCGACGTCACTTTACCCAGACGCGCTCTCTGCGCGTTGGCCGTATGCCCGATCGCGAACGCTGCGAAAGCCAGCAGGGCCGCCAGTGAGATGCTGCACTGGGTCTTCATCGAACACCTCCCGCTGGCCGTGGATTGTACACTCGTCGCGCGACGGCAAGATGGCTTTTTCCCATCGTGGCCGTGTCACGACAAAATTCAGGAAACAGTGGACCACGAATAGCTTTATCTCGAAAAGGGCTATGAGTTTAACTAGACAAGATGAAGAGGGCGATTCGCATCGTTTGGGTCTTGGCGGCCAACGGCTTTGTTGCCTGGTTCACAGTCAGAAGACTTTCTGGCCCATTACTGGATTTCAAGTCGCAGAATTTCGAAGTGCGGCTAGAATTTATTCTCGAGATCCTCCTTCCCATCCTAGGGATTGTTGTCGAGCTTATCGGCTGGAAGTTTGCGAAGTGGATGAACATAGGCTGCCTCACCCTTGCCGCTTGCTTCTGGTTGGCTGAGGCGGTCTGGTGGAACTCAGACCCTCTCTTCGGCGTTCTGCTAATGATGAGCTTCGGATGGTTCATTCTTGCTGGAATAACCGAGATCATTTATCGACGAACGTCTCGGGTACAGGATTCCGCTTCCCAGGTAATAGCGCACACCAGCGTTTAGTACCGCTGCGGCCGAAAGAGGTTGACTTGAAGCGGGATGCGGCATAGTGTTGCGCGCAGGTTGTTTCCACGGTTTGCGGTCCAAGTAAATTTCCAGCAAGACATGTCGTCCACTTGCCGAAGTACGAACGATCGGACCCAAGGAGGGTCACACATGAAGCGTGCCTCACGGTTTGTCGCGATTGCTTTTCTCGCGTTCGTTGGTTGCTCCACTCTCCATGCTCAAAGCAATCCACTTGTGGGAACCTGGGAACTCAACACCGCAAAATCGAAGTATGATCCGGGACCAATGCCGAAGAGCATGACACGCACGGTGGAAGCGCAAGGCGAGGGAGTGAAATACACGTTTGTGGGAGTCGCGGACGACGGAAAGCCGATCGCGTACGGTTTCTCCGTCCAATTTGACGGCAAAGACAATCCTGTTACAGGTTCCATGCCGGCCGGCGCGGATAGTATTTCCGCCAAGCGCACCGACTCCAACCACTATGCGGCGACCTTGAAAAAGGACGGCAAAGTAATTGGCACGTCCAAAGTCGCGGTTTCGAAGGACGGAAAGGTTACGACGGTTGACGCGACCAGCACGGCCGCAAGCGGTGCAAAAGAGCACGACGTGCAGGTCTACGACAAGAAGTAAGGGGCGGGAAGCAGGGAAGGAAGAAGCAAGGAAGCAGGAAGCGCGATAGTAGACATCGCGCTAAGTGATTCGAGGGCGGCTCTTCATCGGGCCGCCTTTTTCTTTTTTGTGAAGTGCGAGACTAGATTGCTTCGCATCACGCGTTCACTTCCCGACGGGGACGCGCTGCTTGTCGCTGGCGAAGGCGACCGGGCCGGCGTAGGACGCACGGATGGATTTTTGCACTGCGTCTTCCTGGCTTTCGAGGTCTGGAGCTAGATGACTCAGCAGCAATCTTTTTACTCCGCTCACGTGCGCGGCTTCTCCGATTTTCCTGGGTGGCGTATGCAGATCGTACAGTTGCGAAGGCGACGCCGGAGGATCGAGCACGGCGCAATTGAAGATCAGCAGGTCCGCGTTCTTCGCTAATTGCTCGAGATTCGGCAGCGCCGACGCGTCCATATCTCCGGAGAAAACCAACACCGCGCCCTTGTACGAAATTCGGTAAGCGACCGATGGACAGTCACCGTGATGCGTGGCAATTTCTTGGACGGTCAGGCCATCGTGATCCACGATTGTGGTGCGCGGTGAATCCAGGCTGATGGCCAGATCGCGAACCGTAAACGTTTCGTCCGCGCCGAACGTTTTTTGATACGCGAACGCGCCATCTTTTCCCACCAGCAAATCCACGAACCGCGAAGTCTTAGGGAAGAGTCCCGCGCCGTCCGGGCCAAAAATATGGTAGACGATTGGTCCGTCACTGGTAAGTGCGCGGGCGTTGAAGAAGGCCGCGAGATCTCCGCTGTGATCGATGTGCAGATGCGTCAGCAAAACCGTATCCACTTTGTCCAAGTCCAGGTCCAACTCTCCGATCCGCAAGAACGCGCCCGGCCCGGCATCTACCAAAATCCGCGGCATCCCTTCGACGAGCACGATGAAGCTGGACCCGCCCCTGCCGAACGGCCGTGGTCCGCCGGAACCAAGCACCACTACTTCCAACGCCGGCTTCGCAGGAGCGGCGCGCAAGCAAGTCGGGAACAGAGCAACAACAGCCACGGCAAGCGCGATCAGCGTCTTCACGATTTCTTCCCCTTGCGTGCCTTCGCATGCAGATATTGAGGCAGTCCCCTTTACTTGCGCTCGGGCGTCGATGAGGTCGGGACGTCGCCCTTTTGGAAGTCCTTCAGAGATTTTTCCTGCTCTGCCAATGAGTCCACAACCCAGGCGGCACGAATCTTGTCGGAGATGAAAATTCGGTCGTATGGTTCCATCGTTTCCCTGTTATCCGGGACCGTCTGGTATTGAGTGCCAAACACCTGAGGATGTTTGATCGGCCAGAGATAGCGGTCAAGCGTAGCGGCCGACAACCACCGGCCACTCTTGTTTCCTTTTGCAAGAGATGTTACAGCGAGAATATGGGCAAGTGGCAGACTTTCAAATTGCTCGGAGTGTTGAAAGAGGGCTGCGAAATAATAGTCCCGGCCTGTATGAACCTTGCCTTCGCTAAGAAGCGTTCGCACTTCCGCCTGGCGTTCTGCATCGCGCTTCGGGATGTTGAGATTTGGCGGTGTCTTGAGCTGTTTACCAGAGAACAGGTCGTTGCCGCGGTCCGACTGGTCCTGGACGGCAAGGCGGAGCAATTGAGGGTTCACGTCCGGAAGGCTGGGGATGGTCGGCATGGATTTCGGAGTGGGATTGTCCTGATGCAACGGTCCAGCCGTCAAGGGAAGAAGGAATATCAAAACGCATAAGGGTTTCATGTGCCAAAGTGTATCAGGCAGACTAGCGGATGGTGCCCCGAAGCGCCGATTTCAGTTCGGCGATCACCCGTTTCAAACGACCGCTAGCTTTGGAGACATGATTCCGGCATGAACTCATACGAAATGCGCAAGTAGGCGTGAGCGGAGGCGGTCAGGCAAGACGCCGAGGCTGGCGATGAAAAAAGTGGGAGTTGAATGCTACGCAGGGTACCGCGCGAATGAACGTCCAAGGCGGCTGACTCTGGGCGGGCAGACGCGCGAGATTGTGGAGGTCGAAGACCGGTGGTATTCGCCGGGCGAGACGTTTTTCCGTGTGCGCGTCGAGGGAGGCGACCGGTACGTGCTGAGGTATGTGGAAGCGCAGGACATTTGGAGCCTGGAAGGGTATCGCAGCGGAGCGAGACAGTGACAGCCTCCCCTGAAATAGGGGTCGCTATTCTGGTATCTTGGTGCCCGATGAAAAGGTCAAACGCCAAGCCCCAGCGATGGGCATTGAAAGAACGAGCTTTTTTCGGATTTGCGGGAGCGCTAGTGATGGCCTTGGGTGTTGTGACGCTGCTCCAAGGAAAACTGCACTATCAGAATTATTGGCACGGTTCTGTGTTTGCGCCCTTCGCTGTAGCCGTAGGAGCGGTGATTCTCTTTGTTGCAATAAAAAGTGGTCGATCCTAACTAACAGAGCTTGCCACGCCCCTCCCTCGGGGTGTGCTCCCCGGTGGAAGATGAGCCGCGTTATCGGAGTTGGAAAATCGCGCTTCGTATGATTTTGCGTGGGTCGCCTTTGGTCGTGGCTATAATTCCGCTCGATTGGTAGTTCCGCGGAGGGATGCTTTGTGAGTGACGACACAATCACTCGGTACAAAACCGGGTTGCGATTGGACATGAGCGAGTTCTGGTCCGGCGACTTGGGGCTCACGCTTGTTACGATCTCCGTGACCATTCTTATATTTGTGGTCACCCCTTTGCGCGAAGCGGGGCTTCGGGGACGAATTTTCTTCGAGGTAATCGTCGAGGTGTTGATGATTTACGGCGCCATCGCCGCAAATCCGAGCCGGCTTTTCAGAGCGTTTGTGATCGCGACCGTCCTTGGCACTGCTGTGGTGCTGGCGGCCGGGCGTTTGCATCCAACGCCATTTCTGCATCTGTTCGGCAGCGTGCTAGCGACGATCACGCTGCTGCTCTATGTGCGGATTGTATTGCTGGTGATGTTTCGCACGGGGCCGGTGACCTGGAGCCGCATCCAGGGGGGAGTCTGCGCTTACCTGCTTCTGGGCATGGCCTGGGCGTCTGCCTTTCAGTTTCTCGAGCAGCTGCGGCCCGGGGCTTTCCAGTTCGTTTCCGCGCCTGCGGATTTGGACCAACTCACCTCGAAGCTTACCTACTTCAGTTTTGCCACGCTGACCACCATCGGCAGCGACATCACGCCGGTGCATCCATTCGCGCGTTCTCTAACCACGGCGGAGGCCATCACGGGTCAGCTTTTTCCGGCGATTCTGATCGGGGCGCTCGTGGCGATGGCCATGCAGCCGCGACCGAACTCCTGACGCGCACGCCGATTTCGTCGCGACGCTCGGTTCACAGCAAACTAAAACATCGCGAGCTCACTTCATGATGCTGTGCTCGGTGCGGCCGCGGTACAGGTTGGCGGTGGGGTAGTGGGCCTGGATGACATCAAAGACATAATCGGATGGGACCATTTGGCCGAGGTCCACGTCTGGGATTGAGCCGGCCAGAATTCCGATGAGCATCACGCGGTGCACGGCAGAAGGCTGCGGCGGCAGCAGGTAAACCGGCGAGCCGCTATTGCCTCCGACGAAATTTCCAGCGAGTAGCCACACGTTGCGAGGCAGCGCTTTGTCCGCCTGCGTGCACTTCATGTTGATGGGCTCTTCGGGGATATTGGAAATTCGTCCGAACTTGAAAGCGGGATAGTTGCGTTCGGTGTCCAGCAGCGCGGGTACCAGGCCGGCGGTGACAATCTGGTCGCCGATGCCGACTTTGTAGTTTTCGGTCTCGGCTTTGGTGGCGAAGTCCGCGACGGGAATGAGGTGGACGTCGTTCTGCAGGAGCTGTTCGACGTGGGTGGCGGAAACCGGAATTACGGCTACGTCCACACGTTCGTTAGGGTGAGCCCACCACACATTCTTTCCGGCGTTCACGAGATCGAACGCAACTACGTCTGTAGCGTCCGCTTGCTGGCCGACCCTGAAATTCTTCACGTTGACTCGCGCATAAATCTGCTGCGGGTTCTTCCAGGAGCAGCCCGCCCACTGCGGATCCACGATGTGTCGCGCCGTGATGACCGCCACACTGCTGCGCGTGGGGTCGGCTTTCGAGGGAATTTCAACCAGGAAGCCGGTGCCGACTTCAACTGTTCCAGCCTTTGGATAATACAGGAACACTACGCTCTTTTTCACGATGCCCACATTGAAAGGCATCGAAGACCCGCGCATACGCACGGCGGGAACGACAAGCACGACAACGAGCAGCACGACGACTGATGTGATGAGGAAGCGTTTCACGGGGCAAACTCCTGGACGTTGTTTGCCGGGCATCATACTGAGAAACGGCGCAGCACACCAGTTCGGTTCGCGTGCGCAGCCGTGGTGGAAATCGCGCCAAGTAAATCGGTGAACGTGTTTTACCAGGCGTTGAGACTCATCGGTACCTGACGTCTTGTTCAGACCGGGGGATGCCGGAGGGCGTAAACGTACCCATCGCTGGTGAGAGCATAGATTGTGTTGTGTTTTACATCGACAGACCCGTTTCCCGCGGGACGGTTTTTTCGCTCAAGCTTAAACGCCAAGATTCCAGTGCGAGAGTGGCGAACGTCAATCCCTTCCAGATGGGAGACATAAACTAATTTCGTCTCAGGTGCATAGCGCAAGAATGCGACGAACGCTCGACAAGTCTCGGTGAAGCGAATCCCGCTTTCATTCAGGTGAACCAGTCTGACATTTCCATCGGGCGGCCAAGCCCCTCTCAGAATGGCAATGATGTCCGTAGCGCTGGAGTCGGCGTGGCGGACGCCGTCGCCCTTCCAGCAGAACCTGCGCACGACTTTTCCGTTTTCGGGTCTTAGCAGGTAAACCGAATCTGTAATGACTGCCAAGCGGCCTCGGCAAGTGAGCGGCCCACATACCGAAGGCCCATCCAGCCAGCGGATCCATGCCCGATCCCCTGTTCTTGCATCATAGGCTGCTGCCGTCTTGGCGTTCGTGCCGACGATGACCCTGACCTCGTTCACTTTCTCGGTCGTCATTACAATCGGATAACACAGCTCGGTGAACGCGCCAACGGTACGGAATAAGAAGAATCCGCCCTAGGCGGTGGGAGGTATGCGACTTTCCTGTTGCTTTCCCAAAGGAAGTGTGGCATCTTCCTGTGGGAAACCCAAATGGCGAGGTGGTGAAGGTGGGCATGAAACAGAAAACGGATGTGCTGCAGGGAACTTTGGCATTGATGGTCCTGAAGACGCTGGATGTGCTGGGACCCTTGCACGGCTACGGAATCGCGCGGCGCATCGAGCAGATCAGCGGCGACTTGCTGGCGGTGAATCAGGGGACTCTGTATCCCGTGCTGTTGAAGCTGGAGCAGGAGGGCGCGATCGCGTCCGAGTGGGGCGCCTCTGAGAATAATCGCCGGGCGCGCTTCTATCGGCTGACGCGCGAAGGGCGCAAGCAGCTGCAGGTCGAGACGCAGGATTGGGAAAAAACGGCGGCGATCATCGGGCGGTTCTTCGAAGCGAAGGCGGAGGATTTGCCATGAAATCTCTGAGACGTTTTTTTGCGAGGCTAAAGAATTTTGTGACGCGACGGCGCGATGAACAACGATTGCGGGAAGAGATCGAGGAACACATTGCGCTGCAGACCGCAGAAAACATTCGCGCCGGGTTGTCGCCCGCGGAGGCGCGGCGGCAAGCCCGATTGAAATTTGGCGCGGTGGAGGCGATGAAGGAAGACTACCGCGCCGCGCGCGGGCTGCAGTTTGTCGAAAATGTCGCGCAGGATGTTCGCTTCGCGATCCGGAGTCTGCGGCGTACGCCCGGACTTACTTTGTTCGTCGTGATCACCTTGGCGCTGGGGATCGGGATGACTGCGGCGACATTCAGCATGGTGGATGCGCTGATCTTCAGGCCTTATCCCGTGCCGCGTCCCAGCGGCCTGGTCACTTTAGTGACTACCACGCACGATAGCAGTTTCGAGGACATTTCCTATCGCGAATACCTGGACATCCGCGGCCAGGCGAAGAGTTACGACGGTGTGATCGCGAACGCGGATATGGAGCCGGTCGGCTTCAGCGCCGAGCCCGGAGCATCGCCGCGGGTGAGGGGCGGCATGATGGTTTCGGGCAATTATTTCCACGTGCTGGGAGTGGAGCCGCGGCTGGGGCGTGGGTTCCGGGAAGAAGAAGATCAGGTGCCGGGCCGCGATGCCGTGGTGGTGCTCGGCCCGGAATTCTGGAGGCGCGAGTTCGCGAGCGACCCCGCCGTCGTGGGCCGGATTGTTCGGCTGAACGGCACGGACTTCACCGTGATTGGCGTCGCTCCGGAGACTTTCCCGGGGATGGACATCGTCGGGCATCCGGATTTCTACGTGCCGCTGGCGATGGCGCGGGTGTTTTCGACGAACATGCAGAAGAATTTCTTCGAGGACCGCGACGATCGCGAGTTGAACGTGACGGCGCGCTTGAAACCAGGCACGACTCTCGAACAGGCGCAGAATGAACTCACCGTGCTGGCGAAAAACTTCGAGCGCGACTACCCGCAGCAAAATCGAAGCCGCGGCGCGGCGATACACACGCAGTTCGAAATGCGGACTCGCGCTGATGACGTCAATTGGAAATTCAGCGTGATCTTCATGGTCCTGGCGCTCGCCGTCTTGTTGGTGGCCTGCACGAACGTTGCCGGGCTTCTGCTCAGCCGTGCGCGTACGCGAACGCATGAAATCGCGGTGCGGTTGGCGCTGGGCGCCGGGCGGCTCCGGCTGATTCGGCTGTTGTTGACCGAAAGCCTGGTTCTCGCGATGCTCGGCGGATTGGCCGGGATGGTCATCGGCTACGGCATCGTCGAGTGGTTCCACACAAAAGAGAGCATCATTTTTATGACCGAGCTGCCGGCGGCCGTGCCATTCCAGATGGATAATCGCGCGCTGCTGGCGAGCCTGGCGCTGTCGGTGTTGAGCGCGCTCCTTTGCGGACTGGCGCCTGCACTGCAAAGCACACGCGTGGACCTGGTGAACGGACTCAAGTCGGCCGACGTGGACGTGCCGGGCCGCAAACGCTTGTGGAGCCGGAATGCGTTGGTGGTGGCGCAGGTTTCCACGTCCTTGATGTTACTGACGGCCGCTTTCCTGATGGCTCGGAGTTTCGAGCAGAGCTTTCTCGAAGGAACCGGTTTCGCGAAAGATCATTTGTTGATGGTCATGTTTGACCCGCGTCTAGCGCAGTACAACGCAGCTCAGACGCAGCAGTTCTACAAACTGCTGGCTGAACGCGTGAGGCAAGCGCCCGGGGTTGCGAGCGACGCGCTTACGGAAAACGTTCCGCTGGGACAGAACGGGTTTGAGGGCGTGGCGTTCGTGCCGGACGGGTTTCAGATGCCGCCGGATCGCGAGAATTTCAGCGCAACGATGGATACGGTGGATGAAGGATATTTCGAAACCATGGGAATTCCGATTTTGCGTGGCCGCGGGTTTCGTGCGTCCGATACCGCGGAGGCGCCGCGCGTGGCCGTGGTGAATGAGCAGTTCGCCAAACACTATTGGCCGGGCGCCGATGCGGTGGGCAAACACATTCGTTTCGATAGCCGCGCCGGCGCGCTGGTGGAGATCGTTGGCGTCGCGCAGACGATCAAATATCAAAGCACCACCGAAGGGCCGATGGATTTTGTGTATATGCCGCTGGCTCAGCATCCCATCGCGCAAATGACTTTGCTGCTGCGTTCGAGCGGCGACCGCGACCCATTGCAATTGGTGCAGCCGGTGAAGGACGTTGTCCTCGCGCTCGATCCAAACCTGCCGATGTTGCAGACCAGGACTTACGAGGATTTGTACCTGAATCAGGTCGTCAGGGGGCCACGCATCGCGATCGAAATGGTGGGCAGCATGGGTGTCGTGGGGCTTCTGTTGGCCATTGCCGGCTTGTACGGAGTGGTGGCCTACAACGTGAGCCGCAGAACGCGCGAGATCGCCATACGCATGGCGCTTGGCGCGGCAAGTGCGGACGTGTTGCGCCTGGTGATGGGCAAGGGCCTCGTGCTGGTCGGGATTGGAACCGCAATTGGGCTGGCAATGGGATTCGCCGTCGAACAATTCATGAATGCCATGCTGTTCAATGCCGGCGGAGTCGACACTGTGGCTTATGTGATTGTGGTGCCGTCACTATTTTTGGTGACCATGCTGGCGGCCTACGTGCCGGCGCGACGAGCGTGCAAGATTACGCCGACGCAGGCGCTGCGATACGAGTAGCCGCCGCATTTTGATTCCGCGCCACCGTGACTATGCAGACGTGCGTTAATGGCTCGTGTGGCAATCGCCGATTCGGTTAGTTCAGCCGCTGAACAGTTTTCGGAAGTCAAAATCCTGCCTCAGGGGTGAAGCCCCCCTCATGATGTGGCGAGCTTTGTGTCGGAGCTAAAGCTCCGATCCCTTAAAATCGACGCGGCGAGGTCGCGGTCACTTGCCGTAGACGAGCAGCGTAAACGTGTCGGGAATGATGGACGGGCGCGGACGCGGATTCTCCTTGGTGGCTGGCGGTGCGGGGCCCAAATCCGCGGTGACTAGGTAGACGGTGTGCGTGGCGTAGTCAACTGCCATGGTGCGAGCTCCGCGCTGCGTCTGAATCGTCTCCACTGGTGAAAATTGTGTGGGCGAATCTTCGTGGGCGATGGTGAGTGTGCCGTCGCCGCAAGAAGCGAAGGCATATCCGGTGCCGGGATCGAAGCGATTGGCGTCAACGCGCTCGCCGATGGGAACCGTGCCGAGAACCTTTCCGGAATTGCCGTCAACGAAAGTCATCAGTTTATTGTGGCAGCCGACCACGAGGATTTCGTTTGCTGCGTCAATGGCGAGGCCGGAGGGAGATTCGCATGGAGCGAGCGGCCAAGTGTTTTCGATTTTGAGAGTTTTGGCGTCGAATTTTACGAGAGAACTCTTGTCCTCGAGATTGACGAAGATTTTACCCTTGCCGTCGGACGCGCCGAATTCCGGACCGCCGCCGAGAGGGAAGGTGCTGACGAGTCTTCCGGAAGCAGCGTCAATGGCCGAGGAGGTGTTGGCGTCGCCGTTGAAAGTGAAAACGCGCTTGGAAAATGTGTCGTAAATAATGGCGTCGGTGTCCTTGTCCGTCTTGACGTTGCCGAGAGCCTTGAGAGAGGTGAGATCAAAGATAGTGACATCGGAGGTGCGGCCGTTGGTGGTGAAGCCTTTGTTGAATTCGTCGGCAAAGGCGATGCCGTGGACGCCCTGCGTATCAGGAATATCGCCGATGATTTTGCTTTGTTCGGGGTCAACGACGATGACATGAGTGGCGCGAGAGATGAACAGGCGATGCGTGGCAGGATCAACTTCGAGATAGTCCCAGCCGCCGCTGCCGCCCAGTTTTACTTTCTTGACTAGATGATAGCCGGAGCCTCCGGAGGTTTGCGGCGCAGCGAGAAGGGAAGGCGTGAGTACGGCGACTAGAAGCAGCGCGAAGGTAGCGCACGCGCGAATGCTGTTCTTTGACATCGAAACCCTCCAGAGTGTTGAGACCTGCTTGGACCGCCGGTAACCATGTCATAGCGAAGTTAAACGCAGGATAAACGGGTTACGTTGACTGCGGGTGATAGCGGGTATATCGTCTGCTTCAACTGCTTCCGGACGATCCCTTAGCTTACTTTCAGGGAATCGGATGAGCGCCGAACATGCTCGCCCCCGGGTGTTTTACGGATGGTGGGTAGCCTTAACGGCTGCTCTCAGCTTGTTCCTCAACACTGCCACGCTCATTGTATTCACCTTCGGGATATTTGCGAAGGCGATTGGCCAAGAGTTTCACACTGGGCGTTCCAGCATTTCGCTCGCATTCACATGTCACAACCTCACGGCGGCTCTGTGCGTCCCGATCGCGGGAAGATTGGTGGACCGTTATGGCGTGCGCAGGGTACTGATTCCGTTCACCATCGTGCTGGGCCTGATTCTGGTTTTGGGCAGCATGTTGTCGAATGCGATTTGGGAGCTGTACTTATTTTATTTGGCGTTGGGCATCGTTTCTGGTGGCGCGGGAGTGATGTCATACACCGATGTGGTTTCGCGATGGTTTGACCGGCGCAGGGGATTGGCCCTGAGCCTGATGATGCTCGGCATGGGCCTCGGGGCAATTGTCATGCCGGCCGTGGCGCAGCGTCTTGTAGCGGTTTTCGGATGGCGTCACACTTACAGCATTTTCGGTTTGACGATTTTGCTGGTGCCGTTGCCGGTGGTTGCGGCGTTCCTGAAAGAGAAGCCGCAAAGCATGGGATTGCTGCCCGATGGCGCGGAAGAACCTCACATGGCGACTCCCATCCGGGTGCATGAAGAAGGGTTGACGGTGCGCGAGGCTTTACGCACGCCGGAATTCTGGAGCCTGGCCTGCGCGCTGGGCCTGGTTACCGCAAGCGTGCATGCGTGCTTCATTCATTTGCCCGCGATACTGACCGACCGGGGCAACACGGCTCAGACGGCAGCGTTTGTCAGTGCGCTTTTCGGTGTTGGACTGCTTTTCGGGCGAGTTGGCTGCGGCTACTTGATGGACCAATTCTTCGCTCCGCGGGTTGCGGCGCTTTTTTTCGCTGGTGTGGCGATTGGCGCGGCCATACTTACAACAGCCCATTCGATATGGTTCTCATGCGTTGCTTCTTTGCTGGTTGGCCTGGGAATAGGCGCTGAGGTGGATATCGTTGGGTACTTGACCACCCGCTATTTTGGATTGCGATCGTTCGGCGAAATTTTTGGCTGGCTGTGGGCTGTCTTTGGCGTTTCCGGAGGCATAGGAGCTTACTTGATGGGCCTAGGCTTCGACAAAACAGGTTCTTATTCGCTGCCGCTCGCAGGGTTTTCCGTTGCGGCGTTCTCGGCGATGCTTTTGATGATTAGCCTGGGACCATACCGCTATCGCGTGAGGACGCCGCATTCGGCGGATGTCGCGCCACCCATTGCGGCGGTAGCCCCGACCAGAGGAGGGCAATGACAGCAGAAGCGAATTCGCCTGCCGGTCCCTTTCAATTGCTGCGCGTGCGAGATGGTCTGGTCTTGCATCAGGCTCTTTACGCCGCTGCACAACTAGGCGTGGCGGACCTTCTGAATGACGGGCCGCGCAAAACGAGAGACCTTGCGAAGCAACTCGAAGTGCATGAGTCCGCTTTATACCGGGTGCTGCGCGCCCTGGCGAGCAGAGGAATCTTCGAGGAAACCGTGCCGAGGACTTTCGCCAACAATCCGACGTCGAGCTATCTCCGCAGCGGGGTGCCTGGTTCGATGCGGTCCATGGTGATTTTCTGGGGAACCGAAAATTATTTTCGCTCTTTTGGCGAAATTCTCTATAGCGTTCAGACCGGCAAGCCGGCCAGATCCAAAGTGTTGGGCATGGATGGCTGGGAGTTCCTGCAACAAAATCCCGCACTCGCACGCATCTTTGATGACGCGATGACGGACTCTTCCGCGCTTCTCGGGCCAGCGGTCGCTAGCGCGTACGACTTTGGCCGTTGGGGCAACATCATGGACGTAGGAGGTGGCAATGGAGTGCTGCTTGCGGCCATCCTCAAGGCACATTCCGGACTGGCCGGTACTCTGGCGGACCTGCCGCACGTGCTGGAGCGCGCGGCGGAGCGCGGCTTTCTGGGCGGGGAACTGAAGAACCGCAGCGCGATGTTGCCGTGCGATTTTCTCCGCGAGGTCCCTTCCGGCTGCCGGGCTTACGTGATGAAACACGTGATCCACGATTGGGACGACGAACATGCTCACACCATTCTGGTGAACTGTCGCCGCGCGGTTCCAGCAGACGGAGCCCTGGTGCTTGTGGAATGGGCGCTGCCGGAGGCGAACCTGCCGTCCACGGGCAAACTTCTTGATGTGGTGATGCTTCTCTTGACCGGCGGACGGGAACGCACCATCGAGGAATATGGCGAGCTACTGGGGGGCGCGGGTTTCCGTCTGAATCGGGTGGTGCCGACTTCGACGGATTTGGTTGTTGTGGAAGCGCTGCCGGTCTAACCTTTTTTGATCTCCTGCGTCGACGCGCTCGTTTTAGGTGTTGGGGTTCAGTGCTGTCCCAAGAAAGTCTGAGTAGTCCGCTGTAACTGCTTGAATGAGTGGAGGTAAAGGGTCCCAGTGAAGTTTTTTGATTTCAATTTTTTGCTTCTCGTTTGGCCTCATGTTACTGCTTCCTCGCTTGTTCTGGAGGCAGTGGATGAATCTTGGCCGAACCGTCTTCTCTCAGCTCGTGAACTTCCTCCCGACTTACCAGTTTCAGATTTGCGTCGATCGCTACCAGGGCAATCGCTACGTCAAAGAATTCTCCTGCTGGGATCAGTTCCTTTGCTTGGCCTTCGCGCAACTCACTTATCGCGAAAGTCTCCGCGATATCGAAGCCTGTCTGCGTGCCCAGCAACCCAAGCTTTATCACATGGGCTTCCGGGGCCAAGTTTCTCGCAATACCTTGGCACACGCCAACGAGCATCGCGACTGGCGCATCTATGCCGATTTCGCTCAGATCCTGATTGCCACCGCCCGCGATCTCTATCGCGACGAACCTTTCGGAGTAGAGTTGTCCGAGACCGTGTATGCCTTCGACGCCACAACCATCGATTTATGCCTGGCGCTTTTTCCGTGGGGAAAATTCCGCCGCCACAAGAGTGCCGTGAAACTGCACACCCTGCTGGACCTGCGAGGCAGCATTCCGACCAATGTTTATGTGACGGGGGGCCAAGTCAACGACGTCAACCTTCTGGACCAGTTGCTTCTCGAAGCCGGGTCGTTTTACTTGCTCGATCGCGGTTATGTGGACTTTGCTCGCCTGTATATCTTTACCCAAGCTTGCGCCTTCTTCATCACGCGCGCCAGGAAAGATCTGCAGTTCTACCGTCGCTATTCGCGCCCTGTCGAACGATCCGACGGACTGCGTTGCGACCAAACCATTCTGTTGACCGGAGTTCGCACTGCCAAGCGCTATCCCGATCCCTTGCGGCGCATCCACTATTTCGATGTCGAGAAGGACTTACGA
This sequence comes from uncultured Acidobacteriota bacterium, assembly GCA_963696035.1. Lineage (GTDB taxonomy): Bacteria > Acidobacteriota > Terriglobia > Acidiferrales > UBA7541 > Palsa-295. The sequence goes on from CAVOIS010000007.1 coordinate 933,624, forward strand.
CTCACCTTCCTGACCAACAATTTTCTTCTCTCCGCTTTGACCATCGCCCAACTGTACCGGGCACGCTGGCAGGTGGAATTGTTCTTCCGCTGGATCAAACAGCACCTGCGCATCAAGGCGTTCTATGGCACCAGCGAGAACGCGGTGAAGACTCAAGTCTGGGTGGCCGTCTGCGTTTACGTGCTGGTGGCGATTGTCAAAAAGCAACTGGGGCTGGAGTTGAGCCTCTACAAAATCTTGCAGATTCTCAGCGTGACCGCTTTCGAGAAAACCCCCATTTTAGAAGGGTTTTCCAACTTCAGCGACGAGTTCCCGGACGACGAGTCCTGTATGCAATTGAATCTGTTCGACTTTTAATGGGACAGCACTGGTTGGGGTTATCTTTGGAATTCGACCGTGAGGACCATGTGGGTGGTGGTGGGCTTACCCTCGGTTAGGGCTGGCTCAAAAATCCATAGCGCGACGGCTCGTTTTGCTTCGCCTTGCAGAATGCGCGGGCCGGAGAGCGCTTTCGTTGCCTTGAGGTTGCCGTTCGCGTCAATCACAGCATCGAGCTGTACGACCGGATCGAGGTCGAGTCCCTTGGCCCACGACGGAATGGCGGGCGGAGCCTGCGAGATGATCCTTGCGGGAATCGTTTCTCCGACGCTCGTGTTCACCTCTTTCGGTTTACTATGTTTTGTTTCCTGCTCGACTACGACTGGGCCATCGGAATTGTTCTTGCTTGGCGCGGTCGGGTCGCTAGAAGCTTGCGCGAGCGTCGGTTGTTGAGTTTTGTCGGTTGTTTGCGCTGGCGCGACGGGGGCGTTGGTCGTGTTGCTGGCCGCTGGTGCTGGGTTTGTTGTGGCCGCAGCACTGGTGTCAGCGGGCGCGGTGGGGGCTTGCGATGTCTGCGCTGCTGCGGGCTGCGCCGATGCTGCTGAGTGACGGGTTGCGTTGAGCGAAGCGTTGCGCTTTGCGTGCCACGATAGGCCTAGCATCGCTACGATCAGAACCGACGCGGCGATTGTAATTTTTCCTGGCTTGAACTCGCGGATCTTGCCGCGCAGGGAAGTCAGGATCGAAATTACGTTTGACTGGACTGCGGCGTCGGAGCCGGCTTCATCAGGCTGTGACGCCTTCTCGGACGCGGCCTCTTGTCCTTTTGCTTGCTTTCCTTGTGCTGCGGATTCTGGTTTGGGCTTCGGCTTGGCGTCGCCGGCCATCAGCGCTAGCGCGGCCATTAACTCCGCGTCCTTGGCTTCGTTCCAGTCCGCGTCATCTGCGGGTTGGGGCGTCGCAGCCGTGGAGGTAGACGAAGCAGCGGCGGGCTCCGGTGCGGCAGTCGGTGGAACATTCGCGGGGGCTTCGTCGCCTATTGGCGCAAGCGATTCCTGCTTCGGTGCTGCGACGTGATTTTCCGTCGGTGGTGGAACATTCGCGCGCGTGCCGTTATTCTGATTCTGCGCGATGGCAGCAGGTTTTGAGGCGGGAGCTTCCCAAAATCCCGGATCGCGCGAGGTGAATTCAAGGTCGGTGTAGCCTGCCGGACCACCCTTGCGATATTCCAGCACCCTGCACAGAATTTCGCGCCCGGACTGCTCGTTGCGAAGAAAGAGGCATTGGCCCGGAGCAACTTTCGCCTTCAGGCTGACGACCGCGCCATTTTCGAAGGTGAGCGTAGTTTTCGTGGTCTCGGTGAAGAGCTCGCGGCGATCCGAGCCGTCGACGGGCGTCGCGCCTTGAATCGTCACGGGAACTTCCAGCGGAGTGGGTTGAGCGCTTAACACAAACCTGGGCAATCCTTATTCATTCAAGTTCAAGCGGCTTGATGAGATTTGCGGCATTGCGATTTTGCCCCCCGAGGGCCCGAACTACAGCGCTGAGCCGGTTCGCATCGTGTGGACGTAACGCTGCTACGTCCCGCGGCTTGGCCCCGCCCCGGCTATCGGTCCTCATATTGTATGTTGGCGGCATAAGGGGCAATAGCCGGGAAGTACCGATTCGTTCCTAACTATCGTCATGGAGCGGCTAATCTGGAGAAGTGTCCGCAAATGATTGACAGGTGTGGACATAGTGACTCAAGGCCGCCAGGCCAGGTTAGGTCGGGGTAGTTAATGATGAGAACAGGCGAGCAAGTGACTGCACCTGCATCTGAACTGCGGAAGGGAACTTCAGCGGCTAAGGCTGTCTGAATTTGGCTGACGTTAGGTCACGGCTGACCTACAAAGACTCTTGGGTACCGACCGAGACTTACTGCAGGTCAGGGAAGCTAGGCCTTCTGCAGCATGACTTCTGTGGATTTGATCACGGCAGCAACCGTGTCGCCGACTTCTAGTTTCAATTCTTCAGCGCTGCGGCGTGTGATGACGCTCTCGACCTGGTTGTCGCCGACTTCCACCACGACGTGAGCCATGATGTCTCCCAGCTGAATCTCTACGATTTTGCCAACCAAACGATTGCGAGCGGATAATCTCATGCGGGGGATTGTAGCCAATCACCGGGGATGTGTCGAGGCATATGCTCGTCAGTAGTCGTCAATTTCAGTTTACGATCACGTGACTATTCGTATCGCAGCGCGACCATCGGATCCACTCGCGAAGCACGCCGCGCGGGAATGTAGCTGGCTGCGGCGGCGATGGCGGCGAGAATTATGCAGGCGGCCACTAAGGCGATGGGATCGGCGACGCCGAGTCCGAAGAGCATGCTGCGAATCAGGCGCGTGCCGCCTAGCGCGATGGGAACGCCCACGGCGATGCCGATGAGCATCAGCGTCACGGTCTCGCGCAGGACTTGGCGAAGGATGGTCGCGGGGCTAGCGCCGAGCGTCATGCGAATGCCGATGTCGCGAGTGCGGCGCGCGACGGTGAACGCCATGATGCCGTAAAGTCCCACGCCGGCCAGGACGATCGCCAGCAAACCGAATGCCGACGCGAGCCGCGCGACGAAATAGTCGGAGTGCAGCGAGTCCTGCACTAGTGATGGCATGGTGTGGACTTCAATTTCCGGAATCGCAGCATTGGCTTCGTGAACCACGGCGCGCAGCGCGCTCGTGACGCCGGCCAGGTCGCCTCTGGTTCGCACCTCGAAGAAAGTGGCTCGTTGCGGCCAGAAGGGATTGAATACGGGACCGTAAACGCGCGGTGGCGTTTCCTCCCGCAGGTTGCGGTACTTCGCGTCGCCTACGATGCCCACGACCTCGGCGTCGGAAGGATTGCCCGGGTAGGTATCGCGCACCCACTTGCCGATCGGATTCGTATTCGGGAAAAAGTGTTTCGCGAACGTCTGATTGATCACAGCGACGCGCGGCGCTTTGCCTCCCACCGGCGCGCTATCGTGCTGCTGAATCCCGCGTCCGTAGAGAACTGGTATGCCGACTACGGAAAAATAATCCGGGCCAACGTGATCAAAGCGCGAGTCCATCTCCTCACCCGGTTTCGGCGTGTAACCCTCGACGGCAATCGGATCGCCCTCCTCGGCACCGCTGAACAATCCGTCGGCGGAAAGCGAAACGCCGTCGACGCCGGGTACGGTTTTGAATTTGTCGAGCAGAGTCTGAAGCAGCAGCGGAATCTCGGCGTCCTTATATCCCGCGGGAAGCGGCGCGATGCGGAACAGGATCAGGCGCGTCGAGTTGAAACCGAGGTTCACGTTGTTCAGGCGCTTGAGGCTGTGAACGAACAATCCCGCAGCGACTAACAGTACCAGGGAAACGGAAACCTGCGCGACGACTAGAATCTTCGCCACGGGAAAGCGGTGATGGAGTGCTTCGGTGCTGGAACTGGTGGTTCCGGACTTCAGCATCGGCGAGAGGTCAATGCGCGTGGCGCGGAGCGCGGGAGCCAATCCGAATAAAGTCGCCGTAAGGGCGGCGACGCCCAACGTAAACGCGAGAATGCGCGCGTCGGGCCGCAGCGATAGTTGTACGGCAAACGGCCCGGTGCCCGAGACCATGCGGAGCATGAGCGCGTCGGCCCACTGCGCCAAAATCAGGCCCGCGACCGCACCGATGAACGCGAGAAGAAAACTTTCGGTGAGCACCTGCCGGATCAGCCTGCCACGTCCTGCGCCGATGGAAAGGCGCACGGCAAATTCCCTTTGCCGCGCGGCGCCGCGCGCGAGAAACAAGTTCGCGAGATTCGCGCAGGCGATCAGCAGCACCAGCGCGACGAGAGCCATCAGTAGCTTCAGCGGCTCGCCGAACGCGCCACGCACCGTAGACGCGCCGCGAGCACCGGGTTGCAATTTGATATTCTGCTTGGCGTAGGCCTTCAACTCTTCGCCGGAAAGCGTCTGACCTGCGAATGATGAATGAATGTAAGCCTGGAACGGCACATTCACGGCTGCCTTGGCCTGGGCCACCGTTACGCCCGGCTTCAACCTCGCGATTACTTGCAGCCACATGTGCTGATCAATATTCCCGTCGGGGAATGGAGTGAGCAGGTCAACGCCCGGATAGACTGCGGCCTGCATCGTGGCGGGAACCCACACGTCCGGCGATTCCCCGACGGATTCGCCGGAAAATCCTGCAGGGGCGACGCCGACAATTTCAAATGACGTTCTGTTGACTTCAATTTTGCGGCCGAGGACTTGTGGATCAAGATTGAAACGGCGGCCCCAGAATCCGTGGCTGATGACGGCGATGGGGAACGCGTTGCGCGTGCGGTCTACTTCGAGGCCGAATGCGCGACCGATGATCGGTTGCACGCCGAGCGTCTGAAAATAGTCGCCGGAGACGAGTCGGAAGCGCGCGGAGTCTTGTATGGGCGCGCTCGCGGCGGGATTTGCGGAGTCAGGCGCGTTCGGGATGGTCACTTGCAACTCCGGAAGAGAACTGTCCGCGGCAAAGATGCCGGAGAAAACGTCGTTGTGGTCGCGCAGACACTCGAATTCGGAATAAGCGAGCAGTTGGCGATCGCCACTCTGGCTGCCGTTGCTCATGCCGTGCGCGTTCGGATCGGTGAGCACGGCGAGCTGCTGGGGGTTCGGGACCGGCAGCGTGCGCAGCAGCACCGAATCCAGAATCGTGAAGATGGCGGTGTTGGCGCCGATACCGAGCGTGAGAGTAATGATGGCGATAAGGGTGAAGCCGGGATTTTTCAGGAATGTGCGCAGAGCGAAGCGGATGTCTTGCAGCAAGTTTTCCACGGGCACGCCCCTTTTTGGGCTTGTTGAAGTGGGAAGAACTTCAGGGGCTAAAAGCCCCGTTTTTTATGGGCTTTATTTCGCGGCTAAAAGCCGCGACCCCACAACCCTCGCAGATGCTTTTCAACAAGCTGGTCAACGACGAAAAGGATTTCCGTCAGCTGTTGAAGCACGCCGCGTACCGAGCGTAACATGCGGTACGTTTAGTGTTATCAATAAGTTGGCAGGCAAGGCGCCGTTCCGGGTGCGGGCGATTGCTCGGTTGTGGGATGGGGTTGTTGCGGCGGCGGACAGCGCGTGCGGTGATCGCGGCGGCGGATGGATGACCGGATGGCCGGCGGCACAACCGCGGAGTTCGCGCAGCAGCTATTCGCAGTGCGCGACCATCCTCCTGGCAGAGTTTCTTGTGCCGGCCTTGGTGTTCTGAGAGTATTCTTCCGCAAGCTCTAATTGTTTGGAGGATGCCCGTGAAATTCTCATTCACACTCGCCGCATTTGTTATTGCTTGCTTGATGGGCTCAGCGTTTTCAGCCGCGCTCGTATCCGCGCAGCAGGAGGCGATCCCCAAGACGACTGCGGAGAGCGTAGGCGCTATTCTCAGCTACACTGAGGACCAATTCCTTTCCGTCGCGGAAGCGATGCCCGCCGATAAGTATTCGTACATTCCCAACGCGCCGAGTGGCGATTTCAAGGGTGTGCGTTCATTTGCCGAACAAGTGAAGCACGTGGCCTGCGCGAATTACGCGTTCTTCAATGAGATCGAAGGGAAGACTGCGCCGGACGGTTGCGAGAAAGGTGGGCCGTCTCCGGCGAAAACGAAAGACGAGTTGGTGAAGTATTTGCGCGATTCGTTCGAGTACGGCAACAAAGTGTTGGCAACGATCAACGAGAAAAACGCGATGGACCGCGTGGAGGGACGGTACGGCGGTCCGAATACGAAGCTCGGCATCGCTGTGATTGCCGTCTGGCATATCGCCGATCATTATGGCCAGGTTGTTTATTACTTGCGACTGAATGGCATCGTGCCGCCGCCGACGCAGCAACATGGGCTGGCGGTTCGCTGAAGATTTCGCTGCGCTTTCTCTCAATGGATCATGGCGCTGAGAATCAGCGCGGCGAACGCCACAATCAATCCGAACGTTCGCAGCCAGTGATATACATCCCAGCGATGCTCTTGCTCTTTCCAATCGCTGGGAAGAGATTGCGGCCTCCAGTTAATGATGCGGTTGTTGATCGGCACGGGTCCGAAGAGGGAGAAGGGAATCGCGAGAGCTTGAATTGCGAAAGCGAGCGCCGCGAGCCGCCAGGCCTCTGGGTCCAGTTGCGCGAAGGGTAGCAGCAACAAGAGATTCAGAAGCGTCGAGCCCGCCATCCAGAGAGGCATCACGCGTCCTAACATTCGCGCGAACGCCACGCGCATAAGAATGTGCGTTTCGAGGGGTTGGCGGTTGAGCGTGGGATGCGCGAAAGCCGCGACGTTTAGTTCGCTGCCACACATCAGGCCCAACACGAGCAGGGCAACGATGTAGAGTGTCATAAAGCTTGCCTCCATCAATTCCAGATTGGATGTTTGGGTGGGCCTTAGGAATGTGGCATCGGACGGTTCTTGCTGATTCTGTCTTGAAGCCAACTATAAGCTATTGCTTCAGTTCTACTTAGGGCTAACCAGACGATTCCTTTTTCGAGTCCAAATTACGGACGCCAACCTACGTTCTTTTAAGGTAAATCCCGACGGAATCTACAGGGTTCGCTGTATGGCTCGAAAAAGGGTTATCGGGGACTATGCCGCTGGAAGAAGTGAGGCACAGGCCGGGAATCCTTATTAATAAAAATACTAAGGGCTGGGCCCATCCTGCGTCTCACTTCTCCACCAAGACTTTGGCCCTCCGCTTCCCTCCTTCAGGAGCCTTCGCCCCCGCGAGGCTCCTTTTTTATTTCTGATCACATTCCGTCGCGCAATTCAAAAAATGGGCGGAGCAGGGAATTTCTGATTCATCCAGCGTGCCCGTACAACTACGCAATGCTTTTGGCGTCGCGTCAGGGTTTTACCCGATTGGAGGCGCGGTGGAAACCTCGTCTACTAGGGGACGTCGAATGGTAAGTGGGCGAGAAAGCGCCCGAAAAGGAGATTCGTGATGCGAAAGTTTTGTACTTTATTGGCGTTGCTGGCTGCCGTAACGTTTCTGCCATCGCGGCTACTGGCGCAGGCCAGCGGCAACTCCGGCCAAGACAACACGCCCAGCGCGAATAGCACGACTGTCACCGGCTGTCTGCAAGCAGGGAAGAAGCCGGGCCACTATATGCTGACTGCTGACGACGGCACGACTTATCACTTGCGCAGCAGGGACGTGAATCTTGGCGAGCACGTTGGCCACACGGTTACCGTCACTGGCAGAGTGCCGCAGGGAAAGGCAGCGGGCGAGAAATCGCCTTCGAGCAGTTCTTCAGCTGATCCGCATGGATCCGCGCAGTCGGGCGGAGGCCAGGCTGGCGAGCACGCAGGCGGTGGCAACATGCTTTTGGTCACTGACCTGAAAATGGTCAGCGAGTCCTGCAAGAAGTAAGCGGGGTTTGTGCTCCACACGCGCGCGGCAGCCATCCTCGACGGATGAAAATCCGGGCGCCGCGCGCACACCCGCGGGGGGCGGATTCAGTTCCGCCCTTCCGTGAGATGTTTTGTTCCCGCCGAAAGCCACCTTACTTTTTGCGTTGATGCCAGTGCCACCGCGACCCCGTCGACGCCACTTGTCGCGACGCCTTGACGCAACACGTCTTGCCCTCACTAACATCAAAGAGAACCGAGGTCCCTCACTTCGTTCGGGATGACATGCGCTGTTTATAGTGTCGTTAGAGGCAGCAGGCGTCGCGGAGGTCAATCCATTTGGGATTGGAGGATTCGATCAGCGCGATCTTCTTTTCGCGCGGCCGGGCCTGGATGCGTTTTTCCCTCGAGATCACCGAATGTACACTTTCGATTACTTCGTAGTACACAAGCCTGTTGACGTTGTACTTTTGCGTGAAACCCGGGATCATTTTCTGCTTATGTTCCAAAACTCAGCGGCGCCGATGTTGAATCCCGCGCGCGGCGGCGCGATTCGTTCTAAATTCGGCGGCGCGTGGCGGCCGACGGACACTCGCCGCACGCCCAACAACTTAAGGAGGGCTTAGGTGAGGAACATGGCGAAGAAGTGGCTTGTTGTGAGGATTGCGGCGCTTGGGTTTGCTTCTGCGAAGATTAACGTGGCGACGGATGGGGCGGTTTATGCCTTCGATGCTCGTGCGTCACATACTCACGCTCCAGACGCTACGCAGCTTAGTGGCGACGCGCAGTGTGTTTCCACGGTGCCGCGCTCGTGGGGTGAGTATCGTGGAGGCTCGAATCAGGCGGGTTTGGCGTTCGAAGCGAGCGACGGGACCTTGCGCTTTCTCACCAATCTGCCGTGCGGCGCGGTTCCAGTAATTGCTCTGGAGGTTCGCCGCACAAATGGCTCGCGCAATTGATCACCGGAAATCTGCGCGCCACCGATGAGCGCTGATTAACGCGGCTTTTGCTATGGTTCGGAACCTCATCGTGTTCTCCCTTCACTTCAGTGTTGTATTATTTCGAATTCCCTGGGAGAAGTTTGCCCGTGCTGGTCTCGTCGGAGCGCTACATAACGTCATTCTGAATCGCGCATTACAGAATAAAAAGGCAGCCACGAACGCAGCCGCCCGCGTACCCTTGGTTGTCGCCGCCTACCGGCTACCGTCTTTGCAATTTCGTTCGTGTTCGCGCAACTCGCTGGACGACCCGAAGGTCTTTCCGCATTTACGACATCTCATTTGTTCGGTCATTGCGATAGCTCCTATGGAGAATTTGTGAGCCGCTGCCGCAGGCCCCACCCCTCAAGTTTCTTGAGGGTGGCTGGGATGAACGATGAGCGAAACTGTGTATATGGGCGACGCAGGAATACCTGGGGGTGGCCCTGGATGAATCCTAAAATCGAAGAGAGGTCCCCTGCGGCAGGCAGGCCTCACCCCGCGAAATCACCGGGGCGCAAACGGCACGCTTCGTTCGAGATCACACGCCTTTATGTAGTTTGGACGGCGTTGTGCAGCGACCGCTACAAAGCTTCTTCGCGGTTATTGCGGCAAGTGATATTTCACGTTTACGAAAACTTCCTGCTGCATTCCATTAGGCTGAAAATTCGTTTTCTCGATCAGGTTCAGCGCTTCCTGGGCTAGCGCGGGGTCGGACCCGGGCAGGGCTTCAGCTTCGAGGACTCGTCCATCGCTATTGCTGAGAGTGGCATGGATGATGACCGGCAGCACATGGCTCGCTACGCCTTCTGGCGCGCGATCCACGCGCATCGGAAATCGCTGCGGGCTGTCGATCACGAAGGCCGGCCCGTCCGCGCGCATCGCGCGCGTGGGCTGGAACATTTCCGGCATCACTCCGACCGCCGGCTCCAGGCTATCAACATGAATTTGCAGGATCGCCGTGTTTCCTTCGGTCACGGTGATGTCGCGCGGAATCGTGCGTCCCGCAAAGTGAATCGCGTCGGCATAATTGTAGTCCGTGTAAATGCCGGGGGCTTCGGACCAGGTGCGCAACAAACCGCTGTCCGCGTCGAAGCAATATTCAGTTTCATACCATTGCCGCGCGGCCGAAGTATCCGGGGCGGAGGCTGACAGCAACATGCAAGTGAGCTCCTTGTCGTCGCGCATCACTTCGGCGGTGCGGATCACGTCCCCGCCAACATTACGCGCGATCGGCGCAAAAATCGCGCTGCGGACCATTTGCACGCGCATCGGGATCGGCTCTCGAGGATTGCTCGAATACACCACACCGCCACCGGGCGAAAGATGCGTTTGCGAAGAGCTGCCGATTTGAGCCGTCCAACGCCAGCGAGGGCCGGAGGAAATTTCTTCCATAGCGCCGTCGCCTTCGTAGAGCGCCTGTCCCGAGGACATGAAGGAAACTTTCATTTGGAATGAGGGCGCGCCGTTGTGCAGGTACAGGTTTTGGCGAGCGTGGTCGAAAAGCTCGAGCGCGGCCGCGCGGTCGTCTTGCGAGGTGAGGAGTCGGGCAGGGACTGTGACCATTTCCAGCGGCGAATCAGGGACGGGAGCGATCGTCGTCGCGGCCGTGAGTTTCGCGGCTTGGCAAAGCGCGCTGGGTGCGCAGACGAGCACACTTGCGGCGAGAATTATTGCGACCACGAGAATGCTACACGGCAAGGAAGAGAAACGCGGAGTGCAGAATCGAGAGATCGGCCGCAGGGTCATCGCCCCACCTCACGCCAAAATTGTTCATTTCGGGACAGTTGGCCTGCGGAAATATTAGCGCAAAATCCAGAAATCCCGCAAGAGTTCAGCGCCGCTTGGCCTTTTTCTTGCCACGAGCGATTTTCGTTAGCGAGCGAGTGTACTCGTTCAGGGTCTCGGGAACCGCGGTGCTGTAAACGAACTGGCCATTGCGGCGGCAGGCGATCAGTCCGGCGTCCATGAGCGTCTTCATGTGATGAGAGACCGTGGCTGGCGTCACGCCCTGCAGCGAAGCAATATCACCGCAATTCATGCGTTTCCGCGTGGCAATGGCTTCGAAAATCATCAGGCGCGTTTCATCGGCCAGGGCCTTTGAAACTTTTTCAATATCCGCGCGATTCATTGTACCGGCTTCAGTGTACCGGACTTCCAGCTCTGGGACTAGGCCCGCAGAGACATTAAAATCACGAACCCGCAATTAGCTGCGACCAAGTAGTTAGACATTCATCTAAGTATCGAAGACTCGCCGTAGGGTTAAAGCAGTAATGTGGCGGCCTCATCCGCGGCGGGCGATTGCTTTTTACAACCAAGAACAGCGGCCTTGCAGTTATCGAATTGAATGTCAAACCCCACGGGGTGGAGGAATCGATGTCTGTGAACAGATTAGAAGGGAAAGTTGCAGTTGTTACCGGCGGAAACAGCGGAATTGGCCTTGCAAGCGCGAAGCGTCTGAAGGATGAAGGCGCGCGCGTCGCGATTTCTGGACGTGACCGCAAAACACTCGACGCGGCGGTGAAACTCCTCGGCAAAGACGTGCTGGCCGTGCAAGCCGACGTCTCCAAGCTCGCCGAAACGGACAAGCTTTTTGCTGAGGTCAGCAAGAAGTTCGGGAAGATAGATGTGCTGTTCGTGAACGCGGGCGTGGCGAAATTCGCGCTGCCGGAGGCCGTCAGCGAAGAGCACTTCGATGAAATCTTCGACATTGATGCTAAGGGCGCCTACTTCACCATGCAGAAAGCGCTGCCGTATCTGAACGACGGTGCGTCCATCATTCTGAATACGAGCGTGGCTGGGCAAAAAGGCTTTGCGAACGCGAGCGTTTACTCGGCAACCAAGGCGGCGCTGCGTTCTCTGTCACAGTCTTTCGCCGTCGCGCTCGCAGGACGCAACATTCGTGTGAACGCCGTCGCTCCGGGCCCGATCGAAACGCCCATCTTCGGACGAACCGGTCTTTCGAAGGAGCAGATAGACGAGTTCGCCACATCTCTCGTCGCAGCGGTTCCGTTGAAAAGACTTGGACAGCCCGAAGAAGTGGCGGGAGTGGTCGCTTTCCTGGCGTCATCCGACGCTTCGTACGTGACAGGCACGGAGATCAACGTGGATGGCGGGTTGGGGCAGGTCTAAGGCTCCAGCGGACAGCGAAAATGGGCGATTTACTCGCCGCCCATTTTCGCGATACCCGCACTCCGCATGTACAGCGCTTTTGTGGCGGCAGTCTTTAGACCACCATTGGTCCTGCTGCGCAGTCGATGGCGTGCGCCACGGCGGACGCCGCTACAAAGGCGCGGTTCACGGCTAGCGCGTCACTCCATCCGCTGGCTTAGATCCAGTGCTCGTGCGGAGTGTGTTAGCGCGCCGATGGAAATGGCGTCCACTTCGGCGTCGGCGTAGAGTTCCATATTTGTTTCGGAGATGCCGCCGCTGGCTTCGACTAGCGCTGCGTCCCAGACTTTTTGTTTACGCATGTTGACGATGGTGCTGCGGACGTCTTCCGGCATCAGGTTATCGAGCATGATCAGGCACGGACATTCCCGAACTTTTCTCCGCTTGAATGGGCTGGGGGCCTCTTCGGCCTGCAAACGCTTGAACACGCGGCCCGCAGCGAGCGCGGCTTCCTCGCTGCGCACTTCCACTTCGATGAAGGCCGCGTTGCGGCGGCCCGCCCACGCCTTCTCGACGGCGAGCGGTACGGCTTGTTCTTCACGTCGCGCGAGCAGCGCCAGATGATTGTTTTTGATCACGATCCCGTCGCCGAGTCCGAGCCGGTGCGTGCCGCCGCCGCCCAAATGGATCGCGCGCTTATCCAGTAGGCCCCAGGGAGTTTTGCGCGTGCCGAGAATTCGGGTGGCCGAGCGGCGGCAGCGTGCGCGTTCCTGCAGTCGCGAGGTTGTCGTCGCGATTCCGCACATGCGCTGCAGCAAATTCAGTCCTACACGCTCGAGACTCAGCAGCTTGTTTTGCCCGCCCTCTGCGCGAAGTAAAATCTCGCCCGTTTTGAACACGTCGCCATCTTCTTTCTTTAGCGTCGCCTTCAGGCCGTGCTTGCGCATGATGAACGCGTATTCTTCGAGGCCGGCAGCGACGCCTGGTTCGCGCGCCACCACGTTGGCCGACGCGGCACGTTCCCTGATTCCAAGGGCGGTGACGGTTATGTCGCGGGGCGCGAGATCTGTTCGCAGCAGCGTTTCCATGATTCCGCGCAAGACGCGCACGTAGGCGGGATTTTGAATGGTCAGGTCGCCGCCGCGAAACAAAGCCCGTTCGATGCGCTCCTGTCTTTCCGCGGGCATGGCATATTGCAGTGCGGCCCTCATGGTGAAGAAACAATCCGTGCTGTCACGAATTTATCTCCCAATGGATTCAGCTTTCTTTTGCGCCACGCGGCCCATGGCTCGAAAGGCCTTTACATATTAGTACAAGGCGGCTGCAGGTTCCTCGCGGCGCACGCAAGCTCGGTCGGCTGAAAACACGACGGCGGCCTAGCCCTCGATTACCGCGAGGTCCCAGGCCGCCGCCGTACACGCTCGATTGATTAAGGTCTTTCAGCAGCGTCGGCTGCCGCCGAAAGCGCTGACTTGTTCACCCACACCAGCAACGATTACTACTGCCCGCCGGTGCTCGTTCCGGTCGTGGTGCAAACCGGTCCGGCATCGGTCAGGAACGTGCCGTTATTGGAGAACCATCCGTGAATTCCGATGGACGGCGCGCCGAAGAACCACGAGAAGAACGCCAGCTCCTGCAAGTGGTATGTATAGCCGTTCGGCATCACGATTGGCGGTGCATCCGTGCCGCTCAACGGATCGCCCACCTCCAGGTTGCCTTGGCATCCACTCACCTGGCCGGTATGGCCCCATCGCGGCGTACGGTTGTTGCCGAAAGGATCGTTCATCCATTCGTCCACTTCGTGCGCTAGGACGGCGGTGTCTTCCGTGCCCTGTCCAAAGAGTCCGGTAGTATCAAAATCCGCGGGCGAATAGGTCTGGATGGGGAATCCTGTGGCGCCGTGATAACCCAGAACGCAGCAGGTATTCAGGTTCGTCACGGGAGAGGCCAACACCACGTTGTACAACATGAAGACCGGGAAATTGGACGGGTTAACAGCCTTCAGGGCCGGCAGAACGTTCGTCGTTATGTAAGTATCGAACCAATTGATGTCGATGATGCCGAACGGTCCGCAAGCCGGGAAGTCCGCGGCGGGCAGCGTGGTGCTGAACTTCGCCGGAACGTTGATGACGATGGCGCCATGGAATATCGGGCCGAGCAGGACGTGGTAGTCATCGCCGCTGTCGCCCAGAACCTGCCAGAAATTGCCGCGTTGAAACGCGTCGCTATAAATCGTGGTGCCGACGATCGTCCCGCCGAAATCGAACAGAGCGGGGCTGAAGATCGGAGATTCCTTGAGCAGTTTCACCGGAATATTGTTGGGTTTGGCGAGGCAGGAATTGTCACGGGCCGTCGGGTCGAAAGTGGTTATTCCCGGCGCGGTGCTGATAATGCCGGTCTTCGAATCGAAAGCCACGCCCACGGTATTGGTGATGATGATCACGGGGATCACGTGTGTGGGCACCGTGGTGCTCGCGGGATTTGTGAAAGGAGAAGTGCCGACCATGACGCCGGTGTAATCGTTCTGGTCTCGCGAGGCCTCAGTATTGAAGGTCCACAGCGGAAGTGACGCAGCGCCCTTGGCCGCGGCGGTGGCCAATTGCGATTGCATCGTTTCGGTGTCCATGGGCGCGGGCTTTACCATGTAATATCCCCTCAACTTCGGCTTGTTTTGCTGCGATTGCGCCTGCACGGCTTCTTGCGCCATTGACCCCGGCGCAATCGCAAAGATGAAAGACATCGCACATGCCACGATCAGCATCTTTCTAATCATTTACGCACCTCTCCTTATGAATTGTGAATTTGTTTTGGCCGTGCCGCAGCCAGGCTGTAAGCGTGTGCGACGGCACGTTTGGGCCGACACATCGCAAGCAGGCTGAGAGGCAGATTCGCTTCGTTCGCTACGCGGAACGAACGGACCTATCGGTCTGTGCGATGGACAGCTGAGGCTCGCTTGAGAGGCGCCCCCAAAGGTTCCTCATTATAGGATTGCGGTTTGTGCGGTAGTGCGGCCTTTCGCTTCCGGGCAAATCTCCAGAAGTGCGCCGATCATGCCCGCTGGTGCGTTACGTCTAGGAATCGTCGCGAGGCCGGGCTGGGCCAAAGTCCGCGTGATCCACACCCTGTTTTTAGCTCTCGCAGCTTCGGTGGCCGGACTGGGGAGAGCCACTCGTCGAGGAATTGACTGCCAGCTAGTGGGTGCGAGAGCGGCCCGATTATACTCAAAAAAATCGTGGATGCAAATCTGGTAAATGGCCCCGTTCTCTCGTGGCTTCCTGTTACTCGCGTATAATGCGTGTCATGAGCGTACAAAAAGAGAAGGCCGAGCTGTTTCGCCGTCTGCATCATGGGCCGCAAATTCTGGTCCTACCGAATGCCTGGGACTGCGCGAGCGCGCGCATTTTCGAAGAAGCGGGATTTCCGGCGATCGCGACCACCAGCGCGGGAGTCGCATTTTCGCTGGGGTATCCCGACGGCGAGTTCATCCCGCAAGACCAGATGCTGAACGTCGTGCAGCAAATTGCCGTGTGCGTGAAGGTTCCAGTGACGGCGGATCTCGAGAGCGGCTACCGCGACATCGCAAAAACTACCGCCGCGCTGATTGACTCTGGCGCAGTCGGACTGAATCTCGAAGATATGGAACACGTCGAGTCCAAAGTGCTGACCGAGACCGGCAGGCAAATCGAAAAAATTACTGCCGTGCGCCGCGTGGCCGACGGCATGGGCGTGAAAGTGGTGATCAACGCGCGCACCGATGTGTACCTCGCGCAAATCGGCGACCCTGCGACGCGCTTCGATCGCGCCTGCGAGCGCCTGCGCGCTTATGTTGATGCCGGCGCGGACTGCGTTTTTCTCCCGGGGCTTACGGACGAGCACACCATTCGTCGCGTGGTGGAAGCTCTGAAATTTCCGGTGAATATTTTGGCGAGCGCGAATGCGCCCAGCATTGCGCGCTTGGAGAATTTGGGCGTTGCGCGCGTCAGCGTTGGCTCCGGAGTGATGCGCGCCACGATGGGTCTGACACGCGACATCGCTGCCGAACTGAAACACGAGGGCACGTACTCACGCATGCTGGAAGGCGCTATTTCTTACGCTGACGCTAATCGACTCTTCGAAAATAAATAGGCGTTCGCCAAGCGGGCACGCAAGGTTCGTCTCGAATCCGAAACTTTCGTAGCGTGTCGCGTAGCGCTCAATTTCTTCGAGCCTAGGCGCCCGGCACGGAAGGCGGCAGCTTCAGGTGAGAAGCGCGACATCCCTTGTGCGATCAAATCCGCATTGATCAAATTCTTGCAATCCGCATAATTCGGCAAGAATTCTCTCGCGAAGGTTGTCTCACCGGCGCCGTTTGGCCTGGCAATAATATAAATACTGGGGCTCATGCAATACTTTCGGGATGCAGTTCCATCTTACTGTAGCGCGCGAGCTGCGCGGATAGTTTAGGGCGCATCAAACGACTGCCGCAAGAACTGAAGTCGATTAGGTTTTTACCGTAACGCGATTTCCTCCGCGATATACAGCCTCGGCAGTATTTGCTGTTGTGGCTGACTCCGCTACGCTCGAAGCATGTGCTGCCCTTCGGCATGCAATTAAGGGCGCCAACTTTTCTCAATGGAACGAGGTGGCGCTTGGCAGTTTTGAAGTTATCCATCCGGTGCCCGGTTTATTTTTCCAGCCTTTTGAGATTTTGGGCCCAAGCAACAGGCCGCCCGGTAGCACTGAAGCATCGCGCCGACGGAGCTAGCGCGATTCGCGCCAACGTTGCAAGGAATAACGAACGGCACCACCAATGGGAGGGAAACGCTCATGAAGCTAAGCACTTTCACTGGAACGTCGACTTTGTTGCTGGGGTTCTTGCTGACCTTCGGATTGGCCGCACCGTCGTATGCACAGGATCAGCAGTCGGAGAAGCCCAAGCAGCAGGAGTCTGGTAAACCCCAGGACGCGAAACCAGAGCACGACGGGAAACCGCGGCCGCAGGCGGAGCCGCCCAAGACTCCGAACGAGCAACCGCGACCTGACAAGGAAAAGGAAGCACGACCGCCTAAGGAACAGCCGCAGGCCGAGCAGCCAAAGACGGAAAAGCAGTCCAAGCAGGCGGAAAAGCAGAATGAACAGCAGCTGAAGGATCAGGAGAAAGCGCAAAAGCAGCAGGAGAAAACGCAGAAGGAGCAGAAAGCGCAGCAGCAACAGTACGGACAGCAGCGCGGGTATTCACAGCAACAAAGCGCGCAACAATCGGGACGCGGAGGCGGCGGACGAATTCCCGATGACCGTTTCCGTGCGCACTTCGGGCGTGAACATCACTTCCACGTCGGCCACGCGCAAATCGTCGAAGGGCAGCCTCGCTTCGAGTACGGCGGCTACTCGTTCATCATCGTACAGGCGTGGCCGGCTGATTGGGGCTATGACGACGATGTGTACATTATCGACGACGGAGGCGTTTATTACCTGTGCGACGTCGCGTATCCTGGCGTGCAGCTTGAGTTGAACGTCATCCTTTAAAGCCAGGCTCCGGTGATTTGTAGCGGCGTCCGCCGCGGCATACGCAATCCGCATTGTGGCGAACCATGGCACTCACCGCTACAAATTCGCTTTTTGAGGAGTGGGCTGTAGCTTCGCGAAAATGCGCAGAGGATGAAAGGCCGGTGGCGCGGCTGTCACTATGCCTTGAGCCAGAATAAAAAATGTGCGCAGTGCGGATGCTTTTGCGCGAGTCCCCAAAAGGCTGGGAAGTTGACCCCTCCCCAGTCTCACTCGAGGGCAAAAGGAATCCGCACTGCGCGCATTTTAATTTGCCGCGCTCAAATCGCAGAGAAGTCCCTGCCCGCGGCAGGCCTCGCTTCACTCGGCATGACAGCGTGATTTAAACCGTCACGACTGCTCGATTGCCTTGGCGGCGGCGTCGATCGCGTCGGCGATTTTTTGCACCTGCTCGGGCGTCAGCGCGCTTTGCGACGTTTTCAAGCGCAGCGCGTACCGGAAATTTTCGATGGCGCGCAGGATCTGCGGCGCGCGTCCGCGACCAAACTCCGCTCCCGCCTTGTCCATCCTGGCAAAAACCGCATCGACCGCAGCTTTATTTTCTTCGAGCTTGCCGCGGCCCTCTGCGGTGATCGTGTAGAGCTTCTTGTTGCCTTCGCTGGTGCTTACCGTGGCGTAGCCCATTTCTTCCAGCAGCGTCAGGGTAGGGTAGATTAGCCCCGGACTGGGCGAATAGGCGCCGCTGAGCCGGTCCTCGATCGCTTTCATCAGCTCGTAACCGTGGCGAGGCTTTTCCGCGATGAGCTGCAAAATCACGTAGCGTAGCTCGCCGCTATCGAAAACGCGCCCACCGAAAGGTCCGCCGGCCCAACCGCCGAAGTGCCGGCCTCCGCGCCGAAAACGCTCTCCGAATTCGGACTCGCGTCCGCGATAGAAGTGGGAGCCGCAGCGTCGGCCGAAGCGGAAATGCCGTGCTTCGTGGGATGACACAAATTCATCATTCGGATGGTCTTCGAATCTAGTGTGGTTCAAGTGTTCTCCAATACAGCTAAGATATATCATATGATATATCAGTCCGGATCGGTGTCAAGTGTCAGTTTTGAGGTCCTCTGGTGCGACATCCGACAGGCAGTTGCTTAGTCCGTTTTGACTGGGTGGAACTGGGGCTCTTGCACGCCTATGATTGCGAGAGCTGCCTTCATCGTGCGCACAACATGAAGGTTGGCGCGGGTGCCCTCGCCCTGCAGCTCGAACATACGCGCCAATCCAAACACCTTGTCCGAGGGAGCCACCACGCAGCGAATCCTGTTTTGATCTGTCATCACGGGAGGCAAACTGGCTAGCTCGCGGACGGTCTCGGGCGAAACGTCAACGGATTCCGCCGCAGTGAAGTCGGTGATGCCAATCGTCGGATCTTTCGCCGCGACAAGTCTCCTGGCAGCCACATAATATTCTTTCAGTTCGTAGTCGGTGACGCGCCCTTCAAAGCGGCAGCGCAGAATTCGGTGCGTGGAGTCGAAATCGAAGTGATAGGGCATGTAATCCGTCCGGAGCGGTTCAACGTGTGCCCTGATAGTCCCACCGGTGCGTCTGGATTGCAAATCCTGCCCTGCTGTGCGGTGCGATGAAGCAACCGTTACTGTGAGAAGGTGTGAGAGATTACTGTAACGGCGCCATTCGCGCGGACGCGACTGCGATGGCGATGAACAGCGGCCGGACGAGACTCGATCCACACGCATCGCGGTTTCTTTGAGCCGTAGTGGTGTTCATAGGCAGCGTATTTGCCATTCTTTGCGGCGCGCTGATGGTGTTGGGCAGCGTCGTTGTCTCGCATTCAAACCGCATGGCGAACCAGCCTCCGTTTCTCCGTTATTTCATGTTCATTGACGCGGTGGTGTGTTTTGTCTTTGGAGCGTGGGGACTAGCGTCCGGCGTCGGCCTGATCAAGTTGAAGCAGCCCGGTCACGTTTCCGATGTGGATCGGATTCGTGGTCTCGATTCCCATTTTCCTCGTGGTTCTGTGTTTTCTGGTGACGCGGAAGCAGGCTTTCACTCCCGCCCCCGAACCGGCCGGCTAAGGTTTGTGAATTCGTGCAAGGTTTGCGGAGTCTGTGTCCGGTTGCGCGACATGTCCATTCCACGAACGAACATGGTGCTTGCATAATCGGCCTATTCGATCTCGCAAGTGACTGTTTTATTAGCGATTGCGCTCACGCGGAGCGGGGAAGTGAACGTGCATGATGCTTCGTATTCTTCTGCCAGGACAGCGAACCGATGGGGACGTTGCTGCAGGACGTGCGATTCGGATTGCGGATGCTGCTAAAGAGCCCGGGGTTTACGGCTCTGGCGGTTCTGGCGCTCTCGCTTGGTATCGGCGCTAACACCGCGGTCTTCAGTGTGGCCAACGCGTTTCTGAAGAAGCCTGTAGCGCTTCCCAACCTCGACCGCCTCGTAGTGGTCCTCGCCCTTGCACCCGACCAAACGACTGGCTGGAACGATGTCTCTGCGGCTGACTATCTGGATTGGAAAAAGCAGGCACAGTCGTTCGAAGACATGGCCGCAACGCAACAGATGGACGCCAACTTTACCGGCAAAGGCGATCCTGAAAAAGTACAGGCAGTTCTCACCAGCGCCAACTTTTTCGACGTTCTCGGCGTGCCGCCTGCCATGGGCCGGCCATTCCTACCCGAAGAAGAGCAGGTCGGCCACGAACAGGTGGTCGTGATCAGCTACGGGCTGTGGCAGCGCCGCTTCGGTTCCGACCCGAACATTCTCGGCAAAACGGCGACAATAAATAGCAAGTCCTACACGATCGTTGGTGTGACCTCGAAAGATTTCGAGTTTCCGGGTGGGACCCAGTTGTGGCTGCCGATGGCGATGAGCGACAAAGACAAAATGGATCGCTCGAATCGCTCGATTGACCCGATTGCGCGCCTGAGACCCGGGGTTTCGGTGTCTAACGCCGCGGCCGAAATGTGGACGATCCAGAGCCGCATGCGTCAGCAATATCCCAAGGTTGAAGAGGGCTGGCGCACCAAGGTGCTGCCGCTTGGGGTCTACGTCGCGGGCGAATTGACCGATCAATATTGCGAAATGTTGATCGTGGCCGTGCTGTTCGTGCTGCTTATTGCCTGCGCGAACGTTGCCAATTTGTTGTTTGCGCGCTCGACCAGCCGAATGAAGGAAGTCGCGCTACGCCAGGCGCTCGGGGCCAATCGAATGCGTGTCATCCGGCAACTTTTGACCGAGAGCGTGATGCTTGCGATCGTGGGAGCGGCTTTGGGTCTCTTGCTGGGGCAGTGGGGAATTGCACTGATCCGTCATTACATGCCTCCCGAGATCGAAAGGGAACTCCCGGCGTGGAGACATGTTCGGCTGGAAATGGACGTTTTTCTCTACACGGTCGGAGTGACGTTGCTGGCGGGCTTGATGTCCGGCTTGGCTCCTGCTTTCCACACCTCGAAGGCTGATGTGTACGAGGAATTGAAAGAAGGTGGGCGCGGGGGTACAACCGGCCGGAAACATCAGCGCCTGCGGAGCGTTTTCGTCGTGGCGGAAGTGGCGCTCTCGCTGATTTTGCTGATGGGAGCGGGTTTGATGGTGAAGGGTGTGCGCGCCTTGCTCTTTGTAAACCAGAATCTCGATCCCGGGCAAGTGCTCACCTTGAAGATCGTGCTGCCAGACTCCAAATATAAAAGCTCGCAGCAACAGTCTTCCTTCTACGAGCGCGTGCTCGACCAATTCAAGGCAATACCGGGAGTCAAGGCCGCCGCAGTTGCTGGTAGCAACGTGCCCTTTGGCGATTACGGCAGCACTGACACTGTTTCAATCCAAGGGCGGGCTGTGCAGCCCGGTGAATTCCGTCAAGCGAACTTCGAGAGCGTCAATGCTGATTATTTTCGCACGATAAAGACGCCGCTTCTGGAAGGGCGCCTGCTCTCGGAAGCTGATGGAGCGGATCAGCCGCCCGTGGTGGTGGTGAGCGAAAGTTTTGCGCGCAGAGATTTCCCTGGAGAAAATCCGCTCGGCAAATTTATCAAGCGCGGCCAACAGGATTCGGAGCAGCCGTGGGCGAAGATCGTGGGCATTGTCGGCGACGTCAAGTTCGACCCGTACGCGAGGCACGAGACTCCGCCCCTCTATGTTTCCTATCGCCAGGCGCCGTCGAATTTCGGGTATCTCGCGCTGAAGACCGAAGGCGACCCAACGTCGTTCGGCGTTGCGGTGCGCAGAGCGATAGACGCGGTGGATCCAGACCAGCCGATTGACGAGGTTTGGACGCTGGAGAAGGTAATTTCAAATCAGCTGCTCGGGCTTTCTTACGTCGCTGTAATGCTCAGCGTGCTGGGAGTAATCGCACTGGTGCTGGCATCCATCGGAGTCTACGGCGTGATGGCTTACTCAGTCTCCGAACGCACACATGAGATCGGCGTGCGCTTGGCTTTGGGCGCGCAGCAGCGCGACGTTATGAATCTTGTGCTCACTCGCGGCGTGATTCTTACTTCTATCGGTTTGCTGATCGGGCTACCGGTGTCTGTGGCGCTGGCGCAGCTTCTTGCGGGCGTAATTTTCGGAGTTAGCGCCGGAGACTTCACCACGTTCGTCGGCACCACACTGCTGCTGTGCGCTATCACCATGCTGGCTTGCTACATTCCCGCCCGGCGCGCGATGCGCGTCGATCCTATCGTAGCGCTGCGATACGAATAGTCCTCCGATTTTCCACAGGGCTTCGAGTTTTCCACAGACGTCCACTTGCGTCGCTTGCGCGGCAATGTGTAAGGTGCCTGTCTCCGAACTGTAACGCCCGTGTACAAACGCTATCCAACGACCCGGCGTCCGCGACAGTTAATCCCGGCGGTCGGTATTTGCCGGAAAGATCCCGAGCATGGCCGTACCGGATTATTCCTGTGCGAACGCTGCCTTCGGGTTTTGTGCCGCAGGTGCCTGGTGGCACATCGTCGTGAGCATTCCCTGGTTGAATCCGTCCGGTTTGGCTGACATCTCTTCTTGTGATGCGTTGTTAGCATCCGACTGCCGGATCAGACGCACGCCACATCCCGAGGTCATAAAATGAAAGCGATCATTGTGCACGAATTCGGCGGTCCAGAAGTCCTCAAGCTTGAAGAAGTGCCCACGCCAAAACCCGCCGCGGGACAAGTCCTCGTCCGCGTTCACGCTGTCGGGGTGAATCCGTACGACACTTACATGCGCGCCGGCACATACGCCGTCAAGCCGCCGTTACCTTACACGCCCGGCTCCGACGGCGCAGGCCTGATCGAAGCAGTCGGCCCCGACGTCACCAAGGTAAAACCGGGCGACCGCGTTTATATGGCAAAAACCTTGACCGGAGCGTACGCCGAATACGCCCTTACTCTCGCAAGCCAGGTACACCCGCTTCCCGCGAAGGTCACGTTCAGCCAAGGCGCTGGCGTGTGGGTTCCTTATGGAACTGCTTATCAGGCGATCTTTCATTCGGCGCAAGCACACGCTTCAGAAACTGTGCTCATTCACGGCGCGAGCGGAGGGGTTGGCATCGCGGGTGTGCAGTTAGCTCGGACGTTGGGACTGACTGTCTTCGGCACCGCCAGCAGCCAGAAAGGCCTCGAGCTTGCAAAGCGCGAAGGCGCTCATCAGGTCTTCGATCACAGCAAACCGGGCTATCTCGACGAGATCATGAGAGCCACGGACGGCCGCGGCGTGGACATCGTTCTCGAAATGGTGGCGCACCTGAATCTCGCTCATGACATAAAGTTGCTGGCTACCAATGGCCGCGTCATCGTCATCGGCAATCGCGGGGAGATTACGATCAATCCTCGCGACCTCATGAGTCGCCGCGGTTCGATCCGCGGCTTCACTCTTTGGGCCATCACGCCTGCCGAAGAGGCGGATATCCACGCGGGGCTCATCGCAGGCCTGGAAAATGGAACGTTGCGCCCGGTCGTCGCGAAAGAGCTGCCTCTGGCCGAAGCTGCGCGCGCTCACCAGGAAATTCTCGAGCGCGGCGCAGCAGGAAAAATCGTACTCATCCCCTAACGTGCCGCCCGTTCGTCGCGGCGCATCCTTTATGGGCAGCCCATTGCGTGCCATCTGTAGCGCAATTGCCGCGAGCCATTTTACTTTCGCGGGTACGGTCACCGGGCCTCCGCTATTCGCACCGAGACGGACGCTACGAAAACTTGGCGAAGTCCACAGTGCGATGGGGTTACATGTTCCGCAACGGAACATCACGGACTCCCAGCATCCAGTGTTATTGCTCCGCTACAATTGACCTGTGCCGAAGCGCCATTGCACAAGCCGCGCCGAGTGGCGGCTCCAACCGGGGAAGCCTGCGCAGCCTCTTTCTGCGCACTACCGGCTCGACTGCGACTATGGAACCGCAGTCGTAGCTTGCTGGGAGGACGGTGGGAGTGAGCCCATTTACGTTTGTGAGAGCCACGCGAAGCAGGTGGGGCGCGCTCGCGAACAGAGCTCGGACGTTCGTGTCGTAATAGTTGAATCGGATCATGGCGACGATCCGATAAAAAGCGAAGGTCAGACACCGATTCAGGAAGTCGTTGTCGCGAAGCCGACTCGGTTCATCGCATCGGAAGCGGAGCGCAACCTCGCGGCCACGAACGTTGAACGAACAATTGCCAATGCACCCGTCAGATTCCCCGTTCGCTCGGACCATAGCGATAATCCAACAAGCAGCGCGGATCGAACGCAAATTCAGGAGGTTGTTGTAGCAAAGCCTAAACGGTTCATCGCATCGAAAGCAGCGCGCAACCTCACGGCCAAGAAGGTTGAACGAACGATTGTGGATGCACCCGTCAGGTTCCCCGCCCGCTCGGACCATAGCCACAATCCAACAAGCAGCGAGGATCGAACGGCAATTCAAGAGGTCGTTAGCGCGAAGCCGAAGGGCGCTGCCGTAGCGGAAGCTCCGCGCGATCTCGCGACCACGAAGGTTGAACGGGCGACGACAGACACGCCCGTCAAGTTGCCTGTTCGCGACCTTACCTATGGAAGTCCGGCTAAGGCGATGGTTGATGAAGTTATCTGGAATTTGGCGACTGGAAACTACCAGGTTTACAAGACCGCGCTGCAGCAAGGGAAGTCCGCTGCGGAGGCGGCACAAGCCGCGGGCGGACAGTTGGCCGCAGTCCATCGTAAAATCAACGATTACACATCGAAATTAGAAGCAGTTCTTGCAGAATCGAAAACAACGATCAGCGTGGCCGAAGCCATCGATAAACCGCTCGAACGCGCGATGCTGGAAATTATCAGTAATGGCACAATGAGCGAATCGGACAAGGACGCTGCCGTTCAGCAACTCGGCGCGCTTCAAGAATGGGCTAAACACGGCGCGCAAGGAGATATAACTCCCTTCCAAGCGAACCGAATCATGGTCGCTATTGGCGAGCGGCTAAACTGGGGCGGAACAGTCGACGTTTCCGAGGAGCTCAAGCCGGTCTATCGCGCGCTGTACGCTAGCTTGCAAACTGCAATTCTTACCGCCGCTCCTGAGGCCCAAAACTTTCACAATCGACTCACCAATCTGTACGCCGCCAAATCCGACCTGGAAATCTGCTGACCACACCTAAACTAGACCGATCGCATTCTGTTCCGACCCACGAATCCTGATCCGGAGTGCGTGACTTCACAAGGATGAGGCGCAACGGGCCATCTTCCATTTTTAACCTGGCAATCATCGGGCCGCAAAAAAACGCCTGCTACTGTCCTTACGCGGCGAGCTGGTCTTTTACTGCTCGTTCGGGCTACCTGGAATGACCCGACGAGCGTTCCGGCACGCGCCGCAAATCCTAGGCTTGGAGGTTTGAATGTCCCCATTTCGTTATGTCCGCGCTATTGGTGTGCTCGCACTGCTGGCTGGGCTCAGCGGCTGGAGCGCGAGCGCGCAGGGAAACGACGACGGTTGGAACGAGAATTCCCGCGAAGTGAAACACGTTTTCGTAATCGCTCTTGAAAATCACAACTGGACTCAGCCGGTTACTCTGCCCGGCCAGATTGCGCCAATCTTTCAGAACCCGAACGCTCCATTCATTAATAGTCTTGTGACGGGACCGCACAGCTCTTTGTTGATGGCCGGCTCGTGAACATCAGCGAGCAGGTCGCCTACGCGACGGCTTACCATAACGTCCTGGCGACTCCCAGCGGAAATAACCCGCACATTCATCCTTCTGAACCAAACTACCTGTGGGCGGAAGCGGGGACCAATTTTGGCGTGCTGAACGACAACGATCCTTTCCAAGTTCCCGGCGGCACCAACCAGGACACCAACCAGCACCTCACCGGTTTGCTGCAGCGGGCCGGAAGAACTTGGAAGTCGTATCAGGAAGACATTGACTTGACGACCGTGAGCGGGCAGCTCATCAACCTGCCGCTGCCGGCGGATCAGTGGACTGTTCCGCTGGCGAGTATCTCCGGGATATTTGGTCCCGGGAACTACCTGAATGCGTACAACGATTCAATGCAATATAACTATGCCTGCAAACACAACCCGCAGGTATTCTTCACCGACGCCAACGGCGGCAATATACAACTACTTCTAACCCGCTATCCCACAAGTACGCGCCGTTGCAGCAGCTGGCTTTCGATCTGGTATGGGACCGCGTAGCCGATTACAACTGGATTACGCCCGATCAATTCAACGAAATGCACAGCGGGCTGACCGGGGGATTCGACGGTCTGACCGGCGACGCTGCCAATATCCGGCTGGGCGATAACGCCGTGAGCCGGCTGGTTCCCATGATCATGTCGTCCAGGGCTTACAAGGACGGCGGCGTGATCATCCTCTGGTGGGACGAGACCGAGGATGACGGCGCCCCCGGCGACAATCAGGACGACTTCAACCACACGCTCGGCGAGATCATCATCTCTCCTCTTGCTCATGAAAACGTGAACGGCCTGCCCTATTCCAACGCGATCAACTATTCCCATTCTTCCGACTTGCGCACCATGCAGGAAATCTTCCACGTGAAGGCGTCGGGCGGCACGTCGCCATTTTTGGGTGATGCGGCCAACGCGACCGACTTGTCCGAGCTGTTCAAGCCCGGCGTAGTCCCAACGCGGCCGTAAGGCGCTCTGGCTTTCGCCTGGCTTCATCGCCGATAGCTAGCCTACGCAACAGCGGCGCAGAGATCGTAAGCTCACGACCTCTGCGCCTTTTTATATTTGCGCTTGCGAGTAGTGACTTACCACTGAGCTCTTCGGCAATCTGAGTCCCCGATTGCGCGCTGCCTACGACCAGGACTGCGCCGGGAGGCAACATAAAAGTCCGGCTTGGCCGCCGCCGATGATTACTGTGTCGATTTTTACGGCGTTATGACCTCCACCCCCGACATGCTGAGATATTCGATGCATAAAGCACCTCCTTACACGTGAATCCAGTTGAAGAATATGAGCGCCAGCGTGCTGCTGCCGACAACGATCCATAGAGCGAGGCCCTGAAGAAGAGGGCGAAGACCGACGCGCTTGAGCGTTTCCTTGTTTAGTCCTGTCCCGATCAGAAATAGGGTCACAGTCAGGCCTATCCGGCCCACATGATTGAGCACACCGAACGTTGAGCTGAACGCGGGCAGTAGCGTGTTGAGCAACGCCGCAAGGCAAAAGAGCAGGATAAACCAGGGCCACTGGATGCGCGCCTTGCTCTTGAGAGCGACAGCGGTCAATGCGGACATCGGAACGATCCACAGAGCTCGCGCGAGCTTAACCGTAGTCCCAACGGCCAGCGCGGTTGGCCCGTACTTGGCTGTGGCGCCTACGACGGAACTGGTGTCGTGAATCGCCAAGGCCGACCAGAGGCCGAATTGAGTTTGGGTCATGTGCAGCGCTAAACCAATGAGAGGGAAGAGCAGCAGCGCGATGGAGTTAAGAATAAAGACAGTGCCGAGAGAAACAGCCATCTCCTCGTCACTCGCTTCGGCGATCGGGCCGACGGCCGCGATGGCGCTGCCCCCGCAAATTGCCGTGCCCACGCTGATGAGGAACGACGATTTCTTGCCGACTTCAAGGAGGTAGCCGAGCCCGAGTCCGAGCAACATGGCTCCGGTGATGCTGACAGCGGTATAGAGAAAACCAGACCGGCCCACATGCAGAACCTCGTGCAGGTTCATGCCAAAACCAAGCGCGACGACCGAAGCTTGAAGAAGGAATTTCGCCAGGCGCTTGCTGTCGACCTGGAACGGATGTGTGAGTACGAGTCCATATACCAGACCGCCCAAAAGCGCGATCGGCGGCGAAACAAATCCACTGGCCGCCAGGATCAACCCCACGAAGAATAGGTTCTTGTTCATTGGAAGAGTTTGATGCGGGCAAGCAATGTGCGTCCAAGCAGCAATTCTAATTGGCGATTAGCTGGACTTATTGGCTGGAAGTGCGTGGCCGAACGCGCTGCCTTCGGACATTGGAAAGAATCCGAGCGCGAGCCAGAGCGAATTCGCGGAAGGCGCCGCAGGCCCCTTGCGGTTCCGGACCCGTGCGTGAAACAAGTGAAAAATGACGCGCCATGCGAAGGCCTCTGACTTCGGCAACCTTCAACGCGCGCAGTTCCAGCTCTTTCGAGATGGCCCAGCGCGAAACGAAACCGATGCCAAGTCCGGCTTCGACCGCGGATTTAATGGCCTCGGTGGAATCGAGGTTCATCACGCTCTTGAACAACTTGAGTTTGAAGCCGGCCTTTTCGAGAGCGGTTTCCACCACACGCCGGGATCCAGAACCCTGTTCGCGCATGAGCAGAGTCGTGGAAAGCAGTTGGTCACGGGTGAGGCGATCGAATTCGAAATCCGCGGGCGCGATCAAGACCAGCTCGTCTTCCATGAATGGTTCGGTGTGCACCTCGCGATGTCGCGCGGGGCCTTCGATTAGTCCGATGGATACTTTCCCGTCGAGTAGAAGCTGGACGATCTCCTCCGTATTGCCACTGTGCAGCAAGAGATTTACGCGAGGATGCTCCGCCAGGAACGCACCGATCAGTCGCGGCAAAACATATTGGGCGATGGTGGTGGATGCCCCAACGGCAAACTCCCCGGACATCTGGCCGTCTTCGGAGGCAAGTTTTTGCTCGGCTTCGGCAGCCAGGGCCGCGGCCTCCTGGGCATAGCGCAGCAAGAGCGAGCCCCTCGGAGTGAGCGAAACGCCGTTGGGCGCTCGCTCGAAGAGCCGCACGCCGAGATCATCCTCGAGCGCTTTGATTTGTAGCGTCACGGCCGGTTGCGTGAGGAAAAGGTGTTCGGCAGCTTTTCGAAAGCTCAAATGCTGAGCCACCGTGCGAAAGACCTTCAGGCGGAAGTTTTCGAGCTGCGCCACGGCACGATTATCCACGGAAATGACCAGACCTGTGAGGCCGATCAACAGTGACTTTCTCAGCAATTACCCCGCGCGCGCCCGTGCCTTGACTTCGCGGCGGCGCTTCGCTAATCTCCGCGCCGTCCTGCCCCCCAGCTTGGCTGCCGGGGCTGGAGAGATGTTCGAACCTTCCGAAACTGAAAATTCACGTTACTGACAACCGCAAGCTGCCGAAGAGGTCGGCATCTATGAAGAAGAAAATGTATGGAAGTCTGCTCGTAGTGTGTCTCTTGTTTGGAACCGTCTCGGTCGCCGGCGCTCAGGAAAAAGCAGCCGGCGTAATGGGCCCGCCCAAGGTGCTCACCGTCATCCGCGAGGTTTTGAAGCCCGGCAAGGGCGGCGGCGCGCACGAGAAAACGGAAAGAGCGTTCATTCAAGCTATGACCGTGGCTAACTCCCCTGAGCACTACATTGCGCTCGATTCTCTCACGGGAGTCAGCCGTTCGCTGTTCTTCACCGGCTACGATTCTTTCGCGCAATGGGAAGAGCGTCAGACGGCAGACCAGAAGAACGCCACGCTGTCTGCCGCGCTGGACCGCGCTGCGGAAGCGGACGGGGAACTGCTGCAAAGTTATGAATCCGGCGTGTACGTCCTGCGCGAAGACCAAAGCTACAATCCGGGCGATCTCGTGCATATGCGTTACTTCGAAATCTCCATCTACAGGATCAAGCCCGGTCATGACGCCGATTGGGAAACCATTGTGAAGATGGTGAAGCCCGCTTTGAACCAAGCCAACCCTGAAGATCATTGGGCCATGTACGAGCACATTTACGGCGCCGGAGGTGCTTCGTTCGCGGTGATGAGAACGCTGAAGTCCGCCGCGGAGATTGACCGCAGTTTCGCGGCCGATCCCAAGTTCGCCGCCGCGATGGGCGAAGACGGCATGAAAAAACTCAGCGAGCTTTCCGCTGCCGCGATCGAGAGCAGCGAAAGCAATTTGTTCATGATCAATCCGCGCATCAGCTACGTGGGCCCGGAAATGATCAAGGCCGATCCCGATTTTTGGAAGCCTGCGATGGCGGCGGTGCCCGTAGGGCAGGGCAACGCTACAGAAAAACCCGCACAGTAAGTGGTGTCAGCGGTGAAGCGCGATCACTATGGTGTGCGGCGGCTTGCCGCCGCCTTTGCAATTTCAGGTGTTGTTCAGGATGCCAAAGAGGCGAGGCACGCCTCGCCCGAGACAAAGCGGGAGCAAGCCGGGCACAGCCGGCAAGTCCCGCACTCCGTATGGATGTTGCCGCGTTGTTTTTATTGAACACGGAGCGATGCTGCGTCCCATTCGGTGTCAGAGCAACAACTGGTGGCAGTCTAAGACCGCTACGAAACCCGAACGGTGCCTCCCGCCGCAAAATGTGTAGCACCTACGGCGCTGGATTGTGGTTGAGACGCGATCCTGGCGGTGCTCGGCGCACGCGAATCGGTGTGGACAAGTGCGCTGTTAAGGTCTGATCTTATTGCACTCGGACAGTGGCTTCGCCTGTCACGACCGGGATCGTGTGCTGCTGCGAATCCTGCGGGTTCGCCTCCAGAATCTGGATCTTTGACTCGCCCGGCTTCACCGCTCGCACTACTAGTCCGAGTATTGTGCCGCTGCCGTTCACGCCCGCAGGGGCGGGCAGGGCTGCCGTCGCGGTCGCTACGGGCAGGCTCGCCCCGCCGACGCTGCTGCCCTGACGGCGCGTACACGAGATCATCGCCTCGCCCTTCTGTGCGTCAATCCGCTGCACGATCGCAACGGCCTGCGTCCCTCCGGAAAGAAATCCGCCATCCTGCACATCCTGAATTTCAACTACCGCCGGATCGTATTTCACTAGGAGCGGCAGCGAGAAGAGATCGCTCACGCCGAAAATCGCGAGGCCGACGGCCGTTGAATCTCCCGGCTTCAGCGCGATGCTTTCAGGAT
This sequence comes from uncultured Acidobacteriota bacterium, assembly GCA_963696035.1. GTDB lineage: Bacteria > Acidobacteriota > Terriglobia > Acidiferrales > UBA7541 > Palsa-295. The sequence goes on from CAVOIS010000007.1 coordinate 964,112, forward strand.
TGAAACGGAGTTGCGCCGCGGGGCCTGCGCTCCCCGCGGCTGGTTGGTCTGAAACGGACGCAGGAATTACTGCGGCGTGGTCGAGAAGAGGGAGCGTAGAGGCGGCGACCGAGTCATTACGGGAGCGACGACTGGAGGACCTGGCCGTCGTGGCGGACGGCACGATAGAATTCGCGCCGCTCCTTTCGGTCGACGGCCGGTCACCGGAAAGTTGGTGAAACACGCGCACGTTGGTATCCGTGCCGGAAGCGAGGCGCCGCAGGTTGTCCGCGGTGATGCTGGGGAAGCGCAAAATGTGCGGCGTCAAAATGATCAGCACTTCGTCGTCATTGATTTCGCTATTGGTCTGCGAGAACAAATATTTAAAGCCCGGAACGCTCGACGGTCCCGGAATGCCGTTGAGATTGTTCGTCGTCGTGCGTTCAATCAGTCCGCCGAGGATGTTTACTTCACCGTCCTTCAACCGGACTTCGTGTTCGATCTTGCGCTGGTTAATGACCGGTTCGGAGACACCGCCGATGGTTTGGAAGGTCTGGACGGAAGAGATTTCGACCGACAGTTTCATGCTTACGCCGCCATCGAGATGGACACGCGGCTGCGCCTCGATGTTCACGCCCACGTCAATGTATTGAAACTGTGTGTTGACCAGCGACGCGACCGAACTCCCGGCGCCGACTCCCGTGGCCGCCTGCGTGCTCCCCGTCGCCACCGGAACGCGCTGACCGATCTTCAATACCGCCTTTTCGCCGTCGGTGACGCGAATCTCCGGATCCTGAATGATCTTGGTGTCATTATCAGTGAGCACCGCTTCCGCCGCCGCGCCCGGCAAGGTGATGCTGTAGTCCGCGGTCGAAAGATGTTTCAGGTTGTTTAGCGTAACCGCCAGGGGATTGGTGTTGGTACTCGATGAACTCGAACTGCTCGTGCAGTCCGTATTGGTAGACTGCACGGAGCATCGCGGATTAAACACGAGCGACGCGTTCTGGCCCGGCAGAATTCCTAGCTGCCGCAAGCGGTCACGATTGGCCGAAAGCACTTGCACGTGCAGCAGCACTTCGGGCTTGGCCTTGTCCATGTCCGTGATGATCTTGCTTGCCAGGTCCAGCTTGTCCGGCGTGTCGCGAACGACGATAGCGTTCTCGGCGTTTACCTGCTGGATCCGGTGAAGATCCAGGAGCTGCCGCAGCCCGTTGACGATCTCGGTGAGGTCCTGTGGCGTCATGGAATTTGAAATGTAGAACGTGGCGACTTGCTCGTCTTCGATGTCTTTGCGCTTTTGCGGACTATCCGGAGCAATTTCGATCACCGTGCTGGTGAGTGGTTTCCAGAAGGCTTTGCTCTCAAACGACACCGCGTCCAGCGCTTGTTCGAGGGTAACTCCCGGCAGCTCCGCCGTGACCCGCCGCGAAGTGTAGTCGGGATCGAAAATCACGCACAGGCCCGCGAGCTTGGCGATTGTTTCGAAGACGACGCGCGAATCATTGGTCATCTTCAGGTTGATAGGCTCGAGCGAAAGAGGCCGCAATTGCGGAGGCGCGGCGAGCAGGGCCTTTTCATCCGCATTGAAGTCGTCCGGTTTTGCCGCCGCCTGCGCGCCGTTTGCCACTGCAAGCAAGCCGGCGGCTTTCTTCATTTGCTGTTCGGCGGCGACATTCGAAGGATCAATTCCTTGCGCCTTCTCGAATTCCGATAGTGCGAGCTCAAGATCGCCCTTCTGCAGCGCCTTTTGCCCTTGTTCCAGGTGGAACGATGCGGCTGCATAACGCATATGGACTATGCGGAGCTTGTATTCCGCGTCGGCGGGATTGGAACGCTCCGCGCGTTCGTAGTGAATGAGAGCGGTATCGTAATCCTGAATCGCTTCGGCCTTGCGTCCCGCATCGAAATCGGAATTGGTCTTGTGGCATCCAGCGAGATACGCCACCGCAACTATCACTAGCGCGCGTTGCGTGTAACCTCGCAGGCGAAAGTTACACATTCACTCGCTCCGTCCAGGGCAGGTCAGGACGCGTTTCATAAGGGAGTGCCTCCGCGTTTCTAGACGCGGAATCGCGTGCGATAGTTAGCCCCAGACTGTGTAAACATTGTTAAATCTTTCCGACTGTGCAACATGGCGGAGCGCGATGCGACTCGCGTCTGTGAACTAAGTTCCGCGTGTGACGTGTGAGGAGACTTGAAATTTGCGTGGGCGGTGACGACGAAGAGGTAACCGTACATCTCTATCCACACGAGTCAGTCACTTCCTGACGCATTGCCTTGCGCCGCTCAGATTATCGGGCGGGGACTACAAAGATGCGACGGCGCCGTTTTTTGTCCGTCGGGGAAGGTGGGAAAAGCGACGGAACTATCCGTAAGATTGCATACCAGCATCCGTGTATTGCCCTGAGAACACAGTCCTTGTAGCGTCTAGAGAGTGGGAACCTTGTTCCGAAGGTCTCCCAGCCTTGCGGTGCACAAATGGGATTCTGGGCCATGGCGAAACGGGTTCTCATCGCGGACGATAGCGAGGAAATGCGGCAGTTACTCTGCCGCGTCTTTCAAGCCGAGGAAGGCTTTGAGATGTGCTCGGAGGCTGTGGATGGCGGTGATGCAGTGGCCAAAGCTCGCCAGTTCCACCCCGACTTGATCATTTTGGATCTATCCATGCCGGTGATGAACGGGATCGACGCTGCCCGAATCTTGCACCGCGAGATGCCCAATGTGCCGATTATCCTCTACACGTTGTATGCCCAAGCGATCCAGCAAGCCGAGGCGACCGCTGCTGGGATCCGCCGCGTAGTACCCAAGACCGAAGTCATGAGCCTCGTGCGCCACGCCCGCGAACTCTTCTGCGCCGCCTGACTCCTCTTCCGCGCCTTCTAGCGTCCTACTCATTCAGGCGAACCCAGCCCCGTAAATTCTCGTTCGTTGACTCCTCGGCCCCCCCGCGGTACTTTCGTGCGCATATTCTTCGGCCGCGCCACATTGACTGACTGGTTCAGGAGGACAACTATGGAGAAATACATCCTGAAGACAAGCTATTGGCTGGGCGTCGTCTGCGCTGTGCTGGCGGTCGTGATGCGCTTGTCGAATGCCCTCGGGTTTGAGTTTGTGCGCTTCTCCACCAGAGGGAACGGGATTGATTTTCATAGCCTTCTGGACGCTGCGCTCCTTTTCCTTTTCGTCGCCATCGCCTCTTCCGGCTATGCGATCTTCAAATCGCGGGAGCAGAAGCCTTAGTACTCGACCAGAGCCTTAACGCAAAGGGCGCTGAGGCTGAACTTACGCCCCGGAAATTAGGGCGACGCCAGCCGTACCGCGACCTGTACATCGGACCAGTATCTTTCCGCCTCCTTTTTTTCCTATCTTATCTCTGCGCGTTAGCGCCGCACCCTGCGGCGTCCGGCGCGCGTACCTCTCGGACGTCCAGCCGTCCGTGTAAAAGCTTGGGGGGTCACACATGCCAGAAATTGATGCACTCACCGAATTCAAGGAAGCGATCGAACTTCTCAAGGGAGGCTACACCAAGAACGCTCTCCCGCATCTGCGCCGCTCCGTGGAAATTGACAGCAGCAATCCTTATTACTTGTCGTTCCTGGGTGTGGCGATCGCGCGCTCGGAAAAAAGATGGTCGGAAGCGGTGAAGCTCTGCGAAACCGCCCTGCAACTAAAACGAAAGGAGCTGCAACTGCATTTGAACCTCGCCGAAGTTTACGCCGCCGCTGGGCGGCGCGAGAGCGCCATCTATACGCTCGATCGTGCTATGGAAAACTTCGGGCCCAACATTCGTTTGGTGAAGGCGCGCAGCAGGGTAGAGAAGCGCCGGCCGCCGATTCTCCCGTTCCTGCAACGCACGAACCCGCTCAACAAAAGCCTGGGCAAGTTGCGCCATCAAGCGTCGAAATATTTGACCAGGGAGTAAGCGCAGCGCCAGTTCGCAAGCCGGGCCCAGCTATCTCTTTGTTTCACGGCTGGCGGCTTCATGTGTAGGCGCTTCAAGTCTGACGGGCAGCACGCAATGCGCGCCCTCTGAGAAGCCCTGCGCCTCGATCCCCATGGCGTGATTGAAACGGGCGCGAAAATTCTCCCAGGCGATGACGCCGGTTAGTTCCACGAGTTGAGCTTCGTTCAAATGCTTCTTCAGCGCGGCGAACAGGTCGTCGCTCACCGCCACGGGTGTCCTAGTCATTGCCTCCGCATATTCGATAACGAGTTTTTCCAATGGGGAAAATAGATTGGAGGTTTTGTACGCGGGTAAATCGCCGAGTTCTTCTTCTGTGATGCCGAACTCTCTGCCGACGGCAGAGCCGATGTCCATTCACCAGGGACAACCCACTAGCGAGCTGGTCTTGATCTCCGCCAGCGCCTTCAACTTGTGGTCCACGAGCTTCGCGTGTTCCAGCGCGTATTCAAAGGCCGCATTGCCTTTGAATATCGGGCCGTGATGCGCCTGAATTGCAAGCGGCTCAGGCATCTTGCCCAAACGCTTCCGCGCCATCCCGTAGACAAGACGCGCGAACCATCCCGCCTTCGATTTTTCAAGGCCTTTGATTCTTGCCATGAATCGCCTCCGTCGGCTCACGTAAGCTTTCGTAGCGGCGCACTTCAGTGCGCCATTTGTGGCGTGGCGGAAACTGATGGCGGTCCCGCAACTTCTTTCGGGACGCAGACGGCGCGTCTAAAGACCGCCGCTACAAACCTTTGTCTATTCCTTCGTCTTTAGCTTCAGGCGATGCTTGTTTTCTTCCAGGAATGTGCGCAGGCCCTCCGATGCGTCCAACAGGCGTATCCACTGCTCGTAATAGAGTGTGACCGGGAAGCGCCCGAGGCCGTAGACGCTTACGCCGCCTTTTTCTCCCACGCGAAATTCCAGTGAGCCGCTGCGTTTCGAGCCGCCCGCCTGCTTTTCCAATTCCGCAATGCGCGCCAGCAATTCTTCCTTGGTTGGTTCGCTCATGATGTCCTCTCGTTCGAAATGATGTTTGCGAGCTTGTCAACAGGCTCCCGGCCTATGTAACGCAACATTATACGCAAACGTCCCATAGGCAAGGAGCAACCAAGTGAGCACACGCCCAGCTGTGTTGTTTGCCTTCCTTTTCGCAATCTCAGGCAGTTTCGCTCCAGCTTCGCGCGCCCAGACGCAAGCACCTGCGCCCGCGCCAGTGCCGGCGCAGATTCTATCCGCCAAGACGATTTTCATCGGCAATTCCGGCACCGAAGGCGATCCCAACACGGGACGAAGCGGCGAATTTTCAGGAGGTCCGGACCGACCTTACAACGAATTCTACACGGCGATGAAGATGTTGCCGAGATTTGCACTGGTTCCTGCGCCAGCCGACGCCGATTTGGTTTTTGAAATCAGTTTCTTGGAGCTGCCGGTGGCGGGTGGAGTAGTGAATGGCGGCAGTACTCCTAACACCGCCGACGCCAAATTTCGCCTGGTGATCCTGGATCCCAAAACGCGCGTGGTTCTCTGGACGTTCGTCGAATACGTGGCAGGAGCAATGTTGCAGGGCAATCGCGACAAGAATTTCGAGCAGGCCCTTGGCAGGATCATCGCCGACATACAATCCCTGGCGTCATCAGCGCCGCCGGCTGACTTCAAGAATTAATTGCAAGGTCGTCACCCCGATGGCAGCGTTTCGACGTTCAGTTGACCACCCGCAGGTTCTATTACATCGCGTGATACGAACGCATTAAGAACTGACGGTTGACGGCCCCCGCACGAGCCAGTAAAAATGTTCTTGCCACCGTTCACCAGTCCGCTTCACTTCGGCCGTTAGTTCTAGTCGAGAATACGCCCGCCCTCGCCGCGGTGACCAACGCCAAGAAAGCCGGCATGATGGGCAAGGCTGGCGAACTCAGCATTCGTCTCGAGTATCTGAAATCAGACGATCAGCGTCTGCGCCTTCGCGGCAGCAAGGGAAAAGAAGGGGAAGGCAAGGTTGGCGCCACGGTAGCGTTGACAGTCCTGTTCGGGCCGATCGGTCTGATCAAGCACGGCAAAAACGTGGACATCCCGCCCGGCACGCCGCTGACGGCATATGTTGACCAGGATTACCCGCTGCTGGCCGCAAAGTAGCTAACCTACGCCCGAGACTTAACGCAGAGGACACCGAGGAAAGCACGGAGAGAGAGCACGGAGAAAGCCGTCAGCAAGAGTACGACGCCCGCGTACGGCTGACGTCGGCGGGGAATGTTAGCCCGCGCGGTTTTCTCCGTGAACTCTCCGGGTGTGTCTCTGTGTCCTCCGTGTTAAATCTTCCGCCGTCGCTTTTGATCAACCACAGCCAAGCAATCACTCTTCGAAGCTGCCCGTGACCCCCTGGAAGCCGTGGCGCGCCTGCTTGAAAAGCCACTTCATTACGCGACCCACGTCGTAGCAGTACGCGACGTTGTAGCCGAGCGTCGAAAAGCAGTTGGGTTCGCAGGCGTGCTTCATCTCCGATAGCTGCCCCACGTCGAACTTCTGATGCTCGACGGTGCCCCAATCGTATCCGGCGTTGTACATCGGGAAACAGGGCGCAAGTGTGCCGTCGGTGCGGATGATCAGCCAATTTTGCCCGGCGCGGCATCCCCAGTGTTCGCCGACGCCGCGCATGAACCCCTTCATTTTTTGCAGACGCGCCACCGAGTCCACCATCTTCCAACCCTGGCGCTGCTTGTCTATCAGCCAATCGAGCAGGTCATCCACCGCCGGGAAATCTTCGGGACGGATATAAGTGTCGTTTTCGTGGAAGTGCTGAAAATGGTTTTGCTCCATCATCGGCGCTTCGTTGATATGGAACGTGATCGAAATCCCATTCTCGTGCGCGATCTTGGCGAGTTCTTTCACGTCTTCGATGTTGGTTCGGCAAATATTGGTGTTAAAGAACATTGTGTAGCCGTAGCGGTATTGCCGCCGCACGAGATAGTCGAAATAGGAACGAACGTGCTCGAGCGCTTTCGGTAGGCCGGGCTTTTCCTTAATGGTGTCCACAGCGAAATTGATCGTCGCGATTCCGGCGTCAGCGAGGCGGTCGGTCACCTCTGGCCTCAGCAATCGCGCGTTCGTCGCCAGGTAAACCCAGAAGTCCTTCTTCGCCGCGTAATACACCACTTTATGTACAAAGTCCGGACGCAGGAGCGGCTCGCCGCCGGTGGGCGCCAGCACTCGGCAGGGAGTTGCGTGCAGCCAGTCAATCGCGCGGCGGGCGGTGTCCTCGGTCATGCCTTTCACGCGATTGTCGTACGACCAGCAGTAGTGGCAATCGAGGTTACATTTCCACTCGGTGAATAAGTACGCGATGATCGGCTGGAAATCGCCGGGGGTGAGGCGCGATTTGAAATAGGGAAACATCCAGCCGGTCATGTTCTTGAAAATACGAGAGGCGGGCCACTCTCGCTTGCCGGTACGCAAAACGTGATCGTGCGCGGCGATGTCTGCTTCGTCTAATTCGTGCAGCATCTCGGGATGCTGCGGAAACACTGCCGTGGGCAAAGTCCTCAGTCCGTCGGATGATTGGAGTTTCGTTCTTTGGGGCTGCGGTTGCTGCAGCAGGTTGTGCAGCGGCACGTCGAGTCGGAACGGCTGAACAGGAAGAGTTGGTAGCGGCTGCTTGAGTTCTGACACAATTCTCTCCTTTGGAGCGGCTCACGCCGCGCGATTTTCATCACCTTGTTTTTTGCAGATGGGCGTCCGGGGATTCAACCGCACAATCTATGGAGTGCTTAAAAAGGGAATCCGCGAGCCGCCTTTCCTCCGCCCCTCCCTGGCGGAGCCCATGACCTGATTGTCTGCGACAGAGTGACACTCCCCCGCATTAGGCATTTGATGCAGTACTTGTCACAAAGCGCCATACAGAGTTTACTGTAGGAGGGGCGCGTCGGGCGGCCTTTATAGGAATTGAGGGCAGTTAACCCAAGTTCCGCAGTTTGAAGAATAAATACCTGTGTTTTCAACACGGACATACCGGAGTCTTCACTACACTTGGGTCATTTCCTGCGAGTTGGGGAGATGTAGATTCAGGTGTTGCAACAGTGTCGCCTGGTGCTCGGTCGGTCGACTGATGCAGCGCTTGCGGATGATTACTCCGCTGCGCGTTGGTAACACGACGTCGACCAGGGTGATGTCCGCCAACTCCTGGAATACTTTTCGTGGTTCGTTGCCCAACCCAGCGCGTTGGCAAAGTTGCGCCAGCGTCTTCCACAACACAAAGGCCAGAAAGCACACCAGGATGTGCGCTTCCACCCGCTCTTGTTTCTGGTGCCAGATCGGTCGCAGTTGCAAATCCGTCTTCTGGATGCGGAACGCGGCCTCGGCCTCGGTCAGCTGCATGTAGGCACGCCAGAGTTCTTCTGGGCTCCAGTCCGTCACGTTGCTGCGCAACACATAACAACCCTCACTGAGTTGTGCCCACTCCCGCCAGCGATCGATTCTTTTCCACTGACACTTCGCAAAGCCGTTTGTATCGGGATCGATCTTGACCGCAAACGCTCCTGCTGCCCGCGAGTTCTTGCCCAATAATCGCCCCACCCGCTGCCCCACAGCGGCCGGCAGTTGTTGGCGCTTTGCGCAGCTGGCCACGATCTTTTCCAGCCCCTCCTCGATGCGGTTTTCAAAGCGCTCATGCATGGCCTGCTCTTTCTGTTTCCTCTGCGCACTCCGGCACAGAAGGAATACTTCTTCCCCACCAGGGGCCGGACACAACCTCACCTCCAGACCTTCCCGCACTTGATTCCAGTCTTGGGCGCGCAGTTCTCCCTCGAACCGTTTCAGCATGCCCTTCGGTGTCCCCACGATGTACCGTCGCTTGGCTGCTTTCAAAAACCGCACGTTTTCTTCGCTGACCATGCCGCGATCCAACACCCAGATACGGTTCGCTCTCCCGTACAGTCGTTCGATCCGCTCCACGATCTCTTCCAGCGTGGTTCCGTCGTTGCGGTTCCCCGTGAACAACTGGTAGCCCAAGGGCATTCCTTCGCGGCTTACCACCAGAGCAATGTTTACCTGCTTGCAGTCGGGGCGGTGATCGCGCGAATAACCCCGCTGAGCCAGTTGGTTCCGCTTGGCCTCGCCTTCAAAGTACGTACTGGTGACGTCGTACAACAACAGGTCGTAGTCCAGATCGAATAGTTCTCCCAGGCGATTCTTCAGATGTTTTTCCAGCTCTTCCTTATGCGGCAGGAGTCGATCCAGAGAGCGGTAGAGTCGGTCTTCATTTACCTTGTTAGCGGGCACGCCTAGCAAATCGCTTAACGCACTGGCTTCATAGAAACGTTCCGCGATCTGCAACTCGCTCGAGGGCTCACAGAGTCGTGCCAGCATCAGGATCTGTGCCATCACCGGCCAGGAAATCTCTTCTCGTCCCGTTGGCAAGGTCTGTTCCAGAAAATCGACCAGCCCCACTTGCCGGCACAACTCCAGCCCCAGCCAGGGACCGCCAAAGGCACGCTTCCGTTCGATAGCGATCCGCTTCAGATCGACTTCCACCCACTGCGGCTCTATGTCCTGGAATAATCCGCGCTGAGCAATCGTGGCAGCACCTGCCGCCTGTTGCTGAATGCCCAGACGGCCGGCCGCATCCATCTCACCGAGGTAGGCCACCACGCGCTGCCGTGGACCTCGCGACGAACGATAACTCTCGACCAGCGCCCAGTAGCCATGGCGCTTGCCATCCTTGTTGCGATAGCAGCGACGCAAGTACATGCATCGATCCTACGCATGGCCACTCCACTTTCAAGAGAGTTGGTCTTCACTACAAAGACTTTTTCGCAGGACACGCAATATTTCCTGAGGACTCGTACTGAGGATAGGAAGGTTAAGAAATCTCTAGATTCGAATTACTCCGAAAATGTGCTCAAAAAATATTCAAATCACATCAGGCTGCGGAAGGTGGGTTAATTCAAAGGCGTCGGTCTCCGGACGGTCTCCGATGGACCGTTGCTACCTATGTAGTTGTGGGAGGCCGCAACGCCGTGCGCTGATATCCATCGCACTGAATCACCGGTAGGCGGGGATACTTTGCGTACGAGGGATCGCTCGCCGATAGCTCGCACAAACAAAATACCGATCCGCGATCGGATTGAATCCTCCGTCCGTGCACGCAATCGGCGCACAAACCGGCATACGCCCGCTCCGCATCGGATTTGTTCGGCTTGGCCACCATACGAGCATAGCATCGTGACTGAGGATCATTCGGCGGCACGCTTGCCAATCGGTTTTCGTAGCAGCGCACTTCAGTACGCCATCAATGTTGTGGAACGATGGCGGTCTGAACATCGTCGACAGAAATGAATCGGTGACGAGCCGTCGAACGAAACCGAAGGATCATTCAGGGGAGGGAACAGCCGGGCCGGTGCGCGATATCGCGCGTGCTACGTATGGTTATTTGGTAGTTTCGAGTTCTGCGTCGCGATCTTATACCACTCCACTTTATCGGACGCGAGAAAGCACACATCCACCTGCACTTCGGAGTAATCGCAGCTGCCGAGAAAACTGGCAAGCTTGCCGCCCTGTATCCAGAATCCGCCAGAGTTGCGACTGAGAATCGTCGAGCTCATCGGCGCCTGATTAAAAAGTTTGAAAACTGCGCGTGGGTACGCTTTCATGCGGAGCGCTTGTTTCCGTGGTCTTCTAGGCGCCATAAGCCTGCCGTTGGATAGAGGGAATCTATACCTAATTTTTGAAAAAGCGAGCGAAATGTTTGGATGCATTCGATCATCAAGGCTCGCAGAGTGACGCGTGCAAAGGCTGCCGATTCCACTGTGCCGCGGCCTTTGGTGTGCCATAAGGCTTGCAGGCGCTTTGCCAACGCGAGAGAATGCCGTGCATTAGGCGCTGCATTTTCTAGGCGGATCGTTCTAAGACAGGGGAGGATGACCGTGGCCGAAAATCAAATGCCGGAACAGAAAAGTATGCTGGTGGTTCGCGCACCGTTGTCGGAGGACGGCTGGGCCTCGATTTATTTTTCCAGCAATGACGGAAGACAGATGAGCGAGCGCGAATGGTGGCATCTGAAACAACTGATCGAGCTCGCTAGCAAAGCCTTCGTGAAACCGGAGCCGAAGTCGCAATCAGCAGCCGCCGGCGGATAAGCACGCCGGGATAATCGCTAGCCGTAGCACGGGCGGCGTGCTTCAGCAGAGCTGCGACCATGAGTTGATATCGCCGAAGAAGTAATCCGTGCCGTGCCGCTGTTCGGATCATTTCGAGTTTCTGCACCACAGCCACGAGTCGAGAACACCGTTTGGATGCGGCGAATATCGCGGAATCGGATCCGAAGTAATGCTGGCCCACACCTTGGCAAGTCGCTCCGCCTTAATCTGGGAGTGCGGGAGTAAGCCGCCACTCACATGTTGTACGCGCTAAGGAGTGGTGCTAGTCAATGCGGCGGAAAGTGGGACCGTCTTTGCTCCCCGGGGTTCGGGCGCCATGATCGCGCAAGATGGCGACGGCGCGGCTGGCTGATTGCTCTGTGGATGTTCGGACGATCATCACTGCGCCACCCTCTTTGACGTGATTCGCGTAGAATTCCTGGTCGCCGATGTAATTCGGCCGTTCGCCGGAAAGATCGCGCACTTCGGGTTTTTCAAGGGGTCCGCCCGCGCCAAACAAACGCGCAATCCAATTGTGCTGTGATGCGGGAGGCTGGGTGGAAGGCTCGCCGGGCGTGTCTGCGGTTCGCACGTCTTCGTCAATGTCGCTGATCACTTCCACTTGTTCACCCATAATGCCTGCTAGCTCCAGATCTTGAACCGCGGCCTCTGCGTCTGCATAGCTATCAAGGATTCCGACGATCACGTATTGCATGGTGCAACCTCCCTCAGGCGCAACTGTAGTTTAGTTTATTTGCTGTAAGTCGGCAGCGAGGGGTTGTGGTTACCGCAGCGCGGTCCCGTAGCTGAAAAGCTTTTGGCATTCTTTCCGCAGAAAACCGCCGATTACGGGGATCGGGTGATTGCCTTTTTCGAAGACGACCCCGCAGGGAATTAGCAGTGCTCGCCACTTGTATTCGTCCGTGCCGTGCTTGCGGCCATAGGCGGCGATATCCTCTTGCGAAACGCCATAGACGACCGCGCCGATCCGCGACCACACGCACGCGCCGGCACACATAGCGCAGGGCTCGTGCGTGGAATAAAGGACGAACTCCGGCAGATAGCGGCCGTAGCCGCTCGAAACGTATTTGAGCGTTTCGAGTTCGACATGTTTGATGCTCGACCCCGAAGTTTTCACGCGGTTGCCGGCGCTGGCGATGACCACTTCGCGTTTTCCCGTAACGCGTGTGATCACCGCCCCGATCGGATAGTCGCCGCGATCACGCGCGCGTCTGGCCTCTGCGATAGCCAGCTCCATGAATTTCTTTCGCGGCTTGTAGGAAGCAGGAATCATGAAGGCAGATTATATCCGTTTATTGCCAGTGTTTCTCGATATAGCGGGCACATCTCCGGTCATTTTGTATCGATGTTAAGCAAGCCCTTACCCCGTTTATCCTGGGCTTGGGTATTAGACGAATCGGTGAAATCCTTGAGTCCAACCTTACGCAGACCCTGTAAACGTTGACAGCTCCGTCCCGGCCTGCTCCGCCACCATGTACGCGGCGTACAGTCGGGACAATTTTTGTAGCGTATGATTTTAGTTCGCCGGCACCAATACGGGAGCGCCTTTGTCCTTAACCAGGAACACTACGAATTTCGCCGGTTTGGTTTGGCTGGCATTTCGCCCGACGAGGTGAACATCGGAGGGACCTTCATAGAAGGTCTGGCCAGGTGTCAGAGTCACTTCCTTTCCGCCTCTCACCTGCATCACGATTGAGCCCTCAAGCACATAAACAAACGCATGTGCGTTGTGGCGATGTATTGGGTCCGACCCGCCCGGTGGATACTCAACCGTGATCATCAGACCTTCCTTGCCAGGAAAGTCCGTCAGGTCTTTCGACAAGAGCGGCGTCACTTTCGCGTCTTTGGGTTCTAGTGTGACGGACATCAGACAAACCAGCATCAAAGCTAGTTTTGCAATGGTCATAAATGAACCTTTCGTTTTGATTGAGGCCGGTTCACGCCAACCGGCCTCTCTTTGACAGATCCACTAGTGGGTGGCCGCCGCCGCTTTCGTCCCGGACTGAGTGAGCCAGGTTTCGAAACGGGTCTCGCCGAGTCGTGCGTCATCGCCGGGAACGAGTGTTCGCTCCTTCACCTCGATGCCGTAGTAGCGCGCGTGCGGGTCAGCGACAACCTCGCGCGGATCCTTCCATGCGGCTAGAGCTCGCCGGATGAGTTCATCGAGACGAAACTTTTCCGGCCCACCTACTTCAACGGTGCCATTCACTGGTGCGCCCAGTGCGACCCGGCCTACCGCGCTGGCGACATCGTCGGACGCCATGGGCTGTATGAGCACAGGCGGCAGGCGCACTGTGTTGCCGTCGGCGGAAAAATCGGCGATGCCTTTGACGAATTCGAAGAACTGCGTCGCGCGAACAATTGAATAGGGGATGGAGGAACCCTTGATTAAATTCTCCTGAGCGATTTTTGCACGGAAGTAGCCGCTCTCGAGCAGACGCTCAGATCCTACGACAGACAGGGCAACGTGATGCCCCACGCCCGCGGCCATTTCAGAGGCGAGGAGGTTACGGGTTGATGTTTCGAAGAACTTCATCACAGCCGAGTCTTCCCACGAAGGAGCGTTCGATACGTCAATGACCACCGATGCACCCTTCAGCGCTTCGGCTAGTCCCTCGCTCGTGAGTGTGTTGACACCGGATTTGGGAGATGCGGCAACCGCTTCGTGCCCGTGCTCGCGCAACTTGGTAACGAGCTTTGACCCGATCAGTCCACTGCCGCCGATCACTACGATTTTCATGATTGCCACCTCCTATTTTCCGTGTACTCCCATGCGTGTCTTCTTGTCAAGCGAACGAATACGGCTCCTTAAAGTCCTTGTAAGTGACCGAAAACTCATCCGCTACTGGGCTTGGCACTCCGGCGGTGGCTCTCTGTCGACTTGGATTCTGGGCGAGTCTTTCTCACCATACCCGTATTAATCTGTGCTCCGAGCTTTCCTTGCATCGGGAATCGCGCAAGTTGCATGTTACCCTTTTGCAATGCATCAGCCCCGCGGGGTCTACGTCGAGATACTAATCCGTGGCGACATCGACGAAGTGTGGAAACACACTCAAAGGCCAGAGCTTCACGAGCCTTGGGATTTGCGTTTCACGAAGATCCGATACCTTCCGCGTGAATCAGAAGCTGAACCTCAACGATTCACCTACTCGACGCGGATTGGGTTCGGGCTGCAAATCGCGGGGGAAGGTGAGAGCACAGGAAATCGCGAAGAGGCCACGGGCCGGCTAACGTCCGCCTTAAAATTCTGGTCGCCGGACCCAAAATCGTTGATCGAGGAAGGGGCCGGATATGGGCAATACGTTCCCACAAAAAGCGGGGTCCGTTTCCTCACCTGGTACGACTATCGAACTCGCTTCGGGGCAATCGGTCGGTTGCTCGACCGGACTTTGTTTCGCCCGCTGATTGGCTGGGCTACTGCGTGGAGTTTCGACCGACTACGCCTCCAGATTGATAAAGGGATCGAACCAAGAGCCAGCTTTAGATTATCCGCTATCCACGCATGTTCACGCGCAGCAATTGCGGTCATCTGGTTATGGCAAGGTCTTGTGCCGAAATTGCTGTTTAACCATGTTGACGAACGGACGATGATGGCCGCTTCGCACCTGTCGACGGGGCTCGTGCCTATCGCGGGGCTCGCGGAAATCGTGATTGCCACAATTGCGATCTTGTCGTGGCGCGGACGATGGTTCTTCGTGCTCAATATATTCGCGATGCTCGTGGCGCTCGCTAGCGTGGCCGTCGCATCTCCGTCATACCTGGTTGCGGCGTTCAATCCTGTGACGCTGAATCTGGCGATGATCGCGTTGTCCGTAATTGGTTACGTTGCCGCTGAGGACCTACCCAGCGCTTCTCGCTGTCTGCGACAGCCCCCGAAGGAGCCGTTGTGAGGTCCATATACGAGCACGCGATGGGCTCCGATTTCGCTCGGCTCCATCCGCAAATCCAGCGCCGCTTTGGTTTTTCAAGTCGAGACAATGTTGCTTCCGTGGGCACTGGAGTAATGGAGGAAGTCTGGCATGGGCCGCTGTACACACTCCCATTTTTGTATATAGGATCGTGGCGACGAATCATGTTTCCAAAGCACGGTCATAACGTGCCGTTTCAGATTCAAAATTACGCGTACCGAGACTCACTCGGACGGGAAACCGTTACCTGGGTTCGTACGTTTCGGGCCACGTGACAGCGCCGCTTTGACGCCTACATGGTTTATAGCGATCAACGTTCCTGCATCATCGACTATCTCGGTACGCATCAGCATTTGGCCGTCGATATAGAACTCGGTGTCGCCCCCAACGGCGGCCTCCGATTGCGCTCAGGCGCGCAACGCTTCTACGAGGGCGCGATTGCCTTTTCTTTTCCCCCGCTTTTTTCAGGAATCGCGGACGTGTGCGAGTGGTATGACGATGCAGAGCAACAATTCAGGATCGAGCTCACTGTAACCAATAAACTGTGGGGGCAGCTGTTCGGTTACAAAGGGCGGTTCCAGGTAGATTGGCAGGCAGTTCGCCCAGGAGAGATTCCCGCTGATATACTTCCGCAACGCACTGAAAAGCGGGAATGAGAACTGCTTGGAGGTCCGCCGCTGAGGCCTTGGCACTTCGGCGGCGGCTCTCCGTTGACTTGCTTTCCGGTCCCACCTAATATGTCGGCACATGTCAGGCACTGATTCGCTGATTGGCCAGACCATCTCCCACTATCGCATCCTTGAAAAGATTGGTGGCGGTGGCATGGGCGTGGTGTACAAAGCTGAGGACACCAACCTCGGCCGCAATGTTGCGCTGAAATTTCTTCCGCATGAACTGGCCGATGACCCAGCGGCGCTCGAACGCTTCCGCCGTGAGGCGCGAGCCGCTTCGGCGCTGAATCATCCGAACATCTGCACGATTTACGACATCGGCGAAGCGAACGGACAGACCTACCTCGCCATGGAATGTCTCGATGGAATGACTTTGAAGCATCTGGTCGCGGGCCGTCCCCTGGATTTGGAACTGCTGCTCGACCTCAGCGTCGAAATTGCGGACGCGCTCGACGCGGCTCATCACAAGGGCATCGTTCATCGCGACATCAAGCCCGCCAATATTTTTGTAACCGATCGCCATCACGCCAAGATTCTGGATTTCGGCCTCGCGAAACAGGTTGGCCGAGCCACAGCCGTCACTGTGACTCAGGACGCCGCGCACGGCGCGCAGATGAAGGTGGGGGTGCGCCCGGAGGACCTCACCAGTCCGGGCATTGCTGTGGGAACGGTTGCGTATATGTCTCCCGAGCAGGTGCGCGGCAAGGAACTCGACGCTCGCACTGATCTGTTTTCGTTTGGCGTGGTGCTTTATGAAATGGCCACCGGTGCGGTGCCGTTTCGCGGCGAAACTTCCGGCGTAATCACCGAAGCGATTTTGAATCGCGCGCCCTTGGCGCCGGTGCGCCTGAATCCGGAGCTTCCGGCAAAACTCGAAGACATCATCAATAAAGCGCTCGAAAAAGATCGCGACCTGCGCTATCAAGCCGCTTCGGACATCCGCACTGACTTGAAGCGTCTGCGGCGGGACACGGACTCTGGCCGCATCTCCTCGACGACTGGACGCACAGCGCAGGTGCAGGAATCCGCCACGGAACCGGGCAGCAGCTCATCCGCCACCGCGATTGCGACAGCCAACGGCAGCGTCGCCGTCCCAGTAGCGGCACGATCCGCCATGCTCAGCGCTGGCAAAAACTACTTAATCCCGGCCGTAATCGCCGCCGTGGTCCTCGCCGCAGCCGCCTTCGCCGCCTATCACTTCTGGGGCGCTTCGCGCACTCCCAGCGGCCCCATGAAAATCGCGCAAATCAGCCAGTGGGACAAGCCTATGGATTTTGCACGGCTCTCTCCCGACGGCCATACGGTCGCCTTCAGCTCGCCCATAAATGGTGTTGATCAGGTTTTCGTCATCCTCACCTCCGGTGGCCAGCCCTTGCAACTCACCAGCGACAACGGCGCCAAAATCGTAGACGGCTTCTCGCCGGATGGAGCCCAGATTTACTACGGCAAATCCGAAGAGCGAGCCGAACAGTGGGCCGTGCCGACGCTCGGCGGCCAGCCCAGCCGAATCGTTTCGGGTACGGATATGTCTCCTTCTCCCGATGGCGCCTTCCTTTTCTACACGGACTCGGACGAGCGCACCGTCTTCCGCGCCGGGAAATCCGGGCTGGATACGGAAAAAATATACAGCTTCGGAGTGGCCGCGCTTCCCATCAGCCGAATCCTGCCGTATCCCGACGGCAGCCGCTTGCTCGTAGTCACCGCGGACCCGGTTTCTTCGCTGGAGGGTTTCCGCGCCCACGAAATTGACATCGCCAAAAAGACTGAAACTGATTTGGGCGAGAGTCCGGGTATAGCGTCGGGCGTGGTGTGGGCCGATGCGGGAAACGCGATTCTTTTCAGCCGCACCGTCAATGGCCTCACCAACATCTGGAAGTACGGGCTAGCGGACAAGAAATTGGAACAGGTCACGCTCGGCACCGGTCCGGACACCTGGCCCATGCCCGATCCCGGTGGAAAAGGACTCTACTTCGTCAACGGCAAGTCTTCCGGATTTTTGACCGCTTACAACACTCGCACCAAGCAGTTCACCGACGTCGCGGCGGAAAACGCTACGCAACCCGCGATTTCACCCGACGGAAAGCGAGTGATGTATATCACCGTGCCAGCCAGAGACCGCAACGAACTGTGGGTGGCCGATATTGACGGCGCCAACAAAACAAAAATCGCCATGGCGGCATCGCTGGCCACCGGTTTTTGGTCGACGGACGGCTCCCGCTTGTCTTTCATCGAGGAAAAACCCGGCTCGCCGGACAAACCCTACATCGCCCGCGCCGACGGCAGCGGCCTACAGCCGCTGGCGTGGTCCGGCGGCACCGTCCAGGCTTTGCAGTTCAGCCCCGATCAGAAGACCGTCTATCTGAACAGTCTGGAAAAGTCGGTCAACGGGGCCACCATCTCGAAAGAAAGCGCGGAGGGTTCTCCTCCGGAAAAGCTCAGCGACACTTGCGGTTTCGCTTTTGCCGTCGCTCCGGGCGGGAAGTACTTGCTGACTCTGCGGGGCGGCGGTGCCAAGGTCGGTATCTACCAGCTTTCTGTCGCCGACGGGAAATGTACGGCTCTGGTGCCCGGCGTCGTCACCTTCGGGGTCGTTTATTCCAAGGATGACAAATCCTTCACCTACGCGGTCCCCTCGCAGCACGACGTCCCGATTTACCGCCAGGGCTGGCAGGATGGAAAACTCATCGGCAAGCCCCAGGTCGTGCTCACGCTTCCGTTTGCTTTTCCTCTGGTCAGCGGCGGCAATGCTTACGATTATACGCGTGACCTCTCCACCGTTGTTTACGCCCGCGCCGGCGGCCACGCCGACCTTTATCTTCTGAGCCAGAAGTGAATTCCTCTAGTGCCTCGCCACGTGACGGATAAGCCTTACAGAAATTGATTCTAGGCGGGAAAAAGAAAAGGGGCGATTGCTCGCCCCTCTCCTTCAGTCTCGAAAGGAAACAGCTGCCAAGCGTTCTCCCGTTTTACCGGGACAAGCCGACCACGACTGATCTGGCTAGGTCAGGTCCGTGGTTTGCGTGGCGCTGCCCCGTCAAGCGTTGCCTAACGGGAGCATGCCGCGCCTACCACTGGTCCGGACCTAGGATCGCGCCGTGATGCCGTACCATTCCGAAATTTGTCGAAGCTGTTCTACTCGTCCGTACCCTGCGTGGCTCGTCAAACTTGCGCTTGCCGCGCTCTCAGAGATTCGAACGACTGAAAAGCTTTGGCACAGCGGTTGTAACTCTACGCGGACAAGACGTCAATCACACCGCGGCAATTTTTCGATGTGGAAATCTCGGAAATGTGGAAATCTTCCTCTAAGACGTAGCAAGGAATCGGTCGAACGCGCGCAGTTGTTTCAGTAAGCGCGGATAGTACGCACGGGGAATTTCAGGATCTCTGAAAACACGAACGCCCCGTTGGCACCGCGCGCGCCAACGGGGCGTGGACTGGGCCATCCCCGACTACGAAATCGGCAACCGCTCGATTCTGGCCTGGCTTTCGTTCGTGCTTGCTTCCAAGTACAACGTCGCTTTGAGCCCGTCGACATACACCGCTTCGAGCTTTCTCCCCTCACCCGACTTGCGCACCAGCAACGCGCTCTGGCTGGTCACGCGATGCGTCGAGACTTCACGAACGGGCATGTTCATGTTCTGGCCGCCGCCGTTGATCGTAACCACTTGGCTCGTTCCCTCGGACTTCACTGAAAGCGAATACTGTCCGGGCTTCAGGTTCTTGTTTCCACACTTCACTGCGTAAGGCAGTGAAACGTTGCCTTCAAAATCGGCTTTCGCTGCTGGCGCGTTGGCGGTCTGCACGGGCTGGGCAACTGTGACTTCCACTGCGGAGAATGCGTACTCGTCAGGTGACATATCGCTCTGCGCGTGCGCCGTCGCTGGCAGCATGAACGCAAATCCCAGTGCCGCTGTAATCATCGAAGCCTTCACTGCTGTCGTTGCCTTCATTTTGTTCTCCTTTTCTACTTCGAATCTTTTGCACTGGAATTTTTGTTTCGTCCCTCAGTGCACGCGCAGTTTCGTTCTAAACCGAGTTTTGTTCAATGCAACGGAACTCGTTTGTTGGTAAAAGGGAGGTAAAGCCGTAACAACCTGATGGCAGGGTGTTTATGCCGTCTAACGCTCACTTGACTTGAGTTCGGGCCGGCCCCGGAGTACATTCATGTTCCCGGCTGCTCCTATGCGCGATGAGCTTTCCTTTCAAGGTGGGCTTCGCTTCGACGCCTACCAAGTTGATCTCCGCACCGGCGAACTGCGCAAACACGGCCGGAAGATACGTCTTGCGGGCCGGCCATTTCAGATTCTCGCGTTGCTGCTCGAACAGCCTGGCGAACTCCTCACTCGAAAGGAATTGCAGGAACGCCTGTGGCCTGCCGACACGTTCGTTGATTTCGAGCACGGTGTGAACGCCGCGATGCAGACGCTGCGCCGCGCGCTGTGCGATTCGCACAAGAAGCCACGCTTCATCGAGACGCTTCCGCGCCGCGGTTATCGCTTCATTGCAGCGGTGGAAAGGACTGAGTCGAACGTCGCAGCTGCGTCGGCAAATGTCGCGCCGGCGAACGCAGCCGCGGTTCAAGACAAGCGGCTCGCTGCTGCGCTTAGCTCTGAATGGGTCGGGCAGGTCGCCACGATCTGCGACGAATCCGGCCGTAACTACGTGCTGCTCCCGATCAGTGAGGAAATCCTCAATGAAATGTGCGGTTGCGAATCAACCCAGGACGCTCTGGGAATTTCTCTGCTGGTCGCCGCGGAAAAGCTTCTGCTGGTCAATTGTGGAACAAGAGTGCAAATCCTGGACGCCAGCAACGCGTCTCTTGGCTGCAAGGTCCGCATCCTGGGCGGCCAATTCGTAGGCGAAAAAGCCTTTGCCCCGCGCGCCTATCTGGCAGGACTTTCGTAGCATTGCTCTGCAGTCCCTCCACCATATGATCGGGAAACTTTCTTGAGATTTGTGGGTTGAACTGGCTATCGCGCTTCTTGCTGGAGGGAATCCGTGGATAAGCTCGCTTTGCGGTTGATTATGCTGGGGCTGCTGTGTCCCGCCACGCACGCTTTTTGCCAGGATGCGAATCCGCCGATCTATTCTGAAGTCATCCCGACCTCATCGAGGCTTCCTTACGATCCGGCGACTGATACGCGAGAGAGCTTTCAGGCTCCGAATGGCAAGACGGTTGAGGTTCTGGTGAAGGGCCCCGCCGATTCAGACACCTATACGCGCGCGATCGGCCCGGGAGAAACTCCCGACGGGTACTTTCCAGCAGTCGTCTCCGAGGCGATGAAGGCCGGAGCGCATCACCTGGTGATTCCGAACGGCGTTTACCGCTTCAATGGCCCAAAATTGGGCACGAATTTGAAATCACTTTCGTGCGGCGCGCCGACGAGCTGCAACGCGAACCAGTACTGGAACTGCCAGCCGCATTGGACTATCGGGCAGTATCCGCAGAGCCAGGTAACGGTGCCGAACAGCGTCAACGATCTGGAGGGAATAGATAACCCCGTAGATCAGCGGGGGAAGAGAGAACAAGCCAAGCAACGCGGATAGCAACACCTTGAGAGCGGTTCGAGCTGACTGGTGCATCTCTCCCTCTGGCCGGATGAATGTCGTCAATCAGGAATACCACGAGTCTTCAAAAGAGCGCGCGAGATTTGAATTCAAGTGTGCAGTCGGTGTACGTGCGATCGCGTCATCGGAAATAATCACCAGTTGACTAGCCGTTGCGGGTGATCCAGAATTTGCGGCTGGTGCGCATATGATCGTCACTACTGAGTACGTGGACATTCCGCTTTTGGGTTCGCCGATGCGTACGTTTGTTGCTGCGCCTAAGGCTGATGGCCAGTATCCCGGCATCTGGTGCTACTCCGATATTTTTCAACTTACGCCGCCTTTGCTGCGCTTCTGTGTGCGGCTTGCTGGTTATGGATTTGTCGCTACGGCACCGGAAATTTATCGGCGCATCGAGCCGCCGGGAACCGTGATCCCCTTTGATGACGCCGGACGCACGCGTGGACAGCAAGACGCCGCGAAGACTCCCGTCGCGCATTTCGATGGCGATTGCCGCGCTGGTCTCGATTGGCTCGGAAAATATTCAAAGGTTGCGCGCGGGCAAATCGGCGTTGTCGGCTTTTGCATTGGCGGGCATCTCGCGTTTCGCGCGGCGTTCCAGCCGGACGTCCGCGCTACCGTGTGTTACTACGGCACGGGAATCCATGACGGAAAACTAGGGCAGGACGCGGACGCCGGATCGCTCGCGCGCGCGAAGGGAATCCGCGGTGAATTGCTGATGATCTTCGGTACGAAGGACCCGCACGTTCCCGACGCAGGCCGCGAAACGATTGATCGCGCGCTGAAAAATTCAGGTATCCATTACAGGACGCTGCTCTATCCCGCCGAACACGCCTTCACGCGCGACGAAGGCCCGCGCTACGATCCGGAGGCGACGGACCTTTCGTTCGCGGAGACGATTGGCCTATTCCGTAAAGTTTTTCACGATTGAAAATCCAGGAAGGCAATTCGACCACCAGTCGATACTTATGGCCGATCGAGCGAGTCTCCGCTCCGATAGAAACCGCCTGACCAGCATTCTCGTTCATCTCTTACCGTTCCTTCATTTGTGCGCCTGCGTGACAATTGCACTCGCGGGCCTGCAATCAGCGTGGCAGTACTTGATGATAGCCGACATTCCGGTGTCGGTGATCATTGTTGCCATGAGCTACAACTTTGACCGCCCGTTGCTGCTTTTCGGGATTCTGGGGACTCTCTCTGGCGGTATTTCTTGAGTCGCGCGGGCAAGATTGTTTCGCCAGACTGCGGCGCTAGCGGGGGTCAGTCCGTGCGCACGGCTTGCCACTCTCCATGCTGTCCGCGGTTCCGGAACTTTCCACTCATCTTGTTGCCTTCCACTTTCCCCCGGAATGTGAGCACGTCGCGGGTTTTCGTGCGGAATACGATTGATGCTCGTTGATGGTGCCTTCAATCCCGCCCGACTGGTGAGGGCCTTTGAAATGTCCGGTGAGCTGTGTGCCGTTTTGCTTGATCTCGACGTATTTCGTGGAAGCGCTGCCGTTGGGGTCGTTGGCGTAAATCGTCCACTTACCCTCCACAATGTCCGGCGGCTGCTCGGGCGCTGGCTGCTGCGCCGGAGAGACGCTGTTGACCGTGATTAGCAGCACAACCAGCGAAAGCAACAACGACTTCGTGCAAGCGTTTTTCATAAACGAGTCCATGGACTGAATCACTCCGGAAATTTCTGCGTCACTCAATACCGCAGCTCCATCGCTCGCTTCAACGGAAATCTGGAAACTTGGCAGGCAGTTACGGCGCACTCTTCGACTCCGACGTGCTATAAACCGTTGCAATTCCTCGGGGCTAATGCGGATCAAGCGTTTCGCGAACGATCACTGCGTCGCGGAGAGGAGGGATAGCGCGCGATGTCGCCAGCAATCAGCAGGCGGTCGTTGCTTAGGAATTTGTGCGGCACTGCCGCTGCGGGAATTGTGGTTCCGCACCTATATGCATCCTGCTCTGTTCCCGTGCAAGAGCCAGAACACAACGGCAGCCGCACTGCCATGGCCCGGATCGGGCGCGCTTTCATGGAGAAATATTCCGTTCCAGGTATGTCCGTCTCGATTTCGTGCCACGGAAAATTTGTGTACCAGCATCAGTGGGGCATGGCTGACAAAAAGGACGCTCAATTGGTGGAGCCCATAAGCTTGTTCCGCATCGCCAGCGTCACAAAGCCCATCACCTCGGTGACCATTTTCACCCTGATCGAGAAAGGCGCTTGAAGCTGAATGACAAGGTCTTTGGCGCATCTGGAGTCCTCGGCACGAAGTACGGGAAGGCTCCCTATCGGCAATCACTACTGTCCGGTTATAAGCCGAACAGAATTAGCTGGTTAGAATTATCACGTAACTCCGATTGGGAGTCGAATGCTTCGAACACCTGTAAAATGGGCACTTTTTCAAGACTGGTGATGCTGAAAATCTGTAGAATTTGGTAAAGACTCTTCTCCAGCCCAAGACGCTTGCGCGCGATGGCCACCAGCACATAAATCGAGACGGCGATCCAGATTTGAGTCTTCACGGCGTTCTGGCTGGTGCCGTAGAACGCTTTGATGCGCAGGTGCTGTTTGATCCATTTGAAAAATAATTCCACCTGCCAACGACACTTATAGATCTGGGCAATCGTAAATGCTGGAAGCGCAAAGTTGTTGGTCAAGAACTTGAGTCGCTTCTTCGTTTCGATATCGAGATAACTGACTCGGCGCAAGGAATCGGGATAGGCTTTCGCGGAATCGATCGCGGTCAGAATGACGGTGTGATCGGATCGCACGCCTGTGGTCTTGTCCACCGGATGGGAGTAGCGCCGCTGCAGCAAGACATTCTCTTTGGTGCGTACGACGAAGAATGCCGAGCAGAGTGTGAACACGAATAGGCGTTCAAAATCGATGTAGCCGCGGTCCATCACATAGAACGCACCGGCTTCGGGAAAGAACTCATCCAGAATGTTCACGTCGTGCACTTTGCCGTCTGTAATGCGGATAAACGTGGGAATATTGCCGTGCAGGTCGAGCAGCGTATGCATCTTCACCGCTGCTTTGTGCTCGCGAAACTTGGCCCAAGGGAATAGCGAGAGGCAAAGATCGATGGTGGTGGAGTCCAGAGCATACAGACTCTGGTCCAGATCGACATCGATCGGATCGCTGGCATAAAGCGGACGCGCGATAGCGATCAAGACTTGGGCAAAGTCGGCATAGATCCGCCAGTCGCGTGATTCGTTGGCGTCGGCCAGAGTGGATCGTGCCACCTTGCTTCTGAACCCCATGTGGTAGAGCTTACTGCCGATAGACTGTAGGCACGTTTCGATGTCGCGGAGACTCTCTCGATATGTTAGTTGTGCGAAAGCCATCGAGAGAAACTGATCTCGGCAGGAAAAGTTTTGTACCTTGTGATCGCCGCGGTAGCGGCTTACACATTTCTGAAATTCGTAGGCGGGCAGAAAATCCATTAGCTGGGAAAAAACAGTGCGTCCGGTATTCACACCCCATTATTTCGCAGAATCAGACCCAGTCGGATGGAGCCAAAACGCCGTTTGTATTTCAAATCGAAAAAAGTCGAAATGCCACTTAAGCCGCTGCGTTACAAACAGTTACGTCGATATGAGAATGCGACAACCGGACAGTAGTGATCGGCAATATATCACCGACATCACCGTGGATCACCTCCTGACGCACACCTCCGGAGGCTGGCCAAACGATTCCACCGACCCAATGTTTCGCTTCGATTCATGGGATCACGCCAAGCTGATTTCCTGGACGTTGGAGAATTTGCCGCTGACCGGTCCGCCCGGGCAGAACTGGGCCTACTCCAACTTCGGATACTGCGTGCTAGGCCGCGTGATCGAGGAGGTCACCGGCCAGCCGTACGCGGACTACGTTCAAGCGAATATTCTTGCTCCCTGCGGCATCAGCGATATGCGCATCGCCGGGAACCAGTTGGATCAACGCGCGGCGAACGAAGTGGAGTACTACGGACAGTGCAGCGGAGATCCTTACAAGATGAACGTGACGCGCATGGACTCGCACGGCGGCTGGCTGGCAACGCCTTCCGACCTGGTCATCTTCCTCGACCACGTCGCTGGTTCCAAGAACATCCCCAGCCTGCTGAAACCCCAGACGATCAAAATTATGACTACGCCAAGTCCTGCCTACGCGCCATCCTCACCGGGCAAATATGCCAGAGGCTGGATGGTCAGAAACAACGGTGCAGGGAATTGGTGGCACAACGGCAGCCTGTCGGGTTCGACAACAATCATGGTGCGCACTGCGACGGGCTTCTGTTGGGCCGTGCTGACGAACACGCGTACCGAACCTTCCGATGAGATCGGCGGCGCGCTCGATCAAATGGTGTGGGACATGGTTCATCAAGTGCCCGCATGGGCCGCTTAACAGCTCGCCTCTAACAGTTAGCCGCGACGTGATACTCGCTCTTTACTAAGCCGCTCGGATAGTGCTGCGTCGATACGTGCCGGAGCCGCACGTCGCGCGGCAGACTACCAAAGAGAGGAATTCCTTCTCCGATGAGCACGGGAACTCGGGTAATGATCAGGCGTTGAACCAAGCCTGCGCGGAGAAATCCTTGAATTGTTATCCCTCCGTCAACGTAGAGATGCTGTGCGCCGCTGGCAGCGAGTTTCGAAACAATCTCAGCGGGAGTTCCGGCCATCTGTTCCACACGGCCTCCGCGCACTGCCGACAAATCGAGTGGCCGGCTGCTGAGGACAACGACGCGCTTGTCGCCATACGGCCACTTGGAAAAGGCCAGAACGATTTCGAAGGTGTTGCGGCCGATCACCAGCGCATCGACGGTGGCGATGAACTCGTCGTAGCCGTGAGGTTCGCCGCCGCCCGGCGGCAGAAAGTCGAGAGCGCCATTCGGTCGCGCGATAAAGCCGT
This sequence comes from uncultured Acidobacteriota bacterium, assembly GCA_963696035.1. Lineage (GTDB taxonomy): Bacteria > Acidobacteriota > Terriglobia > Acidiferrales > UBA7541 > Palsa-295. The sequence goes on from CAVOIS010000007.1 coordinate 990,226, forward strand.
CAACGCTGGTCCCGACAAAGACAGATACGGTCATGTTGCACTCCCTCACGTGGGCCACCACAAATCCACGAGATATATTTTAGTTCTTTTAATTTAAACGGACTGTGAGTGTTACAGTCAGGCCGTTAGCGATGATAGGTTCGGGAGAGATTCATGTCGAACACATTTGGTACGGATATTCTGATTCAGGCCCGAGATCCAATGAAGGCCGCCGGCTTCTATGTGAAGGAACTTGGTTTCAAGGTCACAGACAAGGCGCCGAATATGATCAGCCTGCATGGGAAGAACATTAATTTGTTTATTGAGCGAGGTCCGGCGCTTGGACCTGTGCTGGAAGTCACTGTGAACAATGTTCGGAAAGCCAAAGCCAACCTGAAGAAGAAGGGCTGCAAGATCATAAAGGATGAACCTGAGTTTCCAAGGTGCTACGTCAAAGATCCAAATGGGTTGATTTATAATCTGACGGAATGAGGAGTCCGTGCTCGTGCCGCTGGCTCTCTGGCTCAACGGTATTCGGGTTGTACGGCAAACGCATCCTTCGCCCGCTCCATAACTCCGTAGAGTGTAATTGGTTGACCGGGCAATTCCCATCTTCGAAGTGTCTTGGAGCTGGCACGAACCAGTACGCACGTAGTGCTCTTTCTCTGGCGGCAGACAAAAAGTCAATTCGAGGTTGCTGCCGATTTCGAAGGAAACCTGTGAGCGGAACAAAATGCCAGTGCGAGAGATGTCACGCTGTTGACCTGTGTGGAACTCCAGCAGCCCGTCCTTGGTCGAGCAGATGTGCAACGGCGCACCAACCGCGAAGCGCGTGGCTTTCCTGTTTCTCCCATGGGGCTGTGCCGGGGGATAAACGCGCAAGCTTGTGGCCATCAGTGGGGAGCCGTTTGATTGAAACTAAAGTGGTTGCGGCTAGCCTCCGTTCGTACGACCGTGTGCCGGCGATGCAAGCTTGCCCAGTTATGGAAAAGGCAGAATGACGCCGTGCTAGCTGAAGCGGTCAACGTTGAATCGTTGTCTCGCACTTCTGCTCGAGTCAGTGGTTCGCTGTAGTTGCATACCGATGAGGGAGAAACGATGAGCACTAATCCAAACCTTGCCGCTTCGTCCAGTACACCCATTCCGGCCGCTGATCTTAGGCGAAATATCGTTCATGCGAGATCCGATGACCCAAGCCTGCCTTACATCGGTTTGGTTGGCGACACGTATACGATTCTTTTGAAAGGCAAGGACACCGCGGGAAGCTTCTGCCTTCTGGATATGCATGTCCCGCCGGGAGAAGGCCGGCCTCCGCACCGGCACGATTTTGAGGAGTCCTTCGTCATCCTCGAGGGCCAGATTGAACTCACTTTTCGCGGCGCAACTTCGATTGCCTGAGCGGGTGACACCATTCATGTTCCTGCCAACGCGCCTCACCAGTTCCGTAACAAGAGCGACCAGCCAGCCCGCCTCCTATGTATGTGCTCTCCCGCTGGGCTGGAAGAGTTTTTCGCACAGGTAGGAGTTCCGGTTGCGACGCGTACAAGCGCACCGCCAAAGCTGGACGAGGCCGCTGAGGCAGAGTTCAGAACAAAGGTTGGGGCACTCGCTGCGAAATACAAAACGGAGTTCCTGCAACACGCCTAATGCCTATCAGCGGAACTGGCTCAGAAACTCGGACGCTGAGTAACGTGCGACTATGCGCCCGAAAAGTCGCGCTGCAAAAAGGAAGTCCGCTTAATGACCACGGCAATTCCATAGAAGCTTTGCCTGCTTGTGGCTGATTTATAATCGGACGGAATGACGGAGCTCATGCCGGTGTCCTTGTGACAGCAAACCCGGGTCCCGGACCGCGCATTTCGGTTCAGAACATCGCGGAAGCGCGCACCCGTATCCGCTCTGACTTTCTCGATTCACCACAAATAGAAAGCCCGGAACTATCAAGAGCGATCGGAACTCCACTTCTTTGCAAGATCGAAAGCCGGAATCCTGTCGGCTGTTTCAAAGGTCGTGGCACCGACTCTTTTGTCAACGCCCTACCCGCGAAGATAAAAACGCTGGTCACCGCCTCCGCGGGAAATTTTGGACTGGCTTTGGTTCATTCCGGAGATCAGCGTGGAATTGCGGTTACGGTGTACGCCGCGGAGACAGCGAGTCCAGCGAAACTCGAACGAATTCGGCTTGCCGGTGGAATCGTGAAACTTGTGGGGCGGGATTTCGACGAGGCTAAGGACCACGCCTGCGCGGCTGCCGCGCGCATGAATGTCATGTTTGTCGAAGATGGACAAGATCCCGCGATTGCCTCGGGAGCGGGGACCATGGCAATGGAGATCACCCGCTGGACGCAACCAATTGCGACGATGCTCGTTCCCTTGGGCAATGGCGCATTGCTCGCGGGCGTTGGATGTTGGTTCCGAACACACTCTCCGCGGACGCGTCTGGTTGGCGTCTGCGCTGAGTGCGCGCCGGCGATGGCGGAATCGTGGCGCACTCATTCCGTGCGCTGCACGTCAAGCGCCGACACTATTGCTGACGGCATCGCGGTGCGCGTGCCCGTTCCAGAAGCGCTGGCGGACCTTGCGGGTGTGGTTGATGACGTTGTGCTCGTCAGCGACGACGCTATCAAGCGAGCCATGCGGCTCACCTATCAGCACCTCGGCTTAATCGCTGAACCCGCCGCTGCTACAGGCGTAGCCGCCTTACTCAGTCATTCCGCACTTGCCCGGGGCTTGGTCTGCACTCCCATAACCGGAGGGAACGCGACGCTGGAACAACTGCGAGCATGGACCACACAAATTTGGTGACTTGCCGCTGCGTAAGCGGCCTCGAAACTCTTTGGCCGTAGGTCCTAGCGACTGAACTGGAGCGGCGGCATTTGCCCCCGTAACCGGTTCAACTGCGCGCGCAGCCGATCCACGTCCAGCCCGGCCTGTTGGCACACCATCGGAAAATCCTTCGGGTCCTGGAACAAATATTTCTCTGCCTCTCGTTTGTAACGTAAGGGACCGGAAATCCATTCCTGAATGGTGCTCAGAACTACCGCTTGCCACAATCGCGTTTCTACCGGCTTATCTGGCTCGCTCTTCAGTGTTGCATAGGTCATTTTCATGGCAGGCCCCCGCTTCCCCAGGTAAAGTAACTGATGCGAATCGCCGAAGAGCACTGATCCGGCCAACCAGCGAATGAAAAGCGATTGAATTCGCCGCCTGTGCCGTTTCGGTCAACGTCAAACGTCCGGTAAACACGGGACTTATTCGCAAGCGGGCAACTTGCTCCACTACGACCTTCAAGTGTGTTTGGAAACCGGAACATGCCGAGGAATTTTTCCCTGGTGGCGGAAAGAATTTCATTCGGTCGCACCCCACCCGATACAGCGCCGTGACAGATTCACGCCGAAGACGCAGTACAGACCTCAGAGCTCGCCCCGACGATCAGTGAACTTGCCGATTTGGCCGCCGATGATTATGCAGCCGTCTCATTTTGAGCGAGTCTAGCAACCCGTCAGTTATGATACTTGCATCCCGCTATCGCTAATGCCAGTCTCTGATGAATCTCAGCGAAGAGGTTAGCGTTCCTGGTTTCTTGTAAGGGCTTCAATTCACGCTGGACGTAACTGTGGCAACGAGGAGTGTAACTGTGAAATCAGGTTCGATTCCCTCACGTGTCGGAAGCGCTTTGAAGATGCCAATCTTCTATCTCCAGGACTACGCGCTGCTGTCTGTTCATTCGGTGCGGGCCATCTTCACGACGACGCGTTACAAGACCGATTTAGTCGAACAGATGGATCAAATTGGAGTGGGATCGGTGCCAATTATTATCGTGGCGCTGGCTTGCGTGGGCGGCGTAATTGTGCTGAACGCCGCGTCGCAATTTGTACGCTTCGGCGAAACCGTTTTGACCGGCGACGCTCTTTCGCTCTCGCTGCTCCGCGAGCTCGGACCGGTATTCACTGCGCTTCTGGTCGCAGGCCGCAACTCCACCGGAATGGCTTCCCAATTAGGCTCCATGCTGGTTACCGAGCAGGTGGACGCGATACGAGGGCTCGGAATCGACCCGATTCGCAAGCTCATGACGCCGCGCGTGCTGGCCGCGGTGTTAATCCTGCCGTTGCTCGTCGCGATTGGTGATTGTGCAGGCCTGTTCGGCGGGTTCCTAGTCGCAACTGTCACGCTGCATATTGATGCGCAGGAGTTCTGGACACGCGCCATCAAGGCGCTGGTCGTGGGTGACCTGGTGATCGGCTTCTCGAAGCCCGTTGTTTTCGGATTTCTCCTCGCGACGGTGGGTTGTTATCAGGGGTTGCGCGTCGAAGGCGGCACCGCAGGCGTGGGCCGCGCAACGATTATGGCGTTTGTCGTGTCGTCGCTAGCCATCCTCATCGCGGATTTGTTCCTCACGCGACTTTTGCTCTACACATTCAATATGTGACGCGCTTTGGTCCGCGCCTCGCCGATGGTGAGGAGGTTTAGGGTTGGTTCGCCTGGTGGTTGGGCAGCTTTGGCGTGAACCTCGGGACCACGAATTCTTGAATAATGTTCACTGCTGCGGTGGTGCCTATGCCGATAAGCGCGTTTTCAAACGTCAATCCCGCGTCGTCGCGATTCTTCGCAGGATAGTAAGCATTCGAGATTCCGCCCGCGGCCAGGCTGCCCAGGATGCTCGAGTAGGCGGGCTGCCAGTGTCCATTGTCGCCTTTGCAGATCACCGCGTTGGCCATGGCATAGAGCACGCGCGATCGCACGGTGCCGGTTCCCTTATAAAAATACCGCGGGTCTTGTTTCAGCAGCGAAGGCAGGATGGCGCCACCGATAAAGGTGCCGGCAACCCCGTTCCCGTACGCGGCGCCGAAACGCCTACCATAGCCGGCCGCGCCTTGCCCATATCCGCTGAAATCGTTTTGTGCCTGCTGCACACCGGCGACAGCCCCAATCACTACGAAGGTGACCGGATCGACCGTGCTTTTCCAAGCCAGCTTGAATTTTTGCTTGGACGTGAGCGGCGCGGCATCGGGGATATAGGTCACATAAAAATTCGGAATCACGCCGAACACGCGCTGCTTCTCTTCCATCTTGATTTGCTCCTCCGCGAGTTCCACGGTGGGAGTCGGGCTGACGTGTACTTCGGTCGCTGCTGGGGCAATCGTCAACTGGATCGGCGGGACCACACAGAACTCGCCGGGGTGCAATGTGCCGGAAGATACTTGCGTCGAAAAGCTCTGCGCCGTGATGGTAAGTTGGAATGGTCCCGGAGCAACATCGCTGAACGAGAATTCTCCGTCGGTGCCTGAGACCGCCTCTAGACTGGGCGATTCATCTTGGCGCGTCAATTTCACGTGTGCGCCGGCGACGGCTGCACCGGTGGAATCGACCACTGTCCCGGTGACGTGGCCGAGGATTTGCAATTCGGCTTGCTGTTGCACTGTGGGTGGGTTGGTTGGAGCGGCGGCGGGCGGGTTCTGCGAAAAAGCCAGAGAAGGGAAGACGCAAAAAAGAGCGCCGAGCATAAGATGGGCCAAGCCGCGGCGGCAAGAAAATGAGCGTTGAGGGCTTCCGCCGAAGGGCTTGTCGCGTCGCTGGCTTTTCGTAACGTTCACGTTTACTAGCTTATAGCCGTAACTCTGTCCCGTAGGCGACATTAACGTTTGATTGTGCACAGTTGATTCAGGTTGTCCAGAGATTGGCACTCGTTTGAGTTTGGTACTATCTGCGTCGTGGCACGGCCGCTAGTGTAGCAATCCAAAAGCCATCACTCCGCTGCGCGTCCCGACGAATACTTTGCCATTGGCAATCATCGGCGTGATGTATTTATTGTCGGCGAACGCATCGCGCACGCCGGCCTGATTGCTGTTGTAAAGCTCATTCGATAAATCGTTCGCGTCGTAGGCGTGCAGCACGCCCGCATCGTCGCCGCGGGCTTCCACCGCCCAGACGATTCCGTCATTGGTACCATTCGCCGAAACGCTCGGTGTGGTTCCAGGATATGTGAAGACTGCGGACGTTTTCGACGCCGGCATGGGAACGAGCTTGGCGTTCTCGATGGAGAATGCTTTCAGCGAATCGTTCACGGCGCCAAAGTAGACTCTGTTCTGGAAATACGCGGGCATGGACCAGATTCCACCCGCAAGCGCGTGGTTGATCACCTGATAGATCGCGTTATCTTTTTGCGTGTTGAACTTGCCCATCGAATTGCGATTCACCACATAGATGCGACGGTCTTTTCCCGCACCCACGGCCAGCTGCCAGGTATTGCCCTCGGCATCCTTTAGATTCGGCAGCACCAGTGCGCCGCCCGAGCCCAGATCTAGATCGGCGCGCGATTCGGCATCGGTGTCATGCATATCGAAATAGTCGGCAACGGAGAGTTTGCCGCCGTCCAGTGAAACTTTCAGGAACCCATTGCCGAAGTCGCCGTTAATTGGGAATCCGGCCGCATTCAACGTGTGGTCGAACGTGCCGTTTCCATCGAGCAGATAAATGTCGCCGGTCTCATCAGCTGCGGGTCCCGCGCCGGACATCCAAATCGCCCCAGCACTACCGTTCGGTGTGACGTTCAGCACATTAGCCTGTTGCAGCGTCGCGGCGTTGTATCCAATTACCCAGCCGGTGTAATCACCGAGATCGCAATGCGACGCCCAGCTGGTGTAGACGATGCCGTCGACCAACAGTAGCGACGCGCGCTCTTTGTATTGTTTGGGATCGAAGCTGGTCTGGCCTTTCAGATTCGGATAGGTCGCCGCAATCGTCGTTGGGCTTCCCGGAATATCCGCGCCGGTGGCGATGTCCAGGGCGTGCAGGCGCTGAAAATAATTGCCTTCGTTGTCTTTGGACATCGCCACCAAATACATCGTGCCGCGTTCTCCGTCGGAGGCGATCACTGGCGTCGCAGTGATGCCGATCTCCGGGCTTACTTGCCCGCAAGTGCGGTCGTCGCTGGGAGTTTCGTTCGAGGCTAGCACGGTGACGTGCCACAGTTGCGCTTGAGTGTCCGCGTCAAACGCGTAAACCGAATCGTGTTCGGTGGCCGTGAAAACCACGTTGTGCGCGTGGCCCGCCACCGGTAGGTTTGAGACGTACAACGGCTCGGCGTCTACCAGTCCGTCCACAGCCAGAAATCCCAGCTTGCCGAAACCATAGAAATTCACGTTGGCGGGCCTAAGAATCTTTTCTTCGAGATTCTGGCCAGTGCGCGCCACGTCGTTATGATAAGTGAGGACCGTCACCGTACTCGGCGCGGGCGGATTATCGGCCAGCGCCGGCGTGCTCCACGGCCAGCTAAAAGCGGTTGCATCATCCGTACTTGAATTTCGACCTGGGGCCCGAACGTTTCTATGAAAGCTGGTTAGCACGAACATGGAAAGAAGCAGTCCCGATATCGACAGAACTAACGCCACTCCTCGTTTTCGCAACGAAAATCCCCCCTGCATGCATGCCTTTAATTGACGTGGCACCCGGAATCCAGGTTACGCAACCGCGCAGCGACCATCTCGGCCAACGTGCTCGTTGAGCGATAAGTCGTCCTTGTTCCAAAGCGTGGTCGTTGACGATTCCTGCGTGCCGGGACCCGAAGACGCCACAAATCCAAACCCAGAAACCAGGAAAAGGTTTTTGTAGCGCTCGCTGCGTCTCTGCGTTCGGGGACGTATTCGAGTACGCTTCCTTTGATTCTGCAGATTGCGAAGAAGTGCGGGAAAAACATCCGGCAATTAGGGCGCGGAAGCCAGGTAGCGGTAAAAGAACGCCTGTGTCTCCAGAGCCAGTTGCCGGTGCGCGGCGGGGTCGCTGAACATATGATCGGTCTCGAGCCGCAGAAATTGGACCTTCGCGCCGGATTTCTTCAGCGCTTCGTCCAGCGATTCGGCCTGCGTGATGGGCACCATCTCGTCTCGTGTTCCGTGAATGATCAGAATCGGCGCATTGGATTTTGCGACGTGCGAGATCGGCGAGGCATCCCGCCACACTTCCGGATGTGTCGAGTAGTCGCCGCCCAGGAAGCTTGCCACAAACTTCATGCCGTCAGGGTCAGGCTGCGCGGCGAGGTCGGTGGGACCACTCGCCTCCACCACGGCTTGCACTTTGCTGGAGTATTTTGCGACCGCGGGATCGGAATTGTCGCGCGTTTCCATCATTCCGAGCATCAGGGCCAGTTGTGCGCCCGCGGAGTGGCCGTAAGCCCCGAGGTGATTGCGATCCACATTATATTTGCCGGAATTCGCGCGGATCCAGCGGACGGCGTGCTGCACATCGTCCAACTGCGCGGGCCAACGATTCAAGTCGTCGTGGAAGAGCCGGTAATCCACCGGAATCGCAACAAAACCGCCGACCGCGAGAAACTGCGCGAGCTGCCGCATCGTGGATTTGTCAAAGCTGGTCCACGCACCGCCATGGATCAGAATGATGGCGGGTCGAGGAAGTCCATCGTTATTGGCAGGTTCAAAAATGTCGAGCAGCAACGTCTGGCCGTTGGCGACGCCGTAAACCAAATTTTCGTGCACCGGCCCGGCGCGCATCGCGGCCGGAGGTGCGTCAGGCATCGCGGGAGGGGTCGGGCGAGCACCCTGCTGTGCGCAGAGCGGTTGAACCGCGGCAGCGATGAAGACCGCGCAAACGCGCAGCGTATTTCGCATAACGGAGATTATAGCGCGTTGCCCGCTGCCGGCGTCTGCCGCGATGCCGCGGCTAGTCGATGGATTCGTGAAAATGGATATGGGAGCGCACGGCCCGTGACTAGCCTCCGCCGGGTATCGCAACCAGACGGTTGCATTTAAGCTCGGCTTCTGCTATCTTGCAACCAGGAGGTTGCACATGAACATGGAAGCGAAGTCGATGGACCGGATCGAAAAGAAAGTTCTGCTGCGGGCGCCACGCTCGAAGGTCTGGCGGGCGATTAGCGATTCCGCGGAGTTCGGGACCTGGTTTGGGATGAAGGTCGATGGGCCGTTTGTGGCGGGGAAGACGATGCGCGGTGTCATCGCGCCTACCAAGGTGAATGCGGAAGTGGCGAAGATGCAGAAGCCGTACGAGGGCAAGGAATTCGAGTTACAGATCGAGAAGATTGAGCCGGAGCGTCTGTTCACCTTCCGCTGGCATCCGTATGCGGTGGAGCGTGACGTGGACTACGCGGCGGAACCGACCACGCTAGTGACTTTCCAACTGGACGACGCTGATGGGGGAGTGATGCTGACCGTCACCGAGTCGGGATTCGATCAGATTCCGCTGGCGCGGCGAGCGAAAGCGTTCCAGGCCAACGAGGGAGGCTGGAGCAAGCAGATGGAATTGATCAAGGCCTATGTCACCGGAGCGTATGAAGCCGGTTCTTCCGGGCCCGGAAGCTCGGACACCGGGACGAAGGTAACCGGTGCGCACTAGCGCGAGGACAATGTCGCGCGATGCGAGGGGCGGGACCAGACAGCGTGTATCAGGTTCGGCCCCCGCCTTCGCGACAACTTTCGCGGCGCTGGGCGACGAGACGCGATTGCGAATCGTCGAACGCCTAGGCGGACGTTTGCGTGGGCGGCGCGGTGGCGACGAAGCTATGTCCATCACCAAGCTGACGTCGGAGTTCAACGTTAGCCGCCAGGCGATCACCAAACATCTACAGGTGATGGAAAGTGCGGGGCTGGTGCGCAACACGCGGCGTGGGCGCGAAAGTGTTTGGCAGTTGCGGCAACAGCGCTTCGAGGAAGCGCGCCATTACCTCGACCTGATTTCGAAGCAGTGGGACGACGCTCTCGGCCGCCTGCGCAACTTCGTCGAGCACTGACGCGACGTGCAATGAGGCGCGGACTGGTAAGGGCGCGAATATCGTTCCCGCCGGTCCCGAGATGTGATATTCAGGCGCTTCGGCACGTGCCGCCATGCGCCACAGAGTCGCTCGCCAATCCGACGTTCCAGTAATGGCGCGCATTCGTGCCGCAGATCTGCGAACCGAAGAGGCTTGGACAGCTCGCATCTCAGCTTACTTGGCCGGAGAGCACCATCCGCAACACGCGTTGCTCCCGCGTGTAAGTTACGTGGCACTAGACGACGATGCCGTCGTGGGCTACATCGCCGGACACCTCTCGCGCCGCTACGGCTGCTCCGGCGAACTGCAATGGATGAATGTAATCCCCGAGCAGCGGGGAACTGGAGTAGCCGGCGAGCTTCTTCGCCTCCTCGCCAAATGGTTCGTGAAGCAGAAAGCTTTGCGCATCTGTGTAAACGTAGATCCCGCCAATGCCGCCGCACGCCACTTCTACGCAAAACACGGCGCAGAAAGACTGAACGACCAGTGGTTAATGTGGAATGACATTAGAACTGCGCTAAGGAACCAGCAATCGCGCGCGACATCAGCCATCTAGCGCATTCCGTCCTCCGTGAGCCATCTGTCCGATCCGCCGTTTGTAGGTCAGGTTTGCAAAACCCATGGGCAACTGGCATAGGTTCCATTAAGATTCGGCCTCGAAGGGCGAGGTTGGGGAAGGCTGCAAACTGGAGGGCCCGTGATCCTCAGACTCATTGTCGTTGTGGTTTCTCTGATCGCGGCTGTGCTAGTTTTCGCCGCAATGAAGCCCAATACTTTCCATCTCGAGCGTTCGATAACGATCAAGGCTCCGCCGGAAAAAATCTTTGCGTTGATTGATGACTTCCACAACTGGAGCGCTTGGGAACCTCAGGACACAGGCGACGCCGGCATCCAGAGAACTTATAGCGGACCCGCGGCGGGCGTGGGGGCGATGTCTGAGTGGCAGGGCAGTGGCAGCACGGGGAAAGGCCGCATGTTGATCACAGAATCGGTTCCGAATAGCAGGGTTTCTGTTGCGGTGGATTTCGTAAAGCCATTTCAGGCTCATAATATCAACGTGTTCACGCTGGAGCCGGCTGGAGACTCAACGAACGTCACCTGGAACTTCGAGGGCACTAATGTTTTCGTTCTGAAGCTCATGAGTGTTTTCGTGAGCATGGACCGCATCATGGGCGATCATTTCGAAACCGGTCTCGAAAACCTGAAGACTGCCGCCGAACGCTGATCTTCCATTAACGTGTGTACCAGTACAAATCCGAAACGCGTCAACCTCGCATCGCATCCAATCCCGAGGAGACGTCCGAGACTTGGCGTGATCAAATTTCGGCAAAGCGTCCGGCGAAGACAGTTCCTGCCTCTTCGCTCTGAGGAATGCAACTCATGTTCACGCGCATTCGCTTCGCTTCTTTTCTTCTCGTGATACTCGTCTGCATGATCGCGGTCGCAGCTGCGCCGCAACAAAATAGTCCGCAAACGCTGGCCGCCGCTGACAACAAGATCTACCTCGACGTAGTCGCGAGCCCAAAGTCCGGGCCGCCGGTCACCGGGCTGCAGCAACAGGATTTCACTCTCCTCGATAACAAGTCGCCGCAGACCATCACTTCCTTCCAGGCCTTCACTGGCCGCGAGGCGCAGGTTCAGGTCGTCTTGGTGATCGACGCGGTGAATACCGATGCCCAGAACGTCGGCTACGAACGCATACAAATCGACAAATTCCTCCGCGCCGAAGCAGGCCATCTCGCGTATCCCGTAGCAATCGTGGTGTTCACGGACAAAGGTATCCAGACCTTGATGGATTTCTCGACCGACGGGAACGCACTCAGCGCCGCGCTGGATAGCGACAATATCGCTCTCCGTTTCATCAACCGCTCCGCGGGCTTTTACGGTGCAGCCGAGCGCTTGCAGCTTTCGCTCCAGGCCATGCATCAACTCGCGGCGACCACGGTTCCGCGCCCGACGCGCAAGATTGTCCTGTGGGTTTCTCCCGGCTGGCCTCTGCTCTCTGGCCCGCGCGTGGAACTCGATTCGAAACAGCAGCAGGAGATTTTCGCGGACGTGGTGGGATTCTCCACTCAACTCCGCCAGGCGCGCATCACTCTATACAGCGTCAATCCCCTGGGCGCAGGCGAGTCGGTTTTTCGTGGCTCCTATTACGAAGAGTTCCTGAATGGCATCAGCAAGGCGAACCAGGTGAACGCAGGGAATTTAGCGCTTCCGGTGCTGGCACTCCAGAGTGGCGGGCGCGTTCTCGACTTCAATAACGATCTCACCGCGCTCCTGCAACAGTGCATGTCGGACATCGCCCCTTACTACGAAATCTCTTTTGATCCAGCTCTCGCCGAGCGCCCCAATGAATATCATCACCTCGAAGTCAAGGTCGACAAGCCCGGCCTCACCGCGCACTCTCGTCAGATCTATTACGCACAACCTTCACCCCGAAACGAACCGTATCGCTAATTCCAGTAGACATGGAACAGGGCTAGCGTGGTAGTTTTCGGGGAAAAGTACGATGACCGAAACTAGCTCCGCGGAAAGAGCTCCTCTGCAACGGGCGCTGAACGTGCTGCTGCGTTCGGGCTACATGCTGTTTTCACTCGCAATCATCGCCTTGGGCGTCGAGACCTACGTGTGCACAGGTTCGCTGGCAGGGACCCTCATTCAGACCGACCGCTTCGGAAGAATACTAGGCCCGATCTTGGCGGCCTACGGCTTGGGTCTTTTGTTCAAGCGCACAGCGCGAACGGCTGCGATGGCGCTGTGCGGCCTGCTGTTCGCATACACCTTGGTCTTCGAAGTGCCGCATTACGCCACGAACCTGCGTAGCATCACCTTTCGCACCCAGGCATTTGAGCCTCTTGCGATTGCGGCTCTCGCTTGGCTCTTACCGGGGCCGGACGCGATACCGAGCTGGCTTGAACGCGCCGGCCGCTACGTGCTCGCACTTTCTTTCATCGTGTTTGGAGTGGACCATTTCCTCGCTCTTTCGCCCATCGGGACACTGATACCGTCGTGGATTCCATGGCACGTGTTCTGGATTACGTTCTTCGGCGCCGCATTTATCGCCACTGGCGTAAGCTTCGCACTCAATATCCTACTGCGCTGGGGCGCGATCTGTATCGGCCTGATGTACGCGATTTGGGTCTTCACACTTCATCTTTCGCGAACTCTTTTCGGGCTATACGGTGGAAGCGGCCCGCACGCTCCCGACGGAGTGGTCCAGCCTGTTCATCGCGATCGCTCTGTCAGGAGGCTCGTGGGTTCTGGCTTCGAATTACTCGTTAGCACGGAGTTCCGTGTTGAATACACCGCGGCGCGATTCCGAGAAGGGAAGCAGCTAACGTTCTTTTGCGGCCGATTTGAAGTACATCGTCGGCGTGGTACCCAATGCTTTTCGGAACATGGAAATGAATGCGCTCGGTGTGCTGTAGCCCGATTCCAGCGCCGCATGTGTGACCTTCACTCCTTCCGCCAGCAGCCGCATGGCGTGCATCAGACGAAGCTGTTGCCGCCACTTGCCGCACGACATTCCCACGTCATTTTGAAACAGCCTCTCGATGGTTCTCTTGCTGGCGCCCGCTAGCTTGCAGATGTGCGTGAGCGGCCGCCGGTCGCTGGGATGGTCGAACAGAATCTCCGCTACTCGCAACGCTCTTCGATCGCGTGGATTAGGCAATTGCAACGGGATCATCGGGATCGTTTCGAGTTGGTCGACGATCACCGCGATTAAATGACGCTGCGCGCGAATCGTCTCGTTCAGGGCAGGGAAGGCGCAGGCCTGAAGAATGAGTTCCTTGAGCAGCGGCGAAACGTTCACCACACAACAATTTCGCGGCAGCGCTTTCGCCAGCCGCGGCTTGAAGTACAGAGTGCGCATCGCGACCGTGCCGGACATCGTGATGGTGTGCGGCACCGACGCCGGGATCCAAACCGCTCGCTGCGTCGGGACCACCCAAGCGCCGACGCCGGTCCGCACCGTCATCACGCCGCGCGAAGCAAAAACGAGTTGGTCGCGATCGTGGAAATGCAACGGAATTACGCGTCCGGCGGGGTAATCGTGCGTAAGTGTCGTGATCTGTGACTGCTTATGTCCCAACCGATCGAAAATCGCGCTTTGCCGCTTTTGCGACATTGGTTGTCACAATAGCGGAAGCGCGCAAACGAGGCAATCCCTAAACTGTCATCAGTATGGAATTGGGCAGGTGCACATGTAAGGAGAATGCGTGAATCGTCTGCACAACTGGCTGTGCAGTTCCTCCCGGTGGCGAAAAACCGTGCAGCAGCGAGTTCCGTGGGTTTTGGAGGGCGTCGAGCTCGGACCGAACGTTCTCGAGCTGGGACCCGGGCCTGGGCTCACAACCGATCTGCTGCGTCTGAAGGTGCAGCACCTTACCGTCATCGAAGTTGATCCGCGGTTGGCCCAGTCATTGCGTACGCGCCTGCATGACAGCAACGTGGAAGTGATCACTGGCGACGCGACGGCGATGCCATTCGTGGACGGCCAGTTTTCGGGAGGCGTTGCGTTCACCATGCTGCATCACGTGCCTTCTCCGGACTTGCAAGACAAGGTGCTTCGCGAAGTATGGCGCGTCATCGAACCGGGCGGCCTTTTCGTCGGCTGCGACAGTTTGCAAAGCCTGTTCATGCGGGTCATCCATCTGGGTGACACGCTGGTGCCAGTCGATCCAAATGCGTTCGGCGCGCGGCTCGAAGCCGCGGGTTGTCAGGTGCTGAAAATAGAAACGAATTCCGAGGCTTTCCGGTTTCAGGCGCGGCGACTGTCCGCGCGCAGGTAGCGAAGAAATACGAAGCGTGCGTGGTTGATCTAAGGAGGAATACTGTGATGAATCAAAACAGAGCGATACGAAACGGAGGCTGCTTCAGAATTCTTATGTCGCTGGTCGTTATCGCGGGATGCTTGTGTTTTGCCGCGCCTAGCGCTTTCAGCGCGACGGAACCCGGGCCGTGCGCCGCGGACTCCGCAACTCGTCAATTCGACTACTGGCTCGGCGACTGGGTCATCTCCACGAACGAAAAGCCTGGCACGGCCACCAGCAAAGTGTACCTCTCGCTGGATAAGTGCGCGATCATCGAAAGCTGGAACGACGGCAAAGGTCACGCCGGCGAAAATATTTTCGCCTACAGCCTTGACGATCACAGCTGGCGCGGCATGTTCGTCGATAACCGCGGGCACGCTCATGTGTTTGTTGACGGCAAAGTGGCGGACGGCGCTGCGGAATTTGACGGACCAAGCCGCGGCCCGAATGGCGAGGCGGTCCTCAATAGAATCAAGATCGTCCGTGTCGGTGCAAATGAGGTGAAGCAAACCTGGGAGAAGTCCACCGACCATGGTTCGACATGGACCACAGTATTCAGCGGAGCGTACTCGCACAAGAGCCCCTGAGGCGGCCGGTTAGATGCCCAAGCGCGACATGGCCACTTTCGCGGCGTGGTAACCGCACATCCCGTGCACGCCGCCTCCGGGTGGCGTGCACGACGAGCATAAGAAGATATCCTTGGCTGATGTCGCATAGTGGCTTCGCGTGGGCCGGAACAAGGTCTGGCGGGTATCCATCGCGCCCCCGGAAATGTCTCCGCCGATAAGATTCGCGTCCATCTTTTCGAGCGCTGCAGGAGAAAGGACGCGGCGATCGAGAACGCAATCACGAAAACCCGGCGCGAAGCGCTCGATCTGGGACTCGATAATCCCCAGCATGTCGAACTCATACCCGTTCGGGACATGGCAATACGCCCACGCAGTGTGTCGCCCCGCCGGCGCTCGCGTGGGATCGAACAAGCTCGGCTGAACAACGAGCACATAGGGACGTTCCGAATGGCGGCCCCGCCGCATGGCCGCTTCAGACGCGGCAATCTCATCGGCGCTTCCGCCGAGATGCACGGTTGCTGCGCGCAAACACTCGGCCGCTCTCCATGGAATCGGTTCCCGCAGCGCGTAATCGATTTTGAATGCCGCTGGCCCATAGCGATACTTGCCCAAGCGGTTCCTGTAACTCGCGGACAACCGGCTACCTGCCATTCGCACTAATTGACGTGGAGTCACGTCGCACAACGTGACGTCAAATACTGGAAGCGACGCAAGACTTTCAACACGCGCCGAGGTCATGATCATGCCGCCGAGTGCCGCAAGACAGCCGCATAGCGCGTTGGTCAGCGACTGAGCGCCGCCGCGGGGAATCGGCCAGCCGACCGCGTGCGCCGCTGCGCCCAGCAATATTCCAAACGCTGCGCTCAATGGTTCGTCGAGACTCAAAAAGGAATGCGCCGCGAGCCCCGCGAAGAGCGCCTTCGTGCGTTCGTGGCGAAACGAAATGCCCGCGACCATTTTCGCGGAAGGAAAAGCAACCAGGCCGAATCGACCAAGCAGCAGCGGATGGCGAGACCACAGGTGAATCGGGCGAAGCACTTCAGACGACAAGTCCGACCAGCACTCGACAAACGGCTGCATCAACCTGCGCCAGGCCCTGCCGTCGGCCCCCAGCGTGGATTCGGTGTCGCGCAAATCGCGTTCCAATATGACCGCGGTGCCGTCGTCCAAGGGATGTGCTAGCGGACACGGCGAGTGAATCCATTCGAGCCCGTGATTCGACAAGGGCAGGCTTAAAAAAAATGGTGACCCCGCAGCGAGCGGGTACACGGCCGATCCAAAATCATGCCGAAAGCCGGGCAGGGTAAGTTCGAGCGTCCGGGCGGCGCCTCCCGGCTGAGCCTCGGCTTCAAAAACCTCCACCTGCAATCCCTGCTGAGCGAGAACGATCGCCGCTGCAAGGCCATTCGGACCGGCGCCGATAACGCAAGCTCTGTGGGTCACGTGAGATTTTCGCTCGCGCGCGAGTTCATCATCAGCACCTGACGGCGACGCTTACCGACCGATTATAGAGACTTTCTGGGATTCAATGGAACCCGCGGCTGATAGCCAGAACTCGCATCACCGGATGAATCGAACAGCTCCTCCGGTCGTACTATTGGTCGAAATCGCAGATCCAGTTTAGTATTTCTCTCTATGCCGACCGCAAATCCGAAGACTCGCGACATGATCGAAAAACTGGACGCGCTCGCCGTCAGCGCAACGTCCGCGCCAGACCTGATGGCCGGCATCGCCAAACTTTTCCATCAGGAAATGTTGCGCTACAACTGGGTTGGATTTTACATGCTCGAAAAAGACGGTCCCCAGGACGTTCTCGTTCTCGGCCCCTTCCGCGGCACCATGACTCCGCACACGCGCATTCCTCTGAATCAGGGCATCTGCGGCGCGGCGGCCTCCACCGGCAAGACCATGATTGTGGACGACGTCAACTCCGACCCGCGCTACCTCGCCTGCTCGGTCGAAACCAAATCCGAAATCGTAGTTCCCGTGTTCGTGGATAAAAAGGTCGTCGGCGAACTCGACATCGATAGCCACTTTCCCGCTGCGTTCACCGCCGAAGACCGTGCCCTCTGCGAACACGCCGCCTCCGTGCTAGGCCGGTGGCTCGAAAAGCATCCTTGAAGAGTGTGTGGGCCGAGACAAAAATCTTTCGAACCTGTGGTTTTTAGCTACGGCCTATCGAAATGAGACGTTCTTCACTGCCGAGTGCGTTGCGTCGAGGAAGGGAAGCGCATAGCATACGAACCTTATGAAAACCGCATTATTGTCTCTTGTCCTTTTGCTTTGCTTTTCTTCCACGACTCACCCACCGCAACCGAAATCACTTTTTTACATGACGCGCGAGCCCAACTCGGTGCGCTCCTTTCTTGCGCACGCAAACAAAATAGACACGCTCGTCCCAGCCTGGTACATCGTGGACTCCACCGGCCTGGTTTCCGGCGGTCCCAACCCGCTTGTACTCGATACCGCGCGGCAAGATCACGTCCCGGTGATGCCCATCGTGGTGGATGCCGGTTTCGTGCAAGACGATTTTCACAAGCTGCTCGGCAATCCCGCAGCCTACCGGCAGATGATTACGCAGCTGCTGCAAGCCTGTAAGGATTTCGGCTACGTGGGATTTCAGTTCGACTTCGAAAACGTCAATTGGGCAGATCGCGACGCGCTGTCCGCGATGGTCGCCGAAGCCTCATCGCTCTTCCACGAAAGCGGCCTGAAACTCACCATCGCGACGGTGCCCAACGCTCCAGGAACTGCCGGCGAAACAGGCTACTCCGCTTGGATTTACGGAAACTGGCGCGGTGCATACGATCTCGCGGCGCTCGCGAAATCCGTGGACCTCATCTGCCTGATGACCTACGACCAGCACACGCGCTTGACACCTCCGGGCCCTGTCGCCGGTTGGTCCTGGACCGTCAGCAATCTCGACTACGCGCTCAAATTTGTGCCGCCTGAAAAACTCTCCCTTGGCATCCCGCTCTACGGATATCACTGGTTCGCCGCCGCGCCCCTTCCCCTAACCGCGAAGCCCACCGACAAACCGAATCCCTCCGCGGCCTACATTTCCACCGCCGACGCAGTTGATCTAGCCCGCGCCTATGGCGGCCACATCGAATGGGACCCGACCGATCGCAGCGCGTGGTTTTATTTCTATCGCGACGACGAACGCGAATGGATTTTCTACACCGACATCCGCACCTTCCGCGAACGCTACGACCTCGCGAAGCAACGCGGCCTGGAAGGGTTTTGCTCCTGGGTCCTCGGTACAGAAGATCCCGGAATTTGGGATGTGCTCTCTTCGCATCCGTGAGCTAAGGATGCGCGCGTTTGACTTTCGACTTTCAACTGCGGACTTCACCGCTAAGTTACACGCTTGCATAATCATCAGCGCCTAGGAAATGTAATGACACGTACGGCGCGTCACCCACCACCCAGCTGTCGTGGCCCGGAGGTCCGGGTGGAATGTAGAAGAGCATCCCGGCGTGGAGCTCGTGAATTGTGCCGTTCTCCATTGCTGCAGTAGCGCAACCAGAGAGCACCAGCCCTACATGTTCGACATTGCAGCGCGAAGCTCCGACCGCAGGCCCCACGTGTTGCGACCACTTCCATCCCGGCTCGTACGTCGCGCGGCCGATCGTCATGCCCCCGATGCGCACCAGCTCGAATTTGCCTTTCTCGAACGTGCGCACTTCGTCAGGCTCTTCAAAACGCTTCAGAATTGTCTCAATCTTTGCCATAACTACCTCGCTAGCCCGCTACCAGGTGAGATCCATATGTGCGGTTGCGGAGCTAATCAGGCGCTTGCCAGGGATAAGCTCACAATGAATTCGTTCAATCATAGGCATAGGGAACTCGCACAGGCGGGAAAAAGGAGAGAGGCGCTCGGTAACCTCACAAGCGCCTCCTCTACTTACGTCAACGTAAACCGTACCTCACTGGATCACCTCCTTCTCGGCAGGAACGCCGATGTCGACAAGAATGTCGATTAATCCCAGTATAGCGCCGGATCGGCCCGATGTCAGACAAGCAATTCCTTGACCTTCAAGTTTGGCACACAAGAGGTAATGAAGGCGCTAACTGGGAGTTGAGGGTTCGAGAGTACTCTTAGGCCGATTAGAAACTCCTTTGTACAAATTCAGATTTTGCTATGCACTAGACTGATTCTGCGACGGAGAAATCTATGCGGCCTGCGTTCACGATTCTGATGCTATCGGTATTCCTCGTGGTTACCCAGCACATTGCCGCAGGAGCCTGCGGAAACCTTGCCAAAGGTGGTGCAACACAGCCCACAAGGAAGGGGATTGTTTGGCCTTTGGCCTTTACCATAACGCTCAACCAACCCGACGGGCAGCGTGTGAAGAATGATTGGGGACAAAATCGTCGGGACATTCGTGGACGATGCCGGAATAACGGGCGAGTGGACGGCCGTTCGGGAGTTCGATAACTCTAAGTCCCGATAAGTTGCGTTACCGTTAAAGTGGCTTCTAGTTCCGGCGGAGCGGAGTTAACCTGCCTTGAGCAATTTGCTCCGCCCAGGACGCTTCCGTTTCTGCCAACTCGTGCCAAACTTCGGCGTCGCTGTTTCCTGAACTCTTCAGGACGTGAAACGAATGATCGGCCGTCTCAATGAGGTGCAACGTTGCGCGCGACGCTAACTCCGCGCATATAGGGCGCAACAGCGTCAGGTCGGCAAGAGTGTCGCGCGTACCCTGCAAGAAAAGCATCGGGATTTTAACTTCGGCAAGATGCTCGGCTCGCTTCGTTCCAGGACGCTTGGGCGGATGCAGAGGAAACCCGAAGAACACCAGTCCTTTCACGGCCCCCAGCAATCCCTGTGCCGCAGCCTGGGAACTCATGCGCCCGCCCATGGACTTGCCTCCGGCGAATAACGGCAGCTTCGGAGCCGCCTCCGCCGCCGCGTGAACCGCAGCCGCGACGGTCGCCGTCAATACGCTTGGCGCGTCGGGAACTCGCCGCCGCTGCTGCATGTACGGAAACTGGTAACGCAACGTGGCCACGTTCACAGCAGCCAGTTCGTGCGCCATTTTTTCCATGAACGAATGATTCATTCCCGCGCCCGCGCCATGCGCCAGCACGAGCAGGTGCCTCGGCGCTGCCGGCACCAACAGCAGCGCCGACACTCGCCATCGCCCGTTCTCCACCGAAAGTAGCAGGTCTTTGGTTTGCAGGGTTTTGGTCGCCGCCATTAGGGCGCAATTTTAGCAGAAACGCTGTCGACAAACGCGCGGCGGCTAGCGCGCCCTTTGGTGGACGTAGTTCAGTTAGATTTACCGGATTCGTCTTTCACCTGCGTTTGATTGGTGATCCAGTTCACTTCCCAGGTCTTGCCTCCATCATCCGAGAAAGACTGCTCGAAGTGCGGTGTGTCTGTGGTCGTCTTCGTCCACTCGTAGCGAATCAGGATGGTTTTGCCATTCACCGTGTCCTGCGCGTAAAACTCGCCGCGTCCGTCCGTGAACTTGCCAATCTGGGGCGGATCCATGACGCCAATCCTACTGTTGGCCCAATAGAGTCTCCACTCGTGAGATTCCGGATTGTATATGCGCAGGGTCAGGCCTTCGATGTGTCCTGTTGGGCCGTCAACCTCGATCGTGTCCAGTGCGGCGCGCCGATTCCAAAGCGGGTAGCACACTCCAGTCCCGTTCAAGTCGACCCAGGTGTTGGAACCGGTTAGGGGATTCATCCTGCGTCGTAGATGATATTTCCAACTGCCAAGTAGGGGCGCGAAATCGTATGATCCATCGCGTTCCACGAAATTCTGTGGCGAGCTTGTTTTTACCGCATCTAAATTCTGCGGCGCTGGCAGTTCGTCCGCTTCGTCGCTTACGCGCGTCTGATCCGTAAGCCAATTGACTTCCCAGGTTTTTCCGCCATCAGTCGAAAAGGACTGTTCCGAGTGCGCCGAGGTCGGGGTGATGTCCGACCAGACCATTCGCACAAGAATAGTCCTGCCGTTAAATGTGTCCTGGCACAAAAACTCGCCGCGTCCATTTTTGAATTCGCCGACGTTGGGCGGATCCAGGATGCCCGCCTTGCTGCTCGCCCAATAAAGCCGCCACTCGTGGGATTCGGGATTGTATAAACGCAGCGTCAGGCCTTCGATGTGTCCGGCGGCAGGGCTATCGGTTTCGAACTGCTCGACCTCGGCGCCATCCCAAATTTTGCGTGTCACCGATTTGCCGTCAAATTCAACCCAGGTATTCGAGCCCGTCAGCGGATGCACCAGGCGCTTGAGGTGGATATTCCACGTACCCGTCTCGAAATCGAAGTCGCGCCGGCCGTCGTGTTCCGTGGCTGCGGCTTGCGCCATTGCGGTCGCGGCGTTTGGTTTTTGTTGCCGCGCCTTGGAAATATTCGCGGGGAAGAGAAGTCCCGTCCCGCACAATACGCAGCAAATCCAAACTTTCTTCGGCGTCATTAACATTGCATCCTCCTGGCGTATTTGGTGGTCATGATCCTGCAAGAAACCTAACCTCGCTAGTGGCTTGTCACAATAGCCACTTTGTTGTGATACGATATGACCACTCCAGGCGCATCTCGATGAAACGAATCTCGCCCAGTTTCCTGCCGCCCATCGCGCTCGAATCCAAAAGCGAAGTCCCGATGTACGGCCAACTGTCCGAATGGTTTCGGCGGGCTATTCTCAATGGCCAATTGCGTCCGGGACAGCGAGTGCCTTCCACCAGAAGCCTCGCCGCGGAATTGCGCGTGTCGCGCATTCCCGTTTCCAGCGCATACGAACAATTGCACGCCGAAGGCTACCTCGAGACTTTTGTCGGCGCGGGCACGTGCGTGGCCAGGTCCATCCCAGACGACGCCTTAAAGCCAACCGGTGCAAGAATACGGGACGCCTCGCGGCACGTTTCCAGCAGGAGCAAAGCTCAGCGGCGGATTTCACGCCGCGTGGACTTGCTGCGCATGCCTCCGCAAACCTGGTCGAATGAATTGGTGGCCTTCCGGATGAGCTTGCCCGCGCTCGAGCATTTCCCGACCGGAGTCTGGTCGAAGCTGGTGAATCGCCATGCGCGAAAGCCTACCAGGCAGGCGATGGCTTATGGCGACGCGAAAGGTTATGCGCCGCTCCGTGAAGCGATCGCGGAATATTTGGGCGCGGTTCGCGCGGTGCGCTGCGACCCGTCGCAGGTTCTAGTCACCACCGGCTCGCAGCAGGGCATACAACTCGCCGCGCAAGTCCTGTTGGACACCGACGAGCTCGTGTGGTTTGAAGAGCCGGGATATCCCGGAGCGCGTCAGGCGTTGCTGATGGCCGGCGCGCAGCTCGCGCCCGTGCCCGTGGATCATGAAGGCCTCAACGTTACGGAGGGAATTCGCCGTGCGCGCGGCGCGCGGGCCGCTTACATTACGCCATCGCATCAGTATCCGATGGGAATGACCATGAGCGCCTCGCGGCGCATGTTGTTGCTCAACTGGGCCGCGCGCAGCGGCGCGTGGATTATCGAAGATGACTACGACAGCGAATTCAGATTTGGGGCTCGGCCGATTTCTTCGCTGCAGGGTTTGGACGCGAGTGCTCGCGTGATTTACGTGGGCACTTTCAGCAAGGTAATGTTTCCGGCGCTGCGGCTGGGATACGTGGTCGTTCCCAAGGATCTAGTCGAAGCTTTCTCCGCCGCGCGGGACGCCACCGACCAGTTTTCCGCCACTCTGTATCAGGCGGTGATGACGGATTTCATTCGCGAAGGACATTTCGCCCGCCATATTCGCAGAATGCGGATGCTTTACATGGAGCGGCGCGCGGCGCTCGTGGAAGCGGTACAAAATCAGATGGGCGGCAAGCTCGAGGTGATCGGTGCCGAAGCGGGTATGCATCTGGTGGCGATGTTGCCGCCGGGTGTCGATGACGTGTCGGTTTCGAAGAAGGCCGCTGCGATGGGGATTTCGGCCATGCCTCTGTCCTCCTGCTATTTGAAACCGCCTACCCGGCGCGGCTTGATCCTAGGTTACAGTGGCGCCGATGCACGGCAAATCCGTGACGGCATCAGCAAGCTCAAGATGTGTTTTTGAATCCACGAGGAGCTATCTGCGCGCTTAACCCGCTGCGCCGTGGCCGTTCCGTGCGGTTATAATGTCGCTCCCTTATGTCACTGGTTTCGGGCACAAGACTCGGGCCCTATGAACTCCTTGCGCTTCTCGGCGCCGGAGGAATGGGAGAACGGCCTTCGTCACCGCGTACCGTCGAGCTCAATTCGACCGCTGAATCTGCAAACATAAGAAATCCGGTCGAGGCCTCGGGCCAGACAGTAAGAACAGGGAACACTTTTTAGGCGGAGGTGCCCGGCATGCACTGGCTGCTTACTGTTTGGCCGTTTCAGATACCGCTTGCCGCCGCCTTCTATATGTTCTGGCTGGGTTGGACGAGGGGCGGCGACCCGGAACGAGATTCAGTCACCGTTCAATACGGGCCGCCGGATAATCTCAGTCCTGCCGAATGTGGTGCGCTGTTGGATAATGCGATCGCATTGCGCTGCATCGCGGCCACGGTCGTCGACCTTTCCGTGAAAGGCTATCTTGCAATCGAGCCCGAAGTCGCGGGCAGCACGCCGCCCGGGCACACAGATAATCAGGATTACGTCTTTCATATGATCAAGCCGCCCAGCGATTGGAACGTCCTGAAGCCGCACGAACGCGCCGTGCTCAGCGCCGTTTTCCTTCCGACGAATCCGTTGCGCCTCTTGATGGAGGCCATGACCCGGTTGCAAACCGCTACGGAAAATTCCCCCGACTCCGTCTCTAAGTCCGCCCTCCTTCGTCTGGACGCTAAGACGACCGAGAACCCAGACTTGCGCGCGCTTGCGGAGGCGGGAAAGGAGCCTCGCTCCGCAGTGACCCTGTCGGAAGCGCAAAATTATTTCTATCTTCACCGGACGACGATCGCCAACTACTACGCGCGGCGTCCGGATGTGGTCCGCCTCTTGTACGTAGCCTCGGCAATAATGATCGGCCTGCTGATCTAGTGATGGGAGTTATTCTGGCGGTAACGAGAACCCCTTGGCAGAGTTGGATATTGATCGGCGTTCTCACGAGCGTGATTGTTCTGGGATTCGGCTGGTTCATGCCGGCGAGGTCCCTGAGCGGAGTGCGAGCGCTAGCGAAAGTGCGCGGCTTTGCAAGTTTCCTGGCGCGGGTTGAGAAAGATCAAAAGATCATATAGAACGCATGGAGAAGGCGCCCGAGCTCTTCGAGAAGTACCTGCCTTATGCGATGGCGCTGCACGTCGAAAACAAATGGGCGCAGGCGTTCGCCGGGATCGCTGTACAGCGGCCACACTGGTACCGAGGCCGTGGCGGTGAATTTATGTCAGCGGATCTAGTCAAGGAACTCAGCGCCATATCGAACCGAGCGACGCCCGCGACAACGCCTACCAACACTGCGGCTTAGGAGCGACGGCGTAATCGACCGCGAAGCGCGTTACCGTGAACAGCCAGGTCGAGGGCGACAACTAGACAAGCTACTCGTATCGCAACGCCACCATCGGATCCACGCGCATGGCGCGCCTCGCGGGAACGTAGCAGGCGATGAGAGCGACCATGGTCAGTAGGATTGCTACGCCGATGAACGTGAGCGGATCGGCGGGATGCACCTCGAAGAGCAGGCTTGCAAGAAATCGGGTGAGCGCGAGCGCCGCGGGAATGCCCAACCCTAGGCCAAATAGCACCAACTTCGCCGATTCGCCCAGGATCAGTTGCAACACGTTTGCTGGAGTCGCGCCGAGCGCCACGCGAATCCCGATTTCATGTGTGCGCCGCGAAACGGAATAGGAAATCACTCCGAAAATCCCCACGGCCGCGAGCAGCAGCGCGATCAGCCCGAATAATCCGATCAGCAAAGTCCGGAAGCGCGGCTGCGCGACGGAAGCATCGAGCGTTTCCGGCAAAGTTGCGATGTCGGTGACCGGCAAGTCTTTGTCAATGTCGTGAGTAACTTTGCGAATTGAAGCCGCCACGCTCGATGAACTCAATGTACTCCTAACCACGAGCTGACCGCCCCAGAAAGGCGCCTGTGCAAACGGCACATACATCATTGGGCCCGGCATCTCGCTCAGCGATGTGTCGCGCACGTCGCCCACCACTCCGACGATCTCCCGCGCAACGTCGCCGTCCGGCGGAAAACCAAAAATGAGCTGCTTGCCCAGCGGATCTTCATTGGGGAAGAACTGGCGCGCCAGCGTTTCGCTGATAACCGTCACCTTTGGAGTGCCGATCGAATCGTGCTCGTTGAACACTCGACCGCGCAGCAAAGGAATCTCCATCACGTGAAAATAGTCGGGACTGACAGAGGAAAAGTCCGCGGTGACCGACACTCCAGGAGGCAATGGCGGATTCCCGGCAATCTGAAAGGCGAGGTTGACGTTCCCCTCGTCGAGCGGCAGCGGCACCACCATCGCCGAATCCTGCAAGCCGGGCTCCGCTTGAATTCGTTCCAGCAGCGCGTTGGAAAAAGCGGTCCACTGCTGCGGTGTCGAATACTGAAATTGCGGCAGCGAGATATCGGCCTTCACCACATACTCGGCGTTGAAGCCAGGATTCACGGACGTGAGCATACTGAAACTCCGCAGCAGTAAACCCGCGGCGACGAGCAGCACCATGGCCAACGCAATTTCCGCCACAGCCAAAAATCCACGCGCGCGCCGCTGGCCGCCGCTCTCACCCGAACGCCCCGCGGACTCTTTGAGGCCCCTCTGCAAGCTGGAATCCGCGGCAAAAAACGACGGCGCCAGCCCGAAAATGAAGCTCGCCACAAAGGAAAGCAACAGCGCGAAACCTAACACCCAGCCATCCACGCGGATCGTTTGCGCGCGCGGCAAATCCGCCGGCAAAAGGGAACTGAGACCGTGAACTCCCCAATACGCGAGAACTATTCCCGCCATGCCTCCCAGCAAACCCAGAACCGCGCTCTCGGTCAGCAATTGGCGGACGATCCGCTTCCGGCCTGCGCCCAGTGCGATCCGCAGAGCAATCTCTCGCGCTCGGGACGATGCGCGCGACAAAAGCAGATTCGCGATGTTGACACAAGCGATCAGCAGTACGAGGCCGACGGCAGCGAGCAAAACGAGCAATGCGGGCCTCGACTCGCCGACAATATTCTCTTGAAGAGGCACTAAGTGAATTTGCCATCCGGCGTTATCGGCAGGATCTTCCTCGGCCAGCGCCGCGCTCATCGCGTTCATTTCCGACTGAGCCTGCGCGAGCGACACGCCTGGCTTGAGACGTCCGATGACGCGCAGCCAGTGGCCGCTGAACCGCGACATCCAGGGTCCGAACAGAGGGTCCTGAGCAAGAGGTATCCAAATGTCTTCGCGGGCGGTGAGCAGCAGGGAATGAAAGCCCGCAGGCATGATCCCGACGACGGTAAATAAGCGTTTGTCCAGGCTGATGGAGCGGCCCACGAGGTTGGGATCGGCGCCAAACTGGCTACGCCAAAGGTTTTCGCTGAGGATGACGACGGGCGCTGCTCCGCGCTTGCCATCCTCAGGTACAAACGTGCGTCCGAGGAGTGCTTGCGCCTCCAATAGAGAAAAAATCTCCGGCGTCACGACCATGGTGGTGAGGACGGAAGGCTCGCCAACTCCAGTCAGAGTGAGCTGGTGCGCTTGATTCGCCGCCATCTCCGCAAACGCATGGCTCTGCGCGCGACACTCGGCGAAATTTACGTAGTTAATGCCGGTGAAAGGCACCTGATCTTGGGGCTTCGCTTGAAATATGACCACCAATTGACCGGGATCGACGTACGGCAGTGGCCGCAAAAGGACCGCGTACACCACGCTGAAAATCGCGGTGTTCGCGCCGATGCCGAGCGCCAGCGTCAGCACCGCGACTGCCGTGAAACCGGGAGATTTGCGCAACATGCGCGCGGCGTAACGCACGTCCTGCCACATCTGCTCCAGCCACACCAGACTCCACACCTCGCGCGCTTCTTCCTGTACGCGCGTCACGTTGCCGAATTTCCGCAAAGCCGCATAGTGTGCTTCGTCGGGCGTCATGCCGCGCTCGATGTTGTCGCGCGTTTCGATCTCGATATGCGCGCGAATGTCCCGGTCGAGTTCTTCCAACATGCGCTCGCGCCGCTTCACGGTTCGCCCTCCTGCTCCGACGGCCGCAAGATCCGCGCGATCGCTCCCGCCAGCTTGTCCCACTTGCTGGTCTCGACCGCCAGTTGTTTCCGCCCCTTCGCGGTGAGCCGATAGAATTTTGCCCGCCGGTTATTTTCCGACGTGCCAACTTCGGACGAAATCCATCCGCGCTTGATCAGCCGGTGCAAAGCCGGATAAAGCGAGCCCTGCTCCACCTGCAACACATCGTCGGACCTGAATTCGATGGCCTTGGCGATGGCGTGTCCATGCGTAGGACCAAGCAACAGCGTCCGCAAAATCAGCAGATCCAAGGTACCCTGCAGCAATTCGATACGCCGTTCCTGTTCTGTAGTAGACATTCTAGGCGAGCATAAGCACCTTCCGGTAGAATGTCAAGGTGAGGCGCCTGTTCAGACGATTCGCTTACTGGACATTCGTCTTGGCGGGTGACAACGGACCCTGTGGCAGGCTATCTTACGAATATGCGCCATAATACGACTCTGCCAAACGGTGGGTAGCACCAGCCGTGCAGCGGGGTCTTATAAACCCGGTAAACGCCAGATCAGCGTGCCGGGAGGGCAGCACCCTCACCCACCACCCGGTCCTTTTCACGGTTTTTGGATCGGACACCACACTTCTGGCAATTGTTAGCGTTTTGGAATTCGCCACATGAGAATTCCAGCCGATAGTACGCTACAATGAACCCTCGCTTGACAACGCGTCTCATTGGAATTATTTAATTCAGGTCATAACCGGGCGGTCTTGCAAATATTCCACCAAAGGCCATTGTTCCCGCGCGGCGTAGAACACGGAGGAAGCAATGACCGTTTCCCGGAACCTTGTGCATCCGCGTAACAGCCTCTTTGAATTCCAGCAAACAGTTGCCAACAAGCTCGGTCCGTACGTGGCACCCGTCAATGCCGCGACCATCGCCTCCTTGGCGTTCCTCTACTTCGTCGTCGGGAAGTTCGTGCAACGTCCGACGACACCGAATCATTCCGTGACCGCGATTTGGCTTCCTGCGGGGATTTCCTTGGCGGCGTTGCTCTTGCGCGGAAATCGCACGTGGCCGGGCGTGTTTATTGGCGCGACTCTTCTCAGTATTAACATCACAGGCTCAATCGTAATTTCGCTCGGGCTTGGCCTTGGCAACACCATCGAGGCGCTGCTGGGTGCTTATCTTGTCAACAAATATGCAAAAGGCATCCACGCCTTTTTCAAGATGAGCAATACTTTACGTTTTATTTTCTTTGCAGGAGTGGTTGCCCCTGCGATGTCCGCGACGATCGGGATCAGCCTCCTGTGTATGGGCGGTTTTGCCAAGTGGGGTGATTTCGCGACGCTCTGGTTCATCTGGTGGGTTGGCGACATGCTGGGCACTCTGTTTCTCACGCCGTTTCTCGTGCTCTTGTTTGGGCACAAGCATCATTCACCTGGTGGCGCAGAACGGCTCGAAATTGCCGCTCTGATTACGGGACTGAGCGCCATGTGCGTATTGAATTTCGGACAGCGGCCGACGTCCTGGATACCGGGAAACGGTTTTCTATTCTTGTGTGCCCCGTTCTTGGTATGGGCAGCCTTACGTTTTTGTCCTCTCGAAGCCGCGGGGGCGATACTGGTCATGGGCGGACTCGCGACGTGGGGTTCACTGCACGGATTAGGGCCGTTTCAGAACCCGACCGGCTTGCCTCTGTTCGTCGGTGCTTTTATGGCCGTCGGCACCGCAATGACCATCACGATCGCAGCGGCGAGCGCGGAACAGAAAAGCGCAACCAAAGATGTGCTGGGACTGTACTGCGTCCTAAAAGATACAAAAGAAGATGAAATCCGCGTGCTGCAGGATACCGTGGAGGCTCTTCAAATCGAGCTGGCGAGAAACGGAGTCCGTCGGACGCGCAGCTCGTCGCCAGAAGGGGTATCCTGAGCTGGCATCGCGGTAAGCTCTGATCGCACGTCCTTCAAAATTACGCTATAATAAATTAACGCTCTTAGGTAACTGCGTGTTGAATGTTGTAGATGAGTGGCAAATGCATGTGAGATTGTTCGTCGGACTGAGATATCTTCGTGTGAGGGGTCAAACATGATCATCGGTGACAGGTTGCGTATTTTAAGAGAACAAAAAAATCTATCGCAGGGAGACATCGAGAAACGCACCGGATTGCTGCGTTGCTATATTTCCCGCGTGGAGAACGGCCACACCGTTCCCGCCATTGAAACGCTGGAAAAGATGGCGCGTGCCTTAGAAGTTCCTCTCTATCAACTTTTCTATGATGGCGAGGAGCCTCCCAAGTTGCCGGATTTTCCGCTGCACAAGAAGGGTGATACCGCGTGGGGCAGTTCCGGCAAGGATGCCCGCGTCCTGAATAATTTCCGCAGGCTTCTGAAGAGGATTAGCCCGACGGACCGAGGCCTGCTAATGTTCATGGCCCAGAAGATGGTCGGACAAGCGCATCCCCGTTCGAAGGCGTAATGAGCGTCGCTTAGAGCATTGATTGCGGTCACTCGTAGCGAACCGCGATTCGTCTAGAATCACGGGCCACAGGAGAACGCCCGTGGCGCACAGCTCTCAGCTTCCTGCAATCGCTCGCCCCGAGCGTTTACTTTTCGCGGCAGACATCGCTGGCACACTGGTCTTCGCAGTCGAAGGCGCGATGGCCGCGGTCAACGGAAATCTCGACCTCATCGGCATCATGACCCTCGCTTTCTGCACCGCACTAGGCGGCGGAATCATCCGCGACACGTTACTCGGCGCGCTTCCGCCTGCGTCCTTGCGCGACTGGCGCTATCCGACGATCGTCCTTTCGGCGGCGGTGCTCGTCTTCTTCCTACATAGCGAGGTGCGGGCCATTCCCGCCCTCTATATCCAGGTGTTGGACGCCGCGGGTCTCGCCATCTTCGCCATCGCAGGCACCGAAAAAGCGCTGCTGCACAAAATGAATCCGCTGGTAGCTGTGCTGCTTGGCACGATCACTGGAGTCGGCGGCGGAACGATCCGCGACGTACTGCTGAACCAAGTTCCCACGGTCTTGCGCTTCGAAGTCTACGCGTCAGCCGCGCTACTCGGCTCCCTCTGCATGATCGTCGCGACAAGGGTGCGCCTCCCAGCCACCTGGGCCGCCACGCTCGGCGGCGCGATCTGCTTTCTGCTCCGAGTAGTAAGCCTGTTGAGACACTGGAACGTGCCCAGGGCGCTGGGCCAGTAGCGCATTTTTCAAAAGCGGAGAGAAGCCGCCAAACGGCTGAGGCGGCTTCGATTGCTTATCGACTGAAAGTCGGAAGATGCACCACATCGGTAGGCGGCACCGGTTCGAGTGGGTTTCCTGCTCTGCGCCAGGCCGCCAGTCCGCCGACGACCACAAACGCGTTGAATCCGTTCTGGCGCAAGAGGTGCGCCACGCTCGCGCTGGTCGCCTGGTTTCGGCACGTGCAGTACAAGTAGATATCCTTGTTTCGGGGAAAAGTTTTTATTTCGGCGCTCAAATTATTGGGCTCGATACGAATCGATCCAGGGATTCGGACAGCGCGCGGACTATAGTAACCATGGCTGCGCACGTCCGCCACCAAGATCTTTTCCGCACCCTCGGTCTTCAGCTTAGCCGCGAGCGCCGCCACCTGTACGCGCGGCACCACGCGATCGGCGCGATGTTTCCAATACAACGACACGCGATGCGCGACATACCCGATCACGGCGATGATGATGACAGCCTCGACGACATGTCCTGCCGTACGAAATCCGCTGAAGATCTTCGCGAGGAAGTCACGGAAGATAAATCCGACCGCGCCGTAAGCGAGCGCATAAGCGCTGGCGCCCAGGAAATCCAGCCCCAGGAACTGGAAGAATGGCATTTCCATGCTGCCCGCGAGCGGAGCAGCCATGGTGCTCACGCCGGGAACGAATTTGGCGATCAGCAGCGTGGGTCGGCCGCGCTTATAGAACGATTCCGCGGCGTTCAAGACGCATGTTTCGGGATCGACTGAAATCCGGCACAGAAATTTCAGGATTGTCCATCCCGTTTCGTGGCCAAGAACGTAAAGCAACGAGTCGGCCGCCAGCATCGCAATCACAGCAGATAGCGCCAGGGCCGGCCCGTACAGGGCGCCCGCTGCCACCGCTGCTCCTCCAGCGACCAGAGCCACCGCGCCCGGTACCGGCACTCCAATCGATTCCGCAAGGACAACGAGGCACACCACGAAATATCCGTGATGCTTGATCAAAGAAAGAAAGTCGTTCATGGCCGGCCACAAGACTAGCACGCAACCCAGTCACCAGACGACGCTCCGTGAAAGACGATCGGGATGTAATTGACGGAGGCACGCGGACGGGCGTAGGTTTTACGCGCAGGAACCACCCCCAAGCCATCGTCGAAGGTCTAGGATTGGGCCTATGAAAACTGGAAATTCCCGACCAGGACGCTGTCCGCGAGTTCCGCACAGTCCCTTGGCGGCGGAAACTGATCGAGGTGAATATGGTGCGCACTACTCGAAGACAATTCGTCCAGCAGACGGCGGCGTTAGCCGCGGCGGCGATTTACGGTTCGCCGATCAATTTGCTTGGCGCCGGGCACCAGGTTTTTGGAGAACGCGAGCAGAATGCGGCTCCGCTCGATGCGGCGGCAATCCGGAAGCTAACTTCCCAGATTTCCGGACACGTGATCACCCCAGAGGCGCCCGACTATGAATCGTCACGCCTGGTCTTCAACCTCGCATTCGATCGGCGTCCGGAGTTGATCGTTCGCTGTGCCAGCGCGCCCGACGTCGCGCGGGCTCTCGATTTTGCGCAGAGCCAGAATTTGCCGCTGGCGGTGCGTGGCGGAGGCCATAACCGAGCTGGATTCAGCGTGTGCGATGGCGGTGTGGTGATCGATCTCTCTGGAATGAATCGAGTCGAAGTCGACCAAAGCAAGCGCGTGGCCCGAGCAGAGGCCGGTGCACTCGTGCGCGACCTGGACCAAGCGACGCAGCGCTTCGGCCTGGCCACAACGTCGGGCGGTTGCCCGACCGTGGGAATTGCTGGCCTGACGCTCGGCGGAGGAGAAGGGCAATTGATGTCGAAGTTCGGCGCCGCGTGCGACAACCTTCTATCGGCGCAACTCGTGACGGTGGATGGGAGGCGAGTCGAGGCCAGTCAGAACTCCAACACAGATCTTTTTTGGGCGATTCGTGGGGGAGGCGGAAATTTCGGAGTAGTGACGGCGCTTGAGTACCAACTCCATCCGGTAACCGACGTTCTGGGGGGCACGCTGCTGTATCCACCTGGCAGAATTCCAGAGCTGTTGCAGGCCTTTGCCAAGTTCGTCGCGGCGGCGCCGGACGAAGTGAGCGTCGTCGGCGGGGTGCTACCTTCTGAAAAGGGGACGCGATTCCAGCTGACGTTCTTCCATTCCGGCGATCCCCGACAGGGGAATGAATTGGTCAGATCGTGGCGCGAACTCAAACCGCAGGAAGACAATGTCAGGGTTACGTCCTATCTGGAAGCTCAGGAAGCAGGCTTTCTGCGAGCGCCCGTCGCACATTTCCAAACGGACCTGTTTCTTCCGGAACTCGGCGCGGCCGCGATTGCAGCGATTGCAACGGCGACCAACGATGCGCAACCAAACAACAGAGTGTTCATAGTGCCGTTTGCAGGCGCCATTACGCGGGTGGGATTGAGTGACACGGCGTTTGCCTTGCGGCGGCCGGGTTACGAGGTCGACATCACAGGGCTCTGGCGCGCTCCAGCAGAAAAGGCGGCTGCGGTGCAATGGGTCAAATCTCTGCGAGACAATCTGCAACCCTTTGCGCATGGAGTGTACGTCAATCAACTCGGCGAAACGAGTGACGCACTTGTCCGGGCAGCGTACGGGCCGAACTACGCTCGCCTGGTGGAGATCAAGAAAAAGTACGACCCCAAGAACGTGCTGCGGCTAAACCAAAACATCGAGCCGGAGGCTACGTAACTAAGAAAAACCGATGACTGACCGCGGGAAAAAGAAGAAAAAGAAGCTCAAGCCAAAGCTGAAGCCAGGACAAAAAGTCATACTCACGGCGCTCCCGCCGGGGTTCTTGGACGATCTTCTGGACGAAGAACAGCGGGCCATCTCAGTAAGAATTGGAAGACCCATAATGCTCATGGGATATGAACGAGACGGAAGGGCACAGCTGGAATTCATGGCCAGCGATGATAGCATTCACACACTCTACGTTGATCCGAAGTTCATAAGGCCGTGGTGAAGGCTGCTTGACACCCCTTTGCGGCGTTCCTATACTCCTCGACGCTGCGCATTCTTCTCCTGGGGGAGTCCAATGTTGAAATCTTCGATGTTGAAATCATCGCTCGCAATCTTCTTGATTGCCGCATCCGCAACTTTCGCTTTCGCGGAAGACGAAGGAAAAGTTCACCAACCCAAAACCACGCCGCAAACCAGCGGCACGACCCAACTTCTGATTGACGTCAGCCCGGTGAACGACCGCGTGGTTTGGGCCGCCGGTACTGGCGGCACGTTTGTTATGACCACCGATGGGGGAGAGCGCTGGAAAGCCGGCGTCGTGCCGGGAGCCGAAAGCCTGCAATTCCGCGACGTGCAGGGCGTCAGCGACAAAATCGCGTATCTAATGTCCATCGGCAATAACACCACGGATTTCAAAATCTACAAGACAACGGACGGCGGCGCGACCTGGACGATCCAGTTCACGAATGAGACTGAGAACGCATTCTACGATTGCTTCGCGTTCTGGACTCCGGACCGCGGCGTCACGCACAGCGATTCCGTCAACGGAGTATTTCCCGACATTCGCACCACCGATGGAAAGACATGGCACTCAATCGCGGCAAATATGCCGCCGGCGCTGGCTGGCGAGGCTTCGTTTTCGGCAAGTGGAACCTGCATCGCAACAGAAGGAGAGCGAAACGCCTGGATCGCCACAGGTGGCGCATCAATCGCAAGAATCTTGGCTACAAAAGATGGCGGCAACAGTTGGAAGGCGTATGACACGCCGCTCGTCAGCTCGCCGAGCGCTGGCGGAATTTCCGTGGCCTTCCGTGATTCGCGCAACGGCATCCTAGGCGGCGGCGACTTGGCCTCGAACGCTTCCGCTGCGACGGCGACGTCGGAAGACGGCGGCGAAACCTGGAGTCTGACGAACAAGCCGCCGGTGCAGGGAGCGATTTTCTGCCTGGCCTACGTCCGCGGCAATCAACTCAGCGATGGACACGGCCATGATGGTGGCGACGGCCGCAATGATGACGAGGGATTCGATCACAACCTCGACCACGCCGTGGTGGTCACCGCCGAAACCGAGCCGGATTTTAGTTCCGGAGCCGCAGCCTGGACTCCCGATGAAGGCCGCACTTGGTTCCAAATTCCCGGAGCCAGCGGCTATTGGGCCGTCGGCTTCGCAAGTCCAAAAGCAGGCTGGTTCGTAGGCAATAACGGCCAAATCCTGAAAATCAGCTTCTAAATATAGTCTGGCAGGTCCGAGGCGCGTGACTCATCGGCGAGAAGATCGTCGAATGCAGCCACTAATTTTGCGCTTTGAACCTGCCAGTTCAGTCCTTCTTCGACTCGTTTCCTGCTGGATTCGCCGAGCTCGGTGCGCAGGGATTCAGACTCCAATAAGGCTTCGATTTTGTCACCGAAATCGCAGGGATCGTTAGGACGCGCATATAGAGCCCCGTTTCCCAGAGTCCGCCGGCCTTCTTTTAGATCGTAAGATACCACCGGCTTTCCATAAGCCATGTATTCGAGGTTCTTGATCATCGTGCATTTGTCGTTGAGAGAGTTGACTGGGTCAGGCGCGACGCATACATCCGCCGCGGAAAGATAGGAACCGACTTGTTCGTGCGGAAGCAAGCCCGTAAATTGGATGAAATCCTGCACGCCAGATTCATGCGCCAGCGCTTGCAGGCGCGGCGCTTCATTCCCAGAGCCGATTAGAGTGAATTGTATGTCGGTGCGGCCGCGCTGCTTGACAAGATATTCGATCGACTCGATCAATAACCGGACCCCATCTTGGATTTCCATGACGCCTACGTAGACCACCAGGTGCCGCTTGCCGCGTTTCAGTTCAGGCTTTGGCCGCGCGCCGTCGACTGCCCGTAAATCGGCGCAAGTTTGAACGACCACGACCTTTTCCGGTTTGATCTTGCCGCGCGCTATTGCAATTTCCCGATAGGATTCGTTGGTAGCGATCGACAAGTCGGCTGCGCGAAAGCTCAGACTCTCAAAGAGGCACACCATGCTATAAACGAATCCTCGCCGGAAAAATTTCACATCGTAAAGCTCAGGGCTCAGATCATGGTGATCGAAGACAAAGCGCACGCCAAAGAGCTTGAACAGGAAGGCGATCGCAAATATCGTGTCCGGCGGGTTGCATGCCAGCAGGACGCGAAACGGCGTCCGCCGGTAGATCATTAATGCCAAATAAAGCTCCGATGCGAAGGCGCAGGCGTATTCCAGCATATACCCCAGGCGTCCGTGGCCCGGCCACGTTCGATGACGATAGATTTCGATTCCTTCTCGTGTCTCTCGGCTCGCTTCGCATTGAGGGCCCTTGGGAGAGATGACCGATACTCGATAGCCGGCTTGCTGCAGGGCGCGTGCTTCTTGCCAGACCCGCTGATCAAAAGGCACTGGCTGGTTCTCGACGATGATGCAAATGTGTGGGCTGGCGCTCTTGGTCATTTCGTAGCGCCCGGGCTCGATTTGGCGCGAACCTCTATTGGCGGCGCCTCTCCCGCAGAAACTTCGTTGCCGTTGCCAAGGCGTCCGTAGACGAACACGCTCGAAAGCGCCGGAAAAAGTTCCTGCCACTTCGTGTGTCTCATCGAGTAACCTCACGCCTGACCGCCGCAGATGATTCGCGGCATGAGTCGCTGTGAGGGCCAGGGCCCCTGAGCAGTTTGAAAATATGTGTAGCTTGGCTTCCTCCGGCAGATTTCCTGAGAAGGGGGAAACCGCAGACTTATGGGTTGACCGCGATTAGAGGTATTGAACTGCGGAAGGAGGTGCTCGCCCTGCGTGGGAATTTAGCAAGCGGCCGAAAAACAGTTCTGCGCATGCAGCCGGAATCGCGTCCCCGCGCCGTCGGAATTGTGGCAGGACCCTTGGGTTCCAGCAAGCTCCGGCGCGCGACTTAAGCGGAACGTCGAAAGCACCCATTGCCTGGTCGGCGGTCGAAGACCAAGTTGTTGCGAGATTTGAGAATGCTTCCGGGAAAGTAGTTGGTTCAACTCGCGAAAAACCACCGCGGCCGTCATTGAGAAGTATCGCCACGGGTTCTCTGGACCAAGCGCTGACCAGGACCAGATCAACCGCACGATCTTTATTCACATCGCGCGCTTCAAGCCGGAGGCCGCCCGGAGCTCCGACGAACCGAATAGACCGGCGCCCGGTGGCCGAAAGCTGCAGCTGAATCCAATAATCCGTTGTGCCGGAGTTATTGGGCCAGGCTTCAATGCTGGCAAGATCAAAACGAAAATCTCCGTCGAAGTCGGCGACTGCAAAGGGCAGGCCCTGTCCAACCGAACTGGCAGGCGAATTTTGAACAACTGCCTTCGCGCTGGCGTTCCCTTCAACGAGACC
The DNA here is from genome assembly GCA_963696035.1 of uncultured Acidobacteriota bacterium. GTDB lineage: Bacteria > Acidobacteriota > Terriglobia > Acidiferrales > UBA7541 > Palsa-295. The sequence continues at coordinate 1,027,037 of CAVOIS010000007.1, forward strand.
AAAAAACGACAATAAAAACAGAAGCCGGAGTAGGAGACCGTGTCTCTTGGCGAGACCACTCAGGACGACTAGAAGACTCAATTGGGAATCGACGCTATCCACTGCCTTTATCGAACACCTCGATGGGACAATACCATCCGCTAATCTTTATTGGGAAGCAGAAATGCCCTTAGATGTTTCATTATGAACACCTTGCAGCTTGTAGGGTGGCCCCCACACCCCGACCGTGGGAACGGGTGTCAAACTGTTCCTAGGTTTGCCTGCATTGACTCGCCTCGCCGCTCAACCTAAGATTCCATGCGCAAGCGCTGCTTGTACTGGAGGATTCATAAATGGTAGGTCATCGCGAAATTAAAAATGGACTCACGGGGAATTTAATTCAAGCTGCGATAGGCTGCGCCTACCTCGCGCTGGTGCTATTCGTATCAGGCTGCGGACAGCAAGCACCCAAGGACACTCGTGCCGCCGATGAAAGCGCGCTGCGCGATCTCGACGCGCAGTGGTCCAAGGCGGCTGCCGCCAGAGACGTGGACGCCGCGGTATCCTACTACAGCGATGACACCAGTCTGCTCGCGCCCAACGCTCCGGCCGTCAGCGACAAGCAATCTATTCGCGCAGCGTGGGCCGCGCTCCTTGGCCCAGACACTTCGTTGAGCTGGCAGGCCAGCAAAGTGGACGTCGCGCGCTCAGGCGATCTCGCCTACATGATGGGCGTCTATCAAATGACGACGCAAGACGCTCGAGGGAACTTCACAACCGATCGCGGCAAGTACCTCGAAGTCTGGAAAAAGCAGGCAGACGGCAGCTGGAAAACAGTAGCCGACACCTTTAACACCGACCTCCCGGCTCAAGCGCCAACGAAGGCACCCACGTCCGAGAAAAAGAAAAGCGGCCATCATCGCACGGGGAAGAGAACTCGCAGAAGCTCGCGCTCCACCGGCACGTAGCAGATCAGTTCGCGTTTCGCGGCGGCGCTGCAATACTTGAAATCCAGATGATTCGGTGTAGACTTTCTGCGTACTCCGGTATCCCGACGACAGTTGGAACAAAACCGTTCGCAGTTTCGATTGGCAACGCTCTTCTACTCGTAAAACCGTAAACGCTAACTCCAGCCCGATCGCCACGTTATTTACGCGAAGTTTCTTCGACTGAAAAGCCGCAGGCCCGCGCGACTGGCGGGATGCGGTGTCCAAATTCCAAATCAAAGGAGCTTCCCATGCCTGACCGTGAGCAGAATTTTGTGTCTTCCCGCGCCGTCCCTTCCACACGAAAGTGTTCATCCTCGTTTGTGCCGTACTTCTCGTAGGTTCGTGGCAGCAAGCGAAAGCCAAAACTCTGTGCGTAGCCCCCGGCGGCGCGTTCGGCTGTTACGCCACGATCCAATCCGCCGTCAACGCAGCTTCCGCCGGTGACGTGATCGATGTCACTCCCGGCATATACAAAGAAGACGTAGTTATCGGCAAGTCGCTCTCGCTGCTCGCGCTGTTTTCCGGCACCGCGATCATCGACGCTTCTACGCTTTCGCATGGCGTGTACATCGACGGGTTCGACAATCACGGGCTCGCCAACGTGGAAGTCGCGGGCTTCGTGATCAAGAACGCTGAAAACGAAGGCATCCTCATCGCCAACACTTCCTTCGTCACTATCAGGGACACTCGCCTTTTCGGCAACAATTCCGGCCTCACTTCAGGCTGCCCCGGTTTGCCCAGCTACGAAAACAACGAATCGTTCGACTGCGGCGAAGGGATTCACCTTTCCGCCGTGGATCATTCCACGATCGCGAACAATATAGTTGTCAAAAACTCCGGGGGCATCCTGGTCAGCGACGATACGGGCCCCACGCACGACAATCTCATCAGCGACAATACGGTCAGCGACAATCCCTTCGACTGCGGCATCTCGCTCGCTTCGCACCCTTCGGCCGCATTCGTGGCGGGAATCGTACACAACACATCGCCGATAATTTTGTCTCGCACAACGGCTTTCAGGAACCCGGCGCCGGAGCCGGCGTCGGAATTTTCTCCGCTGGTCCTGGCGGCATGGTCTCTGGGAATGTGATCGCGAAAAACACGCTGATAAATAACGGACTCCCGGGCATCGCCTTCCACAGCCATGACCCGTTCGACAATCTCAACGACAACTTGCTCGTCGCGAATCGCATTTCCGGCAACGGTGCGGACACCGACGACGCGCTCACGCCCGGCACCACTGGCATCAACGTCTTCGGTGCGACGCCGATCACCGGAACGCTGATCGTGGAGAACGTAATCACCGATCAAGATAATGACATCGTCGTGAAGACCGCCGGACACGTGGAAGCGCATCTCAACAGTTTGCTCGGCAGAAAAACAGGCCTCGCAAACATCAACGCCAATGGCGTAGGTGTCGGCGCCGTCAACGCTACCGAGAATTGGTGGGGTTGCCCCGCGGGTCCGGGCGGCCAAGGATGCTCCACGTCGAGCGGAACAAACATCATTTTCACGCCGTGGCTAGTAGGTCCGTTCGGCGATCATGACGACGATCAAGGTCACGGCGACCACTAAACGACAACCAAGAACCGTAAGCCAAATTTCTGCTGATAGATTTTCGGTACGCGCAGACGGCCAAACCTATGGGTGTGCGCGCCGGAAGCCTTCTCGCGTGGTAGTATGGCACTCATCCTGGGAACGCAAATCGGAGTCAACCGGAGGACAGAAATGGCGGGATTGGGAGCCGCGCAGATACCGCTCGTCGTGTCCGTCCCAAGCGCTGCCTCGGCCGCACCAACCGCGACGGCGGCTTCACGCCACTCTGCGCTCGTTGTGTCACTCACTGGATCACCGCTCTGTGCTTTATTGCCTTGCTCGTCAGCGGAATGGAAATTGTGATCTCTCACCCGCGCTTTTATTGGGGCGAAACCGGCAACGTGCTCACGAAAGCGTTGTTTCAAATTCCAATCCCTTCTTCGAGGCACTTAGTCCCGACAGGCTACGGGTATGTGCTGCCGGACCAGAACGGCTGGAGCCGGTATCTCCACTTTCAGGCTGCGTGGGTTGCGGTATTGACCGGCTTACTGTATGTAATCTTCGGTTTCGTCACTGGGCATTTCCGCAAGAATTTGCTACCGGAGAAGGCCGATCTTTCAGGGCGCAGATTCTCGACCTCGATCGCAAGCCATCTGCGCTTCGAACGGCCTGGTGAGGCAGAAGCCTGGTCTTATAACGTGCTTCAGCGGCTCAGCTACTTGTTCGTGATTTTCGTTTTATTCCCATTAATAATCTGGACGGGTTTGGCGATGTCGCCCGCCTTCGTTTCCGCGTTTCCCGCAACCGTCACTCTGTTGGGCGGCCAGCAATCCGCGCGCACAATTCACTTCTTCGTCTCGCTGTCTCTCGTCCTCTTTCTGCTCGTTCACGTCGTGATGGTTTGCCTTGCCGGATTCAAGAGCCGGATGCGAGCGATGATCACGGGTCGAGTGCTCACAGGCGCCGGTACAGGGAGGGAGCGTAGATGACCGATCTGTCGCGCCGCAAACTCATCATCACCGGACTCGCGGCCACCGCGGGCGTATCCGGCCTGGGCGTGGCCGCGCGCCTTGCGCAAAAATATGGACTGGTCCCACCCGATCACGGCGGAATCTACGGCCTCGGCGAAACGCTAACCTATGCTTCGCAGCGGCTGCTGACGAAGCACTCGTTGGCCCGCGAATTCCCGCGGAGCAAAATTTCGAAGCCTCCGCTCGCGAACGAAATCGCGCCTCCGAGTGAAGCGTTCAAACGCCTTCAGGCCGGAGGATTTGCCGACTGGCGGCTGTCCGTCAACGGCTTGGTGGACCGGCCCGCCTCGTTTTCGCTTGCACAGCTGAAGAGCTACCCATCTCGCAGCCAGATCACCATGGTGCAGTGTGAAGAGGGCTGGTCGTATATAGCCGAGTGGATCGGCGTGCCGCTCTCCCAGATCCTCGATGCTGTGGGTGTACAGCCGCAGGCCAGATATGTTGTCTACTTTTCGATCGAGCCCGACTGGTGGGAAAGCATGGACATGGCCGACGCGATGCATCCGCAGACTTTTCTCACCTATGGAATGAATGGCGATGAACTTCCCGTGGGCAATGGCGGCCCGCTACGCATGCGCCTCCCGCGCCAACTCGGCTACAAGAGTGTGAAATTCCTAACCCACCTGACGGTCACCGACAGTCTGAAAAAGTTCGGCAAAGGCCTCGGCTCCGCCGCTCCAGAATCAGGCTACGCCTGGTATGCCGGCATCTGACCATTCGTGGGCGCGGGGTATTTCGCTGGAACCGACGTCAGCATCACAACCAACGGTCCTGCCATACTGGGTACTCTATATTCAAGCAACCCCGGCGCCATCGATCTATTCGTCAACGGAATTGACGAGGGCGCGATCCTTGGTGTCGAATGGGAGCCGAGCCCATTCTTTTTTGGAACGCCCACTCTCGAGATGTATCTCTTCACGGCACTCGGGGCGGTAGGTGTAAAAAGACTTCGGAGCCGCGAATCAATGCGGTTTGAATGTCTTTCCGGTCTCGATTAGCGTTTTCAGACGTGAAAGGATTCGCGGCCAGCCGTCGGCGCAGGCAGCATATGTAGAGTCGCCCTCGGCCCATTCGTCGTGCGTCACTTTCACTTGTGTGGCTTCGGTCTCCGGTACCAGTTCCAGAGTTACGCGAGACATCTTGTCATTCTGGCCCATTGCAAAGGTGTACGAGAAAAGTTTCGGCGGCTCAGACCGCAGGACTTTACCCCGCACATAGTTTACAGGCTTTCCATCGGGCCCTGGGCCGACCCAAGCGATGTTCCCACCGGGCTTCAAGTCCGCCTCAAACTCGGCGCCCGAGAAAATGATGCGGTTCGATTCCCGCGATAAGAAGCCGTCCCACACCTTTTCCGGGTTCGCAGCGATGTAAAACGTAAAGTTCAGCGACGCTTGATGGCTCATGATCGTCTCCGATTTTTCCTGCGCATCTTATATCGTAAAAGGAGCCAGTCTCTACAACTTTCAGGGAGGCTCGAGATACGAAGATCATCATCCGAGTTGCCGACGATCCGGGAGCTGACCAGTTCGGTAGACACTATGCCGTCAAGCAGGAGTAATGGCGTAGTGTGAGGCGGATAACGTACGCAGCGCCCAGCCAACACGCCAACACTCTCGACTCTCGTCGGGTTGAGGCTTCTGCGGTATGATGTTGCCGTTCGGAAAGCCGGTTGCGGAGCCCGTTTTTCTAAAACGCACTTTGGGAGGTAACCGCGATGGCCACCGAGATGCGGAAGACTGGAGTCGACGTCGTCGGTGACATGCCTTGGGGGACACACTTTTGTCTTTTTTACGAGACAAGAGCGGATCTCCTCGAAACGCTGGTCTCCTACTGTAAAGCTGGATTGGAGAGCCAGGAGTTCTGCCTGTGGGTGGTTGCCGAGCCTCTTACGGGGGAAGATGCCAGGCTTGCATTAAAACGAGTTGTTCCTGACCTCGATCAATACCTCGCTGATCACAGCATAGAGATTGTTGCAGCTCGCGACTGGTATCTTCAGGATGGCACGTTTGATCTCAAAAGAGTGATTAGCGGTTGGAACGAGAAACTCACAAGCGCTTCGGCCAGAGGTTACGCCGGCGTAAGGGTGACTGGAGATACGGCTTGGCTCGAAAAGAAGGACTGGAAGGATTTCTGTGAATACGAGGATTCACTCAATCAAGCTATCGCCGGTCAGCGTCTGGCGGTGCTATGCACTTACCCGCTCGTCGCATGTGGAGCTGCTGAAATCCTCGATGTCGTGCGAACACATCAGTTTGCAGTGACAAAGCGGCGTGGAAGTTGGGACGTTATCGAGACGGCCGGGCACAAACAAGCTAAGGCTGAAATCAAGCGCCTGAATGAGGAACTTGAACAACGTGTTTTGGAACGGACCAGCCAACTGACAGCCCTCAACAAAGAGCTGACAAGCGAAGTACTGCAACGTCAGCGCGCGGAGGAGGCCCTGCAGCGCAGCGAAGCTTATTTAGCGGAAGCGCAGAGGATTAGCCATACGGGCAGTTTCGGCTGGGATGTTTCCAGCGGACAAATCTTCTGGTCAGAGGAAACGTTTCGCATTTTTGAATACGATCCAGCCAACAAACCTACAGTGGAAGTCATACTGCTGCGGACACATCCGGAGGACAGAGTCTTCGTCCGAGAAACGCTCGATCAAATAGCGCGGGACAGGAAGGCTTTTGATTTTGAACATCGGCTGCTGTTGCCGGATGGCTCGGTGACGTACGTTCAAGTTGTGGGTCATGCCTCAATAAACGATGAATCGGGCAACTTTGAATTCGTGGGGGCAGTCACTGATATCACTGAACGCAGGCGGGCGGAGGAAGAGCGCGAGAGATTGCGTCAGGTGCAGGCTGATCTCGCGCACGTAACTCGGATGACCACCATGGGCGAGCTGACTGCTTCGCTGGCGCACGAGATCAAGCAGCCGATTTCCGCGGCAGTAACAGACGCTAAAACCTGCCTACGATGGCTTCGTGGCGATGTTCCTGACGTGCCAGAGGCACGCGAAGCCGCATCGAGACTCGTTAAAGACGCGACGCGCGCGGCTGACATCATTGGCAGAGTCAGCTTGCTGTTCAAGAAGGGCGCGTTGCAGCGGGAGTTGGTTGATGTAAATGAACTCATTCGAGAAATGATTATCCTGCTGCGTGGCGAGGCGAACCGCTACTCGATCTCCATCCGCACTGAGCTTGCTGAGGATCTTCCGAAGGTCATGGCAGACCGTGTACAACTGCAGCAGGTTTTCATGAACCTCATGCTCAACGGCATCGATGCCATGAAGGAAACAACTGGCGGAGTTGAGCTTACCATCAAGTCGGAAGCCGACGATGGTCGACTACTGATCTCGGTCAGCGATACCGGTGTGGGATTGCCCCCGGAGCAGGCGGATCTGATCTTCAAGGCATTCTTTACAACCAAGGATAACGGGACTGGTATGGGGCTGCCCATCAGTCGGTCGATCATTGAATCGCATGGAGGCCGCTTGTGGGCCGCCGGTACCTCCGGGCGGGGTGCAACCTTTCAGTTCACCCTGCCCGGCACGCTCGCGGCGCATGCATAACCACCCCGGCTGCTTAGCAGGTGGTGGCCAACCTTGTTCTCTGTATCGGCTATCCCACACTGTCAGCACACCGTGCTCGTCAGACGAACGAAAGCTCGCCGGTAGCTTATTCTCACATTTTGTGAAGATTTACCAGGCCCGAGTAAGATCCCTTCTGAGAAGCATCCGAACTGCGGCCCATTTGCGGGAATGGGAATCCTGTAGCGCTTCCGCTGATCTCGAGCGTAACGCTGCGACCACAACCGCCGCATGATTAGACGCTTGCGACTGGTGGCGCAAGCCGACCGCCGCCGAAGGAGCTACTGGCGCGATCGATCTCTCCGAAGAACACCATGATATCGTTCGGATCAGTGCCGGCACCGTCGAGCGCTTCGACTAGGGCTGCCAGCAGACGCGTCTTCCTGCCAGCGTCAGTCCCGGACGACACAAGGACTTCGATCATCAGCATCTTCTCCGTTCGGGGATTCGGCAAGCCAGGATAGTTGAGATCGACTTTCAGGTCGGCCGGCTCAAGACAAAAAAAGCGTTGGAACATGTCGTCGTCGGGATATCCCGCCCTGACGCTTGCTGCATGTATGGCACGAGAGATCGCATTTTTTTCGTCAGCGGCTCTGCCCGCTTTCATCGTCACGGTAAACAATGGCATAAGAGTCTCCCAATGATGTAAGGATGGCCGAGCCGGCATTCCGGCCTGACCGAGCGACCGATCCTGAATGAACTCAATGTGATTGCAGCTGAGCGTGCCGCCGCTTAAATGCGGGTGCTAGTATTTAGGCGATCATTTTCGATTGGCCGATGCCTGGTGATTCAGGCTCCATATATACGCTGCGAGCGCTTTCACTTGTACGGGCGTTAGTTGCGCGCCACCTAGAGGCGGCATAGGACTGCGATATTCTTTCGGTTGCGATACGCCTTCGGTGATTGTTTTTGCGATTCCGTCAACGCTGCCATCGCTCCAGAGCCACTTCTTATTCTTGCCCGCTAGAGGAGGCCCCAAAGGCGTGCCCTCACCGTTCCCGCCGTGGCAGCCCGTGCACGCCGCTCCGCCCACTTCGCCACGGTAGATGCGCCCACCGAGCGCAACCATTGCCAGCGTCGCGCCCGTAGGCACGGCGCGATTTGCCGCGGCGCCCGCGTCTGGATGCGTGCCCTCTGGCGGTTTCGCGGCCTCTTCAACGGGAGGTCCCGGCGGAGCCGTCAGGCTCGGACACGGCGTGACGCTCGTGGCCCCCCTTCGGCGCCACCAAGATAGACAATCCGGTAAATCGTTCCGCGGATATCGTCTGAAACATAGAGCGCGCCGTCCGGTCCCACCGCCAAACCTGTGGGACGATGTTCGGCCTGAGCCGGCGTCTTCACCGTCGCGAAACCATCCGCAAATATTTCGCACTGGCCGGACGCGCGCTCCCCCGCGAGCGGCTGAAAGACCACGTTGTAGCCGCCTTGCGCATAGGGCGCGCGATCCCACGAGCCGTGAAACGCTATGAAGACGCCGTCACGGTAGCGGGCAGGGAATTGCTTTTGGTCGTACTGGACCATTGCATTCGGCGCCCAATGCGCAGGAAATGCCGCGATCGGTTCAATCTTGTTCGCGCATGCACCGATCTTTTTGCCGCCATCGCCGCCGTATTCCGGCGCCAGCACCAGCTTTTGCACGAACGCGTCGTAGTAGCACTCGGGCCAGCCATAATCTCCTTGCGGCTTCAACAGCAACAACTCTTCCGCCGGAAGCGTCGCTTCCTGCTCGGGCTTGTACAAGTCGGGCCAATTCATTTTCAGTTGGTCGCGCCCGTGTTGGGTCACGAGCACTTGTCCGCTTGAATCGATGACGAATCCTTCCGCGTTGCGAATTCCCGTGGCGAAGCGGTCAGCCGGTGAAAAAGTCTGGTTCGTCTTGTTCGCCTCATAGCGCCACACGCCGCCACGGGTCTCGAGTTCCGTGCAAGGATTCAAGCCGGGCGATTTGAGGGTGCGATTCTTCTCCTGGCAGGCATTGGTCGCGGTGGCCACGTCGACGTACAGCGCTCCCTCGACATCGATGATGAAAGGATGCATCGGATGGTCGCCGCCCAGCGGCAATCCGGAAACGATGGTCTCGGCAGAGCCGCTCGGCACGATTGCGCCGCCGGACAATGAATATCGCACAATGCGGTCGTTGATCTCGGCGTAGATCGCATCCTTATATATGCCGATGCCCGTGCCGCCGTGTCCGCCGGTCTGTACGGTTTCGCCGAAGCGCTCGATCGCATCGGCCTTTCCCGCGCCGCCCTTGTCTTGCAACGCCACGAGGAAACCGCCCGCATGCGGCGTGTCGTTGCCGTAGTACCGCCCCGACCATGTGTTGACGTAAAGAACTCCGCTCGGCGCAACCACCATGTGCCGCGCGTGGCCGATGCCGTCAGCGAAGACTGTGGCGCAGAAACCCGCGGGCAGCTTCAACCCGCTGTCATCGTTCTGGCATGCTTGGCTCTGGGCCTCTGCAGCAAGTGCAAAACTGGAACGGTTTCGCGTCGGCGCGAACGAGCTGCCGACGTAAATTGCGGCAAGCGCGACAAGTATTGACAACAAGGCCTTGAACGGATGGGAAAATTGCATTGAGTGCCCCCGAGTAGCGACGACGATGAAGATCGATCTCGCTCGTGAAATATATCGAAAATATGGCCACAGCCATTCTAAGGCGCCGGGCAGCCCTACGGCTCCGGGCAAAACTCTACCTAGGACGCCATCGCGCTGCTGTGCCTCATCCGATTTGAGCCAGTGAGTCGCGAATAAGTTTCAGGCCGACGGCCATTTTTTCGGCGCAGTACACGGATTGGGGGCAGTTTCCAATGGCCGTCAGGGGATTTAGTGATGGACACAGGGTCCTTCTACTGTTGGTCGATGGCGGTGAACCAAAGGTACAATTAAACTGCTAAATGGCAGCACTAGTATCCTCCACGGATCATTTAAATTGCCTTCTACTAGATTGCATTGCCCACGTTGTCATACAGAAGTTACTGAAGTCCGAGCGTTCTTATTATTTAAAGGAAGCGTGGCCTATTGCGGGAACTGCGGATGGAATGTTGGCAGAACCACGACAAGGTTGCGAACGAACGCACGGGCTATGTGGATGGCCTCCGGCATAGGCGTGCTCTTGGCCGCAACAGCCTGGATGAGAGGACGTGCGGATCTCAGAACCGCGCTCGGTCTCGCCGTACCATTTGTGGCGCTTCCGATTGGCTCGGGCCTTGTTAGCAACTATCGGCTGTCCAGAATCGCAGCCATACGACCCGATTCACCTCAGCAAGCCGTCCATAGTGCAGCGCCAGCCGCAACAACACGCGACGTAGCGGACCAAGATGGTGATCGTTCAACGGCAATGCGACCCAGGACGGTAAATCTCACCATGCGTGGATACATTTATATAGCGGGTGTGGCCATGGCGACAGCAATCGTCCTGTGGCTGTTGCTGTTGTCTGTCGGATTGTGGCGAATTGCCGGTCAATCAAGCGCGGGAATTGTCAAAGAGGTGCTCGCTCTTTTCGTATGGGGCTGGTCGATTTGGTTATGTATTTCGTTCTTTCGCAATCGCATCCGCGAAAGGCAACTCTTCGCAAACGGCGAGCTTTCGCAAGGCCTTGTCGTGAGGCGAACTGAAACGCGCTATCGCACTCTAATAACCTATAGTTACCGCAACGCAAGTGGTAACGGCTTTCAACAGCGCGCGACAGATTTCTCTAGCAGACTCTACGAAGAAATGCCCCTCCACGTCTTTTACGACCCGGCGAATTCTCGCGTGAGTGCTGCCCTTGAGAGTTCCCTATATCGCGTCGGATAGAGTGGGCGTGTCATCCTTTTGCTCATTGCTCGAACGCGGGAGCTGCTGTCCCGTCCGACCACTTGGTGACCGGAATCAGGAACATGGTCAGGCGATCCTGAGGGTCATCAGCTTGGATGATCGGGGAGCCCGGCAGATCGGCGCCCCAAGTTGGGGCGTTCGTTTGTTGAACAAAAAACATCAGGTGCGGATGCCAGTGCCCATCACGGTCGCTCAAGTAGCCTTGCTTTGACATCATGTAGCACATCGCGCCGGGTTCCAGCGCCGGCAATTCCTTCTTGTCGAGAGCGGCTTTGATATCCTCGAACATCTGCGCTTTGGATCGTCCCACCAATATCAGTTCGGTTTTCTTGATCGTGATGGGCAGGTAGGTTCGCGAGGCAGGCGGGTTGAAGCAGATCGGAGCGCGCAGCTTGGGATTCCAAAAATCGGGATCGTCGATTCCCGCGGTCCACGATCGTTGCACGATGCACACGAAACCGTTCTTGCCGTCGCCCGCGATTTCGTAACCGCGCCGCCCAAGGACCATCACCTCCGCATCGCGTGAGATGGATTCCGGGGCAGCGCTCCGCGCCAGCGCTATCTCGGTATTTCGCTCCGTCAGATATTGGTCGAGCGGTGCCATATTCGGATACGGCGTTTTGGCGTCCTGTGCTTGCGCCTGCGACATAACGCCCGGCGCGATAGTCAGCGCGATAACCAGACTGAAGACTCCTAATGCAATCGTCCCAAGTATTTCTCGCCGCATTGATTTCTCCTGAGATGTGAGATTCGCCTAGAGTGGCAAACCCAACGGCTTTGCCTGTTCTTACCGCAGCTGCTCGATCTGATGCTGCACCTGGCTGCGAAATTCCAGCGGACGCGCCATTTTGTGAAATGGATCGGAGGTTCCGCCCGTCCCGATGATCACAATCGTTCCATAGCCCAGCATCCTGCCCAGCGCGGTCTCGCTCACTTCAATGCTTTCCACTTTATTCAGCAGCATTTCGATAGTTTTTCGCCCGATCAGTCCCGTCTTAATCACCACGCGGTGATTTGTCACCGCCATTTCCGTCGCGTTCCGCCGCACCATGCCGATCAGAATCACCACCGCGCCGCAAACGAGCAGCGCCACGCCGCCGCCCAGCATGAGATGCGCGTCCCTAGTTTCCATCCCGTTCTGGCTGAGTGCGTAATAAATCAGCACTGCGCCAGGCAGGTCAAGCAGCAAACATCCCACGAGAATGTGCCCAAGCATCACGATCCAATGCAGCCGAGTCTCGTAAATCATAGTCTCGCCAGGCACCAAATTCGAATCTACGTAGCTCATTCGCTGTTTCTCCCGAACACGCTCAGCACAGAAGCGACATCACGTCCTCGCTCGTAATTCGAAGAGGCTATCACAACGGTCGCAGAGTTCGCGCACCGGCTTAGCTTTGAGTCTTGCTCAGCCACAGTCGTAACTTGACGCGGCAGCTGAACGCTGCCATCTACTTTTCCACGTTGATCCAGCAGGTGCATCCGAACGCGGCGCGTAGCGTGATGACGACCAAAGTGAGCGGCGCTCAAACGGCGCTTTCCCTGAATCGCCAGGTTTATCTGGCATTGACAGCACTGGACGTCAGCAAGACCGATCCCGCGACGCGTTCCTACGTGCAGCGACAGTTGCTGGAATTTTATCTGGGTGGACAAGGACGACGCTACTCGTGCGTCTCGGGGCCATCATAAACGTAAATTTCCCCGCAACAACTTCTCAGCACTCGGGTTTACCACGTGGGACGACTACTCCATTATCGGAGACTTTCTGTGCCGTCTTTGAGGCCGTACTCTGGCATTTTGCCCATCTTGCTGTTCGGCCTAACGATATTGTTCCTGGCATCGCCGTGGCAAGCGCAGGAAAGTGAGCGCAACGGCACTATCGTCGAAGGCATGAACATCGTGAACCGCAACTGAGATCGGTTACGGGCCAGAATGAGCTGATCGAGGCACTTCGGCAATACCATGTCCACGTAGTTCGCTGCTCCATCAAATCGGACCAGAAGGGCATCGACTTCGCCAAGCGTTTGTATGCGGCCGGCATCAAGCTGGACTTGATTCTGCACTCGGCTATCCGCCGGACGCGCCGGTGCGTCCCGCGCAGCTGTCGCGTTTCCCCGGAATGGCCGCCAGAAACTCGCTCTCGGATGCAAGTCCGGAGCTCTCGAAGAAGGCCTTTCAGAAATTTGTGGACCTGTTGGATCCAAATGGGATTCAGGTGGCCGGATTTGAGCTGGACAATGAAATCAATTGGGCGGCGTTCAACGGAGAGTTTCCGCTGCCCGGCGAGGGAAGGGTATTCACCTTGCAAGACCTGAACAAAGATCCGGAAGCCGGGCAGATTGCGAAGGGATTTCTGCAGTACGTAAAAATCCTAGCGGTACTCAAAGAAGTGCGTGGCGCTTCGAGCTTGAACCGCACCGCGCCGATCATCTCAGTGGGACTTGCCAACTTCGTCCCTCCCGGGACGGAGTCAGAGAAAAGAGAAGCCGCCGTCACCATCAACGCTACGCTTAAGTTCCTGCGGCAACACAGCAGCGATGATTTCGTGGATGCTTATGGCGTGCACGTTTATCCCCAGGCCGGCTCGTTCGTGGAGCTCAAATCGTACTTGGAGGCACACGTGGTGACGGAGTGCACGACGGCCAAGCCTTGCTGGATCACAGAGTGGGGTTTCCGCAACAACAAACTTTCCTGCCCGCCGAAGGACGGGGCAAGAGCGACCGCCGTGCAAAACATGATGCATGCCATGCGCGAGTTTGTGAAGCAGGGCACGGTGACGGGCCAACTACTCTTTTCGTGGGATGCAGGGCCGCCGGATGCCGCAACGTTCGCCGCGCACAGTGTGTATCGCTGCGGCGAGTTAACCAAAGCCGGGAAAGAAGCGCTCGAGCCACTCAGGCCGTAGGTCGGTTTCTCGTTCGATTGCAGAAACAGAAATTAAGATGATATGCGATGTGATCACGCCGCATTCCATTCACAATGAACTTGGAATCGCGATATCGTTCGGCTCGAGTCCCGGGTTTGGGGGCAGGATCGGAATTCTCGCTTCGACCAGTGTGCCGGGCTCCGCGCGCGACACGATCAGTTCGCCACCAAATTGGCGCAGGCGTTCGCGCATGCCGTTGATGCCAACTCCCAGGCCTGTCGTAGCGCTTCTGCCACAAAGTGCAGCCGGCATGCCGTTGCCATAATCCCTCACTCGGACGACCACGCATTCCGGTTGCTTGACGATCTCCACGCGCGCGGCCTCCGTACCTGAGTGCCGGTAAACATTGGTAAGCGATTCCTGAACCACGCGAAAGATCGCAGTTTCTATATCTTGCGTCAGCCGCGGAAAGGCCGTCGGCTGCATACTCAACGAAATTTCTATATTGCTTCGCTTCACGAGCCCGTCCACATACCAATGCAGCGCTGCGCGCAAGCCGGTTTCATCGAGCAGCGGCGGATGCAGTAGATAAGAAAGATTGCGCACTGTCGTGAGGGCTTTGCGGGTAAGCTCGCTCGTTTGTTCGTTGCCTTCCTTCATGTCGAGCGTCATCTTCAGGTATGCGAGCTGTTGCCCGAGGTCGTCGTGAAGTTCGCGAGCAATTCGCCGGCGTTCCTCGTCTTGAACTTGGAGTAATCGCGCGGAAACCTTGCGAAGTTCTAATGTTCGCAGATCGAGGATCGCGCGAGTCTCGTCCAGTTGCGTCACGCGGTTGCGCAGCTCGGTGTTCAGATTCTGGATGCGCTCTTCCGCCTTCTTTCGCTCGGATAAATCCTGTGTGACTTTTGCAAAACCGCACAGCTGTCCGTCGGCTTCGCGCAGCGGAGTGATGATCACGGACGCCCAAAATACCGAGCCATCCTTCTTGACGCGCCAGCCCTCGTCAGCGAAACGTCCTTCTTTTTCCGACAGCGCCAGTTCGCGCGCGGGCCAGCCGCTTTCTACCGCTTCTGGCAGGTAAAACTTCGAGAAATGCTGGCCGACGATTTCCTCCTTGGAATATCCCTTGATAGCCCTGGCCCCGTCATTCCAAGTCAGAATGTGCCCCTCGGGGTCCAGCACGAATATGGCGTAGTCTTTTACAGTTTCGACCAGCAGACGGAAGAGCTCGTTGCTCGGGGCCAAATGTTGACTCCTATTGCCGTTACTGTCTTCAGCTTGTTGCCTAAGACGACTTTGTGCCAAGCGGAACTCCGAACGACTGAGAGGTAGATACCATCTACAGAAGCAAATACACTACATAACAGCAATACAGTCTTCGCTGTAGCAGCCGCGCCACTCACACGCGGCGCGGGTTCTCGTGGGCTTCTTAGTGCGTTTGCCAAGCAGCAGGGCCCAGGCCTTGTTCGCTGGAGCAATCCACCCGGCTCCCGCTCGGATCACCCGAACATCTGCCCCATTTACGACATGGGCGAGTAAGACGGCCGCCAGTTCATCGCTATGGAATTTCTCGACGGCCAGACCAAGTCACTGCATTTGCCGTGGAGTCCGCTCCGCTGGGCCTGATGTATCGAGGGACCACTTGGGACACTTCCGGAAAATTTGTGTATCTCGCCGTTTCTTTGCTGTACGAGGGCAGCTACCCGCTGCCCGTGCCGCCTGGCACGGGACTACCGAAGTTGCCGCCGTCCGGAATCGCACGGATGGAAGATTTGAGGAACGCCACAACAGCAGCCCGAATTCCGCAGATCGTTCAATCCGCCGTAAGCCCGTCCATCTACGCCTACGTTTGCCAGAACACCCGCCGCAGCCTCTATCGCATCCCGTTGCCATAACTCACCGTCTTCTCGGGGCGCGTGGCATCTGCTCTCGCCCTGCCTATGGCCTCTCTTGGCAACAGGAATTGGATCGTGGCAGCCAGCAGTCGGCGTGAGCCTGATCCGATTCGCATACGCACAAGGTGAACGGATAGAGTGCTATCGTTCAGGTGAAAGGGGTGAGCCAGATGAAAATGAGCATGGAGAATCGGATCATTATTTTCGCGAGCGCGGTAGTCGCGGCACTAGTGGGCTGGGGATTGGCGGACTGGGTATTTTCGCAGCACCCACAATCCACATCCCTATTCAACATGCTGAACGAAGGCATGCGCCGGTTTTTGCAATGGCCGCTTTTTACGATCGGGAAACTGCCGCTCACGCCGCTGTTTCTGATCAAGTGCAGTTTGTTTTTGATTGCGCTGTCGCTATTTTCTCGTTTATTTCGGAGCTTCCTGGCCAGGGAACTCAGGCACACCTCAATGGACCGCGGCCACCAATACGCGTTTGTGCGCGTGGCTGGTTACGTGATTTTTGCGCTGGGCTTGGTCATCGGTCTGGACACTACGGGCCTGAATTTAAGCAGCCTGATGGTGGTGGGCGGCGCGCTGGGAGTGGGCATCGGATTCGGATTGCAGAACATCGTCGCGAATTTCGTGGCGGGGATCGTGATTCTGTGGGAAGGACCGATCCAGCTGGGCGATTTCATTGATATAGGGAACACACATGGAGAAGTGATCCGCATCGGCGCACGCGGCACCTGGGTGCGGACTTTCGACAACGAAGTCATCATCGTGCCAAACTCCGAATTCATAAACGGCCGCGTCGCAAACTGGACCGCGAACGACCGTACTGTGAGGTTTACGGTTCCCGTTGGAGTTTCTTACGACAGCGATCTGGATCACGTGCGCGATGTGCTGCTGAATATTGCGAAACGCAATGAAAATGTTCTGGAAGATCCTGCGCCCGCCGTGCTGATCACAGGTTTCGGCGACAACAGTGTCGACATCAGCCTGCGCGTTTCAACGACGTCCATGGTCGACCGTACGAACGCGCTGAAGAGCGATTTGTTCATGGAAATCTTCCGCGCGTTCCGTGAAAACAAAATCACCCTGCCGTATCCCGTCGGCAAGTAAGACGCATCCTTAACCAGCACCTGCACCTCACCTGCGCTGTGGCGTTCAGTCCGAATACGAAATGGAAGCGGAGTTAGGGGGAATTGGCCCAGGCGCGAGCGGACTCAAAAGTGCGGGTGCTCCACCAAACATCGTGTTCCATGTTCACGACTGAGCCGAAGGCTTCCTGCCCGGCAGCTTTGTCCTTGAGCGTAAAGGCCATGAACGCGAAACGATTGGCATTCAGATTGGAGTTACCGTAGAGCCGCTGCACGTTGGCGTAGCCGGTTTTGATTTTCGGCCATGACGTGCCAGGCAAGTCTGCGACTTCCGGCGCACAATTGCACGCGAGCGAGCTGATGACGCGGAAATAGAGTATTGAGTTATCGGGTTCCGGAAGGTGCGAAGAGACTTCCTCCGCAAAGGACTGGATTTCGCCGGGTGCGCCGTACCACTGGGGCTGGAGGTAATCAGCATGTTCGCGATAGTAGTGATAATAGCTGGGCTCGAAAGCAAGTGCCTGGTCGAGCAGTTCGCGGGCGTGGACTTTGTCCCATCCCTCTTCAAACGCGACGTGCTGCATAGCCTCGTACCAATGCGGGTCTCGTTCTTCCAGGCGGCTTGCTGTGAGAAGGGCGTCCTTGGCCAAGCCGGCTCGCTGGTAGTAAAGCTTCCATTGGGAGTTAGACACGGTATCGGCCGCGCCCGTCCCGCGAACGAAGCCGGCGTAGTTGGTATAGAGTCGCGCTAAAGAAATGCGGGCCGCGGCGGACTGTGGATAGGCGGCAATCCATTTTTCGATTCGAGGGATCTGGAGTTGGTAGTCAGAATCCTTCATCTCTCCGTCATGCGGTGGATAACCCGTCGCGTTGTAGAAGACGTTGATTTTCCACACACCGCCGGCAAAAAGACCCTTTCCGCCACGATTCTGCTGCGCGATTTTTTCAAGTTGTGCGAAATCTTCCGCAACAAGCAGCTCTGTGATGTTGGCCTGGTAGTCTGCCTCGGTCTCTCCCGGTATCCAGGATGGAGCAGGGGGCGGCACAATTTGGTGACCGCGGCCGTAGTCATGAATGGCCTGGATGATGGTCTCGATCGGGACCTCGGGAGGGGATGCCTGCGTGTGGCCACAAGAGCTGGCAAAAATGGCGAGCATTATGGGCCCAAACAGACGCACGATTCTCAAGAGGGTGCAAGCAAGTCTATCGGACACGGAACAATGATAACCAGGTAGATACAGTAGAAATACTGTACTGGAGATCAGGTGATCCTAAGAGGTAACCGTCACCATTTCGGATGGTGATGGCGCTCGATCGGGGAGCACGGTGCGGAGATGATATATTTATTGCGGATTGTGGGCAGGGCAGATCAGGAGCCAATCGGGCCCTTTTGCTCCGTTCAATTAAGGGCAGCCCCTCAGCTTGCGCTAGGCTCGCCGTAATTTTCGCAAGAAATATGGCTGCTCCCGCAGCAGCATCGCCTGCCGACAATCTCCTGAAACGCCTGCTCGATCAGTTTTTCTTCCTCGGAAGGGGAACTCACCTCATCGACATGCATGTCCAGCCGCGGATAATTAAGCTGCTCCATCTGAAATCTTCGCAATACAAAAAGACAATCGTCCATCGCGCTGCGCTCATCCACCGAAAAAGGATTGCTCTCGCTCGCGGTAAGCCGGCTGAAAACAATCCACTCCGCGGCGGCGTTGGCTTCGTTTGCGTCTCGCGAGGTGGAGAGAGCTTTGTAAAAGTCTTCTTCCCACTCAAATCGTGGTCGCTGCGGAATACGGCACTGATCGTAGGATTCATACATCGACGTACTCCTTCTGTTCTCACACTGCTCACGCTGTCGCTGCCTTGGCAGCCTCAGATAGCGGCAAGGTTGCTTGTAATACGGTTCCGGCAGGATGCGAATTCAGCCGGACCTCGCCGCCGAACTGCTTCACCCGTGCGCGCATATTTGCGATCCCCGCCCCCGCTTTAGGCAGTTCTGACGTATTGCGTGTTGCCGCAGGTGCCGTGATGCCATCGTTCTCCCTTTCACCTGGATGACATTTCCTTCGAACTTGATTTCCACTCGAGCGATCGAACTATTGGCAACAAGCTGCTACTGCAAGAATGAATTAGAACCGGTCGACTCTCGTTCAACGTCGTTTTGACGACGCGGAATAGCGAACGCTGTCGACTTACTGACAACAATTCGCCAGTGATTCTGGATTAGTACTTTCGGTGGATGATACTTAGTAACGGTGTACTATGGACCCTGCGATGCACTGCCGGGCACTATAGGAACATGAAGAGAACTGTGGTATGGCTCACCGATCCACAAGCGAAGCAACTAGCGAGACTGTCGAGGAAGTCGCTCGCCCCGGTGTCGGCGATCGTGCGCCAGGCAGTTCACGAGTTTTTGGCAAAAAGCCGCAAGTCGAAAGTGTCCAAAAACGGACATCGCTAAACTCGCGTACGGCGCTTCGGCACTCGATGATCCCCGCAATCGCCGCTTCAGTTTCAACTGCCCAGTCGCTCGACCGATGCCGCAAATTCTCACACGCCAATTGTCGAGTGCACTATAGTGGGCCATTTTGTATTCGTCAATAAATAACTCCGCAACAGAAAATCGCTTTCCCGCGCCCACACTTCAAAGTCGACGCGTGGATCAAGGGTAAGGACTCCGAGTCTGTTGTCGCTCAAGAATCTTTTGGGTCGCGGTCTTAGCCACGACATAAACACAGCAGATTCAGGGACGGGTTTAGCCGCTGAAGTTCCGATTTTGCGGTTGACATGTGCGCTTCCGATGATACCATGATACCATCTATAGAATAGTAAGTACATACTAAATATGGTAATATAAGTGGCACTTTTCAGCCCCCGCGAGGACCCGACATGCTGACCGCCGCACCGGCGACGGGGCTAGGGACGTGATCGCTACGCAACAGTCTCGCCAGGACCCACGCCGCGCTTCTGTTCGTCTCATTCTGGGCCATTTCTAATCGCCACAAGGCCTCATTCAAAAATCGCCGTACCCCTCCCTCAAATACAGGCTGTTGCATTTCTAATGGCAACACGAACACGTTTTTCGCCCATCCGTCGCCTCAATCGCCAACTTTCACGAACTTCTGCGCATGCAACTCACCGTTTCACCGCCGGTCCATACAATTTGACTGTCATCGTCCACCACGCCATCCCCTGTATAATGGTCACCGCCGCAGGAGGGCAATTCATTGCTGCGTATAAACGACCAAGCTCCCAATTTCACCGCCGAAACTTCGCAGGGCACCGTCAACTTCCACGAATGGATGGGCGACGGCTGGGCCATCTTGTTTTCGCATCCCAAGGACTTTACCCCAGTGTGCACCACCGAATTGGGCTACATGGCCGGGCTACAGCCGGAATTTGAGAAACGTAATTGCAAGATCATCGGGCTGAGCGTGGACCCGGTAAGCAGTCACAGCAAGTGGGCCGCGGACATCGAAGAGACGCAAGGTCACAAAGTGAAGTACCCGATGATCGGCGACCCGGAACTGAAGATCGCCAAGCTCTACGACATGCTGCCCGCCGACGCCGGCGATAGTTCCGAAGGCCGCACTGCCGTCGCGAACGCTACGGTGCGCACCGTGTTCGTGGTCGGCCCCGACAAGAAGATCAAGCTGATGCTCAGCTATCCGATGAGCACAGGGCGCAACTTTGACGAAGTGCTGCGAGTGGTGGATTCGATGCAGCTCACCGCTAAGCATAAAGTGGCCACGCCAGTGAACTGGAAGCAGGGCGACGATGTGATCATCCTGCCGTCGGTGCCGGAGGAAGAGGCCAAGCAAAAATATCCCGGGGGCTGGAAGTCTCCCAAGCCATATCTGCGGATTGTTCCCCAGCCGAAGTAGCATCCGGAGCGCGAGGATAAACTCAGCATGATCCTCAGGCAGTTCTATCTGCCGTGCTTGGCACACGCCTCTTACTTTATTGGAGACGAGCAGACCGGCACGGCAGCCGTCGTTGACCCGCAGCGCGACACGGACCAATACATCGCCTTTGCCGCCGAGCACGCTCTACAGATCAAGTACGTATTCCTTGACCCATCTCCACGCTGACTTCGTCGCTGGGCATTTGGAACTGCGCGATCGCGTGGGCGCAAGAATTTACCTGGGGGCCGCGGCGAAAGCGGGCTATGCGTTCACTCCTGTTCGCGACGGTGACGTTCTCGAATTCGGGCGCATACGCCTGAAGGCGCTCGAAACGCCGGGCCATACTCCGGAATCAATCTCCATCATCGTTTACGACCTGAACGCCAGCGATTCGCAGCCCCACGCTGTGCTCACAGGCGACACCTTGTTCATCGGCGACGTCGGCCGGCCCGATCTGCGCGTGGCGCTGGGATGGTCAGCCGCCGAGCTTGGCGGCATGCTCTTCGATTCGGTGCATGCGAAGCTCCTGGCGCTGCCGGATCAAAGCCTGGTGTACCCGGCTCACGGCGCGGGTTCGCTGTGCGGGAAGGCAATCAGCAAGGAGACGGTGTCGACTCTGGGCGAGCAGCGGCGATCGAACTACGCACTCCAGCCCATGAGTAAGGAAGCGTTCATTCAGGTGGTTACCGCCGATCAACCGGAAGCTCCCGCATACTTCAACTATGACGCCGTGCTCAATAGCCAAGAGCGCCCGACGCTGGACCAGGCGCTTGCGCGCGAAATGAACCCGTTAACGCTTGACGCTGTGCTGGAATTGCAGGCGGCCGGCGCGCAGGTGCTCGATACGCGCGACGCCGCTGAATTTGCTTCGGCGCATCTCGCAGGCAGCATCAACATCGGCCTCGTCGGCCAATACGCAACTTGGGCCGGAACTGTGCTCGATCGCAAGAATCCGATTGTGATTATCGCGGACCCTGGCCGTGAGAATGAGTCTGCGATTCGTCTCGGCGCATCGGGTTCGATCACGTCGCCGGATATTTGCGGGATGGATTGCAGGCCCTCGAATCGCGGCCGGGACTGGTTGCCTTCACTGAGCGCCTGAGTGGGCCATTCGCCGCCGAACTTTTGTCATCGCCTCGCAGCGGATTTGATTCCGTGGGTGAAATTGCCGGCGGCATCGCCGGATGGGAAGCTGCAAAACTGCCGGTGCAGAGTGGCCAGGTTGTGCCATAGAAACTTCGCGGTCGCTAACGCCAACAATCCGCCTAGTCTCATTCATCGCGCGACCCGCCCCCAGCGATTCTTGCACCTTCTTCGCCGCGTCCGATTCCAACCAGTGCACCCACCCAACGGTAGTAATGGAACGCGCTCCTACAGTGTTTCCTTTACGCCGGGCGTCGCTCACTTCGCGAGCCTGAATGTGAATAAAAATTTATTGTTTCCGTGATTGAAACAAGAGTAGGATGCGAGTCCTAGGGGTCCTGTCCGTGAGTTTGGCAACCATCACGATTCGGGTTTTAGCCGCATCGAAGCGCGTCTAGCGGTTTCTTACCGATTAGTGAAAGTAGCTGCGGGATTTCTCAAAAGCTTTTTGGGGCGTGTGCCATGAAGCATCCCCGGTATCTTTGTGCATCACTCGCGTTTGTATGCTGCGTTTGTGCCTGTTTCACTCCTGCTGTCCGCGGCGCCGCTCCTCAGAATGCCTCCGCGTCACAAGACCAAGTAGTGCAATCGCACGAGCCGGCGACAGCAACGATTCCCGGTCCTCTCCGTTCTTTCCTGCGCATGGCCGGGATCAGCCAGAAAGTCTCTGTTGAAGAAGTGATGCCTCTGCTCGCCCGCAACATATTCATCATCGGTTACGAGGGCTCAGGCGCGGGCGCCCGGCCCACTGAGTTTCTGATCTTGCTCCGGCGCTACGTGCAGCAGGCCAGGGAACTGGCCGCGCTCGCAGGAACCAGCGGCGTGATCCGCGTTTCCAATTGTGAGGACGCCAAGCAACTGCTGGGCATCTTGGGTTATCGCACACGCCCGGACTGTGGCAGGAGCAGCACCTACGTCGAGACAGAAGACGCGCGCAGAGCATTTCTGACCATCGACTCCGGCTTCCCGCTCCCTGAACTCGAAAAAACTCTGCAGGGCGGCGTGCCCTTCGCTTATCCGTACCCCAGCTCGCAGGTGCCGATCTCCCTAACGGAACGCGATTGGACCGCGGCTAGCAAACAGGGCGGCGGTCCTCTGCTTGACGCACTTCTGCACGACGCTTCTCTCTCTCGTCTTTATTATGCCTGGGCACATATGGATCCTGAGACTCAGGCCAGTCTGCTGCACCAGCTAGGAATGAAGAAGTTGGTTCCCCTCGCCGCGTCCCTGGATTTTTACGGCAGCTACATTCGCATCCGCTCGGGCCATGTCGTCGTCCCCGGCGGACCAGCGGAAGAGTCGGCGTGGAGAGATCTGGTAGGCGCAAATCCAGAATCGCCCGCGGAATTTGTCCCGCGGCTGCTCACGAAAGACAACGGCTGGCTCGCCGCTTACTTTGATTCGCTCGCGCGCGTAACTCCCGAACAGCAAGCGCACTTCGTGCAATCACCTCGTCTGCGCCGCTGCTACGAAGCGCTCCGCGGCAAGAACTTGGCGCCGAGCGCCACGTCCTCCGTGTTTCGACCAGACCCCACTCTCTTGCTGTTGATGACTCGCCTGCAGTGGGAACCCGATGGCGAACCGCACGTCCCCGGAAGTCTCCAAGCGTGGAAAAACATTCTCAAGCAGAAGGCTGTTGTCGAAGTCGCGCACAGCGTAGGCGTGGAAGTTAGGAATTGGAACAGTGCCGATGGACTGTTGGACGTTATGTTCTCCCTCTCGCGCTTGTACATAGACGGAGGGCCCGCCGACGCTTTTCTGACGCTCAGTGAAATAGACGCCAAGCGCCCCGCAGGGCGTCGCTTGAGCGCTCCCACGGTCGAACTGATGGCCACGAAGTTCCGCGAGTTCCGCGATCAGTATTTGATCTTTTCCGAATTTCCCGAGCTGAGCGATACATCTATCACCGCGTTTCTAAGCACAGCCGGATCGCTCGGCAAGATTCAAGACCACACCTTGCGCGGAAACGCGATGGGAATTTTCGAAGCCAATGTCGGGCTCTGGCAGGTATTCGCTCGTCAGGGTGAAATTTCCGGGCCCAAGCTGGACGATTCCTGGCAGGAAATGATCAAGCCTTTCGCACATATATCTTCTTCTGGTGCGCTGTTCGACGCCGGACGCAACTCGCTGGCGCAAGTCTTGCGCGCGGCTGGCGGCGAACCGCAGCGTTCCCAGGACGAAGTCGTCGAGTTGATGGCAGGTCCGCGCCAGACAAACCCGGAAGCGCAGCGCGTCCACAGGGAACTAGCCGATCGAATTCGTGTGGTGCTCGACGATCAGCGCCTCGTTTCCCTCGATACCCTGATTGCGCTCAGCGACGGCCTGCGTGCAACCGCGCACGGAAATCCTCCGGATAATAGTCTGCTCCCGCTCGCTCAGGAGCTTACAGAGTTCCAGATGCCGCGCCCCATCTTTACCAGCAGCGAGCGAACTGAATTCACGACTGGAACCTACAACAATCACCACACGGATGTGGAAATGCGCACGGACGTTGCGAAGATCGTCACGTCGAAAGCTTCCAGCGCGGAATTAGAACAAGCTCGCGGAGAGCTGGTGCCTTTCTTCAGGGACACGCTGGTCGGCTTAAGCTACGCCTATTACGAGCCGCCCGGCGCACAAGCTCTCCACAACAATCCGCTCCTGATTCGCTCCCACGACTTCTCGGGAGAGACGGTCATGGGCCTGGAAGAATCGCTGTGGCAAACTCCACGCGTCTTCGGCGCGGGATCTCCGGCGGGCGGCGGCGCTCATCTCGTCGGCTCGCTCGCCGAGTTGCCTTACGTTCTGGCGCAGATGGAGCAGGATTTTATTTCTCCGGAAAACGTGCAGGCTCTGATCTGGCCGGACTTGGTGCCATCCGTTCTCGCCGATTCCGTTTTGCCGCGCTGGTGGAACGTCAGCCGTACGGAACTCCACGCCGTCGCGCTCTATCAAAGCGCGGGAGAGGAAATCCTGGCATCCGCGGCGCAAAGCGAAGAATTGCGCGGTAAGGTCATCGCCATCTTTTCCGATCGCATGATTCCTCAGCGAACGGCGCTATTGGACGAAGCCCTGCGCGCAGGTCACCTGAGTGAAGTTTCCTCGCAGGTTGCGCCGGCAGACACTTTCTATTTGACCGCCGAATTTCGTCGAAGGTTCCCTGACGATACCAGTGCCTGGGGGGCGGCGGGAAGGGGACTGGACGAATTAGCTCGCCAGCATCCTACCGAGCTCAGTTGGGAACGCCTCTCGCAAGATTTTGGCGTGCCTCATCCGATCTTGGCACGTACCTACGCGCGTGAATTACTAAACGTCACGCCATTTCCCATGTTCCAGGGTTATTCCAGCCGATTGCTGGCTGAAAGCTGGGATTCAACGAATTTGTATTGGGCTCGCTTGGCAGACGAAATGGGTTATCCGCCCGTCGCGCTGAATCGTCTGGCTCCCGAGCTCACCGTTCGCATGGTCGCGAAGATCTTTGCCACCGACCTGAACGATTGGCCGGCGCTGCTTCGTGCCATGCGCGAAACGGGAGAAGAATTTCGGCAGAGTAAGCCTCCCTCGTTGCCGCCGAACGCGGGTAGTACTCAGCCTTAGGTGGCGCTGACGAGGTCGAGCAATTCACAGTTTGCCAGGCAAGCTCTGCGAGAGTGCGGTAGCCAGTCACATCGAGGTTGTCATGTTCAAGAGACTCGTTCTGTTCGTCTGTTTTTACCTCGCGTATTCTGTTTTCTTTGCAACTCCCGCTGTAGCCCAGGAAATTACCCCGCCGCGTATTAACGTCACCGTGGATCTGGTGCAATTAAATGTCGCGGTCACCGACAATAAAGGGAAATACGTGACAGGACTGCGTCCGAAGGATTTCGTCGTCACCGAGGACGGCATTCCCGAAAGCATCGCCACTTTTGGAGAAGGCAACGGATCGGTGCGCGCCGTGCTGAACCCGCCAGCAGACGCCAAGCCGTCCGACGTTCCCACCGATCAGCAGCAGGACAACGGCGCGCGCATGTCGGCGAATGAGCTCGCCTCTTTCGTCGAAGGCGCCAACGTTTTCGTTCTTTTCGATACCAGCAATTATATGTACCGAGGTTTTGTCTTCGCGCAGGATGCTATCGCCGATTTCGTCCGCTCTCTTGAGGGCGCGGACAAGGTCGCGTTCTATTCTTACAGTCGGGATCTTTCCCGCGGCACTCTGCTGACCTCCGACCGCTCGCAGGTCGTGCGCGCCGCGCGCACCACCGTCGCCGGAGACGATGCCGCGCTCTACAATTGTCTTTTGCTCACGGTGCAAGACGCCGCACACTTCACCGGAAGAAAAGTGATCGTGGTCTTCTCGAACGGCCCCGATAACGCCAGTATGGTCCCGCCCGAGCAGGTGGCCGAGCTAGCACAATCCACCGGCACAACCATCTACATGGTCAGCACCGAACAAGCGCACCTCGAGCCGATCTCGAACGCCGTGTTTCAGCGCATGACCGCGGCCACTGGCGGCAAAGTCTATTTCGCGCGAAACTGGAAAGACGAGCAAAACGCGTTCGCCTCCATCCGCGACGATCTAGCCCATCTCTACTCCCTGAGTTACTACCCCAAGCCAAATGCCAATCGCGGCTGGCGCACCATCTCGGTAAAACTAGTAGACGGCCAACCCAAGAAGTACCACGTGCGAACCCGCGCGGGCTATCGGCTAAGAAACTCCCGATACACGTCGGAAAATCCGCTAAGCCAGGAACCACCGCAACCCCAAGGAGGAACCGGCGACACCTCCGGCCGCTGACCATCGGTGGTGCACACGAGGTCGCGCCGCACTGGTTTCACCGCGTTCCGTGTCGGAAATTGCTTTGCGTTGGTGCAGGCCAGCAGGGAAGGCGCGTCGCTTTCAACTTTCGATTCTCGCCTTTGGCCCCATCACTCCACGCGCCAAGGTGACCTCTCCGGCCACTGCCGCATAGCCTCCGTTGCCCACGTATCATTCTTATCCGCGTGGCACGACGTGCAAGGATTCGGGACCTTATATTTCTCGCTCATCGCCGGCGTAATAAACGCAAACGTATGTGCGCGCACCTTCACATCCGAAATAGTCGTCTCTATTCTCGGCATGTGACACGCGACGCAACTACTCCCGGCAGACCCCTTCTTGTGATGCGTGTGCTCCTCAATCGTCCCCGTGCGTGGGCCATTCAACGAAAGCGCTCCGTGACAATCAAGGCAAAGCTGGTCCGCGGGCTTTCGCAATTGCGCGTAATTATCCGTGCCGTGTACATCATGGCAGCTCGAACAGCTTATCCCGCGCCGGTACATCACGCTTTGCACAAAATCATTCCCCTGCATGCGATTCTTATGCGCGGTGCCCTCGGCATAATGCGTGAATGTCGTCTCGCCGAGCGTGTGCTCCTCCAGCTGCCAAAAGTCCTGCAAGCGTAAACCCGCGCGATACCCGACCGGCCAGTCGTAGTATTTGCCCTCGATGGGACTCGTCAGCGGACGCCCTTGCGAATGGCACTGGATGCATGTGTCGCTCGCCGCAACGTAATCCATGCGCGCCGGATTCAGAATATTTCCGCGCAACGGATGCTCCACATGATCGCTTCCCGGGCCATGACACTTCTCGCATCCCACGTTCCACTCCGCGACCTGTTTCGTGTGGATGTTGTAGTCCACCGAGTGGCATCCATCGCACGTCGGGCCCGTCGGCCGCTGCATATTGTCCGGCGGATAGAACGGCTCCCACCAATCCGTGCCCTTAGCGACGAAATACGGCCGCCAAACGTGATGTGTCACGTCCCACTGGGCGCCTTCCGGAAAATAGTCATCGCCGCGTTTCGTGAAGTAGCGCTGCTTCCAAACGCTCCCGTAAACCAGCGCCACATCGTTCTTCGTGAATTTCGCAATCGTATTCGTCGCCAGGTCGGGAATGATCGCGTCCGGGTGTTCGCGTGGGTCGCGCACCACGTTCGCCATCGGCGTCTTGCGCCAGTGTTCGTAGATTTCCGCGTGGCACTTCTGGCAGGATTGCGAGCCGACGTAATGCGCCGACTTTACAGGGGACGCCTGCTCCTGCAACTCCTGGTTGCTCAATTGCCGCAGCCTGCGGATAAAAAGCACCAGCTTCCAACTGTCGTCGCTCTGCTCGTCGTGCGGCTTCGCCCAGCCCGGCATGCCGGTCAGTCGCACGCCATTTCGTATGATGTAGCGGATTTCTCCGTCGTTCAGATTCTGAGTGAGCGGCAAGCGTAGGTCCGGCGCTCGAGGGTAAAGGTTGCGCCCGTCCTGGGTCTGTCCAGCACCGTCCGGCCCATGGCAAACCGCGCAACGATCCAGAAAACTCTCGCGCGCCTCGCGCAGCACATCGGGCGTGGCCTGCCAGGGATTCGTTTCCAAGCGCGCCTTCCGCGGAATAGCCAAGTTGCGCGCCGTGCGTGCCACCACCGTTTCCAGATACGAAGGCTCCTGCGCAGTGCTAAGCCCCCGCCAAATCAAGCGCATCCCATAAATCCCGGCTGCGATAAGCATGACCACGCCAATCAAGGCAACTATTTTCCAAATTTTCATTCAGGAGATAATTACAACGCAGTCCGTGCCGGAACGCAAATGCGTGCGGGATAAGCGTCAAGGCAGATGGCGCGGAGGGAAATCGCTTTCAACTTTTAACTTTCGGCTTTTCAACTCTCACTTGCCCGGGCCACTCGCGCCTTCACCAATTTCTTAATCAGCGCAACCGGCAGAGGCTTGTCCAAAGGGAAGTGAATGGTTCCCTTCGACTTAGAAAATCCCTTTAGCTCGTTCTTAAACTCTTCGATCACCGCGGCAGTAGGGAACAAGCTGCAATGGTTCGCAAAGGCGGCGTACCACACCAGCACCACCTCGTGCTTGAACGCGGGAATCCCGTAGCTGATGACCTCGGTGGCCCGACGCACCACGGCCGACCGAATCGCCGCCCGCATCTTACTCAAAGGTCTGCGCGCAGATTCCGGAACGCCAGCCAAGTATTCACTAACGTTGGTCGGAGCGGGAGCCCTTTTGCCGCGGCCCTTCGCGCCGCGATTCCGGACGCGCTCACCCTTGGCCGCACCACCGCGCTTGCCAGTCTTCGCCTTCCTCATTTCCCACCATGCTAAAACAATTCCCGCCCCAAGCCCAGCCCCTCGCCGCCCGAAGCAGGGACCGTCAGCCCGCGGCCCGTCTCTCTTCGTTGACTTGCTTTGCCGCCCCTCCTAAGATGTGCGCCAATGGCGGAATCCCCGTCTCGTGTCGGCCAGACCATCACGCACTACCGTGTCATAGAAAAGCTCGGCGGTGGCGGCATGGGTGTGGTGTACAAGGCCGAGGACACCAGCCTGCACCGCTTTGTCGCGCTCAAGTTTCTCCCGGACGAAGTTGCACGTGATCCGCAGGCGCTGGAACGATTCCGGCGGGAAGCCCGTGCAGCCTCTGCGTTAAATCACCCGAACATTTGTACGATTCACGAAATCGGCGAGGCAAATGGCGAGACCTTCATCGCCATGGAATATTTGGACGGTGTGACGTTGAAACACCGCATCGACGGCCAGCCGATGAAAGGAGAAGCCATTCTGGATTTGGCGATCCAAATAACAGATGGACTCGACGCCGCGCACGCGGAAGGAGTTGTTCATCGGGACATCAAACCGGCAAACATTTTTGTGACCGATCGCGGGCGCGCCAAGATATTCGATTTTGGTCTTGCGAAACTCACCCGTGTTGGCAGAGGCCCCGGCATCTCCGCGATGCCGACCGCGACGGCAGAAGAATTGTTGACGAGTCCCGGGTCCGCCATCGGCACCATCGCCTACATGTCTCCCGAGCAGGCGCGCGGTGAGGAACTGGATGCACGCACGGATCTGTTTTCCTTCGGTGCGGTGCTCTATGAGATGGTGACGGGCTGCATGGCCTTTCCGGGAAAGAGCGCCGCGGTCATCCATGACGCGATTCTGAATCGAGCGCCTGTTCCAGTGACGCAGTTAAACCCAGAAGTTCCGCCGAAGCTGCAAGAAGTCATCGACAAGGCGCTGGAGAAAGATCGCAAGCTGCGATACCAGAGCGCGGCCGACTTGCGCACGGATTTGCAGCGGTTGAAAGGCGAAACAGACTCGGCGAAAACGTCACCAGCGACGGCTGCAGTTGTTACAGTCGGCGAACGACGAGGAATCCGCTGGAAGGTGATCATCCCCGCTGCTCTAGTAGCTGCCGCACTTGCCGGCGGCGGATACTTCTACATTCATAGCACACCGAAACTCACTGACAAGGACACGATTGTCCTCACTGATTTCGCCAACACCACAGGCGATCCCGTGTTCGACGGCGCACTACGCCAGGGGCTCTCTGTACAGCTGGAACAATCACCCTTTCTGAGCATTATCTCTGACCAGAAAGTCGGGCAGACGCTCAAGCTGATGGGCCAGGCACCCGATGCAAAACTCACGCCCTCGATTGCGCGGGAACTCTGCCAGCGTACGGGCAGCGCCGCCGTTCTCAACGGTTCGATTGCACAGATCGGTACGCAGTACCTTCTGACGCTCAAGGCGGTGAACTGCGAGAGCGGCGAATCGCTCGCCAGTAGCGAAGCTCAGGCCGCCGATAAAAATCATGTTCTGGCTGCTCTGGGAAAGACGACTTCGGAAATTCGGAACAAGCTGGGCGAGTCGTTGAGCACGGTTCGCGCGTACAACACTCCATGGATCGACGCCACGACTCCCTCACTGGATGCGCTTAACGCCTATACAGTGGGTTTGCAGAAAGGCAAATCCAACGATGCGGCTGCGGTGCCATTTTTCAAAAGGGCCATCGAACTCGATCCAGAATTTGCGTCTGCCTATTCCGGGCTGGCCACATCCTATTTGAATCTGGGGGAGTCCGGCCTGGCGCGCGAGAATTTTACGAAAGCCTTTGCGCTCCACGACCACGTCAGTGAACGCGAACGATTTCTAATTGCAGCCCGCTATTACAATCACGTCACCGGGGAACTGCCGAAGGCCATTGAGACCTATCAGCTATGGACCCAAGCTTATCCGCGCGATGCCGGAGCCCGGGCGAATTTGGGAACGCTTTATGGTGCGTCAGGCCAGTATGAAAAATCGATCGCTGAGACTCAGGAAGCCATCCGACTTGAACCAAATGCCGGAGCGAACTATTCCAACCTGCTGCTTGCCCAAGCCGCGCTCGACCGCTTCGACGATGCGCGAAACACGCTTAATGTGGCGACGGTCAAAAAGATCGAAGACCCCATCCTGCGGGTGAACTGGTTTGGCGTCGCCTTTGTCCTCGGCGATACCGCGGAGATGCAGAAGCAGATGGCGTGGTCCGCAGCAAAACCGCAAGGTGAAGATAATTTTCTGGCGGCAAAATCGGATGCGGAGAGCTACTTCGGTCACATCAAGATTGCGCGCGAGTTCTCGAAGAGGGCGTTCGAGTCCGCCCTGCGCGACGATGAAAAGGAAACGGCCGCGCAATGGAAGATGGACGAGGCCCTTCGCGAGGTTGAGTTTGGGAATCGACCCATCGCAAAGCAAGAGACCGCTGCAGCGCGGGCGCTTACTTCCAGCCGCGACACCGAGATTCTCGCCGCTATTGCGCTGGAGCGTGCAGGCGACGTCCAGGAAGCCGAAAAGCTAGCCAAGGACTTGGAGAAGCAATATCCCCTGGACACGCTGGTAAACGATTACTGGCTGCCGGTCATTCGTGCCAGTGGCGAGATTACACGGAATAATCCGGCGAAGGCCATCGAGCTGCTGTTGCCGTCTGCTCCTTACGAATTGGCGAGTCCGGTGGCGTGGTCTGGATTGGGCGGACCGATGTACCCGGCGTATCTTCGCGGCGAAGCTTACCTGCAGCTCCGCCGGGGAAGCGATGCCGCAGCGGAATATCAAAAGATTCTCGATCATCCGGGTTTTATGATGGCATGTCCATTGGGAGCACTCGCACAGCTCGGCATGGCTCGATCGTTCCTGATAGCGGGCGATCCGGCCAAGGCGCGGTCGTCCTATCAGAACTTTCTCACGCTATGGAAGGACGCCGATCCTGACGTCCCCATCCTCATCGCTGCGAAGGCAGAGTACGCGAGGCTCAAGTGAGCACACACGCGATGTTGTGTTTGAGGCCTGGGAAGGGAATTGGACGCGCAGAGACTGAGCTAGTTTCGGCCTGTAGCACCCAGTTGGCTGAGATGATGGATCAGATGCGTTAGATAGTCCTGTGCTAGAAAACCGAGAGTGACGGCGTTCCCGGAGCCGATACGGCAAACCGTTTCGAGTTTAGAGTCTGGCAACTGGGCTATTACATGAGCGAGGTAGCGATTGTACGCAGCCCACAGCGAGACCAGGAGTTTCCAATCAGCGCCTTGAACAGCTTGCACTCGCACGCTTCCGCTCTGGTCGTAGCCAGGGAAATCCAAAGATGTTTGGAGAACCGCTCGAACGAACCGTTGGTGGTTATTTGAGGCCGAATCAATGAGGTGCCCGATGACTTGCTTGCGCGACCAGCCGCCCGGCAATATCGGTTGGCTACTTTCGCTCTCACTAATTTCGCGAAGTTTTGGCTCCGCTGCTTCGACCAGGGACAGCAGTTTTTTGCTCGCCTCTTTCATTTCCTCTCCGTGTGGATTATATCAGCGTCGAGTGGCGTGATTTCAAATCAAGGTACCTCTGTCGGGTTCGTGACCCCGTGCCAAAAGCGTGTGTAAGGTAAACCGATGTAGATTACTCGACGCCACGCCCTCCGCAATCCCGCGGCCTGGGGCAGGCTTGGACGAATGCAAATCCTCGCCAGATATTCGCCTGCGTATCCCAGCCCCACACACAATAAATATTCGACGGTACAATTCTACTTTTGTAGAATTTGGTTTGTACTTTTAGAGGACCGCGCACGATGACCAAGCGAATCCTAGTTGCCGACGACAGCGCGGAAGCCCGCCAGGCTCTCTGTCGGCTCTTTGCATCAGAAAAAGGCCTTGCCGTCTGTGCGCAGGCGGAAAATGGACAGGCTGCCATCGACCAGGCTCAGCAGCATCGTCCCGACCTCATCATTCTCGATTTAGCCATGCCCGTAATGAATGGGATCGAGGCAGCTCGCATTCTCAAGCAAATGATGCCAAGCACTCCCATCATTTTAGCCACTCTTCACGCCGAAACGGCCTTCGAGCAACTCGCCTTCGGCGCTTACGTTGACAAAGTAATTTCCAAGGGCGATTCTCGTCGCGTCATCGAGCAAACCAGGACCCTGCTGCACGTAGCGTAAGCAAAGGTCCTCATCGCGGAAACGCCGCGCCAAAAAAAAAGGAGACAGGTCATGCCAGACACCGAGCGCTATGAAGATCTGATTATCGGAACAGGTGAATCCGGAAAGCACATGGCATGGACCATGGCCAAGGCAGGCCATCGTACCGCGGCGATAGAACGAAAACTCGTTGGCGGCTCCTGTCCCAACGTCGCCTGCCTCCCCAGCAAGAACATCATTCAGAGCGCGAAAGTGAAATCTTTTGCCATGCGCGCATGGGAGTTCGGCCTCGATCTCGGCTCGTTTGCAACGAATATGCCGGGCGTCCAGCGCCGCAAGCGAAAGATGGTCGAGGCTGACCACCAGGCACATCTCAACCTCTTCACGGCGAGCGGCGCCGAGCTGATCATGGGTACGGCCCGCTTCGTGGCGCCCAAAACCGTGGAAGTTTCGCTCCATGACGGCGGCACCAGGACGATCGCGGGCGACCGTGTGTTCCTCAATTTGGGCTCGCGCGCGGCGATACCGGATGTGCCAGGCGTCGCTGCATCGCAACCGATGACGCACATTGAAGCGCTCGATCTCGACCGCGTGCCCGAGCATCTCGTCGTGCTCGGCGGCGGTTACGTCGGCCTTGAGCTGGCGCAAGCCATGCGGCGTTTCGGTTCGCGTGTAACGCTGGTCCAAAACGCGCGCCAGTTGGCGAACCAAGAGGACCCCGACGTGGGAGCCGCGCTCTTGGAACTCTTTCGCGATGAAGGAATCGAAGTACTGCTCGCAACCGAAACGCAGCGCGTCGAAGGGCGCTCCGGCCAGCAGATCCGCGTCCTCGTGAAAGACGCGAACGGTGAGCGCGTTATCGAAGCGACCGATCTTCTAGTCGCAGTCGGCCGAGTGCCGAACACTCAATCCATCGGCCTCGATGTCGCCGGAGTCCAGCTGGGTCCGCAAGGCTACATCAAAGTCAACGAACGCTTGGAGACTACTGCGGCGAACGTCTGGGCGCTCGGCGATTGTGCCGGAAGCCCTCACTTCACGCACGTCGCCTTCGATGATTTTCGCGTTGTGCGCGACAACTTGCAAGGAGGCCATCGCACCACAACAAACCGCTTGATCCCATATTGTATGTTCACCGATCCGGAGCTCGCCCGCGTCGGACTGAATGAATCGGAAGCGAAAAATCGTGGCATCGAATATCACGTTGTGAAGATTCCGATGGCTATGGTCTTCCGCGCCGCCACTCTCGGAGAACCCCGCGGCTTCCTGAAGATGCTAATCGATAAAAACAGCGATCGCATCCTGGGACTAACAGCATTCGGCGTAGAGGCCAGCGAACCCATGGCCACAGTACAAACCGCGATGCTGGCAAACCTGCCATACACTGCGCTACGCGATGCCATCTTCACGCATCCCACGGCAGCCGAAGGCCTGACCCACCTGCTGGCCAACGTCCCTCAAAGGGCATCCCAACACGCAGCCTGAGCGCCGAAGACCGCGGATTTCGCTGCGTCTTTTCTTGGAGTGCGGGGCTTGCCTAGCCGGAACCTTAGGCTGTAGTAACGCTTCAGTATTCATCCCACGCAACAATTGATGGTGCCGCCGCCGTTCCAATACACTTTTATAATGCCTCCGCGCGATGGCGAAATCGAAAATCTAGCGCACGCTTACCGCGTCCTCGACGTTCCGTGGGACGCCTCGGCGCGCGCCATCAAGGCCAACTACCGCAAGCTCATCAAACGCTGGCATCCTGACCGTCATCGTCCCTGCATGGAATCGCACGCCGAAGCCACACTGATGACAAAGCTCCTGAACGAATCCTATGCTCGCATCGAAAACGCGCCCCTACGCAATGGCTTCGCCACGCCATTTTCCGTCGATACATCGCCTCGCGCTGAACGCAAAGTCAGCCCAGAGCCAGAGCCATCCGGCTCGTCGCGCAGCGAATACATTCCGAGCGATCCGGCTCACGCCGCCGCGGAGTTCTATCGGATGGTCGAACATGCGCGCGCGGCAGGGGCGCAGGACGACGCCTCCCGGCCCTTCGACTGGCTGGGTTTTATAGTCCGCTTCGTTCTCGGCGCGCTATTTGGCGGGCTCATGAGTTTTCGGGTGATGATCAGCGTTTCCCTCTTACGTCCTGACCTCATTCCCGTGGCCATCGCCGTCACGGTTCTTTTTTGTGCTTTCGCATCCGCGCTCGGCGGCGACGCTTTCTGGCGCGCCATTCGCCCGTACTGGTGGTGGCGCCGCTAGGATTAGTCGCGCCCGGGCGCAGCCACTCTTGGTTGCACTTTCTTTCCTTGGATCTGTCATCCAGCTTGCTTTAAGTGTCGTTGCTAGGGGTATAGCGACCGTCGTCGATCAGCGCTGAGCCACGAGCAGCCGGCGGTAACCTTCGGCCTTGGCTTGCTGCCAGCGCTTTTTGCGCCGTCAAAGCAAATCGGTGCGCCTTCGTCTCCTGCGCCGGACGCCGCGATGTAGCGCGCCCATCATTCTTATGCCCGCTCGCAATCAGCGTTTCGCCCAACGCAAGCCGCGCGTCATGCTCGATCTGAACCATGCCGCCCGCTCGCGCGTCCTTCTCCGCCGCGGCCAGCGCCTTCAAGGCCGCGTCGGTCTTTCCCGATTTTGCGTCCAATAGCGCCGAGACGATTGCCGTGTCCAATTTCGTTCCTTGATCGCCTGATTGTTGCGCGAGTTGCACAGCCTTGTCGCTCTGCTCGCGTGCCCCGGCCAAATTCCCCGACGCCAACATTGCCCGTGCCAGCGTCCCGCGCGCCTCGGCTTCTCCGCCGGCATCCTTCTCGGAGGCCAACTCCGTCGATGGCTACGGAATTGTCGACTGCGATAACGGCTCGAATAGCTTCGCCATTTCTGAAGACACGCCGCCCCAGGATATCGGCAGCACGTGTACCACGAGACCGGCGGGCTCGAACTCCGCCTTCGTCAGCTTCAACGAAGTTGGCAACACATCGACAATTACCTTTCTCGGCGGCGCGGGCGCGCCGTCCACGTTCTATTTCTGGACCACCGACGGTAATCTCACCGCCATCGCCCACGTCACCGCCACGGCGCTGGAACCCACAACGTTCCTTTCTTGTCGCAACCGGCCTAGCGGCGGTAGCGCTGCTCCGTCGCCGCGTGCTCCGGTCGTAGTGTTCCGTGGAGTTTGCTGACGGCGAGCTGAGACGGGAAGCATCAGTGGCGGCGATCTTCAGGCCGCGAGCCTTTTTGTGCACCACGGTTTTCGCCGAGCGCTTCAGCTCTGTGAGCGGGAATTAGTTCGCGTAGGCGGCGCCGGTGTAATCAACATGAAAAATCCCCGCGCCGCTGGGACCCACAACCTGAAAAACATCATACTGCATTGGATTCTCCGCAAAGGCCTCAGCGAAAGTAGCGCCGCGAAATCGCCCCAGGAGCGCACCACTCGTCGGTGAAGACGGGCTCGTGTGCACCGCGCCGTCCGGCGTCAGATTCCAAACAACTTTACCGCCGCTATTCACGACTTGCATCAAATCAAGTTTCCGCGGATTGGAAAACGCAGCCGCTAAGCTCGATCCCTCGACAAAATGTGTTCCCGCCCCGATTGAGCCGTCCGTTTGTGCGGCCATAACTGCCTCACGGCACAAATATTTCGTTGCAATGATTGCAACGCGGAGTATACCCTCTCCCGGTCGAAGCCGGACTCATGAGACTCGCCGACCTCTTCCGCAAGCGCAGATGATTTGCGCGCACTCGGCAAGGGCCAAGCGACCTCTTCACCGGACGGGAAACGACAACCCAAATTCAAATAGCACGCTGAGGGACGACATACGATGGCCCCTGATTCGCCGAGCGCACCACGCGTGGTCGCACAACCAGTGGCCGTGCCGCTCACTCGCGCGGCGATCTTCCTGGTCGTCACCATAAATCCGGGCGACGAGAATCGCGCGAGCTTGCGGTCGTTCTGTGGAGATCTCAGCGGAATTTTCCGCGCAGTGCAGTTTCGCAACATCGAAGCCGGACTTTCCTGCGTCATGGGAGTTGGTTCGGATGCCTGGGACCGGCTTTTTGGCGCGCCGCGGCCGGCGGAACTACATCCGTTTCGCGAATTTCGTGCCGCCACGCGCCATGCGGTGGCTACGCCGGGCGATCTGCTGTTTCACATCCGCGCGAAGCGCATGGATCTTTGCTTCGAGCTTGCGACACAAATTATGGCGCGAATCGAAAATGCCGTTTCTGCTGTGGACGAGGTGCACGGCTTCCGCAGCTTCGACGACCGCGATCTGATCGGCTTCGTGGACGGCACCGAAAATCCCAGGGGAGAGGAGGCGAGCGAGGCCGTTCTCATCGGCCAGGAGGATCCCGCGTTCGCCGGCGGCAGCTACGTCATCGTGCAGAAATATCTGCACGATCTGAAAGGTTGGAACGCGTTGTCCACCGAAGCTCAGGAACTCATCATCGGCCGCAAGAAGCTGTCCGACATCGAATTGGACGAATCGGTCAAACCAACCCGCTCACACAGTTCGCTCACTACCATCGAGGAAGACGGAAAAGAAATGAAAATCGTGCGCGACAATATGCCCTTTGGCCGGGCCGCGCACGGCGAATTCGGCACCTATTTTATCGGCTATAGCCGCTCGCCCCGCACGATCGAGCAGATGCTCGAGAATATGTTCGTTGGCCGGCCGCCC
Source organism: uncultured Acidobacteriota bacterium (assembly GCA_963696035.1). Classification (GTDB taxonomy): domain Bacteria; phylum Acidobacteriota; class Terriglobia; order Acidiferrales; family UBA7541; genus Palsa-295. Next base: position 1,064,734 of record CAVOIS010000007.1, read on the forward strand.
GGCAACTACGATCGCCTGCTCGACTTCAGCCGCGCCGTCACCGGCAACTTGTTCTTCGCGCCGGCGGCCACATTTTTGGACTCGGTTGCCTGAAACCAACTTCTTATTTCAACTTCCCTTTCGAATGCTATGTGTCGTGCTACTTGAATAAGCGAGCAAGACTAAGCTCGCCGCCGCCCGTAGCGACAATCACCAGACTCATCACGATCATCATCGTCTCGTAACTCCACCCATTGGTCCCGTCTTTGCCCCAGAAACCCGTGTGCCACACTAATATTTTCTTCCTAATTGCGCCGAGCATGACCAGAATCAATCCCACGGAAGCGAGTTGCGCGAAAACTCCCGACACCACTCCTAGTCCGCCAGCCAGCTCAGCTGCGCCGAGAAAAATGGTAAAGCTCTTGCTCATCCCGATAGACTTGCTTCGCGCGTCCGGGTCCTTGAGATGTCCATAGCCGCTGGTGATGAACACGACACTAACCATAAGCCGCAAAAGAAAGAGCGCAACGTCCGTGAACCAACCCGGCAAAGGAAAACTCATGTAAGCCACTCCCGCGGCTATCATACTCTCGAAGCGCACGCGTGCGGATCGTTGTGGGTCGTGGCTTTAGCCACGACATAAGATGGCGGCGCGAAGCGCCAAACCTTCGCGTTGCCGTTCCTGCGTGTTTTCGAGGTGCCGCAGTCCGCGCAAGATGTAGCAAATCGCCACGGCCTCAAGGCCAAGAGCATTTTGTGCTTCATTCGACACAGGTGAGGTTGTACCGTAGAGACTCCCAGTTTGCCGATCCGCGAAGCAACGGAAGCCTTGATGAACGCGCCGCCGAAGGTGGATCTCTACAACAACGCGTACGGCAACTATGCCGCGGAGGCCTACAGGCAAGTAAGCCTCGAGACGTATGGTGAGGACTTTGGCCAAACCAGCTGGGTCACGAATGGAGAGTCCGCGGAGATTCCGCGGCTGCTCGCCCTTAGCGGCGATTCGGTCGTGCTGGAAATCGGCTGCGGTTCGGGCGGATATGCCCTGCACCTTGCGGAAAAGCTGGGCTGCCAGATCACAGGCCTGGACATCAACGAATCTGGCATTCGCAACGCTAACCAGCTTGCGCAAACCAGAGACCTCGCCCGCAAGGCGCGTTTCGAGCAGCGTGAGGTCTCGAAAAAACTCCTTTTCGACGGGGACACATTTGACGCGGTATTCTCGAATGACGTGCTGTGCCACATTCCAACAAGATCGTCACTGTTAGCCGAGATATTTCGCGTACTGAAACCCGGCGCCCGTATGCTGTTTAGTGACGCACTCGTCATCGGGGGAATGATTTCAGACGAAGAAATCGCCACGCGCAGCTCGATCGGCATCTATGTTTACAGCCCTCCCGGCGAGAACGAACGTCTCATGGAGAAAACCGGCTTTCGCCAGATTGTTGTGAAAGATACCACCGAGAACGCAGCCCGGATCGCGAAGCGACGGCACGATGCGCGTGAGAAATGGAGCGAGGCGTTGGTCGGGGCCGAAGGTGAAACTAACTTCGCGGGACTGCAAAAGTTTCTGCACTGCGTGCACATGCTGACCAGCGAAAGGCGCCTGCTAAGATATCTCTACACCGCAACAAAGCCGTAGATGAACCAATCGACTGACCGCGTCACCGCGCCGACTCGCTGGTATATCGTGCTGGAGCACCTCAGCAATTCCTGTTCGGACGCGGTCGGCAGCGCCGAAACAGTGACGCCGGGAATCACGCAGTGGATGGTGCCACGGGCGCTGCGGTCCCGCCGGGCTCCTAGGCGTTGTAGCGAGGGTCTTCAGACCGCCGATGTGACCTCTGCAACAAGCAGCCGTCCGACAATTTCGGAACTGGGCTTGTCAGCAAGGAAGTGCGCTCAACAGAAAAGACATGCGGGATCACGTAAAGAAGAACCGCGTTACGCTTCGCGAATCACAGATCAAACCAGGAGCACAGCCAAGAATGGCTGGGCCACCTTCCGGCTTCACCACTCACGAGTCACACTTCACTACTCACTAATAACTACTCACGATGCTTTCTCTTCCACCGACTCCAAATATTCCGAGTACGGGCCCTTGAAATCTTCGATCTTGCCGTTCTCGAAATGCCAGATGCGCGTGGCGACTTCATCGATCACGTCGTGGTCGTGCGTGACCAGCAGCACCGTGCCATCATACTTCTGCAGCGCGATATTCAGCGCGTTGATGGACTCCAAATCCAGATGGTTGGTCGGTTCGTCCAGCACGAGCACGTTGGGTTTTTGAAGCATCAGACGGCAGAAAATCAGCCGCGCGGATTCGCCTCCAGAAAGCGCCGCGGTCTGCTTCAACGCGTCTTCGCCGCTGAAAAGCATCTGGCCGAGCACGCCGCGCAATTCTTCCTGCGTTGCCTGCGGCTTGAACTGATGCAGCCACTCGATCGAGTTCATCCCGTGCACGATGGATTCGCTGTGGTCCTGCGCGAAATATCCCACCATCACGTTGTGGCCCCAGATCGCCTGCCCGCCGTCAACGGGGAATTGCCGGTCGGAATCGTCCACGAATCCCGTCGCGTTGCGGACCAGGGATTTCAGCAGCGTCGTTTTGCCGGTTCCGTTGCGCCCCATCAACGCGATTTTTTCTCCGCGAGAAACGCTACCCGAAAACGGCGCCCATACTTTCACTCCATCGTACGATTTCGCGATGCTCTTGATTTCCAGCGGATGCTTGCCGGAATGTTGGTCCATGCTGAAACGGATGTACGGACGCGCAATATTCGACCGCGCCAGCTCGGTAGTTTGCAGTCGCTCGACTTCTTTTTTGCGCGAAGTCGCCTGCGCGGAACGCGTGCCGGCCGAAAAACGCGCGATGAATTCGTTTAATTGCGCGATTTTCTTTTCGCGTTGCGCGTTTTCGGATTCGATGCGCGACCGAATGGACGTCTTCGCGACCACCATGTCGTCGTACCCGCCGTTGTACATGATCACGGTCTCGTAATCGATGTCCGCGGTATGCGTGCAGACACTATTCAGGAAATGGCGGTCGTGCGAGATCACGATCAGCACGCCTTCGTACTCGCACAAATAATCCTGCAACCAGTGGACCGAATCGAGGTCCAGGTGGTTCGTCGGCTCGTCGAGCAGCAGCGCTGGCGGGCTGCCGAAAAGCGCTTGGGCCAAGAGCACGCGAACTTTTTGTCCGCCTTGCAGTTCGCGCATTTTACGTTCGTGCAGCGGCTCGTCAATGCCGAGGCCATCGAGCAAAATCGCGGCGTCAGCTTCTGCCGTATATCCGCCTTCTTCGCCGACGATTCCTTCGAGCTCGCCTAGGCGCATCCCGTCCGCATCGGTCAGTTCTTCATGCGGCTTGGCGTACAAAATCTCGCGCTCCTGCAGTGCCTTCCACAGCGGACGATTACCCATGATTACGGTATCAATCACCCGGTGCTCGTCGAAGGCAAACTGGTCCTGGCTCAAGATACCGAGCTTCTTCGGACGCGTGACGTCGCCCTTGGTGGGTTCGATCTCGCCAGTCAGAATCTTCATCAGCGTCGATTTACCCGCGCCATTCGGCCCGGTAATCCCATACCGCCGCCCCGCAAAGAACGTTGTGGTGACGTCTTCGAACAGGATTCTAGCGCCGTAGCGCATCGTGATGTTGTTAACGGAGAGCAAGGAGTTTTAATTGTAGCATGGATGCGCGCGACACACCCGGCTGAAGCAGGCGTTTTGCGCATCATGTAAGTTTACGGTGGCGTGGTGTGAAGCAGGGAACGATCCATACGCGCGAACCTCGACACCTCAGCAAGCCGCTGGGCCACCTCTGGGCGCCGTCTCAGACGGCTTGGCGGGCGCCGCGTCAACAGAAGGATCGGGCGGCGCTTGCTGGCTGGCAGAGGACATCGGTGTGGGTGGCTGTTCTGGCTGTGACGCTGCTGCATCTTCCGTGATGATCCCCCGTGGCAATGCCGAGGACTGAAAGTACGTGCCGCCTCGCAGCAACGCCTCGACCGCTTCGATCAGCAAGTTCGCCGCGGCCTTGTTGAGGTCTCCGCTAAAGCCCGCAGCGCGAAACCCATCGTTCATCTGCGGATCTCCGGCATACAGGGAAAAGAGCAATAGTGGCAATTTGGGGGCGCTGCTGTGGATCAGCCGCGCCACTTGCATACCGGACATCTTTGGCATGCTCAGATCGATGACCACGACGTCAGGCTTTAGCGCAGCGGCTTTTTCGATCGCCTCCATACCATTTTCGGCCTCGCCGCACACCTCCCACTCAGGGTGCCCTTCGAGAAGTTCGCGCGCGCCACGGCGTGCCTGAGGATGGTCGTCTACGATAAGAATTCGAGCCATTCGTTTTTAGACCGCTTCCGCGAAGCGGGAATGTTGGGCATCCTACACTGTACTGTACCGGACCGGAATACTGTGGATGGTGTATGGACAAGGGCTAGTTATGCGTTAGGCTTGAGTCTGTTTTTTTCGGGCCCCCTTACAGTGTTTCCCGTATGAAATGAGGAATCGAGATGAGCCAAAAGAGTGTTTTGGAGCCGATCGAAGCAGAGCGAACCGGCCCGCATGGCCACCCGGTCACTAATAACCTGCTATTGTCGCTTCCTGACCACGAATTCGAGCTTGTGCGAGGCGCGCTCGAATTCCTCGACCTGCCGCACCATCTGAACCTGCATCAACCGGGTCAGGACGTCCAGTACGCATACTTTCCCAACCGCGGAATGATCTCACTGGTAGTGGCCACCGAAGATGGCCGGACTGTCGAGGTAGGCGTGGTGGGCCGCGAAGGTTTTTCAGGGGCTGCGCTGGCTGTGGGCTTGCGAACAAGCTCGGTGCGCGAGGTGGTGCAGATTGCCGGCGACGGATTCCGCATCGGCGCGGCGGCGGTGGAGAAATTGATGCGCACTGCTCCAGAAATGCGCATGATCATGGGTCGCTATGCCGTGGTTCTGGGCATGCAGATCTCGCAAACCGCCGCATGCAACCGGCTGCATTCCGTCGAGCAGCGGCTGGCGCGCTGGCTGCTGGTAACGCGCGACCGCGTGGATTCGGGGTTCTTGCCGATCACGCACGATTTTCTTGCGACCATGCTGGGAACCGACCGGCCGACTGTGAGCCTGGCCGCCAGCATCATGCAGAAGAAGGGCGTTCTCGAGTACAAGCGCGGCGCCGTGAAAATTCTGGATCGCAAGAAACTGCAGGAATGCGCGTGCGAGTGTTATCAAGTAATCGAGCAATTCAATCCCGTGCTGGGCATACCATAAATTTGCGCCGTGTGTTTGGCGTCCGACAGACAGCCATATTCCGCAACATCTAGAGTTCCGGCCATGTCAAAACTGACCAGGACCACTAGTGCAGCCGAGTGACCGTAAAAATACGGCCCACTTTCCCGAACGAACTACTCCCGACGGCAAGCCGGTCGCTAACAAAATCCTTCTTTCTATTCCAGAGGATGAATTTTTAGCCATTGGCCCGCATCTGGAGCCGATCGCGTTGCCGCGTCACTGCATCCTTCACGAACCTAGCGAAAGGCTGAACTTCGTATATTTCCCGAACGCCGGGCTGGTATCGCTCGTTGTGGCCATGGAAGACGGCAAAACGGTGGAAGCGGCCGTAGTGGGGAACGAAGGAGCGGCGGGAGTTCCGTCCGCGGTGTGCCTCGCGCGCAGCCCCCTACGTGAAGTGGTGCAGATCGCGGGCGAAGGTTTCCGAGTAAAAGTGAGCACGCTGCAGGACGTTTTGAAGTTAGCGCCGGAATTTCAAATGAGGTTGAGCCGTTATGCGGTAATTCAGGGGATTCAGGTGGCGCAAACAGCGGCGTGCAACCGTTTGCATGACGTGGAGCAGCGGCTGGCGCGCTGGCTGTTGATGGCGCAAGACCGCGTGGATGGCGGGTCAATTCTGATCACACACGATTTTCTGGCCACGATGCTGGGCACCGATCGTCCTAGCGTGAGCCTGGCGGCGGGTGTTCTGCAGCGGAAGAAGAATATCGAGTACACGCGCGGGGCAGTGAAGATCTTAAGCCGCAAGAAGCTCGAAGGATCGGCGTGTGAGTGCTACGGCGTGATTCAGCAATTCAACACGGAAATTGGCCTGAAGGATCAGGGGTGAGCCACAGCGAGCATACGCTGACGTGTTGCCGTTTTCGGAACACCGTATTCCGCTTTAGTGTGGTACGAACTCGCCGGGGTCGCTCCCACGTTCAAGCTTTGCAACCGACGGCCGATATCAAACAGATGGGACGAGCTGCAGTTTTTGGCTGGGAGGAGAGCGAAAATGGTGAGTTCAGTGTCTGCCAGTGGGGCATCGGGCGATTTGGCAGCGGTACAAGGGGTGCAGCCGAGCGCTGCAGCACCTGCTGCTACAAAGCCAGCTGCGAGCGGGGAAGACACGGTAAAGATATCGGCGACGGCTCAGGAAGTGCAGCAACCAACCTCTGCTCAGGTGCGCTTGTTGCATGCGGAAGGCCAGTCTGTTGCGCAAATCGCGTCGAAGCTTGAGATTACACCGCACGCGGTACAAACTGGTCACACTGACACAGACGCCAACAAAATCGAAATCGCGGCCATTGCGCGCTTTGGCTGAGATTGTCTACCACGGCCGCCCACACTTACCTGGCCGCTTCAATCAGGCTGATATTTCGAGCGCTGCTTCAGTGGACGCGGTCTCTTGAGCCGGGCGCTGAATTATCCTCTTTCTCCAGCTCGTGTTCCGCTTCCAGCCAATCTTCGAGGGTGTACCCGCCGTAGGTCCCGCCGCGGCGACGATGAATCCTAAACGCACGCCTCTGGATCTCGTCCAGGGTGTGCGTGTGTTCGTTTTCTGGGATTTCCTCCGGATTGTGTTGCGCCGGCAGGTCGTGCGTGCCGGCGGAATTCAGAACTTGGTTCATTGCAAGCATGTTTGGCCTTCTTTCCCGTGCGAGTAGCTCAGTTTCGGGCTACATATCGTTAGACGATATATTTCGCCGCGTGGTTGCAGTATTTAGCGAGTGCATATTTTGAGTGGCGCGAGGCGAACCGTGCCGTGCTGAGGAGCGGCCGGCTCGAGTATCCGAAATATTCCTCTATGCGTTCCAGGCGCACTTCGGCCTATTGCTGTAGTGAGGCATAGGAGCGAAAAGCAGGTCCCTCACCCCATTTGCCAAAGGTAGGCCGCTGGGGTTCGGGATGACACCTCCTGGGACGTTTTACGGGCGCGGCTCGACTGATGCCGCGGCGCTGCCACAGGAAATCGTCAAGCGGACTTTGGGAGCGGCGGTTAGGTTACGCGGACGCCTTGCGTTTTGCGTCGGCAGGAACCTTGGATGCCAGAATGTCCACCTTGCTGATTTCGGGAGTCTTTGCAAAAAGGTCGGGCGCCTTGACCATCAATGCGGCTGCGATTTTGCCGGAAAGATGAGCTTGGCGCCCGCTTTCGTCGTTGAACGTATCGAAGATTCCGAAAGTAGAAGGCCCCATGCGCAGTGCGTACCACGTGATCGTACCTTGCTCTTCTTCCACCATGGGCGCAGCACTCTGGAGGAATTGCTCTACTTCTTTTTCCTTGCCGGGTTTTGCTTCTAATCGTGCGTATAAGGCTAATTTCACCATCGCATTTTCTCCTTTATGTTCGGCTGGGCGGGCCGCATTACGTATACTGGCACCCTGACAGGGGGCAGGCAAGTCTCCCCCCTAATGTGACGTTGCGAAAGGATTCGCGGATGCCAATAAATTGTAAAAATGTATCCACGAGACGCGCGGGGATTTTTGCCTGGATTTTGGTCATCGCGGGTATTGCCGCATATTTGGCCCCCGAAGCTACGCGCGGCCAGCAGGTGCCGGAACAGCAAGCGGCCGCGCCCGTCCTTGCGCCGCCGATCAGGTTTGACCACGGCCCGAATTCGGCCGCGCAGCAAGCCAAACATTATGTGATTCTCGTTTCACTCGACGGGTTTCGGTACGATTACACCAGAAAATACGACGCGAAGAATTTGGCGGCGCTCGGACTGCGCGGCGCAAGCGCACCCGGTGGCATGATCCCGGCTTATCCCTCGATCACATTTCCGAATCACTACACGATCGTGACAGGGCTTTATCCCGAGCATCACGGAATCGTCGGCAATGCCTTTTACGATCCAGCGCGCAGGCAAGTTTACAGCTATCGTGATCCCCAAGCAGAAGCCGACGGTACGTGGTATGGCGGCACGCCGCTGTGGGTCTTGGCCGAGCAACAAGGCATGCGCGCGGCGTGTTTTTTCTGGCCAGGCTCCGAGGCGGACATTCAGGGCGTGCGGCCTTCGTACTACATGAAGTACGACGCGAAGTATCCGAACGAAAAGCGAGTGGACCAAGTGCTCGCGTGGCTGCAATTGCCGCCGGAGCAGCGCCCGCATTTCATTACGCTATATTTCAGCGATACGGATAGCGCGGGGCACGCGCACGGTCCGGACAGCCCGGAGGAGGCCGCGGCTGTGCACGAGGTGGACACGGAAATCGGCAGGCTGGAAGCCGGCCTGGCAAAAATGAACTTGCCGGTGGACGTGATCGTGCTTGCGGATCACGGGATGATTAAGGTGGAAGGAGATTCGGTGAATCTCGATCAGTATTTTGATGCGTCGCTGCTGGAAAAGTCCGAGGAGTCATTCATCTATGCGAAGTCGGAAGCGGACGCGGAGAAGATTTACGACAGCTTGAAGGGCAAGAGCGACAAATTCCGCGTGTATCGCAGCGGGCAGGTGCCAGAGTCTCTGCGTTTCGACGGCAATCCGCGCGAGGGTGACCCAGTCGTCGTCGCGACGGGTCCGTATCTCTTGCGCGTGAGCCCGCCACCGCCGAGCGCGGTAGGGAATCCGGCAATGGCAGGTGGGCACGGGAATACGCGACCGATGGGAATGCACGGCTACGATCCTGCGCACATGCCGGAGATGAAAGCAATTTTTTATGCGGTCGGACCGGATATTCGCAGCGGAGTGAAGTTGCCACCTTTCGAAAACGTGAACGTGTATCCCTTGATCGCGCACATCCTTGGGTTGGACATCGCGAATCTGAAAACTGGGCCGATTGACGGGAAGCTCACAGTGCTGCAGGGCGTGCTAGAAAATCCTCATTGATGTTCGTTGAAGCATCGCTGCACCTCACTAACTATGGACCTACGATTAACTGAAATTGAGGCTCGAGTGCTCGGCGCGCTGGTCGAGAAGGAAATCACTACGCCGGAATACTATCCGCTTTCGCTCAATGCGCTGGTGAACGCGTGCAACCAGAAATCGAATCGCGAGCCGGTGATGAATCTCAGCGAAGAGGACGTCACGCAAGCGATACGAAGGTTGAGCGACATGGAACTGGCCGGCGCGGCGAATACTACCGACAGCCGCGTGCGCAAGTACGAGCATCGCTTGCAGGAAGCGTTTAATTTTACTCGGCCGGAAACGGCGGTGCTGTGCGTGCTGCTGCTGCGTGGGGCGCAGACTCTCGGCGAATTGCGCGGGCGCACGGAACGCATGCATCACTTCGATGACCTGAGTGATGTGCAGTCGGCGTTGCAGAAATTGATGAGCCGCGAGCCTCCATTGGTGAAGGTGCTACCGAGACAACCGGGGACGAAAGAATCACGCTACGTTCATTTAATGTCGGGTGATGAAGGTGCCGCTGCTGCGGAAGCGGCGCGAGCGGACGATGCGGAAACAAGGCCGGAAGGCTCGGCAGTTGCGCATGGATCGGTTACTGGCGCTCGCGGTGGCGGCGCGGGCGATGGCGAGCGTATTACGCGATTGGAGAGTGAAGTCGCGGCGTTGCGGCAGGAAGTCGCGGAATTGAAACAGCAGCTCGCGCAATTTCGCAAACAGTTCGACTGATTGCGCGTGATCGACGATGTTTATAGCGTCGCGAAAGCACGTTCACGGTGTCGGTGGGGGATTGCGTTCTCCGAACTGGCGTTGGTGCCAGTACGGGTAGATTGGTGTGGTGGCATTGGCGGCGTCGAGTTTTGCGACTTGCGCAGGCGTGAGATTCCAGCCTACGGCGCCGAGATTCTGGCGCAGCCGTTCTTCGTTGCGCGCACCCATGATTACGTTTGACACGGTGGGGCGCTGCAGCAGCCAGTTCAGCGCGATTTGTGGCACCGTCTTTCCCGTTTCCTTCGCGGTTTCATCTAGCGCGTCCACGACTTTGTAAACCAGCTCGTCCGAAACCGGCGGGCCCATCTGGGCGGTTTTGTGCAGGCGGCTGACTTCCGGCAGCGGTTTGCCGCGGCGGACTTTTCCGGTAAGGCGTCCCCAGCCGAGCGGACTCCAGACGACACAGCCAACTCCTTGATCGAGTCCGAGCGGCATGAGTTCCCATTCGTATTCGCGCCCGATGAGTGAGTAGTAGGCTTGATGCGCGACGTAGCGCGTCCAGCCATATCTTTCGGACACATCGAGCGATTTCATCAGGTGCCAGCCGGAAAAATTCGAGCAGCCGATGTAATGGACTTTGCCGCTGTGCACCAAGTCGTTGAGCGCGCTGAGAGTTTCTTCGACGGGAGTTAGCGCGTCGAACCCGTGCATCTGATAGAGGTCAATGTAATCGGTCTTCAGACGGCGCAGGCTGGCTTCGCAGGCTTGAATTAAATGATAGCGGGATGAGCCGACATCGTTGGGGCCCAGGCCGACTTTGAAGGTAGCCTTTGTGGAAATGAGAACTTTGTCGCGGCGGCCGGCGATGGCGCCGCCAAGAACCTTCTCCGATTCTCCGTCCGAATAGATATCAGCGGTGTCGAACATGTTGACGCCGGCTTCCAGGCAGATATCAACGAGCCGAGTGGCTTCGTTAACGCCGGAGTTGCCCCACGCGCGGAAAAATTCATTCGCGCCGCCAAATGTTCCGGTGCCAAGACTTAGAGCGGGAACTTTCAATCCGGAACGGCCTAGGGTGCGGAATTCCATTGATCGCTCCTTCGTGGAATCAAGGCAAATGCTGAGGCCAAAAGATTAACACGGAGGATACGGAGAAAAGCAGAGGGCACAGAGACAGAGGAGAGAAAGCGGCCAGTAGAGAACAAGAAACGAGCGCCGCGACATCGGCGTCACCGCCAATGCTAAAGGCGAAACAGTAACGCAGAGCACGCGGAGAAAACCCCAGAAGAGTGGTTTAGTGACGTTGCGCCCAACCCATGCCGTCGGGGCCTGGGCCTGTTGGGATGCGTTCAGCGATTTCTAGTTTGTGGAGATCGATTGCGGCTACGGCGTTGTCGCCTGCCAGGGCGACGTAAGCTCGTTCGCCTCCAGGAGCGATCAGGATGCCGCCTGGGCTGCGACCCACGTTGAGCTGTTTGACGATTTTTTTTGTGGCGGCGTCGACGATGATCAGTTCGTCGGTCGCGGGATCGGAGATGAGGACCAGCTTGCCGTCAATCGTGAATTTCAGGCGGTTCGAGTGCTTGGTGTGTGCGTTGAAGGTGTGAATTACTTTGCTGGTTGCGGTGTCTATCACGGAGACGGTGCCGTCACCGGAATTCGCGGCCCACACTTCTTTGTCATCGGGGGAAATGTCAATTCCTTCCGGGCCTTTGCCGACGGCGATGTCGATTTCCTTCCAGCCGGAGGGGTCTGAGCTTTTCTCGATGGCGGTGACGGTGCCGGAATCGACGTTCGAAGTGAAAATTTCGTTGAGATATTTCGTGCGCACCAGCATGTGCGTGCGGTTCTGGCCGATGCCGAGGAGCCAGTCGATTTTATTCGTTTCGGGATCGTAGCGGGCGATCAGTTTGTTGAGTTCCACGGTGAAGTAAACTTTGCCGTCGGCGAACAGGATACCGTGCGGGCGACCGAGCGGGCCGAGGTCCACGTGATGAATTTCTTTCTGCGCGACGAGATCGATCACGGAGAGCGAATTGCCGGGATTTTCCGCGCCATAGTTGGTGACGAACGCCAGCTTGCCGTCGTCGGACGCGGCGACTTCGTGCGGGCCTTCGCCGGTGTCGATGCGGGCGACGACTTGTTGTGTCGCGGGATCCACGATGGCGAGCGAGTTTGCGGCCTTATTGAGGACCAGCAGGGCCGGCGAAGGAGTTTGTGACTGCGCCGTGGTGGCGGCAGCAAAAATAAATGCGAAGGAAACAAAGGCCACGAGAATTTTGGTGAATGCGCTTCGTTGCAAGGCGATGTCCATTCGCTCCCCCTGGATGAAGATTACGCGAGGATGATAGCACCGCCGGTTTGAGGGCGGCCACAAGCAGGGATTTCAAATAGTGGGTGAGTTTTCGATTAGGCGTTAACCAGGCACCGTCTCTATGTCGTCGTCAGGAATTACCAGGAACCTACGGTTCGACTTCCGAAGCTAACCTTCCATCTCCAGCAATTCTGCGGCGGAACAATCAATGAGGAACTTTGCATGAGTTCGAGCACCCGCAGAAATCGCAAGAATGCTCAGTATTGCTCGAATCTCTTCGGGGTTCTTCGCCTGAGCATTGTGAAACAGAATTTATCACGATTGTGCCCAATGCCTGCTAAGTCGCGTCGGCAGGTTCCTTTTCGGTCACGGCAGATGAAATTAAGGCGCTAATCGTCGGTGCCGCGGGTTTCGACGTAAACCAACTGATACAGCGTGCCACCGCCATTGGGCTGGATGCCGACGGCGTGTTCTTTCGCTTTGGTTCCGGACTTGAGCGAGATTTCGCCGGGCTTCGGTTTTTCGTCCTCGCACGTCAGCGCTTTCGACGATTTCTTTTTGCTGTCGTCCGCATTGCCGTTTATTGGCGGCGGATTGGTGCAATCCAAGACCGTTCCGTACTTGGCGAGCGCTTTGCGGTAGAAAGCCGCGACTTTGTCGGGCGCGTCGGCCGACTCCATTTTCAGCACGAATAGTTTGAAGCCGGAGGAACCTCCCCAGAGGCCCATGTTGAGCGCGGGACTATCGTCGGAATTATCCTGATGGCGGCGCGAACCGGGATAGATTGGCAGGCCCAGGTCTTTTGCGCTGGCGTTCTGGCCGAGGTTGAAACCGATACTGTCTTTGTCCTTGTCGGGTTGCTGTGAATCCTTCTGATCCTGAGCGGCCAGCGGAAGCGCGGCGGCGAGAAGTAGCGCGAAGAATGCCGCATAAAGCGCGAGATGTGTGCGCGCGTTAGAACGCTGGCTGCAGTCGGATTCGCCGCGGAGATTCGCGTTCGAGTGCCATTTCATAGTGCCCCCTTTTCGCATATAGCTAACGATACGCGAGATTGGGGCGCAAAGTTCCGTTTGCAGAGCGTGTCCACTTAAGTTTGAATCACGCATGCGACGGACTGAGTAGACCGCGAGGCGGAGCCGAAGGCTCAGTTGCCTTGCATTTGTAGCGGCCGCTTCGTCCCACGCCTTTTGGGATGAAGCGGGCACTCCTCCACGAGCGATGCTCGTGGAGGTGCGGGTGTAGACGAGATGCATCGACTCGCTAAAGCAACGCGGATGGTTCGGGCGGAATCACACCGAAGAACATGGCGCGGATTGTAAGACTCGCGGGAACCTGCGCGACGATGCTGGTTGTCACCGCGTGGTGCGCAATCCACGCGGAAGCGCAGAGTTCCAATCAAATCCCAACCAGGTCACAAACCATCGAAACCGCGCAGGGTCCGCCGAACGCACAAAATAAAATCCGTGTGCAGACGAATGAAGTAGTTGCGGCCGTCACCGTGCTGAACAAACGCGGAGCTTTGGTGCTGGATCTCGCTCAAAGCGATTTTCACGTGTACGACAATGGAGTGGAGCAGGCGATTGATCATTGGGATTTGGGCGGTGATCCGCTGGCCGTGGCGTTGGTGATCGAGACCAGTTCACACATTCAGATGATGGGGCCCGTGATTCACGGCATGGGCAGCATCTTCACCGAAACGGTGATGGCACTGAATGGCGAGGCGGCGGTCATCACTTATGATAGCAGCGTGGATGTTCGCCAGCCGTTTACGCAAGACCACGACGCAGTTGCACGCGCGATCAATAGCGTGGAGTTCGAGGCGCCGGAGATGCGTTTGTACGATGCGATGGCCGAGGCGGTGGACCTGCTGAAAGCGCAACCGGTGACTTATCGGCGCGTGATGTTGATCGTGGGCGAATCACAGGATGTTGCGAGCGATGCGAAGCTTGGACTCGTCTTGCGCGATGCGGAGGTTGCCAACGTCGCGATTTACGCAGTTGGTCCGAGCAGCAGTACCGCGGATCTGCGGTTTGGGCCCAAGCCGCCCGGTCGGGGAATCAAATATCCACCCGGAGTCTTTGCGGGGCCGACACGTCCGGGAGCGCTGCCGGTGCCCGGAAACGGAGGAGCGCCGGGCGGTACGCTTGATCTCGCGCCGGTAGCTATCTGGCTGGTCACGCGCGGGACGAATGAAATAAAAAATCATCAGCTTGAAATGGCAGCGGCCGCGACGGGTGGAGTGCACTATCGCGCGATTCGCGACCGCGAGATACACAGCGCACTGGATCGCATCGGCAGCGAGCTACATGCGCAGTATGTTTTGAGCTATCGGCCTGCGTCCGAGCAGACCGCTGGGTTCCACGAAATCAAGGTGACCCTGGCAAGGCTGAAGGTCACGGTACGCACGCGGCCGGGATATTTCCTAGCGGCGGCTGGGGCGAGTGAGCCGCCTGCACCATGAGGCGAGCAGCAACGGCGAGGCGAGCCTCGCCTTGAAAAAGCGGGGGCAAGCCGGCTGCGGCCGGCTTGCCCCCGCACTCCAAGAAAATGCGCGGAGCGTGCGATGTCGCTTATGGGGCAGTGCCCGCTTCGTCCCCGAAGGGTTTGGGACGAAGCGGCCGCTACAAATTCGCGGGCGAATCGAGCCGTCGGCGCTGCGGATCTCGAAGTTAGCCTAATTGCTCGAGAAATGCCCCGAAAACATCGCGCGAAAATTGGTACGAACGTAACATTTCCCTCGGCGTTTCATTCCGGCACTCTGTTGGTGGAGGGAATGCCATGAAAGCCGCCGCTAGTTTGTTTGCCGCAGTTTTATTCACTTCGGGAGCTGCGATGGGACAGCAGCAATCCGCCGACGCGCAGATGAAATGCCGTGATATGGCTGCGTCTGGGAACTTCATTTTTGCCAACGAGACGGTGGTGAACGGAATGGCATGCCACACGGTGGCGCAGCCTGATTCCGCGTCCTCCGACTCGCCGCTTTCGGCTGGACATGTGCCTCCGGACGGTTCGGCGGCAGCGGTAGAGTCCGCGGGCCGCAGCAACGTGAGCGCGGTCCCTTCGGTTTATATTGAGCCGATGGAAGGCTTTGACGGCTTCTTGTCCGTCGCTTTCGAGCGGAGACACGTTCCGCTGGCTCCAGAGATCAACGAAGCGCGCGCAACCTACGTCCTGCAGATCAAATGGCCCGAGCACGCCAGTGCCGTGGTGAAGGCTTCCTACAAGCATGAGCATCACGCGGGCGACGTTCCAGCGCTGCAACTGGTGGAACGCCGGTCGGGCACGATCGTCTTCGCTTACACCTTGAACCGGCCGAATACGTGGCACGGCGAGCAAGGGACTGCGGAAGTCGTTGCGAACCTGCTGAAAGAGCAAATCGAGAACAGGTAGTTTTCTTGTAGTGCGCGGCCACTCTTCCTCCGCCAGGGAAGAGTGGCCGTTGCTTTTTCGGGTGCGTGCAGTTCCCGCGTTTTTCGTTCTCACCGGGTTCATGGTCACTGCAAAAATAAAAGCAGGTCCCTCACGTCCCTCACCCCCTTCCGCCAAAGGCGGGCGGGTGGGTTCCGGATGACAATCTCTATTCCTTTGGGCAACTGAAGATGGGGCCGGTGTAGCCTTGCAGGGCTGAGGCGGCGTTGTGGGCGCTGCATTCGGCGTAGGGGCAGGATTGATCGGAGAAGCCCTGGTCGTAACGGCCGGATTTGATTTCTGGGACGAGCTCAGCGCCGAGGTCTTGCGCTTGCTTGTCCTCTTCGGGCGTGAGCTTGGCCAGCGAGAAATCGCTGCCGAACGCGTGAGCTTCCATCGTGGCGGCTAGATCCCAGAAGTCGGTGACGTGCTTGTCGGCGTGCTGGAGGGCTTCGAAGCGGAGAGTTTCCTGGTCGGGAAGTTCGAACATTTTTTGCTGGGTGCCGCAGCGGGCGACGATGGTTTGGCTCGCGGCATCGTCCGTGACGCTGAGACTTTCTTCGCGCTTGACGACGCTGATCATTCCTTCCACAACATCTTCTTCGAAAGCGCAGATCGGGAACTTGACGGTGAGTTTTTTCACCGTTGTGTTGGACATCACGCGTTCGACGGCGCGAACCGTGACGTGATGCGGGCAATCTTTGTCGAGCGGCGCGATGCGGATTTCACGGACCAGGACGTCATCGCCCTGCGGACGCACTTCGAGAATGTGGTCCACCCATTTGGCGCCGGAGTGAAAGGTGGCTTGAGTGACAACGTAGAAGTTTTCCAGCGGTGGCTTTACGGCGTGCTCTGCGCCAGCGACTGAAATGATCGTGGAGCCAACAATCGTGGCCAGCGCGAGTGCGATTCGGCAGAGGTGCGAGTCGCGGGGATTCGGCATGCGGCGAGTATAGCGCGAACGGCGCAGCGGCATGGATCGCGACGGATTGCTTCAAGTAACCGGCGGGGCCAGTCGCTGGCCCAGGAAGCGAAGAGAGGTCCCCGCCCGCGGAAGGCAGGCTTCGTCGGCGCGCAAAGGCGCGTCGTGCCTCTGTCGGGACGATAGGGTCTCGCTGCACAGGTTGCATCGATGGACGAAGGGTGCGCCTTCGGCAGCCCACCCTCACACGATTTCTAATCGTCACTTTTTTGCACCCCCGTGCTCGGTCGGTCGAGATGTCCTTCGAGTGTGCCGGCAGCACACTCGAAGGACGAGTGAGCGTTTAGGCTAGAGCGAGCGCAGGAAATTCAGCAGTGCTTGCTTTTCCTGCGGGGGCAATTGGTTGAACATTGAGATGACTTGATTTGCTTCGGAGCCGCGGCTGTAGTGCGCCTCGATTGCGTTGAGCAAGCCGCCGTTTGCCGGAGTAGCGCGACCGTCGTGCAGGAAGAAGATGCGTTGGCCGACGCCCCATAGCGGAGCCGTACGGAATTCATCTCCGCCAGCGGCGCCTTGAGCGACGTCATCGGCTAGACCGCCGCCCATGTGGTGCACCAGCAAATCGGAGAAGAGCCCTGCGGGCTGGTTGTCGAGTCCAGGAGTCATATTGGACGCGGCGGTTTGCAGCGACGGAGTGTGGCACATGCTGCAATGAATTTTATGGAAGACCGCCCGGCCGGCCTGAATCGATTGCGCGGTGGGGTTGCCCGGGATGCCGTTAACCGATGGAACGGGCGGGGAGAGGAAGCGCATGAAGTCGGCGAAGGCCACCACGTCGCTGAGAATCTGAGCGCCGGAATAGGTGTAATTGGTTTTGTCCTCCGGAGTTGGATTGTAAAGGCAAGAGGCCGGTGGGTTAGCGCGTTCGGTTTGGAACAGCTCGTTGGTCACGCCGATCTCCACGTTGTACGCTTCGCCTGCAAAGACTTCGAGTGACTTGTTTTGCGCCTTCCAGCCGAAACGCGTGATGGAACCATCGTTGCCGCTGTAATTCGGATGGCCGGCGATGCCGAGCTGGTTCTTGAGCTGCGCGTTTGCGGCCATGTTGGAGAGGATGGTGGCGTCGGCGATGTTTTCGATGAGCCCTGCGCCGAATACTGGAGTGGGGATGCGGAAGATGATGTTGTTCTCGCGCTGCATCTGTTCGAAGTTGGGTTGAGCCATGGAACAATTCGGCGCGTCGGAACGCCCCGCGATGGTGAAGACGTCGTGTACACCGCCGTCGGGTGTTTGAGTAACGCTGCCGCCGACGGTGACTGCGAAAGGAAAGCGGGCCTCGCGTACGGGGCCATCGGCGGAGATGAAGTAGGGGATTGAGTTGTTGCCGCCCGCATCGGAAGCCGCCGCGATCTGCGGATTGGGTCCGACAAAAGGATAGGCCGTAGAACTCGGACTGGTGCCGCCAACCGCTGGGTGCGCGTGACAACTTGCGCAGCTATTGGAATTGAATCCGGGACCGAGGCCGGTGCCGGGCTCGCCGGAAATTGAGCCGCTCACGGAGTCAACTTGCAGGAAGCGCGACAAACCGTCCTGGAAGTATTGAAGTTGCGCGGCGGAAAGACTCGGAAGAGGAGTACCTACGGCGACGGCATCACTCCGGACGCCTGGATCGCTTACGCCGCCAGTCGAGGTGCTTCCTTGTTGTGATCCGTCGCGCGATTGCGCGCGAACCATAAGCGTGGTGATGATTATTGAAGCAGCGAGCACTGCACAAACTACCGTACCGAACCTTAGAGTTTTCATGATTGGCCCCCTTTTGCATCTGGCTGCGGAGAAAATGGACACACCTCCGCTATGTGTAGTTCCGGAGTTAAGAGCTGGGGGAATTAACCCGTGGAATAACCGTCGTGCTGTTTACGTCCGCTCAGAAACTGAGCGTGGACCGTGGTGATGGGCGCGACAATATTCCGCGGATAGAAAAACTACAACATCAATAGAGAACAGTTTTGGTACAGGGCCCAGCGATAGGGCGACAGTGTCGGACAACAAACATTAAGTTAATGCTTACGTGCGAAATTAGCGGAAGGATGGAAATCTAAAACGGATTTTGCCGTTGCTGCCGTTGTGATTCGATTTTTTCGCGGAGCCGTTGCCGTGAACCAGACGGAGATTCCGAGAGGATGCACTGCCGTCACGGCCAGGGACGCGCGTGGGATCGGCAGTGTGTGGCGCGACAATATTCTGAAGATGTTCGGGCAGCGGTACGAGCAGGCGCACGACGTGGCCTAGGCGTTCCTGCTTGTAAGGTTTGGCCATGCACACAATTGCGCCAAGAGCGTGCGCGTGAGAGTAATCGCTGGGATATGCAGAACTTGTGGTGAGTACCACGGGCACTTGCCGCGTAGACGGGTTGGATTTCACGTAGGCGCAGAGATCGTAGCCGGGGGTGCCTTCGCCTTCGACCTCAGCGATTATGAGAGCGGGCGTAAAGATGTTGAGAACCTCGCGCGCGTCCGCCGCGTTGTTCACGGCGATGGCGTCGTAGCCTTCGTTCTGCAGGTATATTTTGAGCGTGTCGCGTAGCGTTTCATCCGCGTCCACCGCGAGGATCAGCGGTTTTTTCGTTTGCGCGGCGGTCGCAGCAAGATCACGAGCCGGTTCAGCAGCGCATGCAGGCGTGTGGGTGACTGCCACTTCTTCGGAAGCGGTCGCATACAACGCTATGGCGACGGCGCGAATTCCCTTGCCAAGATCGCTGACTCGCACGACTTGGCCGGTTTGCTCTGCGTGGACGATGCCGGGAGCTTGGCTGTAAGGAAACACCACAGCGACTTCCGTGCCGCGCGTGTAGACACCGAGTGAAGTGTGGAACAGGATTCCGGTGCGGGAAACGTCCACGGTGGTGGCGATCTCATCGGAGCTGGTTGCGGCGCTCGTGCTGCGCACGCGAATCGGGGCGCAGATCAGCGCGCGGCGCTTGCGGCGACGGTCTTTCGGGGGTTCAGGGGCAATGGCGCGCTCAGGCTGCGGCTGCGCATGGTGCTGTTGCTCAGCTACAAATTCTTCCGCCGCAGCGCTGACTTCCGCAATGATTTCATCTTTTACTGTTTCGGATGCGCTCTGTTCCGCGTTCGCGATGGCCGGAGTCGTGACTGAAGCTGTGGCGGTTGCCTCGCGAGCAGACGCGGCGATGGCCTCGAGGTCCATTGTTTCGGTGAGAAAAGTTCCGGGGACGCTGACTTCACAGTGGACTTTCGCGCCGATCATCGTGGCATCGTCAGTTTCAAGCGACGACGATAGGGAATTGGCGCGAGGCAAGATCAAACCGAGTGACGACAGTGCGACGTTAGAAATCCGTTGAACTTGCGGCGCCGGCTCGATGGTCTGCCGGAGAATGGCTAGCGGGTCGGACATGTCAACTGTGTCCAGCACGGGCTCCGTTACGACATCGGGGAAGGAAGCCCAGGTTTCCCTGAGGGAGTTCGAATTTGACTGGCTCTCGGTTGTTGCGATGGTCGGGCACGGCGCGAATGTTTCGCGTTCTGTCGTCTGGCGCGGAGTTTCGTGGGATTCATCGGGGCTGTCAGCCGGTTTGGGGAGCAGCGAAGTTGCCGGTAGAAGGGCGGCCAGGGTGGTCTCCCGATTAGCTCTGAAACGAAATAGTCTGGATGCCTTGCTCACATCGCCTCTTTTCCCATACCTATGCCAGAGAGTAATGTAGGGGTGGGTGGCGACGAGCGCACTAGGGTAAAAGTCACATTCAAGCAGTACTCCGGTTAGTACGCGCTTTGGTACCAGAGTTAGGCCCCGTAAGGGACGGCAACTAAAGAGCTTATTGGATTTATAATGGCCTTTCGGATGCCCAAGGATCAGGCACCGAACAAGCCCGCATCTTCACAGGGTGGAATGGTGGACGCGATGGCTTGGACTCAGACTTGAGCGACGGCTGGGGTGGTTTCTGGTGGTGCGGGCATGGGAATGGGGAAGCGCAGTTCGATGATGAGGCCGCCCTCGGGAGAATTTTCCGCTTGTACATCACCGCCGTGGAGATGCACGGCGCGTTCGGCGATGGAGAGGCCTAGTCCGGTGCCGCCGGAAGAGCGCTCGCGGGCATCCGCAACACGATAGAAGGGGATGAAGATATCGGCGAGAAGTTCGACGGGCACACCTCTGCCGTGATCGCGCACACGAACGACTGCCAGTTTAGCCGCGCCATTTTCGGAGGTCAGGAGGCTGACTTCTACATCGGTGCCTTCCCTCGTGTAGCTGACGGCGTTGCGAATTACATTTTCAATCGCGCTGCCGAGAACCTCGCGATTTCCGGGGATGATACAGGCTTCCGAGGCGATGATGCGCACGAAACGGTTGCGGCCGCGCGCCTCAAAATCCGCGTCAGCGACAATATGGCGCAGAAGCGCGTCGAGATCCACCGGGCCTTGCTCCATCAGCGCTTCACCGCTTTCCAAACGAGCCAAGCGAAGCAAACTGCCGATCAGGCCATTCAAGCGTTCCGCCTCAAGCTCGATGCGGTTCAGAGCAGAAACCGACCCAGGGTTAGCATTCCGACGCGCGAGGCCCAAAGCCACTCCTAGACGAGCGAGGGGTGAACGCAATTCGTGGGAGATGTCTCGAATCAAACGGCGCTGGGAGGACATGAGCGATTCGATTTGTTCGGCCATGTGGTTAAAGTCGCGGCCGAGCTCGGCGACTTCGTCCTTGCGTTGCGTTGCGGAACCATCCACGCGGGCTCCCAGATTGCCGCCTGCCAGGCGGTGCGTCGCGGCGCTCAGCTGTCTGATCGGGGCAGTGATGTATCGAGCCAGCCAAAAACAGACCAACCCAGCCATGAACGCGACCACCGTCGCGCGAATGATTTGAATCCCGAGCGGCGCTCGCAAAAGACTTGTCACCGAAGGAACTTCCTCGCTCATCACAAAAACGTAGCGAGTTCCATCCGAGCCCGTGGTTCGTTTGGCCACGTACTTTCTGCCGTGCGAGATCAGGAATCTGGTGTCATTCGTTTGCAGAGCGGCCTGGGCAATGATGTTGGCTTCGGCGGGTGTGGGCTGAGAGAGGATTTCGTTGGCTTCGTCGTCGAAGAGGAAGGCTTGCCAATGCAAAGTGGAGTCTAGCGATTCGAGATAGTCCGCCAAAGCGCCCATGCCGTGATCTTGCAGCATGTCTGCGGCACGAGCAGCCACCAGGGACGTCAGGATCTTGTCGAGTTCCTCAGCACGGTTCGCAGTGAATTCCGTTTGAGTGGTGACCACCGAAAAGATAAGGGTTCCGCTGACCAGGACCATGGCGAGCCAGAACCACAGGAAGATTTTGAAATATAGGCTTTGCATGGCGGTTCACCGATTCCGGGCTTTGCCCGGCAGCACATAGACGTAGCCCACGCCGCGGATGGCGCGAATGCGATCGCCGCCATCGGGAGCCGGGCCGAGCTTTCGGCGAAGGTTGCTCACATGCACGTCAATGCTGCGATCGAACGATACAAGTTCGCGGCGCAGAACGGCCTTGACCATGTCATCTCGGGAAACGACATGGCCAGGGGTCTTCAAGAAGAATGCGAGCAAATCGAATTCGACCGAGGTCAAATCCAGCTCTCGATTCTTACGCCGCACCGTGCGTGCCCCCTGATCCAGTTCAATATCGCCGAGAACAATCGTTTTCGGAACGGGCGGAACGGCTTCGGTTGCGGGAATAGCACTGCGGCGCAGGACGGCCTGAATGCGGGCGGCGAGCTCGCGCGGATTAAAAGGCTTCATCAAGTAATCGTCCGCGCCGATTTCAAGGCCGTGAATACGGTCCACATCGTCGCCGCGGGCGGTGAGCATGATTACCGGCAGGCGAGATTTTTGCCTGATCCGGCGGAGCGCCTCAAATCCCTCCACTTGGGGAAGCATGACGTCCAGGACGACTAAGGTGAAGTCTCCGGAGATCGCTCGCTCCAGACCGTCAGCCCCGTTGTATGCCACATCAATCCGGAAGCCTTCCGGCTCGAGGTATTCACGGAGGAGTTCGCAGAGCTCGATATCGTCGTCCACAACGAGAATGCGGGGTAGTACGACGTCCGCGTTTTCGCTTTTATTCGCGTCCATTGAATGCAGGTCGCCCTCGAGAGGGGCGGAGAGAGCCCTGCCGGTTGTAATTCTAGCGCAAGCCTGCCTGCAGCAGAACTTCAGATGCGAATTTGCCGGGGATCACACGATCACGTTAGAGATTTTGATCCTGCGCGCCGCGTGTCTCAATGGTGGGCGAGGGGCAGCGATTTTTGTGGTTGTACGGAATCGTACAAATCTGTAAAATTGTACGGCAGCGTACAATGAAGCCAAAACGCTATGCGGTGTTGATTGCGGATGTGATTGGGTCGAGCGCGCGGCGGGATCTGCGTGCGGTGCTGGGTCAGCTGCTAGCACTGGCTTCGCGGGCGCATACCAAGAGCAAATTCATACGGCTGCCATATTCGGTTACCGCAGGTGATGAATTTCAGACGATCGTTACCGAGTATTTGCGCATACCGGAGCTGATCATCGATCTGCGGACGCGCTTGCGGCCGTTGCGGCTGCGGATGGGCATTGGCTTCGGAGCAGTTCCGGGGCGCATTCAGTCTCCGGTAAACAGGCTGGGCGGAGAAGCCTTTCAATTCGCGCGGAATGCCTTGGAGAGAATCAAGGGGAGCACCGGAAGCAAGTTCGACGTGCTGACTGCGTTCCAATCTCGGGATAAGGTATTCGACTCGACCGCAAATTTGATTTATGCCCTGCACGATACGCTGGTGCTGAGAATTACAGAGAAGCAGTGGAAGACGATCGAGGTGTTCCGCACGAAGCGGCGGTTGGAAGATTCCGCGAAAGCGCTCGGACTTGATAATTCGACGGTGTCACGCAATTTGAAGAGAGGGTATTTCTGGCAGATGGAAGAAACGATTGCGGGCATGAAAATCGTGATTGAAAAGCATTTTGGGTAGTTGTACACAAACGTACAAGTAGAGAAAGTTGTACGAGCACGTACAAGAGGGGAGAGGCGGGGTTATGCAAATGCTGACCAGAACGATTTTGGCGCTGTACCTGGCCCACCTGCTGACAGATTTTGTGTTTCAGACGTCCGGGATGGTGAAGCAGAAAAAGGGCGGGAAAGCGGCGGGATATGCGAAACACGGCGCTGCGTATTTTGCGTGCGGAGCATTGGTGGCGGGGTTCTTTGTGCCGGGATTGTTTCTTTCGCTGCGCTTTCAGTTTGTTGTGCTGGGTCTGACGCTGGTTCACCTAGGAATTGACTGGTGCAAAATCACGCTGGCCAGGAAGACGACGTGGGCGGAGGGGACTGCGACGTTCGCGATTGACCAATGCGCGCACTTCGTAACGATTGTGGCGGCCGGGTGCTGGATCGTGCAGGTTTCGCCGGGCCGGATTCTGTGGAAGTTTTTCGAGGTGATGCGGGCTCCTTCCGATCGCGTGCTCTTGCTGATTGTGGTGTATGTGGGTGTGATCTTCGGGGGCGGTTACCTGATTCGATTCATGACCAAGCCATTGCTGAAATATTTGCAGGTGAGCGAGGCGGCGGCGCAATTGAGCAACGCGGGAATGTACATTGGCTGGCTAGAGCGTTTTTTGGTGATGACGGCGTTGTTTCTACGCTCGCCGGCCATGGCGGGGCTGATTTTGACGGCGAAATCGATCGCACGGTATCCGGAGTTCAAACGCGAACAATTTGCGGAATATTTTCTGATTGGCACGCTTTTGAGCATATCGGCGGCCATCGTGGGCGGAATCATTCTGCTGAAAACATTCTACGGAAGTCCGGTTTCGCCTCAGTAGAACGGCGCGCTACAGCCGAACACGAAAACAGGGAAGTTTGTCAATTGCATTGCAGGGTCGACGAGGTAGAATGTGGGGCCTTTAATCTTCATTACGCCCGTAGCATGAACAATTTGGGGGCAACCGAACGGCGCGTCAGTACCTCTAAGAATTGGAACTTTTTCTTTCTCCGGGGGAATCTAGATATCCACGCGTGTGCCCCGGGACCATTTTGCGAGAGTGAGCATACAGAGGGAAATGACCAGACATCAGATTTGGCACTGGGCTCGCGGCAATTTTAAATGGGTCTTTCTGAAAAACGTTCAGGCAGGTGACCGAACAAATGTTTTCGTTGGCGGTCTGGTCGGGAACGATCGAAAGGAAGGCCTGTGATGCGCAAGAAAATTCCGGGCTGGGCCGCTCTCTTGCTCACGGCCGCGTGCCTGGCGAGCTTTTCGGCGTGCGGCGGTGGCGGCGGCGGTACGGTACAAGTGAACAAGGTAGTGATCTCGCCGGCGACGGTCAGCGTCCCAATCAACACAACGACGGAATTCACCGCGCAAGTCACACTTTCCAATTCATCCAACAACACGACGACGACGACGATCACATGGTACGTGAACGGCACCGCTGGCGGCAGTTCGACATTGGGAACGATCGGTGCGTCTTCGACGGACTCACTCGTGGGAATCTATACGGCGCCGACGATTGTGCCGTCCACGACGAACGGAGAGGTGAATATTACCGCGACGACTCCGCAGACGCCGGGCTCGACGACCAACAGCACGCTGGTGACGTCGAACACGGCCGTTTTGACGGTGGGGCAGGGCCAAGGGCTTTCAGTGACTCCCTCGTCCGCCCAGGTTCCGGCGGGTGGGAGCCAACAATTCAGCGCAATTTTGAATGACGTGACCGACACCGCCGTAACATGGTCCGTTTCATCCACGGTCAGCGGGGCTACCAATATCGGGACGATTGATTCGACTGGGTTGTATACTGCGCCGCCGAATCCGCCGACGGGAAACGCGGTTACGATCACGGCGACGAGCGGAACGGTAACGGCGACCGCGACGCTTTCGGTTGTGTTCTCTGATCGTTCCCTGACCGGACCATATGCTTTTTCTTATTCCGGGAACGACCAGTCAGGATTCTTCGCGGTCGCCGGAAGTTTCCAGGCCGACGGAAGTGGCCACATCGTGAGCGGCGTGGAGGATGTGGACAATTTTGGGACGGGCCCGTCCACGCAGGTTTCCATCTCCGGCACCTACAGCGTGGGCGCCGATGGCAGAGGCACGGCGAAAATCAACGTAGGTTCAGGTTCAGGGGCCGGGCAGGGGACCGTGGATACATGGCAGTTCGTGCTGACGAGTTTCCAGCACGCAATGTTGACGCGGTTTGATGTGAAGACTACCGGCAGCGGAACGATTGAGCAGCAAAATTTGAATGGCTTGACTACATCGCCGGCGGCGCTTTCCGGCCCTTATGTGTTCGCTGTTTCCGGAGGAGACAAGGCCTTCTTTCCGCAAGGGATGGCGGGGAAGTTTTCGGCGGACGGTGCTGGAACGATTTCAAACACCAATGCGATTCTGGACGTGAACGACAGCCTCAATCCTAGCGGAAAAGGGACCGTGGCGGACAGAACGCTTTCAGGGATGTACGCGATGGACCCGACTCTCCCCGGAAGCGGGCGCGGAACCATCACACTCACCAGCGCAACGACGGGCTCCGTGCAGTACGCGTTCTACATCGTAAACACTACTGCGGCGGAGCAAAGTACACAACTGCATATTGTCGAAATTGATGGCAACAATTACCTGGGGGGCGACATTTATGGCGGCTTGACGGGGGCATCGTTCACACCCGCCACCCTGACCAGCGGAAACTATGTATTCACTGTAGGCGGAAATTCCACGGCTGGTGCTTACGCGGCAGGTGGCGTGTTTGTTTCGAGCGGAACGGGAACAACCTCGAGCGGCGTTCTAGACAGCAACAATGCGGGAACCGTGACGGCGGATGCAACACTGGGCGCTTGCACTTATGCAGTGGACGCCGCGACCGGGCGAATTGATTTGAAGTTGAGTCTTTCCAGTGGAACCTGCTCGGGCGGGGCGAGCTCGACCACACAGGAGTTCGCGACATACCAGACAGCGCAGGGTTCTGCGGTCATGTTGGAGTTGGATATCGCAGCACTCGCGACGGGGACTGTGTTTCAGCAGACCGCGATTCCGACCATAGCCTCGACAGACCACTTCTCCTTCCGCCTCGCAGGCCAAGGAGTTTTCCATAACGAGCCAGCCTCATATCAGCAGAATGTATCAGGTGAGGTCTCATGGGGAACCAGCTGCACGTCGGCGAGCGGAACCAATTGCGCTGGAACGATTGATATTAGTTCGTACAGCGCGGTCAATCAAGGGGATCCAATCAATGCGACCGCGACAGTGGTGAAGACGGCGCCGGATGCGACGACCGGGCGCGGTGCGGTAGTAATCGCCGGAATGAATCCGAACGTCACCTACAACGCCACCCTTTACGCGATTGACGAGAACACGGCGCTCCTGTTTGATTCGGACACGGGTCGAATTCTGATCGGAGCAATGGGCTTGCAATTTTAGCCATCGCACGTAGCAGATCGCCGAATAACGCGAGAGGACGGATCGACGCAGAATCCGCTAATCTCAGTCGCGCAGCGCGCGATCGCTCGCGCTATAGACAACGCTTGACAGGCGAACCCATCTTCCGGGGAGATCTTCCGGGTGAAGGCATTGCGAAGGAGGGCAAAATATGGTATTCTTTCGGTGCGTTTGTTGCTCCTAAGTTCCTTTTTTGGCACGATTCGATAAAGGCTGCCGGGCAACCGTCCGACGGCCTTTTTTTGTGACAAATCAGCAAGCCGGGGAGATGACAGATAGCTTTCGAGGTGGTTAAGTGCCACCGAATGAATAAAGTAGGAGCAGTTTTCCAGTGAGCAGAGAGCAAGGTACAGTGAAGTGGTTTAATGCAGCAAAGGGTTATGGGTTCATCCAGCGCCAGTCGGGCGAGGACGTTTTTGTGCACTTTTCGGCGATTCAGGCCGAAGGCTACAAGTCCCTCAACGAAGGGCAGGCGGTTGAATTCGAAGTCAAGCAGGGACCGAAGGGCCTTCAGGCCGAAAACGTAGTTGGTCTCTAACTTCGTTTGATTCGATCTGCCGAGAAGTAACACGGTCGGCGGTGTTTATCGCGGTGCCGGGCCGATTGGCTATCGGCCGGAAAGGCGCTGCTGATCAAGCTGCCGGCTGTTGGTCGGTGTTTGGAGCGCGATCACTACGCGCTGACACAGCGTGCCTCTTTTGCGCGGCCGTGTTTTTCCTGGAAACGCGCAATTGGTACGCGCCCGAAAAGGGGCGGAACCAGCCCCCGCCCTTCAAGGGACGTAAACTCAGGCTCGTGATCCATTGAATTCGCTTCGCGGGCGGAAGCGCGCCGCGAGGCCGTTACTTTTTCCGAAGGCGCTTTGACAATCATCCAAGGAGGAGTCGGTGCAAATATTAGTGGAAGGGCAGTCCATTCGTCACGAGCAATACGGCATGGGGATCGTCACGGAATCCAATACCGAACGCACCACGATCGATTTCGATGATCACGGCGTAAAGAAGTTTGTTACTTCCATATGGTCTGCCGAGCTGGTCGGCGAACCTCCCGCCACGCCTCCCACGAAGCGCCGTGGCCGCCGCAAGACCGCGAAAAAATCCTAAATACTTTCGGAAATTAAACTACGCCTCGGGACAGAAGAGTGCCGAGGCGTTTGTTTTTCTACACAGGTCACGTTGCGACAGCCACGAGAGGGATGCCTTCCTGCGGAAGGCAGGCTTCGCATCGCTCAGGATGATAGTGTCATCATATCGAGGTGCGTGCGTTGGCGAGCGTGTACGGGCGATGCGAGGTCGGTAGCAAGGGTGGCGAGGCAAGCCTCGCTCAAGAGGAGGCGGGGGCAAGCCCCCGCACTCCATGAAAAGCTTGCGCGCCGGCGGAACACAGGGCAAGCCTGCGCGCCGAACTGCTGCTTCTTTTTGGTCGCGGATGCTGGCACACTGCAAGAATAGTGCGTGGGGCACGGAGCCGGAATCAATGCTGCTTGGGTGGTATCGCGGGGTGTGGATTGCAAGAGCACTGATCGCTTTGTCAGTGGCGGCGGCCTGCGCGCCGAAGGTGGCTGCCCAAACTTCCGGGACCGACACATCTAGCCAGTTTGCAGCGAGCGGGATCGTGCATGGAATTGCGACTGGCATTTCGATTCCATTGCAGCCGACGTGGCGCGAATTCGATCCCGGGGGCGCCGGTCCGCCGGACGCGCTCGCTCCGTATGCACCGCCGTTTCACCTGGGCGGTATTCTTTCCCTCGAAAATCCGCAGCAATTCGCCATTCTGCAGTTCGCGACTTCCGACAATCCGCTGGCCGGCCACGACCCGAACTGGCTCGACACACAGATGCACATGCCGGCCGGCTCAGGAATGAGCGTGCTCGATTTGCTCTTCTATTATTTTTTCCCTCCCGATGGTGCGTGCATCGACGAAGTGCTGGGGACGAATGGAGGGGCCAGTTTTGCGCCGTTACCCGGGAGTACGTCGAGCAGCGCGCCGCCCGTGTTGCAAGTTTCCTACCATTGCCGACATGAGGCTACTTTGTCCGGCTTTTTTGGAGCGCAGGTGAGTTCCGGAATCACGTTTGTGCAGACCAACGATGGCCCGCGTGCGTACGGAATGATCGCACAGTTTTATCTGTCGCCGATGGAACGCGTGGCGTCGCCGGAGATGACCTGGTATGTGTTCGAGGCCCTGCGGACCTCGCCCGTGAGCCAGGGCGCGGTTACGCACTTCAATCTGCCGGTAAACCTGCAAGGCGGGCAGACAGACTTTTTCTGGGCGATCGGAGCGGTTAGTCCTTTTCCGTGGGTACGCGACGCTGGGCGCTCTAATCAGCAGTTGATCCATGTGGCTTATGCGGCGATTGGGACCGGCGGGAGCAGGCGGGCTGAGTTTCTGGCGCTGCTGCAGAGAGTGCAGGTCCGGACGGGGAGTGGCGCTACAGCGCAGTGAAAAAGCCGGGAAGAGAGGTCCTTGCCTGCGACAAGCGAGCCTACCGTCGCCAGGCAGGCCTCGCTTCGATCCTGATGACAAGCGTTTTTGTCCTTGCGGCTTGGGAGAAGGTGTAAGTCGCTTTCCCTGGACTGGAATGACATCCCATCTGCGATTTCTAGCATCCCTAATTGTTAGCTCGCTGGCGAAGGGTCGGGGTGCATTCACGTTCTACATTATGGCGAGCGAGGGGCACGATGCAGGGTAGGAACATCAGACAATACCGAAGCGTGAGGATCCTGGTAGCGTTCGCACTGGTGGGCACCGCATGCGTCGCGTTTCCAGGAGTACTACGCGCACAAGCCTCGCCGGGGCCGATGCGACCGCCGGACTCATCGCCCGATGCAACACAGCCTGCGTCCGGACCAGCTGTGCGGCCTACGGAGCCAGCGCTACCAGTGCGGAAACAACTCTTCGGATCCTGGAAGTTGAATGTGGACGAAAGTGACGACCCCCACGAGAAAATGAAGGAAGCGAGCAGCGAGGGAAGCGTCACGAGTCCCCGAGGCGGTGGGGGTGGCAATGGCGGCGGGAACGGGCCCGGCACCGGAGTACACATCGGCGGCCTGGGTTCGCCGTTTCCTGGGGGAGGCGGAGGAGGTGGTGGCTCACCGAGAAGGGGCGGAAACACTGGCACCGACAGCGAACTGGATCGCGCGCAAATGCAAGAGCTGCTGAATCCTGCCGGTTCACTGACTCTGGCGCTGAAAGATCCGGCCACGACGTCACCCGACCCCAAGGATGAGGGTGCGGCCAAAGATGCGAGTACTGCCAAAGACGCGGGTGCTCCGAAGGATCCCAGTAGCGAGGAAATAGATGTGACCGATGACCTGGGCCGCAAGCGCGTTTATTACACCGACGGCCGCAAAGTTCAAAAACCCAAGGACGAAAAGTATCAGGAATTCGACGCGTACTGGATGGAGAGCTACCGACTGGTCGCGGAATATGACGGATCACGCGGAGCCAGGATCGCACGTTCGTACGAACCGGCACCCGGAGGTAAGCAGCTTTACGAAACCGTGCGCCTAGAACGGACGCGCTCGTACGGTCCCGTGGAAATTCGCTACGTTTACGACCTCGCAGGGGAAAAGAGTCCAGCCGAAGCAAGGCCAGCCGATACAAAGTAGTGAAAATTTCTTACAGATAAAACCCGCCGCTCCTCGGCCTTAGAACAGGAAACACGATCATGCGCGGCGGCATTCTCCGTGTTAGCCTACCTGCGCTTGGATTCGATTCCGATACTGAAACATGAGGATAGTTGCATTTGAACACTCTGGAATTCAGTTTGGTCGTGGCCCTGGGATCATTCGCCGCGGGATTTTTGGGATCGCTCACCGGGCTAGGTGGGGGCGTGGTGATCGTGCCACTACTGACGCTGCTGTTCGGTGTGGACATGCGTTATGCGATTGGCGCGTCGCTGGTATCGGTGATCGCAACTTCCTCGGGCGCTGCAGCCGCTTATTTGCGCGAAGGATACTCGAACATGCGGGTGGGGATGTTTCTGGAAATCGCGACGACGGTGGGTGCGATAAGCGGGGCCGTGCTGGCCGCGCATTTATCAACTTCGGTGATTGCGATCGTATTTGGATTGGTGCTCTTGTATTCGGCGCATAGCTCGACACAGATTCACGAGGAAATGCACAGAGGGCTGCCGCCGGATCGATTTGCCACGTTGCTGAAATTGGATGGGTCCTATCCCACTCCAAACGGGCTGGAAACTTATCATGTGAGGCATGTTCCGCTGGGGTTCGGACTGATGTACGTCGCGGGAGTCTTGTCGGGACTCCTGGGAATCGGTTCCGGCGCGGTGAAAGTGCTGGCCATGGATCAAGCCATGAAGATTCCGTTCAAGGTGTCCACCACGACGAGCAATTTCATGATTGGAGTGACGGCGGCAGCGAGCGCCGGGATTTATCTGCGAAACGGCTACATTGATCCGGCTCTGGCGATGCCCGTGATGTTGGGTGTTTTGTTGGGAGCATTGACGGGAGCGCGCGCGCTGCCGGGCGCGAAAGTGCGCACGTTGCGAATCGTTTTCGGAGTGGTGATCGCGGCGCTGGCGGTGGAAATGATATTTCAGGGTGTGAAAGGGAGATTGTAATGAGTACGCCTGCTGTCGCCGGCACAACTCAAGACACTCGTGACAAGGCGTTCGAGTTGTTGTTGGGAAAATTGCTGCGGAGCGGCGTGATTCTGGCGGCGGTGGTCGTGTTTGTGGGCGGAGGTTGGTACCTGGCGCAATCGAAGAGCGAGGTAGAGAACTACAAGACTTTTCACGGGGAGCCCGCGGAGCTTACGCATGTCACGCAAATCGTTCGTGAAGCGGTTTCGCTGAATCCCGTGGGATTGATCCAGTTTGGGTTGCTGTTGCTGATCGCGACGCCGGTGGCGCGGGTCTTGTTTTCGGTGGTGGGATTCGCGATCGAGCGGGATTGGATGTATGTGGCGATTACGATGTTTGTTTTGGCCACGTTGTTGTACAGCTTGACTAGCAACTCGCTGGCCGTCCGGCATTGGTAGGATGCGAGCCCGCCGCTTCGGGCCGTGGCTATTGCGTGAAAAGGTTGTGCCGCACCAACGGCGCTCGAGCTCCGGCGCTGGATTGTGGATCGGTGCGAAGGGATGTGTTGCGTATAGGCGAGTTTTGGTTAACTTGATTTCGCGCGATGCCCGCTAGAAAACCTGTAGTGCTAGAGGGATGAAACCCGGCGTCTGGTGCGGGCGTCTGAGTGGCTAGCGGTTTTGCTGGGGTGGCTGTCTAAACCGGACACAAAAATCAAATTGCGGAGGGCGACGGTGCGAAAGCTCGGAGTTGTGTTGGGTGTGCTGCTCATGTTTTCGACGGTGCTGCCGATGGCAGGGCGGGGACCGATTGGTTTGTACGGCGCCGACGAGAGCGGAGCGCAAGGAACGAAAGCGAGCGCGAAGGGGAAAGCAAAAAGTGGCGAAGGGGCCGCAGGAACTGCTGAAGCGGCTGTCGTGCCGGCGAACGACGCTCTGGATTACAACGGGATATACAAGATAAAGGACGAGGGCTTCAACCGTTCGCAGGTGATGGAAATCGAGAGCTACCTGACTGACGTGTACGGGCCGCGGGTGACGAATTCTCCGAACGTCCGAGCGGCCGGTGAATGGACGATGGGAAAGATGAAAGAGTGGCAGCTAGCAAACGTTCACGAAGAGACTTGGTCGTTTGGGCGTGGATGGTCGAACGAGCACACTTCCGCGGAGATGATCGCGCCGCGATATTTTTATCTCATTGCGTATCCGAAAGTGTGGACGCCGGGGACAAATGGGCCGGTGACCGGAGACGCGATGCTTGCGCCGATGGCGAAGGAAGAGGATTTCGCGAAATTCGAAGGTCAACTAAAAGGCAAATTCGTGCTGACGGATGCGACTCCGCCGGACCTGAAGCCACATTTCGAACCAGATGCCCACCGTTACACAGATGCGGAACTGGCGGACTTAGCGAACGAGACGATTCCGGGACCGCGAAACGAGGACCGATTCGCACAGCTTCGGGCGCAGCGGGAATTCCAGAACAAGCTGCAGAAATTCCTGCTGGAGGAAGGCGCGGTAGCCTGGATTGAGAGCAATCGCGGAGATGATGGGACGGTGTTCGTGCAGCAAGGTGGGTCGCGTGATCCCAAGGATCCGCCAGCGATCACGCGCGTGGCACTCGCGACCGAACACTATGGGCGTATCTATCGGTTGCTGCAAAAGAAGATTCCGGTCACGCTGAAACTGGACGTTGATAACAAGTTTTATGACGACGATTTGAATTCGTTCGACATCCTGGGCGAAATCTCCGGGACGGACAAGGCCGATGAAGTGGTGATGCTTGGCGGACACTTCGATTCGTGGCAGGCCGGCACGGGCGCGACTGATAACGGTGCGGGTGCGGCGACGATGCTGGAGGCGATCCGCATCCTCAAGGCAACAGGAATGCCCATGCGCCGCACGGTGCGTGTCGGGTTATGGACTGGCGAGGAAGAAGGCTTGCTCGGTTCGCGCGCCTACGTGAAAGCGCACTTCGGCGATCCCGAAACAATGAAGCTGCTGCCCGAGCACGCGAAACTGGATGCCTACTACAACATAGACAACGGGACCGGGAAAATCCGCGGCGTATATTTGCAAGGAAGCGAAGCAGTCACACCGATTTTTGCCAAATGGATGGAGCCGTTCCGCGGATTGGGTATGACGACGTTGACGATGCGGAATACCGGAGGAACGGATCATTTGGCGTTCAATGCGGTGGGGCTGCCGGGCTTTCAGTTCATCCAGGATCCGCTGGAT
The DNA here is from genome assembly GCA_963696035.1 of uncultured Acidobacteriota bacterium. Taxonomy (GTDB): domain Bacteria; phylum Acidobacteriota; class Terriglobia; order Acidiferrales; family UBA7541; genus Palsa-295. The sequence goes on from CAVOIS010000007.1 coordinate 1,098,401, forward strand.
TACGATTCACGCACGCATCATTCCAACATGGATGTGTACGAGCGGATTCAGGAACCGGACATGAAGCAAATCGCGGTGATCGTGGCGTCGTTTGTGTACATGACCGCGAATCGGCCGGAAATGTTGCCGCGGAAACCTTTGCCGCCTCCTACGCCGCCGCAGAGGTATTGAGGCACAAAGGCGAAGCAGGGAGGCAGAGAAGCAGAGAAGTCTTTGACATGGACGTGGAAGTGACTTCGGCGTGGCATGATTGTTTGTGACGTTGAGTTCGGAGGGTGTGCGGTTCGTCGATGGCTGAAACTGAGGGAGGGAAGCTAGCCGGGCGAGTTGCGTTCACCTATCCGGCGTTCAGGCTGTATGAAGTGGCGCGTTTCTTTACCGTGGTGTCGATGGAGATGCTGTCCGTCGCGGTGGGGTGGCAGATCTACGAAATCACGCACCGGGCCTTAGACCTGGGTTACGTGGGACTGGCGCAATTCCTGCCGGGAATTTTGCTGTTTCTGGTTTCGGGGCACGTAGCCGATCGCTTCGATCGACGGAAGCTCCTGGTCGTGTGCTACGCGGGGTTTGGAATCTGCGCGGCCCTTCTGTTGCTGGTGTCGCTGCTGCATTACCGCTGTATCGCTCCCATCTATAGCGTACTGATATTGATCGGCGTGGTGCGTTCATTGAACGGGCCGGTGAGCCGCGCGTTGCTGCCACAGTTGGTCTCCGAAGAACACTTTCAGAATGCGGTGGCGTGGCACTCGACGATTTTTCAGGTCGGCACGATTTTGGGGCCGTCGCTCGGGGGGCTGATCTACGCTTTCTTTCGCGGGCCAGCGGCGGTGTATGCCGCGTCGCTCGCGTCTTACATACTGGCGATCCTCTGCACGACCCTGATCAAATTGAAGGCAAGAACGCGAGCGCGCGAACCCGTCAATCTGAAAACGGTGCTTGCAGGAATCGCCTACATCTGGAAGCAAAAAGTTGTGCTGGGATCGATTTCGCTGGATCTATTCGCGGTGCTGCTGGGCGGCGCAGTCGCGCTGTTGCCAGTATACGCGAGCGAAATTTTGCATACGGGACCGTGGGGCTTGGGCATTCTGCGCAGCGCACCGGGCGTGGGAGCGGGCGCGATGGCCATTCTGCTGGCTTACCGGCCGCTGAAGGGACGTGTGGGCGTGACCATGCTGTGGTGCGTCAGCGCGTTCGGTGTGTTCACGATCATTTTTGGGATCTCGCGGAGCCTGATCGCGTCTTTGATCGCGCTCGCGTTGGTGGGAGCGTCGGACATGGTCAGCGTGGTGATTCGTGTGACGCTGGTGCAGGTGGCGACGCCGGACGCGATGCGCGGCCGTGTGAACGCAGTGGATATGATTTTCATTGGCGCGTCCAATGAGCTTGGACAATTCGAGTCGGGGCTGACGGCGCACTGGTTCGGCGCGGTGCCTTCGGTGGTGCTAGGGGGGATTGGAACGCTGGTGGTCACCGCACTGTGGGCGTGGTGGTTCCCCGCCTTGCGGCGCGCCGACAGCCTTACTTCGGATGAAAACCTCGTGACTTAGCGGGCTCGGCCATCGTATTCAGGCAAACTCCAGATAGCGGCGGCGGCCAAGATGGAGCCGAGGACGATCAGCACACTCCAAGCGCGGCGGTGATAACACTGAGTCACGGTTTCCTCCTACTCGGAGGGGCGGGGGCCGAGGGGATTTGTTGTCTAAAGACTGGGATGCGGCAACGGCGGGCCGCGTACCTTCGATTTCAGTGTAGCGAAAAGCAAAACTTTTTCAACTTCGATGTCGACGTCACCCGGAATCGCCTGACTGGCGCCCCAACCGTATGTTACGGTTCGACAAGATTGTTACGGATAGCAAAGCGCATTAAGTCGCTAAAACTAGCGAAATTCATTTTCTTCATGATGTGGTTGCGGTGGCTTTCGACAGTGCGCGTGGAAATCCCGATCGACGATGCGACCTCCTTGCTAATTTTTCCGGTAGCGAGGAGCTGCACGATTTCCAGTTCGCGTGAAGTGAGAGGACAGCCAGGAATGGGATGCTCAGACTTGGCCGCGTCGTCGCGCTGATCGTTGACGAAACTCTCGACCATGGTCATGGCGAGGCGGCCGGTAAAGAATGGCTTGTGCTGCTGGACGTGGCGCACAGCGGCAACCAACTCAACGTCGGCATCGGATTTCAAGACGTAGCCGCGGGCGCCGCAGCGGAGGACTTCGCGCGCGACATCTTCGGAAAAGTGCATGGTGAAGATCAAGACGTCCGTCTCCGGAGATTCATCGCGAATGACGCGGGCCACCTCAAGTCCATTCATTTCAGGCATGGTGAGATCGAGGAGAACGAGATCGGGTTTGTTCTTTTTGACATGTTCAATGGCTTCCACGCCCGTGGAGGCTTCACAGCATACTTCAATGCCGGGTTGAGATTCGAGCAGCGCACGAACGCCGCGACGCACCACAGCGTGATCATCCGCTACCAGGATGCGATAAGGCTTGGTAGGTGCACTTTCTTTGCTCATAGGGGTCCCCTTGGAGACAAGAAGTGACGAGCAGGAATAGAATCCGAGAACCGGATCGGGAGGCTGGGCGGGGGAATACAATCGCGAAACGGGTGGCGAGCGATAGACGATCGAGCGCGGCCGTCACTTTGTGCCTTCCTTATGAGTCAACGGTAGCACAACTTGAAGGGTAGTACCTATTCCAAGTGAGCTGGAGATGAGGAATTCTCCCTTGAGTTGTTTCACGCGCCCGAGCATTCCGGCGATACCGATGCCCAGAGTGGGCTCGCCGGGCCGCTGCGGTGAAAATATCGTCATGCCGATACCGTTGTCACACGTTGCGGAGCACGCGCGATGCGAATCTTTTGCCGAACGTGCTTTGGCGTGCCGATCGACATTGGCCAGGGCTTCCTGGATGATGCAGAACGCGGACTACACGAGACGGCATCGCAAACTACTTCACTCTCTCCGAAGGTCGTGGCGGGACGTCAGACGCGTTCGAAGGCCACAGACGCGGTGAATCTGATGCCCAGTCCTGTGTGCACGCAGACGGCGTTTTTCAAGATTGCGGGGCGGTGCGCAGGGAGTTCTGCCTGGTGGAATTGAGCTCGAAGGTAGATGTGACGCGCAGCGTCGCGGTGCTAGCGAGTGGTTTGCTGGCGGTACGGATGGCGAACGCGGTCGTTGGCCACACGATCTCAGATTTGAAACCAACTTTCGGAATGGCGGGCCGTAAGTAACTCGATTAATGTGGTTCCGAAGCCGAGTGAGTCGAAGGAGGCTCGCTCGCAAGAAATCCCCTACAGCGGAGGGCCGCTACGATTTCTCTCCGTAGTGCTTTTGCGTCCACAGCCATAGAACTATTCCCGCAATCACGGAAAAGGCAGCGGCGGTCTGCGCGTTGGTCATGCCGAGGAACGATCGTGGATTGATGCGGATGAATTCAACGAGAAAACGAGCGACGCCGGTGAGGATCAGATAGGCAGCAAAAACCAGGCCGGGTCTCACGCCCCGACGGGAATCTGCGGTGGGAGTTCCGAGTCGCCAGAGCCACCACGCGATGCCACAGGCGACGATCAATTCGTAGATCGGCGTAGGGTGCACGCGGTCGGTTGTGGGCACCAAACCGTTCGGGAAACTCATTCCCCAGGGCAGGGAGGTGGGGATGCCGTAATCGCCGTCGCCGGAGAGAAAGCATCCGATGCGGCCAATTCCGTAGCCGATCGCAGCGGCAGGAGAGCCGGCGTCGAAGATTGTGAGCACGGAGAGAGGCTTGCCACTGGCGGCGCTGCGCTTAGCCAGCCGCCAAGCCACAAACGCGAATGTGGCGAAGCCGGCGAGAAGCCCGCCGAACCATGCAAATCCATAGGGGCTAAGAAGTAGGTGGATGGGGTCGGCGAAAAACTCACTAGGCGATTCCAGTAGATGGTAGAGCTTTGCGCCGATGAATCCGGCAAGGCATGGGGCGGCAATCAGTGTCTCTGCTTCGCCTGATTTCTTGTCGGCGATTCCGCGGCGGGCGAGATCCGCGCGGAGCACGAAATAGGCCGACACCATGGCGCATGCGACCATTAAACCGAATGTGGGTAGGGTGAATCGGCCGATGTATATGAATGGAATCATCGCAAGCAGTATAGCGTTTCGCGGTGCTCGCGGTTTGACGGATACTGGAGTTCGCAGCTAGCAGGAAACTCGCAGCGCGAAGTGGACAGACTGAAGCCAAAGGCGATACTCACCCGCACTTTAGGCAAAGTCCGGGAAACCAAAGCGTGCTTGGACGCGTCCTATGAGTTAGGATCAGAGATAGCTTAGGCGTTTGTAGAACTGGAAATAACGGTAGGCGTAGAGGTACCCTTCAATCGTCCCGGTCGGATGGAGGGCTACAAAATGATAACGAGCTCTCAGGAAGTCAACACTCCAGTAGTTAGAGCGATGGGTTTTCCGGTAAGGCAATCCACAATTTTCAGGCTTTCGTTAGCCCTCGTATTCGCGACGGCACTGGCACTGGCGCCTGCACCTGCCTTTGGGCAACACGGTGGCGGGGGCGGGGCCGGTGGAGGAGGTGGCTCGCACGGTGGCGGTGGTGGAGGCGGTGGCCACGCGAGCGGTGGGTCTGGCGGCGGTGGATCGCATGCCGGTGCTGCGAGCGCGCCTTCTGGGGGCAGCGGTTCACATGGAAGTGCTACCAGTGCGGGCGGAAGCAATAACAGCGGCGCTCATTGGTGGAACCCCTTCCACAGTGGTTCTTCGGAGCACGCGAATAGCACGAGCGGCAATGCGAAACCGGGCTCAAATCCGAGCACGGAGCATTACGCAGCTGGAAATAATACGTGGCAGGATCCGCCTGCTACCGCAGGACACGCGTCGGCACACGTGAGTTATGCTCCGCCGGCCGGAGCGCGGCCGACAGGGCCGCAGAAGAATCCTACGAACGGTGCGATCACTTCGACGCGCGGAGCGGTGGCGGGACCTCCACATGTGTTTCCGCCACACCATCCGGGGCGCCCATATTACCCGTACTATCCATACTACTCTTATCCGTATTATGGATTTGAGTGGGGCGGAGGATTGTGGGGGGGCGGATTTTATCCGTGCGATCCTTTCTGGGGTTGCTATGGCTACGGCTACGGCTACGGCGGCGGATATGGATACTACGGCGGGAGTTTCGGTGGCAATTACGGCGCGGATTTGAGTTATGATTCTCCCAATGATTCGTCTGCTTCGCAGGAGCCGAATCCATCGCTGTACGCCGCACCGTCTTCTGATGCGGGGCAATCATCGGGCGAGTCCTCATCTCAGCAACAGCCTTACGTGATTCTCTATCTGAAGGATGGATCGAGCTATGCCGTGAGCGATTACTGGCTCTTCGGTGGGAAGTTGCATTACATAACATCTTATGGCGGCGAGAATGTGATCGACCAATCGCAGCTCGACCTGCAACGGACGGTGAGCGAGAATGCGGCGCGCGGAGTGGACTTCACTTTGCGCCCCGAACCGGCTGGAAACGACCAGACGGCTCCCGTTGCGCCTGCGCCTGATACGAATCCCCCACCGCCGCAGCAGTAATTAGCGGTTTGTGCGAGAGATTGAGTTCGTTGTGACATTCATGCCTTGGATTCTTTTGGTGTACACACACAACGACTTGACAAATTTTCGAAGTGAGCCTGTAGACTTATTCGCTAACCGCAAAGGTGTAAAGAGAAGTATGCAGTCTGAGTTGTCGGTTCGAGAAATTCCTTTCTGTCGGCTCACTTCAAGGCTATTCACAGCAAGTGCCTAGCAGAGAATTGGGTGCCTGTGTTGGCGAACGCGCGCGTTGGTACCGACGCGGTGAGCAGTGTGGCTCTCGTGTTTCCTGCTGTGTAGAAGCCCATACCTTCCTGGAGACGCACGACGATGCCGAACTGTAATGCGCAGAATCCTCCTTGCTCGATTTTTCTCGGGGGCTGCGGGACAAGCCAGCCGGCAGTTTGCGCTGCCTAGCTATGCGGGATTTCCAGAGAACGGACGCGCGATTCGCAGGTAAATCAGTTTCGCAACGGCGCCGACGGCGGTGAATATTCAGCTGCAGACCGCGATCAATCACGTGGACGCGCAGTATGCCGTGCCCACCGGGATGCGTGCGAACTTTGTGCGGGCGAAAGAGGTGTCGATTACCGGCGGGCCAGGCGTGACGGTGCAAATCTTGGGCTGAAGCTCGGCGTACGATTGCGCGTTTTTGATGATTCTTCCATCAACGCGTGTGCAATGGTACGGTTTGAGATATAGGCCGGGGATTTAGATCGCAAGGAACCGGCCGATCGGAAGAGGCTCGCCTAATGCGCCGTTCGGGATTGGTTGTCGATCTCATGCTTGCGTCGCTTTTGGTGGTCGCGGTAAGCGTCGCGGAACCCTGGTTCGTGGATGCGTCGCGTCCGGCGCAATCTGCAAGCTCGGGTGCCTCGAAATCGCAGCAACAGCCGGCGCCGCAAACACCGAAGGGCCGGGCAAAGTCTGAAGAGCCAGTGCCAGCTGGCTCGGCGATGCACAGCATTACGGTGACCTTTGATTACGATTTCACGAAGACTCCGGCGTGCTCGGACAAGGTGAAGAAACAGTGCGTTGCGAAATTCAGCGTGTATGACATCTCGGCTGACAAACCGTATTTTTTGTTTTCTGCTCCTGTGCCAGATGGAGCTCAGGGAATAATGAAAGGAATCACGGCCACGAGTCCGAGGATGCTGTTTGCAGTGGGCAAACATCGCATTGCAGTTTCAGCCCAAGAACCGGACGGCAAAGAATCATCGCCTCGCGATTGCAAGACGATCATAGAGATCAAGGCCGCGGATGGCGGGGATGCTTCCGCAAGTCATTAGACCTTGGCCGGAACATCAGCGGCTTAAAGCCGCCCGCAATCAACAAGGTTTATGTCGGGGCTGAAGCCACGCCCCACAAATATTCTTGAGTTGTTACAAAGACTGTAAAGCTCCAACCGCTCGTCAGTACCCCTTAAAAGAGTGATCGTCTCCTCGCGCGTCTTGAGGCGTGTCTGTGTAGACGCCCCGAGTCAACTTTCCGATGCCACGGTGTGCTGGTTTCGTTCGTTCGCGATTTGCGAGCGGCTGGAGTCCGTGTGCACGGCGGGCGTTAATGAGCGACGTGTGCTGCGGTCATCGCGACGGCTTGGATTCAGCGCTACTCGGGATTATGGAATTGGAGCAGGCGCGGCAAGTTGAAAAGCCCCCAAAGTGAAAGACAAGAAGAGTTTCCCGCATGCGGGACATGCGAAACGTCGCGGCAAAAAAAACGATGCCCCTGCGGCTCGATCCGGGACCCGGCACGCGTGTGTCCCGCTCCCATTCGAAGAAGATCAGTGTGCCGGTGGCAGCGCCAGGTACTGGTGGCGAGGAAGTGCCCCGCTGAGAGTCAAGAGATTGCGGCATATTGGCACGCGCAAGAACCACAGCCGGGGGTGCGCCGGAGTGACGATGCTGCGGCGAAAACTGCAACGCGCGTAGTGCAAGAGATAGTGCGACTGAGTAAAAATGCCTCGTTGCGCGCAGCTGCCAAAGCGAGAAGAGAGGTCCCTCGTCAGCGCGGAGAATTCGCCGCGCTTCTGTCGGGATGACAATAGCAACAAAACGCGGCACCAAGTTCAATCAAGCAAGCGGATGATCGTGCACGGCCGTCGCCGTAACAACGAGAACCCAACGGCAACGACAAGTTGCATGGGGTAAGCATTTCCGTCTGGTTTAGAATAATTGATGCGGGATGACGACTGTGGAGTGGGGATGAATTTTCGGATTTGGGATACTCCAAGCGGGAGATCGCGGCGGTGGTCAAAGCGCGGACGCACGTACCCGCGGGCGCCAATGTTCGCGCGCATGGCTGTGGTGTTGCTGGCGACGGTGTTGCCCGCGACACTTGGGTGGCAGGGTTTGCAGCGTCTGTTTCATCCACGACAGACGGCGGGAGCAGTGACGACGGGAACTCCAGCGAAAAGCGCGCCCGCCATGGCGGCGTGGCAGTCGCAGGTGATTAGCGCGCTGGAAGCGGCGACGGCGCAAGGCTCTGCGGGAAACATAACCGTCGCCGAAGTGGAAGTGGACCGGGCGGCGGCGATTTTGGCTGCGACACGAATACAAGGAGAGCCGGCTGTGTCCGATTTTTTCGATGTTGGACTTCGCAGCCTGGATCGTGTGCAACGCACTCAGCCGGAAAATCAGAGATTGTTCGAGCATGTGACGCTTGCGAAGGTTGAATTGGCGCAGTTGCGTTCCGCGCAGCCGTTGGAGGCAGAGGGTTCGGGCGACCGCTGCGCGGTGGTGGGCCAGTCGCAGGGCGATGCCGATGCTACGGTTGTGCCGGTGGGGCCTGGTGCGACGGCGCCGCACGCCGTGACGATTCCGGGGCACGTGGTGGTGGCATCTCCGCGTACGGTAGTCGCGCAGAGCATTCTCAATCCGGCGACAGTGAAGGGAACATACGTTGACGCGACGTTGATGGCGGAGACCGCGGAAATAATTTTGCCGCCGGCGACGCGGCTTTTTGTGGACGATGTGCGCGTGGAAGGGCTCACTTTCGAGGGAGCGTCGCAGACGCTGGACGGAATTCATTGGAAGAACGTTACGTTCATTAATACGCGTTTGCGGTACGAGGGCGGAGAAGTTTCGTTGAACAATGTACGATTTGTTCGTTGTACTTTTGGGATTTCCACCGACGAGCGCGGTGCGCGGTTGGCAAGCGCGATTGCACTGGGGCAAACATCGCTAGCGATTGAGTAGATCGAAGCGCCATTGGGGTATGCGAATGTGCGGGCACACGCGTTGTTTCACCGGGATTACTTGCGGAAGCAGGCGATTGGGTTGGGCACGAGTACGTCAAATTCACCACAGATGAACACAGACAAACGCAGTTAAAAGCGAAACTTAGCAACTTAGCGAGCGAAACTGCACGTGCTCAGTAATTCGCGATTGTTTGTTGCGTTGCGAAACCACACCAATGGCAGAGGAGCGGTGCCTACCGGCAGGCAGGCGTTACAGGGCGCGCTCGATGGAGCCGCTGGAGTATCGTGACGCGCCGTAGGCGCTTTTCTGTGTTGGCGGTGGAGAAACTAAGCGTACGACGTGCAGCAAGCGCTCCGGCTTGAATGGTTTGGCCATGCAGACGACGGCACCCAGTTGGTGGCTGGCTGAGTAGTCAGCGGGTTGGGCGGATTTCGTTAGCAGGATTACCGGCACGCGCTGCAGGCGGTCGTTTCGCTTGATGATGAGGCAGAGATCGTGGCCGGACATGTCGGTGCCTTCCACTTCTGCCAGGAAAACAGCCGGGACGGTGTTGCGCAGAATGTCGAGGGCTTGCTGCGCCGTGGGCACGATGACGACGGTGTAGCCGTCGCTCGAAAGAACGTTGCGCATAATGTCGGCGGTTTTCGGATCGGATTCCACGATCAGAACCACCGATTGCTGCTTGGTGTGACTGGACGCCACCGCAATCCCGGCGATGGACGGATCAACCTTGGCTGTGCCGTTTCCAGCGGCTGCGAGTTCGGATTTCGCGTTGATGAATTGCACGGCGATGGCGTAACGGCCGTCCTGTTCAACCACGCGCACGATTTCGGCCTGCTGAGCAGTATTGAGCGCGGCGGCTGCCGTGGAATAGGGGAACGTCACTTCAAGACGCTGGCCCTTCCAATAGCCCGCGCGCGCAGCGGTGAATAGCAGTCCGTCACGCGATACATCTATGCTCTTGCAAACTTCTTCGAAGGGTTCTGGAGAATTGAGACCGCGCACGTGAACCTGGGCGCTGATTTTTGCGCGTTTGCGGCGGCGGCGCTCGACCGTGCCGGCGGAAGCGGACGATCGGAGACTTGCATTGGCCTCTGCGGAGGCGCTTGGCGGAGTGCTCATCAGATTACCTCAGTTTTTCATGCGAGGTCTGTCGCGTCCCCCTGGACTGCGGTACAGCTCCCCCGCATGTAGATACATTTACAGGATGAACAGCACGAGAGGAATAGTACTGTCGTTTCATTTTGGAAAACTTTTGAGCGCGTGCCGAACGCTAGTTGGTAAGTTCTGCCTTATCAGTGTCATGTGGGTCTTTCGCTGATTGTTCCCTGAGTCGGTATTCGCAGCAATATCACAATCTGATCGGTTTGCAGGATTTTGGTGACGGCGACTCCGTAGTCCTGAAATTGTGCGAGGGTTATGCCGTAGCGCGGCTGCGTGAGTCCAGTGGCGACGGTGTTGGCGACGAAACATTGCACTGCTGCAGCCTGGCTGTCGGTGCAAGTGGCGGGAGGCGGTGACTGAGCGCTCAGAGGTGATGACAGTGATATGGCGATTGCGAGCCCCATTGCCAGGGACATACATCTCAGAAGTCGCATTTCCATGGGTGGCATCATCCAGACTGCCTTCGCTAAGTGCGAAGGCGTGTCATTTCGCGCGGATCGTCGCACCTCAGGCGCGCGGGCTCAACTGGTCTGGAGACGAGTTTACGGCCTGGTGCAAATGACCCTGAAGCGACAGGGACAAACATCTCGGCGGAAAAGCGGCACGAGCCAGCAAGGCATCTTGTGTTCGTTTTTCGCTGCGTGTGCCGGCTAGCCTAGTGTCGTTCGTCCAGTCGCTACTTTATAGCTGTAGATGATATGAGCAATAGCGTCGGCGAAGGCGGCCACCTTGGCAGTAGTCATTCCCGCAGGAATCTTAATCAATCCGGACTTCTCAAAGTTGTTCACCGCACTTGTCAGATTCGTGTTGACCTCGGTCCAATTAACTTCGCCTTTCGAGGTGGCGGTGACGACATAGGAATCAATCATGCGGAACGTGACGCCCGGAGTAAGCAACTGTAGAACGCCGTCGTTGTCGTTCATGGCGCCGGAGACATCGAGCGCAAACCATTCCATCTCGTGGAGGGTCGTTTGGGCTGGAATCGGCACTAGGCCGGCGGTATAAGCAGCGGCTACGATTTCACTGACCGCGTTCTGCTGCGCCAAGAGATTGGCGGAGCCATTCAGATTGGTCGGGGGCATCGCGTCCGCCGCGGCACTGGATATGCCTACCAGGACGAGATAGGTCTGGTGCGTTTGGAGGATTTCCGAAATGGAGACACCGTAGGATTCGAATTGCTCCAGCGTCATCCCGTAGCGGGGCTTGGTGAGGTCGGTGGCGACGGCATTAGCGACGAAACATTCGATCGCGGCCTGTTGGCTTGAGGTGCAGTTCTTGGCGCTCGTTGGAAGAGCTGAAGCGGCCGCTCCGGCGAGGCACACCAACACGACCAGAAATTTGCTGAAAATCATGTAATAACCCTCCATGTAAATTCCCGCTGCGTGCTGTTCTGCGTGAGGGGGGAACGCAAACAGCCCACGGCCCTGTGAGATTTTGAACCGGTATTCTGTTTCCTGTAGTTGGTTCGCCTGCACAGCAATAATGCACTGTGTCGCGCACTCGCTCAACTGGCCGACAGTGCAGGCGTGGGCCGGTGCGGGGAGACTGTCCTAAGGACAGGGCGGGGGGGACAGTTGGGGTCGGTCGATGAATCGCAACGCGGCTAAAGACCGCGGCCAGCGGCGAAGGAATTCGCGCGGAGCAGTCTATTTCCGAGATGCGCGTAGAAGGAGGACACCCACGTACCAAGCCGCCAGCGCATGACCGTGTGCTGACATCGAGAGCGGCGAAAGACAGCAGGGCGATTTCACGCCGAGCTGTACGAAATTCAATCCAAGCGAGAAATTCACAACATGGCACAGATGAAGAACGCTCAATCAGTTGCATTGTAATTGGAAAAAGTTCGCGACAAGCTTCCGCTGTTATATGAGCGCGACCATATTCTCCTGACGATGATTCAACAGCGCGGAGATGTGGAACGCGTGAGCTCGCGAAACGTGCGCTTGCCGCTGCAAATTCGTCCGGCCGTCGGCATTCCTGCAAACTTCACTCTCGAACCAGGGCACGCGACGGCGACGATGTCTGGACTTTCAGGCGATAGCCTGATGGATTGGGCGGCGGCCAAGGTGCCATTCTTGCAGAAGGAAATTCCAATCGTAGGCAATGGACATTAGTTCGCGAGCGCCGTTGCGGCTGGCACTCCAACGCAAGGCCAGTGCGGGAATTTGGGCAGGTAGCGCGGTCCTAATCGCTGGCCTTCACTGCAATGCCTTGAATTTCGAAGCGGGCGCCGAAGAGCAGCGGCCCGGAACCGATGAAAGCGCGTGCCGGAAATGGCGGACGGAAATAGGTGCGATAGACCTTGTTGAAGGTGTCGAAAAGCAAGAGGTCCGGGCAAAAGATCGTTAGCGATACAACCTCCTGCATGCTAAAGCCACTGCGTGTTAGCGTGTCACGGACAGAATCCAGGACGTAACGTGCTTCCTGCTCGGCGCCGCTGGCGGGTTTGCGCGTGTTCGGGTCGAATCCGATGTGTCCCGCGAGATAAAGCGTATTCCCGACGCTGACCGCGTTGCTGAAGGGCAAATCATCTTCGCCTGGCGGAATCGAAACGTACTGGCGTTTTTCCGTATTAGCCACGAGTTCTCCTTGATTCACAGTGATCAATTGTGCAGGAAATATCCTACCTCACATTTGCGGGCCGGCGGTGCGACTGTCGACAGAGAAGAAATGGGCCCGAGAGTCGCACGCGTTTCCAGCATGAAGCATGACGCTTTAGTTTGTGGCTGTTTTGCGATCATCGCAGCCCATGGAGAAGTTCACCAGCGGCGGAAGCATGCTGAATTTGCAGCGGAGCACCTATTTGCGTTTGCGGGAGTGGCGAGAAGATAAGATCAATTTAATCGGCGCGACGCAGTCCATTACGGTGCGCGCGCGTTACGAAAAGATTCTTCCCCAACTGACGTTGGGAACCGATCCGGTGCAGATTCGGTCGGCGACTGACGCGTTGGGTAACGCGACGGCGGCGCTCGCGGCGCCCGTGCTCTGGCTATAGATCTACTAGGCGCTGCACAGACCACGATCGAAGATTTGATTAGCCGCTATGTGCGGCCACAACAGACCAAGGGGCGACGGCGACGGCCATATGGCTATCGGGCACGTGTAATTTATTTGTAAGGCGCGTCGTTGCGGGTCTAGTCGACGACAAGAGTCACCGTAAAACCGCGAGCAGCGTTTTGCGCGGCACCCTGCACCGTCAATGTGTAGGTCCCAGTGGGCGTGAAAGGAATGGTCGCTTTTGAGCTGCTGCTGTGACAGCCGCCGATTACCGCCGTCATTGCGAGCAGCAGCAAAACGGCCAACGTACTCACCAGCCGGCGCGTTGCATTTTTACGGCTGACCAGAACTAAGAACAAGCCGGCGATCACAATCAAAGGGCTCAATAGTCGCAGGCCGACCGTCGTCACGTATGGGCTCGGGGGATGCGAGAATCGACCAAGACCGCGCACGTCAGGACCAGACGAACCATTCGCGTCACCGTCGTGATGACTGCCCGGCACGAATGCAACCGTGCGGCTGACGCGTCGTGAACTCGGAGTTGTTGTTGCGGGGGGAAATTGAGTGCCCGCTGTTGATGTCGTTTGAAACGTCAAAGTGAATGGTGCAGGCGTTCCGGCGGTTACATTCAAAGTCAGCTGATTTACTAGCGGTGTGACCACCGACGTTCCCGCAGAAATACCGCAGATCGTTGGACTTGCGGTAGTGCCCGTGGGCCCGGCCGGCAAGCCTGTGGGACAGATGAGCGTCACGGGCCCGCTGAAAGTATTGTCCGGCACTATCTGTAGCTGGAAAGTCGCGGCCTGGCCCTGCACTATGGTGATTTGGTATGGCGCGCCATTCGACGGCGGGGGGCAAGTAAACGTGGACGTGGTCATGCACTCGACTTGGAAATCGTCGGCGACGCCACTGACGGGTGTGGTTAGCGGAGCAGTGGCACCGGTGTAGTTCACGGAGAGAGTTGCGCAGCGAGTGTTAGAAGCGCTGCCAGCCGCGCAAGCCGATGTGGCGTTCGCGGTTGGTGCGAATGCTACGTTAAAGTTGCAGCTCGCGCCGACGGCAAGCGACGCAGCGCAGGAAGAATTCGCGATCGTGAAGTCTGTGGTGTTGCCGTTCGTGAAGCTGGCCGCCACGCCGCTGATCGTGCTGGTTGTGTTGTTACTGAGCTGGAAGGCCAGGGGCGAACTGGTGCCACCAATCACCTGATCGCAGAAAAGGGTGGTGCCGCCGCTGCAAGCGGGAGACGGTGGGGTGAGGGTGACGCCAGTGGCGGGAACTCCCAGGCCTCTAAATCTCAGAATCTGGCGCATGCCTTGGTTGGCGACAAAGAGATCGCCCTGCGCGTCGAAGGAGATGTCGCCGGGTTCGCTCAAGCCGCGCGCCGCAACCGCGAGCTGAGAGGAAAAAGCATCGAGTCGGAGAATCTGGTCGTAAGCGGCCCCAGGGCTGCTAAAGGCAATAAACAAGTTCCCCCCACCATCCACTGCGAGGCCCGTGGGAGTAATGCTTGCACTATTGGGATTTCGCAGCGCCGCAGCGAATAGAGGTGCAGCAGAAGCAACTGCGCTGCGGAGCGCGCGAGTTTGGATATTGATGGCCACGACGGCTCCGGAGTCTGGAGACGAAGCGAACACGGTTCCGCCATCGGGCGAGACGGCGACGCTGGCAGGTGCGACCATATGCGCAAGAGTTTCGATTTGACCTGCTTTTGGGGAAGCGGGACCGTTCAGCACCAGGATGGCGTTCATCCCGTGGTCGGCGATATATAGATTCCCCGCGCGATCGAGTGCGATGCCCATCGGCTCGGCTAATTCCACATTTTGGCGCGGCGCCCAACGTCCCACGACGCTGCGAATGATTCCTGGCTCGCTGCTTGCTAGAGCAGCAATTGTGCGGATGGTGGCGTTCCCGGTGTCCGCAATGTAGAGAGTACCGTCGGGAGCGAACGCGACGCCGCTGCGCATGGTGAATTCATTGAGATTGAGGTCGAGTTGGGCGGAAGACGCAGCGCCGCCGTCGCCCACGGAGCCAATGGCTCCTGTTCCGGCCACGGGAGCGGCAACAAATTTTGTTGCACTTGCGGATGCGATGCTTGGAGCATTACGCGCGACGAACGAAAATATGCGGTCGGGTTGGTCGACTGAGGAGAGATCAATCACGGTGGCGGTAGCCGAGGCGGTTGCAGAGACTAATTCATTCGTCTGCGGTGCGACACTCAGTGTCCGTATGCCAATGTTCGATGCCACGACTGTCGGTGCGGCGCCGGTAGCAGATGCGGCGGGTACAGTCGAGCGCGTCGTCACGGTCTGAGTGTCTCCGTTGACCTGCAGCGCGATCTGCCTCGGAGCTTGCGCGCGAGACGCGGGACTCTTCAGCGCGATTCCAAGCGCGAGAGCCGCCACAGTGGCGATCGCCATTACACAGAGGATTCTCAGTTGCCGCACCAGTCTCCCCCTATTGGGCCCATTCGGGCTTCTATTGCGATAGAACTTCGACGCTTAGGATTCAACTGCGGGCATTCGGGTTGCGTCAAGAATTGAACATCATAGCAGTGAAAAGCAATCGGTTGCCAGCCGGGATTAGATGAGATTTTCGCGCAGTCGTGCCGGGTAGATCTTCGGATGTTTTTTAGGCACTGGGCTCGCGTCAGCCCAGCCACCGAGCAGGCCCTGAATCGTGGGCATCAACAACGAGCGATCCTGCGCGTCCGATTGATTTTCCTGCGCTATTTGGCCGTTTTGCTGTGCCAGTTGCTGGTCGGTAAGTTGCCGAGCGGTTCGTTGTGCGCTTCAAGACATGGGAATCCTCCTCCAAGTTATTTTGCGAACCGGTGAAACGTTCTGGAATGGAACTGCACTAATACGCAACAGTTTTGTGATGCGTTCCAGCTAGGCCGGGCCCGGCAAAGCGCATAGGCGCAAGCAAGTGGTTTCGTAGCGGCGCACCTCGTGCGCCATTGCCTGGGCGTCGTCATGGCCACGCGCGAGCAAGTCTTGTTCGCAAGCCCCGTGTAAGACGAGCATCTGCGCATAGCGCGCGCACGATGGGGCTCGACGGGAACGGAAGCGTGGTCTATTCCGCCGTTGCCGTGGCACCGTCCGCGCAAGTCACGCCTGCGGTCAACCTTCAACCTGGCGATCACGGTAAAGTAGCCGGCAAAGAAGCGGCTGATACGACCCGCCGAGGTTCGCGGCAGCACGTTTCCGCTACTGGACAGTCACTGTAACTGTCGAGGTAGTGCGGCCAAACTCGTTTGTCGCGTTGAGGGTGTAGGTGGTGGTCTGCGACGGCGTTACCACAACGGTGGTGCCGCGAATCGCTCCGATTTGTGGCGTCACGTCGTAGTACGAAGCGCCGGCAGCGCTCCATGTGAGAGTCACTTGCGTGCCAGCGGAAACATTGCTAGCGCTGGCAGTGAAGCTGGCGATGACCGGCGCGATGCCCGTTGGCAAATTTGATTGCGAGTAAATCGGGTTCATGTCGACAACTTCGAAATCTGACGCAGTGACTTGATCGAGACTATGAAGATCGTCATTGTTCCAACGATCGTCTGGCGCTCCGCTGATATACATGTTCGAACCGTTATCGGCCATGATCATGCCGTATTGCTGCAGCGCCTTCAGGATCACCTGATTGGCGGCCGAGAATTTTGAAACGTCGAAACTGGCCTTCAGGCGCAGACGCATGCCCATGGGCGCCGCATTCGCGTTAGTGGAAGTTGCCGCCCAGTGCGATGCGGGCGGCACGAAAGCGGCACGACTGTTTTGCAGCGTGAAGCGCAAGGCGTGATCGATCTCGCCGCTGGCAACTTCGTCATAGCGCGTGAGGCCGGCGAATATCGAAAGACCGGCCGCGTCCGCGGAAGTCCACGTGAGAGGACGCTGCTGGTCGGTCAGCAGGTCCCAGACGGCCGCGGAAGCTGCGTTCCAACTCCCATTCGTCTGCGGATAGGAGCCGTAGAGCTCGTAGAGCCAGCAGGTGCTGTTGTCTACGATTAGCACGTGTCGATCACCGCTGCCGGGATTTGGGTAGCCCTCGATCGGCGCATTTGCCGGTACAGGCATTGGCCCGGGATCGCTTTCAGCGCCGTATGCCGTGAAATTGATCGCGACCGGCGCTTGTTGCGAGTCCACGACGATGTACGGGATGCCGATGCTCGAACCATTGTATTCACCCGAGCCAAAATCGGGGTGCAACGGATCGCTGACTCCAATGAAATTGATGAGGGCCGTGGAATTGGGATCGACGGGAGCGTTAGCGACGTTTTGATTCCAAGCGTTATCCGTCGGAAAGGGAAGGAAGCCGTTTAGGCTGCCGCCCTGACCGAGACTGATTGCGCTGCACGTGCTTGGCGGGGGATTGCCGCCAGAGGAAGAAGTTACCGTCACATCGACAGTGCCGGAAGCGCTGCTGCCTGGGTTTGGATTGGTCACGCTCACCGCGTACATGCCGGCCGTCGACTCCGATCCTTTCGCAGTGAGTTGCGTTGACGAAACGTAGGTCGTGGTGAGCACGGACCCGCCAAAGACAACCTGCGCTCCGTTGACGAACTTGCTGCCGGTGATGGTCAGCGTGTATGCACCGGCAGCGAAGCTCGTGGGACTGACGCTGCTGATGGTTGGAACTGGGTTCCACAATGTTAGGTCGCTTATTGCGGTCGCGCTGGCGTCCGCCGCGGAAACTGCCTCGATCGTGACCGTGTTTGGATTGGGTAAGGTGGCTGGCGCCGTGTAAACTCCCTTCGAACTGATTGTTCCTACCGTAGCGCTCCCGCCCACCACTCCACTCACGGACCAGTTCACGGTCTCATCTGCGGCGCCGCTCACTGTGGCCGTGAAGGGTTGGGTGGCGCCAGCGCGGACATTCGCTACTGTGGGCGTGATGCTGATCATGATGCCCGGCGGTGGAGGCTGAATATTCTTACTGCCCGTGCTGCCGCAGCCGGCGTGGGTGAGAATCAACGCGAGAACGACGGACAGGGATGCGCGTCGCAAAATGTTCTCCATTTGCAGCGATGCGATTGCGGGCCCGAACGGTTTCACATGGTGCGCTTAGGCTGGGCGGTAAACAACTGGACGAAGGTACAACTTAGGGGCAGTGGCGCGAGGTTCTGCGGAGAAGCTTACTGATGGCGCTAGTGGCCGCGCATAATTCTTGAGTGGCCGCGACCGACGCCCCGAGTTTATTGCGACAAGACGCATGCCAAGCCCGGAATCAAGTCGCGGCTCGCCACCATTGCCACACAAAAGCAGTTGCTCGATGCTGCGGACTCCCGCGAACGCGATCGAGCCGCCGCGCTAAAGGACAATCTTACACAGAGCGAATCGCTCAAGCGTTCCGTGCAAACTCCCACTGAGATACTGCGTGATCTGCCCAAGTATTTGTCGCTGCCGGAGCCAATCACAATGATTCCTTCCGGTAACGCGTCGGTGTCGCAGCAGGGAACTAACGCGTCCGAAGGATCGCCGTGTTCTGACAAGGGAACATGCACCCATGGCAATGCGTCAGCTCCAAGACCCTCATCAACTCGCTTCACAAACTGTCCCGCACGAGAACTCATCAACTGAAGCTCATGTCCTGCCTGATGCCCCAATTCCCACCGCGCAAATTCCTGCCGCTGACCTCAAGCAACTGTAGGTTTACGTTCAAGACTGCCGCGCATGCCAAGCCCAACTCGCCGCTAGACAGAATTCCGCCGACAACGCCGCCAAGCTCTCGGCAGTTACGCGCGAGCGCGACGCCGCTCTAACTGCCAGCAAAAGGTGGTACGTTCTGGCGCAGTCTAGGTCGCAATGCGATTTGGTTCGCAGTAGGCGGGGGCGCCGGAGCCGCACAACGCTGCATTTGGCCAAGCTAAAACTAGCGCAGGCGCGCGGACCTGAATTGACTTCCTAGAATACATATTATGTTACCGCTGAGGAAGGAGGGCCGGGATGTGGTTACTTAGTTTCATGGGCTGCTAGCTCGTACTTTAGGTATTGCTCAAGAGTGGGTTTGTCGCCGCCGATTAGGGGGCGACCGTTTATGAAGATCGTGGGCGTACTGTTGATGTTTAGGGCTTCCCCTTCGCGATGATTGGCTTCGATGGCTTGCTTTGCTTCTACTGACGAGATGCAGGCCTTGAAGGCATCGGAATCAAGCCCGTCCTGGGTGGCAAAGGCGGTGAGTTTGGCCCAGACGTTTTCAGCCGAGATGAGGTCCTGATTGTCGAAGATCTGGGCTTGGAAGCTCCAGAAAGCGCTCGGCTGTTGAAGGTAGGCGCAGCGAGCTGCGATTGCGGCGGTCTCGGCCCAGGGATGTATCTGGGTTAGCGGGAAATCCTTAAAGACGACGCGCACTTGCGGGTATTGGGGTTCAATGGACCGAAGGATCTGTGAGAACTCGCGGCAGTGGGGACATTCGAAGTCGCTGAACTCGACAAGCGTTATTTTGGCGTTTGACGGTCCTTGGGCTGGATTGCCATCGATGTGAAGTTTGGTAAGGTTATCGGCGAAGGGATTGGCGGACATGTCGAACATTTCGCCGCGCAGAAACGTCTTGCCGTCCTTGCTTACGTATACAGTTCCGGTATCGGTTTGACCGTTCACGGTGACGTGTATCGGTGCGACGTAGAAATCCGGCGAGGGCGAGGAGGCCAGCGGTCCGATGGTGACCTTGAATTCCGCTCCCCAAGCGAATAGATTGCGAACGAAGGCTTCCGTAGATTTAATGAGCTGGGCTTGGTCACCTGCGGGCGTCACGGCGGCAGCGGATTGAGCGAAAACCGGTCTGACGGTAAGTAGAATCGCTAGGGACATGACTAAGCAAGCCAATCGGTTCATCGGTAGCCAGCTCCTTGTTCGAGTAAGCCTTTTTTGACCAGCGGCGAGCATCTTAGTTGGGCGTCAGCCGTCAGTCAAAGGCTTGCGGGAAACTTACTGCTCGCGATGCTCTTTTTCCTTGGTCCGCCGCGGGACACATCGCGATCATTCAACGGAGAATTTCTGGGCGAGCGGGAATCGGCGTCCTACGCTGAATGCCTTGGATGTGACTTTTAGGCCTGGTGGGGCTTGCTTTCGCTTGTATTCGTTTTGGTCCACGCGCAATGCTACGGAGCGAACCAGATCGAGCGGGTAGTCGAAATGGTCCGCGATCTCCTCGGGGCTGCGCAAGTCCTCGACGTAGGCTTTCAGGATGCGGTCAAGGATGGCGTAGTCCGGTAGGGTATCCTGGTCGAACTGGTTGGGCCGAAGTTCAGCGGACGGAGCCTTGAGTAGAGTTTCCCGGGGGATTAGTTCCCTCTGGCGGTTCACGAATTTGGTCAGCTCATAGACCATCGTTTTGGGCACGTCCGAGATTGCCGCGAGCCCCCCGGCCATGTCGCCGTACAGAGTGCAATAACCAACGGCCATTTCGGATTTGTTTCCCGTGCTGAGGACCAGCGAGCCAAATTTGTTGGACAGCGCCATAAGGATATTGCCGCGTATGCGAGCCTGAATGTTCTCCTCGGTAGCGTCTTCGCCGCGGCCTGCGAAGGCCGGCGCCAATGTTTCACGATAGCTCGCAAATGTGTCTGTGATTGGAAGGGCGAGAAACTCGATGTCGAGGTTCTTGGCCAGTTGTTGAGCATCCCGCATGCTGCCGGCTGAGGAGTAGGGTCCCGGCATGGACACGCCTAGGACGTTGCCGCGACCGAGAGCCTCAACCGCGATAACCGCCACCAGAGCGGAATCGACGCCTCCACTGAGCCCCACGACGACCTTCTGGAAGCCGCACTTACGTACGTAGTCTCGCGTACCGATCACTAGCGCCGCGAAAGTAGCCTCGTGTTCGTCCTCGACCAAGGGGCGGATATCGCCCTGGCCCGTGGTGCTGTCAAACAGCACCAAGTCTTCCTCAAAGGACTTCGCACGGGCTGCCACACGTCCGTCGGGCATAAAGGCTACGCTGGAGCCGTCGAAGATGAGGCTGTCGTTGCCGCCCACCTGGTTGACGTAGACGACTGGGACGTGGTGTTCGCGCGCGATGGCCTGGAGCATGTCGTGCCGCAGGGAACGCTTATCGAGAGTATAGGGCGAGGACGAGATATTCAGTAGTAGGCTACTTCCCTTCCCGACAATCTCGGCGACCGGATCGCGGTCGTAGAGGCGCTGAGGCCAAAAACTCTTATCGTTCCAACAGTCCTCGCAGATGGTGATTCCGAGGTTCTCGGAGTTGAACGGGAACACAAACTGCATGCTGGCGGGTTGGAAATAGCGTGACTCATCGAAGACGTCGTAGGTGGGCAGCAGCATCTTGCGCTGCTCGAACAGGATTTGACCGTTGGCGATCAGAGCAGCGCAGTTGGCGACGGGTTTCCCCGTGTTGTCCATCGCGTCGCCGACAAAACCCACCAGCGACGGCAAGGAGATCGCCTTGGCCAGACGAACCAGTTCTTGCTGGTTGCGCTCGACGAAGGCGGGGCGCTCGACGAGATCCTGCGGCGGGTAACCGCAGACACACAGTTCGGAGAAGACGGCAATCTCGGCGCCGCGCTGTCTGGCTTCGCAGGCCAATTCCAGGATGCGTTTGGAGTTGCCTTGAAAGTCCCCGACTGTGGGGTTGAATTGGGCCAGCGCGATCTTCATGGCTGAAGGCTAAGGCCTGACGTGCGCGTGATCCTGTCAGTCTTTGAAGAGATGGCAGGTGATATAGAAGTATCCGACACGTTTCCTCAGGGGCTAATGCCCCTTTGATAGGCGAATGTTTATGTCGGAGCTCCAAGCTCCGACCCCCTAAAAAGCGTCGATGCTGCAGAAGCAAGAGGCGCGAAGTTCCGATGCGCCGGTAGCGGAGCTGGCATCTTTCGGGCGAAAAAAAACTCCCGAAGGATAGTTCCCCTCGGGAGTCTTGCAATCCCGCACATAGTGAAATTCACGCTGTTCCGAGCGAGATTCTTGGGCGCAGCGACGCTTACACGCTGAAGGAACTGCCGCAGCCGCAGGTGCTCTTGACGTTTGGGTTATTGAACTTGAAACCCGAGCCCTCGATGGTTTCGATGTAATCAATCTGGACACCGTCGAGATACATCTCGCTCATTTGATCCACGAGTACCTTGAGCCCGTCGAACTCGTACACATTGTCGCTGTTCTCGTTGACCGCGTTCTCGAAGGCCATGTGATAGCTGAAGCCCGAACAACCTCCGCCCACCACAGCGACGCGCAAGCCCGTCGGAGACGGATTTTGCTGCGTCAGAATCTCTTTTACCTTGGTGACCGCCACTGGCGTTAGCTGAACCATTCTGTAATCCTCCGCAAATTGCCCATGTGAGACTCGGGCCACGACTGCAGGCTCATTATATCAGATTCGCTTGCACAACAAATGGCTGCAAGAGAATGTGTCGTGATTGGTGAGTGGTGAGTAGCAATTGGTGACCCGCGATCCGCAGGCCGGCTTCGGGTAGGAATTCCAACTGGTGCGAGGAACCCGGGACACAGAATCGTGAAAGTTGGCGATTGAAGCAGGGCTCGGCCGTTTGTTTTCTGCGAGTTACGATGGTTTCTGCTCGTCCGCGTTGACGATTAGAAGACGCGTGATTCATGAGTGGTCATTGGTGGTTGGTGATCGCATCGTGGCTTTAACAATGTAGTTCGTAGTAGTTCGTAGAGACCAGATTGTGCGGCATCCTGCGCGAGTCCTTGGCCACGGCCCTGGTCGAGTCCGTCGGGCTCTTGGAACCGAAACCGGAAACGCAAACTGCGCGGATAGTGAGGAGCGTGCGGCGAGTTCCGGCGATGCCGCAACCGTCTGATGGCCCGGCCATCCCCGTCACCGATGTTGCTGTCTGCATGGCGCGTCCTCAGTGGGCTCATGTCGGCCCCGATTCACTCTGTCACGTTTACCGTATGATTTCTATTCTTATGATCCTTCGAAAGGGTTGCGGCCTAAACGGTCCAAACATATAGCCCCTGTTTGAGAACCGTCATCGCACGGCCGGTGTCAGCCCGTGTACATCGGAGCTGGATTCCCATAAAATAAACGGCCTACGATGAAACATACCATTACTTTGATTCCTGGCGACGGGATTGGTCCGGAAGTATCTGGCGCGGTCAAACAAATACTGAATGCGGCGGGCGTGGAAATTAATTGGGAGGAGATGCCGGCGCGGGCGGAGGCTGAGCGCCGCGGCATTGATTTCATGCAGGCTGGGGTGCTGGAATCCATCCGCAAGAACCGTGTGGCGCTAAAGGGCCCGATGGCCACTGCGGTTGCGGGCGGGCCCCCCAGCATCAATGTGGCGCTGCGCAAAGCATTGGAGCTGTATGCCAATGTGCGGCCGGTGAAGAATCTGGAAGGCGTGCAGGCGCGCTTTTCCAATGTGGACCTGGTCTTGATTCGCGAGAACACCGAGGACTTGTATTCCGGGCTCGAGCATACGGTGGTTCCGGGGGTGGTGGAGAGCCTGAAGATCATCACGGAAAAGGCTTCGACGCGGGTGGCGAAGTTCGCGTTTGAGTTCGCGCGGAAATTCGGGCGCAAGAAGATTCACGCCATCCATAAAGCCAATATTATGAAGCTTTCCGACGGCCTGTTCCTGACGTCGGTCCGGAAGGTGGCGGAGAACTATCCGGACATCGAGTATAAGGAATTGATTGTCGATAATGCCTGCATGCAGATGGTGCTCAATCCAAACCAGTTCGACATGCTGCTGCTGACGAATCTGTATGGCGATATCATGAGCGACCTCGCGGCGGGGCTGGTCGGCGGATTGGGGTTTGCGCCCAGCGCAAACATGGGCGAGACGATCGCGGTGTTTGAGGCGGTCCACGGCACCGCGCCCGATATTGCCGGCAAGGGTCTCGCGAATCCTACGGCGCTTTTGATGAGCGCGTTACTGATGCTACGGCATATCGAGGAAACGGCCGCGGCCAAGAAGGTGGAAGACGCGCTTCACAAGGTGTACCGCGAGGGTAAGCACTTAACGCGCGATGTGGGCGGTACGGCTTCAACTGCGGAGTTTACGGACGCGGTGATTCGCGCGTTTGTCTAGTCCGTACAATTCACAAAAACCGTGATCAAAAACCGCAACAAAAGATCGTAATCCACAGACAGATTCCCCCCTGGTCAAACTTCGCGTAAGCTTAGTTACGCCGAGATGCTCATTCACCGTCCCTGAGTCCGAGGTGAGCAGATGCCGCTGGTACGAATCGATTTGCGCAAAGGAAAGCCGGTCGAGTACGTGCGCGCAGTGAGCGAATCGGTGCTTCGTGCAATCGTCGAGGTGCTCGCCGCCCCCGCGCGAGATAACTTTCAAGTGATCACAGAACACGATCCGGACCATCTCGTCTACAGTCCCGATGACCTGGACATCGCGCGCAGCAACGACGTCATATTCGTGCAGATAACCTTGTTGTCTGGCCGGGACGCGGCCAAGAGGCAGGCGTTCTACGGACGTGTCGTCGAGCTGCTGAAAGAGAAGCCGAAATTGCGTCCCGAGGACGTGCTGATCAATTTAGTTGAGAGCAAGCCGGAAGATTGGTCGTTCGGAAACGGCGTGGGGCAATACATGGTGCTGCCACGGGAGAAGTGGACATAGGGCGTGCGGTTGCGTCGGGACAATCCCGGCATGAATGAAATTCATTTCATAAGGAGGCGTTATGGCAACTACAAAAGTTGGAATGGCACCAATGAAGGCAGCGCAGATTGCGAAGGCGGGCGCAGATTTCGAGATCGTCGACCGCGAGATTCCCAAGCCGGGCGCAGCGCAAGTGCGCATCAAGGTGCAGGCTTGCGGCGTCTGCCACAGCGACGTGTTCACGAAAGAAGGATATTGGCCAGGAATTCAGTATCCCCGCGTTCCAGGACACGAAGTGGTGGGCATCATTGACGAGCTGGGTGACGGCGTGTCCGAGTGGAAGAAAGGACAGCGCATCGGCGTCGGCTGGCACGGCGGCCATGACAACACGTGTCTTTCGTGCCGACGCGGAGATTTCCGCAATTGCCGCAATCTGAAAATTCCGGGGATCAGTTATGACGGGGGATACGAGCAATACATGGTGGCTCCGGTGGAGGCATTGACGACGATGCCGGAAGGCCTGAGCGACGTGGAAGCAGCTCCCCTGCTCTGCGCTGGAATCACTACCTACAACGCGCTGCGCCACAGCGGTGCCCTGCCCGGCGACCTGGTTGCCGTGCTGGGCATCGGCGGGTTGGGTCACCTTGGAATTCAATTCGCGAACAAGTTCGGCTACAAGGTCGCAGCTGTTGGCCGCGGATCCGAAAGCGCAGCGCTCGCAAGGAAACTGGGTGCAAGCGTGTATATCGATAACAAACTGACGAACCCGGCCGAGGAATTGCAGAAAATGGGCGGCGCACAGGTGATTTTAGGCACGGCGCCAAGTTCCAAATCGATGACTGACGTGATCGACGGCCTCGCGCCCAACGGCAAACTCATGGTGGTAGGTGTGGAATCTGAGCCGATCCAGGTCACCCCGGTACAGCTCGTAAACGGAAGCCGAAATATTCAAGGCTGGGCCTCGGGCACGCCAGCCGACGCCGAGGACACACTGCGCTTCGCCGAACTAACCGGCGTGCGTCCCATGATCGAAACCTATCCGCTCGAAAAGGCCGGCGAGGCTTACGCGCGCATGATGAGCGGCAAGGCACAGTTCCGCGTCGTGCTGACAATGTGAAGTTGCAGACGCGTAGGACCCACGCCCCAGACTTAACCGCAACGATACGTTGGAGCCGAGCTTCCAAAGAAAGAGGCGTGTATGTCAGGCGAGAAGACAGCAATCGTTACGGGAGCGTCGGGCGGTATCGGAGCGGGTTTGGTCGAGGAGTTCCTGAAGCGGGGTTATAGCCTCGTCGCGACGTCTCTCAATGCCAGTCGCTCGTTTACCGCCTCACCGAGCCTGGTTGTGGTCGATGGCGATATCGGCAAGCAGGAGACCGCAGCCAAAGTGGTCGATGCAGCAATCAAGCGCTTCGGAACCATCGATATTCTTGTGAATAACGCCGGAATCTTCTACGTCAAGCCCTTCACGGATTTTACTACCGAGGATTTCAACGCCCTGGTGTCAGTCAACTTATTTGGCTTTATCTACATCACGCAGCTCACGGTGAAACAAATGCTGAAACAGAAGGCGGGGAACGTCGTGACCATCACCGGGGCACTTGCCGATCAACCCATCTCCGGCGTGAACGCCTCGGTTTCTATGATTACGAAGGGCGGGCTGAATACCGTGACCCGCCATCTTGCGATCGAGTATGCGAAAGAAGGCATTCGCTTCAACGCCGTAGCGCCCGGCACCGTGGACACGCCGCTGCACAAGAATGATCCCAAGGACTATCTAAGAACGTTGCAGCCGATGGGGAAAATTGTGGAGATCAAAGACGTGGTGGATGCCGTTCTTTACTTGGCGGAGGCAGCGCAAGTGACCGGGGAGATACTTCACGTGGATGGTGGCGCTCATGCTGGACGCTGGTAGCCGTCAAGCAGTTCAACGAGCGCGCGCCGTCTTCCTTGCTACACGCGGCAACATCGATTTGTCGTCAACAGGAGACATATAACATGAGCACAAATGCGAAAGCGCAAATGGCGAGTCGCGAAGGGATTCCCCCGGTGAGCGCCGAACAGCGATTGAAAGAACTCGGCACACAGCTGCCGGCGCCACCCGCGCCCTTCGGCGTCTACGCGGAGGCGGTGCAGACGGGCAATCTCCTTTTTCTGACCGGAATGATGCCCACGGAAGGCCGCGTGGCGAAATTCATTGGGCGCGTGGGCGCCGAGCTCGATGTGGAGGCGGCGGGCAAGGCGGCTCGTCTCGCTGCGCTCAACGCTCTGGCTGTTGCGCGACAGCATTTGGGATCGCTCGACAAAGTGACACGGGTTGTGCGGCTCGGCGTGTCGGTGGCGACTGTCGGAGATGTGCGCGAGCAGGCGAGAATCGCCGACGGCGCTTCAGAGTTGCTGCAGGACGTGTTCGGAAAACAGAGGAACCCGTGCCGCTTGGTGTATGGCGTCGCAAGCCTCCCGCTTGGCGTCCCAGTGGAGCTGGAATTGATCTTCGAGGTGTCCGCATGAAGCCTGCCGCGTGGAATCGGAACCGGCTCACGAAGAAACTAGGGATTAACTACCCCATCATTCAAGGTCCGTTCGGCGGATTCTCATCGCAAAGATTGACGGCAGCCGTTTCCAACTTTGGTGGACTTGGATCGTTTGGCGCACACTCCTTGGCGCCGGAAGCGATCAAAGACGTGATCGCGCAGATTCGCTCGCTTACACCTAAACCGTTCGCCATGAACTTGTGGGTGTCGATGGAGGACGAAAGCGCCCGAACATCGGATGAAAGCGCGTTCAACCGGAGCCTCGCGCCGCTTGCCGACCATCTTGCTGAGTTGGGAGCGCCTCGTCCTGCTTACAAGCCGCATTCCCCGATCCGACTTGAGGATCAGGCTCGCGTGTTGCTGGACGCGAAGGTGCCGGCGTTCAGCTTCATCTATGGGATTCCGCCGCGAGAGATTTTGGACGAGTGCCGGGCGAAGGACATCGTAACGATTGGCGCGGCGACCACGCCCGATGAGGCTGCGGCGCTTCGCGATGCCGGCGTGGATGCTGTCGCTGCTTCTGGCTTTGAAGCCGGAGGGCATCGCGGTTCATTCCTGCGGGCCGCGGAGGATTCGCTTACTGGCACGTTCTCTTTGTTGCCGCAGGTTGTAGACGTCGTGGACGTGCCAGTGATCGCCGCGGGTGGTATTGGAGACGCGCGGGGCGTAATCGCCGCGTTGGCCCTCGGTGCCGAAGCCGTGCAGATGGGAACGGTATTCCTGGCATGCGAGGAATCCGGGGCCAGCCGCCTTCATCGCGAGGCTTTGCTCGGAAGAAAAGCCGGACGCACCGGCTTGACGAAGGGATTCACGGGGAGACTCGCACGGGGAATTCGCAACCGTTTGATGGATGAATTGAACGCGAAAGGCGTCGAGATTTTGCCATATCCGCTGCAACGAGGACTTATCAGAAACCTGTCGATAGCGGCAGAGGTGGCGGGGCGTTCGGATCTTGTGCCGATGTGGGCCGGGCAAAGCGCCAATCTTTCGGCGTGCAGCGACGTGACGGCTTTCTTGAGCTCATTGGTTGAGGAGATTTCTGAAATCGCAGGTCCGGTGATGCAGTGGAGCGCGAACCAACGAGAGAAACGCTCGAGTTCTTCTGCGTCCCATGGTGCAGGGGCCTGAAGGACCCATGAGAGTTGGAACAATCGCGAAGTATGCGGCATTACTCCTGTTGCTTGGGTTTGCTAGCGGTCATCTGGAAGGTCAAGAAAGGATCACGATTACAATGCCGCACGACGTGTCTTATCGCACGGTGAAGGTTGACGGGCTTTCCATTTTCTATCGGGAGGCGGGATCGAAAGACGCGCCGACGCTTTTGATGCTGCACGGACTTCCCTCTTCGTCGCGGATGTTCGAGCCTCTCTTCGCGCGGCTTGCTGATCGTTATCACCTTGTGGCGCCCGATTACCCGGGCTTCGGACACAGCGACTGGCCGGATCCGAAACAATTCGCGCACACGTTCGACCACATCGCTGAGGTCATGAATCACTTCACCGAAGCGATGGGGCTCTCGCGTTACACGCTTTACATGCAGGACTACGGCGGACCCGTGGGTTTTCGCATGATCCTGGCGCACCCAGATCGAGTGGAAGCCTTGGTCGTGCAGGACGCCGTGGCGCACAACGAAGGCCTCGGAGCGAATTGGAAGACGCGGCGGGCGTTTTGGGCCGATCGCGCTGCCAACGAAAGCGCGTTGCGCACCAATTTGTTGTCGCTGGCGACGACGCGGGCGCGGCATGTTGGCGACGACCCTGATGTGGAACGCCATGACCCCGATCTCTGGACCGATGAATTTTATTTTCTCAACCAGCCTGGGCAAATCGAGATTCAAAGCGACCTCTTCTACGACTACCGCACGAACGTTGACAGCTACCCCAAGTGGCAGGCTTGGATGCGCGAAAAGCAGCCGCGCTTGCTGGTGATCTGGGGCAAGTATGAGTCCTCGTTCGATCCCTCGGAGCCGGAGTCCTATCGCCACGATGTGCCAAAGGCCGAAGTCCACATCGTCGATGGAGGGCATTTCGCGCTGGATACCGCGGCGGATCAGATCGCGATGATTGTCCGGGAGTTCCTCGGCCGCTCCCGCTGAGGTTTCAGAGCCTGTGTGAGAACTGGAAGTTCGTAGCCTCAGAGGCTTAAAGCCGCACTCGTTGTGCGGCGTTTACGGCGCGGCTGAGCCAGCGCGAGAACCCGGCGACCAACCGTTGAGTCGTAGTGCGGCGACGCACATCTATCTAACGGTGGAGGTCTCTGATGCGAGCTGACATTGTTCCTGGAGCTAAGTTCCCCGATTATGAGCTTTCCGACCATACTGCGAAGCGGCGGAAGCTTTCTGAACTGCAGGGACCACATCCGATGGTTCTCGTTCTGAGCCGCGGAGGCTTTTGCCCCAAGGACCGCCGTCAGGCAGAAGGGCTTGTGCAACTCCATCGTGAGATCGAGGTTGGATATTGCCGGCTGGTCACGATTAGCACCGACAATATTACTCAGACGAATGAATACCGCACCGGAGTCGGCGCTCACTGGCCGTTCCTCTCTGACGCCGGACGTATTGTCCAAAAGGATCTCGACATCGCCGAATACACCGATCCCGTCAACAATCCCATGATCCCGCACGTGATCATCCTCGAGCCTGGGCTGGTGATTTATAAGATTTACAACGGCTACTGGTTCTTTGGCCGGCCCACGATGGAAGATCTGCGCCAGGACCTGCGCGCCGTCACCAAGAAATGCCGCCCGGACTGGGACATCACCACGCCCGAAATGAAAGCGGCGTGGCAGCAAGGCCGCAAAGAGCTGTTCTATCCGTACGGAAAGACGTACGTGCAAAGTATCGGGGAGCAGGATTAGGAGGGGCTGCTCCTCGCTGGGACAATGACACAGCAGTCGACATGAAGTCGCTTTGGAGTCTACTCGATTGGGACGGAGGTGCTTTGGCTAACGTTGCTCTGGATGTCGGGCACAACTAAGAAAAAGCCATCTTGTACATTGCGAGAAAGAACAGTCAATCGAAAATGTTCTAGCGCCTTGGCCGCGTCAGCGAGTCCGCCACCACCCAGGCGGCGCCAACCACCGCGAGATTCACAGCGCTCTCGGTCCAGTTCGAGTGGCTCGAGTGATCGGAGATGAGCATCGGCTCGTTCACCAGCAGGCCGAAGGACGCGAGCATCGCGGTCACCAGGATCGCGGCGAGTCGCGCCTGCACACCGGTCAGCATCGCCACGCCCGCCGCGACGAAGCAGACTCCGGTCACATAACCCCAGAAAACTTGCGAAGGCGGCAGCCATTTGGGGACCAGCGGCGCGGTCATGTTCATATAGACAAAATGCGCTCCGCCGAATACCAGCGCGCAAACTCCAAACGCCAGTTGGCCCAGCCGCGTCAGGCGTGCGGCCCGAGCCGCATCGATCCTGGCGGTGCTGGCGTAGATGATCAGCGCTCCCACGGCGATCGCGAGCTGCATGGCGACGTTTTCGTAGGTGACGTATACGGCGTAGTCAGTGAGCAGCAGGCGGCCGTTCGTCAGGATGACGACAAAGAGCGTGTAGTAGACGGTCAGCGCCGCGGCGCCCCAGGCCACGGTTCGGCGCCACTCGACCGCCGTGGCCGCGACGACCATAAACGCACCGGCGACACAGGCTAGGGCGGTGCGAGCGGGAAAGTTCCTGGGCACCGGCTGCCCCGGGTCGAAGTCCCGAAACACCAGGGATGCCATCCCCACTGCCATCACGCCCAGGCCGTAGACGTGCCGGCCGAAGGCCATCGTCGTTTTTTCCGCCGTCATGACTGTTCCAGCTTAGATCAGATCTGCAATGGCTATTGGTTTTTCGGCCGGGCGCTGTCACCAAGAAATGCCGACCGGATTGGGACATCACGACGCCCGAACTTAGAGCGGCGTGGCAACAGGGACGCAAGGAGTTGTTCTTGTCGTACGGGTAGACGCACGTGCAAAGTATCGGTGAGCAAGATTAGGAGCGCTTCGTCGCGTAATCGGGAACTGACCAAGTAGCGGCGGTTGACTTCCCTGCCCCTTGCGAAGAGAATGTTGCTTAATTTCGATTGAGACGGAGGGTGCATTGGCTGACGTTGCCCTGGATGTCGCAAAGTTTGTGAACGGCCAAGTCGAGAAGTGGCATCCGATCTCAGACGGGACAACCACCCGCCGCAAGCGCAAACCTCACATCGTCGCGGTGATCAATGAAATGTGCACAGGATGCTCGGGATCGCCGGCGTGCGTCGAGTACTGTCCTGTTGCGGAGTGCATGTTCTGGGTTCCGGATCAGGACCATCCACCGTTTGGCAAGATCCTCGTCGATCCTATTCTGTGCATTGGCTGCAAGTTGTGCACCAGCAAAGGTCCGGATGGGGCGTTTTTGGAAGGGTGCCCCTGGGATGCGATTGACATGGTGCCGCTCGCGGAGTTTGAGAGCAAATACGGCGCGATGCCGTATTGATCGTTGACGAAAAACGCAGTCTACCGGCGCTTCCTCATCGCAGTTCAAAAGCAGATTCGCCGATTCGTTCGGAAATGTCTTCAAAAGTTTGTGCCGCACCTAGGGAGCTGGTATGTTTCGCCTCTGCCCCGCCTCCAGCGCTGATCCGCAAAATAACATCGATGGCACACTAAAGTCGGCCGCTACGAAGTCAAATTCGGAGCCAGCACGCGCGCTTTGCAGGTCGTCAGCTAATTCGAATTTTGTTTTTGTTGCGGCTCTTTGACGCGCGTCGGGGTTACTGCTTTCGGCAATCGGCGCAGAGGCCGCCTACTTCCGTGCGGGAGACTGTTATTTCGATTCCGCAGTCGCGGGCGATTTGAGTTTTCAGCTCTTCGTATAACTCGCTTTCGAACTCGCGGACTTTGCCGCAGCGCAGGCAGGCTACGTGGATATGATCGCGTGGGCCGTGGCTTTCGTAGAAGTGGCGATCGCCGCGAAGGTGAAGCAGGTCGAGCTCATCGATCAAACCGTGGCGCTTTAGTAGATCTATGGTGCGGTAGACGGTCACTTGAGTGACGCGTGAATCGAGTTTGCGCGCGCGCTCCAGGATTTCTCCGGCGTCCAGGTGGCGGCGGGCGGATTCCATCACTTGCAGAAGAACCCGGCGTTGGCGCGTGAGGCGAATGCCGCGGGCGCCTAGTTCGCGCTGGAGGCGTCCGGGCGCCTCATGGTTGATGCGTTCTCCGGTCGAGACGCGATGTGCGGGAGTGGCGGTCATGGGTACCGGAAGATTATATCAAATCGTGTCGGTGATGCTGGCGCGGTTCATGTGACTACGAAGGGCATGCGTGCAAATGGCGGACCATGACGTAGCCGCTGCGTCCCGTAAGGCGCGGGACACAGCGGCCGCTACAAAATCACAGGCGAAGAGTCGGCGGCAAGTGCGGCATCGTTTATCTAGGGGTGGCTTTGCACCAGCTTGAAGATGTCGCTGTACATCACAAATGCGAAGATGCCTAGCAGGAATACGAGCCCTACTTGCACGAAGCGCTCTTTTACGGCCAAGCTGAGATCGCGGCGCAGGATCCCTTCGATGGCCAGCATCAATACGTGGCCGCCGTCGAGAATCGGGATCGGAAGAAGGTTGAGCAGGCCGAGGTTCAAGCTGATGATGGCCATGAGCCACACCAGATCCACAGGGCCGCGTTTGGCGGCGCGTCCTGATTCGCGCGCGATGCCGACTACACCTTGCAGCTCCCGAATTTTTACTTTCCCGGTGAAGAGTCCGCCGAGTACGGTGCCGATTTGTTTCATGCCGAGAGCTGTTTGAACTGCGGCAACCTTCACTGCGGAGACCACGCTCTGCCGTTCAAATTGTTCCTGCACTTTGGGGGACACGCCGACCTGCCAGACCGTGCTGCCGTCCACGCTCATTCCCCGTACCGGAGCGATTTCGAAGGTGA
The DNA here is from genome assembly GCA_963696035.1 of uncultured Acidobacteriota bacterium. Classification (GTDB taxonomy): domain Bacteria; phylum Acidobacteriota; class Terriglobia; order Acidiferrales; family UBA7541; genus Palsa-295. The sequence continues at coordinate 1,131,290 of CAVOIS010000007.1, forward strand.
CTTCCTTGCCGTCGCGCAGCACCGTGAACTGAATGGGGCGGCCATCAGAGTGGCGCACACCTTCTACCAATTGCGGCCACGTGATGATGGGTTTGCCGTCCATCGCGATGATTTTGTCGCCCTCTCGCATGCCGGCGCGCTCGGCAGGAGTGCCGATTCCAATTTCGTCGGCGACAGGCGGCACCAGAGGATATCCCAACACCGAATCGATGCTTCCAGGAGGCGTAGGAACCGTTCCGGTGAGCTTCTGTTGCGAGCCGCTGCGCGAGACGTCAAAGGTGAAGGTTGAGTTCGGCTGCGCGTCTTTCAGTTGGGTGAAGACCGACTCCCACGTGGGAGTTTTCTTTCCGTTGACGTCAACGATCTGGTCACCGCTCTGCACGCCGGATGCGGGAGGGGCGCTCTGCGGGATGGCTACTACTTGAGCGGGCTGACGGAGATAATCCTCTGACGGAGTGCCGACAACCCAAAAGATGCCCCAGAAAATGAAAAAGGCCAGAATGATATTCATGGCCGGTCCGGCGCAGGCGATCAGCACGCGTATCCAGCGGGGCTTGGACAAGAATTCGTAGTCGGCGCCGGTGCGCTCTTCAATCGGATTATCGCCGGCCATGCGCACGTAGCCGCCGAACGGAAGGGCGCTGAGGCGGTAGTCGGTGTCGCCGCGCTTCACGCCGAAGAGGCGGGGCCCGAAACCAAAGGAAAAGACTTCGACTTTGACGCCGGAGAGCTTCGCGGCAATAAAGTGTCCCCACTCGTGCACGAAAATCATGATGCCGAGCACGACGGTGACCGATAAGATCGCTATGACTGCGTTTTGAAAATTAGCCATGACACCCCTAAAAGTTTTGAAAGGTCAAATTCTTGCCCTAAGGGCTAAAGCCCGTGAGGGTTGGCGAAGCTCTATGTCGGAGCTAAAACTCCGCCCCTCTTGAAAACCTGGTATTTTCCGGCAGCTCGCTAACTTGCATTTCAGTTTTTCCTACGCTCGACTTCCAGGCGAGCGAGCCGGCGCGCTTCGGCGTCGGCGTTCAGTACATCTTCAATGGCGCGCATGGGCGTACGCGGCATCTTTTCCAGGACCCACTCGATAACTGCCGCGATGCCTAGAAACGGCAATTTCTTTTCCAGGAAAGCCGCCACTGCGATTTCATCGGCCGCGTTCAACGCGCACGGCAACGGTCCACCTTGCCGCAGCGCTTCTTGGGCCAGGGTTAAGCACGGAAACTTTTTCGCCGGTACGTCCTCAAAATCCAGCCTGCGCATCGCGGACCAATCAAGGGCATATCCATTCGACGGAATCCGCTCGGGATAGGTTAGCGCATATTGAATCGGCATGCGCATGTCCGTTGGGCCGAGTTGTGCCAGGATTGAACCATCCACAAATTCGACCATGGAGTGAATCGTGGACTGCGGGTGGATCACTACTTGGATCTTGTCGAGGTCCATTCCGAAAAGCCACTTCGCTTCAATCACCTCGAAGCCCTTATTCATGAGCGTCGCGGAATCAATGGTGATCCGCTGCCCCATCTTCCAATTTGGATGCGCCAGCGCTTGTTTTGCTGTGATCTTTTTAAACTGTGACACAGGCGTTCTGCGAAATGGGCCGCCCGATGCTGTTAATATCAGGCGCTTTACTTCGCGATTCTCTCCCGCGCGCAGGCACTGATGAATGGCGTTGTGTTCGCTGTCTACCGGGAGCAGGGCGACGCCCGAGCGTTTTACGGCCGTGGTGACGACTTCGCCCGCCGCGACCATTACTTCTTTATTGGCTAGCGCGATATGTTTGCCCTGCTCGATCGCTTTGTAGGTTGCGGGAAGGCCGACAACTCCCACTGCTGCTGAGAGCACCATCTCCACGTCGGGATAAGTGGCGACCCGCTCCATCCCTTCCGGGCCGAACAGAATTTCGGGTTGCGGCTGGCTTTTGGCGGTGTGAGCTTTTTTGAGAGCGTCGCATAGCTCACGGGCGCCGGCTTCGGTGGCTACCGATACAACTTGCGGACTGTGTTTCAGTGTCTGCTCGGCGGCGAGACTCACGTTGGAACCAGCGGCTAGAGCCACTACTTGGAACTTGCCTGGATGTGCAGTGACAACGTCGAGGCATTGGCGGCCGATGGAGCCGGTTGAGCCCAGTATAGAGATTCGTTTCATAGACAGGCAGTTCTATTTTATAGGCGTTTGGTGGATTATGCGAACGCCGTTCGCAGCTAGCGCCGTGGGCCTAGCCACTGATAGAGGGTCCAGACTACCGGGGCTGCCAGAATCAGGCTATCGATGCGGTCGAGCATTCCTCCGTGGCCTGGCAACAACGCTCCGGAATCTTTCACTGCGGCGCCACGTTTATAAGCCGACTCGATTAAATCGCCGGCCTGCCCGGCGATATTTGCGACACCTGCGATGACGAGCGGGATGGTCACATCCATCTGCATCCAGCGTGCAAACAATACGCCCATTAGCATTGACGCGATGACGTTACCCAAGGCGCCCTCCCAGGTTTTCTTGGGGCTCAACGCCGGGGCCATGGGCAGGCGGCCCAGACCCTTGCCGACGAAATAGGCGAGCATGTCTCCCGCCCAGACCAGGACGAGCGTGAAGAGGACAAGCTGCCTGCCGACTTGTTCGATTTCATTCAGGCGGACGATGTAGCTGAACGGCAGCGCAATGAAAAGAATTCCCGCCGCGCTGATGGCGATGCCGGGCAGAACTTCGTGCAACGGGCGGCGCGTCGAGAGGCCTATCGAAACGCACCCGAATATAAAAATGAGCAGTGCGGCTTCGATGGAAAGCGCGCCGCCTGCGGCATCGCGCACGATGGAGATGCCTTCGGAGAAAGAATGCTTGATGAGGAAGCCCGCGGAATATTGCGCGTAGAAAATCAGCGCCGTGCAGAAATGCGACCACTTTTTGAATGCGCGCAGGCCGATGCGGTCGCCCAGATCAAAGAATTCCAATAGCGCGAGGATCGCGATGAGCGCCGCGAGCGCGGCGAGCAGGACTGGCGGCGCCCACCACACAATTGCCACAACGATGGGAATCAGAACGGCTGCGGTGGCAATGCGCAGGAGCATCCGGCGTCAGCCCCGGCCGGACTTGCCGTACGCTGCGGCCAATCCCTTGGCGCGTTCGCGGGCAGTGCCCAGGCCGCCGTAACGCCGCTCACGTTTTTGAAAATCCACCAGCGCTTCGAGAAGCCTAGCGCGGGAAAAATCGGGCCACAAGGTCTCCGTGACATAAATCTCGGCGTAGGCAATCTGCCAGAGCAGGAAATTACTCACGCGCATTTCACCGCTGGTACGAATCAGGAGGTCGGGATCGGGCAGCCCGGCGGTATAGAGATGCCCGGAGATGGTTTTTTCATCGGCCTCGAACGCGGCCATGCCATTCGAGCGCACTTGTTGAAGGATGGTATTGAAGGCATCCACCAATTCCGCACGGCCGCCGTAATTCAGAGCGACGACCAGCTTCATTCCGGTGTTCTTGGCGGTCAAGCTCATGGCGCTTTGGATGTCCTTGCGGACCGCTTCCGGCAATTGTTCGGAGCGGCCTATGATCAGCAGGCGAATATTATTTTTGTGGATGGAGGGTAACTCGCGCTTCAGATACTCACGCAGCAGGCGCATGAGGAAGTCCACTTCGGCCTGCGGCCTGCGCCAGTTTTCGAGCGAGAATGCGTAAAGCGTTAGGCATGGAAGTTTCAAGCGCGCGCAGGTTTCGATGATTTCGCGCGCGGCTTTCACTCCCGCGCGATGTCCGGCGACGCGCGGCAAATGACGCCGCTGCGCCCACCGGCCGTTGCCGTCCATAATTACGGCCAGGTGTTCGGGCAGTTGCCGAAAGTCGATTTTTTCGAGAAGCTCCGCTTCTTCGCGGCTGGCGGCTTCTAGGAGTTCGCTTGCTTTCACTCGGTTTCGCTCGAGGACAGACAGTGAGGAAAGCTAGCACAGGGAGTGATGCCAAGCAAGGTGAAGCGCGCTGCCTAGCGCCCCGATTGGGGAAAGCGCCGTACTCGTACTCTGTAGTGGATCTTTTCGAATTCCGTCGCGGGGTTTGGCGCTGGTTCGGCTGCCACTGATTCGCGGTAGGAAAGTGCCAGTTGGACCAAAAGTTTTCTGATCGCTCAGCGAGCTGTGAGGTGTCATCGGAAACTAGCCGATTACCCTGAGGGCCGCGGGCCGACGAGAAACACCGCTGCTACTTGCAAGTGGCTGGCCGGAACGTTTCGCCTGGCCTTTGTTTCACGGCGAATGGATCAGGGTGCCGACTAGACCTGCGCTGGAGGGTTGGAAGATGGCGGCGTAGACGAGGACGAAGGTCAAGATGATCATGATGATGCTGGCGGCCCAGGCGACCATGTTGAATCCCCAGGTGTTGGTGTGATCGCCCATCAGGTCGCGGCGGTTGATCAGCAGGAGGACGAAAATCAGCACCACGGGGAGCCACACTCCGTTGGCCACCTGCGAGAGCACCAGGATTTTGAATAGCGGCGCTTTGGGCAACAGGATGATGCCGGCGCCGGCAACAATCAGGCCGGTGTAGAGCGAGTAGAATGCCGGGGCTTCTTGAACCTTGCGATCGAGCCCGGCTTCGAAGCCGAGGCCTTCGCAGATCACGTGAGCCGTTGAGAGCGGCAAGATGGATGCCGCGAAGAGCGACGCATTGAGCAGCCCGAACGCGAAAAGGTAGCCTGCCCATTTCCCCGCCAGCGGCACGAGTGCGGCCGCTGCCTGCGCCGCGTCAGTGATGTTGGTCATGCCGTTTTTATTGAGCGTGGCCGCGCAGCACACAATGATAAAGAAAACGATCACCATACAGGAGATGCTGCCGACCAGCACGTCCAGGCGAGCGTGTTTATATTGCTTGGGGCCGACGCGTTTTTCGACGAATCCGGCTTGTAGATAGAAAAACTGCCAGGGCGCGATTGTGGTGCCCACTAGCGCTGTGAGCATTAGGAGATAGTCGGTGCTGAAGTGCAGCGTGGGCCTGACGGTTTCCTTGGCGGCGAGCAGCCAGTCGGGTTTCGCTAAGAATGCAGATGCCACGTAGGTGAGATAAAAGCCGCAGGCGACGAGAAATATTTTTTCGACTTGGCGATAGCTTCCCTTTACTACCAGGAACCACACGGCGATTCCCGCGAGGGGCACGGAAATATATTTGCTGACGCCGAAAATTTGCATGGACGCCGCCACGCCCGCGAACTCGGCGACGGTATTACCGAGGTCCACGGCCAATGCTGCAATCATTACGAAGAACGTGGAGCGGAAGCCGAACTCTTCGCGGATCAGGTCGGAGAGGCCTTTACCGGTGACGACGCCCATGCGCGCGCACATTTCCTCGGAGACGTAGAGGGCGATGGTCATGGGAATCAGCGACCAGAGTAGGGTGTAGCCAAATTGAGCGCCGGAGGCGGTGTAGGTGGTGATGCCGCCGGCGTCATTGTCCACGTTTGAGGTGATCAGGCCGGGACCGACTACCGCCAATAACAGGGCCAAACGCCGGCGCATCATGCGGGTGCGGCGCATGAAGTTCGTCCCGCGCGCTTTCCACGTGGCTAGTGCTGTCGGGTTGGTGGTTTCTTGGGCCATGCTAGCTTCTTGCTCAATCAGAAAAAAGCGAAGAGAGGTTCCCGCCTGCGGCAGGCGGCCCTCGCTGCGCTCAGGATGACGCCTAAAGAAAAGGCGCTGCTAGAGCTTGGCGCGCATGCGGCTCACTACGTCGTCCACGGTGATGGTGCCGATCGGATGAATGTCGCCATCGACGACGGTCAGGCTCCGCAGATTGTACTTATCGAACAGCTCGAAAATTTCCTTATCGTGCGCATTGGGCGTGACTGAGAGCAGGGGCTCGAACGCGAGCTCCGACATACGCTGGTCCGAATCCGATAGCAGCAGGCGCGCGATCGGGACGGTCCCGGCCAACGCGGCGTCTTTATTGATCAGGATTACGTTGTCGATTTGGTCGGGCGAGATTTCGTGGAAGCGGATGTAATCCACGACTTCGCCACGAGTGGCTTCGTCGCCGACGACTACAATCTCCGTGGTCATCATGCCGCCGGCGGTGTCCTGCTCGAATTTGAGGAGCTGTTCGACGTCGTGGGCCTCGCGATGTTCCATTTCGCCAAGAACTTCCTGCGAAGTTTCCGGTTCGAGGCTGGCCAGCAGGTCGGCCGCCGCGTCCGGACTCATTTCTTCGATGATGTCCGCGGCGCGCTCAGGGTCGAGCTTTTCGACTACCTGTGTTTGCAAGCGCTTATCGAGTTCAGAAATTGTTTCCGCGGCGATTTCCTCGTCGAGCGATGAGATGATTCCTTGGCGCTCGTCCGGAGAAAGCTCTTCCATGATGTCGGCAAGGTCCGCGGGGTGCAACGCTGCCAGTTTCTCGCTGGAGAGGCGCAGCTTCACGCGACGCAAGGGATCCGGTTCGATCAGATTGACGAACTCCCATAGGATTTTGCGGGGCGGCAATTTTGTCTGGATCCGGCGGATGGCCATCGGAGGGACGATTCCTTGCAATAGGCGGCGCACGGCGCCGGGCAGGCCAACGTCTACCTGGGTGATTCGCAGCTCGGTGTTGCCGTTGGTGCGCTGATCGGCGAGGTCGATGTCGTTGACGCGCACGACTTTCCGTCCGTTCGTGTCAATGATTTGCTGGTCGAGCAGGTCCTTGCCGATTGCGAGCCAAGCCTCGTTGGGTTGGTAGAGCTCGAGCGCCGATTCGTCGGTGGTCAACTTGATTTTGCCGGGGGCGACCGAACCGATCTGGTCGTAGCGGGCCAGCAGCGCGCGGTATTGGCCGCGCCCCAGGAGCAGCTTCGCGACGCGATTCGGTTGGTCGGCGGGCTCGACGAACATTTCTTTGACGCGGCCTACATAGTTGCCGAACGAATCGTACGTTTCGGCTCCGATTATTTCGGTTGCGTGCAGCATGGTGACTCCTTTACAGCCCGTGCGTTGCTATTAGCGCTAACTGTTCGCGTCATGCTCAAAACCCGGCTTCAGGGGCTGAAGGCCCGCCCTTCCATTTTTCCTCGAGCGTTGAGCCGCAAAGTCCAACGCGCTCGCCAGCCGTTGCAAAGTCAAATTCGAAAAGCCGGCGAGAGGCTTGCCTACCGGTAGGCAGGCCGGCGCTAGGAACCGCGGCGGGCCAAAAAAAAATGCCCGGGACCGGCGAATTGAACCGGCCTCGGGCGTGCGGCAATCGCCCTACGTTACCTCAGGCCGGGCCTCGCCTCCCTGTTCCCGCGTCCCTCGCAGGTCCAGCGAATCGATACCGCATGGGAAGTTCCCTGCCCTAGCCGAGAATTCTGGGCGTGCTGGGTGAGGCGGCTACTTCCCGGTTCCGATTTGGACGGAAGCTCCATTGCGTTGCGCTTTTGTCCGAATTGACTAGTAAATGCTGACGTTGAGTTTGTCAAGCAAAGAGTGGGCCTTTGCGCGATTTATTTTGCTGGGAAGACCATATTTTTCGGCTTGCGCCCACGACGGCGGCAATCTGCCGTGTAAACGTCCCAATATGTGCCGCGAATGTAGTCGGCGGGCGTGTACCCGAGCGCGCGAGCCACGCGATCAATTGCTTCGGGCTGGCCTTCCAGTTCCAGGAATACGCCGACGGGCGTTTCATCCAGGTCCATGTGGAGGCCGCGCAGGCGGAAACTGGCGCGGTACTTCTCGTAGCGGAAGCGTGGCTTGCAACCTAGCACTGCGAGCGATGCGGGCCAGTTGCGCGATGGGTCGGCGACAACCTCGCGTTCGGCGCGCTCTTTGTAACGTGGATTCTTCTTGGTCCCGCGCGATTGCTGTGGGGGCGCTTTGGAGGTCAGCAGTACACGGTGAAGCCGAGGTTCAGAGGAGGTTTTGTCTGCTGCGGTCTCAATTCGCACGCGCAACAGCCATCCGCGGCGTCGCAGATCGGAGTGGGGCGTGTCGTAGAGCGTGTTTTGTTCGAAGACGCGGCCGTGAGGAGCGGCCCCGAGCGCTTTTATTGCACGCGCTGTCGCGTGGATGTCGGCGACCCGTAGCTTGACCTCGATTTCCGAGTTTGTTTTTCGCGATTGAGGCACGGCGCAGTATAAAGCATGTGCCGGTCGTGGCGGCGCTCGGTGTTGCCAAAGGCGCGCGCGGGCCAGCATAATCGAATCGCTGCCGTCGCTCAGAGCCGGATAATGATTTCGGTTATGCGTGGCCCTCGGTTTCGCGGCGCGCGGTCCGCATTCATGACCGAACCTACAACCCCACTGATGCAGCAGTACCATGCCGTCAAGAAGCAGCATCCGGCGGCCCTGCTGCTGTTCCGCCTCGGCGATTTCTACGAGCTTTTCTATGACGATGCGGTCGTTGCTTCGCGGATATTGCAAATCACACTCACCGCGCGCAACAAGGAAAAAGGTCAAGCAGTGCCAATGTGCGGCGTCCCTTATCATGCTGCGGAAAACTATATTGCGCGGCTGATTCGCGCCGGGCACAAAGTGGCGATCTGCGAACAGATGGAAGTACCGGGGCCGGGCAAAAAAATTGTACGGCGTGAAGTGATTCGAGTGCTTACACCCGGGACTGCAACTGGTGCGGGTCTGGTCGAGGCCAAGGAAAATAATTATCTGGCGGCAGTGGCGCGAAGCGCGGGGGCTGGGGCCGCTGCGGCAGTGGGTGCTGCGGGCGCCGGGCGAGCGGGAGGACGCGTTTCTGAGACTGTCATTGGCCTGGCTTTCGTGGATCTTTCGACCGGCGAGTTTCGCGCCACGGAGTTCTCCGGTGACACGGCTGAGGCGCGTTTGCGCGATGAGCTCGGGATCTTGAGACCGCGCGAAGTGCTTTTAGCTCGGCCCGCCACGCTCTTTCCAGTTTCCCTGCCCGCCGAAATGGATGGCCTTGGCGCCGTCGAAACGCGACTAGACGATTGGGTGTTCGAGGCGAACTATGCCGCGCGCATCCTCGAACAGCATTTTCGCGTGGCCGCGTTGGAAGGATTTGGCCTCGTGGGGCACGGCCAGGCCACCGCTGCTGCCGGGGCGCTGGTGCACTATTTGCGCGAAACGTCGGCGATTGGCGCGCGCACGCCGGAGGATTCGGCGGCGATCCCGTCGTTGCGTCCAGCCGGGGCTGGGCTCGAGCATCTAGACCGCATTTCTTATTACGAGCAGCAGGAGGCGATGGTTCTGGATGCTGTGACGACGCGGAATCTGGAACTGGTCGAGCCTTCTACTGGCGATGATGCTTCTGCGACGCTGTTGCGCGCGATTGACGATACTGCGACGGGCATGGGGGCGCGTCTGTTACGTGGGTGGATTCTGCGGCCGGAGATTTCGCTTCGGGAAATCGAAGAGCGGCTCGATGCAGTCGCTGAACTGAAAGCGCAGACAGTCGTTCGCGAAGAGATTCGCAAGACTCTGGAAGGAATTCTGGACCTGGAGCGGCTTACTAGCCGCGTGATCCTTGGGGTGGCTACGCCACGCGATTTGCTGGCGCTACGTGGATCACTCGATCGCATTCCAGCGTTGCGGCAACTCTTGGCTAGCGCGCTTTCTTCTACATCCTCTAATTCCTCGGCCTCCTCGACCTCCGAGTCTGACGCTTCGCGGCTTTCATTCCTGCACGAGCAACTCGACGAGCTGGCGGATGTGCGGGAGGTGATTGCGCGCGGGATTGCCGACGATCCCCCTGCCCTTCCGGGCGATCCGGGCGTGATTCGCCGCGGCTATGACGCCGAGCTTGATGAGCTGCATGACATCACCAAGCAGGGCCGCCAGATTATTGCTTCGATGGAGGAACGCGAGCGCAAGCGCACGGGGATCGCGTCTCTAAAAATCCGCTACAACCAGGTTTTTGGCTTCTACATTGAGATTTCGAAAGCCAATCTGCATCTGGCGCCGGCGGACTACGAGCGCAAACAGACACTGGTGAATGCGGAACGGTTCACTTCGATCGAGTTAAAAGAGCACGAACAGAAAGTGTTGTCGGCCGAGGAACGCGTACTGGCGATCGAACGGCGTTTGTACTCAGAAATTCGCGAGTCCATTGCGCGGGAGGCGGCGCGGCTGCGGCGCACGGCTTCGGCGATTGCGCAACTCGACGTGCTGGTGAATTTTGCGCGCATCGCGGCCACACGAAATTACACGCGGCCGGAATTTACGGATAAGGCACTTGCGAAAAAATGCAAGCGCGGCGTGCTCATGATCGCCGCTGGGCGGCATCCCGTGATTGAAAAGCTGCTGGAAGAGCGCGGCGAGCGGTTCGTGCCTAACGATCTGTACCTGGATGACGAATCGCAATTCCTGTTGCTGATTACTGGGCCCAACATGGGCGGTAAATCCACGTATCTTCGGCAGGCCGCATTGATTTCGATCTTGGCGCAGATGGGATCGTTTGTTCCGGCGGCGCAGGCGAAGCTTCCTTTGCTGGACCGGGTTTTCACGCGCATCGGCGCCTCGGACAATCTGGCGCGCGGCAGGTCCACATTTTTGGTGGAGATGAGCGAGGTGGCAGCGATTTTGAATACTGCGACGGCGGCGAGCTTGGTGCTGTTAGATGAAGTGGGTCGCGGGACAGCGACATTTGATGGGCTTTCCATTGCGTGGGCGGTGGTCGAGGCGCTTCACTCCGGCGCGCGGCCGCGTACGCTTTTTGCGACCCACTATCACGAATTGACCGAGCTCGAACAGTTGCTCCCGGGCGTGAAGAATATTCACGTGTCGGTGCAGGAGGCCGGCAGCGAGATCATTTTTCTGCGGCGCGTCGAGCGCGGAAGCGCGAACAAGAGTTACGGCATCGAAGTTGCGCGTTTGGCGGGCTTGCCTCATGACGTGATTGCGCGAGCGCGGGAAATTCTGCGGCGGCACGAACAGAGCGAGGAGAAACTGACGCAAGAGTTGTCGCCGGGTGCGGCGGCGAGCGGCGCTTCAACCGCACCGGCGCATCAGACTAGCTTTGCTGCGATCGATGAATCGGTTTTGGACGCGATTCGTGGCGCGGATTTGAACAAATTGACGCCGCTGGAGGCGATGAATTTGTTGGCAGCCTTGCAGAAGCAATTATCGTAGGACTGTCGGCGACTAAGGGTCGTGCGGATCGCAGCCCCTCGCGGGAAATTCTGAGCCGGGCTACAACCGCAAGGCGGGGGCAAGCCCCGCACTCCAAGAAAATGCGACCGCGACGTATGACGTTGTGTAAACGCACGGTTAATTCGTGGTTGTAAATGAGGGGGGGCGGATTCTAGACTCGTCTCACCGATGCTGGTACTGGGAATGATGTCGGGGACTTCCGCCGACGGCATTGATGCTGCGCTGGTGCGCATCTCCGACGCGCCACCCTCCATTGCCGCGACGCTCGAAGGCCATCATCACGTCGCTTTTCCATCACGCGTGCGGCGGGCAATCTTGCGGCTGGCGAACGGAGGCACGACTACCAGCGCCGAAATCAGCCAGCTGAATTTTCTGCTCGGCGAGGAATTTGCGGGCGCCGCGATCCAGGCGTGCAGGCATTGGCGGTTGCCGGTGCAAAAGCTGTCGCTAATCGGCTCGCACGGACAGACGATTTACCATCAGGGTGCGGCTTCGCGATTCCTGGGCCCGCGCCGCATCGCTTCGACCCTGCAAATTGGCGAATCCAGCGTCATTGCCGAGCGCACTGGCGTCACGACGATTGGCGATTTTCGTCCCGCGGACATGGCGGCAGGCGGGCAGGGCGCGCCTCTGGTGCCATTCGTTGACTATCTGCTGTATCGCGATCGAAAACTCGGGCGCGTGGCGCTGAATATCGGCGGGATTGCGAACGTAACCTTAATCTCGGCTTCCGCGCGTTTGGAAGACGTGCTGGCGTTCGATACTGGGCCGGGCAATATGGTAATCGACGCGCTAGTCGAAAAAGTTTCGGCAGGCCGGAAGTCTTACGACAACGACGCGCGGATCGCGTTACGCGGGCGGGTGATCCGTCCATTGCTCGACGAAATGCTAAGGCATCCCTATCTGCGACAGGTTCCGCCCAAGACCGCAGGACGCGAGCAATTTGGGGGAGAGTATGCTCGGGAATTATTCGCATGGGCGAAGAAACGGCGGGAGCGGACCGAAGACTTGGTACGCACGGTGACGATCTTCACGGCGCTTTCCATCGCGGATGGATTCCGCCGCTTTATTTTTTCACGCGCGCACGTAAATGAATTGATTGTCGCGGGAGGCGGCGCAAAAAACCCGCTGCTGATGGCGCAGCTAAAGGCTGCGTTACCGGGACTTGAAATTGTGGATTCGTCTCGCTTCGGCGTTCCAGCAGAAGCAAAAGAGGCATTCGCGTTTGCGATCCTGGCATACGAATCATTTCATGGACGGGCTAACAACTTGCCTTCAGCGACGGGAGCGAAGCATCCGGCAATCCTCGGAAAGCTGGTACACGGCCACGCGCGCTAGGCACCAACTTGCAGGGGGAAGGCGCGGATTCGGTGTGGTGTTGCTCATTTCGGCGGTGCTCGTTGCGGGGTGCGGCTCGTCTCGGACGTCTGCGGATTCCGGCACGGTGAATTTCCTGATCGAAGCTTCACCGACCAATCTTGATCCGCGCATCGGGGCGGACTCGTATTCAGAACACATTGACGGGCTGATTTTTTCGAGCTTGGTGGCGCGCGACGCGCAGATGAAAGTGATTCCGGACCTTGCGGAATCGTGGGAGACTCCTGATGCGCTGACCTATGTGTTTCGTCTTCGGCGCGGCGTGAAATTCCACGACGGGCGCCCATTGAATTCAGCCGACGTGAAATTCACGTTCGATTCGATCCTTTCGGGTGCGGTAAAAACTCCCAAGCGCGGATCATTCAAGCTGGTGGCCTCCGTTGAAGCGCCTGATGACGCCACTGTGATAATTCATTTGCGCGAGCCTTACGCTTCGCTGCTGTGGAATCTGACGGCGCCGGGCATTGGCATCGTCCCGCGCGGATCGGGCGCGGAAATGTCGCGGCATCCGATCGGCACGGGGCCTTTCCGGTTCGTCAGCGCTACCACGGATGAAGAAATCGTGCTGGCTCGCAACGACGGCTACTTTAGCGGTGCCCCCAAGATCGAGAACCTGCGTTTGCACGTCGTACCGGACGCGCTTGTGCGCGCGCTCGAATTGCGTAAGGGCTCCGCTGATGCGACGATCAATTCTTTGACGCCGGATATGGTCGTCACGCTCGCCAAAGAACGCGGGCTAGTTGCCGAGCAGCAGCCCGGTACAACGATGGCCTATCTCGCCTTTAATTTCGATGACCCAATTCTCGCAAAGCGCGACGTGCGGCAGGCCTTGGCGTACGCCACCGACCGAGCCGCCATCGTTCAATATTTGCTGCGCGGGCAGGCGCGGCCCGCGTCCAGTTTGCTGCCGCCGAATCATTGGGCCTATGAACCGAACGTGCAGCAATATGACTATGACCCAGCGCGGGCTGAACAACTGCTTGATGCTTCCGGCTTCCCGCGCGGCGCAGACGGCGTGCGTATGCGTCTCACGTTGAAGACCTCGACAGACGAATCCACGCGTTTAATGAGCGAGGCGATCGCGGACCAGTGGAAGCGAGTGGGCGTGGCATTGCAGCTTCGGCCCATGGAATTTGCGACTTTTTACTCGGACATCACGCACGGAAGTTTTCAGTTGTATTCATTGCGCTGGGTAGGGGCCAACGACGATCCCGATATTTTCGAATACGTCTTCAGTTCGAAGAAGATGCCCCCCGATGGGGCCAATCGCGGGCGCTATCGCAATTCACAGCTCGATGCCCTGCTCGATCAGGCTCGCGTCGAGATGGATCAGGCCAAACGCAAGGCGCTGCTGTCGCAGATACAGAAAATCGTTGCGAAGGACGAGCCTTACATCAATCTCTGGTACGTGGATAACGTCTGCGTGCATCGCGATCGTCTGGCGGGAATTGCGCTCGAGCCCAGCGGCGATTACGATTTTATGAACTCAGCATTTCTCAAATAGCTTGCCAAGCTGGTGCCTGCATTAATTGTCCAACGCCTTTTGAATTTCGTCTTCGGGGATTACGCCTTCGCGGATCAGCGTCCAATTATCGCCATCAATGCGGACAATCGTGGAAGCAAGCACGCCGCCTGTATCGCCCGCATCCAAAATTAGCGGTAGCCTGTCTCCCAGTTGCTTCACGATTTGGCTGGCATTGGTGCAGGATGGAAAGCCCGAGAGATTGGCGCTGGTGCCCGTGACCGGGCCGCCGACTGCCTCGATTAGCGCGGCGGGAACTTGGGAATTGGGCCAGCGCAGCGCGACCCGTCCGGTATTTCCGGTGACTTTGAGCGGCAGACGGTGAGTGGCTTCGACCACCAAAGTCAGGCCGCCGGGCCAGAATTTATTTGCTAGGGCCAGGAAACAATCGGGGACGTCGCGCACGAGCGTTACGGCTTGTTCGATCGAGTTCACCAAAATGGGAAGCGCTTTCGTTTCCGGCCGGCCCTTGGCGCGAAATACAGCTTCGATGGCCGCGAGGTTAAAGGGATCGACCGAGAGGCCGTAAAACGTATCAGTGGGAATGCCAACAACTTTGCCACGTCTGATGAAACCCGCAGCATACTGCACCAATTGATCTTCCGGCGATTCGGCAGAAATTTTTAGGACTTCGACAGGCAAATGATCACTCTCGGCGGGTTGCGCCCCAGGTTCGCTTGGCAAGCTACCATAAGCTACACGATAGACGCAAGTTGCAGGTGCGGGAGTGTCAGATGACTCGACGCCGGGAGGAGCGTTTGTTAGGCTTGCAGGATGGTGGAGCACTTGACTGCCGATCTGATTACCAGCCGCGACAATAAGTGGCTGAAGACTTTTCGAGCCGCCCTGCGCGGGACTGGCCCGGCGGAAAACGATCCAATCGCGGTAGAAGGGCGCAAGCTTGTGGAGGATTCCCTGCGGTCGGGCCTCGAGGCGGTGGCTTTGCTCGTAAGTGAGTCCGGAGAGCGTGAACTTGAATACGTTCTGCGTGCCGCGAGCGAAAGCCTCACCGGGATTCCGCGGGCACGTGTGCTGCGCACGACGGACAAATTGTTCGAAAGCGTTGCGGGTACGGAGACTCCGCAGGGTGTAGCGGCTCTGTTTCGCCAGCCTGCGTGGCAATTCGAGGACGTCTTGCGCGGCGCGGCATCGGCTGACGGCGCCTTTCTCGGCCGCGCTCCTCTTTTGGTGGTGATGGCTGGCGTACAGGATCCGGGAAACGTCGGCACGATCGTACGGTCTGCGGAAGCCTTTGGCGCGACTGGCGCGGTTACCACACGTGGCAGCGCTGATCCTTGGTCGCCGAAAGCCGTTCGTGCGTCTGCGGGGTCGGCGTTGCGCTTGCCGCTGCTGCGAGGCATGGCGGTTCCCGTGCTGCTCGCGCAGCTTCGGGTGGCGGACGTGAAAATTGTAGCCGCCAGTTCGCAGGCGACCGACGAACCCACCGCTGAAGTGCATCCTGCGGCGCACCTACGCGACTCCGTCGCCATCTTTATCGGGAATGAAGGTGCGGGGCTGCTGCCGGAGGTCGAGCACGCAGCCGATGCGCGGATCTCTATACCGATATCGGACGCTGTGGAATCGCTGAATGCTGGCATTGCCGCATCTATTGTCTTGTACGAAGCCGCGAGGCAGAGAAAAGGCACCACCGATGAACACTGATTAAGACAGATGAAAGCAAGAAATAGATTAAGACAAAACGCAAAGGCAAATGCTGACAGCGAACAGAGCGCGCCCGGGTACCATTCTTAAAATGATTTGCCGTTATCTGAGTTCATCTGTGGGGATGTTGAACTGAACCAAACCGATGGGACTATTTCAAACTGTTCAGCCGGAAGAAGAATCGCGAGCGGGGCGGCCGCTGGCTGATCGGATGCGTCCGCAGACGCTGGATGAATTTATCGGCCAAGAAGACCTGCTTGGGCCCGGCAAGCCTTTGCGTGTGCAGATTGAGCGGGATGACCTGACTTCCCTGCTGCTGTGGGGACCTCCGGGCTGCGGGAAGACCACTCTCGCGCGGATCATCGCGCGCATGACGAAATCGGAGTTCATTCCTTTCAGCGCAGTACTTTCCGGCATCAAAGAAATCAAGGAAGTGATGGCCAAGGCGGAAGCGGTGCGGCGTTACGGCCGGCGCACGATCGTGTTCGTGGACGAAGTGCACCGTTTCAATCGCGCGCAGCAGGACGCGTTTCTTCCGCACGTGGAGGCTGGAAATATTTTGCTGATCGGAGCGACAACCGAGAATCCGTCGTTCGAGGTGATTGCGCCGCTGCTTTCGCGAATGAAAGTGTACGTGCTGAAGGCGCACACGCTGGAGCAAATCGTGACGCTCTTGGAGCGCTCGCTCGCAGATCCGGTTCGTGGGCTCGGCCGAGAAAAAGTGGAGGCATCCGCGGAGATTCTGGAACGCATCGCAATCCTTGCGAACGGAGACGCGCGCGCCGCGTACAACACTTTGGAAGCGCTCGTGATGGGCACGGCACCCAACGCCGAGGGCCGCCGCGTGCTGACGCAGGCACTCCTGGAAGACGTGCTGCAGCGCAAGCTGCTGCCTTACGACAAATCCGGCGAAGAGCACTTCAACCTGATTTCGGCGTTGCATAAGTCGGTGCGTAACTCCGATGCGGACGCAGCGCTTTACTGGCTGGCGCGCATGCTGGAATCGGGCGAAGATCCTTTGTACATCGCGCGACGTCTGGTGCGCATGGCGAGCGAGGATATCGGCCTTGCGGAGCCGCACGCGGTGGAAGTGACCATCGCCGCCATGCAGGCGTTCGAACTGCTCGGGCCGCCGGAGGGCCATCTCGCGCTGGCGCAGGCCGCGGTTTATCTGTCGCTCGCGCCGAAATCGAACGCCGTGTATAAAGCGTACGGCGCGGTGCAGGACGATTTGCAGAGCACGCTGGCCGAGCCTGTTCCGCTGCACATTCGCAATGCGGTGACGGGCTTGATGAGAAATATCGGTTACGGTAAAGGTTATCAATACGCGCACGATGCGGAAGAGAAAGTGACGGACATGACTTGCCTTCCTGAAAGCCTCGCGGGCCAGATATATTACAATCCCACGGACCAGGGATTTGAGGCGCGGATTCGTCAGCGGCTCGAAGAGATACGCAGAATTCAGAAAAAGGCAGCGGGAACTTAAAAGCTCATTGATGATGCCGAAGACCAACCCAGTCCATTCGGTGCACCGCGATGCGCGCCATTTTCCATTGGCATTTTTTGCAGCGCTGTCGCTGATTGCGCTTCCTCTGATTGCGCTCGCTGACCTGAAGCCAGTTGCGACCTTCGACCAGGACGTTCAGGCGTTCGCGATCTCGCAGGACAATCACATCATTTACGCCGTGCAGCGTATGAAGCGCGTGAAGAAGATAATCGTGGAGCACGACGATTTCTGGGTCGGAGACATTGACGGCAAGCGCAAAAAGATTATTGACGGCGACAAGTTCAATCCCGCGCCGGGAGCGGACGAGGATTTGCCGCCGCCCGAGGCGAGCGACGAAGATGACAAGAAGGGTAAAAAGCCTGCGCCTGTTCCGCCGCAGCACAGTTACCAGGTGGATTCGCTGAACTGGTCGCCGGACAGCCGCAGGATCGTGGTGAAGATGGATACGTCTTTGATGGCGCAGCCCCAGGGCACCGTGGTGCAGCAACTCGATGAACAACAGACCGTCCGGCCCAACACGCTCCTTTACTTGATGGACGCCGAAGGGCGGCAGATTCAGATTCAAGGATCAAAGACTTCGACACTCGCGGACGCGTTCAACGCCGACTGGCTGGCGGACGGCGCTACCCTGGTGTACCTCTCCAAAACGAGCGGCAATTTTTCGCAGATGAATGCGCTGCGGCCATCGGATGGGAAAACACGAGTGCTTTTCGAGGGGCACACCTTTTCAGCGGTCTCGTGGGACACCAAGAGGAACCAGGCTTTTGCGATTGAGGAAAGCACGCAAGCGATCTCACCGCCAAAAATCGTGCTGCTTGATTTGGTGAACGAAAAGCGCAAGGAGCTCGCGCCGCTCGAAGAATACGCCGGGTTCCTGACGATTTCGCCGTCAGCGAGGAAGATCGCGTATTTCCGCAATGGAGACACGCTGGAGGTGCGCGAGGTGGCGAACCCGGGCAAGCCGGTCCAGGTTCGCGTGGCGATCGGCCAATTTCAGTGGGATCGCAGCGAGCAGCGCGTGTTGCTGAAGCGTGGCGAGCCGCAAAAATCGGGCGATCTGGTCTGGGTCGGGCTATATAACGGCCAGTTCGAACCCTTCTTTCACGGCCTGGAATTTCACAACTTCGCGATTGCGCCGGATGGCGAGACGGCGGCGGTCACCGAACCCGGCAAGCGCGCGCTGGTGCTTTACCGCTTTTAACGTTGTCGGATTTTCCCCGTGAATTTGTGAAAGGGTGCGAGGCATGTGCCGTACCTACGGCGCTGGAATTTTTTCTGCCATGGCTCCGGCGTTCGATCTAGTCTGAGGGGCTGTACCGCGCGCAGGGCGGGGTGAATCGCGCCTTGGGGCGATTCACAGCGCTCAATACGAGCCGGGCTACTGACCGAGACGGAAGCGCTTGATGTGTTCTTTCAAGATGCAGGAGTCCATGATCACAAAGACTCCCGCGCGGCGCGCGCGTTCGGCGGCTTCGGGATGGATCACGCCCTCTTGCATCCAAATCGCGCGGGCGCCAATGCGGATGGCCGATTCCACTATCTCCGGGACAAATTCAGAACGACGAAAGATGTCCACGATATCCATTTTCTCGGGAATGTCCTCTAGCCGCTCGTAGGATTTTTCGCCTAGCACTTCCCTCTCGTGTGGATTGACCGGAATGATGCGGTATCCAGCAGATTGCAAGTATTCGGCAACGCCGTGGCTGGGCCGGAATTTTCGGCTCGACAGGCCTACGACTGCGATCGTTCGGCTCGTTTTCAGAATTTCCGTTGCCGGATCGTTGGCTGCGGCAGGGGTCTTCTGGCTTGATTCAGGAATGGAAACGCCCTCGGTACACTCACTGTTTTGGGTCATTAAGTGTTTCTTGCATCTCCTTCCAGGAATTGTGCAACTTCCGCTTTTGACGGGTGTGGCTCGGCCGCGCGTGCGGCATCGAGCGCTTTCAGGAACTTTTCGTTTTCTTCGTGCGTTCCGACTGACACGCGTATCGCCGTCGGCAAACCCATCCAGCGCATGGGCCTGACGATTACACCGCGGGCCAGTAAATCTTCGCTGATCGGTTCGGCGTCGCGGCCGAATTCCACGAGAACAAAGTTCGCGAATGACGGCACAAACTGAATTCCCATCGCTTTCAGTTCCGCGGCGAGCTGGGTTAGACCTGCGCAATTTGATTCCACCGACCGGCGAACGTGTTCGACGTCATCCAGCGCCGCGAGCGCGGCGGCTTGCGCCACACCTGAAGTATTAAACGGTCCGCGCAGCTTGTTCATTTCTTCCAGCAAGTCCGCTGGGCCGATGCCGTAGCCGATGCGCAGGCCAGCCAGCCCATACACTTTGGAAAATGTTCGTAGGACCATGACGTTAGGACGCTCGCGCGCAACGGCGATGGAGCGCGAATAATCCGCGCGCTGCACGTATTCGAAATAGGCTTCGTCAACTACCACCAGCACGGTGTGCGGTACGCGCGCGAGGAATGAATCGAGTTCGTCGGCGGTGAACATCGTTCCGGTGGGGTTGTTCGGGTTGGCGAGGTAAACGAGTTTCGCTTCAGGCGGCAAATTGCGAGCGATTGCGTCGAGGTCATACGCGTAATTGCGCAGCGGAATTTCGAGCAGATGGGCCCCCGCAGCGCGAATGGCGATGTAATACAGCGGGAACGATCCGTGGGAGGTGACGCCGCAATCTCCCGGGCGCAACATGATGCGCGCGGCCAGGTCTATCAATTCCGTCGAGCCCGCGCCGAGGATGATGTTCACGGTAGGAACACCGTGCTTCTTCGACAGAGCCTCACGGACGTAGAGGCCGCTGCCGTCGGGATAGCGGTTCGAATCGACTAACGCCTTCTGCGCCGCGGCCATCGCCAATGGCGAAGGTCCGAGCGGATTTTCGTTCGAAGCGAGCTTGATGGGATGCATGTTCAATTCTCGCTCGACCTCCTGAATGGGTTTGCCGGGGACGTAAGGAGCGAGCGCGCGAATATGAGGTGCGACAAGATCGTGGATCCGTTTCGTCATCCGGCGAGCGGCCTAGCTTCTTCCCTTCGGCCCAGTGAATCGCCCTCGATTTGGCTTATGCCTCGGAGGACCGCTGCGTTTCGGGCCGCCCGATTTTATTCCTGAAGGGCGCCCTGGCGTGAATTTCTGTTTGGGTCGGCCGAATGCGCCAGGCTCGCTGGGCCTCTGACTCGATCGCCATGGGGCGCCGGATTGGGGGCCTCGCGGCGCACGATTTTTTGAGTTGAAATCCGGGCGGCCCGATGCAGCGGGGCGCGAATCTTTGTACGGTCGCTGGAATGGCTTCGGACCTGGCGGGCTTGGCCTTTTCGTTTTGAAGTTGTGCGTGGGCGGGAAGGTCTCACTGCGAGGCGATGCTTGGCTAGGCCTTGCGGCGTGGCCCGGTTTTGGTTTCGGCTGGAATGGGCGGCGCTTCACGATTGGACGGCGCGCTATTGCCACTGGTGTTGCGGCAGGAGGTTGCACACGCAGAGTTGCTGGAAGACTTTCCTGCGTTGCGACCGCGGCGCTTTGCGTCGTCCCTGGCTGCACTAAGCGCCGCAGCGTTGCTACTTCGGCGTCTGACAGCGGGCGATGATGCCCCGTCGGCAGCGATTCCATGGCGAGGTTGCCGATTTTCAGGCGCTTGATTTTCTCAACGGGATGGCCCGTCTGGAAGAGGCGGTTGCGCAAGGCGTCGCGGCGGGCTTCGGAGAGCGTGACTTCGTACCAGGGCGCGTCTTTTCCTTTGATGCGGTTGATTTGCGCGCCCGTGGCTCGCGATAAATTTTCGATTTCTTCGAAGGTCAGCAGTGTTTTCAGCTTCAGCTGATACGTCTGCGGCAGCTGATGGGCTTTCAGCATCAGGTTCGCAAGCTCGCCGTCGTTCGTTAGGAAGACGAGGCCCATCGAGTGATATTCCAGGCGGCCCACCGGGAAGACGCGTTGCGAGACGCCGTAGAGCAGATCGGTCAGGGTGCGGCGTCCTTCGGGATCGATCATGGTCGAGAGCACTTCTGGAGGCTTATTCAGCAGCAGGTACACGCGCTCGGTTTGCGGCCGCAGGAGCTTGCCCTGCACTTTGATCTGATCCTTGGACTCGTCGGCCTTGCTGCCGAGTTCGGTTATGGTTTGGCCGTTCACGGTCACGAGGCCGGATTTGATGAGCTCCTCGGCGTGTCTCCGCGAAGCAATTCCGGCGCGCGCGATTATTTTTTGCAATCTTTCGAGCATGATTTTGCGGATGTCCTGGTCGAGCACTTACAGCTTAACGGAAAATACGTTTAGAGGCGAATTGGGAGATGTTCGTTGCACGGCTTCCCGGTTTTACTTTGCCATGGCAGCTTGCTGAAAGACCGATCTGCGGGAAGCGTCAGGGGCTGAAGCCGCGACCTACAAGGCCTCAAATTGTTTTCAACGAGCAGTTAAACCTCAAGCGCCCGATTCTGGTGGCTTCGTACCGCCGCCGACAACGGCGGCGCGGGTTTTGTCGGATTCCTCGGCTGAACCTTCTGCACTCGCTCCGGAACCTTGTGGCGATTCGGCGAAGGTCTCCGCTGCGACTTGGATGGGTGTCTCAGAGTATTCCGACTCGGCTTCTTGTTCGCCAGAGGCGTCGGCAATGGCATTGTTGGCGTCTTCGGTGGATCCGAATGTCTGGTCCTCAGCTGCATTTGATGACGCGGAGGCATCGACCGCATTCGCTGCGTTAGAATCTCGTTGATCCTCTGGCTGGTCTTCTGGTTGTGCCTCGGCGATGCCTTCATCGGAGCCTAGCGCGGCTTGCGCTAGCGCTTCGAATTCTTTCAGGCTGGGTAGTTCGTCGAGGTCGGAGAGGCCGAAGCGCATCATGAACTGTTTCGAGGTGCGGTAGAGGATCGGGCGGCCGATCACTTCCTTGCGGCCGGCCGTGGCGATGAGTTTTTTCTCCAGGAGCGTTTTGATGACGCCGCCAACGTGGACGCCGCGGATTTCGTTGATCTCGGGGACCGTGACCGGCTGCTTGTAGGCGATTACCGCGAGTGTTTCGAGCGCCGGCATGGTGAGGCGTAGCGGAGGTTGCAGGCTCTTGATGAATTTGCGGACGACGTCGTGGTGCTGGGCCTTGGTGTAAAACTTCCAGCCGCCCGCGACCTTGCGGACTTCGATGCCGCGATCTTCGGTTTGATAGGTGGCCATCAACTGGTCGAGAGCCGCGCGCGTTTCCACTTTTTCGATGCCGAGAGCTTTTGATATTTGATCGAGCGTGGCGGGCTCGTCCGCTGCGTAAATGATGGCTTCCAGTCCAGCTTGGATTTCTTGTGGCGTCATTTTTTGGCCTTTGGTTGATCTGCGGGCAGCCCATGCCGTGCCCGTGCGGCATCAGTGTTCAGAAAACCTCCTACTTCAGGGGCTAAAGTCTCAAAGAAAGGGTGCGAGTTGCGGCGGGGCTGAAGCCCCGCCCTTCCCTGTCCCGCGAAGCCGAGCGGATGCAAATGCGTATTCCGCAATTCTGACCGGGACACAAAATGCGGGCTTCGCCCGGGGGTTAAGCCCGTGGTCACAGGTATTGCTCCTCGATTTGCGACATGGCGTCGGGGCCGGCGAAGACGGCGTCGAACATTTTGTGTTTCCGCAGGCGAATATCTTCGAACAAATCGGATTGCACGAGCAGCACGGCTTGCATGCGGACCATTTCCAGCACGGCCAGCAGCGCGACGATCATCGCGTTCTTGGTTTCGCAAGTTTCGAAGAATTCGATCAGCGAGATGGGCTCGTCGGTTACCACCAGCCGCTGGCGCAGGCGGTCCATCATTTGCGCGATCGAAACTTGATCGTGCTTCAACTCGAATTTCGGGGCTTCCTTGCGTCGCTCTAGCACCTGCTGGAAGGTTTTCACGAGATCCACGAGCGAGACAACGAGTTCGCCCTGCACCTCGTCGCCGCCGTAGAGCGATTTATCTGGGTGCGACCAGACGTGGTCCTCCACCTGCTGCTTTTGATACAAAAGCTGCGCCGCATTCTTGAATTTTTCGTGCTCGAGCAGGCGATGGACCAATTCGTGGCGCGGGTCTTGCTGCTCTTCCCCGGCCAGAAGCGGGTCAACCGGCAGAAGCATTTTCGATTTGATGTGAATCAGCGTTGCGGCCATGTAGATGAAGTCGGCGGAGACGTCTATATCGAGTTGTTCGATTTGATGGAGGTAGTCGAGGTATTGCTCGGTAATTATGGCGATGGGGATATTATGGATGTCCATCTCCTGCTTGCGGATCAGGTCAAGCAGCAGATCGAGCGGGCCTTCGTACACCGGTAAATTGATGCGATAGGGTGACGCCATTCTACGAATTAGCCTCCTGCAACCGGCGCTGTCATGGGGAAACAGAAGCGAGGTCCCTCGCCACGCTCGGAATGACAGTGTGCGTTTGTCGTCAGCATAGACATTACGTGCCGCCCGCGGGCGCTTGGCGCGCTTCGTCCCATTGGAAGATGGCGTTGCGGACGCGCTTCATGGTTTTGCGCGCGGCCTTCTGCGCCTTCTTCGAACCGGCATCGAGGATATCCCAAACTTGCTGTGGATGCGCCTCAAATTCTTTGCGGCGTGCCTGAATGGGCTCGATCCATTTGACCAGGTTATCGGCCATGGCCTTCTTGCAATCCACGCAACCGATGCCCGCCGTACGGCACCCTTGATCCGCCCATGCGATTACGTCGGGCGGCGAGAACAGCTTATGCCAGGCGAAGACGGGGCATACCTCCGGGCGTCCTGGGTCTGTGCGGCGGACGCGTTGCGGGTCGGTCATCATGTTGCGGACTTTGGTGCGGATTTCGTCGGGAGGGTCGCTCAGCCAGATTGCGTTGCCGTAGGATTTCGCCATGCGGCGACCATCGAGGCCGGGGAGGCGAGGAGTCTCGGTTGGTAGATAGGCAGGCTCCCTAAGGACCTGCTCTTGCTTAACTAGCCCCCTAAGGCTTCGATTGTCGCGGAGAAAATTCTCTAAACCAATCTCAATTACCCGCCGATGAATTAGCGGCTCCATTCGCGCGGCCTCTTCCGACCCGATCGCTCCTTCCCGGGTGCGCCCGGACGTCAAGAAGAGCGCGTTGTAAAGCGATGTCGCAGCATCTTCCTTTTCCGGGGAGAGCAGCACCTTTCGGTCAATCTCCAGCCCAAAATGAGTGTTGAAGCGGCGAACGACTTCGCGGGTGAGTTCGACGTGAGGAGCTTGGTCTTCGCCTACCGGCACCAGCAAGTCTTGCTTTGGCTCGCCATACATTACAATGTCGGCCGACTGCAGCAGCGGGTAACCGAGAAACCCGTAGGTGCCTAGGTCGCGGCCTTTGAGGTTTTCGATTTGTTCTTTGTAGGTGGGGACGCGTTCGAGCCAGCTTAGCGGCGTGATCATCGAGAGAAGTACATGTAATTCCGCGTGTTCCAGAACCTGCGATTGGATGAAGAGCGTGGATTTTTCAGGATCGAGGCCCACTGCGAGCCAGTCTGTCGCGACCTGGCGCGTGTTTTCGGCGATGGATGCAGTGTCTTCGTAATGCGTGGTGAGGGCGTGCCAATCGGCGACGAAGTAAAAACACTCGTATTCGTCCTGGAGCTTCAGCCAATTTTGCAATGCGCCGAAATAGTGGCCTAGATGAAGGCGCCCGGTGGGGCGCATGCCGCTGAGAACTCGTTTCCGTTTTGCCACGCTGAGGTTGCTCTCCGTACCACGGAATATCCTGCGC
This sequence comes from uncultured Acidobacteriota bacterium, assembly GCA_963696035.1. GTDB lineage: Bacteria > Acidobacteriota > Terriglobia > Acidiferrales > UBA7541 > Palsa-295. The sequence continues at coordinate 1,156,118 of CAVOIS010000007.1, forward strand.
CCGCTCGTAGCGGGGTCTTTACAGTTTGTGGAAAAAGCCAAAACCCTGGCTGAGGGGCTAAACCCCTATAGGGCAAGCTTTTGTCGGAGCTAAGCTCCGACCCCCTAAAAACTCGGCTTTTGTCCGTAAACCGTTTGGACCGTCGCCAATTCGCGTCGTCACAGGGCGCACTGAAGTGCGTCGCAACAAAACCGCTCTGGCCTTTCACGCGCGCAACAAATCGCGGGCGATTACCATACGTTGCATTTCGCTGGTACCTTCGTAAATTGTTAGTACGCGGGCGTCGCGATAGTAGCGCTCGACGTCTGTTTCGCGCGAGTAGCCTACGCTGCCGTGCACCTGCACTGCTTTGTACGCGACGCGGTTGGCCATCTCGCTGGAGTACAGCTTCGCGCGCGAGGAATGCGAGCCCGAACGGCCGTTGCTATTATCGCGCATCCAGGCAGCGTAATGCGTGAGCGCGCGGGCGGCTTCAATTTCCATTTGCATATCGGCGAGCATCCATTGAATCGCCTGGTACTCGGCGATAGGCTTGCCGAAAGTTTTGCGCTGCTTGGCGTAACGCACCGCGGCTTCGAGCGCTCCTTGCGCGAGGCCGAGCGCTTGCGCGGCGATTCCGACGCGTCCGCCATCGAGCGATTCCAGCGCGATTCTAAGGCCCTGGCCCTGTTCGCCCAGGCGGTTTTCGGCCGGAACGCGGCAATCCTGCAAGGAAATTTCCGCCGAGCGCGACAGCTTCAAACCCATTTTATCTTCGTAGCGGCTGATGCGAAATCCGTGGAAGTCCGGCTCGACGAGAAAGGCCGTCACGCCGCGGCTGCCCGCCGCCGGGTCTGTCTTCGCGAAAACGATATAGACGCCCGAGACGCCGCCATTGGTAACCCACGCCTTGGTGCCATTGAGGACATAGTGATCGCCGTCGCGCACGGCGCGCGCCTGAATTCCAGCGGCGTCGGAGCCTGCTTGCGGCTCGGTAAGGCAGAAGGCGCCGAGAATTTCTCCGCGCGAAAGCCGCGTGAGATATTTCTTCTTCTGCGCGTCACTGCCGGCCTTCCAGATGGGAATGCCTACCACGGAATTTGTCACGCTCAGGGCGACCGCGGTGGAAGCGTCCACTCGGGCGACTTCTTCGAGCATGAGCGCGTAGCTGACCGTGTCCGTGCCTGCTCCGCCCCATTCTTCGGGAACCAGCATTCCACAGCAGCCCAGTTCGCCTAGTTTCTTGAGTTGTTCGGCCGGGAATTTTTCCTCGCGCTCGTATTCGCGAAGAAGTGGGCGCATTTCCGTCTCCATGAACTGGCGGACGGTGTCGCGGATCAGGATTTGGTCGCTGCTAAGTGAAAAATCCATGGAGAAAAGTGTACCGGCGATGCTAGCACAGCGCGCGCGGAAAGCGAAAAGCCGGACGCATCACGGAATCATGCTCGGGGTGATCTTCGCGCTAGTCGTTATCGGGTTTCTTTGGAGCGGCGGGCGGCCTGAGGCGCTCATTGAGGCTGGTTTTGTGCCCGATTTTGACGTGAACCGTCTCCGTTTTCGAGATCATGCCTTTGGATTCGAAGAGCAGAGTGTATCGTCCGGGTTTCAGGCCTTCGAAGCGGAATTGCCCGGTGCCGTCGGTGGAGGCGCCTGTGGATTGTCCCACGGATTGCTTGGCGTCACCGTTGGTCAAAGTGACCTTCGCGCCGGCGAGCGGGGCGCCATGTTCATCGCCGACATATCCAACGATGGTGGCGGTGTCCTTTTGCGCGAACGAGGCTAGCGGTGAAAGCAACAGCAAAGCCATCACCACAACAATGCTACCTGCAGTTCTACCTAGCGGCATATTCCCCCCAAGTTCATATTTGAAATTGCGCGGAACGCGCTAACGCCGAACAGATCAACCACTACAAATCTTTGGACTTACAACTTTAGAAGCTCGCGCAAGCGCTTGGTCTGGGCGCGGGAAACGGGAACTTCGCTGGCGCGCTTGTCGTTCATCTTCAGCATATAGCTTGATTTGAACCAGGGTACGACTTCCTTGATGTGGTTGATGTTGATCAGGTACGAGCGGTGGGCACGCCAAAAGCGGTCGGCGTCGAGCGATGCGGCGAGCTCTTCAATCGTTCTGTAATTCGAAACGCCTTCGAGCTCGCGCGTGAAAATGGTGATGGTGCCGTCCTGAATGGAGGCGTAAATCATGTCGTCCGCGTCCACTAGAAACATGCGAGCCTGCGATTTGACTAAAAGTTTCACCGGCTGCGACGAGCGCGCGGCCGCCGCAGGCGCGGCAAATTGACCCATTAGCGTTTCCAGGCGCTCGACCGGCGAGGAATTTGCTTCCATCATTTTCTTGGCGCGCTGCAGGGCTTTCGCGATGCGGGACTTGTCGAAAGGCTTCAGGACATAATCCACAGCGTTCACGTCGAAGGCCTGGATGGCATAGTTATCAAAGGCGGTGGCGAAGACGATCTGCGGAACGCGCTGTTTGCGTTCGAAAAGCTTCTTGATTACGCCGAAGCCGTCGAGGCCCGGCATCTGGACGTCCAGGAACACCAGGTCGGGATCGTGTTCTTTGATCAGCGCGAGCGCTTCCAGGCCGTTCTTGCCCTGGGCGATTACGTTCACTTCCGGAAAACCTTTCAGTAAATATAGAAGCTCTTCCCGGGCGGGTCGCTCGTCGTCAACGATGACAGTGTTGATGGGCATGGGGTTTGCCACTAGCCAGTATATGCAAGCTACCTAGTAGCGGCAAGAATTCGGGAGCACTAGTGCCAGGGACGCGTCACGCTGATGTGGGCGTTATTTGACGGCCGGCATCGCGTACCGGGCCTCGAGCTGCGTTAATATTAGTTCCCCGATTGGGGTCCAGGAGACAGCGTGCCGACGAAGAAAACGCCCAAGACCAAGACGCTCGCGAAAGTGCTGAGCAGCAAGGTCGTCTTCAGTAGCCGCGTGTTTGATGTGCGCAGAGAGGAGGTCGTCGAACCCGGAGGCTTGAAGGCGACGCGCGATTTTATCGAACATCCGGGGTCGGTTGTTGTGTTGCCGGTGTTTCGCGATGGCCGCATCTTGATGATTCGGCAGTATCGCCATAGCGCGGGACAATATCTGTGGGAGTTGGTTGCGGGGCGGCGCGATGGAGATGAGACTTTTGCGCACGGCGCGTATCGCGAGCTACAGGAAGAAACGGGATACACCGCGCGAAGCATGCGCCAGCTGTGCGATCTTTTTCCCAGTCCCGGATTTCTGCAGGAGAAGATGGTTATTTTTCTGGCGCAAGGATTGCAAGCGGGTCCGGCCAATCCGGAGGCCGACGAAAAGATAACGTCGCGCATTTTTTCATTGCGCGAGGCCTTGGATTGGATACGGCTGGGCAAAATCCGCGACGGGAAATCGATTGCAGGAATTCTGTATTACGCTAGATTCATTGTGAAAAAATAACAACAACACGAGCGCACCTCGCGCAAAACGAAATACTAGCGACGATCCGGACGGCGTGAGCAGTCAGTGAGCCAGCGTGAAAACTGCAAGACGAGCTTCAGAGGCTAAAGCCGTTCTGCAGTCTTGGCCTTGATGTCGTGGCTGAAGCCACGCCCCACAAACATTCTCGCCACAAATATCCTCAGATTCTCGCGCAGACTGTTAGGACGCGCGGGACTACACCGCCTTCGTTTTTGCGCATCCTGCGAAGGTGTACCTGTTCTTTAGTTCATTGGCGATTAAGCACCGCGTCTGACACCCAAATCACAGCTGCAGCGTTCCTAGCTGCTAGACTCACTGGGAGTACAGGAGAAGCAACATGGCAGCCGCGCCGCTGTTCAAAACGATCTACAGAATATTGAGTTGGACGAGTCTCCTGGGTCTGATCTTCGTGATTGTCCTGGTGTTTTGGAAATCGCCCACGCCGAGTGTGCCGTTTGATCCGAATGCGGCTGCGCGTGCCGAGACGAAATTTGAAGCAGCAGATCAAGCCAAGGCCACAGGTCAACCTGCCCAAGTGGCGCTGGACCGTACCGAGCTCAATTCATATCTCGCGCAAAACCTGCAAGTGGAGCCGCAGCTGGGAGTGAGCGCCAACGGTGCCGCGCCTTCGCTGCCGGCGACGGTTGGAGCAGTTCCACCGCAGGCGGCGAATGGAAGCACCACGAACGATCCAGCGCAGTCCGTTGCTGGGAGCGACCAACCATCGCTGGAACAAGTACAGTCGTCCGTGAAGGATGTGAAGGTGGATATGGACGGCGATATCGTCAAGGCTTACGTGATCTTCGACTTCCACGGCAAGGATTTGGCGCTGGAACTCGATGGGCATCTAAGTGCGGACAACGGCTACATGAAATTCGAGCCGGTCAGCGGTAAACTTGGCTCGCTTCCCTTGCCACAGTCGACCCTCAATGCGGCGGTGGAAAAGTTGATGGCTTCGCCGGAGAATCGGGAAAAATTGCGATTGCCGAACGACATTAGCGACATAAAGATCGTGGATGGGCAGGCGGTGATTCAGTACAAGCAGTGACGAGGCTGAGACTACAAAGGCGGAACTTCAGCGGCGAAAGCCGCCCCGAATTTGCAGGTTTCATGTCGTGGCTAAAGCCACGACCTACAAACCACAAAGATTCTTGAGAGCTCACATTGGGCTCCACGCCGCAGCAACGAAGGCGCACTGAACTGCTGCGCCACTAAAAAATCAGATGCTAAGAGCCGGCGGGACCCTACCTGCCGGTAGGCAGGCGGGCGCTACGAAACGCGAAGACAGATTCCTTCCTTTGGTCGGGATGACGGACTAAGGAACGGCGCGGATAGCCTTCACCGCCTGACGGCGCTAATGATTTGCGCGGTCGCGGATGGCGCGAGCGGTGTCTTGCGCTTGTACGGCTACTTGCGGGGGCATTCCGTCGATGCCGCGCACGAAACGCTCGACGTCCGGCAAATCCTCTGGGCGTCCCGTCAAGTAGAGAGCGCGCAGGGCTTCCCACGCCATGCTCTCGTTCGGCGAGAGCGATAAAATCGGCTGACCAGCTGTTACCGTCGCGCCGTCGGAGACGAGCCAGCGTTCAACCGTGCCGGGAACCTGCGAGCGAACTTCGTTGCTCTTCCCTCCCGATTCGATGTGAGCTACTAGCGTGCCGGGATTCACTATGTCTGCCGTTTTCAGGCGCGTGGCGAGCACACCCGCGAGCGGAGAGTCCATCACATAGGGCTGCAGCATGGAGACGATCAGCGCGTGGCCTAAATCATCCTGAAAGCGCACCAGTGAAAGTGCGGCGTTGCGTTGCACCATCGGATTCGGGTCGTTCAACATCGGGAGCAGCGCGGTGTGAAATTCCTGCGAAGTATTGTCCTGGCCCATGACCCAGGCGTCGGTCACGCGAATCTCGTCGACGGGATCCTTCGCCAGCGCGACCATCTGCGGGTACCAGCGGCGGACGGACGGATCGCCCTTTTCGATGCGCGTTTCGAATTGCGAGAGAACATGCTGAATTTCGCGGGGGTGCGAGCGGTCGCCGAGAGCTTTCGTGATTTGATTATCCGTGATCGGCCGGCCGAACCAGGTGGCGTTCCAGAAAAGAAACGGCATCAGCACAAAGAGCAGCGCGAGAACGAGGATCGCAAGCGCCCAGCGCCCGCCGAAGGATCTCTGTGCTTGTCGGTCTTCAGTCATCTGCTGGCTATACGAGAAAACCAAGGCGCGAGAAGGCTGGCAGTCATCAAAGGCGAACGCATGGCTCCGGATTATTTCGTCGTGGGCGTGGACTGAACCGGCTGTGACGGTTTCTGCGCTGGCGCTGGAGTCGGTGCGGTTGGACTGGCTGCGGGCGCAGGCGATGCAGGAGCGGCAGGCGTGGCGGATTTGGCCGCCGCCGCTGGCTTGGCAGACGTCTCAGCTTTGCTCTCAGTTTTCTTGAAGACAGGGATTAACCCCGCTTGCCACAGCATCGCTGCCAGCATCAGACTGAATATGCCGCCCATCATCAGGCAGATGAAGAGCAGCATGATGCCGTCAATCCCGCTGGTGAGCAGGCCGCTGCTGATGTCCCAGACAATCCCCCAGATCGAGAGAATAATGAACAACCCGCACATGGCGCTGAGTTCGATCCAGTTGGATTTAGGCTTCATTCCCGATTCCTCTCCCACGGCAGCAGCCACCGTCATCGGGCCAACTTATCCAGAATCATCCAGCCGAGCAGAAGCGGAATGTGTGCGACCGTGGCATGCATCAGCCACTTGGCGCGGACGTTGGTCCGGGTGCGATTCGCCCAGGAGGATACCTGGAGCAGCAGAAGACCCAGAATGAGAGCACCGTAGAAATAATGAATGCCGGTCATACCCATCACGGCAGGCAGCAGGCTGACCGGAATCAGAATCGCCGAGGTGGCCACGATCACGCGGAAGGTCTTGTCGCCCTGGCGGTCCACTACAGGCAGCATCAAGATGCCCGCGCGGCCATAGTCTTCGCGGTACATCCACGCGATGGCCATGAAATGCGGAAATTGCCAGACGAACAATATTGCGAACAGGACCCAAGCTCCCAGCGTGAGCGACCCATGCGCCGCAGCCCACCCGATCAGCGGAGGCAAGGCTCCAGGAACGGCGCCGACGGCGGTTGCGAGCGTTGTACGCGTTTTTAGCGGCGTATAGGCCGCCAAGTACGAGACACTCGTCGCCAACGCGAGAAATGCCGCCAGAGCGTTGACGGCGAGCGTGAGCCAGAGCGTGCCGCCGATAATGGTGGCTACGCCAAAAATCAAGACCTCTTTCGGCTGCAAAATTCCAGCGGGCAACGGTCGGGATGCCGTGCGGCGCATCACGCTATCCATGTGGCGTTCGACATATTGATTGAGCGCCGCGGTGCCCCCCGCGACGAGCAGCGTGCCGCACAGCGTGTGCATCAGGCGAAACCAGTCCATCGGACCGCTGGTGCCGAGATAGAAGCCCGCGACGGTGGTGATGACCACGAGAAAAGTGACGTCGGGTTTAGTGAGAACCACGTACGCCCACGGCCTATCGTATGCGGCTATCGCTTCGACGCGTCCGTTGCTCATCGCTGGGTGTCCACCGTTCTATGCCCTCGAACTTTCCGCGCCTGATTTGGCGATTCCTGATGTTGCGGCCGCCGCGGCGGCACCGCTGCGAATCAGCCGGTAGCTTGCGAGAGTGAGCAGTACGCTGGCGGCGAGCGTGAGCGCGCCCACTAAAACGTGCGCCACCGTAAGCACCACATAGCTCATCGTCGGCTGCGCCGCCTTGATTTCCTGAACTATGGCCCAATAGGCTGCGAGGCCCAGGAGAATCTGGGTGCCGAGGAAGGCTTGCAGCAGGATTCCCCACCGACGGAGGTCACGAACGCCGGCGAACCTCTTGCGAACCGTGCGGCCGGTCCAGACCACGAGAAACAGCACGACCACTGCGCCAATCATGTGCGGCAAAATCCCGAAGGCTCCGTGCCGGAAGCCCGCGCCAAGAATCAACTGCACAAAGATCGCTGCGGTGGTTATCAAAGAAAGGGTGCGAACGGGAGGAGAGCCGGGATCATCGAGTTCTGCCAACTCGCTATTCCACCAGCCACTGGTGAGCAGAGCGAGACTGACGACGGTGACGAAGAAGATTTGCGCAAGGATGGCGTGGATTGTGGCGGTGAGCGCGGGGTCGTGGAAGAGAACGCGCATGCCGCCCAAAATCGCTTGCGCGATTACGAGGCCCAATGCCGTCCAGCCTAGATTTTGCAGAAAGCGGGAGCCGCGGCGTGCGAGCCAGACCGCCAGGATTGCGGTGAGGACCGCAACCGTGCCAGCCATCAGGCGATGGGCGTACTCGTAACGGATGCCTCCCACCAATGGCGGGATGATTTTCCCGTAGGCGAGCGGCCAATCCGGAACCGAATCAGCGGCGTCATTGCTGGTGACCAGCGCGCCGGCCATCAGAAGCAGGACGGTGCAGGAAGCAATGGCGACCGCAAAGCGATGGACACCTTCAGGAACTTTTGCGATGGGCATCCGGTTCTTTGTGAGCTCAGGCATGTCTTCCAGAAAAGTACCCTAACATATTACGCTGTATTTCATTGCGGTCGAAATGGACCAGGCGGTACGGCACCAACGTCAACATTGGGACTCAGTAATGGCAAAAAGCCCCTCCGAACCGCAAATTCGGTGCTTCAGCAGCTAAACAGTTTGTGGAAAAAAACTGAAATCGCGCCTCAGGGGTTAAAACCCGTGACGATAACGCGCCAGTTACGGCGGGGCTGAAGCCCCGCCCTTCTATCTTTTCCGCAGCCTCTGAACTAATCCGCGGGCGGCGCAGCCAGAGCCGAAGCGTCAAACTTGAAATCTACTGTCTTGGAGTCCTTCGGTCCAATGGTTACGGTTTGGTCCTGCGTGCCGTACTTTTCCTGCCAGGCCTCGATCGTGTAGGTGCCGGGGGGCAGGTTCTTCAACTGGAACGTGCCGTCCTTGCTGGTGATGGCGTAGTACGGATTCTTGAACACAAAAATGTAGCTCTTCATCCAAGGGTGCACGTTGCACTTCACCGGGATCGCGATTTCGGGGCGCGCGAAAGACTCATCAATCGGCGAAGTGCCGGGAGCTTGCGACTTGTTCCACTCGCGATTGTCCTTGGGCATCGGGTGAATGTTGTGGGTGGTCTGGTCATCGTTCTTTACCTCGAACGTCTGGCCGACCATCAGTGCGACGACATGCGGATCGTACATGCAGCCCTTTTGCTCGAGCGGCACGGAATCTTTTGGCGTGTCGAAGACGTAGTCGCCGAGACCATCCTTGACGAAAATGACCACGTCGCCGAGATCGCCCTTGTCATCCGCAACAACCGTCGGCGGAATCACCGGGGAGGAATGAGCCTTCTGGCAGTAGGGCTCGGCGCTCATGTTGATGGCCTTCTCGGGCGTCGGCTTTCCTGCGAGCGTCACTTTTCCCGAGATGGAACCGGCGCTGGAGGCGTCCACCGTCTTTCCGGCAGTTGCGGCGGGAGCCGCGGGCTGCTCGGCGTTTTCATTGCCTTCTTTTTTGCCGCAGCCGGTGATGGCGAGCGCCACGATGGCTGCGAGAGCGAGAGTGCGGTATCTATTCCTCATTTCGAAAAAATCCTCCTTGAGCACAACTGAGTATTCTAGCAATTTCGGACTTTGACGACTTGCGGTTTCTTTTGTCCTCACGTGGTGAATCGTTCGTTGCCCACTCCACGATGCAAGAGAGGTCCCCGCCCGCGGCGGGCAGGCCTCGCTTCGCTCGGGATGACAATCGTCCGGGATGGGCACGCCGTTACTTGCCGCCGGCGCCGCCGGATGATTTTGTCGCGCCCCCGCCTCCGGAGGGCGTGCGGCCTAGTAACGCTGCTTGCTCCTGGGGAGTCAGCGAGAACATATACCGCACTAGGAGCTCAGCTTGGTCGCCGTGATATTGGGCCATCGCTCCCGGAACCGGGCCTGCGAAGACCCAGTTATCACCGTCCTTGCGGAAAAGTCCCGAGGGCATCGCCGTCCCGGGGATAATTTTCGCTGGGTCGGTGATCCATCGCTCCGTCCATGCCGGTTGCAATCGTTCCTTGGCCAGCAGGAAATTCGGCGCTGACGCGTTCTTGTCGTGCGCTTCATTGCCCGTCATGTGGCACTTCAAGCAGGGCGCGGCTGGGCTGGTGAACAAGCCGCGCGCCATCGCTTTCTCCGCGTCGCTGAGCGGTTCCACTTTCGGTGGAATGAACGGGTCGGGCTGGGCCGACATCGCTTCAAAGAATAGCGTTAGTTTTCTGATTTCGTCGTCGGACAAGTAAAACGTCGGCATGCGCACTTGCAGATATTGGCGGACGCCGTTGCGATTCGTGTCCGTGGTACTGAGCGAAGGATTCGCCAGGAATTGGCGTAGCCATTCGGGATTCACACGCGCGCCCTCGGTGGTCAGAACCGGCGGCAAGTTGGCTTTGTTCTCGCCTTGATACATCGGCAGAGTCATCAGCACGGATTTCTGGCCAACGTCAATCTGGTGGCAGCCGATGCAATTATATTTCGTGACAATCCACCAGCCGTCTTGAATGTATTTGCGGCGGTCCGTGGCCTTATACATATATTCGGGCGGCAGAGTGGGATCGGTGCTGCCGAGGAGCATGGTTACGAGCGCTTCGACTTCGGCCTGCGACTGGAGATTCGGCTTGGGCATTCGGAGCGCGTCCATCGGATTGGCGTGATATTTGCCCTGGTCGTAAACGCCGGGATTCTGCAATTTTTGCTCGAAGAAGCCCTTCGGGTCGAACCAGGCAATCTGCTTGCCTTGGCGGGTGGATGGCTTGCCGTCGGGCAGGACGCCGCGCTTCGCATCTTCGGTCCAGAGCGCGAAATCGAGGCGTTCGATTGGCTTGCTGCCTTCGTTCGTTAGTTCCGTGCCGATGCGGCCTTCGTCTTCCAGGCCGCTGACTTCGTGGCAACCGGCGCAACCGTAATGGCGGACCAGCTCCTTGCCTTGGGCGGCGAGCTTGGGATCGTCCATGTAGTCGGCCGCGGCGTAGGACGCGTCCGCGTGCTTCTGGGTGATCAGATAGCTGGCGATGTCGCGCGAATCTTCGATCGAAAGGCGCAGGCTGGGCATGATGGTCGGCTGCTGGACGAGGAGTTCGTGACCGTCATTCGGGCAGCGCGAGTGGTCCAGGTCGAAAACGTATGGCAGATTGTGCTTGGCATAGTCTTCGGGACCCAGATCTTTCTTCTCGTACGGGCAATACGGACGCGAACGCTGGCGCGGATTGTGCACCCAGCGCACGAGGTAGTCGTAATTTTCCTTTTCGCCGATGCGGCTGAGATTTGCGGCGAACGTGCCGCCAACGGCGTTCGAGCCTTCGCCGATGGCATGGCATGCGAGGCAGCCGCGCGATTCGAGCAGTTCTTTGCCGTGAGTTGGATTCCCCGCAGTCTGCTTTTCCAGGGGTGGACCGGGCAGCGAATCCTGCCAAATGAAGGCGGCGACGGCGTGGATTTCGTCATCCGACAAACGGAACTGCGGCATTTTCGTTGTCGGCCGGAATTCAGTGGTGTGCCCGATCCAGTACGGAATCCATTCCTTGCGGAGTTTCTGGCGAGCTTCTTTCAGATCAGGCCCGACCTTCTTAATTTCTTGCAGCAGGCTGTGGCTGCGCTGTTCGAGGGACTGGCTCTGCGCGTCCATGCGGCTGATTTCGACCGTGAGATCGGTGGCTTGCGCGTTCAGGAGATCGGCGGTGGCGTTGTCCGGGGCTTGGTCAGCCTGTTTCTGTAAACGCGGAATGGCCAGCTCGTCGTCAGCTTTGGTCTTCGCGAGCTGCAGAATCGTTTGACGCACGTTGACGAGCTGTTCGTCCTGATGGTCGAAGCCCGCGAACCTGTGGCAGCCAATGCAACCCTTCTGGCGATAGAGCTGTTTGCCTTCGTTCAGAACCGGGGCGTGCTCGGTGACCATGTCCGCGGAATGGCATTGCTGGCAACCGGCATCGTAATTCTCTGGATAGTATAGCGGCCAGAGCCAGTGCTCGTAACGGCCGTGTCCGCGCTGCACGGAATTAATCGCGCGGCCATTGCCGCCGTGGCACGGCGAGCAGCCGAATTTTTCCAGCGGATGAAATTGCAGCAGCATTAGGTCAGGATGGCTGGTGAACGGCGCGTCGTTGCTCTTCGCCATTCCCAAGTCGGCCTTGGTAAGCGTGAGCTGCGGCGGCACATATTTTTGATCCGTTGCCACATGGCAGGACTGGCAACGGTCCACCAGGCCGGCGCCGCCGAGATTATTGAGCGACGCGCCCGGAGGACTTACGTTGATCTGAATAATGTTTTCATCGAAATCCGCCATGGAGTGTTGCAGAGATTCGAGCGAAGTAGAACTGAGTCCGGGCAAATGTTCTGACGTGTATTGCGCCAGCTCCTCGCGCGCGTCTTTCGCAGGCTTGTCAATTTCTCCGCGTTTTGCGACGAGAACGGCTCGCTGCGCCATGATGCTGGTGAAAGTCTCGTTGAGTTCGTCGCCGGTGAAAGGCTTGTCTTTTTGAACTTTCTCGTCGCCCAGCGGCCAATCTACCTTCCAAACGCTCTTGCGGCCGTCCGTCAAATCTTTCAGGCGCGCGGCCTTGGTGTCTTTGTCTGCGGCCGGGACGATTTCATATTGATAGACGAGAGAACCGATTTTTCCGCGGGCGTCCTTGAACGCGTCACCCATCGCAGCGCGCTGATCGTCGAGTAAGGCGATTTGCTTGGCGATGTCCTCGTCTTGCGCTTTGGCCGTCTTTTCGGCGGCGTCCACTTTGGCGACCAGGGCTTTGTAAGCGGCGGAGGAATAGACGGCGTCTTCGCTCTTTTTTTGTTCCTTAACTGCTTTCGCGAGGTAGCTCGAATAGGCTTTGGCGAAGCGGCTCTGATATTCACGCCACGGTTGCAGGCCGTAGAATTCAACGTAGAAGGACCACGCCACGGTGATGATTAGCAGGAAAGACGCGATCAATAAGGGGAGCGCGAAGGAATTGCTCTTGATCGGATCGTCGGGAGCGGTCTCAGGAGAACGATCAGACACCAAGAACCTCCTTCAGTGTGATTGGCGGAAGCCCTAAATCTAAAGCGCAACTCGCCACGACGATGTTTCCTCGGGACGACGATTGGCGCCCGGTCGTCATATGCTGAACCATGGCGTCACCCAGACATACTTGATCGTGAAAATCAGGCGCAGCAAGATTTTCACCGGCAGCGAAAACATGAAAATCAGGAACGTGTACATGGTGACCAGCTGCAGCAGGCTCATGCGCTTGTAGATCTTGCGGCTGAATTCGGTGCGCACGCAGAGCCAATGCACCAGGAGTCCCGCGGCAACGAAAAACAAAATGAGCGGGAAAATCCCGAAGACGACGCGCGCCCAGATCGCGCCCTGCTCTTTGCTGATGTGAAAAATCGCGGCGAACCACGAGCCATCAACCCCGAAAACCTGGTCGAGGTTCCGGTTCACTGCGTAGTCCACGCGCTCGGCGTCCCACGTCCTCCCAGGCCAGAACCACATCCAGCCAGGGCCCCGGATGAAAGTCCCGATGACGATCATCAGCACCCACAGGCCGATGAATCCGAACAGAAACGTCCAGATCGAGAAACGTCGCTGCTTGTAGGTGTAATAACCGTTGCCGAGCGGATTCGCGTCGATGTAAGGAATGACCATCAAGCCGACGATCACGAACGTCGGCATTACCACGCCCGCGATCCACGGATCGAAATAAACCAGCATTTCCTGCAGTCCGAGAAAATACCAGGGAGCCTTTGCAGGGTTCATGGTGACGTTGGGATTCGACGGCTCTTCGAGCGGCGCGTTCAGCGTGAGCGACCAGGCCATCAACAACACCGTGACGATGATGGCCACCAAAAATTCCATGCGCATCAGGTACGGCCAGGTGTGGACTTCGCGCTCCCACTTCGGATTCCACTCTTGCGTTTTGCGGTATTTCGTCTTGGCCAGCTGCGGGTCGGATTCAAGGACGGCGATCAGTTTATCGTTGGCAATTCCCTGCCGCAGCGCATACCACAGATAGAATGGAATCAGGAACAGCATGGCAACGATGGGTACGTTGTCCGGAGCCGATGCAATTTCCCAGAGCTGATGCCAATCCATCCGTCAGTCTCCTGCTGCTGGCTACGATTTCATTTGTCGTGCTGACCCATGCCGCTGGGCCGCAATACCACCGGCCGCGGATTTCGTTCTTCCTTGATTTCGCTTTCGAGCATCACGGGGGCTGGGCCCGAGATGCCGCCGTCTTTCCGCACGCGCCAGAAATGCACGCCGAGGAAAATCGAAACGATGAGCGGAATCGCGATGCAATGCCAGATGTACGCGCGCAGCAGCGCATTGGCGTCGACGATCGAGCCGCCTAAGAGCGCAAAGCGCACGTCGTTATACGGCGTCATCCCCAAGAGGGCGCCGAACGGCCCTTCGTGACCCAAAAGCGGAGTGGCGCGGGCCATGTTCGTTCCCACCGTGACGGCCCAGAAACCCAACTGGTCATCGGGCAGAAGATATCCGGTGAAGCTCAGCAACATGGTCAAAACCATGAGCAGCACGCCGACACACCAATTGAATTCGCGCGGACGCTTGTAGGAGCCAGTCATGAACACGCGGAACATGTGCAGCCACACCGCGATGATCATCAGGTGCGCGGCCCAGCGGTGCATATTGCGCAGCAGCTTGCCGAACGGAACGTCGTTCTCGAGATACAGAATGTCGCGGAAGGCCTGCACTTTGCTGGGGTGGTAATAAAACATCAGCAGCACGCCGGTGAACGTGAGCACGATGAACAGGTAAAAAGTGATTCCACCCATTCCCCAGGTGAAATTGTATTTCGTGGCGTCGCGATTTACTTTGGCGGGGTGAAGATGAAAAAAAACATTAGAAAGCACGCTGAGCGCGCGGTTGCGCGGCTCTTCATCGTGCTTGACACGGAAAATGGAGCGATAGAGCTGAGTCTTCTCGGGCTCTTTCAGCCCGTCGGCTTGCTCTTTGGCTTTTCCGACCAGCGTCTCTTTGAGCGCCGCAGCGCTATCCTGCACTTTGTCCAGGACGCCGGTCTTCTTGCCGTCTCCGTTTTCTTCGGGCATCGGTCTTAGCCCCTTCCGAACCCAGATCTACGCGACCCGTACTGCGTGTGAATTCGTGCTAAACGTTCAGAAAAGCTCCCGTATCATTGAAATGGTTTACGCCGGCGCGAGGATCGTCCACATACAGGCGGCTGGTATCTACCGCGATCTGGCCGGTCGGATCCAGCGAAACGTTGGCACGATCCATCGGGCGTGGGGCGGGGCCCTCGAAATTCACTCCCTCGCTGTCGTAACCGCTGCCGTGGCAGGGACACTTGAACTTGTTTTCCGCGGGCTTCCATTCCGGGGTGCAACCGAGATGAGTGCAGCGCGCATAGATTACAAACATACGATCTGGCTCGCGCACGACCCACACGCGGTTGGTCATCAGAAAGCGCTGGTCAATACCTAGCGCGAAATCTGAGGGGAATCCGATATTGAAAGTTGTATTAGGTTCGTACAACGCGCGGGGAAAGAAAAACCGGAGGAACATCAGGAAGTTAACGCCCAAATACCCCCAAATACACGCCCAGACAATTCTGCGGCGGCCCGTATTGACCGCCTTTGCAGCGGCTTGTGCTTCTGGGGTTTGAGATGGGCTCGCTTCCGCCGCTGCAGGCGACGATGCGGGTTGTCCCGGTTTCCCTTCGGAAATTTCTGCCATAGGCCCGTTGAGATTGCTGTGCTGCAACTGCAAATTAAGAATCTAAGATGGCCAATTCAGTCCGAAGAAATGAACATTGGGTTATATGATTTGGGAGAGGCCCTGTCAAGACATTCTCGACGAAAATTGTACGAATTGATTTTCTGATTGGCGGGTGAGCAGAGGCGACAGCGCGGGGTTGGTTAACCTTGCCGTGTAGCTTACGTGGTCAGCGAGGCGACGCCGCTTCGCATGCCTACCGAGCGCAAAACGAGATCGGCCAGCGCGCGGATCAGCAGGGGCGAATCGTTCAACGCGGGCATCATGTGAAATTCTGCTATGCCCAGTGCTTCGGCGTGCTCGCGAGCTTCGATATTGATTTCGTGCAGCGTTTCGATATGTTCGGTGAGGAAGGCAATCGGGATGACCAACATGCGCGTGATTCCGCTCTTGGCCATGCGTTCGATCGTTCCAGTGAGTGAAGGCTGCAGCCACTTCTGCGGCCCCACCTTGCTTTGATAGCAGAGCACGTAGGGATTTTCCCAAGAACCGAGTTCGCGAACCAGCTGCACGGTTTCTTCGATCTGCTTGGGATAGGGGTCGCCCTTTTCCACCAGAGTCATCGGCAACCCGTGCGCGCTGAAGACGAGATGCACCTCGTCCGGCTTGTCCAGAGTCGACAGAACGCCGTTGATGCGTTCGACGATGCCCGCGATGTAGTCCGGATGGTCGTGGAAATGGTCAATTATTTTCACGGGCGTGCGCGGCCTGTATTGGCGGTTCCATTCGTTGAGGCTGCTGCGAGTGGTGGCAAATGAATAGTGCGGGTAGAGCGGCAGGAGCACCAACTCATCGTACGATTCCCGATCGAGCACCGCGATCGCCTCGGAGGTGCTGGGGTGCCAGTAGCGCATAGCCACGACGGTGCGAGCCGGAATGTGCAGCTTCAGAGCTTTCTCGAGGGCGCGCGCTTGCTGCTCAGTAAGGCGGCGAATAGGCGAGCCTCCGCCGATTTCGGCGTAGTGGTCCCTGACGATTTTCGAGCGGGCCGTGGAAATCAGCTTAGCCAGCGCTTTGCGCGCCAGGAAGGCGCCGGGGAAATTTATAATGTCCGGATCGCAGAACAGATTATAGAGAAAGGGTTCGACCGCGGATAGGTTTTCCGGCCCGCCGAGTTGAAACAGCACCACCGCAACTTTTTTGGCCCCAGCCATGGCGCACCTCTTGCAAACTCAGCCTTGCGCTTGCTGCTGCAACTGCAGCTTCAGCCGTTCGATCTCCTGGCGCACTTGCGTGATGCGCCGGGCGACGCTGATCTCGTAAACGAAGAAGACCGCCCAAACCACCATCCAAGCCGTAAACAGAAATTCAAAATTCTTCATCGTCGGGCCTTTCCCAGCGCGGGTTCGTCAGCCCTCAATCGATTTGATCCATCTTCCGAGCCGCGGGATTCGATTTCAAAGCGAAGTTCATCGCATTCGTTGCGCAGCAATTCCAGTCTGTAGCGATCCACCAGCACCAATATCATCACGCAAAAGACGCCTATAACGCAAAGCAACAAAACCTTGCCCATGGTGGGGTCGAGACCCGAGCCCTGCCCGCCCAGAATCACGGGCTGGGGATGTTGCGTGCGCCACAGACGATTGGACAAATAAACCAAGGGCATGTCGAGCGACGCGAAAATCCCAAAAATCGCGGAAAGCGACGCTTTCTTTTCCGGATCCTCGACAAGCCCCCGCAGTAGGAGGTAGGCGATGTACAGTAGCCACAAGATGAAAGTGGTAGTGAGGCGCGCGTCCCAGGTCCACCAGATGCCCCACACCGGACGCGCCCACAGGGGTCCGGTCATCAGGCCGATCGTGCAGCAAATGACTCCCACTTCAACGCCCGACACGCCCAAGGCATCCCATTTTCGCTTGCGCGTGAGGAGATAGGCGACGTTCGCGCAGAAAACAACGGAGAATGCCGAGAACATGGCGATCCAGCTCGGCAGGTGGAAGTAGAAAATGCGCTGGATGGCGCGCATGGTCTTTTCTTCCGGCGCGATGAATAGCGCCGCGTAGCCGGCCGCGAAAATCAGTAGGGCCGTCAGGATTGTCAGCGGTAAGCGCGCCTTCATGGGTTGCGAAGTCTCATTCTTCCGTCAGTCTTCCATCAAATAGTCGCACAGAAGCCAGGATGCCGTCAGAAACACAATATCAAATCCGGCGAGGAATGCGACCCAGGTGCGGTCCAGAGCCGGTTGTTCGGCGAAGAGCGCTGCCGTAGATTCTACCGCCGCGATCAGCAGTGGCGTAAGGATCGGGAGCAGCAGCAACGGCAGCAACAGTTCGCGCATACGCGCGTGAGCGGAAATCGCTGAAAATACCGTTCCGGTTACCGTGAGTCCCAGCGTTCCCAGCACTAGCACAAAGATGAGCCGGCCGACGATGCCCGCCAGCGAAACATTGTAGAGCACGGCGAAAATCGGGACGAGCAGAACTTCGGCCAGCGACATGAAAATGAAATTGGCGAGAATTTTTCCGAGCAGAATCGCGAAGTTGGAAATCGGCGCCATGCGCAGCGCGTCGAGGGTTTCGTTGGATTGCTCGCGCGAAAAAGACGGGTTTAGCATCAGCGAGCCGGCGAATAGGAACGCTATCCAGAGCAGGCCTGGACCGTAGCGGCGTGATTCCGCGGGCGTGGGATCGAATGCGAAGCTGAATAATACAACTACGATGAGAGCGAAGATGACCGTGGCGGTTAGGAGTTCGCGAGTGCGGAATTCGAGGCGGAGTTCCTTCGCAAGAATGGCGCTCGCAGCTCGTACGGTGGTCAAAAGCGGATCCCCCGCTTCGCCCGAGATGACAGCGCGTTGTGATGGGGCAGCAAGAGTTCAAGTTCGTCTGATCGCAACGAACCTCGAAAATTCAAGGGCTTAGGCCTCGGACCGTAGGGCGGCCAGCAACGGAGCTGGATCACCGCCTGAGCCGCTGTCGCCTTCGACGCGACCGCCTGTTAGCGCGATGGCGCGCGTAGCGAGGTCGAGGGATTCGTTGCGCGCGTGCGTGCTCATCAGCACGGTGCAGCCAGCTTGTTTCAGCCGCGCAAGCCTGTCGCCGAACCACACGAGGCCTTGGCGATCGAGTCCCGCTGCGGGCTCATCGAGCAGAAGCAGGCTCGGCGCGTGCAGCAATGCGCGGGCGATGGCTAGGCGCTGCCGCATGCCTCTTGAAAAGGTTCGCACCAGGCTTCCGGCGCGGGTTGCCAAGCCGCAGTCTTCGAGCGCAGCGGCGACACGTGCCGAAATATTGTCCAAGCAGTAAAGTTTGGCGAAAAACGTCAGATTTTCCGCGGCCGTCAGGTCGTCGTAGAGCAGCATGCTGTGACCGACCATTCCTATCGCGTGTTTTGTTCTTTCAACGAATGCCTGTGCGCGGACAGGCCCACTCTTGCTTGCTGGTCCGGTAGGGAAACGTACGGAGCCTCGTGTGGGACTTGAGAGAAGAGCTGCAATTCGCAGTAGGGTCGTCTTCCCCGCCCCGTTTGGCCCCAGCAGGGCGACGAATTCGCCGGGCAAAATTTCGAGCGAAACGTCGCGGAGAGCCGCGAACGCTCCGAAACGCTTTTCGACGGACTGAAAGGCTACGCCGAACTGTGGGGTGCCGAACTGCGAAGACGCGCTCGCGGCGGCCAACGCCTTGCGCCTAACCGCGCACGAGGCCACGGAGCGTTTTTTCAACGCGCTCCCGCTCGCGCACGTAATCTTCTTCGCTGATGGTGCCGGCCTGGCGGCGAAGTTCGAGGCGGAAGATGCTGTCCTTCAATTCATCCAGGCTGCCGCGCACCTCGTTGTCGATGGCTGCAGCCGTTTCGGCGGCCTTGGCCGGGACTGCGGATGAAACTGGAGGCTGGTCGATCGCCGCTGCCGCAGAGATCGCTCGCGTGGCCACCTTTGTCGCACTGCGCGCTTTCGGAGTATCAGCGTCCGCGACGGCTACCGTGGCATTCGAAGCTGCCACAGCGCCGGGCCGCAGCCACAGATACGCAAATCCCAGGACAAAAAGCGAAGCGAAGCCACCGGTTAGGATCCATTTCAAACCGTCGAGGCGCGCGGGAATCGTCGTAGCACTAACCGACGGCGCCTCCGTGCCGCCACCGGAGTCTGCGCGCGAGTTCACGGACGGATTCTGCGACTCAGCGGGGGGCGCTCCCGCGCCTGCTGCTCCGCCGCCTTGAGTCGACGCGGGTAAGGGCGCGGTGCCGGAAACCGAAACATCAATAGGCGAATTCGCCGCAACGTTATCGCGCATGTACACGTTGAATCCCTGGTCCTGCCCCGCCGGCGAAATTCCGCTGCCGGAAATCTGCACGGTGGGTGGAGCGGCGATGATGAGCCGCTCAGTCGGATACGGCGAAACGTTGCGCAACATCAAATGATTTCCGGCGTACGGCATTTTGTACGAAAGACGCACGCCGCTCTCGCCCGGGCGGAACGGGAAGGCGATGGCCATTTTGTTTTTGCCCTTGTCGATCGTTCCTTGGACGACGGGCATGCCAGAAGTGCCCCAGGCGGCGGCCTGGTTGAAATCCGCGCCATCGGGCAGCGTGAAATTAAACGAGCCATCGGCGCGATAGAAAGCGACCGGCGGCTGCGTCTTATTCGCGATCATATATTCTTCGCCGACCATCAGGTCCGAGCCATTCGGCTGCAGAATGATCGCGTGATTGGACACGCTGAATGCGTCCGGCTTGTCGGTAGGCTCGAAAACTTCCACGTCGGCGGTCGTTTTTCCGGGAGTGATCGGCTCGTGGTAATTCACGCCTTTGTAGACCACGCGGACCAGCATGGGTCCGCTGCCGAGCTGCGGATTGTCGAAATGATAGTGGCCTTGCGCGTCGGTCTTGGTATTGGCGACGGGCTGCATGCCGCCTTGCAGTCGAATCAGGATCACCTCTTCGCCCGTGGCAAGTTTTCCATTGGTGCCGTTCTTCACGGTGCCGTCGAGCGTGCCGGCGAAGGCGCCTTGCGTGAACAAAGCGACGCATAACAAAAACGAGCAGAACACCATCGCGTTCGGAAGCGTTCGATGCTTTGTAAAGCGGCGGTTCATGAATTTCGTACCTTCTCCGCGGCGGCCAATTCAGCCGACGTTTGGCGCGTCGAGGCTTGGCGCGTTGCCGGCGTGGGAGTGCCGCCGGTTAGCTGGTCCATTTCTGCGAGCACGCGCGCGGCTTCCACTTCGAGCGATTGCTTGATCTCTTCGTAATCCTGCGCAGAAAATTTACCCGCGCGAAACTCGAAGCGCAGATCGCGCAGGTTCTCGTAAATTGCGTCGCGACGCTCCATCAACTGATCCAGTTTCGTGCGATGCGGCGCCGAATCCGAGGCGTCAGGTTTGACGTTGAATATGAATAGAATCACCGCCAGGGAGAGAAGCGCGCAGGCGACAGCGATGTCCACGCTACTCATCGTTTTGCCTGCCGGGTTCCCTGCCGGCTTCATTCTGCACGCGGGCCAGAAATTGCGCGTCAATCGGTGGGCCAGCGGCGGGCGCGAGGGCGGCTTTTTGTTTCCAGCGCCGCACCACTTGCCAGACCAACCCGAGAGCGATCAGCGGCAGCAGCACGGGCATCACCCATGCGAGTAGGTCGAAACCCTTTTTCGGAGGCTCGACTAGAACTGTGGGCCCGTATTGCTCGACATACGCTTGCAGAATCGCATCGTCCGATTCGTTGCGCGCCACGCGCACATCGAGATCTTTTTGCATGCCGCGCGCGGTTTCGCACGGGCCCGAAAACGTCCCGCCGGGATGACTGCACAGGCCCGCGGAATCCTGGCAGCCTCCACACATGCACATCACGCGCTTGGCGACGGCTTTCGCGCGAGGAAGCTCCTGCGCATTGGCCGAATTCAGCGGCACGGCCGTCAGAATTAGTGCGGTGGTTGCGGCATGGACGAAAACCTTTACCACCGAGGACACAGAGAAAGGTTTCAGCGGGCGTGGAGACTTTTGGGTGCGCTGAACAGCTCCGAGTAGATTAATCATGGCCCTCGGCCCTGCTGGCGATTGGGCCCAGCGCTGGCGAGGCGTCCGTGATTGAGCCGGTCCAGGACCTTTCGGTGACCGGACGCAGGACTAGCGCGGTTCGCCGATTTGGAATCAGCGCAAGTATTGTCCCGAGTACAACCACGATTCCGCCGAACCAGATCCATTTCACTAGCGGCAGCAAATAAGCGTGCACGGAAGGTCTGCCGCTTTCCGGGCTGCGTCCGGCATAGACCACGTAGAGGTCACGAAGCGGTGAGGATTGCACGGCGACCATGGTTTCGGTGATCTGGCTGGCGAGGAAAAACCGCCGCTCGGGATAGAGCATCATGTCCGACTTGCCGTTCTTGAAAACTTCCAGCGTGGCTCGATCGGATTGGTAGTTGCCGTTGGCCACCTGGTCGAAATTCTGGCAGAGGATGGTGTATGGGCCGATTTTTAGCGTGTCGCCGATGCCCAGGTCTTTCTGCATGTCCTTGTTGAATGGCGTTCCGGCGATGCCGATGAAGACCAGAACCATTCCGAAATGCACGATATATCCGCCATAGCGCCGGGTGTTGCGCATGGTGAGCTCGCCGACGGACGTAAGCAGGTTAGAACCATCGCGCGACGAGATTACCCGCGCGCCGCGATAAAACTCCGACGCAATCGTCAGCGTAACGAACACGCTCAAAATCAAGCAGACCAGCGCATACACATCGCGAAAACCGAAGATGAGTGCTATCACTCCCGCGAGCACTGCGCCGCCGAGAGGCCACGCAAAGTTACGCTTCAATGCGTCGAATGAAGTTTTGCGCCATGCCAAAAGAGGTCCCACGCCGGTGAGCAGGAGGAGGAAGAGCGCGATCGGAACGTTGACCTTGTTGAAAAATGGCGGACCCACGCTGATCTTGCTGCCCTGCACCCACTCGGAAAGTACCGGGAAAAGCGTCCCCCACAGAACCGCGAAGCACGCGGCGAGAAGGATGAGATTGTTGAATAGGAAGCTCGATTCGCGCGAGACCAGCGAATCCAGCTGGTTGTCGCTGCGCAGGTAATCGCGATTTTTCCAATAGGCCGCGAAGCACACCACGAAAACGATCGCCAGGAACACGACGAACCATGCGCCAATCGAGGATTGCGCAAAGGCGTGCACCGAACTCACCACTCCTGAGCGCGTGAGCAGCGTGCCAAGGATACACAGCATGAAAGTCGTAAAAACGAGCCACACGTTCCATACCTTCATCATGCCGCGCTTTTCCTGCATCATCACCGAGTGCAGGAACGCGGTGCCGGTGATCCACGGCAGCAGCGAAGCATTTTCGACCGGGTCCCACGCCCAGTAGCCGCCCCAGCCCAGCACAGCGTAGGCCCAGTGCGCGCCCAGCAGGATGCCGACGCTCTGGAAACACCAGGCGATCATGGTCCAGCGGCGAGTGATGTGAATCCATTTCTCGCCGGGATACCTTCCCAGAAGCGCAGCCAGCGCAAAGGCGAACGGAACGGTGAATCCCGTGTACCCGAGATACAGCATGGGAGGATGAATCACCATTTCAGGATATTGCAGCAGCGGGTTCAGTCCGCGCCCTTCGGCCAGTCTTGCCAGGTGCATAACACCCGCGCCGTTCGCACTCGCGATCACTTGGAACGGAGTGGCCACGAAATTATTCAGCGTGAGGAAGAAAGTCTGAACGCCAGCTAGGACGACTCCGACATACGGCATCAACTCCGGATGCCGTTTGCGGTTCAAAAATAAGACGAAAAATGCGTAGCCCGAAAGCAGCCAGGTCCACAGGAGGAGAGAGCCTTCCTGCCCAGCCCATAGTGACGCGAATTTGTAATACGGCGGGAGCGCACGATTGCTGTGCTCCACCACGTATGCCAGCGAAAAATCGTTGGTAAAAAAGAAGTATTCCAGGCAGGCGACTGCGACCGTCACCAGAGCGAAGACCGCCATCCCAGCGTTGCGGGCGCTCTTGGTTAGCAGGGTTCGACGCGTGAGGATGCCGACAATCCCTGCCACAACGGCGTACACCGCCGCCAGAAACGCGAGCAGCAGTGCTAACGAGCCGAGAATATCCACTGGTTTCCTCTGCGCTGATTTGCTCTAGCTGACTTGCTCGAATTGGCCGACGCGCTAGCTTCCCGAAGGCCGCGCGTAGGAACCCGTCGAGGTTTGCCCCGGTTGCGGAGCCGTCGCCGGAGTTCCAACCGGCGAGGCCTCATATTTTGAAGCACACTTGGCCTGCACTTGCTCCGCTTCGAACCGATTGTCCGGCAACATTTTGCCTTCCACTAAAGCCTGCGCCCCGTCCTTGAACGTATCCGGCAGCGGATCGCGTCCGACGTAACTCACCGGCAGGTCCTTGCCCTGCTCCGTGAGCACGAAGTTTACGCGGTCTCCCAGGCGCTCGATGGTTCCACTTCGCACGTTTCCAGAGACGCGCATTCGCTGGTGCCGGGCTGAACCTTGGAGCGTCGATAGCTCCGTGATGGTGTGGTAGTAGGTCTTGCTTTGAGTGAAGCCGACGTAGGCTAACCCCAGCAGCGTGACGACGATAATCCCCGAACCCACCAGGAATTTGCTTCGGGCGTTCATGCGCGGCACTCCCAATTGCACTTCAGAAGAACGATTCTAGCACAACGCTCGCGGGCACTCGAAAAACTATTCTTGACAAATCTTTACGCGACTGTGCCAAAGGGGCGCAAAGTTACCCGGGCTGGCCGGCGCGCCGAACCGAAGCCAAGGCGCCAAGCACGGTCGGCGACACAACGACCTCTCTGAGAAACGCTGTTCTCAGCGCCGCTGCGGTCGCGCACTCTTCCAGGTTCGCCTAACAGACAGAAGAGTTAGCACGGCCGCAGGGCCCTAAGAAATCTCCGAGGCATCACGCCCAGGAATGATCTGCAATTCCGTGGCATGCTGTCGAAGCTATCAGTATCGGCGAGACAAACCGGAGATCAGAATCGGTACGTGAGACCAACGTAGGGTTCGGCCATGTGCGTGGGAGCGTTCGTGAATTGAGTGGTGATCGTGAAGTCAGGAGTGCGGTAGACGAGTCCGCGGTAGCCAACCTGCAGGCTGAGCATATGAGCGAGCTTATATGTAAGGCCTCCGCCGTAAAGAAATGTGGCGCGATCCTGCGACAAGGATCCGCTATTCGTTCCGGCGGCGATGGGCGAAAAGAAGAGTACCCCGGTGCCGGCTTCGACGAACGGATGGAAGCGAGCTTCCTCTGGAACGCCGAAAGTGAACAAGTATGCGAAGGTGGCTTCGTTGACGTTCGCTTGCGTCTCGGTGCCGTTGTTATAGAACTGAGAAAATCGCGTATGGCTGTAGTTCACTTCAACGGCGCTCCACCGATTGAAGTGATAGCGATAATTTGCGAGGAAGCCGCCGGCATGGCTGGGGCTATCTGAAACTCCAAATCCGGAAGTGGACTTCTGGAAATTTCCAGTGAAGTTGACCGATACCTCCGAGTTGCCTTGTTGTGCGAGCGCGGGTAGGCAAAATAGCGCCAACGCCGCCAATACCAGACCGATCTTAATCCGCATTTCTGATTGCCTCCGATTTTTTGGATTGATCCGCGTGTCCACACGAGCACACCCGTGGCTAAGCAGGACCAATCTGTTTTTGTTTTTTCAACTGCGTCCACTAGCGCGTTTCAGGCGCAACGGTTAGCCGCTGCTACCTGAGACATTGAGGAATCCCCAGGTGCGTTTGGATGGATCGGGTACACGGGCGGTTGCTCTGTTTCGTGGGCAACAGAGAAAATATTGTTGGAAGATTTTGGAACTTTTTCGGTGCGTACTTCTCGCGCTTGTCGCGCAATTTCATGGGGCCTGGCGCAAAAGCCGCGACGCTAATTTCTAGCCTTGGCGCGCAAGAGCTTTCACTAATCGATCGGCGAGTGAGGTGCCGAATTCGGCTTGCCTCTGAGGATCGCCGAGGGAAGGGTCGTCGAACGGCTTGCCGTCGTTCAGGATCATTTTGCCGCTCCATCCCTTGCTTTGCAGCAGCGGAGTCACGTCTTGCAGCATGCGCGAAATGGGAGCGACAAATTTCGGTTTGTAGGATGAATTCACGCGCCGGGCGACCGTGGGAGCAAGGCGTTTGATCGTTTCCGCTAGCTCGCTTGGCGCTGCGACGGGACACTCGACGGCATAGGCTAAGAAGAATCCGTGCTTCTGAAATTCAGCGAGCGTGGCCTCTTCTTCGGTGCGCATCCCAGGTGCGTGTCCGATGCACTTCACCAGCTCGTCGAAATACATCCGCGACGCCACCGAGCGCTCATCGGAATCACTCGCCGGGTGATAAAAGTAATCCTCCAGCTTCGCCGGCGGCGCGGCGTCCAATAACAATACCTGGATGTGGATTGGACGGAAGCGCGTCGCAAGCTCGAGACGCTCGATCCGCTGCCGAATATGCCCTTCATCCACGTGTGCGCCGCAGCCATCGCAGATGGGCATGTCGAGTCTCCTAGGCCAGTTGGTGCGACCTTTGAAAATAACACACCTAGCGCGACGCACGTGTAAGTCGGAAATCGCCTGAGGGCTAAGGGTCGAGTTCGCGAAGCGAAGCCCCATAGGCGGAACGCCACTCAGTGCTCGAGGTTATCTACTTCTGATCGGTGGTCTCGCGATTCGCGGTAGGACTCGGAATGCTGCTGGAAACTGACGGTTTGGGGCTGCTCTGAGCGGCGGCACCTAACTTGGCGCGCAGACAGCCAACCAACTCAGGTGCCATTTCGGAGATGTTCATTCCCTCGGACACCAGAAACTTGCAGCTGAGGATCGGGCGAGCCTGGTCGTCGTCAGAAAGCTGGCAATTCACTTTGCAATACTGACACTCCTGATTCCAACAAAAACGTCCGTACGGAACGGTCTCCGGGCTAATGAACTGGAACGCGCGTAGCAATGAATTACGCTCAGGAACTAGAAACGTCTTTCCCAGGATGGTGATTTCAACCAGCTTCTCATAAGGACGAAAAAGTTCGGACATAAGTGGCGCGCTCGTGTCTGCCATTGGAATGGGTCCCCTGCTATGCAAGCTAAAGCAGTACGTAACGCAGGGCAATCAAAACAGAATTGAAAAGTGCTCAATGCTCCAATGGGGAAGGAATTGCGAACCAGACGCGTGGTGAGTCGCGTGCCCGAGGTCGGAGCCGGGCTCCAGGCCCCTAGCCGTGGCAACGGCGCAGCAGCAGACAGCATGGGCCCGCGGCTCGCTCCGCACGGTGGCGCTGCTCTGTGCTTGTAGCTAGGCGGGCCGGGCGTTGGGTCCCTTCAGGAACACCAGCGTGAATGCGCCCAGGGCTATTCCGAGCGGCCCATTCGTCAGTCCGAAGAACGCAGCCACCATACCAAGCGTGCGCGCGGATGCCGCGCTCGATATCAAGTTCAGGCCAGCGATCATGCAAACCACTCCAGCCACGATGCCCAGAATGATTATGAAAATCAGGAAGCTGTGAAACAGGTCCATTAGGGCAAATGGATTCGGGACGCGCGTAAGCAGCGCGCCCCACATCAGGGTCAGGTTGCCGCTGTACAAGAAGACTCCGAGTGCGCCTATTAACCGTAAGAGGCCGTATAAAATCCAAAGGATTCCGAGATTGCGCATTTTATGTGCTCCTGATTAGGCGTGATCAAATACGACCGTCGCATGGGACTACAAGCGAGCGAGGCTGTCAAGGAGCGTCCGGGAAAATGAAGCATTTCGATTGCGTCGCGCAGAAGGCTAGGGGTTTTTGTTAACCGAAGAATTGACCCATGCGGCGGAATTTCTCGTAGCGCTGGTCAATCAGTTCACGGGAGGAAAGCGAGGAGAGCTCATCGAGCGCTCGGACCAGAAACGGTTCGAGTAGTTTGGCGGCAGCTTGCTGATCGTAGTGCGCTCCGCCATCGGGCTCCGGAACAATTTCGTCAATCAATTTCAATTCGAGCAGGTCGGGTGCAGTGATCTTCAAAGCCTGCGCCGCTATTTCCGCTTTGCTGGCATCGCGCCACATGATGGAAGCGCAGCCTTCCGGCGAAATCACGGAGTACACGGAATTTTCAAGCATATACACACGGTCGCCGATAGCTATCGCCAAGGCGCCGCCCGATCCGCCTTCTCCCGTGATGGTGATCAGAATTGGCACGGGCAGACGCGACATTTCGCGCAAGTTGAAGGCAATCGCTTCGGCCTGGCCGCGCTCTTCCGCGTCCACACCGGGATACGCGCCTGGAGTATCGACGAACACCACTATCGGCCGCCCGAATTTGGCTGCCAATTGCATCGCGCGCAAGGCTTTGCGATACCCTTCGGGCTTGGCCTGTCCGAAATTTCGTGCCAGCCTCTGTTTCGTGTCGCGGCCTTTTTGGCTTCCCACGATCATGACGGGCTTGCCGTGAAACTTCGCCATGCCTGTGATGAGCGCCGGATCGTCCGCAAAATTGCGGTCGCCGTGGATTTCCGAGAAATCTTCAAATAGCAAGCGGATGAAATCGTCGGTGTATGGACGCTGGGGGTGCCGCGCGAGCAGTAATCGCTGCCACGCGCCGAGGTGCGTGTACAGATCCCGCTTGAGCTCGTCCACTTCCCTGCGAATGCGTTCGATTTCACCGGATTGGTCGCCGGTCGGCGCTGAAAGCAGGCTTAATTCGGCGACGTCGCGCTCCAGCGCGTCAATCACGCGCTGCTTCTGCTTGTCTTGTTCGCCCCGCGTGCTTGCGGTCATTTTTTCGGAAGCTCCGTGCTTGGGTGCGTGCGGCTTCGCGCTACCGTGCGAATTCGCGCTTGGCTTCGACGAAGGCGTGCTGCCCTTGGCGGTTAGGCGTGCGTCTGCTTCTTGATTTGGCACAGCTTTCTTGGCTGCGGCCTCGCGCGCAGCGCGCCGGGCGGCCTTGATGGCGCGGAACTTTTTCATGCGCGCTTTGCGTTCGCGCCGCTTGCGAAGCTTCTGCGCAAGAATTTGCTGCTTGGTCACCAAATCACCTTATCGCGGATATCGAGCTGGGTCTATTGAACGAGTGCCACTGAATCAGTTCCACAGATTTCGCGGACACGCTCGACCAGTTCGCGATCTGCCAGCACGGCGCTTCCGGCTTCGAGCGTCGCTTCGGTCCCATCGTCTTTCACGAGATCAAACGTAACGCGGCAGCGCCCCGGACGGCTCGAAAATAATTTTTGCAGGCGATCCAGCGCGCCGGTGTCGACCGTGCTTAAATCCACGCGAACGCGCAGTTGGCTGGGAGGACGGTCCGCGACCTGATCCAGTAATCGCGCATCGGAGACCATGAGGCGCGTCCCAACATCTTCCACGGCCACCCGGCCTTTGACGAGCAAGGGCGTATTTGCTTTCAGAATCGGCTCCAGCTTAGCGAACGCTTCTGGGAAGACCAGAGCTTCGATCACGCCCGTGCGATCTTGTAGCGTGAGGATAGCCCAGCGCGCGCCGCGCCGAGAACGCATCGGCCGAATTTGCACGATGATGCCGGCGACGACGAGGTCCTCGTTGTTTCTGCGGCTTTCCATCGTGGCAAGTTCCGCAGCATTGAAATCCTTCAGCCGGCCTGCATACTTATCGAGCGGATGTCCGGAAATATAGAATCCCAGGACGGAGTATTCTCCGGCGAGTTGCTGTTCCTCCGACCAATCTTCCGCTTCGGGCAATTCAGCTTCGTGCCACGAAGATTGCTGGGATTCACTGGGTCGTGAAAGAAACAAGCCGCCCTGGCCCACCGTTTTTTCCTGGTGTTTTTTCTGACCGCGTGAAATGGCTGGATCAATCGCCGCGAAGAGGCGCCCGCGCGAACCGCCACCGACGCAATCAAGAGCTCCGGCGCGCACCAGGCTCTCCAGCACGCGCTTATTCAGGAATTTCGGCTCGATCGCCTCGCAAAATCCGAAGAGGCTGCGGAAGTTGCCAGCCGTCGCACGCGTTTCACAAATGGCCTTTGCGGTGTTCTCGCCGACGTTCTTGATTGCGGCCAACCCAAACCGGATGTCGTCTCCCACGGGCGTAAAGTAGAGGCCGCTTTCGTGCACATCGGGAGCAAGCACGCGAATTCCCATGCCGCGTCCTTCGTTGATGTACTTCACTACTTTCTCGGTATTTCCCGCTTCCGAACTCAGCATGGCGGCCATGAATTCCACTGGATAGTGGATTTTCAAATAAGCCGTTTGGTAGGCGAGCAGCGCATACGCGCAGGCGTGCGCTTTCGGGAACCCGTAGCGGCCAAATTCCTCCATCAGATCGAATATCTTCTCGGCCTTTTTCGCTGGAACTTTTCGCGAGGCACAGCCTGCCAGAAACTTTTCGCGCTGCGCGGCCATGACTTCCACTTTTTTCTTGCCCATCGCGCTGCGGAGAATGTCGCCGTCACCGAGTGAGAAGCCCGCCAAACGATTGGCAATCTTCATCACCTGCTCCTGAAACACGATAACCCCCCACGTTTCCGAGAGGATTTCCTCGAGTTCCGGAAGATCGTAGGTGACTTTCTTTTTGCCCTGCTTGCGCGCGATGAATTCGTCAATCATGCCGCCCTGAATCGGTCCCGGGCGATAGAGTGCGTTCAGCGCGGTCAAATCCTCGATCCCTGTCGGCTGGTAACGTTTCAGAATGTCGCGCATGCCGTGGGACTCAAACTGGAAGATGCCCGTGGTGTCACCGCGCGCGAAAAGAGCATAAGTGGGTGCATCATCGAGTGGTAAAGCCGTCAGGTCCACATCGACGCCGCGATTTTCTTTGATCATGCGTACGGAGTCTTCCAGGATGGTGAGCGTCGTCAGCCCGAGGAAATCCATCTTCAGCAGGCCGATGCGCCCGAGCGCATTCATGTCGTACTGCGTCGTGATTTCTTCCTTGTTCGACTTGTATAGCGGAACGATTTCGGTGAGAGGCCGCGGAGATATCACCACGCCCGCGGCGTGCGTCGAGGCGTGACGAGCTAGGCCTTCCAGGCGCATGGCCACTTCGATCAATTCCTTGCCGGGCCCTTCCTTGCAGGCGGCTTCTAGCTGTGGCGATTGCTTGAGTGCTTCTTCCAGCGAAATATTGAGCGTCAGCGGAACCATTTTCGCCAGACGGTCCACGTCTCCGTAGGGCATATCCAGCGCGCGACCCGCGTCCTTCAACACAGCCTTGGCCGCCATGGTTCCAAACGTGATGATCTGCGCGACGCTTTCCGCACCATATTTCTGGCGGACGTACTCGATCACCTCGCCGCGCCGGCGCATGCAGAAATCGATATCGATATCCGGCATGGAAACGCGCTCGGGGTTCAGGAAGCGCTCGAAGATCAGATCGTACTGCATCGGGTCCACGTCAGTGATGCGCAGCGAATAACTCACCAGGCTTCCAGCCGCTGACCCGCGCCCGGGGCCCACCGGCACGTTTTGCGCGCGGGCGTAATGGATGAAATCCCACACGATCAAGAAGTAGCCCGCGAAGCGCATGGTCTTGATCATCTCGATTTCGGCGGTTAGCCGGCTCTCGTAGTCCGCGAGCGGGCGGCGTAGCTTGCCTTCCTTCTGCAGGCGCTCGATCTGCGGCATGCGCGAGGTGAATCCTTCACGCACTACTTTTTCGAAATACGATTCGGTGGTGTGTCCCTCCGGCACTTTGAATTCGGGGAACGGATTGCTGACCCGTTGGATCTTTACATTGCAGCGTTCGGCGATCGCCACGGTGCGAGTCAAGGCGTCAGGCAATTCGCGGAATACCTGCCTCATTTCCTCCGCAGTCTTAAAATAAAACTGGTCGGTGGCAAATTTCATGCGCTGGCCATCGCTCATAGTCTTCCCGGTCTGGATGCACATGAGCACTTCTTGCGCGTGCGAATCGGCCTGCGTCAGATAGTGGCAATCGTTGGTGGCAACGAGCGGAATACCGGATTCCTTGGACAGTCTCACCAGGTCGCGATTGACGCGCGTGTCCATCTCCAAGCCTTGGTCTTGAACTTCCAGAAAGAAATTCCCTTTGCCGAAAATGTCGCGCAGACGGTAGGCGCTCGTTTGGGCTTGCTCGTACTTTTCAGCGAGCAGCGCGTCAGCGACCTCGCCGCGCAAACAAGCAGATAGCGCGATCAATCCTTCACTGTGTTTTGCGAGCAGTTCGTGATCCACGCGCGGTTTGTAGTAGAAGCCGTCAAGATAGCCGGTGGAAACCAGCTTAATCAGGTTCTGGTAGCCCTTTTCGTTTTCGCAGAGCAGCACCAGATGATTTGAGCGCTCCGCGCCGGTCCCCCGATTTTTATGATTATCCGGCGCGACGTACATCTCGCAGCCGATGATGGGCTTCACTCCGTGCGTGGTGGCCTGGTGGTAGAAATTCGCGGCGGCGAAAAGATTTCCGTGGTCAGTCACTGCGACCGCGGGCATTCCCCGGCGCGCAGCTTCGGCAGTTAGTTCACCGATTTCGCATGCGCCGTCCAGGAGAGAGTAATCCGTATGCAGATGTAGGTGAACGAAGTTCGAGGAATCCATGCGAGTCTTATTCTAAACCAGCTTGAAAGTTTCGGGTACGGTCAATCTGGGGTGAAACGACGATCCTGCGTGCATTGCGCACACAAAACTAAGTCCGGACTACACAATTAACCGCCCGTGTTGAATAACAAAGCATTTGTTTCCAGATGGAACTTCCCGATGCAAAAGGCGCCGAACGACTTACGGCACTCTGTTTCGCTTTATCGGTCCAATCAGCGACGTGATTTCTTGGTCGAACGTGACGCGGACTTTTTGCTCCTGGCAGCATGCTTCTTCGCGGCTGCGCTGGCCGCTTTCGTATCATGCTCGGCCCTATCGTGCTTCGCCTGCGCTTTCGCGCCAATTGCAGCGGCGGCAGATTGAGACGCGTTCGCGGTAGCGGAAGACTTGCCCGCCGTGGCGGACTTGCCTACCGAGGACGATTTTCCCTGCCCCATAGCAGCGGAAGCTGCCTTCGCGTCCGCTGGCTGAGACTTGGACTTCTCGCGACCTTTCGATTCGTCGGGCGCTGCGTCTTTGCCGCCCTTCCGCTTTTTCTCTTTCTTTTCAGGTTTCTTGGGTTCGTCTTTAATGCCCGCAAGATTTTTCAGGATCTTGGTGCGGTCTTCCGGCGTCTTACCTTTCCCACGCAATTGCAATTCAAAGAACTGTTCGACAATCTTGTCGAACTTAGGCCCGCGCTCAACGCCCAGTGCATCCAACTCCGCTGCGGGTGACGCCATTCTCAGCGGGCGCCACTTCTGCAGATAGTTGCGGATTTTTGAGAGCGCGCGCGGATTCGGCATCTCGACTTCGATGAAGGCGAGCGTTTCGGCCGGCAGAGACGCCAGGTAATAATAGGCGTCCTTCGCGCTGTTCGTCTTCGCGCTCTTTAGCATCTTCACGACTTTTTGGGTTTCAGGAACCAGTTCCGCGATTTCTTCAATTTCATGGGCCCGGTACTCCAGGTTTCGGAGTGCGGAGGCGGACTCACGGGATTTCAACCGGCCCAGCGTGTAATAGGCCACCGCCAGATGCAAACGGGGCCGCAGTCCCGCTCCGTACAGATTCGAGCGGACGCGCGCCAGCTTGTTCAAGCTGTCATAGTCCGGTTTTCGTTTTTGAAGCGACGGATGGATCAAGGCCAGCAGGTCATGCGATTCCCACAGCTTCAAAGTTGCGACGGGATTATCCTCGCGCGCCAGAGCGCGCAATTCGTGACCCACTTCGGCGCCTTCGATGCGATCGGTGAGCTTTCGCTCCATCGCCAAATCGAACCATTCTTGCGTGCGCGGTTCCATCTTGAATCCCATGCGCGCGGCGTAACGCAAGATGCGCATCAAGCGGATGGGCTGATTCGTGAAGGCGTGAATCGAGAGCGCGCGCACTTCCTGCTTTTCCAAGTCGGCGAGACCGTTCATCGGATCGAGTAAGAGGCCGCGCGACTGCGTGTTGAGCGAAATGGCGATCGCATTGATGCCGAAATCGCGGCGGCGCAAATCTTCCATCACGCTGGAAAAGCGGTATTCAGGCTTCACTCCGGGACGCTCGTAGTAGTCTTCGCGCGCGGCCGAGACTGAGCCGTCCACATCGCCGGCGAAAATCATTTCGTGATGCCGGAGTTTTTCGCTCTCCCAAATCACGCGCGCCCCGCCCTTCTCAAGCTCCCGCACCATTTTCACGGGATTCCCTTCGACCGTGAAATCGAGATCGCGGATCGGCATACCCGAGATCAGATCGCGCACCGCGCCGCCCGTCAGGTACACGTTCACGTCCTGCGTGCGCGAGAGCTCCTGCACGCGTTCCATCACCGCGCGCTGCTCGGGCGATAGCCGGCTTTCCAATAAGTACATGTAATCGGGCATGAAGTTCCGCCTTCCTCAAGATTCCCGGCCGACTGCTTCAGGCGCGAGGGTGGTGCGCTTTGTAAACTTGCTTCAATCTTTCTTCCACCACATGGGTATAAATCTGAGTGGTAGCGATATCTGCGTGGCCTAACATCATCTGCACCGAACGAAGATCCGCACCGCGGTCGAGCAGATGCGTGGCGAAGCTGTGCCGCAGCATATGCGGAGAAAGCGTCTTGCGCAATCCGGCTTTGCGCCCGTAGGCGCCGAGCAGCTTCCAGAACATAATCCGGTTCATGGCCCTACCGTTGCGGCTAGCAAATAAATATGGCGACGTCTTTTCACCCAATATCTCTGGCCGCGATTTCGTCATATATTGCTGGACGGTTTCGAGCGCCCGGCGGCCCACCGGCACGAGTCGCTCTTTGTTTCCTTTGCCGATGCAGCGCAGACAGCCCATCTCCATTTGAACATCCGCGGTTTTCAGGCCGCACAGTTCCGACACGCGCAGTCCTGTTGAATAGAGCAATTCGATCATGGCCTTGTCGCGCAGGCCGCCAGTTGTGTTTGTATCGGGCTGCGCCAGCAGGCGGTCTACTTCCGCGAGGCTGAGAAATTCCGGTAAGGCCTGGCGGAATTTCGGCGACTGGATATTTACCGCCGGATCTTCCTGAACCAAGCCCTCGGTGAAAGCGAAACGAAAAAAGTGGCGGATCGTCACCAAGTGGCGCGCGACGGAGCGGCTGTCCAGCTTCCGCAAATACAGTGTGCGCAGAAAGTCCACCACATGGCCGCGGTCGATTTGCTTCACGGTCAGCTTCTGCTTTGCCGCGAAGGCCGCAAACTTTTTCATGTCGCGGCGATAGGCATGAAGGGTGTTGGCTGAAAGACCCTTCTCTACCCGCAGGTAATTCAAAAATGATCGAATCTGCCCTTCCAATTCATTGCCCCCAAATCCAGCGTGCTACTACAACTCGCAAAAGCCTGCCTACACATCCAGTCCGGTCGCTGCCACTTCCGGCTCGGCTCTTCGGAGCAACAGGAACAGCTCCGGCAATTCTTCGCAGCGCAGCAGCCACGCCAAGCCGAAATAGATGCCCGTCGAAACCGCGATCATCGCGAAAAGCAGTGCCGCGCGCGACAGCAGATGCTCCACAGTCGCAAAGTGCGAATACTTCAACGCTGCGAAGCACGCCAACGCCATGGCCATCGCACACGTAACCGTTTTCGCCAGCGAACCTAAGACCGCGCGAGTGCCCAAGGCGCCGTGACGGTCACGAAAAATCAAAAAAAGCGCGCCGAAGTTAAAGTATGCCGCCAGAGAACTGGCCAGCGCCGGACTTGCGTTCCACAAATATCGTCCGAAGGCGTAGAGCAGCACAACGTTAAGTGTCAGGTGCAACCCGAGCGCGTAGGCGCCGACCTTCGTCGGCGTCATGGTGTCCTGCGTTGAGTAGTACATCGGCGTAATCAGCTTAATGGCCGCGAACGCCGGCAGCCCCAGCGAATAAAAAAGCAGCGCGTGAGCCGTCAGAACGGTCGACTCAGCCATGAACTCGCCGTGCTGAAACAGCACCTGGGTGATCGGCACGCGCAGCAGGATCAACCCTACCGCGGCCGGAATCGTAATGAACGACACGACGCGCAGCGCGAAACCGAACGTTTGCTTCATTTCGTCGTGCTTTCCGCCGGCCACCTGATGCGACATCGTCGGGAGAATCACGGTTGAGATCGCGATCGCATAAACGCCCAACACCAGTTCCATCACACGGTCCGCCACGTACAGCGAAGTAATGCTCCCCGTTGGCATGCGCGAGGAGGCCGCGAAAATCGTATCCACGAAAAAATTTACCTGGAACACTCCAGCGCCAAAGAAGGCCGGCGCCATCAGCTTGCTGACCTTCTTGACGCCGGGATCGTCGAAGTTCAGGTCCGGACGAAATCGCATGCCCAGCTTGGCCAGCGCTGGCAGTTGAATTACCAGCTGCAAAATCGAACCCAGGAGAACGCCGGCCGCCAAAGCCACCGCCGGGCTGCGGTACGCAGGCGGGGCCCACTTCATGATCGGCCGGTAGATCGCAGCAAACGAAAACGCAATGAATAGCAGATTGAAAAAGATTGACGTCGAAGCTGGAAGACCGAACCGGTGAAAGCTGTTCAGAATCGCCGACGCCAGCGCCGCAAGGCCCAGAAAGAACACGCACGGAAAAATGATCCGGTTCAGGTAGATCGCCAAATCCCACCGGACGTGCTTCATGCCGAGCGCGGTGAAGATGCCGATAACCTGCCTGGAAAATACGCACCCCAAAACTGCAACGATCGCCAGAATCGCGGCTGTATCCCAAAAGGCCCTTTGCGCGAAGGCCCAAGCCTCTTTTCGCGGCTTCCCACGAAGGTAGCCGGTAAAGACTGGGATGAATGACGCGCCTAGCGCGCCTTCCCCGGTCATTCGCCGTATCATGTTGGGAATGCGAAACGCCAGGATGAACGAGTCGGCCGCCGGCGAGGTGCCGAGCAAAAGGGCTACCCGCTGATCGCGTAAGTATCCGCAAATGCGGCTGATAACGGTGGCAAGGGCAACGACGGAGGCAGACTTTAGAATCTTGCCTTTTTCGGTCAACCGGCGGCGGCTCCGATGCTAACCCTTTAAGCACCAATAACTTGACAAAAACCAACGCAAGAATAACATAACCCCTTAGAACATGGCAAGAATCTCCCCGCAAAAAGGTCTAGATTTCGTGAAAGAACGAGCGTCAGCCTCCGCCTCCACCCGCAAGAAGGTGGTGGTGTTGCTCATGGACCGGACACGACTGAAGGGCTACCTGAACGCTTCCAGTCTGGGGAAAGCGGAAACCATCGACCTGCTGACTCCGGAAGGCGAGCGTGTCGAGATCGCCCCGGGCGAGGTGAAATCGGTCTACTTTGTGCGGGAATTCCCAGATGCGTTTGACCCCGAACGGAAGGTCTTCCTCAGTCGCCCAAAACTCGACGGCCTGTGGGTGCGGCTGCGATTCCGCGACCAGGACGTGATGGAGGGCATCGTCGCAAATGACCTGCTCGAACTGCTCGATAACGGAGTGCAGCTGACGCCGCCGGATATTCACGGCAACAACTTGAGGTTATTCATTCCGCGGACGGCCATCGCGGAAATGAAAGTACTGGGCGTCGTTGGCGCCTCCCGCCAAACGCGCCGCGATTCTGCCGTGCCAACATCTCAAACCAAACTCTTCAACGAATAGCAACGGCGCGCTGTTCCCTTCGGGCTGACCCTTGGCATTGAACCGATGCCCGCTCTGCGCGCGTTACCATCCTTCGCTTCTCTGTTATACATTCACATTGAGCATCAACTGCGAAGAGCCGGCGAGACGATTGCCTACCGGCCGGCCGGCGTTACCAATGGTGGTGTGAGGAGACGTGCCAATGAAACTCGGCGAGATCGCAAAGCAGCTCGAGTGTGAGGTGGACGGCGACGCCAGTCTGGAAATCACGGGGGTGGCGGGGATTGAGGACGCCCAGCCTGGAGAATTGACGTTCTTCGTCAATCGCAAATACCGTTCGGCGCTCGATAGCACGCGGGCCTCAGCGGTTTTCGTCGCGAAGGATGCCGGTCCCATACGGATCGCGGCTCTGCGCTCAGCGAATCCGTACTTGGATTTCGCGCGCGCGATCGAGCTTTTTCATCCGGCGCCGCGCTATACGCTGGGAATCCACCCCACCGCCGTCATCGCCGAAACGGCGAAGATCACGCCCGGCGCTCACATCGGGCCGTATTGTTTCGTGGATGAAGGGGTCGAGATCGGACGCAACGCAGTGCTGCACAGCTTTGTGACGATTTATAGCGGCGCAAAAATCGGCGATGGCTTCTTCGCGCACTCGCGCGTCACTGTGCGCGAAAACTGCCGCATCGGCAACCGGGTACTGTTGCAGAACGGCGTCACGATCGGCAGCGATGGCTTTGGATTCGCCCGCCGGCATGATGGTTCCTGGCACAAAATTCGCCAATCGGGAATCGCGGTGATCGAAGACGACGTGGAGATCCAGGCCCACAGCGCGATTGACCGCGCCACCGTAGGCGAAACGCGCATCGCGCGCGGAACCAAAATCGATAATCTGGTGCAAGTTGGGCATGCTTGCAAAGTAGGCGAGGATTCGCTGCTTTGCGGCCAGGTCGGATTAGCTGGAACTACCAAGGTGGGCAATCGTTGCATCCTGGCAGGTCAAGTCGGTGCCGCAGGACATCTGACGATTGGCGACGGCGCGACGTTGACGGCGCAATCGGGCGTGCCGACCGACGTTCCCCCAAACGCGATCTACTCAGGGTATCCCGCAATGGATAATCTTGCCTGGCGCAAATCCGTGGCCGTCTTCAATCGCCTGCCAGAGTTGCAGAAGGAATTACGCGAACTCCGCGAGGCCGTCGCGAGATTGAGCGCGACGTGAGCTGACGGCGTGCAAAACGCGCCGATGTGCCTCTATTTTTCAGCGATCGGTTTTTGATCTTCAGGCAAGCCAGCCGCAACCAAATCCTGCACGCGCTGGCGCAGTAGGTCGCGCTGGTCCGGCGAATATTGCGACGCATCAACGGGCGGACCGTAGCGTACGACGACTTCGCCGGGATGTAGCGCCCAATCGCCTTTGCGCATCAATCGCTGGGTGCCAGCAAGCGACACCGGTACGACGGGCACTCCAGCGCGGATGGCCATCACGAAAGTTCCCTTCTTGAATGGCAGCAGATGGCCGTCCGGGCTACGTGTTCCTTCGGGGTAGACCAAAAAGGAAAGGCCTTGCTTCAGGTATCTGACCGCAGTGTCAACGCTCTCGACGGCCGCTTCTTTATCCGCGCGATCCACGGGAACTAATTTCGCAAGGTGCAACGCCTTCGAAAGGATGGGGATGCGAAATACTTCCTTCTTGGCCAGCAGCGCAACGCGCTTCGGAATGTTCGGTACCAGCGCCACAGGGTCGATGTTCGACGCGTGGTTCGACGCAAAAACGCAGACGCCCGCGGGAACATTCTCAGCGCCTTCCACCCGAATCTGAATTCCGGCGATGCGCATGGTGACCCGCAGTGCGTCCATGAACACTCGGTACATGAAATCCGCGTCGCCGCTGATGAGAGTCCACAGAATGAGCCAGGGCTGAACGAGTATCAGCGCCAGCACGACAAAAACCATCACCGCAACCGTGCGAATCATCGACTCACAGGCGCATGCGAACCCAAAATCTTTCGAGGCAAGATGGATCTTCCTTCAGTCAGTCGTTCCCTTCAACCAGCCTTCGCGGATGCGGCGCTGTTTGTCATTTATGGACGCCATTTCGGCAATCGAATATCGCTTCGAATCAGTGGCGCCGAGCGCGAAGCTGATGTCCAAATCCTTGTCGTCGCGATGTACACGCAAAGTGACCCTTTCGCCGGGCGAGTGATTGTGCAACCAACCCGGCAGATAATGCGGAACGGGCTGTCCGTTGAGCGCGATCAAAATGTCGCCCGCCTTCAATCCAGCGGCTTGAGCCGGAGTTCCCGGCACCACTTGCGCAACCATTACCGGCGCGCCCGGTCCGTGGCCCGTTGTCCAAAATCCCAGATCAGCGCTCTTGTGCATTTCAACTTTCAGTTCCAACCCGGCGGCGTTGAAAAAATGTTGGTAAGGAATTTCGTCCGTGCCCGCGACGTAGCGGCGAAAAAAATCGTCGAATTTCACACCAGCAACTTCTTCGGCCACGGCCTCGACGTCCTGCGAATCGTTATAGAAGCGCCCCTGCTTGGCATAGACTTCGTTCATGCGGCGCATCACGTCGTCGAGCGACTTGTGATTGTCCGTAGCGTCGCGAATGGCGAAATCCAACAGCGCTCCGGCAATCTGTCCCTTGTTGTAATACGAAATGCTGCGGCCCGGCTGGCGGTAATCGTCGTATTTTTCTAGCCACGCGTCGAGGCTCGATTCTTCCACGCTCTGCCAGGTATGCGCCGGGCGCGAATCCAGCTCGCTGATCTGGCCCGCGAGGTCGCCGTAGAATTGATCCTTCGTCCACAATCCCGTGCGTTCCAGAGTGTACGCGCCGTATGTGCTCGTGACGCCTTCCGCAAACCAGAGCGCGCGGGTGTACATTTCCTTGGTGTAGTCCACGGGCTCAAGCGTCTGCGGGCGTATGCGCTTTACGTTCCACAAATGAAAAAATTCGTGCGCCGCTGTTGCGCCCGCGCTTTCGACCGATGACGACGCAATCGCCGTGCAGTTGGCGTGCTCCATTCCTCCGCCCCCAACTTCCGGATAGGGTCCGAAGTGGAAGAAGAACGTGTACTCGTTGAACGGCGCGCCACCCATGAGTTGCAGTTCGTACTTGGTAATCCGCTGCAGATAGGTTTGCAGGCGGTCGTGCCGCCATTCCTTGCCGTCTACCACCACGCGAAAATGCGCTGCCCCTTCGACGAAGCCGAATTCATCGAACTTGCCGAGCTCCACCGGGGCGTCCACGAGCTTGTCGTAGCTATCAGCCGTAAATGAATTGAGCGCGGCACCTGTCGGTAATTGCGCCACTACGCGCCATCCCACCGGCACATCGTCGAATTGGACGACAGTGTCTTCGGTACGGCGCGTTGGCACGTACATCAGCACCTCCGCGAAATTCACGAACGCGTGATGCGCATCCAGCTGCGAGTTGAACGGGCCGGGGTCATCCCATTCGATCGTGTAGTTAATCTCTGCCGCGCGTTCGGCAGTACTCGGCAGCGATATTGTCCAAGTCTGCTTGTCCAGTTTCTGCACGCTTAGCGCATCGTCTGAAGGAGACGCCGGCGCGCTGGCGTGGACCTTGCGTACGCGATACGCGAAATCTCGCACCTGGTACAAAGCGTTCCACGCCGGAAGCGCCACGACGAGGTCTTTGTCGGTCTCGCTCGCCGGGACCTGCATGGAAACCTGGAACTGATGCTGCTCGGGATTCTTCAGCGATATGTGATACCCAATCGTGGCAGCCGCGGGCCGCGCGAAGAGCAATACGATAACGGCGATAACGATCTGCTGGGCCGCTTTCATTTACGAACTCCCTCGAGTGATTTAAGTTTCTCCAGCAGTTTGCCGCTGAGTCCGTCGAAGCTGCCGTTGGACATCACCATGACCATGTCGCCGGCGTGCGCGCGAGCCGCGAGGTAGTTCGCGATCGCCGCAGCCGAATCGAACGCCTTAGCCGGTCGACCGCGCTGCAGAAGCGAATCCGCGATGGATTCCGGCGAAAGCCGTTCTTCGTCCTCCAACAATTGTGCGCGGCTCACGGGACCGATCACGATCTCATCGGCAATGGCCAGAGCATCCGGCAGCACATCCTGAAAAATCTTGCGCCGCATGGTGTTCGAGCGCGGCTCGATCGCGGCCCAAACCTTGCGTCCCGGCCAGCGCGTGCGCGTCGCCTCCAGCGTCATCCGGATAGCTGTCGGATGGTGCGCGAAGTCTTCCACCACCAGCACGCCATGCTCCTCGCCCTTGATCTCCATCCGTTTGCGAACGCTCACGAACGTCAAAAGAGCCCGCTCGATCGCCTCACACTCGATGCCGCGGCCATAGGCGATCGCAATCGCCGCCAGCGCGTCGAGCACGTTGTGCTTTCCGGCGACCGGGGTGCGCACGCGCGTGACTTCCCTGCCGCGAAATGCGACGCGGAATTCCGTGGCCTCATCGTGCCATTGAATATCGCCGGCGCACCAGTCACATTCGGGCGTCAGGCCAAATGTTTCGACGGGGCAAAACGCTTTCGCCACCGTCTCGCGAAGCTCCGGGCTCTCGCCCCAAATCAAAACTTTCCCGCGTCGCGGCACGAGATTCACTAGCCTGCGAAATTGCAGCGCGATGGAAGCGAGGTCGGGATAAATGTCGGCGTGATCGTACTCCAGGGAGGTAAGGATCAGTTCGTCCGGATGATAGTGCAGAAATTTCGGGCCGCGGTCGAAGAAAGCGGTTTCATACTCATCGCCCTCGATGATGAATTCCTCGCCGCCGCCCAATCCGTAGCTGCGGTCGCCGAAATTGGGAGCGACTCCTCCAATCAGAAAATCCGGTTTGCGTCCCGCGACTTGAAAAATCCACGCCAGCATCGCGGTGGTGGTTGTTTTTCCGTGCGTCCCGGCGATCACAATCGAGGTATGCCGCGGAATGAAATATTCCTCGAGCAATTGCGGCATCGAGCAGTACGGCAATTTCTCGTCGAGGATGTATTCGATCTCCGGGTTGCCGCGGGCAATCACGTTACCCACGACGCAAAGGTCCGGCGCGGGTTTCAGATTTTCTTCGCGAAATCCTTCGTTCCAGCGGATGCCTAGGGAATCAAGCAGCGTCGAAGCGGGTGGATACACGTTCACGTCTGAGCCGGTCACGTGAAATCCGCGCTCTTTCAACATTCCCGCGACCGGCGCCATGGCCGCACCGGCAATTCCGAGCAGATGGACGTGCTCGGCCATCCTATTTGTTTTCGTCGAGATGTTTCGTCTCCTCGCGCCTGCGACCTGAGCACCACCAAATTTCTAAGCGCGGCACGCGCACTCCAGAATTTCCAGGCGCGACGTCTCGTCTGCTTTCAGACGCGCGCGCACGCCCAGCGGCAGCGTCAGCATCGGCCGCTTGGTATGACCGATGGCCGCGCCCCAAACGATTGGGAATCCCATCGTCCCCAAAATTCGGCGCGCTACATCCAGCACAGTCTCAGTCCCCGCGGGCCCCTCGCACTCCGGAAATTCTCCGAGCAATACCCCGGAAACTCCACGCAACTTCCCCGCCTGTTTCAAATGCATCAGTGCGCGATCTACTTGCCACGGCTTCATTCCGCGATCCTCAAGGACCAAGATCGCGCCGTGCGTGTCCAATTCCCAGGGTGTTCCCAACGCAGTTTCGATCAGCGTGAGGCAGCCACCGACTAAAGTGCCATCCGCCGAACCCGGCATGATCGCCTCGGTCCCCGGCAGTGGGATCGGCCAACCCTGTTTTGTCTCGGTGAGCGCACGCATGCAGCTGTCCGGTTCGTATCCTTCTGGCGCGCCCGCGCCTTTGTCCAGACCGGCAGCCACCATCGGCCCGTAAAGAGTGATCCAGCGAAATTTTTGCCAGAGAAATACCTGCAGCGACGTCATATCGCTGTACCCCAGCAGAATCTTTGGCGCCGCCAGCGCGACGCTCAGGCCTTCGAGCAAATAGTTCGAGCCGTAGCCGCCTCGCGAACAGAAAATCGCACCGGTATCACTCTCGGTGAGCGCTTCCTTCAGCGCTGCACTGCGCTCGGCCGTAGAACCGGCAAAAAATCCGCCACGGGCCAGCGCCCTGTCGCGATCAATTTTTGGCTTATAGCCGAGCCGCTCGATTTCTTTCATGCCGTGGTCTAAGCGGGATTCATCCACAGGACTCGCGAGCGAAAGAATACGCACCGAAGCGCCGGAGTGGAGTGGTGCAGGCTTGAGAGTTTGCGGCATGTGCCGCAGAGGAGAATAAGGAATTTCGCGCAACGAGTCCAGCCGCGCTCGCGTGTGTGTTTACATCCGAGCAGTAGTCGAGAAGCCTAGAGGTCTTCGGAATGGGTGCGCGATCCTGCGAAGCTTAAGGCTTACTGGAACGTTGTGATGGTGAGATACACGTCCCCGACGCCGCTCGCAGGTTCCGCCACCACAGTATCCGGCGCGTAGAACGCCGCGAAATGTCCGTCTGCGCTGATCGGTGCAGCGCTGTACTTGTCCGCAATCAACGATGACGATTTCGTTGTATTGGCAGCGCTGCTCAGACTTGCTAGCGTTGTGTGTGAGGCCGAGGAGGTCCCTGTCGCCGAGGGAACCGCATACGTGCGCGGCGTGCACGTTGTAGCAGCGCCAAAACATGTATCCCGGACGAGCAGCGAGCCCTCGGTCGCGCCCGATGCGGTTCCAGACACAAAGGAGATGTATCTCCCCGACGCGCTAATTGCCGGCGAAAAATTCTGCAGTTTTCCGGCCGCACTACTGGGGTCACTCGATATCAAACTCGTCGCGGGAACGCAACCATCCGGCGCCGTCCGGCCTACACATGTGTCTCGCAGAAGCGCCTTGCTGATGCCACCTGTGCTTCCGGTCGCGGAATCCGCCGGCTGCGATTCGAACACAACAAAGCGTCCGTCGCTGCTTATCGATGGCGAGATATTCGCGCCGCCCAAGGCCGCAGCATCCGGCGCAAACGAAATTCTCTTCGCGGCGGGGTTGCAAACGACAGGTGCGCCAATGCCCAGGCAGGTATCCGCCAGGACGATTTGTGACGCGCTGGCGGACGCTTGCCCCGCTGATTTCGACGCCCACATTTCAAAGGCCACATATCGGCCATCGGCGGAAATCGCCGGGCGTCCAGCTTGCACTCCCGTGATTCGGTCTTCGTCGTCCACCGGAACTGCAATCGTTTTGGCGACACAAGCTTTCGTGCCCGTAGGACCTGCGCAGGTGTCTCGAACATAGGCTTGCGAGCCCGTAGCGGCCGCCTCCGTCGCAAGATTCGTCGCCGCGGAAACGAACGCAACGAACCGGCCATCCCCGCTGAGAGACGGACTCGCGCTTGGAGCGTTTGCGGCCTCTCCTTCTTCGCCTACCGACACCATTTTCGTGCTCGGAACACATCCGGAGGGCGCATTCGTACCGACGCACAGATCACGAACGTACAATTCCCAATAACCGGGCGGCACGGTTCCGTTATCGGAAACCAGATTCGTAGCACGCGAGATAAAACCGACGAACCGGCCGTCGCCGCTAATCGCGACCTGCCTCCCTGTCTTCCCGTTCGGTGCGCTACCATCCGCCGCCAAATCTACGGCGATCGTCGTAGGCGTGCAGCTGGCTGCGCCGACGCACGTGTCGCGCACAAAAACATTGCCGGACGCTTGTGGCGACACCAGGTTCTTCGCCTGCGAATAGAAGGCTACGTATCGCCCATCGGCGCTGATGGCGGGCGCCTCGCTCGGCCCGTTTGCGGCACCGCCCGCAGCGCTTACGGAAACGACCTGTGGAAAACTCGCGGCTGTAGCAGACGCCGGGGAAATCGTAAAGTTCGAAGGCGCCGACGTTGCCACTCCCCCGTTTGCACCAAAGTTGACCACGGTAATGGCTGCGGTACCAGCCGTCACAATGTCGGTGGCCTGAATCGCCGCCTGTAGCGATGTCGCGCTCTTGAAAGTCGTGGTTCGTGCGCCGCCGTTCCAATCAACGACCGAAGCCGGAATGAAATCCGTGCCTGTGACCGTCAGAACGAACGCCGGGCCGCCCGCAGTGGCGGTAGTAGGCGAAATAGAGGTAACCGTGGGCGTAGGAGGCGGCGATGGCGAAATCACGAAGTTCACCGGCGAAGATGTGCCGCCGGCACTCCCAGAACTTGTGACCGTAACCGAAGCCGTTCCGGCCTTGGCAACGTCCGCGGACGCAATCTGTGCT
Organism: uncultured Acidobacteriota bacterium; assembly: GCA_963696035.1. Classification (GTDB taxonomy): domain Bacteria; phylum Acidobacteriota; class Terriglobia; order Acidiferrales; family UBA7541; genus Palsa-295. The sequence continues at coordinate 1,201,030 of CAVOIS010000007.1, forward strand.
TGCAGCGCGTTCCCACTGACAAACATGGTTGTCCGCGACTTGCCATTCCAATTCACCGTCGAACTCGAACTGTAACCGGCGCCCACCACCGAAAGCGTGAACGCCGAGGCTCCCGCCACCACGCTGGCCGGTGAGATCGAGCAAATCACGGGCGCGCCGGAAGACGAAACAATAAAACCGACGGCAGGCGAGAACACCACGTTCCCGCCGCCTCCATAGGTGAACACGCTGATATTGTCACAGCCGGTTGTAGCGATATCGGTGGACTCGATTTGTGCAGTCAATTGCGTGGAGCTGACAAAGTTCGTGCAGCGGGGGCTGCCATTCCAAGCCACGACCGAGCCAGAAAAGGGCGGCAACGGCGGTTTCGCACTGCAAAGACTATCCGCACTTCCCGCAACAAAATTCGATCCGTTCACGGTTACCGTGAACGTGGCACCCTTCGGTGCCGCCGTCGTAGGGCTCAGACTGGAAATCAGGGGCGAGTTCTGTTGCGTCGCGAGGATTTGGAACGTGGCCGCATTCTGGCTGATTCCGCCACCTGGGATCGGGTTCGAAACCGTGACCGCCGCACTGCCCGGCGACGCCACATCCGATGCCAGCACTGTGATCGCAATCTCTCCCGTATTCAAATTCACCGTGGAGGTTCGCGGCGACCCGTTCCAATACGCCGTAGAAGTGCCTGACGAACTGGAAATGAATCCAGTTCCCGAGATGACAAGCGTGAACGATTGGCTCCCCGCCGTGATGCTTGCAGGAAACAGGGCGGTAATGGCTGGCGTGGGATTTGGCGTACCAACGGAGGTGCTGGAACCGCAACCGGAAGCTACGATCACCATCAACGCGAGCATCCCGAACGCGGTCCAGCGCAAAAGCATCAAGCCTTCCCTCCTGTAATTTTCACTTTTAGAATGCGCGAAAACTTGCGTGCCATTCAGTACGACGCCGGGATAGCGGAACGAGGAAAGCGATCAAACCGCCAGCAAGTCCCTTTAATATGAGTCAAGAATTGATAGCATCCCGGCGCACAACCGTCAACTCGGATTCCCGAAGACTGTGTTTGGTTGGCCGAGACGAGAGCTGATTTGCATCAATCCATAAGGGCTATTTTGCGGCCCGAATGGCTGAACCACTGGGGCGCCGGCCCCTTCGTGCGACGATTGCGATCCTTCATAGGTGCGACGGATGCACTTCCAACTTGGCGTTTAGCGTCCCGAATTTGGTGAGCAGCTCGCGTTCCTGCGGATAGCTTACTTCCGCTTCGAAGTCCACCACCATCGTACCGTCGGCCTTGTGCGTTTGCCAGCGACGCGCTGGAACTCGCGCTTCTTCCACGATTTTATGTGCGGACATGAGCAGATCCGCGGGCGCTACCGAACTCGTCAATTGAAATGTCGTCAATTGGGTGTGCAGGCCAAGCCGCTCTTCCAGAATTCCCAGTGCGACCAACGCAACCAGAACAGTTAACGCGGCGAAAATAGCGGTCCCCAGCATCCCCGCGCCGACCGCCATGCCTATGCTGGCTATCACAAAAATGGTCGCCGCGCTGGTGATTCCTACGACTGCTCCGCGCTCGCGGATCACGACGCCCGCGCCAATGAATCCGATCCCTGGAATAATTTGAGCGGCAATGCGTGTGTGATCTCCGGTTACTTCACCGGCCATCACATACGAAATGATGGTAAATAGCGCCGCACCGAAACAAATAAGCATGTTGGTGCGAATTCCAGCAGGCTTGTGGCGGAGCTGGCGCTCCAAACCGATCACTCCGCCCAAGAAGGCAGCCAATATCAGCCGCAAGAGAATGTAAGAATTGAGGTCGTGCAGCATGACACCCCCGTGTCCCGCACTGGCGCGATTCTACCGGAACGTGGAGCAGGAGTTAAGCGCTGAAGTCGAATTCCGGCAGATCGGGGCAGTCTCACGCTGGAGCGGCCCGCTGAGGTTTTTTGCCCGGATCCAACAGCCGGCGCAAGCGACTTCAATTGATGCGCAAGACGACCAGCGTGCGGTCATCGTGGGGCTCCTGTGGTCTACCACTGAATTTGTCAGTCGCCGCCAATATAGCTGCGCATATATGCCTAGACGACATATCCGGCCGCACCGTCCACAGCGTCTCAGCCAAGCGTTCGAATCCAAGCTGCTCCTCGTGCGCGTGCATCGATTCCAGGATTCCATCGGAGGCAAAAACGAAAATGTTCTGCGGCTGTGTCGCGAACTCCAGAATCTCGCAATCCAAGTCCGGAAAGATGCCGAGTGGCGTGCCGTCAATTTTTAGCTCTTGTGCGTGTCCGTTCCGCACCAGAATCGGCCACGGGATCCCCGCGTTTGCGATGCGTAGTCGGCTCTTCTCCATGTCGCAATGAGCAAAGAGCAACGCCACGAATCCGGGACTGATGTGCGAAGCGCACAGCCGTCCGTTCAAAGTCGCGATTCATTCAGCGGGCGAAAGCTTGTGACCCGTCGCCATAGGGAAGAAAATCGTAAAAGTCGCCGGCAAGCTCCCTGGCCGGTTTGTACACGGCCGCGAGATCGACTCCATGCATCTTGTGCGGATGTTGCGGCAGCAGTTGGCGCTGAATGTCGCGCGCGGTGTCCAAATCGCTCTGTAAACGCAGCTGGTTCTCACGGGATGTCTCATAAAGGCGCGAATTTTCCAAGGCGATGGCGATGTAAGAGCCCAGAATCGCGAGCATGCGCTCATGTTCGGCGCTAAAGGCACCGAGGTTTATGCTTTCCAGCTCGAGAACGCCGATCAACCGTCCCTGAAGCATCAAGGGAATTACCAGCTCGGAACGCACGCGCTCGCTGTTTGGAAATTCCACGTAGCGAGGGTCCTTGCGAACGTCGTCCACGCGAAATGGCGATCCTACAGTTTGAAGGATGTGAGCTTCGAGAATAGCTGCGCGCGTGTCGTAATTTCGCGCCGCGTTAGTTTGGTCAGGCGCTCCACGCCGAATTTTTCCACCGCGAAGCTTCCCAGCACTGAGCCGTAAACCATAGCGTTGCGCAACGTATGCTCCGTGATCTTGCCCACGCCCGCGAGATAGCCCAAGAAGCCACCCGCAAAGCTGTCGCCGGCGCCGGTAGGATCGTACACATTCTCGAGCGGGTAAGCGGGTACAGCGAACAGGAATTTTTCGTGAATCATCAGCGCGCCGTGCTCGCCGCGCTTGATGACCAGCGTCTTCGGGCCCATCTTGAAAATCTCTTTGGCCGCGCGTGTCAGGTTGTGCTCGCCGGTCAGTTGGCGCGTCTCGTCGTCATTGATCACGAGAACTTGTATGTGCTTCAGCGTTTCTTTCAGTTCATCGTTCGTGCGCTCGATCCAATAGTTCATGGTGTCGAGGCCCACCAGTTTCGGCTTGCGCTTCACCTGCTTCAGCACTGACCGCTGCAGCGTGGGGTCGATGTTCCCAAGGAAAATAAATGGCGAATCCGTGTATGAGTCCGGCAAGGTCGGCTTGAAATTCGCAAAGACGTTGAGTTCGGTGACCAGCGTCGTGCGCTCGTTCATGTTCTGGTTGTAGCGCCCGGCCCAGTAAAATGTCTTTCCACTCGCGCGTTCGACGCCCGTCAGGTCAATGTGTCGGTGCTTAAAGACAGCCATGTCTTTTTCGGTGAAGTCATCTCCGACAATCGCCACCATGCGCACCGGCGCGAAATGGCAAGCCGACAGCGCGATGTAGCTAGCCGCGCCGCCGAGCATGCGATCTTTCTTTCCATGTGGCGTCTCGACTCCATCGAACGCAACTGACCCCACTACCAATAAGGACATGCCATCTCCCAGGTTCAGAATAAAAGAACTGCACAGCGGGCCGGGCAAGCCCTCGATCAAGCGATATATTTTCCAATGATCGAAGCCAGACGCTTTTTGGTTGCCGCCGGAATCATCGCCCGGTCCGTTAGAATGGCGTGCGCCAGCGCCTTGTCGCACTTGCAGCCGCGGCCGTCCGGCAACTGCCGGACTGCTTCGTGCAGCACGGTTTGGACGTTGGCAGTGTTTCGCGTCAAATTCTCGATGATTTCGGTGACCGTTACCGCATCGTGCTGCGGATGCCAGCAATCGTAATCCGTGATCATGGCAACGGTCGCATAACAGATTTCCGCTTCGCGCGCGAGCTTCGCTTCGGTCAGGTTGGTCATCCCGATCACGTCGAACCGCAATTGGCGATAGGTGTGCGACTCGGCCATGGTCGAAAATTGCGGACCTTCCATGCAAATGTAGGTGCCGCCGCGATGCACCTTCACCCCAGCGCGGTCGCAGGCGTCGGCCACGTGAGCCGAAAGATGCGTGCAGGTGGGCTTGTCGAAACCCACATGAGCAACAATGCCACCGCCAAAAAACGTGGCCGCGCGTCCCTTGGTGCGATCGAAGAATTGGTCGGGCACCAAGAAATCCATGGGAGGCAAGTCATCGCGCAGCGAGCCAACGGCGCTGACTGAAATAATTCGTTCGACGCCAAGCATCTTCATCGCGCAGACGTTCGCACGATAATTGATTTCGCTGGGCGAATAAACATGCCCGCGCCCGTGGCGCGCGAGAAACGCAACTCGTTTGCCTTCGAGCGTGCCGATCACAATCGCATCCGATGGATCGCCGAAGGGCGTCTTCACGCGAATTTCGCGCGTATCGGTGAGGCCAGCCATGTGATACAACCCGCTGCCGCCGACAATGCCGATCGTCACGGTCTCGTCCTTCAGCTTGCCTTTTGCTCGCTTACCTGGCTTCGCAGTCTTCGCCATTGTCAATCCACCTTGAGTGGTTCAAGTTCCCAAATGCCGTCACGATCCCGCACATAACCCGCCGGGTTTTTCGCGTCGTGCCCGAACAGCGCAATCCACCCGTCCTGAATCACTTCCGGAATCCACTTCTTCTTATTTTCAAGCGTCGTCATGGGATACAAGTCGTAACCCATGATCCAGGACAAAGGCAGATGCACGGCCGTGGGCACCAGGTCGGCGAAGAAGAATGCCGTTTTGCCGTCGCCCGTCAACTTTACGCATTGCATGTTGGCGGTGTGGCCCGGCACGCGAATCACTTCCACACCCGGCGCGATCGCGCGATCCGCTTCGAGCAGTGCCAGTTTCCCAGCCGCTTCGATGGGCATGTAATTTTCAGCAAAATAGCTTGCACGGTCGCGCTCGTTGGGATTCTTGGCATGTTCGAATTCCCCGCGCTGCACGACATATTTTGCGCTGGGATAGGAAGCAACGACCTTGCCCTTTTCAACGCGCGTGTTGCCGCCGCAGTGATCGAAGTGTAAGTGCGTGTTGATCACGATATCGATTTCCGTGCGGTCGAGACCGTGGTCGCGCAAACGGTGATCCAGGAAAGGCCCGTCGAGCCCATAAATGTCCCGCAGTTTCGCGCTCATCTTTCCGCCCGCGCCCGTTTCCACCAGTATGTTCTTCCCTCCCGCATGGATCAGCAGGCAATTCATGGCCAACTGAATCCGGTTCCGTGCGTCCGCGGGAATCTTCTTTTCCCACATCACCTTCGGTATCACGCCAAACATCGCGCCGCCGTCCAAATAAACGTGCCCATCGAGCAAGATGTGGAATTCCAGGTTCCCCAGTTTCAACTTTTCTCCCCAAGTCCCGCGCGGGCCAGAATCTCATTCACGGCGCCGTAAGGGTCGATTTCTCGTTCCGCCACTTGAGCCGCGATCGTCTCGAGCTCTTTTTCGCTCAAGTAGTTTTTCGCGACGCGTTCCATAAGCCGCGTTGCCAGCAACTGCAAGATCCATTCCTTCCAGTGCGCCATCTCGCGCGCCTTGCGCTCGTGCGCCTTTTGGAAGTGCTTTCGAAAAAGCGTGATGTGGCGCTCCAATTCCTCTATGCCTTTGCCTTCGGTCGCAACCGTCCGCACTACCGGCGGCTTCCAACCGTCACGTTCCGGCACTAGCTGCAAGATCGCCTTCAACTGCTGCTCGAAACGGTCCGCGCCCTCGCGGTCGGACTTATTCAAAACGAAAATGTCGCCAATCTCCATCAACCCGGCCTTCAGGCTCTGCACATCGTCGCCCATCCCAGGCATCAGCACCACAAGGGTACAATCTGCCAGGCGCACGATTTCAATTTCACCCTGCCCCACGCCGACCGTCTCTACCAAAATGATTTCTTTCCCTGCGGCGTCGAGTAGCAACGTCGTGTCTCTGGTGGCTTGCGACAGTCCGCCCAGAAAGCCTCGTGTGGCCATGGACCGGATGAAGACGCCCGTATCGGTCGCGTGGCCTTGCATACGCACGCGATCTCCCAATATCGAGCCGCCCGTAAACGGACTCGACGGATCCACGGCGATAATGCCGACGGTCTTCTTCTCGCTGCGATAACGCCCGGCAAGCCGGTCCACCAGCGTGCTCTTGCCCGTTCCCGGCGCACCGGTAATCCCGATGCGGTAGGCCCGTCCGGTGTGCGGGAAAAGCTGCCGCAAAATTTCCTCTGCCTCGGGCTCGCGATTCTCGATTGCCGAAACCGCGCGCGAAATCGCGCGTACATCGCCCGCTCGCACTTGCTCGGCCCAGTTTTCGACAGAGACAGTCATAGCAACGTGAATTACAGCTTGGGAATGGTATCACTGGAACCAAATATTACAGATGCGGGCAGACACTGCTGGTTACAACAATTCTGGCGGACCTTGCCGATGGCGCAGCTGCAAAGGCGACCGGATCGCAGCTTGCCTTGCCGCTGCGTGGGTTTATTTCTGCCCCAGAATCTGGCGAGCAATCACCATGCGTTGGATTTCGCTCGTTCCTTCGCCGATGGTGCACAGCTTCACGTCGCGATAAAACTTTTCCGCCGGGTAGTCCTTGATAAATCCGTATCCGCCGTGAATCTGCACAGCTTCGTTCGCCACGCGCACGGCCACTTCGCCCGCGTAAAGCTTCGCCATGCTGGATTCCTGGGTGATGCGCGCGTCGTGATTGCCAGCGGCAATGGCGCGATCCGCGAGCCACGCGGCCTGATACGTCAACAAGCGCGCCGCTTCGATCTGCGTCGCCATGTCTGCCAGCTTGAACTGAATCGCCTGAAACTCTGCGATAGCTTTGCCAAATTGCTTGCGCTGCTTCGCGTAACGCACCGAACATTCGTACGCGCCTTGCGCCATCCCCAATCCCAACGAAGCGATTGAAATCCTGCCACCGTCCAGTATCTGCAGGCTGTTGACGAACCCCTCGCCTTCCTTGCCCAGCAGGTTTTCCCCCGGCACCTTGCAGTCCGAGAACACGACTTCGCTGGTGTCGCTTGCGCGCAAACCCAGCTTGTTTTCTTTTTTCCCGGGCTTGAATCCCGGCGTGCCCTTCTCGATGATGAACGCCGAAATTCCGTGGCTCTTCTGAGCAGCGTCCGTCACAGCCATTCCCACGCACACATCCGCGTAATGACCGTTCGTGGTGAACGTCTTCGAGCCGTTGATGACCCAGCCGCCATCTTTCTTCTCTGCCTTTGTGCGTGTCCCGCCGGCGTCGGACCCAGCTTCCGGCTCGGTCAGCGACCAGCACCCCAGCTTTTTGCCTTGAGCCAGCGGCACGACGTATTTCTTCTTCTGGTCTTCGCTGCCGAATTTATAGATGTGATTGGTGCAGAGCGAATTGTGCGCGGCTACGATGATTCCGACCGAGCCGTCTACGCGCGACAATTCCTCGATGATGATCGCGTATTCCGCGTAACCCATGCCGGCGCCGCCGTACTTCTCTGGAAAAATCACGCCCAGAAATCCCATCTCGGCCAGCTTGGGTATCAATTCGGCGGGAAACCTCGAGGCCTCGTCCCATTCCATCACATGCGGCAGGATTTCGCCTTCGGCAAAGTCGCGCACCGTTCGCCGAAGCTGTTTCTGTTCATCCGTCAGGGCAAATTCCACGGTCCCTCGCGCATAACCATCATTTATCTCGCGGTTCGCTTTTCATTTATATCATACGCAATGCACCGAGGGTATTTAGGGCAAGGTGTACGCCACGATCTCGTCACTCTGTTTTTCCTCGGTTGCCTTGGCGTGCCCGCCGGCCGCAATCACCAGATATTGTTTCCCGTTCGGCCGCGTCTGGTAAGTCATCGGGGTCGCGCCGCCGCTCGTGGGAAGCTCGGCTTTCCAAATCTCTTGGCCGGTCTCGACGTCAAACGCGCGAATCGAGGGATCAATCAGCGTTGCGGCGATGAATACCAGTCCGCCTGCAGTTACGATAGGACCGCCGAGGTTGGGCGCTCCCAAAGGAACAATGGGCTTCGCCGGCGCAACAGAGCCCAGCGGCACCTGCCAGCGAATCGTTCCGGAGCTCATATCCACGGCCGTGAGGGTTCCCCAGGGCGGTGGCGCACACGGCAGATGATGTGCTTTTGCAAAAATAAACGTGCGGAACATTCCGTAAGGCGCGCCCTGCTGCCGGGTGTACTCTCCGTCTTCCGCGTTCGCGTCCACCGTGTCCCAGAATTTATCCGCGGGAATCACACGCATCTTGGACGGCAAATTATTTGTGTTGACCACCAGCAGGCCGTGTTGCGGATCGTAAGCGTACCCGCTCCAGTTCATCCCGCCGACATTCCCGGGTATGGACAACGACCCATTCACGCTCGGTGGGGTAAATAGCCCGTCATTGCGCAGAGCCTTGATACGCTCGCGGCAGTATTCGCGATCTTCCGGGGTGATGCCCCACGCGTCATCCGCCGTCAACTTCTGTGGGCTGACGGCCGGCGGCGCCGAAGGAAAAGGTTGCGTGGGGGACGTCACTTCCCCCGGCACATCGGTTTGCGATACCGGCCGCTCCTCGACGGGAAAGACCGGCGCGCCGGTATCGCGATTCAAGACATAAAGAAATCCGGTTTTATTGCCCTGGATCACCACCTGCACGTCTTTGCTATCGTGATGCACGGTCGCAAGCAACGGCGGCGACGCCGAATCGTAATCCCAAAGATTGTGATGCACGAGCTGAAATCCCCAAGCCACCTCCCCATTTTTTGCGTGCAGAGCGACAACGGAATCCGCCCATCTGTCATCGCCGGCGCGCATTCCACCGTAGTAATCCGGACTCGCGCTGCCAGTCGGCACGAAGACGAGGTCGCGCTCTTGATCTACGACCATCGCGGTCCACGCATTGCCGGCGCCCGTGCGCCATATTTTCGTTGAGCCGTTCGCACCAGCTTGCGTATCACTCTCAGATTGATTCGGCGGCAACGGTTCCCATTTCCAGCGCAGCTTGCCGGTGCGCGCGTCGAAGGCTCGCACCACGCCGCTGGGCATGTCCACGCGCGCATTGTCGTCAATCGCCGAACCCACCACCACGATCTCGTCGATCACAGCGGGTGGAGAAGTCATGTGATATTCGCCGGGAATGTAGCGCGCCACATCGCGCAGGCTGATTTGGCCGCGGTCGCCGAAGTCCATGCAGGGCTCGCCTGTCGCACCATCCAGCGCGATGAGCCGCGCGTCCAGCGTGGCTTCGAAGATCGTCCTGCGACAGGGTTTTCCTCGCGCTCGCGACGGGTCAAGCCACGTCGCCACCCCGCGATTGATCAGACCGTCGCCGTAGCTCTGAGCAATATCAATCATGGGGTCGTAGGCCCAGCGTTGTTTCCCGGTTTCCGGGTCCAGTGCGATCACGCGGTTGAACGCCGTCGTGAGATACAGAGTGCCATCCACCAGGATCGGAGTCGTCTCGAGGCCGCTGCGCTTTTTGCCGCCTGTGCCATCGGAGATGTCGCCTACATGAAATGTCCAGGCGACCTTCAAGGTCGCCACGTTCTCTCGATTGATCTGCTTCAAAGGCGAGTAGCGCATGCCACCTGCGTCGTGGCCGTAGTAAGGCCAATCGCTGCCTGATTCATTGGCACGATGCGACGTTTGCGCTTGCGCATTTGCCGCGTTGACGCAAGCCAGCACCACAATGCCAATCGCAGCCGTCCGGAGAAGCTTCCGCATCGAATCCTCCCGCAAAAATCGAGCAAGGTGACCGCGATCATCGTTTCGCCCCCGCATGGAGGTGGATCGTAGAGGCAATGACTTGGGAACTCTATTAGTAGCAAACTAATGAGCGGCCGCAGGAGCGCGCTGCGCCAAGACTTCGCCGGTCACCGCGATCGCGCGCTCGATACCCGCGCGGTCGACGTCGTAGTGCGTCACCATGCGAACGGAATATTTGTCAGTCGGAGCGCATAGGATCTTCTTTTCCGCAAGATCGTCACAGATTTCCGCGGCCGTTCGTCCTGTTTCGCGCACGTCGAAAATCACGATGTTTGTGACCATGCGCTTCGGATCAATCGCGATTCCACGCACAGCCGAAAGCCCTTGGGCGAGATACTGCGCGTTTTCGTGATCGCACGGCAATCCCTTCGGCGACTGTTCCAACGCAATCAGTCCAGCCGCTGCCAGCACTCCCGCCTGACGCATTCCCCCGCCAAGCATCTTTCGATTGATGTGCGCCTGCTTGATGAAATCGCGCGGCCCCACCAGCATCGAGCCCACCGGCGCGCCCAATCCTTTCGACAAGCAAAACATCACCGAATCGAATTTTCGGGTAATTTCCGCCACGCTCTTGCCCAACGCGGCTGCTGCATTGAATATGCGCGCGCCATCGAGGTGCACACGCAAGCCCGCCGCGTGCGCGCGCTCGCAAATGTCCTCCGCGACGGCGGTCGGATAGACCGTGCCTCCGTGCATGTTGTGCGTATTCTCTAGCGTTACCAGCGCTGTCTGCGAGTCGTAGTAGATTTTTTCGCGCACGAGCGGCGCAATCAAATCCCAGGTCAAAATTCCGGCTGGCGCCGGAACCGTGCGTGGCATCACGCCCGCCACCGCCGACATGGAAGCAAGCTCGTAGAGGTTTACGTGCGCGCGCTGTTCGCAAATCACTTCGTTGCTGCGCTGTGTCCAACCCATGATCGCGAGCAGGTTGCCCATGCAGCCGGTCGGAACAAACAGAGCCGCCTCGCGCCCAAAAATTTCCGCGGCGCGCTCCTGCAGGCGGTTCACGGTGGGGTCTTCGCCGTAAACGTCGTCCCCCACCTCCGCGGCCGCCATGGCCGCGCGCATTGCGGGTGTCGGCCGCGTCACCGTATCGCTGCGCAGATCCACGATGCCATTTCCGTTGGTTGGGTGTTCCATTTCCCTAGGCACGCTCGACTCCCTGTCCCAACAATTCGACAAATACTTCATTCGAAACGGTCAAACGATCAGGCGCAAGACGCAGCCGCGTGCCGTCCAGTTCGACGAAACCATCTCGCTGTAGCGGCGCGATCCGCTCACGCAAACGAACCTGGTACTTGTGCTCAATCTGCGCCAGATCAATCCCTTCAAGCTGCCGGAGTCCCAGGAATAATTCCTCTTCGAGCGCTTGGTGCAGCGTCACCGATTCGATTTGCTCGCGCGGCGAAATTCCCTGCTCGACGCACGTCACGTATCTCGCCGAGTCATGCACGTTCGACCATCGGCGCGCGCCATCGAACGAGTGCGCGCCCGCGCCGAATCCGATGTACGGCTCGCGTCGCCAATATTTCAGATTGTGCCGCGAACGGAATCCCGGCAGGCCCCAATTTGAAATTTCGTAGTGCTCATAGCCGGCGCCAGCCAGGCGGGCGCACGCAGATTCGTAAAATTCCGCCATCGCATCCTCGCTGGGTATTTGCCGCGCGCTGTAGCGGCTCCCGCCCACGAGCGATTCGCTTCCCAGCCGGCTGCCTTCGTCAATCTCCAGCATGTAAATTGAAATGTGTTCAGGGCGAATATCCAAAATCCGCGCGACGGACTCGTCCCACGATTCGGGAGTCTGGTGTGCTAAACCGGCAATCAAGTCCATGCTGATATTGCGAAATCCCGCCTCGCGCAGGATTCGCGCCGCGGCAAAAATGTCGGCGCGGCGATGCATCCGGCCGGCCGCCTGCAACTCGCGATCGTCAAAGGATTGCACACCGAGGCTGATGCGGTTGAATCCGGTAGCACGCCATGCGGCCACCTTTTCCGGAGTGATGGTCTCCGGATCGGCTTCCAGCGTCACCTCGGGGATCAACGCGGCCGTCCCCATTTCGCACGGCGCGAGGCCGAAGCTCGTGCGAAGTGAACTCAAAATATTGGTAAGTGCAGCAGGTTCCAGCAGGCTCGGCGTACCCCCGCCAAAGTAAACGCTATCAATCGTCGCGCCGCGCACCGCCGCCAGTTCTGACGACAACGCCAGCTCAGAAATCTCCCGGCATACCGCAGCTGCATACGGCTGATATTTCTCGCGCGCGACCACGCCCGTATGGAAATTGCAGTAAGTGCATTTCGTCTGGCAGAACGGCACTTGGATGTATGCGCCGAGGTTCATTTGGGCTTCGCAATCACGTCAAACTCATCCGACACGGCCTGCTTCATGGCTTTGGGATCGTCAATCGCTTCGCAATGCACGCCGACATCTTCGACGCTCACTTCCTTGTACGGCAGACGCAGCCGGTAGGTGCCCGGCTCCAGAATCTTGATTTTGAATTCCTCAATCTCGCCGCCATGCATCACGTGCGCCGCAACGCTGTCTCCCGAATTGCAGCGCCATACCTCAATATTCCATCCCTTGCGCATCCGTTTCTGAATGCTGAACGCGGGTATTTTCGTCGAGGTCTCCGCATCAACAAGTTTCCCGCACATCGTCGTGCAATACGTCAGGCGCTTGTCTCCATTGTTCCTCATACGAACCACAAAAGTTTTGCCGGCAACCTGCTGGTCTCCCATCACCTCAATCGAAAGATTCTCAATGCCCTCAGAAATTCCAATATTGCTGAAAAGGACGAGAATGCAGACGGCAGCCGCTGCCTGTAGCAGGCGTCTCATGGGGAGAGAGTTTACCGCCAAACGAAATCTACTTCACGCCAAAGCATCGGGAACAATCTTGACGTGCAACTCCCGGCTCCGCGGCCCGTCAAATTCAGCGAAAAAGATTGCCTGCCAGCGTCCCAGCGCGAGCTTTCCGCCTGAAATCCAGACCGTTTCCGAAGAACCCACGAGTGCCGTCTTGATGTGCGAATCGGAATTCCCTTCCGCGTGCGCCGAATTCGCCACGCGCGGCACCAGGCGGTCGAAAGCCGTCTCGATATCGTGCGCCACCGCGGGATCGTAACCCTCGTTGATGATCACGCCCGCCGTTGTGTGCGGCACGTACAAGTGGCAGACGCCGCTCGCGCAGCCAGAATCGCGCACCGCAGCCGCAATCTTGTCGGTGACATCCTGCATCTCCGTTCGCCGCGACGTCCGCACATTCAGCACATGGACGGCGCCATTGGGTTTCGATGCCGTTTTCATCCTGTCCACGTTTTATGTGGGTGATCGTCTATTTAGGACTGCGGCGTTGCGCTTGCTCGCTCGCCAGCGCGCGTTCAGCCTGAGGCGTAGTAATCAGCGTATCGGGCAGGCGAATCGCTGCGTACGCGAAGGCGGCGATCGCCGCGCCGATCAGCGGCGCCACTATAAACAACCATAATTGCTGCAGCGCCCAGCCTTGCACGAACAAAGCGGGCCCAATACTACGCGCCGGATTCACGGAAGTATTCGTAATGGGAATCCCGACCAAGTGAATCAGCGTCAAGACCAGCCCTATCGCTATGCCCGCAAATCCAACAGGCGCCTTGACGTCGGTCGCGCCCAAAACCGTGACGACCAGAAACATCGTCAGGATCACTTCCGCAACAAACGCTGCGGGCAGCGAATACAGGCCCGGAGAGTGCGCTCCGTAACCGTTCGCGCCGAGTCCACCGGCGGCGAAATTGTAACCGCCCTCGACGCCGCTCGCGATAAACAGGATCAGCGCCGATGCCACAATCGCGCCGAATATCTGCGCCACTACGTACATCACCGCGTCCCTGGTTCCAATTCGTTTTGCCAGCAGCACGCCGAGCGTAACTGCCGGGTTGATGTGACAGCCCGAAATTGGCCCGACGGTGTACACCATCGCCAGTAACGACAGGCCGAACGCGAAGGCAACCCCAATGTATCCGATGTGGCTGCCGGCAAGCACCGCACTGCCGACTCCGCCGAACACCAGCACAAAAGTTCCCAGGAATTCCGCAAGATATTTTCGCACGGGAAAGCCTCCTTGCTCCGAGAGTGCGGGGAGTATACCACCGGCTTGACATTGCGAAATGAACGCGAAGCAAGGCGTCAGGACATTTCGTTTTGCGCGGGATTTTTTCAGTTGCTCGCTCAAAACTTTGCGGCTTGCTGCCGACATGTGCTTGAATCGTACCGATGGAAACGATTTTGAGGTTTCTCGCTCTCTTCAGTTCCGGCATTTTTACTGGAGCCGCTTTTTATCTCACGACAGTCGAACAGCCCGCGCGGATGTCACTCGGTGTTGAGGCGGCGCTGGAAGAGTTCCGTCCCAGCTACAAACGCGCTGCCCCTCGGCAAGGAACCCTTGCAATCGTCTGCTTTTTATCCAGCGCCGCGGTCGCCGCGCTCACACACGATTGGCTCTGGCTGCTGGGCGGCAGCCTCGTCGGAGCGGTTGTCCCTTTTACCTTTCTATTCATGATGCCGACGAATCGGCTGCTTCTGGACGATACCGAAGAACTGGAAATCGAATTGGAGAGGGCGCGCCTTGCAAAATGGGCGCGCCTTCACGCCGTGCGCACAGTCTTGAGCCTGTTCGGCTTTCTCGTGCTCTTGTGGGTGTGCATCGTGTCGCGCTGATTTTTTGCCGTCCTCATTTGCAGCCCGCTTCCTCCATGCAGTAAACTCACGAATTCGTTCTCACTCAGGGGGGCTATTCATGCTGGTTGTCATGCGGTCTCACGCAACCGACGCGGAAGTGCGCGCCGTGTGCGAGCGCATAGAAACGTTAGGCTACAAAGCACACCCGATTCCCGGAGCGGGCCGCACGGCCATCGGCATCACCGGTAATACCGGAGCCGTTGACATCGGTTCTCTCGAATCCATGCCCGGCGTCGTCGAATGTATCCCCGTCAGCAAGCCCTACAAGCTCGTCAGCCGTGACGTCAAACTCGAAAACACGGTAGTGCGCGTGCCCACACCGCTCGGCGACGTGCAGTTCGGGGGTACGGACGTAGCGATGGTCGCCGGCCCCTGCGCCATCGAAACCCGCGAGCAAGCCTTCACAGTTGCCAAGCACGTGAAAGCATCCGGCGCACGGCTCTTTCGGGGCGGCGCCTACAAGCCGCGCACCTCGCCCTACAGCTTTCAAGGTCTCGGCGAATCCGGCCTGCAAATTATGGCGGACGTGCGCAAGGAATTCGGCCTGGGCATCATTACCGAAGCGATCGACAACGAATCACTGGACCTGGTGGAAAAATACGCAGACGTGATCCAGATCGGCGCGCGCAATATGCAGAATTTTTCGTTGTTGAAACGCGCGGGGCGCTCGAAAAAGCCGGTTCTCCTGAAGCGCGGCATGTCCGCCACGCTGGATGAGTTTCTAATGGCGGGTGAATACCTGATGTCAGAAGGAAATTACAACGTGATCCTGTGCGAGCGCGGCGTTCGCACATTTTCCGACTTCACGCGCAACACGCTGGACCTGAGCGTCGTGCCGGCCGTGCAAAAACGCAGCCATCTTCCCATTGTCGTCGATCCCTCGCATGGTACAGGACGCCGCAACAAAGTGCTGCCGCTCTCGCGCGCCGCGGTAGCCGTCGGCGCCGACGGGTTGCTCGTCGAAGTCCACCACGATCCTGACCGCGCCCTCTCGGACGGACCGCAATCCATACTCCCCGCAGAATTCGAACAGCTCATTCGCGAAGTGCGCCAGATTGCCGCCGTCCTCGGCCGCAATATCAATTGAAACTGCGTTTTAATTATCGTCTCGTCTTCCTTCTTCTAGTTCTCGCGGTTCTCGCGATCCGCGAAGTAGCGCTGGAACTTCGGCCGTCGTTCCTCCGCCCCGGCCTGCATCTTTTTGCTTACGTTGGGAACACCGCCGATGGCACGGTTTCGGCGATCGACCTGGTCAAGCTGTCTCCGGTGGCCACGGTCGCGGTTGGTCCCGGGCCGAGCGGCTTGCGTCCGCATCCCACGCGGCCGGAGATCTGGGGGCTCAGCTCGGTGGGCGGGTACGCGTGGATTCTCGATGTGCGGTCGAATCAAATTGTCGCGCGTATTCCCGTCGGCGCGGCTCCCTACGCGCTCGATTTTTCGCCCGACGGCCGTCGCGCATATGTCGCTGCCTCCGGCCTTGGCACGGTTCTCGCGATAGATACGGCCTCCCGGCAGATCGTAGCTCGTGGGCGCGCCGGGCGTCGTCCGTGGATCGCCCGCGTGACGCCAAACGGGAAAACGGTGCTCGTCTCCAACCGCGATGACGCAACGGTTTCGCTTCTCGATGCCAGTACACTCGCGCCGCTTGGCCTGATCCCGACGGCGCCTGATCCCGAGCAGATCGTCATTCTTCCCGACAATTCCAAGGCCTTCGTCACGTCCGGCTCATCGGATCAAATCTCCGTGCTGGATTTAAAACGAAAGGTGCTGCTGACAAATCTCGCCCTCGGCGGTACACCCAACGATTTGGTCTTGAAGCCCGACGGCGGCGAACTCTACATTTCCTCGAGCTCAGCCCACGGACTCTTGATCGTAAATACCGGCACAAACGAAGTGGGAGACTTCCTGCTGCTCGGAATGTCGCCGACCTCCGCGGCCTTTGCTGCCGCCACCGAAACAATTTATGTCTCCGATTCAGCTGCGGGCCACGTCGTGCCGGTTGCCGTTGAAACGCGCCAGGTGGGCCGCCCGATTCAGGTGGGCCAGTCCCCTGCCACGTCTCGATTGACTCCCGGCGGCGACATTCTACTGGTCGTAGATACGAGCTCGAACGACCTCGCGGTCGTGCGCACAAAGACAATTGCCGTCGGCCAGCCGGGGCTCTCTCCGCCGCGGCCACCGACTGCGCTGATACCCGTGGGCGCGCAGCCGCGCGATCTGGCTATCAAAGTTTTCTGATGACTCGCAACGCGATCGAACGTCGGCTCGACGGCTCGCACTGGCTGCCTTCCGCGGTCGTTACTTACCGTTGCACCCCTGTCCGAACGCACCGCGCTGCGCAAGTCCCGCCGGCCTACGGCCTCCAGGACTGTTGCAACGAAAACCAAGACCCAGAACAAACCCCAAAACCAAACGCATTCCTCCCCCGGACCATCCCTGGAGGACATTTCAATTGGGCAGAAAACCGGACATCTCTACTTTGCGTTGACCTACGCGTTATTTCTGAAAACCCTGCGCTTCGATCGCCGCCAGAAATCCCGAAGAAGACAGGAAAATGCTTCGGCGTCTAAAATTGCCGTTCAGGCTCGATCTTCCAAGCAAAATTCTCTTCGCCCAGCCCCAGTTCGAGCATTCCATCTACAGGGAGAACTTCGATCGGCAGGCCGCCTTCCCACAGCGCCACGCTTAGCAGCAAAGCACGTCGTCCGCGCAGGTCGAATAGCTCACGCGCCATGCCGACCTCGATGATTTTTCCGTACGCTGCCGTAACCAACGATTCCGGATGCAGCGGACAGATTCCAGCCTGTTCGAGAATGCATCCGGCAAATTTGCTCCTGGCCACACGCACCGTGATCCGAGTCTCGCGCGAATCCCACATCGTGAGCCGCAACTGGAAGTCCGGAATCTCCGCGATGGCTTCCGGCACGGGACCGACGCGCAAATAAAAATGGCTCTCGCTGAATCCGTAAAGAAGCTCAGCCAGCACGCGTCCGCGCCCATGCATCGTACCGCCGCGCGAGTCCGTGATGTACAGCCCGGCGCCCAGCCACTCGAAGTAGCTGCTTTCCCGGCCATCCACCGTCACTTGCAGGTACGATTCAGGCGCTTCGCGACGCCCGCGCTCCGGCGCCTTCTTGATCGGATGCGCCAAAGCATCGGGCGCCTGTTCACCGAGCGCCGCATAGATTTCGGTCAGATGCTTTCGGTAAAGTTCATCGAACTCAGCATCGTTTACCGAACCATGCTCCGGTCCGTACCACCAATTCCAGTCGCTGCCTTCGGCGGCCAGCACTGCCTCGTACGCGCGCTGCAATCGTTCGGCAGCTATGCTGTCGCCGCGTGCCGCGCGCTCGACGTGGCGCGCATAGACTTCCCGTGCGTCGCGCAAAAGATCCCAGGCGCGCACATCCTCCCGGTGGCCGATCCACACGTCGAAATTGGCATTGATCCACGAGGCGGGGAAAATTTCCTGCATTGCGGGGGCGCTGGCGTTGGCTTCCACGGCTTCGCTCACCGTGAGAGCCCGCATTTCCGGATCGTCCTGCACTCTGCGATAAAACTCGCGCAAAAACTGGCGTCCGTTCTGCGGGTAATATTCCCAGGCGTTTTCCCCGTCGAGGATCACGCTGACGGTCGCCGTCCGTCCCTGTGGTTCGCGATCGCCAATCGCGCGGATTCTGCGATGCAAATCCTCTGCCGCGGCCACCGCGCCCATGCGGCTATACACGAAACCCACCAGGTCCGATATATAGTGGTCGCGGAAAAAACCGAAAATTTCTTTCCCGGCTCGCTGCAATTTCCACGGAGTGTATAGATCTGCTCCGTTTTCCGGATACCCTCCCGCGTCGCGCCAGAACCCAATGTTTCGCGTGCGTCCCAGCACGCCTTCATCGGTCGCGAACCATGTGAACCCCAGGTCCATTGCAATCTCGAGCGCTTGATCGGACACCGACCCTTCCGACGGCCACAGCCCGGCTGGCGGCTTGCCAAACACGCGCTCGTGGTAGGTCCTCGCGCGCAAAAGCTGTTCTCGTGCGTCGTCCGGATAATGAAATGGCGGCTGCGGTAATGGCGTGTGAGGGTTTGAAACCCGTGCAATGTCTGTGTCGCAAAGGAGCGGCAAAATCGGATGGTAATAAGGAGTGGTGGAAATTTCGATCTGTCCGCTTTCCGCGGCGATGCGATATTCGGGAAGCACCGATCCGAGCAGCTCCAGCTGTTTTTCCTTCAGCATGCCCTTGTCGCGCTCGGTAAAGTCCTTCCCTTTGGCCGCCAATGCGTTCACGACGGGATCTTTCGCGATATATTCCTCGTCCATCCACACAAGCTGCGAAAGCACCTGCAAATCGCGCCAGCCCCGCTCGTTAAAGTTAGCCACGCAGGCTTCAGCGCCTCCCGAGCGCACCTGCGCCTGTAACTCCGCGAATCGCGGCCACCTCTGCACGTACATCTCGTTCACCTGAAACGCCCGCTCCAGGATTTCTCTCTTCTGCGCGGGCTCCAGCTTGTCGGCCGCGGCAAACGCCACTTCAAACCACGGCTCACGAAATTCTCCGCTGGCGTACTCTTCAATCTGCTCCGCCAGCAGCGGAACGAAATTGAAAGTCGCGTGCACGCCCGGGAATTCCGCGAGCACTTTCACCATTCCCCAGTAATCCTTCAACGCATGCAGGCGCGTCCACGGGAGCATGTAGCGTCCCGTCGAAGGGTCCCGATACTGCGGCTGATGCATGTGCCAGACTAAAACCAGGTTTACGCGGCTCAATGGGCAGGCTCTCGAAGAGGGTTTGTCTGCATCCGTTGAATTTCAAGCTCACAATTCTTCAATAATCGCTCCGCGTGGAAGGTTCTCGGCGAGCAAGCCATCGCTCGCAACATGCTAGAATCTTCTCGCGCACACATGCGCCTGCTCGATAAATACATCGGACGCGAAGTCGGCTCGCACGCTGCGCTTGGGCTCGCGGTGTTCACTTTTGTTTTCTTCGTTCCCCAGCTTGTCCGCCTGATGGATTTGATCGTTCGCCATTCCGGCGGCATCGGAATGGTCCTGCTGATTTTCCTCTGCTCGCTGATCCCCGTGCTGGCCTTCACCATCCCCATGGCCGTGCTGGTCGGCGTGCTGATTGGCCTGGGCCGGCTTTCCGCGGACAGCGAAATCGTCGCGCTCCACGCCTCTGGCATCAGCCTTCGCCGCCTGCTGGTTCCCATCGGCTGCGTGGCTCTGGCTTGCGGATTGGGAACGCTCGTTCTCACCTTCTGGCTCAGCCCCTTATCGATTCGCACGTTGCGTGGCCTCGAGGCGCGCCTGCTGACTTCCCAGGCGCCCTATGCCATCCAGCCGCGAGTTTTCGACGAGCGCTTTCCGCACCTCGTATTATACGTACAAGATGTCGAAGCGGCAGCGACCCGATGGCGCGGTGTGTTCCTGGCGTCCTCCGGACAGGCTGCCACGACCGACGTGACCATCGCTGAGGGTGCGGAGGTCATCACCGGCGCCGAAGAAAATCAGATCGAATTACATTTGGGCAACGGCAGCACTCACGAATACGACCCGCGCGATCCCCGTCGTTACAACGTAACCACTTTCGGCGAGAGCGAAATCCCCGTCGAAATTTCCAGCCCCGTCACCGGACCGAAAACCGTTGCGTTGAGCGACGCTGAACGCTCGGTTTCTCAATTGCTCGCGGAGCGCGGACCCAACTGGCGCGACGCGCGCGTGGAATTCCACCGCCGCATCGCCTTTCCCGCCGCGTGCCTGGTATTCGCACTCCTGGGCGTGCCGATCGGCGTCCGGCCCCGCCGCGGCGGACGCGCCGCCGGCTTGATCCTGACCCTGGTGTTGATCGGCGGCTACTATTTTCTCTTTGTCACTGGAGCGCACATGGCCCAGCAGGGCTCCATCGCTCCCTGGGCCGGCATATGGGCCGCGAATATCGGTGCCATAATCCTCGGCCTCGTTTTTCTACGCCGCATCGAATCCATTCGCAGGCCCAACCGCATCTTGGCGTGGTTTGATTCGCTTTTGCGGCGTTCGCATCCACGGCAGCGCCGCGAAACAGAGGCCGCCCCGATTCCTGTGTCAAATGGACCAGTCGTCAACGGCTTAGCGGCGAAGCCCGCCCTCGCGGCGCGCCATGCCAAGCCGGCCGGTGATCCTGTGGCTTTTCCGATGCTGGTCGACGTCTATCTCTTGCAGCGATTTTTCTACTATTTCTTTGTTCTGCTGGCGGGCTTCGTCTTGATCTTTGACGCCTTCACGCTTTTCGACCTGCTTGGTGACATCTCAAAAAATCACATAGCGGTCTCGATGGTATTGAACTATTTCCGCTACCTGGTTCCGCTCATGGTCTATCAGTTGGCGCCGCTGGCCACCTTGGTCGCTACCCTCGTGACTCTTGCGGTGATGGCAAAGAATAATGAAGTAATCGCTTTCAAGGCCAGCGGCATTAGCCTCTACCGCCTCGTTCTGCCCCTCACCCTTGCGGGATGCGTCGTGGCCGGCTCCATGTTTCTGTTAGACGATACCTTCCTTCCCTACGCCAACCAGCGCCAGGACGCTCTGCGCAACCAGATTAAAGGCCGCCCGCCGCAGACCTACTTTCAGCCCGCGCATCAGTGGATATTTGGCGAGGACAGCAAGATCTATAACTACGAGCTCTTCGATCCCGACCAGCAACTCTTCGGTGGCCTGAGCGTCTTCGAGCTCGATCCCGACACGTTTCAAGTCCGGCGCCGCGTATTCGCGACGCGCGCCACCTGGGAACCATCAGAAAATACCTGGGTCCTCACCGGCGGCTGGATTCGTGACTTTAATAGCGGCGGGAGGGTTACCCGCTATACGCCCTTCAAGGTGGAGTCGCTCCCAGAAATTTCCGAACCTCCCAGCTATTTCCGCCGGGAAGTTCGCCAGTCCTACCAGATGAACTGGCGCCAACTGGGCGAGTACATTCTCAGCCTTCGCCACGCGGGATTTGATACTTCGCGCCTCTCCGTGCAGTGGCAGAAAAAATTCGCCTTCCCACTGATTGCCGCCATCATCGTTTTCCTCGGTGCGCCTTTCGCCTTCCTGGTGGGAACGCGCGGCGCCATCGGTGGATTGGCTCTGGCTGTCGGCATTGCGATCGTCTATTGGGCCGCCGCCGCACTCTTTGAGGCCATGGGCTCGGTCGGGCAGCTTCCACCGTTGCTCGCCGGCTGGGCTCCCGACGCCATTTTCGGCTTTCTCGCCGTATATTTCTTCCTCAAGATGCCGACTTGAAGTCCGCGCGCGCCCGGTTATCCCGCCGATGAAACTGGAAGTCATCATTACTAACCAGTCACAAGTACTATTGGCGAACGCCCCATTCGCGGCAAGAATACAAGCCGCGCCGCCGTAAATTTCAGGACGCGGATCCCGTCCGCCGCGGACCATCTCTCGGGGACCAAATGAAGCTTCGATTTCTCGCCTTGATTCTCGCGCTCTCAGCCGCCGCAGCAGCGCGCGCCGGCTCGACTGGCTACGCCTACTGCAGCACCTATGACGCATACGTGCAACTCTACAAGTCCACCGATCAAATTGAAGAGTTCGGGAAGCTCCGCTGCAACGAAAAAGTGGAAGTACTGACCCGCTGGCTGCAGTATTTCCAGGTTCGCACCAGTGACGGGCGTGTCGGCTGGGTGCGCTCGGTGGACATTTCTGGCGCGCCGGCCTCGCCGGCTCAGCCAAGCACGCCGTTCGGTCTCACCAATCCGGACGTCCCTCCGCGCGAGGATGTCAATCTTCCGCTGAATAACAGAAACATTCTAAATATGTACGGCATGCGTCTCAGCGCCGACGTGATCATCACCAAAATCAAATCGTCGCAGTGCGATTTTGACACTTCGCCTTCGGCTCTCCTGAAACTCAGACTAGCCGGATTGCCCGACAAGATAATCCAGGCCATGATTCAGGCTCCGCTCGCCTCCGCCACACCCGCGCCGAAACCGGTGGAATTTGTGGACGTGAAGATTCCAGACGGAACGCCAATCGAAGTCACGCTCAATGCGGACGTTTCATCGGAGGCAGTTCAGGAGGGCTCGGTAGTAGCCATGACTGTCGCGCACGACGCCGTCGTCAACGGATTAACGGTGATCCGACAAGGTTCCGAAGCGCACGCCCGGGTCATCACGATCACTGAGCCGGGCCGAATGGGGCATCCCGGCGAAGTCTCATGGGCTATGCAGGACGTAACCGCCGTAAATAGAGATCGCGTGCCGATAGACTTCACTTCCAGGCAAGCTGGCACAGCATCTGGAGGCGGCGTCGACGGTGCGATCGCACCCACTTTGGAATTCCGCAAGAATAAATCAACTGTGATGGCCGCCGGGCGCAACTTTCAAGCCGTGGTGCACGGCAACGTAACGCTAAGACTCTCAACGGCTCTCGCCGCAAGCTTGACTGCGCCCCCACCCGACGCGCGACCATCCACGACATCTCAGCCTAACGTTCAACCGGAGTCGCAAACCTCAGCGCGCACGACCGTTCCACCTAGCACAAAGCCATAGATAAACTCAAACGCCTAGAGCTGTGCGGGATGGGGTGCTCGAGATAGGCCCAACGCTCCGCGATCTGCCTGGCCGCGATTCGCCAGATCACAATGACGCGGAACTCGAGCCCTTCCCGCTCTGCGAATCCGTCGCAGTCCAGCGATTGCGGACCACGACCTTGTCGTCTTCAGCGATCGTGTCTTCAATTTGCACACGCAAATCGGGGAATCGTTTCAGCGCCCCGCTTACGTACTGAATAGCCCCCGCCGGCCCTGGCGGCATGCCGGCCGGCACATCCGCACCGTGGTCCACGAAGTCCGCGACAAAATTCACGTTCCCGATGTTCAGGTTTTTTCGGTTAACGAACTCCTGGAAATGGTTGCGGATAGATTCCTTGGCCTCCGGGTGTGTCATTGCGGTTTTCCGGTTGATCGGTTCCATGCTGTATGACCTTAGGCCTTCGCCGCTTGGCCGCGGAACTCTGCCGCAAATTCCTTCAGGAATTGATCCATAGTTATCGGCGGCCGTCCTAGCAATTCCTCCAGCATCCCGTCCAACGAGCCGCCCTGCCCGCCCGTATAATATTCCTGTAATTCAACCAGCGCCGTCGCCTGCCACTCCGGCATTCCCTGCTCCAGCATCGCCTTGCGCTGCGCCTCGGCGGGAATATCCACATAGCGGGCTGCGGTTCCCGTCTGCCGTGAAATTTTCTCTGCGATCTCGGGGTAGGTTAGCGCCTGCGGTCCGTTCAATTCGTACACTTTGCCATCGTGCGCACCTCCTCGCAGCGCTTTCGCCGCTACCGCTGCGATGTCCCGCACATCCACATAGCTCGTCCTCGCATTGCCCATCGCTGCGTAGAAAGCGCCCTGCTCTCGAATGCTCGGCGCAAAGTACGTCAGCACATTCTGCGTGAAGCTGTTGGGCCGCAGAATGCAGCGAGCAATTTTTGTTGCGTTTAATTTGTTTTCCACTTGGCGGTGCCAGCTTGGAAACGATTTGCCGTAATCTCCCGCTCCCCGCGCTGAATTCAATACGATTCGCCGTACCCCCGCGTTCGCGCAGGCGTCAATCGCGTTCCCTTCGAGCTGCACCAGTTCACGGACGGGCGAGCACACCAGGTACACGCTCTCCACTCCACATAAAGCGGCCGCTAAGCTCTCCTTGTCCGCAAAGTCCGCGATCACCGTTTCCGTTCCCGCCGGGGCCTTGGCCGCTTCCGTCTGGGAGCGGTACATGGCCCGGTGCTTAACCCCGCTCCGTGCCACTTCCGCCAGCACAGCCTTGCCCACAGTCCCACTAGCACCCGTGACTAAAATCATTTTGTTTTCTCCCATTTGTCCTGTCACGAATTAAAATCCCAGGACCGACGCTCGCCCCTGAATTCATATCCCGTCGAGCCAGTTCGCCAAAATGGTATAACCGTCTGGCGATCATCGGAAGTACGCACAATTAGGTAAGCCCGGGAGGCCCAGTGAAAAGTCACTTTGGTTGCCCCGTGCAAGGGACCATCAACGTCGTTAGCGGCAAGTGGAAAGTCCTCGCGATCTGGCATTTGGGTTTCAAGGCCAGGCGTTTTGCGGAACTGCGTAAGCTTCTTCCCGGTATTAGCGAGAAAGTTCTAACCGCGCAGCTCCGCCAACTTGAAGCCGACGGCATCGTGCAGCGCCGGATCAAGCACGCCTCGCCGCCCCAGGTTACCTACTCGCTCACACGTGCCGGTGAACAATTGATCGAACCCCTGAGCACACTCTGTGCCTGGGGCACCGAACATCTCGGAATTCCACCCAATCTTCCGCGTTACCCAAAATCAGAAATCAAAAGTAAATCATGAAGGGTTCGGGCTGGTTCCTCTGGTCATCAATTCGTGACCTAAATTTCTCCGGCGCAAGCTCATGTTTTTGTTTAAGTAGATTTCTCGCAGAGTGTCCATTCAACTTTGCTAGAGCATATCCACGCAACGCCGCAATAATGAAGAATCGGCGTGCCTCATAAACGACTGGAGATGTCGGCTCGCCCGCGTAATTGCGGGTGATGAAACACTTTACATGTCTAGCTCTCGTCGTCACCCGGCTGCCGCGACGGACAGCCTGTACCTTTCCTATTCGCCAGCCTGTTTCAAAGTACTATTGCCAGCCAACCCGCGCCCGCCAAAAAATAGCTCAATGCAGAGCGGGGGCACTCTTAACGCAGCGACCCCTGGGGCATACGTGGGTACTTGGGATGAAAAACGTCTCTCTCCTGATCGGGGTTTTCTTCATTGCCGCACTGCCCGCGCGCGCGAACACTGCCGCGTACGCGCATTGCGGAACTTACGACTCGTACATCCTGCTGTATAAGTCCACACAGAAATTCGAAGAGCTCGGCAAGCTGCGCTGCGGCGAATCAATCGAAGTAATTGCGCAGACCGACGACTACTCGCAGGTGCAAACGGCCGACGGTAGGCTTGGATGGGTACTCAGCAGCGATGTTTCGGCCAGCGCGCCTGCTCCGCAGGAGACTTTCACCTTCGGATTAACTGGGAGGCGCCCCTCACCAGTAGTCCCAGAGCCCGAAGTGCCGAAGATGCAGCCGGTCGCCACACGCTCGACCGAGCCTGCTCCGCTCATCACCAACGTGAATGTAATGAAGATGGAAGGCGATCACTCCACACCTGACGCAATCATCGCCAAGATCAATGCTTCCCGATGTGATTTCGACACCTCGCCGGCGGGCATTCACAGGCTGAAATTGGCGGGCGTGTCGGATCGGATCGTCCTCGCGATGCTGCACGCGCCAGTCGCCTTTCCGGCTGAATCGCCCGACGGAAGTACAACTGTCGAAGTCACAATTCCAGACTCGACCGCGGTAGATGTGGCGCTCAGCGGCGATGTGTCCCCCGACGGTTTGCAGGAAGGCTCAGTGATTGAAATGTCCGTTGTTCAGGACGTGAGGCTCAACGGCGTCACGGTGATTATCAGTGGGGCCCAAGCACGAGCTCGAGTTATGGCGGCCAGACACCCAGGCTTAGGGACGGCAGGATACGTGATTTGGTTCATGCAGGACATACAAGCGGCGACCGGCGACCGGATTCCGGCCAATTTTTCCGCGGCGCAAGACGCGAAGGCGACTGTGGGGAACTTCGCCGGCTACCCCTATTTGATCTCGGAGTTCCGTAAGAACGCGCCAGCCATCGCAGCTTCGGGCGACCATTTTGCGGTCGCCGTCGCGGGCAATAACGTCGTGCACGTGCCGCAAAAGCCCCGCGCTGATCAAGTAGCCACAAGAAACAAAATGCAACCAATACCTCAAGTCGTACCGACGGCGAATTCGTCCGCCATCTTTCCAGTAATAGTACAAGCTCCCGAACAGCAAGCTGCGGTCAAACCGTAGTTCCCCACACAGTCCCTCAAAGTGCAGCACGGACCGCCGATCAGTATGTGAAGGGTTTGTTCAAGTCGTGCGCACGCCGAAAATATCTAACGCGCCGCACGAAATGTCGGCTCGCCCACGATGAGCGTGCGCAACGTCAACTGAACCTCGAGAACAAAGTGAAGGATCAAGCTGTACCTGAAGGTTTGCAGCTGCCAAACCCAAGGCGGCCCAGATTGTCTCGTCGGCTCACTCCCTAGGACTGTACGTCTAAGTGCCAATCGCGAAGGTGAGGGATTCCATACGGAGCACCGAAGACCGTGGGGCTGGTCTTACGCCGCGCGCGGTCCGCGCAAAATGCGGGCAGGCAAAAACAATATCCCGCGCAGCAATTCAAGAACACCTTCGACCGCAATCCCCACGATCCGAAACGGCAGCAAAATCAGCCAGGCAATGGGGTACAGCACCAACGCAAGTAACGCCAGCGGCCAGCACAGCACCAGCAAAATGCACCAAAGTAGAAATTTCACCATAGCCCCCTCGAGCCCTTCTACAATGCTGTTACGTCGAAACGCTCATTTTCGTTCCATGCGGGTACCGCCAAATCTTCGTTTAGCCGTCACGGCCTTACTAGCGACCGGATCTTCTGAATGACCAGGTCGATCCCCACGTCGTTGTACCCGCCTTCGGGAATGATCACGTCCGCATACCTTTTTGACGGCTCGACGAATTCCATATGCATCGGTCGCACGGTATTCATGTATTGCTCCACCACCATCTCCATCGTGCGGCCGCGCTCGCGAATATCGCGAACGAGCCTGCGTATGAAACGCAGATCCGCGTCGGTATCCACGAAAATCTTGATATCCATCAACTCGCGCAGCGACCTGCTCTCGAAAATAAGGATCCCCTCCACGATGATCGCGGGACGCGGCTCGATGCGCACGGTCCCCTTCAGCCGCTGGAAGTTTGCGAAATCGTACGTGGGCCGTTCGATCGCGCGCCCCGCGCGCAGCCGCCGCACATCCTCCGCCAGCAAGGGCGTATCCATCGAATCGGGATGATCGAAATTCACTCTGACGCGTTCTTCAAAGGAGAGCTCGGGATAATCGCGGTAATAATTGTCCTGCTGCAGAACAACCACGCTGGTTTCCGTGAGCGCTTCGATAATTCGCCGGGTAATCGTCGTCTTGCCCGAACCGGTGCCGCCGCAGATCCCGATGATTAAAGGCCTGCTGTCGAGTGGCGGAGGATTCAGTGACAGAATGACGCACTCCTTCGATGCCATATCGCAGGTGGAATATCTCTTGCGGTTCTTGAACGTTGCAGCGAGCCCAAGTGGCTACTTACGTTTCGACTTCCCGCGTTTCTTGTCTTCAATTTCCGCCTGCGCCGCGGCCAGCCGTGCAACTCCCACACGAAATGGCGACGCGCTCACGTAGTCCATGCCCACTCGATGGCAAAATTTCACGCTGTCCGCATCGCCGCCATGCTCACCGCATATGCCAATCTTCAATTGCGGGCGCGTTTTACGGCCGCGCTCAATCCCCCACTCGATGAGCATGCCTACGCCCTCAACGTCCAGCGTCTGAAAGGGGTCCGCTGGGAATATTCCAGCTTTTCTTTCATCCACATAATCGGGAAGGAACCGTCCTGCGTCGTCGCGCGATAGACCCATCGCAGTCTGCGTCAGATCGTTCGTCCCGAACGAAAAGAACTCCGCCACTTCCGCGATTTGGTCCGCGAGCATCGCCGCGCGCGGTAGCTCAATCATCGTGCCCACCAGGTATTCAAGTTTCACCTTAGATCGCGAAATGATTTCTTCGGCGACCTTTCGCGTCTGATCATCCAAGATCTTCAGCTCTTTCCTGTCCATGGTCAGCGGGTGCATGATTTCAGGCAGCACTTTAATCCCACGTTTCTGACAGTCGATCGCCGCCTCAATAATCGCTCGAACTTGCATTTCGAGAATTTCTGGATATGTGATGCACAACCTGCAACCGCGATGTCCAAGCATCGGATTGGTTTCATGTAGTTGGTCAATGCGGCGCGCCACTGCCTGCGCCGAAACGCCGATCTTCTTCGCCAGCTCGGCTTGCTTGGCGGGATCGTGCGGAACGAACTCGTGCAGCGGCGGGTCAATCAGGCGAATAGTTACGGGAAGTCCCCTCATGGCTTCAAAAAGCCCAATGAAGTCGCGCCTTTGAAATGGAAGTAACTTCTCAAGGGCTTTGCGGCGCGCTTCCGGCGTGTCCGCAAGGATCATTTCTTGAATCGCCTGCTGTCGCTCGATGCTTTTTTCTGGATGCTCGAAATCCTTGAAGAACATGTGCTCGGTGCGGCACAAGCCGATGCCCTCGGCGCCCATCTCACGCGCCACTTTTGCGTCGTGCGGGGTATCGGCGTTCGCGCGAACGCCGATACGGCGCGCCTTATCGGCCCACTTCATTAATGTCTCGAAGGCTTTTGGAGGCTCCGGTCGCACCAGCTCGATTTGGCCGGTGTAAACAGAGCCGTCGCCGCCGTCGAGCGTGATCCATTCGCCTTCGCGCACCGCGCGGCCGTTCGAATTCATCGCCTTTTTCGCCGGGTCAATATCGAGCTTTTCGGCACCTACAATGCAACACTTGCCCCAGCCGCGCGCCACCACCGCCGCATGACTGGTCTTTCCGCCCGTCGCAGTCAAAATTCCCTGAGCCACATACATTCCGCCAACGTCCTCCGGGCTGGTTTCGTGGCGCACTAGAATTACTTTCTCGCCTCGCGCTGCCCACTGCTCAGCTTCCTGGGCCGTAAATACTGCCTTGCCCACTGCCGCTCCCGGGACCGCATTGTTCCCGGTAACGAGCAGTCGGTTTGACAATTCGCTCCGCGACGTCTTCGGATCGAGCACCGGATAAAACAGCCGCTCGACATCTTCCGGCTTGATTCGTTCAAGTGCTTCTTCAACTTTAATCAGTTTCTCGTTGACCATGTCTACGGCAATCTGAAACGCCGCCGAAGGCGAGCGCTTCCCCGTGCGCGTCTGCAACATATATAACTTGCCGTTCTCGACCGTGAACTCGAGGTCCTGCATGTCGCGGTAGTGTTTCTCCAAAGTTTGGCGCACTCGCTCGAGTTGCGCATAAACCTTCGGCATGCGCTTCGCCATTTCCTGCAAGTGCATCGGCGTGCGAATCCCGGCCACCACGTCTTCGCCCTGCGCATTCAAAAGAAAATCCCCGAAGAAACTCTTCTCGCCGGTGGAAGGGTCGCGCGTGAAGCAGACCCCGGTGCCAGAATTGTCGCCGGTATTTCCGAAAACCATTTGCACGACGTTCACAGCGGTTCCCAAGAGTCCCGTAATCTTCTCCACTCGCCTGTAGGTTTGCGCCTTCTCGCCCATCCACGAATCGAACACCGCTCCAATCGCACCCCACAACTGCTCTTCGGGATCCTCCGGAAACTCCGCCCCCGTTTTCTCCTTGTAATAGGCCTTATATTGGCCAACGAGCTTGCGCCATCCCTCGGCGCTCACGTCCGTATCGTCTTTCACGCCGAGAGATTGCTTCATCGCGCGCAAGCGATGCTCCAGTTCTTCCTTCGGCAGCCCGATCACCACGGACGAATACATCTGCACGAAGCGGCGGTAGGCGTCGTAAGCGAATCGTTCATTATTCGTGGTGCGCGCCAAGCCCTGAACCGCCTTATCATTCAAGCCCAGATTCAGGATCGTCTCCATCATTCCTGGCATCGAGCGGGCTGAGCCGGAACGCACGCTCACCAGCAACGGGTCCTTCGCGTCGCCCAATTTTTTGTGAGTAAGCTTTTCCAGCCGGGCCAAGCTCTTGGCAACTTCCTTGCGCAGCTCTTTCGGATATTTACGGTCGTGCTTGAAGAAGTAATCACAGGTCTCAGTTGTGATCGTAAAACCCGCCGGCACCGGTAGGCCAATGCGCGTCATCTCCGCCAACCCCGCACCCTTGCCGCCGAGCAGGTCGCGCATTTCGCCCGTGCCATCCGCCTTACCTGCTCCAAAGAAATAAGCGTATTTCATTTTTTTTGACCTCAAGAAACAATTTAGATTCGAAAATTCGCCTGTACCGCGATCGCTAGGCGGCCTCATGCAACGGTTGAATAAAATTTGTCGGCGCACCGACAACTCAACCGTTACCTGACAGACTCCTCCGAGCCCAATTCCGAAAAATCCGCGATCGTAGAAAATTCTTTAAGTAAACTTCCGAGCAACGCCAGGCGATTCCGGCGTACATTCTGGTCCTCAACCATCACTAGAACCTTGTCGAAAAATAAATCGACCGCCGGACGAAGCTCCGAAATTGCTTCAAGCGCTTCCCGATACTTACGCGCCTTCTTCTTGCGCGTCGCCTCTTGCCCGATTCTCTGCGCGGCATCGTGAAGCTCGCGCTCCGCTGGCTCCCACAAGAGGTCCGCCTGCACTAGAAGCTGTGACTTATCCGCGCCGCCCGCTGATTTCTCCAAGATGTTGCGTATGCGTTTGAACGAAGCCGCGAGCGGCACGAAGTTCTTGGTATTGCGGATTGCTTTCACTGCGGCAACCCGGTCGACGGCGTCCACCAAGTCGTCCGCGCCCGCGGCAAACGCTGCGTTAATCTCGTCACCCGCAAATCCACGGCGTTCGCGCAGGATATGCCGCGCCCGCTCGAGCAGAAATTCGAGCACTTGTTTCTGGGCTGGCTCGGAAGCCTCGATTCGCGGCGTTTGCTCTCGCAAAGACTTGGTCGCTGCAGAAATGGCCGCCGAAAGCGATAGCGGCAATTTCTTTTCGAGAATAATTTTCACAATCCCCAGCGCCGCGCGCCGCAATGCAAATGGATCGCTCGATCCCGTTGGCACCGCGCCCACGGCGAAGCACGCTACGAGCGAATCGAGCTTGTCGGCCAAAGCGACGGCGCAACCAGTCAGATTGCGCGGCAAAGGATCATCGAGTCCCGCTGGCTTATAATGGTCGTAAATCGCCCAGGCGGTCTCCTCCGGCTCGCCCTGCACGCGCGCGTACAAGCCGCCCACAATGCCCTGCAGCTCGGGAAACTCTCCGACCATCCCCGTCACCAGATCGCACTTCGCAAGCTCAGCCGCGCGATCGGACCCTGCGACATCCGCCTGCGAAACGCCGCCGCTGAACCACTGTTCCGCCAGCCATCGCGCCAGCGCGCGCATGCGTTCCACTTTATTGCCGTAACTTCCGAGCCGCGACTCGTAGGTCACTGCCGCCAGCTTCGGCAGATAATCGCCAAGCCTGATCTTTTGATCCGTCTTCCAGAAAAATTGTGCATCTGCAAATCGCGCACGCAGCACGCGCTCGTGTCCAGCGCGAACGAGACCCTTCGGATCCTTCGGGAGATTGATGACTGCAAGGAAATGCGGCGCCAAGTCGCCATTCTTCGTTTCCAAGCCGAAATATTTCTGGTGATCGCGCATCACCGTGATCAGTATCTCGTCCGGTAGCGCGAGATGCGCGGGGTCAAAATCCCCGAGGATCACGCTCGGATATTCATTCAAATATGTGACCGACTCGAGCAGCGCCGCGTCCTCGTGCGCATGCAATCCCTTACGATTCGTAAGCACGCGAATCTCTGACTCGATTTGTCTGTGGCGCGCATTGGGTCTGCACAATACGAAGTTTTTCTTTAATTTCGTCTCGTAGTCTGTCGGACCTTGAACCAATATGTGTTTCCGCCCCAGGAAACGGTGACCTTCGGTGTGACCACCCGCACTGACTCCTGCAAAAGTAAACGGCACGATCGTCCCGTCCAGCAACGCTACAATCCAGCGAATCGGGCGGATAAAACGCGGCCCCTGCGCGCCGGTCCAATACATGGACCTCGGCCAGGAAATTTCCTGGATCGCTTGTGGCAGAATTTCTTCCAGAATCTTCGCAGCTGGTCTTCCGACCATCACCTGCTTCGCGGCGAGATACTCGCCCTTCGGTGTCGCGATGATGCTCAGTTTCGAAACAGGAATTCCCTGCTTTTCCGCGAAGCTCATCGCCGCACGCGTCGGCTCGCCGACACCGTCATATGCTACCGACTTCGGCGGCCCCGTAATTTCGCGCGTCACATCTTCCTGTCGCAAGCGAACACCTCGCGCAATCGCAACAAGCCGCCGTGGCGCACCGAAAGTTTCGATTGAATCTTGCGCGAGCCTTTCTTCCAGCAATCCATTAGCAAGGAAATATTTTTGAAGCAGAACTTTCAGTTCCTGTGATGCTTTCAAAATCATTCCCGCAGGAATTTCTTCACATCCGACCTCAAAAAGGAAGTCGCCGCTCGACTTCATGTTTTTCTTGATGGCCGTCTTCATGCGCGAGCTCCAGCCAGTTCCGGAGACACGGTCGCTCCTGCTCTCTGCTTCAGCCACAGTTCCGCGACGCGCACCGCAAGCTTGCGCACTCGGCCGATCATAGCCGCACGCTCGGTCACCGATATCGCTCCGCGTGCATCGAGCAGGTTAAATAGATGTGAGCAACGCAAAGTCAGGTCATACGCCGCGAGCACCGGGAAGCGTTCCACATTCACTCCACCCGTCTTGGGCCATGCGTCCAGGAGTCGTTTCGCCTCCGCCTCATTCAAATCGAACTGCTTGCGGATGGATGCAGCGTCCGCGTAATCGAAGCTGTAAGCCGAGAACTGCTGTTCTTCTGCCAGCCTTACCTGGCGATAAGTCACCGTCGGCGACCAGCGAACGTCGAACACGTTATCCACGCCCTGCAAATATGAAGCGATGCGATCCAGCCCATACGTTAGCTCCACCGAAATGGGGTCGAGATTCTGGCCACCGCTCTGCTGGAAATAAGTGAACTGCGTGATCTCCTGCCCATCGAGCAGCACTTGCCAGCCAATTCCCCAAGCGCCCAGGGTCGGCGACTCCCAGTTGTCTTCCTCAAATCGAATGTCGTGTTCCTTCAAGTTGATTCCAACTGCGGAAAGACTTTCCAAATAGAGATCCTGAACATCGGCGGGCGCAGGTTTGAGTATCACTTGAAGTTGAGTGTGTTTGTAAAGCCGGTTAGGATTTTCGCCATAGCGCCCATCCGCTGGGCGGCGGCTCGGCTGCGTGTACACTACGCGGTAAGGTTCGGGCCCGAGCACGCGCAGAAAAGTTTCAGGATGCATCGTGCCGGCACCCACTTCAATGTCGTACGGCTGCTGTAAAATGCAATCGCGCTGCGTCCAGTATTCTTCAAGTCTTAATAGAAGATCCTGAAAACTCAAACCCCGGGGCTTCGCGGCGGATTTCCTAAGTTTCCCTTGATGCGCTTTCGTCTTCAAGCTGGTGACTCCAGGAGTTCCCGCGAGGCAAGCTTGCGGTCAATTTGATGCTCGATGATGTCGAGCATAACATCGCTCAGCTCGCGCGCGGCGCGCGGCGGAATCATTTCTTCTGTGAGCTTGTCGAGCCGTTCCGCCAGCATCTTGCGAGCGGCCGCGAGCGCTGCGGGCGAGAGCGTGCGCATCCCGGGTCTGCGGCACTTGCTGCATGAAATCGCCGAAGCGCTCGGCGAAAAATAAGCAGCTTCTTTGGTATGCAATGCCCTGCCGCAGCGCGCGCAAGCATCGAGGGGCGGCAACCAGCCGCCGAGTCGAACCGTCCACAGCGCGAAATACGCGAGCGGCAGCTCCGGCTTTCCGGTCCTTTTTATCGTTTGCGCGGTCAATAGCAGCAGCCGAAAATTCGCATCGGCCGGCTCATGATCGGGCAGCACAGTCTCGGTCACTTCGCTCAATATGGCGAGCGCCACCCCCGAACCGTAATCGCGGAAAGCATCAAGAAACGATTCCACCAGTTCGCACTGATTGATGCGCACTAACTCGCGGTTCTGCCGCTCATAGAACCAAATATGAATGTGCGAAAGCCGTTCCAGCGTGGAGCCGAACCGGCTCTTTGTCCGGCGCGCGCCGGAAGCAACTCCACGAACTCGTCCCATGGAACGCGAGAGAAAGCTGACCAGACGATCGGCTTCACCGAGCGGGTAGGTTTGCAGGATGATGGCCTCGGATTCGTGGGTTGGCATCAGGATGTCTGCGCGCTGGCAAGTGCGGAAACCATTCGTCTTGGCGATTTCGAACGTACAAGTTCAAGTACTTGCTCAAGCGCATACGAAACGAATTTTTCTATCACAGCATGACATCCGGCGCAATTGTTAAACGGACTCCCCGCGGCCGCTCCACTTGTAGAATTCTTGCAAGAGCTGAGCTGCTTTCGCCGCTCACGATTGCGCTTGAAAATACCGCGCCCTCGGATACAGTTTCTTTGCGTCCGAGCACGCCTCCAATAACATCGGACTACACAGAGGAATTCGAAATTGATCCCATTAAAGGACCTGACACCGCGGCGTTCCTTTCCCATCGTGACGCTGCTGCTGATCCTCGCGAACGTGGCCGTTTTTCTGTATCAAATTACGCTGCCCACGCGCGCCGAGGAAGCCTTCATCATGACATACGCCGCGGTTCCCGCAAAAATTCAGCTGGCTCTGGCCGGACGCCACTACACAATGATCCAGGCCTTCGTGCCTCTTTTCACTTGCATGTTCCTGCACGGCGGATGGCTGCACATTATAGGCAACATGTGGTTCCTCTGGATTTTCGGCGCGAACGTCGAAGACCGCATGGGTCCAATTCCCTACCTGCTCTTCTACCTTATATGTGGCGTCGGTTCGAGCATCGCGCAAACGATCTTTTCGTGGGGCTCGCACGTTCCGGCTCTCGGAGCGAGCGGTGCTATTTCCGGAGTCTTAGGCGCCTACCTGATTCTTTTCCCGAGCTCGCAGATCTTAACCCTGGTGACGCTTTTCATCATCTGGTTCAGGGCGCAGATTCCCGCGTTTGTCTTCATCGGCCTGTGGTTCCTGGTTCAATTCCTCAGCGGCATCGGCTCGCTGGGTGCCGCTGGCACACAAGCCGGTGGAGGCGTTGCCTGGTGGGCCCACGTCGGAGGTTTCGTTCTCGGCATGATCTTGGCAAAAGCATTCTCACCAAGTACTCGAAGTGCTGCATACGGGTAGAACGGGTCGCCACGCCGACAATTCGAGCAAGCGTTGAACGCCGTCCGTCCGACAGTTGAGTTCGACTTGAAGTTGAGAATTAGACTTTCGGTGCGTCGCACTTAGTTCTTCACGTCTTCGTCCTTCACCTGAACGGCAGTTGAAGTCAAATGTTCCCGGCGACCGCATACCTCGCAGAGCACGATAAGAAAAGCCATGGTGACTTTCGTCGCTCCGGAGCGTTCTAACTAGAGTATAGAACTGTGGTCGCTCGATTCGACGACTCTCACGCTGCAGTGCGCCAAGGCGACCACCGATGGGTGGGTTAACACGACCGCGCGGGTCGCCGTCGCTGAGCCACTCGCGATATAATGCGGCTACGAAATGAGCTTGGTACCGAGCCGTTATTTTCCAGGTTCGCCCTGCGTAATATAGGCTTGGGCAGTCATTTCAGTTGAAGTAGGAGCGCTCACCGTACATGTCCACATCGCCCGATCCCGCGAAGCCCGACCTTAGCTCGTTGCGCATCGGCGAGGGCCAACGCAAAAGCGGCAAGGCCGGCAAACGCCTGGGACTTTTTGCGGCAATGCTGGGCGTTTTAGTCATTGTTACGGGCGTGGTCTTCGCTTTCCGCGACCAGAAACCGATCGTCGAAGTGGCGACGGTGCAAAAGCCCGCGACAGGCCGCCCTGCCCTGCTGAACGCCAGCGGATACGTCACGCCGCGCCGCCGCGCAACTGTGGCTGCGAAAATCACCGGGCGCGTCACCGGCGTTTTTTTCGATGAAGGTATGCACGTAAAGCAAGGTCAGATTCTTGCGACCCTCGACGATTCCGATGTGAGACGCGCCCTCGATTCAGCCATCGCCGACCGCAATTCGACGCAAGCCCAGATCACCGATTACCAGGTGCAACTCAAAAATGCGGAAATCGAGCTGCATCGCGCGGACCAGTTGCAAGCGGCCGGCGTGCAAAGCCAGGAAGCACTCGACAACGCCCGCACCTCCGCGGACAGCCTGAAAGCAAAAATCGCGCTTACCAAGGAACAGGTCGCCGCTTCCGTAGCGCGCATCAACGAAGCACAACAGGCCGTAGATAATTGCGTTATCCGCGCACCCTTCGAGGGGATCATCGTTTCCAAGGACGCTCAAGTCGGCGAAATGATCTCGCCAATTTCCGCGGGCGGCGGATTCACCCGCACCGGCGTCGCCACCATCGTCGATATGAACTCGAACGAAATTGAAGTAGATGTAAACGAGGCCTACATCGCACGCGTCGAACCGGGCCAGCCGGTCACCGCTGTTCTGGATGCTTATCCGGACTGGCAAATCCCTTCGAAAGTTCGTACCGTGATTCCCACGGCCGACCGCCAGAAAGCTACCGTAAAGGTTCGGATTTCTTTCTTGAAGTTGGACCCGAGAATTCTGCCGGACATGGGTATCAAGGTGACTTTCCTGGGTAACGAGCCAGCCAAGAGGGAGGGCGCTGCCCCTGCCGCAACGGTTCCGTCCGACGCATTGCGTGACGAAAATGGAAAGAAAATCGTTTTCCTCGTGAAGGACGCAAAGCTCGAGCGCCGCGCCGTCACGGTCGGAAATACCAACGGCAGCGCGGCTGAAATTTTGGCCGGGCTTACCGAGGGCGATAGAGTCGTGGTCAAAGGTCCGGCTGATTTGCATGATGGCGAAGCGGTGCAGATTAAGCAGTAATTCGCAAGAAACAGGAGAGTGCAATGGTTCGTGTGGATGCAACCGGGAAAGACGGAAGCCTGATACAAATTCGCGGTGTCGAAAAAACCTACAAGCGCGCTGGCGAGGAAATCCACGTCCTGCAAGGTCTCAATCTGGACGTGGAGAAGGGCGAATTCGTCGCGTTCATGGGCCCCAGCGGTTCCGGCAAGACGACTCTGCTCAATCTGCTCGGAGGCCTCGACGTTCCCACGCGCGGCAGCATCACTGTCGCGGGCGACGAAATCACCAACATGTCCGGCGGCAAACTTACCGAGTGGCGCGCCCGCCACGTCGGTTTCATATTCCAAATGTACAACTTGATCCCCGTGCTCACCGCGTTTCAAAACGTCGAACTGCCGCTGCTTCTCACCAAGCTCTCGAAGGCCGAACGACGCAAGCACGTGGAGACGGCGCTGGGTGTCGTGGGCCTCGCCGACCGCATCAATCATTACCCCCGCCAACTTTCCGGCGGACAAGAACAGCGTGTCGCCATTGCTCGCGCCATCGTCGCCGATCCCACGTTTCTTCTCTGCGACGAACCCACCGGCGACCTCGACCGCAAGAGCGCTGATGAAATACTTGAACTTTTGCAGCGCTTCTGCAAAGAGCACAACAAAACGATCTTGATGGTCACGCACGATCCCATGGCCGCGGAACGTGCCGATTCCACTCTACACTTGAACAAAGGCGTGCTGGTGGAAGCCGCGCACGTCGGGAGCTTGGCATGAAATACATTCATCTGATCTTCGCAAATCTGTCGCGAAAGAAGCTGCGCACGGCCCTGACCGTTGGCTCCTTTGCCGTGGCCCTGTTTCTGTTTGGCTTCCTGGCTATTATTCACGGATCTTTCAACATGGGACTAGACGTCGCCGGCGTGGACCGGCTGATGGTCATCAACAAGGTTTCCATCATCCAGACTCTGCCCATTTCCTATCGCGATCAGATCCTGCGCATCCCCGGAGTCAAGACCGTCTCCTATGACATCTGGTTCGGCGGCATCTATCAGGATCCGAAAAACTTCTTCCCCAGCTTCGTGATCGATACGGAGCACCAGCGCGAGGTCTATCCAGAACTCAAGGTATCTGACGATCAGTGGAACGCTTTCATGGCTGACCGCGAAGGCGCGATCGTGGGCCAGAAGACGGCCAAGAAATTCGGCTGGAAGATCGGCGATCGCATTCCGCTAAAGGCTCCCATCTACGGCAATGGCGCGTGGGAATTCAATATTCGCGGAATCTACACCAGCCCACGTGACGGCGACGACCTCACCCAATTCTGGATTCGCAACGATTACTTCGACGAGCGCCGCACCGTCGGGAAAGGGAGCATTGGCTGGTACACGGTAAAGCTCAATTCGCCCGACGACGCTGTTCGCGTAGTTAAAGCAATAGATGATACTTTCGCGAACTCTCCCTTCGAGACCAAAACCGAAACCATGCAGGCCATGGCTGCTTCCTGGGTCAAGCAAGCTGGCAACATCGAATTCCTGATTCTCGCCATCGGCGGCATCGTGTTCTTCACGTTGTTGCTGGTAACCGGCAACACGATGGCCATCGCCGTGCGCGAACGCATCGGCGAGCTCGCGGTTCTTAAAGCCGTGGGCTACTCAGATCGTTTTGTCTTGTTCCTGGTGCTCGCCGAATCGTTGTTCGTCGCTGTGGTTGGCGGCGGAATCGGCATCGGACTATCCAAGCTGTGGTCCATGAGCGGCGACCCCACGGGCATGCTCCAATCATTCTTCCTTTCCGGGTCCGCGATTCTCCTCGGAATGGCCGCCGCTTTCGGAGTCGGCTTGCTTTCTGGGATATTGCCCGCAACTACTGCGATGCGCCTGCGCGTCGTGGACGCTCTTCGGAGGGTTTAGCTAATGGCTATACCGATTGTTTACAATTTGCGCAGCGTCCGCGCGCGCTGGCTCTCTGCCCTGGTCGCCATCCTTGGCATTGCCGGCACAGTCGGCGTTTTCATAGCCATGCTCGCGCTCGCTCGCGGTTTCCATGCGACGTTGGTTACTTCGGGATCTCCTGAAAATGCTCTGATCCGCCGCGCCGGAGCCAGCAGCGAACTGGACGGCTCCGTTTCGCTCGATCAAGTACGCACGCTCGAGGATAAACCTCAAGTGATGCGTGAAGGTGGGCAGCCAATGGTCAGTCCC
Source organism: uncultured Acidobacteriota bacterium (assembly GCA_963696035.1). GTDB lineage: Bacteria > Acidobacteriota > Terriglobia > Acidiferrales > UBA7541 > Palsa-295. Next base: position 1,240,442 of record CAVOIS010000007.1, read on the forward strand.
GAGGTGGTCGTAGTCGCGGCGTTCCCGCTGCTCACGACCGGCACGGACGCCAACGTCCAGGTTCGCGGGGTCACCGCTGAAGCGTTGAAAGTGCGCAGCAATATACACGTCGTCGAGGGCCGCTTCTTCACCCCGGGCCTCGCTGAATTGGTAATCGGCAAGAATGTCGCGTCCACCTACGGTGGTTTGGAAATGGGTAAGCCGGTGAACTTCGGCGGAGGCACCTGGAACGTGGTGGGTGTGTTCGACGCCGGCGGCAGCGCGTTCGACTCTGAAATTTGGGCCGACGCTCGCGTGCTGAATCAAGTCTACAAACGTCCTGCGGATACCGTCCAATCTGTCACCGTGCGCTTGACTTCCCCAAAGGACCTCGACGCCTTGAAGGATTCGCTCACCGCCGATCCCACCATGACGGTTCAAGTGGATCGCGAGATTGATTACTACGCCAGGCAATCGCAGCTACTTACCACTCTCATTACGGTGCTCGGCACGCTCATCGCGGTCATCATGGGGATAGGAGCCGTAATCGGCGCGCTGAATACGATGTACTCGGCCGTTTCCGAACGCTCCCGCGAAATCGCAACCCTGCGCGCGATTGGCTTTGGTTCCGGCAGCGTTGCGATTGCGTTTGTGTTCGAAGCGCTGTTGATCGCGCTCATCGGCGGCTTGATCGGCTGCATCGTTGTCCTTCCGCTCAATGGCTACACCACCAGCACGCTCAACATGCAAACGTTCTCGCATCTGGCTTTCGCTTTTAAAGTCACGCCTGTCCTGCTCCTGATCGGGCTGATCTTTGCGCTGCTGATGGGCTTGTTCGGCGGTGTTCCGCCGGCGATTCGCGCCGCGCGGCGTCCTGTAGCGCTAGCTCTGCGGGAACTGTAGCGCAAATATGAATTGTCGGCGTTTCACCTCAGCCGGCGCGCCGACAATTCAAGCGCCTACTGAGGGCCTGGAAAGCGTGCTCATCCATGCGGAAACCTAAAGTAAATCCTCTAATTCACAAAAATAAATTCCCACATCTCACAAAATACACCACAGTCTTCGAGAACCAGATTAAAATGGTAGTTACCCCAGCTCTTGTTGTAGTGACGAGCAATTTCAAAGTTTTTGCCGGGAGGCAAAGAATGTCCAGCCGTATCCGTCCGCGTGGGGCAATTCGAGTTTGCGTCGTGTTTCTCACACTCGCGCCTCTGTTTATGATACCGCTGTTGTTTCCACCTACGTCGTCGGCGCAGGACCAACAAACTCCCACCGGTAATCAGGTCATGGGCCAGGTCGAGTTCGTCGGCAAGACCAAGGCCGAGAAGACCGCCGGTGTGTGGGTGGACGGCCAGTACGTTGGCTTCGTCAACGAACTGAAGGGCGACAAGAAGGTATTGCTCCTGCCAGGAGAGCACACGATCTCTGCACGCCAGACCGGCTACCTCGAACTCACCCAGAAAATTGTCGCCGAGCCGGGGAAAAAGACCATCCTAACCATCACACTGGAGAAAGATCCCAAAGCCCAGTTCTCCGCATCGAATGCACAAATTAAACTGAAAGTAACCCCTGAGCGCGCCGCTGTCTTTGTGGATGGCCAATTCGCCGGAACGGCCAACCAGTTCCAGGGCGTAGGCCGCGCGATGCTCCTAGCCCCCGGCAAACACCATATCAAGATAGGCCTGGTCGGATATCAGCCGTTTGAAACAGACGTGACCCTGTCGCCGAATCAGAAATTCACGATCAAGACCGAACTAGTCGAGGGCAGCACCTTGCAGGCTGATCCGTCGATCAAGAATAATTAGTTGAGCCAGGCGTTGAAGTGTCGCGTCGCCGACGTCTAGTCCGACTCTTGAAGTTCGACCCTTGAAGAATTACAACATCGGTCGTTCAGGAATTACGGCAAGGAGAGCTGCGTCGCATTGAAGAAGCACATTAGATTCTCAGCTCGAGTCCGTGCCTCAAAAATATCTCGAGCAACCGACACCGGAAGGGCTTGTCGCGTGGATTAAAGCAACACTTTAGTTCGCCGCAAGCCTCTCAGTGCCCTTCGTCTTTTCTCTGTGCACTCCGCGTTAAATCCTTGAAGTCAGCCAGCGCCTCAAGTTCCAATCCAGCTACCGGGAAACTCCCGACTTCGAGATCGAGTTCGCCACCGAGTCTCCCACTTCGCGAGTGCTAAGCGTTCCGCCCAATTCCGCCGGCGTCCTCCCTTCCTTCAAAGCCGCGCGCACAGCCCGATCAATCGCGTCAGCCTCTGCCTGCCATCCCAGATACTCGAACATCATTCCCACGGTAAGAATCGAACCCAGGGGATTCGCCACGCCCTTCCCAGCGATGTTCGGCGCGGAACCATGCACCGGCTCGAAAAGCGAAACCTGTCCGGGATGGATATTGCCCGACGGAGCCAGGCCCAACCCGCCCGCCAGTTGCGCACCCAAATCGCTGGCGATGTCGCCGAAGAGATTGGAAGTAACGATCACTTGAAATTGCGAAGGGTCACGCACCATTTGCATCAAGAGGTTGTCGATGTATTGGTGCGAAGCCTCCATCTGCGCATATTCAGCCCGCACCTGCTTGAACACCCGCTGCCAAAGATCGTGCCCGAACGTCAGCGCGTTCGATTTGTCGCTCATGCACACGCGTTTCAAGCCCCGCCGCCGCGCAAAATCAAACGCGTAGCGAATGATGCGCTCGACGCCCTTGCGCGTGTTCAAATCTTCCTGGATCGCAATTTCATCCGGAGTTCCCTTCTTGAAATTGCCGCCCATCTGCACGTACAGCCCTTCGGTGTTCTCGCGAAATACGATGAAGTTCACGTCCTTCTCGGTGCGGTCTTTCAGCGGAGTAAAGCGTTTATCGAATAGCACGCACGGGCGCGCGTTGACGTACAAATCGAGCTTGAATCGCAGGCCCAGCAAAATGTCGGCGGCATGGACATTCGTCGGCACACGCGGATCGCCCATCGCGCCTAGCAGGATTGCGTCAAAATCGCGGTGAAACATTTCGACGGCGTCGGCTGGTAGCGTAGTTCCGTCCCGCAGATAGCGGTCCGCGCCCCAATCGAATTCGGTCAACGCGACTTCGCGCCCACCGGCCGCTGCGGTAGCTTTCAACACTTTCATAGCTTCGGGTATCACTTCCTTGCCGATGCCATCGCCGGGAATCACCGCGATACGTTTGCGCGATGAAGATGAAATAGAAGAAGAACTCATAGTCGAGCGGGAACGTAACACGCCGTAAGAGCGTGCGCAACCTCTGAACAGGATAGAAAATCAGCATAGAAGTTCAGTGCAGAGGATGGCGCGCAATATCGCAGCACCCGCAACCAGCTGCGAAGGAAAACAGCTGAGGCTTTATGCTAGCGTCGAGCATCGAAAGTTAGGTATCGCAAACCAAGTAACCGCAACCCCATAATCCCAATTCAAATACGTGGAGGAATCATGGCGAAGATGCGCGCCGTGCAGGTGACCAAACCAAAAGGGCCATTCGAATTGGTAGAACGCGAAATACCGCAACCCGGGCCGCGAGATGTACGCGTGAAAGTCCAGGCTTGTGGAGTCTGTCACGCCGATATGTACGTTAAAGAGGGATTGTGGCCGGGAGTGCAATATCCGCGCATTACCGGGCACGAAATCGCCGGCATGGTGGATGCGCTCGGCGCCGGCGTCAAGGGCTGGAAGGTGGGCGACCGGGTTGGAGTTGGTTGGTACGGAGGCCATTGCGGATATTGCGATAGCTGCCGCCGCGGTGTTTTCGAGTTGTGCTTGAATGATCGCCAAGTGACGGGCTTTTCGCATGACGGTGGCTATGCCGAATACACGATCGCGCATGCGCCCACTCTGGCGCTGATCCCGGACGATCTCACGGCTGTGGATGCGGGCCCGCTCATGTGCGCTGGCGTCACCACGTTCAATTCCTTGCGTCACAGCGGCGCAGGGCCTGGAGAATTGGTCGCCGTGCTCGGCCTGGGAGGGCTCGGACATCTCGGCGTGCAGTATGCGGCGAAGATGGGCTTCAAAACCGTCGCCATCGCCCGCGGAGCCGACAAGGCTGAGTTGGCGAAGAAGTTGGGCGCGCGGCTTTACATCGACAGCACCACTCAAGATCCGGCGGAGGAACTTAAGAAACTAGGTGGAGCGAAGGTGATTCTCGCGACGGTGACCAGCGGCAAAGCCATGATGGCGGTACTCGCCGGTCTCGCCGTCAGCGGCAGGTTCGTAGTCCTCGGCGCGGCGGACACTCCCCTTGAAGTTCAAGCCGTGAGCCTGATCGGAGGCCGAACATCGGTCATGGGCTGGCCCTCCGGCAGTTCGATTGATTCGCAGGACACCATGGCGTTCAGCGCGCTGACCGGCGTGAAACCAATGACGCAGGCGTTCCCGCTGGAGCGAGCGACAGAAGCATATGAGCTGATGCTCAACGGCAAAGCGCGTTTCCGCGCCGTGATAACCACCGGACTGTGACAATCCTTGATTGATCGCCCGCGACTACGCAATTTCTCTGCTCTAGCACTCGCGGCTCCGCGAAACTAATTCGCAGGCGAAGAGAGCACGAAGAAACTCACGCGCAACGCGTCCCCGACTCTCGCTCACGACTCGAAGGCGAAGCCCCGCTTTCGCTGTTTCGGAGTACTATTGCCTCGCAGAGCGATCCGGGGTATTTTATTGGGTGCCCAGCGGAACACCCCACAGCGGGAGGCACGCAATGGAGAACCTGCAGAACCAACGTCGCAGCAAGCGCCTGCCATTAAGCATTGCGGTTCAAGTTTACGGACGCACGCCGGACAATCGGCCCTTTCGTGACGTGACCACCACAAATGCCGTTAGCGCTCACGGAGGATTGCTTGCTTTAGCACCACGCGTGAAGCGCGGACAAACCGTTCTTCTCGTCAATACCTTTACTCAAGAAGAACGCGAATGCCGCGTCGTATATGTGAAGCCTCAGTTCAAAGGCAAGAATAAAGTAGCGCTCGAATTCGGAGATAAAACGAAGGGCGACTTCTGGCATGTGTACAATCCGATTCCGGTCGTTGTACACAGACTGCACGACGCTGCCGACTAGTTCGATCGACTCGTTCTGACTCAGAAGCTTGTTCTCACTCGCCTACTGGTGCGTTCCGCGACCGTCATTACTGGTAGCGGAGCGCCACCATCGGGTCCACGCGCATTGCTCGCCTCGCCGGGATATAGCAAGCCAGCAGCGCCACCGTCGTCAGCAGGATTGCAACACCGATAAATGTGATCGCGTCGGTAGCTCCCACGCCAAACAGAATCGTACGCAGGAATCGTGTGAGCATCAGCGAAAGCGTCAGACCGATGGTCAATCCCGTTACGATTAATCGCAAGCCGTTGCTCAGAACGAGGCGAAAAACGTCAACGGACTGGGCACCCAAAGCCATGCGGATACCAATCTCGCGGGTACGCTGCCGCGTGGTGTACGCGATCACGCCGTAGATTCCCACCGCCGCAAGTATCAGCGCCAACAGCCCGAACGCGCCTACAAACGTTCCGGCAACGCGTTGCCCGGTGGTCGCCACTTGCACGCGCGATTTCAGCGTGGACTGGTCGAACACGGGCATATTCGCATTCAGGTCGTGCACCGCCTTCTCCACTGCCCCGGCATAGCTTAGCGGATTGCCGGTGACGCGCAGGTGCACGGTCGCCGTATTCGAATAATTCTGAAGGATCGGCGTATAGATAAAGGGTAGCGCGCCATCACGCAGCGAATAATAGCTGCCCGTACGCGTGACTCCCACGATGGTGGCCCACTCGCCATTCACGTGAACGCGCTTCCCCACGCCTTCCTCACTCGGCCAGTAACGCTGCACGAAGGCCTCGTTCACAATCACCACGCGCTGCGAAGTCGGAGTGTCCTGCGCAGTGAAGTCGCGCCCGGAAACCAGGGGAATCTTCATCGTGTGCAGATAGCTCGTCCCGACGTCGGCATCGGCGATGTCCATTGATTCGTGCGGCTGCGGAACGTAGCCTTCGGGATTTACAGTCGTGGAGTCCGAGGTATAGCCGAGTGGAACCCAGTCGGCCAGCGATGCCGACTCGACGCCCGGCAAAGCCTCGAGCTTCGTGAGAAGTTGGCGATAGAATTCAGTTCCAGTATCCGAATTGTACCCAGCCGGAAAAAGACTGAAGGACGCGATGAAAACATGATCCGGATTGAAGCCAGGGTCCACTTTCTGCACCGCTCGGAAGCTGCGGATGAAAAGACCTGCGCAGACCAGCAAGAAAAGAGACAACGCAATCTGCGCAACCACCAGGATGCTAGCAAGCCGCGCTTTCCTCACTCCGGCAGATGCAGCGCTGCCTTCTTCCTTCAGCACTTCGACGGGCGCAAGATCCGAAGCGCGCAGGGCCGGCAAAACACCGAAGACCAATCCTGTGAGAACGGAAACCAGCATGGTTACGAGCAGGACGGCGCCGTCCACGTGAATATCGAGATTGATCGGCAAGTTCGTGGGAGGAATGAACTGCGAAAATGTTCCGGCGGTCCAGACGGTGATGAGGATCGCGATACCACCGCCCGCCAGCGACAAAATAAGGCTTTCGATCAGAAGTTGGCGTACCAGACGCCATCTGCTCGCGCCAATCGAAAGGCGAATCGCGATTTCGCGGCGCCGCGCCACCGAGCGGACCAGCAATAGATTGGCGACGTTCGCGCACGCAAGTAGCAGAACGGCACCGGCAATCGCCATCAACATCGGAAGCAGAAGGTACAGATATCCATTAGCTCCGAATGGCGCGCGCCACAAGGGATAAACCGTAACAACGTTTTCGCCCTGATGGTCCTTGGGATACTGTTCCACAAGCTCCTTCATCCGTAGATTCATTTCCGTCTGCGCCTGTCCGGGAGTGACTCCGGGTTTCAGCCTGCCAAGCAGGTCCACCCAGGTGTCACTGCGTTCGTGCAAACGGTCCCGGCTGGAAATAATCTGCTGCGCCATCACCGCCGGAATCCACAATTCGCTGCGCAAACTGGTCTGCGTGCCCTGAAAAATCGGCGGAGCAACCCCCACGATAGTGTAAGGATGCTCGTTGATCTGGATCGTGCGGCCGATCACCGAGGCATCGCCGCCATAGCGAAGTTGCCAGAGCCTGTAGCTGATGACCACGACCGTTGCTCCGCCCGGCTTGTCATCCTCCGAAGGTAAAAATCCACGTCCGAGAATCGGGTGCACGCCGAGAAAATCAAAATAATTCGCCGACGCCAGCATGCCCCAAGTCCGCTCGGGCTTGGCCTTCCCGGTAAGGTTCAGCGGATAAATCGAAGCACCGGCAATCGAAGAAAAACTCGTGGTGCGATTGCGCAGATCAATAAAATCCGGATAGGAAAACGGCACCGGCACGCGCGAATTCCCTCCCGAAGTGAACGCCAGAATGTTTCCGGTGTTCGCAGCCCCAGGAATCGGATTCAGCAGGGTGGAATTGATCCAACTGAAAATCGTGCTGTTCGCGCCGATGCCAAGGGCTAACGTCAGAATCGCGATCGCTGAGAATCCCGGCGACTTCAGCAGCATGCGAAACGCGTAGCGAATGTCCTGCCAGAGCGCACCCATCAATCCCCCTGGTTCCGATTCCGAGCGTAATAGTGCAATTCCCACGCCACGCACCGCAAGCATAAGTTGCCAGCCAGTTGAGGGTTAGCACTCGAAAAGCCCGCGGTCATCTAGCAGTGTGTTCGATCATGGGATGCCTCGACCGAAAACGAACGCCTCACAGCGATAATTCACACCTGTCCGCGCGTACAGTTTACGAAGGGACACCCTTCGAACGATTTACGATTGCCCACGCTCCGGGCCGCGCATACATTGATTCCAGCATCCTGCGCTACGCAGCGACGACTTGGGACCTAAAACCGGAGGGGAAAATGTGGAGCAGCAATAAGCAACCCGATTATCCAGGCGCGGCCCCGGCTCAGCCCGCGGCTCACTCGGCATCGCAGTCCAGCAGCAGCAGCTTTAATTCGAACGCAGCCCCCGCTGCTTCCGCACCGATCCGGTCCAGTGTTCCCTCGGCGCGCAATCTGGCAGTCTTGGGGCCGGGACTCACAATCAAGGGGCAGATCTCCGGCGACGAGGATCTGCAAATTGACGGCAAGGTCGAAGGCCCGATCGCTCTGAAGGGTCAGCGCCTCACCGTCGGGCAGAATGGCGAAATCGTTTCGGATGTGCACGCGCGCGAAGTGATCGTCTACGGCAAGGTGCGCGGAAATCTGCACGCGGAAGATCGCGTGGAGGTAAAGAAGGACGGCTCGGTGGTTGGCAACATCACGGGCGGCCGCGTCCTCATCGAGGACGGCGCGTACCTGAAGGGCCAAATCGAGATCGAACGTGGCAAGTCGCACCATCACGCCGAGCAAGAACTAGAAGCCGTCGGCGCTGGCAACGGCAAAGCCTCAAACTAAAACTCAATTCTTCGACAAGGGTTCCCTACCCCGGCCGCAGACGGCGAGCGAAACGTGCCGTGGCGGAGTGGGCTGAAATCTGAATGGCGCCACAACAAAAAAGTTGCGGCGCCATTCTTGTTTTTGCGCGGCCGTGAGGCGACTGTAAAAAGAACGAAGCGAGGCATCCGCCATGCGGCGAACACCTCGTTCCATATCTTTCATCTATCGCTTAGTGCTTTTGTTTTGGAGCCGGGGCCGCATGCGGCTGCTGTTTTTGCTGCAAGTTCTGCTGCTGCGTGTGCCGCTGCACCATTTGTTGCGTCTGTTGCTGGTGCTTCTGCTCTACCTGCGCTTTTCTGGCCTCATCAGCATTCTGCTTGGCAAACTGCTGATGTTCCTTTTCCTGTTGTGCCTGTAACTTCTGCCGTTCCTGCGCTTGCTGCTTGTCCAATTTATCCTGCTGTTGCTGGTATTTCTGGTCCTGCTTCGCGTTACCAGTATTCGGTGGAGCATGCTTCTCGGCCGCCGGCAGTTCGTTAGGATGGACAGCGCTGTGTCCGCCAGCATTTGTTTCTGGTCGCGCGTTGGTTTCTGTTCGTCCACCCGCCGCCGTCCCCGCATGAGGTGCTGGCCGTGACGCCTCTGCCTTGTACGATCCTTCTTTGGCCGCCACCACTCCGTGCTCGTTGAATGCACCCGGTCGAGGCGTCGCAGCGACCGGCGGCTTGCCATGGTTGTAAGAAGCGCGCAATTGCGTGTTGCCCCGCGCTGCCTCCACGTGCCGGGTCTGTTCGGCAACCGGCGGCACGTGCCGCTCGTGGTCGTAAGACTCTTGTTCCCGCGTCGGACGCTCGTTGATTCCGCCGTTTCCTCCGTTGTAACTCACCCGCACGTCCGTCCGATTCACCACGGTTGTGTTGTAGACATTGTGTATCACCGTCACGTTCACGTTGGTCACCGAACGGTTGTAGAAAAAGTGGTCGTGGTCCCAACGGCCGCCTTCAAAGCCGTGGCCGAAATACCCGAACCCATAGCTGATTCCCCCGTAGAAGCCGACCTGCGGCCCCCAGTACCCTTCATGTAAATAAACGCGCTGCCGCTCCAGCCCCACCAAGCGGGCGTCCACAGGAAACCAACCTGGGGAGCCAGCACCCACGTCCCGGGAACCCAGTAGTAATCGTCCGCATCGCTGTCCCAGGCCCAATATCCTGGAGTCCAGATATAGCCGTCGCCCGGGCAAATCGGCTGCTCGTAGACGGGTAGCTCAGGTGGCGCAAATCCTACTGATATCCCGACGCTCACCTGCGCGGGCGTCGGTGTCGGTGCTGCCAGCATTACCAATGCGAAGAATAAAGCGCCAAATGATCGTCGTAATACGCATCGTCTTTGTGCTTCCTCCTGCCTGATCGTCCCTCGCTTACCCGGTGGCTTTACAGCTCCGGAGTGCGGGGATCGAAAGGCAAAGTTTCAGGGGAACCCAAGGGACGCGATACTCAAACGGCGGGCTGCGACTTAATTCTATTGTTTCTCGCCGCCCCGTCCCATAAGGTCATCCATGTAGACCAAATAACCCCAGGCCGCGACCGGAAGTTGCGGCAGCAGTGCAGCGTGACTCATCTTTGCGTCAGTTTCCCTTGGATGTGGGCTCCCCGACGAACACCAGACATCCGTTCGGATCTCCGATGTGGAACTCAGTCATTCCGTATTCCCTGTCAAACAGATCTCGGATTCTGTACTGGTTCTTGAAGCTTTTCACATGCTCCCACAGGGCATGAATGCCGGAAACTTCGATGTAGATCTCGGTATGCTCGCGCACGCACTTCATAACTTCCTCGGACGCGGCCTTCTGGAAGTGGATGGTTTGGCCATCGCGCTCCACGATCGAATACTCCGGCGATTTCAAAGTCGGCGCAAATCCGAGAACCCTCTCGTAAAACGAAATAGTCGCGTCCATATTGTCAGTCGCCAGCATAGGGCTGATTCTTTTCGCCACCGACGTAGTGTTCATCGCAGAAACCTCTGACAACTCTAACAGCCAGATAATTACTCTCCGGGCGGACATGATGGCACAGCAGCAAAGTCAACGCGAGCGCTGGATCGTAACGAGGCAACCACGAAACGCACGGTACTAAGCCGGTTTCCAATTGAACGCGTTCTGCCGCCATACTCCCGGAAACAAGGAGGTCGAATGAAATCTTTATCGCTGTTCCTGCTTGTACTTTTCTGGACATGTCCCAAGGCCCTGAGACCATCAAATCAACAAGCTTCGCTGCGAGAAGAGCCTTTGTGTGTGGAAAACTCACCGGAGCGACGCGGCGAGTTCGGGTGCAGTATCGTTGAAAACAAGCCGCTGCCTAGGAATCTCAAGGAGCCAGTGTTCTGGCACATTGACCGCTTTGAGATTGGGGAACGCGCCCAAGCAGCCATTGGCCCTGCAAGTATTGCGTTCGAGGCCCACGGTGCGTGGTGGCTCATGTCCGTCGAATCGGAAAGCAACGACCACCATGGGGGCGAACATGTTGCACTGGTCCAATTATCGCCGTTACCAGAGGCCGCCAAATATTCAATGCTCGCGATATCAGCGTACATCCCTTCCGGCATGACCTCACGTGTCCACCTTCACTCTGGCGTGGCAGCGTTTTATACCGTAGATGGAGAGCAGCGTTTGGAGACAGCTGAGTGGGCCTTCAAAATGCGAAAAGGCGACACCTTGGTTGTGCCGACGGGTGTCACGATGCGTCTGCTAACAACTGGGCCAAAACCTCGGCGAGCATTTGGAATCATGGTTTACGACTCGTCCAAACCACCAACAACTAGAATGCCGATGGAAACAGCCTCGAGGCTCGTTTCCTGCCAGAAAACACCCTAAGAGCGGATGTAGTCGGCTGTTCGCAACTCACCGAGCACTGTAGGGTGAACACCGCACAGTTTACTCGGGCCGTCGCGAGGCCGGCGTCGTTAAGACATCACAATCAGGCACAACCCGGACCGTAATGGGTCTCGATGCTCTCAACCAATTCTCGATAAGTGCTAGAATCCCGCCTCGCGTCACCGTCGATGAAAGCAACCTACTTCCGCTTAGTTTCCGGTACTCGAGGCCGCTCTGCGCTGGCCGTGGCCGCGTTGCTGCTGATTCTTGCGGCGGAACTTGCATTTACCGCGCGGCGCGAATCGCAGACTGTTGACGAGGGCATCCACATTTACGCAGGCTACCGGCACTGGTGCGGCGACTACGGCATCAATCCCGAGCATCCTCCGCTCGCAAAGCTTGTTGCCACCATTCCACTACTGTTTGACCGTCCGAAAAATCCCGGCCCCGCGTGCGGTTCAGATAATTCCGACAAATCGGGCAATTTTGCGATGGGCCGCCAATTCCTCTATTCGAATGATGCAGGCAGAATCCTCACCGAAACGCGCTCGTTCATGGGATTGTTCCCTCTGTTGCTGGCCGTGCTCGTCTTCGTAGCGGCGCGCCGGATGTTTGGCGGGTGGGCCGGGCTGCTTGCCATGCTCTTGGTTGTATTCGAGCCGACAATCGTCGGCCACGGCACGCTGGTCACCACAGACTTGGCCGAAACGTGCTGTTACTTTGCCGCAGTTTACGCCTTTTACCGCCATACCCAACAACGCACCAACTTGCATCTGATTGTCGCCGGAGTTGCCGCGGGGCTCGTACTTGCCGCGAAGCACTCGGGGATTCTTCTGCTGCCCGTTCTCGTTTTACTGGCTGCAGCGGACCTCTGGCTTCGCCGTCGCGAGCCTCGGCATGGAATGTCCAGCCGCGAAAGCGAATTGAAAATGCAACTTGTGAGGCAAGCGGTGGCGCTGGCGGTAATTTTTATTATCACGTTTGTGACCCTGTGGGGTTTCTATCGTTTCCGTCACGCGCCCCGGCCGCGCGGATACGAAATGTCGGAATCACTCTCGGCCTTCATCCAGGATGGGGTCCGGTATCGCCACGCCCACGGCCTCATGCTGACGCGCGTGATTCCGCTATTGGCCTACGTGCTGCCGAAATCCTATGTGTACGGCATGGCGGACATCGCCATCGACAATTCCGTGGGCCGCACCGCATACGTTTTCGGCCGGCTCTATACCACGGGTAAGTGGTTTTACTTTCCTGCCGCAATCATGGTCAAAGCCACGCTGGGGTTTTTGCTCCTCCTGCTTCTCACAATTCCCGCGGCGGGTTGTCTGTGGCGCGAGAAAAAGCGCGAGACGCTCTTCCTGCTCATTCCCGCTATTTTCTTTCTTGCCGTGAGCATGACCTCGAAGCTGAATTTCGGCATCCGCCACATACTTCCGACTTTTCCGCTGCTGATTGTGCTCGCCGCGGGAGCAGCGTGCTATCTCGCCAGCCGCAATCGCGTGTGGCTTTACGCCCTCGTTCTGTTCGCGGCATTTCATTGCGCGTCATCGCTGCGCGCGTTTCCGTATTATCTTTCCTACTCGAACGAAGCCTTTGGCGGCCCGCAGCAAACCTACCGCTATCTTCTGGATACGAACTCGGACTGGGCGCAGGGCTTGGTCGACGACCACGATTATCTGGCACGCAACCACATCGCTGATTGCTGGATCGATTATTATGGCCCTCTGGACCCGGACTACTACGGCGTCCCGTGTAAAGTGTTGGCCCTGTATCCAAGTAAACGTGCCGGCGCGCTTCCCCTCCCCTTCGAAGGAACGCTCATTGTTAGTGTGATGGATTATATGGGCTACTCATGGGGCCCGCCGGAAATTGATCCGTTTGGGCCGCTGCATCACGTGCAGCCGGTCGCGCGACTCGGCGGTCACTCCCTGGTTTTCCAGGGCCATTTTGACTTGCCGGTGCCTTCAGCCGAAAGCCATTCGGCGATGGCGCAGCTTCTTGCCGGTGAAAGACGCATGGAGGAAGCTCTGGCCGAAGCGCGAACGGGCGTCGCACTGGCTCCGCAGGCGATGGATACGCACCTGTCGCTTGCCCAAATTCTGGTGCAAGCTAAACAATTGCCCGCGGCCCGCGCCGAATATCTCGAATCGATACGCCTGGCCGAAGTTCAGGGTGAAGGTTATTGGTGGGCTTCCATCGGCCCCGCCCGCCAGGGCCTCGCACAGCTAGATGCTGCGCACTGATTGCCAAGTCCCGGTAAGTCGTGCCAGCTCAACCGGACATCTCTAACAATGCTGACTCTGTCAAGCTCGTTTTGAGTTTTTTCTGAGCACACTTCTCCCTTCACTCCCAAGAGCGGTCCTGTTCCGTTTTTCTTTGACCCTCTGCGTCGACGACCGCGGCTCGTGTGTAATCTGTCGGGCGGATTCAGTCCAGTCACGGTAGGGACGCCAGTCACCCAGGCCCCCCGCACAGATCCGCACGTGCGGCATTATCGCATGCGGCTCCTACCATAGATATTTAGCGTCGAAGCGCACGGAGGGATACGGGTGAAGAATTCGGGGCGGCGGGAGCCAGTGCCGCGCCCTCCCGCGAATTCCGTGGAGTGCGGGGCGCCTGCCGACCGCGGCCCGGCTTGCCCCCCTCTTTTCAAGGCGAAGCTTGCGTCGGCGCTCGAATGGGTCACCGCTCCTTCCTGCAGCCACCGCCGCAATTGCGTTAGACTCATCCCCCGGTTCAACACGAGGGGCCGCATACAAAATGGAACACACGAAACGCGATCTATCCTTCGCAACGAAGATTCTTGCGATGTTCGCTGTCTGCCTGGTTTGCCTACCTTTCTTCTCTGCCACGATCACAGCCGCCGAAACTTACCAAATCACCGTCGAGCGCAACGTCCCAGCCACCATGCGCGACGGCGTAATTCTTCGCGCCGACATCTATCGCCCGAAAGCAGAAGGCAAGTTCCCCGTGCTGCTCACCCGCACTCCTTACGACAAGCAATGGCAAATCGAATTCGCGCTGAAAGCAGTGCCGCGCGGCTACGTGGTGATCGCGCAAGATACGCGCGGTCAGTTCCGCTCCGAAGGCGATTGGTATCCCTTCAAATATGAATCGCAGGACGGCTACGACACGGTCGAATGGGCCGCTGCACTTCCCTACTCGAATGGCAAAGTAGGAATGTTCGGCGGCTCCTACGTCGGAGCCACCCAATATCTTGCGGCCATCGCGCATCCGCCGCATCTGGCCGGGATTTGCCCCAACGTCACCGCGTCGAACTATCACGATGGCTGGACGTACCAGGGTGGCGCCTTCGAACAGTGGTTCGACGAGTCATGGGCCAGCGGCTTTGCCGCAGATTCGATGGAGAGGCGCGTTAATGAAGCGCGCGACGTCGTGGCCTGGTCCAAGGCGCTCCCGCTCAAGGAATACCCGCTCATTGCCAACCCAAGCGTGGTGGGCCTCGCCCCTTATTTTCTCGACTGGCTGGCGCATCCCAGTTTCGACGATTACTGGAAGCGGTGGTCGATTCAAGACCACTATGCGGACATTCAGGTCCCCGTGTTCAGCCAAGGCGCATGGTACGACATCTTCCAGGGTGGCACCCTCCACAATTACATACACCTGAAATCCGAAGCTGGAAGTGACGCGGCGCGCCACGGTCAGCGGCTTTTGGTTTACATCGGTGGACATGCTGGCGGGCCGCAACAGAAAAAAGTTGGCGCCGTCGAATTCGGCGACAAGGCGCCGATCGATCTCGACGAGGCCACGCTGCGCTGGTACGACTGGGTGCTCAAGGGTGAATCGAACGGCGTCGAACAGGAAAAGCCGGTAAACATTTTTGTGATGGGGAAAAATGAGTGGCGCGAAGAAGACGATTGGCCGCTCGCGCGCGCGAAAAGCACGCGATACTACTTGCACTCGGGTGGCACGGCTAACGGTGTTGCTGGCGAGGGGACTTTGAGCCTTGCCACGCCGGCAACCGAGAAGCCCGACCAGTACGTCCACGATCCCGGGGACGCGGTACCCACCATCGGCGGGCCGCTCTGTTGCTCGCCGTTGCCGACCGGAATCGGCCCGCAAGACCAGCGCGTTGTGGAAGCGCGCAGCGACGTCCTGATTTATTCGACACCCGCATTCACGAAAGACACCGAAGTTACCGGGCCCATTTCGCTCGACCTCTACGTCAGCACTACGGCAGCGGATACCGATTTTACCGGCAAACTCGTGGACGTCTGGCCCAATGGGTTCGCACAGAATCTGACCGAAGGAATCTTGCGGCTGCGTTATCGCGATTCGCAGGGAAAACCGGAACTAGCGAACCCCGGAGAGACATATCACATCACCGTCGATCTCTGGTCGACCAGCAACGTGTTTCTCGCCGGACACAAACTGCGCCTAGAAGTCGCCAGCAGCAATTTCCCGCGCTTCGATCGCAACCTGAACACCGGTGAAGAACAAGCCCGCGCCACACGCATGGTCAAAGCCACAAACGTGATCTATCACGACAAAGCCCACCCCTCGGCGTTAGTCCTCCCGACAATTCCGTGACGTCGCAAGAGGCGTGCTAGACGACTTGCGGAAATCACTTTCCAGATGATCGGAGCCTAGAGTCTGTGACAACGCAAGAATCCTTGTAGGCCGTAGCTTTAGCTACGGCGTAAAGCGCATCAAAATCGATGCGGCTTCAGCCGCTGAAGTACGGATTCTGCGGTTGCCCTAGAGGCGCAAACGGCGGGAGCGAGTTGGGGCCGGACAGAGCCGGCCCCGATCGCGAAACCACTTAGAGCGTTTGAGAGGTTGTTTGGGTTTGCGCTGGTGGCACCACGCTGGGAGTCGTCGCTGGCGCCGTGTTGTTGTCCCGGTTCGGTTGCACCGTGTGATCGGTGGGCGGCGCGGATGAATCGCCGTTGGAACTGGGCTGCGGGTTCACGCGATTGGGACCCGGCTTGAGCGAGAAGTGCACACCGCGGCGCGCGTTTTCGTCAACCGTGCGCTGGAGGTCCACGTCGTCCATGTTCAGCGTGCTTTCACCGCTATAGTTCACGACGTAGTGCAGCTGCCCATCGGCCAGCCAGTAATCGCTGGCAGCGTATGTTGTGCCGTCCTTCAGATAGATCAGAACGGTTGGCGTTGAAGCAGCCACGTTCCCGGTGATCGGGTTGTCGTCCGGAGTGCCCTGCGGCTCCTCTGTTTCGACAGAATTCTCCGCGGAGCTCGAGTTTGCAGCCGAGTTGTTGCTGTAGCCGCCGCCGTAATTATTGTAATTGCCGCTGTTGTAACTACCAGAATCGTAGTTCGGGCTCAGGTTCGAACTAGAATAGTCCGGGTTGCTGTAATTGATGCTGTAGCCAGAGTCACCGTAGGAACCATAGGCCGGCCAACCCCACCACGGTTTATACCAGAACGGGTCGTAGCCGATATACCCCGGCCACCCCCAACCCCAGCCCCAGCCAGGTCCCCACCAGCCGCCCCAACCGAGTCCCCAGCCCCAACCCCATCCGAAGCCGCAGCCCCAGCATCCGCCGCGCCCGCCCCAGCCACCACGCCACCCGCCACCCCAACCACCATGCCACCCATTCCCGCCGTGCCAGCTGCCGTTATTTATGCCCGCATTGTGGAAACCAGATGACGTGCCGCCGAAAGACCTGCCGCCACCGAAGGATGAGCCACCACCATGCACGTTCAGCGGACCACCGAGCCTAGGCGAGTTCATCCTGCCGGCGGAACCGAAGTGCGAATTGCTGAGACTGTTATTGCTGAAGCGAGATCCCGAGAATCCAACGCTGCCACGGGCACCGACCGACGCCGAGTTGCCAAAGTGAGAGTTTTCGATGTTCGAGACCGCGCGATTCGTTGACACCGCAGAACCTGAACCACGGTTCGCTGTGGAGAGAGAACTCGACGGCGCACCGCGACCACTTACGGATGGCGCAGTCGCGGAATTATGCGCGTTGCCGGCGCTCATTGAAGGCGGGCTTGAACGCGAACCAGCAAAGGCGTTCGAATTTGCGCCGCCGTGCGCGCCGGCGCCTGCAGCCGTGTTAGGACTTCCACTGCGGCCGAAGTAAGGCATGCTCCCGTTGCGTCCGAAGGACGAGGGAGGAGTAGTCGCGTTACGGTTGCCTGACGCAGCCGTATTGCCGCCATTACGCGCGGAGTAGGAATTGCCAAAATGCGCGCTCGACGGCGGCGCTACGCCAGGGCGACTGCCTGCTGAACTGTAGCCACGGTTGCCCGCCGCATATCCTCGGTTACCGGCTGCGCTGTAGGAGTTGCCAGGGCGCCCGGCCGAATATGAGCGGCCAGGAGACATCGAATAGTGATTCCCGCCACCGCCGTACGAGCCGCGGTACCCACCGCCGCCATAGCTGCCGCCGCGTGGCGCGCTGTAATGCCCACCTCCGTAGCCTCCACCACCGTGGAAGCCTCCACCACCACCGCCTCCGTGAAAACCACCGCCGCCACCACCACCGTGGAAGCCGCCACCGCCTCCGCCACCATGACCACCACCTCCGCGCTGCGCAAATGCTGACGGCGCGCACAGAAGTACTACCGATGCGATTGCTGTGAGAAGAAATCTTAGAGAGGTGGACTTCATTTTGATCCCTCCACCCAACGACTGCTCAAACCCGAATGACCTTGCGCCCATTCTATACCTTTGGATTCTCAGTGGACGCTGTTGGTTGCAGTTCGTTGCGTTATCGTCTGTTAAGCCACACAAATTCAATGATCGAGCCATCGCCACACCTTGCCCCCACAGGGTCTAACACGGCAGGTTCGAAAAAGTTTCGTTTGAACTGCGGGACAGGGTGGTCCTTTAGACTTCTGCCTTACTTCAGGTCCCCGGTACCCGACTTAGGCTTTGCCCCGTTCAGCCAGGAATACGCCTACTAGCACTAAGGCCGTGCCCTCAAGGAGGTTGCGCGTGGGGCGTTCGCCGAGGAACGCTACCGAGAGCAGAATCACAACCACCGGTTGGAAGTAGCTCATGGCACCCACGCGCGAGGCGGTCATATAGCGTAACGCCCAGTAGAAGATTGTGTAGGCCACGACGGAACTGCCCACGGCCATGTAGATCATCGCCAACCAGCCACCCCACGATACGCTGTGCCAGTCGAGGTGCGCTGATTGGCGGACGGTGAGAGGTAGCAGCATGATCGCGGCGGCCACGCAGTTGAAAGTATTCATAGAGATAGCGTCGTATTCAGCGGCGACTCGCTTTCCGAGCACCGCATAGGCGGAAAAGCCGATGACTCCGCCGAAGGTGATCAGGTCGCCCATGAGCAAGGGCGAATGCGCGGGCGAGCCTTGCTCGGCTTCGAGGAGGTAGACGCCGACGAACGAAATCGCCATGCCTGCGATTTTTCCGATGGTGAAGGCTTCGAGTTTCAGGGCGCGCGCGAGCAGGAGAATGATGATCGGCCCGATCGCGATTATTACGGCGGAATGATCGGACGTCGTGAAATTGAGGCCGACTGTGAAGAGGCCCTGGTTGACGACTACTCCGAAGAAACCGAGATAGGCAAAGGGCCAGAGGTCGCGCGGGCGCAGCGGGCTGCGATTGGGTTGCGCGAAATAGATAGGAAGCATGACGATAGCCGCGAGTTCCAGGCGGAAACAGACGAGGGTGATGGGATCGAGCGTACGCAGCGCGATTTTTCCGGCCACGTAGTTGAACGACCAGAGCATGAGCATTACGAACAGCCAAAACAGCAGGATGATGGTGCTCGGGCGCTTTGCTTGGGAAGTTGGCGCGACGGCAGCCGGTGCGGTCAATTTTGGGCTCGATCGTTCGGTGCGCCGCTCATTCGAGCACTTCGCGGCGCTTGCTGAGCTGTTCGATGCGATCAAGGCGCGGGGTGTATCCGATTCCTGGCGCGGTGGGCACGCGGATCGTGCCTTTTGGCGTGACCTCGACTTCCGGGTCGATGATGTCTTCGGTCCAGTAGCGGCGACTTGCGGAAACGTCTCCGGGCAGCGTGAAGTTCGGCAGTGTGGACATGGCGATGTTGTGCGCGCGACCGATGCCGGATTCGAGCATCCCGCCGCACCAGACGGGAATCGATTTCGACTGGCAGAGATGGTGCATGCGGCGCGCTGCGGTGTGGCCGCCAACGCGGCCGAGTTTCATGTTGATGATTTTGCAGGCGCCAATTTCGATGGCGGCGCGGGCGTGTTCGATGTCGTGGATGCATTCGTCGAGACAAATCGGTGTTTCGAGCTGGCGCTGCAGCGCAGCGTGGGAATAGATGTCGTCGTGGCCGAGAGGCTGCTCGATCATGATGAGGAAAAACTGATCGAGCTGCTGAAGCAGCGGCGCGTCATCCAGACGATAGGCGGAATTGGCATCCACCATCAGGCGTAGCCGCGGGAATCTCTGGCGCAGCGCGCGAGCGGGTTCGACGTCATTGCCCGGCTTGATTTTGATTTTGACGCGCTGGTAGCCGGCAGCTAACTCTTTTTCAACTTTTGCGATGAGTGCCTCGATTGAGGGTTGAATGCCAATCGAAACGCCTGAGGAGATTTCCTCGCGTGTGCCGCCCAGCAACTTAGCTAGTGGCAGATTTTTTTGTCTGGCTTCGGCGTCCCAGATGGCCGTTTCGACGGCAGCTTTGGCCATATTGTGCCCGCGGACTTGTGCGATGAGGTCGAAGACTTCGGAAGCTGCGTTGAGTTCCCTGCTCTTCAGCATCGGCCACAGAAAATCGCGAATGATGTGGCGCGAGGTTTCGACGGTCTCGTACGAGTAGTAGGGGTTTTCGCCCGCGGTGGATTCACCCCAGCCGGAGATACCATCCACATCGGCTTCGACAAGGAGGATGCGGCGGAGCGAAGTGCTGCCGAAGCTGGTTTCAAATGGCGCGATCAACGGGATATGGATTTCGCGCAGAGTGATTTTGCGAAGGCGCATTTTGGGCTGGGGCCTTTAGTCTTCGAATTCTTCCGGGCGATATTCTGGCAGACGGAGGCCAGCTACGGAAGCGGCAGGTTCCAGGATGTAATCGGTGGTTTTGCCGCGAGGCTCGAGGCCAGTGGCGATGTATCCCCGGTGAAACAACTTTTGGAACTCTTCGCGAGCCTGGGCTTGAATGCGGGCCGCCGCTGCGCGGTCTTTCGCTTTCATGTCGTTGAGATTGGCGGGCAGCGAGATTGCCTGGATGTCGGTCGCGGCTGGAAGCGAATTATCGGCGAGAATATTTTTTACGCGATCGGAATCAATCCACCATTCGGCAACGAGTCGGTCAGTTGGGAGGCCGGCATGTAGGGGACTTTCGGTGATGCCGTAGCAGTCCGGTATGAAACGCTGCGCAATGGCGCCGAGACGAACGAAATTGAAGTGCGCGTTTTTGAGCTCGAGCGGATCGAAAGTCCATTCGACCAAGCGAATGTCACGCTTCAAGGCATCCTGGCGCTGAAAGAGTTTCAGGCGCCGGCCGACTCCCTGGTTTTGGTATTCGGGCAGCACGGCGGTCATGTGCGAATGCAGAAACGGTTTGCCGCTGCGCGTGCCGACCAGGGCCAGCGTGAAGCCGACCATTTTGTCGCCGTCGAACGCG
The DNA here is from genome assembly GCA_963696035.1 of uncultured Acidobacteriota bacterium. Lineage (GTDB taxonomy): Bacteria > Acidobacteriota > Terriglobia > Acidiferrales > UBA7541 > Palsa-295. The sequence continues at coordinate 1,261,250 of CAVOIS010000007.1, forward strand.
CCGAGGATTTGGCCGCCGGTGTGATGTGCAACTACGAAGATGGCCGACGGAACCGCGATTTGTTCCCCCCAGATGCGGAGTTCGAGCCGGACACAACTTTCATATTCGGCCAAGGAATGGCAGTGGCGGATTTCGATTTCGCGCGGCTCGGCGGTTAGAGATTCGCGGGAGACGTTCATTTTGCGGTTGCCACCTTGCGCGGTTCTTCCTGTGATTTGGAAAGGTCCCACAGCTCTTCCATGCGTTCGCGCGACACATCGGCGAGGCGGTGGCCTTCGCTCGCGGCGGTTGATTCCATCCACTGGAAGCGCGCGAGGAATTTGCGATTCGCTTTTTTTAGCGCGATTTCGGGATCGGCGCCCAGGAAGCGGGCGACGTTTACAGCGGCGAACAGGAGGTCACCGACCTCTTCTTCGAGGTGCTCATTCGGAGGCACAGCGCGCGAGGTTGAGGCGGGCACGGCACGCCGTGCCCTTACCAACTCCTGCATGGGTGCGGTGCGCGTGTTGCCAGCCGATTTCTCCGGGGCGGCGCCTTCCAGGGACGCGAGTATTTCCCGTTTTTCTTCTTCTAGTTTATTAAAGATGCCCGATAGATTGTCCCAGTCGAAGCCGATGTGGGCAGCGCGGCGCGTTAGTTGATACGCTTCGAGGACGGCTGGAAGCGAGCGCGGGACGCCCGTGAGAATGGATTCTGTATGTTTCGCCGCGCCGGTTGATGCTTCGCTCCTGCGCCCGTTCCCGCCCGCTTCGGCTCGTTCTTGCGCTTTGATTTGCTCCCAGTTCTTAAGCACTGCGGCGGAATCTTTTGCCTTGGCGCTGCCGAAGACGTGCGGGTGGCGGCGAACCATTTTTCTGTGGATGGATTCGATGACGTCGGAGACGGTGAACGCGCCGGTTTCTTCGGCGAGGATCGAGTGCAAGACGACTTGGAGAAGCAGGTCGCCGAGCTCCGAGGCAAATTTGCGCGGTTCGGAGGATTCCATGGCATCGAGGACTTCGTAGGTTTCCTCGATCAGGAATTTGCGGAGGGATTGATGGGTTTGTTCGTGGTCCCAAGGGCAGCCGTTCGGGCCGCGCAGGCGGGCTTGCAGAGCGACGAGTTTCGCGAACCAGTTGCCAGCGAGTCTGTCGCGACGCGTGAGGGGGATGCGTGGCGACTCGATCGTGCTACGACCGTGCAGCTTCCGCGAACGGGAATTTGCGGTGGCTCTCCGGCGCGATTTCTTGGCACGTTTTATAGTCGAGTGCACTGCGGGACGTTTCCTCCGCGCGGATGATTTCTTTCGCAAGAAAGAATGATGGGTGATTAGGGCGAGTGGCGTCAAGAGTACATCGTGCCGACGTTGTGAGACGAGTCCTTAGTTTGAGGCTGCGTGGGCTGGGGCGCGGCGTCGGATTACTGCTTCTGAGAAGCGGTCCATTTCTTCGGCTTGGGGGCTGAATTGCAGGAGCAGAAGGTCCACGCCGGCACGTTCGAATTGACCGATGTGGTCAGCGACTTGTTGCGGAGTTCCGACTAGGCCCGAGCGCAGTCCGCGGTTCGATACCGAATATTCTTCCAGCGAGACGCGTTGCTCGAGCTGCGTATTGGCCAGCCATTGCTGGTAGTTCTGGTAGCCGGCGGCGTTCTGCTGCACGTCGGTGATGCGGGCGACTTCCCGCTGCGCTTCCTGCTCGGTTTCGCGGACAATCGCGTAGGCGGCGACGCCGAATTGCATGCGCGGGAGATTTTTACGCTCGCGGCGCTCGGACATGTCCTTGATTTTTTCGCCGACGCGCACGGGCGAATCGCCGTGCATGACGAACGCGTCGCACTTCTGCGAGATCAATTCCTTCGCGGCTTCCGATTCCCCTCCCGCGTAGATTGTGGGACGCGGTTTCGATACGGGCTTGGGCTGCAGCACCAAATCCTGCACGGAATGATATTTTCCAGAATACGAAAAGTGATCCTGCTTCCAAGCGGCGTCCACGATATCGAGCCATTCGGACGTGCGGGCGTAGCGGTCGTCATGCTGATCGAATTGGACGCCATATTTTTTGGCTTCTTCGGCCCACCAGGAAGAAACCACGTTGAGCGAGACGCGGCCGTTGCTGATGTGATCTATGTTGGCGGCTTGCTTCGCGAGAAGTGCGGGAAGATGAAAAGTGGGGCGCACGGCAACCATTAACTCGAGCGATTCGGTGACGGCGGCGAGCGCGGCGGCTGTGGACCAGGCGTCGAGCGACGGAGCGTCAACACCTTTGATGTCGTTCAAGTTCAGTTCGGCAATGAGCGTGAGGTCGTACCCGATTTTTTCGCTGCGGCGCGCGAGGCGCGAAACGTAGTCCCACGTGGGCTGCATGTGCTCGTCCTGCACGTTGCGCAGCCAGCCGCCAAAAACTGGGAGCCAATAGCCGTAACGCATCAGCGCGCCTCCTTCACCAGATAGTCCACCAGGCGTTCGAAGGGATTGAAGCCGACGATGCGGGGCCCGTCGGAAACGAAATTCGAGAGCGCGTTGACGTCGTAGTAGTAGAGCTGGCCATCGCGGTCGTCAATGATGTATTCGAGGCCGCCGACTTCGATTTGCGCTTCGCGAAAAACGCGCTCGACGGCGTTGATTACCTTTGGCGGAGGACGATAGCCTTCGACGCGCAAGCCCGTCTTCGCGCCTTCCACCACGCAGGCGGTCTTGATTTCGGCGCCGTCTGTGGTTTTGCAAATGTCCATGGGGCAGAGGTCGAAGGTTTCGCCGGAAGTGAAAACTTTGATGCCGTAGAGATATTTGAACCCGAGCGTTTCAACGCGGGTGATGTGGCCGCCGCGCGCGGGAATAAATTCTTGGACGATGCCCGTGGAATCGAGGCCCAGCTGGATGGCGTCGTTGCGGACGACGGACTCGAGTTGCTCAACGGAATCGAAGCGCACGATGCCGACTCCGCTGCCGCCGATATTCGGCTTCAGCACGATCGGAAAACGCAGGCCGCGCGCCGCTGCGACGGCTTGCGAGGGGTGATTGATGACGGCCGAGCGCGGATGCGGCAGGCCGAGCGAGTGTAGCAGCGAAAGTTGCAGCGCTTTCGAGGTTTCCACGCGAAATGCCTGGCTGCCGTTCACGACGCGGACACCGGATCGTTCCAGGTGCGCGAGGTAGCTGAGAGTGTAGAAAATTGCGTGCGCGTTGCCGCGAGTCCAGGCCGAGGGACTCATGCGATTAAAAATCAGGCTGTATTGCTGGTTGCCGTTTGGCGCTAGATCGAAATAGTGGCGGGCAGCGTCCAAGCGCACATAAGGGATACTGCGGCGATCGAGTTCCGCGAAAACGGGAAGGAACCAACGCGGGTGCTCGTGGTAAATCGCGATGGGACGGGCTGGATTTGTTGCTTGCGCGGGCAGTGCTTGCTTGCGCGGTTTAGAGGCCACTTTGCGGCGCGCGGCGGCGGTTGCCTTTTGAGTTCTCGCTGCGATTCTGGGCATGGCGTTCCTTGATGAATTAGGTCGCGGACTGTTGGATGCACCAGACTAACGCACGTCGCGGGAATTTGCGAGCGGACGGGATGCGGCAGACAGAACATTTAGCGCAAGACGCACAGGGCACAGAGAAATTACACAGCACAATCGATTGCGTACTCCGCTGAAACTATGCGGGCTTGGCTAGTCCGTGGGCTACGGCTTCGTCCAGCAGTTGCTTCATTTGCTGCGAGGCTTTCTTGGAGGCTTCTTCTTGCTGGCGCCCTAGTTCGCCTTGTTGCTCACCTAGCTTGCCCTGTTGTTCCCCGAGCTTGCCTTGCTGCTCGCCCAGGGCGCCCTGCTTTTCGCCTAGTTGCGACTGTTGTTCGCCGGCCTGCGATTGGACTTCCCCGATGCGGTCCTGGATTTCGCCGATTTTTTCCTGGATGCGTCCGAGGTCTTCCTGCGTTCCGCCGTCGCTCATTTTTTTCAGCTCCGCTTCGAGTTTCTGTAGCTGCGCGGTCAGGTCCGGAATTTTGACGCGGACTTTCTCCATCTGCTCGCCAAGCGCTTCCTGTTGTTTGCCGAGGGCTTCCTGCTGCTCGCCCAAAGCTTCTTGCTGCTTGCCAAGTTCTTCCTGTTTGCGGCCGAGTTCTTGCGCGGGAGCGAAGAATTCCATGGCGCGCTTGATGGTGGCGGCGTCGCGGATGACGTAGGCCTTGCCGTCGCGAATGAACCAGATGAAGTCGCCGGAGAGATTGTGACGCAACGAATTGACGAAATTAGACTCGCCGTCAGAATTCATGGAGAAACCGTTGCCGGAAACAACGACAGACGAATTGCCGGCGGAAATAACAAATTGCTGGCCGTCGTCGTCTTCACCGGTGATCAGAGTATTCGAGTGGCCGGATTGAGCCGATTGCCGCGCTTGCGGCGCGATCACAGCGAGGTGTGGCAACCAGATCACGGGCCTCACCGAAACATGAGGTGCGATCGAGGCTAGCGGCGTGACGACTACGTTAGGCGAAACGCGGACGTCGGGCCTGACAGTAAAATCGACCGTCGAGACATCATCGATGGATACGATGGGAGCCATCGGAGGGATAACGACATGAGGATCGACGCGCACCGTTGGGACAACCAAGACATGCACCCTGGGAATGGGATTCACTGAAGGAACGGGAGCCGGGGCGGCGGCCTGAGTTGGCGGCTCGGGCACCGCAGAGGGTTCTGGCGCTGACGCAGGCGACGCTGGCACGGCCGGTGCGGGAGGCTGGACCGATTGCGGCGGGGTCGAATGGATATTTTCGATGGTCGGGCGAAAAGCCGCCGTCACGCAGATGACAGGAATTGCGAGAAGTGCGGCGATGACGACGACTGGTTTTTTCAGCTGCATGGCGACGCTCCCTTTCCATTCGAGGATCCGATCCAGGCGTTTTTCGGCTTGTCCGGCGCTGGCCATGGCGACGCCTTGCCACCAGACGCGCCCCGGCGCAGCTTCAAGCGCCGCGAAGAAGCCGAGAACCGTCTCGGCGTAACGAGTGCGGTCGACGCCGGCGGCGAGAGCAGCATCGTCACTGGCCTCTTCGGCGAGTTCGGCGAGACCGCGATCGAGCCACCAGCTCAATGGACTGAACCAGAAGATTGCGCGATGCAGCAGCGAGAGGCGCTCGGTGAGCGCGTCGCGGCGAGCGACGTGTGAAATTTCGTGGGCGAGCACTGCGTCGAGTTCCGTTGGTTCCCATTCGCGCCACGTAGCCGGAAGAAGGATCGAGGGACGCCTTATGCCGAAGGTTACCGGGACCGACAGGAGTTCGGATTCGGCAAGGCGTGGGGTTGAGCGAAGGCGTGCCCCGCATGCGAAGAAATGCAAGCGTGCGAGAGTCCGCGGATCGCCAATCACGTGCGAGTCGCGATCAAGGCGACGGCCAAAGGTGATGCCGAGAATCAGACGAACTAGAAAGAAGATTCCGACGGTTGCATAAATACTGCCAGCGACGGCGATGCGCGAAATCGGCGTGCGCAAGCGTGCGTGAGCAGCGGGCGTTGTGACTGGCCTGGAATAATTGCGCGATGGAGCGACGGTATAGTTAAAAGCAGGCACGGCAGAGTCAGGCTTTGCTGCGGTGGCGACCTCGACGGGCGCGGCTTCGAGGGGTTCCGAGGAAGTTTCGGTTATCGCCGGTGATTGCAGGACGCTGAATCTTTGCGCCATCGGAACAAAAACGGGCAGCGGCGGCATCACCAGAGCGAGAAACGGCATGGCAAGTGCAACGATCAGGATCGTGCGCCAAACACTGAGACGCAGCGAGACGTTTTTCGCGCGGCAAAGAGCTAACGCGCCGCTCGCGATACACGCGAGCGCAAGCGAACGGATGGCGGGATCAACGAGATGGCCGAGAAAACTGGAAGACGCGACGAAAACAATGGGCGTGCTCATGACTTCCCTTCCTTGCGCTGATCGGCTTTTCGTGCGGCGATTTTCTGGGTCAGGCGCTCGAGCTGCTTGCGGTCGAGAACGGCGTTATCAACCATGCCGATCACCAGTTGCTCGGCCGATCCGCCGCAGAAGCGGTCAATGATGTGTTTCACAGCGCGCACAGCGACATTCTGGCGAGGCTCAGCAGCTCGATAGATGAAAGTGCGGCCGCTGATTTCATGCGTGACGTAACCTTTCTCTTCCAGGCGACGTAGAACCGTGCGAATCGTAGATTCTTTCATCGGACGCTTGGGAGCGAGCGCTTCGCGGCAAGCTTCGGACGAAACCGGGCCGTGGGACCAGACGTAGTCCATCACCAGTTGTTCGACTTCGCCGAGATTGCGGGGACGCGTTGTTGGTGTGCGAGCCATTGTAGCGCTACAGCTTGTAACAGATGGACAAGCGCGTGTCAAGCGAAAACTATTTCTTCGAGCGGTGAGGAGATTCTTGACGCTAGAAGCAAGGGAAGATGCCCGCTGGGTCCCGAAGTGCAGGGGACACAGCGGCCGCTACAAATTCGACTGCGAGAGCGGTACCTGCTGGAAGGCAGCCGCTATCCTGTTGGATTGGTCGTCCGGCCAATCGCTTCACCTCGCACACCCAGGAGTGGCTTTGCCACCGTGCTTGGCTTGTCGAAAAATGGAGGCGGATGTTAGACTTCGGTGTAACTCTTACGAGCGTCTTCAAGGATACCTGCCGTGGCTGATTCGAAACAGGAAGAGACATTCAAGGTGATTGATCGTCGTCTATTTGGCGAGGACGGCGAGTTGCGCAAGGACGTGGTGGAGCAGGAGCGGCGCGACGAAGAGGCGGCGGAGAAAAAAGCCGCCAGCCAAGCGCAGCAAAAGGCTCAAACTGCACCCGCTTCGAAAGCTCCTGGTTCTCCGGCTTCGTCGCAGGGTGGCGGGCTTCGCCAGGGAAAAGGCGCGGAAGGACACGGACTCGTCTCGCCGGAGGGATCGCAGGAACTGGTTGGCGAAGAGGCATCCGACAGTGATGCGACCGGCGGCGAACACCATACGACTTCGCACAGTTTTCAGATGCTCGTGGATTTTCTGACACGCAACGCGGCGGCGATGCTTGGCGGGATGGCCGATCCGCGTACCGGGCAGGCGTTTGTGGATTTGGAGGGCGCGCGCGAAGTGATCGACATGCTGGACGCGTTGCGGGAAAAGACGCGGGGAAATTTGTCGAAGGATGAAGACAACTTGTTGATCGAGGTGCTGGGAAGTCTGAAGCTGACGTTCATGGAGATTTCGAAGGCTGCAGCGGAGCAGATGGCTAAGAAAGCCAAGGGGAAGTAATCGCTGACCGCGGAAGATAGCGAACTGCGCGACGAGCCCCAGTGAAGGCGGTGGCAAGCCACCGCGCTCGAAGATGGTGCGCGTCTTGATCGAGATAGCAGCGCGGTCCATATTTCCTAGATGAATAAAAAGCAATTTTGCGACATCCCACCTTAAGATGAGTTCCCTCCAATTAACCGTATTGGGTTCTGGCACATCCATGGGTGTGCCTACGCTGGGGTGTCATTGCACCGTCTGCGAATCGAAAGATCCGCACGACAAGCGCATGCGGCCCTCGGTGCTGCTGGCTTATGGCGGCCGCAACGTGGTGATTGACACGACGCCGGATTTTCGCGCGCAGGCGATACGCGAACGCGTCGACCGCTTGGATGCGGTGATTTACACGCACTCGCATGCCGACCACATTTTGGGCCTCGACGATATTCGTCCTTATAATTTGAAACAGGGCGGCGTGGTGCCGATTTATGCATCGGAGAACGCGCAGCAAACATTGCGGAGGCAGTTTGCCTATATTTTCGACGATGCGCCTACCGAGAGTTCCCTGCCGGTCGTAGAGATGCACACGATTGACGGGCCTTTCGAGCTGTTCGGGCTGAACATCGTACCGCTGCCGGCAAAACACGGCTCGCAGCCGGTGCTGGGATTTCGTTTTGGTAAGGCCGCTTATCTGACGGATTTCAGTACGGTGCCGGAAAACTCGAAGGCACTTTTGCACGGGCTGGACGATTTCATTCTCGACGCGTTGCGATACACGCCGCATCCGATGCACTCAAACGTTGAGCAATCGCTCGCGCTAGTGAATGAACTGAAACCGAAGCGGGCGTGGTTCACGCATATTTGCCACGATCTAGGGCACGAAGCGGCCAACGCCAAGCTGCCGCAGAATGTGCGGCTCGCTTACGACGGACTGAAATTCGAGGTGGCCATCTGATGATCGCCATCCTAAACTCACCGGCGGAATGGATCGCGCGATTTGGCGAAACCCGCAAGCCCGCGGCCGTCACAATCGGCAATTTCGACGGCGTGCATGTCGGGCACCAGAAAATTCTGCGCGGAGTGATCGACCGTGCGCGCAGCCGGGATGCCATGAGCGCGGTGTTGACGTTTGATCCTCATCCTGCGCGCGTGTTGCGGCCAGATGTGGCGCCGGGGCTGCTGGAAACGTTGCCGCAAAGGCTGTCGGAGTTTGCAGCGCTCGGAATAGACGCGGCACTGGTGTTGAAGTTCGATCAGGAACTAGCGAAGGCCAGCGCCGAGGAGTTTGCGCAAGAGTTTTTGGTTGAGACGCTGCGGACGCGCGCGGTACTGGTGGGCGCGAACTTCCGCTTCGGGCACAAACAGGCCGGCGACGTGAAATTGCTTGCAGAATTAGGGCGCAAGAATGGGTTTGCGGTCGAGATCGTTGAACCTGTGCTAGTGGATGGCTGCGTCGTGTCCAGCTCGACGATTCGACAGGCGGTGAGCGAAGGCCGAGTGGAAGAAGCGCGATCGATGCTCGGGCGGCCGTTTGCGCTGAGCGGCGAGATTCGAACCGGGACGGGGCTCGGGCGCAAGTTAGTTGTGCCTACTCTGAATCTTGCGACAGAGCAGGAAATCCTGCCCAAGACCGGCGTTTACGCAACAGAAGTGGTCGTTGGCGGCAAGAGTTACCAAGCGGTGACGAATGTGGGCGTGCGTCCGACCTTCGACGGAAAGCAGTTGGCGATCGAATCGCATTTATTTGACTTCTCCGAGACGGTGACGTCAGGCGAAATGAGGGTGAAGTTTTTGGCACGGCTGCGCGACGAACAGAAATTCTCGAGGCCGGAGGCTTTGCGCGAGCAGATCTTGAAGGACATCGAACGGGCGAAAGAGCTTTTTGCGAAGCTGTGAACCGGCGCTAGAATCCCACTTACTACGAACCGATCCCGGAGCGAGACTAGAAGGAAGTCATATGGAAAATAGAGAAGTTGCAAGAATTTTGCGTGAGACGGCGCAATTGCTGGAAATTGACGGCGCGATCATCGGCCGCTACCGCAGCTACGAGAAAGTGGCGGAGCTTTTGTACAGCATGCACGAGCGTATCGAGGACGTCGCCAAGGACCAAAAGAAGTTGAAGGAACTGCCGGGTATCGGCGACAACATGGCTGCTCACATTCGAGAGATTCTGGATACCGGGGATTACAGCCTGCGCGAGAAATTGCTGAAGAAATATCCGGTGACTCTGCTGGAGTTGCTGCATTTGCAATCTCTAGGGCCGAAAAAGGTGGCGTTCCTCTGGAAAAAGTTCAAGGTCTCGACGGTTGAAGGCATCGAGAAGCTGGCGCAGGAAGGAAAGCTGCGCGATCTGGACGGCTTTGGCGAAAAGAGCGAGCAAAACATTTTGAAGGCGACTGCGTCGGCGAAACGTTCATCGGGCCGTTTCAAGCTGGACGATGTTGACGAAGCGGCGCAAAAGCTAATGGCTCATATCAGCCGGATGGACAAGATTGTGGAATCGGTGACGCCCGCGGGGTCGTTGCGGCGCGGGAAAGAGACCATTGGCGATCTGGATTTGCTGGTGACGATGCGTCCTGGACGCGACAAGCAAAAGGATGTGGATGCGGTAGCGGAACACATTTTGAAATATCCGGGAATTGATCAGACGCTGGCGCACGGCGAAAACAAAGTGAGCGTGATTTTAGGAAATGGATTGCAGGTGGATGTGCGGCTGCTGGAAAAGGAGTGCTTCGGCGCCGCGCTTTTGTATTTCACCGGTTCGAAGGAACACAACGTGGTATTGCGCGGACGGGCGCGGGACATGGGCTGGACGCTGAACGAATACGCGCTGACCACCCTGAAGGGCGGAAGGTTTGTGGCGGGCAAGACAGAGAAGGATATCTACGACAAGCTGCGACTGGACTACGTCGAGCCGGAACTGCGCGAACACACCGGAGAAATTGACGCGGCGGACAATCACCGGCTCCCGACGCTATTGAAGCTCGAAGACATTCGCGGCGACGTGCAAATGCACACTACGGCTTCCGATGGACGAAATTCGATTGAAGAGATGGGCAAAGCCGCCGCGGAACTCGGCTACGAGTACATTGCGCTGACCGATCATTCCAAGGCCGTCACGGTAGCGAATGGCATGGATGAAAGGCGCACACTCGAACAGATCAAGAAAATCCGCGCGGCACAACCGAAAGTGCCGGAGATTCGTTTGCTGGCGGGGATCGAGGTGGACATCCTAAAGAACGGCAAGCTGGACCTGGACGATGAGGTGCTGGCGCAGCTGGACGTCGTGGTGGCGTCAGTGCACTCGTACATGAGTCTGGGGCGCGAGGAAATGACCGAGCGGTTGCTGGCAGCGATTGAGAACCCTTATACGCAGATTATTGCGCATCCCACCGGGCGATTGTTGCTTCGACGCGAAGCCTTCGATTACGAAATGGAGAAAATTCTGGAGGCGGCGAAGGAGCATGGCGTGGCCATGGAGTGCAACGCTTATCCTGACCGCCTGGATTTGAAGGACACGCATTTGCGAATGGCGAAGGAACGCGGCGTGAAGATCGTGATTTCGACCGATTCGCATTCGACAGGGAATTTGAAATTTATGAAATATGGGGTGATTACGGCGCGGCGGGGTTGGCTTGAGAAAAACGAGGTGATCAACACTCTGCCGACTGAAGAGTTTCTGGGGGCTCTGCGGGCTAAGCCGGGGGCTGGTAAGGTGGCTAGGAGAAAATCAGCTTAGGCTTCTGGCATCTTGCCTTCATCGGGATTCAAAGATTTAACACATCAGAGGACACCGAGAAAAGCGGAGGGCAGCGAGACTCCGAGAACAACAATTACCGCAGCGATGCAGAGTGCGTGGAGAAAGGCGTGGAAAAGCGAGGCGAAGCGGAATAACTTGTCCTGCGGATGGATGTCGGGCCGGCGGGTGCCGGGAACATTTTTTGAGCGGCTTGCGTATCTCATGTTGGAAGTGGGAGCAGCGCCCGACGGCACTGTGGCGCTGGACGGATCGAACGTGGTACGGAGCGAACGATGAAGCGACTTGCGACTTTCTTGGTGGGTCTGCTGGCGGCGGGGATTGCCGTGGGCGCAGTTGCGACGCCTGCTCGGGCGGATGAGTGGTCAAAAACGTATCAGATGAATGGCCGCGCCGACCTGCGTGTGATGACCAGCGATGGTGACGTGACCGTGACCGGCACAGATCAGAACCAGATCGACGCCCGGGTAACCACGCAAGGCTGGAAGGTGGGGTCGAACGACGTGCAGGTCATCGAAAGCCAGAGCGGCAATAGCGTGTCTATCGAAGTGCGCGTTCCACACTGGAATTGGTCGTTCTTTGGCGGCGGCCACAACCGGTCGGTGCGCGTGGAATTGCGGGTGCCGCGAGAACTTGCCCTGAACGTGCGTACCAGCGACGGCAATGTGACGGCGTCCGGCGTATCGGGCAAGATTGAATTCGATACGGGCGATGGCAACGTGACCGCGAACAGCGTTCGCGGCGACATACGGATGCACACAGGCGACGGGCACATCGAAGGACACAGCTTGGACGGGTCGCTCGACGCGGACACGGGCGATGGAAATTTACGAATTGACGGCCGATTCGACGCGCTGGCGCTGAAAACAGGCGATGGCAGCATTGACGCGCAAGTGGCGACCGGATCGAAAGTCTCGAACGGCTGGAATCTCCATTCCGGCGATGGACACATTACTTTGCGACTGCCGGGCGACCTGAACGCATATCTCGATGCACACACCGGCGACGGCAGTATCACCTTGGATATCCCGGTGCAAGTCTCGGGATCATTGAGCCATTCCGCGGTGCGCGGGAAATTGAATGCCGGCGGGGGGACGCTGGCGGTCACCTCGGGCGACGGATCAATTCACATCGAGAAATTGTAGGATCCGTGCGCGCGTCGTGATGGACTGCGGTTCGCCTGCCAGTTTGCACTGCCCTCTGCGGTCCTCTTAGCATTTCGCTGCATCCGTGAGTCCCGCTCGTTTCAGGTCGGACGCGCAAGGAAATTCCGCCGCAATGTCGTCGGGAGACCACATGTGTTCGGTTGAGACCGAAACGGGATCTGCGACGGACCATTGAGATGTTGCAGGGATTGCACTTACGTCGAATGAGAGGATGGCACGTTGCATGCACTTTATTGGGCGTCTCAATGGCGACCAAGGATATATGATTCCATTCTGCATGTTGGGAGTGCTCGCAGTACTAGTATTTTTATGCGTGTCCGACGGACTCGCCGTCAGCGTTCGCCGAAAGTAACGACGCGTTAATTACGGCCTCCCGCTTTCTCGTCCTTACTGAATTCCCTGCCCTCGCATGTCCTACGAACACGTTCTCAAACCCAATCCCACGGTCCGAAACCAATTTTTCACCCTTAAGGGTTAGCGATGAGCGGCGCCGGGATTGGATTTGCAAATCCTTGCGCGTTGCCGCATCATAAATCGTTTGTTCTGAGCCGTTCGCCGCGCTGTGACGGTGAGTTCACAAACATCCACAGATAATTGAACCGCAGAAAGACCAGCGGGGACTCGCGTTGCGCTGTCGAGGGCAACGAGCGGCGGGGCCTTGGGTTTTTGTTCGTTACTTCGAAAAGGAACTGGGGGAAATCGAATGCGCAGGCCTGTGAGTGTTGCTCCGCCAAAAGGAAAGCTCGGAGTGCTGACGCCGGGAATGGGCGCAGTGAGCACGACTTTCATGGCGGGGGTAGAATTGGTGCGGCGAGGGCAGGCCGCGCCAGTTGGCTCGTTGACACAGATGGCGACGATCCGCTTGGGCAAGCGGACCGACGGGCGGACGCCTAAGATTAAGGATTTCGTGCAACTGGCGAAGCTGGAGGATTTGGTCTTTGGCAGCTGGGACGTATTCGCCGACGACGCCTACCAAGCTGCTGCGAAAGCCGGAGTGCTGGATGCCAAGGACCTCTCCAAGGCTGAGAAATTCTTGAAGGGCATCAAGCCGATGAAGGCAGTCTTCGACCAGAATTACGTGAAAAACTTGCAAGGGCCCAACGTCAAGAAAGGCAAGACAAAAATGGATCTTGCCGAGCAGTTGCGCCAGGACATCCGCGACTTCAAGAAGAAAAACAAGCTGGACCGGCTGGTAATGGTGTGGTGCGGATCCACAGAAGTGTTTCTAAAGCCGGAAGACGTGCACAAGGATTTGGCGTCGTTCGAGAAGGCGATGAAGGCGAATCATCCGGCAATCGCGCCGTCCATGCTGTATGCCTATGCAGCGATCAGCGAAGGAGTGCCTTTCGCTAACGGCGCACCGAATTTGACGGTGGATATTCCGGCGCTGGAGGACTACGCCAAATCCAAGAACGTGCCGATTGGCGGGAAAGATTTCAAAACCGGGCAAACTTTGATGAAGACGGTCCTGGCGCCAGGATTCAAAGCGCGCATGCTAGGACTGAACGGATGGTTTTCGACGAACATTTTGGGCAATCGCGACGGCGAAGTGCTCGACGATCCGGGGTCGTTCAAAACCAAGGAAGAGTCGAAGCTGGGCGCCCTGGAGTACATTTTGCAGCCGAATTTGTACCCCGATCTCTACGGCAAGATTCACCACAAAGTGAGGATCAATTACTACCCTCCGCGTGGCGACAATAAAGAGGGCTGGGACAACATCGATATTTTCGGCTGGCTCGGCTATCCCATGCAGATCAAGGTGGATTTTCTCTGCCGCGATTCGATTCTGGCCGCACCGATCGTGCTGGACCTGGCCATCTTCTTCGATTTGGCGCAGCGTGCCGGGATGCGCGGAATTCAGGAATGGCTGAGCTTTTATTTCAAGTCGCCGATGTGCGCGAAGGAGCTTTATCCCGAGCATGATTTGTTCATTCAGCTGATGAAGCTGAAGAACACGTTGCGCTGGATGATGGGCGAGGAACTCATCACTCACTTGGGAGCCGAATATTACGACTAGGAGTTAGCGCCCACAGGCGCGGCGCAAAATCAAACGGCGGAGAGAGTGGTTGCTCCCCGCCGTTTGATTTTAAAGGTCGCTACTACGCTACGCTAACGCTTTTCTTCGCTTTAGACCTGACCGTACACGATTCACTGTATGGACAGTCCGCGGTTCTACCTCCGCAAGCCATTCAAGCTCGTTATCCGGTCCACCGAAAAAACGAATAGCGCTTTGTTGTATCTCTTATTGACAACGACAAGTCAACGGAGAATAATCCGCGCCGCACCAGCGGTCCCACTTGCGTTTCCCGATCAACGCGTTCCAACTAGACAAGGAGACCATGCCATGGAGAAAGACAGAGACCAGTCCCTCGAGTTGTCTTTTGGTATCAGCCGGGCCCTTTCGAGTATTGAAAAGAATATCAGTATTTTCAAAACCGCAAGATACGGTATTACCCTGACGGCGCTGATCATGGCGCTCCTCTGGAGCTCGGTGGCGAGCGCGCAAAGCACGGCGCCGTTCACGGATTTCAGTTCCTACCTCCACTGGATGCAGAAAAACCACAAGGCACCATTTGATCGTGATGGAGCCGTGATGCCTCCTGGCGCTGCCGCAGCGTTACGCGAAACTGCAGCGAAGAAGCACACCCTTGAGGCAATGAATGCCGCGGCTATTGCGAACAAGTATCACAACGTCCAAGTAAATCAGGACAGGAATCCGTGGCCGAAGGCGGAACTAGGAGCCGCGATCGATCCTTCCACCGGGACAAGTTGGGTGGTAATGGCCAACGACTTTCGCGAGAATTACGACCACGAGTTCTACCACGTCTCGACCAACAATGGCCAAGCGTGGACGGATGATTCGATGGTCGGGGGAAACGATCCTTTCAGTGGATTTATTCCACTGACTTTTCAGAGCGACCCGGGCGTGTCCTTCGATAGCGCAGGCAATAGCTACCTATCCGACATCACCGGCAACCTGATTTTCGACGGAAACAACCTATACGAGAACGTGGACACGGAAATCGACGCGGTCCAGGGCTTTTCTCACGGCACGTACACGTCGTTGCTTCCTACACCGATAGACGTTCAGCCATGCAACGGAGTATTCACCGGCACCTTCAATTGCCCCGGCGCATTGGATAAGCCGTTCATCACGACAGATAGCAATCCCAACAGTCCGCACCAGGACACGACCTACGTTTACTACACGTATTTCTGCAACGCCGCACCTTGCACGGACGGAACCGCCAAGATCCCGGCGTTCGGCTCGGCAATCCTGGTATCTCAATCGCCAGGTCCGGCTCAGCCTTTCTCCGCACCGGCGCTCGTAAGCGGCTCTCTGACCAACACGCAGTTCTCCGACCTGGTCATCGACGCGTCGGGCACGCCACACATCTTCTTCGACGATTTCACTAATTCGCCGACGATTAATATGTGGGAGTCCACTTTGGAGGGCAGCAAGTGGGTTGTGTCCAAGAAACCGGTGGCGAGCTTCATCTACAACGGGTTGCTCGACCTCAATTGGGCCTTCCGCGACGCCGGAGCTGAAGCGCCAGGATGCGGCATCCATCTGTATGAAGCGTATTGCGCGTTCTCTGCAAATCAGGTGGCTGGGGGCAAGCTCGAGGGTTCGCCAAGCGTGTATCTCGCGAGCATCTCCACAAAGACCGGGGCGTCGAAAGTTGTGCGTGTCAACGATGATGCCTTCAACGGCCTGAAAGAGCACTTCTTCGCGTGGGCGACCGCAACGCCGACGGGAGCCGTATACGTCGGCTGGTACGATAGCCGCAACGATCCGTTCAATACGAAGGTGCAGTACTTCGTCGGGAAATCCACCGACGGAGGAGTCACCTTCCCGGTTCAGGTTCCAGTGAGCGACGCGTCATTCGACCCCTGCACGGGCTTTCCTGGATGCGGTTTCTTCGGCGACTACACCCAGCTTGTCTCGGGACCAGACGGAGTGGTACATGCCGCATGGTCAGACACGCGCGACGGAGCCAGCATGCAGATTTGGTCAGAAACAATCACCTGGTAGCATCTGATTGGTAGCATCGGGTGGCTGCCAAAAAAAGACTGGCCCGGGCAAGAATTTAACCCTTTGCCCGGGCCAGTTTGTATTTGCTGGTAAGACGCTGCCCTTCAATGAGGACGTTGGCGTAATACCGAGCTACAGATTCGGGACTAAAATTGGTTCCAGAGATACTGGTTGTAGACCTCGTGGTGGTACTGTACCTCGGCTGCCTTGACGAAAGTGCCGAGCAGGCGCGCGCAGCGGTCGGCCGAAGCTTGTTTCAAGTCGGCGTAGCGTGTTTTTACGTCTTCGCCTAGAAGCTTCGTCGTCCACGGCGCATTCCGGAAATTATCAATCGCTGTGTAGATGTTGTCTGGCAGATAGCGCTCGGCCTGGCGCAGGTTTTTGATCTTCGAGGTGTCCCCTTCGAGTCCCGAGCGGAAAATCGAATACATGACCATGTAGGGATTCGCGTCCGGCGAAACGGAACGGACCTCGACGCGCATGCTCTTTTCGTTGCCGATCGGAATGCGAATCATCGAACCGCGGTCCACGGGCGAAGCTTTGATCTGGTTCGGCGCTTCGAAGTGTGGATCGAGGCGGCGATAGGCGTTGACGCTGGCGTTGAGCATCAAGCAAACATCGTTCGCGTGGGTGAGGATGCGATCTAGAAACGCCCAACCAACTTTACTGAGTTTTTCCTCGCCTTTGGGATCCCAGAAAAGATTTTTGCCGCCCTTGCTCACAGAAACGTTGGTGTGCATACCGCTGCCGTTCACGCCGACGACGGGCTTGGGGAGGAAACTGGCGGTGAGGCCCATGTTGGTGGCGACCTGGCGGCAGATCAGTTTGTAGAGCTGAATCTGGTCGGCGGCGGCCACGACCTCTCCGTAGCCGTAATTGATTTCAAACTGCGATGGCGCGACTTCGGGATGGTCTTTCTCGTTCTGGAAACCCATGGCACGCTGCACTTCGGCGGTCGTATCAATGAAGTTGCGGAGCGGATCGCCGGGAAGAGAGTGATAGTAGCCGCCGGTGTTCACATAGTCGAATCTGCCGGTTTCGGAATAGTGTCGCTCGGCGTCCGGACCTTTGAACAGGAAGCCCTCAATCTCGTTGGCGGCATTCAGCGTGTAGCCTTCGTCCTTGAATTGCCTTTGCGCGAAGGCTTTTAGCGCGCCGCGAATGTCCGCGCTGTAGGGCGAACCGTCTTTGTCAATCACTTCGCCAAAGATTAGAACCTTGCCGGAGCCGAAGACGTCGGCCGGTCCCCAATAGAAAGCGCTCCAATCCATAGCGAGACGCAAGTCGCTTTCGCGTTGCGCCGTGAACCCGCGAATCGAGGAGCCGTCGAACGTCAGATTGTCCCAGCTCCTTACCAGAAATTTCTTGTCGTAATCAAGCATGTGCAGGCGGCCTTCCAGGTCGCTGAAAAGCACGGTGACAGCCTTGATGCGCTTCTCGTCGGTGAGGTACTTGATGCGCTCTTCCTGAATCTTGTGTGGGGCCACGCGGTTCTTGCGTTGTTCCTTGGCTTTGAGGTTGAGCTCTTCGAGTTCGTCGTACGGGATCGCTAAAAAATTACGAAGTTCGGTTGCCATGAGCCTCCTTAAGATGGAATGCGTTGCGCATCACGTGCGCGCCGCCGTTTCAAAACACCGTAGAGTATCTTGACGCGCGCGCGAGGGTCAAATCCCAAAATGGCGATCGGGCTAATGAACTGTTTATCGAACCGATAAATGAAACTTTGAGGCGGTTCGACGGTGACCGGGGACGGCGAAGACCCTTACCGCAGAGGCGTAGAGTTCGCAGAGAAAAGTCCACTCCTGGCCGCCGCCATTGGTTCGCCGGGCCGCTGCGGAATGCTTAGTGTTCGAAGCGGCCGATTAGTTGGGCTTTGGCGAGAATGTGACCTTTAATCGCTGCCTCTAACTCAGGCTTGGTGGCATTCGGCTTCAGACCAGTGCTCTTGTCCAGAGCATACAGCTTGAAAAAGTAATGGTGGACGACGCCATTCGGCGGACATGGGCCGCTATAACCTATTTTGCCGTGAGAGTTTCGTCCCTCGAGCGATCCATCTGGAAGCTTAGCGTCCTTTGGGACGGCTTCTGGCAACTTGCGTGTGGCAGCGGGCATGTCGTAGATCACCCAGTGGACCACGGTTTTACTGGGCGCATCGGGGTCATCCATCACGAGCGCGAAACCTTTTGTTGCTGCGGGAGGATCATTCCAGGCCAGCGCAGGGGAAACGTCTTCCCCGTCGCAGGTGTATTTCGCCGGGATTGCAGCATCCGCTTCAAAAGACGAACTGGTTAGTTGCAGCGTATCGGTGGCCTGCTTGATGGCATCCTGAGTTGCGAGTACGCGATTGGCGGCCGTGCTGAACTGCGTCAGCAGCCAGGCGACGGGGAGCAGAAAGACAATCATGAGTTTCGAATTAGAGGTTTTAGGCAGCGTCATTGTCACATGCTAAGTGGCAGCGGCTTGGCGCGTCAAGGCGCTAGACACCGCACTCGGTGCTCCGTACGACCGTCGCCATCCGTCCACCTTGCAGTGGCGCTAGGTACCATGGTACATTGGTACCACAATGAGATCGTTGCGTCATCAAAAGAAATTCGTAATCGAACGTGTACAGACTGGCGTGCGGATGGAAAAGCGGCTGTTGAAGGTTCTCAAAGCGCTGGCCGAATTTCACGATTTGACTTTGGGTGACCTGCTCGAGGGCATCGTATTGCACGCGTTCGATGGCAAGACGGCGTTTCAGAAGCCGTCACGGAAGCGGATCAAGGAGCTCAAGCGCTTCTATTTGCTGGATTTGGATTCGAGGGCTAGTCATCGCCTGACGGAGGCGCGCGAGCCCCGCCGTCCGCAAAGGGTCCGACGCGTAGCGCCGTCCCGGCACAGGGCGAAGGCGGCGAGCGCTCGGGCCAAGAAGACACCTACTCGTCCAATCCGTCGATCTGTGGCGCACGAGCGGGTGACGAAAAGGAAACGTCGCGGATGAGTGCGTCACTTCATGATCGGGCGGTTCGAGTATTGCGATGGGTTCTGGGCGTGGTCGTATTATGGGAATCGTGCTTATTCCTGCGGGCGACAGTGCTAGGAATTTACCACGCCGGCCACATTGGCGTTCACAGCTGGATTTTCCTGGTCCTCGCAAGCGTGGAGATTGTGGCGGCGGCAATGTTTCTGGCGCCTGCCGCCAGAGTTACGGGGGGCTACTTGCTGCTCGCTGTCTTCTTGTTTGCCGCGGCGTTTCACATTTTGCACGGCGAATTCAATCAGGTGGGCTGGCTCGCGGTGTACTCCGCCGCGGTAGTCGTTTGTTTGACGCACTAGGCGCGTAGCGCAGAGGCACAATCGTGACTGGCGCAAGCATCGGCAACGACGACGAAGTTCTGGTCGCGCAATTTGAAAACTGTTCCCTTCCCCTCGAGTGCTTTCGTCACGGCGTCCATGTGCGAATCGTGTTTTTGTATCTGTGCCGGTTCCCGGTTCTTGAGGTGCTCGCGCGTTTTCCGGCCGCTCTGACCAGGTATGCGGAGGCGCACGGGAAAAACGGCCTGTACAACGAGACGGTTACGTGGGCTTACATTTTCCTAATTCGCGAGAGGATGATTCGCGCGAATCGGGCGCAGACGTGGGCGGAATTTCAAGTCGAAAACCAGGACCTCCTGAGCTGGACGGACAACATTCTGAAAAAGTACTATCGGGCCGAAACCCTTTCCTCGCAGCTCGCCAAGGATGCATTTCTCTTTCCCGACAAGGTCGTCCACTAAGCCACAGATGGTGCAATAAGCGGCGCCACTACAAAATCATGACCTGGAACGTAATGTCTGAGTGCCGGACTTTGTGCTAAGGTTGTGGGTTTGAAAGCGAAGCGCGCAGCGTGCATTTGCGGGCGCTTAGAATGCCTGGGAGAAATAGGAAGCCATGAAGAATGAGTATAACGGCGTAGCTGTGCCATCCAGCGGCAAGGCGATTGATTTTGCCGGCCGGGCGTTTCACGTGCCGGACCGGCCGGTGATTCCGTTCATTGAGGGTGACGGAACGGGACGCGATATCTGGAAGGCTTCGCGGCGCGTCTTTGACGCGGCCGTGGAGAAAGCCTACTCCGGCAAACGCAAGATCGAATGGCTGGAAGTATTCGCGGGTGAGAAGGCCTTCCGGCAATTCAAGGAATGGCTGCCGCAGGATACGGTGGACGCGATTCGCGATTTTCGCGTCGCAATCAAAGGTCCGCTGACGACTCCGGTGGGCGGCGGAATCCGTTCGTTAAATGTGACGCTGCGGCAGGTGCTAGATCTGTATGCCTGCGTGCGGCCGGTGCGGTATTTCACGGGTGTGCCTTCGCCGGTACGCGAGCCGGAACGCATGAACGTGGTCATCTTCCGCGAAAATACGGAGGATGTGTACGCGGGGATCGAGTGGCGGTCGGGCTCGATGGAAGTGAAGAAGCTGATTGATTTTCTGAACAACGAGATGCTCAAGGGCGTGTCGAAAAAAGTCCGCGAGGATTCCGGCGTGGGGATCAAGCCGATTTCGCCGACCGGGACCAAGCGGCTGGTGCGGCGCGCCATCGTTCACGCGCTGGAAAACAAGCGCAACGTGGTTACCCTGGTGCACAAGGGAAATATTCAGAAATTTACGGAAGGCGCGTTTCGCGATTGGGGCTACGAATTGGCGACGCAGGAATTTCGCGAATACGTGGTCACCGAGCGCGAGAGCTGGATCCTGGACAACAAGGACAAGAACCCGAACACCACGGTGGAGCAGAACGCCGCGGCGATCGAACCGGGGCTGGAGGAAGCGACCGACGACTTCAAGAAACATATCTACGAGGAAGTGCGCCACACGATCGACGGAATTTACACGTCGCACGGCAATGGAAAGTGGAAGCAGATGATTCTGATCAACGACCGGATCGCCGATTCCGTTTTTCAGCAGGTGCTCACACGAGCAGATGAATATCAGGTTTTTGCGACGCCGAATTTGAATGGAGATTATTTATCGGATGCGTGCGCGGCGCAGGTGGGCGGACTGGGGATGGCTCCGGGCGCGAACATCGGCGACGGTTTCGGAGTATTCGAGGCGACCCACGGGACGGCCCCTAAATACGCCGATAAGGATGTCATCAATCCGAGTTCGGTGATGCTCTCCGGCTCGATGATGCTGGATTTCATGGGTTGGAAAGAGGCCGCGCGTTTGATCGAGGACGGCATTGCCCGTACGATTCAGCAGAAGCGCGTGACGTATGACCTGGAAAGATTGATGCCGGGGGCCAAGAAGCTGAAGACATCGGAGTACGCGTCGGCGATTATCGAGAATATGCAGGCCGCGGTTGGCGTCACCGATTAACTGAGGAGTGGGAGATTTTGTGGTCGTATTTCTCTGCGTTCTCAGCGTCTCTGCGGTAAATCAAAAATCGAACGAGGAGACTGAATGCGGAAGAAAGTGACGGTGGTGGGTGGCGGATTTGTCGGTTCGACGACCGCGCAGCGGATTCATGACGCTGGGCTCGCGGACGTGGTACTGACGGACATTTTGGAAGGAGTGCCGGCGGGCAAAGCGCTGGATATGGCGGAGTCTGGACCCATTGTTGGGTCCGACGCGCATGCATCCGGAATTTCCACGGCCAGCGGCGACTACTCGGGCACGGAAAATAGCGACATCATCGTGATCACCGCGGGCTTCCCACGCAAACCGGGAATGAGCCGCGACGATCTACTGAAGGCGAACTACGACGTGATCAAGGGTGTGGTGGAATCCGTCGTGAAGCTTTCGCCCAACGCGATTCAGATTATTGTGACGAATCCTCTGGATGCGATGGCCCAGGCTGCGTTCAAGATCAGCAAGTTGCCGAAGGGGCGCGTAATCGGGATGGCCGGCGTGCTGGATTCCGCGCGCATGAGCACGTTCGTAGCGCGGGAGCTAGGCGTATCGGTTGAGAACGTACATTCGTTCGTGCTCGGCGGGCATGGCGACGACATGGTGCCGCTCACGCGCTATTCGACCGTGGCCGGAATTCCCCTCCCCGAATTGATTCCCGCGGAAAAGCTAGAAGCGATTGTGACGCGGACGCGTAAGGGCGGCGCGGAAATTGTGAACTTGCTGAAGACTGGATCGGCTTACTACGCGCCGTCGGCAGCGGTGGTCGAAATGGTTGAAGCAATTCTGAAGGACAAGAAGAAGATTTTGCCCTGTGCGGCATACCTTGAGGGCGAGTACGGCATCCGTGGACTATTCATGGGGGTGCCGGTGAAGTTGGGCGCGAAGGGCATCGAGCAGATCATTGAAATCAAATTGCAGCCTGAAGAGAAGGCTGCGCTGGATAAGTCCGCGGCTTCGGTGCGCGAATTGGTGAACGTGCTGGGAGTTTAGAGGAACGAAAAATGCCCGCTGCGTCCCGAAAGGCATGGGATACAGCGGCCGCTACAAACCTGCTTCTGGCAATCGAGCGTGCCGCCGTGACAAGGGCCCAGCGAGCAGCGCCCCTATGAGTAACGTTTACGCACGTTCCCAGGTTAGACAGGCGTTGCGGGCTTGTTGGTCGTTTATTGGCGTTAAGGCCAGGCGGTTGCCCGAGATTTCGTAAGCGCGCGTGAAGTCTTTGCCGACGTCGCCGGGGCGCAGACTTCCTTCCAGGTGGTGCGTGATGGTTCTGTTCTCCCAGTTCACTTCGTACGTGCCGTAATACGCGTAATAACTCTTGTAGGCGATCTGCACTTCTTTTGCAGTCGGAAAACCCGGACCTGAGGAGAGGTCTGGCCGCGGATTGCGCATGATTTGCACGGCGACGTGGCCGTCCGCGTCGTACATCAAAATTCCAATCGGGCGTTCGCCGAATAGCCGCGACTCGGACGAGGTGATGGATACCAGCCGCCAAGTGCCTACAAAGGGGTTCGAGTCAGACTGCTTGGAATCGTAAACCGAAGCGCTATGGCTGGGGCTCTGGCGCTGGGTGGTGGTCATGGTAGTGAGCCTTTCTGCGAACTGGCCCTGTTGTTGTGTACGGCTGGATTCATTGGACGCGTCGACCCGGGCTGAATTTAGTGCCGTTAACTCGCAAATATATATCCGCGCTGCCGCAAGGGCAAGTGACCAATCGGCGAAGGGTGGCCATAGATTTCCAATGCGGCAACATAGCCTCTGATAACATTACTGCGGGAGTCATCCACAGGCATGAAGCTGTTTGGGTCGAGAAAAGGGAGGAACTCGCGCGCGAAATCCAACGGCTCGGGCGCTGGAGCGCCCGCCTCTGATGGATCGAACGGGCCGGATAGCGGTTTGGCCAGGCCGACACACCGGTTGACGAAGGACCTCGCCAGGGCCGAACGGCTTGCCACCATGCTGGCGCACAGCCGGGCCGCAGGGGCCGTCGAGGTCGCCGACCTACTCGCGGGCATGTACATTTACGACTGGGAACGATTGTCGCGTTACTGGCTCGAGCAAGAGGCGATCGAAGAGTATTTGCAGCAGATCTGCAGAATCAGCCCACAGCGCTGGCATCATTGGATTCAGTTTTACGACCAGCAGCGACACGCTGACGAAAACCAAGGCAAGTGGAAATGGCTGCGCCCGGACGCGGCTGCGACTGCGGAGAAAGACAAGTCGCTGGCGCGGTCCGCGGAACTCACGGCGTTGTTGAAGAAAGCGGAGGAAATTGCTCCGGCGCACGATTCCGTGGAGGGCCGCTCGATTCCGATTTTGACGTGCGAATGCGTTTTGTTTGCGATTGCTCAACGCACGGATTCGGAGATTGGGCATCGCTTGGTGGCGTCCGGTTTGAACGTAGTTGAGTTGGAGCAGGCTGCACGAAATCCACGGCACGCGCCGTTGCATTAAGCGGGACGCAGGTGCTGCAAGACCTCAAATTATCAATTTGAAGTACGGCCAGAGGCTGGCTAGCGGGGCCGAGGGTTTGCGGCATACATACACATGGACGTTGCGCTCGGCGACTCCGACGTACGGATCGGAGATGGTCGCGACTAGATTTGATTCGCCGAAGTACTGTTTGTAGTTATCAGCGCGTTCGCCGAACACTATGACGCACGAGCCGGAATACGAACGCACGCCCCAGTCGTAATAGCTGTTGTGGCCGCTGATAGCTTTCGGCAGGCCCAGCGCCGGTCCGTAATGGTCAATTGCGCCGGCTTCCCCGTAGTTCCCTGCCAGGATTGCGCACTCCTGCTGTTCGGCCTGCGGCAGATCGTGATACACGCGCCCAATCTGCTGCGCCATGTTTTCCCAGCCGAACATATCCGCGTAGAGCTGTGGCAGATCCGCTGTGGCGTCGCGCTCGGTTTTTACAGCGCGCGCGTACGGGACCATGCTCGAATATTTCAAGAACGTGTCCACAGGCAGGGCTGGCACACCGAACGGAATCGTGAACATGCCAACGATCACGAGCGGCGCCGAGTATGCGTAGGCGAGCCAACGCCGTTTGGGCACAGCAAACAATTTCTCGAGAGCCACGCCACCCGCGGCCATGAGAACCGGATAAACTGGCAGCGCGTAGTAGGATTTTCCGTCAAGCCCGATGAAAATGACCATGACGACCAAATACGCCCAGCCCAAAAAGCGAAACGGCTTCCCTTCCGGCGCCGCGAAATACCAAATCAGGCCTGCCATCCAGATCGGCAACGCCAGCGGTTGCAGGAACAGAATCTGCTCGAACAAAAACTGAGCCGGGGTAATCTGAACATTTTTGTACTGCTGCGCGTTGCGCACGACTTGAATCTGCGGCCAGCCGTGGCGCGCTTCCCAAAGCAAGTTCGGCAAGAAAATCGCGACCGCAATCGCGCCGCCGATCCAAATCCATTTCGAACGGAATACACGCGCCTGTCCTGAAAGCAGAAGCCCCACCACGAGAGCGAAGCCGAATACCAACATGCTGTGTTTATTTTCGAGGCCGAGGCCCGCGACAGCTCCGAAGGCCAGCCACAGTTTCGGGGATGCGCCCTTGACGATCAGAATCGTGATCCAGGCACACAGCAGCCAAAAGAGCGGCTCAAACGCGTTCATGGAAAAGAAACTATCGAAGGCCAGGTAGGCAGGCGCGAGCAAAATCGCCGTAGCGGCCAGAAATTGCGCGAAAACACCACCGCCGAGATCGCGAGCGACGCGGCCGGTGAGATAAACGACGGCCGCGCCCGCCAACACAGGAATCAACCTGGTGGCGAAAAGCGAGGTCCCCAACGTGTGACGTGCCAACCAAGCGACGAAAGCGATCAGCGGCGGCTGGTCGACGTAGCCCCAGGCGAGATGCTCACCACAGGCCATGTAATACAGCTCATCACGAAAAAATCCGTAATGATTGATTCCCGCGAACTGTACCAGCAGTTTGCCGAGCGCCAGCGCCAGGAGCAGATATGTTGAGCTATGCTTTGGTTCCCGCACGTCTTCAACTGATCGTTGCAGACGTGATGCGATCGAGCTTCGGGAAATTCTTGTCGAGATAAGCCTTCCCCAGCGCGGTGATCGAGCCTTGATCGGGAGATTCACCATAGCCGCTGTGGATTTTCTTCACCACGTCCATGCCGGACGTGACCTGACCAAACGGCGCGAAGCCCATCCGATCGAGCTGGGCATTGTTGCCGGTGTTGATGAAAAGTTGCGTCGTGCGCGTGTCCTTGCCGGCGGTAGCGAAGGTGATGAAGCCAGGTTTGTTGCTTTGCGTGACGGGGTCGTCCTTGAAATTCGATTTGCGCCAGACATTATTGACGGCAGGATCGGCGCTCAGTCCGAATTGGACGACGAAGCCCGGGATGACTCGGAAAAACGCAGCCTCGTCGTAAAAGCCGTGCTTGACGAGATTGTAGAAGCGGTCCGCGCCGAGTGGCGCCCATGCGCGCGTAACTTTCACGACGAAATCGCCCGCCGTGGTTTGGAACTTCACACTGAAAGTATCGGGAGCCGTCTCTTTCAGATTTGCGGGCTCAAGCAATGATGGCTGCGCGGTCATGAATGGTCTCCTTGGAACCGTGCCGGCACGGTTCTCAATGTCTTCGATTTGAAGTTGAACGGCTCCCGTGGCAGCGGTCTTCAGACCGTCATCGGGGTGTTGCCGCCGCATCGATCGCGTCCGCCGCGGCGGACGCCGCTACAAATGCAACAATGGCCGTCGGATCGGCCCGCTACGGATTTGTCGCTGGCGGTGCCGCGGTCTTGTGAGCCGGCGTGGTGTGAACGGCCGGCGCGGGTGAAGTTACGGTTGCTGAGATGATGTGGTCGAGCTTCGGGAAATTCTTGTCGAGATAGGGTTTTCCCTCGGCCGTGATGGCAGCCTGATCCGGCGACTCTCCGTATCCGCTGTAGACCTTCTGCACTATATCCATTCCAGTTGTTACTTGGCCGAACGCGGAAAAACCCATCGCGTCCAGGCGCGTATTGTCGCCCAGGTTGATAAAAAGCTGGGTGGTGCGCGTGTTGGCGCCGGCAGTTGCAAACGTAATGTACCCGGAGTGATTGCTCTGCGTGACAGGATCGTCCTTGATGGAAGCCTTCTCCCACACTTTGTTCAGCGCGGGATTGGCGTTTAGTCCGAATTGCACGACGAACCCAGGAACGACGCGAAAGAAAGCCGCATCGGTGAAATAGCCGTGCTTGACGAGATTGTAAAACCTGTCAGCGCCGAGCGGGGCCCAGGCGCGCGTCACCTGAACGACGAAATCACCTGCAGTCGTCTTGAACGTGACTTCATACTGATCGGGAGCTTTGGCCGTTAGCCCGGCTGGATGGAACAACGCAGGATCTGTCCGCGGCGACGTCGAATGTGTGTGGGTTGCAGCCGACTTGGGCGGAGGAGTCGCCGATTGGTTTTGAGCCGGAAGCGCTACGGGCGATAACGCAACAATGACAATGGCAGAAAGCCAGGGGAACAAGCGTTTCACAATTACCCTCCTAAAATTTGGTTTACTTTGGAACTACTTCTGCGCCGCAACTTCCACATCCTGCATCAGGCGCAAGGTGTTGCCACCTAGAATCTTCTGGATGTCGCTCGCAGAGTAACCCTTGGCCAGCAACGCATTCGTGATTTGCGGCAAACGCGAAGCGTCTTCCATGCCGTAAGGCATGTCCGCACCATCGAAATCTGAGCCAAGGCCCACGTGATCCGCGCCAACCAGCTTCACGGCGTGGTCGATGTGATTAACGATTTCGGCCCAGTCCACCCGCGGGAGTTTGCCCTGCTCGACCATATCGCGCACGATTTTGTCGGCTTCGATCAGCTGGCAGGCTTCGTTATTGCCACAACGCTTTTTGGATTCCGTTTCGATTTCCTTGCCCAGCTGCGGGTTATTTTTCTGAACATCCTGGAATTGCTGGCTCAAGAAACCGACGTGATAGTTGATCTGTATCACGCCGCCCTTGGCCGCCAGAGCTTTGATCATCTCGTCGGTCATGTTCCGCGGAGCATTGCACAGGGCGCGGCACGAAGAATGGGAAGCGATCACGGGAGCCGCGCTAGTTTTTAGAACATCGTAAAAAGTCTTATCCGACACGTGCGAGACGTCCACCATCATGCCCAGTCGGTTCATTTCGCGCACGACCTGCTTGCCAAAATCACTGAGGCCGTTGTGCGCGGGCTTGTCGGTGGAAGAATCGGCCCAATCGGTATTGAGCATGTGCGTGAGCGTCATATAGCGCACGCCGAGCGCGTAGAACTTGTCGAGGTTGGCCAGCGAGTCGTTGATCATGTGGCCGCCCTCCACACCCATCAGCACAGCGATCTTGTCGTGGGCTTTGGCGGCGCGAATCTCACTGGCCGTAGTGCAAAGGACGAGGTCGTTTGGATAGCGCGCCACTGTTTCGCGGACCGCCGCGATCTGATCGAGCGCGCGCTGGACTGCTGTAGGACCGGTAATCGTGCCGGGAATATAGATCGAGAAGAAAATGGCGGTCAGGCCGCCCTCGCGCATCCGCGGGATATCGATGCCTCCGTCGCTGTGTCGCACCCCGAGGTCGAATTTCGGATCGAGCAGGCGCTGAGTGGTGTCGTCGTGCGTGTCAATCACAATGGAACTGAAGTGGAGTTCACGAGCTTGCGGTGTGATGCTAGGATCAGATCGGACGGTTACGGCTGCTAGCGGCAAAAGTCCTCCCAGTAAACAGCAAAACACAAACAAAAACAGACGAACCATTCTTCCCCCCGAAATTCCTTTGGAATTCTACGACACGTTCTTGCGAAACGAAAACGCGGAATCGGGCGCGGCGCTGCTTTTGCTGCAAAAGCTTACCACCGAGTGCACCAAGAAAAGTTTGAGAACACCGAGAAAGCAACAGCGGCAGCTTCAATCTTTGCCGGTGAAAAACGTCTTTACGGCGTGCAGCAGCACTTGGCCGTTCACTGCGGCCAGGGATTCCGTCAGCGGAATGCCTTTCGGGCAAACTTTCACGCAGTTCTGTGCGTTGTCGCAATCTTCGATCCCGCCAGGTCCCATGAGCGATTCAAGACGTGCGCCTGCGTGCATTTCGCCGGTGGGATGCATATTGAAGAGGCGCACCTGGCTGACAATGGCAGCGCCTACGAAGTGAGAATGCTCGTTTACCTTCGGGCAGATTTCCAGGCAATTGCCGCAGGTGATGCAGCGCGAAAGCGGATAGCCGATTTCCTGCTTTTCCGGCGGCATGCGCGGGCCGGGACCGAGATCGTAGGTGCCGTCAATCGGAATCCAGCACTTCGTGCGTTTCAAATCTTCGAACATGGAACTGCGATCCACCTGCAGATCGCGAATTAGCGGAAATTTTGTAAGCGGCTCGAGGCGGATCGGCTTTTCCAGATTGTCTACCAGCGCTGAGCAGGCCTGGCGCGGCTTCCCATTAATCAGCATCGCGCAGGCACCGCAAACTTCTTCCAGGCAGTTGGCTTCGTAACTCACCGGCGTGGTTTCGCTGCCATTACGGGTGAAAGGTTTTTCGGCGATATCGCGCAGGCAGGTGATGACATTCAAGTGCGGGCGGTGGCGCAGTTCGAACTCTTCCCAGCGCACCGATTCATCGGGACGCTGCTGGCGCTTGATGCGCACGATGAAAGTCTTATCGGCCATGATGCCTCACTTTGCCCGTTATTCCCTTGGATGCTACTTCGCCGCCGTATACTTGCGTTCGCGCGACGGGATCAGCGATATATCCACCGCTTCGTAATCGAGCCGGATGTTGCCGCCGTTGTAACTGGCTATGGTGGTCTTGAGCCAGTTGGCGTCGTCACGATTCGGGAATTCCGGCTTGTAATGCGCTCCGCGCGTTTCGTTGCGAGCGAGCGCGCCTAAGGTGATTACTTTTGCGAGGATGATCATGTTGCCCAGCTCGCGGACGAAATTCAAAGTCTGGTTGGCCCACTGGGTGCGGTCCTGCAAGTTGATGTGAGTGAAGCGCTCGCTCAGCTCGTCAATTTTGACCAGAGTTTTCTGCAGCGCGGCGTTGTAACGAATCACCGTCACGTTTTCGGTCATGATGTCGCCCAGTTCGCGCCAAATCGTAAGCGGGTTTTCCGTGCCCGTGTGTTGATTGAGCAGAGCGTCTGAGATGTCTTGCTGGCGAACGCGTTCACGCTCGTACACAGCAGGTGCGGTGCTCTCGCAGCCCTGTTCCAGGCTGCGTGCGTAGCGCACGGCCGCAGGCCCGGCGATGCCTCCGCCGTAAATGCAGGAGACCAGAGAGTTCGCGCCGAGGCGATTTGCTCCGTGATATTGGTATTCGCATTCGCCCGCCGCGTAAATTCCCGGCACGTTGGTGGCCTGATTTTCGTTGTCCACCCAGAGGCCGCCCATTGTGTAATGCATCGCGGGGAAAACTTTCATCGGCTCGTTGTAGGGATCGGTACCCACGAATTTTTCGTAGATTTCAAGGATGCCTTCGAGCTTGCGTTCGAGGACTTCACGCGGGATGTGGGTAACGTCCAGATAGACGGCGGGTTCGCCCGCGAGACCCATCTTCATTTCATACACGACTTTGTGAATGGCGCGGGTGGCGACGTCGCGCGGAACCAGGTTACCGTACTTGGGATACCACTCTTCGAGGAAATAGAAGCGCTCATTCTCGGGAATCTGTTTCGCAGGTCGCGGATCCTGCGGCGTCTTCGGCACCCACACGCGGCCGCCTTCGCCGCGGGCCGATTCGCTCATCAGACGGCATTTGTCTTCGCCGGGAATCGCCGTGGGATGCACTTGGATGAATTCGCCGTTCGCGTAATAGACACCCTGCTGAAAGAGCGCGGACTGCGCGGAGCCGGTGCAGACGACGGAATTCGTTGAGCGACCAAAGACTGCGCCGATGCCGCCGGTGCAAAAGATCGCGGCGTCGCAGGAAAACGTCTTGATCTCCATGGTTTTCAGGTCCATGGCGCAGATGCCGCGGCAAACGCCGGCATCGTCGATGACGGCCGAAAGAAACGTCCAGCCCTCGAATTTCTTCACTTTGCCTTCGGATTCGTAGCGTCGAACTTGCTCATCGAGCGCGTACAGCAACTGTTGGCCGGTGGTGGCGCCGGCAAACGCGGTGCGATGGTACAGCGTGCCGCCGAAGCGCCGGAAATCGAGCAGGCCTTCCGGCGTTCGGTTGAACATCACACCCATGCGATCGAGCAGATCAATGATCGCCGGAGCGGCCTCGCACATGCCTTTCACAAGACCCTGATTCGCCAGGAAATCCCCGCCATAAATCGTGTCGTCGAAATGTTTCCAGGTGGAATCGCCCTCGCCCTTCAAATTTTTCGCGGCGTTGATGCCGCCCTGAGCGCATACGGAATGCGAGCGCTTCACGGGGACAATCGAAAAAAGGTCTACCGGCACGCCCGATTCGGCCACGCGGATGGCGGCCATCAACCCGGCTAGCCCTCCACCGACGATGATGATCTTGGGCTGCCTCATTGCACATACCCTCCAAGCGGGAACCAGGCATAGTGCAAGCCGATGACGATAGCGACGCCCGCAGCCGTGAATGCCACGGCAACGGCAGCACCGAACCAGCCCGCCACGCGCTGCGCGTTTGCGCTGACGGCGATTCCCCACTTGCAGGCAAAATTCCAGAGGCCATTGCCCAAATGAAAAGACGAGGCCATGACACCGACGATATAGAACGCGACGTACCAGGGATTCATCATGTTGCGCTGCACGTCAGCGTAGGATGTGACGCCGTGGCCGAGAAAGCGCTCGGTGTATAAGTGCCAGCCGATGAAAATGAAGGCGATGATGCCGGTCCAGCGCTGCAAAACGTAAAGCCAGTTGGCCATCCAAGGATGGCCGAGCGCGTTGGACTTCCCTTTCCACCAGATGTAAATGCCGTAAAGACCGTGGAACAGGATGGGAATGAAAAGAACGCAGGTTTCCACGATGATGCGCCAGGGAATCTGCTGCAGTTCCTCAGAAACTTGGTTGTATTTGCCGATGCTGACGAGCGCGTAGCTATTGGACCAGAAATGTTCGGCTAAGAAAGCTCCAATTGGTATTACGCCGCTGAGGGACTGCAGTTTGTCGAGGATATAACTCGTTCTGGAATCAAGCGCTGCTACCGGCATGCACTCTCCGAGCTTGAATCATGGGAACCGACGGAAGTTTTAGTATATGCATCGGTGGAGAAGTTTGCAAGACGGCGACAGGGCGGGCTCACGGATCAGTTTGGCCGTCGAATCGAAAATGCGAGGATGAAAGCAATGATGATGAAGCCCCAGAGAATGCAAAGGGTGATAAGTTGCCACCTCTTGGGCTTCTTCCATAACGCCGCGTGGCCCGCTCTCCATGAGCCCGCCAGGCCAGACTCCACAAACCAGACCCGAAGATAGAAAATAACAAACGCGGCGATGAGGAATTTCGCGAAAGTGGCCCAGTCAGAGCGCGTCATTGTCGTAGGTGACGACGACAGCAAAACTAGCTGCGGTTCGGCTCCAGGTTCTTCGCGTCTTCCGGCGTCGAACCGCTGCCCCAGAAGTCGGGAGCTGGGTAGATGAATTCGATCCCGACTTGAGTCTTGCCCATGAATTTTTGACCCATCGAAGTGACGCGACAGAGTAACTCTTCCTTGGTGTTCGAATTCTCGATGCGGATTATTTGGTTCACCGCCACCTCGGTGGCCATGAGGATCAACGCGCCGTGAGAGTTCACAATTATGGTGTGCGTCACTTCCGACACAGTTTGCCGATTACTATTCTGCATACGTACCTGTATCGCAACCCGCATTTTCACGCGTTTGCTGCGACGGCGATTCCGCGGATCAGTAGCTAGTGGAGTGCTCACCGCGCAACCCTATCAAATCTCCACCCGGTTCTCAACGGCGCACGCTGTGCGTGCGCTACTCGGCAGCTACCCTTTGGAAACAGCTAAATCACTGTGCGGACAGGGCTTTTTACGCACCATGCTAGACTGCCGTGAAAGCAAACGCCCCCATGTCCAGCGAACAAATCAATGACTTAAAGAAGTGGGTGGGGGAACTCGTCCGGCAGAGCTCGGACGGCCAGTTCGTCGGACTGAACCGTGTCGTGGACATAATTAGCAAAAATTTCGCGGTGCAGGCACACGAAGTGGCGATTTTGGTGATCACTGCGGACGACCGGTTTCTCAGGTTCGTGGTGCCGGAAAAACTGCGGGAAATGGGCCAGATTCCGCTGACTAGCACGAATTCCCTGGCGGCGCGCACAGTGCGCGAAAAGCGGCCCGAGGTGATCAATCATTTCGCGGTGGTGCCACATTCGTCAGTGTTTGAGGCGGTACCGATCGTCGAGGAACAGCGAGGTGAAGCCATCCAGAAGATCATGAGCGCACCCATCGTCCAGGAACGCAAGGTTTCGGGAGTCATCCAAATTTCGCGGAAAGGCCGCACGGCCGCCGACGCTGGTCCGGACTTCACGCACTCCCAATTGCGGGAACTCAAAACCGTCGCAGACGCGCTCGGCGCATGCATTCCATTGCTAGCCAAAGCTTAGCCCAGGCCCCGCTTTTCGCTTTGGCCACCGCCGATCCACCCTCTACCCTGACGAACAACGCCGAAACTTTTCAGTCCGTTGTGGGTTATACATAGCCGGAAGGCAACTTCGGCTCGGGGAAGATTCCCGTTCGCCTCTGGTGGCGTGAGAGGACCCATTGAGCAAGTCAGACCGGGCAGCCATTTTCGGAGTTGCGCATCGAATATGCTAGCAACGAAGACGGAGGCAATGGCATGGATCCGAAGATTCACAAGATTTGGAATCGCAAGGCGATAGTCGCTCTTGCGCTGGGCGTGATGCTGAGCGGCGCTCCCGTTTTGGCGCAGCAGGACCAGCAATCCCAACCCGCGCCACCCGATCAGTCCGCGCCGCCTGCGCAGCAGGATCAACAAGGTCAGTCGGCACCGCCCCAGCAAGACCAGCCGATGCAGCAACAACAACAGCCCCAGGATCAACAGTCGCAGCCGGGTGAACCGACCGGACCGCAAAATCAGCCTCCCGCTCCAGTGCAAACGAATCCGCCCGCGCAACGACCGGTCGTGCCCGAAACTCTTACAATTCCCGCCGGAGCGGTGATTCAAATTCGCACGAACGACTGGCTATCCAGCGACCGCAATCACAAGGGCGACGAATTTACGGCAACGCTGGCCCAACCGATCATTGTTGACGGCTGGGTAGTGATGCGGCGGGGGCAGACCGTCGTAGGCCAAGTAACCGATGCGCAGAAGGCCGGGCGCGTGAAGGGCGTCTCCAAGCTGCAATTGGAGTTGAGCCAGCTGACCCTGGTGGACGGACAGCTGGTGCCGACGCAAACGACGCTGCTGAACGCTTCCGCCGGTACTTCGAACGGTCGTGATGCAGCAGCCGTGGGTGTGACCACCGGAGCTGGCGCCGCGATTGGCGCGGCTGCAGCCGGTGGTTCTGGCGCGGCGATCGGCGCCGGGGCCGGATTTGTGGCGAGCATCGCAGGCGTTTTGCTTACTCGCGGCAAACCCACGGTTATTCCGCCGGAAGATGTTTTGACCTTCCGGCTGGAAGGTGCCGTGACGTTTTCAACCGAACGCGGCCAGATGGCGTTTCGCCCAGTGACCCAACAGGATTACGCGCAGGCCAAGCGGCCTGCAGTGCGTCCGCGACTAGTGCGGCCGTACCCGCCGCCGTACGGGTATTACCCGTATCCGTGCTGCGCGTACTATCCAGCGGTTGGGTTCTACTACGGCCGCAGGTGGGGATGGTAGAACTGCCGCTTCAGTCTGCTTCCTAAGCATTCAGCAAAGACGACAACTCCGAGGGGACTCGATTTCGCGAGTTCCCTTTTTCTTTTTGCTGCAGCGTTATCTTTCGAGCACGACCAAAGCAACGCCAGTTAACGCGATCGCTTAGCTCTGCACGGCGAACCGCCTTCAAAATGATTTTTAATGAAACTGTAACAAATCGCGCCTGCGACGCACACGAACGGCGCAAGTAGTTACGTTACGACGCTGAAATAGATTGACATCGGTGCGTGTGCTTGTTAATTTTCGTTGCGCGCGAAAATTTTTATTTTGCGCCCAGTGGAGGCACCGCAGCTCGGTACTGCTCATGGCGTTCGTCGCGAAGAAAATTTTCCTCACCAAGGGAGTCGGAAAACATCGCGAGCGCT
Source organism: uncultured Acidobacteriota bacterium (assembly GCA_963696035.1). Taxonomy (GTDB): domain Bacteria; phylum Acidobacteriota; class Terriglobia; order Acidiferrales; family UBA7541; genus Palsa-295. The sequence goes on from CAVOIS010000007.1 coordinate 1,295,933, forward strand.
TATCGAGCTTTGAGCTCGCGTTGCGCAACGCCGGAATCGCCGCCTGCAATATCGTCCGGGTTTCCTCGATTTTTCCTCCGTATTGCAAGTTGATTTCGCGCAGCGAAGGTTTGAAACACATCAAGCCGGGACAGGTCGCGTTCACGGTAATCAGCGAAAATCAGACCCGGGAACCGCACCGTTTGATCGCCGCAGGCGTTGGTCTCGCGCTGCCAGCCGATAAATCCATGTTCGGATACTTATCCGAGCATCATTCGTTTGGTGAGAGCGAAGAAATCGCCGGCGAGTACACCGAAGAGCTCGCCGCCGAAATGCTGGCGACCACTTTGAACGTGGAATTCGATCCGGATTTATCGTGGGACGAGAAAAAGGAAGTTTACCGCATTTCGAACAAAATCGTCCGCACCATGAACATCACCCAGTCTGCGGTCGGCGATAAGCGCGGATTGTGGACAACTGTTCTGGCCGCTGCCATTTTAATCGGCGAAGACGATTAGCAACGCTCCCCGCCACTCGCTCACTCACCTGCCGTTTCGCTTGCCAGCGCGACGACTGTTTTTGGCAGGCTTCGTTCCATCTCCGTATCGATAACCGAGGCGCTCCAGCACGGCGCCGACGATCAGCGGCAGCGCTACTGTTGCGTCGTCGAGTACTTCAGCGAAACGGCCACCCTCTTCTAGTGGCACAAATTTCCCCCACGAAACCGCTTCGGTATAGGTGCTGCCCGATAGTCCGCCCCAATTCACAGGTTCGGGACAGATCCGCAACCCGTAGTTATACCGCTTGAGCGGAATTTTTTCATAGCCGCGGCGTGCCAGCAGCTCGGCGTACACACCAAATTGCTGCGCCCAGTTGCGCGGCACTCCACCGCCGATGGTAACGATGCCCATGCGTTTCGTTGCGAGCATGGTGCGCGCGTATTGCTCGAAATCGAGAAACGGATCGTAGCGCAGCGGCGGCTTCCCTTCCTTCTTGCGCTGGCGTTGATATAAAGCAAAATCAATTCCCAGCTCGGAATCGGTGAAGGCCGGAACGAACACCGGAACATTGTGCTCGACGCACGATTTCAGAATGCCGCGGCCCTTAGCGTGGCGCGCCAGATACTCGCCTATGCGCTGGTTCAATTTCCAACTGCAAGCAATTTCGTCCTCGGGCCAACGCTGCAAGACCTGGTCCACCACTTCTTCCACTGCGTCGAGGTTTACTTCAGGCTCGAGGGAGTCATAGACGCGGTTGTAGCCGGCGAGAAAAAGCTCGTTGTCGTCCATTTTCGGGTCATAGCGAAAATGCGAACGGCCGGTGGCTTCCACCAGACCATGAGCCATCAGCGCCCCGGTGGAAACGATGGCCTTCACGATGCCGGACTCGACCAAATCACAAAAGACCAATCCCATTTTGCCGACGGTGAGAGCCCCGGAAAGCGTCATGACGATGAAGCAATCCTTATCGCGAGCCATCGCTTCCAGTACATCCGCCGCGTCACCGATCTGCCGCGCCGTGTAAGCAGTCTGGCCCATGGCGCGGACCATGTCGTCGATGGTCCGAATCCGCGAAAGATCCAGCGGATAAATCGGCGTCAGACGATCCTCGATGGGATCGTGCAAGATTCGCCCCGTCGCGCCCTTTTTCTTTGCCATTCAGCTTCCTCGCAGGTAATGTAAGGCTCCCAAGAAGCTCGGGAGCACGGAATCGCGCGTGCGTGCGCATCATTGATAGTACAAATGCTCGCGCGGCGAAAGAAAAATCTCAAGTTCAACTCAGGAGCTCGCACCGAACATGTCGCGATACACGCCCATGCCACCGCAGAATTTTGGTGGCCTTCCCGAGGAATACTCCAAATACGAGACAGCGCGCGCGGTGATTTTTCCTGTGCCGCTCGAGCGCACTGCAACGTACGAACGCGGAACGCGCAATGGGCCCTCGGCGATCCTGGAAGCCAGCCGTCACATGGAACTCTACGACGAGGAACTGGAGCTGGATCCCAGCCAGCACATCGGAATCGCCACCTGGCCGCCGATCGACACTATGGACGGCACGTTTGAGGAAGTACTGAGCGAACTTTTCACCGCACAACTGGAACTGCTCGACACCGGAAAATTTCCCGTGGCGCTGGGCGGCGAACATTCCCTCACTCCGCCGCTAGTCTCCGCCACGATGAAAAAATTCAAAGATCTCTGTGTGTTGCACATCGGCGCGCACGCTGAAATGCGCAACGAATATCAGGGCAACCCGGGAAGCCACGTGTGCACCATGCGGCGGGTGGTGGAAATCTGCCCCGCGGTGCAGGTAGGAGTGCGTTCGCTCTCCGAAGAGGAATCGAAAGTGCTGCCGAAATTACCGACGAAGGTGTATTGGTCAAAAGATATCGTGCGCGCCCCGGTAAAAGCCTGGATCGCCAAGGTACTCGAAGATTTGGGGCCGCGCGTGTATCTCACCGTGAACGTAGATGGCTTCGATTCTTCGATTGTCTCAGCTACGGGAGCGCCGGAACCGGGCGGGCTTGATTGGTATCAGGTCACTTCGCTGATCCGCGCCGTAGCGGATCACAAAAAAATCGTGGCCATGGATGTTGCCGAGCTTTCGCCCCGCCCCCGCGATCATGCCTCGGATTTTCTCGCCGCCAAACTAATCTATAAGACTTTGGGGTATATTTTTTGTCAGGCGTAATTTCGGAGGATGGACTTATTATGACTGCACTCGCGGCCTTGTATCAGCGCACACCCAGCACAGAGCATGACTGGATTGTTTACATTGAAACGCACGGAATTTTCTGGTGGATCCTCATCGGCCTGATCGCTGGATGGCTCGCAGGAACGATCGCGCGCGGCCGCGGATTTGGTTGCATCACGGATGTGATTCTAGGATTAGTCGGCGCGGTAATCGGCGGCTGGATTTTCTCAAGGCTGGGAATCGCAACGTTTGGGTTTTTGGGCAGTCTGGCGGCGGCCACGGTGGGCGCGGTGTTGCTCGTGGCAGTTGCGCGGCTATTTGCCGGCGGCGGAAGACAGTAACGCCGCCACCCCTCCGAGGGCATCATAAGCCGAACAACTTGGCGCGATTGATATGGAGTGTGGGAGCTTGCTCCCGCTTTTACGAGGCGAGGACTGCCTCGCCGGGGTCGCCCGCTGCACGATTCGCAGGCGCGCGCAGGAAATTCCGCGCTGGGGTTGCCGCCGCACTCCACACGCGCGTTGCTCCCTCACGTCGGTGAATGTGATACGATTGCGGCGCGAGCACTCGGCAACAATACGCCGCATAGCACACACTTGAGCCGACCTTCATTGCGGGCACCGCGGCCGCTGCAGGAAACACCTTTGGACGAGCTGAGCGAGAAAGCCGGAAATATAAATTGAGCCAACCATCGTTGTGGGCCATTCCGTTGGGCGGACTGGGCGAGTTCGGCATGAACATGCTCGCGCTGCGCACCGGCGACGACATTATTGTCATTGATGCGGGATTGATGTTCCCCGAGCAGGAACTGCTGGGCGTGGACATCGTCATCCCGGACATCACCTACCTGAAGCAAAATAAGCGCATGGTGCGCGCGATCGTGCTGACCCACGCGCACGAAGATCATATCGGCGCGATTCCCTACTTGCTGGGCGATTTGAATGTTCCGATTTACGGCACGGAATTCACGCTGGCGATCGTGCGCAAGAAACTCGAAGAGCACGCGCTGCTGGACAAGGCGAAGCTGATCGAAGTGCAGGCAGGGCAAACCACCGCGCTCGGTCCATTTACCATTGAATATCTGCACGTGACGCACAGCACGATTGATTGCGTGGCGCTCGCGATTCGCACGCCCGTGGGCGTCATCATCCACACAGGCGATTTCAAAATCGATCACACGCCGGTGGACGGCAAGCCCTTTGACATGCACGCGTTCGGACGTTATGGCCAGGAAGGCGTACTCGCGCTTTTCAGCGACAGCACGAACGTCGAACGTCCCGGATTCACGCCGTCGGAGCGCGCGGTGGTGGTCCGTCTCGAGGAATTATTCCGCGCAGCGCCGGGGAAAGTGGTTGTGTCCTGCTTTTCAAGTTCCGTGCATCGGGTGCAGCAAGTGATCGATATCGCGCGTATGGTAGGCCGTAAAATCGGCTTCGTCGGGCGCAGCATGGTGGATAACGTCGAGATCGCGCATGGGCTTGGCAAGCTGCGCGTGCCGGACGGCAGCGTGGTGAGGCCGCAAGACATTCGCACGTTCGATCCACAAAGACTCGTGGTGCTGGCCAGCGGAACCCAGGCCGAACCGCTTTCCGCACTTTCACGCATTGCCGTGGACAACCACCGGCTCATGAGCATCGCGGAAAACGACACGGTGATTTTGTCGTCGCGCATCATCCCTGGAAATGAAAAAGCCATTTTCCGGATGATTGACCATTTCTTCCGCCGGCGCGTCCTGGTGTATTACGAAGGCGGACGTTCGGCGCCGATCCACGTTTCCGGCCACGCCAGCCAGGAGGAAATGAAAATCCTGCTGCAGCTGGTGCGGCCGAAGTACTTCATTCCCATTCACGGCGAATACCGGCAACTCTTTCGCCATGCCGCGCTCGCCGAGCAATTGGGCGCGGTCGGTAGCCAGATATTTTTGCTGGAGAGCGGACAGCCGGTGGAATTCACGGCAGATGGCGGCGCGCACCGGCGCGAACCCGTCACCGCGGGGCGCGTGCTAGTGGATTCCGGGTCGCTCGAGGAAATTGAAGAAGTAGTGATTCGTGACCGGCGGCATCTATCGGAAGATGGCGTCGTGGTGCCGATCATGGTCATCAACAAGCACACGGGACGCATGGAAACTCCTCCGGAAATCGTGACGCGCGGATTTTTGCCCTCGGAGGACGGTGCGGAGATCCTGACTTCCGCGCGCGAAATCATTTTGCGCACTATCGAGCAATCCACGCAGGAAGAAAAGACCGACTGGAGCGTGATCAAGGAAAAAATTCGCGCCGACCTGAAGCGTTTCCTCAACAAACAGACAGCGAAACGCCCACTCATACTGCCGGTGATCCTGGAAGTATAGACCTCTGGCTGTGAACATCACTCTCAGGAACAATACGCCCGAGGATTTCGACGCTCTTCACGAAATTGATCAACTTTGTTATGAAGAAGAGGTCGCTTACTCGAAGCGCGAGCTGCGCGCCTATCTGCGATTTCGCGGCTCGGAGTGCTTGGTGGCTGAAGTGGATGGCGCGATTGCCGGATTTTGTATCAGCGCGCGTCAGGACGAACGCGGGTATATCGTGACGATTGACGTGTTACCGCAATACCGACGCCTGCACGTCGGCACGGCACTGCTGCAAGAAATTGAACGGAGACTGGCGGAGAACGGGGTTCGCGAAATAGCGCTGGAAACGGCAACGGACAACGAATCGGCGGTTTCGTTCTGGAAGAGGCATGGATATCGCAGCCGCGGAGTCCGAGAAAACTATTATCCGAATGGACGCGACGCTTTCGCGATGGCCAAACATCTTGACTGACATCGCGCGGCGGTTCTCAGTACCTGTTCGCTCCGGCGCTCTGCCGAACATGATTTGAGATTGTTCGGACTAATGAAAGCGGGGTTACCTTGATGTGGTTCTTCCACGTAATTCTTCTGGCGATTGTGCAGGGTCTGGCCGAACTGCTGCCAGTTTCCAGCTCAGCGCACGTCATTGTGGCCGAGAAACTGATGGGAATGGATCCCACCGCGCCGTCCACCACGTTGCTTCTGGTGATGCTTCATACGGGGACGATGTTGGCCGTGATCGTCTATTTCTGGGGGCGGTGGCGGCGAGCGTTCTTTCAGAGTGTCGCCGATTTCAAGCAATTTGTCATCGCGTTGGTCTTGGCTTCGGCGTTGACCGGGATCGTGGGCGGCGTGCTGATCAAAGCGATCGAAAAACTCGCGTTTCCCAGCGCACCGCACGCGTGGGTGGAAGAACTGTTCGGGCGTCTTGACCTAATCGCCGCAGCACTGGCTGTGGTCGGAGTCCTGATTTTATTCGCCGGCCTGAAGGAAAAGCGAACTCCGACCGCACAAACGTCGTTGGCTCAAATCACTCCGGCGCAAGCATCGCTGATCGGCGCCGTGCAGGGGCTGTGTCTGCCGTTTCGTGGATTTTCGCGTTCAGGTGCAACGATCTCAACAGGTATGCTTGCAGGTGTGCAGAAAGCGCGGGCTGAAGACTTCAGTTTTGCGCTGGCCGTGATTATTACTCCTCCGGCGATTGCCCGGGAACTTTTGCGGTTGCACCAGGCCCAGCACACGGGTTTAGTGATGGCGAATTTGGCGCCCGGCCTGGCCGGCGCGGCATTCGCTTTTCTGGCCGGCTTGCTGGCTCTGAAGTGGCTGAGCCGCTGGCTGGAAAGCGGGCGCTGGTACCTGTTCGGCATCTATTGCCTCGTGGCGGCGGTTGTCGTCGCGCTGCTCTACCGCGCAGGCTACTAAGCCAAGTCATCGGACAGCTTAGCACTACTCTCTTCGCGCTTCACGCCGAGCAGCGACAAGTCAAAATTGCGCCATTGGGTTTGTTATCAGTGCGCTACGACCTCGCAATTTTTCCGTCTCCCAGCGGCGGCCTCCTTTGGTATAGTCTTGTTGTTGCTCGCGTTCCTCCCACTGGGCTCCGCGCGATAGCGCCGGCGCGACCCAGGTTCTACGCGGCGGCCTTCCCCTATGTGCAGCTGCTCAGCCTGACGGACGCCACGTAGCAAGTCCCAGGGCGATCTTTGTCCTGATAGCCAGGACTCAGTGTTGGTCCTTCGCACCGCGCGTGCCCGTGTTGCGCGCGTGGTCGGAGGTTAAGGGGAGATAGCCTTGCACACCTTGACGCCTAGCGAAAACAAACGCATCAACGAGCTCATCGGGTTCGTTGGCTTAAGCCTCGCAATTCTGCTCACGCTCAGTCTGCTGTCCTATTCGCCCCACGACGCATCTTTCAACGTTTCCGCGCCGGCACACGGTTCCGGGCCCGCGCGGAACTGGATTGGGCCTGTTGGCGCGCACGTGGCGGATCTGCTTTTCCAGTTTTGCGGCTTCGCGGCGTTCCTGTTTCCGATCGGGATGTTCCTGGTGGCTATGAAGTGGTTTCGCAGCCAGCTGCTGGACACTCCCGTAGCAAAAGTGATCGGCTTCACGATGCTGCTCGCTTCCCTTTCCTCGGAGCTCGTGCTGGTCCACGTGATGCCCGATGTGCGCGGCGCACTGCCTCCTGGCGGCCTGCTCGGAACGATCCTAGCCGAGGGGTTGCGCGCGGCGTTCAATCCGGTGGGCGCAAATCTGGTTTCGATTGTGACGCTGCTGACGGCTCTATTTCTCACCACGAGCTTTTCGTTTCGCGCGGCTGGTCATTGGTTGAAGAAGCCGATGGCGAGCGATGGTTATGTGGGCCAGCTCATTGCCCGCATAAAAGATTGGCGCGAGGCGCGCGAATCGGACCGCCTGCGCAAGCGCGTCGAGGAGATCAAGATCGCCGGACGTCCGCCGGTGCAACAGCAACGCGTTTCGACGAAGGAACTCGCGCAGGATGAGGACGAAGAACAGGAAGAAGACTACGAGGAGCCAAAAGTCGAGGCGCGCCGTGGGGCGGCCGTGATCAAGTTCCATGAGAATGAACCAGCCACTCTACCGCCCTCGAAAAAGAAATCGTTCGAGCCGAAGATTTCTCTCGGGAAGACGAATTACAGACTGCCGTCGCCTTCGCTGCTGGGCAGCGCTGAGCGCGGCGAGAAAATGGACGAGTCCGAGTTGAAAGAACGCGCCCGCGCCATCGAACAGAAGTGCATGGAGTTCGATATCGGCGGGCACGTCACGCAGATCAATCCCGGCCCGGTCGTTACCACATTCGAATTCAAACCCGAGGCGGGAATCAAATATAGCCGCATCACCGGCCTGGGTGATGATTTGTGCCTCGCGCTGCAAGCGGAATCGATTTTGATCGAGCGCATTCCCGGTAAGTCAACCGTGGGCATTGAAGTTCCCAACGTGCATCGCGAGACGATTGCTTTGCGCGACGTGGTGGAATCGCCGGAGTTCAGCCACTCGCCTTCGAAGCTGACCTTGCCTTTTGGCAAGGATCTCATTGGACGCATCCGCGCCGGCGACCTGACCCAAATGCCGCACTTGCTGATCGCCGGGTCCACCGGGACCGGCAAGAGCGTTTTCCTCAATTCCCTGCTGATGGGCATGCTGTTTAAATCCACGCCCGACGAATTGAAACTGGTCCTGATTGACCCGAAACAGCTTGAAATGGGACTTTACGCCGACATCCCGCACCTGTTCACACCGGTAGTCACGAATCCGAAGGTCGCGGCGAACGTAATGCGCAACGCCACGCGCGAAATGGAGCGCCGGTTGAAGCTGCTCGCAGCCCGCGGCGTGCGCAATATTGATCAGTACAATCGGACATTCGAGAAGGGCCAATCGCTTTCGCTATTCGATGGCGCCGAGGAAGACGAGCACAAGCCGCTTCCCTACATGGTGATCGTCATTGACGAATTGGCTGACCTAATGATGGTGGACACCAACGGCGTCGAGGAATCCATCACACGCTTGGCGCAAATGGCGCGGGCCGTGGGCATCCATTTGATCCTCGCGACGCAGCGGCCGTCGGTGGACGTTATCACCGGGTTGATCAAGGCGAACTTCCCCGCGCGTATTTCGTTCCGCGTTGCCAGCAAAGTGGACTCGCGCACAATTCTCGACGCAAACGGCTCGGAATCGCTCCTTGGCAAGGGTGACATGCTGTACCTGCCGGCCGGATCTTCGAGGTTGCATCGCATCCATGGACCGTACGTCAACGAGCGCGAAGTGGAAGCGGTTTGCGATTTCTGGCGCGACCAGGCTCAGGCCATTTACAACGAAGAGATGCTGAAGCCTCCGAAAGATGAGAATGCAATGGGTGAAGGCACCTCGGGCGGCGAGGGTGGCGAGGAAGTGGACGACGAGCTGTATCAGGATGCCGTTCGCGTGGTCTGCGACATGGGCCGCGCGTCAACTTCGACCTTGCAGCGCCGCCTGCGCATTGGCTATGGCCGCGCGGCGCGTCTAATTGACTTGATGGAGAAAGATGGCATCGTCGGCCCGGCGGACGGCTCCAAGGCACGCGAGGTTCTCAAGAACAGGAATTGGATGAAGGAGTACGACGATTCGGTGAAGTGATAACCCCTTGGGAAGTTTTAAGGCAGTGAGTGAGATTTGTATCCGGAAACCGCAACTCGGATATTCCGCACCTGACTGAAATCTCGGTGGCTTGCGTGTTTGCCTACGTTGCAAGCCCGATTTCGCGATAAAATTGCTCCTCGGTTTAGACCGTTTTCGTTTGTCACGCCGCTGGAATTTCCGTAGAATTATTCGACCCACCGGTGCCGAGGTAGCTCACCGGTAGAGCGCGGCCCTGAAAAGGCCGGCGTAGCCAGTCCGATTCTGGCCCTCGGCACCACCCCTATTGCGGTTTTAGGCTGCGCTCGTGCTCAGCTCGGCACACTAGTGAGGGGAAAATGGCGGACCAGGTTGACGATGTAATCCTCGTCGAGAGATCTGAAATCATCGATTTCGGAGTTAGGGAAAACTTTGAGGTGCTAGTGCAAATACTGGTGGAGTTCCTGGCGAAGGCCTCCGAGCGCGCTGAGGTGATTGCTGAAGAGAGAGGCCTTGGAGATCCGATCGCGATGCAGATTATCGACTCGGATGGCAAGTGCTTTTACGAAGTGAATCGCAATCCCGCCAAGCCGAATCGCTACCACCGTGAATTTAAGCCAGACGTTATCGGTCGCGATGACGCGCTCCCGTGGCCCTGGTTTGTAGGCGTTACGTATCCCAAAGGAACGGTGAAGATTCGGGTTCAGTTCGACGATCAGGATTTGTCGTCCTGATCCAATGAGGTCAAGCCGTAGAGCGCGCGCGGCGCCGCGCAGGTCTCCCAACGAGAGTTTGGACTCGATCGTCGCAGCAGCGGGATTCTCTGCTCTCTATCATCTGGCTGTGACAGTTTGCTTCCAGGAGCTAGGCGGGCCGTTTCGATGAGGCGGTCGGTAGAACTCAGGACACCATGACTCTTATGCATAAAGCACTGGCCGTGTTAATGAGTTTCCTTGTGGCCTGGACCGCGATTCCGGTAGACGCCAGCGCACAGGCTAGCTCGCAGACCGCGCCTCCCGCAACAACCCAGGGGGATGAGTACGCGCTTCTTACTCCGGATGAGCTCGACGGGCTTGTCGCTCCGATCGCACTTTATCCCGATGCCCTGGTCGCGCAAGTTCTGGGCGCTGCTACTTTCCCATACGAAATCGTGGATGCAGTTGTCTGGCTCAAGCAAAATTCCTCGCTCACCGGCGAGCCACTTATGAAGGCCGTAGACCAACAGTCATGGGATCCGGCGGTGAAAGCCCTTACACAGTTCCCGTCCGTTCTCGACAATATGGCGAAGAATCTCGCTTGGACCTCGTCACTCGGTGAATCGTCTGCCACACAGCAGCAGGATGTGATGGAGGCCATCCAGAGAATGCGAGCAAAGGCCCAAGCGGCAGGAAATCTGAAATCTAGTTCAGAGATCAAGGTGGTCCAAGAGAGTCCACAAACGATCATCATTCAACCGGCCAATCCTCAGGTAGTGTACGTGCCCACGTACAACCCAACTGTCATTTATGGCGCCCCGGTTGTGGTCCCGCAATATACTTCCGCCGACGTAGCAGCTGCGGCGGTTATTTCCTTCGGCGTCGGCATTGCCGTCGGCGCGATGATCAGTGGTGGTTGCTGTGGGTGGGGCTGGGGGTATTGGGGAACAAGTTGGCATAGCCACTCGATCACTTACAATCGCAACATCTACGTCGGGAATAGCTACTGGAGGGGCGGATACTACGGAGGCGGCGGCTATCGCCCGCCTGGTTACCCCGGCTATCGCCCACCCGGCTACCCTGGTTACCGTCCGCCAGCCTACCCTGGTTATGGTCGCCCGTCCTATCCGTCCAATCGTCCTCCGGCGACAACTCTGCCTGCACCAGGCAATCGACCCAACGCCGGGAATCCGAGCACTCTGCCTGCGCGTCCAGGCAATCGCCCAAACGCCGGGACTCCGAGCACTCAGCCGGTTGCACCAGGGAATCGTCCAGGTGCAGCCCCAGCCCAGCGGCCGGCAACGACACCGAATACTCGACCCAGTACAAACGAAGCTCGCGGCTACCAACGCCCTCAGACATCGAATACTCCTACTACTCAGCCGGCACGACCCAACGCCCTTTCTGGGTCGGGTGGGGGGCGTGCTCAGAGTGCACGAGGGAGCCAGAGTATGGGTGGGGGCGGAAATCGGAGAGGCGCGTCCCGTCAGTAGCCACCGACGACGCGAGTTCCCAGTAGATCAAAGATAAGGATTTCGAAGGAATCAGTTGGCGCGACGGAGGAGTTGGAATGACACGCCTCAGGCTTTCCGATACGAAGACTTATCCGCGATACATCGTTGTTGTTGCGTTTGCCGCGATCATTGCGTTCTCAGGAGGTTGTCAGAAATCGGAGGAAGCCCCGAGCGGACCGAAAACGTTCGCTTCCCCTGACACTGCCGCCGGCGCACTTTATGACGCCGCAAAAGCTGGAGACAGCAATGCTTTGTTGGCAATTTTCGGCCCGGGCGCGACAGAGCTGATCACCTCCGGTGATCCGGTTCAGGACATAACAGCTCGCGACAAATTCGCAGCCAGCTATGACCAAATGCATCGCTGGGGAAAGCTGACGAACGGCGGCTTGATCCTCAATGTCGGCGCGGAGAACTATCCTTTCCCATTCCCACTACTCAAGAACACGTCGGGACAGTGGTATTTCGACAGCACCGATGCAAAGGACGAGATCCTCGTTCGTCGAATCGGCGACAACGAACTGGCAACGATTGACGTCCTCAATGCTATTGCGGATGCCCAGGCCGAATACTTCAGCCAGACTCACGACGGCAGGAACGTGCATCAGTATGCCCAAAAGTTCGTCAGTGACCAGGGCAGACAGAATGGTCTGTACTGGACAGCCGGGGAGAATGAACCGGAGAGCCCGCTGGGACCACTCGCCGCGAATGCCAGCACAGAAGGCTATGGCGGCAGCACGCAACAAGCACCGCAGCCGTTCCACGGATATTTCTATCGGATTCTCACCAAACAAGGTGGCCACGCGCACGGCGGTGCAAAAGAGTATATCGTCAACGGAAACATGATCGGGGGCTTTGCTATTCTTGCCTATCCCGCCGAGTATCGTAATTCCGGAGTGATGACGTTGATCATCAATCAGGATGGTCTCGTGTTCCAGAAAGATCTGGGTGAAAAGACTGCCGATAGCGCCAAGGCCATGAACGAATTCAATCCTGATGACACTTGGAGCCCGGTTGAATGACTCGGCGCTGCCGGCAAGCTCTGGTGTGCGCTCACACCCGTAGCAGGTGTTAGGCCACACGTTTGAAAATTCCTTCAAAGGGAATTACAGGACGAAGCGACGGCGGCAGCGTGGAGCGAGCCGCGCCCTCGGCACCTCTCTTCCGCGGCCTTTGACTTACCAAGGGACTTCCCTTCCCATCACAACTCCCAAACCTCAGCCTGCAGCCGCGGCCACTTTGACACGCAAAAATGCACGGACCCGCACTTAAACACTGCTGTGCTTACACGGTCTTAAGGCGAATCAGGAACGAAACCTGATCAAGCGGACTTGGCGGAAGTGGTGTCGCGAAGGCGAAGTGGGCGCGATTGCGTGTGGCGGACGTAATCTCTGGGATCGAAAGTTGTAACGATGGGGCGGTCGCCACTTGGGCACGGTTTACCGTCGTGGCCGACCAGGAGATGTTTCAGTAGCGCGTCAATTTTTTTGTGCTCGTCGCGGCTAAGTTCTGAGTCCTGATAAAACGATAAATCCTTGCTCCAGCGAATCCTTCTCGCTTCCAGGACCGCCGTCACAGCCTCGTGCCTCAGTCTATTGTGCTCTTCGCACACGACCTTCGACCCCATGGCGCGCCATTTTATATCTGTTCCAAATCCGCGCAACGGTACTTTCGTACTAAGGTAGTTAGCACGCGGACATACAGCCACCTTCGATTTTTATTTGCTCTCGCGGCGGCCGCGTCAAGCCGAAGAGACGGCGCCCGGGATCCTCAGCTTCGTGATGAAGTAGGAAGAGTGTACAGACCGGGAGAATTCGCGCCCGTGATTCCGCGCGACTGGGCCGCGCATCTAACCAAGGGCGGGAAAGATTCACGCTAAACGATCGTCAGCATATGACGACCGACGACCGCGTCTTGAAACGGACCCGACAATATGAACACGATCTATCGACGCAAAGCGGTCACGAAACATCTGCTTGTGTCGTGCATTGCGATCGGGTGTGCCGCTGCCACAGCGCCGCCTGCGGCACGAGCCCAGAATTCCATTCCTGCCGGCACCGTGCTGCCGATCCGGTTGGACAAATCCCTATCGTCGCGCAAATCCAAACCGGGAGAGAAAGTCGCGGGGCGCGTCATGCAGGACGTGCCGCTCGGGTCAGGGCTTTCGATCCACAGCGGAGCACGAATTGTCGGCCATGTACTCGACGTTTCATCCGCCTCGAACGGCGGAAACGCCAAAATCTCCTTTGTGTTCGATGCGGTTGAGAGCCGTCACTCCTCGATACCGGTCACCACGAATCTTCGCGCTCTAGCTTCACCGCTCGAAATTGACGATGCGCAAGTCCCGCTCTACGGCGGCGATCGGGGCACGCCGTCGACTGCTTACACGACGACGCAAATTGGCGGCGAAGTCGTCTACCGCGGCGGCGGACCTGTTGCGCGAGGAGAAAGCGCAGTGGGTAAGCCGGTGCCCGGAGGGGTGCTCGTGACCGTGCGGCTGGCCGAGGGAAAGCCATGCAGAGGTATTGTCGATGGCAACAATCAGCCGCAAGCGCTATGGCTATTCTCTTCCGATGCCTGTGGAGTCTATGGTTATCTACAGGTTGAAGTCGCGCACGCGGGGCGAACGAACCCCTTGGGCCAGATCGTGCTTTCTTCGACCGATGGCCGCGACCTGAACATCCGCGCCGGAAGTGGGATGCTACTGCGTGTAGACGTTCGCTGAAACTCCGAACGCTCGATAGAGGCTTAATGTAACTCGCAATCGCAACGACTTTGATTCATTGCGGCAGCGCTGCAAGAGCCTTCTTGATACGGTCGCCGAATCCAGTGCCAAACGTCGCTTGCTTCTGCGGGTCCCCAAGGTAAGGATCCACGAACGGACCAGCCTTATCCAGAATCAGACGGTCTCCCCATCCGATCAATCCGAAAAGACGAATCAATTCCTTAGTAGGATCGCTGACGGGCACAATGTAATTCGGCTTCAGCGAATATTGCACGCGCTTCAGCGCGGTGGGCGCCAGTCGGCGCAAGGCCGCGTGCAGTTCACCTTCCGACTCGAAGGGGCACTCCACCGCGTAACTGAGGAAAAAGCCACGACGGCGGAAATCGCCGAGTGCGGCATCTTCTTGCACGTTCGTTCCCGGGGGCGAGCCAGTGGCTTTTACCAGTTCATCGAAATACATACGCGAAGCGACCGACCGGGTCGCGCGGTCTTTGGACGCCTGGTAGAAGAAGTCTTCGGCGCGCGTGGGCGGCGCCGCATCGAGAATGAGAACTCGTATTTCAACCGGGCGCTGCCGCAGGGCCAGTTCGACGCGCTCCGCCCGCCTTTGGATATGAGCGTCGTCCGTTCGCGTGCCGCATCCTTCGCAAACAGGCATTCGGTGGCCTCCGGTTAGGTGAAATTTAGGTGCAGAAGGATGGCACGGAGAATGAAATCGGGCAAGGTCCAACCGAAGCGCTTCGAAAAAAGACACTCTAACGAACGCCAATCGCGCGATTTGCGCCCGGGTCACTAGGGACGTGCTGCCGGCCTCACCAAGAAAGGGAGGGGTCGTTCAATTTGCAGTGCTTAGGCGGACGCGCGACGGCAGGTTCAATATCTTCGACTCGGGTAAGCTGCGGGTGCGGACATTCCGGTGGCGCTCGAGGAAATGCTTCTGCGCGCGGCGGCCCCAGGAGCGCACAAAATAATAATTCAACGTGCAGCCAAAGCCGGAACTCAGCAAGGGGATCAGCCGGCCGGACCACTTTTCTGCAACCTCTGCGCCGACGCGCACTGCGATCCGGTCAATAATCCGCGGGACGATGCGCTCGACGGCTTGCTTCTCGATGAAGTCGCGCCCCAAATCCAAACCGGCGGCGCTGGCAGCGGCAAGCCATAGTTCGTTTACTTCCTCTTCCGTTTGGTACTCAAACCCGTAAATCAGGCTGAGTTTTTGCAGCATGCGTATGGTGATGGCGGAAAGAATGCCGGCGTCGGGCAGGATCGTCAACATGCCGCCGAGTCCGAACCCCGCGCCTTCGAGAGCGGCGGTGCGCGTGGACGATTTAATCACACGGTCGGCGTAGCGGTTCACCACCGATTCCTCGAGGTTGAACATGTCCGACCACGTCTGAATCGGTAACCGATGCGCTTTGCGAAATTGATGCAGATATTTCTGCGGGTCCACTTGAACGCCATGATACGCGCGACGAAAACCCGCGCGAATGGACGCCTGGAACACATTGGAAACCAGGTTAGATTTCGGTCGTCGCGGCATGAGAAGTTAGACACGCGGGCCAGGCGAACGGTTTACAGCGCTGGCCAGGCAATGGCTAAGCATAGCAGGATATCGCCTGCGGCGCTTGCCCTCGTGACGCTGAGGTGGGGCACAGCTACGTTCTGATCTCAGAATATTTGCCTTCTTACGTTGCCACTGCTTTTTATCTGCGTTTATCGGTGTTCATCTGTGGTGACTTCCGCTGGCCTCGAAACTCCCCGTGCAAACTCTTCGGTCCGCTCACGAACGGATTACCGCGCTCGAAGAAACGCAGCGGACGATGAGTTTCCTTGGTGATGCCGATGCGCACGCTTACCCCGATTCGCCCCGTTGGACGCGCGGCTGTGCCGAGCCAAAGCTTCCCGGGGCCGCAGAGGTCAACTCCATCGAGCTTACGCGTGATGCGAAAGGCTTCCGCGAGACGTCCGGGGCCACGCGCGAGATCGTGCAGCCGTGTGGTGTGCCGATAGCGCTTCATGCGTTCAATGCCTTCCAGTGGTTCGACAGCGCGGAGTAGTACGCCTTCACCGACGCCCTCGCGCTCTCCGGAAACATTGAGCATGAAATGATTGCCATAAACGAAATAGACGTATGCGTGCCCACGCTCGAGGAAGAGCGCACGGTTGCGCGCGGTCATCCCGCGGAACGAATGGGCGGCTGCATCGCCGACGATATATGCCTCGGTTTCGACGATGCGGCCAGCAAGGCGCGCGGCACCCAGGTCATGCACCAGCGTCTTGCCAATCAAAAAGCGCGCGAGCCTCACCGTTGCAAGCGGAAGCTCATCACGCGAAAGACGCCGCACAGGTTCAGCCTTCATGTGGCCGGATTTTCACCGCATTTCATTTCGCGAAACCACACCCTCTTCACCCCCTTTCGTGAATCCTGAGTCACGGATTTCCTGGCGGAGGCACAAAGTTTCTGTAGAATGAAGGCCCGGCACGAGTCTCACCGGAACCGAACGCCATGAACAACACCGTCGATATACGGGATCATTTCTGGCCGGCGCTCCCCTTGCATGCGTGGAACGACACGCGCGCCACGCTGCACATGTGGACACAAATTGTCGGCAAGGTCCGCTTGGCGCTGACGCCCTACGTAAATCACTGGTGGGAAGTGCCCTTGTACGTCACCGCGACGGGCCTCACTACCTCCCCGATACCCTACGCCGGCGGAATTTTCGAAATCAGTTTCGATTTCATTGACCACAAGCTGGACATTGCAACGAGCGACGGCCAGCACCGGACCGTGTCACTTTACCATCGCACCGTGGCTGGATTTTACCGTGAGTTCATGGAGCTGCTGCGCTCGCTGAATATCCGCGTGAAGATTTGGCCCATGCCGGTGGAAATTCAGAATCCCATACGATTCGATCACGACGTGACGCATTGCACCTACGATCCGGCTTACGCCCACCGCCTCTGGCGAATCCTTACCACGCTCGATCCGATTTTAAAGGAGTTTCGCGGCCGCTTCATCGGCAAAGCCAGCCCCGCGCACTTTTTTTGGGGCAGCTTTGATTTTGCCGTCACGCGATTTTCGGGCCGTCGCGCTCCCGAACGTCCCCATGCCGACAAAATCACCAAGGAAGCCTATTCGCACGAAGTTTCCAGTGTGGGCTGGTGGCCAGGAGGAGGAGACGTCTCCACTCCAATGTTTTATGCCTATGCCGCTCCCGAGCCACCTGGTTTCAAGGAAAGCAAAATTCTTCCGGCAAGCGCATTTTACAACGCGCAACTGAACGAATATCTCCTCTCATACGATGACCTGCGCTCGGCCGCAGACCCCGAAGCCGTCTTGCTGGACTTTTGCCAAAGCACTTACGAGGCCGCCGCGATCAATGGCAAATGGGACCGCGCCGCGCTGGAACATCCCGTTGCTGCGACCAAGCAGGAATAGCAACTGGTTCCGAACCTCTCGCGATTGAACGCCAAGAACGCTGCTACAATTCCGTAGACGGCGGAATGCTCCAAGCTTGGCTTTGATCGAGCTTTTGGGTTCGATTTGAGCCTCTCTGGGGCTACCCCAGGGAAGCGTGAATAACTCGCATTTCGTCGCGTGAGCGCCGCTGCGAGACCACGCAGGAATGCTCACGCAGGGTCCGATTCGTTGGAGCATTTCGCCGTCATCTGCCATGCCGAATCCCTCTGTTTTGAGGATGCTCGCGACGTCCTTCCTTGCTGGCCAGCCTTCAGCCGATCAAATTGCAATTCGTGGCAGCCAACTCCTTGGGAGGCGCTGGCCATGGCTCCGCCCGTTGGCGAAGCGATACGTCAAGGTTTTTGCCAGCCGCACGCGTCCCCGACGCCGCGATGTCGTTGAGTTTCTGCTTCATGACGCGGCGTTCACCCAAGCATGGTCAAAGCACTTCGACGAACTGTCTGTAGCCCAGTGGCTCACCGAGCCACTCAAAATGCAGCCTGTCGCGGCGGCCTCGACGTGGGATATTCCGACGATTGAGTCCGTCGGAGCCTTAGCCGATTGGCTGGGCATAGCGGTTGGCGAATTAGAATGGTTTGCCGATATCAAGGGGCTGGGGTACAAGCGACCCGGCCACAAGCTGGCGCACTATCACCACAGAATTTTAGCCAAGGAAGGCGGCAACATTCGTTTGATCGAAGCGCCAAAGTCGCGGCTGAAGGCGCTGCAGCGGCACATTCTGACGCAAATTCTCGAAAAATTCCGGCTCATCCCGCGGCGCACGGATTCCTGAAAGGGCGATCGATCAAGACGTTCGTTGCCCCGCACGTTGGCCAACGCGTTGTGCTGCGGATGGACTTGCAGGACTTCTTTCCATCACTTTCGGGCGCCAGAATTCAGGCGCTCTTTCGTACGATGGGTTATCCCGAGCGAGTCGCCGATTTGCTCGGCGGCATCTGCACGAACGCGGCGCCTCGGCACTTGTGGAAAGAAATTCCGTCGAACACTAATCCTTGTGGTCTTGGCGAAGCCCGTGCTCTTTATTCTCGGCCTTATCTGCCGCAAGGCGCTCCCACTTCACCAGCACTTGCCAACATTTGTTGCTACGGCCTTGATTGTCGTCTAAGCGGATTGGCGAAAGCGGTTGGCGCCACATATACGAGATACGCAGACGACTTGGCGTTCTCCGGCAGTGAAGCAGTGGAACGGCAAATTGAGCGATTTTCAATCCATGTCGCCGCGATTTTGATGGAGGAAGGCTTTAGCGTGCATCACCGCAAAACACGCATCATGCGGCAAGGGGTGCGGCAGTACCTCGCGGGCCTCGTCGCGAATGATCGTTTAAATGTCATACGAGCTGACTTCGACCGTCTCAAGGCCACTCTTAGCAACTGCGTTCGGCTGGGCCCAGCCACGCAGAACCGTGAGGACCATCGCCAGTTTCGCTCGCACCTCGACGGCCGCGTGGGATTTGTGGAAATGATCAATCCCGCGAAGGGTAAACGGCTTCGCTCCATATACGAGCGAATTCAGTGGGAATAGCGCACACTTGCCCAGCCCGCATCCGCTTCATCTCCCCGCAGCGGCGGCGCTTCGCCATGCTTCGATCGGTGCATCGGAGCGAGCGAGTTTCTCCATTTGCCGAATCACCGCGGAAAAATCTTCCTCGGTTTCGTTCGCGGACTCCGCGATGTTGACCTGAAATGCGGCAGCGGTAGCCGGCAGAGGCACCCAGGTGGCGGCGGCAGCTTCCAGAATCAGCCGAAAATCTTTGTTCATCAAACGCAGCGGAAACTGCGGACTGTAGTCGTTGCGCGACACTCTTTCGAGTTTGCCGACCAGAGCGGGCGGAACCACGGCTGTCTGCGAGAGAACATCGAGAAACCGTTCGCGTTCGAGGCCCGCTTTGTGGCCGAAGGCTACGGCCTCGGCGATTGCCTGCATGCCCAGGCCGAGCATCAGGTTCACTGCAAGCTTCATGGTCGCCCCGGAACCGCTTAGCCCAACGTGAAAATATTTCCGCGCGAACGTCTGAAAAATCGGCTCGGCGGCGTGGAAAGGCTCCTCTTCACCGCCTCCGAAAAGCGTCAGTGTTCCTTGCTCAGCGGCGGGAGTGCTGCCGGAGATCGTGACGTCCAGATAGCTGGCGCCACGCTGCGCAGCTATCCGATACAGTCCTCGCGGTGTTTCCGGGCTCACCGTACTCATCTCGATGACCACGCAACCCTGACGCACGTGCGAAAGCAAGCCCTTCGCTCCGCCATAAACATGCCAAACGGCGTCATCGTCCGTGAGTGAAGAAAGGATTACGTCCGCGCTCGCTGTGATTTCCGCGAGGTTTGCTGCGGGAGAGGCGCCACTTTCGGTCAGTTTTTCCACCCTCGATCGATCCTGGTCGTAGGCGATGACCTGATAACCGTGCGTGAGCAATCGTTGCACGATGCGGCGGCCCATGAGTCCGAGTCCGATAAATCCAAGCTTGGTTTTATCCGGTGCGAAGGGATTCATTTTCAATCTCCTATAAGGTAGACGACAATCTCGTTTTTTCGGTTGCGACATAGTGATGCCCGCCCCAAAATCGAAGCCCTACTTTCCGCGACGTCTTCGAAGGACGATTCTGCCGAGCACATGCCCCTGTTCGAGACGTTCGTGTGCCTTCGCGGCCCGCTCCAACGGATACTCGGCCGCGATCGGGACACGCAGCCTCGCCTCCCGCACTGCCCGGCCGAGTTTCGCGAATTCGCGCGGGCCAACTTCGGCGTCGTAAGCTGTGAAACGGGTCTTCGGACGACGGCGCGATTCCGACTCGACTCCGTTTGGGTACGCCACGCGCCCGCCCGGGCGAACCTGCTCCAAGAAACGTTCGAGCGCGCTACCGCCGGCAAGGGCAAGGGCAAGTGCGGCGTCAATGCCATCCGGTGCAAGTTTGCGAAGCTCATCGTCCGCGTCGGCGCTGCGCGCATCAATTGCCGCGCTCGCACCGAGCCGCCGCACCAGCGCTGCAGCGTCCCGCCCGGACGCGGTCGCCAACACACGCGCTCCGTGGCGCTTCGCGAATTGAATTGCGAGCGTACCCACCGCACCCGACGCGCCGAATATCAGCACGGTTTCCCCTCGGCGCACGTGCAGCACGTCGTCAATCCCCTGCAGTGCGGTCAAGCCGGTTGTCACGGCCGCACCCGCTTGCAACAGGTCCAGCACCTCGGGAACTCTCGCGGCATTCCGCTCGCGAACCGCTACATACTCGGCGTAGAAGCCCCTTTCGGATTTGCGTAGTCGTAGGCATAGACCCGCTCACCGACTCGCAGCCTGCGAGCACCCGCGCCTCGCGCGACGACGATCCCCGCACCGTCTGTTCCGAGGACGAGTGGAAACTTGGCCCGGCCATAGGGCCGCCACGAGCCGCCCCGAATCGACGCGTCCCAAACTCCCACGCCCGCCGCATGCACGGCCATCAGAATCTCGTTTCGTCCCGGTTGCGGGACCGGAAGAGTATGAAGAGTGAGGGCCGCCGGTGGACCGAAACGATCAATTGCGGCAGCCCTCATCGTGGGAGGGACAGAGGACTTTCGGGGATTTGGAGGAGTTGTTGTTGCCATAGGAAACTTACAACTTGCATTTGTAGTTCCAGCGAGAGGTTGCGCCCTGGATATTCGAGCATCTTGATTACGACAAATCAGTTACCGGGTTGGACAAACTTCGCGCAATACAACATCCGCGGCGAAAACAATGAAATCATGTCGGCAGTTCGACAGCGTCTCGACACACTGTCAGAAAGTTCGGAAGCGAGGCAACCAGGCCGCACGCACTTGATTGACTTGCCGCTCCCAGCATCCTAAGATTCCCGCCTCCGAATAATATTGCGTTAGGGTTCCCGAGTACTTGGAGGAGCACCGTGGAAGACTGGCAGTATGCGCAAGCCGACCGTTCAGAGGAGCTGGCACAGCTCCACTATTTCACCCTGATCAAGCATCAGGATGGCCGCCAGATTCCCTTCGCCGTGACGGTTAAGGAATTTGCCGTAGCTCCCAAAGGACAAAATCTGCGCTTCTTCGCGGAAGCGGATAAGCAAGTGAACCAAAGCAGCGCCGGCTTTGTGCCGTCGGGTTGGGGTGACTCCGTCTTGAAAGCGCTGGCGGATTGCATGCGCTTGATTCGGCAATTTCCATTCGAGGGATAACGCACATGATGCTGTCCAAGAAACAAATCAAGCCCGGCGTCTGGGTCCTGGAATTGAGCGGCCGCGTGCAGATGGGACCCGACTGCAAACGCATCGATCACGAAGTAAACCACCACATTGACCAACACGAAAACTCGATCATCCTGGATATGGCCGGCGTGGACCACATTGACAGCGCCGTGATCGGCCAAATCGTAAAATCGTTCGGCAGGCTACAAAAGTCGGGGGGCACCTTGCGGCTCGCGGCCCTTACTCCAATGGTCGAAGGCGTTCTGAAAATGACCCAGGTGAACCGCGTGATCTCAATTTATCCCACGGCGGTCGAGGCTTCCGAAGGCCTACCGCAGACCAAGTAATTTCGGGCAGCATAGACGACTTCCGAGAGTTCGCGCCACCTCCCTGAAACCTATCTTCAGTCGCGGCGGAAGGTATAGGACTTCGCCGTCGGCAGCCTCTCCTTACATAGTGAAACAAAGCATCTTACGGTGTTCACGTCCCCGCTAAACCTCGCCGATTTTGAACTTCCGTAAGTACCCGATGGTACCGCCGTTCTATAGGCATCGGTGCAGCCCCAATCTAAAGTCGAATTAGCCAGAAAGAACCGATTTAACGGAGGGCGTGCATGGCGACGGCAGTCCGAACCCCGAACGTCCCAGCTCATTCTGTGGCGCAGGCGAAGGCCTCGAAAGACGGTCGCCGACGCGAGCGATTGAAGCTCTCGCTGCCACTGGAAGTGCGTCCATTCGACGCCCGCTTCGCGGAAATTGTGGACGTCGGCGAGGTGGTGGACTTTACCCGCGACGGCCTCTATTTCGCCACCTGCATGCCGCACTATTTCGTGGGAATGCGCTTGCTGGTCACGTTTCCGTTCGGCGAAAAGATATCCGCCCACAAGAAATTCTTGGGCACGATTTTACGCATGGAAGACCGGCCCGATGGAAGCGCCGGCATCGCCGTGCGATTCCTGCTCTAGGACGATTCGAGTTATCGCAGGATCAGGGTTTCGCAAGCGGGGGAAATAATACCCGATAGTTCATCGCCGCCTGCAGCCTGGCCGTGCAAGACACGGCAATGAGGCCTTGCAAGCCGCAAAAAGGACGCCAGAATGCATAGTTCGTCGAATCGAAAGAATGTTCACACACTCGGCAAAACTGTTGAGGTGCAAGAAACAGAGCGCCGCATCGCAGAACGCCATATGTTTACGGCGTCCGCCGAGGTCATTGAATTGGTTTCCGGCGCACGCTTCTGTACGCGCACTACCGACCTCGGTCCCGGCGGCTGCTTCGTGGACACCACCGTGCCCTTCCCGGTCGGGTCAAGGCTGCGCATCGCGCTGCAAAAGGGTAAGAACACATTTCAGACCGCCGGAACGGTGGTCTATTCCCAAGTCGGGCTGGGCATGGGCATCGCGTTCGAAAACCATGACGCCGAACAGCGCGTTGCTCTAGCCGAATGGCTGGCCGATATAACCGGTGACCGGCAGATCATCCAGGAGATGGCGCGGATGCCTCAAGCGGCATCCGCTGACCCGCGTCATGGCAGCGAGCGCGCCACTCTGGTCCGCCTCGTCCGCCTGATGATTGGAAAGGGTATCCTCACCGAGGCTGAAGGCACCTCAGTTCTGCACGACCCGGTCCTCTAATCACTGATTTAGGACGGGTTAATGGCCCCAGTTTCGGGCACCGTACGGCCCCGAATGGCATGTCGCTATTTCCCGAACCAGGAAAAAATTGCAGTATCATTGTAACTTTGAGGGTCTCCCTCAGATGCTAAAGCCAGCGTTATCAATGCGCGTCACCCACCGGGGATCAATGGCCCCTAGGTTGCAGTTGCGGAGGCCTGGGGGTGCATTATGGGTGAACGCAGGAAAGCAAGAAGGTACGAGGTTTACTTGCCTGTGCAGGTTTGCATGTCTAAGCAGCGCCCGCTCGAGTACCACACCGGACAGCTCCGCGACGTCTCACGCACCGGGATTTATTTCCACTCTCAGGTTCCAATTGATTCAGGCACCGGCCTTGAGCTGACATTTTCGCTGCCAGCGGAAAGAGACCGGGGCACGTCGGTTCTCGTTCGCGCCAGCGCAAAAACGATCCGCACGTCACAACTGGTCGGTGAATTGACCCCAGTTTACGGCGTTGCAGCGGCGATTGACCGAATTGACTTCGTACGTCCCATGGTTTCCACCGCAGCGTAAATTCCACGGTTAGGGGCTCTTCCTGGGGCCCCTTTTTTGCGGTTCTCCTCCCTTCGCAGCTATTCTCTCTCCACTGGTAGTCCGCATCCGACTACAATGAGCCTGCAAGTTCGACTTCTACGTTTAGATGATGCCCACCCCAGACAAATCGGCTAGCATCATCGCATTTGAGCGTGAGATCCTTCGCTTGCTCTGCGACCCGCGTGCGCAACCGGACGCCAAATCGCGCGAACAAGCAGTTCTCAGCTTGCAGACTCACCCATGGCAGGACGCGGAGCATCGTATTGTTTTCGAGGCCCTCGCGAAACTGCCGGGCCGAGATGCCAGCGAATTGCGGCGTCAACTTCCTGCGCAAGCCACTAGGATGGGTTTCCCAGAAGTGCACTGGGAAACATATTTCGCCAGCGACGGTAGCTCGCGCAGCATCCATGGTCCCGAACTGAACGGTTCCAGCCTCGATGCGCTCGTCGCACGATTGTGTGCAGGATCGCGGGACCCCGCATCATGAATGCACCTGCCTTGCGCTGGTTTTCATTACCCGACGTTACGCTGCTGCCCGCGTTCATTCTCTGGTTTATCTGGCAACTGCAATTCACGGCGCGTTGGACCTGGATGATCTTCGTAGTATGGGTGGCCGTGAGTTTTCTGCTGCATCGCGACACACCGAAAACTCTCGGCTGGCGCGCGGATAACTTGTTGCCGGCGACAAAACTCGCCGCCATGGTGACCGGCGGCTTGGCCTTCGGACTGATCGCCATCGGATTCGTGCTTCGTTTCGCCCTCAGTTCAGCCTTCGCCGTATCGCCGCGGCTGCCGCCAAATCTGATTTCCTGGCATCGGCTGTGGGGATACTTCGCGTTTTGCGTGCTTCAGCAGGTTGCGCTCAATTCGTTAGTCCACAACCGCATGATGTCTTTGGTCAAAAACGAATGGGTGAGCGCCACACTCACTGGCGTCATTTTCGCAGCCTGCCATTGGCCGAATCCTGTGTTGGTGCCTCTTACGATCATCGGCGGCATGGCGATGGCCTGGCTCTTCGGCCGCCATCGCAACATCATTCCGCTAGCGATTGGACAAGCGATCCTCGGCTCGATTATTTTCTGGGCGTTTCCAATTGCGTGGCACCACCACCTGCGGGTCGGCCCGGGGTTTTACGGCGGGTAGACCGTTCGAGGCGCTCCGTCACCTCGCAATCGCGGTCGATTCCTTCAGACGGCCATGCAGCGTCAATGCGCGTCGGGTAGCGAGTATTCGAAGTCGTAGGAGTGTTTTCCTTCGGCGGCGATGATCATCATCTTGCCCGAAAGGCCGACGAGGTCGCCCGCGCCCGAGTCCGGCACGACCGTGATCGTCATCTGCAACGCGCCTTTGGACATCGTGCCGCTATGTTGCAGCACGAAGCTTCCCTTGCGCCCGTTCAGCGTGCCGCTCACACGTTCGATTGCGACGTAGCCGGCCGAGCCTTTCACGCCTGTGCCGGCGGTCAGCATCTGGCCCTTCGAAGTTCCCTCCAGGTCTCCATGAAATTGCTTATCCAGGGACATCCGGCCAAGCGTCGAGCCCTCGGCCTTGTCCTCCGGCGGTTCGGGATTCACTTTCACTTCGAATGTCCCAATCGCGTGCTTGGTCACGTCTGCTCCTTTTTGCGCCGCTGTTGTCGCTGAAGATTGGATCTGCGCATGCGCCAACGAGCCGAACACCGCAAGGTAAGAAGCAAGAACCAACGCTGCAACAACCCTAAGCACTAACAACGCCCGCATTGGCATGTTCATTTGCACCCCTACGCTGCTGTGTTCCAGAGTCCCCCGAGTTGCGATCAAGGAATCGCCGTTTGCGGCTCTTTCGAACGGCGGGCTCATTGGCCCGAACCCGTGACGCGAATCAGCATCTCGAGACCCCGATCGAGCTTAATTACCTGCGGTCCGCTAAAGCCGGTACTTCCCAAACCGGCCAGGCCACCGAGCCGATGCCGGTGTGAATGAACGTGTTCTTGCCGCGGCCGAGGCGAGTCCAATAAGGAAAATAAACGTCGCAATAATTCCCGCACCGCACCTGCTGTACCCTACTGAAAAGCATAAAGAAGTCTTCGTCACAGCACCCCTCCATGGTCGTACTGGCGCAGGATTGCGGTTTCATCCCACGAAGGAAGCGGCATTTTACACTGGCGCGTCCCACTTTCAAGTCAGCGCTTTTGAGGAAAAGGAGCTCTATTTTGCTGCTGGAGTGAGCCCGAACGCGCGCGAATGGAAAGCGAGTGACGCTGGCAGGTGCTCTGCGAAATAGCTCCAGTCGTGTCCGCCCGGGTAGAGGTGAAATTCGTTGGGGATTCCGCGCGTCTCGAGCAAGTCGTGAAATTGTTGCGCTCCCCTGTTGAATCCATATTCGTCGTCGGTGCCGCAATCGAAATAAATCTGTAATCCCGTGGGACGTGGGCCAGTGCGCACAATCGTGAACGGGCTTTCGCGCCCCCAGAACGCGGGGTCAATCGGTGACCCAAACGCGCCGCCGAGAATCATCGCGACGGTTGTGGCCTGCTGGCTCGATCCGTGCATCGTCGGCAGTTTCTCAATCAGCGCCGGACTGTGCGCGCTCACGGCACCGAAAAGATTCGGATGACGTAACGCCAGATGCAGCGCGCCATAGCCTCCCATCGAAACCCCAGTGATACCGCGCGTCTTGCGCCCGGCTCGAAACCGATAGTGGCTTTCGATGTACGGAATGAATTCACGCACGAAGAAATCTTCGTAGCGCACCTGTCCGTCGCGCGAATTGATGTAGAAGTTTCGCCCTCCGTTGGGCACAACAACAAGGAACTCGCCGATTTTCTTTTGGTCGCGGAGGTCCTGTATCAGATCCATGCCGCCGGAGTTCAGCAGTAGTTGTTCGTTTCCGCCGAGGCCATGCAGGAAGTAGAGGACTGGATAGTTCGCCGCCTTGTCCGTGTCGTAGTTCGAAGGCAGGATGACGCAATAGGCGACGGGATGTCCCAGGATTGCGCTGGGAACTGAGCGGCATTCCGCGCGCCCAGGCCCGGCGGCGCTTGTATGAATGGGACTTGCCGCGAAAGCAAACAGCGCAAAAAACAAAATGGGCGCCCGGCTCCGGGCCTTACTCATACCTGAGGGCCTCGACGGGATTGAGCCGCGCCGCGCGGGCTGCGGGATAGATCCCCGCAGCCAGGCTCACCACAAATGAGAACGCAATGGCCGCGCCAACCATCCACAACGGCACGGAAGACAAATCAATGGGAGGAAGTTGCTGCCGCGCGAGATAAGCATTGGTGCCCAAAGTAAGCGCGCGCCCTATCAGCCAGCCGAGTACGACTCCGAAAACGCCGCCGAGCAGCCCCATAGCACCTGCTTCCGCGAAAAACAGACGGCGCACATCGCGGTCGGCGGCACCTAGCGCTTTCAGGACGCCAATCTCGCGCCGTCGTTCGAGGATGGCCATCACCAGCGTATTGATAATTCCGAGCGAAGATACCGTCAGTGCCAGGCTGCCAAAGATTCCAAGCAGTAGATCAAAGACCGTAAAGAATAATTGCAGATTCTTCGTCGCGTCCAGAATTGAAAACGTGCCGAATCCCATTTTTTTAATCGCATCTTCCACGCTTTGCACTGCCTTGGGGCTGGTGACGCGCACGGTCAGACTCTCATACGTTGGCTTCCCCGAAGTTCCGCGCAACATTTCGCGCAGGTCGGTCGGTTGCGCGATGCGTAGCTTCTGCGCAATCTGTAGTGGGATGAGCAGGCGCCCACGACCCATGCCGCCAAATCCGGCGGCGGGTTCGGTCTCGACAATGCCGATGATCTGCAACTTCATCTCCCGCGGAATGATCGAAAAGCCGGGAGAGAAGTCCGACGTACCCGCAGCACCAGCTGCGGCAGCGGATTTCTCTTCGGGCCAAGGCTCCGCCGGCAGCGATTGCCGCTCGGCATAGCGCAGCGTGATTTCCTTCCCGATCAATGAGTCGGGTGTTTTCGAGAGGTCCTTCGCCAATTCGATCTGTAAAATAGCTTCATCCGCGTCCGGCGCGGAGAAATACGTTCCCTTTATGTCGTCAAACGCACCGTCCGCACGCGCCGACGCCGGAATGCCTGCAACCGTGGTTATGTAGGGCTTACCGTCAAATTGAATCTCGGTCGGAAAACGAACTTCGGGGTAAACCTCCACAACATTTTTGATTTGTGTGAGCTGTTGCCGCGCGTCGTCATCGAGCCGTCGCAACGGCTGCGTGGGATCTGCAGCCGGCCGCGGCGGCCCTCCGAATGCGCGCTGGTTGGCCTGCGACATCACAAAAATGGCATCAAACAGTCCCGTTTTCGATAGCCGCGTGCTGGCTAATTCCTGTAGCCCAACTCCCAACGAAAGCATCGCCACCAATGAGGCCACGCCCACGGCGATGCCGAGGGTCGTGAGCGAATTGCGCAGTACCGCTTCGCGCAGGTTGCGTCCGGCAAGTTCGCTGAGGTCACGCAACTTCATGCGGGACTCCGTCGCTGATCAGTTTTCCGTCGCCCATCGTAATGATGCGGCGCGCATAGCGCTCGGCGCGGGCGCGGTCGTGGGTCACCATTATGATAGTCATGCGCAGCGATTCATTGATTTCCTGCAACAGGTTCATGATGGCATCGCCCGTCGTGCTATCGAGGTTGCCCGTAGGTTCATCGGCGAGAAGGATTGTGGGGCGATTTACCAGTGCGCGCGCCAGCGACGCTCGCTGCTGTTCCCCGCCCGAAAGCTCGCTGGGGCGATGCGTCAGCCGCGCCGCCAGTCTCACGCGCTCGACCGCTTCGCGCACCCGGGCGGGGCGCTCGGCGCGATCCACCTCCGCGAGGCGGAGGGGCAGCTCCACGTTTTCTTCTAGCGTCATGCGCGGCAACAAATTGAACGCCTGAAAAACCATGCCCACCGTGTGACTGCGATGGTCGGCGAGCTCTTCCGAGTTCATCGCTGCCAGATTCTTTTCGTGAGCGTAAATCGAGCCAGAGGTGGGGCGGTCGAGCCCCGCCAGTAGATTTAGAAGCGTCGATTTGCCGGAGCCCGAACTGCCGAGGAGGGCTACGAATTCTGCAGGCTGAATTGCAATCGAGACATCGTCCACCGCCCGCACCAGGGCATCGCCCATTTGATAGTGCCGGGAGACGTGGTCGGTGCGGATGGCAAAACCATTAGAAGGGCCGGTCATGTCTTCCACAATGGTATTACGGATGGCGCAGACCGTGAGTTACATTCCACATTCGATTCTTTGTTTATGCCGATCCGCTGCCCGCACTCAGTTGGATGCTGGCCGCCAGCCGAGCGTAGGTTAGAAATTGTGAGGATTGCCTGGCGCTCGTTCTAAAGATTCAGATCGGCATATTTCGAGGCCGCGGTATTCACCGCGTGCTCGTATAGCTTTGGCGGCGTTTTGCCATGAGGGTTCGACCAACGGCCGGGAATAGCGAGGCCGCATTTGGGGCAATGTCCGGCTTTCAGGTGGTTTTGCTGGACGTCGTGCCAGGAACGCTTCACCAGTAGCGTCTTGCAGGAAGGGCAAGATGTGTGTGCGCCATCGCTGAAAATGTTGCCCT
Organism: uncultured Acidobacteriota bacterium; assembly: GCA_963696035.1. Lineage (GTDB taxonomy): Bacteria > Acidobacteriota > Terriglobia > Acidiferrales > UBA7541 > Palsa-295. The sequence continues at coordinate 1,325,389 of CAVOIS010000007.1, forward strand.
CGTAAACGTAATGCAGTCCGGTTTCGAGTGCGATGCGCCGCGCGGCGTGCAAAGTTTCCGGTGGCGTGCGCGGCTTATCCTGCAATTTGAAATCCGGATGAAACGCCGTGAAATGCAACGGCACGTCGGGGCCGAGATTTTCCAGTATCCACTCGGCTAGCTCGCGAGATTCATCTGCCGCGTCGTTCAAGGTCGGAATGATCAGATTCGTAATCTCGAACCACACGTTCGTCTCGTTCTTGAGCCATTTCAAAGTGTCGAGAACCGGCTGCAAATGCGTCAGCGTAATTTTCCCGTAGAACTTCTCGGTGAACGCCTTCAAGTCAATGTTCGCAGCGTCCACGTGGTCGTAGATATCGTGAAACGCATCGTAGGTGATGTATCCATTTGAGACCATCACGGTATTCAGCCCGGCTTCCTGCGCGGCATAGCAAATATCGATGACATATTCGCCCCAGATGGTCGGCTCGTTGTAGGTGAACGCGATCGAATCGCAGTGGTTGCGGATGGCTAGCAGCACCACGTCTTCCGGCGGCACAAACGACGAGCCCACTTGATCGGCCCGCGATTTCGAAATGTCCCAGTTCTGGCAGAAGAAACAACCCATGTTGCAGCCGGCCGTCCCCATCGAAAAAATCCGCGTGCCGGGAAGGAAATGGTTCAGAGGTTTTTTTTCGATGGGATCAATCTGCAGCGCCGCGGGATGCGCGTAGCCCAGGCTATAGAGTTTTCCGCCCTCGTTCACGCGAATGAAGCAAAAGCCGGCCTGCCCTTCCCCGATGTGGCAATGCCGCGGGCAAAGATAACAATGCGCTTTGCCGCTCCCCTCGGGCTCCCACCAACGGGCTTCGTGCAGCTGCGCGGATTTTTGGAAAATCTTGAGGTCCTGCACGGGAGTCGTCCTTCACCCCAATTATACGCCTGAACTCTACGACGTGCCGGCGGTGCGAACACGGATTCTACGGGGCTGTTGCGAGCACGCCAGAACATGGATATCGTGGCATGGTGGCAACACGGTGTGTGTTCCTGGGTTTGCGAGCCGCTCGCCCGCGATGAACATTTCCGGATCAATCAAGTGTGCTGTCGTCGCTTGCTGCCTGCTTTCGGGCACCGTAGCGATGACGCAATCTCCCGAAGGCAACGCTGGCAAGATTCACGAATATAAGGACGACGTGGCGCTCTCCACCGGCCAGGTTCGCAGGGGTGATGTGTGTGTGAATTTTATTCCGGTGTTGCAGTCTGCGGGTTTCTTCAACGGTCTGGAAAGGATCGACACCGAGCAAGGCTCTGAATTCCGCAGGAATTCCCGCGTCGTTACGAATTTCCCCGACTTTATGACCGTCGAGATGACTGTTCGTATCGAGGACTGCGACACCGACGTGTACACTCCCGCACGCACGCCGGATTTCGTGAAGGGAATTCATTTCCGCGTGCAATGGAAACGCGGCGTGTATTTGCGTCCCGTGGCGAATGTTTTGATCGAAAGCAAGCCGGTTTCAATGCAAGAAGGCGACAACCGCATGCTGTTCGTGATGAAAATTCGCGATCACGAGGTGCCTCTCACCGATCATTTGATCATTTCGGTGATAGGTCCGGATGGGAAGCTGTTGTCGCGCATGTCGGCGCGTCTGTAGTCGATTGCAGGAAGCCGGCGAGACGCCGGCCCTTCTACCGGCAGGCAGGTGCTACGATTGAGCCCGTCGCCGTTCGGCGACCCACGCAAGAAATCGTTTCATCCGCGCGCGCTCGCGCCACATAAGGTGGATAAACTCAGTCATATCGAGATCGGCCGCTTCCCTGCCGAAAAATGTTTCCAGCCGCCATCGTATGTAAGGAGACGCCCAAGGACGCAAACGATATCCTTGGGCGATGATCCAGTAATACCGCAGTGCGTTCAACACAGCACAAATCCTGCGCGCCCACGAACGCGCATCACCGCGCCGGCTGTCATCCCGAGCGCAGCGAGGGATCTGTCTTCTTTCTTGGCGCGATTCACGCCAGCAATAGGAGAGTTTGCCAGCAGCTCCCGGAACGACACGCGCCATGTGGATGATAGAATGGCGGCGTGAGCGGCACTCCCAACAACACTGCGGAAGATCACTACTATGCCGGAATTGACCTGTTCGGCGAAGGCAAACTGGCGGAGGCTATCGTGGAATACACGCTGGCGCTTGAACTCAACCCTCAATTTAGCGACGCGTTGCATGGCCTGGCGCAAGCCTACCACGCTCAACAGGATTTTGACCGCACGATTGAAACCGCGCAGCGCATCCTCGCGCTCGATCCCGAAGACATCCTCGCATGGACCACAATTTCGCGCGCCTACCAGCGCAAAGGCATGGTGCCGGAGGCCGAAGAAGCCGGCAACAAAGCGCGCATCTTAGGCTGGAAACAACAACTGCGGGAACAAAAGGCCAATTCCGGCAAACCTTAGGCGGGAGACCGCGCGTCGCTGAGTTCAGCTCGCAGTTCTTGAACGTCCCACTCGCTTCGCAGCTTCGGCAACGAGGGCTGCGTTGCTGGCAGCTTGGGTGCCGTCGGGAAAGGTGAGCGCGTCCTCGAACCCGATGCGCGTGTCGTATCCGCGCTTCACTGCCGCGTCAATCAAATCCCAAGCTGTGTGGTTCAATCCATGCAGCAAGCGCGGAATTTTAACTCCGGCGCGATCGAGTACTTTCTCAAGTCGTTCGACGGCATCGAACGCGGCCTGCAGGTCTGGTTGCTCCGGCTCGAACATCACTCGCAGGCAGCGATTGGCAAGTCCGCTTGCAACGAGCGCCTCAACGGCTGACGGGCTACCCACCCCGGCTTCAATTCCGACGCCACGCGAGAGGAGCAGTTCGGCCAGCGCAATGCTCCCTTCTTCGTTGAAATTCACGGATGCAAAAGGAGGCAGCACTTTCCATTGCGCCACTTTTTCGTGGCGTGCTTTCACAGCCGGCACAATCCACGCACCGGTGCTGACGCCGAACGGCGTCCCAGGAATTGCGGTGCGCACGGCCTCGACCGCGCGTGCCACCTCATCGCTTTCGAGGCTCTCGCGGCCGTCTCGATCACGGACGTGAAAATGAGCCGCGCCCGCACCCGCAGCGACCGCCTCGCGAGCCGAATCAGCCAACTCTTGCGGCGTGCACGGCACACCCGGATGCTCTCTACGCGTCCTTCCGCCATTCAAAGCACATTCGATCAGCACGCAAACCTCTTTGGAGTGCGCTGGCCTGCCGGCCGCGGCCGGCTAGCCTGGCGCCTTCGGCATGGCAACACTTAAACAGGAGAGCGCCCGGTCCCTCGCAGTAAATGCGTGCAGAAAGCAGTAGGGGCGGGTCTGAGACCCGCCCCTACTGACATTCTCTTATCGCACAACTCGATCGTCCAGCGATCAAGCGAGCCTACAGCGCTGAACAGACCGCCTTCACCTCGGTGTAATGTTCCAGCACTTCGTGCCCCATTTCGCGGCCCCATCCGGATTGCTTGTAGCCGCCAAACGGAAGCGCCGCGTCGAACACGTTGTAGCAATTGATCCACACGGTTCCTGCACGGAGCTTGGACGCAAGAGCGTGCGCTTTCTTGACATCACGCGTCCAAATTCCCGCTGCGAGACCGTAGATCGTGTCATTGGCGGTCTTGGCGATTTCGTCCAGACTGGTAAACGGAGTTGCCGTAACCACGGGTCCGAAGATTTCCTCGCGCACGACTTTCATGTTTTCGTTGGTATTAACCAGCACTGTGGGCTTCACGAAGTAACCCTTGTTGCCCTCGCGGGAGCCACCGGTGACCGCCTTCGCGCCTTCTTTCTTGCCGGAATCCAGATATCCGACCACGCGATTGAGTTGTTCTTCGGAAACCAGCGGCCCCATATCGCAATCCGGATCGAAACCCGGACGCACACGGATCTTCTCCGCGCTTGCCGCAACGCCGTCCACGACCTTGTCGAAGATTTTCTTGTCTACATAGAGCCGCGAACCCGCGCAGCAGCACTGGCCGTGATTGAAGAATATCGCGCTGGCAGCGCCGGGAATGGTGGAATCGAGGTCGGCGTCATCGAGAACGATGTTGGGAGACTTGCCTCCCAATTCGAGCGAGACTTTCTTCAAGTTGCCCGCAGCGGCGTGGATGATCAACTTCCCTACTTCGGTGGAACCCGTGAACGCAACCTTATCCACATCGTCGTGCGCTGCGAGCGCGGCTCCGGCTGTTTCGCCGTAGCCCGGAACGATATTCACTACGCCATCGGGAAAACCCGCTTCCTGGATCAATTCACCAAGGCGCAGCGCGGTGAGCGGAGTTTGCTCTGCAGGCTTCAACACAATCGTGCAGCCGGCCGCGAGAGCTGGTCCTAGTTTCCACGCGGCCATCAGCAGCGGGAAGTTCCACGGAATAATCTGGCCCACGACGCCCACCGGCTCGCGTACGGTGTAGGCGAAGAACGAGCCCTGTTGCGCGCGCGTCAGAGGAATTGTGTTCCCTTCGATCTTGGTGGCCCAGCCTGCGTAATAGCGGAAGTGTTCAGCGGTAAGCGGAACATCGGCCACTCGCGCGATCTTGAGCGGCTTGCCGTTATCGAGTGATTCCAGCTGCGCGAACTCCTCGCGATGCTGGTCAATCAAGTCCGCGAGCTTCCACATCATCTTCCCGCGCTCCGCAGTCGAGAGCTTTGACCACGGACCGGATTCAAAGGCGGCGCGCGCGGCTTTCACCGCTCGGTCAATGTCTTCCTTGTCGCCCTCTGCGATGTTGGCGAGCACTTCGCCGGTCGCGGGATTGTAAGTGGCAAAAGTCTTTCCGGAAGCGGCTTCAACCCACTTGCCGTTTATCAGCATCTTGCGAGTCTTGGTAACAAACCCAGTTACGTTTTCATTCGGCTGTACAGCTGCTGTCGCAGTTGCCATATCACACTCCTCCTTCTCCTATTTTCTCTAAATTCAAAATTCTTTCCGCGTAATGCCTAATGCGGCGGTTCCTTTGGATACTTGAAGCCCTCGCGGCTGAAGCGGGGGCAGCCATCTGCGGTGCGTGGGTCGAGCGAATGCTGAAGGAACTCGAACCATTTGAGACCTACCGGGCACCTTTGATTTCGAGCGGACGACCGTATGATAGTCGCCCGAGGTGCCCGGTTGCAATAGGCCGCGCAAATACCTTGGATTAAAATTCTCTATGCTGACAGACCGCACACCCACACACGCTGGGTGGCCGGTTTGCCCAAATGAATGCGCGAGGAAGCATGGCCAGCCACCGTAAGCGCCATGGTCTCATCATATTCGCGCTGATGGACGCGCACGCGCGCGCCCGGTCGCAAATTCAACCCCGAGACAAAGTCTAGAAACTTGGGATCCTTCTCGTACACGCGGAGAACTTCGTAGCTTCGCCCCACCTCGGCGTCCGACAAGCGCACCGCGCCGAATTTCCGGCGCAGCTTGGCCATCCCGCCGAGCAGCGGAACTCCATGAGGGCAGCGGCTCTCGCGGCCAAAGCGTTTCAGTAGCAGTTCGGCGACTTCCGGCGAAATCCCGTGTTCCAGCCGCTCCGCCTCTTCGTGCGCGCGCACCCATTCGAGGCCGATGACGTCGGTGAGGAGCTTTTCAGCCAGGCGATGCCGCAACACCAAATGTTGCGCGATGGATTCGCCCTTCGCCGTCAGCTCAATCCGTCCATCGCGACGAACGCGCAGATAGCCGCCCCGTGTCATGCGCTTGAGTGCCGCGGTAACGGCGGGTGGAGTAACGCCTAGGTCTTCGGCAAGGCGCGCGCTGATGGGCTCTTGCTCTTCCTGAACAAGCTCCCAGATCGCTTTCAGGTAATCTTCTTGCGAGACGCTGGTCTTTTCACGACGCATGATTCAATGCCTTGGACGCGGCCCGCGAGACGAACCTAGGTCGAGCTGTCTGCCTTCGTGCGCAAGCGCGCAGCCAACAAAGTCACGCGCGCCTCGATATCGTCGCAGATGGCGCGGTGAACTTCTATGTTCTCGCCGAAAGGATCGCGCACGACCCATTCTTCGACATTGTGTTCGGGAAACAGCGACTTGCTATGGATGCCGGACATGTTGATCACCAGGTCCGGTTTCTTCAGCGTGTGGCTGTGCAAGCCCTTGGAAAATTGCCCATCAATGGAAATGCTGCGCTCGCGCAGGACGGCGATCGCCGTCTTGTCAATAAAGCCCAAGGGCGAAACTCCGGCGCTTTCCGCGACCATGATATCCCCGCAGCAATGGCGCGCAATCGCTTCCGCCATTTGGCTACGAACACAATTACCGACGCACACAAACAGCACTTTTACGGTATCACCCATGCAATTGACAGAGTCTCACAGATGCCAGGCGGAGTGAAACGCGGGCTCGTGCATCCGCGTCGCCAGAGAGCCCGGCTCAAATCGACGCACGAAGCGCGTTAATCAGCCAGCGCTGCGGCGGAGCTAACCCCGTAGAAGCTATACCACGGTTTGGCCGCCGACAGTTTCGAGTTCACGTTGTTGATATTCTTCACGCCCTGGTCGTTCAACCAGTCTTCGAGGGCCCTGGCGCCCTGCTTCGCGTAAACAGGGATGCCATCTTTCCACGTCGCGCGGCCGCATAGCACGCCGGAGAATTCGACACCCGACTCGGCTGCGAGCTCCAGAGTTTCGGCGAAGACGTCGTTATTGACGCCTGCCGAAAGGTAAATGAATGGTTTCTTCGCCGCAGCGGCAGCACGACGAAAATGTTCTTTGGCCTGATCGCGTGTGTATGCGGCCGAAGCTGTCTCACCCTTATTCGCTTTCGAGCCGGCCACGAACGCCATGTTCACCGGAACCTCTACCTTCAGAACGTCCACGGCGTATTGCGGCTTGGAAAATTCCTCCATGCTCTTGCTGACGATTTCCGGCTTCTTCTTGGCGTATTCGATGCCCTTCTCGTCACCGTTCTCGACGTAGCCCACGAATTCCAAAAAGAACGGGACGTCGCTTGCGATGCACTCGCCGCCAATGCGCTCGACCCAGGCATGCTTGATGTCATTTACCTCGGTCGGGTCGAACGGCGTGTAATAAAGTAGGATCTTGATCGCATCGGCGCCCGCGGCCACCAGCCGGCGGACCGACCAGATGTCCAGAAGATCGGGCAGGCGGCCGGGGCGGGTATTGTCGTAGCCGCTATTTTCGTAGGCCAATAGCAAACCGGCATTCGAAGCGCGCGCTTTCGCGGCGGGCAGGCCATATTCTGGATCTAGCAAGATCGCGCTGGCGTGCGGAGTGAGGACGCGCGTAACGATGATCTTGAACTCCTCGAGCATCTGCGCGGGAACGTCTTTCTTGTCAATGCCCTTCTCTTTCGCGATCGCGCTCTTGAGCGAGCCGCGCTGGTCCATCGCCGCCGCAGCGATCACGCCGCGCGAATCGGAAACTGCCTTCAGGCCCTTCTGTTTGCCTGGTGTGATTTTCATGTGAGCCCTCCGCAAGAGCTGGATGAATGGGTCCGCCGCATTTTAGCACGGGAGGCAGCGCGGGCGGCAACGGCTGCGGACTCCTATTTGGATTCTTCTCGCGTTGGTGCGCCAACGATGCACCTACGGCACAGGTCATATGACCGGCGAAAACCTTATGAGAGCACAGCCTCCGCGCCGGCGACGACGCGATTGCGCCCCTCACGTTTGGCCTGAAACATTCTTTCGTCGGCCAGGGCAAATAGTTGGGCCGCGTCCTGCCCGTCCTGCGGAAAACTCGCCAGTCCCGTGCTGATTGTCACCTGGACGTTCTCTCCGCGCGAGCTCAATTCAATGGGCGTTCGTGCCACCAGTTCCCTCAAAGACTCCAGCTTCCGCTGCGCCGTTTCGATATCGGTCTCCGGCAGGATCACGACGAATTCCTCCCCTCCATAGCGTCCGACGGTGTCGCTTTGCCGGCAGGATTCACGAAGGGTCGTGCCGATTTTGCGCAGCACCAGATCACCCACCGAATGGCCATGCATGTCGTTCAGCGACTTGAAGCGATCAGCGTCAATCACAGCGATACTTAGCAGCTTGCCGTAACGCCGAGCGCGGCCGAGTTCGATGGCGAGGCGATCGTCAACATAGCCCCTATTGAACAAACCCGTGAGTGGGTCGCTGGTCGCCAGCTGTAGGAGCCTTTGGCTTCGAGAGACCAGTGACAGACTAAGCGCCGACGCGGTCAGCATCATAATCAATCGCGAGATTTGCACGGACCAGCTAAACAAACCGTAGGGGTAGGGCGAATACATTGTGTTGTTGAGATCCCAGTGGGTCGAGGCGAAATGTACGATTGCTAAATACTCCCCGAATGCCAGTAGGCCAGTGGTAATGCACACTCGCTTGTCGTAACGCAGGCTGGCAGCTCCCATCGCCAAGAAGTAGCCTTCGAAAACCACTTTGCTGTTTACTGCGGTGTGCGGCTCGTTCAACAGAAGAAACAGCGCCAGCGCACTGCTGACCAGCGTAACGTCAAAACTGCTGCTCGCGAAGCTCAGCCAGGACGGGTTGTATTCCCTGGAGACCAGTCGATAGACGATGACGGAAAGGAAAAACGTAGCGGACGCAAGGCTCAACCCAACCATCCCCTCCTTCGGATCCACTGGAAAGAACAGAGAATTGATCACAGGTATCAGCAACAGCAACGTGGCCAGAGACAACCGGATCTTGGCCACAAAAAGCTCGCCAGCCACCCCGGCTTCGGCGAGCACGGGGTCTGGACGCGACCATAGCGACTTCAAGGAATTCTTGATTTCAAGTTTCATATCGAATGGTACACCGTGGCCTGGGGCGACTTTCGTTGAACGTGTCCGGCAGCACTGTCGGACTAAGAAATCAGTTTCGATCCGCTCAAACGTGGCAATCAGGATAGAGGCGGGCACTCTCCTATGTAACAAGAATCGCAAGCCACAGTTCCAAAATGTCACAGGTCCACGGGCATTTGTCTGGAACAATTGACGGTTCACTGAATTTTAACGCACGCGTAAACCAGCGACCCACACAGCATGGGATCGTTTTAGCCGCCCAGGAGGGCCAAATACGTGAAGAAGAGTTTAGCTCCAGCAGCGCTTATCGTTGCGACAGCGTCGGTGCTAGCAACCGGAATATTCGTAAACAAAGTAGCGGCTAACGACGGTCAAGACCGTGACGGCCGTTTCAAATTCCGACCGGATAGTCTGGTACTTAGCCGCACCGTGTACTTAGGAACGGCCTCGACCGTCACAATCGGCGAAACCCTGCCGCTCGGATGCGCAGGAGGGCCAAACGGAAGCACAGTGGTTAACGTGCCAACGACCACGCCCGGGACCATCACGCCCGTGACGGTTACTTGCGGAATCGCCTCAGACAATGGAGAATTTCCAAATCTCTTCGACTCGCACAACGTCTGGAACAACTCAGGCTCCGACGGCAGTTTCGGCGTCAGTTCACCGATCTTCCTGGACAACCTCGCGACCGATGGCTGGTTGCTAGGCTCTTTTCCGATCCCCAGCGATAAGATTGTGACCAGCTTCAGTTCAAAATCAGAACTAGCGCTGAACCGTTCGATTGACGGAAAGTCCATCACGTTCATGGCCTACCACGGTGGCCCCGGCTGCGGAGGCTTTCCAGTTTCTCCCACCGCGCCCAATCTGCTGGATGTCTCGGCTTCCAACACGCCGGGCGTTTGCGACCCGACGAATGCAGTCATCACGGCTTATCACAGCGACTCCATTGTGCCCACGGCGTACTACCGGGCCGTCGTGGAAGTCGATGGAGACGGTCACATCGATTTCACCCCTGGAAACGCGTACAGCGGAGATAACGGTCGCGCGGCGATAAAAGGCGGCAACGGCTTGTACTACATGGTTGGAAACGACAACAGCGGCAACTTGTCGAAGAAGCAGCTCCCGATTACTCCAATCGGCATCGATCTGATCAATGCGACAGGGGCCGAACTACTGCTACCGGGCATCACGCCGCCGCCCGTGCCGCCAAACATCGGTATGATCGGGCGGCTGCAATTCGACGGCGACAAGCCTGGCAAAGATACCAATTTCCGCGGTTTGACCATCTTCAACAACACGGTGTACATCAGCAAGGGCAGCGGCGGCAACGGCATCAACACGGTGTACCAAGTGGGAAGTCAAGGCACCCTGCCGACGGGCACAGCGGCACAGCTTGCAACAGTGCCCATAACGATTCTACCCGGCTTCCCCAACACAGCCGCAAGTACGGGGACGTCGTTTCCCTTCGGGCTTTGGTTCGCCGACGCCAACACGCTCTACGTTTGCGATGAGGGCGATTGAACATACCTGACTCCTCCCGTAAACGGCAACGTGGCGGACGCTCAATCCCTGGCCACTGCCGGTCTGCAGAAATGGAGCCTTGCGAACGGAACCTGGACCATGCTCTACGTTCCGCAAGACGGCTTGAATATCGGCGTGCCGTATGGCGTTCGGAATTATCCAGCCGCGCTCGACCCCGCAACGGGCGGCTGCCGGAACATCACCGGCCGGCACAACGGCGACGGCGCCGTGACCATCTATGCGATTACCTCCACGATCAGCGCGAATGGCGACAACGGCGCCGATCCCGACAAGCTGGTCAAAGTTACTGACATCCTCAGCGCCACTGCGCTTCCCACGGGCGAAGGCGACCGTGATCGCGAGGATGGAATTGGCCACTTCGTGACCCTCCGCTCGGCGAAAGCCGGAGAAGTGTTTCGAGGAGTGGCGTTCGCACCGCGAGATCACGACGGCGATGGCGGCGATCACTAGTCCTCAGCACCAAATTGGAACAGGGAGGGCTGTGTTCCGCTTTACCTGTTTCAGCACAACGCAAAAATAGCCTGCGTGTCACCATAGTCGATCCTTGCGCTTGAATATTCCTTGCTTTGTCAGGGAATCGGCATATAGTTTCGCCTCATATCACACATTCCTTAGCAGCCAGTCTCGACCGGATCGCCGGCTGGTACTGTGCTGTCCCCATGGTTTGTGATAGGGCCACGTACGTTTCACCAAATCTAAAATTCGACGATTTTCGAGGAAAGGGAGAATTGATGATTGCGAAAAAAATGCTGTGCGCAATGGGAGTCCTGTTATTCGCTGGGATTTCAAGTTTCGCCCAGGAAGGTCCCAAGACGATCGCTGCCATTGAGTTCCAGACGCCAAAGAACGGCATGCTGAAACAGTATGAAGAGGGCCGCAAACAAAAGGCCGAATGGCACAAGCAGCAGAAAGACGCCCAGGCGCTCTACGTGTTCGAAGTCCTTACCGGCCAGGGCACCGGGTCCTTTCTCGTCGGCCGCTTTGGAGTGCACTGGGCAGATTTGGACAAGCCATCGGTGTCGGATGCTGCCGATCTCGAACAGTATCAAAAGCTCATCGCCGGCTCGGTCGAGAGGCTTACCGCAGCCTATTACGAGGACATGCCGAAGTGGAGCAATCCGTCCACGGACATGAGCGCCAAGTACACGGAGGTCATCACCTTTCACTTGCGCTATGGGAAAGCCGACGACTTCCGTAGTGCCGTCATGCGCGTGCACGAAGCCCGCGAAAAGATGAAGTCCCCGTCGCACTATTCGTGGCATCACCTGGTGGACGGCGGCCCCGGTGGCAGCTTCGTCCTTACGATTGACCACGCTAACTTCGCTTCGTTCGAGGACGACCCGGCGGTGAAACCGTTGCGCGACGACTTGCGCGCGGCTTTCGGTGAGCAGGAAGCAATGTCCGTGATCGAGAGGCTCAATGGCTCGATCGAAAGCACCTACAGCGAGTTGGTTCAGTTCCGCCCGGATCTAAGCTACCTTCCGGGCAAATAGCAACGCCGCACGCAGGCAATCACAATCGGGGAATATGAAGAACTGGCCGGCGGACCAATTGGACTAGGCTCGAAGCGGGTAGCCCCGGTCAGCGAGTCGGTGTGTGTGCTCAAGAATCTTTGTGGGTCGTGGCTTTTAGCCAGGACATAACACTGTAGGTACAAAGGCGGGTTTGGCCGCTAAAGTTCCTGTGGTTGCCACACAGGCTCTACCCGCCGGCCAGCTCTAGGTGAACAACACGTGATGTTGGTGGGCGCACGGTGTGGCGTTCGCGGACCGTTTGTCCGCGGGCGCTACACCAGAGGCTCCAATAGCGGACAACTCCGCCAGCTCATCCAAGAATTCCGGACCGTAGGCCGCCAGCCAAGGCAGCGCCGAAAGAGTCCGTTCCTGCAAGCCACGATGCGGATAGAGCGCCTCAAGCAGCATCCGCTCATGGCGGTCCAGCACGCCCGTGCGGAAATTCTCGGCGCGGCCGGCCTTGGACTTCAGCTTTAGGAATTGGTGCAGAATTTTGCGTTCGGCGAGGCTGCGCGCTCCAGTGAGAGTGCCATCGAGCCGTTCGAGCGGCTTCTGATACGTCATCAGGAGCTTACGCAGGGATTTCTCGTCCCTCTCAAAGCGTTTGGCGAGCGCGCGGGGTAGCGATTTCACTTCCATCCGCGCGCGCAAGTGCTGCCGCCCACGAATCACATCATGAAAATCCAGGCCGTATTTCTTGAGCAGGCGAGCGATCGGCGGCTCGATGATAGTAAAACTCGCGCGCGGCAAGATCGACGGCATGCGTCCGAGCAAGTGCTTGTAAACCACCTGCGCCTGCGCCATGTAGGCGATCTCGGCCGGTCCGCCGATGTAAGCAGCGGTGGGAAGCAACGTATCCTGCACGACTGGACGCAACAACACATTCGGAGTGAACGCTTCAGGCGTTTTATCGATTGCCGAGCGCAATTCCTCTCCGGAGAATGTCGTGCTGCCCGCAAAAAATTTCCCGTTGCGCTGGCGTAGCGGCTGCCGGATCCCATCCACATTGTAGAAAAGCAGCGTCGATTCGCGCACGACTTTCACTTGCGCGTGGAATCCGCCGCGCTCAAGCTCCTTCGAACGTGCCAGCAAAACATCGCGCAGCGAATCCGATTCATCCAATGCGCGCCGATACACTCCCGCTGCAAAATAGTGAAGCCGCGAATCCAGTGGATCGAGAAAAATAATTCCCCGCCCCGCGACTAGCCGCGCCATCAGCTTCCCGTACGCCGATCCGTAAGTTTCATCGGGCGCGTAGGATTCGCGCAGCGCGCGCGCCACGTCGGCGGCGTGGGGGCCTTCGAGCGTGTCAACCGCAGTCACCACCGGCGCGGTAATCGCCGCACCCAACGGAATTTCTCCCACGCGCCGGCCTTCTTCGCCCTGGCCCACGGGTAACCCATATTCAGCGAGCCCTGTGCGAGTGGTCCAGGCTGCATGATTGATTTCCGCCAGATCGTGATCTTCCGTAGCCAGCCAGAAGACCGGCACCGCTTCAATTCCCTGGCGCGTGAGTTGCTCGGCATACGCGGCGGCAGTGACCGCCTTGTAAAAACTGTAGGCAGGACCCGTAAATAGCCCTACCTGTTGGCCGGTGACAATCGCAACGGCGCCGTTAGCCAAGCGCTCGAGATTGCGCGTGATTTCTGGGTCCAGCGTGGCAGTTCCGGCGAATCGCTGATTTTGCTCTCGCAAAACCTCAACGACGCCCTGCCGCACCACGGGATCGAGCTGGACCTCCTTGGACGCCGAAATTGCACCAGCGACAGAAGGCGTGTGCCCGAAATAGCGTGCCACACGACTGAAGTCTTCCAGGAACGTTGCAAACAGCTTAGTGGTGTGAGGAATCTCGCGGAAGGAGATGCAGTGCGTCTCCATGGAGGCAGTCATGATACACGCGGGCCTGGTAAGCAGCAATGAACGTGGGACGCGCGCCAATTGCGAAGGTTAGCAGCCAATCGTTCGCCGCGACAACAAGAGCCGGACGCTGCGCCGCACTCGGGCGCCTCTAGCGAGCCGAACAGGAAGCCTGAGTTTCGGGAACTCGTTTGAATAGTGTCCTCCCAGCGCGTCCGAAACTACGGATGTAACTCCTACAAAAGATGCGCTGGCTGGGACATAAGATTCGCCAACATGGCGTCAATATCCACGCGGGCCTCGTCGCTGGCTGGCAGGAGCGGAAGACGTGGCGGGCCGCCGTAATAACCCAAGCGGTCGAGGGCATACTTCAGTCCGGCGATCCCGTATTGTGCGCCGAGCAGCCTGGAGGGAGCAATCAGTTTCTCCGCAAGCGATTGCGCCTTGGCGCGGTCACCGGCGCGCGAACATTCGTAAATCTCTGCGCACAGCTCCGGAAAAGCGTCCGCCAGTGCGAGGATTGCGCCGACCGCACCAACTTCCAGCGATTCGTAAAGCGTCGCCGCGGAGCCGACCAAAGTTTGAAAGCGCGTGGGCGCCGCAGCGATGATCGCGGCCACACCCTCCACGTTCCCGGAGCTATCTTTAATCCCGATGATGTTGGGATGATGTGCTACCCGCGCGATTAGCCCCGCTTCCACGGTCACGTGCGTAAAAATCGGCACTGAATACACCATCACCGGAATGGTTGCGGCATCCGCGACTCGCAGGTAGTGCTCTGCCAGCGTGTGCTGGTTCATGGCAGGCTTATAAAAGCTGGGTGTGCGTACCAGAGCAGCAGCGTACCCGATCTTGGCCGCGCGATGCGTATGCGCGATTGTCTCTCCGGTCGATTCAGCGCCCGTCCCGGCGATCAAGATTTTGCCGGAAGCCGCGGAATCTCTCACAGTTTCCCAGACGCGATAAACTTCTTCCCATTTCAGCAGGACGGACTCGCTGGTCGAACCATTCGAAACGTACCCCGCCAAGCCGGTCTGGTTGTAACGCGCCACGTTTTCGCGCAGGCGTGTCAGCGCAAGGCTGCCATTCGCTTCAAACGGCGTCGTAAGCGGTGCGAATATTCCGTGGAGGTTCATCGTGGCATTTTATAGCACAAACGTGGTTAACGACAGATAAACGCGCGACCCAAACGGGGTTCAGGTATCTGTGTTTCCATTCGCCCTTTGCGTCTCTGCGGTATACCGCGTGAAATATGCTCGAGTGGCAACTTGCAGCGCGCGCTACTTCTCGGCCGGAGCCGCGGGTGCCTGCGCAGCGGACTTACGCTGATGCAGGTCCTGCAGCGCAGCCACGTCCACCGCATGCCCCGCCATCGCACGCATCCCCCTCGCCGCTGCGCTGGCCGCCGAAAGCGTGGTAATGCACGGAATGTTGTAACGCACCGCCGCGCGGCGAATGGATTTCTCGTCGTAGAACGATTCGCGCCCCAGCGGTGTATTGATCACGAGGTCCACTTTGGCCGTCTTGATCAAGTCCACAATATTCGGCCGGCCTTCGTTCACCTTGTAAACGGTTTCCACTTCAATACCCGCGCTCGCAAGTGCCGCCGCGGTTCCGCGCGTAGCCACCACTTGCAGCCCAGCCGCGAGCAAATCCTGCACTACAAAAGCGACGTGCCGCTTATCGTGATCGTTGACGCTAAGAAACACTGTCCCGCTCTGAGGCAAACGCTGCCCCGCGGCAAGCTGCGCCTTCGCAAACGCCAGCCCGAACGTGGACGAAATGCCCATAACTTCTCCAGTCGAACGCATCTCCGGCCCAAGAATCGTGTCCACGCCGCGAAACTTATTGAACGGAAACACCGGCGACTTCACCGCATAGAAATTACGGACGATGAGCTCTTTGACGCCATTCGTTTCCGTGTACGGCAGATGCAGGTCGCGCAGTTTGCGTCCGGTCATCAGGCGAGCGCCAACCTTCGCGAGCGGCACGCCGGTAGCTTTGCTGACGTAGGGAATCGTGCGCGACGCGCGCGGATTCACTTCCAGGACGTACACTGTGTCACGCTGGATCGCATACTGCACATTCATCAGTCCGACGACTTTCAGCGCCCGCGCGAGCCGCGTAGTATAATCGCGAATACGTTCCAGCACCGAAGGCTTCAGCGTCACCGACGGCAACACACAGGAGGAGTCGCCCGAGTGGATGCCCGCTTCTTCGATGTGCTCCATGATTCCGGCAATCAAAACGTCTTCACCATCCGCGAGCGCGTCCACATCCACTTCCGTCGCGTCTTCCAGAAATTGATCGATCAGAATTGGACGCTTGGGATCGGTCCCGGAACCAATCAGGGCGGCCTGGGCGACATACTCTTCAACCGTCTTCAAATCGTAGGCAATCACCATCGCGCGACCGCCGAGCACATAGCTCGGGCGCACCAGCACCGGCAACCCAATTTCGGTCGCGAGTTGTACGGCTTCTTGAGGCGCGAAAGCGGTACCGTTGCGCGGCTGCGGAATCTTCAATTCATCGAGCAGCGCTCCAAACCGGCGGCGATCTTCAGCAAGGTCAATCGATTCCGGCGCGGTGCCGATGATCTTCGCGCCGTTTTGTTTTAGCTCAAGCGCCAGATTCAGTGGCGTCTGCCCACCGAATTGCACGATGACGCCCTGCGGTTGCTCCCGATCCAGAATCGCCAGCACGTCTTCCAACGTGAGCGGCTCGAAATAAAGACGATCCGAGGTGTCGTAATCGGTGGAAACCGTTTCCGGATTGCAATTCACCATCACCGTTTCGTAGCCGTCTTCCTTCAGCGCGAACGCCGCGTGGCAGCAGCAGTAATCGAACTCGATTCCCTGCCCGATGCGGTTTGGCCCGCTGCCCAAAATCACTACCTTGGGGCGGTCCACGGCGCCGGATTCGTCCTCTTCCTCATACGTCGAATAAAGATATGGCGTGAACGATTCGAATTCCGCGGCGCATGTGTCCACGCGCTTGAACACCGGCTGGATGCCCAACTCCTTGCGCCGAGCGCGCACGCTCGAAGCTTTCACGTTCCACAATTTCGCGATTTCCTCGTCGCTCGCGCCGGAACGTTTCGACTCCAGGAACAAGTCCGGCGGACATTTTCCAAGAGCGGTCGCCGCGACGCGCCGGTCTATCGCCAGCATTTCCTGCAGCTGGCGGATAAACCACGGGTCAATCTTCGTGAGGTCACAGACTTCCTCGGCGGGCATACCGCGCTCGAGCGCCTCGAAAAGCCAGTGCAAACGGTCCGGACCCGGCACATGCAATTTCTCTCGTAGCAGTACAGTTGTGACTTCCGCAGGCGGTCGCCACGCCGAACTCGGCTCGAGCGAGCGGATCGCTTTGCAGATCGCTTCCTGAAACGTGCGTCCGATGGCCATCACTTCCCCGACCGATTTCATCTGTGTGGTCAACGTGCTGTCGCTGCCGGGGAATTTTTCGAATTGCCACTTGGGGATCTTCGCCACCACGTAATCAATTGTCGGCTCAAACGAGCTCGGCGTTTTCTTGGTGATGTCGTTGGGAATTTCGTCAAGCGTCATGCCCACAGCGAGCTTTGCCGCGATTTTCGCAATAGGAAACCCGGTCGCTTTGCTTGCCAACGCCGAACTGCGCGAAACACGCGGGTTCATTTCAATTATCGTCATGCGCCCGGATTCGGGATCAATCGCAAACTGAATGTTCGAGCCGCCCGTTTCGACGCCGACTTCGCGGATGATCGCCGCAGCCGCGTCGCGCATGCGCTGATATTCCTTGTCGGTCAGCGTCTGCGCGGGAGCTACGGTGATGGAATCTCCGGTATGAATACCCATGGGGTCGAAATTCTCGATCGAGCAGATCACCACGAAGTTGTCTCGGTGGTCGCGCATCACCTCAAGCTCGAATTCCTTCCAACCCAGCACCGATTCTTCGATCAACGCCTGGTGCACCGGGCTTGCGTCTAGCGCGCGCGCAATCAAGTCCGCAAATTCTTCGTGGTTGTAAGCAATCGAACCGCCCGTGCCGCCCAAGGTAAACGATGGCCGGATCACGACTGGATAACCGAGCTGATCGGCAAGCCGTATTGCGTCAGGCACAGTCGTGACTACTTCCGACGCCGGGACCTCGAGGCCAATTTTGCGGCAGACATCCTTGAACAGCAGGCGATCCTCGGCGATCTTGATCGCGTTGAGCGACGCGCCAATGAGTTGCACTTTGTATTTTTCGAGGATGCCGGCTTCCGCAAGCTCCACGGCAAGATTCAGGCCGGTTTGCCCGCCCACGGTAGGAAGCAGCGCGTCAGGATGTTCCGCAGCGATGATCGCTTCCAGATATTCCTTCGACAGCGGCTCGATGTAAGTGCGGTCCGCGATTTCCGGGTCGGTCATGATCGTCGCGGGATTCGAATTCACCAGGACGACTTCGTAGCCCTCCGCACGAAGGGCCTTGCAAGCCTGTGTCCCGGAATAGTCAAACTCGCAAGCCTGCCCGATCACAATCGGCCCAGACCCGATAATCAGAATTTTCTTGATGTCAGTCCGTTTCGGCATTTCTTCCCATTAGGGCCTGGTCCGAGCGGCGTCGTACTGCTCGCGAAACCAATGCGCGCTGGCTGTCGTCATCGCCCCGTCTCGTCCATCAGCGCGATGAAATCATTGAACAAATATCGCGCATCGTGCGGGCCAGGCGACGCTTCCGGATGATATTGCACGCTAAAGAGCGGCAACGACCGATGGCGCATGCCTTCATTCGTGTGATCGTTCAAATTCAAGTGCGTGATTTCGACATCGCTCGACGGCAGCGACTCGGGGTCCACGCAAAAACCGTGATTCTGCGCCGTGATTTCCACCTTCTGCGTCAGCAGGTTCTTTACGGGATGATTCGAACCGTGATGCCCAAACTTCAATTTGAAGGTGCGGCCACCCAGCGCCAGACCACAAAGTTGATGACCGAGGCAAATACCAAAGATCGGCACGCGTCCGAGAAGCCTGCGAATATTCTCCACCGCATAGCCGATCGGTTCGGGATCCCCAGGACCATTCGAGAGGAACACGCCATCCGGCTTGCGGGCCAGGACATCCTCGGCAGAAGTCCGCGCCGGTACGACCGTGACTTCGCAATTGTGATCCACAAGAAGCCGCAGAATGTTTTGTTTGATTCCGAAGTCGTAGGCAATTACTTTGTAACGCTGTTGTTCGTCTGGGGCTAACGCCCCTCTATTTTTCGGCCGGCGACTGTCGGAGCTAAAGCTCCGACCCCCTAAGCTTTCTCTTGATGACGCAGCCGCAGCGGAGGCGCCCGCCGCTGCGAATACAGAAAGCGGCGAAGCCAGATCAATCGAGCCTTTCGTCCAGGAGTACTGCCGCGCAGTACTCACTCGGCCCGCCAACTCCTGACCGGCCATCGTCGGCAGCGCGCGCGCCTCAGCGATCAATTCTTCGACAGGAGTTCCATCAGTCGCCAGCACTCCTCGCAATGCACCCACTTCGCGCAGATGGCGCACCAAGGCGCGGGTGTCCAAATCCCAGATCACCGGCACGCCGTGCCGTTCCAAATATTGCTGTGCCGATTCGCTCGAGCGCCAATTGGAAGCGAGGGGCGAAAACTCGCGCACCACGAGCGCTTCGATATACGGCTTGGGCGATTCTTCGTCGTCAGGATTCGCCCCGACGTTCCCGATGTGCGGATAAGTGAGGCAGACAATCTGGCCGGAATAGCTGGGATCGGTGAAAACTTCCTGGTAGCCGGTGAGGCTGGTGTTGAAAACAACTTCTCCGCCACGGCGCGTGCGAGCGCCGGCCGCGCGGCCGCTAAATACTCTTCCGTCTTCCAGCGCGAGCGTCGCGCGACCTGCGGGCTGCTGCGTCAGTGTGTCCTCCAGAAGAGTTCATCGCGATGCCGCGTTTACCGTGGACGAATAGGTCAGCGAACCGAAATGATCCACCGGCCAATAGGCGAAGACCGCTTTCCCGTAAATATAAGGACGGCTGACTGGACCAAACACCCGCGAATCGTTCGAACTGTCCCGGTGGTCACCCATCACAAAATAATTTCCTTCAGGGATCTTCATCGGGCCGTAACTGGAACCGTCGAGATAGCTCGCCGGAACATACGGCTCGGCGAGTTCCTTGCCGTCCACGTACACGTGTCCGGCGCGCAACTCGATGGTCTCACCCGGCAATCCTACTACGCGCTTGATGAACGATTTCGAATGGTCGAGAGGATACCAGAAAACGACCACGTCGCCACGGTCGATCGGCTCGAAGCGATACACGAATTTATTGATGAAGATGCGCTCCTGATCGCTCAGCAGTGGAGCCATGCTGGTGCCTTCCACCTTTACCGGCTGGTAAAGAAAGATGATGATGACCAGCGCCAGGCCAAGCGCCACCGCAAGATCGCGCGTCCAGCTGCGCAGCTCGCGCCGCAATTGAGGCAAAGAGGGAGCGCCATTCGGATTCGGCGGGTTCGACTGGGAGATATCCAACATTCGTCGCTCAAATATTTATAACACGGCAAGACAGCGCGCGCCAAGTGCTTGCGATGTGGTCGGAACGTGCGCGCGCCTACATTCAGGACCAAAAAAACACCACAGATGAACACAGATAAACGCAGATGGAAGCTTTGAGCGTCGCGTTAGCGTTTGGCTCTAGGTCTGCATGTCCTCTGCCGTTAGTCGGTGACCTCGGTGTTAAGTTTCGCCTTGGCTTTTCTCCTGCGCCCTTTGCGTCTCTGCGGTGGGCCTCAGACATCCAGCGCGAATTGCAAAATCGCGAGCGATGCTAGCACCGCCGTTTCTGTACGCAGAACAAGTTGCCCCAGCGACGCCTCGGTAAAGCCAGCCGCGCGCGCCAGGACAAGTTCATCGTCGGTCCATCCACCCTCTGGACCAATCGAGACCGCCGCGGTACGCGCAGTCACGTTCTGCAACACATCATGAATCGCGGGCGCATCGCTGCGTTCGGACAGCAGCAACTTGCATTCCGCGCTGCTAGCCGCATAAGCCTCCTCCGGCGTGACGGCCTCGCCAATTTTAGCGGGCCGCAGGCGCCGCGACTGCTGCGCGGATTCGAGCAGAATCTTTTCCCAGCGCGCCTGGCGCTTGGCCGAGGCGCCAACCAGAGCCTTATCCGTTCGGGCCGCAATCAGAGGAGTGATTTCGCCGACGCCAAGTTCGCTCGCTTTTTCCAGGCACCACTCAAACCGATCGAATTTCACCAAAGCGATCAGCAATTGCAGATGTAACCCGGGTTCTTGCACCGCGATCGGTTCGACCAACGAGAATTCGACGCGGTTGTCTCCGCGCTTGAGCAATCCCACGCGCTCGACTCGCCCGAGCCAAACATGCTCGCCGTCGCTAAGCTCGTAGAGCTGTCCAGGTTCCGCTCGCAGCACGCGCCCAAGATGTTCGGCTGTATCGCCGCGAACCGTGGCAGTCCCATCATCAAAATGGTCGACGAAAAAGCGGCGCCGCATGGCACTGATTGTACCTTGCGATATGCAAACGTACGAGCAAGGCGAAGCCGCGCCAGGCGGGACCGACCATGACTTGACTGCCGCGATTCCCGCTCGCATAATCCCTGCATCGAGGCGTTCGATGCGCCGTGCACACCGGACCCGGGCAGCAATTACGCCGTCTCAAACGGTCTTCGTTACAATATTGTCTCTCTCCCTAGGACTAATCGGCTGCGATAACTCTTGTTTCGTATTTATCTCCGACCCAGGCGGCGGAACGATTTCCGGCGGCACATCCAATTGCTCACTCAATCAAGCAAAGGGAAACGTTCATCCGCGAATAACCTCATCCCTCAGTTCAGCCACCGAAGGCCAGCCGGCACGGATTCAGCATATTTTCGTGACTCTTCGAGGAATGGAGGCCAATCCGAGCGCAACAGCCGATGAGGAGTCACCCGACTGGCAGGAATTGGCTCCGAAGCTGGTAAAGCAGCCGATGCAACTGGACTTATTGGCAAGTAGTAGCGATTCGCGCGCACCGGGGACTTTCGAGGATGTGGCCGTACCCGCAGACGCGTACCGTCAAATCCGTCTGCGCCTGTCACAGAATCAGCCCAGCGCGAGCGACTCCCTTCAAGAAAACTCGTGCGGAAGTGTCGGCTTGAACTGCATCGTGACATCCGACGGCGTAATCCGCCCGCTCGTCCTGGATAGCGGGCTGTCGCAAATCCAAGTTTCATCAGATCACATTGTCGACGGATTCTTTCGGATACTTCCGAACACGACCGTAAATCTGAAAATCGAATTCAATCCGCAGTCGTCACTGTTCATTCCGACGAACGAAGCCGTGCGTCTGGTCGCCGTTTTCAGGGTTGACTCTCAGACTCCCGAATCCATCGCTAGCGCGGATCAGTAGGAGAGCGGGGTCTCTAGCCGAAGATGTCTTTCACTTTGTCGAAGAACGTGGAGTTCCGTTCGGCGGGTTTGTTTTCAACCTTCAATGACTGGCCGAGCTGTTCGAGCATGCGTCGCTGCTCGCGCGAGACCTTCGCCGGGACAACCACGCGAATGCTGATATAGAGATCGCCGCGCCCACCGTGCGGATTGGGCAGACCTTTGCCCTTCTTGCGGAAAATCTGGCCGGATTGCGTTCCTTCAGGGATTTCGAGTTCTTCCTCTCCCTTCAGCGTCGGAACTTTGATCTTCTGGCCCAGCGCGGCCTGCGAAAAACTGATCGGAATCTCGCAGATTAGGTCCGAACCTCGGCGCTCGAAGAACGCGTGCTCTTTAACTTCCAGAAAAATGTAGAGGTCGCCCGCGGGCCCGCCGTTAATGCCCGGCTCGCCTTGTCCGGCCATTCGCAAACGCGTGCCCGAATCCACTCCGGCCGGAACGCCGACCTCCAAAACACGCTCGCGCTCAATGCGACCCTGGCCGCGGCACGTTACGCATGCTTCCTTGATCGTTTGCCCGGCACCCTGGCACGCGGGACACGTGCGTGTGATCGAGAAGAATCCTTGCGAGTACGACATCTGCCCGCGCCCGCCGCAAGTGCGGCACGTGGACATGCCGGTCCCCGGCTTCGCGCCAGTCCCCTTGCAGGTCTCGCACAATTCGTGACGAGACAAATTGACTTTGCTGGCGACGCCTGCCGCAGCTTCCTCGAAACTCAGCGTCATGTCGTAACGAACATCCGCTCCACGTTGCCCGCGCGCCCCTCGGCCGGTGCGCCGTCGCCCGCCTCCGACAACTTCGTCGAAACCGAATAGATCGCCGAGAATGTCCTGAAATTCCTCGAAAATCGTGGAGTTGAATCCCGTATCGAACCCGCGATTGCCCAGACCCGCCGCGCCAAAGCGGTCGTAGATCGAGCGCTTCTGCGGATCGGAAAGAACTGCATAGGCCTCCGAAGCCGCGCGAAAATTGTGCTCGGCCTCCTCTTTATTTCCAGGATTGCGGTCGGGATGCCACTGCATCGCTGCCTTGCGGTACGCCGATTTTATCTGGTCGGGCGACGCGTCCCGCGCCACCCCCAGCACTTCGTAGAAATCAGTGTTGTTACTTCCTGCCATAATCTGCTGTTCTCCCTAGACTAGAAACGAAAAACCCACGCTTCGACCCGTCGAAACCAACAATGCCTCGACGCAAACCCACTTCGACAGACCGTCAGCCAAACATTGAATTCAAATTGAATAGATCGAGACACAAAAACCCGGATACTAGTTCGCGGGCGGCGACGACACGCGTACCATCGCGGGACGCAACACGCGGCCGTGAAACAGATAACCCGGCTGCAATTCGTCCACTACCACGCCTTCAGCGTGCTCCGCGGTTTCGACGTTCTCAACCGCGTGATGCACATGCGGATCGAATTCCTTGCCCACCGCTTGGATGCGCTCCAGGCCTTGTTTCGCCAGCGCGCTCCACAATTGCCCACGAATCATCTCGAATCCCTTGCGATAATCCGCGTTCGCGGGATCGTCGTGACCGACGAGCGCCCGATCAAACGCATCCAGCACCGGCAGAAGCTGCTCGATGAGCCCCTCCACTCCGCGATGACGCTCCTGCTGGCGTTCTTTCTCAATCCGCTTGCGATAATTCTCAAAATCCGCCTGCCGGCGGACCAGCGTGTTGGTCAATTCCTGCTTCTCGGCGAGAAGCTTCTGCAACTGCTCGGCCGCAGAGCCGTTGCCCACCGAACCGGAATCGCCGGCGGAACCCGCATCTGACGCAGCCGGATTCCCCGCTGGCTCTTCTGCACGGCCCGCAGCCGCACCGAATCTCGGATTCGGATTTTCGCTGTCCTTATGATTCTTATAAGAAGCCAAGGAAATTAACTCCCCTCTTGTCCTTCCGAAAAAAATTGCGCCATGAACGCGACGGCCGTGATCACCCGTTCGTAGTGCATGCGCATCGGAGCAAGGATACCCAGAGTCCCCTGCACCTGATCCTTAGATGAATACGAAGCCGAAACGATGGCAAGATGTTTTCCGGCATTTGAGATCTTGTCCAGGCCCAGCTCCACGTGCACCGGCTCGGGCGATTCGATGCATCCGCTCAAGAGTGCGATCAAACGGTCTTTTTCTTCAATGGCTTCGAGCAGTTCGCGCAATTGTTGCGGATTGGTGAAATCCGGGGAGGAGGCGATCTGCGCCGCGCCGTCCACGTAAATCTTCCGCTCGGCCACATCGCCCAGGATGCTGGGGTCGCACAAAAGCAGCGCGTCACCGGCCAGCCTGCCGTACTGCTCGCGATCCTGCTCGACTTGCTTCCGCAGGTCGGCGCGCATGGCTTCCAGCGTCCAGCCGATGTAATGCCGATTCAAATATTCCGCCGTACGATCGAGGTCTTCCTGCTTGAAAGGGCGCTCCGGCCGAATCAATTTGTCGCGGGTCACACCGCCGCCCGAGATCAAAATAATCAAAACCCGCCCATCGGGCAGCAGTAGAAAACGAAGATGCTCGACCACGCTGCGCGCCAGAGGCGGCGCAATAAAAATCCCCAGTCCACGCGAAACGGCAGCCAGCACGTGGCTCGCGCGCTCCATCACCGCTTCGGGAGTCTGTGCCGCCGCGAGCTCGCGGCGAATCCACAAGCGATCCTCGGGACTGGCCGTAGCCTGCGCTGCCACCTGCTCCACAAAAAAACGATATGCAGCAGCTGTTGGAACCCGTCCTGCGGATGTGTGCGGCTGGTAGAGCAAGCCGGCATCTTCCAGATCGGCCATTACGTTGCGCACGGTGGCAGAACTGAGCGGCTCGACGTGGCGGTTTGCAATGCTGCGCGAGGAGACCGGCTCGCCTGTCTCGATGTACTCGCGCACCAAATCCGTCAAAATCTGCTGGTGGCGTTTTTGTTGTAGGACCGTTGAACTCACCGGAATCCGTAAAAGCTGAACTCGGGCCGCCTGTGCGGCGCCAGCCAAACCCTGCAATAATTTAAGTTTAGACGCTGTAACGCGTAGCGTCAACTTGGCGCCCTCGCTGCCGTCGCTGAATAAACAACCGAGCCGAACCCAACAGCGAAAAGAAGTCTCCAGTCCCTGCGCTGGCGCAGCGTCAAAAATCTTCCATGCCAAACTTGCGCGCAGTGGCAACGTATCATACTGTGTACTCGCTTTTCTGCCCCGCAAATATTCCCTGGAAGATGCATGGCGGTATGGAGGAAGGATGCGACGAGCGCGAGTATTGGTGATTGCCGCCGCGGTGTTGCTTTTCGGCAGGCCCATTTTTTCGCAAACGGCCACGAAGAAAGCGGAAGCAAAGCCGCAAGCCGATTCGAGCGATACCGCAGAGAAGCCGCTCTCCACGCGTGTGGTGGCCTACGAAATTGATGCCAAGCTCGATCCAACGAAACATACTATTGATGCCACCGAAACGCTGACCTATCACAACCTCACCGGACAGCCACAACAGGCCTTTCCGTTCCATCTCTACCTGAACGCGTTTCAACCGCAATCGACTTTCATGACCGAAGTCCGTGTTGCCGGCACGCGCGGCAATGGCCCCGACTCCGAGTGGGATCCAAAACATTACGGGTCGATAACCGTCGATAAACTGGAAGTTGAGGGCATGGGCGATCTCACCGCCAAAATGCAATTCATCCAGCCGGACGATCATAACGTCAACGATCACAGCGTATTTCAAGTCAGCTTGCCGCAGCCCATCGCGTCTGGAGCTTCCGTGACGTTTCGCATGAGCTTCCACGATCAGCTTCCGAAGGTCGTCGCGCGCACCGGCTACGCCCACGATTTCGATATGGTGGGCCAGTGGTTTCCCAAGGTCGGCGTGTGGTGGAAAAACGCTTGGAACTGCCACCAGTTTCACGCCACTACGGAATTCTTCGCCGACTTCGGTACATTCGATGTAAAGATCACGCTGCCCCAAAATGAAATCGTCGGCGCAGGCGGCGACCTGGTTTCCAGCGCCAATAATCCGGACGGCAGCAAGACCCTCGCGTATCACTCCGAAGACGTCCACGATTTTTCCTGGACCGCGAGCCCGAGCTTCACGGTCGTCGAAGACTCCTGGACCGGCAGCCAAGGCCCCGTGCACATTCATGTGCTGATGTCGCCGGGGAATATGCCCTCAGCGCCCCGTTACATCAAGGTCCTCAAAGGAACGCTCGGGCTCTTTGACCAATGGTATGGGCCTTATCCCTACGACCGGATTACCGTAGTCGACCCGTCGCATGGCGGAGGCGATGCGGGCGGTATGGAGTATCCAACGCTGATTACTGCGGGTACCAACTGGTGGATGCCCAACGGATTGCTCGCGCCGGAAATCGTCGTCGAGCACGAATTTGGTCACCAGTATTGGTACGGGATGGTTGCGACGAACGAATTCGAGGAGGCCTGGCTCGACGAAGGAATCAACAGCTATACGGAAGTGAAAGTGATGGATGCTCTGTACGGCAGGGACACGTCGGCCATCAATTTTCCTTTCGCGCATCTGGGAGAAACACAGCTGCAGCGGGTTTCGTATCTCGACGATCCGGACATGGATCCGATCTCGCGCTTCGCCTGGAAATTTATTGACAGCAATTCCTACGCAGGCATCACCTACGGCAAGACGGCCACTATGCTGATTACCCTCGAAAAAGTCATCGGCGAAGACACGCTGCGCAACGCCTTGCACACCTATTTCATGCGTTACCGCTTCACCCATCCCACCGGCGAAGATTTCCTGAAAACGATCGAGGAAGTTTCCGGAAAAGATCTGCGCTGGTATTTCAATCAGTCCGTCTATGGCACCAACGTTCTGGACTACGAAGTCGGAAACGCGCATTCCGATCCCTTGAAATGGTGGGAGAAGCACTCTGACTCCGGCAAAAATAAAGACCAGGTGTACCGTACCTACGTCACCGTGCAGCGCAAGGGCGATTTTACTTTCCCCGTTGACCTGCTGATGAAATTTGACGACGGCTACACGGCCACCGAACACTGGGATGGGCGGGACCGCTGGGTGCGCTACCAATACGACCGTAAAGCCAAAATCGTTTCCGCACAAATTGATCCGCAAAATCAGATCACTATGGATCGCGATTTTTTCAACAACAGCTACGTAAAAAAATCGGACTCATACGCCGTGTACAAGTTGAGGAATATGTGGGTTTTCGCCAGCGAGTGGCTGTCGCAACTGCTTGCGTGGCTGACCTAGAAAAATCGAAGGAGTGAGGAGAATGTCTGGAACAAGACCGAAAACGTTTTGGGCGGGCGCTGCCTTGGTGTGGAGATGGCAGCGTCTGGTGTGGTGGATGTTCGCCGTCACACTGATTTTCGGCTTCCTGTCCACTCAGGGAATGGTAGACCGCGCGTCCGGGACGCTGAACCACAGCCTCGCCTCGCGACGTCTGGTGGATGGTTGGGATGTCTCCGCGCTGATTGAGCTTGGCCAGCTGCAAAATTCGCCGATCGAGTTTCAGGGTCCGGCGGTGATCCATTTCTCTATCGTCTTCGCTATCTTTATGTTGTTTGTGACCGGCGGCATTGTTGCCACGTACGTGCGCGACGAAAAGCCTCAGGCCTCCTCGTTCTTCGAGGCTTCCGGCCACTATTTCTGGCGGTTCGTCCGCCTTCTGATCTATTTCGCGATTGTGTTGCTTCCCATCGGAGCCATAGGTGCGGGCGTAGGCGCACTCTACGACCACATCGACGAGGTTTCGATCTCTCCGTTCCCGGCGGTGTATTTCTTCCTAGCGGCAGGTCTCGCCATTCTCCTGCTACTCGCAATCGTGCGTTTGTGGTTTGACATGGCCGAAATCATCGCCGTCGCTGATGACGAAAGGAGAATGCACAAAGCACTCCGCCACGCGGCCCGTGTGCTGTGGCACAACTTCTTTTCGCTGCTCTGGCTCTATATTCGGATCGCCGTCGTCGGCTTAGCGCTGTTCGCTATCGGTCTGTACGTCTGGATGACGCTTCTGAGTCCACAGTCCAATATCATCGCGTTCCTGCTAAGTCAGCTGATGATTCTCCTGTGGATCACCACGCGCTTGTGGCAAAGAGCGAGCGAGGCGCTCTGGTATCGCGAATATGCACAGACCGGCGTGCAAGAACCCGTCTGGACTCCTCCATCATCGCCCGTCACTTCCTCAGTGCTAGCAAATCCATAATCGTAAACTCTTCCGATCGAGCTTCCCATAAAACCAGAGCGCGGTTGGTCTTGGAGTGCGAGGCTTGCCCCCGCCCTTTCGTAGCGAGGCTTGCCTCGCGAGCCTCATCGCCGACCTCGCCTGAAACACGAGACCGCAACCCTCCGTGCTCCACGCCAAAGAACGCGCTCCCCGACAACGGTTCACCAAATCCTGCAACGCAGCGCCTCCGCACGCAC
Source organism: uncultured Acidobacteriota bacterium (assembly GCA_963696035.1). Classification (GTDB taxonomy): domain Bacteria; phylum Acidobacteriota; class Terriglobia; order Acidiferrales; family UBA7541; genus Palsa-295. The sequence continues at coordinate 1,353,816 of CAVOIS010000007.1, forward strand.
CATCGGCGAATTCGCGCTGCAATTCCAAGCCTTGGCGAATGACGGCGTGTTCGATAGCGGCGCATTCGTCCTGAACCTATTCAGCGGATGCGGATTAGTCGCGACGATCATGCGCGCATATTCGGGCCGCTCGCTCCCAGCCCATATTTGCGCGAAGGCCAGGAAGAAACGCTGCTCCGGCGTGAACCCGTCAATCTCAGGCGGCGTTGGCTTCCCTTCCATGGGCTTCTGCAGCGCCGCGTATGCGATCGTGACGCCGCCCAGGTCAGCGATGCTTTCCCCTTCGACAAGTTTGCCGTTTTCGTGCAGTCCCGCCTCGACTTCGAAGCTGTCGAATTGCTTCTGGATGCAATCGCCGCGCGCTTTGAAATTCGCCAGGTCCTCGGGTGTCCACCAGTTCTTGAGATTGCCCTGTGCGTCAAACTTTGCGCCCTGATCATCGAAGCCGTGAGTCATTTCATGCCCGATCACCGCTCCGATGCCGCCGTAATTCATTGCGTCGTCACGATTAGGATCGTAAAACGGCGGCTGCAAAATTCCGGCGGGAAAGACAATCTCGTTCATCGAAGAATTGTAATAAGCGTTCACCGTGGGCGGCGTCATTCCCCACTCTGTACGATCCACCGGCTTGCCGATTTCCGACATATCGTGAGCCACTGCGAATGCGCTACCCCGCCGAACATTCTCAATGTACGGCCCGCGGTCCACGCGATACGCGGAATAATCGCGCCATTTGTCCGGGTAGCCGATCTTGATCATGATGGCGTCGAGCTTCACGGTCGCCTGTTTCCGCGTTTCCGGACTCATCCAATCCAGGGTCGCGAGGTCGTCGCGCAGCGCGGCCATCAGATTCTTGACCATCGCCACAGCCTTGGCTTTCGCTTCCGGCGGAAAGGCGCGCTGCACGTAGAATTGCCCGAGCGCTTCGCCCAATTGCAGATCGGTCGATTGCACGCAACGGCGCCAGCGCGGAAGAAGCTCCTGCGTGCCCTGAAGCTGGCGTCCATAGAAATTGAAGTTTTCGTCCACGAATTTCGACGAAAGGGCCGGAGCCGCGCTATGAATTACGTGCCAGCGAAGATAGATTTTCCAATCATTGAGCGGAACACTGACGAGAACAGCATCCATTTCCTTGAAGAAATCTGGCTGCGCGATATTCATCTCGGAGACACGCGGCGCTCCGACGCCATCCAGGAACGATACCCATGCGAAATGCGGTGTGATCCCGGAAAGCTCTGCGATCTGCATTTTGTGATACGTGTTGTCGGGATTGCGCGACTCTACGCGCGTCATCGAGGATTTCGCGAGCGAAGTTTCGATGTCCATCACCGTCTTGGCTTCGGCCGCGGCGGCCGCGTCGCTGTCGCCCAGAAGCTTGAACATACTCGTGACGTGCTGCAAGTAATCGGCGCGGAGCTGCTTGGACTTCTCGTCGTCCTTCGTGTAGTAATCGCGATCCGGCAATCCCAGGCCGCCTTGGCGCGCCACCGCGATCACCTGAGTGCTGTCCCTGTAATCTTGCGCGGCATCAAAACGGAAAAGCGCGCGCACGCCAACGCGTTGCAGACGCGCTACCTCGGACTGCAGTTCCTCTGTATTCTTTAAATCAGCGATGCGCTGAAATTCCGCATCCAGCGGCTTTGTTCCCGCGGCTTCAATCCCGGTTTCATCCATGCAGCTCGCGTAGAAATCGCCAATCTTTTGCAGATTCGAACCGGGCCCGGCTGTCTTGTCCTTGGCCGCCTCCTCGAGGATCTGATGGAGTACCTCTTCGTTACTGTCGCGGAGCTGATCGAAGGTCGCCCAACGTGGATAGGCCGGAGGTATGGGATGCGTCTTGATCCAACCGCCATCGGCAAACTTGAAGAAGTCGTCGCAGGGGGACACCGAGCGGTCCAGATTCGCAAGATCGAATCCGTGGCCGGTCCGCTCGTCCGCACTCAGATCAGCAACGCAACCACCACCCGACGACTCTGCCGCGATTGCCGAATGGCTTGCATCGCCCGCCTGAGACGCCAGTGCTGGGGCGAAGAACAAGAAAACACATACGAAAAGAGCGAACGACACGCGTCGAATCATCGATTTTGACCTCGAAGCTAGACGGCGCGCGCCCAACCGCCCGCAATTTTCAATCGAATTCTTACACCCATAAAGCGCGCCTGTCGCCCCCGGGGCAGCCCGCGATTATTTTGATGACCTGGAACAGCGCTGTCAACGCCACTGACAGGAATCGCGGCTTCAGCGTATATTGGGCGGCGCACCACGTGTCGGGAGGTGAGCGTCATGGACATTTATCGGAGGGCTTCGGCGATTGCTCGCTTTATGATTTGCGTTCTAGCGCTCGCCGTAACGCTTCCCCCAGCCCTCGGACAATCGCTTCCGCAGACACCCCGGGGTAACTTTCTCGATCTGGACGGCTCGAAAATCTACTACGAAGAATGTGGGACGGGCCCGGAAGCCGTGCTGCTGATTCACGACGGAATCGCCCACTCGGCAGTTTGGGATGGTGTGTGGCCCGCGTTCTGCAAGCAATTCCACACGATTCGCTACGACCGCCGAGGCTATGGGCGCTCGCCTGTGACCACGCAGCCCTACTTCGAGACCGACGACCTGCAAGCGCTCCTGCGCCATTCGCAAATCAAACGCGCGATGCTCGTCGGGAGCTCGCATGGAGGCGCTCTCGCGATTAACTTCACTCTCGAGCATCCGGCTCTGGTGGAGCAGTTGGTGCTGGTGGGCGCCGTAGTCGACGGCTATGGGTTCTCGGACCACTTTCTCATGCGCACAATGAAGAACGAGGCGCCGATGCAGAAGAGTGATGTCCCGGGCCTAATCACGAACTGGGTAAACGACAAATACGTTCTCGCGGCCGATCACGCTGAAGCGAAGAAGAAGTTAAGCGAAATCTTGACCGCCAGCCCTCAGGACCTGACGCACGACGATATGGCCAGACCGACGCGCCCAGCCGTCGCGCGTCTGGGCGAAATACGAGTCCCGACCCTGATACTTGTCGGAGATCAAGACATTCCCGACGTGCATGCGCACGCGGGCGTCATAGAAAACGGCATCCCCAACTCGCGGCGCGTGGTTGTCGAGGACGCCGGCCACTTGATGTATCTGGAAAAGCCAGACGAGTTCAGCCGCCTCGTGAGTACCTTCCTGCAAGCCAACCGTGATTGAAGTCTTCTGTCGGGTCTTTTGAGTGGCCCGGGCAACAAAAAATAATAATAGAGCGCGAACTCTTCCGGGTTGGGTGCGCTGGAAGTGTAGACTAGGCTGCGTTGTCCCGGAGGTAGATTTGCCGAAGCCTCGCGCCGAGTATACCAGTCGCTTGGAGTCGCGCCGCGAAGTCGTCCGTGCCAAAGAAAACCTGCACGCGCGAATTGGCAATTCGAAACTGGCGACGATTGTTGCTGGGATCTTACTCGCATGGCTTGCGCTGAAAGACCACCTGCTTTCGGCCTATTGGCTGGCGCTTCCCGTCACAGTTTACGCCGGCCTCGCGCTGGCGCACGAATTCGTGCTGCGCGCTCGAGCGCGCGCGTCAGGCGCTGCCGTCTTTTATGATCAAGGCATCGCGCGCATCGAGGACCGCTGGCAGGGTACCGGAGCGACAGGCGAGCGGTTTCATAACCCCAAACACGTTTACGCGGAAGACCTCGATCTTTTCGGCAAGGGCTGCCTCTTCCAGCTCCTCTCCACAGCTCGCCTGCCGATGGGCGAAGAATGTCTCGCACGATGGCTCACAGCCGTATCGCCCATTTGCGATATACGGGAACGCCACAGTGTGATCGCAGAACTGCGTGCGAGACTGGATCTGCGCGAGGAGTTGGCGCTGATTGGCGAAGACCTTCGAGTTCGATTGGACCCGCGTTCGTTGATCAGCTGGGCGGAAGCCGGGCCGTCGCTTCCCGGAAGCTCGGTCCGAGTAGCCAACGCCTTGTCGGCGCTCTCAGCCGCTGCCGCTGTCGGATATTACTTGTTCACTTTGAAGCCTTTGCCCCTGCTGGTTGTTCTGCTGATCGAAAGTGCGATCCTGCGCTGGCTGCGCCCGCGTGCGGTGCGCGTTGTTTCCGGCGTGGCATGCAACGCTGAGGGCCTGGTGCTTTTCTCCAATATCCTCGAGCGCCTCGAACACGAACCGTTCACTTCGCCACGGCTGCAAGCCTTCGCAACAGAACTGAAAAGCGGCAGCCACACCGCGTCGCAGGCAATCCGGGAACTGGCGCGCATCGTGTACTGGATTGACGCGCGTAGCGGATTGCTCGCGCAGCTACTGGAGCTGCCAGCTCTTTATACAGTACAAACCGCAATGGCCGCCGACGCCTGGCGCAGGCAGTGGGGCGGCAAGATGCGCGTGTGGGTGGATATTACCGCAGAACTGGAAGCATTACTTTCGCTCGCCGGTTACTCCTACGAGCATCCGGACGATCCTTTCCCCGAATTTGCGGAGAGCGAACCCGATTTGCCGGCGGTCTTCGTCGGCGAAGCGCTAGGACATCCATTGATTCCGTCGGCGGCGTGCGTACCGAATGACGTGCGGCTCGATGCGGATACGCGAGTGCTCTTGGTGAGCGGCTCGAACATGTCCGGGAAAAGCACTCACCTGCGTACGGCTGGAATCAACGCTGTGCTGGCGATGGCGGGTGCGCCGATTCGCGGCAAATCGCTGTGCCTAACTTCCCTCTCGTTAGGTACAAGCATTCGGCGCGTCGATTCCTTGCAGGAAAATCGATCCAGTTTCTACACCGAGATATTGCGCATTAAGGATGTCTTTGAACTGACCGAAGGCGCCGCGCCGCTACTGTTCCTGTTCGACGAATTGCTGGAAGGGACCAACTCAAACGACAGAAGAATCGGTGCGGAGGGTTTGCTACGAGCGTTGCTCGATCGCGGCGCGATGGGGATCGTGACTACGCACGATCTGGCGCTGACCGACATTGCCGACGCGCTCCCCGGCGCGATACGTAACGTGCATTTTCAGGATTACGTCGAAGGCGGCAGGATGCGATTCGATTACAAATTACGCGAAGGCGTAGTAGCGAAAAGCAACGCGCTGGAATTGATGCGATTAATCGGATTGAAAGTCTAGCCTCACCGGGATGGCGCGCGGAAGACCGCCGCCGCAGTTGACTTTGTAGCGGCCGCTGGGACCCGCGCGCCTTTGGCGGCGCAGCGGGCATGCCAGGTTTTGCGCTCTTAACCCTTACTCAGCGTTGTCGATTTGCGCGCGCTGTAGACGGTCCGAGTAATCGATGTAGATTGTCTTCCACTCGGAATAGAAATCGAGCGCGGCTTCGCCTGACTCGCGATGACCGTTGCCGGTGTTCTTGATGCCGCCGAAGGGCAGATGTGTTTCCGCGCCGATGGTGGGAGCATTGACGTAGACGATGCCAGTTTGCAGCTCGCGTTGCGCGACGAAGGCATTGTTCACATTGCGCGTATAAATCGAGGCCGAGAGGCCGTAGCTCACGCCATTCGCAATTTCCAGCGCTTCGTCGAAATCCTCGAACGGAATCACGGCCACAACGGGGCCGAAAATTTCTTCCTGCGCGATACGCATCTTCGGGCCGCAATCGGTAAAAACGGTCGGCTCGTGGAACCAGCCGCGTCCCCACGCGCCGCTTTCCAAACGATGCCCGCCAGTCGCGAGCTTCGCCGTTTCGTCCTTGCCGATCTGCACGTATTTCATCACGGTGTTTAGTTGCTGTTCGTTGATCACTGGCCCCATGTCCGTAGAGGGGTCGAGCCCGTCGCCGACTTTCAACGCCTTCACGCGGGCGACGAATTTCTCGACGAACTCGCCGTATACTTTTTTGTGCACCGCAACGCGGCTCGCAGCCGTGCAACGCTGCCCGCTGGTGCCAAAACCGCCCCACACCGCGCCATCCACGGCGAGATCGAGGTTCGCGTCGTCCATCACGATGATGATGTTCTTGCCGCCCATTTCCAGGTGGCACTTCTTGAATGTGGGCGCGCAGGCTTGGCTAACGATGCGGCCTACCTCGGTTGAACCAGTGAAGCTCACCAGGTTGACGTCCTCGTTACTGAGGATCGGCGCGCCAGCATTGGGTCCATCACCAAACACTACGTTCATCACGCCGCGCGGCAGGCCGGCTTCGGTGAGCACCTGCATCAGGTTGTAGGTGGATAGCGGCGTATCTTCGGCGGGCTTGATCACTACTGTATTGCCTGTTACCAGCGCGGGCATCGCCTTCCACGACGGGATCGCCATCGGAAAATTCCACGGCGTGATCAGTCCGGCGACACCTACCGGGGTGCGAACGGACATCGCGAATTTATTGGGTAACTCGGAGGGAGTGGTCTGGCCAAACTGACGGCGGCCTTCGCCAGCCATCAGATACGTCATGTCGATCGCTTCTTGCACGTCGCCCCGGGTTTCGGCGAGGACCTTGCCCATCTCACGCGTCATGTCGCGCGAGTAGTCTTCTTTGCGTTCGATCAGGATTTCGGCGGCGCGGTAGAGGATCTCGGCGCGCTTGGGAGCAGGAGTCAAACGCCATTTATCGTGGGCAGCTTTGGCGGCCTCAATCGCGATGCTGACGTCTTCGTCGTTCGAGGCCGGGAACATGCCGACCAGCTCGCTGGTGTTCGCGGGATTGCGGTTTTCGATCGCTTTCCCGCTGCGCGATTCGACCCATTCGCCGTTAATGAAATTCTTGAAGACTTTCAGAGCTGCCGGGCTGGCCATGCGTGTTCCTCCGTGAGACTTGCCGCGCGTACGATATTTTCGGTAAGCAGATTGGATGCCGGCGCAATTTCCGACGATTCAGAGTAACAAGCACGCGCCAGCGGCGTCAACGACACGAAGCCGAGAGGCACACCAGCACATGCAGAGAATCACAGAGCCAACGCGCGGTCGCCTAGAACTTGAAGACGATTCCAGCTTGGGCGCGGAAGTTGCTTTGCACGTTGCTTTTCCCCGTGTTGACTTTCAGGCTGTTGCCGAAGCGGGTGGGCTCGTAGTCAACCTGCGCTATGCGTATGGCGATGTGTTCTTTGAATGGGATGTCGACGCCGCCGCCGATGATGAAGTCGAACGCGTTGTTGTTCGGCATTTTGCTGAGGTTGATACACTCCCGGTTGGCGAAGCAGCTCTTGTAAATGTCGGCGTAAAGGTTGTTGTGCGCTCCCCCGAACATCACCTCCGCAAATGGGTTGACGCGTTTCACGCGGAATCTGACGATCGGGCCGGCCGTGTAGGTGAACATGGTGCCTTCCGCCGAAATCGGACAATTCGTCTGGCTGTTGCATCCTTGAGTCATTCCAGCTACTGCAAAGTTGAGAGTGTGATTTCCGTAGTCCTGAAAATCGACCTTGAGACCGATATGTTTGTTGAAGAAATACGCGAGCGACGCGCCGCCGCCGTTCAAATTGAAGCTCGGGATGAAGCTGTTGCTCGGGGCGTGCAAAAAGGAATAATCGACGGCGATCTCCACCGACGGCAGAGCTTCTACTGCCGGCGCTGGCTGCGCAGCCGGTGCAGACTTCGCGGTCGGTGCAGCTTGTGGGGCCGGCGCATCCTGCGCAAACGCAGCGGTCCCGAAAAACACAACCAGCGCGATCAAACACACTTTCTTCATTCCGAGGGCTCCAGGAATTCCCGTCAAGGGACGGCTGCGCGTCCGAAAAGGTTGCACGCAGTATCGCAACAAACTTTGCCATCCGGCGCAAGGTCAAAGTGCGCTGCGCGTTATTTAGCGTGCGCAATTCTGCTCGATCCCACAAAATCATCCGGGATGCAAACCCGCAAAGTTGGCGATTGAACCAGTCCGCCGACGTTTGTTTTCAGCGAGTTGCGTCATGTTCTAATCGCACGCAACAGCACGACGGTGTAGCGGATCGGAGGATCGATCGTCGAGCTTGGAGCGCGGACGCGTTGATGACCTCGTTGGCGGTGGGCACGAGGTCTGCGGCGTGCTCGATGATGAGTTCGAGCGAATGGAGGACATTGCGGCGGCGCTTGGCGTACAGCCTGATGGCGTGGACGTGACGATAGATCGCAGAGTGGTCCGGGATGCCGTATAAACGCGCGAGCATTTCGGGGCTGGGCCAGTGCAAAAATTCCTGCTCGATGGCTTCGCGGTGAGGGTGCTGGCAGATGCCGCACTTGAGCTTGTGGGTGGGCGGGGGTGCGGCGGCGTTTGCGTCCTGGCGAGGCTGAGGCGGGGGCTGCTGCAGGGGCGCCACTCCGCTGAGTTTGCGGCGGTTGCCCCGCTTTGTGACCGTTCGCGCGGCTCCCCATGTTGCGTCCCTTGCTGGGGCTGAATTCTGCCCCGACTCACGCTAACACAATGCCAGCTAGTTATCAAATGTGTACAGACTCGGTTGGATACTATAAGAAAGAAGGAGGAGAATCGCCGCTCAGACAGGAAGGTGCAAGCCCTCAGCAAGAGGCTTCACCGTCCAGCACACGACGGACGCCATATCGCAAACCGGCGGTAGGAATGCGTGCTAAAATGATGCCATGACTTCAATACTGGAACTTAAAAGAACGGGTCCGACCGAACTGGCAGTTCTTTGCCAGCGGGTCGCAGATAATCCTGGCGCCTATTTGGCTGAGGCGGCCGAGGAAGCGGCCAAACTGAAGCTGGAGTGGGAAAAGCTACAATCGCCGCCAAGCCTAAACTTCGCTGTTCAAAGAAAAATCGAGCAACAAAAAGATCATCTCGGAAGGCGCATGGTCGAATTTTTGGCGGGGGTTCTTTAATGCTCCTACAGATAGCTCGCCAGCGGCTGGACCTGAGGCTGCAAGCGACCTGCCGGAAAAATCGGACGATGAAGTTGCGACAATCGTGCCCGTCATTCAAGACTGCCGCGTTGTTCGCGCCGGCGATGGTTCGCCCGTCGTTTACTTGACTTAGCACGTAACCTCGACGCACAATCCAGCCGCTGGTTCGATATGGAAACGCAACCTATACCGGTACCCGCGACGAACCTGGAGGCCACGCGCTTCGCGCCTAGCCGCTGTCAAGGTTGCGGAGCTATGCGCTAGGCGAAGAACGTGACTTTTTATCGCAATGTGGGGATGTTGGTCGTGCGGCGGACTTACCAGGTGCACGCTGATCTATGCAGGTCTTCACAAACGGTTCTGGGAATTCACCGGGAAGAACTTATTGCTTGGGCCTTGGGGCATGATTTCTCTGCTTGTGACGCCTTTCTACCTCCTGCAAAACACCGTCGTCTATATGTCCGCGCTATATAAATTGCGAGACGCGATCGAGTGAACGTGCAACGTTACTTCCTTCCCTATTGAGAGACGACGGGTGGGTACCCCGCCCATAGTGCTCAACGGTTTCTCGGCTTCTGCCGCACCTACGGCTCTGGTGCGCGGGGGTTGCGGCAAGGCGAACAGAGGTTCCCGCCTTACGGCCGGCTGGCTTCGTCCCGTGGAGACAACCGAGACGCATAACCCGCGCTGCGCTCAGCATCACGACGAAAAGCAAGAGCAGGCGCGGTTCGAGGATACGGCACATGCCCGCGGCTGGAGACTGCAAGGTGGCTTCGCAAGTTTCCTACACTTCGAATCCGATTATTATTGGCGGCAACGTTGAGTAGTGAGGCGTATAATCCTGCCACTCACTAGCGGAGGTGCCTGTATGGCCAAGACGAAGCAGTTCACAGTTAGTGTTGAGAATCGGCCTGGGGCGGTCGCGGAGATCGCTAAGACACTCGGAAATGCGAAAGTGAATATTCTCGCCTTGTTGGCAACGGCACAAGGGACGAGCGGCGCGGTTGAACTCGTGGTCGAAGATCCGCGGCGAGCGAAGAAAGCTCTCGACGAAGCTGGTCTCACTTACCAGGAGACTATGGCAGAGGAATATGAACTGCAAAACAAGCCCGGTGCCCTGGCGCAATGCTTAGACAAGCTCGCAGCGAAAGGCGTCAATCTGAATTCGATCTGTGCTACAGCCGCGAAAGGCGGGAAAAAGGCGGTTCTGGTGTACACGGTAAAGGCTGAGGCAAAGGCGAAAGCTGCGACGGCATAGGAACGGGCAGCATTGAATCCGGTCGCGCTATCCCGCGCGCACGCGATCGGCGGGAACTTCCACCTCGCTGATCCCGCGGAACGAAAAAAGCAGTCGGACGAGATACTTGGGCGGGTCCTGCGACGTCTGTTTGATGATGTTGCCGACCGCGTCGGTGACGGCGGCGTGGAAGGTTACCTTCTCGACCTGCATACCCGCGAGGTTGACGCGGACCAGTTGTCCCGGCTTGAGCGGAGCTTCCATCGCAGTCTGGTCCTCGTGGCTGCCACTGATTTTCCAACTCGAAGAGCCTCGAAGACGGCACCATGGTACACCCGTCGCGCCATAGCTTCGCAAACTGCAGATCCTGGTGAAAACGAAGGGTGGGGCACCCGCTCTTAGTGCTCGACGATTTCTACGGCGCTTAACTGCAATCTACGCTGGCGCGCTTACGGCGCTGGTACCTGAGGTTGCAGCACTCTGCCAGCAGCAAGAGAGTTTGAAAAACAATGCGGATTCGTGCGGCTTGACGCGTCTTGGGGGCTGGTGGTACCACTACGGGAAGGGGTGCCTGCGTTGGTCTGCGATTGGATTTGTTGCTCCGGCTGTAAAGAGGGTGCGTCGTGATCGAACATCATCTATCGGGAATGAAAGCGCGGAACGGGACGTTGGTCTTCGTGTGCTCGACGTGCAAAGTGCCTCCGAATTTTGGTTTTGGAGCGCAGGCCGAGGGCGAACTGGTGTACCTGATGCTTTGCCCGAAGTGCGGGTGCGTCCTGGGAGAATGGGGTACGCTGGAGGCGCGAGGCAACGAACTGCGCGAGTTTGCCAAGAGGTTGAAAGTGCCGCACGCGCAGGCCATTTGAAGACTGAGAGAAGTTGCAATCGAACAGAGATCCCTGCCTACCGCAAGCGGGCTTCGCGGCGTTCAGGATGAAGGCGGCGTTTATGGCCAACTTTGCTTTACTCCCCGCCCGTCTGTATGCAGAGGATGGAAGTAACTTCGCAAACTCCTACCCACATTTTTAAGTCGCTACCAAACAAATTTTTGACACGCGTTATACGTTAGCGTATAGGGCACGTATAAAGTCAGGTGTTTTTGCGCCTGGGGACAATGCTCCGAGGAGGAACCATACATATGCGAACGCTTTTGGTATATATCGCGTTACTGATTTTGGCCATCACTGCTGCAGCGCCGATTGTGGGTGTGGCTGCTGCGGCACCGAGCAATGCTGTTTCGGCGGCTACTATTTCCGCGGCAGGCCAGCCGGATTTCGGTCCGAACGTTTACGTCTTCAATCCGAGCATGCCGCAGAGCGCGATTCAGGCGACCGTGGATGCGGTGGCAAGCCAGCAAGTCTCCAACCAGTTTGGAACGCAGCGCTATGCGTTGCTGTTTGAGCCGGGCACTTATGGTACGAGCACCACTCCCCTCATTTTTCAGGTGGGCTACTACACCACCGTGGCGGGCCTGGGAGCCTCGCCGAGCGATGTCACGATCAACGGCGCAATCAATGTATCCAACCAGTGCTTCGGGCCCGGCAACTGCACGGCGCTGGTGAATTTTTGGCGCTCACTGTCGAACCTGACTATCAACGTGACCACCGCGTCAGCTTGCGTTGACAGCGCCGAGTTCTGGGCGGTATCGCAGGCCTCCCCGGTGCGGCGGGTTCAGATCAATGGCAACCTTTTCCTTTTTGATTATTGCAGCGGCCCGGGGTTCGCTAGCGGCGGGTTCATTGCGGATTCGGCGTTCGCCAATGGCGCCATTATCAACGCGACGCAGCAGCAGTGGATCACCAGGAACAGCAATATTGATGGCTGGACCAACGGCGTGTGGAACCAGGTGTTCTCAGGCGTCGTGGGCGCGCCCGCGCAGTGCTTCCCTCAGGTGGCGCCGTGCGGTGGACCGTACACCACACTCGCCACCAGTCCCCTGACGCGAGAGGAGCCGTATTTGTATGTGGATTCCGACGGGAACTACAACGTCTTCGTGCCCGCGGTGCAGCGCAATTCTTCAGGTACGACGTGGGCTGGCGGCGCGACGCCGGGGTCGTCGATACCGATCGAGAAGTTCTTCGTCGCGCATCCGACGGACAGCGTGGAGAAGATCAATACGGCATTGCTTTTTGGCAAGAACCTCATTCTGACGCCGGGCGTTTATAATCTGGACCGCAGCATCGTGGTTCCCTATCCCGATACCGTCGTCCTGGGTATTGGCTTCCCGACGTTGATTCCGCAGAACGGAAATCCGTCCATGATTGTGATCAGCTCGAAGGGCGATTTGCTCTCGGGGATGATTTTCGACGCGGGCCCGACGAAATCTCCGGTGCTGCTCGAGGTGGGGACTTTCTTTTCGCTGATTTTTGACGACCATGCGGCGACGGACCCGTCGGCGGTTCAGGATGTCTTCTTCCGTATCGGCGGGGCCGAAGCAGGCAGCGCGACGACGAGCCTGGTGGTCAACAGCAGCGACACCATTCTCGACGACATTTGGGCATGGCGCGCCGACCACGGCAATGGAGTCGGTTGGACCAGCAACGTCGGCGACACGGGCGTTGTGGTGAACGGCGAGAATGTGACGGCGTACGGACTTTTCGTCGAGCACTACCAGAAGTATGAAGTGATTTGGAACGGCAACGGCGGCACGGACATATTTTTCCAGAACGAAATGCCTTACGATCCGCCTAGCCAGGCGGCGTGGATGGAGGCTCCCGGCGTTGACGGCTGGGCGGCTTTCAAGGTCGCGAATCATGTGACTAGCTTCAGTGGATATGGAATGGGGAGTTACAGCTTCTTCAACCATGGCATACCCATCTTCGCGGCAAACGCGTTTGAGGTTCCGGCTACACTGCCCGCGGGAAGCATGCATGATCTGCTGACGATTTTCCTCTCGACGTCCGGGTCTGGCGGCATCTTGAATGTGATCAACAATACCGGCGGGTCTTCGACCATTGCCAACCCGGATACGCCGGTTACCGTCGTGAGCTACCCCTAGAGCAGTCTTCAGCGCTCGAGCGCGCGCTGGTTATTTGATTCGCGCTTCGGACAGCAGCGCGTCGGCCAAGGCTTGCCACTCCGCTTCGAACGCGGGGCGTTCGAAGTTGCGTCCGGCGCGCGCGTACCAGTAGTCGGCGTTCTCGATCTGGCCGCCTTTGCGATGCAGGTAGGCATGGACGGCCATGCCGTCCGGGGTCTCTAGCTCGTCAACCAGCGCGTGAGCGCGGGTCCAGTCCCCTTTCGCATCCCACCAGAGTGCCGCTAGCGGGGCGGATAGTCCGGCGGGCGGGTCGTTGTGTGCAAACGATGTTCTGAATTCGGCGAGATTCATGTTCGTCCTCCTTTCCTTTTGCGGCACAGAGTGCGACGCGTGGGTTTATGGTTTGGCGAAAGTTGAAAAGCGCGCCTCGACCCTCTGCATAAGCTCGACAGCGTAGTCTATTGATTCGCTGTATGCGGCTTCGCGAGCGGGCCGCGGACGCCCTTCGAGCGCTGCCAGCCGCCGGCAGAAGAACATGGCGGCGGCCAGGTAGATGATTCGTTTGCGGGGTTCGTCCATCGAGGACAAGATATCATCTTCGCTTTAGTTTCGCCTAGAGATTTCTAGGCGTACTACTGGCTTCTGGACGCCGCATTTTCAGGAATGCACGTTGGGCCACCATCGCCTGACGCGATGGCAGTACGCTTCATAACCTGGTCCAAAGGATCGGCGGAGTGCGGGCTCCTCATACAACACCACGAAGAGATGACAAGCTACAAGAAACAGAGCACCGTAGGCCAGAAGAGGTAGCGATTCGTAGAATAGCGCCGCCCCGGCGAGAGCCAGCCCCGCGCCAATGTACATAGGATTACGGACAATGCGATAGGGCCCCTGGATCACCAACCGGCGCGGCGGGTCGAACGGTGCTGGAGTGCCTTTTCCGATCCTCGCGAAAGTGAATATGCAACACAACGCAACCAGCGCGCCTGTGCTCCCTATAATCATCCCCACAAGCTGCAACGCTCCCCATGCCGTCGGACGGACAATGCCCGACCAAGACAGGAGGCGCGCCGGCAGATAGATCAGCAAGAATCCGACAAACAGTGTGGCGTACGTAATCGCGCGGAATATGACAAACATGCTTACCTTCGTTGGTCGAAGCGGAGTTTAGCGATGCCTACCCCGTCCGTCAACGAGTACGCATTGTCCAGCCGGCGATTACTTTTCGAAGTTATTTTACGCGAACGGATTATCGGGTACCCAGCCAATAACCACGCGAGATGCCCGGCCGGCAGTACAGGTTACCGGGACGGGTATATGAGCCGTGTATATGGTTGACCACTTTGGGCGGCCGGGCCTAACTTGGAATGAATATCCTGCCGAGTGGAGGCTAGCCATGGGCGAGCGTCGTCAGAATCGTGTGTCAGCGAAATTGGTGTGGGCCGATCGAGTGGCGGGCGACGTGTCTTGCGCGCTTCGCGCATTGATTGTTCCGAGCGCGGCTTCGGCGCTGCTGTTGGCCGCGCTTTGCGTCGCGCCTGTGGCGCTGGGTCAGGGGCAAGCGGGTGCGGCGGCGCCGGATGCGGGTGCTACGGCGCACGGTCAGCCCTCTTCTGCGGCGAAACCGCGAGCGAGCAACCCTTCCTCAAGTTCAGGCAGCAGTTCTAGCGCAAGTTCGTCCTCGACGTCGCCACAAACTGCCGCGCCTTCGCCAGCGGAGCCGCAGATGCAGGACCAGTCAGCGCCCGCGGCGGAATCGCTGGGCGAAGCAGCGCGCAGAGCCCGTGCTCAAAAAATGAAATCAGCCGCAGGCGCTCCGAAGGTTTACACCGACGATAAACTGTCGCAATTGTCCAGCCACGGAGTATCGGTGGTGGGCGACGGAAACTCGAGCGGCGGTTCATCAAGCGGAGAAAGTCCCTTGGTCAGCTCCGGCGCCAATGCAGGCGCCAATCCCGGCGGGGAGAGCGATGCGTCCGGTGGAAAAAACGACGAACAGTATTGGCGTGGTAGGGCGCGCGCAATCCACGATCAAATGGCGCAGTGCGATCAGGAGATCAGTAAACTGCAAGATGAGATCGCGAAATATGGCGCCGTGAGCGTCGATCCGCAGAGCGGCGCGATGCAGAGCATCATTTACGTTAACGATCGGAACGCAAAGATCAAGCAGATCGAAGAACGGAAAGCCGGACTGCAAGGCCAACTCGATGCGCTGGAAGACGAAGGGCGCAAGGCCGGCGCAGATTCGGGCTGGTTCCGGTAGAGCACCGCGCGCCGGCCACGAGAAAGGCCGTAGCGCTCCTGTCGCATCCCGAGATAATTTCTTATGGAGATGGCGGTTCGCGTTTCCGCCCTGAAAATCCATTCAACTACTAGTTGGCGACGGGGGGTATGAGGTGACCGCTTGCCCCGTACACCGTATCGCTCGGGCCACGCAAGCCGCGCCAGTTTTATTCGTGGCGAATTTTACTTTGGTTCGGCGGCGAGCCGCCGCACTCCCGGATGGTGCACTTATTTTGCCTGGGGCGCCCCGTTGCTTGTGCGAGCTACGCCGGCCTCGCGCTTCCTGCGCTTCGTACTTCCCTGCTTTTGGTGTTTAATTCAGGAGCCGTTGCGGGTTAGGCGCGCGAAATACTCGTGGACCGTGGTGTCATCGGTTAATTCAGGATGAAATGTGGACGCGAGGATGCGCCCTTCGCGAACCAGGACGGGATGCTCGGCATCTTCGGCGAGAACTTCGACGCCGGCGCCGATTTTTTCGATGATCGGAGCGCGGATGAAAACCATTTCAAGCGGCTCGGGGTGCAGCTTGGTTTTTCCCATGTGGACGTCGCTCGCTAGCTGGCGACCGTAGCCGTTGCGGAGGACCGAGGCGTCGAGCAGGGCGAGCGAGGCTTGTGCCGGACCGTGAACTTCTTTCGCGAGCAGAATTGTGCCGGCGCAAGTGCCGAAGAAAGCGCCGTCGTTCGCGGCAAATTGTTTGAGTGCGTCGAAGAGGCCTTCTTCGGTCATCACCTTCAGATGCGTCGTGCTTTCGCCGCCAGGAAGGATGATGCCGTCGAGGCCCTGCAGGTCTTGCGGCGTGCGAACGAAAGCGTCGTCGACGCCGATGCGCTGAAGCATTTTGGCGTGGGCTTCGTAATCGCCTTGGATGGCTAGGATGCCGATTTTCATTTTTCGTAGCGGTGCGAGAAAGTCAAAGGCACCACAGATGAACACTGATGAACACTGATGAACACAGATAAAACCACTAATGCGAGGCAGCGGCCGAGGCCTTTGCATGAGAACTCGTAATTCGTGGCCTCAGCGGCTGAAGCCGCTTCACCACGCACTCATCATCAACCACGCCCTTACCACCCGCGCGTCTGCAGCAAATCCTTTTCTTCCATTTGGCGGATGTCGAGGCCCTTCATGGCGTCGCCTAGTTCTTCGGAGGCTTCCAGCACCGCTTTCGGATCTTTGTAATGCGTGGTGGCTTTGACTATGGCGCGGGCGCGGACCGACGGATCGCTGGATTTAAAGATTCCGGAACCGACGAAGACTGCTTCTGCGCCGAGTTGCATTACTAGCGCGGCGTCGGCGGGAGTGGCGATGCCGCCCGCGGAAAAATTCGGCACAGGCAGCTTGCCGTGTTTCGCGACCCAGGCGACCAACTCGAAGGGCGAGCCGAGCTCTTTCGATTCGTGCACCAATTCTTCTTCGCCGAGTGTTGTGAGCCGCTTCATCTGGCTGACGATGGTGCGCATATGCCGCACGGCTTCGACAATATTGCCGGAGCCGGCTTCGCCCTTGGTGCGGACCATCGCCGCGCCTTCGGCGATGCGACGCAGCGCTTCGCCCAGATTGCGCGCGCCGCACACGAACGGAACTTTGTAGCCGTGCTTCCAGACGTGATGCTCTTCGTCGGCGGGCGTGAGCACTTCGCTCTCGTCAATGTAATCCACTTCGAGAGCTTCGAGGACTTGCGCCTCGGCGAAGTGGCCGATGCGCACTTTGGCCATCACCGGGATCGAAACCGTGTCCATGATTTCGCGAATGATGCGCGGAGCGGCCATGCGCGCCACGCCGCCTTCCTTGCGAATGTCCGAGGGGACGCGCTCGAGCGCCATCACGGCGCAAGCTCCGGCATCTTCAGCGATTTTGGCCTGCTCGGCGTTGGTCACATCCATGATGACGCCGCCCTTCAACATTTCCGCCAGGCCGACTTTCACGCGCCACAAATTGTTGTTCATCAAATCCATGTGCTTTCTCCCTGACCACTCAATTTAGAATTGATTCTACTTCGATTCAGCTTTTTCGCCGCCAGCGTTTCCCGGTTGCTTCTGGCCGATAATCACAAAACGTCCCTTGCCGCGCGCTAGCAACTGGCCGCTTTGGTCGCGAATTTCGCCGGCGATGCGAATGTTGCGGCCGTTCATTTCTGTTTCGTAGCCTTCGATCAGCAAATCCACGTCCACCGGAACCGGTTTCAGGTATTCCACTCCGAGTTCGGCGGTGACGGCGCGCACGCCGCGGAAGTGGCAGACTTTGCCCATCACCTCATCGAGCACCGTGGCGATGATGCCGCCGTGAATGAAGCCCGCGCCGCCTTGGTATTCCGGGCCGAGGCGGAAGGCGCCGCGGATCTTGTTTGCGGCGTCGTCCTGTTCGAACGTTAGTTGCATACCGCGGACGTTTGCGCCGCCGCAGCCGAAGCAGATGTTTTCCGGATTGGGCTTGAGCAACATTTGTCAGTCGCTTCCACAATGGGGCGGCTAGCTGGCGCCGTTTCGCTCTGTCAATCACAAACTCCAAAGCGCACGCGATCAGCTACCACCACAACGTACCGACGACGAAGATCCATATAAAAGCGAGGAACCCGCTGCTCCACGCAACCATATAGGCCACAATCGAAACGGGGAGGTCTGCGGGCATGATAAAGGTCCACCGATCCCCCAGTGCTGCAAACTCGGTAACACATAACCCGCCGTGCTCACCAGACACGCACACAGGTGGCCACGCGGGAAGATAGACCCAGCGACTGTGGCCACTCGCCTCGAACGCTGTCACCCAGTGCGACGCTTCGGTGTCGCCAGCCATGTCTCCCTCGAAGATGCGCTCGAACTGGTTGCCCGCTGCGTCCCGAAACGCGCGGAACACAGCGTCCGCTACAAATTCAACTACTAAACCAGAGCGACGCGGGATTGCGCTTCGTTGCGCGCACCGCGTTGGCGTTTGCGAAATTCGCTTTTTACCAGGTCGGCTAGCT
Source organism: uncultured Acidobacteriota bacterium (assembly GCA_963696035.1). Lineage (GTDB taxonomy): Bacteria > Acidobacteriota > Terriglobia > Acidiferrales > UBA7541 > Palsa-295. Next base: position 1,372,033 of record CAVOIS010000007.1, read on the forward strand.
TTTCGATGCCGCGCGCGATCTGTTTTTCGTCCACGCTTGGGAACCCCAAGCGCAGTGTATTGGGCTGCGGATTCTGGAAATAGAAATGGCGGCCTGGAATATACAACACGCCGCGTTCGCGAACGTGAATCAGCAGTTCGCCAGCATCGAAGCCGGGGGGTAGCGTGACCCATACGGACATGCCGCCTTCGGGACGCGTCCAGACGACTTCCTCGGGCATGAATTTTTCCAGCGCTGCTTCCATCGCTTCCAACCGGCTGCGGTAAATCTTTTTCATTTTCGCGAGATGCCGCGCGAGATAGCCGCGACGCACGAATTCTGCAAGCGTCGCCTGCGCGAGTTGGTCGGTGTGCAGGTCGGTGGCTTGTTTCACCAGACGCAGGCGCTCGATCACGCGTTCCGGGCCGATGCACCAGCCCACGCGCAGGCCGGGAAAAGCTACTTTCGAAAAGCTGTCTATTTGGATGACGTTGCCGGCGCGGTCGATCGATTTCAGCGATGGCAGCGGCGCGCCACGCAGCCGCAAGCGGCCGTAAATTGCGTCCTCGACGACCGGAACTTGATAGCGCGCGGCGACTTCAAGCAGACGACGGCGTTCAGCGACGGGAAGCGCCGTACCGGTCGGATTGTGAAAATCCGGAGTGGCTAGGAGAAATTTCACGCGATTTTGCATCAGCACGGATTCGAGCGCGTCAATATCGAGGCCGACGTGCCCGTTCCGGCGCGCATCGGTTTCGACGCCGACCGCGAGCATGCGGATGCGGGCGGCGCTGAAAATTGCGAGCGCTCCCGGGTAAGCGGGATTTTCGAGCGCTACCGCATCCCCTGGACGCAGCAACGCTTTCCAAAGCAGTTCGATCGCCTGTTGGCAGCCGCCGGTGATCAGCAACTGCTCGCTTTGGACGTTCAGTCCGTCTTCGCGCAGGAAATCAATCAGGATGCGCTTGAGCGGCTCGTAGCCATCCGAAGAGCCTAGCTGCAAGACCTTGCGGCCGGATTCGCGCAGCACCGCGTTGCAGCAGCGGCGAAATTCTTCGACGGGGAAAAATTCCTCCGGCGGGCGCGCAGTGACGAAGCCGATCGAGTTGCTCGGAACCTCGGGCATCAGGCGGCTGAGCGCGTCTTCGGCACGCTCGTCGGCAAAAAGCGATTCCCAGCGCATTCCACCGCCATTGCCGTTGGTGCGCGGCGGGGGCGTGAATTGGCGCACGGGCGAGCCGCAAATGTATGTGCCGCGGCCGACGTGTCCTTGAATCAAGCCTTCGGATTCGAGCTCGGCATACGCGTTCGCCACGGTTGTGCGGTGCACCCCGAGTTGCGTCGCGAGTTCGCGGCTGGCGGGAATGCGGTCGCCGGTGCGCAGGTCCCCGGAATGAACGAGGGCGCGAAGCTGGTCGCGCAGCTGCACATAGAGCGGAATGTGGCTTTCGGATTGAAGATGCAGAGGAAGCATTGGCTCACTCCTGTAGGCCAATCTACAGGATAGATTCTAGCAGTAAAGAGCCAATTTGTCTTTGGCATCGCGGATGACGCCTTCTCAGCCTGTGTATGCTTTCACGATAAGTGCAACGTCGTATCGGAATTAATGCTTCCATTTCTCGCACGCGTTGTTTTGCGCACACCTCGAGGCTATCCTCTCGCTGCTCCCCGTTGCTCACATGGAAGCGACACCACAGCCGGCGCCCTCGAAGGCGGCGCGGAGTTGACGGTGGAGGGTTGCCGTGCTGGATCTCTCAAGAAAGCCCCTACAGCCCGAGGCCAAAATCCAATCCGCGCCGAGTCTTGCTCCGCGCGCCGCGTGGCTTCCCTTTCGTTCCTCCCTTCCTTACCCTGGCCACGCCTAGTTGACCCCGATTTCTTCAGCGCCACGAAGATTCCGTAAGATTGCCTCGTCCGTATCGAAAAGCAAACGCTTCACGGCGGCGCGATTCATATGGAGTGCGGCGACTCGCCGCCGCTTTGTTTTGACGATCGTGCTGTCGCACGCATAGTGCAGGGACGTCGCGAAGCAAGCTTCGCGGGCCGCGCTCCATATAGGCCTGGCGGAGCGATACAACTTTCGTTTCCCGATTGGAGATTAATGGCTGGCGTTCAAACTTTCGACTGTCAACTTTCAACTGAGCTTCTCAGCAGGTAGCGCTGGATTTTGCCGGTGGCGGTTTTTGGGAGTTCGGGGACGAAGCGGAATTCGTGGGGACATTTGAAGCCGGGGAGGCGCGTGCGGAGCCAGCCGTTGATTTCGCTATCGAGGCCGCCCGCGGGATTGGCGACACCGCGGCGGAGGACGATGTAGGCCACGGGGCGGACCAGGCCTACGGCGTCGGCGTGGCCCACCACCGCACATTCCGCGACCGCGGAGTGCGCGAGCAAGGTATTTTCGACTTCGCCCGGCGACACCCACATGCCGGAAACTTTCATCATGTCGTCGGCGCGGCCGCAGTAGTGGTAGTAGCCGTCGGCGTCGCGCGTGAATTTATCCCCGGTGTTCACCCAACCATCGCGTTTGGTACGCGCCGTCAGTTCGGGTATGCGCCAGTATTCCGCGAACGCGCTGTCGCCTTTTGTCCACAAGTTCCCCGCTTCCCCGTCGTTCACCGGCTCGCCGGCATCGTTGAGGATTCGCGCTTGATAACCCGGAACTTCGCGGCCGCACGTGCCGGGGCGCGCTTCGCCGGGCCGCGACGAAAGAAAAATGTGTAGCATTTCGGTGGATCCGATGCCGTCCAGAATCTCGACTCCAAATCGCTCGCGAAATTTATTGAAGATTTCCGCGGGCAGGGATTCTCCCGCCGACACGGCCAGGCGGACAGAAGAAAAATCCAGGGAAAGGCCGCGCTCCGATTCTTGCAGCAGCGCGGCGTAAAAAGTGGGTACCGAGAAAAATATCGTTGGGCGGTGGCGCGCGAGCACTTCGGCGATTTCGTCGGGACGCGGGCGGTCGGGATGCAGGATTGTTGTTGCGCCAAAATGCAGCGGGAAATACATGCCGTTACCGAGACCGTAGGCGAAATACAGCTTGGAAACCGAGAACAGGCGGTCGTTGGGACGAAGGCCGAGGACGCCGTGCGCGAAATTGCGCGTGGCGACGAGCATGTCCTGGTGACGATGTACGGCAGCTTTCGGAGTTCCGCCGCTGCCAGAGGTGTAGAGGAAGAATGCCGCGTCGGTGGCTGAGGTGGGATGCGTCTTTGCTTTTTCGGAGTGCATGGGCACCAGAGTGGGCAGCCAGTCGTCCCATGCGAGGACGCGGCGGGCAACGCGCTCCGGCTTTTCCGTTCCACCTGTCTGATTGCAGATCACTAGAACGTCAAGCGCGTTCGCAGCGGCACTGGCGGCGAATTCGCCCAGGATGGGCGCGTCCACGATGGCGAAACGCGCGCCGGAATTTTCGAGGTAGTGGCGGTAATCAGAGGAGCGCGCCATGGGGTTCACCGGCACGGCGATCGCGCCCATCTTCACTGCGCCGAAAAAAGCGGCGACGAATTCTAATGAATCCGGCAGCGCGATGAGCACGCAGTCACCTGGCTGGCAGTCGGAGTTGCGCAACGCTTGCGCGACACGGTTCACTGCGGATTTAAGGGCCGCGTATGTTACGGCGCTTGCGGGCCGGAGGATGGCGATCTTCTGTGGATGCTCGCGCGCCGGGCGCGAGATGAATTCCTCGGCAATGTTGAAAAGCGTGGGAGCCGGAGAGGACGCGTCCGCCATGGGGGCATTCTACTCCAGAATGAAATCCGACAGCGCCGCTGGCGTGAAGGCTCGGAGCGGATGGCTTACGGAAAACACCCGCAGAGAACGCCGAGGACTTCTAGGTTCGTGCGAGAACTGACTACAGATAGGAACTTCATCGGCTAAAGCCACCACGTTTTTTGGGTTGTTGATGTCGTGGCCAAAAGCCACGACCCCCAGAGACTGTTAAGAACGGGAATTCTGCGGGGCCTCTTCAAAAAGCGAAGAGTACAGCCAAGCGTGGCTGTGCCACGGTGCTGTGTACCACTACTGCGTGGCGGATTTTTCGCCTAGGCGGCGCATGCGCTCTTGCAGCTTTTTGCGCAGCGTGGATGGGGCGTTGGGGTTGAATGCCACCAGGTACCACAGTGGCTGCGTGCGATCTTTGCTCAGACGCGACAATGTAGCCGCGTCGCTATTCGGGTGGCGCGCGATATTTTCGCGAATCGCGGAATAGGGGTGATGCGAGAGACGGCCTAGCGTCTTGGCGGAAACTTTGGGGTGCTCGCTGATGAGGCGCAGGAGATAGAAATCTTCTTTGGGCGCCTGACGCGAAAGATTATCCAGCGTTTCCGGCTTCACTTCCGCGCTGAGCACGACGCCAACTTTTTCATCCCAACCCTGATTGATGCGATTCAATTCCTGGGTGCGCGCGTGGATCAATTGTTCGATCACGCGGCGTTCCTGTTCCAGACGCGCGGAGGGCAATGCGCTGCGCTCGACTGAATCAAGCACGCGCAAAAGATGCTGGCGCTCGCCAAAAACAATTTGGGAAGTGCGCACGGTCTTACCCTTTCCCGCGTTGCGTACCAAATCTGACCGTCTCATCGTTTGCTCACCCCGCGAGTCTCAGAAGCCACATTGACCCCTAGCAGTAGCTCCGAAGGAGATTCAAATCTTGCTGTTGCAATAACAACGGGCCGAAATCCATCCAGAAGATCTTGGCTTGATGCACGGGCACACAGCTCTGGTTCTAGTATAGCGTTGCTGCGTAAGTCCACAAATGCTGTTCCAATTTGAAACGGAAACTCGCCACGCCCCAGGGCAACGAGCCAGATTATCCGGCCTCGCCGCGGCAGAGTAAAGGAAACTAGGGACTTGTGTTCTTGGGGTGCAATAGAAGGTCCTAGGACCATCCAATTTGCCTTCGTTTCCGGCAGGCCGCGGTACGGCGGCGGTGATGGTGTTAACGTATTGACGAGGAGTGTATACATGTCCGTGTTTGATGAGCACCAAGACGAGCTTGAGCATTATGAAACGATGATGGGGCCGCAGCGCGGTCGGCTGGCTGTGACGCTGGACCTGCTGACGAATGCGCTGGTGCTCGTCGGACAGCACGGCGTCTATTGCCACACCAATCGCGACCCGGACGTGCCGGTGATGGATATACGCATGATCCAGTCCGAGATCGGCAAGGCAAAAGAATTGATTCAAAGCGTGATGGAAGCGATGAGGATCGAGCGGGAGAATAGGGCGTGAATCGGCGTCGAACGCTAATGCTTTGACGCGTCGGCTTACAGCTTCAAATCCCAAGTTTCCGCGACGAGATCGTGACCGAAACTGTAATGGCGCTTTTTCGCACCCACCCGAAAGCCTTGCGCTTTGTAAGTGCGGCGCGCGGCGTGAAGATTGCTTTGGGTCCACAGCGTGATTTTCTTGTAGCCAGCCTGGCGCGCGAAGCGCACACATTCACTCACCAAGCGCCCGCCGATGCCTAAACCGCGAGTCGAAGGTTCGACGTACAGCAGCCGTAGCTTTGCGATCGTGCGTGAATGCTTGACCAGGAACACGGAGCCGACAATTTCGCCGTTGCGTTCGGCGATCCAGCAGCGCTCGCGCCGCGGATCGAAATGTTCGATGAATTTCGCGACGATTTTTGCCGCCAATGCTTCGTAGCGCCCGTCCCATCCATATTCCTGCGCATACAACGCGCCCTGGCGATGCACGATCCAGCCCATGTCACCCACCTGATGAGGCCGCAGGATGTATGGTTCCTTTTGCGCAGCATCCGGAGCGAGCAACTCCTCGATGGTGCTCATGGCCGCGACCAGGCGTCCTTGACCGGATTCGGGCACGTTTTGCAGCCGGGCGGCCACTTGCCTGTTTGAGCGCGCGTCGAGTGATGCAATCGCCTTTCGCCCGCGTGGGGTGAGCGAGAGTAACGTCTCGCGCCCGTCCGCCACCGAACGCTCCGTGCGGATCAGCCGCGCCTTTCTGAATGCGCGCACGATACGGCTCAAGTATCCAGGATCCAGATCCAATGCCGCGCAAACGGCCGTTGCGGTGAGCCTTTTATGGTGCGCAAGCTCGTAGAGCACACGCCCTTCCGTGAGTGAATATGGACTGTCGAGGTAGCTTTCGTTCAGGACGCCGATCTGCCGGGTGTAGAAGCGGTTGAATTTGCGAATGCTAGCGACGCGTGGGTCCGTGCGGGGTTTTGAATTCATATGTTCCCTCACTCTTTTGTATACTTGCTAGTGTCACATAGTTAGTTGCCTTGGTCAACTATACGAAGAATGTCGGTGAGTGCTGCAGCGAGGCGCGAGGGATTAGCGCGACTTCTTGAACTGAACGGATTCCTGCGGGAGTTCCAGGCCAAATTTCTCGCACAAAGCGCAGACATCCCTGAAATCCTTCTCCTCCCGTTCGTAGCCGATATGGAATTTCACCATCCGGTCCGCGGAGACACATCGCACGGCGTGGCCGCCAATGGTTCCCGTTCCTCTGAGGGATCCGGGCGGATACGTGATTCCCTTCTTCACATTTCCGTCAGGGCCCAGGAGAAATGAATGCACGTCCACCTGGCGGCCGCGCTTATCGCTGAGTTCGAAATTCCACTGGCTATGTGTTATCACTTCACGATAGCGCGCGCTTCTAGTGCGGCGCTGAGGCCCGCTACGTCTCTTTCCTCGATGGCAATGTCCAGGTCTTTATGAGGGCGCGTTTGCGCGCCCAGGAGGGCGTCCACACCCCAGCCGCCATCAATCCATATGTTTATGCCCAGCATTTGCAGCCCGGTACAGAGGTCAATTACGTCTGCGGAGTCATGTAAACCCGCCAACTAGAAATACTATACATCTGGCCGTAACCTTTCGGCGCTTCGGCAGTTTTATACTATCGCAGGGCCAGGTCCGGAGAGTTCTTTGAGTTCTGTCCAGGAAGCCGGCGAGCGACAGCTGGTAGAAGCGGCGCAGCGCGACCCGAGCCGCTTCGGTGAGCTGTATGAGCTCCACTTCGAGCGCGTCTACGCCTATGTGGCGCGGCGTGTCGGCGACCGCGATGTGGCGCAGGACGTGACATCCGAGGTGTTTCATCACGCCCTGGCGAACCTGCAGCGTTTCGAGTGGCGCGGCGCACCTTTCGGCTCCTGGCTGATGCGAATTGCTTCGAACGCCATCGCGGACCGCTGGCGTCGTCACGCACGCGAGAACGCCACTGCCCTGGCGGATGATCCCGTGAGCACTGAACCAAGCCCTGAAGAAGTGGAAATGCGCGCGCAACTTTTTCGGTTGGTGCGCGCGCTCCCGGTCGAACAGCGCCGTGTGATTGAAATGCGTTTCGCCGAAGAGAAAAGCATCCGCGAGATTGCGGTAGCACTGGGCCGCACGGAAGGCGCGGTGAAGCAGCTGCAATTCCGGGGCATGCAGACACTACGTGCGGAAGCGGCCAAGGCGTCTACAGCGGCGGGGAAAAAGTTGGGTGAAGCACATGCCTAAGCTGAGCTTGAGCGAACAACTCGATCGCGCGGTGCAGGCCATTCTGGCGCCCGCTGCGGGGGAACGTCAACGCGACGGCGACGGACTTGATCCCAAGATCGCGCCGCTGGCTCGAATTGCGGAGCAGCTCCGAGGATTGCCGCGCGAAGATTTTAGAGCACGATTGAAAGCTGAATTCGAAGGGAGCGCACCGATGGCCAGCAAACCAGCAGCAGCGACGGAGCAAGGAACGGCCGCATCAATGCAGCAGGAGCAAAAATTGAAAGCGCCGGGAAGCTATATTCACCCGGGATTCAAAACCCTCACGCCGTACATTACGGTGAACAATGCACCTGAACTGATTGATTTTGTGAAACAGGTTTTCGCCGCCGAAGAGGTCTTGCGTACTACGGGACCGACTGGGGGGATTCACTGTGAGCTGCGCGTCGGTAATTCGATGGTGATGATCGGGGGCGGCGGCCCGGGTCTCGCCTGGAGTGGAACGCCGAGGCCCACGTCTCTCCATGTGTATGTCGCGGATTGCGATGCGACCTACGAGCGCGCGCTTAAGGCTGGAGCCACGTCAGCGATGCAACCGACCGATCAACCCTACGGTGAACGCCAAGCCACCGTGAAGGATGTCTCTGGGAACAATTGGTTCATCGCCTTCCCCACCTATTTGGGTGATCCGCATTACGATCCCGACCGCGTTCAGACCGTGCAAGCGTATCTGCATCCGCCGAAGGCCGATTCCGTGATTGATTTTGTGAAGCGCGCTTTCGGCGCCGAAGAAATGGGCCGAGCCACTTCGCCGGAAGGACTGATCCAGCACACCACGATAAAAATTGGAGACTCGACGTTCGAAATGAGCGACGCCCGTGGTCCGTATCAGGTAATGCCTACTACGTTTTATTTGTACGTCGAAGATGTGGATGCGTCGTACCGCCAGGCGTTGAGTGCCGGTGGCGTCTCGATCGGCGAGCCTACGGACGAGCCCTACGGCGATCGCGTCGGCGCCGTGAAGGATTCCACCGGCAATCAGTGGTACATCGCAACGCACCTGGGAGATGCCAAGGCAAAAACTCGCGTAGCCTCCGCCCAAGATTCGGTGGCGCGGGTGAAGTACATCCGCGAAGGCTTCCACACTCTGACTCCTTATCTTCTGGCTCGTAATGCAGTGCGCTTGATTGATTTCTTCAAGGAAGGCTTTGGCGCGGAGGAACGCTTCCGCGTGCCGCAGCCTGGCGGGAAAATCATGCACGCCGAATTGCTGATCGGGGATTCGATTCTCGAACTCAGCGACGGCAGCGCGGAATTTCCGCCGCGCAGCACCATGCATATCCTGCATGTGGATGATGTTGACGCGACCTACGAGCGCGCCATTCGCGCGGGCGCGACTTCTCTGCGCCCGCCCGTGGAGCAGCCTTACGGTGACTTCGAAGCAGGCGTCATGGATCCCGACGGGAATCACTGGTATATCACCGAGCGGCGTCAGACGGGTCACATAACGCCCGATACGCGCGCGATTCTTCCCGGATTCAGCGGTCGCGGCGCGGCGCAATTGATCGAATTCATGAAGCAGGCGTTCGGCGCCGAAGAAGCGTTCATGCACAAGTCTCCTACTGGCACTGTGATTCATTCGCGTATTCGTATCGGCGATTCAATTTTGGCGATTGGCGAATTGCGTGGCGAGCACCCGCCGATGCCCTTCCACATGCACATGTACGTGCCGAATATCGATGCGGTTTACGAGAGCGCGTTGCGCGCCGGGGCGAAAACGTTGCGCGCGCCCAGAGACGAGCCCTACGGCGATCGAGCCGCCACGGTCGAAGACGCGTTCGGGAATTACTGGTCGCTTGCCACACACATCAAGGACGTTCACTTTTAACGACCTGCTAACAATCAGTTCGCGAAAACAAAATGTGCCGCCGCGTCGGCGCTGACGCGACGGCACGCGGCTTTGTAGCGGCCGGTCTGGCCTCACCAGACCGGCCCTCTTCGCAGCTCTTGCATTGCACGGTCTCACGAGAGAACCAGGAGCAATCTGCCGGCTCGACATAAACCGTCGAGCCGCCGCTACAAATGCCTCTTAACGCAGATAGGGGTTTTCAGCGCGTTCGGCGCCGATGGTCGTGGAGTCGCCGTGTCCGGGGATCACCAGGGTGTTGTCGGGAAGCGCTAGCAGCTTGTCGCGGATGGAATTCAGAATCTCTTGGAGCGAGCCGCCCCAGAGATCGGTGCGCCCGATGCTGCCTTGAAATAGCGTGTCGCCGGCCAGCAGCCGCGCTGCGCGATCGGCATTCGCGTGCGCACGCCCATGTTCGCGCGAATGTGCGTGTAAATGGCTTCGCAGTTCCGCGTTCAAGTGCGCCTGCGAGGAGGCTCTCGCAGGCCTCGGCCGAGCGTCATCCTGATAGGACAGATCTGGCGCGCCACTTTCTTCAACAAACAGGCTGATGCTACCCGGCGTGTGTCCTGGCGTGTGAATTACTCCCGCGGCGTAACTTCCCCAGCGCAGCGTGTCACCTTCTTTCACGAAGTCGTCGATGCGCGTGCTTTCCGGCGTGCGCACCCCCAGAAATTGCGCCTGCATATCAAGGTGGCGATACAGTTCGAGGTCCGCTTCGTGAATCAGCACGGGCGCACCGGTGGCTTTATGCAGCCCGGCGAGGCCGCCGACGTGATCAATGTGAGTGTGCGTGCTGACGATCGCGCGAACATTCAATTGATGCGCGCGCAAATTTTCCAAGATGCGCTCGGTTTCATCGCCGGGGTCAACTACGATGGCTTCGCGAGTTGCCGGATCGCCCAGAATCGAGCAGTTACATTGCAGCAGGCCCACCGGAAGGATCTCGTGGATGAGGTTTTCGGCCACGCTGAAAGTATAACAAGCTACCGTCCTACATTATGCTTCGGCGGCGAGCTGTTGCTTGGGCCGCAGAATCAGCAAGATTCGCAGATCGATCAAAGCGTGCAGAATCATAGGCATCACCAATGTGCCGGTCGTGAGGAAAATTGCGCTGAATATCAGTCCCAGGATCGCCGTGGAAATTACGCCGGCGACGCCCTGGTAAAGGTGGGCAACGCCAAAAATGACGCTGGAAATGATGACGGCAAGGAGAAGTCCTACGTGAAAGGGGGCGGCGGAGAAGTAATGAATCAGGAATGCGCGATACAGAATCTCCTCGCAGATTCCCGCCGTCAGGCTGACGAAAATCCACCAGGTGCGCTCTTCGCCGGTCAGTGGAAGGATAAAGCTCAATCGAAGGAACGCCTTTTCCATCTTTTCTCGGATGGCGGCACTCCGCCGCGCCTGCAAGGCTGAAAGAGCAATCATCAAAAGCAATCCAATCAAGACTCCGGCCACAAATGTGCGAGCCCCGCCGCGCTGCGGCAGCCACGACGGGCTGGTCGCCCCGGCATCGAACGTGAGAATGGCGCGCCAGCCGACTGTCACTAGAGCGATCACCGTCGTGATCCAGCCAATGATCACGATCGTGCGGTAATACGCGATCTTCACGCGAGACTCTTTCGAGGCTTTCAGGCGTTGCGTCGCGAAATGATCCCATACCGGGGCGACCACGATTAGAAATAGTGCGAGCAGATGCTGGATGATCACGGCTTTTGCTGCCCCTCGCGTAGCGATCGGCGAAGTTGCGGTGCCGATGTTACCGCAAAATGCTTGGCGCGAGAGTTTGATAAGATGAAATCTGAGGATTGCGCGGGTGATTTTGCCGCGGAAAAGGTAACTACGATTCGCATGGAAACGCCACTCATTCACGAGGAACAGAACGCTGGAGCGCGATTTGCGGACTATTACGGCTGCCGGCTGCCGGAATTGTTCTCGAGTTTTGAGCTGGAATATCGCGCGGCGCGGGAGAGCGTCGCGCTATTCGACACGAGCTGGCACGCTGTCGTCGAGTTGACTGGCCCGGACCGCGTCCGTTATTTGAACGCGATCGTTTCGAACGACGTAAAAACGTTGGACGAAGGTATGGGGACCCTGGCGCTGTTGCTCAACCCGCAAGGCCACATCCTTGCCGAACTCCAGATTTACGCGCTGCAGGATAAGCTGCTGGTGCTTTCGCACGCGTCGGTGCGCGAGCGTACGGTCGCGACCTTGGATAAATTCATCATCATGGACGACGTCAGGCTAAGCGACGTGAGCGAGCAATTCGGGTCGATCGCCGTCGAAGGACCGCACGCCGGAACTGTGATTTCCGAAGCCTGCGGGCTTTCGCTCGAAGGACTTTCCGAGCACGCGATTGCGGGAGTGAATATTGACGGAGTTCCCTGCCATCTGATCCGGCATTCGCACTTTGGCCTGCCGGGAGCCGAGATCGTTGCGCCGCGCGAGCATCTGCCGATGATTTGGAAATTTCTGTACGGCAGCGTTCATGCGTCGCACGGCGCTCTGATCGGAATGCGCGCCCTGAATGCGCTGCGGCTCGAAGCCGGGGTGCCCTGGTTCCCCGATGATTTCAATGATACGGTGATCCCGCATGAAGCCGCGCTGGAAACATCGCATGTCAGTTTCAGCAAGGGGTGCTACACCGGGCAGGAAATCGTGGAACGCGTGCGGTCGCGCGGACAGGTCAATCGCCGGCGCGTGCGTTTGAAATTTTCGTCGGGCGAGCCGCCCGTGCCGCTAACGCGTCTGCGCACTAAGGACGCAGAAGCGAAGGAGGTAGGCATTGTCACCAGTTCCGCATTTTCGCCGGCGACGGGAACGGCGATCGGCATGGGCTACGTGCGCCGCGAACACAATTCCCCTGGGAGCATCATCGATTTCGATAGCGGTACCGCCGAAGTCCTGTGAGCAGGAGAGTGTTACAGCCACTCCTGGCTGTGCGCTTGTAGGCCTCCAGCCGCATCGCTAAACTCCCGGAAACGACTTGAGCACGCGGAATCGAAGTTTTGTTGGCATTCGCCGCGAGCCCGCCTATATTCCCACCATGTCTATCCGCGAGAAGGAGCGGCAGAGGCTTCGAGAGCTGTATTCCGAAAAGACGAACGAAGAACTGGAGGAGCTTGCTGCGGCCGCTGATTCCCTCACCGATGCTGCGAAGGGCGTTCTGAAACAAGAACTCTCGCGCAGAAAGCTCGACATTTCGCTCCAAGAACCGACCGCTCCAGCAGTCCAGGTCGAATCCCCGAGAGTCGTAACCCTACGTCACTTCTTCACCTTGCCTGAGGCCTTGCTGGCCAAGAGCATCCTCGACTCGGCAGGAATCCAAAGCTATCTCATCGATGAAAATACCATTCGCATGGACTGGTTTTATTCGAACGCTCTAGGCGGGATAAAACTTCAAGTCAGAGAAGCGGACGCTACTGCCGCTGCGGAATTGTTGGACCACCAGGCGTCGGAAGGCGAAGATGATGGAGATTCGAGGGAAAAACTCGATGAATAAGGTGTCTGCTCGACGGATCGAGAAGAGAAACTAACTCTTGCTGAAATTCATCGAGCGCATGAAGCTGCCGCGGTCGGCGTCGATTTTTTTCTGGAGCTGGAAGATCGCATAGAGCAGGGCCTCGGGCCTAGGCGGGCATCCCGGGACGTAGACGTCAATCGGAATCACCTGGTTTACGCCTTGCACTACCGCATAATTATTGAACACTCCGCCGGACGTGGCGCACGCGCCCATCGAGATCGCCCATTTCGGCTCCGGCATTTGTTCGTAGAGCTGCTTGATCACCGGCGCCATTTTCACCGAGACGCGCCCGGCAATGATCATCAAATCCGACTGCCGCGGCGAGCCGCGAAATACTTCTGCGCCGAAGCGCGCAATGTCGTAGCGCGAAGACGCCATGGACATCATTTCGATCGCGCAGCACGCCAAGCCAAACGACATCGGCCAAATCGAGCTGCGCCGCGCCCAGTTCACCACCTTGTCGAGCGACGCGAACAGAATCCCCTCGTCTTTCAGGAAACTCGCGTCCTGCCCCGGTGGTTCCAGCGTCACGCCTTTGCCAAGTTCCACAGCCATCGTGTGCGCACTCCGTAGCCGCTCAGCGTCAATTCAGCATTCTCAGCCGCTGCAATCATTTTGCCTGTTTGCGCCGCCCTTTGCAACGCATCGGCAAACAGAATTCGCGCAGCTTGCGACTGAAGGGCAATCGAGGCGCCAGGGCACGGTCTTTTATCTTCGAGATACTTAACGCTTAGCTAACATCTGGCTGTCTTGGCCAGTTCACCACGATGCGTCCGAGAGCTAGAGTCGGGACGGAGGTGTTTCATAATGGGTGTCAGAGGCCGGAGCCTTACGAATGCGCTTCGCATGGCGGTGATTTGTGCTGTGAGCGTCTTGTTTTCTTCATGTGGATCGTCAACTAAGAGTTTAGAGCTTGCCAAGCAAAACGTGGAACAATTCCACTCTGAGCTTGACTCTGGACAGTACGCTGCCGTGTACGCGGCATGTGATGAGAAATTCCATCAGGCGACCACCGAATCTGACTTCGTCAAGCTCTTGGACGCGATTCACCGGAAGCTTGGGAACGTTCAACAGGCGAACTTGCGTAACACGGGCGTCGCTTGGTTCGCCGGTCAGGGAGCAACGGTCACGCTTGTGTATGACACAAAGTTCGCTGAGGGAGCCGGCACCGAACAGTTTATCTGGCACATCAAGGACAACGGTGCAGCGCTCTATGGCTACCACATCAACTCAAACGAATTGGTTACCAAATGACTTACTGCGTCGTCGATTTGGACCGGGCCTCTGAAAAACGTCGTCGTTATTGGCTGGTCTGGTTGTCGGCAGATTGTTCGGGCTCTTCTGATCTTGTCCAGCTGGGATCGGGGTCGTAGGCCTTCATGGCTTTGGCGCGCTCTTCGGTCTGCTTGCCCAGGTCCTTTTCGTAAACCACTCCACCCTGCGCGACGATAAAGGTCATCACGCCGGAATCGCGATAGACGGCCGGGTAGGCGACGAACGCGAAGCCCTTAGTCATCTTTCCACCGGCGACGTAATCCACTGCTCCACCAGGGGCATGATTGCCTTGGCTTTCGAGGATGCGGAAATAGTAGCCGCGGAACGGCACGGGGCCGGACTGTAGACCCGGCGCGACGCCGCCTTCGCTGCCGGCGTTGGCTACGAGCGGGCCGATGGGACTCTCGAACTGGTTATCGGTACCGAGCCAATACAATCCGTCGTGTTTGCCCTCGTCGCTCACGAATTTTGCGGCGTACTGACCATTCTCTTTCGACGCGTAGTCTTTTTCCGCGGCCACCAGTTCCTCACAAACGCGGATTGCCGAGAGTTCGTTCTTGCCAATCCGGCGGAAAAGAATTTCGCGCTTTCCTGTTTCCGTATCGAAATACCACACGTCACCCTTGTTCACGAGCGGTATGGAGGTCGGCCAATTCTCGGCGCCGATGTAGAGAGTGGTGGTGCCGTCGGGCTCTTTCACCAGGCGATGCATGACCTGGAACTTCTGGACAAAATTGCTGCGGCTCTCCTCGTCTTCGGCGATGTCTCCGGACGAAATGATTTTCTTACCCTCCGGCCCCAGCACTTCAAGGACCGCTTTGTCATCGTTCGCCTGCGCCGCAGTGAACAGCGCCTGGCTGGCCTCCTCCGCGGACGCGAAGGTCTTCTGGCCTTGTTGCTGCGCCCGCGAGATCGCGGGGAAGAACGCGAGTAAGATCGTCGCGAAGGCCGCTAGTTTAGAAAAAGTTGTCCGATCAAAATTGTCCAGCTTCAGATTCGTCCGCCGCATCGTCTATTTCTCCATTTGGAATCTATGGCACTCACATCAATTGTTTAAATTTCGGATTAACGATGACCGCCGCCGTGACCGCCACCGCCTCCGTGAAATCCGCCGCCTCCATGGAAGCCGCCAAAGCTGCTGCTGCCACGGGCCGAGAAGCTGCGCGATTGCCCGCCGTGGCTATAGCCGCTGAAAGCCCCGGAATGGAGGCCGCTCTGCCCGTGCGGCTGTCCGAATCCGCGCGCAGCATGATTGTCGCCGCCAGACGGGTGTGGCGATGCGCCGGGGTGATTGTAAACGCCGCCCCGACCGCCGTAACCCGGGCCACCGCCACGGCGAACGTTGTTCGCCACTCCGTGGTAGCCACCGTTGTGGTAGTAATTGTTGCGGTTGTAAAACGTATTGCTGCGCGAGTAGTAGCGGTTGTTGTTATAGATCACGGTGTGGCCGTGCCAGTCGGCTCCCCAGTGGCCCCAGCCCCAGCCAAAACCACCGTATTCCGAACCCAACTCCAAAGAAAAGGTGCGGGCCGCCGAACCAGATTCCAGGATACGGATACCAATATGGCCACGGCGCGACGGGATAGCCATAGACGACCCACGGGTCATAGGCCGGAACGTAAACAACATTGGGCTGGGCGGGCTGAACGACGATCGTCGAACCTTGGTTCGACACGGTCTGTTGTTGCGTGCTCTGCAGATTTCCCGCCTTTTGCGCTTTCTGACGCATGACTTGAATCGCATCCATCACGTCCTGTTGCTGGTTGTAATAGGCATCGCCCAACGAAGAGGTCCAGGACAAGTTTTTATCCATGTTGCCGAGGACCGATGGAAAGGCGGTGAGTGCCTTTATGCTGGGATCCCAATTCTGCTGGTCCACCGCTTTTGCCAGATCGTCGCCCTTCAAATCTGAATGTTGTTGCACCCAGCGGTCGGCTTCGACGACCTGGTCGGGGAAAGTGGATGCCGCTAAAATCTGCGCCACGAGCGAATCCGGATACAGCGCGATCGGCGCGACCAACTGCTGCAACTGCTCGGGAGTCTTTTGCGCATATTGCGGAGCCGGCGCAGACTGCTGTGCGGGCGGCTGATTTTGATCCTGAGCATCTTGGTACGCCGGCAAATCCTGCGGCCAAGTGGCCAATAACAGTCCTGCTGTGAGGGCTGAGACAAGTATTTTCTTGACCCATCGGAATTGTGGAGGCCTTGAACCGTGCGGAGAACCATCTCCGTTCATGAATTCATATAAGGTCGTCATTCTGGACGCCTCCTAAGTTATTTGACGACAGAGCCAAACGCGAAGTTGCAACTAAAGAGCCAAACGCAGCACTCCCGATAAATACAGATTCAAGCGAGAAACAAACGTTTTGAGTCCGGCCTGACTTATGCGGCGCTGGAGCGGATGTCGAAAGGTTGGACACTGTGTACGAAAATTGTTTCGCTCTCTCGGTGGACAGCGGATGGTGTAGGATCGACGCGCGTTTTTTTGAATCAAAAGGAAATTCCAAATCAGCTAGGAGCCGCCATGAACCCTGCTTGCGTGCCCTCGGCTACATCTTCGCGATCCCCTCTATTCCGTGGCTTGCGCTGCGCCGTTGTGGCATTCCTGGTCTTCGTCCTTGCGGCGATCCTCGCGCCGGTCGATTTCCCTAGTGCAACCGCCGCCGGCTCGGAGGTCTCGCCACTCGTAACCCTAGCCAAAATCCGCGAAGCCTGGGTCCAAGACCTGCGCACGAAAAAACTCGAACCCATCCTGATGCTCTATGCGCCGGACGCTGCGTTCTTGCAGCCCACCGGTGAACGCATCGCCGGCTCGGCGGCGCTGCGCACGCTATTCCAAACCATCATGGCCACTTTTAACAGCGACCTCACGCTTAACAGCAAGAACCTTGAGACATCCGGCGACCTCGCCTACGACAGTGGCGACTTCGAAGAGACCTTGACCAACATTGCCTCAGGCGCCAGGATCAGCTCCAAAGGCAGCTACGTAATCATTTACAAGCGCCAGTCGAACGGAAGGTGGCAAATCGTGCAGCACGTGTGGACAGGTATCCCGCCGGCGAGCACGTAGGGGGAATGCTAACCGGACTGGCGCGCCGCTAAGCTAGGCTTCTAATTTGTGGCCTGCGCGGGTGACGTGGGCATATGCAAATGCCAACAAATGGCGATCGAGACGCGAGTCACCGAGTCCTTGCTGTTCTCATTATTGTTCTTGCCGGGGTAGATTCACTCCCATTCGTGATTCCCTCTACTCTCGCCACGTTCTTTGGAGGATTTCTGATTGCTGCCGGAGTCTTCCATATCTTGCTGCACCGAAACATTGGTGGCGGGTTTTTCGCTGGGGCGTGCTATACCCTTCGCCGCCAATTTTTTTTGGCGGGGGAGCATTGAACAGAGGGGTGCCCAGATGCCTTATCTTGGGATCGGAATCATTCTCGCCGCAGCTGGTTTCTTCCTAGTCCTAAAGCCTGCTTAGTTGGTGGATTCGCGCAGTGCGGTGCCAAGTTTCCGGCTATTCCCTCTTCTGATTGTCCGCGGACTGTTCGGGCTCTTCGGCTTTTTTCCACGTTGCATCTGGGTCGTACGTTTTCATGGTTTTCGCGCGGGAAGCGCTGGCCTTGCCCAGATCTTTTTCGTACGCGACGCCGTCTTGTCCCACGATGAAAGTCATCACGCCGGAATCGCGATAAACGGCGGGATACGCGACGAACGCGAAGCCCTTGGTCATTTTGCCATCGGCTACATAAGTTGCCGCGCCGCCATCAGCGCTCTTGCCCTGGGCTTCGAGAATGCGGAAGTAGTAGCCGCGGAACGGCTCGTGACTGCCCCCTGCCCCCGCCACGACGCCGTCGCTTCCCGCGTTCGCGACCAGAGGGCCGATCGGACTTTCGGAGTTTTTGTCGGGAGCAGGCCAGTACAGGCCGTTCCGCTTGCCTTCGTCGCTGACGAATTTTTGCGCGTATTCATTGCCGAACTTCGCGAAATATTCCTTCTGGGCGGCCACTAGCTCGCGGGTCACGTGTATCGCCGACAATTCGTTCTTGCCGATGCGCCGGTACAGAATCTCCTGCTTGCCGGCGTCGGTATCGAAATACCAATGGTCTCCCTTTTTGACGATGGGAATCGGCGTCGGCCAATTCTCCGCGCCGATGTACAGCGTGGTGGTGCCGTCGGGTTCTGTCACCAGCCGGTGCATCACCTGGTATCTCTGGCAGAAATTGCTGCGATTTTCTTTGTCTTCGGCGGGATCGCCCGACGAGACGATTTGCTTTCCATCCTGGCCCAATACTTCGAGCATGGCTTTTTCGTCGTTCTTGTCCACCGCGGCAATCAACGCTTTGCCGGCCTCGTCCGCCGACCCGTACGTTTTCTGGCTGGGCTGCTGCGCCCGGCTAACAATAGGAAAGCTCGCCGCCGAGACTACTACGGCCAGAACAGCAATTTTCAATTTCGCGGTCCCGTGAAAACCGTCCAGTTTTCTGTGCGTCCGACGCATGGATCGTTTCTCCATTTCTAGATTGCTGACACGTTTGTTATATATGATTTCCCGATGCCTCGATTTATCGGTGATGCCCGCCGCCCCCACCGCCGCCACCGTGTGATCCGCCGCCCCCACCGCCGCCTCCGAAACTCTGAGATCCGCGCGACGAGTAACTCCTGGCTTCGCCGCCGTGATTGTAGCCGCTGAAGGCGCTGGACCGCGTTCCACTGTCCTCGCGAGGAGGACTTTGCCGGTTCTGCGGCTGCGAATAACCGAATCCTCGCGCGGCGCGGGAGTCGCCGTTGAACGGCTTCGGTGAAGCGCCGGGCCGGTTGTAAACTCCCGCGTCTCCGGCTCCGGGGTTTCTGCCGCGATCGGCGTTGGCCTGGGTGCGTCCGCGGTTGTCGGCCGGGCCGCCATGCTCAGCGCCGAGACCGCCGTTGCGATTGTTGTAGCCCTGGCCGTGTTCCTGCGCCAAATTACGATTCACGTTGGATTCGGCTCCGCGATAGCCGCCGTTGTGGTAGTAATTGTTGCGATTGTAAAACGTGTTGCTGCGCGAATAGTACGTGTTGTGGTTATAGACGACGACGTGGTTGTGCCAATTCGTTCCCCAATTGTGCCAGCCCCATCCGTAGCCGCCATAAAATCCGACTCCGAAGCCGACGCCGAAGGAAAGATACGGACCACCGAACCAGATTCCCGGAGTGGGATACCAATAAGGCCAAGGCGCGACGGGATAGCCGTACACGACCCACGGGTTGTAGGCCGGAACATAAACCACTTCGGGATCGGCCGGCTGAATGACGATCGTGGGACCTTGCTGCAGCACCGTTTGCTGCGGAGTAGTTTTCAGATTGCCGGAGTCCTGCGCCTTCTGACGCATCACCTGCACCGCGTCCATCACATCCTGCTGCTGGTTGTAATAAGCGTCGCCTAAGGACGACGTCCACGAAAGATTCTTGTCCATATTCGCGAGCACGGATGGAAACGCGGTGAGCGCCTTCACGCTGGGGTCCCAATTCTGTTGATCGACCGCTTGCGCGAGCGCGTCGCCTTTTAGATCCGGGTGATCTTGCACCCAGCGATCGGCTTCGACAACTTGCGCGGGAAAGGTGGACGCCGCGAGCACCTGCGCAACCAGCGAATCCGGGTATAGCGCGATCGGCGCGACCAGCTGCTGCAATTGTTCAGGGGTTTGCGGCGTATATTGCGGAGCTTGCGGCGCGCCGTTTTGTGCCGGCTGCTGGGAATCTTGCGCGTCTTGAAACGCGGACACATTTTGCGCACAGGCCACAAAGGATAGTCCAAGCGGCAATGCAAAGACGAGGAGCCTGGTGATCCATCCGGACGTTGCTAGGCCTGAAGCACGTTCGCGCGCGGGATTATTCATGGATTTCTCCGGGATGTTCCTTCTTCGAGGCTGCACACTCAATCGCGTCCCCGAAGATTCGCGTTCAGTTGCAACTAGCGCCGGCTTGCAGAGCTGGCAGTGGATGGTCCAACGGCAGAGTGCATCATAGAATAATCCGCTGAATTATTCGACACATAAGAATTGGAGCCGCAGTTTCCGATGTGGCGTTTAGCAGGACTCGGGCTGTCCACCTTTTGCCAAATTCAGCTATTCTTGGCTGCTCGCCTTGCTCGCGCTTGGAGGGTGGAACATTGCATGACGACTTGAAAAATCTTGATTTGTCCTGCAAGTCCTTTGAAGAATTCGTGGAGTTCTTTTTCAACCGAGCCGTTGTACCTGATAAAGAACAGTTTGACTATTTCTTGACGGACCTGGCGGGCGAGCGATACGACGAAGCTGTTCCTTCTTCACCCGAAGTTTTGGTCGGACAATTGGCCAAGTTGTTCTCACAATTTCAAGAGACTGCAAGTAGGTATTCAAAAGCTCAAGTGGACCAAGCCGTTTGGGGCATTCTGGGTGGCCGGCACCGATTGCACGAATACCTCTTCGATGTCTCGGTTCCGCTTGCCGGGTCGGCTGAAATGCATCCGCTCCATGTACTAGGTCTATTCTGACTTCGTTGCACAATCAGAAAGAAAGCCAGACCCGAAGTTGAGCGGTTTCTGGATGTAGTGGGATTTGATTTTGGAGGGCTTCTGGAGGTCGCCTAGGCCGTTCGTTCCGGGCACGTACAGGGGGGATGCGTCAAAACTAGATTCAGAGTCGCGTGCTTTACTGGATGCAATGTTTGAAACGCTGAAGCGCATTCTCGACTTGCCGTGCATTGAAGCTCAACGCTGTGCATTGCACGGTCTCGGGCATCTTCACCATCCCGGAGTGCGAAACACTGTACAGCATTACATCGACGCGAGGAAGTCCGAGCTTGATTTGGCGTGGCTGGAGAGGTGCCGCGATGGTACGGTCCCGTGATCCAAAATGCCACTCGAATCCTTACTCAAAACTGATCCTCCAAGGAATTGCGCCGGTCAACCCACCCACTTACGCTTGCAAGTTTGCCGTCGGCAAAAACTTCGGTGGCTTGCGGACTTTTGTGGCTTGCTCGAACGAGTAGGCTAGCTTGATCAGCGCCGGCTCGCTCCACCCTCGACCAAAGAACGAAATACCCACCGGCAAGCCGAACACGAATCCTGCTGGCACGCTGACGCTAGGGTAGCACGCGACGGCGGCGGCTGTAGAGCTTTGTCCGCCGGCATTATCGCCATCAACTAGGTCCGTGATCCACGCCGGTCCGCCAGTGGGGGCGACGAGCGCGTCGAGCTTGTACTTTTCCATCGTTGCGTCAATTCCCTCCCGACGCGCGAGGTGCAAATTTTCCGCGAGCGCGTCCACGTATTCTTTGTTTGTGAGCGGCCCTTTGGCTTCGGCTTTCAGGAACATGTCCTGCCCGAAATACGGCATCTCCTTGTCGCGATTTCTCTCGTTGAACTCGATCACTTCTTTCAGCGTGTGCACGGGAGCGCTCGGGCCCAGGCGCGCGAGATAGGCATTCAGGCCAGCTTTCAGTTCGTAGAGCAGCACGATATCCTCGTTCTTGCCGGTCTTGCCGATGGTCTCGATGTCCGCCGGGTCCACGATCTCTGCGCCACTTTTGCGCATAACATCGAGCGCCTGCGCCATCAGCGCGTCCACCGCATCGTTGAAGCCGAAATATTTGCGCACTACGCCAATGCGCGCGCCGCGCAGGCCGTTCGCGTCGAGAAAGTGTGTGTAATCGGTGAACGACTTGCCGTGGCCCGCGGCTGTCGCGCTATCGTCCGGATCGGCGCCGGTGAGCGCGCCGAGCAAAATCGCGGCATCGAGCACCGTGCGGCACATCGGACCGGCGCCATCCTGCGTATGCGAAATCGGAATGATGCCGCTGCGGCTGACGAGTCCCACGGTCGGCTTGATGCCCACAGTGCCGTTGGCAGACGAAGGACACACAATCGAGCCGTCCGTTTCCGTGCCGATGGCCACCGCGCAGAGATTCGCCGAGACGCCCGCGCCCGAGCCAGAACTCGATCCGCAGGGATTGCGGTCGAGTGCGTAGGGATTTTTCGTCAGGCCGCCACGGCCGCTCCATCCGCTGGTGGAATGGCTCGAACGGATATTCGCCCACTCGCTGGGATTCGACTTGGCTAGAATCAGCGCGCCGGCTGCGCGCAGTTTTTGCACGACGTATGAATCCTTCGATGGCTTCGCGCCCAGCAGTGCGAGCGAACCCGCGGTGGTCATCATGCGGTCCGCGGTATCAATATTGTCTTTCACCAGCACCGGGATGCCGTGCAGCGGGCCGCGCGGGCCTTTTTCTTTGCGCTCTTTGTCGAGCGCGTCGGCAATCGCAAGCGCATCGGGGTTTGTTTCGATCACGCTGTTGATGGCGGGTCCGTTTTTCTCAATCGCGTCGATCCGAGCGAGATACAGCTCCGCAATCGAGCGCGCGGTGTACTTTCCGGATTTCATTCCGTCTTGCAATTCCGCGATGGTGAGTTCGTCGAGTTCGAATGGTTGTACGTCGGCGGGATTGTAGGAACCGTCTGCGCGCGACGGCGCCGCATTCTCACGCACTTCGATTCGCGACGACGATCGCAACACCGGAGCTAACGCCGCAGCCATGCCAGTCATTGCGCCGGCCTGCAGAAATTTCCGCCGCGCTCTCGCGCGCTCATCGCGTTTCACTTTTTCGGGTTTGTTCAAGGCCGGACACCTTTCCTCAGAGGAATTCGCGCGCCCACATGGTACGCCAACTCCCAAGAATTTCGCGATGGGCAAGCTTCGTAGCGCCGGCCTGCCTCCCGGCAGGCGCCTCGCCGACTCGTGGTTTTGGAATTTGTAACGGCCGCTGTGTCCCGCCGTCTGGAACGCAGCGGGCATCATTCACCCGACAAACGGCCCGGCCTGGTTCTCCAGGCTTCTACAAACCAAAGCAAGCTGGCCCGGTTCGATGATGCCGAACCGGCACCTTACAGATTCACAGCCAACGATAGTTCGCTTTCGTAGTAGCCGGCGTGCCTACCGGTAGGCACGCCGGCAGCACGCAGTCTCTCGTGCGCAAATTACTTCACTTCGATTGTGAGGGTCGCGGTCTTGATGTTGCCCTTACCGTCTTCCGCGGTGAACGTGTACGCCGTGGTTTTCTTTGGTGAGATTTGCATGCAACGGTCGTTCGAGGGCCATACATTGGCGTCGGGAGGATCGAGCTTCACGGATTTCGCGTTCGAGACGCCGTAACACATGTCCACTGTATCGCCGCGATGGATCACCCCCGGCGAAGCGTAGAAGCTAGTGATTTTGAATTCGCTGCCGCCGAGGGTGTCGTACGTCTTCTGCGCTTCGTCGCGCTGCTCAGCAGCCTGCGCGGCCTTCTCCTTCGCGGCCAGATCCTGGTTTTCCTGCCAGCGCGACCAGAAGGTGTAAGCCATATAGAGCACGATGATGGCGACAATCGCGCCGAAGATTTGCCACATCGTACGCACCGTGCGCGGCGCTTTCTGTTGAGGTTGTTCCAACATGTGTTTTTCTCCTGCGAAAACCGCACTGATTCACCGCAGAGTCCGCAGAGAGTTCTCGATGGCCCTTGGTGATTTCTCAGTTCTCTGGCGAGTCTCCGTGGACTCGGCAGTTCCTCTATGCACTCTGGGTTAAGTCTTTTCCCGCTATCACAAAACCTGCAACACGATTTTCCCGAATTGCTCGCGATCTTCGAGCCGCCGGTGCGCCTCGGCACACTTCTCGAGCGGCATCACGACGTCAATCACCGGCTTCAACAGGCCCCGCCGCAAAAGTTCCAGCGCCGAAAACAACTCGGCCTTGCTGCCCATAAACGAACCGAGAATCGAAATGTGCCGCACAAAAAGATAGTCGATACTGATTTTGCCTTCCGGCCCGGTCGTCGCGCCGCAAGTGACCAGGCGCCCATTCGCGGCCAGACTGCGAATGCTTTCGTTCCAGGTAGCTTGGCCCACGTGCTCGAAGACGACTTCGACGCCGCGACGATTCGTGAGATGTTTCACTTCCTCGCTGATTTTTTGCGTCGAGTGATTGATCACGTCGTCTGCGCCCAGTTCACGGGCCTTCGTTAGCTTCGCAGCTGACCCAGCAGTGGCGATCACGCGCGCGCCGGACGCTTTCGCGATCTGAATCGCCGCGCTGCCCACTCCGCTGCCCGCGGCAAGCACAAGGACGGTCTCGGCCGGCTTCAGTTGCGCGCGCGTGATGAGCATGTGCCAGGCAGTGAGCGAAACCAGCGGAAACGCGGCCGCTTGTTCGAAGCTGAGATTTTCAGGGATCGGCACACAATTCACCGCGGGAGACCTCACATATTCCGCGCAGCCGCCGTCCACTCCGCGGCCAAAAAGGGTGTAGTCGCGGCACAGGTTATCTTCGCCCGCGAGGCATTTCTCGCAGTGTCCGCAGGAAATTCCCGGCTGCAGCAGCACGCGGTCGGCGGGCTTTACGTTTGTTACTTTTTCGCCGACGCGCGCCACTTCTCCGGCGATGTCGCTGCCGGGAATGTGTGGCAACGGAATGTTGATCCCCGGAATTCCGCGCCGCAGCCAAAGATCCAGATGATTGAGCGCGCAAGCTCGCACGCGCACGAGGACTTCGTAAGGTGAAATCTGCGGCTCCGGCACCTCAATATATTTCAAGACTTCCGGCCCGCCATGCTCGCTGTAAACGATCGCCTTCATCCCTTCACCTCGCACACGTTGAGCAACCAGTGTTATCAGCCCGGACTAAAGCCAGTCAAGCAGCGGGCCACTGAACTGTGCGCAAAGCGAAGCGTGTCGGAGATCCTGCGGTTTATTTTTCGCGATGAAGGACATCGTTCGCGGCCATGCCGGCCAACCGGCTGGCTGCGTCGAAAGCTCCATATCCTACGGCGACGACTAAGATGAGAATAATCCAGAGCACACCGCCTCCTCGTCCATCCTGTTTGTTAGTAGTGATCGAGGCCTTGAAAACGTTACAAGGTTGCTCGCGGCGACAAGGGGCGCCCGCGCGTCGCTGGAGGCCAGCATCCGTGGGCCACAAGCGTTGGCAGGCGGTTCGTGATATAACTTCCGGACAATGACGGAGGTATGGGGCCGGCGTTTATTTAAATTGGGCGGGGTGGTGCTGGTGCTCCTAGGATTGGTGCACGCAATTTCTCTGTTCGAAAAGCTGGTTCCCGCCAATGACACCGAAAAGCAGTTGTTGGACTTGATGACGAACTACCAATTCAATCTCATGGGCTCGAGCCGCAGTATGAACGATTTACTCCGCGGTTTTAGCATCTCGTTCACGCTCGCCGCCCTCGGGTTTGGCGGACTGGATCTTGTGCTTTCCGGCGAGCGGTCGGCACTGTTGAAGCGAGTCGCTCTTGCTAATGTGATTTGGCTGGCAGCGATGACGGCGGTATCCGTGCATTACTTTTTCGCTGCGCCAACGTCGTGTCTTGCAGTGACGCTGCTGATCTTTTTGCTGGCCTGGTTGAAGCTCCCGGCTGAAGGGACGCACTAGCCCACCTATAGAACTTCTGAATCCGAGATATCAAATTGCTGATGAACGCCGTGCCCCGTAAATCTACCGGCGCATGAAATTATTCACGTGTTGTGCTACGGTAATTGCATGGGGCCCGAGTACGAGCTCGGAGCGGAGGTAACCGCGCGAATCAGGCGCATGACCCGACGCGCGCGTAACTCCGGTTACCAGCCCCCTTCCGCCAGTCGCGATGGACATTTCCACCCGATACAAACAGCGCACAATTTTTCAGCTAGCGCGTTTGAGTTAAAACACGAGAATGGACATTTTTGAAGAAGTCGTGAGGATGCGGGCGGCGGGTGAGCGCGGAGCGCTGGCAACGATCGTGCACACAAACGGCTCGATCCCCAGCTACGAAAGCTCGCGAATGCTGGTGCGCGATGACGGCTCGATCCTGGGGACGGTGGGCGGTGGCTGCGTCGAAGCGGAAGTCTGGGCTGCGGCGAAAGAGGTCATCATCGCCGAGCAGCCGCGCAAATTAACTTTTAATCTGAATCATGACGCCGAGTACGACGCGGGGCTGATCTGCGGCGGCACGCTGGAAATTTTTGTCGAGCCGGTGCTGCCTCAGCCAACGCTTTATATTTTTGGCGGCGGCCATGTTTCCTCGGCGGTCGCGCCCATCGCCCACCGCGCCGGTTTCAAAATCGGGATCGCGGACGACCGCGAAGCGTTCGCGAACGCGGAACGGTTTCCAATGGCCACCGAGATTTACACTTCGTACGCTGACGCATTCGAAAGAATTCAGCCGAACTCATCTTCCTACCTGCTGATCGTAACTCGTGGACACAGCGGCGACATGCGCGTGCTGGCGTGGGCCATTGCAACCGAAGCACGCGGCTTCGTTCCTCGTTACATCGGCATGATGGGCAGTAAGCGCAAAGTGATTGCGGTTTATCGGGCACTCGAAAAAGAAGGTTTCACTCCCGCACAGTTCGATCGCGTACATGCTCCGGTTGGTTTGGATATTGGCGCTCTCACTCCTGAGGAAATCGCTGTCAGCATTACGGCGGAATTGATTGCCGTCCGCCGCAACGCGACGAATCTTCCCAATAAATCAGTCAAAATTTCCGAAATCACCCAGCTATTGCAGGAGTGACGCAATGCTCGCCGCTGCGATCCTTGCCGCTGGTGAATCTCAGCGGATGGGCCAGCCGAAAGCGCTGGTTCCCTTCCAAGGACTGAGTTTCGTCGAACATCTGATCACCGCGACGCGCCATGCGCGGATCGGTCTGACGCGAATCGTACTCGGCGCCGGAGCAAATGAGATTCGCGCGAAGTTGCCGGTGGATTCTGCATCTATCGTCGTGAATCCGGATTGGCCCAAAGGGCAACTTTCGTCGATTCACGCGGCGATTCGCAGTTTGCCGTCCGGCGCGACCGAAGGATTGATGATTTGCCCCGTAGACCATCCACTGATCTCGCCGCACCTGGTCGCGCACCTGATTCGCATCTTCGATTCCACCGACAAGCCGATAATCTTGCCAAAGCATCAAGGACGCCGCGGGCATCCGGTAATCTTTCGCGCGGCACTTTACGAAGAGTTGCTGGCGGCTCCGCAAGAAGTGGGAGCGCGCCAGGTGGTGTGGGATCACGCGACGGAGATTGCGGAAGTCGAGACGGAGGAAGAGGGCGTCATCTTGAACCTGAACGATCCCGAAACGCTCAGGAAAGCGCTGGGACACATGGGACCGCCGCCTAAGGAATCATCTTGAGCAGCGCTGCCACCGCGTCGCCGCAAAGTTGCGCCGCATGGAAGGTCGCGGGGGGCAAGCCGCCGAGGGCGGATGAGATTTGCTGGGGAGCGATGCCGCGGAGTTCCGTGGGAGATTTACCTATAAGGAGGTCGGTGAGGACTGAACTCGAGGCGATGGCGACGACACAGCCCTGGGTCTTAAAGCGAGCAGCGGAGATACGCTGGTCGTCTAGCCGCACGGACAGGCGCAAAATGTCACCGCAAATCGGATTGGTGACCTCGACCGTGACGCTGGCATCGGCCAGCTCCCCGGCGTTATGCGGATTGTGAAAATGATCGAGGATAACGTCGTTGAACAAGAAAAATACCTCGGGCACTGAAAAACAAAACTGCCCGACCTTATTCAGTGATGATAGCAACATCAGTATAGTTCTTGCGAAGATGGCTGAATAGTTGATAAAAGTTTTCTCTGGGCCTTCCCAAATCCTTCGCTTGATGGTTCAATCTTGTTGACAGGAGTTGGCTTAGGCATATAACTTAGCAGTCCCAGCCAGCGCTTTCCCGAACAGGGCGCGGAAAAGCGGCCATTTAATTCGCCTACAGGAAGGTTTAGGAGATAGAGCGATGCGACGAATTGGATACATCTTCACGCTCGCACTGGTGCTCGCACTGTGCGCGACCGCCAGCTTTGCGCAGGATGGAAAGCTGAAGATCAAGGTAACGCCCCCTCAGGCGTATGTATTCGTAGATGGCAATGCTATTCGGGAAGGAAGCCAATCAATCAAGCTGGCCGCTGGCAAGCACACCGTGGTGGTGGTGAACTACGGCTACAAGATTTCGACACAGGACGTCAACATCGAGGCCGGGAAGACAACAGATCTCAACGTGGCGCTCGAGGCTTATGGTGATAAGGTAGCCGGCCCCTGGGGCCGTGTTTATATTTCGGGGACAGATACCAAGGCGGCAGTTCTTTCGGACGGAAAGACTCCAGGCTATTTCGTGGGCCATGTGGATGAGTTCGACAACGATTTCTGGCTTTGGAAGCAGGAGTTGCTGCTGCCTCCGGGTACGCATCACTTGACGATCACTCGCGGAGGCAAAGAACTCTGGTCTGGCGATGTGAATGTGGAAGCGGGCAAGAAGGTTTCGATCAACGTGGGCAAGAATTCGCAGCAGCCCTCGGACTGGTCGAAGCGTCAAGCGGACTTGCAAAAGAAAGCACCGCTGCCGCGCTTTCACGCAGGCATCGCCAGTGCCACTGTAGTCATCGCGCCGGTGAAGGGGTCCATGACCAACAGCAGCGCGAATATCAATTGCGGTCAGTCCACCGACCTGCAATGGCAAACCACCGATGCCGTGGACGTGGGCATTGACAATGGTGTTGGCAACGTCGCCAGCAGCGGAACGCAGTCAGTGTCACCGCACGCGACGACCACTTACACGATGACGGCGACGGGACCCGGCGGTAAGGTGACCGGAACCGAAACGGTGAATGTAAACACGACGGTGGTGGCGAGCCTGACGGCGAACCCCAGCGAATTGCACTACCGCAAGATCGGCGACAAAGTCATCACCGATGATTCCGGCACGCTGACCTGGACCACCTCCAATGCGGATTCCGCAAATTTGGATCCCTTCGGCAAGGTGGACCTGAACGGCAGCAAGGAAGTGAAGGCTGACCCGACCAAGACGGACATCGGTGCTGTGGACGAGAGCAAGAACTTCTCGCTGACCGCCACCAACGTTTGCGGCGGGTCGTCAACACAGACTGCGTCCGTGCACGTAACCGGTTCGATCGAGCCGATCCCTGAAGTCGTGCTGCAGAGCGTGTTCTATCCCACGGATTATCCGGACAAGAAGAACCCGCAAGTCGGCTTGGTCAAGAGCCAACAGCTTGATCTCGCGACGCTCGCGGCCGGATTCAAGAAGTATCTCGAATACGATCCGGATGCGAAGCTTTCCGTCGAGGCGCACGCGGATACGCGCGGCTCAAAGCCACATAACCAGGATTTGAGCGAACGGCGCGTGGAGCGCATCAAGCAATATCTGGTTGACCAGGGAATTGGAGCGGACAAGATCCAGACGGCGGCTTACGGCAAGGATCGCCCGATGGATAGGAAAGAAGTGAAGACCCTGGAAGAAACCAACCCGAACCAGCCACCCAAGGCGCGTCTGCGCAATGTTACCGGCGACTGGTACGCTTACAACCGTCGCGCGGACATCGTGCTGCTGCCTTCCAACAAGACGTCGACGCAATTCTATCCGCACAGCGCCGACGACTCCGGGATTTTGTGGCAGATCCCGAAGCCGAGCCTGAAGAAGGTGGAGGCAGCGCAGTAGGTCGACGCCAACCGAAGCAGCTTCGGTTTTTTGGAGCTGTGGAACCGATCACACGCGCCGGGGAGCGATGCTCTCCGGCGCGTTTTTTTTGGGATGCTCCGGTTAGCGCGCGCGTCGACCCGCTGCCCAAATCCGAAGAGAGGTCCCTCACTCTGTTCGGGACGACAGACTGCTTTTCGTTTTCGGCGGCGTTTCGTGATTCACAGTACACGGACGTAGAATTGCTTTCGTCATGGCGCGCAAGACTTCCGATCGGATGAGAATCGTTTCGCTTGCGCCGAGTGTGACCTCGATCTTGCTGGAACTGGGAGCGGGGCGTGAACTTGTCGGCGTGAGCCGCTGGTGCAAGGACGTGGCCGATGTGGGAGCGCGGCCGACCGTGGGCGATTGCTGGAAGTTGAATATTCGCGAAGTCATGAAATTGCGGCCAACTTTGTTGATCGGCTCGGTGCCCTTCGCAGCCGAAGCCGTGGCGAAAATTCTTGAGCAGCCGGTCGCGTTTCTCGCTATCAATCCTCGGTCTTTGGCGGATATCGAGAGCGATGTGCTGACTCTTGGCAGGCTGGTGGATCGTGGGCGAGCTGCTGAGCGTTTGATACGGAGGATGCGCGGGGCCTTCGCTGACGTGGCGCGCCGCGCGCGGCGTTTTGGCGGACGCTCGCGGCCTAGGGTTTACTGCGAGGCTTGGCCGAATCCGCGAATCAGTTCCCCGCCCTGGGTTGCGAAGCTCGTAGAAATTGCGGGCGGCAGAATGGCGGTGAAGGCTGGCGCGCGGGTGAGCGACGCGGAGGTTGCGCGAGCAAAGCCGCACATCATTATATTGGCGTGGACTGCTGCTGGTGATCGGGCGAAGGTGGATGCGGCTTTGAGTAATCCGGCGTGGAGCGACTTGCCGGCTGTGAAGAATCGGCGCGTGGTGGTGATTCGGGATGAGTTACTGAATACGCCCGGGCCGCCTTTGATGCGCGGAGCTGTCGAATTGTCTCGGGTAATACGGCAATGGCACGGGAATCAATAGTTGTGCTGGACCGCGCGACCATCGATTTAGCACGGTGACCGCAGGACCAAGGATTTTGCCGCAGAGACGCTGAGGACGCACAGAACGCCAACTCCCACGACCCTGTGCGGGGCGCGTGGACCTAAGCGGAGCGAGAACACGGAGCAACGATGATCGTGGTTGTGGCGGCGGTGATCGAGTGGAACGGGAAGCTGCTGGTTTGCCAACGGCGGCGCGGGGACACGTTTGGATTGATGTGGGAGTTTCCTGGCGGAAAATTGCAGGCGGGGGAGACGCCAGCGCAAGGTTTAGCGCGAGAATTGCGCGAAGAACTGGGAGTTGATGGGGAAGTGGGCGTGGAACTATTTCGCACGCAGCATCGTTACGGGGAGATGAGCGAGGCGATTGAGCTGATTTTTCTGGCGGCCAAGGCGGACGCGAGCAAGATTCGTAACATCGTATTCGAGCGGATGGAGTGGCGAGCACCATCCACGCTTCCTGAGTTGAATTTCCTGCCTGCCGACCGCGAATTCATCGCCAAGCTGGCGCGGGAGCACATTGCCGCGACCGAGGCGACCTCATAGGGCAGTCAGCCTTCGCAAAAGTGAATCGCTGCGCTAAAGCATCACGAAAGTCACTCGCGAAGAGGATGTGCGCAAGCTGCGGTTGAGGTGTATTCTAGTGACAGGGAAATCGTGGAGCGCGCACCTTTGGAGGTGACGGGCTTTCGCATCTGAGTCAGAAGAGGGCCAAGCGAAAACATGGATAACGAACTTACCGTACCGCTGCAAGGGTTAGACCCTTCTGAAATCCAAGAGTGGCTTGAATCGCTGGATTCGGTTCTGCAGTCGAGCGGTCCCGATGTTGCTTCCTACATCCTGCAACGGCTCCGCGCACACGCAAAAGTAGTAGGGATCGAAATTCCTTTTACCGCGAAGACTCCCTACGTCAACACCATTCCCCACAGCTTGCAGCCGGCATTTCCCGGCGATCAGCAACTCGAACGGCGAATCAAGAGTTTGGTACGGTGGAACGCGATCGCGATGGTCGTGCGCGCGAATCGCGAAGAGCACAATATCGGGGGCCACATCTCGACTTATGCTTCCGCTGCGACGTTGTATGAAGTTGGCTTCAATCATTTCTTCCGTGCACGCACGCCTGAGTTCGAAGGCGACACTGTTTATTTCCAAGGTCACGCCGCGCCTGGAATTTACGCGCGCGCTTTCCTTGAAGGACGCCTCTCTGCCGAAAAGCTCGAGAATTTTCGCCGCGAACTGAAACCTGGCGGCGGACTTTCTTCGTACCCGCACCCCTGGCTGATGCCTGACTTTTGGGAATTCCCCACGGTTTCGATGGGCCTCAGCCCGCTGATGGCTATTTATCAGGCGCGCTACAACCGCTATCTGGAAGACCGGGGAATCAAGCCAGTGACCGACGCGAAAGTGTGGGCGTTCCTGGGCGACGGCGAGACCGACGAGCCGGAATCACTGGGCGCGATCACACTGGCTGCGCGCGAAAAACTCGACAACCTCATTTTTGTCATCAATTGCAATTTGCAGCGCCTGGATGGTCCGGTGCGCGGCAACGGGCAAATCATTCAGGAGCTGGAATCGGCGTTCCGCGGTGCCGGCTGGAACGTGATCAAGGTTCTCTGGGGCACGGAATGGGATTCGATCCTCGATCGCGACACCGAAGGCCTCTTGGTCAAGCGTATGGGCGAATTGGTGGACGGCGAATATCAGAAGCTGGTGGTGTCGTCCGGCGCGTACGTACGCGAGCATTTCTTCGGCTCCGACCCGCGGCTGCTGCATCTGGTCGAGCCGCTTTCGGATGAAGAGCTGCGCCGCCTGCGGCTGGGCGGACACGATCCGCGGAAGGTTTATGCAGCCTACAAGGCGGCCGTGGAACACAAGGGCGCGCCGACGGTGATTTTGGCGCGGACGATTAAGGGTTACGGACTGGGAGAAGCGGGGGAAGGCAAGAACGTTACGCACCAGCAGAAAAAACTAAACGAGGAAGAGCTTCGCGAATTCCGCAGCCGGTTTGACATTCCATTGTCCGACGAGCAGTGCGCCGAAGTTCCCTTCTATCGCCCGGCGGAAGATAGCGAAGAGGTCCAGTATCTCCGCGCGCGACGGGAAGAATTGGGTGGCTACGTCCCGCAGCGCAGCGTCCGGGCCAAGCCGCTCGTGGCGGATCACGGCGAATTGTTCAAGGAGTTTCTCACCGGCAGCGACGGGCGGGAAGTTTCGACGACGATGGCGTTCGTCGGAATCCTGCGCAAGATGCTGCGCGATCCGGAAATGGGCAAACTGATCGTGCCCATCGTTCCGGACGAAGCGCGGACGTTCGGCATGGAATCCCTGTTCCGCACTGTCGGAATCTATTCCAGCGTGGGACAGCGCTACGAGCCGGTCGACGTGAACACCCTGCTCTATTACAAGGAAGCCAAAGACGGGCAGATTCTGGAAGAAGGAATCACCGAGGCGGGCTCGATGGCGTCATTCATCGCCGCCGGAACGGCCTACGCGACGCACGGCATCAACACGATCCCCTTTTTCATTTACTACTCGATGTTCGGATTCCAGCGCATCGCCGACTTTATTTGGGCTGCGGCGGATATGCGCGTTCGCGGATTCCTGCTGGGCGGAACGTCGGGTCGCACGACGCTCGCAGGCGAAGGTTTGCAGCACCAGGACGGGAACAGTCAGGTGCTGGCACTGCCAGTGCCGAATCTGCGCGCTTACGATCCCGCTTTTGCGTATGAACTTGCGGTGATCATCCAGGACGGCATCCGCCGCATGTACAAGGAAGGTGAAAGCATCTTCTATTACATCACGGTGATGAACGAGCCTTACGCGATGCCGGAGATGCCCGGAGACGTTCGCGAAGGAATTCTGAAGGGAATGTACAAGTTCCGCGCTGCGGCGAATGGCGATTCGAAACTGCGTGCGCAACTATTCGGCAGCGGGGCGATATTGAACGAAGCGCTTCGCGCGCAGGAAATACTTGCCGAGAAATATGGCGTGGCCGCGGATGTGTGGAGCGCGACCAGTTACAAGGCGCTTTACAGCGACGGGATCGAGACGGATCGCTGGAATCGTTTGCATCCCGGCGAGAAGCCGCGCGTGCCGTATGTCACCGAGTGCTTGGCCGATGCGCCGGGGGTGCTGGTAGCCGCGACGGATTATCTGAAGACGTTGCCGAGCATGATCAGCCAGTGGATTCCGCGGCGAATGGCAACGCTGGGGACCGACGGCTTCGGGCGCAGCGAGGGGCGCGCGTCTTTGCGCGATTTCTTCGAAGTGGATTCGCGATTCATCACGCTGGCGGCGTTGAATGAACTTCTCCTCGATGGAAAGATCGAGCGATGTGTAGTGGAAAAAGCGATCGTGGATTTGGGCATCGATAGCGAGAAACCTAACCCCGTCACTTCTTAGAGTGATGTCCTGCAAATCGGCGGCGTAAACCGGCAGCAAGAAGCACCCCTACGCTAACTTCCATGCGCGCTGAATCTTCCTGGAACAAGCCTGCAGCCACGCCCGTGGCGTGGCGCTATTTTTTGCCGGCAGCATGCCTGTTGATCTTGGCGTAGTCCGGCATGTGGACGCAGAGGCCGCCTTGCTGCGTCATTTTTGAGAAGCCCGCCACGAGTTGTTCCTTGTAGTGATCCATCGCGAAATCGAAGGGGTCGGCTGGCTGCATGTCGAGCAGCACCAGGTCCGTCTGGTCCATGGTGAGTTTGCCGAAGCGCGCCGGGCCGCCCTGGAATTGCAGATAATTGCGCCCGCCGCAAGTATTCGTCAGCGGCTGCTGGCTTCTCTGCTGTTCTTTACCAGCAAATGCCAGCGCGATCTCGCCATTTTCAGTCTTGATGCTGGTTAGCCGGCCGCGCAATTGCGGCGGAGGTAGAATCACCTGCGGGTCCAGGATTAGATCATCTTTGTCGACTGAGACGCCTTCGACCTTGTTAGTGTTTACGAGCTTGGAGGTGTCCAGGCCGAACATGTCCATCAGACCCTTTACCGGGAGATGAAGCGCTTCGACCTTGGTGGTGTGGACGCGGATCATGCCTTCGGGCGTGATCGCCAGCGTGCCGGTTGATGAGAACGGAATGCCGCCTTTGCTGACGAGCAGTCCCTTTACGGTGAGTTGATCTCCTTGAATGGTTGCCGCTAACTTCTTGAGCGGAGCATCTGGCTTCGCGAAGACGTAATCGTTAAGGTCGTTGGTTAGGGACGTGGTGCTGAGCGTGACGCTTGCGGAGTCAACATTGATTTCGAAGGATTGCCTATCGTCGAAAACGACCATTTGATCCGGCTTGGGTGTCAGCTTGCCATTCAGCGAAACGATGTGAACGATGATCTTGTCCGTAAGGTGGTAGTTGACATTTTTCATGGTGGTGTTGACGTCGTCGCTTCCGTTCGAAGGCTTCCGGGCGGACTCGGCGTTCGGCGGCGAGCTTTGCTTTTGCGCTTGCTGGGCGCCGCAAACGAAGGCAAAGAAGAAGGCCAGGCTAGCAGCGACTGCGACATGTTTCACCAACGTCTCCCTTCATGCTGGCTTGAACTGGCTCTGACGCTTCATGAGTCAGACCTGATTCATCGTAACTGCCGAGCGGCGAAGTCTTAGTCAAGGGAACGCTGTAAAAACCGAGGGGAAATGCTGGCTGGCGGATCAGTCCCGGCCGGCGCGAAGTGTACTCACAAACTCCTAAACGAGGGAGCGTCCGCCGTCAACGACTAGGATTTGGCCAGTGACGAAATCGGCCGTGGCTAGGTAGGCGACTGCTTGGGCGATGTCTTCGCCGGTGCCGGTGCGATGCAGGGGAACGCGGCGGATGTACTCTTCGTCGAGCGGCTCGCCGGGAAACTGGATCGTGCCGGGCGCGACGCTATTGACCAAAATCTCGGGACCGAGGGCGCGGGCGAGGCAGCGCGTCAGCATGATTGAGCCGGCTTTCGACACGCAGTAGTGCGTGTAGGCGGGCCAGGCGAGCAAGCCGCCGAGCGATGAGAGATTGATGATGCGGCCGCGGCCCTGGCGCTTCATGATGGGCGCGGCGGATTGGGCGCAGAGAAATTGCGATTTCAGGTTTACGTTGAGGATGTGATCCCACTGCTCTTCGGTCAGCTCCTCGAATTTCGCGGGGAAAAACGCACCGGCGTTATTGACGAGTATGTCGAGGCGGCCGAATTCGTTTTCCGTGGCGGAGCATAATTTTTGGACGTCCCAGCGATGGGAGACGTCAGCCTTTACGGCAATCGCGCGGCGCCCGGTGGATTTGATTTCAGCGACGAGCGTGTCCGCTTCGGGTTTCGAGCTGGCGTAATTCACGACGATGTCCGCGCCGTCGGCCGCCAAGCGCAACGTGATGCTGCGGCCGATGCGTTTTGCGGCGCCGGTAATGAGCGCGACCTGGCCTGCTAGCGGGTTACCGGGCATTGCGAGGTTTCTCCATACTGTCGAGATTCACCTTAACATTTTGCTTCTTGGGGCGAAATGAGGTTGAGGACGTGGAGGAGGTACGGGAGGCTATAGGGGTCTTTGTGAAAAAGGCAGAGTCGGAACTTCAGCGGCTGAAGCCGGACTGAACTTGCAACGTTTGATGTCGTGGCTTCAAGCCACGACCTACAAAGATTCTCTAGTTCTCACGACAGCAAACATTCTTGAATTCTGAAACGGGCACCGAGAAAGCGAGGCGGCGAGCCTGTTAGAATCGGGGCGCTATTTATTGGGAGGCGGCATGAAAGTGGACTTGCTGACGATTGCGGCCCATCCGGACGATGCGGAACTGACCAGCGGCGGGACTCTGCTCGCCATGGCAGAAACGGGATACCGCACCGGGATTCTGGATTTGACGCGCGGCGAGACCGGCTCGCGCGGGACGCCTGAGACGCGGTTGCGGGAAGCGGCGCGTGCTGGAAAGATTTTGCGGGCGACGGTGCGGCGAAACCTGGGATTGCCGGACGCGCGTCTGGAGATGCGCGAGGAGTACAAAATGGCGATCGCCGAGGTGATTCGCGAATTGCAGCCGCACACTGTGATCCTTCCCTACTGGGAAGGACGGCACCCAGACCACTACACGGCGGCGAGACTGGGTTATGAGGCGTGCTTTGTCGCGGGCCTAAAGAATTATCCGTTGGGCGGCGAGGCGTTCCGGCCATTTAAGACTTTGTACGCCGCGGCCTACGACTACGTGCGGCCGACGTTTTGCGTGGACATCACGAAACACTTCGAGCGGCGCAAGCGGGCGATCTTGGCGTACAAATCGCAATTCAATCCGCCGAAGAAGGAACGACGATCGAAGGTGGTTTTGCCGCTCGATGAACTCGAAGGGCGCATGAACTCGATTGCGCACTACTATGGGCGGCTTATCGGCGTGAAATATGCGGAAGGCTTCGTGGTAAAGGAAGTGTTGCAGGTAGATGACGTCGTGAAAATGCCGGTTCGCTCGGTTTAGGGGTCAAACTGAGCCACGAGCCCGTATTCGGATAACTATGTGGTGCCGCCGAGGCGAAACCCTTATTAGACTAGAAGTCGTCGGATTCTTGCGTGTACGTGAAGCCGGGGAGGGCGTTCGCGGGGCCGCGACGGTCAACCTTGACTTTCTCGGCGCGCTCGTTTTCCGCCCCGGCCTTGCGCAGGATGGCGTAAGTGGCCAGGGCTTCGTTGTAAATCTTAGTAACCAAATAAGATTCGCCGGTGTCGTCTTTCTTCCACACCTGGCCGACTTGTATCTTACGGGCGGGCACAATATGAATGTAGACAGAATCGGGAGGCCCGTCAATACAGCAGCGCGGGAGTGCTTCGCGGGGGCCACTGGTGAAACACTTGGCAGTCGGGTTTGACCGCTCGACGGCGCCTTCGCGGGGTTAAAGCCTCTATTGGGGATGCCCGACCTGCCTTTTTCGCCTCCGGAAGCCAACTATTTCCCTATATTTGCATCAAAAGAATTCAGCAGGGTGCTGCCGGTGGGGGTGTATAATCCCGTGCAGAATCCGCCGGAGGTAACCATGAAGACGAACTTGGCGGCGCAGCTAGGAGCCATGATTGTCGCGGCCTCGCTGATCACGTCCACCAGCGTGGCAAGCGCGCCCCAGCAGGGGCAGCAGCAATCGGCTCCGCAGTCCACACAGCAATCACCCTCGACCCCATCGCAACCGACGACGCCGCAACAGACTACGCAGCCTGCTCAACAGCCGGCACAGCAACCTGACGCTCAGCAGCAAGGCAGCGTCCAGCAGGCGGACCAACCGATTCAGCAACCGACCGACCCGAAAGTGAAGGCTGGGAGCGAAGCGGACGTCAACGCGATTGGCAATCGCGGCGTCGGCCATGGACTAAATTTCTATTCGCTCGAGCACGAGATCGCGCTGGGCAAGCAGCTTTCGGCGGAAGTTGAGCGCCAGGCGAAATTTATCAACGATCCAGTAGTTACCGAATACGTGAACCGCGTGGGTCAGAACCTGGTACGGAACTCCGACGCGCAGGTACCCTTCACGATCAAGGTGATCGATTCGGATGTGGTGAATGCGTTTGCGCTGCCCGGCGGATTTTTCTACGTCAATAGCGGGCTGATCCTGCACGCCGATGAAGAGTCGGAACTTGCCGGGGTGATGGCGCACGAAATCGCGCACGTTTGCGCGCGGCACGGCACGAAACAAGCCACCAAGGGCGAAATCACGCAGCTGGCGATGATTCCGGCGATGATTTTTATCCCTTACACCTGGGCCGGATACGCGATTTATCAGGGCATGCAGTTCGCGATTCCGATGGCGTTCCTGCAATTCACGCGCACCGATGAGCGTGAAGCGGATTATCTGGGCCTGCAATATATGTACAAGGCGGGCTACGACCCGAATGCGTTCGTGTCGTTCTTTGAAAAGGTAGCGGCCGACGAAAAGAAGCAACCCGGTACCGTCCCGAAGATCTTCTCGACGCATCCGCCGACGCCGGACAGAATCGAGGCCTCGCAGAAGGAAATCGCGACGATCCTGCCGCAGCGTGATGAATATATCGTGACGACTTCCGAGTTTGACACGGTCAAGCGGCGGCTGCAGCTGATTGAAGCGAACGTGAAGGTCAATGACAAGAATCCGAACAAGCCGACGCTGCGCAAGAAGACGGCGACGAACAAGCCGGGCGATTCGACTACTACTTCCGGCGGATCGTCAACGGATCCCGACAGCGATCCTGACCGTCCAACTTTGCAACGGCGGCCGGACCCGAACCAACAACCTTGAGACGCAGTTGAAAATTAACAGTTAAGAGTTGAAAGTCGGAAGTCTGAAAACGGAAGCGCCCGAGTTAAACTTGGGCGCTTTTTGTTTTTGGGCTCTCCTGTAATTTGGTTATACGGGAACAGCGGTCTAGCGGGTTTGGACTTCGGCTACGCCCATGCGTTTTAGGCCTTCGGAGTAATACTTGCGATAGAGGATGTCCCATTCCTCGCTGCCTTCGAGGATTTCCTTTTTCTGCGAGGCGATTTTCGCGCGGACTTCGCTGTCCACCTGCTCTTCCAGCTTCAGAAGCGAGGTTATGATGGCGACGATCTCCTGGCGGATGGTGTCGCGATCTTCGATGAAGTCCACGTCGGGGCTGGCAACGAGAAAATCGATGATGCGGTGGGAGAGTCGTACCGTTTTTTCGCGGCTCAGGCGCATATCAGCGGAGTATTAGTTTCCTTTCGCGAGCGAGCTGGCCTTTCACCTTCTTGTACATTTCCTGGTAGGAAACTCCGGTGGTGCGCATTTCCTCGGAGTACTTGGCCAGAATCTCACGGACCTCTTCGTTAAGGCGATCCTCGATGGTGACTTCCTCGGCCATCACTTGGCGGACTTGCTGCGTGGTGTTTTCCGCGTTCTTCACTTCAATCATTTGGCCGGCTACCAGGCGCTTTACGATTTCCTTGGCCATGTATCCGACGTAATCCCGGGAGAGCAACATTCAGTCCGACTCCGCACGACGTAGCGAGCATTTCAGTCTACTGGCTGGCTGCGCGAAGTGTCAAGGCGAGGGAAAACAGCGTCGTGCATCAGTCTCACCTGAGACTGAGTTGCGCAACGCCGTCGGATAGGAGTCGATGCAAGGTGGATATGTTGTGCTGACAGTTGCGGCGGTGCCTTTTCTGCTACCGTTTTTGCTGCTGTGCGCGACGTGGAGCGGTTGGGCCAAAACCACACGCGAAGACACGGTCCCGACACATCGTCGAAAGAGGATCTTGACGTGCCTCGTGGCAGAGCATGCCCGGTGCATCCCAAACGGCGGGACACCGGCCGCTACATAACCCTTCTGCGTGAAAGGACCATTTTAGGTGGCCGTGCATGTGTGCGCGGCGGTATCTTCGGTGCGCGGACGTGGAGGCATCTGTTATTCTTGTGCACCACAGAGCGTTTGTTCGTTATATCTTGGGCATTTATCTAACGGGAAAGGAATATACAGGTGACTTCGTCTAGTTTGTCTGCAACGGGAACGAAGCGTGCCGCTAATTTCAATGCGGGGCCTGGCGCTTTGCCTTCGGCCGTTCTCGAGCGCATTCGCGAAGAGCTGCTCGATTATCGCGGCACCGGGATGTCCGTAATGGAGATGAGTCACCGGTCGTCGGAATTCGAGGAAATTATCGCGCGTGCGGAGCGGAATCTGCGGAAGCTGATGGATGTTCCCGAAGATTATGCTGTGATCTTTGTACAGGGCGGCGGTAGCGCGCAGTTCACGATGGCGCCCATGAACCTTTGCCTGCCCGGGAAGCCTGTGGACGTGCTGCACACCGGCATGTGGACCGCGAAGGCCATCGCCGAATTGAAAAAGGGTACGCCTTATCGCCTCGCGGCTTCGACGGAAGGCGTGAAGTTCACGCGCGTGCCGCGACGGGAAGAGATTCAACTTTCGGCGGACGCGTCTTATGTTTATATGTGCACGAACAACACCATTGAGGGCTCGCAGTGGGCCGCTCCGCCGGAAACGGGCGAGGTGCCGCTGGTGGCGGACATGTCGTCCGACATTATGTCGCGGCCGGTGGACGTGCGACGATTTGGGCTGATTTTTGCTGGGGCGCAGAAGAACCTGGGGCCTTCCGGGACCACGGTTGTCATTGTGCGGAAAGACCTGGCGGAACGGGCGGACAAGAATCTGCCGACCGTGCTGCAATATCACACGCATATTAAAGAACATTCGCTGTATCACACGCCTCCCACTTTTGCGGTTTACATCGTCGGCTTGGTGCTCGAATGGATTGAGGGGGAAGGCGGCGTTGCGGTTATCGAAAAGCGCAACGAATCCAAGGCGAAGCTGCTTTACGACGCCATTGATGGCAGCGGCGGATATTATTCCGGCCCCATCGAAAAGGAATCGCGCTCGAAGATGAACGTAACGTTTCGCGTGGCGCGAGGCAACGAGGAGCTCGAAAAGAAGTTCGCCAAGGAAGCCGTCGCTGCCAGGCTCGTCGGGTTGGCCGGGCACCGTTCGATCGGAGGGATGCGGGCTTCGCTGTACAACGCCGTGCCGGTTGAGGCCGTGAATGAGTTGGTGAGCTTCATGCGGGATTTTCAGAAACGGAACGGCTAACGCGCAAGTCCTACATGCCCGGTCTGGTCAGGCCAGACCGGCCGCGACGGGATCAAATTCTCTTCGAAACTCGGAATCGACGTCAATAAGTAGGCCATTACCGAACAGCCACAGTGGTGTGGCAATCGCGCAACACTTGCCTTGACAGGGTGAAACAGGGTCGGTATGGTGAGTTTTCCATGCCAAAATTGTCGGAAAAAGCGCGTTTTCCAGTGCCAAGAAGTCCAAGCACAAACGAGAAGACTGATTCACTGCCGCGCCTGGTCCGCATACACGGAGCCGGTCGCACCCAGCCAGAATCACAGCCCCCTCTAGACGAATATTTCAATTCCCTTTTTACGGCCCTCGGGCCGCAGCATTGGTGGCCCGCTGACACGCCATTTGAAGTGATCGTAGGAACAATCCTGACGCAAAACACCTCGTGGACGAACGTCGAAATAGCCTTGGCAAATCTTCGCAGCGAAGGATTGCTAACGATCGAAGGGATCGCTCGCGTAAACCAGCAGCACCTGGCGAAGCTGCTGCGCCCTGAGGGATATTTTCGTCAGAAGGCGCGCAAGCTGAAGGCCTTCGTAACGTTCCTGCGGGCGGAGCACGCGGGCTCTGTTCGCCGAATGTTTGCTACGCCGACGCTTGCCTTGCGTGAGAGGCTGCTGGGCGTGTGGGGCATCGGGCCGGAGACGGCGGATTCGATCTTGCTTTATGCCGGGCAGCATCCCGTGTTCGTGGTCGATGCATACGCGAAACGCGTGTTCGCGCGGCATGGCTGGATCGGCGAGAAAGCGAAATACGAAGACGTTCGCTGGATGGTGGAGCGCCAATTTCCCGGTGACGTGAAGCGATTCAACGAGCTGCATGCTTTGATCGTGCGCACCGGGAACACTTGGTGCCGGCCGCATGACGAGCGGTGCGGCGAGTGTCCGCTGGGACGCTACCTGGAGGAGGGGCGTTGAAAGGCGAGCAATCCAAATGGAGACGGCAGCTGTGGCTGATCGTCGGCGGCATCGTAGTGGTGATGCTGACGGCGGCCGTCTTCACGCTAGGCTCACTGGATGTTCCGCTGCGGCCAGAGCAAGGCAACGCGTTCGTCGTGTTGTTCGCGCTTTCGACGCTGCTCGCTGCGGCGCTGCTGGTCTTCACGCTGATTTTGACGCGCAGCCTGTTGCGGCTGTGGGCCGAACGACGCAGCGGCCAGATGGGCTCGCGCTTCAAAGTGAAGATGGTGCTGGGGGCGATGGGCGTGTCGCTGCTGCCGATCGTGTTTCTGTTCTTCTTCAGCTATGCGCTGGTGAATCGCACGCTGAATTCCTGGTTTCCTCGGCCACTTGAAATTGCGAATGAACAGAGCCAGAAGCTGCTCGCCGATATGGGCCGGGCGAATATGGATCATTTGAACGCGATCGCCGCGAAGGCGGCGGCGAGCAGCAAGCAGGATCAATCGCTGCTGGGTCTGGCTTGGTCCGTGGATGCGTCGTGGATCGCGCATGAGCACGGGATCGCCGACGACGGCGTGGCTTACGTGAAACCGGCCAAAGAGGGCGAGAAGGCCATCATCCCGGAAATGGAAACGATCACGCCTGAGCTGGTGCGTACGCTGCCGAGCGGCGCCGAGATCTGGCAGACGAACGATCATCTGTACATCGCAGGAAGCGCGCCGCTGGGCGATGCACGGCTTTATGTGGCTCGCATCTTGCCGCAGGATTTTCTGTCGCGGTATTCGGAGATTCAAACTCAGACGGAAACTTATGCACAGCAGAAGCAGCATTTGCGCGCTTACAAGCGGGAAATTCTGTTGGCGCTGCTTTTGATGACTTTGATGCTGGTTTTCACCACCACATGGGTGGCCTTATTTCTTTCCAAGCAAGTCACCGTACCCATACAGGCTCTCGCCGAAGCTACTCGCGAAATATCGCGGGGCAATTTCGATTACCAGATTGACGTGCGGGCGCAGGACGAATTGGGGATGCTGGTGCGCTCGTTCAATCGTATGACGGAACAGCTGGGCGAAGGCCGCCGCCAGATCAAC
The DNA here is from genome assembly GCA_963696035.1 of uncultured Acidobacteriota bacterium. Lineage (GTDB taxonomy): Bacteria > Acidobacteriota > Terriglobia > Acidiferrales > UBA7541 > Palsa-295. The sequence continues at coordinate 1,415,245 of CAVOIS010000007.1, forward strand.
GAGTTCACCCAGAGCCTGGAACAAGCAATCGAAGAGCGCGAGCGGCGGCGCAAGTTGATGGAAGCGATTCTCGAAAATATTCCCACGGGAGTCGTTTCGCTGAATTCTTCCGGTGAAGTGGCGCGGCTGAATTCGGCTGTGCCCGCGATTCTGGGCGATTCAGCGCGCGATGCGCGGACTTTACAGGAGTTGGTGGGGGAGGAGGCGGCGCGTGCGGTGCTGCACCTGATGCGGCAATCGCTCCGGATGGGCGCGGCCTCGCGCGAAATCGAAGTGGCCACGGCGGGACGGCTGGTGCGCGCGGCTGTGACAGTGAGTTCGCTGGGGCCCCGGCGGTCGAATCCAGGTTTCGTTATCGTAATTGACGACTTGACGGACCTGCTGCGCGCCCAGAAGGCCGCGGCGTGGCAGGAAGTGGCGCAGCGCATCGCGCACGAAATCAAAAATCCCTTAACGCCCATTCAACTTTCGGCGCAGAGACTGTTGCGGTACCTCGACCGGATGCGGGCGCAAAAGCCGGATGGGGGGCGGTCCGAGTTCGAAAAGCTTGCGGCCGAATGTGCTGGCCTGATTGAGCGCGAGGTGCACACGCTGGAATCGCTGGTGGACGCGTTCTCGCAATTTGCACGCTTCCCTTCCGCGCGGCTGGCGCCGGAGGACCTGAATACGATTGTCTCGGGCGCTTTGGACCTTTTTCAGGGGCGGCTGGAAGGCGTTACCGTGCGGACGGATTTGGCGGCGACATTGCCTCCGGTGAAGGCGGACCGCGAATTGCTGCGGCGTGTGCTGGCAAACTTGATTGATAACGCCGCGGAGGCCATGGAGGGCTCCGCGATTCGCCGACTGCGCGTGGCTACCCGCGTCGAGGGCGACGGCGACGCTGTAGAGGTCGAAATCTCGGATAGCGGGACCGGGATTTCACCGGAGGACAAGCAGCGGTTGTTCTTGCCGCATTTTTCAACGAAGGAGCGCGGGACGGGGCTAGGACTCGCCATCGCTAGCCGCATCATTGCCGAACACAATGGCACGATTCGCGTGGAAGATAATTTGCCGACCGGGACTCGATTTCTAATTCGATTTCCCGCGGCGGAGATTCCGGTGGCCCCGGCTTAGCGGGACTCAACAGGCAAAAGACTTAACACAGACGGCGCAAAAGATAAGAGCGCCCCGAATGCGTCGGGGGAAACGTCGGTCGCGGAGACCTACAACACACGCGCCCGCTAGAGGTGGCCGCTACAAATTCAACCACTCACCGGTAAGATGCCAGCCTCCATACTCATTGTTGACGACGAAAGCGGGATTCGCGAATCCCTCGGCGCTTTGCTGCGCGACGAAGGCTACGCGGTGGAAACTCTCGCGTCCGGGGAGGAGTGCCTCGCGCATTTGGAGCGGCAAAGCGTTGACCTGATCCTCCTCGATGTGTGGCTGAAAAAAATGGATGGCCTGGACACTTTGGAGCGCATTCAGGCCCAGGATGGCGCTCCGATGGTAGTGATGATTTCAGGACATGGAAACATCGAGACGGCGGTACGCGCCACAAAGCTTGGCGCATTTGACTTCATTGAGAAGCCGCTATCGCTCGAGAAAGTCGTGCTCGTTGTGCGCAACGCGCTGGAGTACTTGCGACTGGAGGCGGAAAACCGCCGGCTGCGCGCAGAACTGGAAGAGAAGCACCAGATCCTGGGCAGCAGTGTGCCGATGAAAGCTTTGCGGCAGCAGATTGCGCTGACCGCGCCTACGAACGGGCGCGTCCTGATTTACGGCGAGAGTGGGACGGGTAAGGAGCTTGTGGCGAGGGCGCTGCATGCCAGCAGTTTGCGAAGCTCGATGCAGTTTGTGGAAGTGAACTGTGCGGCGATTCCGGAGGAATTGATCGAGTCGGAAATGTTTGGGCATCGCAAGGGCAGCTTCACCGGCGCCAGCGAAGACAAGGTGGGCAAGTTCCAGAAGGCCGACGGCGGGACGTTGTTTCTTGATGAAGTCGGCGACATGAGCTTGAAAACGCAATCGAAGGTGTTGCGGGTGCTGGAAGAGCGGCGAGTAGAGCCGCTGGGATCGAATCAGCCGGCCACCGTGGACGTGCGCGTAATTGCGGCAACCAACAAGAAACTCGAAGAGGAAATCGCGCGCAACGCTTTTCGCGAGGACCTTTTTTACCGGCTCAACGTAATCCCGTTTTACGTGCCGGCCTTGCGCGAGCGCGTTGAGGATATTCCGATTCTGGCAGCGCATTTTCTGGCGGCGTTTTCGCAGGAATACGGGAAGAAGCCGAGGGAATTCAGCCCGGCGGCGGTGGACGTGCTGCTGAATTATCCCTGGCCGGGAAATGTTCGCGAGCTCAAGAACCTTGTCGAGCGCCTGGTGATTATTTGCCCTTCACCGAGGATCGAGCCTCATCATTTGCCACCAGAGATTTTTCGCGGAGCGTCCAAGAGCCCGCAGAAGCCTTACGAGAGCTTGCAAGAGGCTCGTTCCGCGTATGAACGCGAATTCGTGCTGCGCAAATTGGAGGAGAATCGCTGGAACATGACCAAAGCGGCGCAAGCGCTGGGGCTGGAGCGCAGCCACTTGTACCGCAAGATGCGATCGCTGGGGATTGCACCTACGCGGGCGGAATAAATCGCCGTGATGCTTCGGCCCGGGCAAGCTGGGGCGCCGCGAGCAGCGCCCCCACATCCACACCCTTTCAATGATCTCTTAAACTTCCTCGGCTTCCTGAATCTCAGCGAGTTGTTCCAGTTGGCGGTGCCAATCGAGTTGGCGGACTAGCGTGGAATTTTGCCGCCAGTTCGATTGAACCTTAACGAACAGTTCGAGAAAGATTTTTGCACCGAGGATTGATTCCAGTTCTTTGCGCGCGGCAGTGCCTATTTTCTTGATGCCTTCACCGCCCTTCCCTATCAGGATTCCCTTTTGGCCATCGCGTTCAACGTACATCGTCGCGCGGATGCGCAGAAGCTTGGGCGTTTCTTCGAAATTATCCACCAGCACGGCAATAGCGTGCGGCACTTCGTCGCGCGTGGCGAGGATCGCTTTTTCGCGGACAATTTCGGCGGCGAGGAAACGCTCGGGCTGGTCGGTGAACTGGTCGGTAGGAAAGTGTGGCGGAGCTTCGGGCAGGCGCGTGAGCCAGGAGCTGACCAGATCGAAACAACCAGCGCCGGTGAGAGCGGAGATGGGAAAGACTTCGGCGAATTCGAATTCCTTGCTGTAACGCTCGATCATCGGCAGCAACAGCGGTTTGGCGATGCGGTCCACTTTATTGAGCAGCAAGTAAACCGGGCCGCGAAATCGGCGAATCCACTCGACGGCGAATCTATCGCCGGGACCGAAATCGGCGGAGGCGTCGGCGATGAGACAGAGAATGTCTATCCCTTCCAGCGCGTGCTGAAGTTCGTCCATCATCATGCGACTGAGGACGTTCGCCGGCTTGTGAATTCCCGGCGTATCAACGAGAACGATCTGCGCATCGTCGCGATTCAAAATGCCTTGGATGCGGTTCCGCGTGGTCTGGGGCTTGGAGGAAACGATTGCGACTTTCTGGCCCACGAGAGTATTGACGAGCGTGGATTTGCCCGCGTTGGGGCGGCCGATAATCGCAACGAAACCAGACTTGAAGGGCATGGATACGAGAATTGTACGCCTTTGAGAGGCAGTAGGAAATGAAGCAGGAGGCCGGGAGGCCGGAGAGGGAACGAAGAGCAAGCAGCAATTTGTTGGGCTAATACTGTGACTCGGAAAGACAAAAGATGTAAAACAGAAAACACCGAGAGGGAAACTTCGAGAGGTCACGGAGAGATCGGGACGACCTACCCCCTGGCTTCGCCTCTCACGTTACGGCCGTGTGAACGCGCGAAGAATAAACCGTCAAAGAGCTCGTGGCAGCTATGAATCTTGACTTCGGGGTGCTTCGTTGTAGACTCGGAATCGCTTGCAGTGAGCCAGAGCTATCTGGCTGCGGACAGCGGGGCAATCCGCGCGACACACTGCACGGCCACATTCAAGCCTAAAAGAGGAGGCCTTCCATGGCTCAGAACGTAAAAGCAATCCCTGAGGGATACCATACGATCAGTCCGTCGTTGACCTGCAAGGATGCAGCACGCGCAATTGATTTTTACAAGAAGGCGTTCAATGCGCAGGAAATCATGCGGATGCCATCGCCCGATGGCAAAATCTCGCACGCGGAATTGCGTATCGGTGATTCCGTCATATTTCTGAATGACGAGATGGGACCGATGGTTGGAACCACTTCAGGAACGCCGAGAATCTACTTGTTTCTGTACGTTGAGGACGCGGACAAGACGTTTGACAGCGCGGTGAAGGCAGGAGCCAAGGTGGAAATGCCGCTCGAAAATCAATTCTGGGGCGACCGCTTCGGCAAACTAACCGATCCGTTCGGGCACCAGTGGGGCGTCGCAACTCACGTGGAAGATTTGACGCCAGAGGAAATCGACAAGCGCGCCACTGCATTTTTCGCGAAGATGGCGGCGCACGGGTAGTTTCCGGGCTGCGCTAACCATCACATCTCTAGAAGACTCGTTCGGGCTCGCCGTTGGCGGGCCCGAGCCATTTAAGGACGCGGAATCGGCGCGTTAGACAGTGCGGGCGGACGAAGCTGCTGTCGACGGCACCGGTCTGGCGCGGACTCGGAGGACTTTGCGCTGGTTGGCCTCGAGCACCTCGAAGCGCAGGCCATCGGCGTCGACGACTTCTCCGGTACGGGGGACGTGACCGGCGACGCTATTCAGCAGACCAGCGATCGTGGTGGCGGCGGAATGCTGCATGCTGGCGTCGAGTTGCACGCCGAAAAGTTCGTTGACCTTATCGAGCTGGACGCTGCCACGCATTATCAGCGCGCCGCTGGCTTCGCGGACCACGTCCGGAGCAGGCGTCCGATCTTCTTCACCGATTTCGCCGACAATTTCTTCCACCAGATCTTCCACGGTGACGACGCCGGCCATCAAACCGTATTCATCAATCACCATAGCCATCTGCTGATTTTTGCGCTGCATCTCCTTCAATAGTTCGGAGCCGAATTTTGTTTCCGGCACGAACAGCGCGGGCCGCATGAGTTCGCGGACGGTGCGATGCGCGGCGTCGCGGTCGGGAACTTCGAGCATGTCGCGGGCCATGACGATGCCGACGATGTCGTCGAGCGATTTTTCATAGACGGGCAGGCGCGAAAACTTTGTGTCAACTACCAGGTCGCGCAATTCCTCGAGCGAGGCCGAAGCGCGGATGGCGATCACGTCTGGCCGTGGCGTCATCACGTCGCGGACGCGCTTATCGCCGAATTCGACGACGGACTCGATTAGGCGTGCTTCGTCCTGTTCGATGATGCCCTCTTCCGTCGCGGCGTCCACGAACGCTTCGATAGCTTGCTGTTGCTCGTCGGCGGGGGTTTGCACTCCGGCCTCTTCCGACAAGTGCAAAACCGAGATCAGGAGTTCGAGAACGGCTTGCACTGGCCATATTATGAAAAGAAGCACGCGAACCAACGGAACGAACGGCAATACCCAGTTTCCAGGAGCGCGGGCGAGCAGGAGCGCAGGGAAAAACTGCATGGCGACGACAACTTCGGCGCCAAGAAAGAAAATCATCTCGACCGCCGCTTCCCAAGTGCCGGGAACGAAGAAGAGCACGCCGCGCGCGGTGATGGCAGCTACCAGCACTAGCCAGAAGCGCGCGAGCAGGCTGAAGGCGAGCGCGGCGCGATGGCGATCCATGTGAAAACGCGGCTCGACGTCCGTTTCGAATGTCTCGAGGTGATCGTGAATTCGCCCGGTGTGCACGCGGCCGAGTTCGCGGAAGACGCGGTCAAAGTAGGAGAACACGACGAGGCCGGCCGTCAGAGCCAATACACCGACGCTGTAGAGAAAAATGGGCATGGCTAGGCCAATCCTAGTTCGCGGCGCAGTCGGTTTTCGCGCCGTTCCATTTGACCGTTGTCGGTTTCGTGGTCGTAGCCCATCAGGTGCAGCACCCCATGAAGGATGAGGATGCGCATTTCTTGGTCGAACGTGCGGCCGAAGCGGAGCGCGTTGTGGCGGGCAACGGCGGGCGCGATGGCGATATCGCCCAAGTAGGAATTCGAGGAGGGAGAGGAAACAAGGGGGGTGGAGGAAGAGTCTGCACCCTTGCGTTTTGCCGTGCGCGGCGCACGACCTGGTGGCCGGCCGTTGCGAATGCCTTGGGTTGCGCTATAGGGACGGGGTCCATCGCCTGGAAAGGACAATACATCGGTCGGCCGCTTTTTGCCACGGTACGCGCGATTCCAGCGTGCCATTTGCGCGTTGGTGACAAGGGCTACTGTGAGCGAATCGGGTGGAAGCCGCAGGCGCTTTTGGGCGACCGACAGGAACCTATTCAAAGCTGCAATAGAAACACGAACGCGCCGCTGTTGATTGAGAATCATGCGAGCCCGGCTAATCCCGCGGATTTTTCAGGGCGGAGTGTCCCGCGACAGAGCCGCGTCCATTCTGGCTGGGATGCGCAGTAGCGTGTTCGTCATACGCCTTGATAATGCGCTGAACGAGATTGTGGCGTACCACGTCGCGCTCGTCGAAATAAATCAGTGAGATACCTTCGATTTTGCCGACGATTTCGATGGCTTCGATCAGGCCGGAGCGGCGCGATTCGGGCAAGTCAATCTGCGTGACGTCACCGGTGATCACGGCTTTCGAATTGAAGCCCAGTCGCGTGAGAAACATTTTCATCTGCTCGCTGGTGGTGTTCTGAGCTTCGTCGAGGATGACAAAGGAATCATTGAGCGTGCGGCCGCGCATGAAAGCGAGCGGCGCAACTTCAATGATGCCCTTCTCGAGGAAGTTCTCGAGCTTGTCGGCTTCGAGAAGATCGTGCAGCGCGTCGTAGAGCGGGCGCATGTAGGGATCGACCTTTTCCTGCAGTGTACCGGGAAGGAATCCCAGGCGCTCGCCCGCTTCCACTGCGGGGCGCGCGAGAATGATGCGGTTCACTTGTTTCGAAAGCAGCGCGGTGACGGCCATGGCGACGGCGAGGTAGGTCTTCCCCGTTCCGCCGGGACCAATGGCGAACACCATGTCGTAAGCTTCAAGCGCTTCGATATAGCGCTTCTGGTTCGCGCTCTTGGGAACAATTGTCTTCTTCCCGAAGGAACGCGTATGCGCGGGAGAGAACGCGCCGCGGTGAGCGGGCGCGGGTTCGGCCGTCGCGATGCGCAGTAGCGATTTCACTTCCTGGCTGTCGGGAACGCGGCCATCGCGGATGCGCTGATTATATTCGCCCAGGATTTGGGCAGCGCGTTCCACTTGTGACGCCGAGCCTTCGATTTCCAGGTCGTGGTCGCGCAGATGGGTGGTGACGTGCAGAGCGGACTCAAAGAGTTTAAGGTTTTCGTCGAGGGTGCCGAACAGTTCGTTAATACCACCAGCCAGCCGGACGGTTTGTTTCATCAAGTCTCGCGGAAGCGATATCTCCAGGACAACAATTCAACCGCTGCTACAATTAGCCTAGCGCGGGATGAGAAGAGGGTCAAGGCAGGCGCGCAGGATTCATCGTATTGTAATAATAGCTTGGAAGTAAGGTGGGTTAACCAAGACGTGACCGAATGGACGCAGCGAGCTCAAAGACTTCGCTTTTGCTGGCCGGTTGTTTCAATATGATCAATTGCGTATAGGACGCGTTTTTCAGGCCCGGCGCGAATTCCGCGCCACAATGAACGGGAGAAATGGATGACGAACGGCAGAGATTCAGCGCCCGGCCCGACGACTCCGGGTTACGGCAAGCTGCGGCGCACACAACGCGTTCACATTCTTATGTCTGTGATAGTTCGTGGCACCAGCGCGGGCAAACCATTCCAAGAGGAAACGAAAACGACCACGGTGAACGCGCACGGTTGCCTGATCTCGCTTGCGGCACCGGTCGCTCGCGGCCAGCACGTTTCGATTGTGAATCCGAAGACCGCCGAAGAGGTGGAATGTAAGGTTGCTTATATCAGCGAAAACAAGGGCAGCAAGACGGAAGTGGGTCTGGAATTCACGGAAGCATCCCCGCTCTTTTGGCGCATCGGATTTCCCCCCGAGGATTGGGTGGATTCATCCGAGCGCAAACGGCCCGGGACTTCACATTCGCCAAACCGGCAAGCAGACGCCGGTGCTCCGCGGAACAAGAACGAATAGTTGCGCCGCACTGAATAATAGCCGCCCGACGTCGAGAATCCCTTCATCTACTTGCCCCTTCAGCCGGCTGTTCGAACTGAATCGCACCCTTCCGCGCGAGGCAAGCCTCGCTGAAAAAAGGCGTCGGCAAGCCGCCGCACTCCACATAAGTCGTGCTTAAGTCGGAAGGAGCCGATCACATGTGCTGGTTATAGCTCCGCGCACGTGCCAGCGACAATCCTCACGGCTTGGCCGCTGGAAATTCGACTTTAGGAACTTCGCGCGAGGTCGCAGAGGCCTGGAAGTACGCGTTGTTCGGCTGGAAGCCCGCCCAGCTTGCGAAGATGCTGTTCGGGAACTGGCGAATGTAAGTGTTGTAGGCTTGCACCGAATCGTTGTAGCGCTTACGTTCGACGGCGATGCGGTTTTCGGTGCCGGCGAGTTCGTCCTGGAGACGCAGAAAGTTCTCGTTCGATTTGAGCTGCGGATAATTCTCGCTGATCGCGAGCAAGCGTCCAAGAGCGCCGTCGAGTTGGCCGTTGGCGGCGATCTTATCGGCGGGCGTCTTGGCGCCCAGCAACGCGGCCCGGGCGTTCGCGATATCGGCATACACGATTTCTTCGTGCGCGGCGAAACCCTTTACGGTGTTGACCAAGTTCGGAATCAGGTCCGCGCGGCGCTGGAGCACGACGTCAACCTGCGCCCAGTTGGATTTCACCTGCTCGTCAAGTCTGACCATCTGGTTGCGGCTGCTAACGTATGCTCCGCCAATGACGGCCGCGATGAGTACGATGATCGCGATTACGACAACTACTGCTTTCATGGAAGACCTCCGATTCGGAACTTTCGTGGCGCCATCATACTGCAAATCCGTTCTCGCCTAGAGGGCAGCGAGATACCTAATGTTAACAAGCTGCCCGCTGCGTCCCGAAGTGGACCCGACACAGCGGCCGCTACAAAGGCAAGTCCGATTCGAACCCAAATCGATCCGCGCTGGTCACAGTGCATCCAAGCGGCGATCCACTTCATTGGTTACGACCTCGACGAATTCGAGATATGCGTGCAGCGAGGCTTCGACGTCCACGCTGCTGGGTTTTCGCTTCCCTTCTCTGAGATCGAGCATTGCGTGAAAGGCCGAGGGGTCGGCGCCAGTTAGAGCAGCCACGACGGCGACGGCTTCGCGTTTCGTTCCCGGCATAGGCTGGCCTAGCGCAATCAGTGCGTGGCGGAAGAGATTGCAAAAAGCGGAAAGCGATTGCGACATGATACCCAGATGCGCTTTGTAGCTCAGCGGCGCGGCGAGGACCACCTGGCGCAGGCGCAGCCAATCGGTGCGCAGTTCGCGTTCAACTTGAAGGCGATGCAGGCGCAATGGAACGTCGAAATTCGTGAGGAAGTCCTCGCCGAAGAGCACGCGGTGATGGCGCTTGATATCGAGGAGTTCGATGGCGAAGACGTCAGCGGAACGATGGAGCTCGTCGAGTGTGAAAATCAGGGGCGGATGATTGCCTTGGCGCACCCACCAGTCGGCGGGTGCGTGCAGGTGTTCGAGATCGGCGGAACCGGCATGCTCGACGATGCAGAGGACGTTGAGGTCCGAGTGTCCCGCACGAAATTCGCCCGTCACGGCTGAGCCGTAGAGCACGACGACCTTCAGGTTCTCTTTCGCAGCGGCCTTCAGCCGGGAAACGAGCTCTGTTAATTTGGCTTCCATAGCATGACCTTCAGGGATCCACACCCCGCTTGTGCGGGGGCCAGCCTGCGTCATAACCCTCAACTCTTACCAACTGCCGCTGGCGCCGCCCCCGCCGAACGATCCTCCGCCCCCGCCTCCAAAACCGCCTCCGCCACCACCAAAGCCGCCGCCACCGAATCCACCGCCGCCCCAGCCACCTCGTCCCATCCCGCTGCCAATCATCGGGCCAATCCACCAGCCGCTACCGCCACCGCGTCCGGAACCACCACTCATCATCTTGAACAAAAAGAAGATGAAGAACGCGAGCAACAGAAGGGTCAGTATTCCACCGGACTGAGTTCCATTTGAATGATCGGTGCGAGCAGGAGGTAGCGGCCCCGCGCTGAGCTTGATCCCACGATCCTGGGCTATGACGTCGGCGACCCGCCGGGTCATGACCATCACGGCTGCGTCATAATTTCCGGAGCGCAAGTACGGAACCGCTTCGCGGCCGAAGCCACCCACTTTTCCGTCAGGAAGGATTGGCTCGAGACCGTAGCCGACTTCGAAACGATACTGGCGGTCCTGCACAGCGAGCAATACGAGAACGCCGCTGGACGTCTGTTTTGGGCCAATGCCCCACCTGGTCGCTAAGTTGAGCGAGAAGTCTTCGATAGGCTGGCCGTTCAGCGACGGTACCGTCACGACAAAAATTTGAGCTTTGGCTATCTGATCAATTTCTGTGCAGAGCGCGGTGAGTTGATCGCGCGCGCTTTGGCTGAGAACATTGGCGAAATCGTTGACGTAGCCTGCGGGCTTCGCGGGAATCTGAATCGAGGCTTGACCAAATATTGGCAGCGCGACCAGACAAAGCAGCAGCAAAACGAGGAGCGACCGAACGGCTAACCGTTCGCTCGCAGATGACACAGAAGAACGCGGATTGAGAGCGCTGGGCATTTGGTGCCGCGGGCATGTTAGTTCGTTGCTGCGGCGAGTGTCAACGTGAGGCCTCTCGGCTCTCCCGGCAACGATAAGCGCCGAAAGATTCAACACAGAGTTCGCAGAGAAAGGCAGAAACAGTGAACGGAGAGAATGCGCCTCGGGAATCATCGAGCCTTGGAGAATTTCGTGCGAGGTTTAGCGCAGAGCGCGACATGCCCGCTGTATCCCGAAAAGCGCGGGACACAGCAGCCGCTACAACGCCTTGGTCGTGGCTGCGATTGTCAGCGGCAGGTCGCGATGCTAAACTTCGCGCCGAGCATGTTCGGCTACGCACAGCACTGTCCGAAAATGAACGCCTGACGCTACCGTTTTCCCGTTTAATCGTCTAATTTCAAGCGGATACGCATGGCCGCTGCGTTGCACCCGGATACATTAAATTGAAACAAACAGTCTCGTTCGTGCGTTTGAGTAAGGTACACGGCTGCGGAACTTGATGCTTCACTCTTCGGGAGAGGAAAACACGATGATTGGAAGGCTACATGTCGCGGTGGTGCTGCTGACGGCTGCTTCGCTGGTGGTCTCACCGGCGTACGCTGAGGCGCAACAGGGGCAGGATCAGAACCAGGCACAACAGCAACAACAAGGGCAAGCCCCGGCCGGAACCCAGCCGCCTAGTCAACCCCAAGCGCAAACCGGAGCGCCCGCGACGGAACCGGCGCGAGATTTGCGCGATGTCGAGGGGCCCGATTATTCGCGGCCCAAGCCCGCTTTTCCAGTCCTCTGGGATCCCTACACTCCGCAAAACATTCCGCAGCCGATGCTGACGAACTCGTCGCGAATCGATCAGTTGATTCAAGATGGCAAGCTGATGCTGAGCCTGGACGACGCGATATCGCTGGCGCTCGAAAACAATTTGAATATTAACGTGACGCGGTTTGTACCGTGGATCGCCGAAACACAATTGCTGAAAGCGAAGGCCGGCGGAATTCCGCAGAGCAGCAGCACGCAGCAAGTGGTGCTAGGGTCGTCGCCCTCCGTAGCATTCGATCCGATTGCCACCGCGAACTTCGGTTGGTCCCATGCCAATGTTCCGATCAATAATCCGTTTACTTCCGGCGCGGGCACAACCGCAATCCCGCTGGTCCAGCAGAATACGGCCTTCGTGAATCTTGGCTATACGCAGGGTTTTCACACCGGCACAAACTTTTCCGTAACCTTTGATACCACCCGATCATCCACGAACCTATCCGATGTGGTTTTCAATCCGGCACTCAATCCGATTATGACAGCGACGCTGTCCCAACCGCTGCTGAACGGATTCGGGCTGCTGCCTAACACGCGCTACATCATCGAAGCGAGAAATTCGATGAAAGTGGCGAATTCGCAATTCGCGCAACAGGTGATTGCGACGGTGACACAAACGTCCAATGATTATTGGGAACTGGTTTACGACCGCGAGAACGTGAAGGTGCAGGAAGCTGCGGTGGGAGTCTCACAGAAGCTTTACGAGGACAATAAAAAGCAGCTGGAGATCGGCACCATGGCGCCGCTCGATGTGCTGACCGCGGAATCCCAACTGGCCACGGATCAACAGAATTTGATTGTTGCTCAAACGACGAAGTTGCAGCAGGAGACCGTGCTGCTGAACGATATCACCAAGAATTTGCTGGCGAAAGATGTAGCGGGGATTGAAATCATTCCAACTACGGGCATCTCGACGCCCGAGTTGGTGGAGAATATCCCGTTGCAGGACGCCGTGCAGGAAGCGTGGAAGAAGCGTCCCGAGCTTTATCAGGCGGATTTGAACTTGAAGAACGCAGGCATTGAAGTGAAGGCGACTGCGAATGGCTTGCTGCCTTCGCTCAATGCCTACGTGCAGTACCAGTCGCAGGGGCTGAACGGCAACCGGATCAAAACCACGAACGTAGCCAACGCATTCGTGCCTGACACAGCATCGCCCCTGGTGGACGCCAACGGAAACATTCTTTTGGTGAATGGAACCCAGGCGTTTGCCGCTTTTCCGGTCACAACAACCACGATTGCGCCGGGCGGATTGGGCAATTCGCTCGGCAACGTCTTTCACAACGACTTCCCGACCTATGCGGTGGGGGTGAACTTAACGTTGCCCATTCGCAACCGCTCAGCCCAAGCGGACAGCGCACGAGCGCAATTCGATGAGCGCCAACAGCGCGTGCAGTACCGGCAGACCGAGAACACCATCGTACTTAATGTGCGCAATGCGTTGATCGCACTACAGCAGGATCGCGCGCAAGTAGCGGCGGCCGACAAGGCGCGCACGCTCGCACAACAAACCCTTGACGCCGAGCAGAAGAAATATCAATTAGGCTCTTCGACGAGCTACCAGGTAGTGTTGCGGTCACGCGATTTGACGGCGGCACAAGGCACGGCCTTGCGCGCGCAAGCGAATCTGGCAGAAGCGCTGGTCAATTTCAATCAAGCGATGGGGCGCACGCTGGAAGTGAATCACATCACCTTAGCAGACGCGTTGCGCGGTACCACGAGCCGCGATCCATTGATACCCGGCACTCCCGTTGGGGACGTCGGTATGGGCGCGAAGTAGAGCTGTCAATCGTTGCCGCGACGCCGATGGTATCCGCCATGGCGGACGCTGCGGCAAGTATCCGTGATGCTTCAAGTGCTTGGCGCAAACCTGACGCGACTTTCTGCTTGTTGCCGCTGTCGTTTCATTGCCCTAAAATGTTGCCAGCGTCGCAGTTGTGCTTTGGTGGCAGCGCCTCGCGCGTATCTGTAAGGAGCCCCTCCTATGGCCGAGAAATCGAACGACAAAACGAAGTTGAGTACATCGCAAACTACGACGACATTGGAGCCGGAGCGCCAGGTTTCACCAGGCGAACGTGCGTGGGAAGAAAAAACGTTGCAGCCCTCGTTGCAGAAATCGCCTGAGCGCGCGGCTGAATTCACCACGGTCTCGAGCTATCCGATCCGGCGCTTATACACTCCAGCCGATTTGCCGGACTGGAATCCCGAAACGGATTTGGGTTATCCGGGAACGCCTCCTTACACGCGCGGCATTCACTCCACGATGTATCGCGGGAAATTGTGGACCATGCGGCAATTTGCCGGCTTCGGAACGGCCGAAGACACCAATGCGCGTTTTCGTTATTTGCTTTCACAGGGACAGACGGGGCTTTCCGTCGCGTTTGATTTGCCGACTTTGATGGGTTACGACGCGGATCATCCGCTGTCGGAGGGCGAAGTTGGAAAGTGCGGAGTCGCGATCAGTTCGCTCGCGGATATGGAAGTTCTTTTTGACAAGATCCCGCTCGCCGATGTCACCACGTCGATGACCATCAACTCACCGGCCGCCGTGATTTGGGCGATGTACCTGGCCGTCGCGGAAAAGCAGGGCGCAGACTGGAAGAAAATATCCGGCACGCTGCAAAACGACATCCTGAAGGAATACATCGCGCAGAAGGAATACATCTATCCGCCGGTGCCGTCGATGCGGCTGGTTGTGGATACGCTCGAGTTCGGCGCGAAAAATACGCCGAGGTTCAATCCGATATCTATCAGCGGCTATCACATTCGCGAGGCGGGCTCGACCGCGATTCAAGAACTCGCGTTCACTTTGCGCGACGGAATCGAGTACGTCGAGTGGGGCGTGCGGCGCGGCATGGATGTGGACGATTTCGCGCCACGGCTGTCGTTTTTCTTCAACGCGCACAACGATTTCTTCGAGGAGATCGCGAAATATCGGGCGGCGCGCCGAATCTGGAATAAGACGATGACGGAGCGTTTTGGCGCGAAGAACCCGCGTTCATGGGCGCTACGATTTCACACGCAGACGGCGGGATGTTCCTTGACCGCGCAGCAGCCTTACAACAATGTGGTGCGCACCGCGTTGCAGGCGCTAGCCGCGGTGATGGGCGGCACGCAGTCGTTGCACACGAATTCTCTGGACGAAGCTTGGGCACTGCCGACGGAATTCGCAGCAACCCTGGCGCTGCGCACGCAGCAAATCATCGCGCACGAAAGCGGCGTGACGAATACAGCAGATCCGCTCGGCGGTTCGTATTTTGTCGAGACGTTGACGAATGAAGTCGAGCGCGGAGCGTGGGATTACATCGAGAAAATTGACGCGTTGGGCGGCATGGTGGCCGCGATTGAACGCGCCTACCCGCAGCGGGAGATTGCCGACGCGGCATACAAGTATCAGATGGCGGTGGACCGCAAGGAAAAAATCATCGTCGGCGTGAACGACTACGTGGCCGAAGAAAAAGGCATCGAGATCTTGCAGATTGACGAGACGGTGGCGGAGCGGCAGGCGGTTCGGCTCCGAAAGTTGCGCGCGGAGCGTTCCGGCGCGGAAGTCGAACGGCGGCTGGACGCTCTGCGGAAAGCCGCGACGGGCACGGCAAATCTGATGCCGCACATCTATGACGCGGTAAAAGCCTACGCCACCCTAGGCGAAATTTGCGATGCGATGCGGGAAGTCTTCGGCATCTACGAAGAAGTCGCGATTACTTAGATTTGCACACTTTGAAGCCATCCAACTTTTACACTTCTATCTGTTTCACACGGCAAGAGGAACCGGGAGGCGAACGTTGTCAAGACGACTTAGCATCGCCTTTTGCATGTCGGTGTGTTGTTTCGCGCTTAGCGCGGCAGTGGCGCATGCGAAGGACAAGAAGCCGTCGGTTAAGGGCGGATTCGTCACGACTTCGGATGGGGTGAAGATTCATTACATCGAAGCGGGACGGTTGGCTACTACTCCTAGCGCACAGGTCGGTAATCCGATGCCTGCTGGCGCGGTGATCGAGAAAGGCGAGATCGGGGTTTCGCTGGGGCACAAGTTCCCTTCCATTTTGTTTGTGCCAGGCTGGACGATGCCGGGATGGATCTGGCAAAAGCAAATTGACTACTTCTCGCGCGATTATCGCGTTGTGGCGATGGATCCCCGGTCGCAAGGTGACTCGTCACAGACGAACGATGGATTGTATCCAGCAGTTCGGGCGCGTGACATCAAGGCGGTGGTCGACCAGTTGCATCTTGCGCCGGTGGTGATCGTGTCGTGGTCTATGGCAGTTGTGGAAACGGTGGCCTATGTAGATCAGTTCGGGACTGGAGATTTTGCCGGGCTGGTGCTCGTGGATAATGACGCCGGCGGCCGCGCCCTTGCCGATGCCGATCAGGATTTCGGAATGCTGAAAGGCATTCTGGAAGATAGGCAAAAGGCGGCCGATGGATTCATTCGAAAAATCAATTTCCACAAACCTCAGCCGGAAGATTACCTGCAAAAGCTTATCCAGGCATCGTTGCGCGTCCCCACGAATACAGCAGTTTCGCTGCTGGTTGGCTATTTTGTGTCGGATTATCGCCCCGCCTTGCCGAAAATCGATAAGCCCACGGTGGTTTGTGCGGCGAAGAGCCCTTACATGAGCACCATTGTGGACATGCAGTCGAAGATTAAGGGTTCGAAACTGGAAGTCTTCGAAGGCGACGGGCACGCCCTGTTTGTGGACGATGCCGACAAGTTCAACGCCCTGCTGGAAGATTTCCTTCTGGATTTGAAATAAGGTTCTGACATACGCAAAAATGACGGTCTCTATCGTTTTCACGGCGATTTGAGTATTCTTGCGAGCATATGCCTGACAAGAAAATTAGAGTTTTGATTGCCAAGCCCGGCCTGGATGGTCACGACCGCGGCGCAAAAATCATCGCGCGGGCGCTACGCGACGCGGGCATGGAAGTGATCTACACCGGCCTGCGGCAAACGCCGGAAATGATTGCGTCCACCGCGACGCAGGAAGACGTGGACGTCATCGGGCTTTCGATTCTTTCGGGCGCGCACAACACTCTTTGCCCGAGATTGATGGAACTTTTGCGCCAGAAAGGGATGGACGACGTCACCGTGCTCATCGGTGGCATCATTCCCGAGGCCGATATTCCTGCGTTGAAAAAGGGCGGGATCGCGGAAGTTTTTCTTCCCGGTACCACGACGCAATCCATCGTTGATTTCATCCGCCAACGCGTTGCCGCCGCTCCGCACGGAGCCTGACGCGGCGGTGAGCACTCGCCTGGTCGCTACCGCACACGAAGACGTACTTCTTCTCACACTCGAAAGCGATGACCGATATCCTCGGCTCGAACGCGCAGTAATGAATGCGCTGCTTGGTGAGATGACCCGGCTGGCCGAAACAGTTGAGTTTGCTGGGGCGGTCATCACTGGCAGCGAACGTGCGTTTGCGGTCGGCGCCGACATCGCGGAACTCTCTCAACTTCAGGGCGCGCAGGGATTCGAGTTTTCGCGCCGCGGGCAAGAAGTGATGGCGACAGTCGCGCGCAGCCGGAAGCCCGTGGTCGCGGCCATTCGCGGATTTTGCCTGGGAGGTGGGTTGGATTTGGCGCTCGCGTGCCATGCGCGAATTGCGACGGAGCATGCGGTTTTCGCGCATCCTGGCGGCGCGCTGGGAATCATTACCGGCTGGGGCGGAACACAGCGGCTATTGCGGCTTATTGGCCGCGGCCGCGCGCTGGAAATGTTCGTCACGGGCGGAAAAATCAGCGCTCAGGAGGCATTTTCATGCGGCTTGATTGCGGGAGTCTCGTCCAACACAGAACTAATCGCTGCAGCGACTAAGGTGATTCGCAAGAAGTAAGATCGCCCAAGGCGATTCCGTAGTCTGTCTGGCTAACCTGCCGACTTAAAGCCTCAGGTTGGATTGCCGATCGCGTCTGGAGACTTCGCGGGCGCCGCCTCGAGCAAAGGAATGCGCTCTTCTTGGCCGTTTACTTCTACTTTAAGAATTTCGAACTTCCATTGATTCGCGTGCTTGTTAGCCACCACGATGATGTGGCCCTCGGCATATGGCCCGGAGACGGGAATGCTCATGGTAGTGCTTCCCTCTCGTCCGCTCGAGTTGATATTACCCAAAACGAGCCAACCGATATCCAGCGGTACTCCGATTTTCTCCGCGGCTGCCGGTGAATCGGTTGCCCGCTGCACGGCAAATTGATAGGGGTAGGAAGCGTGGAACGCATACTCGATGCCGTAAAACAGAGCGCCGACGAATGCCACGATGATGAACCCTGCAGTGACGATGAGTATGGTCACAAGCCATCGCTCGAACCAAGTCCGAGGGCGCAACTGGACCGGCAATGCTCCCGACGGGGGAAAAGGCGGAGATGTCATTTGGTTGATGAATTCGGCGATGATGTAATACCCCAAACGTCTACTGATAACAACTGTTAAGCTCGAATAAGCTCTACAGCGGGCGCACCAACTTCGTGCGAGTGTATGCTACGCGGAAGCCGGAGCGCTCGATATTGCGATGCGATGCGCTTCCGGGTTGTGCGATGCTCGCCACCAGATCGCAGCCGTGATCGCGCGCCCATGCGAGGCGTGCGTTCAGTAAAGTCGTTTGCACGCCGCGGCGGCGAAACACTGGAAGTGTGCTCGCGCCAAAGAGTCCGCCGACTCCTCTGTACGCAGAAACAACGCCGCCTCCCGCTGGTTCCCCATCCACGAAAGCCAGGAAAAAACAGCACGGGCCGCTGCGATGACAGAAGCCTTCCATCACGTCGAGAAGCGCTTGCGTCACGGGGAAATGCTCGGCGAACCCTTGAGCGACAGTCTGCGTCCAGAGCTTTGATTCATCGCGCGTTGCGGCGCGAATGGTGACGTCAGGCGGCGTTGCGGTCGATATGCGCGCCTGCGCAAGATTGTCGAGGATTAACACATCCGAAACTTCGAGCAGCCTGTAGCCGCGCGCCGCGAATCTTTCGTACAGACTCATTTCGACCAGTGGGCAAAGCTCGACTGCAGCGGGTGCCTTGCGTGCCTTAAAGAATTCGCCGAGGCTATCCAGTTCGTCGTCGGTTACTTCTCCATGGAGGCCCACGCCGATTGCTTGAGTAATCGGTGAATCGACCCCGGCAAAAACGGCGACGCCGCCGGCAATTCCTTCCACGGCAACCGGAAAATCCGGATGGAGGTGGTGAAACGCTTCAGCGCACTCGCGGCTGGCGTTTGCTTCAGCCATTTCGATGCGGCGCGCCAAATCAATATCAATAAATTGCATTGCAGCAATCTCCTCTGCGTGCCAACGCACGCGGTTCGATGGACCCTGCGTTAGCAGAGTTGTCTGAATCAATATTTCCACTGGCTTGAGAACGACAACTCGAAACGCCTGATTTATCGCGGCAATCCGGAGGCACACCTATCCTTCGCGAAGGAACGGCAGCGCATAGGCGCCTCCAGAGGAGAATTTGGCCAGCGGCAATAAACGTGATACCGTGACCGACGAAGATTCTAATGCACGCGACGCGGAAGTCAAAACAAACCAGCGATAATAGAATTCTTCGGTTGCAGGCCTACTAAGCCTTCTCAGAAGACCCTCGGGCGAACGATTCTGTGCCAGGAGAACGCTGGGTGAGTGGAAGGGCTGCCAACGGCTGGATTGTGTGGAATCAGCCGGGACGAATCAAGCCTTTCGATCCTACGGAATTCTTGGCGAATGCTGGCATTGGCAGAACCATTAAACAGTATCGCGCGAAACAAACCATCTTCTCGCAAGGACAACCTTCCGACACTGTGTATTACATTCAAAAAGGGAGCGTACGGCTCAGCGTGATCTCCAAACAAGGTAAAGAAGCAACCATCGCGCTGCTCGGCCCCGCTGATTTCCTAGGCGAGGGATGCATCACCTCCGATCAACCCGTTCGCATGTCAACCGCTACTGCAACTTCGGACTGTACTGTCATGAAGACTGAAAGGAAGGAGATCTTATGCACGCTGCACGAGGAACACAGGTTCTCCGACCTTTTTGTTGCGTGTATGGTTGAACGGCACAATCGCACCCCGGCCGACTTGGTGGATCAACTGTTCAACTGCAGCGAAAAGCGGCTGGCACGAACGCTTTTGCCAGCTCGCCCGCTTCGGAAAACAAGGCAGGTCCACGCCTGTTATCCTCGGCGTAATTCAGCAGACTCTGGCGGAAATGATTGGTACAACCCGCCCACGTGTGAATTTCTTCATGAACAAATTCAGAAAGCTTGGCTTCATTGAGTATAACGGCGGATTGAACGTGCATAGTTCGCTTTTTGGCGTTGTCCTGCACGATTAGCTCAGACTCTGCCTGCCGGGGCACCATCCTCGTTCTCCACCGCAGAAGCCAAGGCACGAGCAAACCCAAGCGGTGTTCAATCTTGGACTGGCAGCTATTCTGTGGTTGCTTACACTCCAGTCAGCGAAAGTTCTTTTAGTTGAGGATGGACCATCAGGGCCCCGGAGGAGGTTTTATGGCTTGTCTATTATGCGCATCGGGCAATCAGGCAAAATTTTCTGGGGAGATGATCATCCATTACAGCGGCCTCAAAAATCTGGGCAGACCGGGCGCCCGAGTATTCCCGAAGTTTTTGGTCTGTTTGGACTGGGGCTTTTCTTGGTTTAATGTTCTGAAACCTGAATTGAGGATGCTGGCAGCAGGTTCTCCAACCCGTGAATGCGAACTACCCAATGCGTCGTAGGAGTTCCTCCCGTGGCGCATTTGCATTTTTCCTCAACGCGAATCGCGGACACTGCTGCCGCTGCTGGCAGTGGATCGAATCATGCCACCAAGCCTTGAACCTTTCGGCCCGCTTTGCCTCAATTTCTGCCTTGAGACGCCGCTTCGGCTTCCAGACCGTCTCAAGCGCCGCCTAGAGGGCTAGCAGGCTGCTGAAAAATTGTGTGGAGCGTGCAATTTCTGCTCGCGTTTGTGTCATTTTCCCGTGGTGGCGGTTTTTCGGGTTGTTTTTCGCGCTGCCGAGCGCCCCATGTGGGGGTTTCAACGCCATTCAGAGACACTACGGCCCGGACTTACTGCGTCGGAACCCCGGCGGCCATCAGGTTTCGCATGCGCACCAGGTTGTAGGCCGCACAAGCAAAGGTAAACATCCAGTCCACTTTCAACGTCCCGCGATGCCGAACCTTGCGTAGCAACGCAATCGTCTTCAGCCAGCCAAAACATTCTTCGATGCGCTTCCTTTTCTTCTGGCTGATGCGGTAGCCCACGTGTTGCGTGGTGCGTCCATCAATGGCGCTGCCGCCTCTTCGTCCCAGGTTTTGCGCCACGTGCGGCGTCATGCGCAGGTTTCGGCACTCGCGCACAAAATCCGCCGTATCGAAACCTTTGTCGCCGCCCACCGTCACGCGCCCGATTCCCGGAACCTTCTGCAGCATCTCCAGCGCTGCGTAGCGCTCGGCGATCCCTGTCGCTTCCCACACGCGGCTGTCCACAATCAATCCGTGGCGATTCTCCACCAGCAGATTTCCGCAGTAGCTCAATTTCGCCTCCTTGCCCGCGCCCTTGCGCGCCAACTGAGCTTCGGGATCACTTTTCGATTCATGCGTCTGGTTCGAGCGCTTTTCCCCATGAAAATCCACCGTGGGATTTCCCCGATCCTCCGGCGGAGACGAATCCTGTTGGTCCTTCCGCTGAAAACTTTTCAGGCTGGCCCAGGCTTCCAGCAAGGTTCCGTCCACGGTGAAGTGTTCGTCCGAGGTCCATCCCTTCGCCCGTGCCTGCGCCACCACCCGCGCCAGAAATTCCTTGGCGACCTCGGCCCTCAGCAACCGGTCGCGGTTCTTAGTGAACACCGTCGCATCCCAGACCGCATCATCCAAATTCAGTCCCACAAACCAGCGGAACAATATGTTGTAGTCCATCTCTTCCATCAGTAGCCGCTCGCTGCGCACCGAATACAACATCTGCAACAGCTGCGCCCGCAACAACTGCTCCGGCGGAATCGACGGACGGCCCACTTTCGCGTACATCTTGTGGAACTGCGGCGACAGCTGCTTCAGGATTTCGTCCACCATCGTGCGGATCGGCCGCAACGGATGGTCGCTGCGCACTCGCTGCTCCGGGGAAATGTAGCTGAACACGTGACTCTGCTGCTGATCGGTTCCTCGCATGCGCCATTGGACGCGCTCTGCGCTGCTTCGTTGCAAACTTTCCGACTTTTTCAGCAGCCTGCTAGGCTTTCCGCATCCGTATCGCCAGATTTCCGACCCGGGGAGTCGTAATCATTTGTGATCACATCCTGGAGACTCACTGTCTCCTACGGGGCTAAGTTCGCCTATCGCCTCGGAATGTACATTCTCATAACCCTTCAAGGATCAACTCATTGAGTGTGCGAGCTGGTTGGCGTCTTGATTGCATTAAATATCAGAAAGTGGAGCCATTGAGGACCACGCGGCTCCATGGCAGGTATGGCGAGTGAGAACGCGCTGAGCGCTCAGCGCGTTCACTATAGGGATGGCAAATGGTCTTGTCCAGGTTGCGCAGAAGCAACGACAGAATCAATCCAGCATGAGATTCTCGGGCCTTGCAGACAAGGCCGCACGGTTATCGGCGAACCCATCGCAAGCGGAAAACTGAGCTAGTCATCATAGTTCTCGGATCCATCTTTGGTTTCGCGGTCTTGATCGCAGTAATGGTTTACATCAGCGCCGTATGGCAGATTTGGTCCACAATTCCTCATTAACCACAGCACGCTCAAAGGGTGCTTCACCGCTTCAGGAGTCTGAAAAATGAATGGAACTAATGAAAGTAGCTGGCAAGACTTGTACCGAGCCGCAGTCCTTGAACTTAACTCCTCCCTACTTCAAATTCGTGTGAACGAAGCTTTGGCCGCGATTAACGCGCGTACCTCAGACGGCCACTGGGTCCCGCGCGACGAGCGAATAGACATGGACGAGGCACGGTCCACGTTGCGCGAATTGAAATCACGGCGGGAAGTGACGCGGACTAGGGCATGGCGTGTGCGAACGCGCGACCTAGACCAGATTAGCCGTTCCTAAACATCACTGCAGGCTGGCGATCCTGCTCTAACGCTGTGGCGGGAACCTCGGTAATCTGTCCTCCGTCTGATGGCGTTGTGGCGTTTGATCGCGTTTGATTTTGAGCCGACGCGGCTGGCAGTAGCTTGCGCGTGATGCCGTCAAGTGCGGCCAATTCCTCGTCGGACAGGCCACTGATACTTGGGCCAAGAATAGGCCGTTATCGTCACAGCACAGTGTTCGCCGTGGACCCTACGGGTGGCGGTTACGAGCTCCGCGCCAGACGTCACGGAAGGAATTCTGCTAAGATTCGCATCCAAATGCTGGCTGGTCGATTCTCCATGACCCTTCCGCATTAACATCCAAACGCCGTTATCGGGAGAACGAAGTGCTACTTCACATCTCAGGTAACGCGACTGTACGTCCACTGAGAGCCTGCCGCGCCTTGACTTAGGAACTCCTCTTGAATCTCAACGATATGCGAGAGCGTGCTGCGATAAAATTGGTTGGGCAAGTCCGATTCGTGTTGCGTGCTTTGGGGCATACAGACTTCAGGACGGCGGCATTCAATGGTACTTCGCGAGAGATCATGGAAGTGCTTCGCAAGGCGGGCGAGCTAAGGGCACGCGCCGCGCTCGCGCTGATGTTTTTCACCAGGTTGCGTCCTGGCGAAGCACGCGGAGCGCTCTGGCAGGATTACGGCGGCAAGCGCCTGGTGCGTCAATCGGTCTGGCATTGCCACACGACGGCACCCAAGACGGCAGACGCTGCTGCGCCCGTTCCCATCATCCCCATGCTGGCCGACATCCTCGCCGAGCTTCGCCAAGCGGACGGAAACCCGGCAGACGGCCCGATCTTGCGTGGACCATCGGGCAAGCCGTTTTTACTCGACAACGTTTCGCGGCGCGTCATAATCCCGCTACTGCGGGGCTGCGCCGTGCGTGGCAAACCGGAGTCCGACAACAAGGCAGCTCATGCTTTCAAGCTGGACGAATCGCTCCCCGCGTGGCACGGTTTCTATAGCCTGCGCCGTGGCGTAGCGACTACGCTCGCGAGCCTCACCAAAGACGGCATGGCGTCGAAAGGTATGCTGCGCCACACGAACATTGCTACCACGATGCGCTATTACGTCAAAGACGTGCCGGCAAACACTCAAGCTGGAATGCACCTGCTGGAAAATCTGTGCAACCAAAGTGCAACCGAGTCCAGCGCACGACTTACTAACTAAATGAAACTACGTGCCTTCGGGGCCAACAGGAAAATGGTGACTGCTGTATGAGTGGAACGAAGATCGAAACGCGTGTGGATACCAAGTCGGCCGATTTCGAAAAGAATGCCCGGCAGATGGTGGATCGCCTGACGGAAATCAAGAACGAAGAACAGCGCATATCTCAGGGCGGCGGCGCAAAGGCCATCGAATCGCAGCACAAGAAAGGCCGGATGACCGCGCGCGAGCGGATTGCCAAGTTGATCGACTCGAAGACTGAGTTCTTCGAACTGGGACTCTACGCGGCGCATGAAATGTACGAAGAGTGGGGCGGCGCGCCGGCGGCTGGAACGATTACCGGGCTTGCGCGCGTGTCCGGGCGGCAAGTGGTGATTATCGCGAATGACGCCACGGTGAAGGCAGGCGCGTTCTTCCCGATGACTGCGAAGAAAGTGATTCGCGCGCAGAACATAGCGATTGAGAATCATATTCCCACAATTTATCTGGTGGACTCCGCGGGAGTTTTTCTGCCGCTGCAGGAAGATGTGTTCCCGGACACCGATGATTTCGGCCGCGTGTTTCGCAACAATGCGGTGATGAGCGCGATGGGAATTCCCCAGATCACAGCCATCATGGGCATGTGCGTGGCGGGCGGCGCGTACCTACCGGTAATGTGCGACAAAATTCTGATGACCGAGGGCAGTGGTCTTTTTCTCGCCGGGCCTGCCCTGGTGCAGGCCGCGATCGGGCAGAAGACTTCGGCTGAAGAATTGGGCGGCGCGCAGATGCACGCGCAGATCAGCGGCACGATTGATTTTCGCGAACCAGATGATGCCGCGTGTATCAAGCGCTTGCGCGCGCTGGTGGATAAGATGGGCCACGCGCCCGCCGCGCCGTTTGACCACAAGCCTCCGACGCCTCCCGCGTACCGGGCAGAAGATATTTACGGGATTTTTTCCTCAAGTCCGGGGAAGCAGTACGATATGCGCGAGATCATCGCGCGGATTGTGGACGGCAGCCAGTTCGAGGAGTATCGCGCTGAATATGGGCAGACGCTTTTGTGCGGCTACACGCGTATTGGCGGCTGGGCCGTGGGAATCGTGGCGAACCAGAAGAAGAACGTCAGCACCCTGGCTCCTGGCACGGGCGAGAAGCGCATCGAGTTCGGGGGCGTGATTTACACCGAGTCCGCGGACAAGGCGGCGCGATTCATCCTGGACTGCAATCAGAATCTGGTGCCGTTGATATTTTTGCACGATGTAAACGGATTCATGGTCGGCAAGGAAGCGGAATGGAGCGGAATCATTCGCGCGGGCGCGAAGATGGTGAATGCGGTGGCGAATAGCGTCGTGCCGAAGATTGCGGTGATCTGCGGAGGCAGCTTTGGCGCGGGACATTATGCCATGTGCGGCAAGGCTTACGACCCGCGCTTCGTTTTTGCATGGCCGACGGCGCGTTACGCGGTGATGAGCGGCGATTCGGCGGCGGGCACGCTGGTGGAAATCAAGATCAAGCAGCTCGAACGCCAAGGCAAGAAATTAAGCGACGCGGAGAAGAAGGAGCTGCACGAATCCATCCGCAAAACCTACGAGCATCAGACCGATCCGCGCTATGCTGCGGCACGGCTCTGGGTGGATGCGATTATTGATCCTGCGCATACACGAGAGGCATTGATCGAGGCGCTGGACGCCGCCGCTCTGAATCCGAAGATTCCCGAGTTCAAAACCGGAGTCCTACAAACGTGATTCGAGTGAGAACATGGGCTCTCCTCCCCACGACGCTAGTCGGTTTCGGCGTGTCGTTCATGTACTGGGAGAGAGCAACTCCAACCGTTGGGACCCAAACCGACGTGGCGGGATGGGATGTCACAGAATTTGGCTCATCGCCACACGACTGGTGGCTCTTGGTGGGAGAAATCTGTTCGGTTGCCTTTCTTGCGTCATTGCTTATTGATGTGTGGTCAAGATATCGACAGAAAAGATGATGGACCAGCCAAGGAAGGGCGGCTTTGGATTGCTCGGCGCGACGGTGCTGTTATGCTTGCCGTCTTTGTTCGCGGTGTTCACTTCATCCGCGATCGCGCAGGGCGGCGGCACGGGCAGTTCGGCTCTGTGGTTCATGTTTCAGGTTTCGCAGTATGTTGGAGGCATCGGAATCGTCGTGGCAGCGGCCCTCATCGCCCTGAAAGTGAGCGAGGGACAGATTTCCCGCATCGCGATCGGCTTGATGACAATTTCGGTGCTGGCCGCAATCTTTTTGCAGTGGTACGCCATCCATATATATCGGAGCCCCTGGTTCTAAACTTATGAGCGATGAAGTCACCATAGTGGAATGTCCGCGGGACGCTTGGCAGGGATTGCGCCAGGTTATTCCGACGGAAGAGAAAGTGCAGTATCTGAGCCGGCTGATTTCGCTTGGTTTCCGCCACATTGATGCCGTGAGTTTCGTTTCGCCGAAGCATGTGCCGCAAATGGCGGATAGTGAAGCGGTGATGGAGCGGCTAAGCGAGCAGAAAACGCCTTCGGGTGACGCGCCCGAGATGATCGGGATCGTGGTGAACGCGCATGGTCTTGAGCGCGCGCTCGCCATCCCCGGGGTGACGACTGTCGGTTACCCGTACTCTATTTCTGCCTATTTCCGGCGCGCGAACGCGAATATGTCCCGAGCGGAATCGCGTGAGCTGGTGGAAAAGCTGCAACGCGACACCAAGGCGGCGGGCAAGAGGCTTGTGGTGTATATCTCGATGGCATTCGGCAACCCTTATGACGAGCCGTGGGGGCCGGAACTTGTCGAGGAGACGCTGGTGTGGCTGAAAGATTTTGGCGTGCGAACCGTTTCGCTCGCTGATACCGTGGGCACAGCATCGCCGGAGGAAGTCGCACACTTGTACCAGGCAGTAAAAGGTTTCGTGGCGGGAGTTGATGTGGGCGTACACCTTCATAGCCGTCCCGAACGCGCGGCGGAAAAGATTTTGGCGGCGTACGAAGCGGGTTGCCGCAGATTTGACGGCGCGCTGACGGGAATGGGTGGGTGTCCTTTCGCTGGCGATGAACTGGTTGGCAACATTCCGACAGAAGCGGTGCTCACGACGCTGGCGTCGCGCGGAGTTTCTACGGGAATTGACACCAAGTCCCTTGCCGTCGCGTGCGCCATGACAGAAGAGCTGCGCGAAAAATACACGCACACCGCAGAGGCGGCAAAACCGAATTAAGCCCGGCAAGCTGCTCAGGCAGACATGCCTCACAGCATCTCGAGGAACATTCCAATTCAGCGAATGTCACTATGACGGACAAAGTGCACAAATCAAGGCAACCGAGTTTCCAGACGCTGAAGTATGAGGTGGACGGCGCGGCGGTCACGATCACGTTCAATCGCCCCGAGAAGCGCAACGCCATCTCCAGCGAAATGGTCAAGGAGCTGCTTGAGGCCCTGGGTGATGTGGAGTCCGATCCGGCAATCCGTGTTCTGACTCTGACCGGCGCCGGGAAAGCCTTCTGCTCCGGTATGGATTTGGAGACCTTGCAAGCGATCTCGACACAAACCCCTGCCGAGAATTTGGGGGATTCTCGGGAGCTGGCTCGCCTTTTTCATCGAATTTACAGTTTTCCGAAGCCTGTGATCGCAGCGGTGAATGGCGCAGCAATCGCGGGA
The DNA here is from genome assembly GCA_963696035.1 of uncultured Acidobacteriota bacterium. GTDB lineage: Bacteria > Acidobacteriota > Terriglobia > Acidiferrales > UBA7541 > Palsa-295. The sequence goes on from CAVOIS010000007.1 coordinate 1,442,664, forward strand.
GGCTGCGGCATCGCGACTTTTTCGGATATCACTCTTGCTGTGCCCGAAGCGAAGTTTGGCTACACCGAAGTTCGCATTGGATTCATCCCCGCGCTGGTTTCCGTGTTGCTGCGCCGACAGATCGGCGAAAAGCATGCGCGTGAAATTCTCCTTCGAGGCTGCATTTTCGACGCCGCGGAAGCCTATCGTCTTGGATTGGTGACCGAAATTGTGCCGGCAGCTGACCTGATGGCGCGCGCGTACAAATTTGTGGACGTATTCCTGGCGAACAGCCCCACCAGCCTGCGGAGAACCAAACGTCTGCTGCTCCGCTATGACGAGGACGAAATTGCGCAGGAAATCGAGCTGGCCACCAAGGAGAACGCGGCAATACGCGGAACGGAGGATTTTCGCGAGGGCCTCGCTTCGTTCCTGGAAAAACGGACTCCGAAATGGACTGGAAGCTGAGACCGCCGGATTCGCTGCTCACAAATCGGTTCCTCAATTGATGCAACGACCCAATACATTTTCGGTTCTTTGATACACTCAAGCTTATGGATTACGCAGAAACTACAATTCGTGTGCGTTACGCCGAGACGGACCAGATGGGAGTCGTTTACCACGGGAATTACTTCACCTGGTTTGAAGTCGGGCGCGTAGAGTTGTGCCGCCAGCTCGGTTTCGAATACAAGCAAATGGAACTCGAAGACGACAGCTACATCGTGGTGGCGGACGCGCATTGCCGTTACAAACGTCCGGCGAGATTCGATGACGTGCTCGTGATCCGGACAAGAGTGCTTAGCTCGCAGCGGCGCACCGTGAAATTTGGTTACGAAATTACGCATCAGGAGTCGGGCGAACTTCTGGCGACGGGCGACACAATGCACGTCTTCTGCGATCGCCTGGGCCGCCCGAAGTCGCTGCCCGACAAATATCGCAAGTACTTCCCTGCCGTGAACGCCGCTGTCCATGCACCCGCCCACGAGCCGCAAAATTCATGAGCGCAATCCAAATCGACGGCGAACATCTCGATTTTGAGCTTTTGTATCGCATCGTCTTTGACGGTGCAAAGATTGAGCTCGCTCCGGCGGCGCGCGAGCGCATGCTGGCATCGCGCGCTGTGATTGAGCGGCTGATCGAATCGGGCCATGCCGTGTACGGCGTCAACACCGGCTTCGGAAAATTGGCTTCCGTGCGCATTTCCCGCGATCAGATCGGCGAGTTGCAAGTGAATCTGGTGCGCAGCCACGCGTGCGGGTTAGGCGCGCCGCTCAGCGAAAAGGAAACGCGGGCGATGCTCGTCTTGCGCGCGAATGCTATCGCCAAGGGATTTTCTGGCGTGCGTCCCGCGGTGGCGGAAACTCTGTGCAAGATGCTTAATGCCGGAGTCCATCCTGTGATTCCCTCGCAAGGCTCGGTGGGCGCGTCGGGGGACCTCGCGCCGCTCGCCCACCTGGCGCAGGTGGCGATCGGCGAAGGCGAAGCGATTTTTCAGGGACGCGCGATTTCCGGTGGCGATGCGATGCTCGGCGCGGGAATCGCTCCACTCGCGCTGGAAGCAAAAGAGGGCCTCGCGCTGCTGAACGGGACGCAAGCGATGCTTGCGCTGCTCACGTTGGGGTTGCGCGATGCCGAGATCGCGATCGATACGGCGGATGTAACGGCGGCACTCTCGCTGGATGCCTTGCGCGGCAGCCCTGCGGCATTCGACGATCGAATCGCCGCTGTGCGCCCGTATGTGGGACACGCCATTACGGCGCGAAACCTCAGACGATTGAATCACGGGAGTACGATCCGGGAATCGCACCGGTCGGCCGAGAAAGACAAGCGCGTGCAGGACGCATACAGCTTGCGCTGCACGCCTCAGGTGCACGGAGCTGTCCGCGACACGCTGGATCACGTCCGCGCAATTTTGTCGGTGGAACTGAACAGCGCGACCGACAATCCTCTGGTCTTTGCAGATTCAGGCGATGTGATCAGCGGCGGGAATTTTCACGGGCAGCCGCTCGCGATGGCGGCTGATCAGTTGGCCGTGGCGCTGGTCACGCTTGCTGGGATCTCCGAGCGCCGCATCGAGCAAATGACCAATCCGCAGACGAGTTTGTTGCCGGCGTTTTTGATTCGCGAGGCGGGGCTCAATTCCGGGTTCATGATTTTGCAAGTCGCGGCAGCAGCACTAGCCAGCGAAATGAAAACGCAGGCGACGCCACATTCCGTGGATTCGATTCCGACCTCGGCAAATCAGGAAGATTACGTTTCGATGGGGATGGGCGGGGCGCGAAGAATTCAGCCGATGCTGACCAACTTGCGCAATGTGCTGGCCATCGAACTGCTGTCGGCGTGCCAGGGGCTGGACCTACTCGCGCCGTTGCGCACCGGCGCGGAAGCGCAAAAAGCGTACGAAATCGTGCGCGCGCAATCGAAGATGGTAGACGCGGACCGGTCGCTTGCTCCGGACATTCGAGCCCTAGAGCGCCGGATCGCCGAAGGCGCTTTCAGCGCAATCCTGCGCTAAATCGAGATGTTCGGTGGGCAATGGGATCGCGATCAGGACTCGAGCGAGATTGCAGCTCTGGTTCTAGCGGCTCGAGCCCCGATCAGCGACGGAGCGTGTTGCGCAAGGCCTTCGGGAATTACTTGTTGTCTCCGTCGTGGTCCGCATCTGTTAGCGGCTTCGATTGCGTTGTCTGGCTACCCTTCCTGCGGCACGGATGTTGACGCTGTCTTGCCGAGTGGTCTTCGCCCGTTTACCGCTGGTTTTGCGGCTACGGGCTGAGTCGTCGGATTCACCTGCTGTACATTCGAAATTGCTCCCACCGGGTTGGCCATGGAATACCTCCGATTCACCTATCGGCAAATGTTGCCGCTTGCATTAGGAGTCGGACTTAGGCCAGCGCCTGGAATAGGAATGTGCCAAAGCGGTACCCTGCCGCGTAGCTGAAAGGCGCGACGCCGAGCGAGTAATGTCCACAGGGGAGCGAAAGTTCCTCGAACGCGACGCCGTCAGAACGAATCGCGCTGAGAAACTCGTTGGTAAGCTCGTGAGGGAATGTCGGATCGTAGCGGCCGCTGATGGCCAGGATTTTCTTGTGCGTTCCGTGCAGGCGATTGATGTAGGGATACGGGCTGATGGGCGAGAAATAACGGCGCACTTCATCGAGAGAAAGTCCGTCGCGGAGCGTTTGCCAAACGTTCGAGGTGGTGAGTCCGGCGGCAAGGACGTCGCCGAAGTAAGTAGAAACGTGCAGAAATGCGCCGGCGCGCAAGGCTGGTTCGTGAGCCATGGTAAGAAACGCCAGGCATGAGCCGACGCTTGTGCCGAGAATGCCGAGCCGGTCGTAGCCCTCGCGTTCAAGCCAGCGCAGAGTGCGCTTGACGTCCAGCACAGCTTGGCGATTTGCTTGCAGCGTCAGGCCGATATTCGGGCCGACGAGATGGTCGGCGCGTGGATGACCGGGAATGGCGCGTCGGTCGTGATACGGCAGGCTCAACTTCACCGCCGTGATTCCCAAGCGATTCAGCCAGCGGCAGACGTTTTGCTGCTCCTCCCAACGCGAATTCCATTGCGCGAGAACCACGACGGCGGGACCGCTGCGACGCGCCTGGAAAAATTGCGCGTGGACAAGGTTATTCTCGCGCCATGGCGACTCTATTGCACTGCTGAAGCTGAGAACATTGTCAGCGAGGAAGTAATCGTCGGCGGGCTCGGTGGCGAACCAAGCGTCGCTATTCGCCACGGTATCCGCCGCGAAACGATCCAGCCAGGCGCGCGGATCAGGCTCGTCGGCGCGACCACCGATGTGCTCGAGGCCCCACGCAAAAGGCAAAATCCTGCGATTCTGCTCTTGCGCAAAGCGCATCTCCTCGTAAGCGCGCACCTTCTGTTCAAGCCATGACATGGCGTATAAACCATCGAATATAGCGTAACGCGCGGGTCGCGTTCAAATCATGCTTCCACTCATGCACTGCCCGTCACTGCCCAGCACAACGAAGTCTCGCTGGTGTGGTACTGCAGAGGAAGAGAGTATATTGAGACACTCATGGAAGTTCGCCTTGACAGGAACGCACTTGAAGGGCTTCTGAACCGTAAGCGTTCGCGCAATTGCTATCGGCTGGCAACGACGACGGTGGTCGAGCACGAGTATCGCGGCACGCAGTACGGTCATCCATCCAGCTACGCGTTTGCAAGATTTGAATGCGCTCCTGCAGACGAACTCAGTTTCCAAACGCGAGCCTCTTGGCCAACGACACTGGACAAGGACGAGCGCATCGGACTTGAGTACGCTATGGCGGAGTGTGTTGCTGATGTACTGCTACGTGGGATCTACCAGCATTCGGGCTGTGCCATCACTCTCATCGAAGTGCGTTGGGATGACACTGGCAGCAGCGACGCCGCCTTCACGAAGGCCGCCGACCGCGCGATGCAAGACCTTTTAGCCGCCGACTGGAAGATCATAACAAAGCAAAAATAATCCCGCGATGAGGAACGCCGGATGTTTTTCCGCGCGTGCCAGTCACGCTCCGTAATTGAGTTAGGACGCGTTGGCGTTAGCAGTCGGGCACGACGGTTGAGGGCTGGCTTGAGGGGCGCGCGGCGTTCGGGCAGAATCGAGATGTGGCGCCTGAAACGCTCATCGGGATCTTTGCGTTGCTCTTTGGATTGATCATTGGCAGTTTTCTGAATGTCTGCATCCTGCGAATACCCAGCGGCAAATCCATCGTGCTGCCGGCATCGGCTTGCCCTAACTGCGGGCAGGAGATTCGTCCTTACGACAACATTCCGGTGATCAGTTACCTGCTGCTAGGCGGAAAATGTCGCGGCTGCAAGACCAAGATTTCACCGATGTATCCGCTGGTCGAATTGCTGACGGGCTTGCTCTTTCTCGCGTGCTTTCTGGTTTTCGGACTTACAGTCGAGGCGGCGAAATGGGCCGTCTTTTCGGCTATCATGATCGTGCTGGTGTTCACGGATTTGCGCGAACGCATCTTGCCGGACCTAGTGAATTTCACTGGGCTGGGTCTAGGATTCGTCTTGAGCTTTTTCGTAAAGCCGGCGGACGGCACGGCCCTCTGGATCGCGAATCACGTGTTCGAATTCCCTCCTCCGAATCCGGTGCTTTCGTTTGTGGACGCGGCCGTAGGCGCGGCCGTCGGCGGCGGATTACTTTGGCTGGTTTCGGAAGCTTACTTCCGGCTACGCGGGCGCGAAGGCGTGGGCCTGGGCGACGTGAAAATGATGCTGATGGTCGGATCATTTTTAGGCGTCAAGCGGACATTGCTGACAATCCTGGCTGGTTCGGTCCTCGGCAGCGTGCTAGGCGTCGCTGTAATTCTGGCGCGGCGCAAAGACGCGGATTACGAGTTGCCCTTCGGAACATTTCTCGGAGCAGGCGCGTTGCTGGTGGTGTTCTTCGGAACACCCGTGGTGAATTGGTATCAGTCGCTGTTGATGGTGCGATAATGACGAAAGAGAACGTTCTTATGTCGGCGGTGATGGCCCCCGTCGCGCACCACCAGGTACCGGCGCTGCCTTACAACTTTGGCTTCGCGGCTGCGCTCGTGGCGTTCTTGTGTGCGGGTGCTCTGGTGCTGATTTTTATGGTGCGCAAGTTTCTGCGGGACGAATCGCGCAGCAAGAAGCAAGATTGGTCAAATCCCATTGCGGACACAGAAAATCCATCCGCTTTCATGGCCGCTTCGATGCAGGGTGTGATCGAAAAGCTGCGCGCCCAGGAAAAGGAACTCGCACGGTTGCATTTGCTGGCGCAGGAACGCGCCCAGGAATCCGAGCGTCTGACGGAGGAAGTCACACGCAACATGCCGACCGGCTTGCTGCTGGTAAACGCGATGGGCGCGATCAGTTCGACGAACCCCGCGGCCGAAGACGCGCTGGGCATCAAACCTCTGCGCTATCGATCGTATAAGGAAATCCTCGGCGCCGATTCCGATCTCACCAGAATGCTGACGGCGTGCATCCGCGACGGCAAAACATTTCAACGCGGCGAAATTGAGCACATGACCTCCGACGGCGCGGTGCGCAACCTGGGCGTGACCATTTCCCCCATCTACCGCACCGTACGCGCTTCCACGAAAACATCCGCCGACGCCGCGCCGCCGCAACCGCAGGAGTTGAAAGTCAGCGGAGCGCTGTGCTTGATGAGCGACCTGACGGAATTGACCGCGCTACAAAAGCAAATTCGCTGGAAAGAGAACCTTGCGGCGCTCGGCGAAATGTCCGCGGGTATCGCGCACGAATTCAAGAACTCGCTGGCCACCATTTCCGGTTACGCGCAGATGATTCGCAGCGAAGCGAAACCCGGGGACGTGCGCGAGTCGTCCGAACGAATCCTGGATCAAACACGCGCGTTGACGCATGTGGTGACGGAATTCCTCCGTTTCGCGAAGCCGCTGGAGATTTGCTACGAAACCGTGCCAATGCAGGTGGTAGTTGAAAAAGTGGCCGAGGAGCTGCGCGAAACGATTCCGGTGTGCGCTGTCGAGATCGAGGGCGCGTTTCAGGAGTTGCCCGGCGATGAAGCTTTGCTCCGGCAGGCTTTGCTGAATTTAGCGCGTAACGGCGCGGAAGCCGCGAAAACCGTCAGCAAGACTCCTCGCGTGACGATGTCCGGGACCATCGAAGAGCTCGGCGGGCGCAAGTGGCAACGCATCTGCGTCGCGGACGATGGCCCCGGAATTCCGGACGCGGACCTTCCCAAGATCTTTCTGCCGTTCTATACCACCAAGTCCGAAGGGACCGGATTGGGCCTGGCCGTGGTCCAGAAAGTGGCGCTGCAGCATGGTGGAACCATTGAGGCGCGCAACCGCCCGGGCGGCGGAGCCGAGTTCCTGCTGTGGTTACCTTTGCGGCAGGACCCCCTACCTTCCTCGATTGCCACCCAGGCAGCACGCATCTAAACTGGTAGCAGGCCTGTCCAGAGAGCTTCTAGGAGGCGTTAGCCATGCGTAGAGACCTATTGTGCGCGTCAGTGGCGGCATTTCTATTGATCCCCGCGAGCGCTCTGGCACAACAGCAAAGCCAAAGCCAGAACCAGGAACAGCAGGGTCAATCCTCTTCGCAGACGGCTGCGCAGCCCTCCTCCCAATCCGCGACACCTGCGCAAGCTGCACCAGTTGATCCCCTAGTAGCCGCGGCTCGCAAGGCTCGCGAACAGAAGAAGGATCAGCCGAAGCCAGCTCGAGTTTTCGACAATGACAATATTCCCACCCAGGGCGGCGTCTCGGCGGTTGGCAGCGCTCCCGCGGGTGAATCCACCGAGGCCGGCGGAACAGCAGAATCGGGAGGTGAACAGGCTGCCGCTAAGACTACGGCTCCTCCTTCTGCAAACGACGAGAAGGCATGGCGCGAGCGGTTCGCAAAACTGCACAAAAAGCTGGAACAGGACCAGGCCGACCTCGACATCATGCAGCGCGAGCTCGGCGTGCTGGACGTGCAGTATTACAACGACCCGATGAAGGGCATGCAACAGGGATACACGCGCAGCGACATCAACGAAAAGACCGCCAAGATCGACGATAAAAAGAAACAGATCGAAGCGGACCAGCAAGCTCTTTCCGATGCGGAAGAAGAACTGCGCCGGAGCGGCGGCGACATCGGTTGGGCGCGTTAGAATTCTTTCTTCATGGAACCTATCCTCCTTGTCGAAGATAAAGCCGAACTGCGAGCGATGCTGCGCAAAGCGCTGGAACGCGCGGGTTACCTGGTGGAAGAGGCCGCGGACGCGAATTCCGCCACCGAAAAAGTCCGCGGACGGCGCTATCTTCTGGTTCTCTCCGACTTAAAACTTCCCGGAGGTTCAGGTCTGGATGTGCTGCGGGAATCGCGGCGCGTGGAAGCCACTCTGCCCGTGATCTTGATGACGGCCTACGGGTCCGTCGAAGAAGCCGTGACGGCGATGAAGGAAGGCGCTTTCGACTTCATCCAGAAGCCCGTGGACCTGGATCACTTGAAATTGCTGCTGGAGCGCGCGGCGCAACAGCAGGAATTGCTGCGTGAGAATCTGCTGCTGCGCGAGGAATACGCGGTTCGCTACGGCTTTCCGCGAATCGTGGGGGAGCATCCTACGATGAAAGATGCCAGCCAAATGACACAGCGCGTGGCGGCGACAGATTCGACGGTGCTGCTGCTGGGCGAAAGCGGCACAGGCAAGGAAGTTTTTGCGCGCGCGATTCATCACCTGAGCCCGCGGTCTAGTCATCCGTTCGTGGCGCTCAATTGCGCGGCAATCCCCGAAGGACTGGTCGAGAACGAGCTTTTCGGACACGAACGCGGAGCATACACCGGCGCGGGCGCGCGGAAGATTGGAAAACTGGAACTGGCACATCGCGGGACATTATTCCTAGACGAAATTGGCGAACTGCCTCTCGCGATTCAGAGCAAACTACTGCGCGTGCTGGAAGAAAAGCGCTTCGAGCGCGTCGGCGGAACGCAAGAAATCGAAGTTAACGTGCGGATCCTGACGGCGACGAACAAGGACTTGCGCGCGGCGGTGGCGGACAAAACCTTTCGCGAAGACCTCTACTTCCGAATTTCCGCCGTGCCGATCACGATTCCAGCGCTGCGTGATCGCGGCGACGATGTGCTGCTGCTCGCCGAATATTTCCTCGAGAAATTCCGCCGCGAGTTCCGCAAGCCGGATCTGCAACTCAGCGAGGACACGCGGGAACGGCTCCTGACTTACTCCTGGCCGGGAAACGTGCGCGAACTGCAGAATGCGATCGAACGCGCCGCGATTCTAGCGAACGGGCCCCAGATCACCGAAAGCGCGCTGCAATTGCCCGCACCCAAACCCTCCGCAGAGCAACTACCTGGTGGGATGCTGGAAGAAGAATTCTTGTGGGAAGGGCCGCTCGAAGAGGTCTCGCAGCGAGCCGTCCAGCACGTGGAGCGCTTCAAGATTCAGGACGCGCTGCGCGATTCCAAATGGAATAAGACGCGCGCCGCGGAAAAGCTCGGCGTATCTTACAAGACCCTGCTGCACAAAATCCGCATTTTGGGCCTCGAGAACTAGCGCGCCAGTAAGAGACTAACCCAAACCTTGGCTCACGGCCGTCGCGCGGTGTGCAAGATTACACTGCGCACATTCCACGATTGGACGTCGACGTGGGTAAACCCAATTTTGTGCATCAGCGCGGTCAGTTCATGCGGCGTCGGAAACTTTGCCACGGAGCCCGGGAGATAGCTGTAGGCTTCGCTGCTACCAGAGATGGCCGCTCCGATGCGGGGGAGAATTTGCCGAAAGTAGAAACGAAACAGTCCCGCCATCGGCCCAGCGCCCGGTTCGGAAAACTCCAAGATCCCCACTTGCCCGCCAGGTTTCAAGACGCGCGCGATTTCGCGCAATCCATTTTCATAGTTCACCAGATTGCGGAACCCGAACGCGGTGGTAACGAGATCGAAGCTCGCGTCGCGGAACGGTAGTTGCAGCGCGTCAGCGGTGGCGAAAACGGCAGAACGGGACTGCTGGGCCGCTTTCTTGCGGGCGCGATTTAGCATGGGCTGCGCGAAATCGCTGCCGATAAGCGGAAACCTGTAAGCGCCGGAATCGCGGAGTTCGTGAATGCGCACGCATTCCAGCGCAAACGTGAGGTCGCCCGTGCCGCAGCACAAATCCAGGACGCGCGCGTCCGTGCGCCGCAGGATGCGGTGGAATTTCCGCGCCGCGCGGTGGCGCCAGTAGCGGTCCAGCGAAAACGAAAGAAAATGGTTCAGGAAATCGTAGCGCGGCGCAATGCGGCTGAACATGTCACGCACGCGCGCCGATGCTTCCGTTTCGTTGAACGTCCCGGCAGGCCGCGTGCCTGGCAGCTTCGGCGGCCTTTCAGTGAAAGTTGTCATGCGCATAGATTGCGGGTCAGAATCTGGCCATGGCGGAAATGGCTGGGAGTTCCGCGAACGTGCGCTGGACGAGAGGCCAGGGCAAGCCGACGCCCCATTCAACCTTGCCAATGCGGCGAGGCAGCACCCACAGGACTCGCCCGCTACGGGCCTTTTTATCACCTGCGAGGCTAGGACGCAATTGCGCGGCGCGAATTCCTGCGAGGGACGGCAAAGGCCCCACGCTTGCGACCAGACGAATCATGCGCGTCGCCTCGGACTCGCGCAGACGGCTTGTCGCGAGGCCGAAGAGCGTGGCCGCAAGCATGCCCCAGGCGACCGCTTCGCCGTGCATAAACCTGCGGTAGCGGGTGGCGGCTTCCAGCGCATGCCCCAGGGTGTGCCCGAAATTCAGGATATGCCGCAGACCGCCTTCGTGTTCGTCCTTCGCCACCACCTGCGCTTTGATGCGAATGCAGCGCGCAATCACCCAAGAAAGCGCGCCGGCATCGCGCCGCAGCAGCGCCAGCATACGACGTTCCAGAAATTCAAAAAGCTCGGGGTCAGCGATGATGCCGTACTTGACGACCTCATACAGCCCGGAGCGATAGTCGCGGTGCGGCAGCGTCCGCAAAACTTGAGGATCGGCGATCACCAGTTTCGGCGGATAGAACGCGCCAACCAGATTCTTGCCTTCGGGAAGATTCACGCCCGTCTTGCCGCCAATGGAACTGTCTACTTGCGCCACGAGCGTCGTCGGAATCTGAACCAGACGCACCCCGCGCAAATACGTGGCTGCGACGAAGCCGACAATGTCGCCGACGACTCCACCTCCTAAAGCAACAATCGTGGCTCGCCGATCCGCGCCCGCGCGAATCAGCTGCCGCGAAATTTGCTCGATTGTGGCGAGATCCTTGGCGGACTCGCTATCGTCAAAGAGGATGGCGGTGAGGGGATGGCGCCCGCGCAGCGCGCGCGTGAGCGGCCGACCCCAGTAAGTCCACACTTGCGGTGAGGACAGCACAAAAATGCCAGTTGGATCGCCGAGGCGCAAAACGAGAGACGCCGAGCGACCGAGAAGGCGCGGCGCGCAATGCACTACGTAAGGACCGCTCGAAGAAAAGACACGAATGGCCGGCATGATTTAGTGAGACTTCTTTTGCAGTTCGTCCACGGATTCCAGAATTATGTGCCCCACGATCGCGACGCTGCGCGGGCTGACTTTGTCGAGCGTATCCTGCGTCGTGTGCCAGTAACCGGCACTGATGTAATCATTGAGGTCAATGATGTCCAACGCAGGAACCCCGCGCTCGAGAAATGGGTCGTGATCGTCCTGGGTCTGTGTTTCTTGGGAGACGAAGATATCCTGGTAGCCCAGACGCGCTGCCGTTTTCCAAACAATATCCGTAAGCCACTTAGGCGAATTTGATTGTCGCTGAATCGAGAGGTTATACTGCCCAATCATATCAGCGAGAATCACGGCCTTCACGCGCTTCAGGTCTCCGGAAAGGGCCATGCGCGCGGCCAATTCGCGACTGCCGTAAGTGTGGTCATTGTCCTGATTCCAGTTCACGAAGGCTTCTTCGCCATCGAGGAATGCAATCCAAACGGAATTCGGACCCTTCTTTCCGCAAAGCTGCCGGGCCATTTCAATCATGAGCCCTGTGGACGACGCGCTGTCTTCAGCGCCCACAAAATTCTCCACGCTGCTGAGCGTGTCGTAATGCGTCAGAAGCAGAATGATTCCCTGTCCGGTGCCCGGCGCTTTCGCGATGATGTTTTTCATCACAACGTCGCCCTTGGGTGTGGAAGCGTGGAAGTCGTCCTGGTCTACTTCGCAGCCGAAAGTTTTCAATTGCGAAATCATGTAGTCCTGCGAGCGGCGTATCCCTTCGGAAGCCGGGGGACGCGGGCCGAAGCTGACGAGTTTGGCGACGTGTTCGTATGCTTTCGCGCCATCGAAGCCGCCCGTCTGGTCCGCGGGAGGCGCGACTTCAGTCGGTTTGGGCGCAGCCGACTGGCTCGCGGCAGATGGAGCTGCGGTGCTGGAATTCGAAGACGCTGCGGAGGGCTGGCTCGATCCGCCGCACGCCACAATTCCGGCAATGGCCGCGAACGCCGCAAACCCGAGCCACGATCTTTTGCAAGAAGTGAACACTTATTGCGTCTCCCCGCCCGCCAGAGTTTGCGACTCTTTTCGCCTAAGTACAACGTAAGAAACCAGCACACCAATAAAATAGAGTGCGATCATGGGCGCCATGAAAACCAGCATGGTCGTGGCGTCCGGGGTGGGCGTTACCACCGCGGCCACAATTGTGATGACCAGCATGGCATAACGGAAATTCTTCAGCAGGAACTTCGGCGTTACAATACCGAATAGCGAAAGAATGAAGATCAGAACCGGCAGCTCGAAGATTACGCCGAGCCCCACCAGAATAATCAAAATGAGCTCGAAATACTCGTTGTAACTGATCAGCGGTTTGACGGGCGCGTCATAGGCGAAGCCGATCAGGAACCTCAGGGTTTGGGGCAGCATCACGAAATAGCCAAACGCAATGCCGCACAGAAACAGAAACATCGAGGAAATAATGAAGCCAGAGACGGCGCGCCGCTCGTGCTTGTAAAGCCCGGGAGCGACAAATAGCCACACCTGATACAGCACGAACGGCATGGCCAGCACAATGCCCAGGTAAAGGCCGATGTTGATAACCAGCGTGACATAACCGGCGGGACTGGTGAAGTAGAGCTTGTCGTCAAAATGCGAGGCTCGTAACGCGTCTTGCATCGGCTTGACCAGGATCACGATGAAATGCTTCGAAACCAGCAATCCGATGCACGCGCCCAACGCTATGGCGACAGCGGAATTGATCAAGCGCTTGCGAAGATCAACGAGGTGTTCGAAAAATGACATTTTCCCGCCGTTGTCTTCTTCGGCGGGCGGCAAAGCGGCGATTTCAGGCTGGGCGGGGTCGGCCATCTGTCACTTTCTCGGGAGCTGAATCAGGATGGTCACCCTGATGCGGGTCGTTATCGCGTTGGCGGACCTCGGACTGCGATTGCTCGGGCGCTTGCGATTCGCGCGAAGCGAATGAATTTGGCGCCTCGGTTGACACCGTCCCGGGAGCGGGCGGCGACGGGTCGGTCGTTGATTCCGGCGGCAAAGTCGGCGTACCGGGGGTCGTCGCTGCGCCGCCAATGGTCTGATTGGGTGGCTGCGCTTCGCGAATGCGGCGCAATTCTGCTTCGCGTTCCAGGTCGCGCATATGGCCCTCGAACGTGGAACGCAGTTCGCCGGTGGCGCGCCGGAATTCGCCCATGATTTTGCCGAGATTTCGCGCCAATTCGGGCAGCTTCTCAGGTCCAAAGACCATCAGAGCCACCGCGAAAATAATAATCAGGTGTGGGACACTAAACATGGAGTGTCTGGGGCGAAGATCGGCCAGAAAATTCGTCTTTCTGACAGCATCCTCGGCGCCATTTTTGAATCATAGAAGAGGCCCCGAAGCGTGTCAAACCGCCGAAAACTTGTATGCTATAATCGCCTTCTTGGGGCTAAGTGAGGACGCATGGAATCTAAGGGGTCATCAGGGCGCGGAGTCGTAGTGCTGGTGGTGGTACTGGCTGTTTCGGCGATATTGGGTGGGCTCTACGGCCCGTCTGTTCGCGCGACCGCTGCCGGCCAAAACGACATGCAGGATTCGGTGAAGAGCTTTACGCATGTTCTCTCAGTGGTGGAGCGCAACTATGCCGATCCTGTGGACACCGACAAGGTGATCTACGATGGCGCGATCCCCGGTATGCTCCGCGTGCTCGATCCTCACTCGAATTTCTTCGATCCCAAGCAGTACGCCCTGTTCAAGGAAGAGCAGGAAGGCAAGTACTACGGTGTCGGCATGACTGTGCAGCAGCGCGAAAATCAGACCGTGGTCCTTTCTCCGTTTGTTGGCTCGCCTGCATATAAAGCCGGCATACGTCCCGGCGATATCATCCTGAAAGTGGATGGCAAGTCCTGCGATGGCCTGACCACTACGGAAGTCGCGGACATGCTGAAGGGTGCCAAGGGTACCGTGGTGCATATCTCGCTCGGCCGCGAGGGCTGGGACAAGCCAATCGAAGTTACCGTGACGCGCGATGAGATTCCCCGCCCGGGCGTGGAATATTACACGATGGTGAAGCCCGGAATAGGCTACGTGCGGGTGACTACTTTCAACGAAACGACCGATAGCGATCTGGCCGAAGCTCTGAAGCAATTGGATGTCTCGAAGCTCGATGGCCTGATCATTGACCTGCGGAATAATGGCGGCGGACTGTTGAATCAAGCCGTGGGCATGGCGGACATGTTCCTGGACAAGAACGAAATCGTCGTATCGCACCGCGGGCGCGCATCTCAGGAGCGCCGCTACTACGCTGTGCGTGGCAACCAGGGAATCGAAGTCCCGGTGATTGTTCTCATTAACGGGCAGAGCGCCTCGGCGTCGGAGATCGTTTCCGGAGCGATCCAGGACCACGATCGCGGATTGATTGTGGGCGAGACCAGCTTCGGCAAAGGCTTGGTGCAAACGCAATTCCCGTTGAGCCAAGATACCGCCCTGTTGCTCACGACGGCCCGTTACTACACTCCGAGCGGCCGGCTCATCCAGCGCGATTACAAGAATATTTCGCTCTACGACTACCATTACAACCCGCAGCCTCCCAAGAAGCCGGAAGTGAAGCTTACCGACAGCGGCCGCCAAGTGTACGGTGGTGGCGGAATTACACCGGACGATGTGGTCGCGGCTCCCAAGCCGGATGAGTTCCAACAGATGCTATACCGGCGGGGCGTCTTCTATTCCCAGCAACAAGGCGTCGGCGACTTCAACCGATTCTATCTGGGCGAAAAACCGGCGGTTACCAAGGACTTTGTCACCAACGACGAAGTGATCGCGCAATTCAAGAAATACCTGGACCAGCAGAAGATCAAGTACACCGAGCAGGATATTCAGGCAAACCTGACGTGGCTGAAGTGGCAGATCAAGCGCGAGGTATTCACTTCCTATTTCGGATTGACCGATGGCTACAAGGTTGAGTTGCAGGACGACCCGCAACTTGAAAAGGCCATCGAGTTGGTCCCGCAATCCAGGGCCCTGTATCAGAACGCGCGTAAGATCCTTGCCGAGCGCGAAGCCGGCCAGACCAGCCACCCCTAAAGCCTTCAGTACACCGCTAGCGAAAATCAATTATCGACCCACACCTCGTGGGCCGCACCGGGGGCGCTTGCGCCTCCCTCTCACAGCTTACCTCTCGCTATTGCATTCCACGGCACGGCTCTACAAAGGAGTTATACTTAGAGACCCTTAAAACCGTATATTTGGAACAGTTTGCACGGCCTTGGGGCGGCCAGAAACGCCGTGAACTCTTCGCAAAAAGCGCTGGGAATAAACTTGCGCCAAATGTCCCCCACATGTTGGGTGTTGACGGGTGCCTGGGGACTTCTCGTCGGTGGATATACACTTGCCGCTCTTACTGTTCCGAACGGCCGCGGTCTCACAGCGTTCGGCGACATCGTGCAGTGCGCCGTGGCTTTGTTCGCTTGTGTCGGCCTGTGCTTGAACGCTTTCTCGGAAGAAAAGCGCACCCGCGTATTTTGGCTGCTATTGGGTTTGGGCTGCGCGGCATGGCTGGTGGGGCAATCCATTTGGACATATTTCGAGGTAGTGCTGCGCAAGGACGTCCCCAATCCCTTCATCGGCGACGTAATTCTGTTCCTCCATCCAGTGCCGATGATCGGGGCGCTGGCGCTGAAACCTCACGACAAGCGCGATGATCTAAACGTCCACATTGGCTATCTGGATTTTTCACTCCTGCTGGTCTGGTGGGTGTACCTCTACCTGTTCGTGGTCATCCCGTGGCAATACATTGCGCCGAACGTGCTCGCGTACGGGTGGAGTTATGACCATCTGGCAGCTGTGGAAAACTTGCTGCTGACCGTTGGCTTCGCCTTCTTAATCACCCAGGCCAAAGGGCGCTGGCGCGAGGTGTACGCGCATCTGTTCAGTGCTTCGTTGCTCTACGCCGCAGGCTCCTACATCACCAATCGCGCCATCGATCGCCTGGATTATTACACTGGCAGCCCGTTTGATTTGCCGCTGGTGGCATCTTTCGTGTGGTTTGGAACGGCGGGAATCGTGGCCTACCAGCTGAAACCACCTCGGGAGGCTGGACCGATACGCCCGGACCAATCGAAGAAATGGGCTTCGGTGCTGGCGATGGCGGCGGTGTTTTCCATTCCAATAATGGCTCTGTGGAGCGTGTGGCGCTCCGCCAATCCCCCGGATGTGCGGACGTTTCGCGTGAGCGTCACGCAGGTGACGTTGCTGGTGGCCGCGCTGCTGATTGGCCTGCGCCAGCGCCTCGTGGATCACGATCGGTTACGCTTGCTGGAAGGCTCGCGGGAATCGCTGGAAAACTTGAAGCATTTCCAGGCGCAGATGGTGCAGACCGAGAAGCTTGTCTCGCTGGGCCAGCTTGCGGCGGGCGCGGCGCACGAGATCAATAACCCACTGACCGGCATTTTGGGCTACTCCGACCTCCTTGTGGACGATCCGGCGTTAGGCGAGCGCCAACGCGTCGTCGCGGAAAAAATTCGCACTCTGGCGCGGCGAATTAAAACGCTGGTAACCAGCTTGCTCAGCTTCGCGCGGCGCGTGCCCAGCGAAAAACTACACCTCGATTTGAACCAGGTTATCGGCACCGCGCTGCACTTGAGCAATCTCGACCTCCGCGGGAAGCACATTCAAGTGGAAACGCACCCCGATACAGATTTGCCGCCCATTCGTGGCGACGCCAACCAGGTGTTGCAGGTCTTTTTCAATCTGATCAGCAATGCGGTGGACGCCCTGGAGGAAATCGGAGGCGGCAAGCTCATGATTCGCACCACGCACGTCGATTCTCGAATCACCATCGAGTTTTCGGATACTGGACCGGGAATCAAATCCCCCCAGCAGGTATTCGATCCTTTCTTCACCACCAAGCCAGTCGGCAAAGGCACCGGACTCGGCCTTAGCATCTGCTATGGCATCATGCAGGAACACGGCGGGCGGATCGCCTGCTTCAACCGACCCGAAGGCGGCGCGACGTTTGTCGTGGAGTTCCCCACCAACGCCGCAGCCGAACTGTATTTGCCTGAAACACCGCAGACGATGAGTTCCGCGGAACATAAAATCTCTTCGCCGTGACTGCCGGTTAAATTCCGCACAAGACTGTAATAATTGCCGTGCCTCTCCGGGGTATCATCCGCGCTTCAGGAGGTCCTGTGAAAAGCCGCCACGTGATTTTAGCTTTTGGATTCTGCCTGCTCTTGTTCGCAATCGTGATTTCGCTCGCCCGCCGCAGTGCGATTGCACAGCCTCGGCACATCCTGTCGAAGGCTCAAGCTGCCGGCGCTGCACCAACTCTAAAGACTCGCGCGGTTGTGCTCATCGTTCTCGACGGCCTCCGCTGGCAGGAGGTTTTCGACGGGCCTGAGCACGATTTGATGAACGCCAAGATAGGCGGCGTCCAGGACGCGGATCAACTGCGCAAGGACTTCTGGCGCGACACCCCGGAAGAAGGGCGACGCGTGTTAATGCCCTTCCTCTGGAACGTTGTCGCCAAACAAGGACAGATTTATGGCAACCAGCGCAAAGGCAGCGTCGCACAGGTAACCAATGGGTTTAAGTTTTCCTACCCCGGATACAACGAGATGAGCACCGGCTATCCTAATCCCGCGATCAATAGCAATGAATTCGGCCCCAATCCGAATGCGACCGTATTCGAGTGGCTCAACGACAAGCCTGAATTTCACGGCCAGGTAGCAGTGTTCGGTACCTGGAACACTTACAACGACATCTTTCGCGCCAAGCGCAGCGGTCTTTTGGTACGCGCAGGTTGGGACCTTCCGTGGGACGCATCTCTCACTCCGCCGGAGCAAAGACTCAAAACTCTTTACGAGACGACTACGCGGGTCGAGGACGATGACGCGTTTGACTCGTTCGCCCACGCCGACCTGCTGGACTATCTGCAGACGCACAGCCTACGCGCTCTGTTCGTCGGCTACGGCGGAACCGACGATTGGGCCCACGAAGGGAAATACGACCTCGTCCTGCAGTCCGCGCATCAGGACGACCAACGCATCGCGGAGCTTTGGAACACGATGCAGGCGAAGCCGGAATATCGCGATCAGGTGACGTTCATCATTACCTGCGATCACGGACGCGGCAGCGGGCTGAAACTGTGGCGAGATCACGACAAGAATATCGACGGCGCGGAGAATATCTGGATCGCAGTACTTGGACCGAACACGCCAGACACCGGCGAGATGAGGAACGTTGCGCGCGTAACGCAAAGCCAAATCGCCGCAACTATTGCGGCGCTGCTGGGTCAAGACTATCGCGCTTCGGTGCTGCAGGCGGCTCCGCCGTTGCCGGTGATTCAGCCGGCGACAGGCCGCGATTAATCGCGGACGACGAATTCCAGCTCGATTCCTGCTACCTCGATCACATCGCCCGACGCTAATTTCGTCGGGTGCGTGATCGGCTGGCCGTTTACGCTGGGCACTTTGTCCGCCGCTCCGATGTAGTACGAATTGTCTTCGCGGCGATTGATCTGCGCGGCGGCTTTGGGCTTGAACCAGCCCTTCAGCTTCACCGTGGCCATCGCCGATTTCCCCACTACGGTCAACTTGTCCGTCAGCGTGTATTCGCGCTGGTCCGTCGTGCCTTTGCGCACCACGAGCGTGGGCAACTTCAACCGTCCAGGCGCGGGCTGAGCGCTTTCGCCCACCGCCGCGACTTTTTGCAGAAATTCGCGGCGCTCCTTGGTATCCAGCATCACGGTCTCGTTGATTTTCGGCACGGCGGGCTTCATGTCCCCGTTATCGAGCGACGTCGCGCGTACTTCCACCGAGTCGGTCACGACAATGGTGTGCTTCCCAATGCCCACGGAATCGCCCGGCTTCAGCATCACCATTTTCACGCGCTGGCCGTTCACAAAAGTGCCGTTCAAACTGCCGAAATCCTGCAGCATCAGGCGTCCCTCTTCGTTGAAAACGCGCGCGTGATAGCTCGAGACGGCAGGATTGTCTATCACAATGCCATTGTCCGGCGAGCGGCCGATGCTCACCTCTTTCTGTCCGACCGCGACTTCCTTCAAAATCGAACTTTCGAATTTCAATACCAGCTTGGACATGGAAACGTCCTCCGTATCAAGATGGATCCTCGGATCCTTTCAACCATCGCCCAATTTTCGAGAACGCTCCGGCCTGTTTTGGCGCAAAACGCAAAACAATCGCCGTGATGTTGTCGCCGCCTCCCGCCTGGTTCGCCAGTTCCACCAGTCGGTCTGCGGACTCCTGCGCGCCGGATTCTCTCAGCACACCCGCGATCTGCGACTCCGACAACTCGCGGAACAAGCCGTCGGAGCAAAGCAAGTAAGTGTCGTCCTCCACCAAAAGCTCCTCGGTGACATCCACGTCCACGCGTGGGTCAACTCCGAGGGCTCGAGTCAGCACATTCTGCATCTTGCTCCGGCCGGCTTCTTCCGGGGTCAAAATCCCGCGGCGAACCTGCTCGGCCACGAACGAATGATCTTCGGTAAGCTGATCGAACTGCCCTTTGCGCAGCAAGTAGGCACGGCTATCGCCCACATGCGCGAGGCATACGCGGTCGTCCATACATCGGGCGGCCACAATCGTGGCGCCCATGCCGCCTTTTCCACCTAGCTCCTGCGCGGCGTGATAAATCTCCTGATTCGCGAGCCGCACGGCGCTAGCCAGCCGATTCGACATTTCGCAGACGCCTTCGATGCGGCCGCCGAATACCGCCAGGGCCGGATTTGCTTCGGCATCCCGGCAATGCGCGATGACGGTTTCAACTGTCAGACGGCTGGCCCGTTCGCCAGATTCCAGGCCGCCCATGCCGTCGGACAGGACGAAAAGATCCAGCTCCGGCGCGAGCCCGAAACTGTCTTCGTTATTTTCGCGAACACGCCCTGTATCGCTGCGCGCGCCAAATTCCATCGCACTTCCCTGTCGCACAATCCAAGATTGTGCGCTTTCGCGTGCCATCCCCCGATTGTTTCGCAGCGCCCATCAGCTGCCGTCGCGGCGCGCGAGTGAGTTCCACCTATTTTGCGTTACGATTTGCCGTCGGGCTTGCAACGCTGCGCACATTCGAAAAACCCTTTTCTTCGAGCCGTTGCATCACGGAGCTTACTTTCTTTGTCTCAATCGGCCCACAAAAAACAGCAAAAAAGTCTCCGCTGGCCAAGTGCCTCGGAATCACCATTGCCGGCAGGTCCATATCTTCGATCTTCTTGGCCGTGGCTTGCGCTTTTTCCCCGCGTTCAAACCGCCCTACCCAAAGGTAACCTAGAGCATTCGCTGCGGCGGTAGGACTGTTTTGGTCGGTTGATTTTTGAGCTGGCGACTGGACCTTCTTTCTGGCTGGGCCGGTCTCCATGCGCGGAAACACTTCAGGTGGCGCCGGATTCGCCTTTGCAGGCGTGGACGCCGCGGTTTTTGCCGGCGCAGGCGCCGAGTTCTTTACGGGCGCGGGGGCCTTCGATTTCGTGGGTATGGGCGTTGCCACCTCAGTCGCCGGCGGTTTCGCGTCTTCGACCTTAGGCTCGGGCGCTAGAGGCGGAGGCGCAGGAATCTCGTACGCGAAATCCGGTGGTTTCGGCGCGGGCGCCGCGGCCGGCGGTTGGATCAACTTGCTCGCTTTCACAACCGCGAGTCCATGCAGCACGCCGAGCGCTGCGGCACAAAGGATCATGCTTGCGACAACCCAAACAATCCTAGACCTGCGCCTGGGCGCCAACCTGACGGGCACGGCAGTGCGCAGAAGCCCCGACGAACCGTGGTCCGTCGTCACTGCTGCGCTGATTGGCCGCGGCGGCACGACGGGCGCCGGAGATCGCAGCGCAGATTCAAGATCCGCCACCGATTGGAATCGCCGCTCAGCCTCTTTTTCCAGGCATTTCAATATGACGCGTTCGGCAAAAACCGGAACATTCGGCTCGACTTCATGCGGCGGCGCAGGTTCTTCGCGCATCTGCTTCAACGCCACAGCGACGGGATTATCCGCGCGAAACGCAGGCGTGCCCGTAAACATCTCGTACAACATCAGTCCGAGCGAATAGATATCGGTGCGGTAATCAACCGGTTTCCCGGCCACTTGTTCCGGCGCCATGTACGCGGGCGTGCCGACCATCGAGCCCGTCAGACGCGTGCCAGCTTCCATCGAGCGCGCGATGCCGAAGTCCATGATCTTGACATTGCCTTGCGCGTCAATCATCACGTTTTCGGGTTTCAGGTCGCGATGGACGATACCCTGCGCGTGCGCTTCCTTCAGGCCGGAACAAATCTGCAACGCTAAGTCGGTAGCCTTGCGCTGCGGCAACCCGCCGAAGCGGTTCAGCACTGAGCGCAGACTCTCGCCCTCCACAAATTCCATCGAGGTGTAGGCAATGCCGCCGAGGCGATTGAACTCGTACACCCGGCAAACATTCTTGTGCGTGATTTTCCGCGCAAAGAGCAGTTCATTCTTGAACCGCTCCATCATCACTTGATCGGAAGCAATCTCCGGCTTGAGGAGTTTTAGTGCGACCGTCTCACCGGTTTCGCGGTCGCGCGCTTTGTACACGTTGCCCATGCTGCCGTGTCCTGCCGAGGCGAGGATTTCGTAGCGCTGGCTAAGCGCCGCAAGGGCCGTCGAACTGAGATTCACGCCCGCAGGCAAGGACAATGGCGATTCAGGCGCGATGGCCGCCGCATCGGCTACGTCGCTCAGCAGAATCGTGTCCCGAGGACCCGGCGGGCGGGCAGAGTCCCGCGACGCCGCAGGCCCGGTGCGCTTGGTTGGTTCGGCCATATATGACCATAGAATAAGAGAGAAGCAACCAGGGCTATACGGAACAAAGCCAACGTGTAAGGTAAGAGTATCTGGTACGCGCGGCCGCCAGAATCGCCGGAAGTACAGCTAATCCTTTGAGAACAATGCCGTTCGCTTCACCGCCCTCCGCCGGGGCTTGCCTCCATAATAGAGCGTACCCGCAGACGTGCCGGCCTCCTCCCCGGACGACTCGGAGGAGGACTCGGAATGGACGTACCGAAAGCCCCGGCTCCGCCCGCTGTCTCAGACTTGCCTGGCACTGCGCCCACTCCCAATATCATTGCGTCCATGCTGCACGCCGCACCAAAGACTAGCGATCTGATTTTCTCTCCGGGACGCGCTCCGCAAGTCGAGATTAACGGGCAGCTCGCGCAGCTCAAGATCAAGGGCGTCGGCATTCTCTCTTCGGAAGACACGGCTCGCATCGCCGCGGACCTGATCGGGCGCAACTCCCACGCCGTGGAGAAATTGAAAGAGGAGGGCTCTTGCGACATTTCCTATAGCCTTCCGAAAATGTCGCGATTCCGCGTGAATATTTTCACGCAGCGCGGCAGCTGCGCGATTGTTATGCGCGTGATTCCTAGCAACGTCCCTGATTTCAAGATGCTGCACCTTCCGTCGCAGCTGGGCGAAGCCGCGGTTTTGCGCCCGGGTATCGTGCTGGTCACCGGCCCCACCGGGAGCGGAAAATCCTCCACGCTCGCCGCGTTCGTCAACAAGATCAACGAAGAACAGGCCTGCCACATCATCACTATTGAGGACCCGATTGAATTTCTTCACTCGCACAAGCGAGCCACGATTCACCAGCGCGAATTGTACTCAGACACTCCCAATTTTCCGCTGGCTTTGCGCGCTGCCTTGCGCCAGTCGCCAAAGTTAATCCTGGTGGGTGAAATGCGCGACAAGGACACGATCGAAGTCGCGCTCGAAGCGGCCGAAACCGGACACTTGGTGTTTTCCACGCTGCACACCATTGATGCATCGAAAACAATTGAGCGAGTGATCGGCGTTTTCCCGGTCTCCGAACAGCATGCCGTCCGCGGGCGATTGGCGAAAACGTTTCGCTACATCATCTCCCAGCGATTGATTCCCAAACGCGACGGCAGCGGCCGTGTGGCCGCATTCGAGATTCTGAAATCCACGATGCGCACCCGTGACTACGTGCAAAAAGGCGAAAGCGAAGGCAAGTCGCTGCTGGACGCCATGCGCGACGGCGCCACCGAAGGCATGCAATGTTTCGACGACGAAATCGAAAAGCTGATCCGCACAAACGTCCTGGACATCGACACCGGCCTGGCGTATGCAACGAATGAAGGAAACTTGCGCCTGCTGATCGCCGACCTCACAGAACGCGGAGAAGACCTGCCATCGGCTGGCGCCTTAGAACCAGAGCCAGCTCAAGCAACGGAAACCGAGGAAACGATCGAAAGGTAAAGAGCGCACAGAAACTCGAAGCTGGTGGGACAATCACAATAATGGTGGACGTGAGTGGGCTCGAACCCCTGCCCTCCTCGTTGCGAATGATGGGAAGGAGTGTGTCCCGTTGTATTTGGGCGTAGCAGCGCAGCGACCGAACTCCCGCGCAGTCAAAGACTTCGAGGTAACTCCCTCCAGGATTCTCGCCGCACATCTTAGGGTGCGCCAGGGGCCAAGTCAACGAAGAGAAAAAAGACTGTGGCCCAAGTCCTCATTGACGCATTAACGGGAAAAGTGGGCATTGGTGCGGCCCATGCCCGGTTTCTGCCTTTGTCGAGGCATTGCTCCGTGTGTTCGCCAACCACCCTCTCCTGGAGATATCTCGCAGGATTAGTTTGCAGAAGAATCCAACTGTTGACCCAGACTGTCCAGCTTCGCTTTATTCTGCCCGTAATCGATCGTCGCAACGATTTCATCTGCGAGATCGCTGGCGATTCGGGTATTTGCCTTCAGATACTCCGGGTAGGGCGGAGCGGTCGGGCGGCTCTTGCTTTTGTTCAGGCGACCGATCGTGGCGTTCATATTCGTAGCCAAATCATTTGCGAGCGCGGTTATGCGATCGATTGCTTCCTGTTGCCAGGGACTGGCCACGGTCCGGTGCGATTGTAAGCCCCGCATGTTCTGCTGCAGTTCGTTCACGTCACCTTTGATTTTCTCGAGCGCCGTAGAATGCGTTTGCCAACTTAGCCCGGTATTTTGCGCGTATGATTCCATCTCCACCGCATCTTTCTTGATTTTGGCGACGATCGTCTTCGCATCGTTCAACTGGCCAGTGACGCTGGGATTGTCGCTCGTGGCCTGCGCGTACGACGTGCTTGGGATAACCACACACACGATCCCGAGAACCAAACTGCAGAATACCTTTCTTGTATTCATATTTTGTTCTTCTCCTTAGTAAAACTACCCGCAATGTCCCAACCCTTGAAATTTCCACCCGAATCGCGCCAGCGACTCTAGTCCTTCTTGCTGCCGGCGGCCTCATTCGCCGCGGGAACCCAGACATTGTCAGCCGCCGCAATTTCGAAACCCGGTGATTCGGTGGAAATCCTGACGCGCTGCAAACCGGCCTTATTTTTCGGGATGGCCCCGAAAACCAGGTAATACTGATTGTCGAGCACCCGCTGCAGGCGATCCAGATAAGGCTTGAAGCTGACCAGAGTTTGCGTGCCTAGAGAATAATATTCTCCGCCGCTCTCGTCCGCGATCTTGCCGACGCCCCCTTGACCGAGCTGGGCCTCCCACGCATTGCGGCCCATGCGCCCGACGCCGGTAGCGTAGATTCCGTGAACGATCACGCCATAGCGCTGGGCCGTCGCGCTGGCGGTGTCCGCGTCTGGACTGATCGTAGACATGCCAGTGGACATGGACGAGGTGGGCATCGGAGCGCGAGTCGCGCGGCCGTAGCTAGGCGAATATGCAGCGCGGGTCGTCGGGTCGCTGCGCAGGCGGTCAATACCGTCACTTACCATTAGGACTTCTCGACGGACTTTCTGCTCAGGCCAGCCTTTGATCAGGCTAATAAGCGACAAGTACGGACTGTCCATGGCGGATAGATTACCTCTCGGCAGTCGGATAGCCTTGGCCGCCGCAGCATGATCGGCTGTGAAGTTCTGCGCGATCTGGATGCTGGCGTTGGACATGTAGGCGACACCCACAACCGTCGTTGCGGGCTGCGCGCTAATGAAATCGCGAAGATCGTTGAGACTGTTTCCGATGCCTGTATCGCAGGTGTCGTCGATCAAAATAAAAAGCTGCAGTGCGGCATTGTCTCCACGCGCGGGAATCAGATGATCAACGGTCAGCGATGTCTTTCCTTGTTTTACTTGCACATTCTCTGGCCGAAGGATCGGCACCTCGCTATCGTCGCGCAGCGCCTCGTCGGTAATGACCATGTGGACCTGGACGGTGCTCGAAGCGCCGGCACTCTCTTGTGACCAGGCGATCCTCGCTCCAAATCCAAGTAGAGCCAGGGCAATCAACAATGCTAGCAAGTGCCTGAACTTGTTCATGCTTCCTCCTAGATGGAATTTGCCCGGGATTTCCGATTGGTACCCGTCGCTCGGCGAATGCTACACCGGTCCTACCCGGCTCACAACGATTTCGTCAGCAGGACAAGCCCCAGCGAAATCGCGGGGTACCACCAGCAAGTCCTGGAAAACGCCGCGATCGGACATGCGGATAATCTGGTAACTTATCAGGAATTACCGTTGTAGTCCGGCTAACTGTTCAACGATACGAAAGAGATAGAAAGAGAATCTCAACCCCGTTTGGCAAGTCCCGCGAGGACGCCCGCGTTTTCGACCACGGCCTTTAGGGACGTGACATTGCGCCCCGTAGCCAAAGTCCGCAACGCGGCGAGCACACGTCCCTCCCCCAGGCGATCGATGGCATCGCCCAGGGAGACTGCGAAATGCAGCATGACGCTGGAATCGCGATAGCAATCGGCTATGCACGCTGTACAGCCGTCGCGAATCAGCGGCGTTTCCGCAAACTCCCATACCGAACACATGGGTTTGTTCCAGGCATCGCAACGCCACATATCAAAGTTCCAATCCATGTAGAAACTCTTGTAGCCGCCATAGCAAACGAAGCGCTCCGGCTGCCCGCGAAGATGCTGCTTCATGTCGGCGATCGAAGCGCGCGGATTATTGACGGGAAACAACTCGCGCAAATCATCGACAGCGTCAAAGGCTTCGACCAGTTCGGTGGAATCGAAGTTGACCAGACGCGAATCAGAAGACCAAGCGAGGGAAGAAGAGCCCAGACGCACCTGTTGGGGATAGGAGAACGCGACTGCGGAAAATCCGAGTTCTCGCAGCAAGGGGACAAGCGTGCGGTAGTCGGCGATCAATTTACTCATCGTCACTTGGGCGAGGGCCGTCATGCCTAGGCTGGGCATCCGCGCCGTGGCCGATCGGATGCGCTCACCGAGGCCTTTCAGCCCGCGATTTTCTTCGTGGACGGCCATCGCGGCAGCGTCGATTGATATGTACACGGTCTTGAGACCAGCTGCCGCGAGCTGGTCCAGCTGCATGGGGAGCAGCCAGCCGTTGGTAATGACTGCAGCACCCATATCTCTTGCAACGGACACTTCGATCATTTCGGCAAGTCGCGGGTGGAGTAGAGTCTCACCGCCAAAAAAACTGACATAGCGGATCCCGCGTTTATGCAGGATGTCCAGCGCGCTATCAAAGCGATCAGCGTCAATCCAACGCAAGTCCCGGGATGCGACCTTGCCGCGGGCAAAGTTGCAGAAATCACAGGCGGCATTGCAGGAATTCGTAACGGCGATATTACAGAGACCGGGACCCCCACGGCGGATGAGCCGCAGCATGTCCCAAGTTTTGGATAGAATAGAGCTCACGATCCCCAACTGTCTATGAGGCTATACCTAAGAGTGCTCCGCCTGCAAGATTTCCCTCCGATCTTCTGAAGGGAGCAACATTGAAAGTAATGCCAGGACTTGTCCCGGCGAATGTTCTGAAATACAAAATCAGCGCGTGATTGTGCTAGCGGTGGGCCGGGCCTTCAAACTGCTCAATTCATCGAGTACTTTCTGCCAAGCTTCCGGGTTTTTCTTGGTTGCGAATGCTTTCTCTGGGTCGGCGTAATAGGCGAGAATGTCCAGGCGTAGAGCATCCGAAATAGGTTTGCCGTTTGTTTTGTCAAGCAGCTTCGCGTAGGTTTCATCTGTCAGTCTATAGTCGGCTGGTCCGGTTACTCCACCCGTGTCGAGGTTGTCGTTTGGCAATTGGAGTCTGCCTTCCTCTTGTGCAAGCAGCAACGTTCGGTAATGGTCCAGGGTTTCGTTGAAGCTGTGCATGTACATCTGTTCTACGGCCGGTGGCGGCGCGTGGAACGCGAGTGCGCTGAACGGACCGCTTTTAGGCGCCAGCCGCAAGACGAACGCCTTGAAGCGCGCGAAGAAGTCCGGCTTCTCATATAAGTCGCCCCAATCCTTGCGATAACCAGAATTTGAAATATTGTAAATGAATTTCGTCTTGGTCTCACTCGGGTCGCTGTGCTGGATCTCGCGCCTCTTGAGATGCCACGCTACTTTGGTCGTGCGTGGAATGACGGTTGAAACCGCGTGACGGTAGCTGCCGATTGCCAGATCCACTCGAAAAAAGACGTTCGACATATCGAGCGAATATGTTTTTGCGAAAGCTCTTTCCAAAACCGGTTTGGACACTTCGAAGCCGACAAAGTCATGATACGCCTTGGGCGCGTAATGTCCCTTGGCTACCTGGTCCACGTCAAAACCAAACTCCACTTTCATGTGGGCCGAGGGCTTTTCCTCGTACGTAACGACGGGCCCATATTCCTTGGCCAGATGGGGATACATGATTGCAACCGCACGGTTGGTTGCAAGCGGGTGACCCGAGGAGTCCGCAGCGTAGTGCGACAATGCTCCAAGCGCGAAAGCGTATTCGTTCAGATCTCTGGATTCTTCAATTAAGGCGAGCACAAAATCACCACTTCGGACATAGTGCGTGAGATCGCTGAAGAATCGGTTGCCGAAAGGATAGTAGCCCATGTCCTGAATAATTGCCCCGCCGTAGGCATACGCGTGAGCCTGGAGTAGTCCCTCGGGAGTCGAGTCCGGCAAGCGCTTTAGCAGCAACGGCTCGATGCCGTCCTTCCACGCGGCGTCGATAATAGCTTCATGCGTCAGAACGGAGTAACCCGCACATGCGGAGGCGCAACATATTGCTATGATCAATACGAAAACTGCATACGTATAGGGCGTGAATAGAGTGGATCGGTTTCGAGCCGGCATCCTAACTAATTATAGCAAAGCTCCCCCAACACCTAGTTGACCTGCGCCCGGCGACGATGAAACTAGCCCTTCAGCATTATTCTACCGACAGCTAGGTCATTGAAAACATGGTGGACGTGAGGGGGCTCGAACCCCTGACCTCCTCGTTGCGAAAA
Source organism: uncultured Acidobacteriota bacterium (assembly GCA_963696035.1). Taxonomy (GTDB): domain Bacteria; phylum Acidobacteriota; class Terriglobia; order Acidiferrales; family UBA7541; genus Palsa-295. The sequence continues at coordinate 1,470,798 of CAVOIS010000007.1, forward strand.
CGGAGAACGATCCGACAAAGAATGACATGGAGTGAGCCCAAGTGATAAGACCAATTCGAGATGTTGGAATTCCACACGCAGCGACGTGACATGGATACACACCAGGTAACAAGCGTTTATTTTGGCTTGGATGGCAGGGTTATGGCACAAAGCACGTCACAAATTTCAGAAGGCGTCGACTCCCACGCTCGTTGAAACCCGAAGACAAAGAAGCGTTGATAGCAGCCGACGCTGTCGCCTGGGCCTCACACCACCAACTAAGGAGACCGCGCGCCTGATGCTACGCTTCCTCCTTGCGTCAACAGCACTCGCTGGAGAGCATCCTTATCCTGCCGGCACGGTCCTGGCAGCCGTCGCTATGACCATCTCTCACGGTAAGAAATCCGAATGCGCGATGACCAGGGAAGGGGTGGAGTCCCAGATTTCGGCCGGGGCAAAAGGACCCCCGAGTTCACCGAGAAAAATTTCTGGTGGGGAAATATTTTTTGTCGCTTGCTGTTTTCTGGTGAAACTTCTTGTCCCAAATGAGACTCCGACAGCCAAGTTCCGACTTACGGAACCGGGCATGTGGTTCTCAGTTTCGAGACTATTACGTCCACTGAGAGGGCGGATTGGTTTCTGAAAGCTAGGTCGGATCGCCGGGTAGGGCGGAATCTCAAGCTCACGAATGATGTAATCATCGGTGGGCGATGGGAAGCTGCAGACCTACCCAAAGTGCCAAGAACTGTAGCGCACCGAGCAGCACAGCTGTGGCCCCAGCCAGAAACGGGCGTGCCGCCGTACGCCAGCGAAGAGCCGCGAAGAATCCACCTGCGGAAGCGGCTCCAACGATAACCGTCATGGCTATGTCGATCGGCCAAAAGCGCCCCAACGCAACGTAGACCCACGCGACTCCAAAGAGCCAGATGAGTATCATGCTTGCCAGCCAGATAATGAGACAGGGTAGCGCCGACCACTTGGCGAATTCACTTCCGCGAAAGCCCAGCACGATTGGAACCCAGAGTGGTAACGTCTGCACTATTGGGCGCAGCACTCCGTGGTTCACCACACCCACGACGTAAAGCGGCAGCAAAATGGCAAGACAGCAGAATGCCAGCCACTTCGGTTCCTTCGGCATCCGCCTATCATGCCAGACGTGAAACGTCGTTGCGACTGATTTGGAATCGAAGGCCAGCTTGCGGCTGACCTAGAGCGTTGCGCGTCCGGTAAGGCGACAAATCGGGAGTTGAACGACCGCTCCCCGAGCTTGCCATCCAGCTCGCAGAAATGTTAGTTATCGGTGTGGTGGCAGGTTTATCGGAGGCCCCATGTCGTCTACAAAACCGTCTGTCGAAGTAGCAGTGAGTGATGCAGTTGATGCTTACATCTATGGCTACCCTTTGGTGACTATGGACATGACTCGTAAGCAGACCACGAACGTCGATTCTGCAGGGCCAGTGCGAGCGCCCATGGGACAATTCGTTCGCATGCGGACCTTTCCCACGGCAGCATACCGAGACGTGCCCGGCGCTAACACGGATACCCTGTACACCATGGTCTGGCTTGATGTCTCCAAAGAACCGTGGGTCCTGAGCATTCCCGACATGGGTGACCGCTACTACATGATGCCTATGCTCGATGGCCGGACGAATGTTTTCCAGTCGCCCGGTACCCGCACCACGGGAGATAAAGCGCAGAAGTATGCAATTACCGGCCCGGGATGGACGGGAACTCTGCCCGCAGGAGTGACCGAATATAGGTCCCCCACGGGGTTGGTCTGGATTCTGGGCCGCATTTACTGCACTGGTACACAGGAAGATTACGCAAAGGTTCACGCACTGCAGGACAAGTTCTCCGTAGCTCCGCTCAGCTCTTACGGCAAGCCGTACACTCCAGCGCCTGCCACGGTGGATGCCAACGTGGACATGAAAACACCGACTGTTGCGCAAGTACAGGCGCTGAGCGTCAATGATTATTTCAGCTATCTTGCGAAGCTCTTGAAAACAAATCCGCCCGCAGCGCAGGATGCTCCCATCGTCGCACGGATGGCCAAAATTGGATTAGTCCCGGGACAGGACTTCGACCCCAGCAAGCTGAGCGCTTTCGACAAGGAAGCATTGAATGGGGTCCCCAAGTTGGGATTGGTGAAAATGCTCGGGCGCGTGAAAGAGCAGCAGCCCATCAATGGATGGCTCGTTTTCGGCTCCAACGTTGGCGACTGGGGTACCGATTATCTGCTGCGTAGCACGACGGCTATGCTTGGACCGGGATGGAATCTTCCGGCGGACGCGGTCTATCCCATCACACAGAAGGACACGAACGGCAATGACTACAACGGCTCTGACCACAAATATGTCCTACATTTTGACAAAGGACAGTTCCCGCCAGTAAAGGGCTTTTGGTCGCTGACCATGTATGACGAACACAATTTCTTGGCTGCCAATCCGCTTAACCGCTATACGCTCAGCCCGCGAGACAAATTTGGCACCAACCCGGACGGCTCGGTGGACTTGTTTCTTCGGGCTGACTCACCGGGCAAGGCGAAGGAATCCAACTGGCTTCCAGCGCCAAAGGCGAAATTCGGCGTCATGCTTCGGTTGTATTGGCCGACGGACACGCCACCTTCCATCCTCGATGGCACGTGGAAGCCGCCCGCAATCAAACTTGCCCAGTAAAATTTACAACAACTCTGACGAGCCACCATCGAGCCGGTATGTGTACACGATTTCAGCGACAGGGCGCGGCATGTAGGATGATGTCAGCTTCAGTGCTTTCGCTTGAACATTGCCGTGATCTCTGGCGCAAACTCTCCGATAAAATTAATGCCCATGCCAATGGGAACCTGGGTGATCACCGCTTGAACGCCTTTCTCCTGCCACCTTACGTTACCTGGCTCCCATGCCGTTCCCGTTGCGCTTCCGGCGAAAGCTCCCACGTAAGGAAATATCTGAGGCCGCAGCGATTTTTCCGTGCGGTCGTAGGTGACGAAGTTTCTTGCAATGGCATGACGCGTACGCGGCCAGAATCCACTGCAACGGCAACGATCATAGCGCGGCTCCCATCCAAAACACGACCATGCGGGGCTGTGAATTGCGCGGACTGCGGTGGCGGGACGTGGACTTCATGGACCGCTCAATCACTATACGCAGAAGCAAGACGGACGCTGGCGAGCGCGTCATCCCTCTGAATGCCGATGCGTGGCAGGCGATTCTCCAACTTCGCGAGCGCTCCAAGGCACTATTCGGCGATTCGCTATCACTCGATTGGTACGTGTTTCCTCGCGCCGAGGGATTCTACAGACCAGATCCGGCGCTGCCGATGGGACGCGGTGGCTGCCGAACGGCGTGGCGCAGACTCACGAGAGCGGTTCGCTGCCCCATCTGCGACACAGTACAGGAGCCAGCGGACATTTGCTGCGATGAGGAATGTAAGGCCGACATTCGAGGTATTAAGAGCCCGCTTGCTGGATTGCGGTTGCACGACCTTCGGCACCATGCGATAACCGAGCTTGCCGAATCGCAGGCGAGCGATCAAACCATCCGCTCCATTGCTGGCCACGTCTCAGAAAAGATGCTGGAACACTACTCGCACATACGCCTCGACGCGAAACGTACGGCATTGGATGCGCTCTCAACCGGGGGCAAAGCGGTGAGTTATGACACAAACGACGGCACAAAACGTGATTCCGACAATCAGACCAGCTTGCAAGATGCTGGAAACATTGGTGGACGTGAGGGGGCTCGAACCCCTGACCTCCTCGTTGCGAACGAGGCGCTCTCCCAACTGAGCTACACGCCCACTGCCGGAAACTGAACGTAAAACGTGACTCTAATTCTAGCAAACGCGCGAGGTAGCACCAAACACGTTCGCCGCTTTAGGTTCGGTGCCACGCGAATCCTGCGCTTTTGCTGCGATTAGCCAGGTAATCCCCGACGTGCGCTTCAGGCGCGCTCCACAGCATCTGCGATGTGCGGTCGGTGGGATGCGATTTGTGTGCGTGCGGCATTCACAAATTTTACGAACCGGTGTGCCAGCGTGAAAATTCGCTCCGCCTGCCGCAGGCGTATCGCGTCTTTCGGAATCAGTTCCCCACCGATCCCGAGAGCCGCGGCGCCCGCCAGAATGAAATTGGCAGCAGTTTGCTGATTCACACCGCCCGACGCCACCAGCGGCAAGTTCGGAAACGGCGCCTTTAGCGCACGGATGTAGCTGTCGCCGCCCACTTGCGCGCAGGGAAACACCTTCACGAAGTCCACGCCAGCTTTCCAGGCCCTAGTGACTTCCGTCGGCGTCAGCGCGCCGGGCAAAACCACCACAGAAGCGCCCAGCGCAAACTCCACGATCTTCATATCCAGTCCCGGGCTCGTCAGAAATTTCGCGCCCGCATCCAGACACTGGCGCGCCACCTCCGAATCGAACACGTCACCCGCGCCCACGATCATCTTCGGCGCATGCTTCACCAAGTGCGCGATCACTTCGGTCGCGCCGGGAACCGTCATCTCGATTTCGACGATGGGAATGCCGCCGCGCGAGACAGCTTCTGCGGCAAATAGCGCGTCTTCTGCGGACGAAAGCCGGACCGCCGGAATAATCCCGATTTCCTCGATGCGAGCGCGGACTTCTTCTCGTTTCATGGGCGCAACACCCTCCGGCAGTCCCGTGACCGTGACCACGACAGGCGTAACGGGATTCTACCGGAATCGCCATTCCGCCGAAATTGAAAAGAAACGTCTGAAATGAGCGGCTTACACTTCAAAGGACTCATCCACCTGAGGCAGCTTGTCGCCGTCTCGCGCGATCCACACATACAGCGTAGGCAAAAGAAAGATGCTCATGACCAACGCGGAAATCAAACCGCCCACGATCACGATGGCAAACGGACGTTGCGAATCCGAACCGATGGCCCGCGAAAGCGCGGCGGGCAGCAAGCCCAAAGTCGCCACCAGCATCGTCATCATGATCGGTCGAAGACGGAGCACGGCCCCCTCGATCGCTGAATCCTCGATGGAATGCCCGCGCACGCGGAGCTGGTTAATGTATTCCAGCATGATGACGCCGGTTTGCACGGATACGCCAAACAGCGCCAGGAATCCCACGCCGCTCGAGACGCTGAAATGCGTTCCGGTCAACAGCAGCGCCAGCAAGCCGCCCAGTGGGGCCATGGCCACGTTACCGAGAATCAATAGCGCCCACTTCGAAGTCTGAAACATGGTGTAGAGAATGATGAAAATCAGGAAAAGCGTGATGGGCAGCACGAACATCAGTCGCTTCGAGGACCTCTTCTGGCTTTCATATTCGCCGGCCCAGTCGAGGTGATAGCCAGTGGGTAGTTTCACTTGCTGCTGGACTTTTCTCATGGCCTCTTCCACCGTGCTGCCGAGATCCCGGCCGCGAACGCTGTATTTGATCGCAACGTACCGGGAATTCTCCTCGCGGTAGATTTCCGACGCGCCGTCAATCTCCTTCACCGCGCACAATTGCGCGAGCGAAACGCGTTCGCCGGAAGGTGCCACCAGCCGGATATTTTCAATCGCTTCCTTCGTATCGCGATAGGGAGCCCGGTAGCGCACGACCAAGTCGTAGCGCGCTTCGCCTTTTAACACCTGGGTGACGGCCTTGCCACCCACGGCAGCTTCAATAGCGTCCTGTATGTCCGCGACGTTGATTTGGTAACGAGCGGCCTTCTGGCGGTCCACGATGAAATTCAAGTTGGGCTGCCCGATGACGCGAAAGAGGCCAAGATCCTGCACGCCCCGCACACCTTGCATCACGTTGACGATTTTGTCTCCGGTTTCCTCAAGTGATTTCAAGTCCTCGCCGTACAGCTTCACCGCCAGTTCGCCTTTCACGCCGCTCACGGCTTCTTCCATGTTGTCTTCGATGGGCTGCGAGAAGCCCCACACAACGCCTGGAATCTTCCCGAGCTCGCGGTCCATCGCGGCGATCAGCGCGTCTTTGTCCTCATGGAACACAGGCCGCCACTTTTCCTTCGGCTTCAAGTCCACGAAATATTCGGTGTTGAAGAATCCGGTCGTGTCGGTACCGTCATCGGGGCGGCCGACCTGAGAAACCACTTGTGTAACTTCCGGAAACGACGCGAGCAGCACGCGCGCCTCGTTCATCACACGTATGCCCTCGGTCGGCCCGGTGCTGGGCGCGAGGGTTCCGCGGGTCCAGATCGCCCCCTCATCAAGATGCGGCAAAAACTCAGAACCTATGACGCCGCTGAACATCAAAAAAGCCGCAAGCGCCAGGCCACCGACGGCAATGCCCACGGGCACCCAGCGATGCTCAATCGCCCAGCGAACTCCCTTGCGATAGCGGTCTGTGAGAAACGCCATCACCGGGTTGTGCCACTCCTGGACGCCTTTGCGAAATGCAAAGCTGGCAACAACGGGCGCAATCAGCATCGAGAAAATCAACGCACCAAGCAGTGCGAAGGCAACCGTCCAGGCCATGGGCCGAAACAAGCGTCCTTCCACTCGTTGCAGCGTAAAAATCGGCATGTAGGCCGTGATGATGATGCCGATCGCATAAAAAACCGGTCGTTGAATCTCGTGCGCGGCATCGCGGATCGAGTCCATCGGAGAGATGGCCGAGGGTTCCCGGCGATTCAAGTGGCGCACGATATTCTCAATCATCACCACGGCGCCGTCCACGACCATTCCAAAATCGAGCGCACCCAGCGACAACAGGTTGGCGGGGATATGCGCGAGATCCAGGCAGATGGACGCAAACAACAGCGAGAATGGGATGGTGAGCGCGACAATCAGCGCCGCGCGCGCATTGCCCAGAAAGAGAAAAAGAATGACGGAGACAAGCAGGAAGCCTTCGGTCAAATTGTGCAATACGGTATGCGTGGTGAAATGAACCAGGTCACTGCGATCGAGAAAAGGAACCACCTTCACGCCGGGCGGCAAGATATGGTCATTGAGCTCTTTCACCTTCTCGTGGATGCCGATGAGCGTCTCGTCCGAATTCGCACCTTTACGCAGCAGGACGATTCCTTCAACCACGTCTTCGTCGTCCACTACCTTCCCGTCTTCGCGGTGAATGGCTTTACCGATTTGCCCCAGCCGGATTTTGGGGCCTTCGGCAACCGTGGCAATATCCCGTACGTGCAGCGGGGTCCCATTTTGCGCTTTCAGGACGGTTTGCTCGATGTCGTGAACATTGACGAATAATCCCACAGCGCGAATATTGATCTGCTGCTGCCCTTGCTCGATGAAGCTGCCGCCAGCGTTGATGTTGTTTGCGGCTAATTGCTGTTCCACTTGGCCGAGATTCAGCCCATACGCGACGAGTTTGTCCGGCTGAATCTGAACCTGATATTCCCGCGTGGGACCTCCAAAGCTGGAAACATCCACCACGTTGGGTACGGACTTGAATTGCTTCTCCAAAGTCCAATCCTCGATGGATTTCAATTCCATCAGGTCATACTTCGGATTCGTGCTTCGCAATGTGTACCAAAAGATCTGACCGACCGGGCTCCAATCCGTGCCCATTTGCGGTTGCAGGCCAGTGGGCAACGTGACCTGCGAGAGTCGCTCCAAGACTTTCTCGCGGTTCCAATCGTTGTCGGACTCATCGTCGAAGATCATGGTGATGCTGGAAAGACCAAAAAGGGAAAAGGAGCGGAGATGCGTCAGATGCGGCATTCCGTTCATTTGGATTTCGATGGGGATGGTAACTTGCTGCTCCACTTCCTCGGCGGCGCGGCCCGGCCACTGGGTGATCACTTGAACGTAGTTGTCCGCCACATCGGGATACGCTTCCACTGGAAGGTTGTGGAAAGACACCGCCCCCCATGCCAGCAACAAAATCGCAAGCGTGAGGATGATGAACCGGTTGTTGAGCGCGGCGTCAACTAAAGTGCGAATCATCGCTTATTCAGTTCGGCTGATAGCTTTGCGTTTTAATTTCGCCGCTTTGCGAATTTTCAAGGTGTCTGGCATTGAATAGCAACCTACTGCTCGGAGGTGTTCTGCAGTTCAAGGGCGTTCGTCACCACTTGGTCGCCCAGCTTGAGCCCGGATATTACTTCTTGCATGTTGTTCGGAAGCATGTCTCCGCCTGTCACACTGACGCGGCGAAACTTGTTTCCACCGGCCGGCACATAGACCCAATCGCGGTCATGCAAATGCAGGATTGCGGCCGCCGGTACCGCTGCATGTTGTTCCGGCTTTTGGCCGCGGAATGTGGCTGTGACAAACATTCCCGGCCGCATCTGGCCCGAGTTCTTCACCTCGATGCGAACCTTCGCCGTACGGATGTTAGGATCGAGCACTGCCCCGATGTTGCTGATCCGGCCCGTTACCACACGGTCCGGGTAGGCGTTCAACCGCACATCGGCGCTATCCCCCAACCGAACAATCGGCAAGTCGTTTTCATACACGTCGCAGAGAATCCACACGTATGAAAGGTCCGAAATTGTGAACGGGTTCGCGGACGCAGATAGCCCTTGCACCCCGGCGGCATTGGTGACTTGTTGATCGGTAATCACGCCCGAAACCGGGGCCACGATATCCACAATGCCCGAGGGACGATCGAGCGGCGCGCCCAGCACACGCAGATGTTCGGCACTGGTTTCAACGTCGACTTTGGCCTTGTTCTCGGTGCCTTCCGCGACTTGCAAGTCATTCAACGAAATCGCGCCATGATCGTAAAGGCCTTTCGCGCGATCGAGCTGCTTGTTTGCAAGCAGTTCGTCCGCGACCGCCTTGCGGTAGTCCGAGTAGGCGCCGGCTATATCCGCGCTCTGCACGCGCAGCAGCACCTGTCCCTTCTTCACTGTGTCGCCCAGGCGCGCACGTATTTCCACCACGCGTCCGGCCGCAATGGAAATCACCGGCACGGTGCGAGAAACGTCTGGGCTCACAACTCCCGTCGCCACTAATCGCGTCGGCGATTTGTATTCCGTCGCGGCCACCAGCGGAAATTGCTCCGGGTGATCGACCTGCACCAAGTTGGCGTCGCCCTCGCGCTCCACTTGCGCAGGTGGAGGTGCTTCGGCAGCGGCGTCTTTGCCGGCCTTTCCGCCGCAGCCACTTAGCAGCAGGGCTATCCCCAGCATCAGGCCGATTTGGGTCCTCCCTGCGCGTTCCATTGAAATCCTCTTACCGTGAGAGATGTCCGAGTAAATCCCCAAAGCCGTAAGGAGTCCGCAAAGATTGAGTAAGAGGTCTTGAATGCTGCCCATGAAAGCCGCCATAGTTGCAGGAAAAACACTCACGCGTCAATCGCCGCAAAGAGCCGAACATTTTTCGAGCGTCCGATGATAAGAACTTGAGCAATCAAGAACGAAATTAGAGAACCGAAGCCGGAGGGGCGCGGTCGGCCGCGCTGTTGACATTAGTTTGCAACTCTCGATTTTCAAGGGTCGGCAAAACAGGTGCGCCAAAAACTATGGGCTCGACCTGCGGACCGAAGGGCAGAATCGCCCAGGCGTGCGTCGTACCGCCGCCGTCGTGTGGAGATGAATGATGAGGGCAGGTAAGACATGCTGCATGACGGCGACCAGTGGAACACTCCTCAAACAGCATCAGTTCAGCATGAAGATCATCCGTCAGCGAAACCACGAAGAAGAGCAGCACGATGGCGCAGACGAATGCAGTCCATTCGCGCCACGCCGCGTGGCACCGAAGGCGACCCTGCCGCGTCCACCGGGTGCGCCAGGTAATGACGCCCGCCAACGCAATCAAGAGCCACAAAATGTTGAGGAATAGCTCCATTTTTGTTCATGCTGCGGTCCGCAATGCGCCGCGTCAATACAACCAGAATTTGGATTAGCCTGCCGCAACCAATCTACTATGCGAAGGGAGTTCCGGGCAATCGTTTGACAGGTTGCCTTTATTTGAACGGTTAGCTCGGTCGAAAGGTTGGCTGCGCTCGATCGGCGCCCTACGGCTTTAACAGCTGCGCCGCACGCGCAAGGAATGCGTCGGCTTCGGCCGGATTCGGCAAGCTGCCTTGTGCGAAGTCTCTCGAGCCGCCGCCCTTACCTCCAAATTCCTTAAGTGATTCACGTAGCGCCGCGCCCAAGTCGGACGACAACCCCTTCGATTGCGCGAAAACGACGTACCCGCTGTCACGGCTTACCAGAAGCGCTACGACGTTATTCACCGCGGCAAGTCTTGCTGCAAGCAGGCCAAGGTAGCCGGCGGTTGCTTCCGGTACCGCAGCCATCACCATGCGGGCATCCGCCGCACTTGCTTCTGCGGGTGGCGTGCCCCGCGACTCGTCGTGTTCGCGCAAAAGGGCGCGTGCTTCGAGCAATGCCAGCCGTTCCTCGAGGCGCTTGGCAGCGGCGGCCTGCTCGCGGCGTTCGCCGATCATTTTCGTGATGCCCGCGGGCACATCCGGAGGACCACAACTGAGCAGCGAACTGGCCTCGATGAGCAACGCAAAGTCGCTGCGAGCGGCGGCCAGGGCGCGGTAACCCGCCACATATTCGACTCGCCACAAATCGCGGCGCCGCTCGAGTTTGCGAATCAGCAGCAACCCGGCTTGTCCGGTGCGAGCCAGATGCGTGCCGCCGCAAGGCTGCCGGTCAAATCCCTCGATCTCAATGGCCCGGAGAATTCCCTCGCGTTCCACTTTCTTGCGAATGCCCGCGTCGGCAAGCTCTTCCGCTGTACCGAAGCGAATTACCACCGGGCGGTCTTCGAAAATGATTTCGTTCGTCCGCCGCTCGGCTTCTTCGAGATGGCGCGCAACGACGCTAGGCGCGCTGAGGTCAATCGTCGAAAGCTCCCGCCCGAGGTGGAACGAGACTGTCTGAAATCCGAAAAGCTCGATGAAGGCCGCCGACAACAAATGCTGAGCTGTGTGCTGCTGCATGTGATCGATGCGTCGCGCCCAATCAACCTGCCCGTGAACCGCTCCGACGGGGACCTCGGCGGAGGTGTAATGAACCACATGGTGATCCGCGCCTACCACCTCCCCGCCCGCATCCACGACCTCAACTACCCGCGCATCGCCCAGCTGGCCCAGATCGTGCGGCTGCCCCCCGGAGGTCGGATAGAAGGCCGTCTGGTCTAGAACGACCTTCCAGCGATCGCCCTCCGGCTCGCAGGACACGACCTGCGCGTCGAATTCCCGCAGAAAAGAGTCGCGATAATAGAGCCTGTCCGTCAGGTCAGTTCCCTTTCACAAGAAATTCAGGATAACATGGAGCCACGAAGACAATGAGCGCGGCACGAAATCCCCGGACACGATAGAATTATTGCGTGCCCATACGACTGATTGCCATGGATATCGATGGGACGTTGCTCGACAGCAAGTCCCAGGTATCCGCGGCAAACTCCCGGGCGATTGTCGAAGCGGCCGCGCGCGGAATTGAAATCGTGCTGGTCACCGGACGGCGATTCGATTTTGCGCTGCCCATCGCCCAAGCGCTGCCCTGCGATCTGCACATGATCGTGAATAACGGCGCTCTGGCGAAATCGCGAGACGGCACCACGCACCTGCGTCATCTGCTATCCAGCGAGACGGCGCGGCGAGTTCTGGAATCCACGTCGGAATTTCGCGGCAACGCGGCGGTAGTCTTCGATCGCCCCAATACGCGCCAGGTGATTCTGGAAAAAGTGGATTGGGATGACCCGTTTCGTGGGGGTTATTTTCGCCGCAATCGTGAATACATCGCCGAAATCTCGCCGTTGGTCAGTTGTCTGAACGGCGAGGATCCCATCCAGGTGATGTACACCGGCCAGTGCCTTCCAATGCGTGCGGCGATGAAGAGTCTGGCGGCGCTTCCGTTTGCCGCTGAATTCACGTTGGCGCTTACGGAATACGAGGGCCGCGATTTATCGATTCTCGACGTGCTGCCTCGCGGCGTAACCAAGGGCCACACGCTGAAAGAATGGGTCCGCCGGCGCGGCCTTGCGCCGGAGAATGTCATGGCCATCGGCGATAATTGGAACGACACTGAAATGCTGCAATTCGCGGGCCAGCCTGTGGTTATGGGCAACTCCGTCGCTGAGTTGAAATCGCGCGGCTGGCCGATTACTCTATCGAACGATGAAGACGGGCTCGCGGAAGCGATCTACCGCTACGCGCTTGGGCGAAGCTGATCGAAGCTCCAACCGTGGAGATTTGAGGGCATGAAACCGCTGGTGAAACCAACCCTAACCGGCATCGCGATCCTGATCGCCGCAGCGCTATATCCCACTCCGGTGCGCGCGGATTATGCCGTCCTGCGTTCGGGTGTGCGGCTGCACATCACCGGTTACGAAGCTGATGGCGCCCGGGTGCGGTTGACGGTCGAGGGCGGCACTGTGAACGTTCAGGCCGAGGACCTCGTCGCCATCGAGCCGGAGGACCACTTTGAGCCGGCGCCGCCGTCACCCATCACCGCCGGGCCCTTCGCAAACTTGATTCATGCGGCAGCCCAAAAGCACGGACTGGATGAAAATTTGATCGCGCGCGTGATCGCCATGGAATCGAATTTCAATCCGCGGGCCGTCTCCCGGAGGCAAGCGCTGGGTCTGATGCAGTTGCTGCCGGTAACGGCGGCGCGTTACTCCGTAGCGGATATCTTCGACCCGGCGCAGAACATTGAAGCGGGCGCGCATTATCTGAAGGACCTGCTCACGCGCTATCGCGGAAATTTGACCCTGGCGCTCGCGGCCTACAATGCCGGACCTGAGATGGTCGAACGCTACGGCGGGATTCCACCTTTTCCCGAAACGCAGAATTACGTCCGCCAAATCACTTCCAAAATGACGCGCGAAAAGTCCGCCCCTTCAGGGAACTAATTGGCCCTGCGCCTATCACCAGGGCGAGAAAACCTGAGACTACTGCGGAAACTGCGGAGTTGGACTCTGTGGTTGCGATGGTGATGGATTCTGTTGGCCAGGGTAGCTGTTGTTATTGGTCCCAATGCCGCCAAAAGCGCTAGGCACGTTCTGTCCGATGCCGTTGGTTCCTGCATTGCCCGACTGCTGCTGCATAGCCGCGGCCTGGTCCTCCAGCGGGTTCCATATGAATTCCCAGTTAATGTACTTCTTTCCCCCGTGGTAAACCTTTAGGGAAGGCGCATCCTGCTTGCTCGCCACTCCAGTGAGAAACGCTCCCAATACAGGACCATCCACCGGCCCGGTAGGCTTCAGCTGAGCCATGGCAGCCAGGCTCGCCGGTGTGACAGCGCCGCCCTGCCCCAGTTGGCCTGTCTGTAAAGGAGAGAGCGGGTTCTGGTTACCGAGAGGATTTTGGCCTATCGCCCCTGCGGTAGGATTCTGCGAACCTTGTGGGTTCGGGGGATTCTGCCCGTTCGGCGACTGCGGATTCTGTCCGTCAGGGGTTTGCGGGTTCTGACCACCATCGGAAGTTTGTGGATTTCCGGTTATGCCGGACCCGATCTGATTCGAGGTGTCAGTTCCCGTTCCGCCGCCCAAAGAAGGCTGACCTGGCTGTGAATTCAAATTGTTGTTCGAGTCGCCGAGGCTCCCCGCCGGGACGCCAATCTGCCCTGGCGCTCCTGGAATTGTCGGTAGCTGGCCGCCGTTCGCATCCATCAGTGCCATCTGCTGCAGATTTGCATACTTCGTGCTGCCGATGATTTGGCCCGCTGCATTGACGTAAATGAACCGCCACGAGCCATCCGCCCGGTTGGTGGGATCTTTGTAAGCTTGGCGAAGAAAATGGAGATCGGGGAGGCCTTTCTCAAGATCATCGAGGGTCTGCGGATAGTGACCGGTCTTGTGGAAGTACAGCCGAATCGCTCGAGCGTACTGATTTCCGCGCCAGATGGCTTCCTGTTCGACTAGCCTACGGTGCTGCGTTGCACCCTGTTCAAGCCAGATAAGACTCATGGCCACTACAAAAACGATCAGCCCCAATGCCAACAAAAATGCAAAACCACCTTCTTGCGATCGGCGACGCCGCGCAGCTTTCGTGAGCCGTTTTGGCACAGCGCCTGGTTGCCGCGCGACGGCCGGTTTCAAGTATTCGCCGGAGATATGTGCATCTTTCATTGGTTCAGAGAACTGGCAGCCGTATCGCCACTCGCAGGCTGTACCATCTGCACCGTGGCGTGGCGGCCGGATGAAATTTCTTCTACGTCCGCTGAATCGTTGCCGATTTTATCGAGCCGGAAACGATTCAAGAACACCGAGCCTTCCTCCACGACCAACACATCCTCGCCATCCAGAAAAAATGCAACGCGCTTTCCGCTGGTAGGCATGGACGCATAGCCGAAAAGCTGTGCCGGAACGCTCACGGGCGGAGGAGGCGGAGGGGGTTCCGGTCCCAGCCTGCGGAAGTTTTCCTGCGCAATTTGGGCCGGGGTTTTCGGCGGAGGCGGTGCCGGCCCGAAAGTGAAAATGTTGCGGTGCGAGCCGGAATATTCGAGCTTCTTGATCTTTTCGAGCAAGTCCAAGCGCAGGTACGGCTCATCCACATTCAGAGGATGAAAAGTGGGATCGGACGCCAAAACGCCCGGCATGCCTGGAGTCTCGCTGCGACTGAGATAATATGTGACGGCGGCAAGCAGCAACAGGCCGACGAGCACGTAAATTTCGTTTCGTTTCGACATTCGCTCAGGTCCTGAAATAGGTGCGCAGTTCGAGATTCAGACGGATTCCACCTCCCGTGGAAGCCGAGCCCAATTTCAGATCGCTCAAGAGATAAAAATACTTCGAACGTTCGAGCCCGTTGATGAATTGAATGATCGCCGGGTAATCGCCTTCTACGGTGTCGGAGATGTCCACTTCGACCACGCCCCGGCCTTTTACCTCTTTTTCGTGGAATGCGATCCCCGAACTCCTCAAATTCGCCTTGTTGGCGATACTACCCAGGTCCTCGTCAATGGCCGAGTAGCCATCGGTCGAGCCCAGGAACGCGGTGTGGTAGAAACCGTCGTATTCTTTGCCTACTCCAGAAAGTGATTCGCGAATTTTCTGGCCGCGTTCGACGTCGGCTTTGAGCAGCTTGGACTCCAGTGTCAAGCGATCCCGTTGCGCTCGCATGGATTCCACGCCTTGACGCGAAGATTGCCAAAGCATGTAACCCACCGTCAGGTCCGCGACGAACAACGCGACGAGGCCCGCGATGATCCATATTTTCCAAGTTTTCCAGGCTGCGTTCATATTTACGTCGTCGAATACCAAGCGGTCAATTGCAGGGTGATCGGATCCGCCGTCCCTTGCCTATCTTGATGCCGGTCGTCAATTACGTGGATGTCCGAAAACGCGCCGGATTTTTCCAACGTTTGCAAGAACCTGATTTTGCTCTCGTCCGATTCCGCGCCAATCGTGAGTTCCACGCGAGCCCGTCCATTTTGGAGCTTCGGCGAAATACTGACCACGCGAACGCCGGGCGGAAGAGTCTGCTCCAGATCCATGAAAATCTTCGTCCACGGAAAACTGCGTTGGCCAATCAGCGAATTCAAGAACGCCGCGCGATCAAGCACTTGCTGGGCCTGTTGCGTCTGAAAATACGCCTGCAAGGCAATCTGCTTTTCCTGATTGGCTCGAATTTCGGCCTGCCAGTGCGCGATCTCCGCACGCAGATCGCGATTGGCTCGCCACGAACTAAACGCGGCATGCCCCAACAGTAAGAATGCGAGGACTCCGACGGCACCTAAAGCGCTCGTCGCGGCGATGAAGGGCCGCTTGTTCTCCAGCGGAGCCGTCGAAAGATTGAGGCGAAGTTTCATATTCTCCGTAGCGCGTGAGCTGTTCAGGACCCTCGGTTCAACATCCAGCCCGCCAACGCGTCGAGATCTTGATACATCAAATCTTTCGCGTTCGATTCCAACCGCAGAGCGACGTCCGACTCAGCTAGCGCGCCGATCGGGCACTTCAATTCGGCCGAAAGCGCGCGCCGAAATACTTCTTCCCGCGCTCCAAATCCGGTGACGCACGCGCGGTCTGGCGCACCTCCCCAGGTGTCTTGATAATAAGCAATCGCGGGATACACTTCATCGAGCATCGCTTGCGGATTCAGCAAAGACGCCTCGCCGGACATCTCCGTCGAGCGGTAAACGCACAGCCTGCCAGCATTGACGATCACGGTTGTCAGCGTCCTGCCGGACATGCGGGCAAGCAGCGTCGCCCCTTCATCACCCAGCAGCGGCAGACTCGCAAGCGTGGAACTCAGCACGACTCCGGCGCTGGTATTCAATGGTTGCAGAATATCCTCATATTCGCGCACGATTCTCTGGCGCGCAACAGCCGTGACAACCTCCAGTGTTCCTTCGCGGCCGCCTTGGCGCATCCAGGAAACGACCGTTTCGTCCATGTCGAACGGCACGCTCTTCTTCAGCCGCCAGCGCAGCAGAGGGAGAGCCTCATCGGAACGACGCGGCAAAGTTTCAAAAGGCAGAATGAAGACGCGCACCACCGGGTCTGGAATTAATAGCGCCAACGGCGCATCATGCGCCGGAACTCGATTCAAGACCTTGCGCAAGGCCGAGCGTACAGCTTCGGGCTGCACCACGTTGGCATCCACTGGCGACGCCATCACGGCGCCGAGCGGCAGCGGCTCGATCGCATGCGCTTCGAGATGACCGCCGACCTTTGACCAATGCGCCACAGCAACGTGTGTGGACGCAATTTCAACGACGACCGATGGGTGCGGCATTGCGTTGAGCCAGCGCTCGAGCCGCCGCACCGCACCTAGTTCAAAAAAACGTGTGGCTAGCGTCGCGGAACTAGTCAAGGAATGTCACCTTGTTGATTTCGCGCAACGTGGTCGTGCCGCTGCGCACCTTGGCCAGGCCGGAGTCCCGCAGAAACGACATCCCCTCTTCCCGTGCGACTCGCTTGATTTCCGAAGTTGGACGGCGATTGATGATCATTTCGCGAATGTGGTCGGAGAGATCCAATAATTCGGTGATCGCCGAGCGCCCCCGGTATCCGCTGCCGGAACATTCCAGGCATCCGGTTCCCTCATAGAACGGCACCGACATCCACTCCGCCGGATCCAGCCCCGATTCCTTCAACGCTTCCGGTGTGTACTGCACCTGCTTCTTGCAGTTCTCGCAAATGACGCGAACCAGTCGCTGCGCCATGATGCAGTTCAGCGCGGAAACGAAATTGTAAGGTTCAACGCCCATATTAATGAACCGGCCGATCACGTCCGTCACGTTGTTGGCGTGGACCGTGGTGAATACCAAGTGGCCCGTGAGCGCGGAGTTGATCGCGATTTGCGCGGTCTCCTGGTCGCGGATTTCTCCCACCATGATCTTGTCCGGGTCGTGACGAAGAATCGAACGCAGCCCGCGCGCAAAGGTCAGCCCCTTCTTCTCGTTCACCGGAATCTGCGTGATTCCGCGCACCTGATATTCGACCGGGTCCTCAATGGTGATGATCTTGTCTTCGTCGTTCTTGATCTCGTTGATCGCGGCGTACAGAGTGGTGGTCTTGCCCGAGCCGGTCGGCCCGGTCACGAGCACCATCCCGTAGGGCTCCTGAATGTAGCGCCGGAACCGCGATTTGTCCGGCCCGTCGAAACCTACCACGTCCAACGTCAAGTTGCGGAATTTCTCGCTGAGCGTTTCCTTGTCCAGAACGCGCAACACTGCGTCTTCGCCGTGAACCGAAGGCATGATAGACACGCGGAAGTCGACGAAGCGGCCCTTATAACGCACACGGAAACGACCGTCTTGCGGGACGCGGCGCTCGGCGATATCGAGCTCGCTCATCACCTTGATGCGCGAAAGAATCGTGGCGTGCCATTCCTTGGCCAGCGGCTGCATGGCATATTGCAACACGCCGTCAATCCGGTACTTCACCACCACTTCGGTGTTGCGCGTTTCGATGTGGATGTCGCTCGCCCTCCGCTCGAGGGCCGTAAAGATTACGGTATCCACGAGCCGAACGACCGGGCTCACGCCTGAATCGCGCGTGAGCTTATCCATCGAGATGTTTTCTTCGCTGTCTTCCTCTTCGCCAACGACCTGGAGCGTGAAACCTTCAGTGGCTTGATCCAGCACACGCTGAGACTGCTCGGTGCGCTTCAACAGGTCATCGATCTGCGAGGTCGTGGCCACGCGGATCTGCAGGCGCTTGCCCAGCAGCAACGACAGCTCGTCGGTCAGTTGCAACTGGCTGGGATCGGCCATGGCGACCATCAGCGTGGTGTCATGCGACTCCAGCGGCACAAATTTATAGCGAAACATCAACTCGGCTGGAATACTGCGAAAAAGATCGGGATCAATGCGTTGCTCCCGCAAATCCACGAAGGGACAGCGATAGCGCTCTGCGAGACGCCGAGCTTGATCGCGCTCGACAGCTTCGTTCGGGGCGCCTGGAATGACCGGATTGTTCGTAGGTGTAGCCATGAAACCTGAACCTTAACCCCCGGAACCTACTTGGAGGGAAAACAGCGGAAGATAGAGCGATATCAAGATAGAGCCTACCACAACAGCCATGACCACCAAAATCGCGGGCGAAACCCAAATTAGCGTGCGCTGCAAGCGAGTGCTCACTTCTTCCTCGTAAAATTCCGCTACGCTGGTAAGCATCGCGGCCAGCGCGCCAGACGCTTCGCCGACTTCAATCATTTCCAGAGCCAGCTCGGGAACCAAGCGCGTTTCCGCCAGGCTTTCGTGGAGCGTCCGTCCCTCACGCACGCGCGCACCCGCGCCCTGCACCGAAGTTGCGATCAACCGGCTACCGATGGCCTGCGAGGATGTTTCCAACCCTGCGACCAGCGGCGTGCCGCCGGCGAGCAGCGTCGAAAGAGTTCGAACAAATTGCGCGATTTGTGATTTCAGCCAGATATCGCCAAAAACCGGAATCTTGGGCTTCAGCCGGTCCATCACCAGGGCGCCTTGGTCGGAGCGGGTCCAAACATAAATCGCCAGGACCACACAGGCCAGAATCACGAAGACCAGGAGAAAATAATCACGCAGCGGCGTGGACAAGGCCAGCATGAATTGGGTTATGCCCGGCAACTTAATGCCAAGGTCCTGATAGAGCTTCGCAAACTGTGGCATGGCGTACGTAACCAGGTACGTCATAGTTACGATGACAGCAGCAACAAGAATGGTGGGATATATGAGCGCCGTGATGAGCCCTTTGCGGAATCCCGTGCTCACGCGCAGATATGAAATGTACTGCTCCAGAACCCCCGTCAGGTTTCCGCTGCGCTCACCGGCGGTAATTGCCGTTACGTAAACAGGTGGAAAAGATCCTTGCGCAGCAAGCGCCTCGGACAGCAGTGCTCCCTCGCGGACCCGTTGGCGAACATCCTGCAAAATGGGCCGCAATCGCGCCGCGGCCGCGCGCTCTGCCAGAAGATCCAGCGCCTTCAGAATCGGAAGGCCGGCTTTAATCAGGGTGTTGAACTGCTGGTTGAAAATAAGGAAATCGTTGACCAGTATCTTTCGGGAGCGTCGAGCTCCGCTAAACTGCGCCAGGATGTTGAACTCGTTCTTGACCGAGAAAACGTGGAATCCGCGGTCGGCCAGCTTCTGGCGCACTTCCCCCTCGTTCTGGGCCGTCTCCAATTGTTGGAAGACGTGGCCGGATGTATCTCCGACTTTACATACATACTGAGCCACGAAGGTATAGACGGCCCACCCAAAGGGACGTCTTCTTTAAAGTTTAGCATATCCCCCGAAAGGCAAACCTAAGCCTGAAAGACCTGGTTCGTAATTTCACATCTCAGTAACAACGCAAAGGGCCGTCTCTGCAGGCAGATCAGTCGCAGAAGCAGCTAATTTGCTCTTTCGGCGCGGGCGCGGCTTGAAATTATCTGACGTGGGAATCAAATTCCACGCGCTCTTGGCCGTTCCGGGTACGCGAGGGCTCCATTAGTGGATAGCACCAGCGAGCGTAGCTTCGTCCACTACGGCAACGTTCGGCGGGAGCTCAAAGTGAAACTTAGCCTCGGGAATGGCCAGATTCTCCTCCCAATTCGCGAATCTGAATTCAGTCTCAAGCTTTCCCGGCTGGCGAACCAGCAATCTCACAAGATGTGCTTCGGGATCGGACTCAATCAAAACTTCGCTGACTTCCCCGTCAGCGTCTGCGGATTCATTTCGCGGAACGCACCGCAACATCGTATCTTCAGCCCCGAGCGGCCGGTCGCTCGGCTTGTCATCGTTCTGCGCCTCCACCACGTCAATCGTACGGCACAGTCGTGAGAAGTCCGTCTTGCCCGTCAGCAAAGCGAGCGGCGTCCTCCAATCGGAGCTGTCCTTAATCTTGGCGCGGCTGGCGGTACGATCGGCAGGCACGTAAAACCAGACATTCGTGCCATCCACAATGAACAGCTTCTCCTCCGGCGACTCGTATTCCCAGCGCATGCGCCCCGGCCGCGAAAAGTAAACCGTGCCGGATTCCGCCGAACCTCCCCCATTTCCGTCGGAATAGCGCTCGAAAAACGTGGCCTTCAAAGACGACGCGTGGTGATAGCGCGATTCCAACGCACGCACGACAGCCCTTGCGTCCACGGTCAACGCCGGATGCATAGCCATCGTAGCAATCGCCAAGACGAAACCGAACATGCAGTTAGCTTAACAAGAAGCAGGGAGAGTGGAGGCAAAGTTTATTGCGTCTGATAGCGGGTATGTGTCGATAGGAAGATCCTCAGAGAATGACTGAACTGCGCAGTTATTGCAACGGAGGAAAGCCCGAGCTGGAGCAGGGCGCCGGAATAACTACACCCGCTGCATTCACCCGGATCACGCCCGTCTCATCCACACAGTAGGCCGTTGTTCCGGTCGAGCCCAGCGTAACTGGCGTCGCGCTAATCGTATAACCTGTGTCACCCGACGCGCCGCATGCTGCCGGAACACCCGAGGCTAAGGCCACGTTTCCATTTGCCGTGAACACGAACTGGTATCCGCTCTTCTGGTTGGGAGCCGTCGAAAGAACTTCGTCGATCAAGCCCGCGTTCGCGCAGCCGCTCGAACCGACAGGACCTCCCAACTGTGCAAGCGTCAGCGTGTATCCATCGTTGAAGGTCGACGAGAATGTTTGCTCGGCTGAAGTCATTGTACGCAGCGCCTGTACCGCAGAGGACTGGTTCGCCGCAATCCTGGCGCGTAGGAGGTTGGGGATAGCGATCGCCGCAATGATCAAAATGATCGCCACGACGATCAGCAGTTCGATGAGCGAGAAACCGAGACTTCGTTTCGTCGCGGGTCCCGTATTGTGGCGATCCACTAACATTCTCGCATCCCTCTCGCAATCTTTTGAGATTGGAAGGAGGAAGCTAGTGGCTTCCTCCCTCTCATCATCCTGAGTCTTACTGCAACGGAGGAAAGCCGGAAGTGGAGCAAGGCGCAGGGATAACCACACCCGCTGCGTTCACACGCACCACACCGGTTTCATCCACGCAGTAGCTGGCCGTACCGGTCGATCCCAGGGTGATCGGCGTTGCGCTGATCGAAAACCCGGTGTCGCCCGACGCGCCGCAAGCCGCCGGTACGCCAGCCGTCAAGGCCACCGTGCCGTTCGGCGTGAACACGAACTTATATCCGCTCTTCTGGTTGGGAGCCGTCGAAAGAACTTCGTCGATCAAGCCCGCGTTCGCGCAGCTGCCCGAACCGGCCGGACCGCCCAACTGTGCCAAGGTCAGTGTGAAACCGTCGCTGTAGGTGGACGAGAAGGTTTCCTCGGCCGAAGACATGGTACGGAGCGCACCGACTGCCGAAGCCTGGTTCGCCGCAATCTTGGCGCGGAGCAGGTTCGGAATGGCGATCGCTGCAATGATCAAAATGATCGCCACAACGATCAACAACTCGATTAACGAGAAACCCTTCTGGTTCTTCTTCATTTTCTCTCCTAGGAGCCGGGGGCTCCGAATCTCTCTCGTACTCCCTGGCGGGGTACGGCTAATATGATGCAAGTGGACTGCCAGGAATGTAGGTATGAGGTCACTCTCCGAGCACAACGACCTATAGCTCTTAGAATCAGTGTGATACAAGGACATTAGTGCTCACTATTCGTGCAAGATTCGCGATGGTGCGGGCCCCATTGCCAGAGGTTGCCAAATATTGTCACGGTGAATTGACTGAACGCGGCGATCGCGAGTTAGCCTCATATTCCGTATTTTTTCGCGTAATGGCGAAACGACCGATACGACATCTTTAATGTATCGGCCGCCCGCGTGCGAACTCCACCCGAGCGTTCCATCGCCGCCAGCAAGAATGAACGCTCCAGCTTCTGAATATGCATTTCCAGGTCGATTCCTTCTTCTGGCAGGATCGCACCGTTGCCATTTCCGGAATGGTGCGACGATACCGCTTCTTGGTAGTGGTCGCGGATGCGCGCCGGCAATCCTTCGGCAGAAATTCGCGCGGAACCTTCCAGAGCGACGGCTCGCTCGATTGTGTTTTCGAGCTCGCGCACGTTGCCGGGCCAATCGTAAACTTCCAGCCGGCGCATCGCTTCCGGCTCGATTCCTTCGATCTTCTTCCCCATGGACTTGGAATAGCGGTCAAGGAAGGAGCGCACCAGAAGTGGAATATCCTCGCGACGCTCTCGCAGCGGCGGCAGATGAATCGGAATCACGCTCAGCCGGTAGTAAAGGTCCTCGCGGAATCTGCCCTCCGCGATTTCCTTGCTGAAGTCTTTATTGGTGGCAGCAATCACGCGAACATCCACATCGCTTTCTTCCGTGCTGCCCAGTGGCCGCACTTTGCCTTCCTGCAGTACGCGGTATAGCTTCACCTGCATAGTCAGGCTCATGTTTCCGATTTCGTCCATGAAGAGCGTGCCGCCATCGGCAGCCTGGAACAGGCCCCGCCGGTTCTCGTTCGCTCCGGTAAACGAGCCGCGTATGTAACCGAAGAGTTCCGACTCCAACAGGCTTTCCGGGAACGCGCCGCAATTAATAGTGATGAACGGAGCTTTCGCCCGCGCGCTGTTTTCGTGGATGGCGCGCGCCACGAGTTCCTTGCCCGTGCCGCTTTCGCCCGTGATCAGCACGCGACTGGACTGCGGCGCAATCGTTTCGATCAATTCAAATAGGCTGCGCATCTTCTCACTGGCGCCGATGATGTGGTCGAAGCCCGTGAATCGCCGGAGTTGCCGCCGCAGCTCGCCGGCCTCTTTCTTTAATGCTTGATTTTCAGCGATGCGCTTAACCGCGGGACGCAACTCGTCGAGCAAACGGTCGCCCTTGATCACGTAACGGTCGGCGCCGAAATTCACTGCGTCAATGGCGGTATCAACCGTGGGCACGCCGGTGATCAAAATGAAAATGGAGGACGGCGAAACTTCCTTCGAATACTGCAGCAGTTCGACGCCGTCCATGTCCGGCATGCAAATATCCGAAATCACGATGTCGAAGACTTGCGAGGCCAGCCGCCGCTTGGCGGCCTGGCCGTTCGAAGCCACCTCTACTTTGTGGCCTTCCTTGCGGAAGCTGATTTCGAGCAGTTCGCAGATGGAGGGTTCGTCATCAACAACCAGCAGGTGGGCCATGGCGTTATCCCTTCCCTACTGCACGGAGACTCTCGTCGTGGCTGCGAGTTTCCGGCACGGCGGGCGCAGGCACACGCGCGCGAACGGCCCTGGGGATCTCCACAATAAATCTCGCGCCCGCACCTTTCTCCGTATCCACTCGGATGCGGCCACGGTGCGCTTGCAAGATCTGATATACGATCGCCAGCCCCAGCCCAGTGCCCCCGACAAATCCTGACTGAAACGGTTCAAAGATACGGCTCACCTGTGCGGACGCGATTCCAATGCCAGTGTCGGCGATCTGAATTCGCGCCCAAACGTCATCTGCTTCCAAGCTGACGGAAAGCACGCCTCCCGAAGGCATGGCCCGCAGCGCGTTATTACAAAGATTCCAGAAAACCTGTTTCAGAGCGTCGCGGTCGGCGCGCGCCCGCAAGCTACGCACTTTGAAGTCGCGCACGATTTGAAATTTCCCCAGCGCCGTGGCGTCGCGTTCGAGCAAGAGCAGCGTCTCTTCAATCAGCGGCGCCACGTCAAGGTCGGTAAACGCGTAGGTCTTCTCTCGCGAATAGTTCAGAAAGTCCGTGATGATCTGGTTGAGCCGCTGCGACTCACGGCTCACAATGTGCACCAGCTTCTTGTCATCGTCCTCAAGCGGCGCGAGGCGCGCGAGCTCCTTAAGCGCCCCGGTCATCGCCGTGAGGGGTTGGCGAATTTCGTGCGCGATTGCTGCGGAAAGACGGCCCAATGCCGCCATCCGTTCTTTGGTCACCACTTCGCGTTCCAGACGCTTTAGCTCGGTCAAATCTTGGAAGTTGTAAACGAAGCCTGTCGTTTGATTCTGGGCCGTGCGCAGGGGGGAAATGGAAAGTCCCAGAAACCGAACGGCTCCCGCCGAAGTCTTGAACTCGATCTCTTTTCGCGCTGCCAATGGACTCCCTTCTTCGTCCACTTCCACCGGCCAAAACCCGGGGAAAACGTCCTGAATTTTCTCTCCGCGCAGCAGGCCGAGTCCGCACCCAGTGATGTCGGCGCCCGAGCGGTTCATCACCAGGATGCGGCCTTCCAGATCGGTGGTGAGCAATCCACCGCGCATGGATTCGATGATGTCCTGATTGAAAGCCTGCAGGTCCTTCAACTCCTCGCTTTTTTCTTCGAGTTCCAAGCCCTTCTTGCGCAGTGTCTGCGCCAGCAAACTTCCCAGATAGGCCACGGCAAAAAATGCGATCAGGTTGCTGGCCAGCCAGGAATCCAGCGCGCGAAGCGTAGGAGTGGAGTTCGCAGTGTGCGGCAGGAGTCCGTAGTAGGTCAGTTCCAGGGCAGCGCTCAAAAGGATAAAGCTCAGAGCCGCGACCATGAACACGCCGCGTCGCGAAAACAGGACGCTGGCCATCAAGATCGCTAGAAGATAAAGAGAAATGAAATAGCTGTCCTGCACGCCCGTGGTGTACACCACACCGGTGACCATCAGCAGATCGCAAACCATCTGCAGCGGGGCGTGCCAGCGAGCCTGTGGAATCCAGCGCTGCAAGATCACGTAAACAATCGCCAGCGTGTACCACAGCACAATCACTTGGACAAAGGAATGGAGCGGGACGGAAATCGGCGTCAGATGCCGGGCAGCGATCACGATCCCCACCAGGAAGGTAACTGCCAGAAACCGGACGCGCCCTAGCCAAGGAAGCCATTCGCTCGCACTGGGTGTGGATTTCATCTAGGATTTTTTCACCCTGCTCGCAGCGTCTCTTGCACTTCGCCACGGGCAACGCGCGTCGTGCACATTACGAAGGAAGTGATTGCGGGCGCCTCCAATCTGAGTCGCCCGCAAATCAATTTCCCCGCAGCACCGGTCTAGTGCCCCGCCAGCTTGCCGATTAACGAGAACAAAGGCAGGTACATCGAAATGACGATGCCGCCAACCACTACGCCCAGAATGACGATCATTAGTGGCTCCATGGCCGTCAGAAGGTCCTTTACCGCGGCGTCCACCTCATCCTCATAGAAGTCGGCGATCTTCTGAAGCATCGCGTCCATCGCGCCCGTTTGCTCGCCGACGCCGATCATCTGCGTCACCATGCCCGGGAACACTTCAGTTTCCTTCAATGGTTCGACCAGCGAACGCCCGGCTTCCACCGCCTTGCGAGTCTGGATAATGGCCTTTTCCACCACGGCGTTTCCCGATGTGCGCGCCGTGATATCGAGGCCTTCCAGGATGGGCACGCCGCTCGAAATCAAAGTTCCGAGCGTCCGCGTGAACCGCGCTACCGCGATCTTGCGCATTAGCGGGCCCACCAGGGGAATCTTCAATATCAGGGTGTCGATCGCCATGCGGCCCTGCGGTGTGGCGTACCATGTCTTCACGGCGAACGCGGAGGCAGCCAGGAACACCACGATGATGAAGCCGTAAATGCTGCCGATGAAATTGCTCAGACTGATCACGATACGCGTCGGCAGCGGCAGGTCCACGCCCAGTCCATTGAACAACTGAGTGAAGATCGGGACGACCTTCCAGAGCAACAGAATGATGACGCCTCCCGCAATGCCCAGTACCGCGATCGGGTAAATCATCGCCGACTTCACGGCGCGCTTCAGTTTGACGTTCTTTTCGATGTAGCTCGAGAGGCGCTGCAGAATGGTGTCCAGAATACCGCCCGTCTCTCCAGCGTCGACCATGTTGTAGTACAGCGGGTCGAAGATCTTTTCGAACTGCTTCATGGAATTCGCGAGGCTCGCGCCGCCTTCCACCGACGCGCGCACCCCGGTCAAAACCTTCTGAAAAGTCTTGTTCTCCTGCTGTCCGGCGAGAATTTCCAGGCACTGGACCAGCGGCAAGCCGGCGTCGATCATCACCGAGAATTGGCGAGTAAAAACAGCCAACTCCTTGGAGTCCACGCCTCCGCCGAATGTGGGAATGTTGAACTCCTTCCCCTTTTCGGACAGCTTGCTGACGTTTATGTTCTCCCGCCGCAGCATGGCGGCGATGTCGGCCTTGGTCTCCGCGGTGCGCTCGCCCGTCACGGTGGCGCCCGCTCGATTCACTCCACGATATGTAAATACCGGCATGATCTGTTACCTCCTGTTCCTTTCTCGCTTACCGCCGAACTGGCGCCTTGTTGCCGCCAGATGCCGGCGAGGTCACTCCGCGGTTAATTAAATCCTGTAGTTCGTCTTGATTCGAGGACCGTGCCAGCGCCACATCCATGGTGATCAACTTCTGGAAATAAGCGTTGGCGAGACTTTGGTTAAACGTCTGCATCCCGGACTGCCCCGTGCCGGTCTGCATGGCCGAATAAATTTGGTGAATCTTGTCTTCGCGGATCAGGTTGCGAATCGCTGCGGTGGGAATCAGGATCTCCATCACCATGGCGCGCCCGCGGCCATCAATTTTCGGAAGCAGCGATTGGCACAGAATTCCTTCGAGTACCATGGAAAGCTGCGCGCGTACTTGCGGCTGCTGGTGTGCAGGAAAAACGTCCACGATACGGTTGATCGTGGAAACGGCCGAGTTGGTGTGCAGCGTCGCGAAAGTCAAGTGTCCAGTTTCTGCGATGCGCAACGCGGATTCGATAGTTTCCAAGTCGCGCATTTCGCCGATCAGCACCACGTCAGGGTCTTCGCGCAGCGCCGCGCGCAGTGAATTTGAAAACGAGTGGGTATCCGAATGCACCTCCCGCTGGTTCACCAGGCATTTCTTGTGGTTGTGCAGGAACTCGATGGGGTCCTCGATCGTGATCATGTGCTCTTCATGCTCGTTGTTGATTTTGTCGAGCATGGCGGCAAGCGTCGTGGACTTCCCTGATCCCGTCGGTCCGGTAACCAGCACCAGTCCGCGTGGCTTATCGCAGAGTCCGCGCACTACCGGCGGAAGCCCCAGCGCGTCAAATGACTTGATTTCCCACGGAATCGTACGGAAGACGGCTGCCACCGCTCCGCGCTGATGGAAAATGTTGCCGCGGAAACGTGCCAGGCTCTTCAACCCGAACGAGAAGTCCAGCTCGAGGTTTTCTTCCAGACGATGCTTCTGCACGTCCGTCAGCACGCTGTAGGCCAGCGCCTTGGTGTCGGCGGCGGTCAACGGCGGCATATCCAACGGACGGAGTTTCCCGTGCACGCGAATCCGGGGCGCGCTATTGGTTGAGAGGTGCAAATCGCTCCCGCCCATCTCGATCATTTTCTTTAGCAGCTCGCTTAATGTAATGCCGGCCATATTTCCTCCGCTTAGAGAACTGTTTCGCGCACAACTTCTTCGAGTGTGGTTTGCCCCAGCGCAACTTTGGTCAGCCCGCTGCGTCGCAAAGTAATCATTCCCGTTTCCAAAGCCTTTTTCTTAAGCTCCAACGCGGAGGCGCCCACCAATATCAGCTCGCGCAAATCGTCGTTGATCTCCATCACTTCATAGAGGCCCACGCGTCCTTTGTACCCAGTGTTGTTGCAAGTACTGCAGCCGCGCCCATGCTGTACGATCGTCTTTTCAGACTCTTCCTTGGTGTATCCGGCATCAACCAGGGCCTGCGGCAGAATCTGCATCGGTTCTTTGCATCCCACGCAGATGCGTCGGACCAAACGCTGCGCGCAAATCAAGTTGACGGAGGTAGCCACCAGGAACGGTTCAATACCCATATTCATCAATCGGCTGATCGTTGACGGAGCATCATTCGTGTGTAGCGTCGAAAGCACTAAGTGGCCCGTCAACGCCGCCTTCACCGCGATTTCCGCCGTTTCGAAGTCGCGAATCTCGCCGACAAGAATGATGTTGGGGTCCTGCCGCAAGAAGGCGCGCAGAGCGGAAGCGAAGTTCAACCCAATCTGCTCCTTCATCTGCACCTGGTTGATTCCGGGGAGTTGAAATTCGACCGGGTCCTCGGCCGTCATGATGTTCGTTTCCGCGGTATTGAGTTTCGCGACGGATGAATACAGCGTGTTCGTCTTTCCCGAACCAGTAGGGCCGGTGACCAGGACCATCCCATAGGGCTTCAAAATCTGGCGCTCGAATTTCGCGAGCGATTCCGGCTCGAAACCCAGCTTGGTCATGTCCAGACGAAGATTTTCCTTGTCCAGCAACCGCATGACCACTTTTTCGCCGAATAAGGTTGGGACGGTCGAGACGCGGAAGTCCAACTCCTTCTTCTTGCCGTCCTTCAGATACTTGATCATGATGCGGCCGTCTTGCGGCAGCCGCTTTTCGCTTATGTCCAGCTTCGCCATGATCTTCACGCGGCTGGTGATCGCATCCTTCAATTTCATTGGCGGCGCCATGACGTTCTGCAAAATACCGTCAATGCGAAATCTCACGCGGTATTCCTTCTCGTAAGGCTCCACATGAATGTCGCTTGCTCCGCGCTTTACAGCGTCCGTGAGGATCAGGTTCACGAGCTTGATGATCGGCGCTTCCTCGGCCGCCTTCTCCAGCGTCGCGAGGTCCATCTCGGATTCTTCACCGGAAAGTTCCAGCGACGCTTCTTCGCCGGCAAGGTCCTTCATCACCTTGTCGAGTTGCTCGACGCTCTCGACATCGCCGTAAAACTTATGAATCGCTTCGCTGATTGCCGTTTCCGACGCCACGACCGGCTCCACATTGAATCCGGTCATGAACTTGATATCGTCCATCGCGAAGACGTTGGTCGGATCCGTCATCGCAATCGTTAAAGTCGAGCCCACGCGCGAGAGTGGCACGATTTGATAACGCACGGCGGTTTCCTGTGGCACCAGCTTAATGACGGCGGGATCTACTTCGTAGAATTTCAGATTGATGGAGGGCACGCCGTATTGGCGCGAAAGCACAGCGGTAATATCGTCATCGCTCACGAGGCCCAGCTTCACCAAGCAAGTGCCCAGTCGCCCGCCACTTTTTTTCTGGTGTTCGAGCGCCTGCTTGAGCTGATCCGCAGTGATCAGGCTGTCTTTGACCAGAATTTCGCCGAGTCGTGAAGACATGAGTATCCGGGAGTGGTACTAGAACCCACCCGATGAGCCAGCGTAGCATGACGACCTGCCGGAAAAAGTCACAGGGTGGTCCAGTCGTAGTGAATCAGCTAACATCCGATACGGTGCCGACGGACCTGTACCGGAGTACAGGCTAATTTTTGCGCCTGTACCAACGTACAGGTCCATTATTGTCAGTGAGTTAGCGGTGACTGGTAAGCGCGAGGCTTGCAGAAAAAAACTAATATCTTTAGGCGAAAATCTCGAGGGCCGCAATCCCAGCGGATGTGCGCAAATCGCGCAGCTTCGCGCCTGCGAAAAATCTTCTTCCCAGACGGCTATGTCCTAGCCTCGAAGCGGACCGGACTGAAATCCGGGTTCTATTTTTTCCCCGTAGGGCGTGGCGGCGGCTGAGCGTCCGGACGCAGGCCCAAACCAACGCAGCTAGGATTAGGCCGACGCCATATGCAGCTAAGATGCCGATCCCTTTCGGCCGAGTTCGGTCATTAACAAGTATCCAGCCCATCTCTTGCTCACTACGATGCCAGGCCCTACTGTCGAACCAAGCCCAGATAAAGCTGCTGAGTAACACGGGAAGCCGATGGAGATGGCAGTCACGGGACTGTTCCACTTTACCTTCACGTAAGAACCTCGTCATCGGCGGACTCTATCACAATCGCCAACCCGGACAATCTCGGACAATCGGGGCTTTTTTCGTCGGATTTTCCAGATTCGGCGGTTGCGTCTCGCCGCTAAGTTGTTATACTTCATAAGGTCGGCGTTTTTCACGGGCTTACCGTCAGGCGCGGCTGCCTCTCGACTGTTTCAGTTCGCTTAAGTCCACTTGTGTCGAGGATACTGCGGCAGGATGCTAGTGAGACTAGCCGCCTGCAGCAAGTTCTCGACAATCAGTATTACCTAGTTTTCCTGGCCACCCCTCCGATAAATGCTGCCAGCTCAACCGGCGATGCAACACCATCCAGTGAATTGATCCGACAATGCTTCCGGCGGGAGAACCATCTGTTGGCTGTACTCGGTCAAAACCTAGCCAGGGAAGCGTTCCGGCTGGTCTGGCCCTAGCGAGCGATTTTAGCTTTTCTTTTCAATGCGAGGTGGGTTCGAGCTTAGTGTTGCGTCGACCCATTGAGACCACCGCGTTTATCAGGAGTTCGCCGTTGGAAGCCCGCGATTTCGCCGGGGCTTGTCCTGCTGATGAATTCGTGTCGTTAGCACACGATGTGTCCGGTCTAATTAGCACACGATATGTCCGCTTTCGTAGAAGCGGCCAGGGAGCAAGATGCATGCATGAACTGCTACCCGATGGCCGCCCTGGAGCGGACGATGAAGATTCAAGAAGTGATCTTGCGAGCTTTGGCGAAGAAGATTACCTGGTGGCAAGCAGCCGAGATCATCGGGATCACCGACCGACAGATGCGGCGGTGGCACTGGCGCTACAAGGAGTATGGCTATGACGGGTTGCTGGATCGGCGACTGGGGAAGCCCAGTCCCAAGCGGGTGCCGCTCGCGGTTGCTCGCGGTGGTCGCCCTTGCAATCTGCTTGGTGGCTGGATTAGTCTGAACTTCCCATGCCTACCAATCGCCCGTTCTTTCCCTCTGCGACCGGGCTCCTGCAATGCAGCGTTGACGATGCGGAAAAAACGCACAAGACTGAAGATTGCCGTCGTTTTCGCCATCCTGGCGCTATACGTTGCCGTGCTGGTGCGAGGGAGCACTGAGAGCACGCGAAGGGAGCTGCAGCTTCGCGATGAAACAGTGGCGCCGGATCGGATAGCTGTTTCGGTGCTGGTGACCAACGTGGATCCGGTAACCCAGGAATTGACTGCGCAGCTGGGCTTCCGGCTTGCCGGCAATATCTCTCGCGACGAGGTGACTCCAGCGGCGGACATGACGCTGTTGATTAACAACGTGAGGGGCCAACAAGAGTTCGATTTTCCGCGCGGGAAAAGGATGAACCGCATCGAAGCCGTCTTTCCCCTAAACGGCAACTTGAATAAATATCCTTTCGACCGTTACGAAACCACCATGTGGCTGCTGATGACTCTTCCGCCGGTAATCAATAAGGTGCAGGTTTCGAAGGCACCCGAAAATCGATCACAAGAAACTCTCCACGCGGACCAACTGGCCGTTGGCGCAGTCACCTTGCAACAAAGCACGGCGATACCTCTGTCTCTAGTTGCGTCGGCAGCGATCCCCGGCATCAAGTTCCAAGGAAGCGTCACGCGCAACGACAGCACGCAGGTCACGGGGATCGTTATGAATTTGCGGCGTGCCGATAACTTGATCGCTGTATCCATCCTCATCAACGCGATGATGGCGGGCCTCGCCGTGAGCGTCCTGGCCATGGTGCTGCAGGTTACGACAGCGAAAAGGCAGTTTGATCTTCTCCCGTTCTCGATGTCAATGACGCTGATCTTCGGCTTGCCGGCGCTGAGGAATGTGCAGCCCGGCGTGCCACCTGTTGGAGCATACACCGACTATGTGGTCTTTATTTGGGCGGAATTGATTGTTGCCGTTTCGGCGGTAGTCACGGTTTGGCACTGGCTGCTGCGAGCGCATCCCCATTCCGAATCCTAGCGGTTCGAAATCGTGTCCTATTCCGCGTAATCCGCCGTCCGCTGTGGATGCGTGGCTCCGAGTGTCGGATCGTGCGCTTGCGGTTGCAGAGTCCCTGAGGCCCGTCTGTAAGATTTTCTGTTGAAAGAGGGGATAAAAAGAAAGAGGGTGTCTCCGAACAGCTCTGCCTAGCCGGGCAGAAAGGAGACACCCCATGTCATCTCAAAGCGGGAGATTAGCATTACAGCAAGTGGTGGAGCAAGGCTGAAAACAATTGCAGAATGCTTTGTTAAAGCGATTTCTGGGTGGGCATCTGTCGCCGGCCACGATCGGGGCAGTGCTGCGCGATGCCCAAGAACAGATTCAAAGACGACGGGAACAACCCTTACGTTCTGGGATCTATCGCGCCCTGGCCGTGGATGGAATCTATTTAAGGTATCGGCGATCGGCAAAAAGCCAAGCACGGAAAGGAGTCCTGCTGGTCGCCGTGGGTGTGCGCGAGGGTGGAGGGTTCGAAGTTTTGGAGTGGATGGCTGCAGCGGCGGAGACGAGCCAAGCGTATGAGGAGTTGTTCACACGTCTGTGGCGACGGGGACTGGAACAAGTGGAGCTGATAATCAGCGATGGAGCCGAGGGTGCTGCCAGTGCGGCGGCCCTGCTGTATCCGGGAGCGGCGCACCAGCTCTGCTTGGCCCACTGGTTTCGGAATCTGGAAGCAGTGACACCGCAGCTGCGGTGGTGGCAGCGACGGAAGTTTCGACGGGAGTTCTGGTGGATCTTTGAAGCCGAGCAGGAGTCCCAGCTGCGGAAATGGGCCGGGAGCTTTGCACGGCGCTGGCGCTTCTGGGCTCCGGAGATGGTCGAGAAGTTTCAAGCGGAGTTACCACGGGTGTTGGCCTACTTGCGATTTCCGCGATACTGGCGACACCGCTTACGTACCACCAACTTAGCGGAAGGTTTTTTTCGGCATCTACGACGCTATCTCAGCCGTTTTCCCGGCTGCGTGGATGCGAATCACAGTGAACAGATCTTGGGCTGCTACTTGCTGGCTGCGGAACGAATGCATGCCTGAGGAAACAATAATGCGAGGCACCCTCTTACCCGGTTTCAACAGAAATGCTGGACAGTGCCCCCTGAGGCTCTGTAATTGACAAGGAAGCGGGAACACGTCACACTCCGCACCATGCGACTAATTATCGTTTGTAATCGTTTGTTTTTTAGTGTCTGCTTTTTCCCCTTCACTGAGTCGAGCGCAAGCTCCAGTTTTCGAGATTACGCCGGTAGAAAGCTCCGTTAAGTTCGACGTCGAAGCGTCGGTAGCCATAAAGGGTATTTTCGATAAAATGTGATGAAAGGACTGTGGTCAACGTCGAAGAAGTCTTTGCCCTTTAGCTTGCCGTTCTCAAAGGGAAGCGGGTCAGCGGGCCCCCGCCAAATTTAAATTGGACGGATGGGCGCGTCGCGCCGAGGGAGACTCTAGCGTGAGATGCTTACTCGCTGTGTTTGTTTTATCGTTCGTTGCTGTGCCTCTCTTCGCGCAAGCCCCGGCGGGTGCACCGGCGTGGTCGCCATCCAAAGACATTGGGGTATTTGTGTTCGGGAAAAACGGCCAAACCGCGGACCAGCAATTGAAAGACGAGTCAGACTGCTACGGTGCAGCAAAGCAAATTTCCGGAATCGATCCCAAAGCGCCTGCTGCGGCAGGCAAAACCGCTGAACAAAAACAAGCAGAACAAAAGGCTGCGGCGGACAATGCCAACACGCCGAGCGGTGGTCGCGTCAAGGGGGCCGCTCGCGGCGCCGCAGGCGGCGCGGCAATCGGTGCGATAGCGGGTGACGCAGGTAAAGGCGCCGGTGCAGGTGCCGTCGCCGGAACGATGAAGGGCGGAGCGAACCAGCGTCAGGCTAGTGCCGCGGCGCAGAAGGAAGCGGCCGCGAAGGTCGCCGCCCAACAAAAGGCTGAAGAAGACCGATCGAAGATGGCCCATGCGGAGGGCCTTGACACCTTTCAGCGAGCGTTCGGTGCTTGCATGGACGCGCGTAATTATTCCGTCAAGTAAGTGCGGTTTGCGACGGGCCACCACGCCATGGCCCGGTTAACAGTTGCGACTTTGACTGTTATTCGGAGCCGATCGTTCGCGTCACATTGATCCGGCGGGCAATTAGGGTGTGCCGCCCTTCCTGGGTGATATAACGAAATGATTTGGGTTGGGATCCGGGGTGGGCACAAACGAGGGCACTGCAGTCCCAATGCCCACCCGAGAGCCCGTGCGAACCGGAAAAAACGGCCCGAGTCTCGAAAACCTCTCGCAAAGTTATTTTGCCGAGGAATCTACCTGCTGGCCCAAACTGTCCAAGTCTCTTACTTGTGAGCTAATGCATTCTCGTGCTCGATCATCACGTGGGACCAAAATGTACCCGAAGCCATGACATAGGGCATGGTGGGGCTAACCTGTCCCTCTTCAGGCAAGCCGATTTCCCCTGCGGTTTTGTAGGGAAAGTGAACGGACTGCCATGACTCGATCTCCGGGCCAACCGTGTTGGTCGCCGGCCGGTAGGCGGAAATCGGGCCGAGCATACGGTACCCGGAAATAGGGTGGTCGGGAATCGCTAGCTTCTTTGCTTTCACTTCCGCATCGATGGTGCGATAGATTTCGTCGTCCTTTACGCCCCGGGAGTGCAAGTCGCGCATTCGACGAACGGCGGGCATGACCGACTGGTGATAGCAGCGTACATCGAACTCGGCATCGCCGGGACGAGAAGCGGTGCACACCATCCCATTCGAACCTTCCCGAAGGGTTACAAGTGATAGGTCAGGAGCGTATCCGAGTACTGTGGAGTGTTCCCGCATGACCTCAGGCAGAGGTAAGACCGCAGCCGCAATTTGCTGGCCGGCAGAAGGCACCTGCGTCGATTGTGCGATTGCGGATGTGGAGAACAAAGTTGAGTGATAAATCACGATCAGTAACGGGATCAACCAACCTCGCATCGGTTTCGCCCCAACCCGCCTCTCACTATAAACGTAAGTGGTCATGTGAGGGCAACCTTGCATGCAGCGAATCCACCGAAGTGGTCAGAAGCCGGTTGTGAAAAGTTGGGCTCCACGGACGCTTGCCACTGGTTTCGGGCGAGATGTACGGTAACCAGGCAAGTGAATTTCATTAGAGAAAAATGCAAAATGCGTTGTGCCAGCGGTTATGAGCGCGACCTGGGGTCGGCGGGACGAAACTATAGCGGGAGGCTGAGCTTGTGCAGTAGGGCGGCCCAGCGCGGGTCGGACTTCAGGTGGTCGAAGGCTGGGAAGCGGATTACGGCGGTGATCTCGTCATCGCGATCCGCGTAGGCCTTTTCGAGATTCTCGAAGGCCTTGTCGCGATTTCCCGCCAGCGAGTAGGCAACGGCGGCGTCCGCGGGCAGCCTGCCGTTACTGACATCATCCATTAATTCGGCGAAACCTTTTGCGTCCAGGCTCCACGAACGCCCGAGGAACGCGCCGGGCGGCGCCCCTTTGCGCAAGGTGCTCACTGCGTCGGCCCATTGGCCCTGGGTGGCCTGCATTTGCGATAGATAAAAGAGCGCCGGGCCGAAACCGGGATCGCGCTCGAGGATCTGATCGAACTGCTCTTGGGCTTGGGAATATTTGTGTGCGTCCATCAGCGTGAGGGCGTAATTCGTCCTCACGATCGGCGCGAGCGGATCGAGAGCCAGCGCGAGGCGAAACTGCTCGAGGGCCTCTTCGAGGTGATTCGTCGGCATCAGATCATTGAAGGCGTAAAAATAGTGTGCGTTAGCGTTGTTGGGATTCAGCTCGATGGCACGGCGAAACTCCAGATCCGCAGCGCTCCATTTCCAGGCGGTGCCCAGCGCGTTGGCGCGCGCCACGTGCGCGTCGGAGCTGTTATCGTCCAGCTCGACGGCTTTTTGGGAGGCCTGATCCGCCAGTGGCAAGGATTGATTCGGCGGAATCAAGCGCCCGTAACCTGAGGCGACGACATAGCTATTCGCAAGGCCCGCCCAAGCCATTGCGTAGTTGGGATCGGCGGCAACGGCCTGGCGGAACAGCGCTACGCTCTTGAGGATTCCCGTGTCCGTGCGACCGTACAACTGTTGCTGCGCTTCGAGGTAGAGACGATAGGCGTCGGGATTGGTGGTGCCGGCGCTGCCCATTTTTGCCGTGGCGTTGCTGGGCGTGTTTCCTTGCAATTTTTTCGCGACGTCGCGGGTAATGTCGCTCTGCACCTGCGTGACGTCGGCCATCTTGCGTTCATAGTGAGCGCCCCACATTTCCGAGCCGTCCGTGGTGTTGACGAGGTCGGCTTGCACGGCGACCGTGTCGCCGTGCTGCGTGACGCGGCCCAGCAGCACCGAACCCACATCAAGTGCTTTGCCGATCCTTTGCGGATCGTCTTCGCTATTTTTGAAGCGGAAGACGGTGCTGCGCGCCATCACTTTGACGTCGGGCAGCTGCGAAAGCGTGCCGATCAGGCTTTCGGTGAGGCCGTCGCTGAGATATTCGTTGTTCGGGTCGGAGGTGGCGTTGACGAAGGGCAGCACGGCGATGGAGGTGATTTTCTGCGAAGACGCGCGGCCGTGCAGGAAGTAGTAGCCGCCGATGACGAGCGCGAGCGCTGCAGCTACGGCGCCAACGATCCAGAGTTTGCGCGAAGCGCCGGCATGCGCGGCCGGCACCATTGCGGAACCTGAGGACGTTACCGCTTTGGACGCGGCGCTTGCTGCGTTCGCACCGGGGGCCGCTGCTGAGACACTACCCGCTGGGGCGGCGGAGGCGTCGCTGACGCGCGCCGAGCGGCCGGAATCCTGTTCGCGCTTGAGTCGCGCGAGGTCGGCGCGAATGTCGGCGGCGGACTGGTAGCGCAGATTACGGTCCTTCTCGAGCGCCTTGTTGATGATGCGCT
This sequence comes from uncultured Acidobacteriota bacterium, assembly GCA_963696035.1. GTDB lineage: Bacteria > Acidobacteriota > Terriglobia > Acidiferrales > UBA7541 > Palsa-295. Next base: position 1,507,549 of record CAVOIS010000007.1, read on the forward strand.
CGAGCTCCGCGGGCGTTTCGGGATTCAGGCGCACAGGCGCGGCAACGGCACCATCCAGGATCGCTTTGAAAATCACACCGGAGGTTTCGCCGCGGAACGGCAGCATGCCGGTGGTCATTTCGTAAAGCACAGCGCCAAAGGAGAAAAGGTCGGAACGGCCGTCGAGTTCCTTGCCGCGGACCTGCTCGGGCGACATGTAGGCGACGGTGCCCATGGTGCTGCCGGGACTGGTGAGATGTTCGGCGGAGGCGCCGAGCGTGGCGCCCTCGGTGGTATCCACGGGAATTTTCGACGTGGAAGAGCCTACGGCGGTAAAGGTGACCTTGGCGAGACCAAAGTCAAGAATTTTGGCGTGGCCGCGTTTGGTGACAAAAATATTGGCGGGCTTGACGTCGCGGTGAACGATGTGTTCGGCGTGCGCAGCGTCGAGCGCGTCGGCGATTTCGATGGCGAGAGTGAGGAGGTCTTCGATGTCCACGGGGCGGCCGTTGATGCGGTGCTTGAGTGTCTGGCCATCGAGAAATTCCATGGCGATGAAGGCGTGGCCATCCTGCTCGCCGATATCGTAAATCGTGCAGATGTTAGGATGGTTCAGGGCCGAGGCGGCTTGCGCTTCACGTTGGAATCGCGCGAGAGCTTGCGAATCGCTGGCGACATCCTGCGGCAGAAATTTCAGCGCGACGAAGCGCTTGAGGCGCGAGTCTTCGGCCTTGTAAACGACACCCATACCTCCGCCGCCGAGCTTTTCGATGATGCGGTAGTGGGAGAACGTGTGGCCAATTGGAGACGGCGTGTCCAGCATGTGGGCACATCTTAGGGGGGAGCAAGAAGCAAGTCAACGAGGGGGACAGTTCGAGCTCAGCTGTTCGGACCGAAACTCTAGGCCGCGGCGCGCATCGCTTTTTGGCTATTGCGCAATGGTTCGTACACCTCTCCGCTCACCCACAACCGATGCAGTAGGTGAGCATCAGTAAGTAAAGACTCGCTTCGCAGTGCGGCCCAGACCTGAAAATCTGGCCCGTCTTTTTTTTGGTTCGTGCACAATTCGTGCACAATCGCGGTTTTCGGGCCAAAACGGCACTTGGATTTTTAGAGCTAAACGTTTACACTTGAATGCGTTGGGCGGTTAGCTCAGCGGTTAGAGCATCCCGCTTACACCGGGAAGGTCCGCGGTTCAAATCCGTGACCGCCCACCATCAAGTGTTACCCGTTTTCGCGGGGGACGTAGTTCAGTTGGTTAGAACGCTGCCCTGTCACTCCAGTGAATTCCCTTAGAAAGGAACGGGTTGCGTTGCAACCCGTTTGTCTACTTGGCACGCTACGGCACACTCCGGCATACGCAGGCACCGATAGGAAGTGAAAACTCAAACAAAAGTCAAACATCAGCCACGAACTAAACGTTTACTATTCTAAGGGGAAGTGATAGTCTCTTTCTTGACGACTCCCCGATCCAAAAGGTCGGTTTGGGCAATCTACATGATTGCCCTTTTTTTATGCCCGTGCCAGTTGCTCAATCGCCTCAGCGCCGCCGAACCGTCGTATATATCGATGGCTTCAATCTTTACTATGGAGCCGTTCGCAGCACTCCTCATCTCAAGTGGCTGGACATAGCGCGGTTCTGTCAACTTCTTCGTCCAAACGACGATCTTCGGCTCATCCGCTATTTCAGTGCGTTGATCGAAGGGCCGACCAAGGTCAATCAGGAGACGTATCTCAAGGCTTTGTCGACGACTCCGTTGGTCGAAATCATTCTGGGAAAGTTCAAACGGAAAACGCTAAAGTGTGGCGTGACAGCTTGCAGCGCAGCCGGCCCAAAGCTCTACGACACGCGCGAGGAAAAGCGGACCGACGTCAATATTGCAATCTTCATGTTGGACGACGCATACCGCGATCAGTGCGATCAGTTGATTATTTTTAGCGGCGATTCCGACTTGGTTCCTGCGGTCAACATGGTCAGGCTCAGATTTCCAACGAAACGGATCGTGGTTTATGTGCCTTCCCAAAATCCGACGCGCGGGGCGGCGGTCGAGTTGCGAACGTCCGCACACGTCCACAAAACCCTGCCGCTCCAAATTCTGTCTAAGGCTCAGTTCCCGGATCAGATCCCCGACGGTGCCGGTGGCGTGCTAACCCGGCCGGCATCCTGGAAGTAAACTTCACCAGATAAAACTTTCGAATTGTTACGACGCCAGGCCGGGCATCACAAAATCGAAACCTGCAAGTGTGACCTGCATCTTGCAATCGTCGACGAGTTGGCTCGCTCGCTTCAAATCGGGTCTTGAATTCAACGCCTCCCAAAGAGCCTCGAACCTCCCGGATTGATTGCAGAGTGCCCTGAACGATACTTCGGAGATCACGGGTACATTGGCGGGGTCACAGAATCCAGTCCGTTCGAAGCCCCGGCAGACTGTAACAGCTTCAATCCGTTCGATCCGCTCATCGTCAGAGAGTGAAAGCGCTCGCCGAGCCAATTCGGGCTGGACACGAAGCGCCTCGCGTGCTTTGACGGCCTGCATCACTCCTTCATTAAGCCGCTCGTCGTTGTCCCAAGATTCTTCTGCCGTGTCAGGCGGCGCGAGCCACTTGTGTTGCACCGCCAGCAGAAACCCCGACTCCACTTCGTACGCCAACAAGTCGGCGTCAGTGACTCCCGGAATCTTTACGCAGTCACGCGTTTTGTACAAAGGGTGCGGAAACATTGCCGCAATATCGCTGAGAGCTATCGACTCCTTGCGGTCCTCCACCGCCCGCGCAAACGGCCTCAAAATGGGGTGACGGTGCATGAGCTTGAAAAAGTTCCGTTCCATGTTGTTGCCGTTCACGAACAGGACCGGCAAACAGAGAGTATCCTCGCCGAGAGGCAAGAACGGCTGCAGGATCGGAGATCGATTCGAAATTCGCCGGTCGTAAATGTACCAGCCGAGGATAGCTTCCACGACACCCGCCGGCATCTCGGTAATTTGCGCGAGGATCTCAACAAACTCGTGACGGGTCTTGCGAACTACCATTGTCTCGAATGGCCACTTTAACGCGCTGCCGCCAGAGGCCAAATTGTGGGCAAGGAAATGAGTGTTTGCGATGGCGAGCAGAGCTCCCCAGAAGAGCCGAAGCTGGCCAAATGTGACCGCGGCAAGAGATGCCGCGTCATCCATTTCGTTTGGGACCGATTTGACCATCTCGCGGCCGAGGCTCCGCATTAGTTGAAGTTCGTCAGGACCGCATGTGTAGTCGCATCGGTCGTCGCGGCAGGTGATCCGGGAGCGAATCGCCTGCGCAAGCGCATTAAGAATTTCGTGTTGATCTCTCGGGTTAACATCCAATCCCTCACCAGTGAAGACAATCTCGCGCTCTCGCGCACGGAGCGCCGTTTCGGCGAGGTCAGCCGCCTGGTCCGTGTAGGCAAACGTGATTCTGGACTGCCGGTTCGGCGCAAAGATTTCCATTTGACCTTTGTCCGCCAACTTGAACGAATATTCGACTTGCTCGTACGCGTAACAGAAATCAAACAACTCCCGCGCTTCTGCGTAAATCTCTTGATCGATGTTGGTGGTAGAACGGCCGGAGAACGCGCAGCGATCATAGATGGCAGGCACTGCGAAAGCGCTCGCTTCTACAACGCGGCGTTGTGCCCCCATCCACGCGCGGTCGGCTTCATCGGGAGAGATAAGACCTTTCACGGCCTCGACGTCCAAAGCCGCTGCGAAATGAAGAGCGGCGACGCCCCGCGGTCGCTGAAATATAGGCAAGCGAGCAAAGGCCTCCGATACCTCTCGCCGAGCGTTCGCGGCAATGGCTCTAGGATCACGTTTGCGGGCCATTACTTGATTTTAGCCGAACGGACACTTTGCTTCCACCGAGTGAGGTGTGACGCGCGATGGCTCGACGTGATAGTTTCAAATTGTCTGGTTGGGCTGCTGGCAACGCTGCTGACGATTCGTGGCATTGCGAGCACGCTTGAGGCTGTGGGAGCTTAGAATACGCCGGGAGTCCCCCTGATGAAACCTTGGAATGATGAGCGCTTACGGAAGCTATTCGACCGATACAACCAGCTGTACTGGCGTGGAACGTTGTCCGGCTATCGGGTCGAGATGGCCGATTTATCGAAGGAACGTGCGTGGGGAATCTGCGAATGGAAAACGAAAACCATCAGAATTGATCCGCGGCATAGGAACAGTCTTTCGATTCGCGGCACGCTCCTCCATGAAATGGCTCATGCGGCATCGCGCAGCGGTCACACCGTGCCGTTCTTCGCACAGTTGGAACGGTTGCTAAAGCGCGGTGCTCCGGTGAAAGTGGATGCCGCCGAAGCCGGCAACGTCACAATCCTCAATGATGTCGTTCCCAAACGTTTCCCGCTTCTAAGAGCGAGGATGCAGCATGCCGAGAATCACCGCGCACGCCGGCTTTTGAAATATACACGCGAGAAAAAGCTGGAAACCCATACGGTGACGGATGACATGATTGTTCTGGAATTCAGGGACGCGGCTATGGAAGTGACTTGGAAGCAGGCGCTTCTATTCCTGGGCCGCGAATACGGACTCACCGACGAGGGCGGCCGGCCTGTGAATGCATGGGCCAGACGTGTGGTACGCGACGGCCAGCGAGCATATCGCCGTGCCAGGCGAGACCATCTTGAACATGAGCGTTATTGGAAGCTTCTCCAAACCCAAATTCCGCAGGTCGCCTCTGCGGATGTGCGCCTCGAGAATGCACTATAGGGGGCTCACTCTCGCGGCTATTCATTTTGTAAATGTTTAGGTTATGATGCCTACTGCGCGACCGTCTCGACACCCACCGTTGGAGGATAATTCGGGAACCACCGTGAGGAATCTTTTCTTTTTCGCAGTTTTCTTCGTTTCGCTGCATCCAACTTTTGGACAGAAAGACGTTTCGGTCGAAACAATAGATAAGGCCAAGCGTACTGTTATTCCAATCGTTTGCGGTTATATAGACGATGAAAAGGAGTTCAAGGTTGCGGCAATTGCTGGAACTGGTTTTTTTGTAGACCAGAACGGCAGATTTATTACGGATGCGCACGTTTTGAACAGCTGGGACCAGACAAATTAAGACCAGGCATGCCTGTTCCGCGGCCATATATATTCCAGACCATGGATGGGGGCATTTTGAGCCACGAGTTTCTTTCCAATACTTTCCGTTCGCTCAATGCCAAACGGACTCCAATGTAGATTTGGCTGTATGTCAGCCAGTTGAGAATCCGTTCACCAGTAAGCGGGTGAAAGAAAACATCGCAATCGCTTCGTTCGATATTCAAACATGGCCCGAGGGCACCCCGGTTGCTTTCACTGGTTTCCCCTTGGAATCTTCAACTCCGATCAGTTCGAAAGGTTTCATAGCCGGGTTCCAGATAATAAGCGAGGGTACCGCAGGGTTTGATTACGCCGTCGATAAGGCTGCTTGGCCGGGGGCAAGCGGCAGTCCACTTTATTTGGCCAACGGCAAAGTGGTCGCAATAATGCGTGCGGCTGGGGAAAACGCTGGTTCTGGCATTTCCTTCGCTCGCAGCGCCGTCGTCATATCCGATTTCCTGTCCAAACACCCCTACACAGCACAACCAACACAGCCACAACAAGGAGAGAGCACACAACATTAGCCATTATGGCCAGCACCCGGTCCCGCGGAGTCGATGACGATTTCACTTTGTGATTGCGTGCCATAATCACCTCGAATTCAGCGAAAGCCGCGCCTGGAGGACAAGTCGAAGCACGGCTTCCGCGATTGCACCGTTCCTCGCGTGATGAATCGGTGCAAAACTGTGAAACTCATTCTTCAATTTCGACCAGCTTCGAAAATTGCAAAGGAACTTCCGGCCGCGGGGCTTCCCGTGCGCCGTACCTCGGCACCGCTCGCACGCCTGGCGCATCTGGCGTCACACCACTGACGCGCGTCGAACTGACCTGGTTTTCGATGTGCTCCGATTTGATGAGTCGTGCGTCCACGAGCTGATTGTGAGCATCGTAGCCGTGCAACCATGTATCGCCGCTTGCAGTGACGACCTGTTCGGTGCGCGTGACGCCCAACTTCTTCGCTAAAGTACGCGGTCCGTCGTCTCGCACAACCATCGGCGACTTGTGCAGCTGTGTGGTGGAATCGTCGTCCACATCGTCGGCCGACGGAATGGCCCAATCGAATATGAGGTTGGTACGCGTGTCGGCCTTTGCGAGTGCGGCATTGACGGGAGCCGCTTCGAACAATTTGCCGACGGGATCCGGAAGTTCTTCTATCGAGTCGGCAACGTCGTCCGTCGGGCCGTAGCCTTTCGCAATGTCGGCAAAGCCTGCGTATTGTTGGTAAATCGTCACCTTGGGCAGCACATTCTGGTCGCTCATTGGATCACCTCTTATTTGTGGATCACCTTCGCCACGGTTCAGGCCCGCGGCCCCACTGCTGGTTCATCGCAAAAAGTTCGTGGTGCATAAATTTTTGGATTTCTTCTTTTTCGCGCAGGTTTTCGAGGGCCTGCTCGTACAAGATTTGCAGCGACTCGCTCCGCTCTAGCCCAAGTTCCGCAGTTTGAAGAATAAATACCTGTGTTTTCAACACGGACATACCGGAGTCTTCACTACACTTGGGTCATTTCCTGCGAGTTGGGGAGATGTAGATTCAGGTGTTGCAACAGTGTCGCCTGGTGCTCGGTCGGTCGACTGATGCAGCGCTTGCGGATGATTACTCCGCTGCGCGTTGGTAACACGACGTCGACCAGGGTGATGTCCGCCAACTCCTGGAATACTTTTCGTGGTTCGTTGCCCAACCCAGCGCGTTGGCAAAGTTGCGCCAGCGTCTTCCACAACACAAAGGCCAGAAAGCACACCAGGATGTGCGCTTCCACCCGCTCTTGTTTCTGGTGCCAGATCGGTCGCAGTTGCAAATCCGTCTTCTGGATGCGGAACGCGGCCTCGGCCTCGGTCAGCTGCATGTAGGCACGCCAGAGTTCTTCTGGGCTCCAGTCCGTCACGTTGCTGCGCAACACATAACAACCCTCACTGAGTTGTGCCCACTCCCGCCAGCGATCGATTCTTTTCCACTGACACTTCGCAAAGCCGTTTGTATCGGGATCGATCTTGACCGCAAACGCTCCTGCTGCCCGCGAGTTCTTGCCCAATAATCGCCCCACCCGCTGCCCCACAGCGGCCGGCAGTTGTTGGCGCTTTGCGCAGCTGGCCACGATCTTTTCCAGCCCCTCCTCGATGCGGTTTTCAAAGCGCTCATGCATGGCCTGCTCTTTCTGTTTCCTCTGCGCACTCCGGCACAGAAGGAATACTTCTTCCCCACCAGGGGCCGGACACAACCTCACCTCCAGACCTTCCCGCACTTGATTCCAGTCTTGGGCGCGCAGTTCTCCCTCGAACCGTTTCAGCATGCCCTTCGGTGTCCCCACGATGTACCGTCGCTTGGCTGCTTTCAAAAACCGCACGTTTTCTTCGCTGACCATGCCGCGATCCAACACCCAGATACGGTTCGCTCTCCCGTACAGTCGTTCGATCCGCTCCACGATCTCTTCCAGCGTGGTTCCGTCGTTGCGGTTCCCCGTGAACAACTGGTAGCCCAAGGGCATTCCTTCGCGGCTTACCACCAGAGCAATGTTTACCTGCTTGCAGTCGGGGCGGTGATCGCGCGAATAACCCCGCTGAGCCAGTTGGTTCCGCTTGGCCTCGCCTTCAAAGTACGTACTGGTGACGTCGTACAACAACAGGTCGTAGTCCAGATCGAATAGTTCTCCCAGGCGATTCTTCAGATGTTTTTCCAGCTCTTCCTTATGCGGCAGGAGTCGATCCAGAGAGCGGTAGAGTCGGTCTTCATTTACCTTGTTAGCGGGCACGCCTAGCAAATCGCTTAACGCACTGGCTTCATAGAAACGTTCCGCGATCTGCAACTCGCTCGAGGGCTCACAGAGTCGTGCCAGCATCAGGATCTGTGCCATCACCGGCCAGGAAATCTCTTCTCGTCCCGTTGGCAAGGTCTGTTCCAGAAAATCGACCAGCCCCACTTGCCGGCACAACTCCAGCCCCAGCCAGGGACCGCCAAAGGCACGCTTCCGTTCGATAGCGATCCGCTTCAGATCGACTTCCACCCACTGCGGCTCGATGTCCTGGAATAATCCGCGCTGAGCAATCGTGGCAGCACCTGCCGCCTGTTGCTGAATGCCCAGACGGCCGGCCGCATCCATCTCACCGAGGTAGGCCACCACGCGCTGCCGTGGACCTCGCGACGAACGATAACTCTCGACCAGCGCCCAGTAGCCATGGCGCTTGCCATCCTTGTTGCGATAGCAGCGACGCAAGTACATGCATCGATCCTACGCATGGCCACTCCACTTTCAAGAGAGTTGGTCTTCACTACAAAGACTTTTTCGCAGGACACGCAATATTTCCTGAGGACTCGTACTGAGGATAGGAAGGTTAAGAAATCTCTAGATTCGAATTACTCCGAAAATGTGCTCAAAAAATATTCAAATCACATCAGGCTGCGGAAGGTGGGCTAGTACGTCTGCGTCCCGAACCGGATTTTCCCTATCGAATTGCTTTAAGGCGCGGTTCGCCCGTTGGAAAGCTACCTGTGCGCTTACGAGTTCATCGCTCGCGGCGGCGAATTTCTCTTGGGCTGTATGGTCGATTTTCATGCTCATCGACTCACCTGCACGCCAGCGATGAAAACGGTTTCATTCGATTTGTCTTTGAGCCCTGACCATCGTTTCGTTTTACGCTGAAAGTCATCATCGAGACGCGCGGCTTGCGCTGCGAGTCGCAGACGCTCCGGATCGGTGTCGAGCTGGAACCCTACCGATTGGTCCGGCAGGATTTTAAGCCCGTAGGTTCGGCTGCGGCACTCGTACAGGAAGAGTTCGTCTTTTGCGATCTTGCACGCGACTTCCGCGGCCTTCATCGCAGCGCGAGCTTCTGCCACAAGATCGGCGGGTTTGGAGGGTGCTGGTGCTTCTAGTCCTCGGTTAGGTTTGGGCTTCCAGAAGTTGTGGAGCATCCGCAGTTCCCCCTACTTTGGGGTCACTTTCGCGGACCCCATGGAAACGCGGTTTCTCCTTTTCAGGAGATTGAATCAGAAAAAAGGGACCTTGGGAAGAAATTCGTGAGGTTGGGATGAAAAAAGTTGGCAATCGGTGAATTTCGTGGGTGGTGGGTCAGTTTCCGATTACCGCGATTGTACCGAGTACGCGATCTGCCTGTAGCTCCCTGCGGATAACTGCGCCATGTTCTGAAATGCGCCTGTCAGTTTTGACAATACCTCTCGTCAGGGCGCTTTGATAAAAGGTATTCGAATCCGAATCTCCTGACAATGGCCCCCGGCAAGGGCTGCGTATCCTAGGCGCCCGTCACGAATCCCGCGCCTTTCGAGTCCGTGAATGTGCCAAATCTAGGAGGACAACTATGTATTTCACAGATGACTCACTGCTTCCTGAGAATCAAGCCCCGCTGATGATCACCGCCGCGCCTTATGGGCCGGTCTGGATGCCGCAGGACTGCACCCCTGAACAGAAGCTCCCAGTCACCTGGGACGAACAAGTCCAGGCGGCGGTCGACTGTTTCAACGCCGGCGCAACGTTGTTGCACATTCACGTGCGCGACCCCAAGACCGGTCACATCTCAAAAGACTTCAAGCAGTACAACGATCAGGTCGGACGATTGCGCCAAGCGGTGCCGAAGATGATCCTACAGCTCGGTGGGTCCATCTCCTTTGCCCCCGAGCCAGGCGAAGAAGCGCACTTCCAAAGCTACGACTCGCGCCATAAGCTGGCCGAAATCAATCCCAAGCCGGATCAGGTGACAGTTACCTGCGGAACATCCCTCTATGATCTGACAGCGCTACATCCCGTTGATGATGCTTTTGACGGAACGCGTTTCACCAACCCGGCGATGCTCCATGCCATGGCCAACCTGGTGGCCGACTCGACGCCAGATTTCTACCTCGAGAACATTAAACAGATGGTTCTGCACGGCATCCAGCCTTACTTCGCACTTGGCCACGTCCACAGTCTTGAGCTCGTCGAACGGCTGATCCGCAAGGGTTACTACATGGGACCGGTGAACGGCTTCTTTAGCATCGGCGGTGGCGGCGTGTGCGGCGCGAATCCATTCGATCTGATGGAGCTAATCCGTCGTACGCCTCATGGATCTTTTTTCACTTATCAAACCACGTTCCGCTTGAGCCACCCGGTGGCTGCCATCTGCATCGCCCTAGGCCAACACACCCGCGCCGGCATCGAGGACAACCTCTGGAACACCACGAAGGGCGAGCGCATGAACACGATCCAAATGATCGAGCGCCACGTACGCATAGCCAGGGAGCTGGGACGCGCGATTGCCACCCCCGAACAAGCGCGCCAGATGCTAAAGATCGGCGTCACGTACAAATCCACCGAAGAAACGCTTGCCAACCTGGGCCTGCCGCCGAACCGCCGGCCGGGCAACATGGGATTCATGGTGCATGAAACCGACGGAAGGTTCCACCCGGCTGCGCAGGGCGGATGCGGACACATTCACGCCGGCGAGTGGGAAGAGAAGGTGGAGACGATAAAGGTCGCGACCGCGAACGACTAATGCCTAGGTGGGTAAAAATCGCTGGAACGGGCGAGATAGGTCCCGGCGTGGGGAAAGCCTTTGAAGTCGAGGGCTTTTCAATTGCTGTGTTCAATGTCGACGGACAACTGTACGGGATTGACGACAGTTGTCCGCACCAAGGCTCATCGCTGGCCGCGGGCAGCCTCGAGGGCTATGTTGTGACTTGCCGTTCGCATGGGATGAAGGTCAACGTGACCGCCGGGGAGCAGCAGCCAGGATCGGGAATGAACGTCCGCTCATTTGCACTTGAACCACGCGCAGATGGCCTCTATGTCGATCTTTCGACGTCGTCGTAATGCGGCGAGTAGCAGCAAGCAGCGTTAGACGATCATAACAAGCCCCGCGCCGATAAAGTCCTGCTTGAAGCTGCAGGACTGGGTGCGCCGGTTCGACGCCAATGCCAGGGTGCGATCCTGACTGAGGCATCGCAAGGAGAACAGAAAATGGCGACAGAAGCTGTGCCAACGAAAGCCTCCGCGAGGGATCAGGCTACGAATCCTTGGGGCTCGTCTCTAGACAAACTCAAGGAATGGGATCCCAAAGGTGCGGAGCTGCTGCTGCGGGTTGGAACGAACCCGTGGACCAGCGGCGTTCTACCTCGCAAGGAGGTTGAACTGATCTACCTCGCGCTGAATTGCGCTTGCACGAACCTGGACGAAGAAGGTACGCGCCGCCAGATTCGCGCGGCGCTCGATGCGGGCGCGACGCGCGAGGAAATCCTGCTCGTGCTCAAGTGTGGCGTTGGACTGGCAGTCCATTCGTGCAGCTTGGGCGCACCCATCCTCCTTGAGGAAATGAAGGCCGCGGGAGTGAAGCCAGCAGGAGGTCCAAAGCCGGAGACGCCGGCGTGCGATGCGATGCGCGCGATCGGCCAATGGAACACGGCGTGGGACCCGTTCTATGAGCTTTCCCCCCTCTGGACCGATGAATTCTTTGCCTTTGGAGCCAGCGTTTACAAGAGCGGTGTCTTCACACCGAGGTTCATGGAGTTGATCAGCATCGCCTTTGACGCGTCCATCACGCACATGTATTCCCCCGGTGTCCGTCGGCATATCAAAGGATCGCTCAAGGCGGGAGCGACCCCGGAAGAAATCATGACGGTTCTGCAGCTCTGCGTTTCAATGGGCTTAGAAGCATGCGCCAAGGGTGTGCCGATCCTTGCCGAAGAACTCGAAACTAGATCTGCGAAGGCAAAAGCACGCACGTGACGACAGTCACCTTGCAGAGGTAGCAAGGGAGCTGAAAAAGCGAAACACAACCCGAGTCTCATTTTTCGTCGATAGTGGGGACCCCTCGTGGCGTTTGTTCGCCGTACGAGAATCATCGGGGCATCCCCCCCCCGAAGTCGCATGCAGCGGGTACGACCCTGTCGCGGCAGGCTAACTCCTTCCATGAGAAGGCCGGTGAGTGTCAAGTCTGTTCTTTCATTTTTTCTCTCTTCTTTTCTTCCTTCTTCTTTCTTCTCTGTTCAAATTGTTGCCATGGAGTCAAGCCGCCTCTGTCGCCACCCTTCCATCCGCACTCTTTTTTTGAGCGATTGTCGCTCGGTGCAAGTTGGGTGTCCTCGATTCAGCAGGTGCTGCTACCTGATAATCGACCTCTGTTCCCCCTTGCGAAGGAAACTGGGCCAGGAGTTAGTCGCAGTCACCTGATCTCGGCGGTCGAGCTCGGCTCTTGGATAGAATCTCCCTTCTCTCTTTTTTGCTCCTTTTCTCTTTCTTCCTGCCTTTCCCAGTTTTTCCCCGAGAAATTTCGCGCCAGGATCGCCTAGGAACGACGATCGCCAACTCCCTCGACCTTTAGCATCCCCCGTTTTGTGGGAAGCTCTTCTCTCTAGGCCACCGCACGCATCGCTTGGTGGCTATTGCGCAGGGGTTCGTACGTCTCTCCACTCACCCACAACCGATGCAGCAGTACCGCGAGCTTTCTGCCCACCGCCACCACCGCTCGTTTCTTGGCATTTTTTCCTCCGCGCTCCGCCAGCTTCAGTCCCCACCGCCGTAGATCACTGTCTTCTCCAAATGGCCCCAGAATATAATGTGCGCCTTGCACCAGCATCGTCCGCAAATAGCGGTCTCCTTCTTTACTGATGTGCTTCTGTGGTTCGCTCTGCCCAGAGTTCCGACGGCCAGGTCGCAACCCCAGAAAACAGCCGACATCCCGACTCTTCCGGAAGCGATGCGGGTCTTCTAGGGTCAGCACATACGTCAGCGCGATCTGTGTTCCTACACCCTTCACCTGTTTGAGCAGGGCAACGTGCGGGTAACTTTCTTTGGCGATTTTCTCTATCCGTGCGTCGTATTCCTGGATCCGCTCATTCAGGGATTCGATTTCTTTGAGCAACGGCTCCAGAACCTCGCGCAACTCTGTGCACAATCCCGCGGCCAGCTCCCGGCTCACCTGCTGCGTGCCACACGGGGGCAGTCGTAGGCCATAAGACTTCACCAACCCGCGGGCGGCGTTCACCAAGGCGGTTCGCGCACGCACCAGTTCGGCCTGCGCCCGGATCACCGTCAGGTGGATTTGCGCCTGGGCACTGCGATGCCGCACCGGCCCCAACAGCTCGGGATCGATCCGCGCCAGCCGTGCCAGGGCTCGCGCATCGTGTCGATCATCTTTTCGAGTGCTCTTGGTAATCAATTGCACCTTCTGGGCGTGCGCCACGAGCATCTGGTGTCCCAGCTCCGTTAACAGCCGGCTGACCCAAGGGGAATGGGTTCCGGTCTCCAGGGCGATGAGACTTCGCGGTATCTTCGCAAAGGCCTGCTTCATCGCTTCCGCTGTCGTCGCTAGTTTCTGTTCCAGAAGGACTTTGCCCGCTTCATCCAAAACGCAGTAGCACGACCAGCGATCGCCGAGGTCCACACCAATCGTGAGCTGGTGTCCTTTGAAAATCATGTTTCCATTTACCCGAACAGTGCTAATCTTTTTCATTGCCGGTCTCCTTTTCTGTGCTTCGAGCACGTCCAACATTGGGAGCGTATCGCATCCCGCGGGAGACCGGCCTTCTCATCCCATCTGGTAAGCGTAGCCGGAAACTGACCCATCACCATTTCGTGTGGTTAAGCCAACCATTCAGCCGCGCACTTTTCGTTTCTACGATCATCCGAATCTCCCGAATTGGCCATGGAAACTTCCCCGCCGCGCACCGAGTTCCCGAAACGTCGCGCCATTGTACGATTGACTCGCGCTTAGGTCCGGCTGAAAGCCGCAAACAGAACAGCGTGCACGACCGCCCGCGAATTGCGTCATCAGGTGCTTGTGATCCTTCGTCTCTGGACAAAACTCGGCTGATATAACCGGTAGCACTCCATCGTTGCTCGAATCCTGATTGCAATGTGCTACCAACCGATTAGCCGCATTGCTCGCCATGCTGGATCGTCGCATGAAGACCGGCGGGGGAAAACTTGGCTTGGCGGAAATACCGGTGTATATCGGAATCGTCGCATTGGAAACTATGCCTAAAGTCATTGAGCAGCTCGACGACATCATCCTGGCACAAGCAGCCACGATTGGCGCGGGAATCTTTGCGAGCGATCTGGCGTACAGCCGCTTTCTGGAGTGGCAGCATCACGATTACGACAAGTTGCGACGTTGTCTACGCGCGTTGGATAAAGCAGCACGCATCCATCAACGGCTGACGCCTGCACCTCTGACGGATCCGAATCGCAAAAGGGTCAAAGAACTGGCGCTGAAAGAACTACGGCCGGTGCTGGATCGCCTACAGAAAGAATTCAAAGCACGACGGCAGCAGCCAACCGAGGATGAGATTCTGAAAGCCTTTGAGCGCGAGGCGAACAATCCAGACCTTTCTTTTCTGAGCAACGGTCACAATCTTGGCTTGTGGATCGACTTCCTGCGGATCGATCCCGTCTCTCTGTTGAGCGAATCCGCTGTGCAGTTGTTCGATCACTTCAACGCGTACGTCACCAGCCACAAGCCCGACTATACCCGCCGAAAAACTTCTTACAAGACATAAGCCTCTTTCTTCCCAAAACTTCGGCTGTGTCTTTTTTCGATAGAAAATGACACAGACATCTTTTCAGAATTCCCGTAGAACCGAGATGTGAAACGACTCCGTTCTAATTTTTACAAACGGATCCGCTGCTTCTGCGAACTGCGCGTCGGCGATGTCAGCCGAGCCACCGGCATTACGGAGTTCGCTATTACGCAGATTGAAAAAGGCCGACGCGAGCCGAACCATGTCGAAGCCAAACTGATTGAGTCGTTTCTCCGCGCACGAGTGCGTATCGTTTTCGAAATGTATGGTCCTATGCCGGATTGGGTCAGGGAGCAGGAGCGAGAGCCGGCTGCAAAGTTGTTGGAGGAGCGAACGTGAGCAGGTCCGCGCGGCGCCCTCCGGCGAATGACACCGCTCCTGAGCTGCCGCATTCCATCGAGGCTGAGCGCAGCGTACTAGGCGGAATTCTGTTGGACGAGTCCGCTTTGGATACCGCGATGCAAATATTGGTGCCTGACGATTTTTTCCTGCGCCAGAATACTTTGGTCTTCGCTCACATGGTCGAACTTCGGAACCACCGTGCGCCGATCGACGTGGCGAGCCTAATCGATTCCTTGCAGCGCAGCGGTGATCTGAGTGCGGCGGGCGGTCCGGAATATCTCTCATCGTTACCCGATGGTTTACCACGGCTCACCCATGTCAACTACTACGCGCAAATCGTGAAGGACGATTCCTGGCGCCGCCTGGCTATCCATCGCGCAGAAGCCATTCAGGCGGCCGCGTTCAGCCACGAGGAAATCACCGAGATCAATAAACGGTTCAGGGAAACGGCGGAAGCGATCCGGGCGGCACAGGAATGGATCCCGACCGCCAGCGCGAAAGACTTCTGCTGCTTGAAGCTGCCGCGGAGCACGTATCTAGTCGATGGACTGGTCAAAAGTCCATCCATGATTGAGCTTTTCTCCTGGCGGGGCGTCGGCAAGACCATGTTTGCACTCGGTCTCAGCAACGCCATTTCGTCCGGCTCCAATTTTCTCAAATGGAAGGCCTCGAACGCCGTGCCGGTCTTGTACCTGGACGGCGAACTCGACGGCGACGAATTACAAAAGCGTCTTTCCTTTTTAGGTGCTGCCGACAATGACAAGCTGAACATCCTGTGCTGTGACATGCTCGAAGACCCCTTTCCCCACCTAGCCACCGCCCGCGCTCAAAAGATCATTGAGGACAAACTCGGTGATGCACGGTTTCTCGTACTCGACAATCTGAGCGCCCTGGCGCCTTCCTCCAACGAGGAAGAGGGCGCCCATTGGATCCTCATTCAGGCGTGGTTAAAAACGCTCAAGCGCCAGGGCATCTCCAGCATGTTTCTCCATCATGCCGGCCATGCCGGCCACGCTCGCGGCACTACGCGTAGAGAAGACCTGCTCGACCTGGTGATCGAACTAAAGCATCCGTCCGACCACAAAGCCTCTGAGGGCTTGCGTCTGGAAATTAACTTCGGCAAAACGCGTCGCTACCTGGGCCCGCTCGCTGAACCGCTAGAGGCATCGCTAACGACGGGTCTCGATGGCGACTGCTTATGGACGTACCGGGATCTTGAGGACGCCCGGCTCGCACAAGTCATTACATTGAAAACGGCCGGTAAGACCTGGCGTGAAATTGAACAGGAGACAGGTGTTCCAAAATCCACCGCACAGCGGCTCTGGAACAACACGACCACGAGCAAAAGCGAATGACTGAGACGACCAACTCGACGTGGACGCCGGATGCACCTCTCCTGCTCGATCAGCACCAGGTGGCGAAGCTGTTGAATATTTCCGAGCGCAGCGTCCGGAACTTGATTCACGCGAAACAATTGCCGGTGATTCACATCGGCCGGCGTTGCCTCGTCCGTCGCAGCTCGATTGATACGTTGCTGTTGAAGCGCGAAGCGAGGACGAAATCATGAAGACGAAGAAATCAAAGGCCGAGCCAAAAGCAAAGCCGCGCTGGTGGGGATCGAAACCAATGGAGGTGAAATCATGAGAAGTTGTTGCTGGCACATCATTGATCGCAAGACTCGCGAATGCGTTGGCTACCTGATGTCGTCAACTCCAGAGCCAGGAGACGAAGCAGTCGCTTGTTGGCTGGAAGGTGAAGGTAATTCTTACGCTCACAACGTACCTAATCTCTATGAACGCTACTGCGATCGCGCTTGGGAATTGGAAGCGATTGCACACGAAGAAGATCCGGATGTGAATCACTGGCGCACAAAGGAAGACTACGAACTCTGGCTCAAAGAACATCCGAAGCCAATGGGGCCTACGCCATAAATACGTATTGACGGCAAGATGGCAATGGGTGTACCTTCCTTGCCCGGGAGGTATCGCCGATGAAGAAACAAGCCAAGCCAAAAGAGGAAATCGCCAAAACCACGATCCGGATGCCGGCCGCGCTATGGGCCAAGGCGCGAATCCTGGCCATCAACAAAGGCATCACGGCCGAGTCGCTGGTAATTCGGGCCTTGACTGAATACATGAAGGGAGAAGGCCGATGAGGAAGGAAACTTTACCGCGCGGCATCCATCGCAGGAATGGCAGCCTCGTGATCTCGTATTCGGTGGGCGGGCGCGTCCGATATCAATCGCTTGGCGATTGCAGCCTCGAATCTGCAAAGGACCAGTTACTCCTGACGAAGCTGGAAATTCGAAAGGGCACCTGGAAGCCCAAACAGTCCTGCAACCCGGAACCAGCGCCGGTCGTCTGCAAGGTTCAGGATCTCTGGCAACCGTATCTCACCCACTATGCCAATAAAGGCGGCAAGGACGCGAGTCGCCAGACCATTGCGTGGAATCACCTCAAGGACACGTTCGCGGCGGTTCCGGTCACGGACGTAACCACGGACCTGATTAACACGTACATCGCCGCTCGCCAGGCCAAAGGCATTTCGAACGGAACCGTCAATCGAGAAGTCACAATCCTGCAAGCCATGTTCCGGCTGGGCGCACGCTCGACAGGGGCGAATGGCAAGCCGGTTGTGGACCGATTGCCGGCCTTCCCTTCGAAGTTGAAAGAGGGCCCGCCGAAGAAAGGTTTCATCAAGGACGAGCAGTACCTGACGCTCATGGCGCACGCGAAGGCGCCCTGGATGCTGGCGCTCATCGAATGCGCGTTCAGTTTTGGCTTTAGAAAATCGGAGCTATTGAACCTTCGCTGTAGCCAGGTGGATTTGCTGGAGCGGCGCATCACCCTTTACGAGACAAAAAACGGCCACTCGCGCGTTGTGATGATGACTGGCCAAGTGTTCGAACGTTTGCGTGTCATGCTCCGCGGCAAAAAGGATGAGGACTACGTATTCACGCGTGAAGACGGGGGCGGCCGGACGTGTCAAGCCATTTAAGAATGTAACCCTAGCGATGATCGTCGAGACATTTGAAATGTAACCGGAGATTCGCCGCCGTCGCCGTGGCTGTGGGAAAGTCCTATAAGAGGGAATGTCAAGAGAAAAACTTCTACGCCGGCTCGGTGCCGACACTTTTTTGTCTCGGCATTCAGCCCCCAGCTTTTTGAACGTGCACACTCGATGCGTGAGTGTATTCTTTCGCCGAAGCGGCAAGACATTTCCTCTCCCCTCTGTGGTCCCATGTTCTCCGTCGTAACGACGCCATCCGGGTTTCTGAAACTAACAAGCAGAACGTTTATCCGCGTAATAGGCGGTAACGCATGGTCCTATCTGAGACTCGTGGCCTAGAGCTTTCTTCGGTTATCCGAGGGGGCATAGGGTGGAAACGGAGACTCCCTTCCCCTTGGGGTACGGGGCCTAACTTTCCCATGGATACTCTCCCCCGAACCGAGCGTCTCAAAGAACCCGACTGGCCAGCCGCCAAGGATAGATCCCAGGGGATGGAAAAAGACTTCGGACTAAGAGACGCTCAAGCTGTTTGTTGTTTCAGATGTTTGGCGTCGAAATTTATTCCTTTCTTCCAGATGACCAAGGTGATCGCTGCAATCTTCCTCGCCAAGGTGAGCCGAGCCATCGTTGGCTTGATCCCTTTGGCGAGCAAAGCTTGGTAGAAATCGTGGAACGGTCCTGCGGAGATGCTGGCCTTGATCGCCGCACCCTTGAAGATATTTTTCAGATCGTGGTTATGATCCTGGTTGAGTCCACGAAGTTGCTGCGGTTTCTTGGAACGTCGTAGCTGCCCTTCGACATAGCGGTATTGCGCGCTATCGTGCGTCTCGAGCCCAAGACCGCTGTAGGTCCACAATTGCCGTTTGGTGCGGAAACGGTGAGGTATCAGCGCGATCAACTGAGCCGCCCGAACCGGGCCTATGCACGGAATCCGGCGCAGCAATTTCGTCGCGCTATGTTTCCGGCTCTCGGCCAACAGATCCCGCCGCACTTCTTTGCGCAAAGGCTGCAGTGCATCTAGCTGTTGGTAGAAGTGCTCGGCACGACGACGCACACCGGCTTCCGTGATCTTGCTCAACCATATCGATCGGTGGCACAAAGCGTAGACTTGTGTACCTCCACAGGGGATGGCCCAGCTTCTATATAAAGCCTTGATCCGATTCATGACCCGCGTGAGATCCTTGCTGATCGTTAGATAACTACGCGATAGCTCTCGCAACGTTCGAATGCCATTTTCCCCATGGTAGACCGACTTGAGATGGTCGCCGCGCAGCAGGTCGGCCATCTTTCGCGCATCAATCTTGTCGCCCTTGTTACCGTCTTTCAGCAATGCGCTCTTCCGCGGGTTGCACACCAGAACCTTGGTCACGTGGGGCTTCAGCAAGTCATACAACCAGGCGGCCCAAGTTCCTTCTTCGAACGTGACATACAGATCTCCACGCAGTCCTTGGATGAACTGGACAATGGTTATCGCCTTCGTTTCGATGATGGACTCCATTACCAGCTTTCCTGCGGAGGTCATCACCGCGATCGAGATCGTCTCTTTATGAACGTCCATGCCAATAAATTTCGCACTTTCCATTTTCGGTGCTCCTTTCTTCTTTGAGGCCAACGCTGAAAACTTACCTCAAGAGGGGGCGCACTCTTATAATGCGTGGAAATCGCTTTTTGATTTCCAAGCTCGCGGAGCGAGCGTCTTTTCCACAGCCTTTTCCCCGCCGACTCGCTGCCGTTTCCTGCACCTCTTTCGGACTTAGGCGCCGATTGGCCAGTCGATAGATCCTCTCCAGTTTGCGCTCGATCGTGCTGGCCAGCTGAAACGGGTCCAGACGCTTTCTCTGCTCCTCCAGCCGAGCCACTTGCTCCCCATCTGCTTGCGCACAAGCCCGCACCCGCTCGAACGGCGTTCGCGGCCCGTCATAAACTCGCCGCACTTTCGAGCCCACGCGCACCTTCTTGAGCAACTTCACCGAAGGAAGAAACAGGTTCAGCCACAACCGCAGTTCCTGCCGGTAGAGATCGTTGATGGTTTCCACCGCCTGGTACGTGTCGTAGCGCTCCCAGCCCAGCAGCTTCCGCACATGCGTCCAGTTCTTCTGCTCGATATGCGCGTTGTCGTCCTTCTTGTACGGCCGCCCGCGCGTGAGTTGGATCTCCTTCTGCTCACACCAGCGCTGCAGGTGCCAGTTGATGAACTCCGAACCGTTGTCCGAGTCCACTCCCAGCAGGCGGAAAGGCAACTCTTCAGCGACCTGGTTTAAAGCCCGCTGTACGGCCTGTTCGCCGCGCCCCAGCACCGCCACCGATTCTGTCCAGGTCGTATGAATGTCGGTGACGTTGAGTGTGTGCGCAAACTCTCCGCTGGCCGAATTCCCCGAATGCGAAACCAGGTCGACTTCCGTGAAACCAGGACTCTGCACATCCCAGCGATCGGTCTTCACCGGAATGTGGTGCTTGAGCAGATAGCCCGGTTTGGTGCGCCCGTAGATTCGCCGCCGCCTCTGGGTCTTGGCCGCTTTCAGCCGCCGATCGATTTGCCGCGGACTGATCTTCAGTAACTGCTTCGCGATTTCCGGCCGTAAACGAAAGCGTTTGCGGATCCAGGGCATCCACCAGGGCAGCAGCGCCTTCAGCCGCAGCGACCACGGGTAGCCAGCGGCCTCCCACACCGCCGTCAGCACGGCTAGGGTTTCCTGGTCGTAGCTCACCCCGCGCCGCCGCGGCGGTCTCGGCCGCTTCTCGGGCCGCGGTCCATTCAACAGCCGGATCGCATACTTCCGGTGATAACCAGCGTTGGCGCAAAATTCGCTCAAGATCGCTTTCTTGTCCTTTCGTCCTGCCTTCCGATAACGCTCATAGATCGCCCGCAGATACTCCCACCGTCCCTTGCTTCCCAACCGGACCTCCTCCAATCGCTTTTTGGTTGGGTTACATTCTAAATGGCGCGACGTTACGCCCTTCGGTTACATTCTAGACGGCGCGATACGCCCGGTTGTTGATCCACGGCAGGACTGGTATGATTTGTGCGTTGCGTCGGGACTTGGGGTTTACGTTCCGGCGAAGCGGGCGAACCGCGAGGATTACAAGAAGTACCGCGGCCTTAACCTGCACGATTTCAGGCGCTCGGCTGTAAAGGCCATGAAAAAGCGCGGTGTTCCCGACCGCGTGGTTATGGAAATCGGCGGCTGGCGCACCCGAGCGGTTTTCGATCGTTACTTCCCGGTGGACGAAGAGGAACTGGCGGATGCGGCTAAGCGAATTGAAAATGGACGGAAAGCGCGGCCAGTCGCGTCGTCTGCAACTCAAACAAAAGTCAAACAACCCGATTTACTGGTTTCGTAGGTTTGCTGTAAGCTGTTGATTCCACGGCGTGGGGACGTAGTTCAGTTGGTTAGAACGCTGCCCTGTCACGGCAGAGGTCGCGGGTTCGAGTCCCGTCGTCCCCGCCATTCTATCGCCTGAGTTTTCAGCTAGTTCACGCGTTCGCTTTTCGCGTGTACCTCTGGTGTACCCGCATTTTCCAGGAGCACGATCGGATCGCTTGCAAACGCGCGCGCGACATCGGCCTCGGCCTGCTCCTGGCGCGCGCGATTCCAGGGGTTGTAGTGCTTCTCGGTGACGCGCACGCTCGAGTGTCCGAGCAAAATCGAAACGCGCTCGATCGGCGTGCCGGCGATCAGGAGCTCGACCGCCATGGTGTCGCGAAACCGATGCGCGTGGCCGTGTTTTATTTCCGCATCCTCGAACAAGGTCGAAAGAGCGGCGCTCCATTTTTTCCTCGCTGTCTCGACGCTGCAGGTGCCGGTGCCTGTCCAAAACCAGTAGCGATCACTGAGGCGAGGCGTGGTCTCGAGCTCCTTCGCAACGAACGCCGGCAGCGGCACGTAAACGTGCTGGCCGGTCTTCGCCGTGTAGAGAGATAGCTTGCCGTCCTGTAGGCGATCCGCTGAACATCCGACAGCGTCGGAGATCCGCAGTCCCGCGTAGCGCAAGAGCAGGACAAGCGCGCGCAGGCGGCGAGCTTTGTTCCTCACGGCCGGCTCTGCTTCGCGGATATTCTTCGCCGTCTGCTCGAGGATCGCGAGCATCTCCTCGCGCGAAAACGGCAATGTCGGCGCCTGCCTGGTCTTCGGGTTCTGCAGCGCGGCCGCGGGGTTCCGCTCTGTGTAGCCGCTCTCGTGCGCGAATTTGAAAAAGCCGCGCACCCTCTCCAGTTTTTTGAGATCGGTCAGGCCGCTTTTGCCCTTCCACGTGGCGCGGAATTTATTGAGCGCCGGAGTATCGAGTTGCTTGAGAAATCGGAAACCCTCTTTCGTGGCGAAGCGGTTGAGTTCGCGGAAGATGAACCGGTACCGATCGGTGGTCTTTTTTTTCAGCTTGCGCGCTTCGCAGACCGCGAGGAATTCCGTCTCGGCCGCCTCGATGCCGATGGCGTCGCCGCTTTCCACTGCCGGCATGCCCGCGGCCTCCCAGTCTCGTTGTGTCTCCCGAGCCTTTTGCCAGTCGGCCGATTTGAGCGACTTCCTGATCTCCTGGTCGCCAAGAAATCCGTCGATCCAGATCGGGCAGCGGCAACGCTCGTAGTCGCGGCCTTCGCTGCGGTGTGCGCATGATTTCTTGTGTCTTCGGTAGATCGTCAACATGATTGGGATCGCCTCCCCGCTCGAGCTTTTTTCTTCGCGCCTGGCCCGAGCGTGCCCTTCAGCTTGCGGACCTTCACAATCTGAGCCTCGCTCCACAACCTCACGGCTCTCCCGGCGACAAGCTGGATTTCCGGCGCCGAGATCTTCCCTGTTTTGATCCAGAACTGCAGCGTGGCGCGAGGCACGTCCGCCGCCTTCGCGACTCCGACCGTCGTGTAAAGCTTCCGGCTCATCCCGCGCAAGCTTGTACCGCACTTCTTGACACATGTCAACGCTAAGAATATAGTCCCCGGCATGGAAGAGTCGCGGCAGAACGCAGAGCTAACCTCCCTGCAAAAATATAAACGCGGCCATCGCGTTGAGCTGAATCGCCAGGCGCGCCTCCGGTATGGCGCCGACATTCCGAAAGTGGGCCGGGAAGTCCTGGAGGCGGCGCGGCGCGATCCTCGCTACGAAGAGCATCACAGGATTCGACGCTATATCATCTGCCGAGAGTGTGGCGCGAAACTCGAAAGACTGAGCCCGGCGCACGGCCGCGTGGACGGCCTAACCGTTCGGGAATATCGGAGGCGATTCTCGTTCCCTCCCACGGTCTGTGCCGCGCTCGGCGCGAAAATTTCTGCGACCGGGAAACGCGTGAGGTCGAAGCTTCGCGCCCTTGCGCGGCGAGACATGTCTTCTGTGAAGGGACACAGAGGCGAGAAGCCCATGAGGCGCTGGCTGGTCCTGCGCCACCTTGTCGAGGGGAAGAACGCCGACGAAATCGGAAAAATTCTCAACCGGTATCCCCACACTGTGAGACGCATCGCCTACGGCTTGAATTTGCGGGACACTTCTTCGAGTTGCTACGACCTGGGCAGGCCGGTAACCTATGCGTACGCATCGAGGCTGCGCGAAGCCACTGGGCTCGATCCACGATCCTTCGCGGATCACTTTGGCACACCGCGCAGATCGGCATCTGCAATCTCGTATCCGCGGTCAGCGCGTCATCGCATGCCGCCAGCTCAGGCCGCCTCGATTATCTCCGCGCGCGACGCCTTGATAAGCGAGATCGCCGAACGGGCCCGAAAGCCCGGGCGACGATGGAATCCCAACGTGACCCGAGTCCTTAGGTCTTTGTTGCCGGATCTGCGCGATGCGCAGAGCCTCTTGCGGAAGGTTCTCGCCCGAACCCGGCAATTCCTGCGGGGCAAGCCGGAAGCTGGGATCATCGAGTGGCAGGATTGGCTCTGCGATCAGGCGAGGCAAGAAGTTGAGGGGTTGCTTCCTGGAATGCTGTTCAGCAATTTCCTTCCCTTTTCGCCAGAAATCTCGCAATTCATTGAGCCGGAGCTCGGAGGGCTGAGACATCGGGGCCCGCCTGTGCACGCGGCAAATCGGATACTTGCCGCGCGATTTGGTGTCAGTTCCTCCGTGATCAACCAATGTCCGTACGTACGCCCGCTGCCGCCGCGGGAGATGGAACACTGGATTCTCACGATGTCGCACGGCCGGCAGGCCGCGTCGGGCGATCGCGCCGCCGCGCGAAAAAAATCGGACGGAAAGCGCAACCGCGCCAAGCTGCAAATTGAAAAGACTCTGTGGTTCTCTCTGGGACAAAAAATAGAAAGACTCATCGCCGAAGGCGTCCCGCTGACCGATGCGAGACGAAACCTGCAGGGCCGTTACGACTATGAAACCGTCGTTCGGTACCACCGGCGTTACCGGCGTGCCAAGGGCCTTCCCGCCAACTCGCCACCACCCCGGACGACTTAAGATTATCTCGTCACCCCGGACGACTTAAGCGCCCCGCTAGTTCGTCCGGCACAGGTTTTCCCATCAGATGCGAAAGTTCCCCCCGCATGCAGTCGGGAATCAAAATCGCGCGAATGCCGGATCCAGTGACCCCCGCGGCCGAAAGTCCGCGTTTTGCGACGCGGCATTTTGCGGTGCGAGAGATCGCCGAGATGTGGAATCTCTCGGATGACGTCGTGCGCGATTTTTTTGAACGCGAGCCTGGCGTCATCGCGATCGAAAGACCGCGCACAACGCGAAAACGTCGTCACCTGACACTTCGGATCCCGCAAGACGTCGCGGAGCGCGTTTATCGCCGACTCCAGCGCCCCTGAATGGCTACGTCCCTCCTTCCGGCGCCGCGCGAGCATTCGACCAGGCTCCTTCGCTCCTCAGTTCCGCTCAAACTATCCCGCGATCTGCGTGAGATCCCCGTCGAGCGGTACCGTCTCCCGGAGGACGGTCGTAAGTGGAAAGCGATCGCGCGCGATCGGATGGCCCTAGCGGAATGGCTCGCGACTCACGGCGACGCCGATGGATCACGGATCTTCCCATCCGTGAGATCGATGGTTCTCCATTTCGGGTGGTCGCGCGGGAAAACGTTTTATCTGCTCGATGATCTCAAGAAACTGCATCTCCTCGAGCCCGCGGAGCGCGACACTCCTAGAGATAACCGCGCCACACGGCACAATCGCGGGCCGCTCACCTCGGAGCATGGGACTCGAGTCCGCCGCATGAATCTTCCAGCATTCCTGGGAGCAGAAGTCCAAGATTCGCAAAATCTACAAAAAGCAGAAGTCCAAGATTCGGGAGCAGAAGTCCAAAGTAAGGTTGGACACAACCGTCACCGGACCGACACAAAACCTACCCTCCCTACCCCCCCGCTAGAGCGGGGGGCGGAAATTTCCTTTTTTTCTGTGGGAAGAGATCGCGTTGAGGTCACTTTCCATGATCGGGAACAGAAGAAACTATTCCGTCGATTTTGGACAAAGGCTCGAAGCGACTCCTACATAGGCGCACAGGGCAGCGACGTGGTCGATCGCCTGAAAAGTCTCGGATTAGATGCGAAAGTCTCCTGTTAGGAAAAAGCAAAAATGCCACAGGGGAGGGGTCCAGGTTCGCAGCGGACACCAGGAAAAAGAAGTTCGTCGTCGCAGAAGTCGAAAGCCCATGGGGCAGGGTGAAAGTTTAGAGGGTTGCAGGATGAAAATTTCCGCCGCAAAAAAGGGCGCGCTAATCCGCGAACTGAAAAAAGTACAGGCGATTCTCTTCGAGGAGGAGATTCCACCGCGCATCGCGATTTTAGCAGGTAGCCGGGGTCTAGGTTCGCAGCGGGACACCAAAAAAAACCGACGCCGCCGGACGGAGGCTCAATTCCGCGTTCGACGGCGCCGGATGACAACCACTGGAAATCTCGCACGAAGTTCGCAGCGCGGTCAACGCGGAGATGAAAGCAATGCACCAGACAGACACCGTGGTCGATTATGTTCCGGACGCGGGTCCGGAAATTTGGAGGGAAGTACCTGGCTGGCCCTACGCGGTGAGCACGCACGGCCGCGTGATGCGCACGCAAGGCGCCGCCGCAACGCACGTCGGACGGATCCACAAAATCCACATCCAAAACGACGGCAGGGTCAGGACGAATTTCTGTAGTGGTGGACGAGAAAAAAATTGGGACGTCGCGGTCCTTGTCGCCGAAGTCTTTCTCGGTCCCAAGGACGATAGGGAAATTCGCTTCTGTGACGGGATCAAATCCCATTGTTGGCTAAGAAACTTGGAATACGTAAAACGCGGCACAGCGAACGCGCGGACAGGCGCAGAGCGCCGGCGCGCAAACCAGATGCGCGCCGCGATCGAAGCCGAGATCCACGCGGAAGCCGAGATCCACGCGAAACAACCCCCCGCGAAAAATGCCTGCGCGTTTCCAGGTTGCCAGCGCCTTTGCGTTCGCGTGCGCTGTCACTCTCACGAGCTCGTGGCCGATATGTCAGAAAAACGGCGCGCGCTACGGCACTTGTCGGACGCGAAGCGCGGAAACTCGTCGCAACGCGGCTACGGCACGATGTGGCAAAAACTCCGTCTGATTATCCTTGCGCGAGATCCAACGTGTCAGCTCTCGATTATTTGCGATGGGACGGCGAAAAGCACGCAGGTCGATCACAAAGTACCCGTTTCGCTTGGCGGCAGTTATGATCCCGAAAATCTCCACGGTGTTTGCCGCAAGTGCCACGCGATCAAAACGACGATGGAAAAACACGGGATTTCTCAGAGCCGGAGAAGCACACAACTCGCGAAGCGATCGATCACGCGCGAATGATCGCGATTCGTGGATCCGCAAGTCGCTTTAAAAATTTGCAAAGATTTCGCGGAGAAAAAAGGTATGGGGGTTAAGTTCTGCGTCATCAACCAAATTCAGTACCGCCGCGCCCGCCGCAAACGCACACCGTCGAAATGAAACATTTTGTGTTTGAAAAACGCGCGACAGTCGCGCCAGCAAATTTTTTCCCCGATGAAAGATCGGCCAAAGGAACGCTAAAAGGCAGGAAAAGCGCAGGGATTTGACGCCGATGCTATTATTTTTTGATTGGTTCGCGTGAGAACAGCGGGCCTACCACTGTTAAAAACCCACATCGGCGCCGGCTCCCCCGAGTCCGGCGCCGATCTTTTTTCCGGCGCGCTTAAGCACGACGCCGCCGGCAATCTTTCGGACGGGACAAGCTCCGGTCTGTCCCGCCCGCGCCGTCCCCCGCCGCGACGATCTCGTTAACCGGAAGCTTTGGTAATTTCGAGATGGTACGGTTTGTCCGGCTCGAAAACCCCCCCCAGAGTCCGGAGGTACTTCGACTGAGAACGTCGCATTTCGTTTCCCTGAGTTTTCCATCGCGAGTTGATGCTCGCGTATGTTCGTGTCCCATTCTGGCCGGAGCTCAACGATCGTCGCTCCATTGGCCCCGTTGCGCGTGATGTTCTGCACAAACATTTTCGTTTTCAGAAGCGTATAGCCTTTGACCGTTCCAGTTGACTCCGTCATCGCTTTTTTCTCCTGTCCGAAAGTGAAGTGACGACCAGGACGCGAGTGTTTAAAGCTCGCGCCCGCTCGCCTTTTTTCTTCTAGGCGGCAGGGTAGTCCTCGGTTCGCTAAATGTCGATTAGTTTGGGATCTCGCCGAAATCCGGTCTGTTCTGTTTTGAACCCCCGCGATAAAATCGCGATCGACTTTCGGCCAAGTAGACGAGCTCGAGCACGGCGCCACGCGCTCCAACGCACAAGCGGCTTGCCCGCGACGGATTCGGCCGACTCCGTGTGCCGTGCTCCGAGCTCGCGGTGACGACTTGAAAAATTCCCCGGAAAAATCCGCGCCAGCGGCGTCTTGATCGTGTGACACTGACGGGCAGAACCTTCCGAGCTCACTTTCCCCCGGGGCCAGGCCGCGCGAAGCTAGCAGTGCGTCTCGAATGCTCGAGCTAGCACAAAAAAATAGGAGAATCAAAAAAAATGCCACAGATCGCAGAAGTCGATTCCTTTTTACTCGAAGCCGATCAGCTCACAAGAAAATCCAAGCTCACCGCCGGGGAGCGATCACGAGTCAATGTTTTACTCGCGCGCAGCAAGGCGATGCGCGAACGTCCTGGCAATAACCAGCGCGCCGCAACGAAATTTTCCGACATGGCGAAACACCGGCCGGATCTGCGCGCTTACGCTGAATGGCTTTTGACTGGGTCAGTGCGGCCGGAGACCAGAGACATGGGCGCCGGCACGCAATCGTACGGCGAAAGCTATTCCCTCGGCTCAAGCGGAGGATATTTGGTGCCGCAGGAAATGTACGGCATGGTGATCGACGCGATCGCGCAAGCGGATCCGCTGTTTGACGACAACGTCGTGCGTTTGGTTACCGAGCCCGCTTTGACGCCGCTCCGCGCGCGGCCGGTGCGGATCTCAGGATGGGATTCGAGCACCGCTTCTGCGGCGCAAGTCACGGAAAACGCGCAAGAATCGGCGGTGACGCCGACAGTCGGCGGCGGCACGCTCAACGGATTCCTGTTTCGAGAAGAGATCGCGATGAGTGTCGAATTCGAGCAAGATGCGGATATTTTCTTGCGCATCATGGATCTGATGGTCGATCACTACCAGCAGTCCTTCGCCCACGGAATTGGCGCGGCGCTCGCAACCGGATCCGGATCCGGCGCTCCGCAAGGCATCGTGACCGGCGCGGCGAACAGTGGCGTCACCACCGGGGCGGCGGGCAGTCTCGCCGGCGGTGATTTCGAGGAGATTTACTTCGCAGTGAATCGTGCGTATCGAAACCGGCCGAAATGCGCCTGGCTGATGCCCGACACGCTGTACCTCCAGGCCCGCAAGGCGATCGACAGCGCGAGCCGGCCGCTTATCAACATCGAAAACGATCGCGAGATGATCTTCGGCAAGCCGGTTTTGATCTCTCCGACGATGTCCTCGACCGCCGGCAGCAAGGGAATTATTTTTGGCGACCTCTCGCACTTCGTCGTCCGACTTTCCGGGATGCAGATCGTCAGAACGATTCAGACGGCCGGTGCTGGCAGTGTGACCTATGGCGCGTGTTCCTATAAAGGCAGAATGCGCGCGGACTCGACCGTCTTCGATCCGAGCGGCGGCGCAACTCCGCCGATCGTCTACGCGACCTTGCATTCCTGATTTCAACCTCCAACCTGGGCGCCGGGCTCCTCGAGCTCGGCGCCGGCTTCCATCGAAAGGAGAATCCCGAAAATGCTTCTCGACCGTTTTCTCGGGGAAAAAACTGATTCAGCGCCGGCACCGGCGAAGATCGAGCGGACCGCGAACGACGTTTACAAAAGTTTTGGAGTCGCATTCCGCCGGCTGATCGACGAGCTCGCCGAAATGCGCGTCGAGCCGACGCATGTCAATCAGAACCTTGCGGCCGTCGCGGGCATCCCGCCGCAGTTCAGTCCGGCGATCGTGCAGCTTGTCGCGCGGCGCCAGATGCAAGCCACGGCGCAGCGCGCGCAGCCGGAAGTAGATCTCGAGCGCCTGGCCGGCAAGTAGCGTCACATGCGCGACCAGTTCGGCGACGCCGGCAGGAAATTTGGCAGGAGTTTTCGCCGGCTCGTCGATCGCCTGGCGGAAATGGGCGTCCCGACGGAGCGGATCGCCGCGGATCTTCCGGAGGTCGCCGGCGTGCCGGAGCAGCTCGCGACGCTCGTCGTCGCCGCGATCGCCAGGCGCCGGCGTGGCGTCAATTGTGACGCCGGCGAGGCCGTCGAGATCGACGACATGCGGAAACGTCTCGCCGAAGTTCTCGCCGAAGTCGAAAAAACGCTTTAAACATCCCCGCCGTCGCGCGGAAACGGGGCAAGGCGCGATTTTCAGACGGCCGCTGCGGTAATCCCCTGAGCTATTTCGAGGCGGTGCAGGAATTTGAATTTGCGGACCCGCTCCCGCTGGCACGCACGGCATATGCGCCGTCCGGAGCTGTTGGGCCGTAGATTTTCCCCTTGGAGCGGATGGCCGTTAACGCATTGCGTTTTTCGGCTGATTCGCGGTGCGAAGGGGCGAACGCATTTCGCGCGGCCCATGCTACCCATGCATTTCGCGCGCTCCTTCCTTCTTCGCATCTTGCTCGCGCGATCAATCGCCGCGGCGCGCGGATCTCCCGTGTCGCCGTCAACCTCGCAGTCGTTCACGTGTCCGCCGCGGTAGCAGTCCGCGCAGAACGCCTCACCGTTGACGATGAAGGTTGCGGCGACGTCGGCGCCGGCGCGCTCGCGATGCGCTTCGCACCATTCGCTGGCGCCGGCCACGACGGTCGGAACGATCGGGAGACGTTCCTCGTCGCCGAGCTCGAGAATGGGTCCACGGTTGTAACGGAATTGATGGTCGAACAGGTCGGAGGAAACGAGGTCGGAGGACGGCGAGTCCAGAAAATCCATGTTTTTCCTACCTGGCGGGCTCGCCGGTTTTTTGCCAGGAATTTATGCGGCCGGCTCGGCGCCGGCCTGCGAAAACTTTTACGCGATTCGCGGCGGATCCGCAATGGAACGAGCGGCGCCGGTTTCGAGGACTGCGAAGTCGTGCGCGGATCCGCGGCGAATCGCCAGGATCCAGGGCGCCAGGCGGGCCGCCTAAAACCACTGGCACGCAACTGCCACGGCTAATTCGGCGCTGTATTTCCGTGCGTTTATGTGGGAATTTTGGCCGGTTTTCCGGACTGCGCGGGATAGGGTGTCCCGTGATTTACGGCCGCGCGACCGGCTTTCGGCGCCGCGGCGTCGTTATGGAGAGCTCGCCGGAATCTCTCCCGCTCGCCCGGCTCGCCGTGGCGCTCAAACTGGCCGACTCGGATCCGGCGTGAGATCCTGGACGAGCACCGAGCCGACTCCCAGGCGAATTTCGTCCGTCGAGTAGGACCGCGGCCGAATGTCCGCGCGACGATGCTTCATACAAATCGAGTGCAACGCGGTTTGACCCGCTCAAACTCGGTGCCAACGAATATTTATGTGATCACCGTACAGAAAGAGCCGTTCGTACCTGTAGACATTGTTGGTGCAAGTTGCTGTCGGTGTAGCGTCGACGCGCCACGAAGGCGGCGCTGCGATTGTCAATGTAAGCCCAATTACTGGTATGTGAAAGTGCTGCGGGTAGGACCCTTCAAGCGGATAAACGACGGAGTACTTAGCTTGACAGAAGTATTTTGGGCCATCCTTCGCCGGACTTATCTTGACCTCGGGACCGGATACTACGTCAACGCTGGGGTCATCCGATTTTGGATGGACGACCGGCGTGCTCTCGTAGCATTTGCCTTCCGAAAGCAAGCTCATGTACGCGACGTGAAGCTGCTCGGTACGTTCGGCTTCGATCGTTTGCGTATAGGATTCAGCGTAGTTCCTGGGATTGATTAGCTCGAAGCTGTGCTCGATCTCCAATTCCATATGCTTATCGTGCGGAATGAGGGTGAATTTTAAAGAAAAATTCCTGCGGAATAGCGTCGTTTCGCGAACGATCTTGCTGAGTCGATCTTGAATTTCCCCTGGCTGGTCGAAGCCAAGCAGAAAATGGAAAATGCCTTTAGACGCTTCTTTAAGAAGTCGTGCTTTTAGAAAAGGATCAACTATGACACCCAGAATTGCCGCAATTAGACACGCCTCCCCTAACGAGTGACGGAAATAGGGCTCGGGAAACCTCCATAGCAAATATCCTCCGAGTAGGCCAAGCGAAATCGATAAGCACCAGGTGGGAATCTGTTCCGCTAGCTTCTTCAAGATTCCTCCGTTCCACTTTGAGCGCAAAAGACCGTGCAACAGGGTTAAAAACCGCCTGAGTTCAAGTCGGTTATCTGCGAGCATCGGGCAGGCGCATCAGCTGCTCATCCGCGGCTGGCCCAACCCCTGCCGGGCAAGAGTGCGAGAGAACGCCACCTTGACCAGCGTTCCCTCGCACACGTTAATCCTACTCCGACAGCCGTTGATAGATTGACGTGATCTCATACAAGGCGGCATAGCACGCCTTGTTCTTTCCCATGATCCACGGATTGCTGTTTGCAACGCTCTGGTACACGGACTTCGCCGATCGAATGAGATCGTCATCCTTGAATTGCTTTGGATGCTTGATCGTCCATCCTTGCGGCGTCTTCTTCGCGAAAGCTGAAAGCGACGCCAGAATTGGAAAGATCATTCCGTCCGGCACGTCAACGATTTCCCGAGCGTCTCTCGTGATACACCGCAACCCTGTACCTTTAAAGCCTTGATGCTCCTTCCATTTTATGTAGAGCTGCAGTGCATCGGCGGCAATATCCAGGTAGAACTGGTAGAGCTCTTTTGCTTTACTGTGCTCAGGATGAGTTTTATCGTGGGCTTTGACGTAGATCTCGTCAAATTCCTTCAGACACTTCGCCTTCATGCTGTAGGTGTAAACCTTGTTTGGGTTTTGTGTTTCGCCAGGCTTCGGCCACAATGATGCAGGAATCAGCGCCGTAATCACCTGGAGCAGGCGCTGAGTCGGAACGTATTCGTCCGACAGCTCAGTTTCTGATCTTTGAAGTGTCGTGCCAGGTACTTTTTTCCTCAGGCTTTGTTCTAGCTCGTCTAGGCGTCCACGTCTACCAGCGATGGAGATCTTCGCCACATCGTTCTGAAAATTTCGGGCAATCGAAATTTCACCAATCAAGTCGTCGTCATCAGTGACGATGATTTCGTACTTGATGTGCATGGCCGGCGTCTCGATGTCATTTTCCGCTGCTTTATTGAAGTAGTCGCGGAGTACCCCTTGAGTCTGCGATCCATTGATGATGCTGGGACTTCTGAGAAACAGGGTCTTTTTCTGTTCGTCGATTTCGTGGCCGTGAGCGACGATTACGACGCCACTGTTGAGGATTGAAAAGAGCTCGGGGTTCTTTTCAAGCGTCGTTCTGATTTCCTCGTTTACCTGGGTTTCACGACGCCGCTCCTTTCCTTCGGCCTCCAGCAAATATGAACGAACGTTGGCATCCGTATCGAGCCCCAAAATCGATGTCACTGGCGCTTGACCAGCGAACACCTTACGGTCGTTTGCAATGTCTTCTGGGCAGCTTATGTTTCGGAAAGAGTGAAACGGGAAAGAAACTAACTTTGGTGCAGCCTTATGGGCAGCGGTCTTCATTTGGTTTTCTCCTGAGTCGTCACCCTTTTTTTGGCTGCAGTCACTGACTACGGCCGGGATGTACGCTCACAAGTAGTTTACCATGAAAACCAAATTTCCGGTGACCAGGTAGCAATCGCGGCCATTGTAACGGGCAAGTGGTCAGTGATAAACGCTAGAGATTTATCGGACGCGCGTTTTCACGAAAGAGCGAAGTTGGGCGAGGTGCTCTGCGCGCGATCGATAAAGCCGTTTGAAGGTTTCCGCTTGCGTTTGCGGCGGATGCGGTTGGGCTAGTTCCTATGGGATTTCTATCATATTCAAAGAAGCCAATGTCCCTAGGGGTAAACTAACCAAGGTGGGAGTTCGATCAAGGCGCATAACGTCCGGAGTATCCCACGCGCAGCGTCCGCCGCTCACTCGGAAAAAAGGCGGGACCGCTCGCAGTCAATCGCTTAGAGAGTGCGGGAAAAACCCTGCCGTCGCAGTCAGCGCAACTCTTTGAAAACGTTGGTTACAGAGCAACCAATTTTGACGGGGCGAAATGAGTTGTTTTTGTCGGTGTGCACTGCCGAGGCGAACCTTGGACGTTGAAACTAACCGCACGTAGGGCAATAATAACCGTGCGGAGGGAACCTTGAGCGTCAATGATCGAATCATTCTTGACAAAATCCTCGAACAGCAAAAGTTGGCGCTAGCTCCCGAACTCACTCCATCGAAGTTTGGCGAAATTTTCACTGCCGAACAAATCCTCAAAGACTACGACCTCTCATACGATGAAATTGAATCGGGAATAGTGGGAGATGGAGGGAACGGCGGCGTTGATTCGCTTTATATCTTTTTGAACGGAGAGCTAGTCCAAGACGATACCGACGTAGCGACGATTCGCAAAAGCGTAGTGATTGACCTAGTCGTAATACAGGCAAAGACATCAGCCGGATTCTCTGAGGCTTCGGTTGACCGGCTAAAGGCATTCACCGAGGACCTACTCGACCTTTCGAAAGACGTGTCCTCCCTGAGCTCGGTTTACAATCCGGAGGTCCTGGCCATTATCACTAGATTCAGGTCGCTCTACGAAGAGCTTGCGGCCAAATTCCCCGCGCTAAGAGTAGTCTACTGCTATGCGAGTAAAGGTGACCAGCCTAGTACGAATGTCGCCAGAAAAGCCGATGCGCTGAAAGCGACGGTCAGGCATATATTTTCATCAGTTGAACCTGATTTTCGCTTCCTGGGTGCTGGCGAATTGCTCCAACTCGCTCGAAGGGCACCTCGCGCCACGTATTCCCTGAAACTATCGGAAAATCCGATCTCATCGTCCGGTGCCGTCGCGTTCGTGTGCCTAGTAAGCTTGCAGGATTACTTCGAGTTCATCACGGACGATAATGGCGGGCTTCTGAGATCGATTTTTGAGTCCAACGTGCGCGACTATCAAGGAACGACTGAGGTCAATGAGGGGATTCAAAAAACGCTTCTGGAAAATGTCGGCGACGAATTCTGGTGGCTGAACAATGGAATAACGATCATCGCCGCGCGGGCCACACTGAGCGGAAAGACTCTAACCATTGAAGATCCGCAAATCGTAAATGGGCTACAAACTTCAACCGAAGTTTTCAGCCATTTCAAAAACCACAACACCAAAGACGAAAAGCGAAATCTGTTAGTCCGCGTGGTGGTTCCTGTTGCGCCCGAGAGCCGGGATAGAATCATCAAGGCCACCAACAGCCAGACGCAAATACCGGTGGCTTCGTTGAGAGCGACCGAAAAAATCCATCGCGACATCGAGGAATTTCTTCGACCGCATGGCCTCTATTACGATCGCAGAAAGAACTTTTACAAGAACGAGAAGCGAGCCATCGAACAGATCGTCAGCATTTCGCATTTGGCTCAATCGGTGATGGCAATAGCACTACAGAGACCTAATGACGCGAGGGCCAGGCCGTCGTCGCTTCTAAAGAGAGACGCCGATTACGAGACCGTCTTCAATTCCAAGTATCCGATAGCACTGTACCTTTCGTGCGCCAAACTGATGAAGGCGGTAGATAAGGCGATAGATAGATTCCGTTTTTCCGACCCGAAACATCAAACCAACCTGCGATTTTACACGGCAATGTATCTAGGATGTCTGTTGACGAATTCTGCGTCGCCCTCACCCGAGGAAATAGCATCGGTCAACACCGCTGGCGCCACGGATGAGATCATCCATGAGGCGCTGCAACAGGTGACAACTACGTACAAGGAGCTCGGCGCTTCGGATCAAGTTGCGAAAGGTGTCGAGCTGCTAGCTATGCTGAAAGCGGAGCTTAATTTAGTTATCGATTTCCAATATCGTCAGTCCCCTCGCGACGGTCCTAAAAACACCTGATTCTGCCACGCTAGGTTTTTACAGATTCGATCCTCAATCATCGTGGGTTACAAGTTCGCGTCGACGAGGGTTTTTGCCTACCTGCCGAACACGGTACTCGCCCGGGACTGGTCCGATGACGCGACAAATCAGGAACTAATCGCCAGGTCAATGTGGCGCAGCTGGGACATACTCTTTAGCAATCGAATCGGCAATATTGATATACGTTATCGCAACCCCATCAGCTCTTGTCTTGCGGACGTCGATGTGAGCCGAATCAATTGTGCCGCTGCGGCAGCTTACTGTGACGCGGTGTGGGTCCGTCCAGCGAACGGTGGTCGAAGTAGCCGTGAAACAGCCCGTAAACCGCCGTTACCAGCAGAACCCCCACTAGGAGGTCACGCCGAGCCCGATGTTGGTCAGCTTACTCATACACCGTGTTTCAGGAAGAGAATGGTCGTAATCAAGTGCATCGGCGCAAGTGTTACGACACCCGGGCAAAAGGCGATTCAGCAATCGCCGGGCCCGTCCTCCGGTTCGCTTCGCCCTTCGTAACTGCGCCCGCGGATCTGATCGTGCATCGCGAGCGCCCAGCTCTCCCGCCTCCGTAGAGCGTCCGCGAGATATTCCCCGACGCACGCCGACACGCCGCGGAAACCGAAGACCATCGAAACACGCACGACGCCGCCGGCCCATTTTTTGTTGATGTCCGGCGCGCTGTCAATCGGGACGATCCCCTCGCCGCGGTAGCGAATCGCAACCCACCTAATCGAGTTATGTTTTTCCAAATCGTAGAGCTGCGCGCGGGAGATGTGACAATGCGAACCATCGGCGCAACTGCGGAGCGAGTAATCCACAAAATCCCAGGGCGGCGGAACTAAACAAAACCTTTTTGCGGACAGAAGTGTCCTCCGTGCGTCTCGTCATGGTGCGACGAGTTCGCCGGCGGCGCAATGGAAGCTCGGCGAGAGTGTTCTCTCGAAGGGGCTTTTTTCGCAGGTGGGCTAAAACGCCCGTGTACCCGCCGTGTACCTCACTTTGGCGGAATGGCCGCTTTTAGCGACTTTGACGTCATGTAAAATCAGCAACTTACGGCCTTTCAGCGATGGGGGACGTTCCGAGTCCCGTCGTCCCCGCCATTCTTTTCAGTAACTTAGTTCGGCTTTCCAGCGGAAACCGTTGCACGCTGGTTGCACAGAGTTTCCAGCAAACTCATGGCAATTTGCGTGTTTTCCGGCACATCCTTCACGTAGTGCCGCGTCGTCGTCGCAAGATTTGTGTGGCGTAGCAAGCCCTTCGATGCCATCCCATCCTTCGTCAGCCGCGCGAGCGTTGTTGCAACTCCCCGTCGCAGCGAATACCAGCCGTGCCAAGCCGGTAGGGATTCATTCAGCCTAAATTCGTGCGCCTCATTGGGCTCGACTTTGTGTTTGGATTCTTGCTTGCCGCATACCGCGCAGCGCCGGAGCGTCGGCATAACCACGCGCTTCGAAACATTGTCCAGAAGCAAGGGCTTACCGCTCGGGCCACGCAAGATCGGGCCGCTAGCCGGATTTCCGTCTGCTTGGCGAAGTTCGGCGAGGATGTCCGCAAGTGTTTCGATCACCGGCACGGGACTTGCGGCGTTTTCTGTTTTTGGTTCCGTTGTGAATTTGTGCCAAACCGATTGGCAGACGCATAGGCGCTTGCCGTCGAAATCTTCCCAACGCGCTCCGCGTGCCTCGCCAGGCCGCAAGCCCGCAAAGAACATGAGCGCGACGGCGGCGCGTGCCTTCACTTCCCCATCCTTCCGCAACATCTCAAGGATGGTCAAAACTTCATCGGGCGTCGCGGCATACGTCTCGGCGGGCGCGGCGGCTCGTTTGGGAACCATTGCGCCAATGACGGGGTTCGGCGAGTCGAGAGCGCCCACGTTTCGGGCGAGAGTAAAAATACCGCTCAACCGGCTCTTGCAATGTTGCAGCGTCGTGCGCCCGATTCCCTTCTGACGATGAATCTCCGCGAACATCTTGGCCGCGTCCACCGTCCGAAAATCGCGCAAGGTGATTTTTTGCAGGTGCGGCCTGAGATAGGTATTCCATATGGTTTCGTATCCCGCGACGGTTGACGGCTTGCAGTTCTCTCGCGCCCAGGGCAACCAATGTTTCTCCGCAAACTCCGCCACGGTTACGGTGCTTTCCGGGCGGGCCTTTCCGCTATTGATCGGATTTAGAATATCGGCCTTCAATCCTTCCAAATCCTTTTGCGCCCGGTATTGGTCAGAGAACGCGGCGAGGCGCTTGCACTTTTGTCTGCGAACTACCACACCATCCACAAGCGAATTGTCCCGATAGCGCAGAAACCATGAATCGCCCTTGCGGAAAATATAGCCGTCCTGTCGCATAATTCCCCTTGCCTACTTTGGAATGGCCGCGTTGCGAAGGTACTCGGATAGTGTCCTATTTCGACCTTTTGCTGCGGCGCGAATCTTGGCGGCTTCCGCTTTCGTCGCCACAAAGCGAAAGATAATCTCCCGCCGTTCGCTCGCTGCTACTTCCGGCCTGCCCGCCTTTCGTCGCATTGCGTCCTTTCTGGTATTATTTATACCATAAAAAAGGACCTGTCAACCGTTAGTTCGGGCCATCCACTCGCAGACCTGTACGCGCGAAAACCGAATGTACTTCCCCAGATGAATGCAAGGCAGCGGGTTCTTATTGCGCGCCTTGGCTCTCTGCCGCGTTTGCTCGAAAATCCAGGAAGGCTTTACCTTCAGCCATTCCGCCAGTTCTTGCGGCGTCAAAAGGTCTCCCGGCTCGAAACTGACTGGCGCGGGCGCGAGTTTGGTTGCGGCGTTCAGGATTACAATCTCCTCAATTCAGGCCGTCCTTGAATCGCAAGGATTGCAGTTTTTGGCCGTCTCTCGTGATCTCCATCTTGAATTGCACGAAGTTCCTTCAAGTGCGGGATTTCTGTCCCGATATTGGAGTTGTCGATGCGAGCCGCTTGCGCTCTGGTTTCGTCCCGCCGCAGCCTTTCGCAAGAATTCGTTTGGCCTCGCTGCTGCCGACAACAGCCTCTACGCTGCGAGTTTCGTGGACTTGCTTATAAGCCGAGAGAAAATCCTTACGGCACCATAGAACCTTCTCTTCTGAACAACTCCTGATGTAGGAGATTCCGCCCGCTGCCTCAACTGCTTCTTCGATAGCGGACGGAAGCGCTGGCTCAGGCTGTGGATCCTCTCCCAAAACCGGATACCCGTGGTAAGTCTCGATATGCCTGAGTAGATGCTTCCAAGCACGTTTCTCCTCAAGATCTAAGCTCTTTGCCGCCGCCTCCTCGAGTTTTGTCCAAATATCAGCGGGCGTTGGGAAGAATCGACAGGATTTTGCCGTTTGAATGCAGCCACTCTCGATAGCTTCTGGCCTCAAGTCTCCGAGGAGGGGCCATCCGGCAGGTCGCGTCCCCCGAGAATAAAAACCGCATCATCGTCTTTGCTGTAGGCGATGGCCTCCACGTATTGCGGAGCCGGGTCCCAGGTCTTCAGTAACGTGCCCGAAGAATCATAAGTCAGAATCATCTCCCGAATATCGCGATTCTTCCCGAAGTTCAACCGAGCGGCAATCACGGTCGTACCATCAGGGCCAGCCGTCAAGCTATCGGCATGGCATTCTTGAATGCCTGGAAAGTCCTTGGATATATCTATGTCTGCGCCGCGTTGACGACCGTCCTCATACGCTCGAACTACGCTGCCTGCGCCGCAATTAGCGAAAAATAAAACTTGGTTCGTGGAGTCCCATTGCGATAGGCCGGTCGGCTTCAGTTCTTGCGCGGCTGTCTGAGTGCAAAAAAGAGTTGCGACTGCCGCCAGAAATAGTAGAGGGGCAAACTGTCTTGCTCGCGGCATTTCGGTCTCCCGACGCGCGCCAATCTCGCCCTGATTCTCAATTTTAATCCCAATTCCCGGCGCCCCACAATTGCAGCTCGCCGTAAATCTGCCTGCAAACAACAGCAAGCTAAAAAAATTGGGCCACTCCCTTTTGGCCTCCTGCAAATATGATGCCCAGCCCCTTCGCGGAACTCTGGCGTTCACTTTCCTTCTTATGGAAGGAGCTGGGTCCACCTGGCTGCTGGCAAGCTCTGTTCCCCGCAGCTATCCCCTGAGTTCCACTCGTTGACTTGCCTCTTGACGCAGCCTAACATCCCTCTCAAATAAAGGCTTTCCGGCGTGATTGGCCAAACCATCTCGCATTACCGCATCATCGAAAAACTCGGCGGCGGTGGTATGGGCGTGGTCTACAAGGCAGAGGACACCCGACTCCATCGTTTTGTCGCCTTAAAGTTCCTTCCCGACGATTTAGTGCACGACCATCAGGCATTGGAACGGTTCAGCCGAGAGGCAGAGGCAGCTTCGGCACTCAATCACCCCAACATCTGCACGATTTACGACATCGGTGAAAAAAACGGCCAAGCGTTTATCGTCATGGAGTTTTTGGATGGTGTGACATTGAAGCACCTCATTTCTGGGCGACTCATAGAAATAGAATCAGTTCTCGATTTGGCCATCCAGATTGCGGACGGATTGGATGCCGCCCACACAGAGGGAATTGTTCATCGCGATATCAAGCCAGCTAACATCTTCGTAACAAAACGAGGACACGCAAAAATACTGGATTTCGGTTTGGCTAAGTTAGCACCGAAGCGGGAAGCTGTGGCCTCGGGGGCGACCTTAGCAACGGATGCGACGGCAGGGGTGAGCGAAGAGCATCTTACGAGTCCAGGGACGGCTGTCGGCACAGTCGCCTACATGTCGCCCGAACAGGTACGGACGAAGGAACTGGACGCACGCACTGATTTGTTCTCTTTCGGAGCGGTGCTGTACGAGATGTCCACTGGGGGGTTGCCCTTTCGGGGAGAAAGTTCGGGTGTTATCACGGAAGCCATTCTGAACCGCACTCCATTAGCAGCGATACGTCTCAACCCTGACATCCCGCCGAAACTAGAAGATGTCATAAACAGGGCGTTGGAGAAAGACCGCAATCTGCGTTACCAGCATGCCTCTGATATGAAATCAGAGCTGCAGCGTTTGAAGCGAGACACGGATACAGGCCGAGTGTCAGCATCCAGTTCCGGACCAGTGGCAGCGCCACACGATACACCATCTCAGCCCGCAGCTCAGCAGCCCGTGGCGTCATCTGGTTCTGTTCCGGCTGCTACTTCATCGGGTGGCGTGAAAGTCGCGGAAGTTCCGGGCACCGCAGGGAAGAAACTCCGGAAGATTCTGGTTCCCGCTGCCGTAGTTGTGGTCGCCGCCTTGGTCGCTGGTGGTCTCTACTTCCGGTCGCGTCACGCAGCACCACTAACCGAGAAGGACACCATCGTTCTCACCGATTTCACAAACACCACGGGAGATGAGGTGTTCGACGGTACGCTGCGGCAGGGGCTGTCGTCGCAACTGGAGCAGTCGCCGTTTCTGAACTTGCTCTCCGATGAGAGCGTGGCGCAGACGCTGGCCCTCATGGCGCAGCCCAAGGACGCGAGGCTGACGCGCGAGTTGGCCCGCGAAGTCTGCCAGCGCACCGCCAGTGCTGCCAGCATCGAAGGCTCGATTTCCAGTCTCGGTAGCCAGTATGTTGTGGGGCTAAAGGCTGTGAACTGCCGCAGCGGCGCTGTACTAGCGAACGAGCAGACCACGGCCAGCGGCAAGGAGCAGGTGCTGAAAGCGCTGGGGGAGGCGGCGACAAAGACGCGCGTGAAGCTGGGCGAATCACTGGCCTCCGTTCAAAAGTATGACGCGCCAGCGGAGAACGTGACCACGCCATCGCTGGAGGCGCTGCAGGCCTACAGCCTGGGTTACCAGGTACAGGTAGTGAAGCGCGATAACGCTGCCGCCATCCCGTTGCTCCAGCGGGCCGTGAGCCTAGACCCTAATTTCGCAATGGCCTATGCGCGGCTGGGGACGAATTACGGAAACCTGGGCCAGACCGCCCGTGCCGCCGAAAATACTCGCAAGGCCTACGAACTGCGCGAACGGGTAAGCGAGCGCGAGAAGTTCTACATCGCCTCGCACTATGAAGATTACGTCACCGGGAACCTGGAAGCATCGCGCAAGGCCTATGAACTGTGGGCGCAGACCTACCCGCGCGACGAAACTCCGCCCGACAACCTGAGCAACATCTACTTGTCTCTGGGCGACTACGATAAGTCCCTCACTGCGGACCAAGAGGCGCTAAAACTTAGTCCCGGAAGCGGAGTCAGCTATACGAACCTCGTTGTCGGCTATTTGACTGTTAACCGCCCGGATAAAGCCAGGGCGACAGCGCAGGAGGCGCAAGCCCGCAATCTGGATAATCCTGGAAATCACCTTGAGCTTTATTTTATTGATTTCCTGCAACACGATGCGGCAGGAATGGAGCGTGAGGCGGCTGGGCTGATGGGAAAGCCCGGATTCGAAGACGTTATGCTCTACAACGAATCGGACACTGCCGCTTATGCCGGGCAGTTTTCCAAAGCACGGGCACTGACACGGCGTGCATCCGAATCGGCCCAACGTGCAGATGAAAAAGAAACGGCGGCTGGATACGAGGCGGAAGCTGCGTGGCGCGAGGCCTTGGTAGGCAACATGAGCCGTGCAAAGCAACAAGCGCATGCCGCGCTGGTTCTCTCGAACGGCAGAGATGTTGAAGCTATATCGGCCATCGCGTTAGGTCTGGCGGGTGATGCCGCTCAAGCCACCCGGCTGGCCGCCGACCTGGCCAAACGCTTCCCGGAAGACACGATTGTGCAGTTTAATTACCTACCCGCAATCCACGCAGCCATTGCTCTGCAAGGGGGCAGCGCCAGTAAGGCAATCGAAGCGCTCACCCCGGCTGCTACGTACGAGTTCGGTTCTCCTGCTCAGAACGTTAATTTCGGTCTTTACCCCGTTTACCTACGTGGCGACGCTTGTGTGGCAGCACACCAAGGCAGTGCAGCCGCAGCCGAGTTTCAGAAAATTCTCGACCACCCGGGCGTCGTCGTGAATGCACCAATCGGCGCACTGGCGCATTTGGGATTGGCGCGCGCTTACGCGCTATCGGGTGACACCGCCAAAACGAAAAGTGCATATCAGGATTTCTTCACCCTCTGGAAAGACGCCGACCCTGATATTCCCATCCTGAAGGAAGCCAAAGCGGAGTACGCGAAGCTGCAATAACCGAGCCCCAAAGAAAGGGAGTCATCAGGACTTGAATCAATCTGCTTCAGGAAGGGCTGCCGCTGGTCACCACCTTGACCAATTCACGAGAGTGACGACCCATCTGCCGGCCTGCCGCCGCAGTATCCAAAGATGGCTTCCGCTTGACCGTGTTGGTGCGGAATTCTCGTCCAGGGAGAACGTCGTCTTATAGTTCGCGGTCAAGTCAGCAAGCTCGTTCGAACCTCGAATCCGACGTTCGCTAATCTCAATACCGTGAATTCTAGCAGCCCCATGCGCCATTGAGGCTGAAACTGCCTCACGCCCAATCAAAGGGCGCGCGTCGGGCGGCCACAACTCGATGTCATCGGCGCACAACGCCATCAAGCTGCGAACCTCTCCAGCGGTTTTGAATTCGAGCCACTTTGAATGGATGTGCTCAATTTCTCGGACTGCATCTTCAGGGGGGTCGCTCATACGTTGCATATTACCGAACATTCGCCCTGGGAACATGTCCGATAAGGGCGCTGAGTACGTAAGGATGGTTATGGCGCGATTTGGAGAATATAAACACTCGCTGTATCAGCGGTAGCACGCGGTCTCATTTGGGACTGGCCGGGCCACTTAAAAAAACAGCAAGCGAAGAAATCTGGAATCGAGAATTAAATTTGCCGCGCTCTGACGGGCACTACTTTCGGGCCGGTCTGAAATATGATTCTCCACCCTTCTCCAGGACTCGGCCCCTCGCCTCACGGGGATATCGGACATGAGAAAGCCACCGAAATCCACATCGACGGTGGGGCTTACCTCCGTTGGTGGCGCGAGGCGAATAGAGAGAGTGTACTGGCGAGGATGTGTTTAGGACACTTTCTCGTCCAGGCGGTGCCTAACTATCCCATATGCTCTGCTTTTGACAGGTGGATTGTGAATACACTGCTCCCCTTTACATTGGGCCTTATTGCGATATTTGTGGGAACACAACCTGAGCCCAATGATATTGCCGGTGTACAACCCCTAGAACCGCTTGAGATTCGCCTTGCGAAACCGCTCAAGTGGGAGAATGGCTGCTTGGACGTGAGTTTCGACCTCGTGAACCGTTCCGCAAAACCCGTCTTTCTGCCCACAATGGGGCTCTACATCGATGTCTCCGCGAAGCTCTTATCCAGCGTGCCCGAGAAAAATGGCAGAGAAAGATGGCTCAACCTCTATGGGGCTTCTGACATCATTTCAATTCTGAGTGTTAAACCGCTCGCGCCGGGTGCGGCCAATCACGAGGGACATTGCGTTAGGTCGACTGTAGACGTGGTAGATTTTGGAAGCCAGATATGGCGTGAGGTTCCTGTAAGAGGTAGGCTTAGGGTCAGCGTTCAGTATTATCCTTTTGACCCAAATCGGCCCACGCCACGGAGT
Source organism: uncultured Acidobacteriota bacterium (assembly GCA_963696035.1). Taxonomy (GTDB): domain Bacteria; phylum Acidobacteriota; class Terriglobia; order Acidiferrales; family UBA7541; genus Palsa-295. The sequence goes on from CAVOIS010000007.1 coordinate 1,551,416, forward strand.
AAGTATCTGGCGACAGAACACCCAGTGCCCCAAGTGGCCACGCTCGCGTTGCCCATCCCATGCCCGGATGGCGGATGCGCACTTGGGTGCGACGGGCCTCCCTCTATTGAGGAAGGTGAAGGTCAGATGGTGCCGGACATCTCCCCGTATAACCAGGAATGGATTGAACGCGGAAACGAACGGAACATAGAATTACGCAATTTGTATCCGTGTTCCGTGTAGTGCCCGATTCAGTCGCGCAATCGGACTGCGACCTGTAAAGCTGCTGAAAAGGATTGTCTGGAGAGGAGGAACTCGATCAGACCGTGCGTCCCATCGCACGTAGCCTACAAGGCAGAGCGGGGAGGCAACGAACCGTTCTGGAGCCCTTGGACAATGTATCCACGCTCGTAAGAGCGGCGCCGAAACCGCGAGGCCACGGTGTATCTGCCAGCATTAGGTGGAGCGGGCCTAGGCTTGGTCGTATGGTCAGAATATACAAATGCTCGTAAGCGTCGTCACGCGAAGAGAGCCTAAAATGCTGCGCGGCTCTTCTGGCAGTGAGTGCCGAGGCTTCCGATTCCTCGGCCATGGGTAGTCAACACCGCCGGCGTATAGAGCAGACCTAACCGCATCGCGTCCTTTCAGCGGAACAGGGTAAGCCCGTATCGCTCCCCGCAAGGGGAAAGTTCATCGCAAGATGAACCGCTGGCGATGCGGGTAACGGAAATGGGAGCAAGCGAAGGCTGCCCTGTAATCGGGCAGATAGAGGTTGCGTCGCCTCAGGGAGACAACATCACCTCGCCGGAAACGGAGCTGACTTCCCGTTGGTGCTCAACTCGAGAACTCTTGAGGAACCGATGAATGAAGCAAAGCAAATGACGACGGCGCAAGCCGTTGGTGCAGCTTCACACACGACCGGTGGATTCTCCACCGCGAATCGGCAGCAAGTCAGTATCGAGTAGGTCCTATTCGAATTGAATCGGGCCGCGTCCTCGTGATTCAGGGGGGCGTTTTGGGGTGCTCGAGCCGGATGAGGGGAAACCTTCAAGTCCGGTTCTTAGAGGGCTGGGCGCCAGCAATGGCGCCCGGCTACTCGGAAACTTGAATCCACATGTACTTCTGGCCGTCGCATACATTTGGTTACGATGAGCGACTAGTTCTTGGTAGGTCCTTGTGCTCCGCCCCCCGTACTGTGACTTGTTATGAGCGGCTTCGTCGGTTCTAGCTTCTTGGCCTTCTTTAGCTTCCTGGTCGGTTTCTTCGATGCCATGGTGTTTCTCCTTGTTTCCGATTGCCCCATGGGTCTCACTTACTTATAGGCAAATCCGGGACCAAATGTCCAATCGAACGGGGCCCAACTCAACCCGTCCGGAATCTGTAGCAAGCAATGGCTGGTTTCCCTCGACGCAGGGCGGGTGAGCCGGAAATGATATTGAATCATTGCTGTCCAAATTAGCTGAGAACTCGGCCCGGCAATCATAAAAACACAGCATAATTCACCCTCTCGCTGCCTGTGCGGAGGGCAGGTTGGCCATTCTGAAGCGCTGCTGTTGATGGATGCTGTCTAAGTTGGCTCCCCCGAAATGTCGTAATTGCACTGCCTTTGGAAAGTGAGATTGTTTCTGCTGTCCAAATCTTTTTCCCGCTTAGCCAAGCTGCAAAGCCAATTGTTCTGGCAACCCTGCCGGTATCGGCGGAGGCTGGAATGGATCATCGATCCATGCCCACAGATCACGATAGACAAACAGTTGCTGTTGCAGCAGCGCCACGAGATTGGATAGCGCCCAGCCAAAGCGTGACTTCAACTGTAGGTATTTCACCAGCAAGATGGCGATCAGCGCTGTCCAGAGTTGGGTTTTCAGCGCATTGGCCGAAGTTCCCACAAAGGTTTTCACCCGTAGCGATTGCTTCAGGGCTCGAAAAAATAACTCAATCTGCCAGCGTTCCTTGTATACCGCAGCGATGGTGGCTGCCGCCAACCCCATGTGGCTAGTGAGAAATACCAGCACCCGATCGTTTTCTTCATCGTAGAACTCAATGCGCCGGAAGTACGCATGGATGTCGGTCTGGGCTAGCTTGTAGAAAAAGATCACTTGATCGCGCCACACGCCCCGCCGCTGCGGAATGGCGAGTTCCTCAACCACTCCGTAATCTGCGTTTTCCTTCAGCCGCGTCACAAAATAAACTCCTTGCTGGATCAAGTTCACAAACCACTCATAGTCCGTGTATCCACGGTCAAACACCAAAATCGTCCCCGGCGCAAATCGCATCTGCCGTGCCACGCGTACCTCATGTTTCTTGCCCTCCGTGATGACCGCATAAGACGGCAGATAGCCATCATGATCTAGCAGCAAATGTAGTTTCACCGCCCCTTTCGTCAATCGAAACTTGGCCCAGTCAAACATCGTGGCGCACAGATCGATCACCGAGGCGTCCAGGCTCAGCAGCGGGTTCTTGAAACGGAACTTCAGCTTCTTCCTCGTTCCTGGTTGGCTGGCCGCCAAGGTCTGGCATTTCGCCAGTAGCTGGTCAAACACCGTTTGGCACAACTGCCAAGGCCGATGTTCGTTGGCGTAGGCCAGAGTGGAGCGAGCCGGAGCCGCGGGCAAACCCAGATGACGAAGTTTGCCCTCGCTGGCGGCTAAGCCTCCGCAAATTTCGCGCAACGACTTGGCATGTCCCAGCTGGCAAAAGAACCACTGCGGCCGTGACTAACCGTGAGCAGCCTTGGGTTTTTGGAATGCTCTGCACTGACAGCCGACACGGTCGGTTTTTTTGGGGTCTGGATTGGGATGCGAGCCGTTGCAGCCGTAAGTTCTGTGTAGCGACTGCGGATGTCCGCAGACGCACATTTCATTGCGCTCCATGTGACCCTCGAGTCGAGTGTATACGCGTATCTCCTACAACAATCCACATCCACCTGTCCAGCTCGGGACGCGCTGAGGATATGTTGAACAGGAATATTGCAAAACTTCCTACTCCGCCAGCGATATATACCGCGCCGAAGCATCACGCCCAACTTCACGCTTTTGTGAAAGCGCGCCTCCGATAAAACGCTAACGTTTACCAGGATAACGACGCTGCGTTACGGCCCAACGGTGCTAGTAAGTGTGTTAGTCGGGCCCATGATTAGGCACACGACTTTACCTGTGCCGAGCGGTGCGCAGGAAGGCGAGCCGACCCCTTTTCCGCCGACCTTTTCCCAGCCAGTCCAAAAAGAACCGTTGTAAACGTTCGCGTAGAACGCGGCGTCCGTGACAGCGATCACGCCGCAGACTAGTTCGCCTGTAGATTGACTGGTGCAACTGGCGTTGTCGTTTACCGCACCTCCGAGACCTTCGTAGCCCGACCAATCTCCCGCGACCCAAGAACTTCCATTAAAGAGGTTTACGAATATTCCCGTGGTATATGCCTTCGCGAAGCATGTCACTCTGCCAGCCGAATTCAAAGATGTGCAATCCGGCTCGCCGCCGGCGATTCCGCCGATGTCGAGGAAACCCGTCCATTTCGCGGACGCAAAGCGATTGACCAGCGTGGCGCCTCCGGTCGTGAATATTGAACAAACCACGCCATTGTGGTTATCCGTGGTGCAGCTTGGCGCGGAGACGGCTGTGGTGGCAAGGGTCGCAAACGCCTTCCACGTCGTGCCGTTGTACGTCGACCATGACAGGCCACCTGTCGCACCGCGAGCCACGCATAGGACCTCCTCGGCGGGAAGTTCGGCACAACTCGGGGCGGAATAGAGCGCTCCGGTTACTGTTGTTGGTGTGCTCCACGCCGTGCCATTGAAAACGGAGACTTCCATGCCCCCAGTGGTAGCGGTGGCAGCACAAATCACTGAGCCGGCGCCGTTGCTCGTACAACTAGGGTCCGAACTTACAGACATGGCCAGGGTCGTCCATCCTGCCCACGTGGTCCCATTGAAGTGATTCACCATGATCGCGGCCTTGTCGGTCCGTACCGCACACGCAACCAGCTTTGTCGACACGAAAGCGCAGGACGGATTGCCGACTCCAGTGTTAGTACCGGTCGAGGTGGGGGTTCCCCAACTCGCCCGCATACAAGGAACCAACGCAAGACAGGCAGACCAAAATATCAGGTGCCGTAGAACTCGTGTCATTTGGAATCTCCTTGATGTCGTCGTATTCGTTGAACATGGTCCTTAACTTCCACCGCGTGCGGAATCGCCCCCTCAGATGCTGAAGGATATTCCTACTAAGCCTTGCGTAGTGGAGCCTCAAAAACCGTCACACGATTGCTTTATGCTAATTCTCGGGTATGCTTTATCTCAAACTGAGATAGCTAGTGATAATCCTCTTACCACCAGCAATCGGCTCCGGCAGGGCCACGCCAACTCCCCATGCGCCGTCGGCGCATCACCTGGCATCAAAATGTGGGCCGGACGTTTTCTCGCGGTCCACTCTGCCCCACTGAATAGGATGGTTCTGGCCTCCAATCCACATGTTGGATTTGTGCGCAATTTCGGAGCCTGGATGCTGGGCGAGATTGCTTCCTGGCGCGGGTTCCCAGTCCCAACTGGGACTGATACGAAAAACAAAAATCGACATCGAACTTTTGGCTCTTTTACCGGCACAGGCAAAGCCACTTCTCCCGGTAACGGCGGTCTGTCATGCAACAAAAAGGCGCTTCGGACTTGATGCAATGCCATGGTTTATCGAGAATCAGGCGCTCCTCTTGGGCCGGCCTGGAATTACCCCTTGCCCGCTTCCCATGGCTTCGTCGTTCACGACATCGGGGGTCGGACATGCGAAAATCACTGAATCCACATGGACGGTCTGGACTTGTGCGCACTCCAAGAAAGTTCGCGGTAAGTCACCGAGAAGATATAATTCCTGCGTGCAACCTATGCGGCATGTTATGGCGCTTCGCGTTTCCAAAGCGGTTCTCGTTTTTGCAATCGCACTTTTCTACACGATTCTGGTCCTAAACAACATCACGGATTATGGCTCCAACTACGAGTTTGTCCGCCACGTCCTGATGATGGACTCAACCTTTCCGGGAAACCACCTCATGTGGCGCACCGTCAAGTCGCCGCTAGTACATACGGTCTTCTACATCGGCATCATCGCCTGGGAATCAGCCACTATGCTTCTGTGCTGGTGGGGTGGTGTTCGGTTGCTGAAATCGTATCGTGCGGACAGGGCGCAATTCGCCGCTGCGCTGAACGTCGCCGTGATTGCGCTGACGACGAGCCTGCTGATGTGGTTGGTGGCATTCCTCGATGTCGGGGGCGAATGGTTTCTGATGTGGCAGTCGCAAATATGGAATGGGCAGGAAGAGGCATTCCGAATGTTTACCATTGTCGGTGTGGTGTTCTTGGTTGTGGTGCAAGGCGAGCCAACTCCCGAGTAGTTCCATAAAGGGAGTCAAGCAAGAAACCGCGCCTGCGGCCGGAAGTTTTCTGGCCTTCCAGTCCTCCGTGCGGGTGGGAGGCGTGCATTTGAAACTCCAGAGCAACACCAGTTCCTGTCCATGCCGGTAATTTTAACTCCGAGACCTTGGTCACGCTCACCGACCGAAAACCAACCGTCCTCGATGTATCATCTCGTCGTGGAAAGGAGAAGAGCATGTTCAGGCGTCATAGTTTATGTTTTGCGCTGATATTCCTTTTGCCGGTCGTCTCAACTCTAGGGGTTGCGAATCCCTCCAAACCTGAGGCCTCGTCTCCACAAATCGAACTAAAGCTGACACCCGAGAAGAGCGTAATTCACCCCGACGATACATTGTCGCTGAGGGTAGAAATCTGGAACGTTGGCACGGAAGATACTTTCGTCGCCCAAAATATTGAGAACATTTACTTCAATGCAGTCCTGACGCTGTACCTGGAAACGAAATCAGGCTGGCAAGGCTCGAACCAAGTAGGCGCGGCGGATGCCATACCGGAGGCCCATCCAGATTTGGCAAAAACCTTTGTCATCAACTGGCTTACGCTGAGAAAGCACTACTACTACGGAACAGTCATTTACATGGACCCGCGCAATTATCCACCGCTAGAGAAACCCGGTCACTATCGAGTCAAAGCGCAATACACGTCCCGGGGTATATCCCCAGCGTTCGCTTATAACGCGGCCCGTCTCAACCAGGAGGATATCGAGAAGCTCCCATTTAAAGCTTGGGAAGGAACCGTAGACTCGAACGTCGTCAGTATTCAAGTTCGCTCACCGATGAAACGAAGTTCCGCCACATTGCCGCAGTAACTTCAGCGCGCTAGCCCACCGAATGCAGAACAGTCGCCCTCGTGCGCCGCAAACACGAGCGGCTTCCTTCTAACGGTTTAACCGAACGCGCACAGAGCACCTCGCCCAACTTCACGCTGTGAAAAACGCGCATCCGGTAAAGCGCGGCATCAGCGTTAATCGGGGGTTAAGGACAATTCTTGCTGCGTTTTTGACTTCTGTGTTGAAATACACGAATGAAACAGCTAGCCGCCCGAGTTCTGATTCTGAGCATTGTCGGCTACACCTTTGGGGACTGCGTAGAATTCGTAACGGCGCAGGAACAACGAAAACCTGAACTCGTTAAACCGGAAAATATTCAAGGGTGCTATGAACTCACTCTTTCGGCCTGGCGACCAAACTTGAATCTGGGAGAGGATGCAGTCTTTGTGACTCCCCCTCATCGAATCCAGCTTTTCGCCGAGAGAGGAACGCAGGGGTGGGAATCGGAAGGGTATGTAGTTAAGCCTGCTCCCGGTGTAGAACCCAGTATTCATCGCGGGTCTTACTGGTCACCCAAAAGCTCCCAATCCCTCGAAATTGTGTGGACCACGGGTTTCAGCGGTCTTGCAATGATTCTCAAGGTCGAAGGTACCGACCTGCGCGGAGAGGCACAGAGCTTCTGGGATTTCCCGCGAAGACAACAAAAAGCGGATGTAACTGGACGTAAAGTAGAGTGCCAAACGGTCGACACTTCGGCGGTGCCACACCAAGTTGACTGCCAAGTGGGTGAAGGGCAACCCAAAATTGTTGCTGGCGAAGGGGGGGCCGATTCGCATTGGAGCTCCTTCGAAGACCGTTGATGATTTTCTAGGGGAGGGGCGACCTTCAAGAAAGTATGCACATGTCTATTTCAAAGACTATGAGTCGAAAGGAATTCAGGTCTCCTTCGAGAATGACAGTGGCACAGTCCACAACATCTATTTTTACAACCGGCTAGGAGATAGCCCGGAGTTCGCTGTCTTCTGCGGGCTGGTCGATAAGGGCATCAGCTGGCAATCATCCGTTGAGGAGGTGAAAAGGGCATATGGCCAACCCACTGCTGAGTTCTCTGGCACTTACTTGGGAGTCATTTCGAAAAGGCTAGTGTTCGAGGGCATTGACTTTCGTTTTGAAAACGAAAAGATGGTCAGAATTGGTATCCCAGGCAATTAGAAACTCTCGGCTGTCCGTCAGTCCCCGATGAGCTCCATAAAGGGAGTCAAACAAAAGCACTTTCTCCTTCGGCCGAAAGTTTTCTGGCCGTCCAGCCGATTATCCCCTGCGGCCTTCCAATCCGTGATTTTTGCTTGCTAGCTTCCTTCCGCCTGTACCAACTCGTGAGCGCCACGAGGAGGAGGAGCAATAAGAGCGGGAGGTAACGCATGGGTGGAGTCTACCACAGACCAGTCGTCCGATATCTTGATGTGCTTTTATCCCGCGTGGTAGTGTCGCCGCATGGTTACCGACTCGAAACCGCCGAAGGCAAAATCATGAAGACAAAACTTATACTCGCAACTCTGCTACTTGCGTGTACCGCTGCAGCGTCATCCTCCGAGCCTGAAACACGACCCATGTGTTTGTGCAAGTTTGTTGCTCCCCGATACTCACCGATTGCCCGTCAGGCGCTAATCCAAGGGAATGTCCATGTCCAGGTTGATGTAGATTCGAATGGGGTGCCCGGCGACATCGACATTCTTGACCAAGCTCATCGGATTTTAGGAGAATCAGCCGTGAATGCTTTGAAGAACTGGCGGTTTTGTTCGCCCTCGGGGACCAATGAGCCGCACAAAATGACCGTAACTTTCATATTTAAGCTGGAGGGTGAAGCAACACAGAGCTGGGCTCCGACGAACGTTAGTTTTGAGCAACCGGCGACCGTCATCGTTAGCGCGCCCTCTGGGGCCACAGTCCAATCCGATGTTTCAGGTTCTTCCGATTGATGCTGGACAAAACCCTTGGGTTTCTTAATCTGAGTAGAGAAGGCAAGAAGATTCGACTAGGAATCGTAAAGCTTCTACAGAAGTACCGCGAGTTACGACGGCAAGGCCACCGGCGCGGCCTCCGTTTATTCTCGGGGCGAGGATCGAGCGTCGTTAGCGCCCAGGAGTCAAGAAACCAGTAGCCCTAACAAGGGGCGCCCCAACCGCAACATTCATAGTGCAATTCGCGTGACCTTATTCTACCCAGGGGTGCTTATTCCCTTCTTGAGCCTTTCAATGGCTTTCCCCAATCGCTTCAATCGTGTTTCTTCTTTCTTGGCGTCGGTAATCCAGCGGCAGTACTCCTTGCGGTGGGTGTAACTTAGTTTTTCGAAAACTGGAAGCAGCCCTTCTTTCTTGATCAACTTTTCAAATTGAGCGGGCACTTCGACGGTTCTTACCTCTTCATCTCTCCAAACAACGACCTCAATCGTATCGCCTGGGCCTTTCCCAATTTGCTCGCGTTTGGATTTAGGCACTCCCATCATGTGAAGGGGATTGCGGTACTTGATCAGTGAACCGGTATACGGCACACCATTGAAGGTCGCCTTTACAGGCACCTTCCCTTTGGTGGCGAATTCCTTCTCGGTATCATATGGAAAAAGCACATAAGCCCCTCCGCCACCACCCGCTTCGATTTTCGCCTTGAATTTGTATTTCTTCATTGCTCCGATTTTCTGACCGCCCGGCCTTGGTCACTCGGAATTAAACCACTTTTCCTTGGTAGCGCGCTACCCAAGCGATTACTCCGGGTCCGCGGGAAGCTCGCAGGCGCGTAGAAAATCTCCCAAACAGCAAAGAGCCGCTCCGGGCAGGCCGATTTGCACCGACAAAGCAGATTTCCTAAATGATGGCAGTTGGGCGAGACGGAGCCGCAAGAGGAGGCGATGCATCGAGCCTGACGGGCCACTCGGAAGTACGATTCTTGCGTCCCCCTTCGAAAATGACCGTCTCTCCAAGAAAACTACGTCGCGAAATTGGAAGGCTATTCACGGCGATGGGCAAGCTGAACTTCCACTGGAGCGCCGCACCGGCCGGTAACGCGATCGATCTTCCGTTGCGATATTGTCATATAGCAAGAACGACTAGAGGTGCCCGTTGATTTCGATAACTGAGCAGTTCTGTACAAGCGCCCTGTCTCTTGCCTGGTATTCCATTCTATAATGTTGTGCAACCATGCCTCTTGCTCCAGGCACTAAGCTCGGCCCGTATGAAATACTGTCTCCCCTAGGCGCAGGTGGCATGGGCGAAGTGTACCGCGCTCGCGACACGCGTCTCGACCGCTCGGTTGCCATCAAAATTCTTCCGGCGCATCTTTCCGCCGATCCCGCGCGCAAGCTTCGCTTCGAACGGGAAGCCAAAACCGTTTCCGGGCTGAATCATCCGAATATCTGTTCTCTCTTTGACGTCGGCTCGCAGAACGGCACGGATTTCCTGGTCATGGAATGTATCGAGGGCGAGAGCCTGGCTGACCGTCTCGCCAAAGGACCGCTTCCCACGGAGCAGGTTCTAAAAATTGGCACGGAGATCGCCGACGCGCTCGACAAAGCTCACCGCAGCGGGGTGGTCCACCGCGATTTGAAACCCGGCAACATCATGCTCACCAAAACCGGCGCCAAGCTCCTCGATTTCGGCCTGGCGAAGCCCACCATCGCGCCAGTGGGCGCCGTCACGCTCACCAACGTCGTCGCCAGCTCTCCGGTCACTGAACAAGGCACCATCGTGGGCACCTACCAGTACATGTCGCCCGAGCAAGTGGAAGGCAAAGAACTCGATGGTCGTAGCGACGTCTTTTCCTTCGGCACCGTTCTCTACGAAATGCTTACGGGCCAACGGGCCTTCGAGGGCAAGAGCCAGCTCAGTGTGGCCTCCGCCATCCTTGAAAAAGAGCCTGCGCCCATCTCCAGCATCAAGCCGCTCGCGCCTCGCTCGCTAGATCACATCGTCCGCCGGTGCCTCGCCAAGGATCCGGATGACCGCTGGCAATCCGCACGCGACCTGGCCCTCGAACTAAAATCCATCTCCACCGGCAATCCCTCAGCCCAATCGTCCGCCGCTGCGCTCCCGCTAACGCGTAAAAGGAATCGCCGCGAGCTTCTTGCCTGGTGCTTCGCTGTTCTCGCTTCGATCGCCGCACTGGCCGTTTTCTTTTTGCGCCGTCCGGATGGCGCCGCTCCCGCGTTCCCAGTCTTCTCGTCCATCATGCCGCCGGCCGGAACTTCCTTCGAGATCGAAGGAGACATGGGCACACAGCCCGCTCTTTCCCCCGACGGCAGCTCACTTGTTTTCGGCGCCGCCGGGGAACTCTGGCTTCGCTCTCTCCGCACAGGATCGGAACGCACTCTTCCCGGGGCTCATGGCGCCATGAGTCCTTTTTGGTCTCCCGACAGCTTGAGTATCGGCTTCTTCACCGACGGCAAACTGAAAACCCTGGAGGTCAACAGTGGTGTGGTCCGCAGTTTGTGCAACGCGCCCGCGGCCCGCGGCGGCGCTTGGGGCTCGAGCGGCGTCATTCTCTTCACGCCTGGCCCTCGCGACGTTATCCATCAGGTTCCCGTCACCGGTGGCGCTTCCACTCCCATCACCAAGCTCGATACCAAACTCCACTCGACTCATCGCTGGCCTTTCTTTCTCCCGGACGGACAGCATTTCCTCTACGTTGCTTCCAATCACTCTTCTCCTCAGGGTGAGCAGAACGGCATTTACGTCGCCTCGCTCGATGGCAAACTCAATCGCTTCCTGGTTGCTTCTCTTGCCGGCGCGGCTTACGCGCAGGGCAATCTCCTCTACGTCAGGGACTCCACTCTGCTTGCGCAAGCTTTCGACCTCAACTCGCTTTCGCTATCCGGCTCTCCCCGCCCGGTCGTTGACAGCGTGGTATTGGACCTCGGGGTCTGGCACTCCACCTTTACCGCTTCCCAAGCCTCGAACACGCTAATATTTCAGACTGGCGCCGCCATGGCCCAATCCCGCCTCGAATGGGTCGATCGCAGCGGCAAACATCTGAGCTTTGTCGGAAATCAAGGCGTTTTTCTGGGCCCCCGGCTTTCCAAAGACGGCCAGCGCTTTCTAGTCACCGCTGGCGACCCGACGCACGACGTGTGGCTGTTCAATTCGTCCGGGCCCCAAAAGGCCCGTCTGACGTTTGACGGCTTCATCGCGGGGGAACCAACCTGGTCTCCCGACGGTTCACGGTTTACCGTGACTCTTGGTATGCCCAACAGCATGTTCCGCATCGTTACTCGTTCCTCTTCGGGTGCAGGGGAATCTACTTCCCTTCAGGAACTCCCTTCGTCTGATAGCGCCACGGACTGGTCCCCCGATGGCCGTTATCTGCTAACGGAAAGCGCCAATCTGACGAGCGGAGATTCCGAAATCAGCGTTGTTCCGCTCGATCCCAGGGAAAAACCGCGCGTGCTGCCCGTCGCGAACACCGGGACTCAGACGAGCGGACAATTCTCGCCGGACGGCAGGTTTATTGCCTTCACCATGCTGGCGAACGGAACTCCTCAGATTTTTGTCGTTCCATTCTCGGCCGGAAATGGCATGTGGCAGGCTTCCACCGATGGCGGACACTGGCCCCGTTGGAGCCGCGATGGCAAGCAGCTCTATTTTATTTCCATGCGCAACGAAATGATGAGCGTCGACATGCACGAGAAGGGCGACAGCATCGAGGTCGGCCATCCTGTCCGACTCTTCTCTTACCGCCCGTCGGTTCGCATCTATCGTTTGGACATGATCGACTACGATGTCAGTCCCGACGGCAAGCGCTTCCTTCTGGTTGTCGCGGCCGACGAAAACAATCGTCCCCTTACCGTTCTCCAAAACTGGACCAATCTCCTACCCGCCCGTCCCTAACCTTACACGTAACATCACGCGGCCTTCGTTTAGCGCCGACCATGAGGGCATTATTGTGGACGGATAGTCACCGGAAGCTATCCGGCTTCGACGGCGGGATTAGTCGGCTTGTGTCTACTGATGACTTTCAAGGGGAGACTTTGCCAAGTGCCTTTCAAATGTCCGGTCAGTTGACCCGGCATCAGTTTCCCCCTTTCCTACTTCGTGCACGATTCGCACGAAACAGTTCGCCGGCACGCGATTCATCCACCCCCAACGTCTGAAGACAGACCACATGTTAGTAGCATAATTGCCTGCGCTGCTCGGGTGGGCGTAACATGCACCGCCAGTGACCGATTCCGCGCCAATACTCGGCCGCATTGTTTCCCACTACCGCATCATCGAGAAACTCGGTGGTGGTGGCATGGGTGTGGTTTACAAGGCCGAAGACACGCGCCTGCACCGCTCGGTCGCGTTGAAATTTCTTCCGGACGAGATAGCCAGAGACCTTCAGGCACTGAGCCGCTTTCAGCGTGAGGCGGAGGCAGCATCGGCGCTAAATCACCCGAATATTTGCACCGTTTACGACATCGGCGAACAAGACGGCCAGCAATTCATTGCGCTTGAGTTTCTCGACGGCCAGACCCTGAAGCACTGCATTTCAGGCAAACCACTGCCGCTCGGTCAGCTGGTGGACTTAAGTATAGAGATTGCCGACGCCCTCGCGGCGGCGCATTCCGCAGGAATCATCCACCGCGATATTAAACCGGCTAACATTTTTGTCACAAAACTGGGACACGCCAAGATTCTCGATTTTGGTTTGGTCAAACGAGTCTCCGGTGACGAAGGCCTCTCCAGTATGCCGACGGCGGAAGAGGCCGCAATGTTGACCAGCCCAGGATCTACTGTGGGCACGATCGCCTACATGTCACCCGAGCAAGCGCGGGGCGAGGAGCTCGATACACGCACCGACCTGTTCTCCTTCGGTGCCGTGCTCTATGAGATGGCTACGGGGCGTCTGGCTTTTCCCGGCAATACGGCCGCCGTCAGTCACGAAGCGATTCTAAACAAAGCCCCTACGGCGCCCACGCGCCTGAACAAACAGGTTTCCGCGAAGCTGGAAGAAATCATCAGCATTGCGCTGGAAAAAGATCGCAAACTTCGCTACCAGAAAGCCGTGGACATCCGCACTGATCTCCAGCGGCTCAGGCAAGAGACCGCGGAACATGTGTCGGGATCTGCAGGGGCGGCAAGCAGGACCGGATGGCGTCTCAAACGGATGGCGCGCAAACGCTGGAGAGTCGGTGTAACCGTACTGTTGACGATCGCGATTCTTGCCTTGGCGATTCGCTTTTACCCGCGACCTGCGGCCGCATTGAGCACAAAAGACACAATTGTTCTTGCCGACTTTGCGAATAAGACCGGCGATTCGGTCTTCGATGAAACGCTGCGGCAGGGGTTGGCTGTCCAACTCGAACAGTCGCCGTTCTTGAGTCTCGTCTCCGAACGACGCATCCAACAGACGCTACGGCTCATGGGTCAGTCTCCTGACAAAAGCATCACACCGGAGATTGCGCGAGAACTCTGCCAGCGCGCCGGAAGTGTAGCTGCTCTCGACGGCTCCATTGCCAGTCTGGGCAAACAATATGTTTTGGAATTGCGCGCGGTGAATTGCCACACAGGTGACACCGTGGCGCGTGCAGAAGCTACCGCTGATGGTAAAGAGCAGGTGCTGAAAGCGCTCAGTCAAGCTGCCGGCGATATGCGCGAAAAACTCGGCGAATCCATTGCCACAGCTGAAAAATTCGATACCCCGCTCGATCAGGTCACGACTACGTCCCTGGATGCTCTGCAGGCGTTCAGCCGCGGCCGCGTCAGTATGATGGGTAAGGGCGACTTCACTGCGGCAATTCCGCAGTTGGAACAAGCGATTCGACTCGACCCTAACTTCGCTCTCGCCTATGCGGCACTCGCGACCTGTTACTACGACCTCGGAGAGTCCAGCAAAGCTGCGGATTATGCGAAGAAAGCGTACGAACTCCGAGACCATGTTAGCGAACGAGAGCGCCTCGCCATAGAGTCTCAATACCATTTGTTTGCTACCGGCGATTTGGAGAAGGCTCGTCAAGCCCTGGAGTTGTGGGCAGAAACCTATCCGCGTGATTTAGTGGCCCAAGTTGACCTTGACGCCAATTACGGCACGCTTGGTCAATCCAACAAAAGCTTGGAGGGATTGCAGCGTGCGGTACAAATGGATCCCGGCAGCGCTCTGGCCATTACAGATCTTTTTGCCAGTTCGATTGAAACGGACCACTTTGAGGAGGCCAGGAACTTGGCCGTGGAAGCGCAAACAAAAAAAATGGACTCCCCGGCCTTGCACTTGGGCTTGTACCAGCTTGGCTTTCTCCAGAACGATACTGCCGAGATGGCCAAGCAGGTGAACTGGGCCAAGGACCAGCCCGGCATTGAGGATGCCCTGATCGCCGCTGAGGCCGACGTGGCGGCCTTCTATGGGCAATCGGCCAAAGCCCGCGAGTTCTCTCACCAGGCCGTGGCCTCCGCGCTCAAGGAGGGGGAGAAGGAAACAGCGTCAGGGTACGAAGCCGATGCCGCGCTTCGTGAAGCTCTCTTTGGCAATCCAGCCGAAGCTAAGCAGCGCGCCTCGGCTGCCTTGGGACTCGCCACTCCCCGCGATGTCGAATATGGAATTGCCCTCGCCTTTGCTCTAACGGATACCAACAAGAACTTCCAGGCGCAGATAAAGAAATTCCTGAATGACCTGGCGCGCCGTTTTCCTGAGGATACCGTGGTACAGTTCAACTACCTGCCTACTGTCAACGCCATGCTTCAAATTAATACCGGGAATCCCGCCAAAGCGATCGAGATCCTGGAAGCGGCGCGGCCCTATGAGCTCGGTTCCCCCAGCAATATTTCGATGAGCCTTAGTCTCTATCCAGTTTATGTCCGAGGGCTAGCGTATCTGTCAGCGAAACAGGGTACACAGGCCGTTGCAGAATTTCAGAAGATTCTTACCCATCGCGGGATTGTTCAGACTGAACCAATCGGCGGGCTCGCCCAGCTCGGGCTCGCTCGCGCCTATGTATTGCAGGGCGACACCGCCAAAGCCAAGGCGGCTTATCAGGATTTCCTCGCGCTGTGGAAAGACGCCGACCCCGACATCCCCATCCTGAAGGAAGCCAAAGCGGAATACGCGAAGCTGAAATAACTGGTCGATGGCATCAGAGAAAATGCGATGGATTCCGTCGTTGAGTCGCCGACAAAAAATTTGAAAAAAATTAGGTTAGCTCGCAGTGCCGTCAGAGGTGTCACCGCGAGTCCGCCTCGCTGACCCAGACAACTCAGCCATCCCTATGCGCGGACTCATTCCTTGTGTCGTAACTTGTGTCGTAACCCTGCCGATGTGGGGGCCGATCACTCCGTGTGCCTCAGGCTAATTCGAACAGGACGATCCACTCGGCAGGCCCCTGTAAACATTGGCATTCTGTCCATTCCCTTCGCGTGAAAACGCCAAGGACAAGACCGCTCCCTGAGCTGCATGTTTCGCAGGCGCGATTGCCTGGGTGTACACATCCAAGGTTCATCGCAGAGTTGAATGCCGCAACAGTTCCTGCATCACTTTGAATTCCGTACCCACGCTTCTCAGCAGCGTCGAATACGTGTGACGAAACGTGTGCCAGCCAATGCATTTTTGGATTCCGACTCGTTGCCTGACCGGTCGCACATATCTTCGTAAAACGGACTGTCCCCAGTAGGGTCTCGGTCCCCGACACCGCTTGCTCGCAAAAACCCAGCCGTTTGGCTTAGTGGAGGCGCACTTTTTTCGCCAGTCTGGTAGCGTCTAGCATCCGCGACTATAATTCGAACCGTTCCAGTTGGAAGGAGGCGTGTATGCCATCTGGCAATTTGCTTTTCCGTGTCCTGGTTCTTGCGGTTGTCTTCTCACCGGCCGTCGAAGCTCAATGCAAAGATAGCGTCGTAGGAACTTGGAAACTTGTATCGAACACATCCACAACTGAAAAGGGTGAGGTCAATAAAGCCGCTTTCGGCCAAAATCCTTCAGGACTTCTCACCTACACGGCGGATGGCAGAATGATGGCGATCATTTCCGACGATGGACGAAAGCCACTTTCCATTCCTGACAGGGTTGCGGCTCCGGCTGAGGAGAGAGCTCAGGCTTATTCTACCTTTATGGCCTATGCTGGCCGATACACGTTCAGCTGTGACAAAGTGGTGCACCACGTGGAAGTTGCATCACTACAAAACTGGGTCAATACGGACCAAACGCGATTCGTCACCTTGCGAGGTAATCGAATGTTTCTACGAAACACCCCCCAGTCGAGGGGAGGTGTTCTGGTGACGATTGAATCGGTGTGGGACCGGTTGAAGTAGGAGCAATCAGTTGGATGGTAGGCATGACCTAATGCCGAAACTTATAAGAAACCAAGCTCGTCGCATCTGCTATTTCGGGACCGAGCAGGAGAAGTTTGCGGCGTCGTCCGTGCTTCCAGTTCCCTTGTATTGCGCCAACTGTGGGTAGGGACACAGGGGCCGAGTCCGTTCGGTCTTTCCGTCCTGGATGTGCGATGCGATGACCTGGTCCGGCGCCTTTCCCGTTTCGACCCATTCGTCGATTGCCCGGATCGAATCAAAGGTGTTCGGGCCATCGCCTCCGCCGCAATGGTCCATCCCGGGAGCCATGAAGAGGCGGTAGGAGTCTCGTACATTCGCGGGGCCCCCCATAAAATCCAGGACGCTGGTGTAGTAGTTGATGCTGTTCAGAGGCGATATTGAGGGGTCACTCCAGCCGTGGTACTGCAACAACTTTCCGCCACGGTGAAAGAAATCCCGCAGATTCGGGTCTGTGGCCCTGGTTAAGCCGTCATCAATGCGATCGGCGAACGCCATCGCGGAATCGAAATCGAATGTCGTGAAATCCCAGTTGGCATCGTGAAATACACCGTATCTCAGATACTCGCTCGCCTGGGTCTTCGTTATGTCTGCATGCATCCGACCCACGTCGGAACTCCACCCGAGTTCACTGCCCAGCATCAGCCCCGGATAAATCTGTTCTCCCGTACGTGGATTCACCGTCTGGCTGTAGAACGCCCGGGCTACGGCTACTTGCGCGGCGGTCAAACAATCCGGACCGTCCTCGCCCTTGCACTCCAAGGTCTTCAGGTCGAAGTCACAAAGCCGCGGATCCCCCAAAAGGCCGTCCTTGACACCGTCGCGAGCGTCGCACGCCGCCACTACCGCGTTGCGGATCAGGGGAAGCTTGGAAGGTGGAATCAGCCCGCCAGGATTGTTGCGGATCGCCTGGGCCTTCCAGATGCTCGATGCCTGTAAGTGCGTGAGAAAGTTGGCGGGCGCTCCGGCGACAATTCCGTTGTAGTCAGCTGGAAATCTCTGGGCCTCCGTTAACGCCTGTCTGCCCCCGGTCGAACACCCGTTCCAATAGGAGAATGCTGGCGCGCGTCCGTAGTAGGCCGCGATGATGATCTTCGCCACGAGGGTCATTTCGTGAACGGCGCGGTAGCCGAAGTCGATCACTTTCTCTCGATGGCCGAGAGCGTAGCTTCCGTCGTTGTTCGGGCCTTCATGGCCGGTATCGGTCGAGGAGGTCGCGTAGCCTCGGGACATGGCTGCTGCCATGCTCGCGTAGCTGATCGAGCCAGCCATGCCTCCGTTACCGACGCCCATAAACTTGCTGTTCCAATTGGCGGTAGGCATCCAAACCTCAAACTTGATTTCGGAATCCGTCGAGGGCCTAGTGACCGCAGCTACCCTGCAGAACTCTGGAAGGTCCCTCGCTGAAACGAAGGTGAGACCTCCGCGCGGCCCAGGCGACGGAAAGGAGGAGGGAGGATTTAACGCGCCGGCAGCCACCGTCTGGGCAAACCTTATCGCGGTATCTGGCAGCTTCAGGGCGGTCAGGCTCTCGCAGGTCGCCGCGGCGGAGCCCAGCGAGCTCAGCATGTTCATCATAATCGCCGCGAAGATCACAGCTGGCAGTTTCATAGGTCGTCCTTGCAGCGCCTTTGGAAGCGCAAGACCAATTACGTCGAATGGGATCTCGTGGGGCAGTCAATTCTTGGGAGTGTCCTCGAACGCTTCCACGTGCCCTTGGTGCGCACAGTCTCTAATCTCTTCCGGTGTAATGGAAGTCACTTCGGGAGGTAGGGCCGAAATCAAGGGAAACGACACCACACCTGCGATCGCGCCTGTCCCCGGCATTGCCCCTGTTGCGGAAATAAAGCCTCGACGGTTCATCCGGAATGATCCCTGGGCGGGATTTTGTTTCGAGGTCCGAATTGTTCTTGGAGGCCGCCCCACCGACTCCAACTGCCGGATCACGGCCAGCGTGGGCCTCCCCCAGACATCACGCTGGATCAGTTCCGCAACCATGTTGTTAAAAGTACTTCAAACCCACGCGCTGTCACGGCAGAGGTCCCGGGTTCGAGTCCCGTCGTCCCCGCCATTCCTTCCAAACCAATTAAGCATGATCGGTTCATCCGCTACCGCAAGTCAACCCACAAGAGACTGCACTGTTGCGCTCATCCCACCTCGGTCGGAGCGCGCAGCGCTCTGAATCGCACCTGCTAAAAACGCATCGGACGGTGCATCCTCGCACGCCGACTGAAACCTTGCCTGGGCCCTGCTTGAATATACCTTGACACGTATATGCTCTGTGAGGTATATAAAAAGAATGGAGTCTGTATTCGAAATCATTGCGGAGCCGAACCGCCGCGCGATACTGAGCCTCCTGGTCTCGTCACAACAGTCGGTTGGAGAGATCGAGCGTCAACTTCGTATGCCGCAGCCGACCGTGTCAAAGCACCTGCGAGTGCTGCGGGAGGCCGGTTTCGTCGAATCCACGGTGGACGCACAACGCCGTCTCTACCGATTGAAACCTGAACCACTTCAGGAGGTGGATGCCTGGCTGGCTCCGTTCCGTCGGGTCTGGTCCGCTCACCTAGATGCTCTCGAACGCCACCTCGACCGCATGGATCAATCAACACCAACAAAAAGGAAGACAAGGAGAAGGCGACGCGGCTCAAACCGCGAACGTGACAGAGGAGAAGCGAAATGAAAATCAAAGTGACCAGCGTATACGTAGACGACCAGGACAAGGCCCTGCGCTTCTATACGGAGGTACTGGGCTTTGCCAAGAAGACCGATTTCAGTCAGGGCCCATATCGCTGGCTGACCGTGGCCTCGCCCGAGGAGCCGGACGGCACCGAGTTGCAGTTAGCGCTGAACAACAACCCCGCAGCCAAGACGTATCAGCAGGCGATGTTTCAACAGGGCCAGCCCGGGGCCATGTTCTTCACCGACGACGTCAAGGGCGATTACGAGCGGATCAAGACCCGCGGCGCCGAGTTCACGATGCCGCCCACCGACGTGACCGGCTCGACCATTGCGATGCTGAAGGACACCTGCGGCAACCTCATTCAGCTCACCCAGCTGGCGCGCTATTCACATTAAGGAGAAGAAGGTGACTTATCGCGAGCAGTACGCACCGGGTCCAGCCAGCGGAGCGCAGATACGAAAGGACGGAGAGAAGTGGACACTCATTCTCGTCAGAGAACTGCACCACTCGCCGGAAAAAGTCTGGCAGGCGCTCACCGACCCAGCGCATCTGCGCGAGTGGGCGCCCTTCGACGCCGATAGGAGCCTGGGTACGGTTGGAACCACGGCGAAACTCACCACGGTGGGAGCGCCCACGCTGCGCGTTTCCGAAACAACAGTGACGCGAGCCGACGCTCCCAAGGCGCTTGAGTACAACTGGGGTGGCTTCGATATGCGGTGGGAACTCGAAGCCTTTGGTGGCGGCACGCGCCTGACGCTGTGGACCAACATCGATCGCCGCTTCATTTCAAAGGGTGCTGCCGGGTGGCACATTTGTTTCGATGTTCTGGATCACCTTCTCAGCGGAACTCCCATCGGCCGCATCGTTGGCCCCGAAGCCATGAAGTTCCTCCGCTGGCAGCGATTGAACGCCGAGTACGCCAAGCAGTTCGGTATCGAAAGGCCCAACCAGAGTAAATGACGCGGTGTCGTCGATAAATGGAGGACAAATTCATCATGAAAGAGGCCACCAAACGTTCGGTTTTTCGCTGGACTCACATCGTCTTCAGCATTCCAATACTCGGTTATATTTATAGTCCGTTTGAAAAACTTCCAAACTATGCCCCCGCTACTCGGTTTGTCTTCCTTCCTGCAATGGTCATTTCGGGATTGTGGATGTGGAAAAGCCATGTCCTTCGACGACTTATTTCGAAGAATAAGACTACTGGCATGAAAACGGGACAGGAATTGGAGGTATAAAGATCCAATGAATCCATCAGAACGTATTGACCAGCTGATCGCAGAACTCACAGACTGGCGTGGCAAGACGCTCGCCAGCATCCGCAAGAGCATCCTTGAGGCCGACCGGAAGATAATCGAGGAATGGAAATGGATGGGAAGCCCGGTGTGGTCTCACGACGGAATGATCGCGGTCGCCAACGCCCACAAAGATAAGGTAAAGCTTACCTTTGCCCACGGAGCGAGGCTCCCGGATCCTGACAAGCTCTTCAACGCGGGCCTCGGAGGCAACGCGTGGCGAGCGATCGATCTTTTCGAGGGCGATAAGATTAATCAGCGTGCTCTAAAAAGTCTCGTCCGTGCTGCCGTTGATTACAATCGGATCAAATTGACGGGGAAAGCGGGTACTCGAGCGAAAGTACATAAGAGCAAAAAGTGATGAAACTATAGCTTTTTCTCACTAATTCTCTTCGCGGGACTGCCTGACAATGGTGCTTGGCGCTGCTGCTCGCGGCGCTGTCACGGCAGAGGGCGCGGGTTCGGGTCCCGTCGTCCCCGCCATTCTTTTCATTAGACACTTTGTCTTCTTCTCACGTCGGCGACTTCGTCCGCACAGCTTGCTACTTGAATCCTTAGCCCTAACGCGCGAAGCTGTATTCGGCGATGCTAGAATCGCCGAGATCTTGTCGGAACTGCGGCGGCTCTTGATGTTAACGAATCCCGCGCGAGGCGTTGGTTCTTGTTTATGGTTCCTCGGCCGTCGCCAGCTCGCACGCCCGCAACGGTTTCTGATCTTCGTCTGTGTTCTTTTCCCATTTTCAGGCTGCCAGAGGCCTGCTGCCCGCGCTTCAGATGTAACCGTCACGCTCATTGACCAGAGTTGGTTAGATAAGGAATATCAGGACCGGCGCACCGAGGAAATCAGCGAGTTCACTCGCGAGACCGGAATTCATGTGAAAGTGCTGCCCTCCTCGGAAGCTCCGGTCGATGAGTTGTCCACTTGGCTGAGCCTCCTGGGAAGTGAAGCCAAAATTCCGGACGTTTATGCTGTGGACGTCATCTGGCCGAAAATCCTTGCGGACAATCTGATTGATTTGAAGGCCTACGTCCCCGCCGACGAGATCGCCGCCCATGCCTCGGATTTGGTTGCGAATGACACGGTGGACGGGAGACTGGTCGCGCTCCCGTACCACATCGATGTCGGTCTTCTGTATTACCGTACGGATCTGCTGCACAGATACGGATTCCGGGATCCTCCGAAAACCTGGGACGAACTGGAAACTATGTCTCGCCGCATTCAGGCTAGAGAGCGGGCCAAAGGCCACAAGAATTTCTGGGGTTTTATTTGGCAAGGCGCGCCGTCGGAGGTTTTGACCTGTAACGCGCTCGAATGGCAAGAGTCCGAGGGAGGCGGCGCGATTATCGAGAATCGCCGGATCACCGTAAACAACCGGGAAACGATCCAGTCCTGGCAAAGGGCCGCGCGCTGGGTCGGCTCCATCTCTCCTCCGGGAGTCGTGGCTTACCAGGAATGGGACACGCTCAACATCTGGAAAGTCGGTGGCGCAGCTTTCATGCGCAGTTGGAGCGGATGGCTAGGACCGTATCTTTTAGCTCGCTCGGAAACGCCCGGCGCAGAGGCAAACAACTACGACGTCGCTCCATTGCCCGCGGGCCGGACAAGCAGCATAGGCGCATTCGGCGGGCACAGCTACGGCGTATCAAAGTACTCGGCGCATACCCAGGAGGCGGTGATGCTGGTTCGCTACCTGTGCCGCCGCGACGTGGAACTCAAGCGGTTGCAGATGTATTCGGGCGTGCCGACGATCCCTCAGTTGAACCAGGACCCCAGCGTACGCGCCGCCGCGCCTTATCTCACCGCTCTAAAGAAAGCTTACAAAAATGGCTTTGCCGTGCGGCCCTCCACGGAAACCGGCAAAAACTATCCGGAGGTTTCGCGCGCCTATTTTGAAGCTGTTCATTCCGTCCTGACCGGACACACCACTGCGGCGAAGGCCGCAGCCGACCTGCAAGAGCAACTGGTGCATATCACCGGTTTCGAGGCCCACAGTGTCCGCGCGAATGGTGTCACTGAGGTAGACACTTCGACTGCCCTCACGGCAGACAACGGCTTTTTCAGACCGGCCCGAAGTAACGAGCACAGCGCGGCCAAACGAAACCTCGAGCGAGCCCAACGATGAACGGACAAGCCGCGACGGACCGCTCAGTATGGACTCGTGCGTTCGGTAAGTTTCTGCGGCCCCGGCGCCTGAACATCGGGCCGCGCTTGGCTGCTTGTTTCCTGCTCATCGTGTTTTTGATGGGCACGGCCGACTTTATCGCGATGTGGCAGTTTAAACGCGTCGAAGTTCCGGCGCAGCGGTTTTATGAAGCCGACCGGAAATCGCTCGTAGTCATGCGCGTTCACCTCGATCTGATGGAATTCCGAGAGGCGTTAGCAAGGCTGGCGGAAGCGCAAGACGACCGCAAATTCGCCGAGGAAGCCGTTTCGCAACGGGGTCACTTTGTGCACGATGTCGAGCACGCGGAAGAAATACTCAAGTCGTCTCCCTACGTCAACCAATACATCCCGATCACGCTGCAAGCCGTAGGAACTTCTTTGCCGATGCAGGCCGACAGCCTCATGCGGCTTGCCGCGGTCTCAGACTGGCAAGCCGTGAGCTTGCGCTTGGCGAATCAGGTGCGGGCTATGACGGGCCTGACCTCGCGGCTTGTGGATGACGTCAATCAAGAAGTGGCCCAAGAACGCATCCAAGCGCTGGCGAGCACTCAGCAGGCGCGGCAACAACTTTCATTCGTGCTCTCCTTGACGGCAGCATTTACCTTATTGATGGCCGTGGCCCTCGGCTGGTACGCCACTCGTAGCATCACCGGACCGCTCGCCGCTCTCGACGCTGGCGCACAGGCGCT
Source organism: uncultured Acidobacteriota bacterium (assembly GCA_963696035.1). Taxonomy (GTDB): domain Bacteria; phylum Acidobacteriota; class Terriglobia; order Acidiferrales; family UBA7541; genus Palsa-295. The sequence goes on from CAVOIS010000007.1 coordinate 1,574,691, forward strand.
GGGGCGTGGCGATTTTCGGCACGAGATCGAAATCGAAGGTGAAGACGAACTCGCAAGAGTGGGCGCAGCCTTCAATTATGCCGCACGGCGGGTTCGCGAACTGTACGAGGAATTGAAGCTCAACGAGGCTCGCTTCCGTTCCCTGATCGAGCATTCCTCGGATCTGATCATGCTCCTGAATCAGGAAGGCAAGATTCGTTACGTGAGCCCCGCCAGCGTGCGCGTAACAGGCCGGACGCCAGAGGAACTAGACGGAAAGTATTTGACCGATTTCCTGCCGCCCGAAGACGCCGCCAAGATTCGAGCCGCGATGGCCGGCAGTCCAGCGGAACCAGGACCCGCGGTCGAAATGGGCTTCCGACGCGCCGACGGCAACCTGGCTGCTCTTGAGCTATTGACCAACAACCTCCTCGACGAACCGGCCGTGGCCGGAGTGGTCGTCAACGCGCGCGACATCACCGAACGCAAGCGCGCGGAGGAAGCCCTGCGCGAGGTGCAGGCAGATCTGGCGCATATAACCCGCGTGACAACGATGGGCGAGCTTACCGCGTCATTGGCTCACGAGTTGCGGCAGCCAATTGCCGCCGCGATGACCAATGCCCGGACGTGTTTGCGGTGGCTTGGCCGTGAGCAGCCAGAGATCGAAGAGGCTCGCTTGGCGACGTCCCGCGTTGTGAACGACACAACACGCGCCTCCGAGATCATCAGCCGCATAGGCTCGATATTCAGAAAGGGCGAACTCAAACGCGAATTGGTCGACCTGAACGGCATCATCGAGGAAATTATGCTCCTTCTTCAGAGCGAAGCCAGCCGGCATTCCCTTTCGATTTGCGTCAAGCTTGCCCCGGGACTTCCCCAGCTCACGGCAGACCGTGTGCTCTTGCAGCAGGTGATTATGAACCTCGTTCTCAACGCCATCGATGCGATGGAAAAAGTCGGCGCGCGCGGGAACTTGACGATCACGTCCCAGCAACAGAAGGACGGACAATTGCTCGTTTCCGTAAGCGATATGGGTAAAGGTCTGCCTTCGGAACAAGCGAATCAGATCTTCAACGCATTTTTCACCACGAAATCCCACGGCACGGGGATGGGCCTCACCATCAGCCGGTCGATCGTTGAGTCGCATGGGGGCCGGTTGTGGGCGGCTCCCAACGCGGGACCGGGAACAACTTTCTATTTCTCGTTGCCTCTCGAGACCAGAACACGTTCCCATGACGCCCGTGGATGATCCCAGGGTCCTCTCGGCGACAACGCGGGCGTGCACTGTGGGTGAGCGCGCGTCTGTAAACCAGCGGCGACAGGTGTTGCTCCATAAGAACCTGACAGCCTTGTACGGCAATCGTTGGGACCTCCTCCAACCGGCACTCTGACTTATTCGGCTATCTTGTACCCTCCAAAAAGATTCGACGCGAATTAATCCTGGATTTATGCTGCACGGAGCACAATTGTGGCGGGCCGGTCTGGCTCGTTCTTGTGATCAAGCCTGGGCCGCGATGTAAACACAGGAGGTAGGTTGAACTACTCGGCGCTGTTTCGATCCGCGCTGGTTGCGCTGCTCCGGAACAAGATGCGAAGCGTGCTCACGGTCCTGGGCATCACGATCGGGATTGCCGCGGTAATCTGCGTCGTAGCCATCGGCAAGGCTGGGCAGGCTCGCGTCGAGCAGCAGCTCAATAATCTTGGTGACAATTTCGTCTGGATCGAAGCGGGCGGCCGCGCAGTCAACGGAGTACGCACCGGAACACACGATACCAAGACGCTGGTCTACGCAGACGCAATTGCCATCCGCAATCAGGTTTCACTCATCAAGGCCGTTTCACCGAACGTGGACGATCCAGTGCAGGTGGTCTACGGCAATCAGAATTGGCACACCTCCTACCGCGGAGTTTCGCCGGAATTCTTCGAAATAAAGCGGTGGTACCTCGATCAGGGCGCCATATTCTCGCAAGACGACGTGGACCGAGCCGCGGATGTCTGCGTCCTTGGCCGCACTGTGCGAGATCAGCTCTTCGGCGCCGAAGAGCCGGTCGGCAAAGTGATCCGCATAAACAACATCCCCTGCAAGGTCGTGGCTACGCTGCTACCGAAGGGACTATCGCTTTCCGGACAGGACCAGGACGATACAGTCATCATTCCCTTCACTACGGCGCAGAAGAAGATCAAAGGAATCGATTGGCTCGACGACATCCTCTGCTCGGCAATCTCACAAGCCTCTGTGAAGGTGGCAGGCCAGGAAGCGACGGCAGTTCTTCGCGACCGTCATCATCTGCGTCCCGAGGAAGAGGACGACTTCAACATTCGCAATCCCGAAGACATTATTCAGGCCCAACTTGACGCCAGCAAGACTCTCACGATTCTGCTGATCGCGATTGCCTCCGTTTCCTTGCTCGTTGGGGGAATTGGCATCATGAACGTGATGCTAGTTTCTGTAACCGAGCGCACACGGGAAATCGGAGTGCGCGTGGCCGTCGGAGCCACCGAGGGAGCCATTCAGCTTCAATTTCTCGGCGAATCCATTATGCTCAGCCTTGTGGGCGGAGCCGCGGGGGTGCTCTTTGGGATCTTCGGATCGTATTTGGTCGGACAGACCCTGCGCTGGCCCATACAAATGTCCTTAGAGTCCATCGTAGTTGCGGCGGTGTTCTCTGTAGCCGTTGGCGTGTTTTTTGGATACTACCCCGCGCGCAAGGCTTCCCTGCTCGATCCCATAGAAGCCCTGCGCTACGAGTAAGAATGAAGGCACCTAGATGAAGGTTAAGGTTCGGTGGCTAATTTTGGTGGGCGTACTGCTTGTTGCAGGATTATTCGTCGCGTTTGGACTAAACCGCAACACTCAGGCCCAATACTTCACCGCCAAGGTAGAGTACGGCGAGATTGATGATGTCGTCGAAGCCACTGGCACAATCAACGCGGTGATCACCGTCCAAGTGGGCTCGCAAGTTTCGGGAACCATCGCCAAGTTGAATGCCGATTTTAATTCGCGCGTTCACAAAGGTGACGTCGTCGCGCTCATCGATCCCGCGCTGTTCAAAGGGGCGCTACTCCAGGCCGTTGCGGATTTGGAAAACGCCAAGGCCAACCTCGTCGCGTCGCGCGCCAACCTCGAAAAAGCGAAGGCTGGAATGGTGCAAACGAAAGCGGACTACGATCGCGCGGTTCAGTTGACCAAAGCCGGCGTCATGAGTCAGCAGCAACTGGATCTCGCCAAATCGAACTATGACTCAGCCAATGCATCGGTGGGCGCGGCAGATGCAACCGTGACGCAGGCGCAGGCACAAATCAGCCAGAAAGAAGCCGCCGTAAATGTGGCCCAGACGAATTTGGACTATACCGTGATTCGATCTCCCATCGATGGAACGGTCGTTGCGCGCAACGTGGACGTCGGGCAAACTGTCGCAGCCTCCTTGCAAGCGCCCACAATTTTTACGATCGCGCAGGACCTTAAGAAAATGTGGGTGTACGCCAAGACCGACGAATCCGACGTCGGCAATATCAAGATCGGAACGCCTGTTACTTTCAAGGTGGACGCTTTCCCGAAGGACACCTTTCACGGCGCGGTCAGCCAGGTGCGCATGAACGCGACTACCGTGCAGAGTGTCGTTACCTACGACACCATCATCGAATTCGCAAATCCGGAACTAAAACTGTTTCCCGGAATGACGGCGTACGTAACCATTCCCGTGGCCACTGCGCAAAATGCCGTGAAGCTGCCTAACACGGCTCTGCGCTACAAACCTACGATGCCCGCGGAGGAGATTCTGGCGCTGTACAAACATTACGGGATCGATGAGGCTGGAGAAAAACAGGCAGCCGGCGACCCGCCCGGAGCCTCCAGCGCTGCGCCGCCAGCCGCCGCGACTCCAATTCCGCCTCGAGCGCCAAAGGCAGCTACTGCCGTCGTTTGGAAGCTACATCCCGATAACACCATCGAGCCGGTTAAGGTTTCTCTCGGAATCACGGACCACGCTTACACGGAAGTGGGCACCGTTCTTAAAGGGCAAATTAAGGAAGGCGACGATGTGATCATCCGGTCCGTGGCTCCCAAATCTCAGGGCTTGGGCGGCCTGCCTCACTAAGGGTGGGCGATTCACAACGACTCCATGGAAGCGATGCCTATCGTTCACCAAGGCGAGCCGCAGCCAAACGGTGCGGCTGCAAACCCGGTCATCCGCGTCGAAGACGCGCACAAATACTACGATCTCGGGGAGACACGCGTGCACGCCCTTCGTGGCGTTAGCCTCGCCATCGAGCGCGGCGAGTTCGTCGCGATCATGGGCGCCAGCGGCAGCGGCAAATCAACTTTCATGAACATGCTCGGCTGCCTCGACCGTCCCAGCTCCGGCCGATACCTGCTCGAGGGGACCGACGTCTCGCAGCACGACAAAAAAGCGCTCGCGCTCATTCGCAACCAGAAAATAGGATTCGTCTTTCAGGGCTTTAATCTGCTGGCGCGCACCACGGCGCTGGAAAATACCGAATTACCCACGCTATATACGAGAATCGACAAGGCCGAGCGCGAAAAACGCGCCGCAGAAGCCTTGGCGATGGTCGGGCTCGCCGAACGCGCACATCACTTCCCTTCGCAGATGTCTGGTGGGCAGCAACAGCGGGTTGCCATTGCACGTGCGCTAGTGAACCGTCCATCGATCTTGCTGGCAGACGAGCCCACCGGAAATCTCGACAGCCGCACTTCGGTCGAAATTATAGAGATCTTTCAAGACCTGAACGACAAGGGATTGACCATCGTTCTCGTCACCCACGAACTCGACATCGCACAGTTTGCCAAACGAGTTCTCGTCTTCCGCGACGGCACAATCCGCAAAGATGATCCAGTCCTCCGCCGACCAAACGCAAGCGAAGTACTGAAAAGCTTGCCGACCCTTGAGGATTAATTCCGTACGGTACCGGGTTCGGGTGGCGAGTGATCGCCGCAGGCATGCACAGTCAGCACAATTCACAACGTGCCGAAAGGGAAACCGGTGTCATCCCGAGCGCAGCGAGGGATCTCTCTACGTTATTGGCGGTCTGGCTAATTGCTCACAACTCGCCAGGCGCGGGAAGTGCCGGGCGGCTAGAACCGGTAATTCAGTTCGCTGTAGCCGAGCGCGCCGTTTGCGTTCACTGGATAGATTTTCTTGATCACGTCGCCGCCCACGGCATATCCAAAGTACAAGACAAACGAAACGCCGTGCTTCCACTTATAATCGCCGCTGATGTCATACAAGGTTGCAAGTGAAGTCGTGCCGTTCGACGGTCTCCCACTGAAGCCGAACGTCCATGGCTGAAACGCCCCGCCGCCCGTGTACCACAAATCGTTCTTATTGCTGAGCCACAAGCCATGCACGTCGCTGCGGATCGCGAGTTTCTTAGTCGGCCGCAGCATCACTTCCGCGAACAAATCCGTGTTGTTCATTTCGTTGAAAAACGGAAAACGCGCATACACGCGAGGAGTAGGCAGTATCGCGAAAAACGTACCATGCGTCCGGTCCGCCGCATTTCCATCGCCGCTCGAGTAGAAATATCCGCCGCGAATCCACGGACGCACGCTGCTCGCTAACGTCGGCTGCCATCCTCCTTCCGCCGAAAACGCGCCGGAACGCTGCGCCAGTTGTCCCCAACCGCCGCTCTGCAGCGCGCCCCAGCCGAGCAGATCAAAGGTCCCCGCCGAATTCGTCGGCATCGCCAGAATGAAGTGTCCGCCGTACGTTCCTATATTGATGCCGCCCAGATCGCTGGCTCGCACCGAGGCCGGACGATTGTCCGTCTTCACCACGCTGCGGTCATCATTGTAATAAATTCCGAAAGCGCGCCACTCGGCATGGCTCTTGCCGAACTCCGTCTGCCGGGTTAGCGCTACATATGTCACCGGCGTCTTCACCCATCCCCAGCCGTCCACCTGATACACGCCACGCGTCGGAATCGCGCTTACCGCCGTGAAAGTCCACGGCCCATTCACATACGAGAACTGCAATCCATCCAAACTTCGCATCACGTCCGAGAAACCGAAATTTCCAATCAATCGCTGCCCGATCCGATCCCCTTTCAATGAGGCCAGCGTTGCATCCTTTGGCGTCACCTCGCTGCCATCGGTGAATTCGAATCGCCCCATGCGCAGGCTGGCGTGTTCGCCTTTCAGGCGCAGAAACGCCTGCTTTGGAAAGATGAACGCCGCGTATTGATCGTTGTGGTTTGCCGCATAATACGATCCACCCAATCCGTACTGGCCTAGCGGAGCCGGATTCGCCGCCTTGTTCGGAAGATCCAGCAGCACCGGCACTTCGAACTCAATATTCCAATCGTAATTCGTGCGGACTTGCGAAAAGCCGAAGCGAATCACGGTGCCCGAATAGCCATATAAATTGTTGCCGCCGGCCGGCTCAAACCAATTCCACGCTTCATATCTTTCGCGTACGCTTCCTGAAAATGTCACGTTCCCAATCTGGATCGGCTGCGTTTCCGGCTCTTGCGCCTCGGCCGCAGTCCCAGCCAGCAACACGAACAACAGGCAACCCAAAAATCGTCTCACCAGTTCTCCAGTCTGCGAATTCCATCAAGACACGGCTTCAGTCGTGCCGAAATGGCAGGGACTCAGTGCGGCTTCAGCCGCTGAGGCCTTCGATCTCGGCTTCTGTACAAACTCCTAAAAGCTCGGTCGCAAGCTTCCTTGCCGTCGCAAAATTTCAATTGCTTCGTGACAAACGCAATGCGGGGCACAATCGTAAAAGTGGGGCTGATTGTATTTCGCAGAAATTCAAACGCAATAATCGAAAAATACTAGAAGCTACCTGCCCGCATCGACGGCTGAACCACCACACATTCGAGGCTGTCGGCTGAGGCTGCCGCTTCCATCGCTTCTGGCAAGGCGCTGAGCGAGAATACACGTGGACGAATCGCGCTGATATCCAGCAAACCTTCGCGCATCAAATCGAGCAGCCGCCGATACGCAGCGCGCTCAGCGCACCCGTCCTAGTACCGACCCCCCTGCCGCACCCTGTACCAAAACTGTCCTCCGTCTGCCTTGTCGCGATTTCCGAATGAATGTAGCGTGCCCTCACCCTATTCGCCCAGCCGTCCCTAGCGCGTACGAACAAACTCAAGGAGACCGCTCATGGCATGGCTTAAGGCAATCCCAGGTCCCGAAGAAAACTCTGCAAAACTGAATTCAAAGGGCGCCGACCGGCGCAAGTTCATGGGCCGATTGGGCTGCGCCGCCGCTGCGTCCCTCGCGGCCGGCGCCACCGGATTCAGCTCCGTCGCAGAAGCCGCCGGCGCACAATCTAACTCCACCACCACGTCCAGCTCCGGCGCAGACACGCGCGCGCAACGAAGTTTTCAGAATCGCCGCAACGCCGCGCTCGCCGAACTAAACGTGTCGGTCCCGCCGCAAATCACGAATGGGGATGAGCAGTTGTATCCCAATCGAATCGGAACCTTCTCGAAAGGATTACTTCACAATAGCATCGGCGAAGTGGATCCGGCCTCTTACCGCAGCCTGTTGCGCGCCGTCCACAGCGGCGAACCTGAAGACTTCGAGCAAATTCAGCTAGGCGGCAACACGCCGCTCGTCGATCCGCAATGCGGCCTTGCCTTCGACCTGGAAGGAACCGACTGCCACCAACTCGCCATCGGCACGCCGCCCACGGTCGCCAGCCAACAAATTGCAGACGTTGCGGTCGAAAATTATTGGATGGCTTTGTGCCGCGACGTGAACTTCACGCAATACGGCAACGAGCCGATCTCGCAGGCCGCAATCGCCGAACTGAATTCGCTCCCTGCATTCACCGGCCCACGCCCGGTCACCGCGCAAAATCTGTTTCGTGGATTCACTCCCGGCGACGTCATCGGCCCTTACCCGTCGCAATTTATTCTTCAGCCATTTACCTACGGCGCCATTCCCATCACGCAGATGATGACCACTTACGTCACTGGTCTCGATTACATGACCGACCAAACTTCCTGGCTCGCTGTGCAAAACGGACAAGGCCCGTTCGCTGCGAACCAAGCCGATCCAAACGTGCAGCACATTCGCAACGGCCGCGGGCTCAGCGCCTACGTTCACGTGGACGTGCTTTTCGAAGCCTACATCAACGCCTGCCTCAAGCTAGTCGATTCCGGCGCGCCGCTCGATCCCAATAATCCATATGTCAACTCGCGCACGCAGACGGGTTTCGGCACCTTCGGCAGCCCGCATTTAAAAACTCTCGTCGCGGAAGTCTCGCAACGCGCCCTGAAAGCCGTTTGGTACATGAAGTGGTTCGTGCATCGACATCTTCGCCCCGAAGCTTTCGGCGGTCTCGTGCACATGACCAAGACCAATCAGGCCAGCTATCCTCTGCATCCTGACGTGCTCAATTCGCACGCTGTCGCCGAAGTCTTCGCCAAGAACAACTCTTACTTTTTGCCGCACGCCTTCCCCGAAGGCTGCCCGCAACACCCCTCCTACGGCCAAGGCCACGGCACCGTGGCAGGCGCCTGCACCACGATTGTCAAAGCCTGGTTCAACGATCTCGCGCCGCTCACTTCCATCCCCAAATTCACCATCATGCAGCCCAGCGAAGACGGCTTCTCGCTAGCTCCCTACGATGGTTCCGACGCTAACCAACTCACCATCGGCGGCGAAATGAATAAACTCGCAGCCAACATCGCCATCGGCCGCAACCACGCCGCCGTCCACTGGCGTCACGACTACGCCGACTCGCTCCCCCTCGGCGAAGCCGTCGCCATTTCCATGCTCAACGATATGGCGCACAACTGGAACGAGGACTTCGAAGGTTTCTCATTCACCAAATTCAACGGCCAAAGAATCACGGGCGTAAGCGCAAGATCAAGATAGGCTCCACAGTGTGCGTCGAGAGTCAAGAATCTTTGTGGGTCGTGGCTTTTAGCCACGACCCACACCTGCAGATTCAGGACGACCTTAGCGTTGAAGTTCCGATTTTGCTGTTGAGACACACGCTCCTCAGCCGTGCCGAAAGGCCCCCGAAACTCAGCGGGTGTCAGCCCCTGAGGCCGATTAGCACCTAGTCCAATAGGGGATAGGTCCACACCACTTCTGCGTTTGAACCCGAGGGGTACTACACGAATTACGGTATTGTCGGGTGGACTACAATATAAGCTGCATTAAAAGGAGCAGAGTAACGTGACTGCTACCGAACCGTACGACCAACTCCCCGCATTAGACCACCCAAAGACGATCCTCATCGCTGACGATAACGAACGGGTGCGCAAAATACTCCGCCGGGCCCTCGAGCGGGACACGCAGTTCGAGGTCTGCGGCGAAGCCACGGACGGCCTTGAAGCGGTCGCTAAGGCCAAAGAACTAACCCCCGATTTAATTCTTCTGGATGTGCGAATGCCCCGGCTGACGGGCCTCGAAGTAGCCGGCATACTCCGCAATACCGAACCGAAAGCGCGCATCATGATGGTCACGATGTACGCCGAAGAACTCAACGAGAAACTAACAACGCTGTTCCGCATCGACGCCGTCTTCTCGAAATCAGAAGGCATAAGCAAACTAATAGAGCGCGTCGAAAATCTCCTAGCCAACTAATTTCCACGCAGTGTCGCAACCGTGCGGCCCTGATGTTCCTGCTGCCGCCATGCATTTCTATTGGCTTCTTTACTGCAATTCGCGGAGCGTCGTTCGCGTTTGCACTTTCAGTCGCGGAGCACGAGTTGCAGAATTTCTAGTCGTCACTGGAAGTTGTTCAAAAACGCCGCAACTTGTAGAAGACCCGAGGCGGCGAGCCACCGGCGGCGCTCCGCCTTCGACTTTCAACTCCGAACTGTTAGCTTTCCGCTATCGCTCGCATCACAAACTTGCCCGCCGATTCTCTCTGCCTCATAATGAAGTGGGCGTCGGGCGGGCATGAAGAGATCTTTTATCCTTGTGTTGGCGATCGCGGGCGGACTGGCAGGCCTCGCCATTGGTTTTGCTGCAGGACGTTCGGGCCAGCCGCATCTTCACAAACTCGCGTCGCCTTTCACTCCTGCGAGATCCACAGCAAGGTCAGCATCAATCACACCGGCACACGAACAGTCACCACGACAACCAAGCGCCGAATCAACCGGTGAGCCTGGCGATCCATCCAGCGAAGAGCGCGTCATCCGTTTTGCCAGCAATCCTCAGCCCATGCCGCCTTTCCTGGTCACGGATCTGGACGGCAATCCCGTTTCTACGGCCGCCTGGAAAGGCAAAGTAGTCTTCATCAACTTTTGGGCCACGTGGTGTCCGCCGTGCCGCGCCGAAATTCCCGTGCTGATCGATCTAGCCAACCGTTACAAAGACCGCCTGCAAATCGTTGGCGTCTCGCTCGATGATGACGATCCGCAGGACGTGAAGAAGTTCGCGACTCATTTCGGCATCAACTACCCCATCGTCATGGCCAGCCGCGAAATGGTCGCCGAATACGGTGGCGTGCCGGCGCTGCCAACGCTGTTTGTGGTGAATACCGATGGCAACGTGGTCCAGAAACACGAGGGACTTTACTCGCAAGAGTTGTATGAAACCGAAGTTCGCCTGCTGCTGGGCTTGCCCGCCGATGCCAAGGTTGAAACGTTCGAAGACCGGGGACAAATCTTCCTGAAGAACGCGGCGCTCGCGACTGAATTGCCGGACGTGGACTTCACCGGCCTGACGCCCGATCAGAAAAAACGAGCGCTGAGGCGACTCAATTCCGAAACATGCGATTGCGGCTGCCGTCTGACGCTCGCGCAATGCCGCATCAACGACACTTCTTGCCCAGTCAGCAAGAAGCTAGCTGCGAACGTAGTAAAGGAAGCCGCCCGGGGCACCGTCTCGCCCGCCTCCACTCCGACAGCGCCCAAGTCCGCACCTACGCCAGTGCCGGAGCCGTCGATGCCCCCGCCGCAGGCATCCACGCCTTCGCCGCCCGCTACGGACCACGACTAGGCATTACACCATTGCGAAAAAATTGCGGCGTCAGCGCGCTGCAAGACGCCACAAACCCCACGAGCTACTGGTTGTTGTTGTCGTATGGCAGACACAACTGCAATTGGACAATCGCTTCGTTCGTCGCTTTCAGCGTATCCGCCTTATGCCCACCGAAGTCGCCTCCCACGCGCTGCAAACGCTGATTGGCCCGCCGCAGCGCGGTGATGGCGTCACGAAGCTCTGGATGCAACTCCGCCGGCGGCGCCGCCGGGGCCCTCAGCGGAAAGCTCAGCGCAAGAATCAGCGTTACTAAAGCGAACAAGCCTGCGAACCGACGCGTCATGAAGACTCTCCTCCAGATTCGAATTAGGCTCCAGTTGACGTTTGTGCGCGGAGCCCGCACATCACACAATATCGCACCCTAACTTAGCGGGAATCAATCAGTGTGGTGCGGGGTGCGCTTGAACTGCTTCGGAAACCACCACTGGGGGTGGGGGCACGGCAGATTCCACGTTCGAATCTAGTATCACCAGGTCAACCCGAATTTTGCGCGAATTTGAACCAATTCGGCAAATTGCGTGCGCCACTGCGGAACAGTTCGCTCGCATTTTTTCCCGGTTTCACGGATGTGTCATGTTTTCCGGCTTTACCAGTTCATCGAACTCCTTGGCGTCCAGGTATCCCAGCTTCAAAGCAGCTTCGCGCAAACTTGTATGCTCCTGGTGCGCCGTATGCGCGATCTCCGCCGCCTTGTCGTAGCCGATTTTCGGACTCAAGGCGGTCACCAGCATCAGAGAATTCTTCACATTCGCCGCGATGCGGTCCATGTCTAATTGCATTCCGTTGACGCAATGGTCCACAAAGGAACGGCACGCGTCCGCCAGCAGCCGCACTGAGTTAAGAAAATTGTGAATCATTACGGGCTTGAAGACATTCAGCTGAAAATTTCCCTGCGAGCCCGCGAAACCGATGGCCGCATCGTTTCCGAACACTTGAACCGCGACCATGGTCATCGCTTCGGACTGAGTTGGATTCACTTTCCCCGGCATGATCGAAGAACCGGGCTCGTTTTCCGGCAAAATCAATTCGCCAAAGCCGGCGCGCGGCCCAGAGGCCAACCAGCGAACGTCATTTGCGATTTTCATCAACGAGGCCGCGAGAGTCTTCAGCGCTCCACTGGCAAAGACGATTTCATCGTGCGCGGACAGCGCGGCAAATTTGTTGGGATGTGACTTGAACGGTTGGCCGGTTAATTCAGAGATTTTCTTCGCCGCGCGCTCCGCAAATTCAGGATGTGCGTTCAATCCCGTACCGACTGCCGTGCCGCCGATGGCCAATTCGTAGAGCCCTGGAAGGACCATTTTCAATCTCGCCACGTCGCGATCGAGTTGGCTCACCCAGCCGGACATCTCCTGCCCGACCGTCAAAGGCGTAGCATCCATCAGATGTGTGCGGCCGATCTTAACTACCTGCGCGAACGACCGCGCTTTGACGTCAATCGCGTCACGTAGCCGCTCGACCGCCGGGATCAGCACTTCAGTCACGCGCGATGCGGCGGCGAGGTGCATCGCCGTCGGAAACGTGTCGTTCGACGACTGCGACATATTCACATCGTCGTTGGGATGGATCGGCTTCTTGCTACCCAACACGCCGCCAGCGATCTCAATCGCCCGGTTCGAAATGACCTCGTTCGCATTCATATTGGTCTGTGTACCGCTTCCGGTCTGCCAGATGTGCAGCGGGAAGTGCTCATCCAATTTCCCCGCCATCACTTCATCCGCGGCCTGCACGATCAGGTTGGCCTTTTGCGCCGAGAGCTTGCCCAAATCCTGGTTCACCAGCGCCGCGGCCTTTTTCAAGATTCCGAAGGCACGTATTAATTCTGGAGGCATCGTTTCGCGGCCGATGTCAAAATGAATCAGCGAACGGGCAGTCTGCGCACCGTAGTAGCGGTCATTGGGGACCTCAATTTTCCCCATGCTGTCCGATTCAATGCGGGTTCCGGGCTTTGGTGCCACCGACGCCTTGGCGTCCACGTTTCCTCCCGACAATGATTTGCCGCACCGGCTAAAGGCCCTTCCATGCTGCCTTTAGCGGACGGGTGCTATACCAAGGATACTGCGGAAAGTGCTCCCATGCAGCCGCCAGTTGCCTTCGCAGGCATCAAACCAGCAAATTCGTCTCCGACATTCCGAGGGCGTATCGGCGGACACGTTACTAGCCTGACCGTGGCTGGCAAGGACTTGTGGTCAGCTGTTCCGCACTTGCACCTTCGTACAGGCATGTTTTCGGAAACGTTCGCGCTACGATGCTCTCAGGCAAGCTCCAAAACAGATTAAGATTGTCGCTGGGACCTAGGGGAAAAACTCTCTCCATCGCTCTCGATTTCAGACTCATTCATTGGGGGACTGCACGAATCGAATGGTTTCTCTATTCAAATTTGCCCTGTCACGTGACCGAACCGAGCACCAGGCAGTCTCTGAGGAGGTCACTTCTGTCGCGGAGCTTTCTCCGGCGACACCTCGGCGCGCCGAACCGCAGCCTCCGCCGCAGGCGCCCGCTGACGATGCGCAGCTGAAGGACTTCCTGCTCAAGAATTTTCTCACCGCGGATCCATCCGAGGCTGTTTCGGCCGAAGTAACCGTGCCTCCGTCGACCTCCGCTCCCTCGTCCGCTTCCGAGCCCCCACCGGAGATCGCGCCGGAATCGGCGCCGCAGACTGCGCCTGGGCCGGAACCGGAACCAATCTCGGAAGCAATTGCGCTCACGGATCTCGACAAAGATAAGGATGTCGTTGCGGAGGCAGAGCTAGCCGCGGCGTCCGCGCCACCGGCGTCCCCCAAAATAGCCCCTCACGAATGGGCGCTCGAAGAAACTCTGGCGAACCATAAGGAGTGGCTCGACTCCCATGCGGCGGTCGGCACAAAAGCCGATCTGCGAAATGCGAAGTTAGAGGATACCGAACTAATCGGCGTCAACCTTCGCTACGCAGATTTGCAGGACGCGAACTTGAAATCTGCAGACCTTCTGCTCGCCGACCTGCGCGATGCGTGCCTGGTCCGCGCCAACTTGCAAGAGTCGTGCTTGGTTGGCGCCAACCTGGAAGGCGCGAATCTGGAGGGCGCGTCGCTCGAAAGCGCCATGGGCCTCTTGCCTCGACAGTTGGCCGGCGCGAGCCTGCACGAGGCATCATTGCCCGCGCCGATCTTGGAATTTAACGCGCTCCCGGAATTCGTGCGCACTTCGAATACTGCCGCGCGCTTATTCGGCACCACCTTGGGTCTGAGTGTTCTTTCCTGTCTCGCGATCTGGAAGACGAAGGACATTCAACTTCTGGCTGACACAGCCATCATCCCGTACTTGCATTCGTCGGCGGCCGCTGCAGCGGTTCCCACGGACGAGATCTATCTCATCGCTCCCGCGGTGTTGCTCGTCGTATTCCTCTGGTTCCTGTATAACCTGCAGCGCGTCTGGGACACTGTGCTCGAATTGCCCGCCATTTTTCCGGACGGACGAGTTCTAGGCCAGAAGGGCCCAAGAATCGTCACCGGCTTGCTGCGCATGCATTTCCGTTGGATGAATCCTGACGCCCCCTCCACGCGCGTGATCGAAAAGGCAGCGTCAGTGGCGTTGGCTTATTGGCTCGTGCCCATGGTGCTGATTTGTTTCTGGGCGCGCTATCTGACTCTGCAAGAAATCCACGGATCGTTCTTGCAAATAACCCTGTTTCTAGTCTCCGTTGGTGTCGCGTTTTATTGCACCACGAGCGTCGGCCGCCCCGCGGACATATGGGCCGCCCAAGGCAAGCCGACTAAGGATTATTTCGCGCGATTGAAATTTCTGAAGCCTGCCACCCTGCTCGTTTCCCTGCTCGTCGTCCTGTCGTTTATTTCTGCCGGGACCGTTGCGGGCGTCCCTCACAATAAAGAGCGCGCGCCGCAGTTCGGCGCCGCTAGCATTCGCCGCTGGGCGCCAAGCCTTCTATGGATGGTGGGGTACGACCCTTATGCGGAGCTGACCGAGGCCTCTATTTCACAACGGCCGCCGAACTGGAACGGCGCCGACGAACAGGTTCCGTCGGTCAAGGGCGCGCATCTGAACGGCACCAATTTCCGTTACGCGCAGGCGTACGGCATCTTTCTCGTCAACGCGCACCTCTTTCGCGCCAATTTTCAAGGAGCGTTCCTCTCTGAAGCAGATATGCGCGGCGCCGACTTAGGACAAGCCAACTTGCGATTCGCGGTGCTCGACCGCGCGCAAATGAACCACACCAATCTCGACCGCGCGGAATTGGACGGCGCGAATCTCGCGCGGGTTGACCTGCGCGGAGCCAACTTATCCTATTCTTCCCTCGCCGATGCTGTGCTGGTGGACGCGCGTTTGGATGGCGCCAGTCTCTACGCCTCCCATCTGGAGAACGCATCCCTCATTCGCGGCAATCTGGAAAAAGCCGATATGCGTGAAGCTCATCTGGACGGCGCGAATCTGGAAAGCGCGGACCTGCAGCAAGCCTACATGTGGTCCACAAAGCTGGCCGGCGCAAATCTTCAAAAGGCGCAGCTTGCTACGGCGATATTTATTGACGCGGATTTACACGGCGCGGACATGCGTGGCGCTCAATTCAATGGCACGGTGTTGAACGGAGCGAATATGCAAGACGCTAGTCTCGACGGCGCTGACCTGCGCGGCGCGCTGCAATTGGCCGCCAGCCAGATTTGTTCGGCGAAATCGCGGCAAGGCGCCTTGATCGATGCGCCATTGCAAGTTCAGGTGGACGCATTGTGCGGAGTCATCCACCAACCTTAAATTGTGGCACCCCACCTTTACAATAATTTAAGTGTCCTGTTCCCGACGCACGATACCGCAAGCGTAATCTTTTACCAATACCTAGATTTTCAGGCATCCTGTTTTGAGTGGTTTGAATCTCTTCTGTGTGGCGAGTAGTATGGATTCAGTAGTACGGGCGAATGCTTAATCCTGGAGCTTGCAGTTAGCCCGCTGCGAAGGCCCCTTTTTACCCGATGTTTTGTCAAGGAATTAAATTCACATTTTCACGAAGCGTGAAAGGCTGGCCCCCAAAACATGATTGAGGGAAACCGCGTCGCTGTTGTGATGCCCGCTTACAACGCGGAGAAAACCGTGGAGAAAACCGCCCGGGAGCTTCCGGACAGCGTCGACATCAAGATCCTGGTGGACGACCACAGTTCGGACGACACGGTTCGCGTCGCTACCCAGTGCGGCCTGAAGGTTTTCGTTCATAAACGCAACTGCGGCTATGGCGGAAATCAGAAGACTTGCTATCGCGAAGCGCTAGCGAGTGGTGCGGACATCATCATCATGGTGCACCCAGACTACCAATACAAACCGACGCTGGTGACCGCGATGGCCGGCATGATTGCTTCCGGCGTTTACGACGTGGTTCTGGGATCGCGAATTCTCGGCGGCGGCGCTCTTCGCGGCGGAATGCCGCTTTACAAATACGTATCCAACCGAATCTTGACGGCCTTTGAAAACCTTGTAATTGGCGCCAAGCTCTCTGAATATCACACCGGCTTCCGCGGATTTCGCCGCAACGTGATCGAATCTCTTCCGCTGCTCGAAAATTCCGACGATTTCGTGTTTGACAACGAAATGCTGGTGCAGGCACTTTCCTTCGGGTTTCGCGTCGGGGAGATTTCGTGCCCCTCGTCTTATTTCGAGGAGGCCTCCTCCATCAATTTCTGGCGCAGTCTTCGCTATGGCTTTGGTGTGGTTTCGACGACACTGAAATACAGGCTGCAACGCATGGGCCTGGCGCAGTTTCCATTTCTTAGTCCCGAAGGCCGTGCGCTCAATTCTCCCGCGATCGAATTGGTAGAGTCAAAGCTGGTCGTCGATCCGGCTGTAGAACAAGTTCGCTGAAGTTGATCTCCCGCACGTTCACCAAGACAACCGACCAGCATGCAAATTCAGTTCAGTCGGCACACTTGCACGGCCGGATTCTGATAGGGGCAGTCCAATCCGGTAATCCCAGGCTGCTGCAATACCATCCACGTCACGCCGTACCGCGTTTGTAAGCGGCGAAAGTCCTGCAACTGAAAGCGATTCCAATTGCTTCTCGCTTGCACTTGCTCGAGCCATTCGTTCGCCAGGGCCGGAAACATAATCACTGCCCCGCCGTCTTTGGTCGCGTCGGCCAGCATGCTGCGTTGGGCGGTCGCGCGAAACCCGTGCAAATCCTCGCCGGGAACATCCAGGTAGTTTGGGTCGAGCACAAACATCGCGGTGGTCGGCGTATTTTGCCGGATCCAAACGAACGCTTGCGCCCACTGATTCTTCGGCGCCGCGCCCGGCCATTCAATGTGCGAACTGGCCGGAAACAGCTCCCTCTGCGCCACGAACATTCCCACAGACAGCGGCACGAATAGCACCAGCCATCGCCATACGCGATTCCTCATCACGTATTCGCCCAGGAACCCGCCTGCGAACAGAATCATGAGCATGTACACCAAGTACAGACTTCGTGTGGGCTGCAAGCGCAGCAGGCCCTCGAAGCGCGGCGGAATGGAAACCACCAAGGCGGCAGCAAAAAAAATGAGCTCGTAAACGATCAGCGCGCGGCACATGACAGCCACTTCATTCAGTTTTTTCGCGCGCGCGAGACGCCCAAACCACCACAGGATCGCAATTGGGCCCACTAGGCCCAGCCACTCATACCACTCCCACCTTAACATGTAGAGAAATGCGTGATTCTGCATCGCTTGATGGTAGGCCGACGAAGGCTTCGAAAACGAGAATGCCAGCGGCGCCAAGCCGCCCATCGCCACTATAGGCCGCTCGCTGCTTTTCATCCACGCAAGTAAAATACAATATGAAACAACAAACACTGGCATTAGCGGATGCACCGCGCCCGCGAACGCGAGCCACAACGCCGCCTTGATATATTTCTTCTCCACCACGCCAACGATTGCGAACATTCCCGCAAAAGCCGCCACATTGCGCGGGTTGATATACTGGTCCATAAAGTAGAGAGCGGTACCACCCACCGGCAAAGTGAGCAACGTCGCAACCAGGGCTACTCCCGCCCAGCGCGCTCGCATATCCGTAAAACACTTGCCGCTTAATTGCCAGCACGCCAGAAGCAACAAGAAGATCGAAGCGAACTGCCAAATCAGCAGCGCCGCGTCCAGCGGCAGGTGCGTAACACGCGCCGAAGCTGCCATCAGATTCGGGAAAAGCGTCATATGCGCGTGCGACTCGAAGAATTCGGCGCCCACGGGAAAGAGTTCCGGATGCAGGAGCTTCAGCACGGCCGGCATGTAAATTTCCGCGTCTTCGCACCCGGGATGGTAACCCTCGATGAGAAATGCGCCTAACGTGAGCAGCAGCAGAAGAACAAGCCGTTTTCGCGTCGGAATTAGTTCGCTCCCGTCATCGCAGTCTGAGCTTGTTAGATGCCCCATTCGAGAGAATAAGATTGCTCGATAGCAAATCTTAAACTGTGAAATCCGATGCTTGGTAACTCTCGACCTATTGCACTCAGAGAACGTTTGATCTTGAGCGGCGGCCGACATCATACACTTCCATCGCCTGACTGTTCCCTTGTACTTACATTCGTGGTTTTGCACGTCTCGAACCCGTGGAGTCGGCTAGAATAGCTTGTTCAACCTCCCCATGGAAAACTCTTCCGCGACTCACATTGCGCAGCAGCCCGCTCGCTCACAATTGCTTTCGAAAAGTTCCATTCTCTGCATGATTTTCGCCGCATGGTTTCTTATTTACGTGCCCGGACTTTCTCAGCCGGGGCTGCTTGATGATGCAGACTCGATTCACGCGGAAGCGTCCCGTGAAATGCTGCTTAACCACAATTGGGTGACTCTGTATGTAAATGGAATCCGCTACCTCGAAAAGGCCCCGCTCATGTATTGGACCGTGGCGCTCAGCTACAAATTGTTTGGCGTTGGTGAATGGCAAACGCGCTTGCCGCTGGCTCTGGCCGTGCTCGCACTGGCATCGTCTGCATTCATTTTTGGACGCCGTTACCTTGCAGAAGAGGCGGGGTTCTATGCGGCGCTCGTACTGATAACCGCGCCCGGAATTTATGTCTACACGCGATTTCTAATACCGGACGTCATCGTTGCTATGTGGCTTACTCTGGGACTTTATCTCTTCCTGATCGCTTACGAGCAAGAACAGCCGTCCCGTTGGGTGTGCTGGGGTATGGCGGTCACGATTGCGCTTGATGTATTGACCAAAAGCCTCATCGGAATCGCTTTCCCGGCAATGATCATCTTCGTGTTTCTGCTTCTCGCCGGGAATTTCAAGAAGCTTTTGAGAATGCACCCTTGGTCATCGGCCTTGGTGTTTCTCGCCGTCGCGGCTCCTTGGCACATTCTTTCGGCGATTCGCAGCCCCGCTCAGCCGAGCGGCCCTGAAAAAGGATTTCTGTGGTTTTATTTTGTCAACGAGCAATTCCTGCGCTATATCAACAAACGAATTCCGCGCGATTATGACAAAGTACCCCTGCTGCTTTTTTGGGCGCTGCTATTCATCTGGCTGATTCCGTGGTTCGTCTTTTTATTTCCGGCGCTTAAGGAAGTTCCGCGACGGGTGCGCTTATGGTGCGATCAACTTGACGCCCGGTCGCGCGGCAATCTTTTCTTCGCCATCTGGGCCGGCGTGATCATGCTCTTCTTCAGCTTCTCGACGCGCCAGGAATACTATTCCCTTCCCGCGCTGCCGCCCCTAGCTCTGCTGATCGGTGGCTGGCTCGAACGGGAGCGCGAAGCCGCCATCGGCAGCCCGCAACGAAAAGCCGGACGAACCGCGTCCACGGTTCTGTTTGTGATCGGCATCCTTGGTTTCGCTGCTGCGATGGCTATGCTTGTCGTCACGCATCCGTTTCCATCTGGCACGGACATCGGGACGGTCCTGACGCCGCATCCGGGACAATACAAGCTCTCCTTGGGTCACATGCAAGACTTGACCGTCGACGCCTTCGGCCTGTTTCGCGGACCGATGTTGCTCGTCGGTCTCGCTCTGCTCGTCGGCACGGGCTTGAATTGGTTTCTGCGCCGCCGCGGTGTGTTGCTCAAGGCGAACCTGGCAATCGCGGCAATGATGGTCGTCGTGCTGTTTTGCGTGCATTGGGGCTACTCGATTTTTTCGCCTGAACTGACGTCCCAAACAATGGCGCTCGAAATCAAAAAGGACCTTGAGCCCGAAGACAAAATCGTGGTCAACGGAAAATACGAAGTTGGTTCAACGCTGAATTACTACACGGGCCGCGAACTTTACGTCCTCGACGGCCACGATGGCAACCTGTGGTTCGGTTCTTTCTTCCCAGGCGCTCCTGATATATTCCTTGACCACCAATCGTTCGCACGCCTGTGGAATAGCCCGAATCGCGTGTTTCTCTTCACGGAAGACGATGTGAAAGAACAAGCCCTGCAGGACCTGGACCCTACCACCGTGTTTGTGTTTGCCCGAGAAGGTGGCAAGACCGTCTTTACAAATCATCCGGGCAACCGGTGAGCCCTTCATTCGGAACTGACCACGCAACAAATCGCGGATCTTCGATGTCGCGAGTCCGCTACAATCAATGTTGGAGGAAGCGCGATGCATCCATGGCATGACCTGAGTCCCGGCGAGCACGTGCCGCACGAATTCCACGCCGTAATCGAAATCCCGCTTGGTTCGAGCGTCAAATACGAGCTCGATAAGGCCAGCGGAATTATCAAGATGGACCGCGTGCTGTATTCGGCCGTCTACTACCCTGCGAACTATGGATTCATCCCCCAATCGCTCGCGGAGGACCACGATCCGCTCGACGTCCTGGTTCTCTGCCAGGTGCCCGTAAATCCGTTAACCATCATGTATGCACGCACGATCGGCCTGATGGCCATGATCGATTCCGGGACGATTGACCATAAAATCATCGCTGTCGCGACGGCCGATCCCGAATATAACTCGTATCATGAAGCCAGCGAACTCCCGCCGCACAAACTAGCCATGGTCCGCAGATTTTTTCAGGATTACAAGCAGCTGGAAGGCAAAGTCGTCGAAGTGGATGAGATCCAACCCGCGGCGGTGGCCTATCCTGTCATTGAAAGTGCGCTGGCCCGATACGACAAGAAACGCCGCGCTGGACATCACAAGAAATAGAGCGCTTGCTGGCCGAATTGGTTGCAAAGCCTCAAACCGCAACCTGCCGTCGCCGATTCCTGCAACCTGCACAGCAGCGCCTTATCAGGGGCCGCCAAGCTCCCAAGGCGATGAAAAGGTGAACTGGCCTTGCTGCCCGTTTTCTGAACTCTCGTCCAGTTGTGCCCGAGTTTCGCTTGTCCTCATACTGGATATGCCAGCGTAGCGATTTTTTCAAAGTGGTGGAACTTGGGGAACGCCGTGGAACGCCCATTCTTTCTTCGCTGCCCACATTCCGGAGTGCAGCGCCACGCGCAGCCGCGCTTTCAACTCACGCATGGCCCGAAGTTTTCAAGCTCGCATATTTGTGACCACTCACTGGCGCTACGAAGGACGTCTGCGCTGATAACCGTGACTCGGCAGCGTGTGGTGGTCGGAGGAAAAATGACTCGTCCGCTTGGTTTGGTTCTCGCGCTATTCCTTGCTGGCTCGGTATCACCCGCCAAGGCCGGCGGCAATACCAATGTGAAGTGCGCGCCGAACGAAGATCGCGTGTGGGTGTACGAGTCCTTGGATGACTTCAACGTGGCCGCGAAACTAAAATGCGGCGACCCGGTACAAATCGTGGGACGCGTGAAAGGTTACGTAAAGATTGAAACCGCGAATGGCACCGAAGGGTATGTTCTGGATTCCGCTCTGCCGAAATCCGCGCTGCCGCCCGAACCTGAAGAGAAACCCAACACCGTAGAAGCTGCGTCGCTCGCCTTCGCGGCTCGGCGCGCTGCTAAGTCTTCGGCAAGTCCGGCAGCGAGCGCTTCGTCCACTCCCGCCGCAAGCTCGAGTGCGCCTGTCGCTGTGGCGAGCAAGCCCGCGCCAGCGGCGCAACCGACAGTCGCACCAGCGCAGCCTCAACCCGAAGTAATGATGGCCGCGTCTGCGCCCGCAGCTAATTCCTCAAGCCAACCAGTGAGCGCACCTGCAACTGCCTCCACGGTTGTAGCTGCTCCGGCTCCAACAACGAATCCTGCACCAGTTGCGAACGCCGCCAGCACGCAGCCAAGGCCATCACAACCAGCGCCCGCCGCGCCGAAAGCTGTCGCCAAATACAGCAGTCCGCAGCCGGTGGCGCCGTCGCGCCCCAAGAATACTAAGCACGCACCGCCCGCACCTGCCAATCGGGCGATTTCGGCACCACCGCCAACGGTAGCGGCTGTGGCGACGAGCGCTCCTCCTCCGCCGGCGCCAGTCGCGGTGGCTCCCGAACCCGCGGCCCAACCTGCACCCTCGGCCGCGAGCCGCGTAGAAGTTGACGCAAATAGCGCTGACACCGAAACTTCCGCGAGCCTTCAGCCCGTCTCGACTCCGGGCGCGCACGCGGTCACTCCCGCAGCGAAGCCGCCAGTCAATCCAGATGACGAAGAGGATGCATCGTTGAAGCCGTTGGATAACGACACCGCAGGCTGCACACACTATTTTTCCGCTTACGGCCTGTCGCCCAATCAATACAAATGGATCGCGCAAAACCGGCACAAAGCTTTCCCCAGTGTGTGCCCTGCTCCCACTCCCTCGATGGTGGATTTCGTGGTCATCTTCACACACGATGTGGCCTTCTATAACGTCACGATGCCCAACGCGATTCACGTCGAAAAAAACGGCTTTTCGGATTGGACTCCACTCACCACGGTGGACACGGCTCTGATGAACGCCTCAGATGCGAATAAGAGTCACCACGAATATGTTTGGGTATTTCACACCAATCGCGGCGCATTCGACCCGGCCAAGTTCTCTTCCCGTCGCCGTCCGCTCTATTCGAAGTCGGAGACCAACACGCTCGGTTCTCGCGGCGGGTTTCGCACAGTGATGGACGCGTTGACCTTCATCGAAAGCAACGCAACAAATCCCTAGTGAAATAGCGGTCCCATCAGAATTTCCTATGCCGGAAGGTTCCGGCATCGAACATCCGTCGTGCGCCTCCCTTGAATCACGTCACTGAAAGTGCGATAAACAAAGCACGAACGGCGCCCCTTGGCGCTTGATCCGCTTGGGAGCTTCCCATGAGATCTGCTTTTCTCGTTTGTCTCGTCCTATGTGCCGCGTGGCCATTGCGGCCCGGACAGGATCGAAGCAAGGCTGGCCCAGACGAATCGAGGCTTCTCGCGCTCGAGAGCGCCTGGAACTTGGCTGAAGAAAATAAGGATATCAACGCGCTCGAGCAACTTTTGGCAGACACGCTCGTGTACACGGACTTTGACGGCGCATTCATGAACAAGGCACAATTTCTGACGTCGGTAAAAAACAGCACGCCGAATTCCGACCAGATCACGAACGACGACGTCACCGTGCATCTGTACGGCGATAATGCAATCGTTACCGGCAGCTACCGCGAAAAAGGGATTGTGAAAGGCAAATCGGTCCTGCGGCGCGGCCGCTTCACGGATTCGTGGGTGAATCAAAAAGGAACATGGCTTTGCGTCGCCAGCCAATCCACCCTGATTAGCCATTCACAGGACTAGCCACACGAGTTCGGCGACTCAGTTGCTTCTGGAATGGCAAGGCGCTGCGCTCAATCGTGTGGTTACCATCTCATGCCTGGAACGCCAATCAATGTGATGGTGTTTCGGACCCGGGACGATCCTGTGTTATACGAGCACGCAGTTCACCCCCTTCGCTTGTAGTCGCGTTCCCGGACTCCTTTTCTGTTTTGCTCCTTGGCGGCTTACGACACTCGATGAGGTTCAACGAGTTGTGCCATTGCACAACTCTATGCACAACGGTGCGTCACGTGCCGCCGCGGGCTCTCGAGTGCTTTCCTGTTCTGCCCGCACTGCGGCAAGAAGCAGACAGCCGGTAAAAGCAAGGTAACGAAAGCGAAACGCGCAGTGCAAGTCCCGCAAGGAGTGATGGCCTCGTGAGCGACCGAAATCCCCAGAACGACTGGGATTCGGCCCGGATGGGCCTGCGGATCCATAGCAGCAGAGAGATCAGCCTGAAGTATCAGGGCGCCGACGAAGCAGTCGTGACCCGCGTGCCGAACACCAGCACCAGCGGAATGTTTATCAATACCGCGCGCAAATTTCCTGAAGGCGCTGCGCTGAATCTGCGTTTTCACCTGGAACTGACTGGTGCGGAAGTCCAAACACGTGGCGAAGTCCGCTATTGCCTGCCCGGCGTCGGAGTGGGGGGTCGAATTCGTCGGCATAGCTGATTCTGCAGTCCACGCCATCCTTGCCGAGATCGAATCGGCCCGCCGCGCCAAACCTGCAAGCCCCCGGCCAACGCGGCGACCCAAATCCATCCGCCGCAGGGTCGGAAAGCAAAAATAGATTTCGTGGTGGCACATTATTAACATTTTTTAATGTCGGTAGCGGCTCATTCGACGAAGATTCACAGACTTTACATTTTTCCCTGTATTGCTGCGCTTGACATCTGGAGTATTGTCGTTTTGAGGGAGGGCCTGATTATGCCCAGCACAAACAAAAGGATTCCGTCAAAGGAAGCGATCGAACGCCGCGCATATGAGATCTACATCGAGCGCGGAAGCATGGAAGGCCACGACGTGGAAGACTGGCTCGCGGCCGAAGAAGAACTGACGTCCCGGGCAGAAGAAGTCGAGGGCATCGGAGAGCCAGTGAGCGATTTGCGGCCGGCGCCCTTGCGAAAGAGCGTGACCGCTAGCTAGTGTTACATTGCGAAAACATCCAGATTAGAGTCCGTGGACCAGCAAGACGCCGCGGAGGCGTGCTTCACCACGGCCCGATGAGTTATTTGCCCCGAAACAAGAAAATTATCTCGATGATCAGAATGATCACCACCGACAGTTCCAGCACGAAGCTGCGCGTCTGATTGAACTGGTCCACCATGAATCGGTAGAGTTCCCCAGCAGTGCGGAGCTTCTGATCTACCAGCCTGCGATAGTCCGTCACGCCAACTTTTGCCGCCGCTAACCCGTAAAGTCGAGCGTAGAACATATCACTCAAGAACTTTATGGCGTTATCCACCTTTTCGGTGAGTTCCATCACGTCGAGGCGGAGGGTGTTCAGGCGAGCCGCTTCACGCGAGAGGCGCCACGCGGCCAGCACCCCGGTTTTGTGTTCCAGCGAGCGGTAAACATCATCCAGAAGCCGGGTGAGCAAACCATCGTAATGGCGCAATTCCAGCAGCTGCGTGTTGGCGTATTCCAGCAACTGAATCGTTGTCGCCGCGCTTTCGGTGCTCCCATAGACCAAAGCACCCGACCAGCCCACCACGAGCAAATCCTCGCGCGAATACGAAATACTCGACTGAAGAATTTCCTGCGTTTCGGCGTCCGACAAATACACGGACTCGCCACGAACAAGCTGTGCAATCTCTCGAGCGTGTCCGGCAAGCAGGTCTTTGGCTCCGACTGTGACTCCATCCGGACTGACTAATCCCTCGAGGTGCACGATGAAGTAGTCCTCGTTCAGCCACGTCCTGTAAGGCCGCACCAGCGCCGGAGCGGCGCGATCCAACGCACCGCGCAGCAACTCGTTCGCCTTGGCTTCCAGTTCCGGTGCCCCAATCCAATGGCTCGACTGCAGGACTAAAGAATCCCAACCGCCGGAGAAGGCCAGTTCCATCTCGATGCTGACCACCCCATAGTCGTAATATTTCGTGCTTCCACCGATCGTCTCGCCGGTCTTCAACACCACCGGCCCGATCGGCTCGATGACCGGCGGTCTTTCAAATTTCAGATAGTGCGGAATGGGTGGAGTCCGGCTAGCGGGAGCCTGTACGGCATGGGGTTCAAGAATGGATCGCAGGATGTCCAGATTGATGGCCTCCGAGACATCATAAAGGTAAAGAACCCGAAAATGTCCACGCGAGGAAATCGCAACCCCCTGTCACACCCATCAGTATCTCACCCTGCGTTCGCCTATGCCTATGATGGTTGAACGCCCGCAAAAAGGGTCGCGCTCGGAAGGTGTAGTCTTCAGTGAAAATCATGCGAGGTAGTTTCAGCCTGCGTAACGGACAGCCCCTGTACGTTTTCTACCTTTACCGAAACCACGTTGTCCTGGTTCTGCAGCTGCCCTTCGATCAGCAAGAATTGCTGGTGGACGATCACCACATGGTACTCCTCAAACAGGCGCGGCGTGATAATCGCATTCGCGATTCCAGTTTCATCCTCCAGGCTGAGGAAGACAAATCCATGCGCTGTTCCCGGCCTCTGCCGCGCAATCACTCCCCCGGCAAAACGAACGTGGGTTCCGTCGGGAAGATTGTTGAGTTCGCTGGCCGTCACGACTCCCTGCCGTTTCATTCTTGCGCGATGATATTTCATGGGGTGTGGGCCGACCGTCATCCCAGTCCCGCGAAAATCCGCGACCAACCGCTCGTCCGCTGTCATCGGTAATAAGGGCGACTTCACTGCCGCGTTCGTCGCGCCATCCTCTGCTTCATTTCCACCGTGCACGGAACCTCCCGCCTCATCGCATCTTTCAAGCAAAGGCCCGGCATTGCGCGCGGCACGTTCGATTTGCCATAACGCGTCTCTGCGATGCGATTTGCGCGCCTCGCCTATAAAATTCAACGCACCAATTTCCGCCAACGTCGCTAGTTCCGTCTTGCGTATCGCTGGAACGCGCAGTTTCAAATCGTCAATGGAAGCAAAAGGGCGAAGATGACGCTCGCGAACGATTTCAGCCCCGACATCGGCGCGCAAGCCCCTCACATAACGCAGCCCTAAGCGAACGCTAAAGCTCTCATTTTCCTTTTCCAGCTTGCACAACCATTCTGAGCACGTCACATCAATCGGTTTGATTCTCAAACCATGTCGCTGCGCATCCTTCACTAGCGTCGCAGGCTGATAGAAACCCATCGGTTGATTATTCAGCATGGCGGCGGTGAAAGCGGCCAGGTAATGGCACTTCAAATACGCGCTGGAATAAGCCAGCAACGCAAAACTCGCCGCGTGCGATTCCGGAAATCCATACAGCGCAAAAGAAGTAATGGACTGCACGATCGTCTCTTGCACCTCCCCCGTGATTCCGTTCTTTTCCATCCCGCTGCGAAGTTTCTGCTCTATATCTTTCATGCGTTTTTCGGAACGTTTGAAACCCATCGCGCGCCGCAACTCTTCCGCCTGACCTCCCGTAAATCCTGCCGCGATCATCGCCATGCGCAGTAATTGCTCTTGGAAAAGCGGCACACCCAGCGTGCGCTCCAGCACGGGCTCGAGCGATGGGTGCAGGCAAGTTGCCGGCTCGCGCCCTTGGCGGCGCTTCAAATAGGGATTCACCATTTTCCCCACAATCGGTCCGGGCCGGATAATTGCGACTTGCACCACAATGTCGTAGAAACGCTTGGGCCGCAGGCGCGGCAAACAACTCATCTGCGCGCGGCTTTCGATCTGAAACATGCCCACGGTGTCCGCCTTTCGCAGCGTCTCATAGACCACCCGATCGTCCATGGGCAGACGCCCCAAATCAATCTCTTCGCCATAATCATCGCGAATAATTTTCAGCGACTCTTCCAACACCGCCATCATTCCTAATCCCAGTAAATCCACTTTTACGATTCCCATATCCGCGCAATCTTCTTTGTCCCATTGCACCACCACACGGCCGGGCATCGTCGCCGGCTCCAGCGGCACCACCGAATCCAATTGGCCCTGGCAAACGACCATACCTCCTGAATGCTGTCCCAGGTGCCGCGGCAAATCCTGGAACTTGACGCACAGTTCCAGAAATTTGCGAATTTGCGGATGCTGCAAATCCAGCCCCGCGTCTTGAAAATGCCGCGTAAGCGTGTCGTTCTCGTCTTTGTATTCCCAGGCGCTCACCAGGCTGGTCAAACGTCCCAGAGTCTCCACATCGAACGAGAGCGCTTTGCCGATTTCCCGCGCCGCGGAACGCCCGCGATAGGTGATCACATTCGCGGTCATCGCCGCGCCCAATTTCCCGTAACGCTCATACACATATTGAATCGCGCTCTCGCGCTGATCGCCGCTGGGGAGATCCAGGTCAATATCCGGCCACTCGCCGCGCTCTTCGGAAAGAAATCGCTCGAAAAGTAAATCCATTCCAACGGGGTCCACCGCCGTGATGCCCAGCGCATAGCAGACTGCGCTATTGGCCGCCGATCCGCGCCCTTGCACCAGAATATTGCGCTCGCGGCAAAAACGAATGATGTCCCAGACGATCAGGAAATATCCGGCCAGATCGAGGTTTTCAATCAGCGCCAATTCCTTTTCGATCTGCGCGCGAGCTTTTTCGTTCTCCGCTCCGTAACGCTTGACCATCCCTTCCATCGTCCGCTCGCGCAGAAAATGTATCTGGGATTTGCCGTCGGGCACCGGGTACTTCGGAAACTCGTATCCCAGATCACTCAAATTGAATTGCAGGCGGGAAGAAACCAGCTGCGTATTCGCGATGGCTTCGGGAATGTCCGAAAATAAATGCGCCATTTCTTCCGGGGATTTCAAAAACCGTTCGGAATTGTGCGCCAGCAGACGCCCGGCGGCTTCCAGCGTGCGGTGATTGCGAATACAGGTGAAAACGTCCAGTACTTCCCGCTGCTCGGGCAGCGCGTAAGACACGCCATTCGTCGCCACCAGCGGCAAACGCAATTTCCGCGCGATTTCTAGCGCTGCGTGATTGCGTGCTTCTTCCGCACGATCGTAATGCCGTTGCACTTCCACATAAACATTCTCGCGTCCAAAGATTTCGCACAGCTGCCTGACGCAAGCAGTCCCGCTTTCGATTCCACCACGTCCCAGAGAGTGCGCCAGCGGCCCTTCCCTTCCTCCGGTCAAACATATAAGCCCGGCCGCTTTGTCTGCCACTTCTTCATCCAAAACGTGCCCTTCGTCTTTTCGCGCGCGCAATTTCATGCGCGTAATCAAGCGGCAAAGGTTTTGGTATCCGGCGCGCGTTTCCACCAGCACAGGAAAACGCCATCCGTCAGCGGCTGTGATTTCCGCACCGATGTGTGCACGCAGCGAAAGCTTCTGCGCGGCAAGATAAAAACGCGGCGCGCCATAAACTCCGTCCCGATCCAGCAGCGCCATAGCCGCCATCCCGCGCTCCACGCACACAGAGGCCAATTCTTCGGGCAACGCTCCGCCTTCCAGAAAACTAAAAGCCGAACGCGCATGAAGTTCCGTATACATGTTTGGGCTAAAGCACGCTTTTCTCTGTGCCCTCTGCGGTTACTCCCTTTTCTCTGTGTTAAATCTTTTGACGTCGCTTTTGTTCAGACTAATCGTACACACCGCGCACAAACCAACCCCTGCAATCCGAATCGTAATAAATGCAATAAAGACCCGCCGACCGGCCGGCTCCGGCGTTCGCAATATAAAATTCAATCTCCAGGTCCCATTCATCCTGATGCCACGAATTCTCCCGCCACCAATCCCCCGAAGTGCGCCACGGTCCGGATGCCGCAACTACCCGGCCGCACAAACCGCGAAAAAACACTTTTGCAGGGCATCCTTCGCGCAATTCGACCATCGCCGGCACACTGGGCCGGAAAATCCGGCAACCAGTCATCGGTCTGCGCAGCCCCTCGCCATTCGCATCCGATGTACCAGCCGCGCCAGCCGTCACTTTTTTGCGCGTGACCCTGTTTCTTTTACGAAATCCAGGCTCATTGGCTTCCGGTACAAATCGCGTCATCCGGAATCCTCCGGGGCGATGCGTATCCACCAATTCAGGCGAGCCGATATTGGCGTTGCCAACGAGCTTTGCCAGCCGCACAACCGTCAGCTCCAACTTTTCCGGATTCGGCGAACCAGGAACGAACAATCCGCCCTGCGCGCTGCGTGGCCGCGCTGGATCCGCGGCCAGCGTAATCTTCACAATGTCGCCAGGAGGCGGATCCTCTTGCAACTGCAGCCGCAACAATCTCAAAAGCATCTTGGAATCCCGCATGGGCACGGGCAGTTGCAGCACCTTCTCATAAATTTTCTTCCCATCTTTACTATTCGCAGAATTGGCCTGCCCATTTCCTGCCAGAACTTTAAAATCCTTCTCGAACAGGTCTCCCAAGTCGAATTTCAGTCGAATGGCGGCCACCGCCAGCGAACGTGCCGTCAAACGCGCGCACATCTGATCCAGCAATCGCCCAAGCAAGAAGGACAAAGGCTCGAGGTCCTCTACGGCGTCCTCGAGTTCCATCTCTTCTTCCATACGCTCGCTGGGTTCAGCCAACACGATCGAACGCGTACTTGCTCCGCGCGCCAATTCATGCAAACGAACTCCTTCCTGCCCCAGTCGTTCCGAAAGCTCCAGCACCGGCAGCGCCGCTAGTTCCTTGCAGCTTCGTATGCCCCAGCGATCCAGTGTCTCCAGCGCCTCAACTGACGGCAAAAGCGTGCGCACCAGCAAACTGCTCAGGCACTTTTCTTCTTCGCCCGCAGGAATCAAGGTAATCCCCGGAAAACCGCGCGCCGCATACACGGCCGTTTCCAGGTTGGCGGCAATAGCCACATGCACCAGCAAGCCCAGCCCGGCCGCCCGTTGCACAATTTCGTGCGCAATATTTTCGTGTAAGCCGAATAACGAAGTCAGCCCAGCCACGTCGGCAATGATTGTCTCCGGCGCATGATCTTCAATGCGCGGAGAAATGGACCACCCTAGATCGAGCAAAGCAGCGTGCGCGGCTTTCTCTTGCGTTCGAGAACGCAGGCGGATTTCCACTCTGCATAATTGAGCTTGCAGTCTGGCCATCCCCAATTGGATTCCCGCGCGCAACGCAGCTTCATTCGCCGCTACCACGCTGACGAGCGGCGGTGTCCCGTCCACCAGAGCAATCGCACGATCGCGCGGCTGCGTTTCGCCGCGCACTACAGCCTGTACCATGAAATTCGGAACATGAATCGAAGCGAATGCCACGACTTTCGAGTCTCCATTCACACTCGTTGGCTGCGGTGGAATTGCTTTCTCTGTGCCCTCGGTCTTTACCGGTGTTCTCTGTGTTAAATCTTTTGCTTAATCTTTTGATTTTGCCGAGGACAACTGAGGTAATCCCAATCAGTCCGGGTAGTAAAAATTCCTTCCCGATCCAACACAACTCCCGGAGCAAAGCCATCCCTTGAATATGTTTCGCCCACTTTTTGCGCCCGCGAACGCGACACTTCCCCGCGCGCGCTCAACCCTCCCAACAACCAGCTCAGTGAAGGCCGTACAAAATCCGCATCAGGCGTTGGAATCGTTCTGGCCCAACGAGCCCCTTCGGATTCCAACCGCAGCCCCAAGGAAGCGCATGTCTTTGCGTTCGACTCCTGCTCCAGAAGCACCAAAATCGTCGGCGTATCCTCCACCGCACGCCGGAACCGGAACCACGACTCCAGCGGCACGTGCCGCACCAGCCGCGGAGAAATATCACTCAGGTCCACCGCGATAAAGCCGAAGCCGCCACCTTGCAAAAGCAGATCCGTCGCACGCAGCGTCTGTTCGATATTCTTGCAACGCACCCACAGCAATTTCCGAAGATCCACGCCGGCAGCTTCCGCGGAATGTGGATCAAAAGCGTCTGCTCCGTCTATCAGCGCGCAAGCTTCCTCCTGTGTGGTTCGTGCGCTCAATGCGGAAAGCAACAAGCTGGTACACCCGGAACAGGGCGGGCCGAAGATTTCCGTCAGCGCCCCTCGCGGCAAACCTCCTGTCAGTGAATCAATTTCGGGAATGCCGGTGGAAACGGTCGTAACGGTCTTGCGGTCGCGATACGTGAAAGGCGCAGCGACACGCCCGGCCAGGGCCAGTTCCACTTTTGAGCGCAGAGCAGCAAGGTTCGCGGCCATAGTTCATCGCAGGGCGCAAAGCGAAGCACTTCATATCTTCGCCTTTTATTCGCCTACCCAATTTTCTACACCTTGCTCAAGATTGTCAACCTCGCCAGAGAATTCTGTCGCCAGAGGATTGCTTTTGGAATGCAGGCATCCCGGTATGTATTCGGGGGCTTTGCTCGAAGGAGAATGAGTCGATAACCTATGCCGAAACAGCCGCCAAAACACGCATCGTTGGAAGAACTAAAAGCAGCGGCGAAGGACTGCAAGGCCTGCGATCTCTGGAAACATGCCACGCAAACCGTGTTCGGCGAAGGCTTGCCTACTGCGAGAATTATTCTTATCGGCGAACAACCGGGCAATCAGGAGGATTTGGAAGGCAAACCGTTTGTCGGGCCCGCCGGCCGCCTCTTGGATGAGGCTCTTGCGGAAGCAGGCATTGACCGCAAAAAAGTTTACGTCACCAACGCGGTAAAACACTTCAAGTGGGAACCTCGAGAAAAACGCCGCATTCACAAAAAACCAAATGCAGCAGAAATAGCGGCCTGCCGGCCTTGGCTCGACGCCGAAATCGCCGCACTCCATCCGAAAATAATTGTTTACCTCGGCGCCACCGCGGCACAATCCCTGCTGGGTCGCGATTTTCGCGTCACCCAACATCGCGGCGAGTTCATGAAATCCTCGCTCGCGCCCATCGTAATGGCGACCGTGCATCCATCATCCATTCTGCGCGCACCCGATGAGCAAACCAGGCACGCAGAAATGAAACGCTCTATCGCCGACCTGAAGAAAATCGCACAAGCGCTCCACTCAAAATGAGCAATGGCGTGCTCTGCCAAGTCTTCGCAGCCGCCGTCTCGCGCGTCTAGTGAGGCGCACTTCTAGTTTGGAGTGATTTCTTCGGGCGGGCGAACTGTTGACCTTACTGGACCGGCACAGGATTTGTCGGCACGCTACCGCCCTGCCCACCACTTCCGCCAGAACCGCCACTTGTACTTGAGCCAGAGCCACCCTGACCACTACCGCCGGACTGGCCACCCGCGCCGCCTTGGCCACTGCCGCCACCTTGGCCGCTGCTGCCGCTGCCCGCGCCTCCGCCCGAGGCACTATTCGAAAGACTCGTCGCCGTGTCACCGATTCGCTTCCCGTTGGACATACCGAAGCTGTAGACCGCCACCAACACAACCAGAGCGATCATAGCCACCAGCAGCGCGTATTCGGCGACATCATCACCAGAGTCTTGTCGCCACAGACCCTTTAAAATCGTCTTCATGGCAGGACCTTCTATTTCGCAGAAAAACGAACCGCTTGAGAGTCTGAAAACCTTGACTTGATATATACCCCTTTTTCGCCGGAAGAGCAACCATATCGCGCTAGCCTCCTGAGAGAATAGTGGAAGCATCGCAGTTCTCCTGCTTGAGCAGGCCCAGCCAGGAATCGCGCTATTTGCGAACGTTCGGTTGAACTACCAGAGCCCAGAATACAAGCGTGCTCGACTCTCTAGGGCCTCTTGTGATTGTCTACTCGCCGATGGCTGTTTACCCGCCTGTGAGTACTATCCTTGTAATGAGGATTCGATCTTTCTGGATGATTGTTGTGAAACCACTTGCGCGGTCCGCTGCTTGAGCACGGCTGGCCGAGTGCCGGCAGGCAAAATGCTAGAAACAGAATCGAAACTCTGGCTACATTAGACGCTTTCATGACTCTTCTCCCGCCAGCATCTCTTGACGCAGGCTCCACGCGCTTGAATAACGCACACCTGCGCATCGCACTGCACTAGTGTCTGTCAGAAGGAAGTATGGCAGCGCCCCGCCCTCCCGCCTCCTGCAAACTATTTGTGGAGCCGCGTGATTTCCAGGCGGTCACCAACCTGCGTGCCCGTCCGGTAAATCGTGTGCGCTGGAAGTTCCACGACGCTCATCGCTCGGAGCGACACCGCCGAGATCCGAAATGGGCGCACGTGTTCTTCCACATGAACGACTTCCTTTTCCTTACTGAGAAAAATGAGGTCAATCGGGAAAAGCATTCCGATTGTGTGGACCCCGCGGGAAGGCACGATCCAAAGGCCGCGGCCGAGCTGCGCCCAGCGCTTTGTTTTGCCGAGCAATCCCACGAGTCGGCGAACATAGCTATCGGCAACGGTAGCCTCTGTGGCCACAAATGTTTCCCTCGTCTTATTGTAAATGTACACGTGGCCATTTTGAGCTTGAGCGTTGTTGGACATGGGCCTGCCGTTTCCACCCTCATGAGCGTCGTTCATTGAAGTTCTCCAAGGCGCTTTGATGCCTGCGCTACTACTCCACGATCTTTCGTTTGCGGCGCCAAATGATGATAAACAAGACCACCACTGCCAATGCTCCTGCTACCAACCGAATCAGCGTAACGTTATCCATTTGCGTCTCCTCTTTGTTGTGATATCCGATCTTGCGAACTTCGCAAGATCGTCGCTGCCAACATCACTTGTTGAGAGCAGGCAAAAACTGCCTCATCAAAGTGATCACCGCGGGACCCAAAATCACTACCATCAAAGCCGGGAAGATAAAAAACACCAGCGGCGGCACCATCTTTACCGTGGTTTTCGCACTCATTTCTTCAGCGCGTTGACGCCGCTTCATGCGCAAGTCATCGGAATGAACGCGGAGCGACTGTGCAATGCTCGTTCCGAAGCGTTCGGTCTGGATTAGCATGGCGACGAGCGCCTTGATGTCTTCGACGCCTGTCCGCCGGGCAAGTTCCCTCATCGCTTCGAGCCTGGTCTTGCCGACTCGCATTTCCATATTCACCAGCTGCAATTCCTCGCTAAGCTGTGGATGGGTTATGCGCAGCTCCTGTGCCACGCGCATCATTGCTTGATCCAGTCCTAGTCCGGCCTCGACGCAAATGACGAGCATGTCCAAGGCGTCGGGCAATGCCAGGCGCAGCCGGTGTTGACGAGCTTGAACCCTCCACATCAACCAGAGTTCAGGGAGGAGAAAGCCCACAACAGCTGCCAACAGCGGAACGAACACCACGTTCAATCTGTACATCCCGGTCGTGAAAACCAGAACTACGAAAGCAACGGGCATCAGGATTTTTATGCCGTGCATGGCCATCATGGCGCTGTCGCTACGGTAACCCGCTCGCACCATCGGCAGTTGCGCCTTCGATCCTACTGGGGCGGGAGTCGACGTTACCAGGCTTCCCACGGCAGCTAGGCTATCGCGCACCCGCACTTTCTGTTTATCCGCAAAGGTTGTTTCGCGGACCTGCTGCGGAGGCGGCTGAATCAAACGCGAAAGTCGCTCTGCGATCCCGATTCCACCCGGCGCCAGCGCGTAAAACAGCGCTGCCAGCACCGTGACGGTCGCCAAAAAGGTAATTGTGGTAACGGCCCACAGCATTGACGTTTCTCCTTGCCGGCGTTCAGACCTCGAAATGGATGATCTTCCAAAGCAGCATTGATCCGACCAGTTGCATCGTTCCCGCGATGCCTAGAACCATGGGGCCGGCGGGGTCCTCAAACAGGATACGGACATAGTGCGGGTTGATTATTTCCAGCATCAACATCATCAAGGGTGGCAGCGAAATCAGAATGGCCGCCGTCAATCTTCCTTGTGCCGTCCGCGTTTTTACTTCGCGATAGATTCTGAAACGATCGCGGATCACGCGCGCGAGGCCGTCCAGGATCTCCGCCAGGTTTCCGCCGGTCTCCTTTTGAATCAGCAATGCGGTAACGAAGAACCGGACATCCACCAGAGGGATTCGTTCCGTCATATTCAGCAAGGCATCGCGCAGCGGCAGGCCGAAATTCTGCTCCTCGAAGGTGGCACGAAATTCCCCGGCTACGGGCTCAGATGATTCCTTGCCAATCATCTCCAAACCGGTTGTGAAAGCGTGTCCGGCACGCACGGCGCGGCCCAGCAGATCGAGAGCCTCCGGAAAATGCTCTTCAAATTTGCGCAATCGGCGGCGCCGTTTAAAAGCCACTATGGAAAACGGCGTAATCGTTGCAACGATTGCCGCGAGCAAGGCAATCGGGAATTGCGGATACATCATTTTAACGATCAGGTATGAGCCTAACCCGATTACCACGCTCGTCATTAGCAGCTTGGCTGGCTTGGTCTTCATGCCTGCTTGTGATACGAAGTCCCGTAGCTGTGACGACCACGTCCACTGCAGCATCAGCCGATGCAAAGCAGGCACACTGCTGAGCATTTCGTCTCTAACCAGTTTCAGATTTAAGGAGACGTCGCCCCTTTGCTCGGCTTTGCGCACCGATTCCATTCGTCGCCGCACAACCTCCTGATTCGCGTCCGTCCCCACGAACATCCAGATCAGCGCGATGATCGCGACCACGATCAGAAAGGTCATAATGGAAAGTAGTAGCGCCATAGCGAACTCCTTAGTGCACTCCTGCCATTTCGAACATGGACATAGGCAAATGAATTCCGGCCACGAGCAGGCGTTCCGCGAATTTCGGGCGAATCCCGGTTGGAATGAATTCGCCAACCACCTCCCCGTTTTCGCGAATGCCGCGCTTGCGGAACACAAAAATGTCCTGCATGGTGACGACCTCGCCTTCCATGCCCGTAATTTCCGCGATGCTGATGACCTTGCGAGTGCCGTCGCTAAGACGGCTCACTTGAATCACCACGTCGATAGCCGAGGAGATCTGGCGACGGATCGCCGTGTCGGGAATGCTCAAGTTCGCCATCGCTACCATCGTCTCCAGGCGACTTAGGGCATCACGCGGTGAATTTGCGTGGATGGTTGTAAGCGAGCCGTCGTGCCCCGTATTCATTGCCTGCAACATATCCAACGCTTCTTCGCCGCGAACCTCACCCACGATAATGCGATCCGGCCGCATACGCAGGGAGTTGATCAGCAGTTGACGCTGATAGATGGCACCCTTCCCTTCGATGTTCGGCGGCCGCGTCTCCAGCCTGACAATGTGATCCTGATTAAGCTGCAACTCGGCAGCGTCTTCGATCGTGACGATTCGTTCGCGATTGGAGATGTTTGAAGACAACACGTTCAGAAACGTAGTCTTGCCGGCTCCCGTGCCGCCCGATATCAATATGTTCAGCCGGGCCTTAACGCACGCACGCACCAAATCCAACATGCCAGGCGTCAGTGTGTGATTGTTCACCATATCGTCGGCCGTTACGCGATCGTGCCCAAACCGCCGAATCGAAAGGCACGGGCCATCCACAGCGAGCGGGGGGATAATTGCGTTGACGCGCGATCCATCCGCCAAACGCGCGTCCACCATCGGCGAAGATTCGTCAATCCGCCGGCCGACCGCGGAAACAATCCGGTCGATGATGCCTATCAAATGCGCGTCGTCGCGGAACTGAACGGAAGTCTGCTCCAGAATCCCTTTCCGTTCGACATAGACACGCTTGTAAGTATTGACCAGGATGTCCGAAACCGTGGGATCAGCAAGCAATGGTTCGAGCGGGCCGAGCCCAAACACCTCGTCGAGGACCTCCTGCGCCAGGCGCTCCCGCTCCTGCAGGTTCATCGGCGTGGATTCACCGACAACCAGCGCCTCGAGAATATGACCTACCTCGCGGCGAACTTCTTCGCGGTTAACTTCCGTCAACCGATCCAGATTCAACTTCTGAATGAGCTTCCGATGGATCGCGGTTTTTACCGCGCCGAAATCCGTTCGAGTGATAGCCGGAGCAACTGGTGGCATCGTGTCCTACCTCTTCGTTGGAAATGAAAAGAACCCGCCGAGCGAGCTCTTCTTCGCGGCTGGTGGCGGCTCCATGCCGGTCAATTGCGAAGCAATCTGGCGATACCGGCCGCTTAATACGTTGTTGTGGTTCTCCATCAATGGCGTTCCGAGATTGATGGATTCCGAAGCCTTCCGAAAATCGTTGGGAAGGCATGCAAAAATCGGCCGATTGATGTCTTTTTGAATGCTTTTCAAGACTTCATCGTCACCTTTGTGCCAGCGGTTGATGATGATGCGCGCGCGCTCTGGCTCGACTCCAAAACCCTTCAGCGCCAGTAGGCGGCGTTCCAGGGTCCAGAGCGCCGGCACATTCGCTTCCGCCACGATCAAAATCATTCGCGCCATACGTAGAATCGGGCTCCACTCGGATGAAAATTGCGAGCCCATATCCACCAGAACCATATCGAAAACGTTTTGCGCCACGTTCACCACGCGCTCAAGCGGAGGCACCGGAATCGTCTGCCACTCCTCGGGCTGCAGCGCGCCTCCCAAAATCTCAAGCTTGGTCTTGTGCGGCGTCATCAAACTGCCGAAAAAATGGCTGTCCAGACGGTCCAAGTTGTCCACCGCGTCTCGCACGGTGAAACGCGGATGCAGATCAAGCAGCAAGTGCACGTTCCCGAGCGGCCGCGCAAAATCGAGCAAGGCAACGTGCTTTCGCGCGAACGTAGAAAGTTGCACTCCGAGGTTGACGCCCACCGTCGTCGCTCCCACGCCGCCTTTTGATCCCATCACCACAATCAACTTGTCCAGCGAAGGCCGGTCTTTCGCTTCTGAAGAATCCTGTGCGAAGCGCGACAACATTTCGTTCAGCGTCTCGGCGCTCACCGGCTTGGGCAAAAAATCCTGAACGCCGCAGCGCATCGCTTCCAGCAAGAGTTGATGGCTGGGCGGCACAATTGCCGAAACGGCCACCAGCTTTAGCGACGGGCGAATCCGCCGTAATTGTGCACCGAACGTGAAATACGTATCCGGGTCGCGCGACAAGTCCAGAAAAACCACGTCTGGCAACGCATCCGCCGAATCCGGAATCCGATCCGTAGGAATCGTCCACTGCTTGATGGACTTCACGATACCCGTCTGTTGCAGCGCAGCCAGTAATTGCGCTGAACTAGTCGTATCTCCGCTGGCTATCGCCACCGTTAACATTGGCCGATTTCCCCGACGCTCAGAATCGTTTCCTTCAATGACCCTCGCATGTGTTTCCGGTTGCTCACTTCGGCGACTGCGTCGGCGCAGGTGCTGGGACCGTCGCTCCCAGAAACCCCTTGGGCATGGCCGGCGTCGGCAGAGCGCTGTCCGAAGGGTGCACGATGCGCGGCGTCACCACGATTAGCAGTTCGTTCTTGCTCTTGGTCAGCGTGCGGCTTTGAAAAAGCTTCCCCAAAATTGGCACGTCTCCAATCCAGGGAATTTTGTCGAATTGTTCCGTCACCCGGTTATCCAGCAGTCCTGCCATTGCAAAGCTTTGCCCGTCCCTCAATTCGACCTCCGACTCCGCCTTGTTAGTGGTAAGCGCAGGAATCAAGAAGCCCGAAATCGTCAGCGCATTGGTGAAGTCCAGAGAGCTGACCTCCGGCTTCACCTTCATATGGATCATTCCGTCGGGCGTCACTGTAGGAGTGAAGTTCAACCGCACTCCGAATTCCTTGAACTGAATGGTGATACCCGCAAACCCGCCGCCGCTGCTTCCCTGCAAGATCGGAAAGGGAAACTCGCCGCCCGCCAGAAAGCTGGCCTCTTTCCCTGACTCCGTCATCAAATTCGGTTCGGCCAGGATTTCCAGCACGTTTTGCTGCTCCAACGCCTTGATCGTTGCTGCAAAATTGATGTCCGGCCGGAAGATGAAGATATTCAGCAAATCGCTCAAGCCGATCTGCGAGTTGGTTCCGCTCGAACCGCCTGTGAGCTGGGGGGGCGCAAACTGCTGGGTCGAGATTATCCCAATGTTCTTCGCTCCCGGTAGGCTCAGAATATTGATGCCCAGCTGGCTTTCGACCTGCCGGTTTACGTCCGCGAATTTCACTTCGAGCAGAATTTCAGCGTCTGGCGCAGCCGGGACCTCCATTAGGCTGGTAACTTTCGGCGCCGCCGCCTTTACGACTTCCAGAATCTTGTCCGCCAACGCTGCCGAAGAAACTTTCCCGGACACAATCACCATGTCTCGGGACGTCTCCACCTGCACCGCCTCTGACGGAAACACCTCGTGAATCTTCTGGGTCAGTCCCAGGATGTCAATGTCTACCGAAACTTCGAACGCTTGGCTCTGGTCCGCTTCATCCCACAACAGCAGCGAAACTCCCCCGGGTGTCTTTCCGTTGACCAGCACCTGAAACGGGCTGACTACGATCGCTTCCGCAATCGTTGGATCCGCCAGCGAGACTCTCTTGATCTTCGTGGGCGACGTAATCACTAGCGAACGCCCCACCAGCAGGTGTAACGTCTGCGGTCCCTCAGACTCCGCCGCGGCTGGCTGGGCCGGCACCTGCTGAACGGCGCCTGTTGCCTGCGTTGGGGTCGGAAGAGGCTGCGACATCGCGGCCATCCCCGCAGCAGGTTGTTGTGCCTGTTGAGCTTTCGCGCCCACTGCGCTACCCAACAGCACGGCAGCCATCATCGCGCAGGTCAACGCCGCGCGGACACGCGCATTACGATTTCGCTTTCCGTTGAATTCGGACATTCGTTTCCCCTGTGATCTTTTCACTGTGGAAAGCTCTTGTTTTCGCGCTTATTCCCGGTAATCACCTCAACCACGTACGGCGACGGCGGCGGCGGAACATACTTGACGCCCGGTGAGTGTTTGGGAGCCGGCGCTCCACCCGAAAACAACGACTCCTGCAGCACTGCGGCTGGCGCGATCATCTTCGTGTCAACCGTGTTGCGCAGGGCCAATTGAATCTTCCCTTCCGTGCTGGCCATAGTGAGCCTCGCAGCGTCGTCGGGCGTAACCAGCAAGGTGATCACCGGCACGGTCTGCGGCTTTCCTTCGCGGTCCTGCTCGATCTTCTGTCCGGCGGCAAGTACCTTCACATTCTCCAGAATCGTCCGCGTGATGTTTTCATCGCCCCCATGGCTAGTTCCTGCGATTCTTCCCGTCACCAGCACGTCCACCATCGTTCCGGGAATCACGAACCCGGCCACGCCAACCACTTCGTTCACCGCCACCGAGAGTGCACGCATTCCTTCTGGAATCGTCGCGGGCAAACCGGCGCCTGATTGCGTCGCGGCCAGCTTGCTTTCCAGGATCGGCTCGTTTTCAGCGACTGGAGTAATCAGCGCGCGGTTCGCGCAATCTTCGATGCGCGTGAACATTCCGGAAACAGGCTCGTTGGAAGGCCATGGAATCAACCGCAGGTTGTTCGCATCCACGCGCGTGCCCAATTGCAGCGGTATCGCTGCCACCACGATGTGCTGAGCAATGATGGGTTTCACAGCGGTAGCGTTCTTGAATGCTCGATACACATACATGCTCAAGAAGAGCCCGACCACGATTGCGACGGTCAGTCCGACGAGCATCCGGTTTCGATTCATAAAAAGATCTCCCTTGCCCTAGTCTCAAACGCCCCAGCGCGCCGCGCAGTAGCAAATCACCGTGGCCGCCGCCACCGCCACTCCAAACGGCAGTTTCAGCAGTCCCGGATTGTCCAGCGAAATTTCAGGATTCTTGCGCAACCCGAAAGACAGAAATCCCCGCACCAGCACGTACATATTCCGCATCGTCTGCCTCACGCGATGCGTCCTCATCACTTCCACCACGGCCATGACTCCTGAAACCAAAATGCTTCCGAGCAGCACGTAGACGAACATTGCTGGTCCCAGAAAAGCTCCCAGCGCGCCCATCAATTTCCAATCGCCGGCTCCCAATGCGCGCAATAACACCAGAGGAAGCAGGAGACCCAGAGCCAGACTGGCTCCCGCGAGCGAAGTCTTGGCTCCGGGCCAGCCCGCAATCACGGTATGTACCGTGAAGCCGAGGAGCAGCGCAGGAGCGGTAAGCCAGTTGGGAATTTTGCGCGTGCGCCAGTCCGTCCACCCTGCAGCAAGCGCCAGCGCGAGGGCGAGCATCCAGATAATTTCGGTTCCGTTGATCACTGATTTAAGGTCCTGTACTTCATAGTCCTGGCGTCTTCGCCTCGGGCCTATGCTGCCCTTCCCGCGACCCGATTTACTCGACTTCGAGCCGCCAAGGCGTGACCCAACCCGAACTACGTCAAGTTCCCGGCGGCGTTCGAGAACACACCATTGATCGCGGTCGCTAGCGTGCCGAGCGACCCGATCGCCGCCAACGCAACCAGAACCAGCAGTAGCGCGTACTCCGTCAGGTCCTGCCCTTCTTCTTCCTTCCACAGTCTTGCCAAAATTGATTTCATCTCCGCTCCTCCAAGAGAATTTGCGCGCTTAACCGGAGACAGGGATAAGCCGCTGGGAATCTGAGGTCTTCCCAGCGGCCACTACCCGTCCCGTGCCTAGACCCACGTCGAATCGGCGGCGTCGATTAGGTGAGGTTTCCTGCGGCCTTCGAAAACGTTCCGTTGATCGCCGTTGCCAGCGTACCGAGTGAGCCGATTGCAGCCAACGCAACCAGGACCAACAACAACGCGTATTCGGTTAGATCCTGTCCTTCTTCTTCCTTCCAAAGGCGTGCCAGCATGTTCTTCATTGGTGTTTCCCTCTCTTGATGTAAGGTAAACGGCACGGGAGCCTGTTTGCCGCTGCATGCTTTAAAGCATCTACGGCACCATTCGACAGCCATCGCGATGCCTTGGTAACTACCTAGAAACGAAGGGCTTCTATCGCTGGGCTGCGAGTCCTGCCTGCCGTCTCCAAATCTGGCACCAAAGCGTCACCACTTGTTGACGCTCGCATTACAGCCCACGCGCTCTTTGTAGACGCTCGTTTCGGTTGCAGTTCATTTGTGACGAAGGTAGACGGGAGGGGTCCCTGATAGCCGCGGAAAGGAGGACACGGCCGCTTGCCACTGGCGGTCTGTTCGAATCTCGTCCTGCACCCTCTGCAGCCTCGCCGGCAGCCTTGCTCGGGTGGCTGTCCTTTAGGCCGTGCGGAATGCCGCCGTCTCGGTTGACTCGCGCTCGCACACGAGGCCGGGCACGTCGCACGTTCTCCACCGGCTCGTTAGCCACACAGTCGCAACCGTTGGCAGGACCAAGAGTCCGATTTTGCCAGTGACAAGCAGCACAAGATAAATGGGAGTCAGGAAAAACAGAAACCCGAGCGTCACGATTGAGTACGCGTACTTCTCTGGAACGCGGGTCGACGAAGCAACTATGTCACCTACAATCAGCAGGGGAAGGGCCATCAGGCTGAAGTCGTGCAGATACGAATGGAAACTTACGAGCGCGACCACCGCCACCGCCGACGCAAATGCCAGATCGAAGCTCGCCCCCTCCCCGGCACTACGCATCCTTTTAGCAGCCCATAGCAGCCCTGCAAAAATCCCGAGCAGCAGCAGGGAATTCTCGACTCTGCCCACTGCCCGTGCAGGTAAGGCTATCCACAGCAACCCCCGCCAGGTGGGCATGAGTTGCGGCCAAATATGCCATTGTTTTCCAAGGGCGCTGGGGGAGCCTTGAGTTCCCTGTGATATCAGCAGCCGGGTGAAATCCGCCATTCCATGAAAACCGACGACGGAAGTGGACACCGCGATGACCAGAACAGCTCCAGGGATGAATCCCCGGACGAACTTCCATTTGCCAGCCAGAAATACGACAAGCACAAAGGGCAGAACGAGCTGAGGCCGAAACAAACCCATCGCCAGCACAAAACCCGCCATGTCGATTCGCCCGCGCCGCCATAACCAGAACGAAAGCGAGTACAGAAAAAGCAACAAAATGGAGTCTTGACCCTGCAACAAGCAATACCACACGGGGAAAAAAGCAAGAATCGCTAGAAAGGTCGTTCGAAAGCTCGATGTCCCGGGCCGAAGCTCGCCCATGAGCAGCGCGACACCGGCAAGCATCCCTAAGCTAAGCAGGGTCCAGAGTGCGTGAGCGACCGGGAAACGAAAATAAGTTAGAGGAACAAAGATCAGATTCTCATACGGCAAGTGGTTGTTCGGGGGCCGCTCGACGTCGCTGATGCGACGAAGGAAGCTGTTCTCGGTGTCGAAGTCGTACGTGCGCGACGCTTGCCCTTCTCGAATCATTTGCGCGCTCGCGTAGAACGGCGGAAAGTCGTTCTTTCCAGCCACTATCTCTTGCCAAGGGACAAAGAGCACTACGGCGTTCATGGCAGACATTAGAAGCAGTAGGCCAAGCACAACCCGATGATCGATTTGGACTCGGTCGGGCATGGCTTTATCGTACTAGCAAGTCTGCTCCGGAAGGCGTCTTTAGCCCGTACACACGAACGCGGCCCGACCTACTTCGAAAGAGCTCTGGCAGCGAATCTCCCAATTGGCTTTCCCGTGCAAGCGCGGCTGAAGTCGCATCCGTCCACTCAATGCTGAAATCGTCGTCGGACATGACCCAGTAAGTGGCTTGAATTCCTTGCGCGCCAGACGTGATGCAGGAGACATCATTCTTCAACAGGGATGGGTCGTAAAGGCCTGCCGGAGAAAACGTAATGGGGCGAAGTGCCTGCCGGCCCGAAAAAAGAAAAAGGCTCACGTCCTCATAGGCTACGGCCCTGGAACCGGGTGGCGTATTGGTCTTCAACCACGAATAGGCCTCGTGCTTTTCCGATAGCAGCAAGCCACGTTTCA
Organism: uncultured Acidobacteriota bacterium; assembly: GCA_963696035.1. GTDB lineage: Bacteria > Acidobacteriota > Terriglobia > Acidiferrales > UBA7541 > Palsa-295. The sequence goes on from CAVOIS010000007.1 coordinate 1,618,897, forward strand.
GGCTCTCCTGGAATATCACGTCACTGTTGCGTTTTTGTGCCAGGCCTATCCCTGCCGCAAAGATGACAAGGACTAACGATAGGAGAGCGACCGCCCATCGTTCTGTTCGAAATTGATTGGAGCCCAGCGATTGCCGTATCCGAATGGCCAGGCGTCTCCATTCAGCCCAGATTCCGGCGGCAAAGAGTGGCAGGAAAGGAAGCAGACATCGCTCCACGACGGGATACGACCAAAACAGCAGCGGCACTATATACAACGCTAATGAGAAGTGGATCGGTTGCCAACCTGTCTTGCCTGCCAGATGCAGCAATCCGAAAAACACAATCGCCGAAAGCACACAAGTGAAGACCGTACCCAAATCGCTTGGCCGGATGAATCGGGGGTCGGCGAAATAAATCCCCGGCTGCAGCAAGAGCAAGAGGGCGTTTTGCTTAAAGATCGGCCAGAAAATTCCTTTGTGAGTACTGACAATTTTGAAGAAGCCGACGTAACTTGTGTAAGAGAGCCAAGTTCCCTGCCAGGCCGCCGAACACGTGGCTAGCGCCACGGGGGCTTGATTCGGGGCCGAGAATAGCGCGCGCCACGCTAAGACAGCGAAAAATGGCGCCACACACCCACTGAAGACTGCCGCCTTGCGCCACTCGCGGCGCAGCAGCATGGCAATTACTATACCAGCGGCGATGGGAACACCCAGCACACGGATAAACATGGTTAGACCAGCGAGTGTGCCGCAGGCCGCTGCAAGTACCGTTCCCGGGTTGCGTCGCAGCGTGAAATTGGAAAGTACAATCGTCACTAGCACAAACGCCGCAAAGGGAATGTCCGAAAGGACGTTCGCGCTATACACGCGTACGATTGGCTGGACAGCGCAGAATAGAGTCAAGAGCAGCGCTTCCAGATGGCTAAACGTGTGAAGCTGCCTCAAAAATACGAACGCCGCGGTCAAAAAGATGCAACCAAACGCTATTGTCACGCCTACTGCATCTGCCACATTGCTTGGAAACGAGGGATTGAGCCGCCAAACCCAGGATAGAATCCACGGATAGAACACCGGGTAATGCGTTGCTCGCGGAGTTCCCGGTACGCTCGGCAAAATGTATCCCTGCCCGTCAGCCAATGCCTTCGCGGAGCTGAAATAAATCGTGTCGTCTTGTGTTAATCCAAAAAAATTCGTCGGATGCAGCCGGATGATAGAGATGGCGTAAACGATCAGAACGCACAGAAGGCCAATCCAAGGTAATGCACGACGATAGACGATCTCCTTCATCGGACAGAGTTAGTTCCCTGGGACGCAGCAGCGTCAGCGTTACGAACATATAGGGCGCTGACGCTATCCGTGTAAATACGTTTCCACTCGGGTGAAGCAGATAGCACGGACGTGAGCGCCTCGTCGCGTTCCAGGAGACAGAATTGGACGTGGTAGTCATCCAGCACGGCAAGCGCGCCCGGCTTCAAATTTGCGATATGAATATAATCGGAGAAAACGCCGCCGCGCTCGAAGACATCACCGCGGCCGTCAATAAATACTTTCTGTTCCGGAAGCGCCCACACCAGGTAGCCGCCGAACCCGTAAGTATTGAACATGGGACCGGGCACGGGATGCTGGCGGATGTACTCGACGGCGTCGGCGGGATAGGTCTTGGCCACCAGCTTGCGCATCTCCGTGTTCGAGGGGAAGTAATGCACAATGGAGCCGATGACCAGCACCATCAACACCGCGTTCAACACAAAAATATCCTTCTTGCGGTCATAGCGCGGCACCCAGCGCGCGAAGATCGTCACCAGCAGCGGCGCGAAAAAAGGCACGAACAAAATCAGGAAGCGCAGGTGCAGGCAAGCCATCATCGTGCCGAAAAGAAAAAGCGCCAGTTCCTCGGCGCGCCAGCTGAGCCGGAAAGCGACTTGCGCAACGAAAAATGCCAGCAACAGAGCCAGGAAAATTTTCCCGCCCACCAGGTTGAAGGGCATGGGTTGCCACTCCAAAATGTTGGCCACATTCACCGGCTGCGAAAGCGCCATATCAAAGGGATAAACCGCGAGCCGCGTTCCGTAAGGAGTGATCGGCAAAACCGCGAGGCACAAAAGGAAAATCAATTCCAAACGCGTGCGTTGCGCCGCCGTCCACTGGCGCGCTTCAATGCCGCCCAATTCGAATTTCTTCAGGCCCGCCAGCCAGTACACGAAAACCGTCCCTAGCCCGATGATGAACGAGCCGTGCGTATTTACCCACAGCAGAAAAATCAGTGGAAGGAACCACAGGAGGCGAGGCTTGCCCTGACGAAAACACTCGAGCGCGATCAGCGTGAGGATCAGGAAGAAATATCCCAGCATCTGCGGACGCATCGAGAAAAACGGCGTAGTCAGCGCGTAGAGCACCGCGCAAGCCACGAAGCCCGCCTTGGAATTGCCCGAGCGCAGCGTGGTGTAACCGTAAAGCGCCAGGATCACCGCGCTCGCAAGAACGATCAGCAGAGCCATCAAGCCCTGCAGGCCGGCGATACGGGCGATTCCTCCAAGCAACACTTCACCGAGCCACTCGTAAGCCATCCATGGCTGCCCGGCGACCGTAAACGAATACAGGTCCGTTGTGGGCCAGTGATGCGTCGAGAGTATTTCCTGGCCTACTCGGATGTGCCACCACAGGTCGGGATCAACGGAGAACGTGCTTCCGGCGACAAACACTGCGCCCACCAGCAACATCGCCAACATCGCCGGAAACGAGATGGCGCGTTGTAACAACGCGCCCAGCCGGTGCGTCTGCACGATAGCTGCATCCAGGGTGGACGGCTCGACTACAACTTCTGCGGCGGAAGAATCCGCCGACGCGAGCGCCTCCGGCGGCTTGCATACGCGCATTCCCCCTAATATGTCGTCCGCTTCGCTCATGGTTCTCGTCTGATCTCCGTGTTGCGATCGTTCTCGCGAGCCGCTTACTTGCGAATCCTAAAGTGCTATCTGTTCCTAGTGAACGATGATCATCTCGGACGTGCTCGATAGGGTGAGCGTGCCAGTTGACGAGAATGCCCTGTACACAAGTGGGAAGATAAAATTGAAGTTGTAGCTCACGATAACCTTGACTGTGCAGCCGGGCGCATTATTTGTAGTGCTGCAAACGGCAGGACTGTTTGCCAGCGGAGTCCAGGACGCTGTCGTCGTGAGGCAGGCTGAGCCGCCACATCCTGTGCTGCTGGCGTCAATGCCCGGCGGCGCTATGCTATCGACATAGGTCGGTACGCACGTCACCGTAGCATAATTCGTGCAATTGCCATCGTTTGCGCAGCTGCCGTCGCCCGTGCAGGTAGAGCCCCTCACTGCTGCATAGCGCGTCGCCTCGCGCGCCGCATTCGACACGAAGTGATACGCATACGCGGCGCGACAAAAATCGATGATTCCCAACATCATCGCCATCATCACCAGGAAAATGAGCGCGAATTCCACGAGACTGCTTCCCTGTTCCACTTTCAAGCATTCGTAGTCCGATGTAGCGAATCGAATCCATACGCGAGACCTCAATTTTCGCAACATCGATCCGCCTCGTTGACTCAATCTTGGGCTACCCGCATAGTGGACGTCTTCGACACAGTTATTGAACTGGGAATCCCCGGATAGCTGAATAGCGAGTTAAATGTGCCCGAAGCAGTCACCTGCACCATCACCACCCAGTGCCCCGCCGCGCACGTGCCCGCCGTAGGATTGGTCGTAGTGCTGCAAGCCGCCGAAGTCGTCGTGCCACCGCTGTCGCATCCGCAGGACGTGGTGGAAGTGACGGTCAGATTGCTAACGTTCTGACCGTTATTTCGGAAATCATTATCAGCAGCCGTCTGAATGCCCGCTGTGTCCACCGACAACACCAGGTTTTGTGCGCCGTACCCGGCACCGGCTCGTGCGGCATTCCCTACCAATATGGCGATATATGCGTACCGCCCCAGCTCAATCCCTCCAACCAACAGGGCCAGTAGCAATGGCGTTAGCAAGGCTACCTCGAGCAGGGTTTGGCCAGACTGCGAGCACAAAATTCCCGTACCACGAGGAACGAAGCCCCAGTGCGCCGTCGCCGCACTCGCACGTGTTTTGCTCCTCGCTTTCATCACTTATTCCACAAGGACCGCGTTCGCGATGACGCTCACACCGGGTGGAAGCCCGGCCGTGCCTTGCAGGTTAACCGTGGGGTGGCCACTCAGGGTCAGCCCATCTGCAACGACAATTGCAACATCGCCGATACTGCTGTTCCCCTGGAATGTGACATCGGCTTTTGGAAAATATAAAACGCCGTCATAAAAACTCGAGGCATTTCCCGTTATTACGGGGCCAGCCGTGTCGTTGGGGTCCTGATAAAACAGAATTCCAGCGTATTGCCCCGAGCTCGGCGCCGTTAAATTGACGGTGGGTGTTCCGTTCATGCTTAGGGTTGCGCCGTTCGTGAAATAGAACGTCACACCTGTCCCGGTGACCGTCGCGTTCGCGCCGATCGACAAGCCTCCGCTGCCAGTTACGATGTAGGTACCCGCGCTAAAGTTCCACGTGCCTGGGCCGACCGAGATTGAACTGTAAGTTCCGGGACTGAAGGTTCCGTTTGTTGCTGTCGCCGCGCTCCCCCCCGTACACGGGGAACAAGGGGGACTCAATGCGGGAGTACGGTTCAACAACGGGTCTGATGCGGCAGGCATGTTCGGCGTTGGGCAAGATGTAGGCGTGTTCGTGCATGTGACCGTGCCGCCCTGACCGGTCTTATTCCAGTCTCCCGCTATACCGAAAGTGCCGGCACTAACGTCCAGCGCGTTTCCCTTGGTATCGAAGTTACCGTTGTCTACAATTCCACAGCTCGGACCATTCAGGGTCGCGTTTCCATTGATGTTGACACCTTCGATGCTGCTCGACGGGGCACCTAACGTGTACAAGCAGCCATTCCCATTCCCGCCGCTCACGTTTGTAGCAACCGCGCGTGCCGTAATGGTTTCAGTGTTGGTTCCCAAAACCTTCATGAAATAAGTCGGCTGAACAGCCGCGACAAGGACTTCCACATACTTGCTGTTACTTGTATGTGGTCCTGATAGCGGCGGGTTGTTGACCGTTACCGTGATACAACCGACGGTGCCGGGACTGTTGGTGCACGTAGTACCACCGCTGTTGTCGGTGAAGCCGTTCGTTGCCGCGGCACTTTGCGCTCCGGAAGTCACGCCTCCAAAAGAGAGGTTTGTCGCACCAGCGATGGCCGCGCCATCTGCCGCAGTTTGCTGCAGACGCTTTTGATAGCGCAGCGCTCCCATATCAATTGCCAGGCCGGCAAAGCCGATCAGTACAACCAGAGCCAGCGCGGCAAAAACCAATGCTTGGCCCGACTCGCTCTTGCGTTTCATCGTGGCCTCCGTATCGCAACTCTGCCTTCGTATCCCGCAACATTGAGGCACCATGCACCGTATCCCACCAGCCACCTCAAAACGCGCGTGCTTTCGGTGTCATCTTTCGGATACAGCTCGGCATAGACAACACACCCTCTCCACTTTGCTACCGCAGATCTAATTCCAAACTCCACCATTTGGTTGGCGTAGGCGCTCAAAGGCATCCAGTACGGCGAAGGGTGTTCGCACAGAAGCGATTGTTTCGCCAAGCTGCTGAATCTTCTCGGGATCGAGATGACCCAGCATCGTTCCAGCGGCATCCAGGTATTTCACTCTTTCGGGCCGTAGTCCCATTACCCGGCAGCACGTTGCATCCACGGCCACTGGATCGTCACCAAGCACTAACACTCCGCAGGGTTTGGGCGTCCCCTGGATTGGGCCATTGCCCTCCATGCCCAGTATGCCGTCGACGATCGCGAAATCGGGCCTCGCGGCAGCGTTTATATCCAGGATGGAGCTGTCAATTCCCGCCCAATGCAGCACATTCTTGGGCCAGCCGTAGCAGCTCCCCGGCACGATGCCAAACATGTTCTTCAGCGACAAAGTCACGCCAGCCCAGTGGTGCGTCTTCAACTTCGGCATCGAGACCAGGAAATCCACACCCAACACAGTCTTGGGGAGGAAAAGTTCCTTCAAGCGCGACGCGCGAGTGCTGAGTGCGACTCGCTTCACATCATCCACATTCAGGTCCACAAAAGTCCGCGCCAAAGGTCCCGTGAACTCACGCAGCCTCACGGATTCGATGATGGCCTCGGTATCGCGGTCCATCGCAGGCCCATCACCGATCAGAACTTGAGCGGCGCCTAAACGCAAAAAGCTCTCACGCGCTGCGGCAATCACGCATGGGTGCGTGTTCATCACGCCCAAAGGGTCGAGGCCGACAAGATTCGGCTTCAAGAGCACCGTCTTGTCTTTTACTGGAAGATCGAATTCACAAAGAGTCTCATAGATCACCGCAGCGAGGTCCTGTTCGTAATTCGCCGCGCGGCGGATGGCCACCCGCGACGCGGGGCGTTGGAACGAAGGCACTAGCGCAATATCAGGCCTTCGCATATTCAGGCAGTCTCTCTGGCATGCCGCCAGTCAGCCACTCGTGCTGTTCGCACAATGTCAGGCACGCCCATGCTGCCACGGAAACGCTCTGAAGAAACTCGTTCCGGCTGTAGAAATCCGCGAGTGTTGCGTCCGTCGCCGGCCATTTTCTTCCGCACGTCTCCAGGCCGATGCGGGCCAGCGCACGCGAACCAGCGCCTCGAACGTCTTTCACGTTCTTCTCCAGCCAATCGAGGCTCATTACGAATTCAGGCCTCGTTGGCTCGTCGCGCAGCGCCAGCAGCGCCCACACCGTGGGAACGATGAGTGCTTCACCCGCCACCCCGTACACCATTGGGTTTCCGCAATTCCAGCCACCGCCTGGACACATGCGGTCGTACAACATTCGCTTCGCTAGCTCGCGCCGCTGCTCTGCGACTTGAGGCCACATTTCCCGCGGCGCTTGGTCCAGCAGGATCAATGCAAACGATGTGGGCTCGACCCAGCTGCTCGTGCGTGGAGTCCATCCCCATCCACGAAGTGAATCATTCTGTGCGGCAACTTTACGTTCGGACGAGAAGCGAGCGAGAAAACGTCTCCATGGAGCGCTATCGCGCGGCCAGTCGTCGCACAGCCATTTCAATCCAGATGAGACTGCTGCATGCGCGTGCGCATCGGCAAGCAGCACCCAGCATGCCAGCGAAGTCACCCAACAGCCCGTAGTCACTTCTGGCGAAGCCACCCACGAACCATCCGCAAGCTGCGCCGCACGCAAGAATTGAAATCCCTGGTCGAGTTTCGCGACGGAAGCCGTCGCGTTTCCAGAAGCCTGCAACGCCAGGATTGCCCAACACGTTGGCTCCACGCGGCTTTCGGCGCCGGGGTGGAATCCCCAGCCACCGTCTGCATTCTGCGCGTTTCGCAAGAATGGCAAGCAGAAATCGGAAACAAAGAGGGAGTCGTTGGAGCGATCTACCGGATCGGAATCAATCTTTTCATCGGGGGTCATATTTTTCGGCTTCGTCCCGACGTCGTCACATGATCTGCCGAAGCGGAGAGGGTTCTTCGTTCTTCTCCACCAAAGGCTCGTCACCCGCCTGCTGGATTCCAAGTTGCGTGATCAACCTATGCAGATATCCGCGCGCGACGCCGAGCGTGCGTGCGCTCTCCGCTTTGCGCCAACCACATTCCCGGAGTGTGCGTAGTACCAGCCTGCGCTTGAACTGACGCACTTCTTCTTCGTACGACTGGTTGAATTGCGGAGCCTCGCAGCCGCTGCGAATCGCGGCGGGCAATTGCCAAACATCCAAAGTTGGGCCTTCAGAAAGAACCACGGCACGCTGCACAGCGTTTTCGAGTTCGCGCACGTTCCCGGGCCAAGCATATTCCTCGAGCGCGCGAAGAGCGGGCTGCGAAAAGCGCTTAGCTTTCTTTTTAAATCGTTCGGAGAAGTCCTGCAGAAAATGTTGCGCGAGTAATGGGATGTCATCTTGGCGGTCCCGCAACGGCGGCAGATGCATCTGCACCACATTCAAACGGTAATACAGGTCGTCGCGAAATTTTCCTTGCTGCACCATCTCCGCAAGGTTTCGATTCGTCGCGCAAATCAGGCGGATATTCACGTCAATCTTCGTGTTGCTTCCCAATCGCTCGAAGCTCCGTTCCTGCAGGACGCGCAACAGTTTGGGCTGCAATCCCAGACTCAAGTCCCCGATCTCGTCCAGGAACATCGTCCCTGTGTCCGCCGCTTCCACTCTGCCTCGGCGCGTCGTGAGCGCGCCCGTAAACGCGCCTTTCTCGTGGCCAAACAGCTCGTCCTCGATCAAAGCTTCCGGCAAGTTGGCGCAGGAGAAAGCCACCAGTGGGCGGGAACTTCGCCCACTCATTTTGTGAATCGCCCGGGCGAGTAATTCTTTGCCGGTCCCTGTTTCTCCCGTAATCAGCACACTCACGTCGCAGGGAGCTATTTTGTTCGCAAGAGCGAATAATTCCTGCATCACCGGTGAGGTGCCAAGGAGTTCGTGCAGTCTCCCATCACTCTTCGAGCCTACGCGGAGACGCGCCACTTCTTGTTCTGCCGCGTGAAACTTGTAGGCGCGTCGCAGAATCAATCGAAGTTCAACGATGTTGGGAGGATTCGTAACTGTGTCGTACGCACCGTGCTCCATCAGTTTCAACAGTAGCGGCCGGTTCTCGCCGTCAGTCAGCACTACGATCGGTGGGTGAGATGAAATCTTGCTCCAATCATCCATCAGCCGCAGCCCGGGTTCACAATCTCCCTGTGTGCTGGAGCCGCGCATATCCAGGAGGACGATGTCGCACCATTCACGTAGATCACTTAAGTCGCTGAATTGAAAATCGCTGCTGACTCGATATTCAAATCCGGCCCCCAACGCTCTTGCGATCGCGCCGGTTAGACCCGAGTCCTGGCTTACAAAACACACGTGCACGGCCTGATCAATCAACGTTCACGCTCCCCAAGTGCCGATATACGCGCCGCTCGTTATCCGAACGCCAGGTCATCGTTCCGGCTTCCAGGAAAAGCCGCCACAATTCAGACTTTTAAGGAAATTGACCTGCGAACCGTCCCTTTCCTCAGGTTCCGTCGCGGAAAGGCCACGCAGTGGCGTGACCATGTGCAAGTTACGTGCCAACAAATACAGGGTTTACCGGATATGCGCCTCTGGGCATAAGCCCTCCCCAGTCAGCCAGTTGGTAAGGACCTCGCAGCCCGACCCCTGTGGCGAGGCTCACAATGGGAACCTGAATTCCAATTCTGTGCGTAATTTTGCCATATTTGTTCCCATGTACTCCGCAAAGGTATGGAGTCCTCATTCGGTTACATGTTGCGTTTGGTCCCCTCCCGACTGAATTCTTCAGGTAAATCCTGAAGAAGCTGGCTGCGGCGCATATCAACTCCTGTTGTCATCATTTGTGCACTCGAGGTGGGTCGTGAGTCCGACACTTACTTAATGATTCATGCCGCTATTGGGGTCTTCTGTAGGAATCCCGACCAAGATTTCAACAGGCACAGGTTTTCCATCGCGCAACGCGGGTTTGAACGTCCATTGGCTGAACGCGGCGCGTGCCGCTTCATCCATCTGCGGCAGGACGCTCTGATACACTTCAATGTTCTCGGCCACCCCAGCGTCGCTCAAACTGCCTTTGAGCACGATCATTTTGTGAGTCTTCTCTGGCGGCACTGCTAAACGGTGAAAGTCAAACCTGGATTGGGCGTCCGGCGGTATCAGCCCGTGCTCAAGATGGACAACTGCAGCGCGACTTTCCGTTGCGGATTTTTCTCCTGCTTCGGACTTCACGCAATACTCCATCGCCCAACTCTTCCCCGGCATCGCCAGAAAAATAGAGTAAATCTTCCCGCAGTGAAGTGCGCCGTAGGCACCCAGACCTCCACCACCCATCGGTCCCACGGCCACGACCAAAGAATTTTTTCGCAATGTCACCGACGAAGGAATGGGATACACCATGCTCAGTGCAAATTCTTTTCCCAGGGAACCGCCAGACCCATTGCTACCTTCCTTCCCCCGCACGCTCACCGCTCCGGCCGCCCCAGATTTTCCGCCTCCTCCACCACCCCCGCCCGGACCCACACCCGTGCTGCCATCACCACCCGCGCCGATTCCGTTTTTTCCGCCCGCCTCCATGCCGTAGTCAACTCCGCCGGCCGATCCCGGCGCACCTCCTGCCGGGGAAATCGAAAACGAGCCCCACCGATTCCCTGCTGGAAGACTGACCTCACTCACGGGACCCGATGGATCCACTCCCAATACAAGCAGATCGGCGCCATCTCCGCTGCCCTTTTCCTCCGCATCACGCGAGCCCGCTGATCCGCTGTTCTCAGTGGCATTTCGATTGGGCTTCGCAACTGCACCCGTCGGTATCGGCAGACGCGGCTGCGTGTTGGATGGCTGAAGAAAAGTCATCAGCGGTGAAGACGCGCTTTCAGAGACAGGAGTGGGTGCCGCATCCGATGAAGCCTTTCGCGTCGCACGCGATGGCCTTGCATCACTGGGTTTCAGAGGCGCTTTTGGGAGGTCGGATGGCGCGCCTAAAATGATGTTTGGCAAATTCTGCTCTGTGGCAATGTGAACGTCGGGCGGCGACGAACGCTGATAAATCGTCTGTCTGAAATTGTCAGGGTGCACAGGGTTCGAAACGGCCATCAAGTCGCCTTGTCGCGTGGTGCTTCCTAATACGGGTAGCAGCTCACGGATGGCGCCGTCGCCAGGACGCGCACCCGCACCGGCAGGCGCGATTCGCGGCATCGGCTTCGCGGCGTTCATCGCAGGCAACGGATAATAGATTTTCTCGTAGGTGGGCGCCACGCGCTCCAGTGGCGATGCATTCGCGGGAATCGCTTGGCGAGCGTAGATCAATAACAACAGAATCATGCAGTGCAGTGCGAAGGAAGCGCTTAGCGGTTTTCCAGGCGTTTGCGCGCGAACCAACGTGCCGTGGCGGAAAAGATAAACTGTCCTTCGCGAGGATGACCCGTGTGCTCTCGAAAAAACGAGGGCGAGCGATTCCCACCATCCTTCGAAGGACAGTTCGGGAGGCAATAACAAGCGAGGCGGCTTTGCGCCGATGCCGGGAGCGGATAGACCGACGCGCTCTCTGCCCGGGCTAGTCGCTGCCGGAGGCCGGGGAATCTTCAACAGGCTGGAACTTGTCGTTCGGCCGAATATGGAGTCGTACACTGTTCGTTTACCTGCATTCAGGCACCACGGCTGGGCGTCGTCGCCACGGCGCCGGCCTTTCTACGCGGTGGCGAGTGCAATAATGGCCCACAGCAACTGCAAGACCATTGAGGTAACCCGTTCCGCTCTGCGCGGGCGCTCATAGGCGGGCGAACATCTTATGCGTACCGTCACCATTTGTAGACACCGACAGAGCTACTCGGGCGAATTTTGGTCACAAAGCGTTTTTCTTGCGGCAGATACGTCTTGCCACCGCCGCAATTACCGGCGGTCCGCTGAACCGACTAGGCTTGCAACCGATAGCATGTAACTTTAACTTCGGTTTGGTATCACTCCTGCTTGCTCTGATATTGGAACTAAAATGATGGCCGTGCGCACACACTCATGAAGCCGCTTCTTGACCCTCGCGACTCGTTCGCGTGGTTTCTACTGCGGTTGTTCGCGGTGTGTCTGCTGGCTTCACTCTTGAATAGCCCGGCACACGCGCAATCCGCCGCGGAGTCCGCCGGGGCGTCCTCGGTAGCCTCGGGCACCACTGCGAGCCAAGCGCCGAAACCAAATGGATCGGCGGCGCCTCAGAGTGTCGCGGGAGATCCGAGCAAACCGCAGCACGTCGCGGCTCTTTCTGGCCCTCCGCCCGAGGTCCTGAATCGTCAGGCCCTTGAGCAGCACGCGGGCAAGAACGCTTGCAAGTTGCTGCTTCGCTCCACGCCCAACGCGGCACAGATATACGTTGACGGAGCGTTTGTTGGCGAAAGTCCGCTGCTACTTATCGTGCAGCCTGGAAAGTATCAAATTGAAATGAGAGGGCACCGCCTCGAGTTTGGCGAGCGTGCTGTAGATTTGCTGCCGCGCGAGACGCGAGAGGTTGCGTTATCTCTGACCTCGCGATATCCAACGCGCGTTGCTGTGCACTAAAAATCGCTTTCGATTTCGCTGCAACTGAAGGAGTCAAGCATGGCAGGCATTGATTTCGACCGGCAGGTATTCGTGCCCTCTGCTGATCAAGCCACCCCGAAACAGCCCTCGCGAATCATGGGCGTCGTGATTCTCGCCATCGCGATAGCCGGGATCGGATTCGTCGGTTACAAGCTGTTGTCCGACACCAACCTGAACGGTACATCCGCTGAAGCCAACAACCTTCAGCAAATTCAGCAGCAATTGGCGGACATGAACCAACGCCTCGACCAACTGGAGAAACGGCACAAAACCGCCGCTCCCGAAGCCTCCGTCGCGACACCCAAGAGCAGCCCAACCACTTCTGGCGCAACCACTCGCCCTAGGCCTGCCTATCAGATTTCCGCGGCCAGCAGCTTGAGTCCGCAACGCAATCCCAACCCGATCACCCAGCCGCCCCCGGCGCGGCCAGCGGCGACCGCTCCCGCCAGCGACGCCGACCGCGAATCCTGGCAGGCCACCACGGATCGTTTAGGTGACGTTGTCGGCGCCGTTGGATCGCAGGAGGCGGAAATTACGCAGACTCGCGATGAATTGAATCAGTTGCTTTCGCAAACCCGGCGCAGCGCTCTTCAATTCGAGCTGACTCGTGGCACAGGCCGCCAGGCGGTGGGTCCGGTAGAGTTGCTCCTGAAAGGTTCAGACCCCAGAAGTCAGCGATACACCGTGTGCGTGTATGTTAACAACAAATGCATCGAACTGAAGGATCGCGTCTTGGACGAGGTCGTTGTCTTTGTTCTCGCGCGTGGCACGCCGCCTTTGGAACTGGTCGCCACCAAAATTAGCCGCGATGAAATTGTGGGTTATCTCGAAGTTCCCACCGATAAAGCGGCTCGCTAAGCTTTCGCCACCGGAAGAAAATAATTGCGGCAGGCTTGCTCTAGCGTGCTCTGCGTCAGTCGCGGCTCTACTCCAAGGTATGCGGCAGCCCAGAAGATTTGGTTGATCAAGTCACGCGCGTAGCACTGTGACAGCGGCATTTTCATTCCCTGCGTGATGAACTTAACCAAATGCTCCGGCACGCCAGGGTCACTGTCCAAGAGACGTGTCGCGCATTCTCGCAGGAAGATTTCGATGAATTGTTCGGTACTCGCATAATCGATCCTGATCTTGTTGGGAATTCTGCGCAAGAACGCTTCGTCAGCCAATTCGTTGGGATCAAGATTGGTCGCGAATACCACGAATAAATCGAACGGGATTTCGAATTTTTTGCCGCCCGGAAGAGTCAGAAAATCCACACGCCGGTCCAGTGGCGTCATCCAGCGATTGAACAGCTCATCGGGGCGTATTCTTTGACGCCCGAAGTCGTCCATGATCAATACGCCGTTATTTGCTTTCATTTGCAGCGGACCCGTGTAGTAACGGCTGGCTTGGTTATATTGCAGGTCCAGCATTTCAGGAGCGAGTTCCCCACCAGCGATCACCCGCGGCCGGTGGCACAGCACCCATCGCTTATCGGAGTCCTCTGGCATCTCCCCTTCGCTTGGCCGGTGCACGCCGGGATCATAGACCGTGATGATCTGGCCATCCACTTCCACGGCATAAGGAATCCAAACCAGGTCGTTGTAGATCGCCGGAAGACTGTTTGCAATGCTTGTCTTCCCGGTACCGGCGGGACCGTATAGGAAAATCGAAGTTCCAGACACCACTGCCGTGCCCAAGCGATAGATCACGTCTTCATTTAAAACCAGCGGGTGAAACGCGCGAATCAGATCGGGCCTCTGCACCTGTGTCTGCTGCACGCTTTGCATGCGGACGCGCGTTCCATAGTCCATCAACGACACCGGCGCCGGTCCCGCGTACTGGTTCAGCAACAGCAGATCGATCGCTCGCGACTTCCCTTGCGCGGTGGTCTTAATTCGATGGCTTCCTCCAACCATCCCTTTCACTTCGCAGAGCTGTTCCTTGCGAAAGAACCTGAAAATCTCATCTACCACCCCAAAACCGAGACACATTCGGTCGCTTAGCTCATGCAAGGTCATTTCACCATTTAGATACAGCGTCTTGAGAGCGAGGTCTTCGAGCAGCCCTCTCCGAATTCCGGTCTGTTCCACTTCCTGGGGCGTGGCTAGAGCTATGTCTTGCATTTTTAACGAACTCCGGTACGAACCCTGATTACCACGCCTCAGGCACACCTGCTAGCCCTAGGTTGGCTATATTCGTGCAAATCACCTGCCATCTGGCACTTTGTTGATGACTGAGCAATCGCTGCAGAGGCGCTATCGGAGGCTTTCATGTTCGTCTGCCTTTCAACGATCAGCCTGATCGCGGCCGCTGACTCCGTGCGTCCGGTGATTCTCATTCCCCTGGCGATCAGTTGTTTCGTGATCGCGCTGCTTGGCCCTATTGCCGCCTTCAGAGGCGTGTTACATATACCCGCATATTGCGGCTTTGCGCTGTTTTTTCTCGCCTTTGGTCTTGTTGTTGGCAGGCTCGCAGGCCTGCAAATTCGCGGATCGCTCTCGGGCGTGTGCCTCTCCATCATCTTTTTTCTAACAATGGCGGCATGCCTGGGCTCGGTGTTAGCGATCTTTTTCTATCATCAGCCGGAAATATAGAAGCTCATCATTCAAGCGAATCGGTGACCATTCTTTCTAGTGCCCACCGATCCCCAGCCTGCTCAGGGAATTAGCGCAACGAGAATCGTCCTTTTGTGGATATAAACGACCGCCGCAATATGTCCACTTTCAGAGACGCAGGAGCCCGGGTTAATAGCCACGGTTGCCTTCCTTCTCGCCTATCTCGTTTGGCCACAGGATCATACGAAAAAATAAATCTCGCTATTAGTACTGGGCGTGTTCGTGCAAGGCACAGGTTTAGAAGAACTGCCGGGCCCCAGCCCCTTGTCCTTCGAAACGAGCCCGCAGCTCGACCTTAAGGAGGACCATGCCCTCAGCAAACAGCGACAGCTTCGACGAATTTGAGACAGCGCTGCACCAGGCTTGGGAGATACTGCGCGACCGCGCGGACGGCTTGGTGCATTCAGCCGATCCATTGAAAGAATATACCAACCCAGTTCACACGAATTCAGACGTCAACCAGGACACTCTAGAAAAGGGTGCTTCGGTGGCTCCCAATCCGCGCCCCTGCGCTCAAGCAGGGTGTTGAGAACGCGCAACGGTGAAGTTTTCGGATCTGCCGCAAGGCATTCTCGCGATTCA
The DNA here is from genome assembly GCA_963696035.1 of uncultured Acidobacteriota bacterium. Classification (GTDB taxonomy): domain Bacteria; phylum Acidobacteriota; class Terriglobia; order Acidiferrales; family UBA7541; genus Palsa-295. Next base: position 1,634,164 of record CAVOIS010000007.1, read on the forward strand.
AGTCATTGAGGCCTGAATCTGATCCGTGGATTTTCAGCAGCCGGCTAAGCACAAAGCACAGGTCATATCGAGAGCGGAGCAATCAGATGTAAACTCCGCTGCAACGTGCGGTGGCCCAATTAGCCTACCGCGGTGTACTGGAAATCATGTCAACGCCGTCATTCCATTCCGAGGAATCCCCGCGCTCGCCTGAGCGGCGTCGCTTCATCCGTCAACGCGTCCGTTCACTTGCATATGTCGATGTAGTCCCCAACAATGGCGGCATCGTACTCAACCTGAGCGAAAACGGTTTGGCTCTGCAGGCGGTTAATCCCTTCGATGAAACTCGGGTAAGCCTGCGCATCCAGCCGCCGAAATCGAGAAAGAGGATCGAAGCGAGTGCAGAAATAACCTGGATCAGTGAGTCAAAGAGGGAGGCCGGTCTTCAATTCCTCGGACTTACAGAAGAGGCGCGCAGTGAGATAGCAGAGTGGGTAGCCGCCGAAGCTGATATTGGTGAGCGCCGGCCGCTAAACGATTCCCGGGCCCCTTCTGCACCACAGCCACCGCCGAAGCAAATCGTCGCAGAACCTGCTCGTCTCCGAGAAAAATGGTCCGCGATGCTCGAGAATTCATTATCTGAGGCAACGCTCACAAATCAAGAAGTATCCACCAATTCAGTAAATTCTTCGGCAGTCCGCAAAGAATCGCAGCCCGATGCGGCTCCGCCAAGACGTTTCATATCAGCTCCAGCGAATACTCCGGCCTCGAATGTCACTGTGATCCATCAGCCAGGGGCCAATCGAACTGATGCGCCCGTAATCGCGCCGACTCCCTCGCCGCTTGTATCCCGCGTGGTCGAGTTTCCGGCTCCAGAGTCGCATGTTCCGCCAGCCGAGGAGTTGTTCCGCGAGGTATCGCCACCAGCCTCGACAAACTTCAAAATCAAGCCCGCCGAAGCTCCCGCCGCAGTGCCTCCAGCAATGTATTCGGAAGTGCTCGAGCTTTTCGCGCACCGATTCCGCAAACCGGTGGTCATTGCGGCACTCTCCGCCTGTGCCGCCATCATTTCTCTGGTCGCAGGTATGGAAATCATCCGCCAGCGGCCGACGACGAATCCCACGAAATTAAACGCCCAGGAAGCGGTTCAAGTTCCAGATACGGCCTCCGCGTCGCCCCTGGCGCCGAACGCATCGTCCCGCACTTCCGCATCTCAGAGTGGCACATCACAACGGGCCACGGAGCATACAACCCTGGGAGCGATCGCAAGCGCGTTCCGCCGCAAAGTCTCTAAGACGCGTTACGACGGAGCCGCCCAGCCGACCCATCGAGCTGAGAATGAGGATTCCGCCGCCGCGAAGTTCTCATCGCCGATTGAACCTGCACCGTTAAGACCAACAATACCTGCCCAGAATGTCAGCGTTGCATCCGCTCCCACTTTGCCTGTTGCGCCTGTTACCAGTCCCCGTCTGGTGACTGGCTCACCTGAAATCAATCCGCCGCCTCCGGCCGATCCGCAGCGCCGCAGCGATTGCTATCTACTTTATCGTGTCGAACCGCTCTATCCACGGGAAGCAAAGGAGCGTCGCGTCGAGGGCACAGTCACAATTCATCTCGAGATTGGAGCCGATGGTCGAGTGCAAAACCTACGAGAATTGAGCGGTCCAAGTCTGCTAGTACCGGCTGCGCTCGAAGCGGCGCGCGAGTGGCGATTCATCCCGGCTCTTCTCGATGGTCAGCCGATTGCCGCAGAAAAGGACGTCATCATCGTGTTTCAATTGCCGCGCTGAGGAACGCCATTCGCACGGCCCACGCGCCCACTGCCGCAACACAAAAAAAGAAGCGTGATTCAAGATACGCCGGGAAACTCCTCAATAAATTTGGGCTCTCCGACGAGGGTCGCGAAAATTGCCGAACCTCGAATCACCACTCTGCTTTCATCTTGCGCGACTAGGAGCAGCGTGACTGCTCCTTGGTAATCGAGGGGAAGCGGAATAATATTTTCAATTCTTTGATTCCCGACCTGAAGGCTGCCCTCCCACAGATCGCATGGCACTTCCGGGACACTCCCGTCGATCGTTCCATTCTCAACGCGCAGGATGGCGTCCTGAGCCCAGCCGCCACCGGGATCCACCCCCGGTGTCCCAGTGCTCCGGTGAATATAAGCTGGCTTGAGTTCAATCACGACGTGCCGGCCGTCTTCCGCCACGGACCCCAACGTCGAATCGTAAATCTCAATCGCGGTTCTGCGATTTGGATCTTTCATTGACCCTCAGCCCTGTTCTTCACCAATGGTGCTGTAGCGAATTGGGCCCTCAGCCACATCCGCGAACTCACCTTAGTAATCTGACGCCTCCACGACGAAAAAGTTTCCACCGCCGAATAGCACCTGAGGATTTCGCGGCAGCTTCGCCACTCAACGCAAGAAGTCGACTTCCCGTAGATCGCACTTCGGCAAAGCGCTTAGGATCGAGAAGATCTCGACCGGCTACAAACGGCCCCTCCAATCAGCGCATTTTGGCAGGCCTGATTCGTCCGTTAGTTTCGAATACGAATGGCACCAACGGTATGAATTCTACGGAGTGTCGCCCAGACTCTTGGTCAGGCCCAACCGAAGGCTCCAACGGTTCTCACCAGGATGAGTTTGATGACGTCATTCGATCGATGGCTCTTTAGCTTGCTGCCGGACTCGGCTTAGCCGTGCGGTGGTGACCCTCGCTTTCAGGCAGCCAAGTACCCTGCCAGCCTTCACTTTGCCGGCGCCAAACGCCATCATAGGTAGCGGTGGTGCGCGGGGCTTTCTCCAGGGCTTCCGCATCGTCCTCTCCCTGCGTGCATACCTGTGACGTTCGCAGTGAAGTTCCCATTCCTTGCTGATAGGATTCGTTGTACTACAGAACCCAAATATATCGCGAAAACTATTCGTGACATCAATGGCCTTCCACGTGGCGTCCTTCGAGACGCGAAAATCAGACCAGCTGCCCGCGAGTATCGATAGCGCCGTCAGGTAAAGCCAAATGGCAGGTCGGACGCCTGAGATGACGTTACCGGCAACTGCGACCAGTCAAGGCCGTTGCCTTAGCTCTTAACAACTAGTGGAAAGGTTGCGACCGACAAGAAAATTACAGCACTTTAGCAAGACGTAACAAACCTCCCGCGCGCTGCGATTCGCTTCGGTTCTGGTCACAATTCAGGTATCGGATCTCGTTCAGGCGTCGGGTCTGGTTCAGGTTCCGCTTCCCTAGCCGCCTTTCGCCGCCACGCCTCGATCATCGACTCCATGGTTCCGCCGGGTTGTCCCGAAATTTCGTTCATCACAATCCACATCCCGTTCTGGATTTCGATCTTCCGATTTCTGTGATCGGCGTAAAGTTTATCCAGTCCGTCGAAGAACTGGCGATACGCCACTTTGGCAACAAATCGGTTCCAATGGTCGTTGTAAGACTTTGTGGCGTTCAAGTAGGCTGGATCGTTCTCTTGGTTATGCCGAAGCCCCCAGGTCGTAAACCAGTGCCCTTGAAACATACCTTGGAGGAACCCAACGATATAGGCATATTTGGAATTCTCTTCCAACATGAGCCACCGATTCCCGTTGGGTGAATCGGCGCTGTCGCCTAGTGCTGGATACTCGGGCATGTTTCCCTCTAATCCATGGCATTATGTTTAGCCTGTGGCTCTAGGGGTTGGTTCGGACCTCTTCCCCGGCATGTACCTGATTACATACGCCTTCGGTTTCTGCATTCTAATCCAGTGCACCGTCCTTTGAATATGACAATATCGCGCCGCCGAGTGAAGGTGCTCCGTGCTGTCAACGAGCGAGGTTGTACATGTTCCGCGCGACCGCCTCATCCGAGTTATTCATTCTTGCGCTAAGAGAACGGCCTTCCCTGACTCGCCTCTGCAGCTGTCAGCGAGAACGGAATAGGTCAACGCGAGCGATTTTTTTTTTGACGTGCAAACTCTACACCGCAACCGCTACTGGACGGTCAGCAAAATACTTGTGGTTTGTGTTCTACCACCGCTCGAAGCACCCACGGTCACGGTGTAGCTCCCAGTTGGCGTTCCGAAGTTGATTCGGCTGCTACCACCGCTGCCACCGCAGCTGCTGAAAGCGACTCCCAGCACAATGAGCAGGACTAATCCCAGCGATGTTGCCCAGTGCCTTTTCTTGTTCGGTACTCCCAGCAGGGAAATGCAGCACATTGCGAGTACTCCGCTCGCTGCGAACCAACTCGTTGTATTAGGGCTACTCTCGGGACGCAACTCACTGCCCGCACCCGCGAGGGTGGAAATTCTGAGATTTGCAGTCGCGCTTGTTGCGGTAGCGTCGATCGAGAGCGAAGACGGGCTTAAGAAGCAAATTGGCGGATCATTCGCAGGCAGAGGAGAAACGCTGCACGTCAAGTTGACCGAGCCCGCGAAGCCGCCGCTTCCGGTCACGGTAATGGCTGACGATCCGGCATTGCCCGCTGTCGCAATGTTGATACTCGCAGGATTTGGAGCGAGGCTGAACTGCCCGATGATTGGCGCCGAGGGCCAGTTGTTGACCAGGTTGGCCGCATTGATGGTTCCGATTCCGGTTGCGAAATCCCAGCCCGCGTTGGCCGAAAAGGCGGGCAGAAATCCGGAGTGGGAAGTGGAAAGCACGCCAAACGTGCCAGAAGGTTGAAAGCAATCCGACAAAGTCCCAAAGACGGATTGGCAGGGCAGATCCATATCCCCCTCTGTGACATCGTAAAAGATGCAGGTGCTGGCCACGCCGTTGCCGCGGGATGAGTTGCAGTTAGTGTTGCCACCGGCGCCATATTCCGCAGCGGCGAGCGAGTAATACGTCGGGTTGGGGTTGCCTGAACGACTCCCGGTTTTCTGATTGGCGAGGGCCTGAATAGCGGCCAGTATGGGCGTTGCGATTGACGTTCCACCAGCGCGGAGCCAGTTGTTGGGCGGGCCTGTGCACGGACTTCCGCCATTCAGGATGTCAGAAAAACAAACCACGTAGGAGTGGCCCCAAACCGCGTTTGCGGCGAAAAGCGACACATCGGGAAGGTCGCGGACGCCATCGTTTGGGTTACCAGAAACGGATTGCCAGGAGGGTTTGGCGTACCCCGCACAGGTTCCGCTCACAACATGTGGAGTGGCCGGGGCCGGCGTTCCGGTGGCACACCCGCTGGGGCCGCCGCCGCCACCGGTGGTATTGAGGAAGGACGGACCGAGGAAGTTGTTGCAAACGCTGTTTGGGCCAAAAGTTGTACCGGAGCCGCTCACAAAGGTGGCGATCAGAACACTCGCGCAAGAATCGTTCCAGGGAATTTCCGGAATATAGGACCTCGCCGAGCCAAAGGTGGGAGTGTTGGCTGAGTTCCAGTAAATGCTGTTGGCGTCGGCAAAGGTGTCGCCGAAGTCAGTGCCGCCGACTGCCACGTCGAACGGTGTAGACGCGAAACCGTTGACACTGATACCGAGCGTCGCATCCCGCGATCCTGCGATCTGGTCGCAAAGGGCTGCGCCTCCATCGCCCGCCGCGACAAAGACGGAGACGCCCTCGGATACGGCTTGTTGATAAGCCGAGCTATATGCCACGTTCGACGGGAGGGTGTTCTCGGTTTCGCAAGACTCGAAACTCATGCTCATGATGGCGGGCGGTTGGGTGCTGGAGTTGATGAGATTCTGAAGGGCAATCAGAGCGCCAAAAGTCGGAAACGCTTCGCCTGGCAGCGACGCGCTCGCGCATGACGCTAATTGGATGGCCGCGCTCGGAGCGGCCGCGCTGGCCCATTCCGCATCCGCGATTGCCTCCCCATCGTCGCCAGTCGCGAGAGGATCGATACAGTTGCTCAGGCCGCTCGGCGGAGCTGGATTCGTTTGCGTGAAGGAACCCGAAGTAAAGCTGGCGAGGCCCAACGTCGAGCGAAACGTGTTCCAATCCGCGGTGCTAAAGACGTTCGAATCTTCGAGCATCGCGATGGTCTGACCCTGGCCGGATATACCTCTGGTGAAAAGGGGATTGAAGTTGTAGATAGTGGCTAAGTCCGCAGGCACAACCGAAAAGCAGTTGGACGGTTGGGTGAGCTGCGGGTTGCTCGAATCGCATGGCCCAGAAGTGGTGAGAGCCGGGCGCGGCCTGAAATCGTTCAGCGAGACAACGCCAACAATTGCCGGTGCAAGTGCGGCGGGAATCTGCGGGTCGCGCATATTGGCGATGTGGCGTGCGCCCTTCACGTCGAGATAGTGAATCTCAGTGTGAAACGCATTCCGCACCTGCGCCGCCGTGCCGGAGAAGTCAATCAACACGCTGTTGGGATAGACCACGTTCACGGCGAAGCCGCGGGATTGGAGCCAGCCGGTAATCGTGGCGAGGTCTTGTTGCGCTAACCCGTATCTTTCTCCGAATTCCTGCGCCGTAAGCCAATGGTGGAAGTTCGGTGATTTGCTGTCGTGGAGTTGCTCGATGTATAGGTCGAGGGCATGCTCCTGCTCCGGAGAGCGCCGCAATTGCAGGAACATGTGCTCCAGCCGAAAGCTTTCGGGGACCGGTCCACGGTCGTTTTTCGCGGTTGCCTCCGGCCGGGTGCCTCCTGTGAGCATCGCGAGCCTGGATTCGTCAACGGTTGAGGTGATGCGGGGTGGTGCGTTCTGCGCACTGGTAGTAGGAACGAGACCAGCGAGCAAACTCAACAGGACCAAGCCCTTCAGCGTCGTGGATCGCTGGATCCGCATTGCGATCTCCGTGAGAGTGAGTAGTTCAGCCTCGAGCAAATCGACTGCTAGCGGTTTCCAAATCTGAGAACAATTCCTACCGAGGCCCGAGCGTTGTTTTGTGTTCTACGCTGGCCGCTGAAGCCGACCTGGCCAGTGGTTGAGTCCACGACTATTTCGCGGGATCGCGTGACGACGTAGTCGGCTTCTATGAGGCGAATGGCTAGCCAGCTTTTGACGGTATAGTCCGCGCCTCCGCCGAAAGCGGCCGCGAACGCTGTTGAAGATACTGCGTTCGTGAGGCCGACCGAAGACGCCGTGAACCTGATGTCGGCAACTCCAACCAGGCCTTCCGCAAACGGAGTGAGCCGTTGCCATCTCCGGTAAGTAAACCGAGGGCCAAACAGATACAAATAGGTGCTCGAATCAATTGGGATGGGAGTAGGTAGGCCGGGAATTTTAACCTTCGGAGAGCTGTAGTAGCCCGAGAAATCGAACACGGCGCTGATCCAATTGTTGCCTGTCCCGTCGAGCGAAGCGTGCCACCCAATGCCATTTATGTTCTTGACGTCCGTGAGGTCCTCGTATGCGTAGGAAGGACCGACGAACACCTGATACTTCGGGATCTCCTGAGCCTTGACAGTTGACGCAAAGAGAAGAAACAGCAAGGAGAGGCTCAGTGCTCTACTCATAATTTGAAAACTCCGTCTGGACACGGAAATAGTTGATGAACTGATAATGCAACCCAGGCGCCAAACCTGCGTTCGGCCTAGGCTTATAGGAATCTATTACATACGTGCGTATACCATTCAGTTATAGTCTCCGGATGATGACAATCAGGATTGCCTGTTAGCCATTTTTGGATACGCTGGCGCGTGCACCGATCGCTTGATTTGTAGCAGCTGGCATCCGATAAGACTCAAACACGTCGGTAGACCTCTCGCCTGTCGCTGCTGGTCCGAAGGCTCAGAGAACCTTTATGACCACCGCCACTAACGGTTTGGTGAGCGATTGGGACATCCGTATGGCGGCACGCCGGAACAGATTTTTGCCGAAACTGCTATTTGGGAGAGTCACAGCCGGGATGACCGCGAACTTGCAACGCCCGAAATAAGCTGATAAGAGATCGAAATGCCCGCAAGCCCGTGGCGAACATTTGGCTCTCCCGACTCCAACGGCGATTTCGTCGCGCTGCTCTCTTATCTCCCTCTCAAAAGCTATTGGCGTGTGCCGTTATTTTTTCTCTACACCACTCAAGTGGTGAAGCAGTTGGCATCAGCACAAGGCTTGCTCGGCTACTCGGTGCTCGCCCGCCCGTTCTCGAAGCGATTCTGGACACTCTCCGCATGGGAGGACGATGCCGCACTGCGAGCCTTTGTGGAACATCCACCCCATGTGCGCGTGATGGCCGCGCTCACTCCGCACATGAACAAGACGAAGTTCGTGCGCTGGATGGTCAAAGGTTCCCAACTGCCGCTACTTTGGGATGACGCCCTGAGTCGCTTCGTGAGCATAGAGAATCGGTAATATGCCAGAAACCATTCGACGGAACCGTAATCTCTTTGCGGCGACGACGAGCGGGTTGAACATCCGCATCTGCGAAATGCTGGCGGACGGCTTGTTCCGCGTCATGCTGTGGAGCAAACTGACCAAGGCCGAGCGGCGGCGTGGCAAAGAGTTCGTCAAGCAGTTAGCGCCAGACTCGGAGATGTTGGTCTGCGTCGGAGCTTGCGCATGGAGCAAACCTAATGGCGCGAAGACCGCAGAAGTAGCTAAGGCGCTAGAGGAGTTTATCGCTGCTATGGAGCGTCGTCACGGCGCGGAAATTTGGGTGAGGTAACCCCAGCGGAAAGGTCTACGAGCTGTGGTATAGCCAAGCGAAGACGAGAGCGAGCTGGCTGAGGAGCCGAGGCTATCCTAAAAACCCCATTCGCGCACATACGGCATGCAACAAAACGAGATGCTGCTTGACGCTGCGTGGGGCGTGCAATACATTGAGGCCACATTATGTCTAGCCCTCCCGGGATATGGCCTAACGACAAGAGGCGCGAGCCACGACATTTCTTCATCGCCACGGTCGAACTGCTCGAAGCGGACGTGCAAGCACGGATTCGCGCTCGAACTGGAGACCTCAGCATGAATGGTTGTTACGTGGACACCCTGAACCCGTTTCCTACGCAATCAAAAGTAAAAGTGACCATCACTCATAACGACGAATCGTTCATCGCACTGGGCACCGTCGCGCACGGCGAGCCGAACATCGGAATGGGAATCTCGTTCACTGGGGTGGAACCGAACCAGAAGGAAATTCTCCTGAAGTGGCTGGCGGGAAGAGGCAGTTGAAAGAAATGCGGTCTGAACGTTGCCGCTGCAAAAAACTAGCTCAGCGAGGCAAGCTTCTTCTTCGAGATGGGAACCGCATATGCTGCAGCAGGATTGTGGGAGATGGCTCCCGCAGCCCTGCGGTAGAACTCGATTGCTTCGTCCTTGTCGCCTAGCTTCTCGTAGGTTCGGCCAATCATGCATTGGACGAACGGGTCGTTCTGGTTCGCCTTCAGCAGTTCCTCGAGCGCCGTCTTGTAGTCTCCGCCGTAGAACGCGATGTAGCCTTTCAGGTAGGGAAGAAATTGCGCTTGCTCGGGATTGGTTCCCTTGTCGAGGATGGCCTTCGCCGCAGCGACGTGCTTCTCCGCCTCGGCTTCATTTCCACGCCGGGCAGCGACGCGGGCCTGCGCGTGTTCCCAACGAAACTCCCAAAGGTCTTGGCGAGCCGGTTGGATGCCGGGTTCCTTCAATCCAGTGTCGTGGCCTAACTGATACCAGTGGTAGGCGGTGTCCAAGTCGTCGGCGGGGTAGCAGTTGTGCAGGTCGTCGGAGTCAATGCAGACGCGAGCAGCCTCGTCTGCGATTTCGCCTTGCTGGTAGAAGTTCTTGACGCTGCCGTAGTACTCGAAGACCTGCCTTTCGTACTCAACGGTTTTCCCACAATTCCCCTCGAAAGCATAGGACATCGCCATCGCCCGTTGCGCTATCGCCTTATGCTCGGACGTGTCCGCACTCTCGATTCCCTTCGTAAAATATTTGCGGGCCTCCTCGCCTCGACCCATGAGGTCGAGGACATTCCCGGCCGCGATGTTGGCCGGAACGGAATTCGGCGAGGCTTCGAGAGTCTTACGATAAAGCGCTAGTGCATCATCCAGCTTTCCCTCGCGCATCAATTGTTGGCCCTGCTTTATGAACTCCGGCTGTTGCTGCTGGCTGCCAGGCGTCTGCGCCAGAAGAGGGAGAGAAACCGAAAGGACGAGAACGGCTCGGCAAATTACGGCGACGGTCGTCTTCATGGGCGCGATTATCTCACAACGCCGCTGGCCCAGCGTTTTCGACGCAGTGTCGACCCACACGGAAACTGAATCCAGAAAGCCGATTTAGAGAGCGCAGGAACGCTCGAACGGCGGCGATTGACCTGCGGGCGCTGGCCGGTGGTTCGGGAACTTCTTGGTCTCGCAAACGGCGCTATCGTTTCCTGCCAACGGTCATGTAATGAACCGACGCGCCGTTCACTTCATCAATCCCCTCGGTGCGAGCCAGCATGTCCAGCAGGGTGGTCCGCTTTCGAGAGTCACGCCAAAGAGACTCAAAATCTCTCGCCAAGATGCCGAGGCCCTCTATCGGAAGTTGGGCCACAACCTCAAGCCCTCCGGCTTCCACTTCGGCTCGAATCTCGGCTCGCCGGTGAAAAAATGTGTCGGTAAAGTACGAGATGTCATCGGTTGGATTCCTGTGCTGTCCTGTCTGAATGTCCGTCTCCACTATCGAGAGAAATGCGGCGTCGCCTAAGAGGTCGCGGCTCAACGCATCGACGAGAGAGGCAACTCGGGTGATGGTCGCCGCGAAAAGGCGGCCACCCGGCTTGAGGACGCGACGCGACTCCTCAATCGCTCGAACGCGGGCATTTCGCTCTGTGAGGTGGTAGAGAGGCCCGAGCATCAACACAGCGTCGCAGGTGGCGTCCCCGAGCCGCGACGAACGAGCATCGCCGACTGTCGCTGTTCGTGGGCAGGGCTGTGAGGGATTGGCTTGCATTCGGCTCTGGCAAATCTGGACGAGCCGCTCCGACGGGTCAATCAGATGGACTTCATAGCCAAGGGAGGCAAGCCAGAAGGAATATGGACCGGTGCCGCCTCCAACGTCCGCCACCACGGCGGGCGGGGAGGGCAGATATCGCTGCACAATTATTTTCGTCCGCTCGAATTCTAGCTGACCGAAGCCAGATTTCAGTCGGTCGTCTTCAGGAAACTCCGCGTAATACTGTTCCATCGAACGTCTTGAATGTTCGGCCACGGCGCACTTCTCCCTGCCGATTGTATCGAAAGCCCGGACGAGTGCGGTATCAGACCCGCGCGAAATGGCCAAATAGCGCGGATACAAAATCTCACACGAGTACCGAACGCCTAAGTCCTGGCCCAGCTTCGGTCGAAAGACGGAGCCAAGGTCGATTATAAGGTAGCAGCACCTACTGTATGGGGAACGCCCACCATGCACCGAGCGAAAATCGCTCAACCCAGAGTGCGGATGGAAGGATGGCGACAGAGGCGGCCCAGCTCGAATGCGAAGGAATCCACAGGAAGGAAAGAGAAAACAGAAAGAAAAAGCATCTTACAAGAAAAAAGAAGAAAAACATCCTTGACACTCACCGGCCTTCTCATGGAAGGACTTAGTGTACGTTCGTCTTCGTTGACTTGCCTTGTGCCCCCAACCTAACATGTGCTGCGCGTGTCGCCCTGCAATGAAAACTGCCGTCGATTTCGGAGTTCTCGCGCTCACCCTAGCCCTGATGTTCTCCGTCGGGCTGGAGTTGGAAACGTGTCACTTCAAGGAACTTGCTCGCAATAAGGGTACCTTTTTCGCAGCTTTGATCGGACAGATGGTAGTTTCGCCGACAATTGGTGTCTTCATTGTCCGCACAATTCCTCTCCCGGGGTATCTACAAGTGGGAATCCTGCTAGTGGCGGCGTGCCCGGTGGGCGATATCGCGAACTTCTATACCTTGATGGCTAGGGGGAATGTGGCCTTGTCGGTGGGGGTCAACGCGGTTTCTTGTCTCCTCTCGGTGGCTTCGATGTCTGTGGTTTTCGGTGTGTATAGGAGGCTGTTCGGGTCCGAGTTCGCATTATCGGTCCCTCCTTTCCGCTTGCTCGGTCGATTAATTCTCATGGTGGCTGTACCGATTGTTCTGGGAATGGGATTCCGTGTCCTGCAGGCAGGGCTGGCCAGCAAAGTTTCGCGGAGTTTGCGCATGCTGTGTGTGGGTGGAGTTCTTGTTCTTTGTATGTTCGTCATTGTGAACCAACACGCGCAGCTAAGAGCAGATTGGAAAGCGATTTGGCTAAGCAGTCTATCCCTGATGGCCGTAGCCATGGCCTTTGGTTGGGCAATCGGTCTGGTTATGAGTTTAAAGAGATCGGACTCAATTACATTTGCCATCTTATTTCCAGTCCGCAATATTGCACTCGCAACCGCGATAGCAGTCTCACTTATGGGCCGCTTGGAGTACGCGGCTTTTGCCACCGCTTATTTTCTCAGCGAAGCATTTCTTCTTCTGGGAGCTGTTGTTTTCCTTAGATATCGCTCGAGTGTTGCACCGCTGGCTAATTCCGCGCCAGAAGGGGCGATTCACCCATGACTACCCAGCCCATACAAGTCCGAGATAAGTAGAACACGGAATTGCAATTCGAAAGTCTGGATTGCAGATCTTTTGACCCGGTTCAGCGGTCTTGCGGCCGACCAGATCGACACCGAGATCGAGGCCAGTCAGCAAAGCATTTGTGGGGCATTCGGGTGCTCTACTTGAGCGATCCCACAGGTGTTCTGTGGCACATCACGGATACCCGCAAGTCGTGACCTTAACCTCAGGCACTTCCGGCCTTCGTGCGCGGCGAAGCTTACCTAGCCGCTCATCAGGGCAGCAAAGCAGCCTTGGAATTCCAAAAAATCCTCGACCGTCGCGGCCTTGTAAACGACGCGCCCATCGGCGCACTTGCGCATGTTCAAATCGGCAGAGCCTATGCTGTGCAGGGCGACACCACCAAAGCCAAGGCGGCGTATCAGGATTTCCTCACGCTCTGGAAGGATGCCGACCCCGACATTCCCATTCTAATTGCCGCGAAGTTTCAATATGCGAAGCTGAAGTGAATACATATCGCTGGCGATGCGACCGTCCAGCAATTTGTTCTCGTTTAGAAAAGAGGCACTCAGGCCTTGGCACGGACGCTCGTTGCGATGAAGTCGCTCGCAAGGAGTTCCTGCTCCGTGATGTGTGGCAGGCCGTCACAGCAAGCTAGAAAGCGCGAGATGGCCTGCGTGAGAAACAAATTGTTTTCGCTGGCGCGAATCGCTTGTAAGGAATCCCAGAGAGCGACCACAGTCACGTCCGGTGATTCTGATTTCCCAGCAGCCAACGCGAGAACACCATGGTATCCCCCTTGCTGGCGTGCCAGGTCAACAACCGAGGACAGAGTGTCCTTGAAATCTTGTACCTTCCCAGAGCGAATGTGGAGTTGCCAAACGCGAGCATGCATGGCGGTCCTCCTGAGTTTCGTCTGCCCAAAGAGGCGGGCGGCCCTCTTCCCCGAGGAGCCACCCCCAAGCGCCACTTTCTGCGCACCAACTCTACACAGGGTGGCGATTAATGCAATGGTACCCGACGGCGCACCATCATACTGATCGCACGGAAAATGTCGCAAGACAAGAAATGGTTTGAAAGCAATTCAGCGGTACGACTGGAGGTGTCAGCTGCCTAACCTTGAGTTTGGCCAGGCGAGCTTGCGAATTTTGAGCTCTAGTAGCTTCGCCAGGGCCACGTTTATTTCGCCGCGTTCTTCAGTGTGGTCCAGAGAGTCTGGCAACTCCTGAAGCCTGAAAAATATTGCGGTTTCTGCGGCAAGCACGTGGTAACGAAATTTATCGATGTCCAATTCCCCCGCTGCCTTTTCGGCGGCAACCTTCCACGGTAGAGCGCTAGGTTCGGGCATGGAGTCCTTCTGGGACACAGCTGCTATCAAGGGCAACTTACTTCGCGTGTGACGTTGCTAAATCACGTGCCCGAGCAAAGCATTTGACCGTCCATTCGAACCTAGAAAGTCAAAGGGCATATTTTTCATAACATTAAGCTGCGGCTGGTTTCTTGCGGGCTAGCGGCGACGGTCATATTAGAAGACCTTCAATTCGTCGACGTGAGCACACTTGTTTACAGTCAAACGTGAAACATGTACATCCAGGTGATGTTCAAACCGACAAAAATGGATGCGTAGGCGTGGGCGGGCTACCCGGCTGGGTCTGGGAATCCCCAGAGGTTACCGCCTTCGAGGGGGAGCGGTTCGCATGCCTCTGGTAGCCCGCAATCACGTGAGTCGCAATTAAGAAGCCAAAATCTCGCCGCTTGCGCAACCTGCTGCCAATACGCTGGATAGAGTTTGAGTGGACGAACAGCTCCCGACGAAACTGGGGAAGTATGGCAAAGGTAGTTCTTGTAGTGTGCAAAGTGATGCACGGACACCAGCCAGAAAACCCAACCGCCTAGCGCTCCGTAGCCAACGCAAGAATCGCAAGTGATGCGAATAGCAGCGCCAGCGCTGAGGCCAACAAACGCGCTGTCCTTCGCATCAGCCGGACGCGCGAGGGGCAGAGAGTACGGTCGCAGATGTCAACCTGCCTGAACAACGGCCCCCGAATCACGCGCAACTGAAATTATCGGCAGGCTCAGCAGCTACACAGAAATCAGCCCGAGCGGTACCGGTATTCATATCCTGACGAAGGGCACCTTGCCTCCACACGGAAGGAGGAAGGGCCCAGTCGAAATCTATGGTGACGGCCGGTTTCTCACCGTGACGGGCTTGCATCTTGATGGAACGCCGAAGACTGTTGAAAAGCGGCAATCAGAGCTAGCGGGACTCCGTGCACAATTTTTTGGGAAAGAGCAATCGCACCCAATTGCACCCAAACAGTGTCGCTGTCAGAAGTTTCGTAAAGTGAATTGAATCAGGAAGAAGAGTGGCGCGCCCGGAGAGAGTCGAACTCCCGACCTTTGGGTTCGTAGCAGGAGGATGCCCCGCCTTTAGTTGATACTTGAGAAGAAGCAGCAGCGGCTCTCGCCCGAACTCGGATAGAGTTCGGGTTGAGAATCCCTTTTTAAAGGAGAGAGCCGCCGTGAGAAACAAATACCAGAGGAAAGTGCGCAAGTCCAATCCCAAGTTTGAGGTTGTCCGCGGGCAGGAGTTGATGGTGCAGGTGCCGCTGCCGATAGCCGAGGTGTGGAGCGAACTGCAAGCGCAGGTGGAAGAACTGACGGGGCAAGCCGGGCTGCAGATTCTGCGCGCCATCCTGGAAAACGAAGTCACGCGCCGGGTAGGACCTCCCCATCGGCCCCATCCCACCGCCGGCTGCGTGCGCTGGGGGAAGCAGCCGGGTTATGTGGTTTTTGGTGGACAGAAAATCCCGCTGGAACGGCCGCGGGTGCGAACCCGTGAGGGCCAAGAAGTGGAACTGGAGAGCTACGGTCAGCTGCAGCAAGACGGAAAGCTGCAACGAGCGGTGCGGGAACGCATGGTGGCCGGGTTATCCACGCGGAACTATCGGCGAGCGGTGGATAGTGTTCTGGAAGGCTACGGGATTGAGAAGAGTAGTGTGAGCCGACAGTTTGTCGCCGCCAGTAGCAATCAGCTGCGGGCATTGTGCGAACGACGATTGGAAGATCTGAATCTGGTGGTGCTGATGATCGATGGCATTCATTTTGGTGGCCAGGTGCTGGTGGTGGCGCTAGGGATTGCGGAAGGTGGAGAAAAGCACGTTTTGGGAGTGTGGCAAGGAGCCACGGAAAACACCACGGTGGTCAAAGGACTGTTGGAAGATCTAGTGGACCGCGGACTGAATCTGCAGCGGCGGTATCTGGTGGTGATGGATGGATCGAAAGCGTTGCGCGCCGGTGTGGAACGTGTTTTCGGTGAACAAGTGGAAGTGCAGCGTTGCCAAATTCACAAGCGGCGGAATGTGAAGGAGTACCTGCCCGAGAATTGCCAGAAAGACTACGACCGGCGGATGCGCAATGCTTACGCGATGAACAACTACGCGGAAGCCAAAGAGGCGTTGCAGAAAATCTTCCGGCAACTGGAGCGGATCAATCCGAGCGCGGCCCGGAGCCTGGAGGAAGGGCTGGAAGAAACGCTGACGGTGCATCGCTTGGGTGTGGGAGCCGTGTTGCGGCGGAAACTGGCCACCACCAACCCGATCGAATCCTGCTTGTCCACGGTTCAGCGGGTGGCGCGAAACGTAAAACGTTGGCGCGAAGGAGATCAGCCGCTGCGCTGGACAGCCACAGGACTGTTGGAAGCAGAGAAGAAGTTCCGACGCATCAAAGGCTATCAACAAATCCTGTTGCTGAAAGAACGACTGAATCCGTCGCGCATTCAACAGAAGGAGGTCCGGACAGTAGAAGTCGCTTGAACTTGATTGCAGGTGGGCTTACAGTGCCGAACATCGAGAGTCGCTGCAATCAACTAAAACTCGGACATCCTCTCGTAGCAGGCGTGTCTAGGTTAAGTTATTGAAAACATAGGGTGTCGAGAGGGTAAGAGAGAGGCATATCGAGGCATAAAATGTAGGAGATAGGGCCGATTTTTTGAGCCTTGTTGTACGTTTGTTGTACAAACCCAATTCCTTCCGCGATTGCTTTTCACTGTTGACCGAAAAATTTGTGGTATAACTGTTGTGGGTTTGCTTCAGAGGTTTGGGACGCAGGGTGCCGTCGACCTTCCTTCCCGGGCTGACCGAAGTGAGCTACTTCTATTTCTGGGGAAGCCGTCACCCTGCTTCTTCCTAAGAGGAGATTTACGTGTCGAACTCCGTCCTGCCGCACGATTCCCGTGAAACACTTGAGATGAAGGTCCAGAACATGACCTTCATGATTGACCGTCTCCACAAGGACTGCTCACCGCTTCAGTACGTTCGTGAACTCACGCAAAATTCCATCGAAGCAATCGCGGCCTTGCCGCACAAAAAAGGCGAGATCATCTGGGACGTTGATTGGAACCGCTTCGCCCTCACCCCAGTCCACAAGCTCGCCGTGATTGATACTGGTATCGGAATGACCGGCGAAGAAATGGTTAAGTACATCAACAGCCTGTCGGCCTCAATGCACGCGCAGTCTGTAGAGGGCAATTTCGGCGTCGGTGCGAAGATCGCGGCGGTGCCGAAAAATCACGAAGGATTGATCTATTTAAGCTGGAAGGATGGCCGCGGCTACATGATTCACGTGTGGCGGTCTCCACTGAGCGGAGTTTATGGGCTGCGGAGATTTGAACGGCCAGACGGCAGCGCGGAATACTGGACGGCCGTTGAAAACTCGATCAAGCCCGAAGCGATTGATAAAAACGGGACCATGGTCATTCTGCTCGGCAACGATGAAGACGACAGAACCGTTCAAGCGACTCCGGGAACGCCTATGCCGTCTCGGTGGATCCTTCGGTATCTCAACAGTCGCTATTTCCGATTTCCGAAAGGCGTAACGGTGAAAGCGCGCGAAGGTTGGGAGTTGCCACGGGGTGATTCTCACAATTTCTTGCGCACCGTAACAGGGATGCACCCATGGCTCGACAAGAATTGCGTCAAGTCCGGCACTCTCGGATTGACCAACGCGAAGGCTCATTGGTGGATACTGAATGAAAAACTCGACCTTGACGCAGGGCACCACACAAGCGGCGGGCACATCGCTGCGCTGCATCGTGACGAACTGTACGAGGTGCAAGCGGGACGGGCGGGCGTATCCCGTTTGCAGGCGTTCGGCGTTATTTTTGGGCACCAGCGAGTAGCAATCTACGTCGAACCAAAAAACGGCACCGAGAACCAAGTGATAGCGAACACGGCGCGAACAACCTTGTTGCTAAACGATGAGCCGTTGCCCTGGGTGGAGTGGGCGGCCGAATTCCGGGCCGCTATGCCAGAACCGATCAAGGATCTAATTGAAGAAGTAAGCGCAAGTTCACCTGAACACGACCACCAGCAATCCATCCGTGAGAGGCTAAAACAAATCCTCGACCTTTTCAAAGTGAGCCGCTATCGGCCGGCCGCGAACGGTTCGATCACCATTGAGGATCCCGCCATGGGCGTTGGAGGAACGGGAGCGGACGCAAACCGCACGTCCAGTGGTGCGCACGGTAAGCGCGGAGGCACCGGGGGGAGGGCTGGAGACATCTATGCTCTCTTTCAGACTGTGGCTGGCAACCCTGGCGAAGAGGTGAAAACCTCTGTTCCTGAGCCAAAGGTTCAGTGGATTTCGGTCAAAAACGGAACGAGAACGTCGCCGGACCTTGAAGACCGTGCGGGCAAGTATTTGCCGCAACAAAATATGCTGATGATTAATGGCGACTTCAGAGTGTTCAACGATATGGTGGACCGCTGGTGCCAGAAATACTCTCACGCTTCAGGTGCAAGGTCCGTCGTCGAATCTGTTGTTCGCGAGTGGTTTGAGCAGCAACTCGTGGAGACGATCATGGGTGCGCTGGCCCTGCGCGGTTCGAGTCAATGGCCGATGACGGACCTGGAAAAGCTGTGGTCTGAGGAAGCTTTGACGGCCGCGGTGCTTCCGCGCTACCACATTGATATGAATGTGAAGAGGGCGCTGGGCTCAAAGATCGGGTCACTGAAGGAGCAGGTTGCGTAGGACCGCACAAAGGCAACAAGTACCCCTACGACTTGGCCGAACAACATGAAGATTCCTTTTCGCGTTCTTCGTCGCGTAGATGCTGGGTGCTGTCCAGGTGATCGTAGCCATCGTCCACTGGGCGTGGAGAAACAGCTAACGGAACGTCAACCGCGCTTCCCTCTTGAACGCCGCAGTTGATGTTGTGCCGGCCATCCCTTCACCGCGAATCGAACGAGCCTGTAGGATCGTCACTTAGGTTCTGCTATAACTGACGGTAATGACAATCTCTTCGCGCGAAAAGGAAGTGCCAACCTTGCTGCCTGCGGCGCGCCTTTACCTCGATGACATTGAACCCATACGTACGACAATCCTCGATGCGCGGCAGCTCGCTGATGATTCCCAGGTAGAAACGAAATTTTACGTCGGAGATCAGGTCTGTACGGACATTCAGGAACTACCAAAAATCGGAAAACGCTCGCGCGACTTTGAAATGCGATTCACTCAACAAGGCGGTTTCAGCGCGCGCTTT
The DNA here is from genome assembly GCA_963696035.1 of uncultured Acidobacteriota bacterium. Lineage (GTDB taxonomy): Bacteria > Acidobacteriota > Terriglobia > Acidiferrales > UBA7541 > Palsa-295. The sequence continues at coordinate 1,653,063 of CAVOIS010000007.1, forward strand.
GGAGTAAGTTCCCGCGCTACGCAGTGGACGACGGCGGGGCTCCCGAAGGCTGAAACGTGGAAGGCATTTCACCGCTTGGAAGTTATTTTCGACCGGCGAAAAATCCGTTGGAGGAATCTTCTGCCGCGAGACCCAAACCTACTTTCGTTCGTCGGCTATTGCCTTGTTATGCTCCTATTGGCTGACGTGTTGCGCCGCGGGGAAGTAACCAGCTACCACCTTGGCTCGACGTCTTTCGAAGTCGTCATGTGGTCAATCGTCCTGAGTGTTGTTCTGATTGTCCTAGCACCGATCCTTCTGTTGCGACACAGTGTGGTGATCTTCCGGAATTCTTGGGACGACACGGAGCGACGTGAAGACCGCAATACAAAAATTTTAATTGCAGTGGTCAGCGCGTTAATCGCGTTCGTTCTCAGCATCGTATCCATCGCACTCAAGCACAAATACTGGCCCTAGATCGCCATCGCTGCCGACAGTCCGCGGTCGCGGCACGCTGATGGCAACAGTTGCAGAACAATCCGAGCGATTCCTCGCGGAGTTGGCGAATCGCAAACGTCGGGCGGTGAAGCCTGCGCTGCGGAATTGGATCATACCCTATTTGGGTACGATGGAACTCGCAGACATCGAGAACGGCGTGATGAAAAAGTTCGTGAATCTGCTCGTGGATCAACGTCTTTCGCCGGCCACGATCTGCGGAGCCGTCACGACGCTGAAGATGCTGGTGGGTTCTGAGACAGACGAAAACGGCAGCACTTTGAATCAAAGGGAGTGGAATGCCGCCTCGCTGGATCTCCCAGTCGTGGATCCAGCCTCCCAACGAGCGCCCATTATAAGGGGCAGAGAATTAAATGCGGCTCTTTCCAAAGCAGATAAACCCTACCAGGCTTACTACGCTTTGGCGGCCGCCACAGGCTGCCGTATGGGCGAGATGCTGGCTTTAAAAATGGGGCCAGACCTTGGAAATGGGTCCGTTTTGGATCTCGTGCAGGGCATCGTGTTCGTCCGAACCGCCTTATACGATCGGCGGGAACAATCCACGAAGAGCCTGGCGGGTGTCCGCGGGGTTGATTTGTGCGCATCGTTGGTGACGTGGCTCAACGAGGCTTTCAACGCGAAGCAGGCTGGAGAAAGAATCTTCACAACAGACAAGGGGTCCATTTGGCATCTTGCCACGCTCTACGACCATTTCCGCTGGGACGGGATACCGGGATCCAACAGCCTTCGCAGATTTCGTACGACGCATCTCGAGAATATGTCCGTGCCTCGTGTTCTTGTCGATTATTGGACCGGCCGCGCATCGAAGACAATTACGGGCATCGGCGCGCGCAAGGATTGGTGCCAGCGGGCGGGACTAGGGTTTCAACTCCCAAGAATCACATAACCGATGTCGGCGCGCTGCCGACGACACACGGCGTGCGGATCGGAAAGCCAGGAAGAAGCCTTTAGGCTCGTTATGCTCCGGAATCTTTCCGGGGACTTCGACCGAATTCAGCAAAGCAAATCGAGATCAATGGCCTTGAAATCTTCATCATTTTTCAACTCTCGAAGTATCGCTTCAAGCTGCGGCCTGTAGCGCTTCACTCGCTGAAAAACGGCCGTCGTCTCATCTGCTACGTTGTAGGGGGCCGATGGGTTCATTTGGAGGATGAGTCGCCAGTTATCTGCGTCTTGTACGGTTATACCCCCTTCAATCCTGCAATCTATGTAGTGCCGCACCTGATCGGCTCCGAACAATTCCTCTGCGATTCGTTTGGCTGTGGCTCGCGCCTCTCGCTCAATCGGGATATCGAACCATGTCAACCCCGTGAGGTCGATTACCTCTCTCGGAAGGCGCGGTAGAAGAAAATTCTCAGCCCATACCCTTCGTTTAAAACCGTACTGAACGAAGTGTTGTAGCTCATGGGCAAATGTCATGGCCAGGCCGATTTTATCGGTGCAACTACTCCCGAACACGTAGATGAGGTGGTCAAAAGCGCGCTTCGGGGGATATGAACTCGGGTCGTCAACGAAGATGCGCTTCGTTATATAACCCGGCCAGCACGCGAAAGGCGTTTCCTTAATCGGCGCGTAGAATCCCCGAGTCGCCGGCCCCATCTCATCCTTGAATGGCTGCCAATCTTCGTCATCGAAGAAGCACAGCAATCTAAGATCAGGCAGTGAATTTCCAAACTGATTCAACACGCGACGTGCCGCCGCACTAAGCGCAGTACGCACATTCGGGTCATCCGATTTAATCTCTATTGTCGTTGGCACGGTATTTTGGCGAAGGCTTCGACAGAGAACCGATTGAAATTCCGCCGCGCGCCACATTGCGGAGTAGGAAATGTTGCGCGCCTGCCATTCTCTCTGAAGATTATTGAGCAACTTGGAAAAACTGGCCTCGCGCGCGGTTGTGTCGCCTATTTGCACATCTGCTTACCTCATTTGGCATGTGGCTAGGCTTTGTTCCTATTCCAGTCTCTCTTGAGCCGGGTCTTCACCCACGCGCCAAGCGCCAGGTAATCACGCTCACCTAATACTTGTGCCTCTTCAGGCCCTCAAGGGTCACTGCAAAACCGGCCATGCGGGGTCACTTCAAAAGCGGCCATGGGAAGGTTCCCGGGACTTAGATGTTGTACTCTTCCGTTCGCTTTTCGGGCAAGTCTAATCTGCCAGATTTCGAGGTAGAGGGCCATTTCCTCCTCGAAGCGCGGAAAAAATCTCGTTTACAGGCCCATGGTTGCATTTTCTCGAGGTCTCCCATAGTTCAGGTCGTGGCTTTCCGGCTATTTTTCCACGCGCTGCTCTATGGTTCCGCCGGTAACTTGGTCCTCCAGCTCCGCGGCCCGCATTTGAGGATATGGCCGTGGTGCAGGAGGCGGTCGAGCATGGCGGTGACCGCCGCGCTGTCGCCGAGCAGCTTGCCCCAGTCTTCCACAGGGCGGTTGGAAGTTACCAACGTGCTGGCGCGTTGGTAACGGCGCATCACGATCTCCAGTAGCTCTTCTGCCGCGGTGGGTCCTAACCTACGCATGCCCAAGTCATCGATGATCAGCAAGGGCATGGTGGCCAGCAGTTCCATGTGCTCTTTGCGTTTTCCGTCCAGGGCGGCTTCGGCGATTTCCTCGAGCAGGACGTGCGCCTCGCGGTAGATCACCCGATAGCCCTGGCCGATGACCGCCTGCCCGATGGCCTGGGCCAGATGGCTTTTGCCGGTGCCGGGTGGACCTAGAAAAAGTGCATCTTCGCGGCGAGCGATGAAGCTGGCCGTGGCCAGATCGAAGACCAGGCTTCGATTCATCTTCTTGTTGAAGTTGAAATCGAAGTTGTCGAGCGTCACCTGCGCATCGCGAAATTGCGCTTGTCTCCGGCGCCGTTCCAGCAGGCGGTCGCCGCGACGAGTCAGTTCATCGGATACCAGACAGGAGAGGAAGTCGAGGGGGGCCATCGGTTCCGCTTGGGCTTGCTGCAGGCGCGTCTCCAGCACCGCCGCGATGCCGCCCAGACGCAGTTGGCGCAAGGCATGATTCAACTCGATCAGATTCATTCTGGCTCCTTGCTTTGGAGATTGATGAAATCGCGATACTCGGTGAGCCCGCGAATCAGGGGATCGATCTGGCGTAAAAACATTTGCGGGTGCGGGCGGCGCTCCAGATAACGACGCACGAAGCGATATTCATGCACACCGACGTCCAGCGCGGTAGCGCAGGCCTCTTCGACCGCGGCCGCCCCGTATTTCTTAATCAGGGAAAGCACTCCCAGGATGCGGCGGATGCCTGTCTCGGCTTGCCGCTGATAGATCAGCTGGCAGAGCTTGCCGATCTGCGCTCCCGCATGTTCGGCACGCCGCAACAGTTGCGTCGTGCTCAGCGGCATTTTCTTGGGGTGATCTTCTTCCTGGATGCGATATCCGCCGCGTTTCTGGCGCAGGTGCTCGCGAAGAAGTTGGTTGGTGTTCGGATGCAGGATGCGCACGTACAGCGCATCCCATTGCACCTTCACTGGCCGCCCGATCCATCCCGGCGGCAAGCTGTAATAGGCGGCTTCGACCTCCACGCAACCGTCCAGATGCACGACGCGTTCTCCGTATTGGTAATAGCGGAAGGGTTCCAGAGGCAAGGGCAGCAAGTGCGGCTTTTCTTCGGCGAACATGACGGCGACCTGGCGCTTGGTCGTGCCATGGATGCGCGTGTCGGCCCAGCGCTGCTCCCAGCGATCCAGATAGGCCTGCGCTTCCTCCAGACTCTCGAAGCGCATTCCTTTGAGCGGCGTTTTCTGCGCGTGGCCGATCCCCGACTCCACTTTCCCCTTGCGATCGGGATCTTGGATCCGGCAAGGCAGTGCCACCACACCGTAGTGCGCCAGGACATCTCGAAACAGTGGATTGACGGTGGGATCGTATAGGTCGGGAACCAGCACTGCTTCTTTCAAGTTGTCCAGGACCACCACTCGGGTGCAACCACCTAAGCGACGAAACGCTTTCTCATGCAGTTCGGCCCAGATGCGCGCACTGGAACGCCACGTCAGCAAGCGCACCGATTTGCGGCTGTAGCCGAGAGTCAGCACGAACAGCCGCGTCCGGCGATACTTGCCACTCTGCGTTTCGCGCACCATCGGACCACTGCCGTAGTCGACCTGCGCTTCTTCTCCCATGGCGGTCAGGATGATGCCCGCCGCTTCTGGAAGCCGGGGGCCCCGAAGCTTGCGCACGAAGCGCTTCACCGCCTGATAGTCGCCTGCAAAACCATGGTCGGACACCAGGTCTTGCCAGATAGCCTTGCCATTGCGTCCACGGGCGAGGTCCTGCTCGATCAACTCCCGGTGCGCTTCACAAACACTTGCCGATGGAGGAGAAGGGTCACTCGGAGCGCCCTGTTTTTCTGAAAAAGAGCCTACAAAGTCGGGGGTCACCATGGCCGGTTTTGCCCCAGAGTCGGGGGTCACCCGTATGGCCGGTTTTGCCGGCGCTCGGCGTCCCCACCCAGGCAGGCACACCACCACCCCGGCTGACTTTAGGTAAGCACTTGCGGTTTCTCTACGGACACCAGTGGCTTGCTCGATGCGCCGTAAAGGCCATCCGAGCTTCCCCAGTGCGATGACTTGTTGCTTCTTTTCTTCGCTCAAGACATTGCTCATGCCGAAGGAGCCTATAAGCGCTCCTCTCGGTGTCAATGTCCCGGGCCTTCCTATGGCCGGTTTTCAGCTGACCCTACATGGCCGGATTTGGGTGACCCCTGAGGTTCAGGCGTTTCGCCAATTTTCAGCAGGAGTTCACGTCTCTGCTTACTGTCCAGACTGTCATACTGCTGTCGCGCCGTCATAAGTTCCTCCTTTGCCTATCACAGTCCGAACGGTCTCATCAATGAGCACAGAAATTCGCAATGACGTTCCTCTACTCAGCAACGCATCCTCAAGACAACGATTCCGGGTCCGGGCTAGGGCCTGCTCTCTTTTTCAGCGTGCCTCCGCGCGAATAGTTCGGCCAATTCCTGCAACGAGTACACGCCGTCAGCCAATTCCAGCATCTCCTGCCGGGTAGCCAACATGTTACCGTCTATCTCAAACCATAACGTACCGTAGCGGATGTATGGACGGACTGTATGGCCTTGTCCCTGGAGCCTCTTAATTGCTATATGCAGGTCTGCTTCCATGCCAAGAGGTTATCACTCTCGCAGTTGTCCCCCGCAAAAATCGGTCCACCGAGAATGCCAGTTTCCCTCGCGGGGCTTGCTTCCGCAGGAAACTAGGATTTGCTCTGTGCGCGGATTCTAGCACGTCATCTCGGGCGGGACAGGTAGTTGATGAATTCGCGCCGGGTGCGTTATAGAATCAGGCGTGGAAAAGTCAAAAATTCCTGTTTACTGCCCGCATTGCAAACAGAAACAGATTGTTCACGTCTTTGTACGACTGGGACGAAGTCCGATGAACAACCAGACCGTCAACTGCATAATGTGCAAGAAAGAATTTGACGTGCTGGTTTCCGACCCGATTATCGGTGGGCCATTCCCAGAATAAAAGTTTCCCCGAGTAGGTTAAGCACACCGCGATGTCCGAGTTAAGTCCCATTCACGCTCTGATTGTGCTCTTCATAGCGTTTTGGATTTTTGTCGGGTGGCTTGTAGGGCGGTCTTGGCGCGGCCCGTCCAGCACCGCGGACTCAACTGACTTCACGGCAAGTATCAAAAACGGAAAGCGGCGGATAGTGGGAATGCCGCGCCAGCCGCACTGCTACTGCACCTTGTTATCACTCATCTGGAAAAACTTCCAGCCATAGAGCATTCTGGAAGGCGTCTTCCTTTCGTTGGGCTTCGTACGGATCCGCTCCAACTGCTCGAGCGGCATACCACTTCCCTTCCGAGAACGCGAACACATCGGAAAGACTCACGGAATCGAAACCGTCTACAGCCTTCTCTAAAATGCTTGCTAATCCGCTGTAACACTCCTTCGCCGCGGTGAAAGCGCGGTTGTAAAGGCGCTCGTTGAGGCGAAGCAACTCGTATTGCTCAACCATGCCTTCGTGCGTTTCAGCGGATGGCTAATCGCGAAAACGCTCGATCGCTGAGATGCAATTTGCGAACTGCGGAAGATTTGCCACGGGCAATGCATGGCGTGCTGCTTCGATGTAGAAGGTTAAAACGGATTTGGTGAACTGAAAATCTGCTGCGGATATTTCCTTGCTCTCTTGCATTGTCGTTCTCCTGTGGACTGCGAATTTGTGCAACTGTCCTGCAGAGTCGCACGAACCCGTAATCCACGAGAGGGCGACCGAGACTGGTATAGAAGGTTGCGACTACTCTACTGTTGTTGCAAAATAACCGACCGAGGCGCGCTGTGCCTGCGAAATCCCAAAGTCCAAACCCAGCGGCTGAACCGCAGAGTCCGTACAAAACGATCGAGGAAGCCGCTGAATGACTGATACACCACGGCGTGGTTCGCAACCAAGCGATTCGTGCCGGCGATCTTCCGTACGCGAAGATCGGCACGCGATTTGTTATTTGCACCGCCGATTTGGATACGTATTTCGAGCGGCAGAAGGCGGGTTCGTGAAGATTACGGACGGCCTATTTTCATTTCCCGAGTTGCAGACCTTTGTTCTTCCCGCGCTTGCGACAATAGGGATCATTTCCGCCGATCGGCGCGCGGAACTGCGTCACGATCATTGCGATCAATTCGGCTGCGTGAAGTTTCCGTTCCGTCGTCTTGAGTCTTCGGCGAGCTTCGTCCAGGAGTTGTTTATCCGAGGCTGCACAGAATCCCTCCCCCGTGTGCACCGCGCGGCTCTTTGCAATAACGCCAAACTCTACCAGAAGCTCAACGTCACCACGAGGGGCGCAAGGCTGGTATGAGGATGACGATAGCATGACGGCCGTCGAGAAGCATGAGGTGTAGATGAAGTCACGGATAGCCTGAGCGAGCCGCGACTTGATTGATGCCAGTTACCAGTACCGCGGACGGACGGAATTGGGTGTCAGCGCATTGCCTGGGTTGATTCCTGGGTTCCATGCGAAGGCGAAATAGTCGAGATGCAGGGCGCACTTCGCAGTTCCGGTTCCGCTGGTTGTCGTTCCGAAACTGGCCTGAATAAAGTGCGACGGGTATCCGGCTATAGTTCCGGTCTGGTTGTTCAGCGAGCCCGTGGACGTGCTGGTAAGAAAATGGAGGATGGAAACGTCGCTGTCGAATAGAGTTTGGTTCCCGTTGTACGCAGCCGCAATGCTCGTAAAATTGGAGAATGTGAGAACCGAACCTGTGCCGAATGGACCGGCTAAGATGCCACTGCCGTCGGTTACACGGAACTCCCCCGCGAAGTCATTTACGAAAGTCCAACCCGAGGCCAAATTGTACGAGTATTGTGGCACTCGAATTCCTGTTGCTGTGAACGTCGTGGTTCCGTTGCTCAAGGACATGTTGACCTGGCCGGCTACCGTGCAAGTCATCTCGAATCGGTAGAACTGGCCTATGACCGGCGTAATGCCCGTGTTCGTCACCGATCCACCTAACGTGGCGGTTCCGGTTTCTCCCGTGCCGCCGAAGTTCGCGTGCGTGAAGTTGATGGTGAACGAAGTCGTGTTCGCGCTTACGACGTTAGCGGTGGTTCCGTTCAAGAACGTAGATGTGGTCATGTTCGAGAACGTCACCATGCTGTTGACTTGTAGAGTATTCGCGGCGGTCACGGTGATGACGTTACTCGTGCAACTCACTGAAGTGACGCTGAATGACGTGCCACCTTGGTTATTCACGCCATTGGTTGATGTGCGCGTAGTGACGGCGGTTACTGCGCCATTTTGCAGGGATTCAAACTTGAAGGTTGTATCGCCGATTGACGGTGCGGTTGTATCTTGATCGAAGCGCAAGCCTACGAAATTGAACGGCCGTTGAGCAAAGGTGCTTGCCGACGCCGCCTCTATTCCTAATCCGATGTACATCGCGCGATTCGTCAGATCGAATCCCGCAGAGAAACTTGTCCCTATATTGGGCATAAAGCGAAAGACCCAAATCATTTTCCACGACGGAGATTCCACGAAAGGAGCTCTTATTCGTGATAAACCAGCCGCTGATCCCGCGGCATAATTCGGAATCAACGTGTACCCAGTATTTGCTGAACTAACCGTGCCGAGGCACATCTCTCCGACGTAAGGAAACCCCCCGCCGCCGTACATATAGGCATTGCTGCCACCGCCCCCTTGCGACACGAACGACCACCCGAGAGATCCGACCTGGCCAGCTGTGTTGGTTTCAGAATTGAACTCGTCTTGCAGCACGATAGCCGCTGGATCCGTTCCCCACGGTTGTTCCCCGTGCGCGAGCCCATCGTTTGCTGACGTGATTTGAACTTGTCCTTTTCCTGGGCCGTAACTCACACCTGAACCAGTGATGTTCAACAAGCCCTGAAAGGGGTTCGGAACACCATTCACCTGAAAAACTGCGCCGATGCTCGTACTTTTGGACGCTCCCGAACGTGCCAGGAGCCCGCAGTCGAGCGCAACCCGCGCGGGACTGGTAAAGTGCCATCCGCTGCCGTACGGGGCTTCGCTGGCGGCCTGATTTAGATGGCTGGGGGTGCCTGGAACGCGTTTGAGACTGAAAACGGATGGTTTAGGAGGCGTCCGTGGATCCGGACGCCTGGCGCGCGCGCGGGGGCGAAAACTGGCGTCATCGTGTAGGGCGTTTTCGGGATGTCCTTATCTCATTTTGTATTTTCAACAGAAAAGGAGGTTAGAATCGGACACAGTTCGCTAAAATTCCCGCGGCTCACCCCAGTTCACGAGCCTGCCGTTGCGCTTGCTCGGATCCACGACAACATTTAACTCAAAAATCCTGCGGTAGTTAATACGGATGAGCTCGAGTGCAACGAGAAGCCCAATATCCTGTGGCCGCGCGTCATTTAGAGCGTGCTCCACGAGGCGTCCGTTCCTGAACGCGGCTAGACGGTCAAGGATCGGGAACAGGTTACCGTTGGCTCCCGTGCTCCGGACGAGCCGGGTTGCGGCGTCCGTCAAGGCGTGATCGCAGATCGCCACGGCATGGGAACGCGTGAAGAGGCTTTCGAACGCCTGTCGTGCTGGTGCTGGTGAAGTTTGCATCGTGATGCTCCTTTGTGAACTGCGGAAACTTAGTGCTTGACTTCTTGTTTCGTTTGTCAGACTATAGACCTACACACACATAGTATTTGTCAGCTTGTAGGTTGACATGATATGAATTAGCTGTCAGATTCTAATGTGACTGATCGTTCCTGAACGGAGGAATTGCATGAAGGGTGATTTCAAAGATCTTCGGATTCGACAACTTGAACGCAGTCTTTCCTCCTTTGACGCCGCTAAGAAACAAGCGCGCCCGCAACGCGGCTGGCTTCGCGCGATTCGTGAAGGGCTGGGATTGACTCTCAATGAAGTTGGTAAAAAGTTGGGAAAACCGCGACAGGATATTCATAAGTTCGAACAGGCAGAAGCAAAAGACACGATTATGCTGCGTAACCTTCGACGCGTCGCCGCCGCTATGGGTTGCGAATTAGTGTACGCACTCGTTCCGAAAGCCGGCACGATCACCGAACTTGCGGAGAACCATGTTCGAGAGAGGGCTAGATTATCTGAGCGCCGAGTTCACGCTCAAGCCGCGGCAGATGTTCGCAACGTGGAGCACACGATGGGGCTTGAAGGTCAAGCCGCCGGAAACATCGCTGAATTGATTGAGGGAGAGACAAAGCGAAGGCTCAAACGATGAACGTTATTTTCAATCCTGAAGGCGCGGGCAACACGGCGTTGAGTCCGGAAGACGCCGCGCAGCTAATGCCCGCTCTCGCGACCAGGGAGGATTTGAACGAGTGGGAGAGGCAAAACATTCTTGCGGCGCACGTGTGGGCCTTCAGCAAGAGAGTTATGTTCGGTCGAGATCCGTTGGACGAGATCTATATACGCGATCTCCACCGCAAGATGTTCGACAAGACTTGGAAGTGGGCTGGTGTATACAGAAAAACGGACCTGAACTTTGGCTGTCCCGTCGCTGAAATTTATCAACGGATTCCGTTTCTCTTAGGCAATGTTCGGGAACAGATCGCGAAGAAAGTGTTCGAAATCGATGAGATTGCGGTTCGCTTCCACCACCAATTAGTGTGGCGCATACATCCCTTTCCGAACGGAAACGGTAGACACGCCAGAATGATTGCAGATGTCCTGGCGGTAAAACGCGGCCGTCCTGCTTTCACGTGGGGCCAAATAAAATTCAAGGACACCGGAGCATCACGCGAAGCGTACCTATCGGCAATGCGCGCGCTCGATGCTAACGACAAAAACGTTGGTGCGCTGTTGGAGTTCGCACGCCAATGATGGTGACGGTGACAAGTCATATGGGTGGTCCTATGACCATCCAACACGACCTGTTCGCCGAACTCGCGCCCGTAGTGAAGAGGGCCGCTGCCAAGATGGCACGAAAGTACGCTTTGCGCCTCTCTCGTCGCCGTGTGATCTGTCCGGAAGATCTCGAGAACGTTGGCTGGGAGCGAGTGCTCGCGCAACTTGAACACATCGAACGGCGTCCCACTGCGGACGAACGCGCGGCTTTCACCTACACGCTAGTCTGCAACGCGATTCACAACGAGATGCAGTATCTCTTCACTTCAGGCGATGACGCCGTGAGGCTCACGCCGCAAGGAACAATCGACGCAGGCGTAGCGGACTCTTCGTATGACGGAGGTTCCACAGCGTTTTCGACCGACGACGCCGCACCGATCGCCGCGAGACCTTCGTGCGAATGGTGGACGCCGCCTGCGGTGTGGGACGAATGGCAAAAAATGAAGTCGCTCGGTAGGGCGAAGCTGCTTATCGCATCCGGTTCGTCGCTCGAATATGTCGGCACGAAGTGGAATGAAATTCCCTGGGATGAGCAATCTAAGATCGAGGATTGCTGGCTGCAAACTGCGAAGGGTGTGCTGCGCGCGAATAGATCCGCGGGTAAGCAGGGGCATCCAAAATACAAACCTATTGAGTTCACGGATAAGAGACTCCCGCATCCGGACGAACTTGGGCAGATCACGCCTCCGCGATTAAGGGCGGTATCGCTATTAGTGTACGGGGGCGGCTTTTACACGACGGGCGATAGCATTAACAGCGCGGAAATTGCGAAGATCCTCGGCAAGTCCGCTCGCACGGTGCTACGCGATCACACCGAACTGATGAAACTATGGGGCGCATACGTCCGCGCGGATGCTGTTGCAAAACGCGATGAAAAGAAGTTCCCGCGATATCCGCTGCACACAAACATCGCTCAAGAGTTTTCCAATATGCCGGTAGATGCGCAGATGCCCGTGCCGGCCAATCCCGTGCTCGAGAGCATGGCGATGACACCCGCGCGTCTGCGCGACCTGCGGCGTCGGATGAAAAAGTATCACACGGATTTCAGCGATGCGACCGTAACCGCGACGATCGTGACGCCACGAGCGATTATGTATGAATGCGGGCCACGACCATCCGTGTTCAAGATTATCGCTGGTTTTGAAACACCCGTGCCTGAATCCGACGGTCACTCGCAAACGATTGACTATTTTTACAGGAAACCTTCGCCGAACGATCGCCGCGGCTGGATACCGATTGTTTGCAGAGATGGTGTGAAGCAACCGATTGCGTGGCTGCATGACTGGTCTGCATCAGTCGCCGCGGATATTTTCGGCGATAAGCCCGAAGACCGCAAACGCAAGTATGGTCTGGTGCGCGATGGGAATATCACCCAGACGCGGCAACTGTCGCCGCTGTATTTGACGACGCAACGATGCACATCTGTCGCACTTTATCCCGGTGAATTTGCGCGAGAAGAAAAGAAGACCTACTGCGAATGTCCGTTGTGTAAGTACATGAGAAAAGAAGCCCTCCAGTATTTCGCTGACGCGCGGGATGATGCTGACGGCTCGCTCCCTATCAATTTTTCCCCGCTCACCAATGGATTGCTTCACGGCCAGAGCCGTCCTGTCGGCGTTTATCGCTACAAGGAAACTCATTATCTTGGGAAACACAGCGGGCATGACGTTTGGGGTATCGCAGAAGAAGGGCTCCCATATTGCTACTTAGAGCGTGTGCCTATCCTTGATGTAAACCCGCCGCGATTTATCGCAGCTCCGTATCCTCACGACTGGTCGGACACAATCGAGGTTATTGAGACCACGGAGCCGTACCATCTTTCCGCTGACGAGATTGCGTCTATCGCAGATAAGGAAGAGCGTGAACTTCGCGCGCGTCTGCGGGAGAGGAAATACGCGGACTATGTGCATCGAGTTTTGAATCGCCACGTGCTTGATTGCGGAGAATCGCAGACGGTCGCTGAAATCGCCGCGGTTTATCGTTCTGAAGAGCGCAAAGAAGCCACGAAAGCGAACGCTGCGGATAACGCTGCCAGCCGTGCGCACAATGCGCGAATACTTGCGGACGCAGAGCGAACGCGCGAAGCGGACGATCGGATCCACTCCGTGCTCGTGGCACAAGGGCACGTGTGTCGTCGCCCTGGATGCGCGGATTGCAAAAAGGCATGTCTTGACGCCGTCACCAATTAGGAAGTAGAACTGCCCGAAGACACCATTCAGCGCGGCGATCGAGGAGGAAACGTGAAACATAAAGCCCGAGATTTCGCACCCCCGATAATCGTTTGGGGTCCGGAAGCCGCCCATATGTTAGGCATCAGCCGCCGCACATTGCGACGGTGGTGTGTAGAAAACAGGCTGTCCTACGTTCAGTTTGCTCAAAACAAAGTGGGATTCCGCAGGCAGGTGCTAGAGCATTTCATTCGGCAACACGAAGTGATCGGCGTTTGCCACGTGGCGGTAGTGGCATGAACCCCCGAATCCTAATAGGGCCGAATGGGCTCGCACGGCAGGCGCTGGGCGTTTTCTTTCAAATCCTGCGGTGATATGATCGCCTCAACGGAGTAGCAATGCCTGCTTTCCACGGAAGCGACGACGATTTCTTGTTCCAGATTCAGCATCCCGTCGAGCCGTCCTCTTCTGACTCTGCGAACTTGTTCCTTGAACGCACTGTCGGGCGCATACGAAATGGCCGACAAATCACCGCGTATGCCCCGCCCGTTGGTATGCCTTTCTGGCGAAAAATATTCAGGCGATTAAGCAAAAGTTGGCCATTCGGACGTTAGCCCCGTGAGCGGATACGAATGGCGATATGCGGTAACGTCGGAACCAGTTCCCCGACCCGTGCAAGCGTTTCGCGAGACGCAGTTGCCTTACGGAACAATTTTTGAAAACATCTGCCGAATTGTCCGGCGTGCCGCGCGACCATCGAGTATTTTGAGAGGCAATCGCAAATTAACAAGTACGTGCATCAGAGCAGGAACTAAACGAGCCTAAGAAGGCGGCGCGCTAACGACATACTCTCTTTCGATCGCCACTCAACTTTGACGTGGATGCGCTACCAGCCACAATCCAAACTCACTAAGGTAGGGAGCGCGCGCCAGGAGGATGTCCGAGTTTTAGTTGATTGCAGCGACTCTCGATGTTCGGCACTGTAAGCCCACCTGCAATCAAGTTCAAGCGACTTCTACTGTCCGGACCTCCTTCTGTTGAATGCGCGACGGATTCAGTCGTTCTTTCAGCAACAGGATTTGTTGATAGCCTTTGATGCGTCGGAACTTCTTCTCTGCTTCCAACAGTCCTGTGGCTGTCCAGCGCAGCGGCTGATCTCCTTCGCGCCAACGTTTTACGTTTCGCGCCACCCGCTGAACCGTGGACAAGCAGGATTCGATCGGGTTGGTGGTGGCCAGTTTCCGCCGCAACACGGCTCCCACACCCAAGCGATGCACCGTCAGCGTTTCTTCCAGCCCTTCCTCCAGGCTCCGGGCCGCGCTCGGATTGATCCGCTCCAGTTGCCGGAAGATTTTCTGCAACGCCTCTTTGGCTTCCGCGTAGTTGTTCATCGCGTAAGCATTGCGCATCCGCCGGTCGTAGTCTTTCTGGCAATTCTCGGGCAGGTACTCCTTCACATTCCGCCGCTTGTGAATTTGGCAACGCTGCACTTCCACTTGTTCACCGAAAACACGTTCCACACCGGCGCGCAACGCTTTCGATCCATCCATCACCACCAGATACCGCCGCTGCAGATTCAGTCCGCGGTCCACCAGATCTTCCAACAGTCCTTTGACCACCGTGGTGTTTTCCGTGGCTCCTTGCCACACTCCCAAAACGTGCTTTTCTCCACCTTCCGCAATCCCTAGCGCCACCACCAGCACCTGACCACCAAAATGAATGCCATCGATCATCAGCACCACCAGATTCAGATCTTCCAATCGTCGTTCGCACAATGCCCGCAGCTGATTGCTACTGGCGGCGACAAACTGTCGGCTCACACTACTCTTCTCAATCCCGTAGCCTTCCAGAACACTATCCACCGCTCGCCGATAGTTCCGCGTGGATAACCCGGCCACCATGCGTTCCCGCACCGCTCGTTGCAGCTTTCCGTCTTGCTGCAGCTGACCGTAGCTCTCCAGTTCCACTTCTTGGCCCTCACGGGTTCGCACCCGCGGCCGTTCCAGCGGGATTTTCTGTCCACCAAAAACCACATAACCCGGCTGCTTCCCCCAGCGCACGCAGCCGGCGGTGGGATGGGGCCGATGGGGAGGTCCTACCCGGCGCGTGACTTCGTTTTCCAGGATGGCGCGCAGAATCTGCAGCCCGGCTTGCCCCGTCAGTTCTTCCACCTGCGCTTGCAGTTCGCTCCACACCTCGGCTATCGGCAGCGGCACCTGCACCATCAACTCCTGCCCGCGGACAACCTCAAACTTGGGATTGGACTTGCGGTCTTTCCTCTGGTATTTGTTTCTCACGGCGGCTCTCTCCTTTAAAAAGGGATTCTCAACCCGAACTCTATCCGAGTTCGGGCGAGAGCCGCTGCTGCTTCTTCTCAAGTATCAACTAAACGCGGGGCATCCTCCGCGCCAGTTCGATGAATAGTACTTGCGCACGACCACATCACGTACAAAGTCCGTGCCGGATTAGAGTTGGAAACATCATTGGTCGCCGCTAGAAAAACACGTCGAACACAGATTGCCCTTTAGGTCGAACGCAAAACCAGAATGAGGCCGTAGATAATTGACACCAGCCCCACTAGAACGCACAAGAGGCGACCTGCCGGAGTCGCCTTGGCTTTTAATCTCTCCTCTTTTGTTGGCGGCGGCTCTTCAGCGATCAGTGTTTTCGATGTGATCCCGACAACGATGATATAAGCACCGGCTAGAATGAAGCCAATGCCCTCGGCAATGCTATTGCCTGACATCTAGCATGCGCTATCGCCGTAGATCCACAAAGCGGACAGGTTTAGGTCCGCACCTTGCGAAGCAAAAACCCATGCCAGTCGCAGCTCTGGAGGAATCCCCATTCACAAAAAAAACTGAGAAGTCGGATTCAAAAAGCGGACAGGTTTAGGTCCGCACCCCCATAATGAAAATTCACCATTTTGGTTGCTTTTTGGGGACTATGTCAGGAGATCTGAACTTACGAGGTATCAACACCGTGTCGTGTTGCGACTCCCCCCGCCTCCAAGTAATAATAGGCCATGTTTTATTGTGTTTTTGAAGCGGCTTTTTGAGTTGTAGCCGTTTTGGTGGCGTCAAAAGTGCTTCGCACGGCAGCCTCTAGCTGTTCCTGCCGCGCTTTTACGAAGGGAGAGTAGTGCCGTTCCGCCGGATGCAAGGGGAACCACTCCTCTTGCGCTCGCCAAGACGCTAGCAGGCTGCTGAAAAAGTCGGAAAGTTTGCAACGAAGCAGCGCAGAGCGCGTCCAATGGCGCATGCGAGGAACCGATCAGCAGCAGAGTCACGTGTTCAGCTACATTTCCCCGGAGCAGCGAGTGCGCAGCGACCATCCGTTGCGGCCGATCCGCACGATGGTGGACGAAATCCTGAAGCAGCTGTCGCCGCAGTTCCACAAGATGTACGCGAAAGTGGGCCGTCCGTCGATTCCGCCGGAGCAGTTGTTGCGGGCGCAGCTGTTGCAGATGTTGTATTCGGTGCGCAGCGAGCGGCTACTGATGGAAGAGATGGACTACAACATATTGTTCCGCTGGTTTGTGGGACTGAATTTGGATGATGCGGTCTGGGATGCGACGGTGTTCACTAAGAACCGCGACCGGTTGCTGAGGGCCGAGGTCGCCAAGGAATTTCTGGCGCGGGTGGTGGCGCAGGCGCGGGCGAAGGGATGGACCTCGGACGAACACTTCACCGTGGACGGAACCTTGCTGGAAGCCTGGGCCAGCCTGAAAAGTTTTCAGCGGAAGGACCAACAGGATTCGTCTCCGCCGGAGGATCGGGGAAATCCCACGGTGGATTTTCATGGGGAAAAGCGCTCGAACCAGACGCATGAATCGAAAAGTGATCCCGAAGCTCAGTTGGCGCGCAAGGGCGCGGGCAAGGAGGCGAAATTGAGCTACTGCGGAAATCTGCTGGTGGAGAATCGCCACGGATTGATTGTGGACAGCCGCGTGTGGGAAGCGACAGGGATCGCCGAGCGCTACGCAGCGCTGGAGATGCTGCAGAAGGTTCCGGGAATCGGGCGCGTGACGGTGGGCGGCGACAAAGGTTTCGATACGGCGGATTTTGTGCGCGAGTGCCGAAACCTGCGCATGACGCCGCACGTGGCGCAAAACCTGGGACGAAGAGGCGGCAGCGCCATTGATGGACGCACCACGCAACACGTGGGCTACCGCATCAGCCAGAAGAAAAGGAAGCGCATCGAAGAATGTTTTGGCTGGCTGAAGACGATTGCGTTGCTACGCAAGGTTCGGCATCGCGGGACGTTGAAAGTGGACTGGATGTTTACCTTTGCTTGTGCGGCCTACAACCTGGTGCGCATGCGAAACCTGATGGCCGCCGGGGTTCCGACGCAGTAAGTCCGGGCCGTAGTGTCTCTGAATGGCGTTGAAACCCCCACATGGGGCGCTCGGCAGCGCGAAAAACAACCCGAAAAACCGCCACCACGGGAAAATGACACAAACGCGAGCAGAAATTGCACGCTCCACACAATTTTTCAGCAGCCTGCTAGGATATAAAAGGCTCACATGGTACTTAGAGCAGCGTGTCACGAGGATCATTCAATATCCTTCCAATTGATCCAAGTCGAGGCAGAATCGTATCGTTGTGGATCGAGCGGCGGAGATGACTTCCTGGGTGGACGCGTGTACGAAGATCCTGCGACGCGGCGTCACGATCTACGCCTATTTCAACAATCGTTACGCCGGCTTCGGTCCTGCGAGTGTTCAACGCCCCGCGATAAGTGTGCCGAGAATGGCCGCTTGTCCAGAATCAAAGGATCAATACCATTCCGCTAGCCACAATGCTTTCCGCGAATGACGGTATGCACCTAAACTTCGTTAGCTTGAATCCAAGTTGCTCCAGTTGAGCAATCCTTCCGTCTTGCGTTGTTAAAACCACACAGGCGGCATTGCCCTCGCGCGCCGCGTGTATCCTGAAGATGTCTAACTGTCTTGCTATTCCGCGTCTTTGGAACGCTCTCTTTACCACTAGGTAGTTATTCGCTGCTACGGGGACAGGAAGCGGCATTTCGTGGAACACTTGCGCGTCGGGGCTTTCTTCTTTCAATTTGTGAATGCACATGCGTGCGGCAGCTACCATCTCGTCGCCATCGAAGGCCGCCCAGTGCCGTGCATGTTCGTCGTGCCCGTCGCTTATGATCCCTTGCGCGCGAACGGGAGCTGTTAGCGCAGTCTCGTTACTCCACACTTCGAAGCGCAAGTGAAACGTCAGCGAAACAACTTCGCTGTCCGTAATTTCGCGAATTTGAATGTAGGCCAAGATCCACTCGCGGTTGTAAACTGGTGCAACATTTTCTGCGCACTCAGGAGAGTCTCCCTGCACTCGGCGCGCTGAGGAATAGCATCATCTCTTCGGCTTGCGAGTTTTATCCCGCTTGGCCTTTTTCTTGGTTTCTGATTCCCGGTCTATGTATTCCTGAATCGCCACGCGAACCAATTGGGTTGGCTTGCCGCCTTTCTTCTTGCCAATAGCTTCCAACTTCTGATAATTCTTCTTGTTCACCCAAAACATTCTAGCCATTACACCACCTCCTTTGAAAGGTAGATGCTAGTCTTGATCCGCACGCGCCACAATCTGCCCCGAGCTTGAACCACCCCACTAAGATCGAACGGGCTCAACGGCTCGCAGTTTCCACGGCAATTGCGAACGCCTGCCGCAAGATGTGGCGAAGATAGCGCATGTCGGCGAAAAATGGGAACCTGGCCTGCTCAATTTTGAACACCCTTCGCATTAGCCGCGACCCGCTCGGAAGGGCGGTATCTTTCCATATGGCTCGAAAGTTAGTTTAGTCGTGCAGGACAACACTCAGGAGGGAATTGTCGATGTGGATCTTGCGGTTGTTGTAGCGGATGAAGCCCAGTTTCCGGAATTTGTTCATGAAAAAATTGACTCGCGACCGCGTTGTGCCGATCATCTCCGACAGCATCTCTTGCGACACTTTGGGCAGTGACTTCTGAGGATCGCCCGGCGCCCCATAGCGCGCCAGCAGCAGCAGAGTGCGCGCCAGTCGTTTCTCGCTGGAGTTGAAGAGCTGGTCTATCAGGTCCTCTTCGACGCGGATGTTTCGTGTCAACATGTGAGCGATGAAGCGGTCAGAAAACTCGTGTTCCTCGTGGAGCACGCGAATCATCTCGTTCTTCTCGATGAGCAGCACAGTCGTGGGTGCAATCGTCGTTGCGGTTGCCATGCAAACGGACTGACCCGCGAGGCATCCTTCCCCAAAAAAGTCTCCAGGTCCCAGAATCGCGACAACGGCTTCTCTGCCGGGCTCGTTGACTACCGTAAGCTTTACAGAGCCTTCCTGAATGTACATTACATTCTTCGCGGGATCGCCTTGCGCGAAGACAGTCTCTTTTCCTGCGAACTTACCGACTTTTCTCCCGAGACCGGTCGTGTCGAGAAACAACTTCACGTCGAAGGCAAGATTTCTTGAATTCGCTTTTTGGGGAGAGCGGTGGACCTTCGCGGAGACACGTCGGACGCCGGAAGAAACCATACATAAGAATAGCGTGGAACTAACCCTGCTGTCTGTAGGGTGTCCAACACTGGCAAGAATTGCTCGATTGACTCCGAAATCATGACGGGCTCGCTCAAAGTCCTGGTAAACGTTCAAACGCAGTTACCGGACATGTTTCACAGCGCGTTTGGCTGGTGACCTACAGCCGTCCCGGCGTGAAAATTAGCTTGGTGCAACCGGAGGCCAACCCAGTTTGCGAAATCTGATAGTCTCCAAAGCCGCCTTCGCGACGGCCAACTCGGTAAGTTCTTCGTGGTGATCGGGGGCGTTTAGAAGTTGTCGGGAGCGTTCCGCCATTGCCAGCTCTGCGGCGAAAAGCAGTAGCGTCACTTTCTCTCTATCGGATTCCACCAATGCTTGCGTGTACAGTTCTTTCCACAGCGGCTGATCGGACTCTCCCACGGCCCCTCCTACATTGAAAATGGGAACCTGACCGCGGTTCGCTCGCGGCAGCTGCGCTTCTTTCATTGCCCCGAGCGACGTTCTGCCCAAGATGCCACCTTTTGAACACACAGCAAAGACGAAGTACAGACACAAGGGCTGAATATTAGCGATAGGGAGAGGTTGCTGTCTGTGGGGTATCCGACACTGGCAAGAATTGCTATCTCAATCCGAGATCATCCTCGAACTGTTGAATGACGCCGTAACACTCACAGGCGGATCGTTCGAGTTTCCTGCGGTTCACAATCTTCACTGCACCTCGCACGTATTCTATGATTCCCATTTTTTGCAGTACTGACGCCGACATGCTCACAGTGGACCGGTCGGTACCCATCATGGTCGCAATGAAATCGTGGGTGATCGGAAGCACTCCGGAATCCACCCGATCCTGCGTCATCAGCAGCCACCTCGAGAGACGCTGCTGAATATCGTGCAGCCGATTGCACGCCGCGGTCTGTGCGACTTGCATTCCTTGAAGCCCCGTATGCCTGTTCAAGATCACTTGTAATTGCGGGGCCGACTGCAGAATGCGTTCTAGCGCATTGCCCATCATTCGGAAGCCATCGCCGGCGATTTGGATTACTTCGCGTACCGAACTTCTGCTCAAGCCGGTTGCCAATCCTGACCCAACGTAGCCTTCGTTGCCCACTACGCCCACTTCCACGGTTCGACCGTCTTTGGTCACTACAACTTGAGAAACCATTCCCCGGTTCGGGAAATAGACGAACTCGATCTTTTGTGTCGGCTCATGAAGGCTGAGATGATGCGGCAGGTCGACATACGTCAAGTCAGGACGCATCAACTCGTATTCATTATCGGGCGTTGCCAACAGTACTTTGTTCCTTACTGATTTTCCCTCGACGTTGGTTCGCTGGTCTGCCTGTACGACTCGAAGAGTTTTTCCCACTCATGTCAATCCTGAACGGCTCCGGAGCATCTTGCATTCATTAGGCGAAACTTCATGGGCTCTGAGATCCCATGGCAATTGAACCAAAAGAGGGGTCTAGCAAACTGTGCGAAATGGAACACCATTCAAAACCAACGTGGAGCGAATCAGGAGAACGCGTCCGCAGTCCACAGTGCATGACGTCGCAGCAACCAGCCCCGAGCGAAACGCGGCCAGGTTCCCATCCCGGCGCTCCGCACGTGAAATTTCGCCGCGCTGAGGCTAAAAGGATGGGAGTCGGCTTTGCGGTCCCAAAGAATCTGAAGGCCACAAAAGCAAAGCCCGACAGATTTGTGGTACGTCGTGTTGTACGAGATTCTGGCAAAAACCGCAGGAGTGAAGAAAACCCTTATAAACATTAAGGAAAGTGGCGCGCCCGGAGAGAGTCGAACTCCCGACCTTTTGGTTCGTAGCCAAACGCTCTATCCAGCTGAGCTACGGGCGCGCCGGAACCGCTTTGCAGTCTGAATAGATTACGATACACGGCCCGCGACTTCAACAGCGCGCGTTCCGAATCATGTGGCCAAATCGAGCGGTTCGCTGCGTCCGAATCGCTGACTCCAGAGACTTGCCTTTCTTTGTCCTCCGCCAACCGAAAAAGCCTCGCTCCACCATTCGCCGGATTGTTCACGCCATCGTCACGCCCGCGTAACAATCGCGCAGTACCGTGACCGGCTTCACGCACAGGGTCTGATCAATCGAGGTGTTGAATGGCGGCAGGAACGTCAGTTCTAGATACCAAAATGACCGTGAGCGCGCCGGCCAAGATTGGCATGGCAATCTTTGGCGTGGCTCTGGTCATAGGTTTGGTCTATGCCGGAACCCATTTGCTTCGAGATCTCGCGGACGTCCATCCCACCAGCGCATTGCCTTTTATCCTTCTGGGCGTAGCACTGCTCACTGCTTTAGGATTCGAATTCGTCAACGGGTTTCACGACACCGCCAATGCCGTAGCTACCGTTATTTACACTCACACATTGGAACCGCATGTGGCTGTGGTCTGGTCCGGAATGTGGAACTTCCTCGGTGTGTTGGCTTCGAGCGGCGCGGTAGCTTTCGGAATCATCTCCCTGCTTCCCGTCGAACTGATCCTGCAGGTTGGAGGTAAGGCCGGGTTTGCGATGGTCTTTGCTCTTCTGGTGGCCGCCATCATCTGGAATCTCGGAACGTGGTGGCTCGGGCTTCCCGCCTCCAGTTCGCACACTCTCATCGGTTCCATCATTGGCGTAGGCATTGCGAATCAATTAATGTCCGTGAAAACCGGCACCAGCGGCGTTGACTGGGGACAAGCAACCAACATCGGAAAATCCTTGCTTCTCTCTCCGCTGGTTGGGTTCGTTTGTGCAGCGCTCCTTCTGCTGGCTTGCAAAAAATTAATTCCCAGCAAGGCGCTTTACGAAGCTCCCAAGGGGATCACGCCGCCGCCATTTTGGATTCGCGTGCTGCTACTCCTCACCTGCACCGGTGTCAGTTTCTTCCATGGCTCCAATGACGGCCAAAAAGGCATGGGTTTGATCATGCTGATTCTCATCGGCACTGTGCCTACGGCTTATGCCGTGAATCACGCCGTTAATATGCAGCAGACGCAGGACTTCGTCGCCGTATCCACTCAAACCGCGAACATGCTCGATCACTATGTTTCGCCCAACGCCGTTATCGGCGATGCTCGCGACGACTTGACTGAGTACATTCGCACCAAACAGTTCACGCCAAACACCATGTTGGCTTTGCGCGAGACCGTAAACGGCATCGGCACGGAAATGTCTCTCTACAAGGAACTCAAAGCCGTCCCGCAAGACAAGGTTCGCAACTTTCGGAACGACATGTACGTCGTTAGTGAAGCTCTGCGCTTGATGAACAAAACGCATCAACCTGCATTTTCGACGGCCGATTCGGCGATCCTCGCCAATTACAAAAAGCACATAGATAACGCCACCAAGTTCATTCCCACCTGGGTGAAGGTGGCGGTGGCCTTGGCGCTCGGCATGGGAACCATGATCGGCTGGAAACGCATCGTCATCACCGTCGGCGAAAAAATCGGGAAAGATCATTTGACCTACGGTCAAGGCGCGGCGGCGGAAATCACTGCGATGGCCACCATCGGTGCGGCGGATTGGTTCGGACTACCCGTCAGTACCACACACGTGCTTTCGTCAGGCGTCGCTGGAACCATGGCGGCGAACCATTCGGGATTGCAGATGAGTACGATCCGCAATCTCGCGTTGGCCTGGGTGCTGACTCTGCCGGCATCTATCTGCCTGGCAGCAACTCTTTTTTGGGTGTTCAGCAAGATTGGCTAGAGCGAACAACAATGAGCGGGTCTCAGCCATTTAAGTAGCGCTCTTCGCGTTAAAATTAAAATATTGTGCGAGTGGGCTCCCAGTCCGTCGGTACTCAATCGGAGTATTGTGTTGCGCTTCTTCAGTGGTGCGGAACGGGTCCGTTTGTCATCATTCGAAATGTCACGGTTTGCTTCAGCGATATTCGTTTTTCTCTGTCTTGTGCACGCGTATCCGGGCTTGCGCGCGCAGGACTTGCCAAATAACACCTGCCCGCGCCCCGCCATCGGAAGTTCTGTCCCGGAACCTGAAGACTTGCGCAGTCAGAACGGAGTGCTCAAAGTTGAATTGACCGTTCACAATTACACCGATGCAGACGGCGCCACACGCTACTGCTATCTCAGCTCGGACGGCAGCGAATCACCCACTCTGCGCCTAAACCCAGGCGACCTTCTGATTCTAAGTTTGAAGAACGACCTAAAGGATCCGGAACACGCTGCGGCTACCGACAAACACCATCGCAACATTCCAGAAAAAAACGCGGATCCGTGCGCGAGTGCGTCGATGACCATAACCTCTACCAATCTTCATTTCCATGGTTTAACCGTGCCGGCGGTTTGCCACCAGGATGAAGTGCTGAAGACCTCGCTTCAGCCCGGAGACCCTCCATTTGAATATCGTTTTTACATTCCAGCCAACGAACCTCCAGGATTGTATTGGTACCACCCTCATATTCACGGCTTCAGCAAAGTTCAGGTACTAGGCGGATTGTCGGGCGCAATGATCATTCAAGGAATTGAGCGGGCCAACAAGGAAGTGGCCGGCCTACCGGAACGAGTACTGATCATTCGCGACCAGGACCTGCTGAACCCGAACTCACCACCAGCAAAGTCAGAACCGGTTATCCCGAAAATGCTGATCGAT
Source organism: uncultured Acidobacteriota bacterium (assembly GCA_963696035.1). GTDB lineage: Bacteria > Acidobacteriota > Terriglobia > Acidiferrales > UBA7541 > Palsa-295. The sequence continues at coordinate 1,677,184 of CAVOIS010000007.1, forward strand.
CACGACGGCGACGCCGCAAACAACGGCACTGGCTTCGGCAAGCCTGCCAAGGATCTTTCAATCAATTACGTGCCCGTTCCCTATCCCGACTACCCGCCCGCCGCAATTCAAATGAAACCAGGAGAGCGCCAACTCTGGCGCGTGTTGAACGCCTCGGCCATTACCTACCTGAACTTGGAGATCCTTTATAAATTCAAGCCCCAGCAATTGGGGATTGTCGCTCTTGACGGCGTTCCGCTGAACGCTAATGGCACGTCAGGAGATTTTATTGACTGGCAGAGCCATATAGGAGTGCCTCCAGGCGGGCGAGTCGAATTCATTGTTACGGGGCCGTCGCCCGGCGTATCAGGACTTCTGGTGACGCGCACGGTTGACACCGGAGTCGGTGGGGAAAACGATCCCAATCGCATGATTGCTACGATTACTCCCTCGAACGACGCACCCGAGCCTCGTTCGAAGCTTTCCGTGTCGCCTGAGCCCCTCGCTCCGCCCAGCCTGCCATGGCTGGGAAGCGTGGCGCCGGTACTTACAAGAAAGCTTTATTTCTCAGAAAAACTGCTCGACCCGAACGATCCCAATAGCGCCACGACGTTTTTCCTGACGGTAGACGGCCAGACTCCCAAGCCCTTCGATCCCTCTTCGGATGTGCCCGATATCGTGGTGAAGCAAGGAGATGTAGAAGACTGGATCATCGAAAACCGTTCCCCGGAACTTCATGCATTCCACATCCATCAACTGCATTTCCTAATGATGGCTTGGAGGGACGTGCCCGTAAACGAGCCATTTCTGCGCGACACGGTCAACGTGCCCTATTACGATGGAAGGACCCTCGAATACCCGAGCGTCACACTGCGCATGGATTTTCGCGATCCCAACGCGGTGGGCACGTTCGTTTATCACTGTCATCTTCTCGAGCACGAAGATGGAGGAATGATGGGCACGATCCGCGTCCTGCCCGCGGATACGGCGCAACCCGCAAAATCAAATAGTTCCGGTACTTCACCTACTCGGCACTCGCCGACTCGCACGACCAGCACGAATTGATTCCGAGAGTCTTCTTGGCCGTGGTCGCACGCGTCTGCAGCTTTAACTGTGGCGCTGTGGTCTCAGTTCGCCTTGCTTTGTGCGTGACACTTAGCATACGAATCGTCGTGCGTGCTCCAGCTGCTTTCTTCTTCCATTAACAAAACACAAATCCTACTGCAACACACCACGGCTAATACTCTCAGGCCCAGTTCACAGTAGATTTTCGAAAAAACCAGGAGGGTGAATGTCCTTTAAGCACGTTGCATCAAATGCACTGCATTGCCTGCGCATTGGACTCGCGTCCGTCGCACTGTTCCAGTTCTCGGTCGGCGCTTCATTGGCCGGCGCTGCCACACCGCAGACGGGCAAAGACGTGGCTGCCGCGGCTACTACCTCGCCAATCAAACACGTCATCGTAATCATCGGCGAAAACCGGAGCTTCGACCACGTCTTCGCGACTTATCAACCGAAAGGCGGTCAGAAAGTCTGGAACCTGCTGTCGGAAGGAATCATCAAGGCGAACGGCACTCCCGGTCCCAACTTCCACGCCGCACAACAGATTGCGGCGACCGACAAGGGTACCACTGCTTCCGATACATTTTTGCTGAGCCCGCCCAAGACCCTGCTCCCTGGCAATGTGCTCCCGGCCCCGCTCGTAGGTGGTGCTAAAGATTCCTACATCGCAGGTGACAGCTTGTCGCTTGCCGAGTCATCTGAAAAAGACATGTTGCCCACGGAGCCCACGAATTATTACGAGTATCTGATTTCCGGCGGCACCGGCCTCACATCCCGCACTCCGGATACACGCATCACGGGTGTGAATTCTCTTCCCGCCGGCCCGTTCCAACTCACGAATGACAATCTGTTCACCTACAACTCCTACGCGGCGAGCCCGGTTCATCGCTTCTACCAAATGTGGCAACAGCTGAATTGCTCCGCGACAGACTCGACGACCGCGAATCCTTCGGGTTGCAACGCCAAGCTGTTTTCGTGGGTGGAAGTCACGGTTGGCGCAGGTACCAACGGTCTGGCGCAACCGTCGAACTTCAGCACCGAATACTCGCCCACTGCGACGACGACCGGTGAAGGCTCCACGGCGCTCGGTTTCTACAACGTCCTCAATGGCGACGTCCCTTACTTCAAGAGCCTCGCGGACACCTACGGCATGAGCGACAACTTCCACCAGTCAGTCAACGGCGGCACCGGAGCTAACCACATCATGCTCGGACATGCCGATGCCATCTGGTTCAGCGATGGCCATGGCAAAGCCAAAGTTCCGCCACACAACGTGGAAGTCGACATGGGCACCGCTAACGGCGGCATCGTGGACGAAGTCGAAAATCCGAACCCCGCGATCGGCACCAACAACTGGTATACCGAAGACGGTTACGGTGGCGGCTCGTTCGGTTCTCCGTCGTTCGGTGGCGGCTCCTACACCGACTGTTCAGACATGACCCAGCCGGGAGTTGCCCCGATCGCGAATTACCTGAAGTCGCTGCCACACCCAGTGGATCCGCGTTGCGAGGCAGGTCACTATTATCTGCTCAACAACTACAATCCCGGCTTTTTCGGCAATGGAAACAACGCGTACACCGATACGAATGCCAACAACACCGTGTTTACGATCCCGCCTTCTTCGGTGCCGAGCATTGGCGACGACCTCAACACCAAGAGCATTTCGTGGAAATATTACGGCGACCAGTGGAACAACTATGTGCCCGATCCGTATCAATTGAACTACGGCGCAATCGGAGCCAAGACCGACGAGTACTGCAACATTTGCAACCCGTTCCAGTACGATTCACAGGTCATGGAAAGCACCGATGCCCGCACGGCTCACATGAAAGACACCCTCGACCTGTATAACGACATCGCTGCCGGAAAGCTTCCCGCCGTTTCCTTCGTAAAGCCCAGCGGATTGGTGGACGGCCATCCATCTTCCTCGAAGCTGAATCTGTTCGAAGGCTTCACGAAGAAGATCGTGGACGCGGTGCTGGCCAGCCCGACTCTCTCGAAGGATACAGCCGTCTTCATCACCTTCGACGAAGGCGGCGGCTACTATGATTCCGGTTACGTTCAGCCGCTCGACTTCTTCGGCGACGGAACGCGGATCCCGCTGATCGTTGTCTCGGCGTTCAACAAGCCCGGATACATTTCGCACGAGTACACGGATCACGTCTCCATCGTCAAGTTCATCGAGAGGAACTGGAGTCTGCCTCCGATCACCAGCCGCAGCCGGGATAATTTCCCGAACCCGGTCACGGCGCCAAACAATCCGTACGTGCCGACAAACGGTCCGGCCATCGGCGACTTGTTCGATTTCTTTAGCTTCCCTGCCGAATAACCCAACCTTCTGGACCGTTCCGCCGGGATCGCATCTCGGCGGAGCGGTCGCCAACCTTGGCGCCGCTTTCGCAAACCGCGAATCGGCGCCATTCTTTCTTGCCTCGGCTTGCACCCATCCGAACCCTCCGCTTCGCTTGCTGGCCTGCGCCAGACGTGCTCTGGATCCTCTCCGTCTCTGCGGTGGGTTCCATCTCTGCAATTCCAGCATCTTTTGCTTTGTGAATTCATCTACTCAAGTTAGGATTTCACTATGAATCGCTGCTCCTGCTCCATCCAATGCGCGCCGTGTTGTTGTCAACGCGATGCTTGGGGCGGGGTGCGATCCGAATAGCTCAGTAATCTCGTAAACGGATTTCAAACCCGCCAACAGCCGAGCTGTTGAGTGGGTTTTTTGTTTTTACTCCACAAATTCGCAACAGCGGGAAACAAAGGAGCCAGCATCGTGAGCGAAAAGGTCGAACAAAAACGAAACTCGGCGAGAACGTCTCGCTCGTCGACATGGGGACTATCGCTGGACACCTGGGCCCTCATCGTTGCCCTCGCGCTCTCCGGAGCTATCTGGGTCGGCGTGATTAAGCACGTTCCCTGGTAAGTCGCGCGCGCACTTTTTGGCGGCGGGCGCCGCCCGCGTTGCGGCAGCAATTCGTGACGGCTCAAAGACCGTCGTTGCAAGTGAACAACATTCCGACGTAAAGACTTTGCAAGTCGCCGCCGGAAGCCTAAACGCCAAAATTCAGTGGAGGACACAGCATGGCCAGCTCGATTGCAGTGGCTCAACCCGTTTCCGAAGGATTCTTCAAGCAAGCCGCGCGGTTGATCCCCGGCCTCGCGCTCCTCACGGCGGTGGGGTATGCCGGCAAAATCATCGAGCGTTCGATCGCGGCGTACGGCAAGGCGCATCACCTCACGCTCCCGAATATCGAATACGTTCTGTGGGCCATCGTGATTGGCCTGGCAATCGCTAATACGGTCGGCGTGCCGCGCGTTTTCCAGGCCGGCGTCGCGACGTACGAATTCTGGTTGAAGACGGGTATCGTGCTGCTCGGCTCGCGCTTCTTGCTCGGCGACGTTGCCAAGCTCGGCGGCGTCAGCCTGGTTCTGGTCGCGATAGAAATTGTCGTGTCTCTCGCGTTCATGACGGCGCTCGGCCGCGCGTTCAAATTGAAGCCAAAGCTCACGGATTTGCTTGCGGTGGGGTCTTCGATCTGCGGCGTCTCCGCCATCATTGCCGCCAAAGGCGCGATTGAGGCCGACGACGAAGACGCTTCCTACGCCATCGCCGCGATTCTCTCGCTCGGCGCCATCAGTCTTTTCATTTTTCCCCTCGTCGGGCACTGGCTGCATCTCAGCGATCTCAGTTACGGTCTGTGGGCAGGCCTGGGAATCGACAACACCGCCGAAGTCACCGCCGCCGGCGCGCTCTATTCCGACGCCGCCGCAAAAGTAGCCGTCCTGGCGAAAACCGCCCGCAACGCCATGATCGGCTTCGTGGTCCTGGGCTACGCGATCCATTGGGCGCGCAAAGAAAAGACCGAGGGAGTCACCAACAAGACCGCGTTTCTGTGGCAGAAGTTCCCGAAGTTCGTTTTAGGATTCCTGCTGATTTCCGCCATCTCAACAGCGCACGTCTTCAGCAAAGACCAGCTAGTAAGCCTCGCCAATCTCTCGCGCTGGGCGTTCCTGTTGACGTTTGCAGGTGTAGGCCTGCGAACCAACATCCGCGAACTCGGCAAGCAAGGCTTCCGTCCATTTTTCGTGGGCGCAATCGGAGAGGTGGTTATCGCGTTCCTGACGCTGGGGCTTGTCTTCGGCGCGGATCGCATGCTGAGGTAAGGGCCATCGTGGCACCCGCAAACGTTCCTATTGCCTTCCCATAGAATGTCTGGCATTCTCGCTATGGGCTTCCCATAGGAGAACTGCTCGCACATGCCACGAAATAAGAATGACGTTTGGCAGGGCACCCTGGCGCTTATGATTCTGAAAACGCTCGAGGCGCTTGGCCCACTGCACGGGTACGGCATCGCCAGACGCATCGAACAGACGAGCGGCAATCGTTTGGCCGTGAACTACGGCACCATCTACCCCGCCCTGATAAAGCTTGAACAAGAAGGCTACATCGCCTCTGAGTGGGGCCAGTCAGACAACAACCGCCGCGCGAAATACTACAAGCTGACGCGCGCCGGCACGAAACAACTGCAAAAGGAGGCGCGCGACTGGGAACAAACCACCGCGATCGTAGCGCGCTTTCTTTCGCCGGAATCTGGGAGTTCGTTCTAGAGCCGCTGGCGCGTCGAAACACGGAAGCGCCAGGAAGGAGCGTTGGTGAGGACAATACGCGCATTGTTATCTCGACTCGCTGGCTTGCTGGGTGGGCCACATAGCGACCGCGAACTGGCCGAGGAATTTGAATCTCACCTCGAACTGCATATCGAAGATAATCTTCGCGCGGGCATGTCTCTCACCGAAGCGCGCCGCCAAGCTTTGCTCAAATTCGGCGGCGTCGAAGCGGCAAAACAGTCCTGCCGAGACCGCCGTGGCCTGCCCTTTCTGGAAACTCTGGCGCAGGATATTCGCTTCGCCCTGCGTATCCTGCGCAAGAATCCTGGCTTCGTCGCGATTGCCGTACTCACCCTCGCTTTGGGCATCGGCGCTAGCACTGCTGTCTTCAGTCTGGTCAACGCGGTTCTGCTGAAGCCCCTTCCCTACCCAAATTCAGGACAGATCGTTTTCCCTTGGCGGCAAGCGCCACCCGGGTTGAATCTCGGTTACAACGACCTTCCCTGGGGCCGCATCGAGTTTCTATTTCTTTCGCAGGAATCGCAGACGTTCGAAGCTCTAGGCGCGTTCAAGAGTGATTCCTTCAACCTAACCGGCTCAGGCGATCCGGCGCGTCTTGATGGCCTTCGAGCGTCTGCCGGATTCTTCCCCGCCCTCGGCGTATCTCCGCTGCTAGGACGAACATTTACCGCGGATGAAGACGAGCCTGGCCGTGAACACTCGGTGGTGCTCGGTTATCAACTGTGGCGTGACAGATTTGGCGGAGATCCCGCTATTCTCGGCAGGTCCCTCGAATTAAATGGCGACGCGTACACGGTTCTCGGCGTGATGCCTGCAGGTTTCGTCTTTCCGCGCGCACAGGAAATGCCGGGAAGTTTCACTTTTGCGCGGGAGGTACAGCTCTGGATTCCCTTGGCTCTTTCTCGCGGCGCACTCATTCCCGCTGAGCCATCCGAATTGGCGGTGATTGGCCGCCTGAAACCGGGCATCACGGTCGCTCAGGGCCAAGCAGAAATGGATGTTCTTGGGCAGCGCCTGCAGGCCCAATTCCCTCAAGCGAAGGGCTGGTTCACATCCCGCGTGACGCCTATGGCCCGGCAATTGGCCGGAGACACACGCCGTCCCTTGCTGCTGATTCTCGGCGCGGTCGGCATTGTGCTGCTGATTGCCTGCTCCAATGTTGCGAGCCTGCTGCTGACGCGCTCTCTGGGACGCAAGCGAGAATTCACGCTGCGTGCCGCGCTCGGCGCAGATAAGCGTCGCTTAATCCGGCAGCTTTTGACCGAGAGCCTTCTCCTCGCGAGTTTCGGAGGGCTTTTGGGAACCCTGCTGACTGCAGCCGCAATTCATTTCATGAAAATGCTTGGCCCATCGAGCATTCCTCGCCTCGGCGAGACCGCCCTCGACTTTCGTGTTCTCGGGTTCGCGCTCGGAGTTTCGCTTTTCGCGGGAGTTTGCTTCGGCTTGGTTCCGGCCATCGCAGGCACGCGTGAAAACCTTATCGAGTCGCTCAAGGAAGGCGGCCCGAGGTCCGGTGAGAGTCAGGCCACTACAAAACTTCGCAACGCGCTGCTTGTCTCAGAAGTTGCGCTAGCCTTCGTTCTCGTCATCGCCGCGGGGCTTCTTGCCCAAACCTTTTTTCATCTGCTCAGCGTGGACCCTGGCTTCAATCCCGCGCGTGTGCTGACTTTCGAGCTGTCGCTGCCAGCTTCGAGATACACGAACCAGGATCAAATCGTCGCTCTCTATCAAGGAGCACTGCAAAAATTGCGAGCTTTGCCCGGCGTGGACTCCGCCGGAATCACCGAGATCGTGCCGATGGGCGGCGCCACCGAGAGCACGGCGCTGCGAATCCCCGGACACCCGGCAACAGACCCAAACGACAGGCCATATTCGAATTACACCATCGCATCTCCTGGCTACTTTGCGGCTGTGGGGACGCCCCTTCTGCGCGGCCGGGATTTTACGGAATCGGATACCGCGGATTCCGTACCTGTGACGATTATCAACAGCGCGATGGCAAAAAAATATTGGTCCGGCGAAGATCCTGTGGGCAAGCAAGTAGGTCCGCTCAGCCGGCTCTACCCGGCCGCGACGATCATCGGGATCGTTGCGGACACCAAACGACTCTCACTCCGCGAGGAGCCGCCGCCTGAAATGTACGTGCCCTATACACAGAAAGTGTGGCCCTCGTTGCTCACGATGGACGTCGTGCTACGCACGAAAGTGGATCCTGTTTCGGCAGGCACCAGCGCGCGTGAAGCCATACATTCGGTGGACCCGGACTTGCCGCTGGCGAATATCGCGGCGCTCGAAACTCTGGTGGATCGTTCCATGACGCAGCAGCGTTTCGCGATGTTCGTGCTGGGAGCATTCGCAGCGCTCGCGCTTCTACTGGCATCCATCGGAATGTATGGCGTGATTTCCTACTCCACGATGCAGCGCACCCAGGAAATCGGCATCCGGATGGCGCTCGGCGCGCAGCGCGGCAACGTGCTGGCAATGGTTTTGGGACACGGCAGCCGCCTCGCCGGCCTCGGCATTGCGATCGGTTTGATAGCCGCTCTCGCGATGGGCCACACCATGGCTAGCTTCTTGTACGGTGTACGGCCCACTGACCCGCTTACGCTGGCAGGCGTGTCGTTGCTGTTGCTGGCGGTAGCCCTGGTCGCGTGCTACATCCCAGCCCGCCGCGCCATGCGTACCGATCCGGTGATCGCGCTGCGCTACGAATAAATCATGGTTCTGCGAACCACAACGAACCATGAAAATAATCTCGATAAGGAGGTATGTTGGGGCACCGCCTCGTGGACGAAGGCCGAGCTATTCTGGCGCGACTGAAGCCCGAGTACGAATATGACCTGGACGTCGATAGGCACAACGAACTGTTGCCTCTGTCGCAAGACGGGGAGCACGCTAAGGAATTTCGGCAATTTGCTGACGTCCTCCGCTGGGCGGAGGGAGGCTCGCGATGGAAGTTGTACACGAAGTGTGTTGCGGTTTGGATGTTCACAAGAAGAGCGTAACCGCATGCGTTCTGTGGGCGACCGGCCGTCGCCGACAGACGCGGGAGTTCGGGACGTTTACGCGAGAGCTGTTGGAGTTGGGTGACTGGCTGCGAAGTTGCGGTGTCACGCACGTAGCGCTGGAATCCACGGGAGTGTACTGGAAACCGGTGTGGAACCTTCTGGAAGGGCCATGCAAGGTACTGCTGGTGAATGCGCAGCACATCCAAGCGGTGCCGGGACGGAAGACCGATCAGAAGGACAGCGAGTGGATCGCTGACCTGCTGCAACACGGGCTGCTGCGAGCCAGTTTTGTGCCTCCGACTCCGATCCGTGAACTACGCGATCTGACGCGGTATCGGGCCAGTCTGGCCCAGGAGATCCATCGGATCGCCAACCGCATTCAGAAGGTGTTAGAAGACGCCAACATCCAGTTGGCTTCGGTGGCCACTGACACATGGGGTGCTTCCGGCCGGGCGATGCTGGAAGCAATCATCCATGGCGAGCAAGATAGCCAGCGCTTGGCGGAGATGTCGCGAGGGCTGCTGCGCAACAAGATTCCGGAGTTGCGGCAGGCCTTGCAAGGACGGGTCACTGCACATCATCGATTTCTGCTGCGCGAACTGCTGGATCATTTTTACTTCGTGGAGTCCAAGATGCGGCGGATCGAGCAGGAGGTCGAAGAGCGCCTGGGCCCTTTCCAGAGTGAGGTCGCGCGGTTGTGCACCATTCCGGGAGTGGACCGCGTGACCGCCTGGGGATTGTTAGCCGAGATCGGATTGGACATGCGCCAGTTCCCCGATGCACAGCATTTGGCGAGTTGGGCAGGGCTCTGTCCGGGCAGTCACCAGAGCGCCGGTAAGCGCAAGAGCGGCAAGATCCGCAAAGGAAGCCTGTGGTTGCGTCGCTGCCTGTGCCAAGGGGCCTGGGCCGTCTCCACCAGGAAAAACAACTATTTGTCGGCGCTGTATCGCCGGCTGGCAGCGCGCAGGGGAAGCAAACGCGCAACCATCGCGGTGGCACACAACCTCTTGGTGATCGCTTACTACATCCTGCGGGATCAGACCTGCTACCGAGACCTGGGCCCTGACTATTTCGATCGCCTGAACCCGGAAGGCTTGCGTCGGCGCCTCACCAAACACTTGGAAGGTTTGGGCTTCAAAGTGACTCTGGAGCCTCTGGCCCAAGTCGCCTAGAAGCTATTTTCTAAGGAATAGCGGAAGATCGGAACGGGGTGATCGGCCAATTCACTAGGGTCGAAATCAAACAAGTCGGGCTCGTTCCGTATAAACCAATTCCAAAACTCCTCTTGGGCGGTCATTTCGGAGCGCTCCTTCCTGTCGGACGCGCCGTCTGCTTCCTGCGATTCTCGGCAAGCGAGGCTGGCGCCTCTTTTTAGGCATAAGCCTTCCCTGCTGCCTGTTTTGTGGTGGCTTGGCCGGCCAGGTAACGCTCGAGGACGGTTTGGAATTTAGACAGCCAGGCCGGATGCGCGGGCCAGGCTGGGCCGGTGACGAGGTTACCGTCTACTACGGCGTCGGTCATTTCTACTGCGGCGTAGGTGCCGCCCGCGTTTTCTACTTCCGGGGCGCAGGCTGGATAGCAGCTCAGGCGCTTGCCTTTGATGACATGCGCGGCGGCTAGAATTTGCGCGCCGTGGCAGAGCGCGGCGATGGGCTTATCGGCTTCGGAAAAGTGGCGGACGATTTCGAGCACTTTGGGTTTCGTGCGCAGATATTCAGGGGCGCGGCCTCCGGGGATCACGAGCGCGTCATAGCTTTCGGGATGCACGTCGGCGAAGGTGGCGTTCAGCGTGAAATTGTGGCCGGGCTTTTCGGAGTAGGTTTGATCGCCTTCGAAATCGTGGATGGCGGTGCGCACGGATTGGCCGGACTTTTTGTCGGGGCAAACGGCGTGGACGGTGTGGCCGAGGACCTGGAGAGTCTGGAATGGAACCATTACTTCGTAGTCTTCGACGTAATCGCCGACGATCATTAAGAGTTTTGCGGATGGCATGGGGCCTCCCTGCGGAAGATTTGGTCACAACGACGATGAGCTTTAATCATAACACCGCGAGCGGAGCCAGACAGAGAGGCAAGGAACCTCCGGAGTGGGCCGCGGCACCCTAGAAGACCAGCTTGCAGATGTTCTCTTTATTGTCTTGCGCGACGCCCTTGATCGCCTCGAGGTTGCCATTGGCGTTCACGGTCCGGTACATCTCCATGTTCAGGACTGTGCCGCGGCTGCGCGGGCGACAGTTCGTACGTAAAGCCGCGTGCCCAGAACATGCGCGACGTAAAATCCCGAGCCGTACACGGCGTCCCATAGCGTGGCGGTGGAGTTGCTCGCCGGAGGATCGGCGGCTTGCGCATCAGGCGGAGCTGGAACGGAAGGAACCACGTTCCAATGTCCTTTACACGTCTCGCCGTTGTCGAGAACCACGGAAATGTTCCCGGAGTTGAAGGCGCCCGTCATTTTCGCGGCGTAGACAGGCAGGGGAGTTTGCACCGCTACCGGACGGAGTACATGTGTCCAGTGATGGAACAGCCAGACGTAACGACGAGTGCTAGCAAGGCAACGACCTGCTTGCTTTTCGTTTCCATTGCGACGCCTCCGTGCCTGGAAGTGGAGACTTTTTTAGCCGACCCGGCACCGTCACTCGCCGAACCAGATTCCGCACCGCGACCGATTAACAGAGCATGCTGTTACGAACTGGTAATTGCTTTGACGTGTGTGGACGAGCGATGGTTCCAAGCATCATGGCGGCACGTGACCTTTTCGCACCTCCCGCAAGCTTACGAGAAAGAAAAACGGCCCCGATTGCTCGAGGCCGTTTGCGTGGCTGGTGGGTCGTTGCGCCGATCAGTGCTTGTCTGGATGCTTGTCTTTCGGTTCTTCCTTTGGCGGCTTCTTGGCCTCCGGCTTCGGTTCGTTGTGCGGCTCGTTCCTCGGCTCTGGCTTTGGCTCTGGCCGGGCCGCGGTAGCCGGCTTCTGCGGAGGAGGACCGGGCGGCCTAGCTTCCGTGGGCGGCCTGTTTGGCTCTTCGTTCGGGTGCGCATTCGTGTGAGCGGGCGGAGGAGTAGCTGGTTTCGGTGGCGGAGCCGCTACGTTCGGCTTCCGGTCGGCTTCGGGATTTGCTGTGGTGTTTGTGTTGCCGTTGTTGTTCATGCCGTTATTCGCGTTATGTGATGGCGGTGGCGTGAGTTTATTCGGTGGTGGCGGAGCCGCTACGTTCGGATTCCTGGCGGCTTCGGGATTTGGCTTGGTGTTTGGGTTGCTGTTGTTCGCGCCGGGATTCGCGTTGTGCGGTGGCGGTGGCGTGAGTTTATTCGGTGGTGGCGGAGCCGCTGCGTTCGGATTCCTGGCGGCTTCGGGATTTGGCTTGGTATTTGGGTTGCTGTTGTTCGCGCCGGGATTCGCGTTGTGCGGTGGCGGCGGCGTGACCTTATTCGGAGGCTGAGCCGCGTGGTTTTCATTCGCAGGCGGGTTCGCCGGCTTGCTTGCCTCGGCGTGGTTTGCTGGCTTGCTTGCTGCCGGGTTGCCTGGGTCTGCCGGCTTGGCTGCTTCTGCATTGTTAGCCGGCTTATTGGCAACTGGGTTCGCTGGGCTCGCAGGCTTGCCTGCATTGGCCGGTTGCGATCCCGCTTTGAAGTTAGTGTTGGGGCGAGCACCAGGCTGAGACGCCGGTTTATATTGCGCGGTCGTCAATGGCTGCGTGTGCCCAACGGGAATCGCTTTCGGCGACGGGGTCATTTTCGTCACCACCGGATGGGCAGCGACCGCTGCCGGTGGCCTCGCGGAAACTGGAGCCGGACGCGCCGCGCCCGTGACTGCTTGCGGCGTGGGCTCAACCGCTTTTGCCGCGACAACTTTGGGATTCGAGATTTGCTCGGGGGCGACCTTTAGAGCAGAGGCTGCGACCGGCTGTCCGCTTTGAAACGATTTTTGCGAAACAGCGCTGACCGCGCCGGGAGCGGATTGGTTCGAATAGACCACCTTGTTGACGGTGACGTTGTTCACGACGGTCGTGCGATTGATGACCGTGGTGTTGTAAACGTTCGTGATCTGCGTTCTATTCACCACTCTCGAGCTGGTGACGTTGACGTTGTTCATGTACGCCGGGCTGCAGCGATAGCCGGGAACCCACACATCGCGCGGGCCGAGCGGAACCCAGGCCACTCCAACACCGCCGCCGATCGCGATGGCTGCGCTAAACCCGCCTCCGCCGACGAAGCCAACGAGCGCGGGCGCGTAGACCGGGCGCACTCCCCAGCCGACGCTAGGCCCGCCGACGCCTACTACGGCTACCGGACCGGGCACCCATGCCCAGGAGCTGCCGACATAGGCCCAGCGTCCATAGTGAAATGGCGCAAAGCCCCAAGGTGCGTCGTCAACCCACGTCCATCCCCAAGGAGCTACGTACGCCCAGTGGCCCGTGTGATATGGAGCCCAGCCGACGGCAACGCCGGAGGGCACCCAAACCGGTCCGTAGGTGGGATCCGTACGCCATGTGCCATAGCTGTCGAGGTCGTCGTAGCCGATTACGTCGCGCGAGATGTAGCGCGCGGACTGCGAACTATCTTCGCGGTGATCGCGATCTCTACACCATGAGTCGAAGCCATCAGGATCGGGTAGCGATTCAGCGTCGTAGTTCACCTGATCGGTGCCCGAAAATATGTACTGCTGGCCACCGTCGAGTTTGTAAGCCTGGCCGCCCGCGGTGACTTCACCGGCGCCGTTGCGAACGGTGACGATGCTCTGCGTGCCGTCTTGATTGACGTCCACGCGATATTCGCCGGGGCGCAGAATGGTGAATGCCAGATTGCCGGTGTCTATTTCGTAGGTTTCGTTGTCATACATGTGCACGATGCGGAAGTCCGCAGTGCCTTGCGCTACCTGAATCTGTACGACATTGTCGGTGAGATTCAGAAACGAAAGACCGGTGTGATCGGAGATGCGAATAGCGGCGCTGCCGACGTGGAGTTCGCCGCGCGAATCCTGATCGGCCCAGAGCTGGTCGCCAGTGGTAAGTGGACGGTTGGGATTGGCTTCCACCCAATCCTGAGTGCCGGCGGGTTGAAAGGAGACCGATCCTTGTATGAGATTCAGGCGCGCGACGCGACCCGGAGGATCGTCGTCATCCGCAGCGGAGATTCCTGGCAGAGCGAGAAAAAGAACCAGAGCGATGAGCGACAGCAGGCAACGTGAGGTTCTGTTTGATTTTGTGAGTGAGATGTTCACAGACGCGCTCCATGTTTGAATTTGAGATTCGCTGCTAGAACCACTTCGTCAAATCCAATTTTGCGGCTCGAATCCTTGTGCTTCGGGCCGGCGTGGCTGGGGGACACGCTTGGCTTCTTTTAGTGAAACACAGACTGGGGTGAAAAGTCGCGGACTGAGAGACGAGGCGTGCAGAAATTTCCTCCCGGGCTATGTCGGGGGAACGACCAAGCCGCTCAGCTCTTCGGGCGCGACTCCTTGGGAGGCGGTGCCTCGTGCGCCGGAGCTTCGCGCGCTGGAGCCTTGGCTGGCGGCTCGGAGCGGCGCTCTTCCTGCTGCTGCGGAGCTTCGGTCTTGCGATTCAGCGGAGGATGGACGTCATAATTTTCTTCTTTCGCTCGGGGAGGCGGCGCGAATTTCACCGGCGGGCGCTGCTCCGTTGGCGCTGCTTCTTGCGGCTTCTCTTCGGTCTTTTGTTGCTGAAACGCCTGATTTTCTTGCGCCTTTTCGGCGGCGCTGGGTGGGGGAGCGTGCGGAATGTTTTCGTTCGTGTACACGTTGGGATGCGGAGCGGCAGGATTCTCACGCGCGGGCTGCTTGTTCTCGCGGACCGCGGGTTCTGCAGCATTATTCGTTCGCGCAGGAGGCACGTCGCCTCGTGCGGGAGCGTCCCCGCCTCGCGCGGGAGCTTCCGCGTTCACGACTCTGGGAGCCGCGTGACTGGCTACCGGAGCCGGTGGATTGAGACGCGCAACGACTTGCCTTTGACTGAACGGCACAGCCGGCTTGGCGTTGGCGACTTTTGCCGTGGCCGCGACGTAACTCGCGCGCGTAGGCGCGAGCGGCTTAGCTTCGGTGACGCGCGCGCTCTGAAGCTGCTCAGGTGTGACGCGGACAGCTGCCGCTGCGACGGGCCGCCCGCCGACGAACGTCTCGCGAGAAACCGCAGTGACCGCGGCGGAGTTGTTCGCGTAAGTGTAGTTGACGCGATTGACCGTCACATTGCGATTGACGATCACGGTGTTGTACACGTTGGTGACTTGCGTGACGTTAACCACGCGCGTGTTAGTGACGTTGACGCTTTGAAAGTAGCGCGGGCTGCAGCGGTATCCCGGAACGTAAACATCGCGCGGGCCCAGCGGAAACCAAGCCACGCCCGCGAATCCGCCGCCGAATCCTACTCCGACGCTGAAACCGCCTCCGCCTACGAACCCAACGACGGCCGGAGCATAGACGGGACGCACAACCACTGGGCCGGGCACCCAGCCCCAATAGCCGCGGACATACGCCCAGCGTCCGTAGTGGAATGGCGCAAAGCCCCATGGCGCGTCGTCGACCCACGTCCAACCCCAGGGGCCGACCCAAACCCAGTGGCCGTAGTGAAAGGGCGCCCAACCGACGACCACAGCGCTCGGAACCCAAATCGCGCCGTAATCGGGATCGGTCTGCCATTGACCGTACTGATCGAGATCGTAGTAGCCGTCCACGTCTCGCGAGACATATTTTGCTGAACGAGAACTGTTTTCGAACTGGTCACGCGATTGGCACCAATCTTCGAAGTCGTCGAATTCCGGCGCGGCTTGCGCGTCGAAAGTGAGCTGATCGGTGCCGGTGAAGAAATATTGCTGTCCCGCTGAGAGATCGTAAGTTTCGCCGCCGCCGGTTACCTGGCCTTCACCTTCACGAACGACGATGACGGTGGAATTGCTGTCCGGGTCCGTCTGGATGCGATATTCACCGGAAGTGGTCAGAGTGAAAGCGAGATTGGGCGTGTCCACTTCGAAAGCGTTGCCCGGTTCGAGATGGCGCAGATGGACTTCGATGGTGCCTTGGGCGAGTTGCAACTGGACGGTGCGGTCATCGAGATTCAGAAACGAAATGCCGGTCTCACTGGAAAGTCGAATGGCGGTGGCGCCGATATGAACTTCTCCGCGGGAATTTTTGTCGGCCCAAAGATTGTCGCCAGTGGTCAGTGGACGATTGGGGTTAGCTTCGATCCAATCGTTTTCGCCGGCGGGCTGGAACGAAACGGAACCTTGAATGTAGTTCAGGCGAGCGACGCGAGTGGGAGGATCGCTTTGGCCCTGCTGGTCTTGTTGATCCTGGTCCTGGGCCGCGGCGGTGTGAGGCAGCGCCAAAAACAAGGCGATCGCTAGGAACGTGAACGCGCACCGCGAGCCCTTTTTGGTCATCGAGTAGGCCTCGTTAGTTGAGTCACTATCGTCGGGCGTGAGGGTAGGATAATCAGTCTGTGCAACCAATTGGAAGCTAAAAACCACGAAAACCACACGATGATTTTTATGTCTGACATGGCCGTTGCAAGCCTCTATATAAGAAACACTTCTGGGGCATTTTAGTTGTGCGGTGAGTGCAGAAGTCGGGCGCATCTCCCGTGTTTGCAGGCATTGCGGCGTTAACGATCATGGCCTGGGCTGGGGCGGTAAGCGCCAATTAATCTTGCCACGAGGACAGCGAGATAGAGGACTCCAAGAATTGCTTCGAGGACCGTAAGTGATCGTGCCTGGGGCGAGACTGGTGTGATCCCGGCGGCGCCGAGCGAGGTCATGGTGCCGTAACTGTAATAAATGAAATCGAAGCGATTAGGAACGGTGCGGAAGCTGGTGCGTGGATCAAGATAGAAGGCATTGGGTTGCAGTACGGCGACCATGCCGTAAACGCTGGCAAAAGTGAATCCTACCAACAGGTAAATGCAGAGCGCTCCGAAGACGGTTTCCGAATTGGCCTGCTCCCTGGCGAACACGTGGCGGAAAATAACGACGACAACGAAAACGTCAAACACGAAACTCAGGACGATGTTGATGATCGAAAATGTACTGGCGGAAGGTTCAGGAAGCCGAAGGTGCTGCACGAAAGAAGGAATTGCAAGGATCACCGCAAAGATCAGGACGCTGCGCCGGAAACTGACCGCGTAAACGCTGACCACAATGACGGCGCTCCCGAGAACCCGGAGAGCGTAATAACTGAAGCGGCTGGTTTCGGCATAGGGATAGAGGATCAGCACGGACAGCAAAAACAGAAAGAGCAGGAAGAATCGGTAGCCAGTGGTGATCGCCTCAAACTGAGCCTCATATTTGTGCGGCATTTTGGTGTGTTACGCAGCTCTTCTGGAATTCTGGCGCCGATGGTACAACAATTTGTTTGGAAATGCGGAGAGTATCCGCGCAGAGAGAAGCCATCGTGATTGCATTCGAACCGCGAACAATTATCTGCGCGGTGTTTGCCTCTCCGATAAATAAGCAGCTATTTGTTGCCGCCGGTGAGCGCTTTTTGAATTCCCTGCTTGGTGTTGGCGTGCGCTGGGCCCACTGGCTGGAGGTTTGGGCTGGCATCGCTGGACTGCACAGCAACCCGGGAATGGAGATCATTACGAGCAGCGCGAGGAATTTGGGACCGGAAGATCTCTTCATTGCACCCTCCTTGCTGATGAAATACGCAAAACAGTGTATCTGACGAAGACCTTGTGACGGTATGCTGTGGCGGTATTTCATTCTCCATTGATGCGGGGATGGTATGGCACAACATACGCATAAATTTACGATTGGCGATGATGCGGCGGTACACGCTCTATTGAACAAGCTGACGAAGGAAACCGGGAAACAAGCTGGCCGAGCCAAATTGTTACGGGCGCTCGACGACGCGTCGCGCCATTACGAGGACTCGAACCAAAAGGTGCGGCAGGCATTTTTTCATGGGCTGCTGACCGGTTACGCGGTGGCACTGAAGGTTCGGTAGGGACAACCAAATCGCCGCGCGGTCACTTGAAGCCGAGACCATCTAGGCTCGAAGTGCGTCCGCGATGGAAATCAAAAGTAACGAGGTCTTTCCGCGGTCCCGACGGTCGGCAGCACTTGAGACAGGACATAATCTACCCTGTCCGTGGCCATATCGAGAATGCGCAATCTCTCGGCAGTGTCTTGCGAGGACATCACCAGCGCAAGTGGCGTGAATACATCGCGAACGTAATGGCTTACCGCTTCGACGACCATCGCTCTTACCTTCGCCTGCTCCACAATCTGGTTCTTGCGGCTCTGCGACAGAAAAATCACCAACAAGACCGCGCCAGCAAGGGCGATAGCAACATCGTTGAGGATGGTCTTCGCAGCAGCGATGCCCAGATAATACAGTATGGCATCGCAGATATAGGTAAGAGCGAAAAGCACCAGGCCAGCGACCACCGCCGGCCTCAGAATGTCGTAGTTTACCCAGGGCAGAAACCTCTTAATCCGTGACATGAAAATCCTCCGTTCGCCCCGCTCGGCCAGAGCATAGAACAATGCTGGGGCAAGCCGCCAGTGCAAAAGTTAGGGGATGCGGCCGCCGCTGAAGGCGAGCGCGCTGGCTTATTGGAATGTCGCGAAAGGGAGTTTCGACGTGTAGGCCGATGAGGTGAGCGCGATGCTGGGAAGCTCGTCAGCCGACATCAAGCTGAAAAGACGGTGAGCGTTGCCTCGGAATGAGCGATCGCTGACCCGCGCGTACTGCCACTCCCCTTCAACTAGGGGATTTCAACGACCACCAGGGACATATCGTCGGCCGCAGGGCCGCTGCGAAATGCGGCTACGCGATTAACGATCTCCCGGGCCATTTCCGGCAGCGGAAGCATCGCGGTTTCGCGGACGATTTCAGCCAAGCCCTCGACGCCTAGCATGTCATCACTGGCGTTGAAGCTTTCGGTAAAGCCGTCGGTATACAGAATGACGCGCTCACCGGACGCGATCGGAACTTGCACGGCGGTTTCCGCATCAACTGCGTCATGAAGGAGGCCGAGCACTGAACTGCGCGATTCGAGCAAGCGTGGTGCGTCGCCGGGTTTGACGATCATGCCGGGCGGATGCCCCGCACCCGCGAATTCGAGAGTGCGGGCACCGAGATTCACGCGCGCGGCTACCAGCGTGAAGTAAAAGACCGAGCTGCGAAGGCTGCCAATCACGAAACGATTGAGATGCTGCATCATCGGAGCGAGTGCGACCCCGCGTTCGATCTGGGACATGGTTTCGGTGTAAATCCGATTGGCAACCAGAGCCGAACCGATACCGTGTCCCGAGACATCGCAGATCATAAGGTTGAGATGATCGGGGCGCGGCGCAACGAGTCCGAAATCACCGCCGATGGTCCGCACGGGCTGGTAGAAGGTTTCTACTGCAACTCCGCCCCAGACCAGGCTTCCGGGCGCGAGGCTCTGCTGCACGCGCGCCGCGAGCAATAAATCCTCTTCGATTTCACGATGGCGCTGCTCCAGTTGGACGTTGGCTTCCCGCAGGGCCTTCTCGGCGCGCTTCTGCGCGGAAATGTCGGTTACAGTAACGACGGCAAAGATGCTGCCATCGGGATCTTCCAATTGCTGCGAGGTGACCACGACGGGCATGCGGCTGCCGTCACGCTGCGGCAGATAGAATTCAAAAAGGTTGCTTCCCTCCCTTTGCCGGTGTTCGATGTGCTGCTTCAAAGCCGGCACGTCTTCAGGAGGAAACAGGTCGGTAACCTTGGCGCCGATCACTTCGTCGGCGGAAAGGCCAATCATCTGCAA
The DNA here is from genome assembly GCA_963696035.1 of uncultured Acidobacteriota bacterium. Classification (GTDB taxonomy): domain Bacteria; phylum Acidobacteriota; class Terriglobia; order Acidiferrales; family UBA7541; genus Palsa-295. Next base: position 1,696,606 of record CAVOIS010000007.1, read on the forward strand.
ATAATGGCGATTGGCAAAGATTATTTCGCCGCAGTCGTCATTGATAATCACGCCCTGGTTGAGCGTTTCGAGGATGCCGACGACTCCGTCCAACCACTCACGCGATATTTCGGCCACAGGGTATGCCTCGGGGTGTGAACCTAGGAATTTGACTTCGCTGAACGAATCCAGGATTGCGGAAGAATCATATCATCATTCAACGTCGCACCGAGGAGGGCACACCAACATCGCGCCAGTTCTCGGTTGGGAATCTCGGAGCGCACTCGGTGTATAATCCCGGCAATTACGGGCCTCAAAGTTGAAACACCCACCGGAGGTCGCATGAGAAAGACACATTACCCCGTTGTGCTTTTGTGCATATTTCTTGCGACTGCTGCCTGGAGCCAGGAGCTGGCGAAGAGACTGACCAACCAGGACATCATTGATATGGTGGGCCTGGGACTTTCCGAAGACGTGATCATCGCGAAGATTCGAAGCGCGAGTGCAGACACGCTGAAATTCGATACCAGCGTGGATGGATTGAAAGCGCTGAAGGCGGCCAAGGTGCCGGATTCCGTGATTAAGGTGATGATCAATCCCGCGCCGCCTCCGGCGCCGGTGATCGCGGCGAGCACGGCAATTTCGCTCGATCCGAATTTGCCGCCGCCCGAAGTGGGCGTGTATTGGAAAGATGGCGCTAATTTTATTTTGATCGAGGGGCAAGCGATCAGCCACGAGAAGGCGGGCGGACGCGCGGCCAGTTATTTCACTTACGGGATGCGCGGGCAGCATTGGGACGCGACTTTGAACGGGCCGACTTCGAACAATCGTCTGAAGGACCGGCGTCCGCAATTTTATTTTTATGTACCTGATGGAACGAGTGCGGCCGATTTTGTGCTGATCAAGCTGCAAAAGAAAAGCGACCGCCGGGAATTTCAGGTGGGCTCGTTCGGCGGCGTCAGCGGCGGAAAGTCGGGAGTAAAACGCGATGTCCAGATTCCATATACGTCCGAGCACGTCGCCATCCGAACTTACAAGGTCACGCTCCCGAGCGACTTGAAACCCGGCGAGTACGCTTTCTTCATGGGCACCGGCAACCAGGCAGATATGTCCGCCGGGCGAGTGTCATCATCGTCGGGCGGCAATGCTGGCGGTAGAGTGTACGATTTCAGTATTCCCGAGTGACTGGGGATAACTCTCCTGGAAATTAGCCTCACCGCCCCTTGGCTTCTGTCACTCGGGTTGAGCGTAGTATGCCTGTTGATATCCGTCGCTGTACGCGTTCCTGTAGGATCGTTTGTACTGGTATAGGTCGCCACCGTCCGCTGGGCAGAGACACTCCGCTTTGGTGTAGTTTTCCGTGGCGCCTGGCCGGAAGGGCTTCGATTCCAGGCGGTCTTTGAATCCGTCCGAGAGGCCATCACGATAGCCGGCCTGCTCAACGGGTAGCGAAGAACCAAATTGCTCGGCGCCCACCGGTCCGTACTTCTCGCGATAAGCCTGCAAATATCCGGAGACGAACAGACGACGGTCCGAGTCGTCACTCCAGCGGCCGGTAATCAGGTGCTGTTTTCTGCCAGCGTCAACGTCGCGACGGCCCAGAAACAATCCATCACGGAAGGGCGCTTCCATTCGGCTGCTGGCGGGATCGCCAACACTCGCGGAACGATGAACTGTGCTGGCGGCGAGCAATACTGTCGCACCGCAGGTGACAGCGATGGCCAACGCGTACGCGGATAGACTTTTCATGTTATCTCTGCTCGCTGTTGTCTTCACCAAAACTGGCGCGGCCACTACATTCCGGGCCGCTGTTTGAAAACGAAATCGATGGATTTGGTTTCGTTCGTACCAACCGTGATTTTCTGCGTGACCGTGCCCAGCTTTTCGTGCCAGGCCTCGATCGTGTAGGTGCCCGGCGGCAGGCTTTCTAGATTGAAGCTGCCGTCCTTGCCCGTTACAGCGAAGTAGGGATGTTTGAAAACCGCGACGTAGCTGTGCATCCACGGATGCACGTTGCACTTCACCGGAATCGCGATTTCTTCACGCGCAAAGGCTTCATCAATCTTCGCGCCGGGCGGCTCAGCCTTATTCCATTCGCGGTTGTTGGCCGGAATGGCGTGGATATTGTGGCTGGTGGGATCTTCGTTGATGACCTCGAGCGGTTGGTTCGCGCGCACGGCCAGCACGTGCGGCTGATACATGCAACCTTTTTGCTGGATGACCGCCGGCTGGCTGGGCGGGTCAAACGTGCGGTCGCCCAAACCATCCGCGACGAAGACGATCACGTTTTGCAACTCGCCTTGCGAGTCGGCTACGACTTCCTGGCTCGCAACTGGACTGGGGTGTTGTTTGGAGCAGCTGGGGTCTGCAGCCATATTGATCGGCGCGGGTTTGGGCAATTTGCCTTCGAACTTGATCTTGCCGTGGACGGCTGCGGTGCCGCTGTTATCGGCGGTTATGACGGGAGGATTCGCCGCCTTCACTGATTCCCGACCGTGCGCCCAGATCATCGCCGTCAAAGCGCTCACGAGAATCAAACTTTTCGTTTTCATATGGGCTCAGCTCCTTCTGCTGCTGTAGCTCGAAGTTTTCGTTCGACAACTTCCGGACTTGTTTTTGCTGGGTGAGGCTACGCTAAGGCAAGCGGCGGGCGGAGTTGTCAGGCGTTCGTCAGCGAAAAGTAATTTCCATGTTTTTATTTTGTCTGCAAACTGAAGACCACGGGTGGGTGCGATCGGGTGTCTGCGCCATTTCTATCCCCTCGATGGCAGAGGAAGACACAAGGAGCTATGCCCTCATCTATCCAGATATACTCGTTTTCCTACATACACACGATTTGTGAAAACTGGTGTATAGTCTAAAGGTGAGCAGAACAAACATTGAAATCAACGATCAGTTGGTTCGCAAGGCGCGAAAACTTACCCGCCTGAAAACCAAGCGCGAGATTGTGAACAAGGCCTTGGAATTGCTGGTGCGTTCCGAAGCCCGCAAAGATATGCTCCGCTATTACGGCAGCGGCGTTTGGAAGGGTGAATTGAAGGGGATGCGCAGGAATCGGGTTTGATACTGGTAGACAGTTCGGTCTGGATTGACTTCCTCAGCTCTTCGCCCGGAACCGCTGGTGCCGAATTGAGGCGGTTAATCGAAGAGGCAGAGCCTGTGGCTCTGGCGGGCGTGATAGTCACCGAAGTTCTGCAGGGTCTTACACAGGATGCCAGCGTGATCGAGCGCTTCCTAGGAATGTGGGAGATGCTCGAACCGAGGGGATTTTCAACCTACCGCGAAGCCGCCGCCATCTTTCGCATGGCACGCGCGAAGGGAATCAGTTTAACGACGGTCGACTCACTGATCGCGGCTATCGCGTTTGAACACCGAGCGACTGTCTTCACTGTCGACAAGGACTTCTCGCGGATCGCACGAATATCGGCACTCTCCTTATACCCTCTGCGTGCCTCGAGGACTTGAGGGACGACAGAACACTTAGGTTTGTGGCCTTCCCGACGAGTTCGAATCGCGAATCAGAATGAAAAGGGGGTCTAGGCGACGTGACTGATACTTCTATCCAGCAAGGGCTGGCGGTTTTAGGGGCCGGCAAGATGGGCGGGATTTTGATCGAGGCGTTTTTGAAGGACGGCTTGGTGGCGCCGTCGCACATTTTCGCTACAGTGCAGCAGACCTCGTCCGAGCGGCGCGCGATTTCGAGCGGGAAGATTACGCCGGGGACCGACAATCGGGCGGCGGCGAAGAAGTCGGACGTGATTCTGGTGTGCCTAAAGCCGCTCACGGTGGGATATGTGTTGGATGAAATTCGCGGCGAGTTGAACGACCAAAAGCTCGTGATTTCAATTGCGGCTTCGGTGCCGACGGAATATTACGAGCGGCGGCTGGGCGGGAACGTGCCGGTGATTCGCGCGATGCCGAACACGCCTTCGATGGTCGGTGAGGGCATCACCGCGATTTGCAAGGGCAAACACGCAACGGCCAAGCATCTGGAGATTGCCCGCAGGCTTTTTGACGCCGTGGGCAAGACTGTTGTGGTAGACGAGAAACACATGGACGCGATTACCGGGCTTTCGGGGAGCGGTCCGGCCTTTCTGTACATTATTTTGGAGGCATTGGCGGAGGGTGGAGTGAAGATGGGTCTTTCGCGCGAGCTGGCTACGCTCCTAGCGGCCCAGACGATGCTGGGGGCGGCAAAAGTGGTACTGGAGACGGGGCACCATCCGGCGCTTTTGAAAGACACAGTGACGACTCCGGCGGGATGCACGATTGACGGGATTTTGGAGTTGGAGGAAGGCAAGCTGCGGGTGACTTTGATCAAGGCAGTAGTGAAGGCTTCGCAGCGGGCTAAGGAATTGATGTTCACGGATAAGGAGAATTAGTGCAGCGCGCGCTGCGATCTTCGGGCAAAAGATTAACCACAGAGAACGCAGAGGAAAACGCACAGAGGTCGCGGAGCAAGCTTCAGTGCGCTGGTTGGTCTGGGACGAGTTTCGCCGTGGCCTGGATTTCCAGCTTAACGGTGTCGCTGGCCTTGAGCAGCCAAGTGCTGGGGTCTTTTAGTCCCCATTTGATGTAGGGGATGGTGAAATGAACCGTGGAATGGGCCACGGCGCCTTCGGGTGGTTCGACTGAAACTGTGGCGGTGAGTGGGTGGTCCTGGCCGCGGAGCTGAAATATTCCGGAGATCTCTAGCTGCGATGAGGCGTTGGGGTTGAATTTTCCGGTTATTTGTTGCGGCGTGAAAGTGATTTCGGGGTATTTTTGACTTTCCAGAATTTCCTGATGCATTTTTTTGTCGCGGGATTTGTTGCCGCTGTCGCCGCTCGTGGCCTCCACAACAATGCGGCCGCTTGCTTTGCCGGTACTCGGATCGAAGTGAATCTCGCCATTTTTTAGCGTGAATGTGCCGTGTACGGTGTGCAGCGTGGAGTCCACGCTGTATTCGACCTTTGTTTGGGTCGCGTCGAGTGTAGCGACGTATTGCTGGGCACTTACGGGAAGCGCGACCGCCATGACGGCGGCCGCGAATACCAGACATCTCGTAAGCGCTCTTCGCTGATTAGAACGCTCGGCCTCAGCGATCACGCGCGTAGTGCCTGGCAGCCAACGTCGCAAATTTCACGCGGTTTAATGGATGGTGACGCAGATACTCCCGCGTGCATTGAGAGCAGCCTTGCAAACAGACTTGGGTGCTGGGCTAGGATGCGAAGAGTTGCGCGGCACAACCAATCGTAGCGACCGAGGAGCAACAGCAGGCGTGCCATTCGCGCGGGTCTTGCTACGATTTTTCGGTGAGCAATTTCATACGAAGCAAGATTTTCTGAAGCGAGGGCTTCGCCGAGGTGAATCGCTTGTTGAAATGCGAGGCTAAGGCCCTGACCTGTGATTCCGTCTACTGCGAAGGACGCATCGCCGACCAGAGCAGCACCACCGCGCGCGACTTTGCCGAAGCGCTCGAGCATGGTCACGCCGCCGAGTTCGGTGGTGAGCGGCTGTGCCCCACGCAGACGATCGGTTAGCTCCGAAAATTGACACAGTGCGGTTTCAATGCGCATCTGCGGATCGCTCGATAGCAGCGCGATACAGACTTCCCCTGGGCCCGTGGGCGTGACGTAAATTTGGCAGCGATGGCCCCAATACACTTCCACGAAATCAGTCCAGGGAGTGACTGCGAAATGGCGGCGGAATCCGAATCGCGAGGAGCGCAAGCGGCGAGGTCCAGGGCTTGCCCATTTTCTGACTACAGATTTTTGTCCGTCGGCGCCGACCAGCCAGCGAAAATTAAGATTCGAGCCGTCGAGACGCGCTGAGCCGCCCGCGCAATCAGAGACGCGAGTTCCCCACCGGAATCGAACGCCGACTTCAGTCGCGCGTTGAACCAACAGCGCGTGAAGTGTGGTGCGGCGCAAACCAAACGACGCAGAACCACGCGGCAGTTTGCCGCTTGCGGAGGACACCTCATCGCAGAAACGGATTCCTGCGATGGGAAAAGCAACATCGGAGTTTAATTGGATTCCAAGCCGGGAGAGCGCGGCGACGCCTTCGGGGAGCAGCCCTTCGCCACAAGCTTTTTCAATCGGCGGTCTGCGTGCGTCGGCGACCGTTACGCTGAGCCCTTTGAGCCTTGCGGCTATCGCGGTCGCAAGCCCCGCTGGGCCCGCTCCGACGATCAGAACATCCGCGTTTTCGGCCACAGGCCTCCGTTTCTACCACCGTAAGAGAACTAACTCAGCGCAGAATCCCGGTCCCATTGCGGCCAGGATGCTCAGCGAACCGGGCTCCGGACGCCGGTTGTTGTAAACGTCTTCCAGCACGAGCAAGACGGATGTGGAAGAAATATTTCCGACGCGCCGCAAGCAATCCCAGGACGCCGCGAGGTCGTGACAGGTAATTCCCAGCGCAGTCGCCGTCGCTTCAAGCACTTTGGGTCCGCCGGTGTGCATGACCCAGGACTTAATGTCGGAGCGCTTGTGCCCGTTCTCGGCGAGGAAAGCATCCACGTCTTTGCCGAGATGCTTCGTCACCATCTCCGGAACTTCCGGAGACAATACGATGCGGAAACCCTTCTCAGAGATGTCCCAGCCCATCACCTTTTCGCTGTGAGGATAGAAGCTGGATTTTGTGGCGAGAATTTCGGGACCATCGGACTTTCGCTTGGAGCCGACCACGATGGTGGCGGCAGCGCCGTCGCCGAAGAGCAACGCGGAGATCAAGTGCGCCATGGAGAGATCGTCACGCTGCAGCGTGAGCGAGCATAGTTCGACGGAAAGGAGCGCGGCAGCCTGATCGGGATAGCCGTGAACGTAATCGGCCGCGCGCGAAATTCCGGCGGCACCAGCGACGCAGCCCAGACCGAAGATCGGAATGCGCTTGATGTTCGTCGAAAGGCCCATGCGGTTGACCAGTCGAGCGTCAAGCGAAGGCGCGGCGATGCCGGTGACGGAGGTCACAAAAATCGCGCTGAGTTCCTTTGGGGCGATGCCGGCTTTGTGCAGAGCCTTGCAGAGAGCTTGCTCACCGAGTTCGAGGGCGTGCTGAATCCACGCGTTATTGGCCTGTCCAAATGTGGTGAGGTTCTCGTAGAAATCGATAGGATGGACCAAGTAACGGCCCTCGACCTGCATGCTTTCGTCGAGGCGGTCAAGGATGTCAGGATTCGGCAAACGATGACGCCAGTCGTTCTTCAGTGCCTCCGTCAAAAGTTCTTGCTTGTAGTAGTACTCGGGGAAGGCGCTCGCAACGCTAGCAATCCTCATCGAAGGGGGCTCCTGTTTGTGTCTTAAACGTTCCGAAGGATAGTATCGCGAGAATGAGGAATATCAAGAGGCTTTACAAAAATAGCTTCCATATCGGCGGTATGCCCTTAGCCCTCAATCTTTCAGCGAAGATTAACGAGACACCATAGTATCGCATTCTAAGGCGCGAAAGTAGATAAAGAGCGGCGTCAGGAAAAAAGAAGAGCCCCGGGTCTGGGGGCGCAGACCCGGGGCGGGGGTGAGGGACGCTGGGCCGAAAACTCTTTGAACTTTGCCGCGGCTATCGACTAGTAATTCCAGCGGCGCATTGCAAGTGTTGCTCGAAATACAACCTGAATTGCCAGGACGATGAGTGTGTCGCGCAAGGCGACGATGCTCCGGCGCATACGCGAAACCTCCGCAGAATCAGGAAAAGGCATCGCGTGAACCGCTGCCGCTGTGCGGGTGGCCGGTTTCCAACCCATGCTGGTTAGCGTGCTCATGCGTTCCCTCTTAATTCACAATGTAAACAGGATTGTCGTGCTCGACACCAAGGACCATGGACTTAAAGATATCCACGTCCCAGCTATCCGCGATGCGCAAGCGCACAACTTCCGTGGTTTCTGAAACTAAGCGCCCCCGTAGTGGAACTCGCAGATTGCCCGCTACCACTCTAAGAATGACCGGCTGCCCCATCCACATTGCATAACCGCCTTCCATTTTTTCCCCTCGGTGAAGCTGGCTTCCTCGAGCAATTCGATTGTGGTGAAGGGGTCCGAAACGGCCAATGGTACAGCGGGCTAAAGATGGTAGGAGGAAGGTACCAGGAGTCCCAGGGCCTTCGAGCCGCGGCGGTAAGAGGTTTTCTGTTATTGTGCTTACAGCGATTTGAGGGCCTGTTTTAGCCCATCGGACCGTCAAGGATCGGCTAGATGATTGAGCTTTTGAAAGAACTCTTGCACCGCCTAGCGGACGTGCGCGGCCTGGTGGCATTGGGCGGAATGCTGATGGTGTGCGTGATTGTGTTCGTCGAAACAGGGCTTTTTGTGGGGTTCTTTTTACCGGGCGATTCCCTGCTGGTCACGGCCGGAGTGGTGGCGGCGGATCAATACTCGGGTTTGAAGATCGCTTGGCTGCTGCCGCTGGTGACGCTGTGCGCCATTGCGGGAGATCAGCTCGGTTATTTCATCGGGCGGACCATGGGACACAGGTTGTACCAGCGGGAAGACTCACGCTTCTTCAAGAAGAGGTATTTGCAGCAGGCGCACGAGTTTTATGAGAAGCACGGCGCGAAGACGATTATTGTGGCGCGGTTTGTACCGATTATCAGGACGTTTTGTCCGCCGGTGGCGGGCGCGGCGCGGATGAGTTACACGCGCTATTTGTTGTACGACATTTGTGGCGGTTTTTTGTGGGTGTGGGGAATGATCCTGCTCGGGTACACCTTGGGAAACACCATTCCCAACATTGATAAGCGCATTCACTACGTAATCGCCATCGTGATTTTTCTCTCCTTGCTTCCTGCTATCTATTCAACCTGGAAAGCACGTTCGCAACATAAGAGCACAGCCGGTCTGAAGGGACCGCAACCCGAGGAAGATTAGAGCTGCAGCGTTGAGTTCGCTGGTCGGATCTCATTCTCAGCTAAAACGCAAAACGGGGAGCCTGGCGGCTCCCCGCTTGCTTCTACCGTAGGCCGCTGCGGTGCCGAAGGCATCGCAGCGGTGCGCACCGCAAAAGCGGTGTGTAAACGGTGATTACCTTAAAGTCTTCTGCCCGGTGGCGTCATACTGCTTCCTCCGTGCAATGACGACTTACAAGCCCGTTCTACTCTGCTGCCAAGGCGATTGCAACTGGAAAGTTTCGCAGAAGACAAGCTGCTCCGAAGAACGACGTCCGGCGAAAGTTCCGTAACGGCGGGAAGGCCTTACTTTAGGAACAGGGCTTCGCGGACTTGGTCGCGGCCGACGAACGTCTTGGAGGAGCGGAACCTTCCGAAGATGTCCAGTATCTCGCGATTCTGAAACACGCGGGCGTGAACCGCGAGCGTGGGAGCCGGCACGAGTTCGATGTTTTGCGAATCAACTATCTTGTAGCGGTGAAACCGTTCCGGCGGGCGACTGTGAAAGGAGGCCAGCACGGCGCCGCCCGGGCGCATCAGCGTATAGATTCTTTCCATCACCCGCGGCAAAAGTTCCGCGTCGAGATAGTCGAAAAGATCCCAGGCCAGCACGCCGTGAAAATTATCCTCGGGGTACTGCAGCGCGGTATCGAGAAATCTTCCGGCGAGCATACCTTGCGAAACGCGCGCGCCGTCGTCGCCCACTTTTGCGCTGCGCAGATTTTCCTCTTCAGACAGGAGGAATTCCTTCCACGAACGGAGCAAGTCCTCGGTCGAGAGACGAAATCCCTTCTCGATGAAAAACATGACGGTGGATTGAAACACCGCGCCGAGGTCGAGAATTTTGCCCTGACCGGAGTCGGTAATCAGCCACAAAAACTCCTTCAGGCCGTTCGACACGCGGGCGTTTGCAGACGCGGGAGCCGGGGACGCAGCCGTCGCACCCGGCTTGACGGGAGTTCTAGTGGGAAGCGATGAATTCGGCCGTGTTTTCGCCATCCAGTTCATTGGGCTCTCTAGCTGCGTAGCGAACCGGCGGCAATGGCCTTGGGTGTGTTTTTCGCTTCCGCAGACGCGGCGCCAGACGAAGAGCTCGCGGAATCGTTGGCGCGAATCATTTCCACTTTGCCGCGCAGGCCGGCTCCGTCTTCAATCGCAATGCGGCGAGTGAGTATGCTGCCTTGCACGTGGCTGGTCGCGCCCAAGCGAACACTTTCGCTGGCTTTCAGGTTGCCCTGGACGTGGCCATCGATGGAAATTTCCAATGCTTCGATGTCGGCGTTGACTCGGCCGTTGGCGGCGACGGTGACGCGCCCGTTGGTCATTTGAACTTTCCCTTGCACTTCACCTTCGATCACCAAGTTGGAATTTCCGGAAATGTCCCCGCGGATTTTCAATCCTGCGCCGATGGTGGAACTGGAAGTAGGACCCGGAGACGCGACTGATACCGGCGTGGGCGAAGGAGTGGTCGGAGTAGAAGCTGGCGCCGCTGCGGCAGGCGATAGAGCCGGTGAGGCCGGGGTCAATGGCGTTGCGGAGGTTTCGGACATGCTGACCGATGAAATCGCGGTTTGATTCTGTTGCGAGGTCGGAGCAACTGGTTCAGGCGACTTGGACCCGGACGAAGACGTCTTGGCATCTTCGGATTTGCGCCACATCATAGTTTTCCCCCAGTATTTTCCGGACCTGCGCCGGGTGGCAGGAACCGTGAAGTGATTCCCGCACACTATAGTACAGAGGCGTGCCGGAGCGAAAGGGGCGTGCGTTCCTAAATGACAACTCGTTGCGATTCATGTAGTAGCTCATTCGAAAATGCAGACTAACTCGCTGTTGCGGTGGGGTTGGACTAAGTGGTGCGCACGTCGTTGTGACGCATTTCCCACAGCGCTGCGATGTATCCCCCGGCCTCGTGGAAAAATATTTTCAGGCCTTCGCGGGTACGCCACCAACTTTGCGGATCGTATTCAATATCCGGTGCCGAGATCACGCGGAGCTGCGTGCCGGGCGGCAGTGTTCGCTCGTAAACATATGCGGAGCGGCGGGTATGGTAATTGGAGGTGACCAGCAGGATTTTCTTCCAGTGGTGGGACGCCACGAATTCACTGACGGCGAGGGCTTCCTCGCGCGTGTTGTCGGCGCGATGAGTTAGCGGAATGATCGCCGCCGCCGGGACGCCGTGCTCCAGGAGGTCGCGTTTCATCAGGTCGGTGGTAGTGGCATAGGAGCGCAGCGACCTTCCGGTGGCGACAACGTGGGGAGCCATACCAGCTCTGAAGAGCGCGGCTGCGCGGGCGGCTCTGACCGCGTCGTAATTGTCTCCGCTCAGGACGATTATGACGTCGGAAGATTCGGGCGCGTCGTCTACGATCCAAAATTCACCCGCAAAGCGCAGCAGCGGCACGCGAACGAGATAGAGGATCGCGAGAAGTACCACGACGAAAATCAGGAATAGCAGCTTGAAGATGATTCCGCCACGCTGCGGATCGGGCTCGGTCAAAAGCGTGGCAGCCGGGTTCGTCATTGGTTTATAGGATCGTACTGGCGCAGACTTTCTGCGGCATCTTCGGGGAGCGTGCCATTGAAATAGACTTCCTTGAGGCTATAAGACTTGCTGCGTTGTTCAACGATAGGCAGGATTTCGAAGTGCCAGTGGTAATCGCCCGCGATCGTTCGCCAATAGGCGCTCAGTTCACCTTTGGTCTGCAGCGTGTTGGGCGCAGTGTGGACCACGAGGTGATAACTGGGCGAAATCTGGAGCAGGCGCCGGAGGGTGCGCCCGAGAAGACTAGCCATGTGGCGGCGATTCTCTCCCGAGAGCACGGTTTCGAATTGATGATTGTGCGTGCGTGGAAGAATCCAGACTTCGTACGGCACGCGCGAGGCGTAAGGGCAAAAGGCGTGGTAATCGCCGACGCTATCCACTATCCGTTTCGCTTGACGCATTTCCTGGCGCAGGATGTCGCAAAAGACGCAGCGTTCGCGTTCGCGGAACCATTCACGCGCGGAGCGCAGCTCATAAAGGATTCGGCGTGGAACGAAAGTTGTGGCAGTGATCTGCGAATGGGCATGGGGCCATTCTTCTCCGGCCTGCGCGCCGGTGTTCTTGAACACGGTGACGTATTTGAATCGCGCATCGCGTTTTAAGTCTGCGATTCTGCGCGCGTAGGCGTCCAGAACGCGTTCGATTTCCTCGTCGGTCATTTGCGACAGTGCGCGGGTGTGGTCGGGGTTTTCCACCACGATTTCGTGCGCACCGACCGAAGCCATGCGGTCGTAGATGCCTTCCGCGCTGCGACCGGGGTCTCCTTCAATGCGGTACAACGGGCGAAAATGAGGGTACACGCGCACCTGCCATTTTCCTTGAGACGGCAAATCGAGGAGTGTTTTCGTTTCTATGCAATTCTCAGGACAAAGTGGACAGGGATCGGGGCGAACTTTTTCGCGCTCCGGATGCCCTGCCACAACCCAACTGCGAGTGATTGGATCTTTACGAAGTTCCATCATCCCCCGAAAGGCAAAAGCGAATGCGACATCTTATAACGCGCGGCGGACGAGGGCAAAAGATAAGGTTTTGTTTGCTGCAAGGAAACGGAATCGGCCACGGGGCGGAGCGTGGATTTGTCCGTGGCCGATCCGCGTGGTGCGGGAGTTGCCCGTGATGCGCGGTTACTGTGGGTTTTGGGGAGCGATGTTCAGCGCGACGTTCTTACCGTCGTTAGTTGGCTGGTACTGAACAGTAGCGTCGGTTCCAACGCCAACCCGGCCTTGAACTTGAGTCTTCTCGTCCAAAACAAACTGCATGGTCCGTTTGTTGTTACCGTCGTTCACGTCCATCGAAAACGACTTTTTGTCGCTGCCAATCGCGGTCACCTTTCCGTTGACCTGCTTGGCTTGATCGGCCTGCTGGCCGGACTGGGATTGCTGCAAAGCCGCGTGCGCCTGAGTGGAAACTCCCAATATTAATAAAGCGCCCAGAGACGCGCACAGGAGACACTTCCGAATCATAGGTGTACACCTCCTCGGATATGGGCGGGGTTGATAGGGCATGGCATGTGTCGTGCCATTCGCTGAAACAATTGAGGTGGCGCGAAATCCGGGGAAATGGAGGGGGTTTTGGCGGAACCAGGCGTTCCCCTGGGTGATTTGCGGCGCGACTTCGCTGAAACGCGCGAAGCGACCGCAGAAATTTTTCACGGTGTGCCCCGTTATTTCTCAGTGGAATCGGGTATGCAACGCCCGAAAAGAACGCCTCGCAGCGTCCAACTGGAAGGGTGGTTCAGGTCAGTTCGGAGTGGGTTGTGACTGCTTCCCGGAATTTCCTTCGTTCTCTTTTTGCATTTGAGCAATTTCGCTCTGGACGCGCTCCTGCGCCTGCGCCATCATTTTTTGAATGACGCCGCTCGAGGCCTGCATGGCTTCGGCCGTCATCGCGGGCATTTCCTTGAGAATTTTCTGGCCAGTAGGAGTCGAGTAAAAGGCGGTCAGGGCGTCAACATCGCCCTTTGTCAGATGCTTTTGATACGCCGGAATCATAGCCTGCAGCAAATCCTCGGTGGGAAAATTCTTGAACATGTCGTCCATCATTTTGTCCATGCGCGCTTCGAAATCCGCCGGCAGGTTCGGCTGATTCTTCAGCTCATCATGGATCATTTGGTGCATTTGCTTGGTGACTGCGTCCAGAGTTGATTTCATCAAATCGCGAGCATGCATGGTGTCCAAATACTTCTCAATATCTTCTTTCGAGGCCGGGGCATCGGAGGGGTTCTGCTGCGCAAAGCTGACCGACGCACAAAGTGCGGACAGGAGAATAGCCAAGGCGAAGCGCTTCATGGGTGCCTCCCAGGAGTGAGCACAGGGTATCGCAGCCCGGGCAGTAATGCTATAGCATCGTGCCCATCGAGTTAACGGCGTACGGCTGTCTGCTAGCGGGTGTAATGCGTTGGCGTGGGTCCGACTTCGAGGCGATGACGGTCCCAAATGGCGCCCTCGCGGCTGTAGTGAGCCATTTCGAAGTCTTGCGTCAGTTCCAGGCAGTCGGTCGGGCAAGCGTCTTCGCAGAGGCCGCAGAACATGCAACGTGACGTGTCGTAAGTGAAGGTGGTGAGGACTTTGCGGCGGGTTGCGTCATCGCGCAGCCAGCCAACCACTATTAAATTTTCCGGACAGGCCAGCGCGCAGAGATTGCAGGAAATGCAAAGCGATTCGCCGGTTTCGGGATTGATGTTCAGGCGCGGCGCCCCACGATAGCGTTCGGCGACCATGGGCCGTTCTTGTGGATATTGCTCCGTGTAAACATTCTTGGGCGCCTGGTAGCGAAAGGTCAGCCACATGCCTTTGAAGAGGTCTACCAGAAAGACGCGGCGCAGGAGTTCGTTCATTTGCTGGATTGTGACTTGGCGGTTTGCGGATGTCAATAGAGGCGTGTCGGATTGTGAGCTAGATTTTGAGGAAGGCTGCCCGCTCGGTCCCGACAAACGCGGGACGCAGCGGCCGCTACAAAACCAGCTTGTCGTAGCAGGATGCGGAGAACATCCATGCTATTCTGCGAAAAATGACGGCGATTGATGATCGGGACGTGCGGTTCATGGAAGCGGCGCTGGACGAAGCGCGCTCGGCTGGCGAACGCGGTGAAGTTCCTGTTGGCGCGGTGGTGGTGATTGACGATGAGATCGTTGCGCGCGCGGGCAACCGAACGATAGCGGATTGCGATCCAACGGCGCACGCCGAAGTGGTGACGCTGCAGCAGGCTGCGAAGAAGGTCGGGAATTATCGCCTGCTGGCAGCGACTCTCTATGTAACCATCGAGCCTTGCGCGATGTGCGCTGGGGCGATGATACAGGCGCGCATTGCGCGGCTGGTGTATGGCGCGGAGGATGCGAAGGGCGGCGCGGTGCGTTCTTGCTTTAATCTGCTGGATCACGCGCAATTGAATCATCGAGTGTCGGTTACGGCGGGAATTTTGACCGAGGAAGCGGCGGGGCTGTTGAAGGATTTTTTTGCGGCGCGGCGGTAGTAAGAGGTGCGCTGATAATTTCCCGGAGATGAACGATGATTGGCAATACAAGGACAGTTCACAGTGCAGCGCGATCCTTTGCGTTGAGTGCGGCCTTTTTCTTTGGTGCGACGGCTTCCCTGTTTGCACAGGTTCGCGGGGACGCCGCGCCTCCGCAGGCGGCTCAGACTCCCAAGACGCCCGCGGAAAGCGCGCGCAAGGACCTGTTGGCAGAATTCAACGAGTCATTGCAGGAATTGTCGGCGCGGGTTTCGCCTTCGATTGTGCAAGTGCAAGTGACGGGCTATCGAGCGCTGTCCGAAAAGAACCAGGATGAAGCCAGCATGATCGGGCGGCAGCGCAGTCTGGGTTCGGGCGTGATCGTTGACGCCGACGGCTACATCATCACGAACGCTCACGTGGTGAAGGGCGCGCAGAGGGTGCGCGTTGTGCTCACGCCGGCTACGGCCGGTGAGTCACAGGTGCGCGCGAGTTTGGGGCTCGGCGACCATAATCCCCCGATTGACGCACGGATCATTGGAATCGCGCCGACGATTGATATCGCGTTGTTGAAGATCGAGCAAAAGGATTTGCCGGCGATCGGTTTTGCGGATTACACGAAATTGAAGAAGGGCGAATTGGTGCTGGCTTTCGGAAATCCGGAAGGTCTTGAAAATTCGGTGAGCATGGGCGTGGTGAGCGCCGTGGCGCGGCAAGCGGATCCGGACGTGCCGTCGGTTTACATTCAGACCGATGCGCCGATCAATCCGGGAAATAGCGGCGGACCGCTGGTCAATACCAACGGCGAATTGGTGGGCATCAATACTTTTATTTTGACTGAATCGGGCGGCAGCCAGGGGTTGGGATTTGCGATTCCCAGCAGCGTAGTGGAATTCGTGTATCACGAACTGCGCAAGTACGGACGAGTGCACCGCAGCGTGATCGGAACGGAGCTGCAGGAAATTACGCCAGACCTGGCGGCAGGTCTTTCGTTGAAGAAAGAGCGCGGTGTAGTGGTTTCGGATGTAGAACCTGACGGCCCGGCGGAAAAAGCTGGCCTGCAGATACAGGATGTTTTGCTGAGTTTGGATGGACGCGCCATCGGGAGCGTGCCGCTTGCGGAAATGATTGTCTCAACGCGGCCGGCCGGTGCGGTCGTAAAGGCGGAGGTGTTGCGCGGGGCACAAACGCTGACACTCACAATTCCAGTCGCCGAACAGAAGAATGACGTCGACCAGTTGGGTGACTTGGTAGATCCACAAAAGGATTTGGTGGCGAAACTCGGAATTTTTGCAGTGCAGATTGACGATGATCTGGCGAAGCAGCTGGAAGACTTGCGCGAGCCTTCCGGCGTGATCGTTGCCGCGATGGCTGCCGATTCATTGGGCGTCGAAGCGGACCTGCAGCCGGGAGACGTGATTCATGCGCTCAATGGCAAGCCGGTGACGACGCTCGATGGTTTGCGGGCTGCTTTGAAGGCCCTGCCCACTGGCGCTGCGGGAGTATTGCAGGTGGAGCGCGACAACAAGTATATGTACGTCACTTTCGAGATGGATTGACGATCGTTCTGCTGCGCGCGCCCATGGTGCGTAGCAACATACGTTTGGATTCGCTGCTGCGACGGGACGAACCCTGCGTGAGAATTGCAACACCGGAACTTCAGCGGCTTAAAGCCGCTCTGAATGTGCGGTGTGTTCATGTCGTGGCTAAAGCCACGACCCACAAAGATTCTTGAGCTCTTACTTGGAGTCTACGGTGGTGCGCGCACGTGGTTGTGAGCAATCGGCGCGTTTGCTAAGCTTGGGAAGCCGCAACCGCGGAGAGGTGTCTGAGCGGTTGAAAGAGCCCGCCTCGAAAGCGGGTAGCCTGGCAAAACCGGGCTCGTGGGTTCAAATCCCACCCTCTCCGCCATTCCTTTAGAATTAGTGGGTTAGAGTCTTCCTGAAATCCTTTCCTAAGAAATCTCCAACTGGTCAGTTTTCCAGTATTGAGCACTAGGAGATTCTTACGCCCGCCGGCGGGAAGGCTGAGATTCCGCGCCCTCGGAACTCGGGATGAAGCACATCTTCAAGCAGGTCAAGTCGGCGGCCGTTGAAAATCTCGACCAGTCGTAGCGCGATGGCTTTGTTCGCTTCGAGGTCAAACATGGCGATAACCTCCGCGTGACTGCAGTAACCGTTCTCTTTCCTCAACTAACTGCATAGAAATTCCTCGAATCTTACGGGCTGAGGACGATCGATTACACACGATGTGGTCTAGTCGGGCCGCCGATCACCAAACCTTCATTCCGCCATCGACGACGATATCGACTCCGGTCACGTACGAACTGTCATCGGAGGCCAGGAACAAAGCGACGTTCGCCGCTTCTTCCGGACGGCCGAGGCGACCCAACAACGTCTTGCCGAGCATGTAGCCGGCCCATTCTGGGTCCTTGAGCTGTTCGCGCGTCTGGCTGGTTTCGATCACTCCAGGCGAAATCGAATTGGCGCGAATCCCATGCTCGCGGCCTTCCATCGCCAACTGCCGGGTCATGCCGATGATGCCAGCCTTGGCCGTGGTGTGTGCGAGAGAGCCCAGGTTCTTGAAGCTCATCAGCGCGGTCAGCGAAGCGCTGTTCACGACTACACCGTGGCTAGCCTTTAAATGAGGCCAGGCAGCACGAGTGAGGTAGAACACCAGGTCCACTTCCTCCCGACGATTGCGGTCCCACTCCTGGTCCGAAATGTCTTCGAGCCAGTTGAAGTAAGCCATAGCCGCGTTGTTGAAGAGAACGTCGATCCGTCCAAAGGTGCGCACTGCAAAATCGACCAGCGCCTGACAGTCAGCGGGCTTCGTCAGATCGCATGGCTGCATGGAGACCATTGTTCCACCCGCAGCGCGAACCGCCGCAACAGTTGCTTCCGAATCGTCGACGTACAGACCGCAGCCAACGACCAAAGCGCCCTCTCGCGCAAAGGCTAAGGCGGCTTCACGACCGATGCCGCCACCGGTGCCGGTGATGACGCAAACTTTTCCTGAAAGCCTGTTCGACATTGCTTCCCCCCGATGAGAAAACGGTTAACAAGTGAGCGTCCACCGCTGGGCCGTAGCGCGGCAAAGTCCAGCTCAGGGTAGCTTGTCGAAAAACAGATAAAGGGCGGCAATCCGACCGTCCCGGGAAATGATGAAGTCAGTCCCGGCGTAAGCTGGCGCCTCACCAGGGCGGCCCGATACCCATTGGACCCGCCCGCCGTTGCCCAATTCCTCGGGCCCGGCAATGGGTTGATATCGAAAGTCAGGGTGAGTAGCCTTGATCGCACCCGCCACGCCATCGATCTCGTCGCGGCCACGGTAGACGCCTCTGGGCTCGTAGAACACGCAATCTTCGGTGAAGATCTCGTCGATGGCCGAGCGCCGCCGCGCGGGGTCATTTTCACCGAAGACGTCGTGAAGATTGCGGGTCAGCAAGGTCGATATGCTGTGGGACATGTTTTCTCCTCTCGCATTCGGGTCACGACTTACTTAACGTTGAAGGATCCCCGCGAACGCCGAACGCACACTCCAAGTCGTAAGAAACCATAAAACCGTGACGACGACAGCCAGCGGCAAACCGGCAGGCGCCATGAAAATGTGAAAGCAAAGTATGTTGACAATCACGGCCCCCAGAGTCGTAAGTGCCAAGGGCACGTAGCGGTTCGCAAGCAGCAGGACCGCGGGCACTATCTGCAACAGAAAAATCACCACGTAAAACCGGGACACGAACAGGGCCCCGACGAACTGCGCTGCAACGCCCGTAGGCGGCGGCATGGGAATAAAGTGAAGGAACCCGTTTAACCCGAACGTCAAAAAGATCAAACCGAGCAAGTACCGTGCGATTGTAGAAGCGATCTTCATGCTCATCTCCTAGTGACCGGTACCGTCTCGGCTCCGGCGTCTATAATACATTGATGCAGAGTATATTGATAAAGATACATTTGATGGACAACTAATCGGAAAAGGCTCAGCATCAGAGAGCTATGGCAAGAAGGTCTTCAGACCCGGTGCATTGCTGGCTCATTTGGAGGAAAGCCCACGAGGCGGCCTTCGACTACGTGTATAGAGGGATCGCGGAAACGGGCATTTCCGACACAGACTTCCGCGTGCTGGAAGCGCTTCTGCACAAAGGACCGCTGCCTGTGAACACTATAGGACCGAAAGTCCACCTCACGCCCGGTTCCATCAGCGTGGCGGTCGATCGCTTGCTCGAAAAGGGGCTAGTGAGCAGGGCGGAAAGCCCCGATGACCGGAGGGTGTGGGTCGTGGCGCTTACAAAGAGCGGTAAAGACCTGATTGTTCCAATCCGCCAAGTCGCCCTCCGTTGGCGGAGAAACGCTCGGGAACCCTGCCTGCCCGACTATATCGAAGTGTATGGCATAGCTGTGTTAGGTACGCCCGGCCAAAATCGCGTGCGAAGGACAAATCCGCAGGTAAACTCGTCTGTAATTCAGTCGTGGATAAATGGAGAATTCCGCGCGATGAACTATCGGCGAAAGCCTCGATGATCCGCTTTGCCGCGCCTTCATTGCTATCCGGGGCAGTTTCTACGAACAACCGTCCGTGAGGGGAAATGCTTAGGTTCATTGCCATCCTCATTATGCAATAGTTTCAATCAGCACAGCATGCAACCCGGCACTCGTATCATATCCACGCTCTGAAGACCGGCCAAGGATAACGCCTGCGACGCCGAAGACCTCTGTAAACCCTCCGATCAAGAGCTGATGCAAGTAATCGCATCATATGACTCAGGTTGATGCGGTAGCTTGCTTGATTGACATCAGATCCAGTCTGTAGCATCATAGGTGCATGAGAACCACACTTTCGCTGGACGATGATGTTTTTCGGGAAGTAAAGGCGTACGCGGAAGCCCGGGATGTCGCCATCGGTAAAGCGGTATCGGAACTAGTGCGCCGGGGACTGCAAGCGCCCTTGCAGACCCGCCTCGTCAACGGCTTTCACGTCGTCGAGCTTCCGCCTGGCTCGCCGCCCGTAAGCACCGAAGATATCGAAAGACTCCAGGACGAATTGAAGTGAGAGCCGGCTTCTTGCTGGACGTCAATGTCCTTATCGCGATGGCTTGGCCCACACACCGCGCTCATGAGAAAGTTCAGGAATGGCTTGCGCGCCACGCGCGCGAAGGGTGGGCAACATGCCCACTGACCCAGACCGCCTTCGTCCGCATACTCTCAAATCCCGCTTTCTCTCCAAACGCACTCACCCCCGCGGATGCTCTCGCCCTGCTGCAAGCCAACCTTGGCCATCCCGCACACCGATTCTGGCTCGACCAGGTCAGTTTTGCCCAGGCACTTGAACCATTTGCTCAACGCTTGGTGGGCCACCAACAAGTGACGGATGCCTACCTGCTAGGACTTGCGATGCATAAGAAAGGAAAGCTTGTCACCATGGATCGCGCCGTTCGAGCGCTCCTGCCGGACAAAAGTCTGGAAGGCGATTTCCTGATAATGATATGAGCACAATCCAAGCATTTCTGTTCTGTCCCGAGCAGCTGTTTCCGGATGATGAAGAAATGCCTTTGGGTGTGGGCCCGAAGTCGTGGTGCAGATTGAATTCCTGGAGATTGGACTTCGGGGAGCGCCTCAGGCATTTTCGTTTTGTCGGATTGTGCGATGACGAGCAGGCCGGATGAGGTGATTACACGGCGTTCCCGAGTTGAGTGCCGGAAGGAGATTCCGTGGTGTCTTTGGTGTCTGTTGCGGCCCGAAATTGGTGCTATTTATGCGGAACAGTTGAAAGAGTTGCAGAATGCGAGACCGTAGAAATCGCCATTATTTGATGCGGTTTTCGCGCATGTTGCTAAAAACACGCTGGGATAGCCGATCGGGACGGGGTGATTATCCCACCCTCTCCGCCATCCATTGCCAAACTCGGATGGGATGCCATTGGCAATAAACGCTTGACGCAATATCCCAGCCCACCCAAGTGATCGGCTCCCGCATAGGTTGCTATATATTTCTTTCTTTATGCCTTCATATCGCGTGCGAAAAACTTTGACGAGGACTCGACTCCAAACGGCTGGACTGATTTTGCTTCTGCTGCTTGGTCAGGCGGGTGTTTGCGATGGATATTCGGTGCTTGCGCACGAAGCCATTGTCGATTCCGCTTGGGACGATGCCATCAAGCCGCTGCTTTTGAAGCGCTTTCCCGATTCGACGCCGGAGCAGCTGAAGGAGGCGCACTCGTACGCCTACGGCGGCTCGGTGATTCAGGATGCGGGTTATTACCCGTTTGGCAGCCATTTTTTCAGCGATTTGGTTCACTACGTGCGCACCGGCGATTTTGTGCAGGCTCTGCTACGCGATTCCTCGAACTTAGACGAATACGCTTTTGCGCTGGGCGCCCTGGCGCATTACGCGGCAGACAACGAAGGGCACCGGCTCGCGGTAAACAAATCCGTTCCGCTCCTGTATCCGAAGCTTCGCAGGAAATACGGCGACGTCGTCACCTACGACGAGTCACCTTCGGCGCATCTGAAGACTGAGTTCGGCTTTGACGTGGTGCAGATTGCGCGGGGGCGCTACGGCTCCGATGCCTATCATGACTATATTGGGTTTCATGTTTCGAAAGAACTCCTCGATCGAGCGTTTATGGATACGTATTCACTGGATTTGAAGTCCATTTTCACGGATTACGATTTGGCGTTGGGGACCTATCGTCGCGGCGTGAGCGAAGTGATCCCCAAAATGACCGAAGTGGCGTGGCAAACGAAGAAGGATGATATCCAGAAAGACATTCCGGGAATCACGAAAAAGAAATTTCTTTATCACCTTTCACGTGCTAGCTATGAAAAAGACTGGGACGGCCATTACGAAAAGCCAGGTTTCGGGACGACGTTTCTGACGTTTCTCTTCCGGTTGATTCCAAAGGTCGGGCCGTTCAGCGCGTTCAATTTCAAGGTGCCGACGCCGCAGGCCGAACAATTGTTCATGGCCAGCTTCAACGGCGCGGTGACCGAGTACGAACAGTTTCTGCGCGAAAAAAGGGATAGCGGTTCGATCATGCTGGTGAACGACAACTTTGATACCGGCACGGTGACCAAACCGGGTGAGTATCCGTTGGCAGACAAAACGTACGCCGATCTGCTGGAACGCCACGCCAAGGAACAATTCAAACAGATGACTCCTGAGCTGCGCCAAACCGTTCTGGATTTCTACAGCGATCCAAACGCGCCAAACACTACGAAGAAGGACAAGAAGCAATGGGCTGAGGTGCTTCGCGACGTTAATGAGCTGAAAGCTTTCACTCCGGCGACGCAACCTGCGCCCCCAGCATCTGGTGATACGACTCAGCAGTGACGCCCGAGTGCGCGTCGAGATTTCATTCAGTCATACTGCTAAGAACTCTTGTGGGCTGGCTTGTTTGACGCCGGGCCTCCGATTTTAGCCAGCGTTTCCTGTGCGCGTTGTTTATAGGGCGTGTTCAGGGAGAGCACTTCGGTGAGCACGGCGCGGGCTTCCGGAATGCGTTGCATTTTCGCCAGCGTGAAACCCAGGCGATATTGATTTTGCGCATAACTGAAGGTGTCGGACTTTAGCAATGGGGTAGCTTGTTTGAACGCGTCCACGGCTTGCGGATTGCGGTTCTTGTTCACGTTCACTTCGCCGAGCGAAGAATAGGCCAGGCCCTTCTGCAGCGATATCTGCTTCTGCCATTGGTCATCTGAAACGTTGTCCGGCTTCTTCGCTTGAGTCAGCAAGTCGAGCGCTTTTTGTGCGTTCGCGGCTGCTTTGTCGAGGCGTTGCGGGTCATTGCACCAGTTGTCGGCCAGCAACAGGAGCATCGAGATATTGTTCGGATCGGCATCGAGCACGCTCTGCGCGGCAGCAAGCATCTTGGGCTGATTCTGTGCTTGTTGATAGGCGACGGCGGTCTGCTCGCGCGCTGTTGTGGTGTAACTGGAATCCGGAAAGACCGCAACGTAACGCTCGAAAAGCGCCGCTCGCGCGCTGGGATCTGCGGTCTTGTAGGCGGCATTAACCATGGCGTATTGCACGTAGCCGATGTCGCCTTGCGCGTTCTTAAGCGTGTTGGCTTTCTGAGCGTTCCAACGGTCGGCGTCGACGCCTTCCGGTGGCGGCGAGGCTTTGTATCGCGTGACGATGGCCGCGGCCTTTTCACCTTCACTGAACACTTTGTTGGAGTTGCCCTGCTCGTCGGCAGCGTGGACCATATTGACGGCGGTGGAGAAATCGTTAGGGTCGAGTGCCAGGGCTTTCTCGCCGTATTCATACACCTTCGTGTAATTCTTCTGTGCGAGGTAGGACTGGACATAGAGTTGATCGCCGAGCAATTCGAGATCGTCCTTGCCGTAGTCAGCCATGAATTTATCGAGCAGAGCGATTTTGTCTGGGCCGTCCGGCGCGGCGTAGATGTCGGCGAGAGCCTTGTCTTCGGGCGTGCCGGCTGCGACGGAGACGCTTTTGCCGAATTGCGCCGCGGCGGTGCTAGTCAAGGCTAGAAACATCACCAACGAGGCCGTTAGTCGATGCATGTTGCACCTCCTGTGAATTCCTCTCGTGCGTTATTGAGCTCTGACATTACCCTAGCCTTCGCCAGGCTTGGCACCTACGGGCACGAACGGCGGCACCTGACGGGAATAATCTTCGTACGCCGCGCCAAAACGGGCTCGCAGCTCATGCTCTTCCAGGCGCCAACAATTGCGAGAACAGACCCGACCTAGCGCGGATGACGAATCCGCGCATAGATGCCTTGGCGCACGACTTCCCCGCCGCCGGATAATTCCGCCTGTCCGATGAGCCTGGACGCGCCGAGATCGCGTTTCACGCGCCAGAAGATCCAGGCCTCGAAGCACAACAGCGCGAAGCCCACTATCGCGCTGCCTACCGCCGGCCACGCGTGCAGGAAAAGCTCGCGGCGAGATAGAATAAGGAAGAACGTGACGGGCACCCACGCCGCCAGAAGTGCGCTAGCGTAGCCTGCGCTGCGATGATTGCGCCAATAATTTATTTGCGGGTGCACGACGAACCAGAAGAGCGGGATCGGCAATGGCACGAACAGAACGGTCGCCGCGAGCCAGCCGAGGGGTGTCACGCGGGCATATTAGTCGAAGGCCGGGCTGCACGACAATGTTTTCCTATGGCCGGTGGCACAGGAGGTTGGCCACCGAGGACAGAGACACGGCGTTGACTGCGCCACGTGCCGATCAGGCATTGACGATTGCGGGGTTTCGATGGACGATTCTTGCTCGTAATTCTTGTGCCTTGGAGGGGTGCCTGATGCCTGCAGCAACGTCGTTTGAAAAAGTGGAAACGGAGAACCTGAGCGCGCATATCACCCGCCAGATGCTGAACGGCGAGGACGCGACCCTGGCGCGGATTTTTATTGCGCGAGGAGGGATCGTGCCACGCCATTCGCACCGCAGCGAGCAATTTTCGCTGATCCTTTCGGGCGCGCTGAAATTTTATTTCGATGACGGCGAGACTATCGTCGGCGCGGGTGAGATCATTTTGATTCCCGCGAACGTTCCGCACAAGGCAGAGGCTTTAGAAGATACCGTGGACATAGACTTCTTCGCGCCGCGCCGGGAAGATTGGATTTGCAAGGACGATGCCTACCTGCGCGGCGGCGCCGCAAAGGATCGATAAGCGTGGACCTCGGACTGAAGGGGCGCGTGGCAATCGTGGCGGCGGCGAGCAAAGGGCTGGGCCGCGCTGCGGCGGAAGAATTCGCAAAGGAAGGATGCGAAGTGGCGATTTGCGCGCGCACCTCCGCCGATCTGGAGCGCACAGCGAAGGAAATCGGCACTGCCTCGGGAAGGGAGGTTTTCTGGCGCGCCTTGGACGTGACCAATGCGGAGGCCGTGCGCGATTTTGTCGATGCCGTGGAGCAGAAATTCGGACGAATTGATATTTGCGTTACGAATGCGGGTGGGCCGCCATCCAAGAAGTTCTTAGATACCACGCTTGATGAGTGGCGCACGGCGGCGAACCTGACGTTGTTCAGCGCCGTGTATTTCGCGCGTGAAGTATTGCCGCGCATGCAGCGACGTCACTGGGGACGATTCATCACCATCACTTCGATATCCGTGAAGCAGCCGATTGACGGACTGATGCTTTCCAATTCCTTGCGCGCGGGCGTGACCGGAATGGCGAAAACACTCGCCAATGAATTCGGCACGGATGGCATTACGGTGAACAACGTCTGCCCCGGCTACACGCTGACCGATCGTCTGGGAGAGCTCTTCGAAAAGCGCGCGAAAGATTCGGGCGCCAAATACGAGGACCTTCTGAAACAAGCGGCAGCCAGCGTGCCCATCGGACGTTTTTCGCGTCCCGATGAATTTGCAGCACTCGTTGCGTTCCTCGCCTCCGAACGAGCCAGCTCAATCAACGGCACGACCATCCAGGTTGACGGCGGCATGAACAAGGGCCTTCTGTAATATCAGAGGAAAATCAGCGGGCTGCGGCGAATTAATGGGGCTCCGCTGTGCCTGCCCCCTCGTACAGTCTCTAGTCGGCTACTCTCCCAAGCGATAACCTGCCTCGCCCGCTGGGCGCACCTCATACTGCACTTAAGCGCGACGTTTAACCTGGAGGTCGCTATGCACCGCAGACTTTCGCTCACTCTCTTCGCGTCGGCTGCCGCCTTGTGCCTGTGCGTCGGGCCCGCTTCGGCACAAAGCGTTTCCGCCACGCCGGCAGCGCTTACGACGCTAAGCGCCAACTCAGCGACCCAGCCGGCCGCGGACGCGCCGCTTCCGACGACGATCGAGATCATGCAGAAATTCGAGAAAGCGATCGGCGGACACCAAGTCTGGGCTGGATTTACAACGCGCACCATGAAAGGAATCTATCAGCCGGAAGATCTCTCAGGTTTTGCCGCAATCGAAATCATTACCAAGGCGCCCGACAAGAAATTCATGAAAACGACGTTCCCCAATGGCCTCTCCCTTCGCGAGGTTTGCGACGGCAAGTCCGCATGGATCGAAGACCCGCGCGGAGGCATGCACGATTTTATCGGCGCGGCGCTGGAAAGCCGCCTGCAACTGGCAAAGTTTAACAACACGAGCGCCTCCATGCTGCTGGCGCTTACGGGGCGAGTGATTGGAACGTCGCAGGTTGGAACGCACTCAACCTACGTCGTAGAGTTTGCTCCCGACAAGAAAGTCACGTCGAAAGTTTACTTCGACGCGGAAAGCGGTTTCCCGGTGCGCGTGGACGATACGATCCATCGAGACGATGGTGACTACACGGTGCAAACCTCTACCGACGACTATCGCCCCGTGGACGGCGCCTATTTTCCGTTTCGCATCCGCCACGTGGAGAAGGGCAACATTTTCACGGTGCGGATAACGCAGATCAGGAATAACCCGCCGGTGGATGACTCGGTTTTTCTGAAGACCGAAAGCGCGAACGCTGATCGGTGAGCCGTGCAGGTAACCGGGCCAACCTAGCCGGAGCGTTTTGGGAGGTTGCGCCCATGAGAAGACAATTTTTGGTCCTTGGCGCGGGAATTCTGTCGCTGATCTTTCCCAGGTTTACCAGCGCACAAGCTGCCCAGCAACCGCCGCCTCAAGCTGTCGCGAAGAACGCGTCGTCACCCGTGCCGGCGTCGTCAGCGTCTTCGACTACGGCAAGCACCGTAGCCACTGAACTTATACAGCCAGAGCGGCCGATGACGCTTGGTGAATTGGCTCGTCGCGAGCGGGCGCGACGGAGCACCCAAGCAAAGGCCGTAAAGATATTCGATGACGAAAACATGCCGAGAGCGCCGATCAGCACTGGGGAGAAGGCGCCTGGGTTCGCCGATTCCGGTTCGTCCAGCTCCGGAAAGGTGACGCTGCTCGACTTCTGGGCGACTTGGTGCGGGCCGTGTCGTCACGCTTTGCCCGGTTTGAAACAGATCCAGTCCGTGTATGGGAGCGACCAACTGGAAATCATCAGTGTCAGCGAGGATGACGATGAGGGCGCGTGGCACGATTTTGTGGCGCAAAACCAGATGACCTGGACGCAACGCTTGGACGCGAATCACCAGATGATGCGGCAGTATGGCGCGAACGCTTTGCCGACGTACGTCTTGATTGGTAAGGACGGCGCAGTAGTGAATCAGTATGTGGGCGACGATCCCGACGTGCCCATCATCGAACGGATTGGCCCAGATTTGAAGAGAAGCTTGGACGGAAAATCGTAGGCAGGGGCTTCCAGTACAACGCCCACGGCTTCTTCCGCCTTGTCGCAGGTCCGCAGTACACGGTTCATAGCATTTTCTCGCCCAAGCCGAGCGGCCGCTTCGACCCCACGTAAACGCACGGTTCGTATTATAATGGTTTGTTTTGTCGCTAACGTCTAGCCAGCTTGAGGAGAACAGAATGATTCAAGGTTTTGGGCGGTTTCGCCCACATGTGCCGAAGATATTGTGCGCCGCCGTTTTGTCGCTGGCGCTGCTGATTTCCGCGCCGGGGCGCGCGGACGAGCCTTACGCGCGGAGCCGCGATTACGATTTGCAGAATGTGAAGACGCATCTATGGTTCGACACCGACCAGCGCAAAGTGCGCGGAGAAGTAACGCACAGCATTGTGATGCTGCGCGACGATTTGTCGCAAGTGAGATTCGATTCGGTGGACCTGAAGATTCAGGCCGTGACGCTGGACGGCAAAGACGCGAAATTTTCCACGACCGACGAGGCCCTCATTGTCCCGCTCGAACGTGCCTCCAAGCGCGGCGAGCGCCACGAGATTTTCATCCGCTACGAAGGCCAGCCGAAGAAGGGCTTGTACTTCGTCCTGCCCGATAAGAATTACCCCAACCGCCCGAAGGAAGTGTGGACGCAAGGGGAAGCGGAAGATACGCGCTACTACATTCCCATCTACGATTACCCGAACGACCGCACCACCTCAGAAATGGTCCTCACCGTTCCGGCGACGTGGATCACCGTTTCCAACGGCCAGCTCGTGAACGTGAAGGACGAAACGGACGGAACGAAGACGTGGGATTGGAAGCAGTCCGAGCCGCTTTCCACATACCTGATTAGCGCAGTAGCGGGAGAATTTGTCGAAAAAAAGGATACTTGGCGCGGGATACCGGTACGTTATGTGGTGCCGCGCGGCAATGAAGACACGATCGATTCGACGTTCATGCGCACGAAGCAGATGCTCGATCTTTTTTCGGACAAGCTTGCTGTGAAATACCCGTGGGCACAATACGCGCAAACGTCGGTAAATGATTTCGTCGAGGGCGGCATGGAAAACACGAGCGCCACCACGCTGACGGCGACGGGCCTGGTGAATCCCCAGCTTGCACCAGAAGAACGCCGCGGGTCCGACGACCTGGATTCGCACGAACTGGCGCATCAATGGTTCGGCGATCTGGTTACTTGCAAGGATTGGGCGCATATCTGGCTGAACGAAGGCTTTGCGACGTATTTCGAACACTATTGGGCCGAGCAGCATTATGGCGCCGATGAAGCGGCGTATGAATTCTGGCGCGACCAGGCGAACTGGTTCCGTCAGAAGCGGCTGTATCCAGTGCCGATGGTGACGCGCAATTTCACGGATAGCATCGAGTACGCGGGCAACGTTTACACCAAGGGCGGCTGGGTGCTGAAGATGCTGCACACCAAGCTGGGCGACCAGGATTTCTTCGGAGGGCTGCATCACTACCTGGAGACCAACCGCAATCAGAACGTGGTGACCGCTGATTTAGAGAAGGCGATTGATCAGTCCACGGCGACGAACGTGGACCATTTCTTCCATCAGTGGATCTGGCGAGCGGGCGCACCGAAATATGAAGTGACTTACACATATGACGATGCCGCGCACCAGGTGAAACTGAACGTGAAACAGACGCAGAAGGTCGAAGGCATGGTGGACCTTTTCGACATGCCGGTGGAAATTGAAATCGCGACGGCCAAGGGACGCAAGACGTATCCCATCGAGGTCAGCAAAGCAGAAGAGACCTTTACTTTGCCGGCGGATGGCGCGCCTTTGATGGTGCTTTTCGATAAAGGCGACAATGTACTGAAATCCGTCGAATTCAAGAAGGACGCCCTCGCGTCGATCTATCAGTTGACGAATGCCGAGACGGTGCCGGATCGCGCTGACGCAGCCGTGGCGCTGGGCGAGATGAGGGACGATCCTCAGGTAGTGGCAGCTCTGGGCTACGCCGCGCTGCACGATCGTTTCTGGGGAATTCGTGTGGAGTCGCTGAAGGCTTTGGGGAAAATTGGTGGCGGCGCGGCGGAGAAGCAAATCCTGGCGGCGTTGAACGACGACGCCCCGTGGGTTCGCAAGGCCGCCGTGCAACAGCTGGGGAATTTCACGGACGATCCGTCGCTCGCGGCAAAACTGATCGAGATTTCGACGAAGGACAGAGCTTATGGCGTCCGGGCCGCCGCATTGAATGCGATCGGTGAAATCAAGGCGCCTAAAGCGTATGACATTCTCACTGCTGCGTTGAAGACGGATTCTCCCGACAATACGATTCGCAACGGCGCTCTACAAGGGCTGGGCTCGCTGGGCGATGATCGTGCGGTTCCGTCATTGCTGGAGTGGTCGGCTCCCGGCAAGGATTTCGAAATACGCGGAGCGGCGATTGAGGCTGTAGCGGGGATGGACCTCAAGAACAAGGCAATCACTCGCACGCTGATTTCGTATCTAAGCGAGCCTTACACCGACGTCAAATTTACGACGTTGTTTGCGTTGGGCCGGCGAGGGGACCCGGATGCGATTGGGCCGCTTGAAGACCTTGTCAAGTCTGGAGATTTAAACCTGGGGGCCGCGCCGTATGTGGAAATGCAGATTCAGGCGCTGAAGAAGAAGGCAGCGGAAAACCAGGCGAGCGGGTCGAATGCCGGTGCTGGCGCGGGTTCTGCTGGCGCCGGCAGCGGCTCAACTGCGAGCCAGGCTCCGCCTCCCAGTGTCGCCGCGAGCCAATCGCAGCCTGCTTCGGCTACCGCGAGCGGGCAGGACACGACGCTGGATGCTTTGAAACAATTGCAAAAACAAATGGACCAGATCAACACGCGCTTGGGAAAAATCGAAACTCAGCTCAGCGATACGAAGAAATAAAGAAGCCGGCGGTTTCATTCGTCAGGTACGCCTCGTCAATTGGTTAGGAGAATTCGCAGGTCGCGGAGATTGTTGCCCGTTGGGCCGGTGATGACCGCATCGTTTAGACGCGCGAAGAAATTGTAAGCGTCGCTGCGCCCGAGAAAATCTTCTGCATCGAGGCCGGCCGCGCGTGCCCTCGAAAGGGTTTCACCGTCGGCTACCGCGCCTGCCGCCGGGCTGTTGCCGTCAATTCCGTCCGTACCGGCACTGAGCACCGCGATCTTCTGTCCGGCGATTTTTGTCGCGCACGTCAATGCGAACGCGGAATTGCGCCCGCCGATTCCCTTGCCCGCTACGGGGCTACTTAATTCCCCACCCGCGAAGATGGCCACGCGCCTGCCGGGATACTGTTTCTTCAGGTTGCGGAGTTCGCGGAGCAAATGATCGGCAGCCCTTTCCAGTGGCCAGCCATCCGTTTCGATATCCACCATGCAAAGAAAGCCTTCGGCTTCGCAGCAGTGATGCGCAGCGTGCAGCAAATCGTGCTCGCCGAGCAAAATCTCGAACCGCGCGCGCGCGAATGCTGGATCGGTTCCTTTGGGAGTCTCAGGAAGCGTTGCTTGCTCAATCATTTCGCCCAACGAGGCGGGTAATTTCCGCAGCAGAGCATATCCGCGGATGATTTCTTGCATGTTCTGCAGCGTCGTGGGATCTGGCACGGTAGGACCAGACGCCAGCGCCGACTCCTGGCCCTCCGGAACGTCGCTCAGCGCGAACGTCACCTTCGTCGAGAACGGCGCTGCCGCGGCAAGCCGTCCGCCTTTGGTGGCCGAAAGATGCTTGCGCACGATGTTGATTTCCTCGATAGGCGCGCCGCAGGTAACCAGCGCGGAATGCAGCCGCTGAACGTCTTCCAGACCGACGCGTGGATCGAGCGGCTGTTCGACGAGCGCCGACCCGCCGCCAGAGATTAGGAAAAATATCAGCGTGCGCTCGCCGCAGCCTGCGAGGCGATCCAGAATTGCCCGGCCCGCCGCGAAACTCTCCGCCGTCGGCAGGGGGTGGCCGCCGACGAATGTTTTCCATCCGGGAAGCGCCGTCTGAGGTGCCGCGGGGACGACGAGAATGCCGTCCGCCGGAAATTCAGGCGCGAGAATTGAAGTCAAGCCTTCCGCCATCGCGAAGGCAGCTTTGCCGAAGGCGATGGCCACGATCTCGCTGAAATCGCGAAGATCCATCTCGGTAGTGCCCACGCAAATGCGGGAATCGCTGCGTTGTAACTTGCGCGCGAGCGCGGAAGGAATATCAATCGCCGCGAGAGTGTGCCGAAAAACGCGCTCAGCTGTTTGCTTCATGTCTCGCTCGCCATCGGCCCAAGCCGAAAGCAAATTCCTCGCTTCGCTCGGAACGACATGTTGTTGGGTTTTGCGGACATTTTAAACTAAGCGTTTGGCGACGCGCTCAGCATACGCGCTCGCGGCAGCGCACCACTAGATGTTACTTCAAACCCAGCGCGTCGGCGTTGAGCGCATTGGGCGGGCGGCGACCCTCGAAAAGCGCCACGACATTGTTGGCCGCCATCACCGCCATTTTCGTGCGCGTATCAATTGAAGCGCTGGCGATATGCGGCGCGAGGATCACGTCACGGCGCGCGATGAGCTGTGGATGAACTTGCGGCTCGTGTTCGTAGACGTCGAGGGCTGCGCCTGCGATTTTCTTGTTTTCGAGAGCGTCGGCCAGAGCGGCTTCGTCCACTACGGGTCCGCGGGAAGTGTTGATGAGAAATGCGGTGCGCTTCATTTTGTCCAGATTTTCCGTGGAAATCAGGTGGCGCGTATCGGGTAGTAGCGGCACGTGGAGGCTGATGAAATCAGACTCGCGGAAGAGCGTGTCGCGATCCACGAATTCCGCGTGCAATTCACGTTCGGCTTCCGCAGGCGCGCGCACAGCGTCGTTATAAAGCACGCGCATATCAAATCCCAGGGCGCGGCGGGCTACGCCGCGGCCAATACGTCCGAAGCCGACAATACCCAGAGTCTTGCCCCACACATCACCGCCGACGAGTTGATCGAGATCCCATCCGGGCCAAGTGCCGGTCCGCATCCAAGCGTCGCCTTCGAGCAGGCGTCGCGCGATCGCCATCAGCAGCGTCCACGCAAAATCGGCGGTGGTCTCGTCGAGCACGCCCGGCGTATTCGTCGCCACCACTTTGTGGCGCGTGCATGCAGCAACGTCGATATGATCGTAGCCGACGGAAACCGTTGCGCCGATTCGCAACTTGGGCGCAGCGGTGAGCAGTTCTTCGTCCACTTTTTCGGTGAGCAAGCAGACCAAGCCCTGTTTATCTGCAACGTGCTTCAAGAGCTCATGGCGCAAGATGCGCTCAGGCCGCGTCCAGTAGTCCACTTCGCAGTGCTGGTCTAGAATTGCGCGAGCGGCGGGAAAAAGAGGCCGCGTCGAGAGTATTTTCGGTTTGGTCAACGCTTTCCTCGCAGAATCATGCTAGGCAGAATTTGTAGCATATACTGCCGAATTAGCAAACCAATCGAGATCGCTGAACAGCGCCCTAGCACGAGTTGATGAAATCGCTGGCGGCGCAACGACATAACAAATTGACGCTGGGAGAACGAGAATCATGAAGCTTCTGCGAAGGACTGCTGCGCTTCTATTCTTCAGCTGCTGTTTCGCCCACCTTGCCATGGGCCAACAGGCTATCAAGATAAAAATTCAAGCAGCGCAATTGGATCGCACTTTGTTATTCCAAAAGCTTAACGATCATGGCGCGGATCACCACCTGCGATTTGTGATGGTGGAGCAGGGATTCGATTACCGGGTCGCTTACGGAACCGCGGGCGGCGCCGGCATGACTCCGTATGGCCCGACAGGCGCGAGTGCCTCGGTCACGAAAGTTTTCGACCCCACGGGTGCGGAGCTATTCGAATTCTCGCGCAACGGCCGCTGGACCAATGACGCAGCCGCCAACGCCACAGCCAAAGAGATTATCAAGCGCATACGAAAGTTGCGTTCGCTTAACTAGTACGCTCGTTGCGTAGTCTGCCCGCCCTCGTAACCGGCCAGTCCAGCCTGGACCTCGTTGACGCCTATCGTTGCAGACGGCTATAGTGGCCGTTGAAGCGCGCGCGTTGCTCTTGCGCGTGCGCGTGGGGCACGTGCATGGATTCGCGACTCCTCCACGATTTGAAATCGCTGCTCGGCTCCGACGGTGTTTTGCACCGGCCGGAGGAATTGCTGCTGTACGAATACGATGGGTCGGTCGAAGTGGCGCGGCCGAACTGCGTCGTGTTTCCGCGGACGACGGCCGACGTGCTTCGCATCGTGAAACTGGCGAACCAGTATCAGATTCCGCTCGTCGGCCGCGGTGCGGGAACCGGGCTTTCGGGCGGAGCGCTTTCGCGAAAAGGCGGCATCCTGAGCGTTTTTTCGCGCATGAATCGCATTCTCGAAATTGATGTCGAGAATCAGCGCGCCACGGTGCAGCCCGGCGTAGTGAATTCGGACCTCAGCGCCGCCGTAGCGCATGCGGGATTGCATTTCGCTCCCGATCCATCCAGTCAGAAAGCTTGCACGATTGGCGGAAACGTCTCCGAAAATTCCGGCGGGCCCCACACGCTGGCATATGGCGTCACGACCAATCACGTTCTCGCGATGGAAGTGATTCTGCCTACCGGCGAACTGGTACGCATCGGAAGTCCCGCACTCGACCCGCCGGGCTACGATCTGATGGGGCTTTTCGTAGGATCCGAAGGCACGCTCGCGCTGATCACAGAAATTACGGTGAAACTCACGCGGCTGCCCGAAGCAGTGAAAACTTTGCTGGCGATTTTCGAGACTCTCGATGATGCGACGGAAACGGTGGTGGAAATAACGTCGCGCGGAATAACACCCGCCGCGTGCGAAATGCTGGATGGCTGGACGCTGCGCGCCGTCGAGGCTTACGTTCATGCCGGATTTCCGCTGGATTGTGCGGCGGTGCTGCTGCTGGAAGTGGATGGACTCGGCGAAGCGGTGGAACAGCACGCCGAAGAAATCGCGGATGTCTGTCGCGTGCATCATGCGCGCGAAGTGCGCGTGGCTCGCGATACGCGCGAACGCGATCTGCTGTGGAAAGGCCGCAAGAACGCGTTTGGGGCGGTGGGACGGCTTTCATCCACATATTACGTACAGGACGGAGTGATTCCGCGCACGAAGCTTCCTGCCACGCTGCGGCGCATCAATGAGATCGGCCAGAAATACGGCTTCCAGATTGGGAACATTTTTCATGCGGGCGACGGCAATCTTCATCCGTTGATTCTTTTCGACGCGCGCGACGAAGCGCAATTCCGACGCGTGGTCGCCGCTTCCGACGAAATTATCCAGTTCTGCATTGATATGGGCGGCTCCATCACCGGCGAGCACGGCGTAGGGATGGAGAAGGATCGCTTGATGCCGCTGCTTTTCAGCGAGGCGGAACTCGATCTGATGAGGGGCGTGCGCGACGCGTTCAATCCCGTAGGCCTGCTGAACCCTGACAAGATTTTCCCCGCCTCGAAAGGCTGCGGCGAAATTCACGTGCGTCCGCTGCCCATGGCCGGCGCGCCCGTCGCATGAACCTCACCGGCACAGACGCTAGTTCGCGGCTCGGCGACATCGTCGGCAACCCGAACGTCATCAGCGATCCGGCACAACTTGCAGCTTACGAAATTGACGGCAAGATTCCCGCCGCGGCGATGCGACCGGGCACTGTCGCGGAAGTTGCAGACATTGTGAAATTTGCCGCGTCCGAGAAACTGGCTGTCGTTGCCACGGGCGCGCGCACGAAGCTTGCCATGGGTCTTGCGCCGAGCCGCTACGATCTTGCCCTGGATATGACGCGGCTTGACCGCGTGATTGCTTACGACCCGGGCGACCTTACTTTGAGCGTTGAAGCGGGTGTCCCGCTGCACTCGCTTGGGCACGTCCTTGCCGAGCATCGCCAATTTCTACCGTTGGCCGTGCAGTACATGAGTCAGACGACGATTGGCGGATTGATAGCGTCCGGCGTGGATTCTCCCTTGCGGCAATTTTATGGGACGGCACGCGATTTTCTGCTGGGAATGGAATTCGTTACAGGCGAAGGCGTAGCAGCAAAAAGCGGCGGGCGCGTGGTGAAAAACGTGACCGGGTACGACATCCACAAATTGATGATCGGCTCGCTGGGGACTTTGGCCCTCATTACACGCGTGAATTTCAAGACTTTTCCGATGCCGCTTCGAACGCGCGGGTTCGTTGCGCGGTTTGCGACTGCCGAGCGGGCGTTTGACATGCGTAATCGCATAGCGCTGTCCGGGCTGACGCCCTTGACGATGGAAATTGTGAGTCCGCGTGTCGCGGAACTGTTCGACGGCGAAGCAGCGTCGCGCTATGAACCAGCACCGATGCCGCCCAACGTAATCTCCCGCACAGAATGGGCGTTGACTGCGGGCTACGCTGGGAATGACGACGTGCTTAAGCGCTGCGCCGCCGATTTGCAACGAATCGCTGAGGAAGCCGGAGCGACCGGAGTTGCAGTGCTCGCGGATAATCTGCGGCCCGCCTTCAACCGCAAACGCGAATTCATTCCCATTGCGCTCGGTTCGTCTCCTGCGACTACCATCGTCAAGATGAGCGTGCTGCCGATGCGCGCGGCAGGTGCGCTAGCTAGCGCGCGAGGGGCTGCAGAAACCAACGGGCTAGGGTGGGCGGCGATGGCGCGCGGGATAGGAGTAATTTATTTCGCGCTGCTGCCGCTTTCCCGGAACGAAGATACCAAAGCGCGCACTGTGAAAGTGACCGATGCGATTCATGCGGCGTGCGCTGAGGTTGGCGGCCATTCTACGATCCCCTGGTGCCCTGCGGAATGGAAAAGCGCTTTGAAGATTTGGGGACCGGCTCGCGCTGACTTCGCGCTAATGCAAAAGGTAAAGCGAGTCTTCGATCCTCACGGCGTGTTGAGTCCGGGGCGATTTGTGGGAGGCATCTGAGGCGATGTCTTCAACGACCCAGCAACCGGATCCTGCGCGCGCGGCCTCTCCGCAATCGCATGACGACGCGCAGCGTGAGTTCCGGCTTACGCTCAGCGGTTTCAGCGCGGTTGATAAGCCCGAGTACGACGATTACTCGCGCTGCGTTCATTGCGGCTTGTGCGCCAATAATTGTCCGACATACCGGCTGTGGGGGCAGGAGGCCGACTCGCCGCGTGGGCGCATACGGCAGATGGCGCTGGTGGATCAGGGGCGGCTCGAGCTGGGCGACGCGTTCGTTACGCACATTGACCGCTGCCTGAATTGCCGCAACTGCGAGACGGTGTGCCCGTCGGGCGTCGAATACGGGAAGATTTTGGAGCTGGCGCGCGCGCAAATAGAGCAAAAGTACAAGCGACCGTTTGTTTCTCGCGTGCTGCGCGATCTGGTTTACCGACGTTTGCTTCCCTACCCCGGCAGGATTGCGGCTGTGGCGCGCGGCTTGAAGATTTATCAGCGCTCAGGACTGGCTGCGCTCGCGCGCGGGACTGGCATCTTGCGGCTGTTGGGATTGCAAGACCGTGAGAAGCTGTTGCCGCCGATTGATTCTCAATTTTTCTTCAGTGAGTTGGGCAAGACGTTTCCGGCACGGATCGAGCGGCGCGCGCGCGTGGCGTTTTTTGCCGGATGCGTCGCGCAAGTCACTTTCAGTGAATTGAATCGCGCGACGATTCGCGTGCTGCAGGCGAACGGCTGCGAGGTTGTCGTGCCTGCGGCGCAGGCTTGTTGCGGTGCGCTCGCGGCGCATGCGGGCGTTCGCGATGTGGCGCGCGAGATGGCTCAGCGCAATTTCGATGCGTTTTTGAGTGAGGATTTCGACGCGATCATCACCAATGCGGCAGGATGCGGATCAACTCTCAAGGAGTACGCCCACCTCTTCGATGACGACGATGCTTCGCATGCGCGCGCACTGCAATTCAGTGCGAAGATGCGGGACGTTACCGAATTTCTGGCGGAACTCGGCTTGAACGCACCGTTGCGGTCGCTGCCCTTGCGAGTCACTTACCAGGATTCATGCCATTTAGTGCACGGGCAGAAAATTCGAGAGGCGCCGCGGCAATTGCTGCGGTCGATTCCTGGCCTCGAATTCGTGGAGATGCCGCTTTCGGATCAATGCTGCGGATCGGCGGGCGTGTACAACGTCACTGAAACGGACACGTCGCTAGAGATCCTCGACAGAAAAATGGAGTGCGTGAAGCAGACGAAAGCCGGAGTGATCGCTACAGCGAATCCAGGGTGCATTTTGCAGTTGCGTGCGGGTGCAGCGATTCGCAAGACGGGCCAGGAAGTTTTGCACGTTGTCGAATTGCTCGACCGCGCTCAGTCATAGAGAAAAAGAACGGGGGGCCTTGCGGGCGAACGGTGGGGTAGTCCGCCCGCAAGTACTTCGTGCTGCACACTCGATGGGCGCCGTAATTATTGCTCAGGAGCGGGCGGCGGTCCGGCGATGTGGAAAGTGGCGACGCCGCGCGTCGGCGGTCCTTGCGAGATGGTGTAATCCGAAGGGACCTGGAAAACAGAGGCCGCAGGTTCCCCGCGCTGAATATCGGTCATTTGAAACGTAGTGTCACCGGAGCGGGGATCGCTGCGCTTGGTCATCACGACCATCTGCAGATCGGGTGAATACCAGCGCTCATTTACGATCACGATTGGCTTGGTATTGCCAATTTCACCGACTGGAATCGTGCGTGTATAACGCGTGCCTTGGGCAGAAACGCCGCCGATGGTTTGCGTCCCCAGCGATGTGGTGACTACTTCGCTCTTCCCTGCCTCGCCTTCAGGCTTGCGAAACTCCTTGTCCCTGAACGCACCCTTGACGGAAGGCTGGGGCAATTGCTGGGCTACCTTTTTGTCCTCTTCAAGAACATAGCGTGTGTCGGCCACAGGATCCTTTAGGAAAACGACGTGCGACAAAGTTTCGCCATTGACGACCGCAAAGGCGCCGATCGCGGGGAGCGTCATTTCGCGGCGCGTGCGTCCCTGACTGTCGCGGGCGATCGAGCCGGTAGAACTGTGCTGAATTTGATTGCCGTCCGCGAGGGTCTGAGTTGATTCCGTTGAAAAGTTGGCGCTGAATGGCGCGCCCGTGACCGTCTTTTCGC
This sequence comes from uncultured Acidobacteriota bacterium, assembly GCA_963696035.1. Taxonomy (GTDB): domain Bacteria; phylum Acidobacteriota; class Terriglobia; order Acidiferrales; family UBA7541; genus Palsa-295. The sequence goes on from CAVOIS010000007.1 coordinate 1,734,616, forward strand.
CTAGGCCGGCTTCGAATCCAAGGAACCCGATCCCTTCGTGCATCATCGGTCCTGGACCGACGCCGGCGTCAGCGACACCGCTTTGCACGTAGATTGCATTCGGCGGCGGTGGGGGCAGAGGCTCTTGAGCATCCTGCGCTCGGGCACCAGAGCTAACGGAAAGCAATACCACGGCCGCACCAGCGAAAACCAGAAGCGCTCTATTCGTTTTCATTCCGCTCCTCCACAGATCTTTCGACAACTCTCTTAATTAGTCATCCGATTTCGCGTTTACTGGTCTTACCAGGCGGATGGCCTGCGGAGTGCCATCCTGGCTCACAACCATGTCCGCGGTCACCTGGTCCGACACTCCCATTCCTTCGATCGGCAGACCGTAGGAAACCAGTGCGGCGCGAGGCAATACCACGCGTACGATTGCGCCTCCTTCGAGGCCGGACGGGTCATACGCGTACGGGAGCGGCACATAGGCCGTGGCGTATTCCGTCGCGTCCGCATCGCTCCCAGACGTCTTCTGTTTCTCTACGGCCGTCTTGGTGCGACTGTCCCTCGATGGAACGCTTGCAGTCGCGCGACTTGTCAAGCGTTGCGACTCGCGTGCCCCGCGTATCGAAGGCGCCGGCGCAGAAGAAGCGATCACCGACGGCGCTTTCCCCGGTGTTACGGTCTGAGGCCGGTAGAACGAAAGGCCGATGACCAAAAGCACTGCTGCCGCTGCGCCCAGCGCCGCCAATTGCCATTGCGGTCTGCGCGAAGCTGCCACGGATTTTACCTGGCGAAATTCTCGCAGTAGAGCGGTTTCGATTCTTGACGGCGCATGCAGTTCAGATGTCTCTTGCGCGATCTGGCCGAAGGCAAAGTCGAGCGACTCGGCTTCGGTGACCAGCGTGCCACACCTGCTGCACATTTCAGCGTGGGCCAGTGCGGCTTCGCGCAACACTGCGCCAGGCGTCCCGGGTCGGTCGAGTTCGTGAAGAACTTCCGCGAACTGTGCGCAGTCCATGCGAGTCATTTTCTCGGGCTCAAAGTTGCCGTTCATGGAGTCTTCTTTCATTCGCCTACCGCCGACGCGCGCCGCAGGGGCTGAGCGTCACGCAATTTTTCGAGCAATAGCGCTCGCGCACGATGCAGCCGGGAGCGCACCGTTCCCACCGGACAATCGAGCGCGGCGGCCGCATCTTCGTAGCTCATTTCGTCGAGTTCGCAGAGGACCACCACTTCACGGTAGTTTTCCGGCAGCGTGGCAATGGCGTGGCGCACGCGGCTGACGTTCTCATGCGAAACAAATTCATCGCGATGGACGGGAAAGGCACTGATGCCCAAGCCGTGGCCATTGCCGTTACCGTTTCCGTTCGGAATAGCGTGGTGCCCTCCACTGACTCCGCCCGAACCATTACGCGACTGAGACATGATTGCGTCCAACTCGTCCGCGGTTTCAGGCAGCGGCACGGAATTGCGCTCCTGTTCCCAGCGCCGGCGAAGATGATTGCGCGCGATGCCGAACAGAAAACCGCCGAGCGTTCCACGCCCGGGATCGAATCGCTTGGCGTCGCGAATCAAGGTCATGAAAACCTCTTGGGTCACGTCTTCCGCCACTGCGCAGTTCCCGCTCATGTGCAAGGCGAAGCGGTAAATAGCGGGGTGCTTGCGGCGGTAAAGCAGGGTGAATGCATCCTCGTCCCCGGCAATCATCCGGCGAAGCAGCAGACCGTCGTCAATTAGCTCTGTACCTCTGGTCATGTCAAGCGGTTGGACGGCCCGGCGCAACTCTCGTTACATATTCCGGGCGACGGCACGGAAAGTTCCCGAAATTCTTGAGCCAAATGCCGCGCGCGAGGGAGGCCGTCTCAACCGGGTACCGGTGACCGCATGACGGGTCCGCTGGCCGCAAACCGCGACCGAATCTATCACCAGGTCTTCGCAAGTGCTATACCCGGGCGATCAGGCGCGGGCCCGAGGTTCTTGACCAAACCAGCTTAGTTCAATAACGTAGGGACGGTCACGAAGCCGCTTGTCGAGTATCCTGCTTGCTGCTGGTGGGCCACTTCATACCTTGGCTGCGCGCAATCACGGAGGAATCATGCAGGAATTCGATCCCCATGTCCTGGAAGAGAAGCCGATCCCGCCACCAGAAGAGTTCAGCGAGAAAGCCCGCGTCGGATCGCTCGAAGAGTACAGCAAAATGTACCAAGCCGCGCAGGCCGATCCCGAAGCCTTCTGGGGCGAACAGGCCAAACTCTTGCATTGGTTCGAAGCCCCGCAGAAAGTGTTGGAATGGAAGCCTCCCCACGCGAAGTGGTTTGTCGGCGGCAAACTGAACGTCGCCTATAACTGCCTTGATCGTCATCTGGAAAAGAACGCCAACAAGCCCGCGCTGATGTGGGAAGCGGAAGACGGGTCGACCATCCAGTTTACGTTTGCAGAACTGCACGAACGCGTCTGTAAATTCGCGAACGTGTTGGAATCGCTACGCGTGAAGCCCGGAGAGTGTATCGCGATTTACATGCCGATGATTCCCGAGACGGCCATCGCCATGCTCGCATCGGCGCGCATCGGCGCGGTGCATTCCGTCGTATTCGGCGGATTCAGCGCGACGGCGCTCGCCGACCGCATTGCGGATGCAAAGGCCAAAGTGCTGATCACGGCCGATGGCGGTTTCCGCCGCGGGAAAGTTGTTCCGCTGAAGGAAACCGCGGATGCGGCTTTGAAAACTTGTCCGACGATTGAGAAATGCATTGTGGTGCAGCGCACGAAGGAAGACGTCGGGTGGCAGGAAGGCCGCGATCTTTGGTGGCATGAGCTAGAGGGGAAGGCGTCCAAGGAACATGACGCGCTGCCTTTCGATTCCGAACATCCGCTGTATATCCTCTACACGAGCGGCACGACGGGAAAGCCAAAGGGAGTCCTGCACACATCTGGCGGCTATTTGCTGCAGTGCACTTGGAGCACGCGACTGGTGTTCGACCTAAATGACGACGATATCTACTGGTGCACGGCGGACATCGGCTGGGTGACCGGACACAGCTATGTTGTTTACGGTCCGCTTTCTAGCGGTGCCAGCGTCGTGATGTACGAGGGCGCGCCAGATTTCCCGAAGAAAGATCGATTCTGGGAAATTATTGATCGTTACAAGGTGACCATCTTTTACAGCTCGGCCACCGCCGTCCGCGCGTTCATGGCTTGGGGCATCGAGTGGCTCAAGCCGCACAGCTTGGAAAGCTTGCGCTTGCTTGGAACCGTTGGCGAGCCCATTAATCCGGCGGCGTGGAAATGGTATTTCGAAGCCATCGGAAAGAATCGCTGCCCAATCGTGGACACCTGGTGGCAGACAGAAACCGGGTCCATTCTAATTTCGCCTTTGCCGGGAGCGACGCCCACCAAGCCCGGCTCGGCTACCCTTCCTCTTCCCGGCGTGGCTGCGAAAGTGGTGAACATGAAAGGCGCGCCGGTCGGCCCGGGCGAAACTGGCTATTTGACGATACAGAAGCCATGGCCTTCGATGCTGCGCACGATTTACGGCGACGATGAGCGCTACGCGCGCGAGTATTGGCAGCGCATTCCTGGCGTCTATTTCGCGGGCGACGCGGCGCAGTGCGACCAAGACGGTTACATCTGGGTGCTCGGGCGTGTGGACGACGTCATCAAAGTCGCTGGGCATCGGCTCAGCTCGATGGAGATTGAAAGCGTGCTGGTGAGCCACGCAGCGGTTGCGGAAGCGGCAGTCGTTGCGCGGCCCGACGACATCAAAGGCGAGGCCATCGTGTGCTTCGTCGCGCTTCGCACCGGGCACGAGGCTTCCAAGGAGCTGCGCCGCGAATTGATGGATTACGTGGCGAGCACGATCGGATCGATTGCGCGGCCCGCGGACGTTCGTTTCACACCTCTTCTTCCCAAAACCCGCAGCGGCAAGATCATGCGGCGGCTGCTGCGCGAACTCGCGACCAAAGGCGCTGTGTCCGGCGACACGACCACGCTCGAGGATATGGCCGTGATCGAGCGCCTCTTGAAAGCTCAGGCCGACGACGAGGAATAGGCGCCGGCCATCGCTTGTCAACTCCGTCAGCTGAGGTCGCTCGCGATCCCTGGGTTGTGACGGCGGGCGACAACCTGATATTCTCGCGGCACGTCCCATTGCAAGCTATGAGGTGCATGTATGGCGCAGAGCGCACAGCCTGCCATTCCTTACGGCGTAGCTAGAGTCCGCGAACGCGCGGCGGCGCCCTGGTACATCTGGTGCGGAGTGTTGGGCGTCTCCTCCATCGTGCTCGGTCTCTACTGGGACATTTCCTGGCACATGAGCATCGGGCGGGACACGTTCTGGACTCCCGCGCACATGGCCATACAGCTCGGCGGGATCTTGGTGGCGCTCACCAGCGTTTATCTGATCTTTTCAACGACCTGGGGACACGACGCGGCGGCGAAAGCTGCGTCGATAAAAGTATGGGGATTTCGCGGGCCGCTGGGTGCGTTCCTGGCCTGTTGGGGCGGCGTAGTGATGGTCACGTCGGCTCCATTTGACAACTGGTGGCACAATTCGTTCGGCCTGGACGTCGAGATCGTGAGCCCGCCGCACATGGTACTGGGCGTCGGAATTCTGGCGGTGGCGATCGGCGCACTACTTTTGCTCGTCAGTTGGATGAATCGCGCCGAGGGCGATGCACACTTGAAGTTGCGGAGAGTCTATCTCTATCTCGGCGGTGTGATCCTGTCGCTGCACTGGTTGCTGCTTTCTGAGTATGCCGGCGGCGATCAGATGCACAGCCCCGAATTCTATCGCGCGCTTTGCCTGGGCATGCCGTTCATTCTGGTAAGCGTCGCGCGCGCCAGCGGATATCGCTGGGGTGCGACGGTGATCGCGGCGATTTATACGGCCTGGGTACTGGGGCAACTGTGGATCATGCCGCTGTTTCCGGCGACTCCGAAGCTGGGACCTGTTTTCACGAACATCACGCACATGGTGCCGCTGGAATTTCCAACCCTCATAATCGTTCCTGCGGTTGTGCTCGATTGGCTGCTCAATCATTTTGCCGGCAGGAACAAATGGCTTCTGGCGTTCATGCTGGGCACTGCGTATCTCGGAGTGATGCTGGCGGTGCACTGGCCGTTCGGTAATTTCCTGACTTCACCGGCAGCTCGCAATTGGATCTTCGGGCAAAATTATTTTCCTTACATGGAATCCCCTTCCGACTATCACTATCAGTGGGAGTTCGTGGATCGCGCACCAACCACGGCGCTTTTCTTGCGCGGCATGGGAATTGCGCTGGCCACGGCCATCTTAGGGTCGCGTATTGGACTCGGAGCGGCTGACGCGATGCGCCGCCTGCGCCGGTAAATTACGATGCGCCGACTACGGATAGGCCACTCGACCGGACGGGTTGCCGCTATTCTTGCAATCGTCATCCTTTCGGTTGGGCCGGCTTGGGCACACGTCGGAAACCCGGACGTCTACTTTCAGGGCGTGGCCGGCCCGTATCACCTAATCGTCACCGTGCGCACGCCGCAGATGATTCCGGGAATCGCGGACGTGGAGATCTTGAGCGCGACACCCGGAATTTCGAAGATCACCGTCGTGCCGACATATATTGTCGGCCCTGGCGCGAAATACCCTCCCGTTGGCGATTTGTTGACGCAATCGAAGGACGATCCGCAATTCTTTTCCGGCAAAATCTGGCTGATGGAATCCGGCTCGTGGCAAATCCGAGTGCAGGCGGAGGGCGCGGAAGGCCCGGGCGAGCTCGCGCTGCCAGTGCCAGCGGCCGCCCGACGTACGCTGCCGATGGAAAAATCGCTGGGCGTACTGCTTTTCGCGCTGATGGCGCTCTTGGTTCTTTCAATTATTGCGATCGTGGGAGCGGCGCGACGCGAGGGCACGCTCGAACCGGGCCAATCGCCCAGTCCCGATCACGCGCGCCGTGGCCGCCGCGTGATGATTGGCGCGGCCGTCGTGGTTTTCGCATTGCTGTTTTTTGGCAACTGGTGGTGGAATTCGGAGGCCTTTGCCAAAGCGCGTCAAATGATTTACAAAGCGCCGCCGCTGAACGTTTCACTCGAATCCAGCGGAAAACTCATCCTCAAAATGGGCGATTCTGAGTGGCACAGGTCTAGGCCGGAAACCGTGATGACCAATCTGATCCCGGATCACGGTTACCTGATGCATCTGTTTTTAATTCGTGAGCCCAGCTTGGACCGGTTTTATCACCTGCATCCACGTTTGAAGTCAGGGTTCGATCCGGCTGGCGCCCATACATTCGAACTCGAGCTGCCAGCGATTCCGGCGGGACGCTATCAAGTTTTCGCAGATGTGGTGCGCGAATCCGGTTTTCCGGACACCATGACTGCCGAGATTGATTTGCCGGATGTTCCAGGCGTGGCGCTTGTGGGCGACAATTCGGAGACTACCGCACCACCGCTCGCGGATGCGACTGACTCCGCGACACCGATCCCGGGCGACGCGGCGAGTGCGGATCAGGCGACGACGGTCCTCCCCGATGGCTATCGCATGGTTTGGGAGCACGGATCTGCCCCTCTCGTTGCGAATCATTTTGTTTGGCTGCGCTTCCGGCTGCAGACGCCGAACGGGAAGCTCGTGACGGATATGGAGCCCTACATGGGCATGGCGGGACATGCGGAAATCGTGCGGTCAGATCGCTCAGTGTTCGCGCACATCCATCCCGACGGCTCGGTAGCGATGGCTGCATTAGAGCTGGCGCAGAAGAACGCGTCCGTTCAAGTCGCGAACCCATCGATGGATCCTAGAATGAAGATGGATATGCGGATGGGTCCGGCGTCCACGGAGGTGTCTTTTCCGTATGGCTTTCCCAAGGCAGGCGAGTACAGGATTTTTGTACAGGTGAAGCGTGGCGGACAAATCGAGACAGGCGTGTTCGATATGGAAGTGATTCAGTAGCGATCGGCGCGATATTTTGGAGTGCGGCGGCTTGCCGCCGCCTTCTCGGTTCAAATGTCGGAGTGATCAAGGCAGGCGAGGCAAGCCTCCAGGAAAAAGCCGGGGCAAGCCGGTCGCGGCCGGCAAGCTTCCGCACTCGAACGGACCTCGCTGCTAGTGTCCCGTCCCACATAACTATTGACAATATGGATTGGCCATGATTCAATCGGGTCATGTTTCCTACCGCCACCGCTCTTTCCGTTGATGACGTCGCCAAAGCGCAACTGGAATCGTTGGTCCGCTCTGGAACAACCCCGCAACGAGTGGCTCAGAAATGCCGGGTGATTCTGCTGGCCCAGGAAGGGATGTCCAATCATTCGATCGCCAAACAACTTGGCCTGTCGCGCCCGACGGTGATCGCCGCTCGGGCCACGTTTGGCACAGGCGGGGTGCAAGCGCTGACCGCGAAGCCGACGCGGAACCGGCCGCGCTGGACGCTGACCGCCGAGTTGGAGAAAAAGATTCTGGATACCACGCTCAAAACTAGGCCACCGGACGCGACGCAGTGGACCGTGCGAACGCTCGCCAAACACCTGCGCGTGTCGCGCATGATGGTGCATCGGGTTTGGCAGCGTTTCGATATTCAGCCCCACCGGGTCGAGAAATTCAAATTGTCCAACGATCCGCAGTTTGAGGAAAAGGTGCGCGACATCGCCGGTCTGTACCTGGACCCTCCGGAACGCGCTCTGGTGCTGTGTGTCGACGAAAAAAGCCAGATTCAGGCTCTGGACCGCACGGCTCCGATCCTGCCGTTGCGCCCGGGACTGCCGGAGCGCCAGACCCACGATTACAAACGCTACGGAACGACCACCCTATTTGCCGCCTTCAATATCTTGAACGGCAAGGTCATCGGCAGTTGCTTGCCGCGTCATCGCGGCAAAGAGTTCGCGAAGTTTCTCAATCAAGTGGAGAAGCAAGTCCCTCCCGACCTGGACGTGCACATCATTTTGGACAACTACAGCACGCACAAGAGCGCCACCGTAAAACGATGGCTAAACTCCCGAAAGCGCCGCCACTTCCATTTCCACTTCACCCCCACTAGCAGTTCTTGGCTCAATCAGGTGGAACGCTTCTTTGCCTTGATCACGGAACGTATGATCCGCCGTGGCACCTTCCGCAGCGTTGAAGAACTGGAACGCGCCATCTATGCGTGGCTTGCCAACTGGAATAACAAGCCCCACCCTTTCGTTTGGAAGGCCACGGCGGATGTCATTCTCGACAAGGTGCGCCGTTGCAAAGAATTAGCTGGGACACCACACTAGCTATTCCTAGGGCGCATCATGTTGGCGGCCATTTTTGCGACTAAGCTTCTTGGCGCCAGGCGCTGGGCTTCCTTCATAAGCTTATTCATCCTGCCGGAGATGACGTAGCTCTTCCCTTCTGCAAGAGCTTCCAGCCCCACACGCGCGACCTTATCTGCTGGCTCGGGCGAGCGAAAGGTGCGGTCCGGCTGGTGGGCTACCGTCTGAAACTCTGTAGTAGTCGGGCCGGGACACAGCGCGCTTACGCGCACGCCAAAAGGCCTTACCTCCTCGGCGACTCCTTCGGCGAAGAGCAGATCGAACGCCTTGGTGGCGGCATATACAGAGTTGTAAGGCACAGGTTGAAATGCCGCCAAGGAAGCGACAATCATCACGTCGCCGTGGCGGCGCTCGACCATCCCGGGCAGGTATAGCCGCGTGAGATAAACGACGCCGGCGCAATTTACCTGGATCATTTCGAGCATAGTTTCAATGGGGATCTCGTGCGTGTTGCCGAAGGCGCCAAAGCCGGCATTATTGATCAGCAGCTCGACTTCGATCTTCTTGCTGGTGGTGAAGGCGTAGACCTGTGCCGGTGCATCGTGCTGGGTCAGGTCGGTCGAGAAGACTTCGACTTTCACGCCATGCTGGGTGGTTAGATCGCTCGCCAGCTTCTGCAGGCGATCGCCACGCCGAGCCGTGAGGATCAGATTAGCACCTCCGACTGCGAGGAGTTTCGCGAGTTCCATGCCGATGCCGGCGCTTGCTCCGGTAATGAGCGCCCATTTGCCGCGCCATTCTTCCTTCCAACGTTCCGCCACGAAACCCTCCAAGTGTCAGCGCGCTGTCAATTCGGCGTCGCGAAGATCCAATAGTAGCGCCGACAGACAGCCGGAAGATGACGAATCTAAGGGGTTAAGGACAGGCAGGACAAAAAATGAGGCAAGCAGGTAAAAGGCGACTCAGGCGCTGCCCGCTTTTTCGCGCGGAACCACGGAGTCTCGGAGGCGTAACCCTTGCTCTTTCATCCGGTCGAGCAGGCGCCGCGCCCAAACGAATTCCGCGGCCAGAACGCCCAGAGCGAGCATGATGGTCAGCCAGCCGGGACCCGGCGTGGCAATCATTGCGATTCCCGCAACAAGCAAAGTGAACCCGAAGAGAACCTTCAGGAAGCGCTTGGTCTGCTGCAAAGACTTCATCAGCACTTTTTCATCTCAATTCGACCGCAAACGGCCGCCGCATGTGTACGCATTCTCTTAGATGTGACACAACCAACGAAGTATCGTCATGCACGCGAATTTCCATCGCAGCAAGTCTTCGGAGCGACCCAGTTCCAACAGTGTAGACATTGCCGGAACGGACAGTGCGAGAGATACACAGAGTTACAGGATGAAACTGTGCAAGACGCAACAAGACACGCCGATAAGGCGTCGCCGGTTGGCTAGAACTTATAAACAATCCCTGCAGAAACCTTGGGACTGACCTGGTACGTTTGGAAAAAGTGACTGGCTACGCCGTCAACGGCAAGCCGTAAAGCCATATGTCGATGGTGGCCGTTGAGATCAACGCCCGCGCCCACCACCCCTGCAATCGCTCCTTGGCCGCCGTAGGGCGTCTGAGGAGTGATGAACATGCCTCCGATAAGCGCGTGTGCCCAGACGTCAATGCCCCTAGGGCCCACATAACGGAATCGTGGCCCACCTCCGAAGAATACCAGCCAGGAGTTTTGTCCCGGTTGGCTGCCGTACACGGCGAAAACTTCCCCGTCAGCGCCCAGCCAGTCGCGATACCAATAGACGGCCGAGCCGTTCACGCCGTTCATATTCGAGCGGAGACCGGGGACCTCATAAAAGCGAAAGAAGGTGTAACCGACATATACGTCGTAGCTGTACTTCTCGAAAACACCCTGCACGCTCTGTGGCGGAGGTTGAGGAGGCGGGACCGGAGTCGGAATTGAAAATGAAGGAGTTGCTGCTGAGGGCACGGGTGCACTGAATGGTACCGGGTTAAGGGAAACGGGAACGGCAGGCGAAGGCGAGGATGCCACGAAAGAGGGCGCGGCCAAGGTCACGGAATTGCCAAAATTTGTCTGCGCCCCTGCGTTCAAAGCCAAGAACACCAGGCAGCCCGCCAAAGCAGAGATATATTTCATCGTCTATTTCCCCCAGACGAAGGAATGCCCACCCGCCTGCTGTTCCAACTCTGAACGATAGGCGAAGGCCATGTCCACACGTTTGATCGAGTGTGCCGCGAGGGAATCACCTGTTCGCAGGGACAGTCAAAGATGTTTTGGACCGCAGGCTTCGCCAAGAACCTCTTTGGTCCATTGACCTGTGGATTAGCCTATAGTACAGAATGAGTTACCCATGGCCCGTCCGCTCACGGCAATCGTTCTTGGCTTTGCTCTTTTGTTCGCTATTCCCCTTACCGGAGCGAAGCACGAGAACTGGGTCGAAGTTCGCAGCGCGAATTTCATAGTGGTAAGCAATGCGGGCGAAAAGCAGGCGCGAAAGACGGCCATTCGTTTCGAGCAGATTCGCGCGGTCTTTCGCCAGTCGCTAGCGGTGGCAAGCGCGCACCCCAGCCCCTTGATTACCATCCTCGCTGTGAAGGACGAGGACTCGATGCGGGCATTGCTCCCCGAATACTGGGCGAAGGGTCACGCGCATCCCGCCGGCATCTTCGTTGAGAACCTGGACCAATATTTCGCGCTGGTTCAATTGGATGCGCCAGGGTCCAATCCCTACAACACGATTTATCACGAGTATTACCATTCGCTGACGCTTCCCTATTTTCCGAATCTGCCGCTGTGGGTTGCCGAGGGCCTGGCGGAATTCTGGGGAAATACGGAGGTGAATGATTCGGAAACGAAGATGGGAAAAGCGGACCCGGATTTAATTTATGAGCTGAAGCAGAACAGTTTGATCCCGCTGAATGCTCTGTTCAAGGTGGACCAGAGTTCGCCGTATTACAACGAGGACCACAAGACTTCGATCTTTTACGCGGAATCATGGGCGCTGATGCACTACCTGATGGTCGGCGATAAGGCTTTGCACCGGCCGATGCTCACTGCCTACCTGGAAGCGCTGGCGCACGGAGCGAGTCAAGATGAGGCAGCCGCGAAAGCCTTTGGCGATTTGAAGAAGCTGCAGTCAGCAGTTTACATTTACATTGGAAATAATTCGTTTTATTACCTGAAATCGCCTCCGCCGGCAGAAATTCCCGCAAGCGATCTGCAGGTACACGATCTTTCCGACGCCGAGGCCGATGCCTACCGCGGCGGATTTTGCGCAGTCGCGGGACGAACCCAGACCGCGAAGCCCCTGCTCGAGGACGCGGTGAAGCTCGATCCGAAATTGGCGCTGGGTTATCAATACCTCGGATTCGCTGAATATCAGGACGGGCAAAAGGCCGAGGCCCTGGCCGATTTCACACGCGCAATCGAACTAAACCCCAAGAATGCGTTGACTCGTTACCTTCGCGCGTACCTCGCATCGACGCAGGCTGGGGCAATTGGCAACGACGAACAGCTCGCAGAGGATTTGCGCGCGGCGATCGTGGCCAGCCCGAATTTCGCCCCGCCTTACGGCGTCCTGGGAGTCTATCTCGCGGTGCAGGGAGAAAAGCTGCCGGAAGCGCTTGCTTTGGCGCGTAAGGCAATCGAGCTGGAGCCGGGTAATTCGACCTACCGGCTCGACATTGCACAGGTGTTCGCGCGGATGAACCGATACGCGGAGGCGCGAACCGCGGCGAATCAGGCGAGGGAGAGTGCCAGAAGTCCTCAGCAAAAACAAGAAGTCGCGCAGTTTCTCGCGTTTTTGCAGCAGGCCCAGAACAACTCAGGTAATGATTTATCCCCCCCGAGTGACGACGATGCGAGTGAAGCGTCGCCTCGGCCTGCCGTCAGAGAATCAAACCAGCAGCAGCCAGCACTGGCGGCGAGCACAGGAAATCTGCGCGAAGCTACGGGACTAGTGACGGACCTGAGTTGCATGAACGGCTTGAAACTCAAAATCGAGACGGCCAAAGGTTCTGTCACTTTGCAGCTGGATTCCGGAACGCAGTTGCAGATTCGGACGGCGTTCAACCCGACGGGTCCCTTCAACCCTTGCACCGCTTTAAAGGGTCAGCGTGTGACCGTGCAATACGAGCCGAAGGATGCGGGTGGAAAAACGGGCGCGTTGCAATCGGTGACGGTGCTGGGGACGGCAGAGAGCGCTGCAACTGGCGCGCCGATTCTCCCGGGAGCGCGGCGTCTGAGCGACCCAACGACGGCTCGCGATACTGTTACGACCTCCGCTGAGGGCAACGTAGCGCAGGTGGCTTGCCAGGGAATTGAAGTGATGGTGAAGCTTGATGCGGGCGACGCCTCGTTTACTTTGCACGCTCGCGACGCAAACCGAGTGCCGGTCGAGCAAGACCTGGCGTTTGATTCGGGCGATTTCAGGATTTGTACGCAACTGCAGGGGCACAGTGCGAAGATCACCTTCGTCGTCTCGGACAGCAAAACATACGACGGGGAAATTCAGTCTGTGGAAGTTTTGAAATAGCACTGTTGGAGCGAGTCGCGGACCATTGCGGAAGGACCTAGCTTAGTAGTCTGGGCTTAATAATCTGGACGCGGCGGAGGCTGTTGGTACACGATGCGGCCGCCGACGATGGTCATCTTCACCGGCGTTATCAACAAATCGCGCGCGGAGATTTGATTTAGGTCCACAGGATACACAACCAGGTCGGCAAACATTCCCGGCGCGATCGTGCCTTTGCGTTTCTCTTCGAATTCCGCATAAGCCGAGCCCACCGTGTAGGCGCGAAGGCAATCGTTCATCGGCAAGCTTTCCTGGGGTTGCCAACTGGGACCGCCTTGCGGCAATTGCCGCGTCACGCAGGCGTAGACGCCGCGCAGCGGATTGATCGGCTCGACGGGGTGGTCCGTGCCAAATGCGAGATGCACGCCGTTCTGTTCCATGGTGCGCCAGGCATAGGCGCCGCGAGAGCGTTCCGGACCCAAGCGATCGCCAGCCCAGCGCCCGTCGTCGAGTAAGTGAGAAGGCTGCATCGAAGCAATGATGTCGAGCTTGCCGAATCGCGCGAAATCATCGAGCGCAACGACCTGAGCGTGTTCCACGCGATCGCGCCGGTCGCGCGGGCCATCCCCGGCAACCACTGCCGCAAATGTGTCCAAGGCGACGTGGTTCGCTCGATCTCCAATCGCGTGGAACGCCAATTGAAACCCGGCACGGTCGCGTTCGATAGCCATGGACTTGAGCTTTTCGGGGTCCAGGTGAAGCATTCCTGACGTGTTGGGAGCGTCGGAATAAGGCGCTAGCAGGGCCGCCGTGCGCGAACCGAGCGAGCCATCCAGAAACCCCTTCAGCGCACCGGTCTTGAGCCAAGGATCCGTTGAGCCCCATTCGCTGCGCAACTGTTCGAGCGTGGCAACCGGCAGCGTAAAGTCCAGCCACTCGGTAATGCGCGCCGTCAACTTCCCTTCCTTGCGCAGCTGCTGATAGATCAAGACGTTTTCTTTGCTGAAAGAAACGTCGGTGGTGATTTCCAAATACGAGTTGTCCTGCAGCGAGGTGACGCCGGTGCGGGCCGCGTCCGCGAGAACCAACTCGATGCCGCGCCGGCGCTCCTCCATTGACGGGGCGGAAATCTTGGAATACACAAGATTCATCGCGCCGTCTTCCTGCAACAAACCTGTCGGCTCGTTCGTGTGCGGGTCGCGAACGATGTGTCCCGCGGGAGGATCGGCGGTGTCTCGCGAAACTCCCGCGAGTTTCAGTGCAAGTGAGTTCGCGACAGCTACGTGGCCGTCCACGCGCGAGAAAAACATAGGGTAGGCGGTCGAAACTGCATCCAGATCTTCGCGAGTCGGGTCGCGTTTATCCGGCCAGAGCGTCTGATCCCAACCGAAACCCGTGACCCATTCGCCGGGCTGATGATCTTTCAGGCTTTCGCGTATCCGCTGCTGAAATTGGGCGAGCGAGCGGACGCCCCTGAAACTGACCGCAAGCTTCGCTAACGCAGACTGGCCGATGTGAACGTGCGCATCGTTGAATCCTGGCATGACGAATTGGCCGTGCAAATCAATCACGCGCGTCTCCGGGCCGACCCATGGTTTGATTTCGGGATCGTCGACCGGGTGTGTGCCGGGCGCGGCGTAGGAAACCGCCGTTATCGCTTCGCCGCGGATTGCCACGGCGCTGGCCCATTCATGAGCGGGATCCATCGTCTCAATTCGCGCGTTGGTGAGAACCAGATCGGCGGGCTCTTGCGCAGGCGACGGCGACGATTGATTTCGAGCCGGTAGTGCAGCGGAACTGGCGGATGGAATGGCGACGGGGGGCGCAACAGAGACGGCAACAACCGCGCCGGTGACCCAAAAACCCAGAAAAAATCGGCGAAACATCCTAGGGTTGGACTCCCGCGAGTGCGATGGTGGCAAGGAAGAGGCGCTTCAGGCCTAGTTCACGGCCGGTCGGATCGTACCACTCCGTAAGCGTGTGCGAGCCTGCTCCCTTCCCGCCGCCACCGAGCGAAACGGCGGGAATGCCGAGCGAGAGGGGAATGTTGGCGTCAGTGGAACTGCGCTCGAGACGCGAACGATTGCCTAGAAAGCGATCCACGCTACGCAGGGTTTCGAGCAGCGGCGCATTATCCGGGAGCTTCCCCGCCGGACGCGAACCGAGAGAACGGAAGTCCACTTGCAAGGAGTCGTTGCTGCCGCGAGAGGCCGACATTTCCTCTTTGGCGCCAGACTGCATGGCATCGCGCAAGGCGCGCTCCATTTTATCCACTTGCGCTTCGTCCTCGGAACGCAAGTCAACTTTAACCGCGGCGCGGGCAGGGATGGAATTTACCGACGTACCGCCTTCGATGACCGCGAAATTGTACGAACTGCGAGGCTCATCGGGCATCGGCAACGCCGAAAATTTCACGATGCCGCGCGAAAGCGCAGTGATGGGATTCGGCGCGCCAAAATCGGACCAGCTGTGTCCACCGGGCCCAGTGATGGAGATATCGAATCGGTGCGAAGCGATTCCTTGCGTAGTGATGTGCTCGGTGGAAGCACCATCCACGGCGATGACAGCGGCTAGACGAGACCCGTACTCATCTACCAGGGCCCGGATTCCGCGAAGGTTTCCTTCACCTTCTTCGCCGACGTCTCCTGCGATCACAATGGTCTTCGTGGTTTGGATACGAGATTCGGCGAGCGCGCGGGCCAAGCCCGCGAGTGCGGCCAGTCCAGCGCCGTTATCGGCAATGCCGGGAGCGGAAAGGCGACCGGCGTTCCGTTTGACGTGCACATCGGTGCCTTCTGGAAAAACCGTATCGAGATGAGCCGCCAGAAGGATGACGCTGTTCGCGTCCGATCCGGAGCGCTCGGCAACTACGTTTCCCGTCTGATCTACCCGGACTTTCAGGCCTGCGGACTGCAGCAGGCCCTTGAAATATTCACCGCGTTGCGCTTCCTTGGTCTCCGGCGCGGGGATTTCGGTGAGGCGCACTTGCTGCTCGGTGACCCAAGAAACGCTTTTATCTATCCATCCGAGGCCGCGAACGCAGGCAGGATCGTCCGCAATCTTCTCGATCGAATCGCCGGCAGCGCGCGCGTACAATGTGGCCATCCACAGAACGATACAGCAGATGAGCCCGAGTTTCATCAGATTCGTGCGGAGTTTTTTCGCACCATTCATCGGAAATAGGCGCTCCGGCTCGATTGTAACGGCAGGAGGAGGCGGCTGTCTCCATTGTGGTTTGCGCAGGACGTTCACGATGGGGATGGGCCGGATTAGTTCGAACGCGATTTCGCGGTTGCCGTCGCAGGATCAACCAGGGCGAAGATTTCGTCTTCGGTCATGATGCGTTCGCTCTGCTTTGCGGCGGCGAAAATGCGATCGATGAGTTCATCGGTAACTGGGATTTTTCGCTTCTCGAGCCAGTAGGTCACGTTCGATCGGCCACTGAGTGGGCCGATTTCGATGACCTGTTCAAGGCCGAAAAGATGCGAAGGCACGCCGCTATAGATCGAATTGGCCAGCTCGTGATCGTCTTTCTTGTAAGCTTTGACGATCGCCGCCGCGTGTACGCCGGTTGCTGTGCGGAATGCGTCCCGTCCGACGACAGGATAATTCGGCGGGATCGGCGTGTGTGTGGCCTTGGAGACGGCTTCGGAATATTGCTTGAGCTTCGAAAGATCGTGGTCAATCAATCCCAAAAGACGCAGATTCACGAGCATCAGTTCCATGGGAGTATTGCCAACGCGTTCACCGAGCGCAAGAGCGGCAGCATGAACTTGGTCGGCCCCCGCGGCAATTGCAGCCAGCGAATTGGCGATCGCCAAGCCGCGATCGTTGTGCCCGTGCCAATCCACACGGATCTTTTCGCCGGACGGTTTTACGACCTCGTTATTCACAAATTTCACCAGATTGTACGCGCCGCGTGGAGTTGAGTGGCCCACTGTATCGCAAAGGACAATCGCGCGCGCTCCGGAGCGAATCGCTGTGGAATACAGGGTGATCAAAGTGGACGGGTCTGTGCGAATCGTGTCCTCGGTGACGTACATGACCGGCAATCCGGCGGAAACGGCGAATTTCACGGCTTCTTCGGTGGTGCGCTGTAGATGGTCCACGGTCCAATCTTCGACCAGGCGGCGGATCGGACTGGAGCCGAGAAATGTTGCGGCTTCCAGTGGCAATCCGACTTTTTCGGAAATTTCGATGATGGGCTTGATGTCGTTCCGGTGCGTCCGCGCGGCGCAATTCGGGCGGATTTTCATGCGCGCATTTACAATTTCGCGGGCGAGGGCTTCGGTGTCTGCGTAGGCGCGCGGGCCGGCGCCGGGCAGGCCGATGTTCACGGTGTCAATGCCGAGCGATTCCATCAGGTGCAGGATTTCGATTTTTTCGCCGATGCTGGGATCGTGGACCGAAGGATTTTGCAGGCCATCGCGAAGAGTTTCATCGTTGAGCATCACAGGGCGGCCGGTGGGAATTTCAGCGCCCGTGTAGGTGTTCCAGTCGTGGATCAGTTCGTGCTTCATTAGTAGCGGATCGTGTAGCTATGCGGCGCCTTCGAGAAGCTAGGTTTATAAAGCGTCTTGCAGAACTCGCAGCGATAGATTTCGGCCTTTTTCCCGATCAGCGCTTCGATTTCTTTGGGGTAGTCGTACCACCGCTTCAGATGGCCGCAGCACAGTTTGCCTTTGGCATCTTTTTCGTCGCAGGCGCGCTGAGTCGGTTTCTTGGGCTTGATCTTAGGCGTCGTAGAGACTTCGGGTTCGCCTGCTGGCGCGGCGGCAGCAGGCGTGGCAGGCGGCGCTGGCATTTCTGGCGTGGCTTCGCTCATTCGATTCGCTCCCTGTGGCGCGTTACCTATCTTCCTTCACTTTCAAATTCGATCGCGGCGGAAAATCAACCCGCGCGCCCCGCGCTTTCTTGTTGCCGCTGCTAGACGCTTTTTCCAGCTGGGTGCAAAAAGCGATTCGACGAAATAGCCTGCCGCGGAGGCCAGTTCGTCGCTGTAGCCGAACCACCAGGATTTCGGCACTCGCGGCAACCGGTCCACATCAACGTATTTTACTTGAACCATTTCAAGCAGTCCAAGCCGGGAGTGAGTACGGCCCCATCCGCTGGCGCCGGGACCACCGTGCGGCGCCTCGGTGATGCCGTAATAGCTGGCGACGTCGTTGATCATCACGGAACCGGCGCGAATACGTGAGGCAATTTGCTTGCCACGGCGCACGTCGCTCGTCCAAACGCTGGCGCTCAAGCCGAACGGCGAATCGTTTGCGAGCGCGATGGCCTGTTCGGCGTTGGCGACGGTTTGGATGGCAATCACCGGCCCGAATGTTTCCTCGCGCATAAGCTGCATCGAGTGGTCCACGTGCGCGACGACAGCAGGTTGCAGAAAATTCTGGCCGAGATCGGGCCGACGATTTCCACCGCTTAGAATTTGTGCACCGCGTGCGACAGCATCGCGCAATTGTGCTTCGACTTTTTCGAGCTGGCGTAGGCGGATCATCGGCCCAATTTCCACATCGGGATCGGAGGCGGGGCCGATGCGGAGTTTCTTGGTCTTGGCAGTGCAGAGTTGCGTGAAGCGTTCGGCAACGGCGTGTTCGACGTAAATGCGCTCGACGGAGATGCACGTCTCGCCGCAATTCATGAAGCCGCCCCAGACTGCTGCGCTCGACGCGATTTCGAGGTCGGCATCCGCGAGCACGATCATGGCGTCTTTGCCGCCAAGTTCGAGAACAGACGGGATCAGTTTCTTGGCGCAGGCTTCGGCAATTCGCTGCCCCGTAGCAACACTACCGGTGAAGAACACTTTGTCCGGACCGGCCTCGATCGTTGCGGCGCCAATCTCACCGCCTCCCTGTAGCACCTGCACGAGTCCTTGCGGAAATTTTGCCTGCTCGATTAGGTCACCAACAAGTTGGCCGCACCAGGGCGTGAGCTCGGAAGGCTTCAACAGCACTGCATTGCCCGTCACCAGCGCGGGGATCACCTGCGCCATGGAAATCGAGAACGGATAATTCCACGGCGAGATGATCGCGACGACTCCGAGCGGACTGAACTCCAGCCAGCCGGATTTCGCTTTCATGGCGATGTTGTGGTGCGGGACTCGTTCGGGGCGCAGCCAGCGCGGGGCCTGGCGTGCGAGAAAATCGGCCGTATCAAGAGCGAGGAGCACTTCAGCGAAGATGGCTTCCACGCGCGGCTTCCCTGCTTCGCGGGTGACCACATCCGCGATTTCCTCGCGGCGAGCGAAAATCGCATCCCGCAAACCGCGCAGCATAGTGCACCGTTCACGGAGCGGGCGCGCGGCCCAATCCTTTTGTGCGTTCCGGGCACGTTCAAGGATGGCAGGCAATTCGGCCGGCTGTGTTACTTCGAATCGGGCATTTACTTCTTGCGTAGCCGAATTGATGGACTCGATGGTAGCCACGGCGCGCAAAGTCGGTGAGGCGAGCTGTGAAGGGACTGCCATTTCTTTTGTGATTGTAACTGAAATGCCGGAAACATCGCCCTTAGAATTTGGGTGAACATGTTCGCTGACAAGCGGTGCTGGCGATTGAAGGGAACGGCCCACAGCCAACAGCGGCTGTGCCACAACCCCCGCGCTACGGCGTTCGCTCGCGGCGGCGCGTGGCGAAACAGGCCAGCGAATCGGTGGGATCGGGATATTCGAGAGCCACCAGGTAAAGACCTTCGGGCGGAACTGTGGGTCCGGAGCGCGCGCGGTCGCGGGCCTCGAAGATTTGCGGGATGTCGGCCGGCGTGAGTCGGCCTTTGCCAACTTCGATGAGCGTGCCGACGATCTTGCGGACCATGTAGCGCAGGAACGAGCGTCCGCGGACGACGTAAGCGATCTCCTCGCTGTTCGGCTCGCGGACGATTTCGGAGGAATGGATCACGCGCTGCATGTCGCGATCTTTGTCGTCCTCTTCAGAGCCAGAAGACGCCGCGAACGATGTGAAGTCGTGCTCACCTTCGAATAGGTGCGCGGCGGTCGCCATCGCGGCTTCATCGAGCGACCAGGGATAGTGTAGTGCACGCCGGTAACCAAAGGGTGGCAGAACCGGGCCTCGATAAATGCGGTAGCGATAAGTCTTTCCTTGCGCCATCCAGCGCGAATGAAAATCCTGTCCAACTTCTTCAGCTGCCATGATGCGCACGGACGGAGGCAGCAGCGCGTTCATGGCCCGCTGAATTTCGTCCGCGGCGAGAGTCGAGTGCGTCTTGAAGTGCGCAACCTGACCCAGTGCATGAACGCCGGCGTCAGTGCGGCTGGCGCCGTGCACGGTGAGCTTTTCTTGCGTTATCTGCTGCAGCGCGTCGTGCAACGCGCCTTGGATGGTCGGAATGCCCGGCTGGAATTGCCAGCCGTGGAAGTCCGCACCATCATAGGCAATAGTGATTTTGATGTTCTGCATCGGCTGGAGCGATTATCTCATGTCGTCGGGAGGGCTAGACACCACAGATGAACGCCGATACACAGATGACAGACAAAAAATCACGGCACGCAGCAGATCATAGCGGAGAACACTGACAATTTCAGGCGCAACATTGCGCGCGAACTATTGCTGGGCGCGGGAGAAGCGGGAGCCGGGACGCGTCGGCATGCCGCCGGCGCGGCAGAGCGGGCAATCGTCGGGCTCGTAGCTGGGGACGTCCAATTCCAGAAGCGCGCGCGAAGGCACATTCAATTCCAAGCGGCCGCCGCTGCGGTCAATGATGGCTCCGGCGGCGACGGCCAGGCCACCTTCCTGTTCGACCACGCCGATCGTTTCGCGAGTCGAGCCGCCCGTGGTCCATACGTCCTCGATCACCAGAGCGCGTTCGCCGGGCTTCAGTTCAAAACCGCGGCGCAGAGCCATTTGGCCGGAGCGATCGCGTTCAACGAAAAGCGCGCGAACGCCCAGCGCCCGAGCGACTTCGTGCCCGATGATCACGCCGCCGAGCGCGGGCGATACAACGCAGGCGACGGAGTGGTCCTTGAAACGATCGCTGAGGGCATGGCCGAGCTGTTCGGCGCATTTCGGATGCTGCAGAACCAGAGCGCATTGGAGGTAGGTGGCGCTGTGGCGTCCGCTGGAAAGTTCAAAGTGTCCCGTGCGGATGGCGCCGACCTGTTCAAGGAGCTTAAGAATTTCGTCGCGTTGCATCGCAGCCTATCTGGCGCGCCCGCAAAGAGCAAGTGCGGGCAGCCAGTGGCGCTAGCCTAAAGGCGAAGAAGAAAAGTGTCAATGGGGATGGGCAGTGATTGGTGATTGGCGGTGGAAAGATCTCGCTGACGCTTACTCTAACTGCAGGTTGATGGCGCCGACGCCGCCTGCGATGCTTACGTCGATCGTGGCTGGAGTTTTGCCGAGCGCGGCGTTGACATAATCATCGCCGTCGCGTGTGAGGCCGCCCGAATGGACCGCGCCGATGCCGCCGGAGGCGTGCACGCGCACTCCGACATCCTTGGGCAGGCGAATCGTTGCTGTACCCACGCCGCCGTGGACAACCACGTTCAGATTCGTTTTGCGCGGTCCGGTGAGATCCAGTCTCAACTGGCCCGCTCCGATGTTGACGTCGAGCGTGCCCACGTTCAGTCCCGGCAGGCGCAGATTACTTTCGCCCGCGCCTATCTGAACATTCAGATCTAACGGCACGTTGTCGACAAAGCGCAGACGCCAGTCGTTGCGCGCGGTGGCGAAATGGAGATGGTGTCTGTTCTCCTGCGTGATGTTCAGATCACCGCGGCCATTCGTCACGGAATAATCAATCGTGGGCTTCCCATTGTCCTCCAGATAGTTGAAATCGGCGTCGAGCAACTGGCTGGCTCCGCCGCTTAGGTCCAGAGTGCCGGCGGGAATTTCGATATTCGCGGTTACGGATTGAGCGCCTTGCAGCGCTATATCTTGGGTGTCGTGAAGACTGGCCCGCACCGTTCTTCCGCGCCAAAGAGCGAGTCCCAGGAACAGCACGATGATGAGCACCGCAATGGGGCCGCCAGAGTGATGGCGCGGCGCAGTCGGATCGGTCGAGCCACGGTCCATCCAGGCGTCCCACATCTTGCCGAGGCCGATGATGATCAGCAGGACGGGCCAATAGCGCGACAGGACGTACCACCAGATATCCGGCCCTGGACGTAGATTGATGAGCAGGAAGAAAACACCAATAGCGATGACGAACAGCGCAGTGGTGAACGAGCCCCGTCTTGAGAATTGCTCTTGGGCCATTGCGGGTACCTCTTATTTACACTACGCGCTCTGGAATGAAAAGTTTCGGGACAGTCATCGATACACACCCTACCCGCGTTGCTTGGCAAAATTGACAGGAGCGGACGCGTCGGATATTCTTGGTAATTCGAAATAGACCATGGAGGAGTACTGAATGGCTCAGGGTGCGGCTGTAAAGCATAAGAAGAAGACGAAATCAGTTTTGAAGAATATCCGGCAGTCGGCGCACCGCGCAGCGGTGAACCGCATGAATCGCACACGCGTGCGTACCTCGATCCGCCGGATGCGCGCGGCCCTGGCGGCGGGTGATACGGCGACGGCGCAAAGCCTGGCTTCGACGACTTTTTCCGATTTGGACAAGGCCATCCGCAAGAGGACGCTCTCCGAAAATACGGCGAACCGTTACAAGTCGCGCCTGACGTTGGCGTTGAATGCACTGAAAGCGAACAAGAAGGCGTAACCGAGGCGTACGGGGGATTTGCGCATGAAGCGCTCCGAGAAATCGGAGCGCTTTTTTATTTATGCATTCACTGCGCCGCGGAACTACGTAAGAATCTGGCTAATTCGTTATCTTGTGCGCGCAGGTGTAGGAGCATCCGGCCACGTTTCCTGGGATCGAAGTGACTTGCGGAACCCACTAGATTTTGTGCCAGCGCAGCGACCGCGCCATTTTCCAGCCTAGCCAGTTCTCACCGGTGGCGAACAGCGCTCCGCCAACGTAATACGCCGGGGTGGGCAAGCCTACGAACGGCTTCGCCAAGGGATCGACTTCATGGAAGTGCGGGCGCAGGGACGCGGTTTCTTCCAAGTCCAGTCCGGCTGCAGCGTAAACCTTCGCGGTCATGGCGAAGAACAGCCGCTCGTGGGAGTCCGCCACGGGCTTTTTCGGCTCGAAGCGCGACGGCGGAAGCAACGCAACCCTGTTTGGGATCTTGGAATCGGACAACGCTTCATGCCTGAGGCTGACGAAATGTCTAGTTGGAGGTTGGCCGATTGTAGAGGCTCGACTTAGGAGGTAGGTGCTCGCCGCTAACAACCAGCACGTTCCAAATCGAACTAGGTCCCCGGATCTTGGTTCCGAAACGAAACCCACCGCAGTTTACCAACTTAATTTGAATCCGGGTCGACCAATCGCTTCTTGTGCTTTGGAGCCTTCTTCCGTTTGTCGGGGATGACGCGTTCACTGGGAGGCGCGCCTATTCCCAGACGCGCCAAACGCCGCGCTTCTTTGTGCACGCGCAGCCGGTCTTTTTTCTTCCTGGCCATAATCAATGCTACGAACCTATCACGTTTTCTCGCGTTCGATGCGCGACGTGATTCGATTGCTTGCGTATCCAAGCGGGAACGCCTTGCGTCCAAGGCCAAGGAATGCCAGGCTTCCTAAACATGAAAATAGTTCTGCGCGCCGCAGCAACGTCAATCTGGATCATCCTGCTCGTCGCGCTGGCGGTGCGGCTGGGTTTCATGTGGCAGTACCGGCTGATTCATCCGAAGCAAGCGGTCAGCGTGATTCCCTTCCTTTTTGAGTCGGGCAACATCGCTCATTCTCTTGCCGCCGGCCACGGTTTCAGTTCGCCCTTTCGCGTGGATACCGGACCGACCGCCTGGATGACGCCGGGCTACCCGCTGCTTCTCGCCGGAATTTTTCGCCTGTTCGGCGCGTACACGCTCCATGCGTGGACGGCCGCGGTGCTGTTGAACATTTTGTGTTGCACGCTCACTTGTGTGCCGATTTTTTATGCGGGAAAGCGGCTTGGCGGCGTCGGACTGGCTGCCAGTGCCACATGGCTCTGGGCCGTCTTCCCGAACGCCATTCTGATTCCAGTCGAAAGCATGTGGGATGCGTCGATTTCAGCGCTGCTGGTGGCAACGATTTTGTGGGCGACGATTGCGCTAGCGGAATCGGGACGGATGCGCGACTGGTGTGCTTATGGATTGCTGTGGGGCGTCGCGCTCATGGTTAATGCCACGCTGGCGGCGCTATTTCCGTGGCTGCTTGGATGGCTGGCTTACCGTCAACACCGGGCAAACCGCGCGTGGGCATTACGGGCGGCAGCGGCAGTGCTCCTTGTCGTTCTTTGCTGCGTGCCCTGGACGATTCGCAATTACAGAGTATTTCACCGCTTCGTCCCGCTGCGTTCCGTTCTCGGATTGCAATTGTGGCTGGGCAACAACGACCAAACGCAGGACATCTTTCGCGGCGACCTGCATCCCATCTACAACGCGACCGAACGCGGGCAGTACATTGCGATGGGCGAAATCGCCTACATGCATGAGAAGAGGCAGGAAGCCGTGCAATACATACGGTCGCATCCGGCTCGCGAAGCATACCTGATCGCGAATCGCTTCATTTCTATCTGGTCGGGCGGCACGCCAAATCCCTTGACGGATTTCGTTGGAACGCCATCGCTTTCGTTTCGGTTTATTCTGGCGTTCAATCTGCTCGCAGCGGCGGGGGCGCTGTGCGGCATTGTCATTCTCTTTCGCAGCCGAAACCCATTTTGGTTTCCTGTCGCGGTGTTTCCGGTCGTTTATCCCTGGGCGTATTACCTTACCTTAGCTCTGCCGCGCTACCGTCTGCCGATAGATCCAATCGTGCTTTTGCTCACGGCCGTCGCGCTGCGCCAAATAATTTACGGACGTGAGCGGCCCATGGCACAATCCACAACACCCAAAGACAGGCGGCGCGTCTAACGTTTCTATGCAACCTGCGGTGAGGACAAGGAGGCAGCCATGGCCACAACTGCTCCGGACAACGGCATCATCAACAAGCCCAGCAGCCATTCGGTAGATCAAACCGTGGAAAAGCTGAAGGGTATTCTGCAGTCGAAGGGCATCATGCTGTTCGCGCTGGTTGACCATAGCGGCGAAGCGGAAAAAGCGGGATTGAAAATGCGCCCCACCAAGCTGCTGATTTTCGGGAATCC
The DNA here is from genome assembly GCA_963696035.1 of uncultured Acidobacteriota bacterium. Taxonomy (GTDB): domain Bacteria; phylum Acidobacteriota; class Terriglobia; order Acidiferrales; family UBA7541; genus Palsa-295. Next base: position 1,759,465 of record CAVOIS010000007.1, read on the forward strand.
CCAGGGCGGCACGCCCGTGATGCTGGCGGCTCCGACCAGCGCGATTGACCTGCCCCTCAAGATTCTGGTCTGGGAAGACGGCTTGGGCAAAGCCTGGCTGTCGTACAACAGCCCCGCGTACCTGCAGGGACGGCACAGCATACCGCCTGAGCTAGTGAAAAACATCGCGGTAGCGGAAGCCTTGGCCGAACAGGCCGCGGCATAATTCCGACCGGTCCTTGTGGCGGACGAAGAAATTCCCGTACAATCAATCGCGAACAAAATAATGCCGATACAACCTGTGTCGTCAAAATCCCGGAAGGTTATGCTCAAACACATGATTATTTTACTCACTACCGGCGCCATCGCAGCAGGCGCCAGCTTGACCGCCGCCAAGGCCGACGATTCGAAGTTCGGTCCGTCGAACCCGTTTTATGCGCCCAGCACGCTGCCGTTCCACGCCCCGCCCTTCGACAAAATTAAAGACGAGGATTATCAGCCGGCCATCGAAGCGGGCATGGACCAGGAAATCACAGAAATCCAGGCGATCGCTGACAATCCCGCGCCGCCGACCTTCGAGAATACGCTGGTGGCCATGGAGAAGACCGGGCAGCTCCTGCGCCGGGCGCAGAATGCGTTTGGCGCGGTGAGCGAGGCGAACACGAATCCCCTGCTGCTGAAAGTCCGGGCCGACGAGGCGCCCAAACTAGCCGCGCACCACGATGCAATTTACCTAAACGCTAAACTTTTTGCGCGCGTGAGCGCCGTGTACGACCAGCGCGAGTCGCTGAAGCTCGATCGGGAATCGCAGCGGCTGCTCCAGATCACCTACGACGAGTTCGTCCATTCCGGCGCGAAGCTTTCGGATGCGGACAAGGTCGAGCTGAAGAAACTGAACGAAGAAATTTCGACGCTCTCGAACAGCTTCTCGACGAAGGTTCTGGACGCCACCAAGAATGGCGCCTTCGCAACTACCGACAAAAGCGCGCTGGCCGGCTTGAGTGACGCGCAGATCGCCGCCGCTCAGCAAGCGGCGCAGAGTCGCAAGCAGGAAGGCTCCGTGCTCCCGCTGCAGAATACGACGCAGCAGCCAGACCTCGCATCACTCAGCGTGCGAGCCACGCGCGAAGCGCTATTCGAGAATTCCTGGAATCGCTCCGAGCATGGCGATGCGAACGACACTCGCGACACCATCGCGCGAATGGCGCAGCTACGAGCACAGCGTGCACAGCTGCTCGGCTTCCCGAATCATGCAGCCTGGAAGCTGCAAGACCAGATGGCGAAGACTCCCGACGCCGCCATGAAATTCCTCGATGCCCTGGTGCCTGGCGCGACCGCCAAAGCGGCGAGCGAGGGCAAGGACATTCAGGATCTCATTGACGCGCAAAAGAGTGGCTTCGCTCTGCAGCCTTGGGATTGGAACTTCTACTCCGAGCAAGTGCGGAAGGCCAAGTTCGACCTGAACGAGGCGGAGGTCAAGCCGTACTTCGAACTGAGCAACGTGCTCGAAAACGGCGTCTTCTACGCGGCCACTCAGCTCTACGGAATCACATTCAAGGAGCGCAAGGACATCCCGGTGTACCAAGCTGACGTGCGCGTGTTCGAAGTCTCGGACGCGGACGGCAAGCCGCTGGCACTTTTCTATTGCGACTATTTCAAACGCGACAACAAGAACGGCGGCGCGTGGATGAGCAATTTTGTGGACCAGTCGAAGCTGCTGGGCAATTTGCCGGTGGTCTACAACGTGGCAAATTTCTCGAAGCCCGCGCCCGGCGAGCCCGCGCTCATTAGCTTCAGCGACGTGACCACCATGTTCCACGAGTTCGGCCACGCGTTGCATGGCATGTTCGCGAACACCGAGTACCCGAGCCTTTCGGGCACCTCAACGCCGCGAGACTTTGTGGAGTTCCCTTCGCAATTCAATGAGCATTGGGCACTCTATCCTGCTGTGTTCAATAATTACGCGAAGCACTACAAGACCGGCGCGCCGATGCCTGCGGAATTGGTGGCTAAGGTGAGGAAAGCCAAGACTTTTAATCAGGGATACATGCTGACTGAACTGCTCGCGGCCGCCGAACTGGACATGCAGTGGCACACGCTTCCAGCCAGCGCTCCGTTGCAGCAGCCGGATGACTTCGAGAAACAGGCGCTGGAGAAAACGCACCTGCTGCTCAGCACGGTGCCGCCGCGTTATCGTTCCACCTATTTCGGGCACATCTGGGGCGGAGGCTATTCCGCCGGCTACTACGCCTACCTCTGGACGGAGATGCTCGACGACGACGCGTATCAGTGGTTCGAAGAGCACGGCGGCCTGACGCGCGCAAACGGCGACCGTTTTCGCCAGATGGTGCTATCGCGCGGCAACACAGAAGACCTAGCGAAGATGTACGCGAACTGGCGCGGCCAAGCCCCGAGCGTCGAGCCAATGATGAAAGACCGCGGCCTGAAAGATTCCAGCCGGTAAAGCGCGCACATCGTTGCCTAGTGTGTCTGATCTGGGCTCGGGCGACGACTGGCAGACCGAACAGAAAGGCAACCCCAGCTTAGAAGGCCTGAACGTGGAACTTAACCAGCGATTCCAAATGCTTGAAATACTTGGAGCCCTCATCGCTCTTGAGGGGTCCAGGGTTCGAACCAGAAATCGAGATGAAGCCACAGGCTGTAGGAGTAAGGCATGAGGAGCAACGAAAGTGGGACGGCGAAGAGGAGCCAGAGGGCCACGCGACCGTCGTCGGAGACGCTTCTCAAGTCGGGCAGAAGAAGGGACACAAGAAAAACGGGAATGACGACCATGAGCGTGAGGCTATACGTGATGATCATGCCACCGATGTAGTAACCCGGCTCGCGGAAGAAGGAAAGACCGCAGCGCGAGCACGCCGGACAGATTTTATTCGGCCAGCGAGCGAGCACGCCTCCCTGCTGGCAGTAGGGGCAGCGCAGGCGGAGCGCGGCGCGAAGGGCCGTGCGAAAAGGCGGGCGGCGTGCTTTCTGCATCTTGGCCAGTCGTGCTGCAACAGTGTACCCCCACCCGCGAAAACACAGGAAAACACCGATAGCGCGTGTGCGATGTCCTCAGCTTATGGTTGAGCGGCAGCGTCGGCCGGGCCTACCGCTTTTATCGAAAACCGCAGGAGCCGATGGCGAGCTGGCTTTTGGACTGCAAGAACTGCGCCATAAAACTTGCGCCTATTCTCTGATACCTGACATCCTGTTTGATTATCATCTGCCCTCGCGACCTGCGTTCCCAGCGGAAGGCAGCACGCGAGTGCCCCAGTGCAAAACCAAGTCTACCTACCAGCCATTGGACTTGAGATTTCAGAACGCGCACTAGCGTTGGGGCCACTTGTACAGCCACTCCTGCGCCGCTTGCTGGCTGGAAAATATCTCAGTAAATACGTCTCGATTTTGTGCGACGCGCACGCCGAAGCCATCCATCGTGGGCGGCTTGCCAACGAACGCCAGCCTTGGAAGCATCTGAAGCTGCCTGAGGTATAAGGCCATTTCTGCTCCGAGCCTATACCTGTCAACCGTGGAAAGCTCTCCTTTTAGTGCTAGACCGTTCACAAGGATTTTGTTAACGCCTTCGTCCTTAGCCGTCGCACACGCCTGCTTGAGGAGTCGCAGGGCTGCGTCGAATTCAAGCGTGCCACGGGCAGTCACCAGCAATTGCTCTTCCTGTAGCTCGACGTCAATGTGCAGAGATTCGGCAAGACGAAGATCAGCACGGTGTTGAAGAAAAAAGGCGGGTGACACACCCTTTCGTCCACCGGAAGAATGTTGTTGATTTTTGAGGTGCCCGACCCTTCCGGACGTTTGGGAAGGGTCGGGCTTTTGATTTGTATCCGCAGTCCAGTCTAACGTCGGGCTCGCGATGTGGTTATGCTGAGGGATGCTTCAGGATATCCGCCAGTGCATGCAGCCGTGTCGCGTCGGTCGGATTTTTCGCCGTGGCGGCGTCCTTCTCCAAGGACGGCGACATGCCCTTCAGCTTGGCCACTTTGCTCTTGCTCATGTGCGAGTTCTCTGCGGTGCTGATGGCCGTTCGTAGAGCCGCGATTCGTTCCGCCGGCAAAGCCTGCGAACGCTCGAGCTGGTCTACGTACGCCTTCGCGACAACCAACTTCGCAGGCCACTCGAGCCTCTGCTGGTCCTGCACGTTCAGATCGGGCACCTGAACCGCCTTCGCCGCATCGATTTCGTTTTGCGTGAGGAACTTCGTCGGCGTCAATTCGAAGACGTCCAGCCCGCGCGCGATTTCCGAACCGTAGATGTAGCCGTTGTACCAGTATCCCGACCAGTCGCCGCCCAGCACCAGCATCTTCGGATCAATCGGTCCGCGATCGAAGGAGGCGATCTCATAAGGTTGAGCCGCATCCGTGAAGTCCATCACGGAGATGCCGCCTTGGTACCAGGCCTGCACCTCGATGTCGCGCCCCGGAACCGGGACCAGCGAGCCGTTGTGCGCGACACAGTTCTCCGTGTCGGCCTGCGCAGCCGGCAGCTTGTAATAACTCGCGAAGGTCAGCTTGTCATCGTGGAGATGAAAGATCGCATCTGCGCCCCACTTGTTGGGATCATTCGGACGGCACCGCGCCCCCAGGCCACCGCCCCACTCGTCGGTAAACACGACTTTGGTCCCGTCGTTCGAGAATGAAGCCGAGTGCCAGTAGGAGTAGTTCGGATCGTTCACTGCATCCACGCGCTTCGGATGCACCGGGTCCTTGATGTCTAGCAGGATGCCGTTGCCCGAGCACGCGCCCGCCGCAAGGCCAATCGCCGAGTACACCGTGATGTCATGGCACTGGTCGGTGTCCTCAGCCTTTTCGACAGGCTTCGTCGCATCTTTGCCGTGGCTGCCGCCGTTGTTCAGACCGTTCAGCGCGCCCGTCCGCGGATCGATAAACACGCGAGGGCTCGACACTATTTTCGCGTCCTGCGGAGCGGCCACCGGAACTTTGATTACGTCGATGCGAAACAGCGCCGTGTTCGGGTCCTTGTCCGGCTTTTCGCCCGAGCAACCTGCCAGTTCTTCTGCTTGACGTACAAACGATGTGCCCGAGACGTAGATGTAGACGTTCTCCTTATCGTTCGGGTCGACCACCAGCGTATGCGTATGCGAGCCGCGGCACGTCTGCACCGCCGCCACTTGCTTGGGGTTCTTGATGTCCGAAATGTCGAAGATCCTCACGCCGCGGAAGCGATCTTTCTGTGCTGCCGGCGGTCGGCGCTCTTTTTCGTGTCCTGCGGGCGGCGGAGGTTCCGGCGGAAATCCCTGAGCGCCGCAATCCAGGCGCCCATTCGGCATTTCGACGGACATGAACAGCAGATTCTTGTATACCGACACATCGCCTTGCCCGCCTGGGCACACCATCGAAGTCACGATCGCGGCCTTCGAGGGATCGGAAATGTCATAAATATTGATGCCGTAAAAATTCCCCTGGAAAAGGTGGTTGCCCTGGAACGCCAGGTCCGAGTTCGAGAAAGCGAGCTGCGCGATCACCAGCTGCAACTCTTTCGGCATCTTCGCCACCATGCCGCCGATGCCGAGCTGGCCGATCGTCTTCTGCACCTTCGGGTCGTCCGGCTGGTCCGTCCCGAGCTGAAACGCGTCGGGCTTCTTGACCAGCAGCAGGTGCTTCATGCCCATGGACGATTCGCCCGCGTCATATAACCCCGGCGTCAGCTTGTAGCGTGGATCGTTTACGTCCGACCCCGTCATCCCCGGCGGCAGCGGCGGAGCCGGAGCCGGAGCAAACGGATTACGATCCTCGTCCGAATTGTTCGCGTCCGCTGGAGCACCCGAAGGCGTGGGTGACTGCGCGGAAGCTTGCGGCGCAGGCGTTGCAGGCGGAGTCGCCTGTGCCTGAATGCTGCTCACACTACAGCCCAAGAAAATTGCGGCCGCGGCCACGCTTGCCAGACGCAAAGCAACACATTGCATTCGGTTCATCACTTCTCCTTTAACGGTTTCTTTTCCAGCATGGACTCCATAATCCTGATTTCGGCGCGTTGCCCGCTGTCCACATCCGTCGCGAAGTTGAACAGGTCCGCTTCCTGCCCCGCGCCCGCCGTATCGAACAACTCCTTCACCATGATCAGCGCGCCATTGTGGTGCTGAATCATGCCGGTCAAAAACAGGCGATCGAACTCCGCGCCCTTGGCGTTGCGCAGCGCTTCCATCTGCTCCGGTGTCAGCATCCCGGGCATCAGCGCCATGGCCATCGAAGCCATCGCTTGTCCGGACTTGTCCGTGTCGGATTTACCCGCCGTGGCGGGCATTCCTGCCATCACCATGGAAGGGGGTTCTCCGCGTGCTGCCAGCCATCGACGCATGAAACTTATCTCGTCCGACTGCGAGCTGCTGATACGCGCGCCCAGCAACCGCAAATCCTTGTTCTCGGTGTGAGAGGGGATCAGCGCGGTCATCTCCACCGCCTGCGAATGATGCATGATCATGCCCTGCATGAACTCCACATCCGCTTGTGATGGCGGCGGCAGCTTGCCCTTTGTGGATGGCGGGAGCGTTTTGCTCGGCTTCCCTGGGGCACCGGGCTGCACCACAACAGGTGCCGCAGGAGAAGGTGACGCCTTGGAATCAGTTTGCTGTCCGTACATCGCGGCGGTGAAACCTGTGGGAGCGCTCGCGGCTAGGAGTATGCCACCGAGCACCGCAAGACCACTTGCAGAGTGGATCTTGTGCCGAAAACCATGAGCCTTCAGCTTCGGAGAGTCGCCGGACATTTTCGAACTTCTAACGCTATCACAAAGAGGCCAGACGCAACGAGCAGATATGTGGCGCACACCTGAAACCCTCGGTTGTCAATCGCGCTGGGAACGGTCCATAAACCAGCAGAATTTCCCTTAACGCCGCTCATTGACGGTCCGCTTTTCATAAATTCGTCACGTCAGAAAGATATGGCGGAAGTGTGTGGAGTCGAAAGAACAATCACATCCCAGAAGACCAATGATGTGAGGGCGTTGCAGCCTCCCTCCCCTGACCGATGCTTACGTTGTCTTACTTTCAGAGCGCGGAATCACACTGGACCTGTTAATTCTGCTAATTCCCGATACGCCAAACGCTTGCTAACACGTCAGACGAGCTCGGATCATCCCCATGGCCGCGCTCGTAGCACCAACAGCGGTTGGAAGGCTACTACAGACCCCACCTTCCAGCCGCTGTCCAACTTCCGTTTAATCACTCGCCCTGGCACCGAAATACAGGGAAACACCGATAGCGTTTGTTCGATTCCCTACATATGCTCCGGCGCCAGTACAGACCAAGTCTAGCGCTTTTGTCGAAATCCCGACGATTTGAGCCGATGGCAAGACTGCAAAAACTGCCACGAAGCAATCGCCTATTCTCTAATACCTGACATCCTGGCCGATTTTCATCTGCCCTCGCGGCCTGTGTTCCCAGCGCAAGGCAGGGAGCGCCAGTGCCCCAGCTGTAAAACCAAGGCCACCTACCAGCAAACCGACTTGAAATTTCAGAACGCGCGCTAACCACTCAAGAACGGATGGGCCACAAAACGAGGTTCAGCCTTTTCTTGCTTCGCAAACTCTTGCCGCTGCTTTAATTCTCGCTATATGCACGGCAGACAGCCCACCCGAAGTTGTAAGGCAATCGTGGCCGGGTTTTGCATCACAGAAAGGCCAGAGCAAGCTTACGGGACTGGTTGGCAGAACTTCTGGTACGGAAGGTTTGCGCTTCATCGGCGCGTATTATGACACAGACTAGCCATGCCGGGTCGTGCTGGATTCGCTAGCCTCGCATCCGTGGCTTACGCGGTCATATTTGGCCGCAAGAAGGCGATTTATTTCTTCGATCAATTCCAACATTTTCGTCGGGTCTTGTTCGTTCGCGGCTTGCTCGCACAGTTCTTGCCAACGTTCCCTGGTCTTACCTTGCATCGAAGCTCAGAGGTTTCACCGTTATTAGAAAACATATGAAATTACCGTCAGCGTTCTTTTCGACGCCCTACATAGTGTCGGGCCGAGTCGCTCATCAAAATCGCCGATTTTAAGAAAACCGCGCGTTGCGCTTTTTCCTCCGAGCCATTTTCTGAGCCATTGAATGGCAGCAGCTTCACGTCGCCCGCAGGTGCCTGGCCCATCAACCTGCGAAATCTGTGCAGCGTCTTGGCATCACTCCCTGACGCGTTGTCGGCGTTGACTGAGCCAAGCTCGCGAACGTCAGGGGCGGGTCCGTCTCGCCGAATTGCACAGCAGCCTAGGCGCTCTGGACAGACTGTCTCCGGGTCACTCTGGCCAATCGATTTCGTTCTCCGCATACAGCTTCAATTGTTTGAAGTCTCCGGTTTTCCAATCGCTCAGGTCGGCTTCTCTGAGCACGTGTGCCGTCTGCAGCGTCCAACACAATTCGGTCTTGTCCGTGAAGCGAACCCGCACGTATAGCATCCCTTCCTCGAAAACGTGCTCGGCCCAATCCACGATCTTGCCGCGGACGCCGGGATATTGCTTCCCAGGCTTGGGTATATCCCTCTCTTGTGGCTCCCGTGTTTTTTTCTTCCTCATTGACTTCCCTTCCCTTCGGACGCGGGAGCAATAGCAGCCTGCGCCCGCCTTTTGCTCTTTTGAGAGCTGATCTTGCGCCGTTTCGTCTTCCTGGCAGCCTGCTTTTTCTTTTCCGCTTGCTCCGCCTCGTAGCGCTCCTCGTCGCTCATATCCCAGTCGGGAAGGATCGCCACGCGTGGTGGCAAGCCCTTCTTCTCGCGCCTCTCTTCGGCGTCGTTGATGTCGAAATAAACATCGTCCGGGTCGTTGGTTTTCTGGTTGTACTCACGCTGAAACTTGTAGGCCCAGGACGCGTCGTCCTCGACGAGTTCTTCAAAGCTGTCGAAGAATTCCCGATTCGCATCCACACGGGCGGTCTCCACTGCGGCGCGGACACGCCGAATCTGTTCCGTATTGAAGGCTCGAACCCTCTCCAGTTTTGTGAGGCCGCGCATCATTTGTTCGAATGCCTGATTCAAATCCAAGACCTCTTGGGACAGAGCGAGTTTCATGTCTGTTCCCCTCGGGCACGATTTGGTTCGTTCTCGATATTAGCGGGCGCCTGCGGATACCGCCGTTCCCATTCCTGCTGTTCCTCGTGCGTAAAGAACTGCACCTTGGGCGGTTTTCCCTCAGCGCGCCGGCGATCTTCGACAACCTGCACGTCGTGATAGACCTGCACCTCGTCCAAGGTGTTCTTCTCGTATTCGCGGTACCGGATTTCAAAGCGGACAGAATCCTCCAACTCTGAGTGCTGGAGGGCGCTGCAAACGTAGGAATTGAGCCGTGCGCGGTGGTCCTCAAACAACACTAACTCTTCATCGAAGCACGAGGAATCGAGCTGCGAATCCTTGGCTCGTTTGAGTCGTTCGAGGCCGCGTACGGCCTCGTCCACGCCTCGATTTACCAACAGAATTGCTTCGTACAGATGCGCTTTTTGCATTTGATTCCACCATTTCTTGCGGCGGGAACGCCGCTGTCCGATCGTTGATAGAAGTGTTGCGACACACGGATAGTGAGGCGGTCGCAAGTCCGACCGGCTCGACAAACACAATCGCCAGTCAGCTAAGGAGGAGATTGAACGATCGACTCGGAAGGAATTAGGGTCGGAAACATCGAGCGCGAGGCGAGTTGCGCAGAGAATAGAAAATCGATAAGTTCTTTTGCAGCCATCGTCGCCTCCTAGTAGGCACGTTGGTCAGGGACGCGCCGGTGCTTCTAACACCCGCGCGTCCCGCTTGTTTACTTGCTTCGCTTCTTTCGCTTTTTCTGACTGCCTTTGCCCCAATAATGCTCAGCCTTGTACTTCCTTGCCGCGAGCAGTTGCGCATCAGACCAGAGGCGAACTTTCACGCCACCGACAAGCTGAAGCTCGGGCGTGGCAACTCTCTTCTGCTTCAGCCAACGGTGCAGAGTGTCCGTGCCAATACCCAAAATCTCTGCAACCTGAGCCGTCGAATAAGTCGCCATTCCTAGAATCCAGTAGGTCGCCTTGATTTGTCAAGTGAAAAAGTGAACCCGAATGGCCGCTCTACTGAAAGCGTCCATTCGGGCTATAGAAGAGTATCCCATTTTATCCCGATTGCCATACAACAGAACGGGGTTGTGACAAATACTCGACTCCCTCAGGGGTCACCCAAATCCGGCCATGTAGGGTCAGCTGAAAACCGGCCATAGGAAGGCCCGGGACATTGACTCCGAGAGGAGCGCTTATAGGCTCCTTCGGCATGAGCAATGTCTTGAGCGAAGAAAAGAAGCAACAAGTCATCGCACTGGGGAAGCTCGGATGGCCTTTACGGCGCATCGAGCAAGCCACTGGTGTCCGTAGAGAAACCGCAAGTGCTTACCTAAAGTCAGCCGGGGTGGTGGTGTGCCTGCCTGGGTGGGGACGCCGAGCGCCGGCAAAACCGGCCATACGGGTGACCCCCGACTCTGGGGCAAAACCGGCCATGGTGACCCCCGACTTTGTAGGCTCTTTTTCAGAAAAACAGGGCGCTCCGAGTGCCCCTTCTCCTCCATCGGCAAGTGTCTGTGAAGCGCACCGGGAGTTGATCGAGCAGGACCTCGCCCGTGGACGCAATGGCAAGGCGATCTGGCAAGACCTGGTGTCCGACCACGGTTTTGCAGGCGACTATCAGGCGGTGAAGCGCTTCGTGCGCAAGCTTCGGGGACCCCGGCTTCCAGAAGCGGCGGGCATCATCCTGACCGCCATGGGAGAAGAAGCGCAGGTCGACTACGGCAGTGGTCCGATGGTGCGCGAAACGCAGAGTGGCAAGTATCGCCGGACGCGGCTGTTCGTGCTGACTCTCGGCTACAGCCGCAAATCGGTGCGCTTGCTGACGTGGCGTTCCAGTGCGCGCATCTGGGCCGAACTCCATGAGAAAGCTTTTCGTCGCTTAGGTGGTTGCGCCCGAGTGGTGGTCCTGGACAACTTGAAAGAAGGAGTGCTGGCTCCCGACCTATACGATCCCACCGTCAATCCACTGTTTCGAGATGTCCTGGCGCACTACGGTGTGGTGGCACTGCCTTGCCGGATTCAAGATCCCGATCGCAAAGGGAAAGTGGAGTCGGGGATCGGCCACGCGCAGAAAACGCCGCTCAAAGGAATGCGCTTCGAGAGTCTGGAGGAAGCGCAGGCCTATCTGGATCGCTGGGAGCAGCGCTGGGCCGACACGCGCATCCATGGCACGACCAAGCGCCAGGTCGCCGTCATGTTCGCCGAAGAAAAACCGCACTTGCTGCCCTTGCCTCTGGAACCCTTCCGCTATTACCAATACGGAGAACGCGTCGTGCATCTGGACGGTTGCGTGGAGGTCGAAGCCGCCTATTACAGCTTGCCGCCGGGATGGATCGGGCGGCCAGTGAAGGTGCAATGGGATGCGCTGTACGTGCGCATCCTGCATCCGAACACCAACCAACTTCTTCGCGAGCACCTGCGCCAGAAACGCGGCGGATATCGCATCCAGGAAGAAGATCACCCCAAGAAAATGCCGCTGAGCACGACGCAACTGTTGCGGCGTGCCGAACATGCGGGAGCGCAGATCGGCAAGCTCTGCCAGCTGATCTATCAGCGGCAAGCCGAGACAGGCATCCGCCGCATCCTGGGAGTGCTTTCCCTGATTAAGAAATACGGGGCGGCCGCGGTCGAAGAGGCCTGCGCTACCGCGCTGGACGTCGGTGTGCATGAATATCGCTTCGTGCGTCGTTATCTGGAGCGCCGCCCGCACCCGCAAATGTTTTTACGCCAGATCGATCCCCTGATTCGCGGGCTCACCGAGTATCGCGATTTCATCAATCTCCAAAGCAAGGAGCAACCGGAATGAATCTGATCGAGTTGAATCGCGCCTTGCGCCAACTGCGTCTGGGCGGCATCGCGGCGGTGCTGGAGACGCGCCTGCAGCAAGCCCAAGCGGAACCGATGGCCCCCCTCGACTTCCTCTCCTGTCTGGTATCCGATGAACTGACTCGTCGCGGCGACCGCCTGCTGGAACGGCGCCGGAAACAAGCGCAATTTCGCGATGCGCAGGTGACGCTCGACAACTTCGATTTCAACTTCAACAAGAAGATGAATCGAAGCCTGGTCTTCGATCTGGCCACGGCCAGCTTCATCGCTCGCCGCGAAGATGCACTTTTTCTAGGTCCACCCGGCACCGGCAAAAGCCATCTGGCCCAGGCCATCGGGCAGGCGGTCATCGGCCAGGGCTATCGGGTGATCTACCGCGAGGCGCACGTCCTGCTCGAGGAAATCGCCGAAGCCGCCCTGGACGGAAAGCGCAAAGAGCACATGGAACTGCTGGCCACCGTGCCCCTGCTGATCATCGATGACTTGGGCATGCGTAAGTTAGGACCCACCGCGGCAGAAGAGCTACTGGAGATCGTGATGCGCCGTTACCAACGCGCCAGCACGTTGGTAACTTCCAACCGCCCTGTGGAAGACTGGGGCAAGCTGCTCGGCGACAGCGCGGCGGTCACCGCCATGCTCGACCGCCTCCTGCACCACGGCCATATCCTCAAATGCGGGCCGCGGTGATTTCGCTACTCTGATTTGGCCCCTTTCGATCGTTTGATTTGGCCCCACCCTACTGAAACTCAGATACCGTGTATCTCCTTCGGGCTCAGTCGGCCCCTGGGAGGGCCGGTGGACAGGAGAAGCAAGGTGGAGCTATTCGAGCAGATACGACGCGAGTACGAGCATGGTGGGGGAACGATCCGAGGAATCGCCAAGAAGCTAGGGATTCACCGGCGCATCGTGCGTGAGGCAGTGCTCCGTGCTGTTCCAGTGGAGCGAAAGATACCTGTGCGCGAGAGACCGAAACTGGAACCAGCGAAGGCTTTTGTGGAAGCGATTCTGGAAGCGGACCGCAAGGCGCCACGAAAGCAACGGCACACCGCACATCGGATCTGGTGCCGGATGGGCGCAGAGATGCCTGGGGTGCAGATCGGCGAGTCCACGATTCGTCACTACGTGCGCGAGCGAAAGATAGAACTGAGACTCCTCAGTCAGGAAGTCTTCATTCCGCAGTCTTACAGCTGGGGTCAAGAAGCGCAGGTGGACTGGTATGAAGCGTATGCGGACATCGGCGAAGAAAGGCAGAAGGCCTACCTGTTTTGCATGCGGAGCATGGCCAGTGGCGGAGCTTTCCATTGCGCCTTCCCGCATGCTAGCCAGCAAGCCTTTCTGGAAGCTCACGAGCGGGCGTTTGCTTATTTTGGCGGCGTGTTCAAGATCCTTCGCTATGACAACCTGCGCTCTGCGGTGAAAAAGATTCTGCGAGGGCACCAGCGAGAGGAGACCACGCGATTCATCGCTTTCCGATCGCATTGGGATTTCGAATCGGAGTTCTGTACGCCGGCGGAAGGTCACGAGAAGGGTGGCGTGGAAGGAGAAGGCGGATACTTTCGCCGGAACCATATGGTGCCGGTACCGAACGTGGCCAGTTGGGAAGAACTCGATGCGTTATTGCTGAGATCTTCCAAGGAAGATGAGCAACGGATCATTGGTGGGCGGATGCAGACCGTCGGTGCGGGAATGAGTCTCGAGCAGGAGCATTTAAAGGGGCTGAAGGAAGGCTTTGATCTGGCTGCGGTTCACTTCCCCCATGTGAACACCAGTGGCTGCGCGAAGGTGCTGACCAACTTCTATTCGGTTCCGCTGCCGGTCGGTCTGGAAGTGCAGGCCAAGGTGCACTCTGCCCACGTGGAGATCTGGCATCAGGGAGAGTGTGTGGCACGGCACGAACGCTGCTTCCAGCGGCAACAGAAAGTACTCAACCTGGAGCATTACCTGGATGCACTGACGAAGAAGCCCGGAGCTTTTGCGGGCTCGACAGCGCTCGAGCAGTGGCGGGCCCAAGGGCGCTGGCCGGCCAGCTTCGATCACTTCTGGGAGGCACTGAAGCAACGAAGAGGCAAACAGGATGGGACCAGAGCCATGATCGACGTGTTACTGCTGGGCCGTCAACATGGATATCCACGGCTGAAGGAAGCGCTGGAAAAAGCTCTGGATCTGAGTTGTTTCGATGCCGAGGCCGTGCGCTTGCTGCTCACCAGCGACGCAGCTGGGAAGCGCGAAGCCGGTGAAGCGGTCGAGATTGGCGCGTTGCGAGCATATGATCGACCGCAACCCACGACGAGGAACTACGACCAGTTGCTCGCGAACTGCCCGTCGAACGGGGTGATGCAATGAACGCCCCCGTGCAACAGGCTGCCATCCGGCAGTATGCCAAGCAACTCCAGCTGCGAACGATCGGCGGGCAGTTCGTAGAGGTGGCCGAGCAGGCGATCCGCCAGAAGCAAAGTCATCTCAGTTATCTGGAAGCGCTACTCGGGGCAGAAGTGGAAGAGCGAGACCGCAATGCGGTCGCACGGCGGATTAAGGAAGCACACTTCCCCAAGATGAAAACGCTCGAGGACTTTGCGTTTTCCGATGCGCCGCATATACCAGCAGCGCTGGTACGGAACCTGGCTGAGGGCGGCTACTTGAGTCGGAGCGAACCCATCATTTTTCTGGGCGAAACAGGAACGGGCAAGACGCACTTGGCGACGGGGCTGGCGGTGGAGGCCTGCCGTCAGAGAAAGCCGGTGCGTTTCACGACGGCGGCGCAACTGGTCAACGAACTCACCGAAGCTAAGAATAAGAGCGAACTGAACCGCGTGACGAATCGGTGGACGCGGTACGAGCTGATCGTGATTGACGAGATGGCCTATGTGGCGATGCCTGAGGCAGCCGCCGAGTTGTTGTTCCAGATCATTGCCGGAAGAGCGGAAAGAGCCGCGGTAATCGTCACGACGAATCTGCCGTTCTCCGAGTGGACCACCATGTTTCCGAACGCCCGATTGTGTAAGGCGATGCTGGACCGGCTGACCGACCAGGCCCACATCATCGAGACGGGCACGGAGTCGTACCGTTTCCGCAGAACGCTGGAAAAGAAAAAAGGTGGCAAGGGATGAACGTAGAAACAAAACCGGGGATGTTGTGGATCGACCGAGTGGGCGATCGTCGTTCCTGGGCCATCCTGGTGCGATATTTTTCTGTGGAAAACAGGGGACAGGCACAAAGAAAGAAAAAAGGAGCAAAAAAGAAAGAAGCGGAGGCCTTGTGGAAACTGACGCCGCTGATGGAAATCCGCTCAGAACGCGGATTCCCACAGCGGCTTGGAAAGCACAAAACGCTTTCCACAGTTCCCACAAGGCCCGACGGCGGTTCTACAGACCTGATTCACCAGCAGGGTGGGGCCAAATCAAACGATCAAAAGGGGCCAAATCAAGTTGACGGAAGCACGCGGAGCTGGAGGACCAAGTTACCGGCGGAACAATAGAAGAGCAGCGCGTCGAAAAATAGCCGGAAAGCCACGACCTGAACTATGGGAGACCTCGAGAAAATGCAACCACGGCCCTGCAAACGAGATTTTTTCCGCGCTTCGAGGAGGAAATGGCCCTCCACCTCGAATTCTGGGAGATTAGACTTGCCCGAAAAGCGAACGGAAGAGTACAACATCTAAGTCCCGGGAACCTTCCCATGGCCGGTTTTGAAGTGACCCCGCATGGCCGGTTTTGCAGTGACCCTTGAGGCGACTCCTTGTGTTCTCGGGGAAATCGACAGCGTTCTCTTGAAGGAGGGCTTGGATCGTGTAAAACTCAGGAGCCAAGATTTTACGCACTCTGCCGTAACGACAGCGTGTCTTGAACATTGGAAAGAGTAGCTTCCGAGGGGCGCGCTGGGCAGAACACCTACAGAATGTCTTTTGGCTGGATGCCGAGAGAAAATACGACATTTTTCGCTATAGCTTTGATTATGCCTTCAGCCTGGGTTCTCGTTCCTTTTCGCGGCCTTAAATACTCTTTCCTCACGGCAGTGATCTGTTCGGGCTGTAGTTCGCTCGTTTCTGGTAATCCTGTCTGACCGGGTGTTAGTCTGATATGAGTTTGATATTCGGAGAGAGTCATTGAAAAAGGAACTACCAACACGGTAGTTGCTTGGGGATGCTTGTTCCGCCCATTCGGTGAAACAATCAAAACCGAACGGGGGCCTTTTCCAGGAGGGTCGCTTGGGAAATCGACATCCCAGATTTCTCCACGAAGAGGCTGCGGCAATTCCGCCATTTTAGGAGTCAGCGCTCACCAGGGTTGCAGCACCCACGCGGCCCCAGTCAGCCTGCTCTTCCATTTCAGCAGTGGTGAGGCTGTCGTAATAAGCCAATGTAGCGGCTTCTAGGTTTTCCATTTCAACCTTCGATTGAAAATCCCTCACAATCTGTTCAAGATACGCACTCAACGATGGAGCTTGTGTCTGGGCGCAACCCGCTTCAAGGTATTCGACCACGTCGTGCGAGAGTGAAAAAGTCCGCTTTTCCTTTACCGCATGCCTTGCAGTGGCCATCGCCTTACTCCTGTATGCTGAAGTTCACACCCACAAGCATACCCCGAATCATATGAACTGTCAACCGGTAGGTGCTCTATGTAAATAACTGATTCTATGTAGCATGCTCGCATTGAGTTAGTGTGGGCTGCACCAGCTCTATCGCAGGGATGAATAGCGCAGCCAGAATAGAGCCAGTGAGGGGACAGTGCTTTCCAGTGCGTTTCTCAGCCTCCCAGAAATGCAGCGAACAATGAAGGCGCAGGACTACTAAAAGCCGTTCGGTGTAGGAATTAGGAATTTAGTCGTTCCCGGTTTGTCGGCAAACAAGAGGTAATCCAGTTCCTTGCGGTTTACCTGGCGCCCGTCACTCGGACAGAATCTCGAAAGATACGAGTCGGACCTCATCTCGAGTCAAGCGACTCTAGTTGAGCTGTATCGCTGAACGTAGCAGTTATCATCCGTCCGACAACATAGCGGCATGGACGCGTCAGAACCCGCCACCGCCGCCGCCGCCGAAGCCACCGCCGGAACTCCCGCTGTCACTAAAACCTGAGCCGCTGCTGGCGCCTGAACTGCTCGAGCCGGCGGAACTGCGCGACGATGACGTCATCGCGCTTCCTGCGTGGCTCGACATCACGTTGAGGTCGTTGACGAAGAGCGAGGGTTGGAAACTACTGCCAGCGGCGCCCTGATACCACTGCGGCGGCTGCACGCCGATGCCAGAGAACGCCTGCACCCACTTTTTCTCGACACGTAGGGCCATCGCATAGGGCAGATATTTCTCGAATAGTTCCGGAGTTTTCTCGAGGCGCTCGATCTGGTCCTTCTCTACTCGACCGAGGAAATCCTCGAATCCAAGCACTTTCGCGAAGGCTCGAGCGCCGGCCACTGTCCGGCCGGTCATATACCGCCCGAACACCGCGATAATGACGCCGCTGAGGACGGCTGCCACGATCCACGGCAGCGGAGCTGGTGGAGCTGTTGCCGCCGTGAACATCAGCGCGAGTCCTGCCGGGAGCATCAGGAACCCAACCAGGAATCCCAAGACGACCATGCCGTGCCTATACTCGTCCGGCCGACGGACGTAATAGCCATCCCCCTTCAACGTATCGAAGATGTACTTGCAAATAATGGGCAGGTGCAGGCTGAACCGGTTTTGAAGGTCCGATAGCGCGACCTTGGGCAGTGGAACCTTTTCGAGCTCCGAGATTGCGCGAGAGGCTTCGGCATACTCCTTTGGGATGGCCGGATTCTGCGCTGCCGACATGGCCATCGCGCGGGTGACCTGGGCCAAGGCGGGCGGGAGATTCTTGCTAACGTCTTGCAACCTAGCCAACAGCATGAGCGCAGGATTTTCCGGGACGAAAATGCCGCGAAGCACTTGTCGCTCGTGGGGCTTTAGATTGTTCCAATCTTCGGGCGGCTTCTTCAGGTGAAAGACATATTCGTCCAGCAGGCCGAGGCGCGCATCTGTATCCTGGTGTTCGATCGT
This sequence comes from uncultured Acidobacteriota bacterium, assembly GCA_963696035.1. Taxonomy (GTDB): domain Bacteria; phylum Acidobacteriota; class Terriglobia; order Acidiferrales; family UBA7541; genus Palsa-295. The sequence goes on from CAVOIS010000007.1 coordinate 1,777,311, forward strand.
AAGGTAGCCCTTCACGGCAAGGTCTACGAGCGTAGCGGTGATGTCGCACATCGCAACTTTGCCGTCCACGAGAGTGCCGCACTCCGCGGGAGATAGATTGTCCGGCGGGTCGTACTGTACGGTGATTGCATCTCGCTCAGGGTCCCGCCCCTTCGTCCACCACCAATAGAACATCAGGATAAACACCCCGACTGGAATGAAAATCGGCCAATTGCTGCGCGCGATTAAGAGGATCTTCTCGGCTGCTGTCGGCTCGTGGACAAATCCCTTGTCCCAGCCCACGACGACCGTTAGACCCTCGTGAAGATCAAGCGCGTGAGTGGCGCGAAGCCCAACGGAATTGCTTCTAGATTCAACTATCGCATCCTGTGCGCGTGACCCGAATGCCCCGCTGTAGGAGACGGCGTGAAGACCGGTGACACCTGCAGGGAGATCGATTTCAGCCGTTACCCCCTCGATGGGAGCTTCCCATCCGTTGCCCGTCACGTTCCAGTAGAGCTCGTCGTGGGTATCGAAGAAAGTCAACGCATTGAGCACGCGATAATGAAGGACGACCGTTCGGGTCGCATTATCGGGGTTGGGAACATAGATTTTGAATTGAACGTTGCGTCCTGGCCAGCTTCGCTCGTACGTTAGCGGTTGGCCGGCGCTGTCCGTGACGCTAAGCGGCTCGAGAAGCAGCGTGTACGTGAGCCCTGCGGGCGTGATGTATTCGACCGGGATCGTGCGGTAGATGCCGTGCCAATTCGAGCCGATGAACTGCGCTTCGATGGTCTCAGTGACTTCGATCGTGCCGTCGGCGCTTATCACAACCTGTTCGTCGAAATGCTGGATGACGATCTCCCGCGCGGCCAACGAGAGTGGGCCTACCAATGCCAGCAAGCAGCAAGTCACGGCACAACGCAGGATGGGCAAGACGCCGATTCCGCACGGCCAGCTCCAACAATTTCCGGTTTGTCGCTGAGAGCTGAACACAACCTCCGCAGGATGGAGCGGAGCCTTCGATTTTTGGAGCATTCTAGTCTGGACTCAAAGGCAAGTCAAACGTGGGCGTGACAGGCGAGTTTTCGCTTCGCACTGACGCTCCCGCCGCAAGATTAGTGAAATGCGCCCGAAAGCCACGTCTTTTCCTCCGCGACATTTTCTGGGCCATGAATAGCAGCAACTTCACGTCGCGTTTATGCGGATTTTCCCTTTCGAGCGACAGGTGTGCTCTTGGCGTGCATTGATTTCACGAGTGCGGCAGACGATGCTCCTTCGAGCGACAATCCATAGCCAACTTCTCGAACGATGCGCTCCTTTAAGGGCTGGATGAAATGCACGCGCGTGTTGCGGCGCGTAACTTCCGGAGCCTTCAAGTACAACTCGGCCAATTCCCGCGCTCGACTGAGCGCCTTACCGTTCGGCACCACTTCGGCAACCACTCCCCATTCGTGCGCTATACGCGCTGACAGAGGCTGTGGATTGAGCAGGAACGCCTCCGCTCGCCCTGCGCCAGCGCGGTAACTCCATGTGGTAAAGATTCCGTCACCGGGCGCAACGCCCGCGGAGAAGTGAGCCACATCCTGAAAGGTCGCGCCATCTCCCGCCACAATCACACTGGCAAGCAGCGCGTAGTCTGAATGCACATGGGCGCGTCCCTCGATTGCCGCAATCACCGGGACGCGTATGTTGGCTATGTTTTCTAAAACCTGAACGCCTTCGTCGTGAACCTGGCTCCAAATGCCGGGATCGGCGACGTCGCCAAACGATGACCACGCGACGTCAGTAATGAAGTCCCCACCTGCGCCCGTCAGAATTACGATCTTGTTCGCTCGATCTTGCGAAATCCGGTAGAAGGCCTCGACAAACTCGGTGTGAGATTGCGCGGTCATGATGAACGGCCCGCCGTCGGTGTGGAACTCAGCAACCAGCACACCTTTGTCATCGCGCGTCAGTCTTAGATTGTGATACGCAGAAACGTAGTCATTTCGAAGCGCCATTGCATTCTCCTCTCGGTGTTGCCGTGACAGCGTTCACCCGAATCTTGCGGGCTCAACTGGTCGGCGCAACACTTGCGCGCAGTTTACTCGCTGGAGTCTCGAAACCTAAGGTTTTTCGCGGACGTTGATTTAGACGCAGAGCGATCTGGTCCAGTTGGGATTGCGTGTAGCCGGAAAGATCGGTTCTCTTCGGCAAGTATTGACGCAGCAAGCGGTTGGTGTTTTCGTTCGTTCCTCGCTGCCAGGGACTGTGTGGATCACAGAAGTAGACTTTCACATTCGTGGCTACCGTGAAGGTTTTGTGTTTGGCCATCTCCAGCCCGCGATCCCACGTCAACGAGCGCCGCAGGGATGTTGGAAGCCTGCGAATTTGCCGGCTTAATGCGGCAACGACCGCAGCGGTGTCTTTGCTGCGCACCTTGACCAGGGCAGTAAAACGCGAATGCCGCTCCACCAACGTCGCGATGTGACTGTTTTTTGTGCCACCAATGAGATCGCCTTCCCAATGACCGGGAATAGCTCGGTCCTCGATTTCTGCGGGCCTTTGCCGGATGGAAATGGCATCCACGATTTGACCGCGCGAGTCTTTAAAGATACGAGAGTGCTGCGAGCGGCGGATGCGGCGCTTGGATCGCAGGTGCCCCAGCAGCTCCTTCTTCAGCACTCCGCGGGCTTGGATGAATAGGCTGCGGTAAATCGTTTCGTGGGACACGCGCATGCTCTCGTCAGCGGGATACTGGATCTTCAGCCAACCAGAAATCTGTTCCGGCGACCAGTCCAGAATCAGTTTACTCGCAACCAGCTTCCGCAACTTCCCATGGATGGCCAGAAGGCAGCGCTTGGGCCGCAAGGCCGAGTCCCAGGCTCGCTGATCCGCTTCCTGGGCTCGATACTCAGGACGGCCGCCATAGCGTGCGACTTCCCGGCTCACCGTCGACGCGGCGCGCTCCAGACCTTTCGCGATATCACGAATCGACGAACCGGAAGCGAGCCCGCGCGAGAGGTCCTCTCGCTCGACCGCAGTGAGCACCAGCAGTGAGCGCCGACGGACTAGCGGAACAATCCCACCGTGCTGCGATAGAAAACAATGAATGGAGTTACTAATCGGAGCATAATATAGATGACATTTAGGAAATAAAGTGATAGTGTGGAGGCATGGAAAAACAGGATGCTCGCTCGTTGCCGGGAGAAGCCCAAGAAGATCTTCGTCGGCGAGTTGTGGAGGCTGTCGAGAAAGGCCTGTCGCAAACCGAGGCGGCTAGGGTTTTTGGAGTGGCCCGAGGTACGGTGAGCCGCTGGATGGGGCTGGTGGAAAGCGCAGGCCGTCGGGCGTTGAAAGCACGGCGTCGGGGACGGCCCCCGGTTTCGCGCTTGGCACCGCACCAAGCAGCCACCACGGTGCGCCATATTCTGAGCGGCTGCCCGGACCAGTTGCGCTTGCCCTTTGCGCTGTGGACCCGGGAAGCGGTGCAAGAGTTGCTGTCGCGAAAATTCGATCTACAGGTCTCGGTGTGGACGGTGGGCCGCTACTTGCGGGCCTGGGGATTGACGCCACAGAAGCCGGTGCGTCGCGCGTACGAGCAAAATCCCGTGGCCGTGCGGAAATGGCTGGCGGAAGAATATCCAGCGATTCGCGAACAAGCGCGGCAGTTTAAGGCCCAGATTCATTGGCTCGACGAGATGGGGCTGCGTTCGGACCATCAAGCGGGACGCAGCTACGGACGGCGCGGGCAGACGCCGGTGGTGTTGGGCACCGGGCAACGTTTTCGCTGCAACATGATCTCGGCGATTACCAATCGGGGGCGATTGGCCTTCATGATTTTCCGTCAACGTTTCACAGCGCGAGTGTTTCTGAATTTTCTTGGCCGTCTATTGCGCTTGCTGCGGAAGAGCCGGCGGAAAGTATTCCTGATTGTGGATGGCCATCCGGTACACAAGTCGCGATCGGTGGGTCGTTGGCTGGCCGAGCACCGGGAACAAATCCGGACATTCTGCTTGCCGTCGTACAGTCCGGAACTGAATCCGGATGAATTGCTGAACCAGGATGTGAAGACCAATGCGCTCGGTCGGGTCCGTCCCGTGAACGTCCAGGAAATGATGAGCAACGTTCGCTCTTATCTGCGGATCACACAAGCCCGGCCCAAGCTCGTGAAAAACTACTTTCGCGAGCGTCACGTGCAGTACGCAGCTCGCTGAAACGTGTCACATATTTAGTGCTCGGAGTAATATGTGGCTTGCCGAACGCGCGCCCAATCACGTGCAGCGACTGCCCCGCCTTCCAACGGCTCCATAGCTCGGTCCTCTGCACCGCAGAGAGCGCCACCCGTTTGCCTTGAGCCATACACACCAGCTTTGAACAGAAGTTTTATATTAGATGGTGTTGCATCGACCCATTGAGACCACCCGACTAGTCGGGACTTAGCGCGCGCTTGCGCATTTCGTCGGTCTCGGCGAACATGAGCATCAGCTCTAACTTCAGAAGTCCCGGAGAATGATGGTTTGAGTTGATACAGAAATGAATAAAGCTTATTTTCTCGCGCTCTTAGCAGTGCTGCTCCCGCCCTTAGTTTTGTCTGCGGCAGAAACAGTCACATTTCCTAGCGGAGAGATCACTTTGCACGGAGTTCTATATAGACCCGAAGGAACCGGCCCGTTTCCCGCAGTTATTTATAATCACGGGAGCGCGCCTGGCATGATGAGCGAGCAAGCATTTGCCGCGCTGGGTCCGGTATTCGCAAGCCATGGATGGGTATTCTTTGGACCTTATCGGCGAGGACAAGGATTAAGTGCCTCGGCAGGTCCGTATATTGGCGATCAGATCGCGGCTGCTGAGAAAACCGGAGGCGTCACCGCAGCGGCCGCAACGATGGTGCGATTATTGGAGACGGATCATCTGAACGATCAATTAGCAGCCCTAGCGTGGTTGCGAACACAGAGTTTCATTGAACCGAATCGCATCGCAGTGGCGGGAAACTCGTTTGGTGGCATTGAAACTGTACTGGGAGTAGAACGAGGAGGATATTGTGCGGGGATCGATTCAGCGGGGGGAGCCCAGAGTTGGGCACAGGCGCCTGAGTTACAGGCGCTCATGACTCGCGCAGTGAGCCATGCAAAAGCGCCAATATTTTTCTTTCAGGCCGCTAACGACTTTGACCTGTCGCCGAGCAAGACGCTCTCAGCGAAGATGGGCGAGGTGAGCAAGACATACAAACTGAAGATTTATCCTTCATATGGCGACTCCCCTCAGGACGGCCACACCCTTGGTTACTTTGGATCTGACGTCTGGGCCGAAGACGTTTTTGGATTTCTGAACCAGTATTGCAGCAAGTAGCACCCCCTGTGAGTTTTGCCGACGAATCCAGCGAAACTGGCAAAGAACGCCCAAGTCCTGATTAAAAACATAAACCGGACAAGTCGTTTTTCAAGTTTCCGATTACTAACCGGGACCTTGCATGTCGATACGTGAATTCTCTAGGTGTATGATTCCCACGATGGCCTCCCCAGGACAGGAATCCGAGTATTTGAATGCCCAACTGCTGGTCGACTCGATTCCTGCGCTGATTCACACAGCTAGGCCTGACGGCTGCATCGATTATTTCAATAAACGTTGGCTGGAATACTTCGGCGCCACGTTGGAACAAGTGGCCGGCTGGAATTGGACGGCTTTCGTTCACCCTGAGGACGTTGAGGGGATTGTGGCCAAATGGCGAGCCTGCCTCGCGTCCGGAGAGGTCTTCGAATACGAAACTCGGGTCCGTCGCGCGGATGGAGAATACCGCTGGATGTTCCATTGCAAGGTGCCGCTCCGGGATCGCCGCGGCAACATCGTCAAGTGGTATGGATCGAGCCTGGATGTTGACGAGCGCAAAACGGCGGAAGAAGCCGTCCGGCGAAGCAAAGCTTATCTTGCCGAAGCCCAAAGACTCAGTCAGACAGGCAGCTTTGGATGGAAACCTGACACTGGCGAGATTGTTTGGTCAGATGAAACCTACCGTATCTTCGAGTACGATCGCTCTGTCAAGCCAACAATAGATTCAGTGGTGCGGCGCGTCCAGCCCGAGGACCGCTCCGACTTCGAAGAGGTCATTAATCGCGCCCTTGCCGGAGCGACAGATTTCGAGCGGGCCTATCGCTTGCTACTGCCGGATGGGCGAGTCAAGCACGTCCACGCCATAGCTCACGTTCTGCGGGATGCATCTGGCAATCGTGAGTTTGTCGGGGCGGTGACCGACATCACCGAGCGCAAGCGGGCGGAGGAGGATCTGCGCGCCAGTGAGCGCAAGTATCGCCATCTGGTAGATACAACTCCGGCGTTTATTCACACCGCTTTGCCTGATGGCTCTCTCGACTTCCTGAGCCGGGGCTGGCTGGAATATGGTGGCCTCCCTCAAACAGATTTTCTGGACTGGCGCTGGACCGCGGCAATCCATCCCGAAGACGTCGAAGGGTTCGCGGACAAGTGGCGCGCAGCACTTGCGTCCGGAGAGCCCTTCGTGGCCGAATCACGAGTGAGGCGCGCTGACGGTGAATACCGCTGGTTCCTACAACGCAATGTACCACTGCGCGACGAAACAGGAAAAATCGTCAAGTGGTACGGCACAGGCATTGACATCGAGGAGCGCAAGCGAGCTGAGGAAGCCAGGGGGGCGCTATCGCGCGATTTGCAGGAAAGCAAAGCCAAGCTTGAAGAGGCCCAGCGCATCACCCATGTCGGCTACTGGGAATGGGATATTTTAACGGATCGCGTGAACTGGTCGGATGAGACCTATCGCATCTATGGAATGCAGCCTCAGGAACGTCCTATGGACATAGCTGCGTGTCAGGAAAAGATCTACTCGGAAGATTGGCAGCGAGGCATGGAGGAGGCTCTCGGCGACCGGGCTCGCTTCAACGCCGAATGCCGCGTGATCCGGCCAACCGGCGAAGTGCGCATCGCCCACTTTCAAGGCGATGTGAAAAGAGACGCGTCCGGCCAGCCCTATCACATGTTCGGAACGGTGCAGGACATTACCGAGCGCAAGCAGGCGGAAGACAAAATCTGCGAACAAGAGACAGAACTCCGTCAGATACTCGACCTCGCGCCTCAACAGGTTAGGGTATATGGACCCGGTGGTGAACGTCTTTATGCCAACCGCATTGCGCTCGATTACTACGGCGTTAGTCTTGAAGAGTGGCGGCAAACACCCGGACATTCTTTTCGCTCCAGTTTGTTCGTTCATCCTGATGACCAGGAACGCGCGGCGCGCGATTTCGATGCTAATAGCTCCAGTGGCTCCGCTTACGAGTTGGAGTTGCGTGTGCGGGGAGCGGATGGGAATTATCGCTGGTTTCTGGTTCATCACAATCCGCTGCACGACGACAAGGGACAGGTCAAGCGTTGGTATGTTGCGCTAACTGATATTGATGAACGCAAGAGAGCTGAGGAGAGGCTTCAGCAGGAAAACTTTGCCCTTCGCGAGGAGATCGATAAGGCTTCGATGTTTGAAGAGATTGTTGGAACCTCTGCAGCGTTGAAAGCTGTACTCTCGCGTATCTCGAAAGTCGCACCGAGCGATTCTACGGTTCTCATCACGGGCGAAACGGGAACGGGCAAAGAGCTTGTTGCACGCGCCATCCACCGACGATCAGATCGCGCCTCGCGTGCATTCGTTAGTGTGAACTGTGCGGCAATCCCCCGTGATCTTATCGCTTCTGAGCTGTTCGGCCATGAAAAGGGTGCCTTCACGGGCGCCACTCAGCAGCGCTTGGGTAGGTTTGAATTAGCAAATGGCGGTACGCTCTTCCTGGACGAAGTCGGAGAGCTGCCAGCCGAGACCCAAATTGCCCTCCTGCGCGTTTTGCAGGAGCATGAGTTTGAACGTGTCGGCGGCAGTCGTCCAATCCGGGCTGAAGTTCGCGTTATCGCCGCCACAAACCGGGACTTGCAGGCCGCCATCAGCGTTGGGTCGTTCCGCAGCGATTTGTTTTACCGCCTGAATGTTTTCCCGATTGAAATTCCTGCTCTTCGAGAGCGAAAAGAGGACATCCCTCTGCTGGTGGAGTATTTTATCGATCGCTACGCACGGACAGCGGGCAAGCACTTCAGGAGTGTCGAGAAGAGGACACTGCAAGTGCTTCAGTCATACCCTTGGCCCGGGAACATACGCGAATTACAGAACGTCATCGAACGATCTGTCATCGTGTGCGAAACCGAGAATTTTTCGGTGGATGAAAGCTGGCTGTCTCAGAAGCCGCCGGAGCGGAAAGCGGAGAGCCAGCTTTATCTCTCGGAGAAGGTGGCAGCTCAAGAAAAGGAAATCATCGAAGCAGCTCTGCGAGAAAGCCAAGGACGGGTATTCGGACCGTCGGGTGCCGCCGCCAAACTGGGTATGCCACGATCTACGCTGGAGTCGAAGATTCGGTCACTACAGATCAACAAGAATCGCTTCAAGGTCAGTCGACAACTCGGAACTAATCGCTAAGGTCCTTCCATGAGAAGGCCGGTGAGTGTCAAGGATGTTTTTCTTCTTTTCTTGTGTAAGGATGCTTTTTCTTTCTGTTTTCTCTTTCCTTCCTGTGGATTCCTTCGCATTCGAGCCGGGCCGCCTCTGTCGCCATCCTTCCATCCGCACTCTGGGTTGAGCGATTTTCGCTCGGTGCATGGTGGGCGTTCCCCATAAATTCGCGGCCTGTTGACAGAATGATTTTGCTCGACAGGAGGATTTCATGAATCGTCGCATTCCCGTTCTTGCAGTCATTTTAGCAGTGGCCGCGTTTTTCACCGTTAGTGGCGCCTTTTCTCAATCCGAATCGCAGTCCAAACGCCGGGCGATCAATGCACCTGACCGCTCACCGCAGGCCCCGTACAGCACCGCCATCGTTGTCGGCGACACGCTGTACATGGCAGGCAATATCGGTCACGACGCCAAAACGGGCGAAGTTCCGGAAAAGATCGAGGATGAGATCAAGCTACTGCTCGACGGATATAAGAGCACGCTGGCGCAGGCAAACATGACCATGGACGACCTCGTGTACGTGCAGATCGCCTGCACCGACCTGACGTACTACGACAAATTCAACGCAGCTTATAAGACGTATTTTTCGAAGGACCTGCCGACGCGGGAATTTATCGGAGCCGGGAGTCTGCTGAACGGCGGACATTTCGAGATGCAGGCGATAGCCGTGCGGCACTAAGGCCAGGGAAGAGGAATGAGAAAGAGGGTGACAAGCGAGCGCAGGAGGCGCCGTCGTGAGCTCGAAGCCGAGCGTCGCAGGCCCGGAACCGGGTCTGTGGTTTCCCACAATGTCGTTCTTGACTTCGATAGCCACATGAACGAGCGGCTATACGTCTATTTCACAGCGGTTGATCAGGGTACCCGCTCCCAGGTGAGTGTTCTGATTTGTTTCTCTTTCGGCGAACTCGTCCGCACGATAATAGTCAGTTTTCCCTCGGATACATGGAACTCGCGAACGAGATTTTTGCCCACATCGGCGGCCGCGAGCGCGCCTTCGAGGTGATGCGTAACAGTGGAATTGGTTTCGTCTATGGTGTACCTACCAAAATAGGCGTCGTACCCGTTAATCGACTGGCTGTTATCACTTGGAGCGGGGCCCGACGTGCCACAATCAACTGTCATGGGACGATCAAGTCTCATGAGTTGCGCCGCCATGTGCCCACTGGAGTCGTATATCAAATATCCTGTGGGCGTCTTTCCGAGGCCCGGATCCTGAACGGCAGTGCCGTCCTCCGACGTAACAACTCTGGATACGAGTCTCCATGTGCCAACCAATGACCCTCCGCCAGCAGAGATATTGGCTTCCAGTGCTTTGTGAAAACTTCGTGGAGTGGCCCCCCAAAGTACCGCTGATACAGCAACGAGAAGCCCAAGAACTGCACGATGCCCCATGTTTTCCTCCGCATGTCTTCGTTTCGGTCTCATCGCCGCGATATTGTCCACATTTCGGCTCATGTCATCATAGTGTTTCCTGAGTGGCCCACGAGGTCAGCCATTTGCGCTTTCGGTCGATTATGAGAGGTTGACGGGCAACTCTGACATAACGAGATTAGGTAAGGGTTGCCGACGATCCGGGACTTATGGCATTACAGCTCGAATCAAAAATGAAGAATGCAGCCACTTTCTTCTTAGGGCCTTATACGCGGAGGAAACGGCATCGCACCTGAGAGCTTCGACATATCTTATCCCTTGCGCTCCCTTCCTTTCTGAACGAGAATTCCCGGCGGTTACTGATCCCCTCGTTGGTTGTGATTCATACGTCAGTTCTGGCCGCAAGGAGCGTTAGTGCGCAAGCCATCCATTGGCGCGATTCTGTTAGCACTTATTCCCTTTGTCGCAATCTGCTTCTCTGTGTCTCTGTGGGACCGTATTGATCCTATGATTCTTGGTTTGCCGTTCAACTTTTTCTGGCTGATTGCGTGGCTGCTCCTCACCCCACTCTGCATGTGGGGAGCATATCGGGTGGAGGTGCGTCACGCTGGTCATCCACATCGCGAAGACGGCGGCACGCCGTGAACTCAATTGTCGTCGCTCTGGCGTTCATCTCGATCATCGTCTCAGCAGGGGCGTTCATAGGTTTTTATGCCGGAACCCGCCGCAAAATGGATCTGGAACAATGGATCGTAGGTGATAGGGGCTTCGGGATGCTGCTCGTGTGGCTGCTGATGGCAGGAGAGGTCTATACCACGTTCACGTTCCTCGGGGCCAGTGGTTGGGCCTACTCCAAAGGTGGACCCGTTCTGTACGTTCTCGGATACCAGCCATTGATGTATGTGGTTTCTTTCTTCGGCTCTGAGCAGGAATTCGTAGAGGCCCAATAGGAGAGCGGGTTTCCGTGATGGGGTAGTTCGACTAGACTCGGAGGCATGCGCGACAACGAATTCACCAGAATACTGGGATGGCCGGGCTACCGAGTGTTTCAGCACGAAATCGATGAAACCGCCAAGACGCTGCGTTTGTGGGTACGGCGCAAGCGAGGAAACCACAAGCTGATCTGTTCGGGGTGCGGACGGAAATTTAGCGACGCGCATGATTCGAGAGAGCGCGAGGTGCGCGATTTGCCCTGGGGCGAGTATCGGACGACGGTGATCATCGAAGTGTATCGGGTGTGTTGTCCGCAGTGTGGGGTAAAGGTCGAGAAAGTGCCCCAGCTGCCGAGTAAAGCGCCCTTTAGTAAGCGCTTTGAAGACGCCGTAGGGTTGGCATGCGAAAGCGCATCGGTACGCCAAGTCGCCCGGCAGTTTCGACTGGCGGCCAGCACCGTGCGAGCGATCGACCTGCGGTATCTGCAGCGCTGGAGTGCCACACGTCGCCAGGAGCCGTTGGAACAGCTGGGTGTGGATGAGATTTACTTTGGCAAGCGGATGAAATTCATTACGGTGGTTAGCAACTTGGAGACCGGCGAGCCCTTGTGGTTCGGGCAGGATCGCAAGCAAGAAACGCTCGATGAGTTTTTCCGAACGCAACTGACAGAAAGCCAGCGGAAGCGCATCGAGGCGGCTTGTGTGGATATGTGGCGTCCGTTCACCAACAGCATTACCCAAGGGGCGCCCAACTGCCGCATTGTGTACGACAAGTTTCACGTTCTGCAGCACGCCAACAAAGCCATCGATGAAGTGCGCAGGGCCGAATTCTTCCGCAAAGGCGGGCGCGTGCGGGGTGTAGTGAAGGGCAAGCGCTGGCTGCTGCTGACTCGCTGGATGAACCTGGACAGCCAAAAACGTCAGCAGTTAAACCAGCTCTTCGCCCTGAACCGGAGGGTGCTGAAAGCCTACCTTTTAAAGGAAAGTTTGGAGCGGTTGTGGACCTACCGCTATGAAGGAGCCATGCTGCGCTATCTCCAAAGTTGGATTGATCAACTGCGGTGGCAACGGTTGGTACCTTTTGAAAACCTCGCGCACATGCTGTTGGATCACCTGGACGGCATCCTGAATTACTGCCGGACCAAAGTACGTTTCGGGGTGGTGGAAGCGATCAACGGCAACATCAAAACCCTTTTTAGAAGGGGCCGCGGTTACAAGAATCTCGGCTATCTGCTGCTCAAGGCTCAGCGCATGGCAATCACGAAGACCGAATTCATCATTCTGCGGAAAGCCGCTTAAAATGCGGGTCTCTACGAATTCTTGTGCAGAGCCCTTTCTTCATTCTGCCTCAAGTGTGGGAAGTAGGTAGGAAATTCCGTCTCCAAACACAAGCTGATTTCTTTCAAGTGCGGTACAAGAGCAAATATCTCGCGGCATTCGTCGCCATGGTGGGGATCATCTTCATCATCCCCTATTTGCAGCTTCAGCTCATGGGACTCGGGATGATCGTGGAAGTAGCAAGTTACGGAGCGATCCATCGCACTCCCGCCATGATCATCTCCTTCGTAATTGTCGCCGGGTTTGTGCTCACCAGTGGAATCCGGGGTGTCGCGTGGGTCAGCGTCTTGAAGGACCTACTCCTGCTGTTTTCTGCTGTTTTCGTAGGTCTGGCGGTTCCCTACATTTATTTTGGTGGCATTGACCCCATGTTCGCTGCACTCGTCCGCGCTAACCCCGCTCACCTGGTTATGCCGGGAGCCACCACGAATCTCGGACACTCCTGGTATATCTCAACAGTTCTGTTGGTATCGGTCGGGTTTTATATGTGGCCGCAGTTCTTCGGTGCCAGTTTTTCCGCGAAGAGTAGCGACACCTTGCGCCGCAACGCCGTCGTGATGCCCTTCTACAGCATCACTATGCCGCTGATGTTCTTCGTTGGCCTTGCCGCAACTCTAATTTTGCCTGGTCTCATCAATGGTGACCTTTCGATGTTAGCCATGGTGCGGAAGACCTTCCCGGCCTGGTTCCTCGGCTTGATTGGCGGGGCAGGTGCTCTCACGGCGATGGTTCCCGCAGGGGTCATGATTCTTACCGCGGCAACACTATTCGCGAAGAACATGTGCCGTCCTATTTTCTGGCCTGGCATGACGGACCAACAGGTTGCGAAATTGGCCAAAACAACCGTCCTGGTGATTACTGTCGCCGCCCTGTGTTCCGCGATCTACAGTTCGCCAACCCTCGTCTCGCTTCTCCTTGTGGGATATGGAGGCGTAGGACAGTTCTTTCCCGGCGTGGTGTTGGGGCTGTATTCAAAGCGCGTGACCATGCCCGGCGTCTTCGCAGGGGTTGTGACTGGCGTCTTCGTCTTTGTTGCTCTTGCGCTTACCAAGCACGATCCCGTCATGGGGCTCAATGCCGGTTTCATTGCGTTGTGTTGTAACGCAGCAGTTGTCGCAGCCGTGAGCCTACTTACGCGAGCGGAGCGCAGCGGATTTGAGAAGGACCTTCACGCAAGCATGGGGGCAGAGATTTCCATCTCTCCGGTCGTTTCTCCGACTCGTCACATGCTGAAGTAGTGGTCAATTTCCGATTGGGCGACGATACCGTGCCACTCCTGGCTTATGGGCGGAGTCGAGCTACCTGACAAGTCCCGGGCTAGTACCTTGTTCGGCAGGTAGGCAAAAACCCTCGTCCACGCGAACCTGTAACCCACGATGATCGAGGATCGAATCTGTAAAAATCTAGCGTGGCAGAATCAGGTGCTTGTGCTTCAGGTGGTTTACTCCGTCAACTGAAGGTTTCGAAGTTTCTCCTTGAGCCGCGACTTCCAGTCGCCAATGTGGATAACTCTGACGAATGACCGACCGTCGTTCTTGCTCTCCAGGAGCTCTGATTTAGAAAACTTGCTTATTTCCTCCCACTTTCCGAACACGATATAGATCGCGTTCCCTTCACGCGGATTCTCAAAAGCCACAAGCTCAGTCGAGAACTGAATCCCGAAATAGCTCGAAAATGAGCTGAGGCCTTTGATGAACCGCTGAGGCTTGGGGTCTTCGAGATGGGCAGTGTTCTATTACGAGGTGATAGCAGGCTTTACGAGCCCCGGGATGTTATTAGGATAGGTGCTAGTCATCTACATTCAGGCCATTCGGTAGATTGATCTGAGGATTTAACACTATCAACAGCTTGAACTTCAGTATTCAGCGGTTTCAAATTTCACTCCGATATTTTTTTCCATTTCATCTCCGTTCCAAATGTCATATGGAAATCGCATTCGAGCCCATACGATTGGCTCTACACATTTATGTAGCTTATGCATAGTAAACATCTTATTTGCTCAAAATCATGGCAACGAACGTGCGATATGCGTTCGTGGGCAAAGTTAGCTTGCTGATTGAAGCTCCCTAACTGAACGAAAACTGGAGATGAACATGCGATTGAACAAGAACTTCCGGCTCGGCGCGTTATTCGCGGCTTTGCTGTTCTTGCTCCCCACCATGATTTTGGCGCAGAGCGTTGTCACTGGCGCAATCAGTGGAACCATTACTGATCCTTCAAACGCGGTGATCGTTGACGCTACGGTGAATCTGAAAGACAACGCCACTGGAGAGGTACGCACAACAACATCAAGCTCAAGCGGACTATATCAATTTACGCTCCTGAAGCCGGGCACGTACACGCTCACAGCTACCCAGACGGGATTCAAGCAGGCCAATCAAACAGTGGATGTTCTTCTCGGACAGATAGCGACTGCTAACTTGAAGATGGAGTTGGGCAGTGGCGCCGTGACCGTCGAAGTCACTGGACAAGGCGCGCTGCTACAGACGGAAGACGCCAATATTTCGTCGAACTTCGACACGAACCAGATTCAGAATGTCCCGAACCCTGGCGGCGATATTACTTACGTGGCGCAAACTGCCCCGGGCATCACCATGAACAGTTCGACCGGCGGTGGCTATGGTAACTTCAGCGCCTTCGGCCTGCCAGGCACCTCCAACCTCTTCACGGTCAATGGCAATGACTACAACGATGCGTTCCTGAACTTGAACAATTCAGGTTCGAGCAATTTGCTGCTGGGTGGCAATGAGCTTCAGGAAGTTGCGGTGGTCAGCAACGGTTACACCGGACAATATGGCCGTCAGGCGGGCGCGCAGGTGGACTACAGTACAAAAGCCGGCAGCAACGCTTTCCACGGAGATGCCGTATACGACTGGACGGGCCGGGCGCTCACCGCCAACGACCCCCTCAACAAGGCGTCTGGAGGCACCCGGCCATTTGAGAATAACAATCAGTGGGCGGCGTCCCTAGGCGGCCCGATTAAGAAAGACAAAGCGTACTTCTTCGTGAATACGGAAGGAATTCGATACATCTTTGGTTCAATCCAGAACGTCAGCGTGCCCACGCCAGCGTTTGAAAGTTTCGTGCAGGGTAATGTTCCGGGGGATCCGGCCACGCAGGCGTTTTATGCGAATATCTTCAAGCTATACAACGGCGCCCCCGGGGTCGGCAACGCGAAACCAAATGCCGACAGCTGCCCGGGATTCGTAACTGCGCCAGGGGCCACAGGTGGCGCCTGCACCGAGAGCTTTTCGCAGTCCGTATCCAGCGGAAACAAGGAATGGTTGCTTAGCGGACGGGTGGACTACAATTTAGGGGAAAACGACAAGATTTTCGGGCGGGTCCGATTCGATCGGGGAGTACAGCCGACTTACACCGACCCAATCAACCCTGTGTTTAACAATTCGAGCATTCAGCCCCAGGATGAAGGCCAGTTGAACTACACCCACATCTTCTCACCGACAGTGGTGAACAACTTCATCTTCTCCGATATATATTACACGGCGGTTTTTGGCAATTTGAATCCGTCGTCGGCGCTGCAGCTTTTTCCGGGTAACCTTGAATTCCTAGTGGATGGTGCATTGACGCCACTGGGCACCGGATCCGGCAATCCCAACGGATTCGCCGCAGGTTTCCAATTTCCGCAAGGCCGCCATGTGGAGCAGTGGCAGTTGGTCGACGACTTGTCGGTGACGCGAGGAAACCACAACTTCAAAATGGGTATGAACTTCCGGAGGGACGACGTCTCGGACTATACCGCGGGCGAAAACACACTGTATCCTGAGGTTGACACCACCTTGTTTGGTTTTGCGAATGATCAAGTTGCTCCGGCAGGCTGTAACGCCAACCCACCAACGAATAGTCAGGTAGGCTGCGGCAGCGTACTTTTCAACTTTGCCTCCCAGATCAAACAACCCATCGCCTACTATAGCGTCGGCTTCTACTTCCAGGACGAGTATCGAGTCAACTCCAGGGTAAAATTGACGATGACGCTGAGGGCCGACCGCAACTCGGGTGGCGTGTGCCATTCCAGTTGCGCCAGCCTTCCGGTCACTGGTTTCAACAACATGTCACACGATCCGACGATTCCCTACGACGTCTCGTTCCCCACCGGCAACAATACAATCATTCCTGGCATCGAGAAGGTTGTTTTCGAGCCGAGGTTCGGCCTGGCCTGGAGCCCAATCGGTCAAAATACGGTCGTTCGGGGGGGCGTGGGCCTTTTCACCGACCTTTACCCCGGCGGTCTTTTGAGCCTATTTGACACGAATTTTCCGCAGGTAAACTTGTTCGACGTGCCGACAGGAAGCGTGGCGTTCGACTTGGCGCCCCCGGGATCCACTGCATTTCCAGGCAGCGGCGTGAACCTTGTGACGCAGTGCAATAGCGCGTTTGCTTCGAACTATGCGAGCGGTGGCAACCTGGCCGGCTACGCTGCTGCGGCGGCGCCGATCGGCGGTTGCCTCAACGCGCAAGGCGCCCTTTCCGTTCCAAACCTGAATGACGTCAGCCGCAACTTCCAAAATCCGAAGTATGTTGAGTGGAATTTCGAAGTACAGCATACGTTCGGAACACGCACCGTGGTCTCGGCCAATTACGTTGGCAACCATGGGTATGACGGTCTAGTTTTGAATCCCACCCTGAACGGCTTTGGTTTTGGCACCCTTCCGGCAACCGCGCCAGACCCGCGTGTCGGCCGCGTGGATTTACTGTCTAGCGGGGCAGTATCGAACTATAACGGCGTTACGTTCTCCATCCAGGAAAACAACTGGCATGGATTGACCGGCCGCCTTAACTATGCCTACTCTCATGCGCTTGACGAGCTCTCGAACGTGCCAGAAGAGCCCTTCAGCGTCATTACCAGCATCCTTACGCAGGTCAATCCCAACAATCTGCGCTCCCAATATGCCTCAGGAGATAACGATGCACGGCACCTGATATCGGGCAGCTACGTCTACCAACTGCCGTTCAGAAGCGAGCGGCGCTTGGTGAATGCAGCCATCGGTGGCTGGATGATTTCCGGCACAGTGTTCTACCGGACTGGATTCCCCTTCAGCATTATCGATGGCGGAGCGACTGCGGGGCTGGTGGGTAACAACCTGGGAGGTACAAGTTCATTTGGTGCAACTATCCTGGCGCAGCCGCTTTCGACCTTCACTCAGAGGAACTTCAGCAACGGGCGAGGCTGTGTGCTGGTTGCGTGCTTCTCTTCGGCGGACTTTGCCACCAGCACGGACTTTATGGGTGATGTCGGCCGTAACGCATTTCGTGGTCCAGGATTCCTGGGCGGCGACATGAGCGTGAAGAAGAATTTTGCGGTTACCGAGCGTATGACGTTCCAGATTGGTTTCAGTGCCTACAATTGGTTCAACCATGCGAATTATGGTTCGCCTTATCCGAACACTAACGCGCCTTTCTTTGGCCAGGTAGCCTTCATGCAGTTCACGCCGACGTCGCCCTACGGATCGTTCGCGGCCGCTGCCACGGATCAGAGAATTGCCCAAATCACGGGCAAGTTCATCTTTTGACCGGACCGTCCCCGCTAGAAAAGGCGGCTCTTCGCGAGCCGCCTTTTTTTCTGACGTCATGTTCAGACCAATTTGTCCGGACCGTAAATGGGCCTTTTCCTGAACTGCGCAGCGAGTTTTTTCATTGCCGCATTTTCGCGGGTAACTTCACCAGCCTCTCGACTGTGCAAAGCTATCTCTGCGGCGATTGAGCGACCGAGGATTCGCTGATCAATATTGCCAAACGGCCCAGGCACGAGGCTTCCCAACCAACCGGCCCAGGCCGGGGTATGAGCGTTGCCGACAATGATGCCGGGGCGAAAGATGGCGAGGCGGGTAAAACCGATGTTGCGCACGGTGTCTTCCTTCATGCCCATTACGCGGACATAGCGAAACCGGCTGCGGGCTGTGCTTCCTACCGCAGAAAGTAGGCAAAACTGGGCGATTCCGGCGTCATGGCAGCCACGCGCAAAGGCACCGACGACGCCGAGTTCAAGTCGTTGCAATTCTTCTTCGCTCCAGCGCATCGATCCAGAACCGACACCCACACAGCTCACGGCGCTGACGGGACCTTGGCTCAAAACTTCGCGGGCGAGGGCGGCAGTGCGCTCGGCAAAGTCAGCAGCGCCGGTATCAAGAACGACGTTGCGCACCCGCGATCGCGCCGCAATGGGCTTTCTGGTGACCATCACCACTTCCCGGCATTCCGGAATTGCTAACAGTTCCGCGACGGCTGCACCACCGACTTGCCCGGTACCACCGAGGATAATTGCGGCGAAATTCTGCTTCATAGATAGGACCGCTGCTTAGGTAAAGTGGCGCACGCCTTAACTATTTGTGTCCACCAACCAAGTGTTTGTTTTAATCGGTATCGTTCCACAGACGTATCCAGCCAACGCGTTTCTAGAGCCTGAATATTGGCTATTTTGACATAGCGATTTATGGCCATAGACATTGAGGTTTCGCGGCCGCTTTCACCATTACCCGGGCTGGAGTGTATTGAAACCTTCGGAATAAAGCCCAGTTAATCGCACAAAAAGAGGCTGACGAAAACTGCGGAGTTTTGCCTTACACGGGGATTATGGCCTGCGTCGCCGCATTCTTTCCTTCGGAGTCTGGAGGCGTGATGGTGCGCCCCTCGATCGCATCGCGCATTTCCTTCGTTGCGGTGGTCTCGCCCTTGATCGCTTGCCAGGCTTGGGCGAGCGCGACGGCATCGCCGAGCGTCGCGCCCCGCGGCAGTCCAATGACGAGGCGAATCTCATCCGGCAATAACAGCGTGCGAGCCAGCCGCTTCTCGCTGGAATTAAAGAGCTGATCGACCAAATCCTCCTCAATCCGGATATTCCTGGAAAGCATGGAAGTGATGAAACGATCGGAAAATGCGTGCTCAGCGTGGAGGGCGCGGACCATTTCCTTCTTTTCAATGACCAGCGCGAGGACTACTTCTCTTGCAGCACTTTCGAATACTCATTCACCAGTGATCCCGCAATGCTTTCTTCTGTCTGCGTGTGGATGAGAGCCGCGCTGGCCTCATCTTCAATCTCGGACAGCTCCCCATTATTGAGCTTTGAAAAGCCGCCAGGGGTGATCCTGACACTCCATTTCTGGAGTTCGAGCCATTTCTCCAAGGTGCGCTGCTGGAGCGACAAGAACTGCTCCTGCACAACATAAACACGCGTGCAGTCTTGGACCTCGGAGTAATTCATGTAGCTAACAGCTCCAGTACTCGCGGCGGTGCTCCAAGCTGTTGTGTTCAGTGGGAAGAGCCCGAAGGACCAGTCGAGTTTGGACGCCCGGTCATCGTGGTTCTTACGATAGCTGTCGATTGCTTCGATCGTCGCCTTCAGTCGGCTCTCAGCATCGGGCGCACTGGCCAATCCTTTTGTAATACGTTGGCGGTTTTCTCGAATTTCAGAGGCCAGATTAGATCGAGCTTCCTGGAGGAGCATTCGGTGGTGGCGCCAGTCGAGCAAGCCTTCCAGGGAAAGTGCAATAAGAATTCCAATTACCACAGTGAGTAGATGAAAAAAAAAGTCTTTGAACGAATGAATTGGGCCTTGGGAGGGATGAATGTCCATGACGGCTCCTCATAGACTCTGTCTTCGGTATCGTCCGTTGAGATGGCCATTTTGCGCCCAAACATCACTTTGGGATCTACATTTTTCGTTTGAGCACGACACCATTCCCTTGTCTAAGGGCAGACGCGCGAACCGTCTGTAATATTCTGCCATCCTGCAAGGTCTACGTCGTTGCCTTACTGGATGTATCGCGCGTAAACCAAACATGCCCGAAATGCTTTTGCGGCTCGATGCCATCTTGCAACAAGCCTTTCCGATGAATTCTCGCAACTATGTTAGCTTGATTGCCGAGTCATTCTACGCAAGGTTGATCATGGATCGTCGTTGCAGCTTTCTCGATTGTGCCAAAGCGAGCGTTGTGACACCGGTCGCGAATATGATTCCCGACCCCTTCCAAGAACTCTGGCCTTCACACGTCCGGCGATTAGACAAATCCGGTCAGCGTGTTTATCAGCCACAGCAGAGGCAGTTGGTGACAAGCGCCCACTCATCCGTTGCGAATCGACAACGGTGAGCGACCAACTACAGAGGCGGCCGCAGCCCTGGATGCTTCCGGTTTAGATGGCTTTTGCGTCTTTGCAGACGCATCGGGCGCGGTATTTCTGGCTTCCCAGGCTCTGCAAAGCGTCTCGCGGCGCGCGAGCACGTAGCGCTTGGCCTCATCAAAACTGCGGTACACCCGGCGACCTTTAATCATGTTGCACGAACGACAGCACGCCACCAGGTTGTGCTCATCCTTCTTGCCTTTGTGAGCGCGTGGAATGACGAAATCAACCGACATGGCCAGAGCGTTTTCGAAGCTGGCCATCCCATCTAACCCACAGTACTGGCAACGGTACTGATCGCGTTCCAAAATGCGCAGGCCCTCTTCTCGGGTCACCGGCCTTTCCACCAATGTAAGCGTTGTAAGGTCCAATGGCATTGGACACCTCCCGAATCGGAAATCCTTCGGTGAGACGGAAATGTGGATTTCCGACCATCGTTGCCACTGACCATACGGCTGTACGTCTACCGTTGTCAAGCAACCGACGAACACGAGGCCGGCGATGCGAGTAGTGGCGGCGTTTACGCATTTCTTTCGCTGCGGCGGTCTCGCCCCTGATCGCTTGCCGCGCCTGTGCCAGCGCAATAGCGTCGCCGAAAGTCGCACCTCGAGGCAGGCTGAGTGCGGTGCGTATTTCGTCGGGCAGTTCCGTCTCCACGATTCGCAGGTAGCGATCCGTGATCGGTTTGTTCTTTGGCCGCCCACCCGGATTGCCCGTCTGACCTGGCTGCCAAGTTACGAGGTTGGCGAGGCTACGCGGGTGTTCTCCGCGCCGTTTTTTCTCTGTTTTTTTCACTGTTCTCACTGATTAGCTTCACTGTATTGGTCTAATGGCTTCGGAACTTTCATCCCGCAATCGTCGTCCCTGTGAGCCGGTAGACCCGGCACTTCGATTTTCGGCTGCGTGCGCCGCATCGCGGACCAGTCCGGCCGATGCGCGCGGTTGATGGTGATCACCGAGAACTCTGGGCCTTCATTCTCCTGCTCGCGCACGTACAGCCCGCGAATCTTGAAAGCCATGTCGAGACCGTTTTGGCGCGCGCTCCAATTCGCCGTCTTGCGGCTCTCGATCTGCAGCCGACGATCTTTGCCTTTGCTCACTGGGAGCGTGAAGAATTTGGTCTCTTCTGCGTCCATGAGCGGGAGTAAATGTTTGTCTATGAGCGCGTCATCGTCTAATCCGTGGCGCGCGAGCAATTCAGGGGCAGTTTTGCGAATGGATTCAAGCGCCTGATAAGCGGATTGACGGGCGTGCTTCGGACTGTATCCGGCAGCGATGGCAGCTTTGCCCTGGTGCTTTGTCTTGGCGAGCTGGCGTATTAGCTCTCGCTGCTTGGCGGTAAGTCTGCGCTTCTTCTTGCGCGGCATCCGAAGACCTCAGAACCGACGCTCGTTGCCCCAGAGAACTTGGGCGCAACTTGGGCGCAAAACGGCACCTTGATGGCCCTATTTTGAGTGGGTCAGGTTGGGAAAGACAGCAGAATCAGCGGGCTTTTGGCGGAAGCGTGTGGGAGTCGAAATCACAGTGAATCTTCAAATCGACCGTGTTTATGCGGCGTTGCGGACTCCCACATCTCTCCAATCATTACTGAACATTACTGCAAGAAAAGATCCGGGGATATATATCGCCCTTGGCCTCGGCAGTTTGTTGTTTCATAGCCACTCAAGCCGCGGTTCACGGTTCGTTGCTCCAGGGCCGGCGGGAATATCGATGAGTAGCCCCCGCCTGTATGCAAATTCGCGCCGCATGGCTTCAATCACAGCGCGGTCACAGAGACGGAGTTGATGGTTTGTTTCCTTTTTCACTTGGATCACGAGCAGGTTCTCGCGGTCATGCCCGCGCTGATGAACGACCACGTCAGGCAGAACTAGCCTCTGGCCTCCGCCTCGACATCCAGCGGGAAGATCGACTTTCTTGGGCTCAAGACCGTGCCGGTTGTACTCGACATCCACAGTGTGTCCGGGAAAATGAGGTTCCAAATAATGAGCTAGCCGTGCGGCAATCGTGCGCTCTTGAACATCGGTTTCTAGGAGAAATGCATCGTTGGCAAATAGTAACCTGATTGCATCTCGCACCGCTCTCTCCATCGAGACCCCCGGTGTTACGCTTTCGTCGGCCAAACAGCAATTTGCGACACAGTTGCCCATCACCATCAACTGCGTGACTGCCCTGGTTTTTGTGCCGGCACAGCTGAGGTGCTTAAGTCCCACGTTCCGGTCTGAAGTACGGACCCAGCATAGGATAGCGCCACGCGAAGGGAAAGTTCAGCTGACTTCACTGGATCTAGGACGCCGGCATCAAGCAAGTCCTCGACTTCACGGTGCGTTGCATTAAACCCCCGGTACGGCGAGTCCGATTCGAGTATTTCTATGAGAATCTGGGTCGGGCTCTTCTGAGCATTCTCGATTAGCTGACGAACAGGCTCCTCAAGGACTGAGCGTACGGACTGTCTGATTTCAGTATCCAAATCAGAATCAGCTTTTTCGCGCTCTAATGCTATCCCTGCCCGTAAAAGTGCAATGCCGCCTCCAACAACCCTGCCGTGTTCGACCGCGGAACGAGCGGAATGCATCGCGCTCTCAAGTCTGTACCTTTTCAGAACAAGCTCGGTTTCTGAAATACTCCCGGCCTTAAGGACAGCAACGCTACCGGCGAGCCTGGCGAGACGCTTTTGAAGTTTCTCCCTGTCATAATCGTTAACGGTCGTCGCAATTTGAGTCCGAATAGAGCGCGTACGCTCTTGAATACCTTCGCTCGACCCAGCACCCCCCAGGATCGTGGTGTCATCCCGCGTCAGGGTCGCCTTCTCCGCTCTACCTAGGCCGTCGAGTCTCACGCTCCCAAGCGGTACACCGAGTTCATCGTTGAAGAACCTCCCGCCTGTTAGAATTGCAATGTCTTCCATGAGCGCCTTTCGCCGATCACCCTCTCCGGGTGCTTTAACCGCGGCACACCGCAATGTCCCCTTGATCTTATTGAGAGTAAGCGTCGATAGCGCTTCGCCCTCGACGTCCTCCGCTATGATCAGTAAGGTCCTGTTCGCTCGGGCGACCTGCTCCAGTAGAGGCAATAAATCCTTCATCGGTTGAATCCGCCTTTGATACAGAAGGATTACGCAATTTTCAAGGACGCACTCAAGAGTTGCTGGATTTGTGACAAAATATTCCGACAGATATCCTCGATCGAATCGTAGGCCTTCGAAAACTTCCAAAGTCGTCTCATTCTGGTCGGATGTCTCAATCGTGATGATTCCATGCTCGCCCGCACGCTTCATCGCCTCGACAACTAGGTCCCCGACTCGTCGATCACCGCTTGCAGCCGTTGTGGCGACGGCGACAAGTTCCTTGCCGGTGGTCGGCTTGGCCTCTTGAACTAAGTGCCTTAAGGCGATTTCGACCGAGCGCGATCAAGACGACGGAAGAACCTGGCAGATTCAGTGGGGAGGAGACGGCGAACGTTCCATTGTGCCCATCGCGTGAGCAACTCACTGGGGCATACGCGGAGGACTTAAAATCCATTTCGGCTATCTAGCAGCAACCCGCACGAAAATGCAGCACGCCGAAAATCGCTAGTGATTACGCTCCTTCTGTCAGATACCATCTCGCAACGTTGAGCACGCCGGCGAAGCATATAGAAAAGGCAACTGACACCAAAACTGACACCGAAGAGCAGAACTAGGTTCTATGGACAAGTCTGCAGAATTCCCCAGCTCACCAGCAATCTCGCGTATGAAGCGCCCCTGTGCGCGAGAAACGGCATTCCACGCATCACCTGCGATAGACGTACGTCCGTTTAATGGGCGCGTCCACAAATCACGTGAATTACAATCGGTGGCGCTTGCAACGCCGCGAGGCTCGCCTTTCACTTGAGAGAAGTCACTTGCCAGTTGACAGAACTCTTACCGCGTCTTCGATAAGCCCGTGATCCGGGTTTCGATCTCTTCGTTGCACCAGGCAGAAAACGTCTGCCTAGAGTAAGATTATGAGGAGCCCAGGCGTAAGCCGGCCCTCAAAGTCGATTCGGGGGAAACCTTACTCCCAATGAGAAATACCCTCGTTACTCTACTCATTGTTCTCTTCCCCGCCATGGCCTGGTCTCAGACAGGTGTTGGGGACCAATCCAGTCCCTCGGAGCGCCTAAACCAAACTCCCGCAGCGCAAAGCAACTCATCTTCAGCACCGCCATCGGACAATGGCACCACTTCGGTGTCAGACCAGAGTTCGGCTCAGGATAAGAAAAAAGACGAGCCCCAACCTCAGCAGACTAAACGTATGCTGTACGTCGTTCCCAATTTCGCGGCTGTGAGCAGCAATACGCAGCTTCCACCGCTGTCCACGCGCGGCAAATTCGTGCTGGCCTGGCACGATAGCTTCGACTATTCCTCATTTGTGTGGACGGGAATCGTTGCCGCGCAGTCTTTGGGCTTGAATTCTGATCCGGAGTTGGGCCAAGGGATTGCGGGCTACGGTCGTTATTATTGGCGCGCCTTCGTGGACGGAGTGTCGGGGACGTATTTCACTGAAGCCATAGTACCTGCGATCACTCACCAGGACCCCCGGTATTACACCCTGGGTCACGGAGGCTTTTTCCGTCGCACGGGTTACGCGCTATCGCGTGTCGTCGTCACGAGAACGGACTCCGGAGGTACGAGCTTCAATTGGTCCGAGGTAGGGGGCAATGCGTTGGAAGCGGGTCTGTCGAACGCTTATTATCCGCCTCAAGAGCGCGGCGTTAGCCAGACCGCCAGGAACTGGGCAACGCAGTTGGAGTCCGCCGCCCTGAATGACGTCGCCAAGGAATTCTGGCCGGACATCCGCAGCAAAGTACTCCGCCGGAAATGAAGCTCTAGGTTTCGACTTCTCCGGTAACGAGCGAGGGTTCGACTCTTCTACCGAATGCGTCGAAAACCCCTGAATCTCCATCTGGTCGCTCGCGCAGGACGGAGCGGCCTAGTTCCATTTTCACTTACACCATTCATTCTGAGGTTCCACATGTGTATGGCGTTGTAATCGAGTTTTCTTGAACCGTGGAATGCCGAGGTTGGCGCATTTGGCAGGAAGGGATCGTTGGCTACGAGAGTTGCGGCATTGGGTGCGGTCGGCACGAAATCGCGTAGCACGGTATCGCCGAGTCTATATTCCACGGCTTTCCAACGGCGCTGCGTGCGAAGCAACCCGCGTTCTCTCTGCCGATGGGATTCCTGACGGGCGCGCCTTAGACCTTCGATTGAAGGTGGGCCGAAATGCGCTACTTCTCGGAGAAAATCGCTCTCGTTTCTTGGTAGTGTCCTTGTGAGCTTCTGAATGTATGTGTGACTTACTCCAAGCCAACGGGCGAGGGCACGTCCTGAGCACCACGGCCCGTGGCCCAGATGCCAGTGCCAGATAAACATACGAATTGCGCGGCTTTCCGCATGGCTGCGCCACGGTCGGGGCGGTCTTCCGGCAGCCTTCGCTTTTTGCAAGTTCTCGCGTGACGTTTCAGGTGACGGCATGACGGGTGACCGCTACTGCGTTCGCCATTGCGGAGACGCCTTTTTTTGCGTGATGGCACGCGATACCGTTTTAGCGGAGTTGCCAGCCACCTCATGTGCGCGTCTAAAGGACTTAGTAGCGCAAGAGGGAATCGGCGGCAAATTATTTTTTGATTTTTCCGTACCGCTGGATCTGTCGAGAAGCTCCTGTGCGTCCCGGTATCCTCTCGAGGCAAAAAGCTTCAGCATTTTTATCTCGCCGCAAGACAACCGGTCGCCTCTGGCCTTTCGCTTAAGCTGTCTGAGCGCGTCGTCCAGCACGGAGCCAATCATGGACTGGAAAGCTGATTTTTCAAGAGCCTGGGCCTGTCCCAGCATTTCGGCCACGGTCCAGGGGTAGGTCTCTGCCCCGGCGCGGACGCGAATCTCTTTCGCCTGTCGCCGATATTCCTTCGCTTGCCATTTCTCCCAGCTTGTGAGGTAGTGCCCAAGCAGTTGGTGCGAGGTGCCGAGCTCGCGGCCGACTGCCCGGAGCGAAATTCTCTGCGGCTCCGGCGTCTGCTTCCAGGCTAGGAGTCTCACGCGAATCTCTTCGGCGCGAGATCGGCCGGTGGCCTTGCGCCCCCGCTTTCCCTGGGCAGTCGGCATCAGGGAGATTCCTTTCCCGAATCTCGGTGGCACCTTACTTCTCATCCGACAGCTCCAGTGTTGAAACTCATCTTTGCCCTCCGAGTGAAATTATTTGGGGCCAACTTGGGGCCAAAACTAGGGCCATAAAGGATCGAAAGCAAGACATACGGGGAGTAAGGTCGGCAGATTCAACGGGACTTTGGCGGAAGCGTGTGGGAGTCGAACCCACCATCCTGGCCGCTAAGGACAGAATCAATGGCTTTGAAGGCCACGAGGATCACCGGACCCTATTCGCCTCCACTTCACCTACACAATAGCGTCTCATGTTGCTGGTCGCGCCGAAACATTATAGGGATCCTGCGGCAGTGCTTCAACTTTTCGACGTGCCACTTCAACTCCGAATTGACAGTGAGAGGGTCTTTGTAGGTCGTTGCTTCAGAAGGGGTTTGACAAGGCAAGAATCTTTGTAGGCCGTGGCTTTAGCTGCGGCGCAAACACCGCAACGTAAGTGGGGCTTTATAAGCCGCTGAGGTACCGATTAAGGGGTTGGCGCGTCAGGCCTTCGGAGTGGCGGTGACGAATTTCTTGCGCGCGAGATCGAGGAGTTTTGAATCGGTGCATACTTCGTAGTAGGCACGGGTACCCTGGGTACCGACTTTGGCGCCGGGCAAAAGCTGGTGGACGAATCCTTTGCGGATGACGATCGGCTCGAGTGAGTCGCCGAGCGGCACTTCGCCAAAATAAAGTTGTACGCGTTCTTTGCCCCAAGGCATCGGAAAATTTCCGCCCATGGGCGCCATGGCGATTTCGGCGCTCAACTTCTGAAATCCTTCTTCATTCAGCTCGATGCCGTTGAGATTAAAGCGTACCAGGAGTTCTTCGCCCTCGTCTTCGGCAGCATCTTCCATCAAAGGTTGCAGCAAGAAAACGTTGAAGGGCGAAGGATTACTCAAGAACAGGCGCTTCGCAATTTTCGTGCAGCTCGAAAGACGGTCGGACAAATTCAATGCGCGCGAAATCATGATTTTTGATTCGCCATCCATCCAGAGCGACGGCGCGGAGTCTTGAAATGCCACCCCCACTCCGATCTCGAGTTGCGGCAAACCGGTGGACTTTGTGCGCGCGTTGTAAGCCTGCGTCACGGCGAGAATTTCCCGCGAAAGAATGCAGGCACGAGCGACACCGCGTGTGGTAGCCCGCGTGGATTCCGTTTCGTAGATCGCGAGAATGATCGCGTCGCCTTCGATAAACACGGTGGCCGCACCGTAGCGCTCCAACATGCGCTTCACCGGCTCGTGCAAGTTCATGCTGAAGTGCGATGCCGGATTCAAGCCCTTCGCGAGCAGATCCTTAGTAATGCCCGTGGAGCCGCGCACATCGGCCTTGATGACCGTGTGATTGATGACCGGATCGTCGGTCGGGCGGCCTTCATCGGCGTGCAGAAATTCATACAAGCTTTTGTTGACCCTGGAAAGTTCGCGCGCGCGTTCCGAACGCACCAGGTTAATGCGCTCCATCCATGCGGCCACGTGCTGGTAGTTGCGTCGGTCGCGCCGCAAACGCATCAGGTCTTCTGCGAATTGCAACACCGTCGCCAATTGCTCTTCGCGAGTGCGCCGGCGAATTGCGCGTGAAGCGTCGTCCAACCGTTTCATCGAAATTTTGCGCGCTGGAAACTGCTCCAGAATCGTTTCCACGCGCTTGGCCTCGTCGCGATTCACCAGCGCCTTCTTTAGTGCTTGCAAGTGGATGGGAGGGCAGTAATCCGCGTAAATGCGGCGCAGTTCGTATCCAGCCAACACGTGAAAAAGCAGATCCCGTTCCTCGAGGCGGTGGAACCACTCTTCCAAAAGTTGTGAGCGAGTTTGTCGCGCGCTTTCGCCATCCCCCGAAGGAGCCTGCGCATCGAAGAGGCGGCGCGCGTTTTGCGGCTGGTTGAGGTAATCGCCCAGCCGGTTGCGATACTCCTCAATTCGGAAATTCATGTGCTGCTTGGCGGAATCAATTTGAGGACCCAGCTCTTCAAGGTCCTTTTCTGCTAACGCAAGTTTCTTGCGCAGTGCCGTAATTTCTGCGTGAGACACCGGTGCTGAGCCGCTCTTGCGCTTGAAAAGCGATGGAAACAATCCATCGCCATCGCCAGAGCGCCCCGAGGCTTCCTCCAACTCTTCTTCCATGCGGGTAATCTCGGTGCGTTTCTGGCGCGCCTGTTCGAGCAACCGTTCGTGCGCTTTGCGAGCCTTGCCGAGATCGTCAGCGTTGTCGCCCGTCAGCACAAAATCACGCACCAAATCCAGCAGGAGGGTATCGAATGTTTCGAAGCGGTCGGGATCGTTCACGAAATTCGCGAGTAGGACGTAGTGCTCAAGGAAAAGATGATCGTCGTTGCCGTTTTCGACGAACAGAAAGCGGTTCTGCAGCAGCTCGTAGGTATGGTGAAAATCTTCACCGAAAAGCGCCCGTCGCGATTTTGAGAGCGTTCCTTCTTCCACTTCGCGCCAAATACGGCAGAGCGTGTCGCCCACCTGGCGATAGACATTCTTCTTGTCGGCCTGTATTTCCGCGATTTTCGCGCGCAACACGTGCGCTTGTTCGCTGTGTTCGAAATGCTCGCCGCGGGCGCGAATCCAATCCTTGCACTCCACTAGAATGCTCGAAAACTGAACCGTAATCTCGGAAGTAAGATGCTTGATCAGCGCAAGCTGGTGCAAAATGTCGCTTTCGATCGATTGCTGAAACTTGGCGCGAGTGACGGAGGCTTGCAGAATTTCCGTTAGAAGCTTGCGGAACGCACCGTGCTCGGGCGCCCCGGATTGTTTTCGGTCTTTGCCGTAAAATAGGCTGACGTTGACGCTCTGCCGGACCAGATCCTGCAGATACTTCTTAGTGAAATCCACAAACCGCGGGCTCAGGAAAACGTCATAATGGATGTTGTCCACGCCCGCGGTCAGGTTCGGCAGACGGATCTCGGCGGAATAAGGCTCCAGCTTCATCCGGGCAGGATGGTCGGGCGAAGGCGCGATGCGGGTGTCGGGCATACGGGCGTTGCGAGACGAAGTTTGACTCTAGCGAGGCGAGGCGTACGGCGCAATGGAACGGTTCGTAACCGTTAATGATTTTTCCGGCAGCACAGGCGCAGTTAGGCCATTCAATCCCCATCCAGTGAGGGATTCCAGCGCCGGCTTCAGGCCCACCCTCGCTGACGCCGACTGGCAGCCCGCCGCTTCCATCACCTCCGTCGCGAAAAGGTCCGATCAGCGTCCCTGCCTCTACCTGGGTTCCAGGGGTCAAAGGTGCAGCAACCCTGCGACTGCCGACGGGTTCTGCACCAAGCATCAACCCGGTGTGGCAAAGGCGTCATCTGGCACGGCGTCCCGTTTAGCCGCTGGTATCGGAATCCTTGCTGCGATGTGGCCCGTTCTCGCCGACTTGCTTCGCGAAGTGCTCCGCTGGATTCATTCCCATTGAGTTTGCCCAGCATCGCAAGGCCGTCCGACGGGAAGTTCACTCCGAAATCGAGGATTCCGGGTAGAATATCGGACCATGTCTAAATTAATGGAAGGCAAAACGGCAGTTGTCCTGGGTGTGTGGAACAAATGGAGTATCGCCTACGCGATTGCGCAGGCTTTCGTGCGCGAGGGCGCGACGCTTCTACTGACCTATCAAAATGATCGTGCGAAACCTACGGTAGAGGAACTCGGCAACGAACTTGGCGCGAAGACATATTGTCCCTGCGACGTTCAGCTGCAGGAAGACATTGATTTCCTCGCCGAATCTCTAAAACGAGATGGCCACAAGCTGGACGCGGTGGTGCACTGCCTGGCGTTTGCAAATCATGAGGATCTGAACCAGCCCTTCTTGAACACGTCCCGCGATGGTTTCAGACTCGCCTTGGACGTCAGCGCCTATTCGCTGGTGGCAGTGTCAAAGGCACTTTCTCCGCTGATGACGGATGGCGGCGCCATCATGACTCTCACCTATCTCGGCTCGACGCGGGTGGTCACCAACTACAACGTCATGGGCGTGGCCAAGGCTGCGCTCGAAGCCGAGGTAAAATATCTGGCCAGTGAACTCGGCGTGCACAAAATTCGCGTCAACGCGATATCCGCAGGCCCGATCAAAACCATTTCCGCGCGGGGGATCAAAGATTTCTCAAAGGTACTGGAATTTGTGGCGCAACATGCGCCGCTGCGCCGCAATACGGACATCGCAGAAGTCGCCGATACAGCCGTTTTCCTCGCGAGCGATCTAGGCCGCGGCGTTACCGGCAACACCATCTATGTGGATGCCGGATTCCAAATCATGGGACTCGATCCTCCCGCTCCGCCGAAGTGAGCGGTCTGTTGTGGCTAAGCACTGGTGCCGATTGATTCGCTAACTAAGATTCTGCGAACCTCTTCCGCGACGTGTTCTAGCCTGATCCGCACGATGGGCCAATCGGTCCGCAACTTCAACCGATCCGGCCATTCAACAATTACCACCGCTTGCTCGGAAAATATATCCTCAAGCCCCAGCGTTTCGAAGTCGTGCAGGTCTTCGATCCGGTAGAGATCCACATGGTAAACGCGCGTGCTGCCTTGGTATTTGTGAACGAGAGTGAAGGTCGGGCTGGTGATGTCTTCTTCGCGCGCGGCGCCAAGGCCTGCGGCGATTCCCTTCGTGAGCGTTGTCTTCCCTGCTCCGAGGTCTCCCGAAAGCAAAATCAAGACGGGCGCTTTGAGCCTCGCGCCGATTTCGCGGCCTCGCGCAATCGTTTCTTCCGATGAGTGCGTGAGGATTTCGAGGTCAGCCAAGGACGGACTCGTGGTCAAGCATGGGAATAAAATTCCTGATAGGCGCGTGGAATCGCATGAATCAGATCGGAAGCGAGCAGCGGAGCCTCGCCCGTGTCCGCATACGCGACGTCGCCGGCAAGTCCGTGGAGATACACGCCGAACGCCAAAACGCGGACCCAATCAGCCGTCCCGAATTGCGCGGTTAAGCCCGCCAACATTCCCGTGAGAACGTCTCCCGTGCCGCCGGTACTCATTCCAGGATTGCCGGTGGAATTTATGAATGTCTGGCCGTCCGGCGAAGCGATAACCGTTTGATGGCCTTTGAGAATCACGAGAGCGTTCCAATCGGCCGCGGATTTGCGCGCAACTTCCAGACGCCGCGCCTGCACGTCCTTGATTTCGCATCCCAGGAGCCGCGCCATTTCGCCCGGGTGCGGCGTGAGAGCAATCGGTCCGTTGCCATTCCTTAAATCCTGCGCGTGGCCGGCGAAAGCGTTCAGGGCATCGGCGTCCAGCACAATCGGCACCGTGCGCTTGCTAACGACCGCGTGCACGAATTGCTGAGTTTCGTCTTGCGTCGTTAACCCGGGGCCAATTGCCAGCGCGCGCTTCCCTTTCAGAAGTTTGTCGAAGCGCTCATACTCGAAACTGCGCATGGAAACGGTCCCGGCCTCGGTAGCAGGTAGCGGCTCAGTCATGATTTCCGGCGTGTGCGCAGCGACGATCGGCAGCACCGGCTCGGGCGTCGCCACGGTGGCAAGGCCGGCGCCCACGCGCAACGCCGCCCACGACGCCAGTACCGCTGCGCCACTTTTTCCGACCGAGCCCGCAACGATCAGCGCATGACCGTAGCTGCCTTTATTGCCATCTGCACGACGGGGAACCGCAAACTGGCTGACTTCTCGCGCGTCAATCCAGCGAATGTTGCTCTTGCCTACTTCTTCGATCAACTCCGGCGGTGAGCTGATGTCACAGACGCAAAGCTGGCCAACGTGATTGCCGGACGCGCCAACGATCATGCCCATCTTGGGCGCGGTAAATGTGACTGTGTATGCAGCCTTGACCACCGGACCATTTGTTTCGCCAGTGTCTGCCACGAGCCCCGACGGAATATCCACTGCAACAACGGCGGAACGAACTGGGCCGCGTCGTTGGTTCACATCTTCGATGACTGCGCCGAGGAGTCCCCCGACCGCGCCGCGCGTGCCAGTGCCAAGAAGCGCATCAACGATAATGTCGGCGGAAGCTAGGGTGGATTTGGCGCTCTGCCACGCGCTTGAATCACGAATGATGCGCAATTCACCGTACGCTTCTTGCCAACGCTTGCAATTCGTCGCCGCGTCACCGCGTATTTCTTCCGGCGCCGCGAACAAATAAACTTCGGGCTTGGCTCCCAGTTCACGAAGGTGCCGCGACGCGACGAACCCGTCGCCGCCGTTATTGCCTTTGCCGCAGATGACGACGATGCGGCGCTGCGCCAGGTTCGTCCAACGCTGCTCGATGAATCGGGCCACGCTGGCCCCGGCGTTTTCCATGAGCGTAAGGCCAGGAATGCCGTAGCGCTCCGTGGTCAGCCGGTCAACTTCCCGCATTTCTTCTGCTGTGAGGATTTTCATCGCCGAGTATTATTTCCTAGAACGTGGCGTGTTTCTGCGATGTAACACAGTTTCCCCCGACCGCTTCGGATTCTACCACGCGTACGTGCGGCGTCATTCGGCCGAGCCTTGTCGGCAGCCGGCAAGAATCGGTTTTGTAGCGGCCGCAGCGGCCATCTCTCGCCTCAATCGAGGCCACTTCGCGCTTTTCCCCAACTATTTTACCCGGCTTGCCCGTAATGATGGCCTAAGCAATAATTGCGCCGACTCATCCGAAGTAATTTGCGTCACCCTCTCTCGGAGGCCTCATGTGTCGGTCTTTCCGCACCTGTTTTTCCTTCTTGGCCGTCACGGTCGTCACCACTTTGCTGGCACCCTGCGCGCAATCGCAAACGCCGCAAAGCGATTCGCGACGGACGCAGCCCGCTGAGCAGGCCGGGCAGCAGCAGCGTGCCAAGATGGGTGTGGCCCTGGAAGGTGGCGGCGCACTCGGGCTGGCGCACATAGGCGTGCTGCAATGGTTCGAAGATCACCACATTCCTGTCGACTACATCGCCGGAACCAGCATGGGCGGGCTCGTCGCCGGCCTATATGCAACCGGAAAAACTCCGCAGCAACTCGCGGACCTCGTAAGCGCGCAAAATTGGGACATCATCATCGGCGGAAAAACGCCGTACGAAGATCTTTCCTATCGCCGACGCGAAGATCAGCGCGCGTTTCAGAATTCAATCGTCGTCGGCTTGAAGCATGGCCTCACTCTGCCCGCAGGCTTGAATGCGGGCCAGCAGATCAGCATGTTGATTGACCACGAAACGCTGCCGTATTCGCAATCAGAATCTTTCGACGATCTGCCCACTCCCTTTCGCTGCGTCGCTACTGAGTTGGTCTCCGGAAAAGAAGAGGTGTTTTCGCATGGATCGCTGCAGCAGGCGTTACGCGCGACGATGTCCATCCCCGGCGTGTTCTCTCCCGTTCGCGACGGCGAGAAAATTTATGTAGATGGCGGCCTGGTAGGCAATTTACCCACGGATGTGGTGCGCAAGATGGGAGCGGACATCGTCATCGCGGTGCATTTGGATGTCGCGCCCGCAAACCCGAAGGACATTCAATCGCTTTTCAGCGTGCTGGGACGTTCGGTGGATGTGGTCGTTCATGAAAATGAATTGCGAGGACTGGCTGCAGCGGACCTCATCGTGAACGTCAACCTCCACGCCTACAACTCTCTGGACTATGACAAATCGAAAGCGATCATCGGCCTCGGCACCAAAGCAGCGGATGAAAAGCAGCGGATTCTGTTGCCCTATTCGTTGGACGACTCCGCATGGCGCGATTACTTGCAAGCGAAAAAGGATCGCGAGCGGCAAACGGTTCCCACCCCCCAGTTCGTGACAGTAGAAGGCACGAATCCACAAGGGGCGCAGCAACTCGAGAAATTTCTGCAGCCAATCGTGGGTAAGCCCATCGACAAGGTTAAGCTTGAAAAGCTGCTCACGCGGCTGACGGGCATTGGGAAATTCGACTCCGCGGATTATCGCCTGGCCACGCAGGACGGTCAGAACGGCCTGCTCATTACGGTGCACGAAAGACCCTACGCGCCACCGTTTCTGAATCTCGGCTTCTCGGTAGACGGCTCGGAAAGCGACGACGTCACCTTCACGCAACTGGCACGCTTGACGTTCATGGACGTTGCCGGGTACCGGTCCGAATGGCGAACCGACCTGCAGTTTGGCAATACCTACGGCGTCCAGAGCGAGTTGTACAGACCGTTTAATGCCACGACGAAATAGTTTTTCGCGCCGCGCGGCGCGGCCACGGACACAGCGTTCAAAATCTTCCGCAAGAGCAATCCGCTGGCGGATTACAGGATCCTCCGCGCAGACGTCGGCATGGACGTCGGGTACACATTCAGTCGGTTTACAGAAATCCGTGTGGGCTATGAAGTGGGCGACTACGACGCCAAACTGCGGCTGGGCACTCCGGAATTTTTCTCCTATGCGGGACGCCTCGGCGATACCCGCCTGCACTTTTTGACCGATCACCGCGACGATCCCATCGCCCCTCATCGCGGATACAGCCTGGATGGCACCTTCCGGTGGTTCGATACCAACCCCGGCGCAACTGCGGCATTTCCGCTAATGCAGGCGCGAGCCGACTATTTTTTACCGGTACAAACCACGGCGTCGGTTTTCGTGGTCGGCGAGGGCGGCACCAGTTTCGGCTCGACGCACATCGGCGTGCCGCAGTTTTATCTCGGCGGCCCGGGCCGGCTCAGCGCCTACGGCACGAATGAGCTTTTTGGAAACCAATACTATGACTTTCGCATTGGCTACCTGCGTAATCTGCTGACGCTGCCTCCCTTCGTTGGGGGAAGAGTTTATGCGATCGGCGCCTACGAATTCGGCAAGATGTAATGGCGCTCCCAACGAAAGTGGATTCCCTAATGATTTCGCTGCGGGAGTTCTCGCGGAAACCGTTGTCGGGCCGTTGTTTCTGGGTGGCAGCATCGGTGACACAGGGCACGACAAGTGGTTCTTCCAGCTTGGCCACGTGTTCTAGCGCCGGCCCGATGAGTAGCGCCGGCCCGCCTACCGGCAGGCAGCATCCCGCCGGCTCTTTACAATAGTGTTCGTAGCGGCGGTTTACAGCATCCATCCGCCGGTCACATTGATGACTTGGCCGGTGATGTAATCGGCGCTGTCGGACGCGAAGAACTTCACGGCGGCGGCGACGTCTTCCGAAGATGGCGGACGGCCGATGGGCGAACGCGCATCACGAATGCGCCGCGCTTCGTCGGCGGTGAGTTCGCGTTCATCTATATTCGAGGGGTTGATGACGTTTACGGTGATTCCGTGCTTCGCTTCTTCAATGGCCAGCGAGCGGGAGAACGAAACCACCGCCGCCTTCGCCGCAGCATAAGCCGAAATCGTTCCTTGCCCGAAGCCGCGCTCCGCGCCGACTGCTCCCAGATTGATAATCCGGCCCCAGTGCTGTTGGCGCATCGCGGGAAGCGCCGCCTTGCTGGCGTAAAAAACGCTGAATAGATTCGAAGCGATGACCTCTTCCCATTCCTGTAGTGAGGTCTCGGCTACCGGCTTCCAATTGAATTCGCCGACGTTGTTCACCAAGATGTCGAGGCGCCCAAAACGCTCGAGCACCTTGTCGATGAGAAATTGCACTTTTTCCGGATTGGTCGCGTCGGCTTCGACCGCAAAACATTCCGCACCGTGCGCCTGCAATTGCCGCAGCGTATTCTGCGCGGCAGTCTTGTTCATGCGGTAGGAAATGGCGATGCGCACGCCTTCTCGCGCAAGTTCCTGTGCAACACCTTTGCCGATGCCTCGGCCTCCTCCTGTGATCAGCGCTGTTTTCTGACGTAGCGGCAAGGCCGAATATCTCCCTAAGCGCCGACAGTATAATGAAAATACAGGATTTAGTGTAGGGCTGAAACGGCCTCTTTTCTTGACCTGAAGGCGCTTTCCTGATACAAAAGTCGATTCTGTGCGGTTACTTCCCGCAATCAGCGGGCTCCCCATCAAGGAGTCTTCATCCTGGAGGCAGAATGTCGGCATCAGCTTGGGTTCACATGTGTGCCAATGCGCGCGCAGCGGAGGGCAACTAATGCAGTATGCAATGATGAGCCTCTGGTCACGCTTGTGGTCAAGAGGATGTCGCGTCGCATCTACGGGCGCGGCAGTCGTGAGCGCTATTCTTTTGTGCGCTGCAGTAGCGCACGCGCAGCCCGCTCCGGAATCGGTGGGCGGCGAAGCCAATCTCAAGTTGCCGGACCTGTCTTCGGTAACCTTTCTTGGGATTGACGGCCACCGGTTGCTGCTCTTCGGGATTTTGTTCTGCTTGTTTGGCCTCGCTTTCGGCCTGACGATTTACACCAAGCTCAAGAATCTGCCCGTGCATCGCGCCATGCGCGAGA
Source organism: uncultured Acidobacteriota bacterium (assembly GCA_963696035.1). Classification (GTDB taxonomy): domain Bacteria; phylum Acidobacteriota; class Terriglobia; order Acidiferrales; family UBA7541; genus Palsa-295. Next base: position 1,813,962 of record CAVOIS010000007.1, read on the forward strand.
TTTCCGAGTTGATTTACGAGACTTGCAAAACCTACCTCGTCACGCAGGGCAAGTTCCTGCTGCTGCTGGAAGCTTTCATCGCAGTTGTCATCGTCCTTTATTTCGGTCTGCTCTTGCATTACGAAGCCGCGCGCGTCGTCATTATTTTGCTATTTAGTATGGTCGGGATTGCGGGCAGCTTTGGCGTGGCCTGGTTCGGCATTCGCGTGAACACTTTCGCGAATTCCCGGACGGCGTTTGCCGGACTGCGCGGCAAACCGTTTCCGATTTATCACATTCCGCTGGAAGCGGGCATGAGCATCGGCATGATGCTAATCAGCGTGGAACTGATGATGATGCTGTTCATCCTGCTTTTTATCCCCGGCGATTACGCCGGACCGTGCTTCATCGGATTCGCCATCGGCGAATCGCTGGGCGCGGCGGCGTTGCGAATCGCCGGCGGCATCTTCACCAAGATCGCGGACATCGGCTCCGACCTGATGAAGATTGTCTTCAAAATTAAGGAAGATGATGCGCGCAATCCTGGCGTCATCGCAGATTGCACCGGCGACAATGCGGGCGATTCCGTTGGCCCCAGCGCCGACGGTTTTGAAACTTACGGCGTCACCGGCGTCGCGCTGATTACGTTCATATTGCTGGGCGTCAAGAGTCCGACGGTGCAGGTACAGCTCCTAGTTTGGATTTTCGTCATGCGTATCGCCATGCTGGTTGCCAGCGCCGCTGCGTACTTCCTGAACGACCTGATCGCCAAGGCTCGCTTCGGCAACGCCGATAAAATGAATTTTGAAGCACCGCTCACTTCGCTGGTATGGATCACTTCGATCGTCTCTATCGCGATGACCTACGCAATTTCGTCAGTGATTATTCCCGTTCTGGACGGAGATTCCACGCAATGGTGGAAGCTCTCGACGATTATTTCGTGTGGAACTCTTGCCGGTGCAATCATTCCTGAGCTCGTGAAGGTGTTCACTTCCACCGAATCGCGCCATGTGAGGGAAGTTGTGTCGTCGGCGGAAGAAGGCGGCGCGTCGCTGGGAATTTTGTCCGGTTTCGTTTCCGGCAATTTTTCGGCTTATTACATCGGGCTGGCGATGGTGCTGCTGATGTCCATCAGCTATCTGGTCAGCTTGCAAGGACTCAGCGCCTTGATGATCGCCGCGCCGGTTTTCGCGTTCGGCCTGGTGGCTTTCGGATTTCTGGGCATGGGGCCAGTCACGATCGCGGTGGATTCCTACGGGCCGGTGACGGACAACGCGCAATCCGTGTATGAGCTTTCGCTGATCGAGGCGGTGCCCAACATCAAGCAAGAGCTGAAGGCTGACTTCAATATCGATGTGAACTTCGAACGTGCCAAGGAGCTGCTCGAAGAAAACGACGGCGCGGGCAATACTTTCAAAGCCACCGCGAAGCCGGTGCTAATCGGCACGGCCGTCGTGGGCGCGACGACGATGATTTTTTCGATCATCATGGCGCTCACCAACGGAATCACGCGAGACGTGGATAAGCTTTCCTTGCTGCATGCCCCGTTCTTTCTTGGCTTGGTCACGGGCGGCGCGATGATTTACTGGTTTACTGGCGCTTCCACTCAGGCCGTCACAACCGGGGCATATCGAGCGGTCGAGTTCATCAAAGCGAATATTAAACTGGAAGGCGTCGAAAAGGCTTCGGTTGCCGACAGCAAAAAGGTCGTCGCCATCTGCACGAAGTACGCGCAGAAAGGCATGCTCAATATTTTTATCGCCGTGTTCTTTGCTACGCTGGCGTTTGCTTTCGTCGAACCCTTCTTCTTCATCGGCTACCTGATTTCGATCGCGATCTTCGGCCTCTATCAAGCAATCTTCATGGCTAACGCTGGCGGCGCATGGGACAACGCCAAGAAAATCGTGGAAGTGGAGTTGAAGCAGAAAGGCACGCCGCTGCATGATGCTACGGTGGTGGGCGATACAGTCGGCGACCCGTTCAAGGATACCTCGTCGGTCGCGCTCAACCCGGTGATCAAGTTCACGACACTGTTCGGGCTACTGGCCGTCGAACTCGCAGTGAAGCTGACATTAGAGACCGGCGGCACCCTGACACACGTTCTTGCCGCAGCGTTCTTCCTAGTTTCCTTCTTCTTCGTGCACAAGTCGTTCTACGGTATGCGCATCAAAGCCGGCAACTAGCTCGTGGAGTGCGGAAGCTTGCCTCCGCTTTTGCAAGGCGAGGCTTGCCTCGCCGGAGTTCTCCGCTCCTCGATGCCAGCCGCTTGCGAGAACCCCTTCGTAGTGTTGCGACAATCGCAAAACGGCGGCAAGCCGCGCTCCAAAATATTCTCCGCTGGGGGTTAAGCCTTGACGAGCCCCAGGAATTGGCGAGGGTCGTTCGCAAAGCCCGGGAACACTGTCTTGAGGTCGCGGTCGCCGAGGTGCTTGGTGATGATTTCACCTAGCACGCTGCGGTAGTCGGTGGTGACGGCGAGATCGCGGCCTTGATTGAGTTGGCCGTCGGCCAGCCCTGGCCAGCGCGTATAAACCTTCCCGCCTTTGATGTCGCCGCCCATCACGAACATGCAATTCGCGTGGCCGTGATCCGTCCCGCGGTTACCGTTCTCGTGCGCCGTGCGGCCAAATTCGGACATGCTGACGAACACCACGTCGCCCATGCGGTCGCCCATGTCCTGATGGAACGCCGCGACTCCCTGCGCCAGATCGCGGAGCAAATTGGAAAGCTGTCCCTGCACGCCGCCTTCGTTGACGTGATGATCCCAGCCGCCGCTATCGAGGAACGCGACTTCCAGTCCGACATCTGCCTTGAAGAGCTCCGCGATCTCCTGCAGGCTTTGGCCGAAGCGGCTCTTCGGATATTGCGCACCATGCTCGGGTTGATAGGCGTCCGGATTGATTTTCTTGAGCTGATCGATGGCTTCGAAAGTTTCCGTGCCGACGCCGCGCAGCGCGTGATCCACCGTTTGTGCATACATCGCCTCAAAGCCACCCTCGGTCGTCTGCTGCGGCCCGTTCATCCTGAATTGCTTGAGGTCCGGGATGGCGACCGCGGAGGCCGCGCCTTGCAGCGTTCGCGGCAGATACGGGCCGAACGCCACCGCCCGGAAAGGTGAGGGCTTTTCTTCCGGCATGGTTTGCAGGGCGCGGTTCAACCAGCCATCATCGGTGGCTTTTCGTCCCGGCGTTCCGGATTCCATGAAATCCTGTGCATCGAAATGCGAACGCGTGGGATCGGGCGAGCCGACCGCCTGCACGACGGCAAGCTGCCCGTTGCGGAAAAGAGGAAGCATCGGCTCCAAGCTCGGATGCAAACCGAAGAAACCATCCAGATCGAGTGCAGCTTCTGCACCGCCTCGTTTCGGAGCAGGAATTGCGATGGTCGGACGCATATGGTAGTAGTTTGGCTCGGCGTACGGAACCACGACGTTCAAACCGTCCATCGCGCCGCGCTGAAACAGCACGACCATCTTTTTCTTGTTCGGCATGGGAGTACCAGCAACGGCGCGCTGTAGAAACGACGGTAGCGCCGCCATGCCCAGCATCGCGATCCCGCCGCTCTTCAAGAAGTATCGCCGCGAAATTGTCATTGCAGTTCTCCCATCGTTCTCAAACCGCGTACAAAAACGCTAGCGCCGCTGAAATTCCGGCGTGCCAAGCACCAAGCCGACGATTAAGCCTTGGTTCACTTCTTTCACCGGATCATCCGCACTCGCTGGCAAGATTTGCGGATCTTTCAATCGCGCTTGCAACGTCTCCTGGGTGGATTGCGCGACTTGGCCGTCCAGAAATTCCTGCACCGAACGCGCCAGGGCGGCGTTCGGATCTTGGGCAGCTTCGTCACCCAGCATGGATTTCAAGTCCACGGTTGCGCCGCCCATCTTGTCTCCGGCAAAGGCCAGTGAAAAATTCAGACGGCTCAGCAGCGCGCCAGTGTTCACCCATGTCTCGGACTTATCCGAATAACCCGTGGGCGGCTGGCAGAGATACAACGGCTCGCCCATGCGTCCTACCCACTGCGCCAACGGCAACGTGATCGTCACTTCGGCGTTCAGCGCGCGGGCCGTGCTGGCCACCAGTTCGAATGGCGTCTTTACCTTCGCGCGATAAGCGTCCTTCGACCAGAATTCCGGCGAATAGATCATGATTTTCAGGACCGCACGAATGTCGCCGTTGCTCGACTCGAAGCTTTTCGCCATGCGCTCAACCAGCGCCGGAGGCGGATTGTCCGAGACAAAGTGCCGTGCCAATTCTGTGGAAATAAATTTTGCCGTGGCCGGCCGACTTGCCAGCATCTTCAACGCTTCCTCGCCATCTTTCTCGCCGCCGTAGTTAAACGTGCGGCCCATCACGATTTTCTTGCCTTCCGCGTGGATCTTCTCGTCGAAAAAGAATTGCGGATCCCGGCGCGGCTCGTGAATGGTCCAACCGGTCAGGCACTCGGCCATCTGGATAACGTCTTGCTGTGTGTAACCACCGTCCACCCCGACGGTGTGCAGCTCCATCACTTCGCGACCATAATTTTCGTTCAAGCCGCGCTCCGGTTTCTTCGCGGCGACAGTCGCCACGGTGGGTGCGGGGCCAGTCGCAGGACCCGGAAACGTGCCCGGCGTCGGCGTCGAGCCTCCCGCAAAGGCCCCCTGGTAGCGCGCGCGGCGCATGTTTCTGTCAGCTTCCATACGCGCGACCGCCGCCGGATCGGCACTCAAATAATTGTCGAGGAAAAAGAGCATCGCGGGGCTTTTCGCCGTGGCAATCAGCAAATCCTGAAACTTCCCCATCGTGTGCGGGCGGATCGTGTCGCGTTCATACGAAGTGAGCAGCCACTTATCGTCGCCCTTATTCGCGAATACGTTGAAGTGATTGAACCAGAAATCCTCCAGCACCGTTTCGAGTTGCCGGTCGCTGTAAATTGCGCGATCCACTTTGGCCATCGAGAGTTCGGCGACGATCCGGTTCGGGCCTTGAATCTTGGCCAGTTGCTGCTGCGCCTTGTCGAGGTTGTCGTTGCCGGTGACGATGATTTGCGATTCGGCTGTTTCTTGCTTTGATTTCAACTGTTCCTGAGCCTGTTCCTTCGTGATTCCCTGCTGTTTCGCGGCCTGCTGTGGCCGCGGAAATTCCTCGAGCAGTTGCCTCGACGACATCGTCAGCGTCGGGTAGCGCTGCAGACGCTCGGTGAGCGCTTGGTCATCGATGGATTCTGGATGTAGCTGTTGCTCGATCCATTTTTCCAAACCCATCTGGCGGATTCGTTCGACGTCGCCCGGACGCGGGCCGTACGCCAAACGATTCATCGCGTGAAGGATCGCTTGGTCTTCGGTGAGTTGCGTGATCGGAAGCTTGCCTTTGAATTTCTTATCGAGGACGATGTGGTCTTGGACGACGCTGCTCGAGTCGTGCTTGTTGTCGGCGCGTGCGTGCGGCACGGCCAAAACGAGCCCCGCAACGAGAGAGGCAGCCAGTAGAAGCGCCCCGGGAACGTCCATCCTGTTATCGTGCCTCTTAGCGCCGCCAAGAATTCGTCTTTTCTTCACTTGCGGGGACCTCGGTCAGCCGGGTTGCGTAATAAAGCAAAGCTGTGCGTTTCCAATCAGTTTAACCCGGTGGGACTTCAAAAGTTGCAGGTGGGCTCTACTCGTTAATAATTAGCAAAAAACGGGCAAAGCGCACTGGATCAAGCTTATCAGCGGCTGAAAATGCGGGCGGGTTCACTATCGAGCGTCCCTGATTCTCGCAGCTCTGCGTTGTACGCGGCGCCGAGCAGCACAACCACCGCGGTGAGGTACATCCAAATTAGCAGACCGATCGCGGCGGCGAGGCCTCCGTAGACTACATCGTAGGGCATACGCCGCACGTAGGCGCCGAAGACAATATCCACCAACCACCACAAAACTGTCGCCACGCCAGCACCGGGCAGCAAACACCTCACGCCGCGATGTCCGGGGCGGCCGATGCGATAGAGCGACACCAGCACTACCATCGAAAGTAAAAACACGACCGCTGCTTGAAAAATAAACCCCACCGCGTGAATCAACATCGGCTGCTGTCCCAGTTCATGGATCAGCCATGCGCGTTCCTGCCTGCCGAAAACGGTCAGCAGGATCACCGCGAGACCCGGCACGATCGTCAACAAAAGCAAAATTAGCGAGCGCAAGTTGTTGCGCCAGTAGCCCCGACGGACGGGATCTCCTTCGATGATCCGAAATCCCTCGATGAAGCCCGCCATCACTTGCGATCCCGCAAGAAGAGTTCCCGCCAACCCGAGCAAAAACCATTTCCAGGGATGCTCGCCCTGGCGGACGAAATATTGCGTGACGATATCTTCGCTGCCGGGCGGCACAATCAATTTCAACCGCTCGGGAAGCTCGGTTAGTGCGTCTTGAAATGAGGCATTACTGCTGAGCACGCCCAAGGCGAGAAGAAGCATGGGGAAAAACGCCAGGAACATATTGAACGCGACCGCCTGGCTCAGCGTGACGCAATCCGGAAAAATCCTGCCCAGGCCGCGAAATAGGAGTTTCAGTACGCGATTCATGGATGTCGTCGGCGGGATTATACGAGTAGTGCGCCCCAAGCGCGTGGAATTTCTGCTACGCTGCGAGCGGCTCAGAAATTGAACTGCCACGCGCTGGCCGCGCTGGCCTTAGTCACTTGCTGCATTTCTCTGCGCAGAGTAAACTTTGCACACGGTTTCCAGCACGCGGGAGGATCTGGATGTCTCGTCTGGTGCGTTGTGGATTGATTCAAGTGCACTGCGAGTGGTCGCCGGAAAAATATTCCATCCGCGACATTTCCAAAAGGATGGTCGAGAAGCACGAGAAGCTGATTCATGACGCCGCGAAGAAGAAAACGCAGATCCTCTGCTTGCAGGAACTTTTTAACGGCCCTTACTTCTGCGCGGAACAGCAAGCGCGCTGGTATGAGATGACCGAGTCAGTCCCTGACGGCCCCACCGTCGAAAGAATGCGCAAGCTGGCCAAGAAATACGAAATGGCAATCGTGGTTCCGGTATACGAACGTGAAATGACCGGACTTTTTTACAACACAGCCGCCGTGATTGACGCCGACGGAAAATACCTCGGCAAATATCGCAAGCATCACATTCCGCAAGTCGCGCCCGGATTCTGGGAGAAGTTTTACTTCACGCCGGGGAATACCGGATATCTCACATTTCAGACGAAGTTCGCGCGCATCGGCGTGTACATCTGCTACGACCGGCACTTTCCCGAGGGCGCACGCGTGCTTGGATTGAATGGCGCTGAAATTGTGTTTAATCCATCGGCGACCGTCGCCGGGCTCAGTGAATATCTCTGGGAACTAGAACAGCCGGCGCACGCGGTCGCGAATGGCTATTTCGTCGGCGCCATTAATCGCGTGGGCAAAGAAGCGCCGTGGAATATCGGCGAATTTTACGGCAAGAGTTATTTCTGCAATCCGCGCGGCAAAATCATCGCCCAGGCCAGCCGCGATAAAGACGAAGTGCTAGTAGCGGACCTGGATCTCGAAGAAATGGACAAAGTCCGCCAAACCTGGCAATTTTTCCGCGACCGCCGCCCGGAATCCTACGGCGAGATCACCCGCACACACGCAGGCGCGAAGTCGGCAAGCGCGGCAGACTAGGTCAAATCACCACAGATAAATGCAGATGAACCCTGATGAACACTTGAGCCTTCAAGCCCATGCGGCGGCTGCGCCTGCGGCGAGCCTGGCGGCAGCTCCGGCAGTAAACGAATATCCCGAGCAGGAACTCACCGGTGCGATCCTTCAGGCCGCCTTCGCCGCGCATAACACGCTTGGTGCCGGATTTCTTGAACGAGTCTATTCCAACGCGCTAGCGATAGAGTTGGACGGGAAAGGGCTCAAGTTCGTTCAGAACGAGCCGTTGCAGGTAAAATGTCGAGGCACCATTGTTGGCGATTACATAGCGGACATGATTGTAGAGACTCCTGTGATTCTTGAACTGAAAGCTTGCGCGTCTCTTGATCCCAGCATGGCGCTCAACTAATGAACTACCTGCGTGCCACCAAAATCCGAGCGGGCCTACTGCTGAACTTCGGCGGCCCAAAATTAGAGTACCCTAGGTTCGTTTGTTGAAATAATTAGATTTATCTGCGTTCATCTGTGATGATTTTGAACTCCGAGAGGGCTCAAGTAAATGACGACAACGCCGAAGATCACGCCAACCCGCAGCGAAGAAGTGGTGCGCAAGCACAAGGAATTCATTTGGCCGGCGGTGACCAATTACTATCAGCATCCGCTGGTCGCCGATCATGCTTCGATGCAATATCTATGGGACATCGAGGGCAACAAGTACCTCGATTTCTTTGGCGGCATCGTCACCATCGGCGTCGGCCATTGCAATCCTAAGGTCACCTCGAAGATCAAGGCGCAAGTAGATAAGCTGCAGCACACGTCTACGCTTTTCCCCAACGAAGCCGTCGTGGCGCTGGCCGAAAAGCTTGCCGAAATTACTCCCGGCAAATTGCAGAAGAGTTTCTTCACCAGTTCCGGGACGGAGGCGAACGAAGCCGCGATTATGCTGGCGCGCATGGCTGGACCGAGCTATGACATCGTTGCTTTGCGTCACGCATATTCGGGAGGCTCGGCGCTGGCCAAATCCGTTACCGCGCAATCCGCGTGGCGCAAAGGCGGCGTCATTAGCGTAGGCGTGTCGCACGCAGTGAATCCTTACTGCTACCGCTGCCCGCTGCACTTGACGTACCCCTCGTGCAATGTGGCCTGCGCGAATGATGTCGAAAGCGTGATTCAGACCACCACCAGCGGCTCGATTGCCGCGTTTATCGCCGAACCGATCCAAGGCGTCGGAGGGTTCATTACTCCTCCGCCGGAATACTTCAAGATTGTCTATCGCATCGTGAAGAATTACGGCGGCCAGTATATTTCCGACGAGGTGCAGACCGGTTGGGGCCGCACCGGCAGAAAATGGTGGGGCATCGAGCAGTGGGAAGTCACGCCAGACATAATTACGTCCGCGAAGAGCATGGCGAACGGTGTCCCGGTCGGACTGACGATCACTACCGGCGAACTGGCGGACAAATTTCAGGGTTTAACCATTGCCACGTTTGGCGGCAACCCGGTTACGTCAGTGGCAGCCCGCGCGGTGATTGAAGTGATCGAAGAGGAGAACCTGCGCGAGAACACGCACGTCGTCGGCGGTTACTTCCGCAAGAAGCTCGAAGAGCTGCAGCAGAAATACCCGCTGATCGGCGACGTACGCGGCATGGGCATGATGCAGGCGCTAGAGCTGGTGAAAGACCGCCAGACCAAAGAGCCTGCGCCGCAGGAAACCAATCAGGTGCTCGAACGCGCGCGCGCCAATGGCCTACTGGTAGGCAAGGGCGGCATGTACGCAAACGTCATCCGCATGGCCCCGCCGATGAACATCTCGAAGGCGGATGTGGATGAAGCCATCCGGCTGCTCGACAAATCGTTCAGCGAGGTCAAACTTTAGCGGTCGAGGAATCAGAATATGGCGACGGCAACAACGGCTGATCAGCTTTGCAGGAATTACATTAACGGCGAGTGGGTGGAATCGAAGTCGACGAAGATCGTCGAGCGGCGCAATCCCGCGAACACGGATGAAGTTGTGGCACGTATTGCGCTCTCTACGCGCGAGGAAACCAAGCAAGCTATCGTCGCAGCGAAGGCGGCCTACCCTGCTTGGCGCGACATGCCTGCGCCCAACCGCGGCAAGATTCTATTTACGGCCACGCGAATCATGCAGGACCAAAAACAGGAGCTGGCGAGGCTGTTGACCCGTGAAGAGGGCAAAGCGCTGAAGGATTCGCTGGGCGAAGTGCAGCGCGCGATCAATATCGTCGAGTTCATGGCGGGAGAAGCACGGCGATTGAACGGCGAAACGCTCACGAGCGAATTGCCCAAGAATTTTGCATACACGATTCGCCAGCCGCTCGGAGTGGTCGGTGCCATCACGCCGTGGAACTTTCCCGTAGCGATCCCGATTTGGAAAATTGCTCCAGCACTGGTGTGCGGCAATGCCGTCGTGTTCAAGCCCGCTACACTGACGCCGCTGACCGCGATGAAAATCGTCGAAATCTTCGAACAGGCCGGCCTTCCGGCGGGCGTGCTGAATCTGGTGATGGGCTCGGGACGCGAAACCGGCGACGAACTGGTGCAAAATCCGCATGTTCGCGGTCTCTCCTTTACAGGATCGAACGAGGTTGGTTGCGGGCTGTACGCTTCTGGAGCGGCCCATTTAAAGAAAATCCAATGCGAGATGGGTGGCAAGAATCCGGTTGTGGTCCTTGCCGACGCTGATTTAGGTCTCGCAACGGAATCGGTTTTGTCGGGAGCGTTTGCATCCACGGGACAGCGATGCACGGCGACGAGCCGCGTGGTTATTGAAGAGAGCGTCGCGGACCAATTCGTCACCATGCTGGTAGAGCGCGCGAAGAAATATGTAGTGGGCGATGGGCTCGATGCCAGTACGGACATGGGTCCTTCGGTTGACGAGAGCCAGTTCCAGACCGTGCTGAAATACATCGAAATCGGCAAAACCGAAGCAAAGCTGCTCTGCGGCGGGGCGCGCCTGACCGGTTCAAAATACGACAAGGGTTGGTTTATCTCGCCAACCGTGTTCGATCACGTCGCCCATGACAGTAGGCTCGCGCAGGAAGAGATTTTCGGGCCTGTACTCAGCATTATCCGGGTGAAGAATTTCGATGAAGCCTTGACGGTGGCAAATTCCGTGCGCTACGGACTATCCAGCTCGATCTATTCGACGGACTCGAACAAGATCTTCGAGTTTGTGGACAAGATCGAAACCGGCATGACTCACGTAAATTCGCCCACCGTCGGCGGCGAGGCCCATGTGCCATTTGGTGGTGCAAAGGATAGCAGCGTGGGCCCGCGCGAAGTAGGGCACGCGGCGATTGATTTCTATACCGACCTCAAGATCGTTTATATCGATTACACGGGCCGCAAGCGCGAGTCGAGCCTTTATTGAAATTCGAGCATAGCCCCAGCAAGGGATTCGTGATCATTTCCTCGCGGCACGTGCGTGCGCAATGGGATTGAATCAGCGCAACGCGGCTTTTCACACGTCCTTTCGATTCGCGAAACCGGGACGCTCACACATGATCTCAGCACGCTATGTTTCTCCGCAGGTCGCGCTGCTAGCCTGTGCAATTTCTTTCGCCGGCTTCTTCGTTGGTGCGCGCGCCGCGGACAACGATCGCTATCTGTGGAAATCCGTGCCCCGAGCGCAGTGCAAAGTGGGCGACAAAACGCCGCTGACCTGGAACGTCTATCAGACGGATAAGAAGAAGGAAGCGAACCTGGTGCTGGTGCTGATCGGGCGCCGCTACATCGCTCTCGACCTCAAAGCGAAGGCTGCCTACAATGTGGTGCCTCCCGATCTGCAAGCGAAGGGGCAGGATTTCGAAAGCGGCAACCTGTTCGTAAAGTCACGCGCGCTGCCGACGAATAATTGGAGCCTTCGGGATGTGGGCCCGGCGGAATTGATCAAGCTCACGCTCGGAGATTACGGTCGCGAACTCTACGTTGAGCTCCCGCACATGCCGGACATGCGCGCTTTCTACTAGCCGGCCGGTTGCGCCGCTCGATTAGCTTGCGCGACCTGTGCTGGTCTTCTGCTTCCACGACATTGCCGGCAGGCCAGTGTCAATTTCCGCCATCGTAATGCATCCGTGCACGGGACAAACGAGCGCGCACAGGTTGCAGCCCACACATTCGTGCTCGATGATTTTCGGGACGTGGACGTCCATGCCGTTTGGATTGTTCTTACCGTTTCCATTTTGTGCGTGGGCGCGTTCGATACACTGGTGTGCGCCATCTTCGCACGCCACGTAACAGAGCTGGCACCCGATGCACAGGTCGGTGTCAATCTTCGCGATGATCTTGTAGTTCAAGTCCAGATCGCCCCAATCCATCACATTCGGAACGGCGCGGCCGCGAAAATCCTCGATCCTGCGATAGCCGTGATCGTCCATGTAGGCGCCGAGGCCATCGGCCATGTCCTCGACGATGCGGAAGCCGAAGTGCATGGCCGCGGTGCAGACCTGCACGCAGGTTGCTCCTAGTGCGATGTGCTCGGCGGCGTCAATCCAACTACCGATCCCGCCGATGCCGACGATCGGAATCTTGACTTTCTTGGCCACGGTTGAGACGAGATGCAAGGCGATCGGCTTCACCGCAGGGCCACAATAACCGCCGTGTGAAGACTTCCCGGCCACGTTGGGGCGCGGCGCGAATGTTTCAAGATCAACGCCCATTAGTGAATTGATGGTGTTGATCAGACTGACGGCATCGGCGCCGCCGCGCTCTGCGGCCAACGCAATGTGAGTGATGTCGGTAACATTCGGCGTGAGCTTAGAGATGACCGGCGTCCTGGCCACTTCCTTGGCCCACGATGTGATCATTTCCGTGTACTCCGGCACTTGGCCCACTGCGGCACCCATTCCGCGCTCGCTCATCCCGTGCGGGCAGCCGAAATTCAGTTCGAGCGCATCGGAGCCGGCATCCTCAGCTCGGCGAACGATGTCGTGCCATGTCTGGCGCTTCGACTCCACCATCAGCGAAGCGATCACCAGGTGCTTCGGATAACGTTTCTTTACTTCGGCGATTTCGCGGAGGTTCGCCTCGATGGGACGGTCGCTGATGAGCTCGATGTTGTTGAGGCCCATCATCTTCACGCCGTTCAGATCGATCGCGGCGTAACGCGAGGAAGTATTCTGAATGGGATCGCCAATCGTCTTCCACACCGCGCCGCCCCAACCCGCATCGAAGGCGCGCATCACCTGGCCGCCGGTGTTTGTGGGCGGACCGGAAGCCAGCCAAAAAGGATTGGGCGAGCGCAAGCCACAAAAGTTAACGCTTAGGTCTGCCATGGTTCACCTCATTTGCGCGGCGCGCCGAGCCATGCATCAATGCCACGTGCGGCGGCCATGCCTTCGGCGACCGCGTCCACTACTTCCTTGCCTCCGTTCACGCAATCGCCGCCCGCAAAATACTTCGTGTTTCCAGTTTGCCTGCGTTCGTTGACGATTATGGTGCCGTTTTCGCGCAGCGCGATTCCGGGGACTGCCTGGAGAAAATCGGTGACCGGCTTTTGGCCGATGGCGCGAACTACCATGTCCACATCGAGCTTGAATCCACTGCCGGGAATATTCACAAGCTTGCCTCTGCTCGTGCCCGTGGCCGGTTCGAGTCGGGTGCGAACACCTTCGATTCCGGCGACTTTTCCAGCCTCCCCGAGAATTCTGACCGGCTGCGTGTACCAGTGAAAAAGGACGCCATCGAGCTTCGCGAGATCGTACTCATAACGAAAAGCGGGCATGTCCTGTTCACCGCGGCGGTACATGAGGTGCACCATTTCAGCGCCCAAGCGCTTGGCCGCAGTGACCACGTCGATGGCCGTGTTTCCCGCCCCGATGCAGGCGACACGGCGGCCAACGCTGACGTCAGCAAAAGCGCGAACTTTTGTAGCTTCGATGAATTCCATGGCACCGAAAACGCCGTCGAGATTCTCACCTGGTAAATTGAGATCCCACGTTTCGCCCAGGCCGACGCCGATAAAGATCGCGTCAAACTGCTTCTCGAGCTGATCAAGCGTGGTAGCGAGACCCACCGTAACGTTCTGGCGGAATTCAACACCGAGTCCGCGCACGAGTTCCACTTCACGCAGAGAATCTTTTGCGCGCAACTTATAGGCTGCGATGCCTAGGGTATCCAGTCCGCCGGGAAGTTCGTTGCGATCGAAAATCGTGGCTAGGTAGCCGAGTTTGGCGAGCTCTGCAGCGCAGGCTAGTGACGCTGGTCCGGAACCGATACAAGCAAGACGCTTTCCGTTCGGAGCACCCGCATGAAAAAGATGGATATGGTTATCGAGAACGTGATCCACGGCGTAGCGCTGGAGCCTGCCGATTTCGATCGGCTTCTCTTCTTTCTCGTGCATCACGCAGGCACCTTCGCAAAGAACTTCGGTAGGGCAAATGCGCCCGCAGCTATGTCCCAGAATATTGGCTTCCAGAATTACGCGCGCCGAACCGCGCAGATTATCGGTCGTGATCTTCTTGATGAATGCGGGAACGTCAATGTGCGTCGGACACGCGACGGTACACGGAGCGTCAAAACAGAAAAGACAGCGCGCGGCTTCCACGGCGGCTTGGCGCGGCGTCAGCCGCGGCGATATTTCCGCAAAATTCTTCTCGTACTGCTCCGGAGTCAGTTTTGGCGCGGTCTCGCGCATGGTCATGAACTATCCCGTCCGTCCCTGGGGCTGGAAAGAGAGTCATTCTAGCACTGGCGCTTGCCGGGCTGGCTAAGGGATTCTCCGGGGCCAGCGTCTTGCTAAGCACAAAGAACGGCAGTCGCGACTGCGCTGCAATCGAATACGGAACAGGTGTAAGCTACAGCACTTCGTGAAAATTGTGAGGAGGACTTCGAGCCATGCAGTTTGACAGCGTGATTCGTAACGGCACAATCGTCACCGCGACGGATACTTTCTTAAGTGACGTGGGCATCTCGGGCGGGAAGATTTCAACCATCGGCCTAAATTTGCCCGTGGACGGCGCGGGAAACGTGATCGAAGCGCGCGGAATGATGGTGATGCCCGGCGGCATTGACGTGCACACGCACCTGGATATGCCTTTCGGGGGGACGATGAGCGCCGACGATTTTGAATCCGGTACGATTGCGGCGGCTTACGGCGGAACGACCACGCTGATTGATTTTGCGATTCAGTACAAGGGACAGACGCTGCGTCACGCTTTTGATACCTGGATGAAGAAAGCCGATGGCAAAGCGGTGATTGACTACGCCTTCCATTGCATCATTACAGATATTGCCGGGGCGCAGCTGGACGAGATGAAAGCGTTTGTCCGCGAAGGAGTGCCCACGTTCAAGTTGTTCATGGCCTACCCGGGCGTGTTCATGCTGGACGATGCGTCCATCTTCAAGGCGATGGGCGCAGCGGCAAACAGCGGCGGAATGATTTGCATGCATGCGGAAAATGGCGGCGCGATTGATGTGATCGTGCAGCGAGCACTGGCCGAAGGGAAACGCGCGCCGAAGTATCACGCTCTGACCCGGCCGGTCACACTGGAAGCGGAAGCGACGTCTCGTGCGATTGCGCTGGCGGAAATCGCGGGGACGCCAGTTTATATAGTTCACCTGTCATGCAACGAGGCTCTCGAAAAAGTGCGCGAAGCACGCGATCGCGGTTTGCGCGTCTATGCGGAGACGTGCCCGCAGTACTTATATCTTTCGCTCGAGAATATGGACATACCCGGTTTTGAAGGCGCGAAGTACGTGTTCACACCGCCGCTGCGCGAAAAGTGGCACCAGGAAAAGCTGTGGCAGGGTTTGGCGAAAGATGATCTGCAGGTCGTTTCCACCGACCACTGCCCTTTCTGCATGAAAGAGCAAAAGGAGTTGGGAAAGGATGACTTCACGAAAATCCCCAACGGCGGGCCGGGGATCGAGCACCGCTTGAGTCTGGTCTACAACGGCGGCGTGCATGGCGGCAGGTTTTCGCCGAACCGGTTTGTGCAGCTTGTGTCCACAGCCCCGGCGAAGCTTTTTGGATTGCACCCGCGCAAGGGCACCGTGGCGGTCGGTTCCGACGCGGATCTGATCGTGTTTGATCCGAATGAGGAGCAAATCATCAGCGTGAAGACTCACCACATGCGCGTGGACTATTCGATGTTTGAAGGAACGCGCGTGAAGGGTGCGACCAAAACGGTGCTCTCGAGAGGGCGGACGATTATTGACCATGGACGGTTCACGGGGAAAGCGGGAGCGGGAGAATTTCTGAAACGCGAAAATCCTGCAAAATTGTAACTTGGAATACACCGCAGAGACGCCCCGACTACGTCGGGGTGAACGCCGCTCGCAGCGAAAAACGGGAAGCATCGCGGCAGCGACATCTCGAACCAGCTGATCGCTAGTCCCGCGATACTCCTGCGACCCACGGGATGCTGACCAAGCCATCCTCGACTTCAATGTCCACGATATCCCCGGATGTGAAGCGGTCGAAATCGCCGCGATCGACCGGAACACGTTCGAAGCGCCGGCCTTCACGCCAGGACGTGACGATTAGCCGTCTGCTGGGCACGGGTCCAGGCATCGAGAATTTGCCGAGCACTCGGGCTTTCTCGACGTGAGGAGGCGAGCGGTCCAGGGCTCCGTTGCCGAAAAGGAGGATCGCGAGCAGCCAGGGCAGGGGAATCAGTCCGTAATAGATCCGCTTGAGGGCCTCCACTTCCATGTGACGCAACGCCCTGCGCTCGACGATCATGCCCAAACCCAGCGTGAGAAAAAACACCACGCCGATGAAGATCAAAATGCCGTCGAGCTCAAGCGCCGGGTAGCGGCCGCTGGCTACGACGAACGCCAGGGCGCCCACCAGGAACACGGCCGTTCGATTGAGTAGCTTCTTGCGTAACGAAAATTCCGCGGCGGAGGAATTGAGGCCACATGCATCACAGGTATCGTTGAATCGTTCGGCCCCACAGTTCAAGCAACGCGTCATCGTGAAATCCGGCTCCAGGCCCGCGACACTTTGATGCTATGCGGCGACAGGTTGACTGTCAATTCGTGGTCGGCCGACACACAAATCGGCGCACGCACATTAGACACCGCGATCCCATAAATCGTTCCTACTTCACCGGCCGGACGCTTGAGGGTGGACTATCGAGGCAAACCATATTCTCGTCACGGCCATTCGAGAGCATTTCACAGTCAATATCCTGGGCACTGCGAATGGCTTCGGCCGAAGTTGCGCCTGAAGCCGTGGCGCAGTGCGTTGCGCCCTTAAAGGTGACGCAGACCTCGTACTTGTTTTGCGTTTGCTGGCGCGATGAATACAGCAGCACTGCCAACAACACGATTGCTCCGACGATGCTTATCACGCGCACTTGGATCTTGCGATCTGCCATCTCCACCTCAAGGGAATCCGCGAAGGTGCCTACGACTCTCGTTCCTTGGCCGTGCCCGTACGCCGCGACAATTCCCGCTGAATATATTTGCGAACATGCGGCGTTATACCCTCTAGGGTCGCGAGATCTTTCAGATCGCGCACGGTGAGATTCGGAAGAAACGCCAATACAATCGGGACCGGAGTATGCGCATTGCGAATTAACGCCACGCGAACATTGTACTGGACAGACCATTTCGAGTGTTGTGCGATCGCGGCGACGACGCGTTCCGGAACTCCAGGCTTCGCCAGAGCCTTCAATATCTGGCTCTCCGTCAGGAATGCATTCGCGAGCGCCAGTTTTATGGCTTGCGGATGGCCTTCCGCGAGCAGTGCGCCTGCAACGCGCGATGTTCCCCGGCGTGCCAGAGTTAGTTTTTGGCCGACCGGCAAGTGCGGCACACGTGTGACGATGAGCTCTTCAGCCACGCGCTTGATTTCGGCGGGTGTCGAAGGCAGCAAGCTCAGATGCACCAGGTCAAACAGATAAAGCTGCCTGAGCAGCGCCAATGCAAAACGGCGCGGCGTCCGCGGATGGCGTGCCAGGCGCAAGCGCACCCCTTCGCTGGCTGTCCACTTGCCATTTTCAGCGACCGCCGCGAGCACGTTTGCGGAAAGATCGAGCCGTTCGAGCATTTGAATCACATGCGGCTCTTCGACGGCGGGATTTTCTAGAAGTGCAAGCAAGGTTTGTTCTTTGGTCTCGTGTATCAGCGAACTCAGCTCACTGGCTGGAGCCGACTTTGCTCGCTCGGTGCGTTCAGAGCCTTCATCCGGCATGAGCCTTTCGCTTCCCGAGGCGAATCGCCATCCTCGCCGCAGCTTCGGCGGGTTTCATCTGGAGTTCGGTGACCCGCGCGTGCGGGGCGACCTTGTGCAGGCCCTCATCAATCGCGGCATCGAAGAATTTGCTGCGCCCGGTGGCTCCGCCCGCCTTAGCGATCGAAATCTCGCGGTCCTTCATGTGCAACTGTTCAATCACACTCGTCACAAGGCTAGCCAACGACTCCGCTGCTCCGCGAAGGATTTCGCGGGCAACAGTGTCGCCTTGATCGCCCAACTCGGCAACCAAAGGAAAAACTCGCGGAAATACGTCATCGGGGTTCTTGACGACCCAATCGAGCACGCGCGTCCAATCGTTGCAACCGAGCCACGCCAGGACTTTTTGGGAGAGGGCGGTTGGGGGGCCGCGTTTCTCTTCGGCGCGAACAACGGCGGCGAGAGCGCGCCTGCCGATATCAAACCCGCTGCCTTCGTCGCTGAACCAAGGGCCACGTCCGCCGGCACGCGCGGTGTGGCCTTTCGCATCCCGGCCATAAGCTCCCGAGCCGGTTCCGACTACCAAGATGATTCCCTCTTTGTCGCCAACCGCCGCATGGAGTGTGATGGCAAGGTCCGTGGTAATCAAAACAGTTGCTTCGGGAAACCCACGTTCGAGAAACGTAGCGATGCGCCGGGCGACGGACTCTCGTCCAGCGCCGCCAATCCCGGCGCAAATCCCATGAATGTCGTCCGCCTTCAGGCGCTGGCGCTCGAGCACGACATCCGCCGCATCGCTCAGCGCGAACCAGGCCTTGGCGTACCCAGCGCGCAGAGGATTAGAAGGTCCCGCTGTGGCCCGGGCGAGAACTTCGCCCGTGGCGTCGACCAGGAAACAATCTGTCTTCGTGCCGCCGCCATCGAGCCCGAGATAGTAACCCGAATGGGCTGCGTGTTTTTTTTCAGACATTCGTTTTCACCATGCTTGACAGTCTTTCCCGCGCGCAGTTAGCATCGCGCGACTCGCCTGCCCGCTCTCAGCGCCAGTCAACGGAATGCAAATCAGCGCACTCGACTTCGGCATATTGGTGCTGTATCTCGCGGGTATCACGCTGTTTGGCGCCCGCTTCCGGCGCGGCCAGCAAAATCTTCGCGATTATTTCCTCGGTGGCCGTACCGCGCCGTGGTGGGCGCTCGCTTGCTCTATTGTCGCGACAGAAACCTCCACACTAACCATCATCGGGACGCCAGCGATCGCTTACGGCGGAAACCTCGGATTCTTGCAACTCGTGCTGGGCTACTTGGTCGCGCGGGTAATTCTCTGCGTGGTACTTATACCACAGTATTTCCAAGGGGAATTCTACACCGCCTATCAGCTTCTGGAAAAGCGCTTCGGGACTCGCATGAGATCCGTTGCGGCAGTGGTTTTCATGGGGACTCGTGCGCTGGCCGAAGGTGTGCGGATATCGGCCATCGGCAAAGTCGTGAGCGTGGCATTTGGAACTGGCGACCGCGTCTCAATTCTGATTATCACGGTGCTTACGATGTTTTATACGTTCGAAGGCGGAATGCGCGCGGTGATTTGGACCGACGTCGTGCAATTCGCGCTGTACCTGACCGGCTCCGTCGCGGCATTTTTCCTGCTATTGCACAAAATCCCCGGGGGCTGGACAGAAGTGACGCAGACGGCAGCGGCGGGTGGAAAGTTGCGCGTTTTCGATTTCACTTTCAGCCTGACGCAAAGCTACACGTTCTGGTCAGGACTGTTGGGCGGAACTTTTCTGACGATGGCCAGCCACGGTACGGATCAGACCATGGTGCAGCGCCTACTGGCCGCAAGGAACGAGCGTGACAGCAAAAAAGCGCTGCTCGTGAGCGGCGTGATCATTTTTGTGCAGTTCGCCTTGTTTTTGCTCGTGGGCGTGATGCTGTTCGTTTACTTGCGCAACGGCTTTTTGGCTGTACCGGAAGGCGATCCTGACCGGATTTATCCCGCGTTCATCGTGCACGCAATGCCCGTCGGGCTTGCAGGGATCGTGCTGGCGTCCATATTTGCGATTGCGATGTCCAACGCGAGCGGTTCATTGAACTCGCTCGCTTCATCGAGCATGATGGATATGGGCGCGAAGCGAAGCGATGACGCGGCGCACTCGCTGGGGCGCTCGCGGCGAATGACGTTGCTGTGGGGCCTGGTGCTCGGCGCATTAGGGCTGATTCGCTGGGGGCCAGTGCTCGTCGCCGGACTGACGATTGCATCCATCACGTACGGAGCGTTGCTGGGTGTGTTCTTGCTCGGCACGTGCGACAAACGCGCGAATGAAAGTGGCGCGCTGGTCGGTTTTGTGGCAGGGCTGGCGACCATGATCGCGGTCAAATGGCTCACGCCGCTGGCCTGGACCTGGTATGTCCTCGTCGGCACAATCGTAACTTACGTCGTGGGCGCGATTGCCAGCGCATTCACGCGCAGCAAGAATCACGCGAATGATGCCGCTGCCGTTTCGGAGAGCTAGTTTCTTGCTAAGGGCAAAATCATAGGAACGCCATCCAAACCAGGCGAGAGACTCGATCTAGTCCGCGCGCTCGGTGCTTGGGCGGCAGCGGCAATCGTCGTCGGCACGATGGTCGGCACCGGAATTTTTCTGAAGCCCGGAGAGATGGCCAGTGTCGGCGGGTCGGTGAGCATCGTCTTTGCTGCCTGGATCGTGGGCGGGCTATTGTCGCTGTTCGGCGCCTTGTCGTTCGCGGAACTGGGCGCGGCACTTCCCGAGGCTGGCGGGCAATACGCTTATTTGCGCAAGGGGCTTGGACCCGTTTGGGGATTTCTGTTTGGCTGGATGCACTCCACCGTAGGCGAATCGAGTTCGGCGGCGTCCATTGCGGCCGGCTTTGCGCGATTTTCGAGCTTTCTGATTCCTGCCATCACAGCCCCGCTTTTTTCCTGGCACCTCACCAGCCCCATCTCTGGCAAACCGTACGATTTTGCATTTACCTGGGCGCAGCCGTTGGCGGCGGCGGTAATTGCGCTTTTCACTTTCATCAACTACCTGGGGGTGCGTCTCGGCGGGCGCGTGCAAATTACGCTGACCGTCATGAAAGTCAGCGCCGTTCTGGCGATCGTCGCCGCGGGATTCTGGTTCGGCAACGGAAGCATGGACCATTTCCATCCGTTTTGGCCTGCAAGTTCGCAGATCGGCGCGATGAGCACTTTTTTCGCCGCGCTGGCGGCTGCACTGTGGGCCTATGACGGCTGGGAAGACCTGAACCGCGTTGGCTCCGAGATACAGAACCCACAGCGAAACATCCCGCTGGCTCTCGTGGGCGGGACGATTCTGGTGGCTGGCCTCTATCTGCTCTTCAGCGCGGTTTGTTTCTACACGCTTCCTTTTGCGAGTGTGGCTGTGTCACCGCACGTGGCATCAGATGTGGTCGCTAGCTTCGCGGGCCGCGACGCAGCTGTGTGGATCACGCTGGCGATGATAATTTCCGCGCTGGGCACGCTGAATTCTTCGGTATTGAGCGGCGCGCGCGTGCCGTACGCGATGGCAAGAGACGGCCTGTTTTTCCGGGTCACCGGCACGGTGCATCCTAAATTTCGCACCCCAGGCGGAGCCCTTATCTTTCAGGGCGTTCTGGCGAGCTTAATGGCGCTGACTGGGACGTTCGAAGAGTTGACTTCACTGTTCGTCTTTGCGGCGTGGATTTTTTATGCGCTGTCGGTGGTGGCAATGTTCCGCTTGCGACGGATCGCTCCAGATCTGCCGCGGCCGTATCGAACGTGGGGCTACCCCGTAGTCCCTGCACTTTTCGTAGCGGGTGCGCTTGCGCTTACGGTGAATATTTGGATTGAACGGCCGGTGCGCTCGTCCATCGGCCTGCTGCTAATTCTTTCGGGCTTGTTGTTTTATCGGCTTTGGAAAAGGCAGACTCCCGAAGCGACTAGCTAGTTGCCCTGCTCGTGCGGCTCGTGTGCCACAGTCTTTGGTAAACGCTCTGTGGCAACTCACAACCGTACAATTCCGGATGTATCAAATGCGCGAGAAGCTGCAGCCCATCAGCAAGGCGTGGCCCCGGACGCGAAAAGTAGCCATTGGCGTCGACCGCGAAAATCTGGTGATTGCGAAGCGCAGGAAGATTGTTCCAACTTCGCGGCACTTGCGTGCGTTTGAATTCAGCTGCGTTGCGTGCGGCATCGTACCCGCATAGCATTACCAGAATCAGGTCGGCGTTGCTTTCCGCTATCTCCTCCGCAGACACTTTGAACGAGGGTTGCCCAGAGCGGCCAAGCACATCTTCGCCGCCCGCCTTTGACACCATCTCCGGCACCCAATGTCCTCCGACATAAACAGGGTCCAGCCATTCGAGGCAAAGCACGCGCGGCCGGTGCGTAATGGCGTTAACGGCGGATTCGGTCGATTTCACCTTCGCCTTCAGTTCCGTCGCAAGAGCCTCCGCTTCACGGCCGGTTCCCGTGGCGTCGCCAACCCGGATGATGTCCTGCCACACGTCATCGAGCGAATGAGGAGTGAGGGTCAGCACGCGTGGCTGCCTCGCCAGACGCGTCAATGCCGTTGCCAGATCATCGGGCGAGGCGGCGCATACGTGGCAAAGATCCTGCGTGACGATCAAGTCGGGGGCGAGCGATGCGAGCAGCTCGGCGTCCACTGCGTAGATGCTCTCGCCGCGTTGCGCCAATTCGCTGACTTGTCGGTCAATTTCCGCGGGCGCGGCGTGTGGGTCCACACGCGGCCTTATCAGGGGAGGTTTTGTAGCAGCCGCCGGCGGGAAATCGCACTCGTGCGTCACGCCGGCGACGGAATCGCCGAGGCCGAGCGCGTACAGAATTTCGGTTGCCGAAGGAAGCAGGGAAACAATTCGCATCGGATCATCAAAACCATAGCGTACGCAGGCAAAGCGCCGCCAGCCTAATCATAAATCAGATATTTCGCGCGCATCGCGCGGAATGCCGCCAGATCATTCGTCCAACTCGCGATGATGCTCGCGGGAGATTGAAAGGCGACCAGGGCCTCCACAGTAGCTTGGGAGCCAAGCAAGTCCGTTAGCCTTGTGATCTGAAATCGCAAGGGATACAGACGATGCAGCGCATCGCCAATTTCCAGGCCAACGCGGATGGAATCAAACGCATCGCGGTCGGTAATTTCAAGCTTCACGCCCTCACAGACCTCGCCGCTGTAGAGGCCGCTGGTCGGCGTGAAGTTTGCTGCCGTAAAACGCACGCCGGGAATCTGTCGGGGATTCAAAGATTTCAATAACTCATCCGCATGAATCCATGGCGCGCCAACTTGTTCGAACGGCGCGTCTGTGCCGCGTCCGACGGACACTCCGGCTGGCTGCAGTGTCTCGACGCCGGGATACAGAAACACCTCATTCAGTGTGCGCAGGTTTGGCGAAGGCGGAATCCACTTGAGTCCCGTTTGATCGTACGTCTCGCGGCGGTGCCAGTTCTTCATGGCAATTATGTGCAGCTCGACGCCGGTTTTGTTTTCGGCATTAAACATTTGCGCCAACTCTCCGAGCGTCATGCCATAGATCACCGGCATGCGGAAATAGCCGACGAACGAGATGCGTTCAGGGTCCAGCATTGGGCCTTGGATTTTGTCGCCGCCGAGCGGATCGGGACGATCCAGCACGAAAAAAGCAATTCCGTGCTTTGACGCGGCTTCCATGCAATAACCCATCGTGGTGATGAACGTATAGAAACGAACCCCCACGCCTTGTATGTCGAATAGGAGCGCGTCGATTCCCTGCAACATCTGATCCGTGGGTCGTTTTGTGTCGCCATAGAGACTGTAGATGGGCAGGCCGGTCGTGGCATCCGTTGCGTTTCCGACGGTCGCATCAACCTTGCCCTCGATGCCGTGTTCGGGACTGAAAAGCGCGATGAGCTTCACAGCGTCGGCATGCGCAAGAACGTCAATCGTGCGGCGGCCTTGTGAATCGACGCCCGTCTGATTCGTGATCAGCCCGATGCGCTTGCCACGCAACGGTGCGAAGTTCTGCTCTTCGAGAACGTCAATTCCGGTTTGGGTGCGCTCGACAGCCTGCGGAGCGTCTGGCTGTGCGAATTTTCTCGTCGCGGCAGCGAATGGTACGGTCAATACAGCAAGCGAAAGGAAAGTTGGGAGGAAACGGTTACGAAACATGATGGAGGAGGATTCGTTGTGCGTCATGCGACCGTGTGCTATATACAGCCGCGGGATGCGGGCGTCAACATGGTAGGCTCCGTATGAGTGTGCTGCGCAAACTCGGAGTCTCCACGCTGCTCCTGCTTCTTCTCATGACATCCTACGCCCGCTCGCAGAAGAAACCTGCCACGAAACCCAAGGGCCCCGCCAGTGCTAACGCCGCATGGGTCGAATCCACGCTCAAGAAAATGACCTTGCGCGAAAAACTAGGCCAGATGCTGATGCCGCACTATTTTGGCGTCTTCACATCGGCCGAAAGCCGTGAATACAAAGCCCTGCTGCACCAGGTGGAAGAAAATCACGTCGGCGGCTTCATCGTCGGCACCGAACGCGGTCCGCTGGGAATTGAGCGCAGCCAAGTGTACCCCACAGCGGAGCTAACCAACGAATTGCAAAAACGCACAAAAGTTCCATTGCTAATCGGCGCCGATTTTGAGAGCGGCACGGGAATGCGGCTCGATGAAGGAACCTCGTTCCCATCCGCGATGGCGATCGGTGCGACCAACGATCCGCGGCTGGCCTATACCGAAGGTAAGGTGATCGCGCTGGAATCACGCGCAGCAGGCGTGCACTGGATCTTCGCGCCGGATGCCGACGTGAACAACAATCCTGACAATCCGATTATCAATATTCGTTCGTTTGGTGAAGACCCTAAGCGGGTGGCCGACTTTGTGACGCAAGTAATCCGGGGCATCGAAGAAAACGGCGGATTAGCGACGGCGAAGCATTTTCCAGGGCATGGCGACGTGAGCGTGGATTCCCATCTTTCGCTGGCAACCGTCCCTGGAGACCGTAAGGAGCTTGAAGCCACTGAGCTAGTTCCCTTCCGTGCCGCGATTGCGGCGGACGTTGATTCGATCATGCCCGGACATCTTGCGGTGCCGGCATTTGAGCTCGATACGACGGTTCCAGCGACGACTTCATACAGCATTCTGACTGGGCTGCTCCGCGACGAGATGAAATTCAAGGGGCTGGTGGTTACGGACGCGATGGATATGGGGGGCGTCACTTCGCTCTATCCGCCGGGTGAAGCGGCCATACGCGCGGTGGAAGCTGGTGCGGATGTATTGCTGATGCCTCCCGTGCCGGATGCGGCGATGGCAGGCCTGGAGCGTGCCGTGCGATCCGGGCGGCTCAAGGAAAAGCGTATAGACGAATCGGTGCGCCGGATTCTGCAAGCCAAGGCGCGGCTCGGGCTGGACAAGAATCGCTTCGCGGACATCGAGCATCTGGACCAAAGGTTCGGACGCCCCGAATTTGAATCGCAAGCGCAGAGCATCGCTGACCGCGGCGTCACCCTGCTTCGGGACACTCCTCATGTGTTGCCTCTCGACGCGACCAAGCCGCTCCGCGTCTTGTTGGTTTCACTTTCCGCCGATGCCGATCCCTATCCGGGAGAAACAATCGAGCCGGAAATCCGTTGGCGCGTGGATTCGCTAAAGGCTCTGCGCGCGGACACGCAGTTTGTGAATGTCGGCACGCTCAAATTGCCGCCACCCGATTCCTATGACGTCGCTATCGCTGCGCTCTTTGTGCGTGTGGCCGACCGCAAAGGAAATGTGGGCCTCCCTGACGACCAGCGCGCATTTGTGGACCAAATGTTTTCGACAGGCAAGCCGGTAATAGTGATGGCCTTCGGCAGTCCCTACTTGATCGAGCGCTTCCCCGACGCACGGACGTGGGTTGCGGAGTTTTCCACCAACGATGTGTCACAGCGCGCGGCCATCCGAGCGTTGTTCGGCCAAGTGCCAACACAAGGCCAGATTCCCGTAACCGTGCCTGGCACCGTGAAACGTGGCGATGGATTGGCAGTTCCCGCAAATCCCATGACGCTGCAGCCGGGCTCGGCCTACATGACCGACAAGCTGAGACCCGTATTCGA
The DNA here is from genome assembly GCA_963696035.1 of uncultured Acidobacteriota bacterium. Classification (GTDB taxonomy): domain Bacteria; phylum Acidobacteriota; class Terriglobia; order Acidiferrales; family UBA7541; genus Palsa-295. The sequence continues at coordinate 1,839,768 of CAVOIS010000007.1, forward strand.
TTTGCTGGACAGTTCGGTAACGGCGGGGGCGTTCCCTGGCGGAGTGCTGGCAGTTGGATTGCGTAATCAACTAGTGCTCGGGGCGTTCGGAAAACTCACGCGCGACGCGAAAGCACCGCCGGTAACAACGGACACAATTTACGATATGGCGTCGCTTACCAAGGTCATCGTCACAACACCATCCGCGATGATTCTTGTGCAACAGAAGCGCCTTGACCTCGATGCACCCGTTGCGCGGTATCTGCCGGAATTTCTAGCGGCGGCGAAATCCGATCCTAATCCAACATGGCGCGCCCGCGTGACCGTGCGCATGTTACTGCTTCACGATTCCGGGCTGCCGGCACACCGCGATTTCTATAAAGAGGTCAAGGGCTATGACGCAGTACTCGCAAAGGTGCTCGCCGAGCCTTTGGTACATGAGCCCGGAACGCAAGTGGAGTACTCAGACCTAGGCTTCATAATGCTCGGAGAAATCATTCAGCGGCTTACTGGCGAGACGCTCGAACAATTCGCGAACGCGCACATTTTCGTACCGCTGGGAATGAAGGACTCACTCTACAATCCCCCCGTTTCGCTGCGCCCCAGAATCACGCCCACCGAATACGACGCTGACTTCCGCAAGCGCCTGTTGCGTGGCGAGGTCCACGACGAGAATGCCTGGGCCATGGGCGGAATTTCTGGGAACGCCGGGCTATTTTCGACCGCAGGAGACGTCGCCGCCTTTGCACAAATGATGTTGAACGGTGGGATCTATGCGCACCATCGCCTGTTGACCCGAGCCACGATCCAGCAGTTCACGCAGCGACAGATGATAGGCGATTCGGCGCGAACCCTGGGTTGGGACGTGCCCACGCCACCAAACTCGTCAGCTGGTCACGTTTTCTCGCCGGAAAGCTTCGGACACACTGGCTTCACCGGAACTTCGCTATGGATTGATCCCGAGCGCCAGCTTTTTGTGGTCTTGCTGACCAATCGTGTGAATCCCACGCGTACGAACGAGCAAATACGCCAAGTCCGTCCGGCTGTGCACGATGCGATTATCCAAGCACTCGGCCTGCTGAACACCTCAACAACGCCTCAATAACTTCCTCGGCACAAAGCCCGGCAGAATCCATCTCCGCCCCCTGAGCGGCACCTCCGTATCGGTATAATGAAATGATTGCTGATTCGCAGCGCGACTGACGGCTGAGGGCGCGGTGAAAGCTCCAAAAACAGAACAAAGAAACCCGCGGACGCGCGGGCTCGACGCAAAATCCACGCTTCAAATTTTGCGTATTCTGAATCGGGAAGACCAACGAGTAGCCCTTGCGGTGCGACGCGAACTGCCACAGATCGCTCGCGCCGTGAATGCCATTGTGAAAAGTCTGCGCGCTGGCGGAAGGCTTTTCTACGTGGGTGCCGGGACCAGCGGCCGTCTGGCGGTGCTGGACGCGGCGGAATGTCCCCCGACCTATGGTATATCGCCAAAGGTTGTGCAGGCGTTCATCGCCGGAGGGGCCAAGGCGCTACGAGGCGCCGTAGAGGGCGCCGAGGACTCGGCGTCAAACGGAGCAAGAGAACTGGCAAAAGCTGGTGTAAGGCGCAAGGACGTCGTGGTAGGGATCGCGGCCAGCGGGACTACGCCATATGTTCTCGGGGCTTTGAAGTGGGCGAACCAGCGCGGCTGCGTCACAGTGGGTGTGACTTCCAACCGGAAGTCCCCATTGGCCCGCGCGGCAAAAATTGCCATCCGGCCTGAAACGGGACAAGAAGCGATTTATGGCTCCACGCGTATGAAGGCAGGAACATCGCAGAAAATGGTACTGAACCTGCTTTCCACCACTACGATGGTGCGGCTGGGCAGGGTCTATGACAACTGGATGATTTACGTGACGCTGACAAATCAGAAGTTACTGCGGCGAGGTGAGCGAATTCTGAAGGAAGCCGCAGGCGTGAGCGCGTCTACCGCAGCACACGCGTTGAGTCAGTCTGGACACGACTTGCCTGCTGCGCTGGTAATGTTGAAGACAGGCACGAACGCAGGCGCGGCTCGGAAATTGCTGGCCAGCGCAGGCGGGAATGTTAGACGGGCACTTGAACTGAACGGGAACGCGGGGCTATCCACGAGGGCTAAGGGGAAATAGCATGGACCGATTCAAGATTCAGGGCGGGCGAAGACTCGAAGGGACCGTGCAGATCAGCGGCGCGAAGAATGCTGCACTGCCGGCGATGGCTGCGGCGCTGCTGACGAGCGAGCCCGTCACGCTCCAGAATATTCCGCACGTGCGGGACATCATCACGATGGCGAAGCTGCTGGCGCACATGCGCTGTCGCGTCGAAAGCCCCGACCTGCCGCCTAGCGAGTTCACGATTCAGGCTGAAACGGTGTCCATGCGAGAAGCACCCTATGAACTGGTGAAAACCATGCGGGCTTCCGTGCTTACGCTCGGGCCACTGGTGGCCCGTTTTGGATACGCAAAAGTCTCGCTTCCCGGGGGATGCGCGATTGGAGCGCGTCCGATTGATCTGCATATTCAGGCGCTGGAGAAACTTGGAGCGGATATCACGGTCGAGCACGGTTATGTAGAAGCGCGCGCAAAACGCCTGCGTGGTACTACCCTGCGCTTTCCAAAAATTACAGTTACCGGCACCGAAAACGTTTTGACTGCTGCAGTGCTGGCCCAAGGCGAAACGGTTCTGGAGAATTCAGCGCTGGAGCCTGAAGTTACCGATCTCGCCGAACTGCTAATCAAAATGGGCGCGAAAATTGAAGGCGTTGGAACGTCAACATTGCGAGTGCAGGGCGTCGAAAAATTGCATGGGGCGACTCATGCGGTGATTCCCGACCGCATCGAGACTGGCACGTTTCTCGTAGCTGGAGCGATCACCGGGGGCGAGTTGCTGCTCACGCATTGCGAGCCGGCTCATTTGAAGGCTGTGATCGAGATACTGCGGGTATGCGGCGTCGAGATCAAATGCGAAGGCGACGGCAAGTTGCGCGTGCGGGCCGCGAAAAAACTGATCGCCGCCCACGTGACCACCGAAGAATATCCTGGCTTTGCAACTGACATGCAAGCGCAATTCATGGCGCTGGCGACACAAGCGCACGGCGTTTCGCATGTGCGCGAGACTATTTTTGAAAACCGCTACATGCATGCGAGCGAGATGATGCGCATGGGCGCGAACATCGCGATTGACGGCAACCTTGCGGTAATTACCGGCCCGACGCCCTTGAGCGGCGCACCCGTGACGGCTTCCGACTTGCGCGCAAGTGCGGGGCTCGTGTTAGCAGGACTCGTCGCGGACAACACAACCTGGATTGACCGCGTGTATCACATTGATCGTGGCTACGAGCGCATCGAAGATAAACTGCGAGAAGTTGGCGCGAGCATCGACCGCATCACTGGCCGCGACGAGTAGATAGACGAGAAGGCGATTCCTCGCTTCTCTGCCGCTGCTCTGCTTCCTCTTCTTACTCAGCCGCCTTGATCACCGGTTCAGGCGATTCCGGCGCCATCGGTGCGGAGCCTTTCAGCTCAGCTAACAGGATGCCAACGAATATGAGCCCCGCGCCGAGCAGGATGCGGCCCGTCAGATGCTCGTGCGCAACGAACCATGACGTGATTGCCGCGAAGACGGGTTCGAGGCTGATCAGAATGGCCGTATGGGCGGGCGAGGTGTACTGCTGCGCCCAAGTTTGGGCGGAAAATCCGAACGCGGTTGAACCAATGGCCGTGATCAGCACCGCAAAAACGAGTGTGCTGCTCCAAACCCAGCGCGGCTGCTCGATTCCCGTTGAAGCCAGCAAGGGCAGTGCGATCGTGGCGAGCATCGCTGTTGTCGCAACCTGAATCACCGCAAGCGCGCCGACGGAGTGATGTTCCACGTAACGGCTGATCACGATCATGTGTAGCGCGAACATGACCGCGCAGCCGAATACGATAGGATCGCCGCGATTCAGACCGCCGAGCCCCTCTGGCGGCACGGTCAGGAAATAGAGCCCCGCGAGTGCTGCAAGAGCGCCAGCCCAGATCCAGGCGTTTACGTGACGCTTGCCGAACACGGCAAACAAGAGCGGCACAATCACCACGCTGGAACCCGTGATGAAGGCGGCTTTTGAAGGCGAAGTGAATTTCAGTCCAGTGGTTTGAAACGCGTAACCCGCAAACATGAAAAAACCGATTTGGGCGCCCGCACAAATGGTGCTTCGCGAGAGTCCGCGCAACGACCGCCAGAAGACAATCGCCATTACCGCAGCGGCCAGCGCGAAGCGCACGGCCAAGTACATGAAGACGGAAACGTCGGCCAGCGCGTCTTTCACCACGACGAACGTACCGCCCCAGATCATCGCCGTGAATCCCAACGCAAGGTCAGCTCGAAGACGTTTACTGTGCATGAAGAAAGAGTGTAAGCGGTGCGGACAACGCCAACAAGTCGGGACTGCACGTTCAACACGAGCTGGCGACGCGAACACCCTGTACCGAAGCACTGAGTCGCGGAAAAATGCGCAGTGGTAGAGTGTCAGAGAAAACGCGGCCGCGGGAACCACGATAACCAAGCAGCATGCCGCAAGGCTACCTACGATTTAGGGAGTTGTTTCGCTGCGAAGGTGCTTCGCAAGTTTCTCAATCCTTTTCAGATTTTCGCCAAGATCCTTCGGCATCTGTCCCTTGGCCACCTGATCCATCTGTGGCGGCAAACCGTCAGCTAACCGTCGCAACTCCTGAGTCTCAGCATTCACTTGATCAAAGTTGATTTGGTGGCTGCGCGACTCCAGTGGCGCCTCAAGCGGCTGGTTAGCCATAGTATCCGCAGTCGCAATGCCAGGAGGCCTGCCACGCCCGCCAGATTGAGGCATTGTGCTGCTCGGGAGCAGTAGAACGAAACACAGACAAGAGAAGAGAGATCGCACAGGACCTCCTTTGTGCGGCTGGCTTGCGGTCGATTGTACTCCTTCTCCGGCGCAGCGCTTTTGAATTGTGTTAGCCGGAACAGGCTCTTGGATCGGGATAGGGGAGACGGTTAGCCGTCCTCCCCTCCCACACCAAAAAAAAACTGGCTCCGGTCGCCCAGAGCCAGTCGAACGCTTAACAAACAATGTCAGCAGGCAAAGAGCTACTTGCTGATTGAATCGTTAGAACTGCAACTTCAGACCCCACTCGATCGTGCGCGGCGCGCCGAAGGCAAATACTCCGGTGCCCGCACCGATTCTGTCTGGACGGCCGGCTTGCACGGTGCCGTTGATGGAACCGCTGCCTCCGCTGAGTTGTCCGCCAAGAGCATTGGCAGCAGAGTCGAAGTTGGACAAGTTGAACAGGTTAAAGATGCTGACACTCGGCTCAATCGCCAAACGTTCGTTGAACGCGTGGCCGACCCAACTGAATTCCAGGTCGAACGCCTTCAACCAACCAAGGCCAACCTGCCCCGGCACAACCGAGGGCACTGCAGGAGCAACACCACCCAACGATTGCAACTGAGCAAGCGAGAACAGCCCGCTGTTAATCAACGCCTGCCCGGCCGGCGTCGGAAGTGTCCCACCTATACTGGAATTGTAATTATTAACAGCGGTCGTGAGACCGCCAACGCCAATCTGGCGGCCAAAGGCGCCGACATTGTAGAGGTTATAGTCGCACTCGCCGCCCACCGTGCCGCAGCTCGAGTTGACGCCCTTCGGCAAGGGGAGTCCAATCTGGCCGGTACCCAGGAAGTCCGTGTTGAAAATGCCGCCGGGCGTCCCTTGAAATACGCTGGCGTTGACGGGCAGCACAGCCGGTGTTGCAGCAAATGGCGACCAGAAATGTGACAGCAAGCCCAGACGGAAGCCTTTCGGCAAATCCGCATAGCCTCCGAAGTTGAACTGGTGCGTGCGGTCCAAAGATCCCGGACCGGTGAGCGCCAGTGGGTTGCGATTATCGAGACCCAGGGACAGGAAGTCTGAATCGCCGCCAGCTGCGTTAACGCCAGACGTGGTGGAGCCGGCATTGACGTAGCGAGATAGCGTATAGGTTGCCTGGAAGTTTAAGTACTTAACACCGGTGAACGGATGCCTGACGTTTTGCGTCAGCTTGAGGTCCAAACCGTTGTAAACCGATCGGCCGCCCGAATGATACAGACCAAAGGCACCGACATTTCGATTAAGTGTCTGAAACGCACAGGCCGTACAAGGAACGGGCCCCAAGTCGTACGCGGAATCGAGACCCTTCTTTGCGAAGTCGGACATCGTCGCCGCACCCACTGGGTTCCCACCTTGAGCGGGATGCAAGCCCGGACACGCAACAATGGCGGCATTGATGCTTCCTACGCCGCAGGCGGTTAACGTAGCTGAGATTGCATTGGCTGCCAAAGTCGGATCGAAGTTGGCGACATCTCCCGAGTGGTTGATGTCGGTTGCCAACAAATAGTGCAAGCCGACGTTGCGAACAAAATCGGCGCTGAACACCATGCCCGGACGCAATTCGCGTTGCACGCCTATGTTCATTTGCACGGACCGTGGAGATTTGTAATTCGGGTCCAGCATGCCCGCACCAGACAGGATGACTCCGCCATTTTGCAGAGATCCAGGGATGTAAAACGGATTCGCGCCGTTCGGAGCGGCCGCGAATGTCGCCTGCAGCGCGCTCTGGAAAGTCGCGACACAGTTGGCGTAAATCTGGCCTGTACAAGTGCCACCACCTGCGCCGACCGTGCCACCAATCGGCGTCCCGCAGACCACGTTTCCGGCACCCTGACTTCCACCAAGGAAGTTTGACGAACCATCAGCAAATGTGACGGCACTGGCTGATCCGACCGCGCCGCAGGCAGTCTGCGTTGCATTGAACGCACCAAAGGGCAGTCTGAGCAAGCGATCAAACAATACGTCGTTGAACACGGTATTGTCGAAGTAGATTCCGACTCCACCGCGAATGACCGTCTTGCCGTTACTCTTTGGATCCCACGCAAAACCGCCCTGCGGAGCAAAGTTAAGGTTCGGATTCCGAACCCTATCCCCGACGCCGGGGAAGAAATTGTTTACCGCGGGGAGTGGCAGGTCGCTATCGGTACGACCGGTATCCCGGTCATATCGCAGACCGATGTTCAAGGTAAGGTTTGGTTTCACCTTCCAGCTATCGCCACCATATAGCCCAATACGGTTGTCCGGACCTAGGCCGCCGCTGGGCATCCCAAAACGCTTCAATTCGGTGAAGGAGCCTTCGCCGTTACCTACCGTAACCGAGTCCGCGATGTAGTTTAAGGGGCACGCTGCGCCCGTCTGGCCGCCAGGACAAACAACCTGGGCCGCTGCTGCCGCTACGGTCAACGACGTGGACGCATCCTGAGGTGCCAGTCCGAAAAAGTCAGCAAACGTCCATCCCACAATTCGGTTGTAGTCCACTCCCCAGCGAATGATATGCGAACCCCAAACCTTGCTGCCGTCATATTTGATTTGGCGGTCGCTCTGGATGGTTGACTGCGGTGCTAGAAAGCTCGGACCGCTTTCAAAACCCGTTCCGGAAATAAGGATCTCATTGGGGACAGTGGCAAAAGGCAGGCTGCTGCCCTGCACCGCGTCCGCAATCACGTTTACAAATTTCAAATACTCTGCGCGGAAGCTGTGGGTAAAGGAACCTTCGTTGATATCCACGCCGCCCACGACCGTCTTGGTGCGGTCCTTATTGTCATAAACCGAGTAGTTAGCGGCTCCGCCAAAGTTTCCGACGTCTGAAGCCTGCCAGAAGCTAAACCTTCCGAAGGCCCTGATATTCTTCGAGATTTGGTAATCAACCTTTCCGATCGTGCTGGTGTCATGGAACGGAGCTGGGAACGTGCCGGAAAAATCCGCCAACGGCCCGCCTACCAGTACGCCGCCAGCGTCGTGGGCCAACAGCCTCTCGGCGTCCACGAAGAAGAACAGCTTGTCCTTGATTATCGGTCCACCAACGTCTCCGCCGTACTGGCTGCGCTGAAATTGGGCGCCACCTGGATAATTCGCCGCCTGCGAGCTATCGCGGAACAATCCGAATCCCTCGCCGTGGAAACTATTCGTGCCAGACTTCGTAATTACGTTGACCGAGCCGCCAGAAGTCAAATCGTTAGAGATGTCCAGGTTCGATTGCGCGAGTTGGAATTCCTGAATCGCGCTGGAAGGAAGGCCCGTTGTGGTCGTGCCTACGTTCTCGTCGCTGACGTCCACGCCGTCCACAGAAATACGCGCGCTGCGGCCGAATTTCCCGCCGAATGAAATTGAGGAAAAGCCAATCTTCGTGGGGTCGAAATTGCCTCCGTCTTGAATCTGCACGCCCGGTTCTAGCTGGGCAAGATCCAGGAAATTGCGGCCGTTAATCGGGAGGTTTTCGATCTGCTGTGAGGTCAAGGTGCCGGCGATCTGCGACTGTTCCGTGTTTACAGCCACCTCTTGGCCAGTTACTTCGACTACCGTGCTGGAGACGCCGACCTCCAGCTTCGGATTCACCGAAGCGACTTGTCCCACTTGCACGACGATGGTGGTTTCGGAGGTTTTGAAATTGGGAGTCTCGACGCGTACCACATACGTTCCCGGATTCAATGCGGCCGCGGAGAACTGGCCCGCTGAGCTCGTGACGGAACTGATCAGCTGCCCTGTTTCCTTGTCGCTGATAGTAACCTTTGCGCCGGGCACGACGGCACCCTGCGCGTCTGTCACGACCCCTTGAATGCTTCCGGTATTGATAGTTGCCTGCGCGGCCAGCCGGGTGCAGTTCATCGACACGGCTATCAGGAGCGCAAATGCCACCATGAAAAAGCGCTTCCAGCTCATATCTCCTCCGTCAATTGAGAATGGTGAAAAGAAAACCGTGGAGGCGAATCCGCGCCCCACAGATACGGCTTCGTCCGCTCGTTAGTACGCACGTCAGCATCCATTTTGCGGAAAAATGTGAGTGCTTGTAGAATATGGACTTATACGGAGTAAAGCTCTCCCGCAACACGCCGCATATTTATTCCCATACACAGGAACATAAAGACGCGTACCAATTTTCATACGTCGGCGAAAAAAACTGCAAGGCGCTTTGTCGTAAGAGGAGATTTTGTTCGTATATCTACGACGCTGCTAGCAAACAATGCTTGACGGACTCATGGATTCTGCTATTCTGCGTTTGCTGCCTTACCAGCAGCGCTTATCAAGAGTGGTTGAGGGGACAGGCCCTGCGACGCCACAGCAACCTGGTGCAACTGCCAAGGTGCTAATTCCTGCCCAGTGGGGAGAGATAAGATCCTCGATAGACCGGCGCTCCGGTCGTTGAAGATTCAACTCCCAAGCTGAAGTCAAACTGAAGTGCAGCGTTTGCTCAAGCAAATGCTGACAACACTTATTGCGGCGCATAGCGCGCTGGCCGAGGCCGATTTCCATCGAGCCCTGTCGAGCAGCCTATGACGCGCAGGCGGAGCACATTCCGCTCATGGGAGCAGTGGATGTCGGAAACCTCATCAGCCGAAGGGCCTATCGCAGTCATTAAACTAGGCGGTTCCATCCTCACCAGCGCGAAGGCCTACCTGCGCGCCGCCCTCTTTGTGCGCAACAGCCTCATAACCGCGCCGGGCGAGCGGCTAGTGGTCGTCGTCTCGGCGCAGAAAGGCACCACGGACAAGCTCGAACGTGGCGCTCGGGAGATCGTTCGAGAGCCTGGGCGCGCCGCACTGGATCTGCTGTGGTCTACTGGTGAGATTCGCTCGGTGGCCCTGCTAGCGATGCATTTGCAGGCGCTGGGCGTTGCGGCCGCCCCCTTGAATGTTCACGAAGCCGGTCTCACAGTTCCCGACACCGGACGCGACGCGGGACGTATCCAACTTCATGCGGGACGTCTTTGCGGCGTGCTGGCAAAATATTCGGTGGTCGTTGTCCCCGGGTTTCTCGCTACCGACTCGACCCATGCGATTATTTCCCTGGGTCGCGGCGGCTCGGATTTAACGGCCGTGCTCCTCGCCGAAGGCTTGCGGGCGTGTCGCTGCGAGTTGATCAAGGATGTCCCCGGCTATTTCACCGCTGACCCGCACCGCGACTCCGCGGCCAGGCATATCCCACATCTCAGTTTTGCAAAAGCGCTCGAACTCGCGGCGGAGGGTTGTGACTTGGTGCAGCGCAAGGCGATCGAGACCGCATCGCGGTCGGGGCTGCCGCTAGTGATTCGCAGTGTCAGAGAGAAGGCGCGATTCAGCAGAATTTCCAATCACGAAATCATATCGTTTAGCGCGGGAAGTGAAAGAACAGAAGCGATCGCGTCCTGATACTTCTCGGTAGCTCGGAATTTCACGAAATCGGGTTCATAGGTCGGGTTCATAGGTCGCAAGAACGAGGCATTTTAGGCTAAGGAGCAGAACATGAAATTCGCAACCAAGACGATTCACGCGGGGCAGCCATCGGAGCCAGAGACCGGCTCGCTGATCGCGCCGATTTTTCAAACTTCGACGTACGAACAGGACGCGCCCGGGCAGGACAAGGGCTTCAATTACTCGCGCACGAATAATCCCACGCGCCAACGGCTTGAAACCGTGCTGGCCGAACTGGAAGGAGTCGAGTACGCCGCAGTTTTCGCTTCGGGGCTTGCCGCCGAAAATGCGGTGCTGCAGGCCTACTTGCGTCCTGGCGATGAGATCGTGATCCCGCACGACGTTTACGGCGGAACGTATCGCATTCTCAACAAGGTGTTCCAGCCGATCGGAGTCGTGATCAAGCAGTTCGATATCGCAAGCCTTGCGGCGCTGGAAGCGGCCATCACGGAGCGCACCAAGCTCGTGTGGATCGAGTCTCCTACGAATCCGCGGCTCCTAGTTTACGACATTGTCGAAATCTGTCGCCTTGCGCACGCGAAATCGGCGCTGGTCGTGGTTGACAACACCTTCGCCACTCCTTACTTTCAGCAGCCCTTTGAATTGGGCGCAGACATCGTCGTTCACAGCGTCACGAAATATCTGGGCGGTCACTCGGACACGATTCAGGGCGCGGCGCTCGCCAAGGATCCCGCGATTTTCGAGCCGATCAAGTTCCTGCAGAACGCGACGGGCGCCGTTCCTTCGCCGTTCGACTGTTGGCTCACCATGCGCGGACTGAAAACGCTCGAGCTTCGGATGCAGCGCCACGAACAGAACGCTATCGCCATCGCCAATTCGCTCAACGGGCATCCGCTGGTGCGGCGTGTTTACTTCCCTGGCCTACCGGATCACCCCGGCCACGAAATCGCGAAGAAACAAATGACCGGTTTCGGTGGAATGGTTTCCTTCGAATTAGAGGGCACGGTCGAGGAGGTTGTCTCGTTCTGCTCTTCGCGTCGATTCTTCACCTTGGGCGAGAGTCTCGGCGGCGTGAAGGCGCTGCTTTGCCATCCGGCTACCATGACTCACGCCTCCATTCCGGCTGATGCGCGTGCGGAACTCGGGCTTTCGGACAGCTTGATTCGCCTCTCGCCGGGATGCGAAAATGCGAAAGACTTGGTCGACGACCTTCTCGAAGGCCTTACCCTGCTCGACCATCAACGCAAAGCGCAAAAGGCGGTAGCAGCCAGTGCCAAGTAAAACTGTGACGGTTCTGCCTTCGCCAAAAGTAAAGGCGAAGTCCTCGGTATCCGCGAAAATCGATGTAGGTATTTTGGGAGCGACGGGAACCGTCGGGCAGCAATTCATCGCGCTGCTAGCCGGGCATCCGTGGTTTCGGATCACCTGGCTCGCAGCCAGTGAACGTTCCTCTGGGAAACGGTATGGTGATTTGGCTTGGCGCTTGCCTTCCGAGTTGCCCGAGGAAACAGCAGGACTTTCCGTTGAGGCGTTAAAGGCGGGCGTTGGCCCGCAGCTGGTATTTTCAGCGCTGGATTCTTCCATTGCCGGCGAAGCCGAACTGGAATTTGCGGCGGCCGGCCACGTCGTAGTGAGCAACTCTCGAAATCATCGTATGGACGCACTTGTGCCGCTTCTGGTGCCGGAAGTGAATCCAGAACATCTCGGCTTGATTCCGCTGCAGAAGAAGACCAAGGGCTGGAGCGGTGCCATCGTCACGAATCCCAATTGCGCGGCCATTCCCCTGGTAATGGCGCTGGCATCCTTGCGTCCTTTTCAGCCCAAGCGCGTTTTGGTTACGACGCTACAAGGGCTGTCGGGTGCTGGATATCCCGGCGTGGCGTCCCTGGACGCGACCGCGAATGTGATTCCGTATATTGACGGCGAGGAGCAAAAGATCGAATCGGAACCTCGAAAGATCCTTGGGAGGTTCGCGGCGGGTGGTATCGAGCCTCATCCTATGACTTTGAGCGCAACCAGCACGCGCGTTCCGGTGGTGAACGGGCACACCGAAAGCGTGTCCGTTGAATTGGAAAAGCATGTAACGCAAGACGAGGTCCTGGCGGCGTTCCGCGATTTTTCTGGCGAGCCGCAGAAGCTGGAACTTCCCAGCGCCCCGGAGAAGCCAATCGTCTACCTGGATGCGCCGAACCGCCCGCAACCGCGGTTGGACGTCGAACGCGGCGGCGGCATGGTGACGCACATCGGACGATTGCGTGCGTGTCCGGTTTTAGGTCACAAGTTCGTGCTGCTGAGCCACAATACGATCCGCGGCGCGGCCGGAGCCGCGATCCTCAACGCGGAGCTTATGGCCGCCAAGAAGCTCCTAAGTTGACTGTATAGGAGTAATTGCAAGGACCACATGGGTCCGCGCCCCTCGAGAGGGCAGCGTGGCCCTTGAACACTTAATGAGGTTGATGCACGCCAGCACACGATTGAGCTCGCCGACTTGTTCTTCCAACAAACAAACGAGTCCCTCGGCGCCCGTAAGATCGCCGGACCTGTCGAATTGCCGCGGCTGATTTTGTTCCCATAGCTCGACCGCTTCCTTGCCGTTCTTTGCGCTCGTCACCGTGTGCCCCTGCTTTTGCAGAATCTGTGCGAGGACGCGACCCACCGGATTATCCTCGGTAAGCGGAATATTCAGCTTGCGCGTTGACCCGGTTGAAACAGGCTGCGAACTCACGGCGCGATTCTCCTATGTGTAGCCGTGCGCAAATCGAGTGCCGCCCGCCGGCAAGAATGCTCCGCGCCGACCTACCTAACACCCACGCACAATTCACAATATCGATTGTCAGAAATTAATCGCTGCACGCCAGCGCAGCAAAGGAAGGGAAACTACGACCCGATGGTATTCTTTCGATCTCCGAACCTCAATCGGCTGGTGCTCTCGCAGACAACAGTGAAATGGCGTGCCATCCGGAGCCCTGGCATAGGATGGCGGAGAGGGTGGGATACTCACCCAGTCTCTTCGAGCATCCTGCCATCTTTTCAGCAACATGCACGAAAAGCGCTTAAATACTGGCGATTTCTCCGATTTCTACTACTTCAATAGCACCAAGATTTTCAGTTGTTTGGCTCTAATTTTCGCCCTAAACAGACACCAAAGACACCAAGGCAGCGATCGAGCAAGTCGCACGCTCATTCGCACGTTGTAGGTACACACGAGAAGGGCGCCGTGCTTCCGACCCGTAGAGGCCCGTTATGTCCTAGTCGTCGAGACCATCTACTAGCTGCTGCAAGGTAGAGGCGTGTGCGCAGAGCCTGGTGCCGACGGGGCTGGGTGTTCGAGAACTGAGTCGTGGATGCTAAGCATTGCACGGAGACGCACGTTTTCTTCGCGAAGCCGTTCGCACTCGGCCTGCGCTGTTTTCACTCGTTCTTCAAGTTCGTGTTGGTCAGTCATCGAGCGGCTAGTCCGCATCAATTTCGCTGAACGTATGTTGCTAGCAGGGGGCACGGGCACAAGTCGTTGCGCCCCAGCTTTTCCATGAGTTCCTTGTCACCGTGAACGATCCGGTGACCTCCCTTATCCTAGGCGGCGCTTACTGTTCCAATGGAAAGGAGTATCAGTGGCAAATTCGTCTTCGCGTTTCATGGGATACCTCACTGCGAGATCAGTATTCAGATTACCGCGGCAAGGGCTTCTAGCTTAGCCCCTACAGCCGCAAAGCCGAAATGCTGATGGACAGAGAACAAGTTGCGCAGGATCTATTGCGTCCGTGTGGATTGTTCGCGGAGTTCTTGGGCCGACACTTCAACCACTTTGCCATCGCGCCAGATGTAGAGCGGCCGGCCGTCTCGCACATGCTCTTCGACTACCTTCTCAACAGCTGCTTTGAGAGCCATTTCAGCCCGTTGTGCCAGGGGCAATTCGAGAATGTTCGCCGGCGGCTTAGTCAGGGTTCCCATATTGCGCAACCAAAGTGTTGTATGCGTCTGGTTTCATTATACGGAGTCCGCCTTGCTCTTCCAAGGCAATAACAGATGGCGTTCTCAGTGAGTTGTCAAAGAGAAACCATGAATCCGCCAAAGCACGATACAAGACCAGGAAATTCTTGATTGAGCGGTCAAACCGACGGCGGACGTCAGCCTCTGGCACGTCATGACCTCCCTCGGACACCCGACCTTTGATTCTCGACAGTGCCAGATCAACGCTCGACAGCCAGAGAAAGAAGAAGTGCACGGCATAACCCTGGTTTTTCAATCGACCAATCAATCTCAAGTAGCTTCTGCCTGAGAGCGTCGTTTCAAAGCCAAAATCGGCTCGGCGCTGCGCCAAAAGATCAATTTCAGTGAGCATGAGTTTACCGGCGCGAAAGGCCGCTGTCTCGGGCGCAAACGGGGCCATGCCTTGAGCGATAAGATCGGCGTTGATGAAGTTCCGGCAGTTAGCGTAGTTCGGCAGGAATTCGCGCGCAAAGGTCGTCTTGCCCACGCCGTTCGGTCCCGCAATGACGTAAATACTCGGACTCATTAGGAGAGCGTTGACAATGATAGCGGAGATCGCTCTCGATGTGTTCCGAGACAATCTTTCTTTCCCTCCCAATTTTTTCCACCATAGCTGTGGGCGAGAGGGCCGGCGCGTGTCAACGACTTTGAGACAGTGCTCACGAAATTTAGTGAGTTTTTCATCTTTGTGCCTATCCCCGGTTTTTCGCAGAAAAATTTCGCGCCAGGAACGCCTGAGAGCGACGATTCCCGACCCGATCGACCTACAGCATCCCCCCTTTTGTCTCTCCTCAAGCGCATTTCGCTTTTCCAAAGTAGATCGCCGCTGGCAGCTGATCGCCTCCTAGAGAATCTTGGCCTTCTCATCTGCGCTGTAATGTCTTCACTGCTGTATCATCGGCCTCCTCCCACAGGCAGCGGTTCCGGAGTGGAAACCGGCTTGTTAATCCAGACTTGGCTGGGAAGAGCCGGCGGTTTGGGAGCGCTTCCTACGAAGCGCTCCGGGTGACGTTGGTAGGCAACATCGAGCACATCCTGGCGTTGCCGCAAGATGCTTTCCGCTTGGCCATAGTGAACCGTCGCTGGCGTCAACAAGCCTATGCCGGAGTGACGGTGCTCTTCGTTGTACCACCGAAAAAAACTCTGACAGAAAGCACGACTGTCCTGGATGCACCCAAAGCGATCCGGGAACTCCGGCCGATATTTCATGGTTCGGAATTGGCTCTCGGAGTAAGGATTGTCGTCCGAGAGGTGCGGCCGACTATGCGTTTTTGTGACACCCAGATCGGCGAGTAAGAAAGCTACCGGCTTGGACCTCATCGACGTGCCACGATCGGCATGGAGCGTGAGCTGGCCCGGCTGGATGCGTTGTTTTTTGCAGCTTTCCTCGATCAGTCGCTTGGCCAGTTCGGAGCTTTCGCGATAAGCGACCATCCAGCCGGTGGCGTAACGGCTGAAGACATCGAGGATCACGTACAGGTAGAAGTACGTCCATTTCGCAGGACCGAGCAGCTTGGTGATATCCCAGCTCCACAATTGATTGGGGGCGGTGGCCATCAGCTCGGGCTTTTTGTAAGGCGGATGAAGCAACTGATCCCGACGCTCGCGGGATTCGCCGCGCTGTTCCAGTAAGCGATACATGGTTCGAATCGAACAGTGATAGTCCCCTTCATCGAGCAAGGTCGCATAAATAGCGGCTGGCGAGCGATCTTGAAAGCGTTCTTCGTGCAAACGAGACAAAACCGCTTCCCGTTCGGCGGGAGCCAGTGCACGTGCCGGCGAAGGCCGCGACGCGGTCACCGTAGGGCAACAGATCTTACGGCGATCCCGGTAGTAAGAAGCACGAGGTAGAGTGAGAGCCTGGCAAGCGGCGCTGGTGCCCACGTCCACCGCCAGTTCGGTGACCGCCGTCATCAGGATTTGTCCTCTGGGTCTGGCTCCGGAATCGGATTCCCCAACAGCGCAGCCACTTTTTTTTGAACATCGATGATGATGTGCGCTTTACGCAGATCTTCGGTCAAGCGCGCATTCTGGCGGAGGAGCTTTTGGACTTCCTCTCCCAGGGGATTGCGCTTGGACTTCGGTCCGCGCTTCTGCGGAGTCAGGGCCTCGAGGACTCCTTTGGCCCGCTCTCGCCGCCAATAGGTCAGCAGAGACGAGTACAGACCTTCGCGGCGGAGAAGAGCGCCCAGGCCACCTCGCGTCGCAGCAGCCGCTTCGGCCTCCCGCAAGATGCGTTGCTTGTATTCAGCGGTGTAGGTACGCCGCTTTGCTTTGGCTACTACCTCCGGATCCGGCCGCGAAGCCGCCTCCGAATCGGCGCCCGCTTTGGCTGCCGCTCCACTCCGCTGCGGCTCGCTACGCTCGCCTTCGCTCCGTTCCGCGGCAGCCAAAGCCCCACGGGAAACACCAACATCAACACCAAGAGAAATTCGGTTCATCCCAGTCTTCTTCTTTCTCGCCCTACTGCTCATTAATTAAGGGTACTAGACTTGTCTCAGAGATGTTGGCACGGAGGGGGCTGCCCTCTCCACCACCTGGGCTGGGGAGATCGCCGTTTCTCGGTGTACTCCACAAACCGCGTAAACAAAGACTTCTGAGACAGATTCGCATGGCTATGAGTTCAGCCTTTGCGCTCGCAGCCTCGCACTGCAGCCACCAACACAGACACCATGAATTCAAGGGAAGGGAAATCAATGACTTACAGAAGTGGCGGAGAGAGTGGGATTCAAGACATGGTTTCTACAGGTTGCAGAGCCTTGCAGCACATTGCGAAAACCTCGGTTTCTAAGTCTCGGCGTTTATTTGATTTGAGTGCTGTTTTCCCTGATTTCATGCGGTTGAAACCATGCGCCAAAATCCCAATTAGCGCCGATTTTGTATCACATGTATCACGGAGTTTTGCGCTAGACCAGTGGGGGGCTTTGTCTACTTTGTTCTGTTTTCTGGTGCGGTGGGTCAAGGTTGGCACACTGAGCGCACCCGGTGTTTTATCAGCTCTGGATATTAACAGCCGTCAGTTCGGTCTCAATGAAGGTGAAAGTCACCAGAGGCCCCTCCTGAACATTTAAAACTAAGGGTGGACGAAAACAGGCAATGCAGACGCCGTCCTTGCACCGCACGCTCGGATACACGATCCCTGCAGAGCCGCTGGTTAGCAACTGCAGCCCAAGTGTTTGGGAAGCTGCGTAGCTATTCGGATTTAAGCAGTCCTCAAAATCTGGATCACCTTGAATGTCATGAAATTCATGTCTGAAATCCGCGAGATAGTCTATGTATGGCGAGACCTCTTCTGGTTTCCATCCCACTTCTCTTAACTCTGCAGACCTATGAAATGCGACTTCCGCCTGCGCAGTTTCCATTTCGAAAGCCGAGTACCAAGCTCCTCGTTGCGCGCTATTAAACCTTCCTCCCGACGGATGCGCGTGAGTGAAGGACGCATTAACTATATGTGCCAAAGGGAATCCAGCAACCAGCTCGATGATGGTTATACCCGGTAGTTTGCCACTTTCGCCGAGCAATCGGTCATTCGTTGCACCTTCCAACTCTGTGAGGTCTCGGAGCAGGTCATCGTCATCTTCTGCGAGGCGATTGACGATTGGCCGAGCACGATCACTGTACCGATAGGGGATAAGACGATGAGATCTGTCGCGTTCAACCTTGATCTGCTTTGGTGACTTCATCTACCGCCGCGACGTGCGTCCAGTAGTTGGCGAACTCTTAGAAAAGCGGGTATTCCATCCCTCTTTACATAATTGAGAGGTGTATCTCCCGCAAACATTGGATTCGTGTTCGGCAAAGCTATCCAAGCATCTGCGAGCGTTGGGCTGTAGAGAATATTTAGGGCCTTATATATTCCGATCAAAAGCGAAATTCGCGTGAGCTGATCTGCGTTCAGGATTTTGCGAGACCCGCTCTTCAAGTCGTAGAAACTGCCACTGGACATGCCGCCAAGCAACTCTCGGGTATCTTCATCCCGCAATTTCCAATGCGATGCAACCCCAATAAGACCCTTGATTGCCGCCGGGCTAAGTCGAGCCTGGTTCTCCTTTGCTGATAGGTCCACAGCTGTGTCCCACGAGAAACCAATAACCCTGGGCTGCATCGTGGCCATGTGGCCACCTCCATTTATGACTAGATATTACTCCATTTTTGATAAAAGGCAAGCTGTTTTCTTAACTGTCTAAGGTTCAGCGACTTATATAACAACCCGCTCCGCTGTGCCCCGGGAACGGGAGGCGCTAAAGATCGGAGGCGTGAGGGCCAGCAAAAGCTTTCTAAATAACCAAATCAAGATTTTCCACAGGATTTGCACTCGCACTGCCAACGCGGGACCGGGTGATGTTGGAAAAAGCCCAAAATCACGTCCAAGACCACAGCGAACAACAGCGTGTCAGCCCGCAAGATAGTCAAACCTGTGAAGGACGTTAGTTCTTCCGTAAATTTATACGAACTGTAGATGAAAATACCTCCGCAGCCTGGACCGATACTTGCGTTGTATAGAAACACGTATCCAGCAATGGTTGATGCTGCCCCGTCATTCACCTAACTGCCACGCAAGACCACTCCTCCCTCGAATGTGTCGCCGCTGGTAGAGGTAACAGACGCCCACTGATTGTCCGACCAAGAAACGCCTGTATACATTTCGGAGGAGCATGCTTGCGCGGTACCACTCAGGCTGGAAGTAACCCATGTTTTATTGGATATTCTCAGTGCAGGAAGGAATGGCGGAGAGAGTGGGATTCGAATTTACTCGAAAACGTAGTTTCAACAAGATAGAGAACACGGCGGGCACCGTAAGAACGACGGAAGACAGTGGTAAGCAGCGCTAACGGATCACAAACGGATCACGGCTCAGTGATCAGCGCCTGAGGTCCGCGCAAACCCGCAAGCGTTCGCTGTCGCGACGCAGACGAAGCCTTTGCGGTAAAGATCCCGGAAAAGTGCTGGCGATCGTGGAAGAACAACACAAACCAGAACACCGCCACGATCAGCGCGCCCCCGATGCCTTCGTGATTGAGCAGCAGATGGTAGAGCAAAATATTTACGATTACCGGCCCAAGAATCGTCAGCGCAAGCGGAACATAGCGATTGATCAGCAGCAGCGCGCCGCCAACCGCCTGCACTGCGCCGATCGCCAACCCATAGTGCGACTGGAATAGAGCCTGAAGAAACTGTCCGGCGAGGCCGCCGGGCATAGGGCCCTTGAGGAATTGCAGAAAGGCATTCAGGCCGAAGACGAAAAACACCAGCCCGAGCAGCAATCTCACAATCAGCACGACGATTTTCATGCCAACGTCTCCGGTAAAGTTTAGGTCACCCTGGGCTCAGCAGAAGCGCGCCAGCCCGCGGGCGAAAACGCCAGTCTGCTAAGTGCCGGCAGAGCCTTGCAGAGTTCTCTCTCACTGTTTCAAGTAACGAAGCGCAACACATCCTGATTTAAATGGCTTTGACTCAATCAGTTTCAATTGCAATTTCTCGGGCAGGCTGACGCCCTCCATCAATCGTCTGCCTTCTCCAACAATGGTTGGCATAACGACAAAACGATATTCGTCAATCAGGCCAAGCTCCATTAGTTGTGAAGGAACATCTACACCGCCGACCAAAATATTTTTGCCCTGTTCTTGCTTCAGTTTAAGTATTTCGTCGCGAAGGTTCGTACGAACAATTCTCGTATTTTCATCTTCAGCGCTGGCCAACGATCGTGAAAAAACAATCTTCTTCTTGGAGACAAAGGTTTGAGCAAATTCGATATCCGCTTTTGTCTCGGACTGGCTTTTTGCGATATCAGGCCAATAAGGAACCATCAATTGATAGGTTTTACGCCCATAGACGAGCAGGTCAAAATCTCGCAGGGAAGGTGCTGCCGTGTCATCGAAGGGATTGAATTTGGTATGGTCGCAGCAGCCATCCAGGGTAAGGTTGATTGCGTAGATTACATTTCTCATTGAAGTGAACTACCCCCTTGTTGTCTTTCGTTGTTCTGCCGCGTACTCTAGCTGGGTTTCGATTGTTCCGCTAACGGGAAAGTGGCGAACTATGTCGGAAAAGGGTCAATCTCGCAAATCCATGTTCGTAGCCCTGAAGAATATGGAAGAACTGCGCCGTCTCTACGACAGCGATACGCCAGTACTGGCATATGCCTTCAAGAGGCGGACGGTCGAGGGCTGGACGCCAGAGCACAGCCACCCGCGCGGGCAACTCGTCGCACTGACCCAGGGCTTGCTCATCGTGGAAGCAGCAAGCGAACGATGGATGTTTCCCTCCCAGCGTTGCGCATGGATTCCACCAAATTGTAAGCACGCGGCGCGTTCTGTCGGGGGCGCTGCTGGCGCGATGGTGGACTTGTCTCCGGAGATGTGTCGCGGACTGCCCAAGACGCCCTGCATGTTCAACTCATCGGAGCTATTGTTCGCCATAGTTCATCGTATGGTCGGTTGGGACCTCCGCCAACCGCTCAACCCGGCGAAGAAGCACTTAATCACAACGCTTCGTGATGAGATTCGACAGCCTGACCAGCAGCCCTTGCGTTTGACCATACCAACAGAAGAAAGACTGGCCAGAGTTGCAGATGCTCTGCTGGATGATGTTGCAGATGACCGCACGCTGGACCCTTGGGCGCATGTCGCCGGAATGGCCCGCCGTACTTTCATGCGTGCGTTTTTGGCTCAGGCAGGCATGTCATTTGGCCGTTGGCGACAGCAGGCGCGGCTGTTTGCTGCCCTTGAGATGCTGGCACAGAGGAAATCTGTCACGGAGGTCGCTATCGCAGTCGGTTACGACAGTGTAAGTGCCTTCATTGAAATGTTTCGGACGATGCTGGGAACCACACCACAGACATACTTTCGAGGCAGGCAAGAACCTGGACACGAGTAGAACCGAAAGTTTCGAGCCGGCGAACCCAAATACGGATCTCTGGGTGGTGCGTTGACGGAGCGCTGCATGCAGGCACTGCGCATTTTCGTCTTCACCAAGTCCGCTACAATTCCAGCGTAGCCGCTCTATGCGCCATTTGATGCCGATCGTTACGCCGCGCCTGATCTTGCGTCCGCCAACGCTTGGCGATTTGGATTCGATCCAGACCGCCAAGGAGGAAGCGTGGCCCGATTTGCAGCGTTGGATGTCCTGGGCCTTCGACAACCAACAGTCGCGGCATGCGATGGAAGATTCTATTCGGCGAGTGATGGATTACCAGAATCAAGCAGGAATCGCATTGGCCGGATTTCATCGGATCAACGGGGATTTCGTCGTTCGAACCGCATTGGATCGTACCGATGAGCAAGACGTCTATGAGACAGGGTACTGGGTGGCGCCTAAATACGCCCGACAGGGCATGGCGACGGAGGCGGCAAACGCAGCTATTCGGTACGCGTTCGGCCACCTTGGCGCGAAGGCAATCAGCATCGGCTACTTCGACGGAAACGAGCCCAGCCGGCGCATCGTGGAGAAATTGGGATTCCAGAAGGTAGGCGTTGAAAATAAAGCGGCGACACGTTGCCTCGATGGCACGAAACTCGATCGTCATGAATACATCCTGACAAGCCCCGATGCACTACCCGAACTTGACGTTTCATGGGGTTGAGACCATCCGGCTTATCGCGTCTCACGCAAGTCCCATTCGGAGACTATGACCTTCCTCCTCTTCGCAGGGCCGTCCCCCCTCGCTGGCTAACCGATTCGGCCTTCGGCCCAGCCATCCTTCGCCGATCGAAAAAACTAATTCCCAATCAGTCAGTTTTAGCCTTAACGGCACGCAACTGCGCCTTGCAAAACTGCATGTCACTCATTCCAAAGACGAAACAGGCCTGCGAGTGGGCCATGATGAAACTTAGGGACTATAGCAACTTGTTTATTTTTAATAATATGGCGGAGAGAGTGGGATTCGAACCCACGGTTGAGTTTCCCCAACACACGCTTTCCAAGCGTGCTCCTTAAACCGCTCGGACATCTCTCCGCCGATTGGAGCTTCAGAAGCCTAACAAATTGAGGCCTGAGCAGCAAACGTCAGAATTCAATGTGCAAAAACGATAATCTTCAGATTTCTTGCCTCGACAATGTGCGTTGGCAAGCCCGAATCATGGCGTGCGCACTCGGGCTAACAAATCAGCCGCAGGTCTGCTAGACTTTTGTACCCCGTTCCGGGGTAGTGCAATTGGTAGCACGCCAGCCTTTGGAGCTGGTTATCCTGGTTCGAGTCCAGGCCCCGGAGCCACTCGCTCCGTCCCATAACCACACCTTGTCGCGAGGCTTCGCTGCATGTGCGAATTTTCAAACGGAAATCTCTAACGATCGGCTACGCTGCCGTTACTCGGCGCGGCTTGGGCGGAGGCACAACTTTCAGTTCCGTGGGACGCTTTGTTTTGAAATGCTGCTCGCTGCGGTACAAGAGCTTTTCAAATTCCTGCTCGGAGCAGACGCAGACCGTAGGCAGGGTTTTAAGATTAGAGCTCACAACCCCTCCTTCCGGATGCTCACACGCACGACCCATCCTTCCGGAAGCTAATGTTGCACGAAGCGTAGCCCTCAGACTGTACAGTGTCAAGAATTTTCCTCTTCAGTCCTCGGCTGGTCTTATCGCTTAGCGGGCCTCCAGTATTGATCGCCACAGAATTCTTCACTGCGCAAATGTCTTGGCCGCAAACTGCTTCAGCATAGGGAAGGCTTGCGCAACTCTTCCAGGCGCTCTAGTCTTGTGCCCGGCATGACTCCCGAATTCCTAATCCTCGGACTGATCTGGTACATCGTTTTCCTGTTCTCGACAACCTGCCACGAAGGCGCTCACGCACTCATCGCCAGGCTTGGCGGTGATCCCACTGCGTTTCACGGCGGACAGATTTCGCTCAATCCCCTGCCGCACATCAAACGCGAACCAGTCGGCCTGCTCATCGTTCCGATCCTCTCTTATCTCATCGCGCACTGGATGATCGGCTGGGCTAGCGCGCCATACGATCCGGCTTGGCAGCAGCGCTATCCGCGGCGCGCGGCGTGGATGGCTCTGGGCGGCCCGGCGGCAAATTTCACGCTGGTTATTCTTTCCGCTATCGCAATCCGCGCGGGAATCTATTTCGGATTCTTTGGAATCCCCGACTCGGTGAGCTTCACTCATATTACCGAGCCGCTCGTGCCCGGCATCGCGGGCTTCGCGGCTACGTTTCTCAGCATTATTTTCCTACTCAATTTGCTGCTGGGGACGTTCAACCTGCTGCCCGTGCCGCCGCTGGACGGAAACACTGGCATCACATTGCTGATGAGCGAGCAGACCGGATTGCGATTTCTCAATTGGTCGCGCAGTCAGGGATTCGGGATGCTCGGATTAATCATCGCCTGGTATGCGTTCGATAGGATATTCCCCTTCATCTTCCGCTTCGCCCTCGCGGTTCTCTATCCCGGCTCGCGGTGGGGCTAATCTCGCGCCCTTCGTGATTGGAACCTTTGCGCGAAGCGCGACATGACGCGCAGGTTCCCGTCGAAGTGCGGGGCTTCAATATCCTTGAGCGCTTTTTCACCGAGCGTTCGGAAACCCACAACGTCAGCGATGGTGGTTGCAAATCTTGCTTGCGCACAGAAATCGCGCAGGAGGCAGACGCAACGAACGCGGCCGCGATAGCGCTCCCGTGCTCTTTCAGGTCGTGCGCGTCGGGCGAAATTCAACGCAATGGGTAGTGGGCGCCCTGAAACTGCAATCGGACGATCTCTGGCCCGCTAGATTGCCTGAATCGCAGCCCCCATTGCGCAAGCTCGTTTAGCTTGCTGGCACCGCGAAGATCACCGGGCCGCCGATGCTTCAAAGTTTTCGCAACCGCCTTCAGTTACCGCCAGACGTGGACGAATAGGACGCGTTGTGCAACAGCGATGCTGGCAGCGTCACTGACGAGTCCATGCGCACCAACATTCCCGTCTGTGCCGGAAGCTCAACGTCTTTGCCTTTTTTGGTCATGATGTAGGCCGAGGTGCCGACTAGGCCAATGACGGTACCGCGCGCGACGTTACTGAACAGCACTCCCACCAACGCGCCGCCTCCCGTTCCCAACCCTGCGGTCATCACGTCGTTCTTGATGTCGCGCTTTTCCTCTACGACCACTCCTTCAGTGGTCTTCAGGTCCTTCCGCTTCTTCGTGTCGTCCGCTTTGCCGCTATAGAGCGAGAGTATGCTCATCTGCACCGGGAAAATGCGGCTCTGCACCTCGATTGAATTGAACACCAGGTTCATGGAAGCGCCGCCGCGCACCATGGCAAACCACTTCGGACGAGTAACGCTGGTCACCGTCCCGTGGATCTTGGCGCCTGCGGGCAGAAGCAGTTGGTTGCCGGAGAACACCGGTTCGGCGACGATTGCGGTGAAGGGATCGCCGTCGTGTGCAACGCTGGTCGTGAGGCCGTCCACCAGAGTGAGCCGTACTTGAGTTCCGGGTTGAACTGAATTGGACTGCGCGTGAACTGCGGGAGTCAGCCAAAGCAGCGCTGACAACAAAGCACCAACTGAGATGAAACGCTTCATGGGATCCTCCATTATCCTCGGCAGGTACGAACTTCATTCCGCCGAGGTGGCTCGGGCATAGCCGAGCCGTCCCCGTTTCGTGGGGTTACCGCTGGCGCCGCGGTCGGGTGCGGAGGTTGCACCCGAGCGCTAAGATACCCCATCGCCCATAAAGGTTGTGCGTTTATCGCCTCTCGGTGTTCCTAATCGGCAAGACCCCACACATACCTGGGCAGCGCGGCAAAAGCCCCCGATTGGCACTACACCGAAAGTCCAGTGTACTGGCACGACACCTCATGCGTGATTCGCTGCCTCCTCTCCGCCCCCCGATGCTAGGCTTGCTTATAGGCGAGCATCTGGGTTCTGCGAACCTCAGAAGCTGAAGTTCAGGTACTAATCCGATGCGAAATCGTTTGCTGATTTTCTGCTTTTTGGTCCTTGGCGTCGCGTCCGTCACCTTCGCGACCGACTTTGCCGTCGTCGTTAACCCATCCAATCCAGTCCGCGCGATGACTCTCGCCGACCTCGGGAAGATCTTCCGAGCGAAAACGACAGTATGGGCCAGCGGGCGGAACATCAGCGTCGTTCTGCGCGACCCTGGCTCACCAGGAATGAAGTTTGTCATCGAAAAAGTGCTGGGCGGGAACCTGGATGAAGGGAAAGTACTGCTGAACGACCCCAGCCGAAAAGCAACAGTACCCGTCGTTTTTGTCGGCAGCGACGAGGAGGTATTGAAGCTTGTGGGAGGGAACGCCGGCGCGATTGGAGTGATTGATGTGTACAACATCACGAGCGACGTAAAGGTCGTAAAAATCGACGAGAAGCAACCTTTTGACCCCGGTTACGTCCTGAAGGGCCACTAGATCGTACGAAATTTCATGCGAGGAACCGTGAAAACCCGAAACGCTTTCTCCTGGATAGTTATCGCCATTTTGCTGGCAGGCACGGCAGCGCGAGGGCAGGACTCAGCGCCTTCGGCGGGAGCGCCTGCCCAGGCATCTGATCAAACCTCGAGTCAAGCGAGCGATCATGCCAGTGCTGCGACAGGCGCGATTCCCGTCACAACACGCACTCTTACGGCGCAACGCGCTTACGAAATGGGCATGGTGCAGCGCGAAGACCGGCTCTTTGTTGACGAAGGCCTGGTTTTTTTTCGGGAAGCCGTGAAAGCCGATCCCCAATTTGCCCTGGGCCACGCCGCGTTGGGTTACTTTACAGCCGATCCGAAAGAGGAGAAGCAGGAAAGCGCGCTGGCGGAGAAGTTTATCGGAGGCGCGTCTGCTGATGAGCAGTTGCTGATTCGCTGGATGAACGGCACAAAGAACGGCGATCTAGTGCCGGCCATTTCCGCGATGAATGACCTGCTGACGAAATATCCGAACGACAAGCGGCTCGGCAACATGACGGCTGAATGGCTCTGTTCGAATCAGGGAGCATTCGAGCACGGTGAGGCGATTTTGGTGCGCCTCTTGAAGAATGATCCCCGGTATTTTCCGGCCATGAACAATCTGGCCTACTGCTACGCGATGAGCGGCCAACCGGGCCTCGCCCCTCCGCTGATGACTCAGTACGTCGCGGCTCTGCCCAACGAACCAAACCCGCAGGATTCCTACGGAGAGATCATGCGCATGTTGGGCGATTATCCGGCCGCGCTCGATCACTACCGGAAAGCTCTGGAAATCAATCCCCATTTCAATCCATCGCAGGTAGGCCTTGCCACGACCTACGCACTAATGGGTGATCAAAACAAAGCGCGCGCTCAATATTTGGTGGCGATCAAGGGGACGAAAGAGCGGCCGACGCAGGTGAATTATCGAATCCTGTGGGCGATGACGTACTACCGTGAAAACAAACCGGTCTTGGCCCACCAGGCATTTTTACAGGTTGATGCGGAAGCGCACTTGGCGGGCTTACCCATCCAGGAAGCTGAAATTCATCGGGCCGTGGCGCTTTTCACTGCAAATCCCGCCGTTGCCTTGAAAGACTTGGACGAAGCCAGGGAGGATCTTTCGGAGACACACAAGGCCAAGCTATTGTCCGGAGACCGCGAGATAGAATTGGCGTCGATCTTGCAAACTCGCGCGTTCATCGCCGTAAGCGCAGGAAAGACCGACGTGGCGCAAGCCGCGCTCAAACTGCTGGCTGAAATGGCGCAGACCAGCCGCAGCATTCCGGTGCAGAATTCGTATCACTCCGCCAACGGGGCTGTGCTTCTCGCGCAAGGCGACTATGCCGGCGCGATCACGGAACTGCAAGAAGATGCACAAAATCCCCTCTCGCTGCGATTGCTGGCGCAAGCGCAAGCAAAAGCGGGACAGACTTCCGACGCACAGAAGACCCTCGCGACTCTGGCAGCAATCAGCGATGAACGCGTGGAAACGGCTTTCGCAACGCCGCCGGCTCGAGCCGCACTGAAAAGCGACACAACGCAAACCGCTCAAGGCGGCGCGCACTAGTGTCCCGTCCCACATAACTATTGACAATATGGATTGGCCATGATTCAATCGGGTCATGTTTCCTACCGCCACCGCTCTTTCCGTTGATGACGTCGCCAAAGCGCAACTGGAATCGTTGGTCCGCTCTGGAACAACCCCGCAACGAGTGGCTCAGAAATGCCGGGTGATTCTGCTGGCCCAGGAAGGGATGTCCAATCATTCGATCGCCAAACAACTTGGCCTGTCGCGCCCGACGGTGATCGCCGCTCGGGCCACGTTTGGCACAGGCGGGGTGCAAGCGCTGACCGCGAAGCCGACGCGGAACCGGCCGCGCTGGACGCTGACCGCCGAGTTGGAGAAAAAGATTCTGGATACCACGCTCAAAACTAGGCCACCGGACGCGACGCAGTGGACCGTGCGAACGCTCGCCAAACACCTGCGCGTGTCGCGCATGATGGTGCATCGGGTTTGGCAGCGTTTCGATATTCAGCCCCACCGGGTCGAGAAATTCAAATTGTCCAACGATCCGCAGTTTGAGGAAAAGGTGCGCGACATCGCCGGTCTGTACCTGGACCCTCCGGAACGCGCTCTGGTGCTGTGTGTCGACGAAAAAAGCCAGATTCAGGCTCTGGACCGCACGGCTCCGATCCTGCCGTTGCGCCCGGGACTGCCGGAGCGCCAGACCCACGATTACAAACGCTACGGAACGACCACCCTATTTGCCGCCTTCAATATCTTGAACGGCAAGGTCATCGGCAGTTGCTTGCCGCGTCATCGCGGCAAAGAGTTCGCGAAGTTTCTCAATCAAGTGGAGAAGCAAGTCCCTCCCGACCTGGACGTGCACATCATTTTGGACAACTACAGCACGCACAAGAGCGCCACCGTAAAACGATGGCTAAACTCCCGAAAGCGCCGCCACTTCCATTTCCACTTCACCCCCACTAGCAGTTCTTGGCTCAATCAGGTGGAACGCTTCTTTGCCTTGATCACGGAACGTATGATCCGCCGTGGCACCTTCCGCAGCGTTGAAGAACTGGAACGCGCCATCTATGCGTGGCTTGCCAACTGGAATAACAAGCCCCACCCTTTCGTTTGGAAGGCCACGGCGGATGTCATTCTCGACAAGGTGCGCCGTTGCAAAGAATTAGCTGGGACACCACACTAGCACACCAGGCCACGCGGAGTTTTCGGCAAGAGTGTCTTGGTTGGTTGGTCGCTACTTCTCCATTTTGATCGTCTAGCACCATCCTAACTGCTTCAACTTTTCCGTTAACCCGCTCCCGGACGTCTTCCGCGCGATGAAACGCTGTGCTAGACTTCGCGAAGCAGTTTTGCGCGCAGAAAATTTCTGCGAGGACTGCCGATGGGTGGAACTTCGGGCTCTGTGCAACGATTCCCCGCAAACCCCGCCAGGCCCGGAAGGGAGCAACGGTAGCGGGTCAGTCTCGTGTGCCGCGGAGTACCCGAAGTTCCTCTAGTCGCGGCCGAGCCAGCGAGCTAAATGACATATAAAGTTATCGCCCGAAAATATCGCCCGCAAACTTTTCGTCAGATTGTCGGGCAGCAGCACGTTACCAAAACTCTCGCCAACGCCATCAACTCCAACCGAGTCGCTCACGCCTATATTTTTTCCGGCGTCCGCGGCGTCGGCAAGACTACTACCGCCCGCATCCTCGCCAAAGCTCTCAACTGCGTCAAAGGGCCGACCGCCGAGCCCGACGGCACATGCGATTCCTGCCGCGAAATTTCCGCCGGCAGCTCGCTCGACGTGCTTGAAATTGACGCGGCGTCGAACCGCGGCATCGATCAGATTCGTGAGTTGCGCGAGATGGTGCGTTACGCGCCGGCGTCGAGCCGCTACAAAGTCGTGATTCTGGACGAAGCCCATCAGCTCACAGACGAAGCTTCGAATGCGCTGCTGAAAACCCTGGAAGAGCCTCCCGAGCGTGTGGTCTTCATTCTGGCGACAACGCGCGCCGAAGATCTGGTGGAAACAATCAAGTCGCGCGCGCAGCTTTTCCAGTTCCGCACGCTTTCGTTCAAGGAAATCAGCGAAGAAATCGAACGCATCGCGCGCGAAGAAAAATTGACTATCGAGCCGGGCGCAGTGGCGGTACTGGCGCGTGCCGCCGAGGGCAGCCTGCGCGACGGCCTCTCGCTTCTCGAGCAGGCAATCTCCTACAGCGGCGACGCTATCACCGATGAACAAGTGCGCGAATTGCTCGGCGTAGTGGCCGAAAGCGTGCTCGACAATCTCGTGGACGCCATCTCGCAGCAATCCGCGGAGTTGGCATTGGGCTTGGTGCATCGCCTCATTGGCGATGGCCAAAATCTGCAACATTTCTGCCGGGAAGCAATCCGTCATTTTCGCAACCTGCTGGTTGCGCGCGTCTGTGGCGCGGAATCCGATCTTGTTGCCGCACCCAAAGACGAACG
Organism: uncultured Acidobacteriota bacterium; assembly: GCA_963696035.1. Lineage (GTDB taxonomy): Bacteria > Acidobacteriota > Terriglobia > Acidiferrales > UBA7541 > Palsa-295. The sequence goes on from CAVOIS010000007.1 coordinate 1,869,327, forward strand.
ACCGCGGCTCGCGGAGCAGGCAGCGCGATTTAGCGAAGAGGACCTCACGCGCTTTTTTAGTATCCTGCTCGCGACCGATGCGGAGCTTCGGCGAGCGCCCGACCCGCGCCTGCATTTGGAACTAGGGCTTCTGAAATTGATCAACGCGCGCAGGCTCGCGCCGCTCGAAGAGGTGCTTGCGGAACTTCGTGGCGAAGTAGGCCGCGCTCGCTCGGCGGTCGGCTCCACGTCACGCGCCACGGCATCCACCGCGTCTACCGCGCGATCCGTTTCATCGTTGTCTGGCGCAGCAGTGCGCATGGTGCCAGAGGCGAATTACTCCGCGTCCACGCCGCCTGCGACTCCAACGCCATCGAAGGCGGAGAGTACGGAAATGATTCAGCCGCCAGCGCCTAAAATATCCGAGCCGAGAATTTCCGAAGTTGGGCGTTCCGCTGCACCGGTGCCGGCGTCCCCGCCGCGCATCGTCGCACGCGCCGCGGAAGATTCAACGAACGGCCTCGCGTCGGCACAAGTGGACGCGATCAAAGCCGCGCTACAAGGCCAGAAATTTTTGTGGTCCATGCTGGATGCAGTAACTCGTTGGGAAGTAGAGAACGGCGAGTTGCGCCTTTTCTTCCCCACGGAAAGCCGCTCGCTCGCGGAAATGCTGCAGTCGCGTGATCCGATGGAACGTTTGCGCACAGTCTTGAATCAAGTGGTGGGTCAGCCGCTGCGCGTCTGTGTTAAACTGGATTCCAGCCGGGCAGCAGCGCCAGCGGGGCGCGGTTCGGAACTGCGTGCGCGGCTGGAAGAGGATCCGATCGTTAGGGCGATGCTTGAGAAATTTGGCGGTCAGATTTCAAACGTCAAGCGCCCGGGCGAGGAAAACTGATGGAAGTCAAAGCTCTGCAACAGATGCTCTCGCAATTCCGCCAAGTGCAGGAAAAGCTCGAAAAGCAGATTGACGAGCTATCCGTGGAAGCTTCGGCGGGCGGCGGCATGGTGACGGTGAAGATGAACGGCCAGAAGCAACTGACCGAAGTCCGCATCGAGCCGGACGTTTTCAAGGGCAAGGACCAGGAAATGCTGCAAGACCTGATCCAAGGCGCGGTGAATGAAGCCACGCGCCGAGTTGACGAAGAGCTTTCCAAGCAAGTGAAAGAAATCTCCGGCGGCCTGCCTGGAGTTGCGGGCCTGAAAATTCCCGGGCTTTTCTAAGCGGGTCGCTGCCTCTGGCATCCGATGGCGCTGACTGGGTTCCGATTGCTGGTACGATTCCCTTCTGTTCTAAATTGCATTCAATGAACGGAGTTCCATGCCCGATTTTGCCCCTTCCGTTACACGTTTAATTGATGAACTGAAAAGATTGCCCGGGATCGGCCAGAAGACCGCGCAGCGCCTGGCGTTCTACCTGTTGCGCGTGGATCCCGAGCAGGCCTTCGCGCTTTCTGACGCCATCCGCGACGCCAAGGAAAAAGTTCGCGAGTGCTCGATCTGCAACAACATCACCGATGCGGACCCCTGCCTGTTCTGCACCGGCGCATCCCGCAGCAAGAAAACGATCTGTGTGGTGGAGGAAGCGACGAACATTCAAGCCGTGGAAAAGACACGTCAATTTGACGGCCTATATCACGTGCTAGGCGGAGCGCTTTCGCCGTTGCAAGGCATCGGTCCCGACCAGCTGAAGATCAAGAGTCTGATCGAACGGCTGAAAGGCGGCGCGGTCGAGGAAATTATCGTCGCTACCAGCCCGACGGCGGAGGGTGAAGCGACGGCGGTGTACCTATCGAAACTCATCAAGCCGCTCGGAGTGCACGTCACTCGCATCGCCATGGGCATTCCAGTCGGCTCTGACCTGGAATACGCCGATGAAGTCACGATGAGCAAAGCCATGGAAGGCCGCCGCGACCTGTAGCAAGTCCCGCAGGGATTCTCGAACGCCCCATCGTAGGGTCCTACAGGCGCCTTTTCGCGAGGCTAATTCTTTTTTTCGTCGTTGCCCTGGTGCAAGTCAAGACCAAACGATGGATGGCCTTTGGTTCCGGTGATCTTGATGGGCACCTCGGAGCCGCCGTTCTTGCCCTTGAAGAACGGGTCAACCGCTTTCAGGAAGAATGATTTCGCACCTGTCGTGGTCTGCGACAGCTTGGCCTGCATCAGCAGTTTTCCGTGAAAATCCATCTCGCTACTATCGAGGCCGTAGGTGCCAGTCAACGCAATGTCGGCGCCGGGCACGCCGAAACTCAGCTGCGAAAAACGCACCACGCCCTTGTCCACACGGAATTTTGCATTCAGGTTTGACACGACGTCCTCAATGTCCGTGTCCTTCGGGTGGCCTTGCGCCTTACGGCTGAGCGTATCGATTTTTTCTTGGACCTGGTCGCTGGTGAATCGAGCGTCTGCGACACCGAATTGCCCGTCAATTGTCATGCGCTGCAGAATGTCGGAGTTCCCTTCACCAATGTCAATTTTCGCCCTGACCTTGGCGGGGCCAGTCATGATCGGCGGGTCGTTCTTCACCGTCAGATAGAGCAAATCCTCGATCGCCGTCTCGCGCGAGACCGCATTTAACAAGATGGTCCGGCCCTTTTCGGGCGTGAGGTCGGCAACTTCGCCATTTACCTCCAGGGTGGTGTGCCGGAAGTGCGCAACCACCGGTTTCAGGATCACGTTGCCGTTGGTGCCGTCAACAATCGCAGTGTAGTCGGTGTGCAAGTTCACCGGGTGCGCGCTCATACGCAGAGCGAAGTCGGGGGTATCCGTGACGCCTTCCACGTTCAAATAATCGAGAGGGCCGCTGAATTTTCCAGTCGAATCAAGAGTGCCCGCAAGCCCCTTGATTGTCCCCATGTCGGCATTGCTGAAGGTATACTGCGCCGCTACCGGAGTGTGCCGCGGATCCTTAGCACTCCACGGACCGAATTGGCCGGCGCAATCAATCTCACCCTTGGGAACAGGATTGGTCAGCACGGCATGGAATGACGCGGGGCTATCGAAACTGAAGTCCTTGATTTCCAGCTGGTGAATCGGAAACTCCCGCGGAGGTTTTGTGGGGTCATCGCGCAGAATTGAAATCAGCGCATTATCGGCGTGGATTTCGCGAATCAATACCGGATATTTTCGCGCAAGGTCAGCGTCCGTGCCGTGGATTTTGGGGCGCGCGCCGCTGCTCTTTGGTGGCATATGAACCTGCAAGCCGTCTAATTCAACGCTCCGGATCGTAAACCGTTCCCTCAACATGCCGGAAATGCTGGCCGCGAATTTGACGTGCTCGATCTGAATGAGTGGTGGGACGTCCGTGCGCCCTTGCAATCGCAATGCAAGCCCGTCAATCGTCACGTGCACGTGCGGGAACAGGAAAACATCGAAGTGCGAAAATTCGATATCGCTTTGAAACCGCGCGCGCAAGTACGCTTCCGTGCGCTTGCGGATTTCGGCCTTGATAGCCGGGGTAAACGCGTACAGGGTCCCGATGAAGACAACCGCAGCCACCGCAATTACGATCAACCATCGCCGCATGAAATCCGGACTCGCTTATGAATAAAACTGCCCGCGCGTTATGACCTCTTAATCTTACCGAAGCCGGCAATGCGTTTGCCAGCCGATTGCGACCCAGTCTGTCGCCCACGAACGGCGCTGGTCCTCTGCGGGATGCCGGAGGTCATTGGCAGGCCATGGTTGCGCGCCGCCCCTTCCCGGGCGTATATAAGAGCTATAACAGAGGAAGAACCATGGCCAACCTAGAAAAATACATGGCTCAGTACGACCACGAGCACACCAACGTTTGGAACAAGGTGCTGCACGGCGTCGGCATTCCCCTCATCCTGGCCGGCATCATCCTTGCGATTTTAACGTTCTGGCGTATCGGTCTGGCCCTGTTCGTCGGGGGTGGGATGCTCTTGTTCGCAGGCCATCGCATTGAAGGCAACAAGCCTGCATTCTTTCAAGGCCTGATTTATTTTCTGGTCGGCCCGATATGGGTCGCGAAGGAAATCAAGGACGTCGTACTTGGCGCTTCGGGAAGGTCCACAGCAATCCGCTAGGGTACAAGCTTCGCGTCACAAGCCTCGGCGGCGCTCCGCAAGACTCGCGCGGAATGACTCTTAACGGCAACATGCCATCGATACGCACGTGCCAGTACGTCCAAAGTTACCTTTTCGCACATTTGCCGTTCGCCGACTGACGCATGGCTCCCACAGTGCTACCCTTAGAAATCGCCCTTCGGAGGAGCAGTTGAACGATTCCGCACAGTCGGCTGATCCCGGCACACAGAAGCGCCGCAGCACGCGCATCGTGCAAGCCGTGCCGATCACGGTGACGGGCACCGATGCGCTTGGCCAGCCTTTCAAGGAGCGCACCACTACCGTGATGGTGAATTGTCACGGGTGTAAGTACCAGTCGAAACACTACGTTCCCAAAAACTCGATTGTGAAGCTGGATATTCCGCGCCAGGAAGGCGGACCGTTCTCCACTCAGGGCCGCGTGGTTTGGGTTCAGCGGCCGCGCACGGTGCGCGAGCTATTCCAAATCGGGCTTGAATTTGAGGCTCCTGGTAACGTTTGGGGAATTGCCTTCCCGCCTGAGGACTGGGCTTCTACTGCCGGCGAATCCACTGAATTAATCGCGGAATTTTCGATGCCGATGGAAGTTACGACTGCGTCGGAACCGGCCGCCTCGGTTTCACCGCAGCCATTGCCGCCCCCTCCGCCACCCCCAGTTCCGCCGGTCACCGAAAAAAGGGCGGAAACGCCGGCACCGCCGTTCACTATTCCAGCGCCGCCAGCAAGTTCGGTCGCACCTCCGGCCGCTCCGCCGAAGGTGGCTACGCCGCCACCTACAGTTCCCGCAGGCGCGCCTGCGCCGGCTGCACCCAGCGCACCGCCCGACAGTAAGATCCATGTCGTCCCGCCTCCTAGCGCAGCGCCCGCGCCTCCGGCTGCAGATACGCAAGCGGCTCTGGCCCGCCAAGTCTCGCAGATGGTCGCAGCGGCGAAGGAAAATCTGGACAAAACGCTGCGTCGCGGTGCCGAGCAAGCGGTTACCGAAGAGATGACGGTCGCGCGTCAGCAACTCGACGCACAGCTTCACGAAACGGTCGAAAAAGCTATCAAGGTCTCGATGGACCGCGTCTCGGAATCGGCTGTAAAGAAAGTTGTTCAGCAGGCGGCCGACCGCACCGCGGCAATCCTCGAAGAGGCGCGCAAAGCGACGGAATCCTCAACATCGCAACTCGACGAGAAAGTTCGCAATGCTGTCCAGCAGGCGGTAAGCCACGCCGCCGAACAAGCCGCCCAGCAAGCGGCGCAACACACCGCCGCGATCAACTTGAAGCAATCCGTCGAAGAGGCGGTTGAGCGTGCACTGCACGACCGCGAAGCTTCCACTCCGTCACTCGAAATTCTCTCGTCGCCCGAGGCCTCCCAGAATCATCTCGAACAATGGCGTAAAAATCTGGAAGAAACCGCGCAGGCGGTTCGCAGCAAGACGATCGAGCAGGCGCAAGCAGACGCTTCTACTGCCTCCCAACAATGGAGTGTCGAATTCGAAACCGCGCTGACCAATGCGTCCCAGAAACTCGCCGACAAGCTCACCGAAACCTCTCGAGTCGCACTCACGCAAGCCGAGCAGGAAGCGGCCGCACGTACGCAGGCATTGCACGCCTCGCTCAATGAGCTATCGCGGGCTGCGCTAACTCAAGCGGAGCAGGATGCCGCCGCCCGGACGCAGATCGTGCGTTCCTCGCTCGATGAAGCCATCGCCGGGGCAGCTTCCACCATCGAAACGCTCGGCGCCGGACTCCAACAGGAGCGCCATCGGGCCGAAGAAACCAAGGCTCATCTCCAAGAAGCAGCGCAAAACACGCTGCGTCAGTCGCGTCAGCAATTGGACGAACTGCTTCACGCGCAGCAGCAGGAGATGTCTCGCAAGGCGGATCAGATCATCGCCGACCGCGCGCAGCAGATGGAGCCCGCATTGCAAGCTTCCGCACAGAAGATCCTCGAGCGCGTTTCGAGCGAGCTCGAACAGAAAGTCGCGCCGAAACTCGATGGGGTGCATCGAGCCGTATCTGAACTCGAACAGGCTGAGCGCCGCGCGGAGCAAACCAAGCATCACATCCAGGAACAGATCCGGCATGCCGCTGATGAAGTAACCCACCTCCAAAACGCCGCGCACAGCCAGGTACAGCAAGCTTCCGAGCAAGTGTCGCGTCTACAGGAAGTGGTTCGCAATGAAGTCCAGCAGACGGCCCAGCACGTCGCGCAGCTTCGGGACGAAGTCAGTGCGCAAATGCAGTTGGCCACTGAGCGCGCGGACCATCTGCAGGACACCATTCGCGAACAGACCGTCCAGACTTCCGAGCAAGCCATTCAGGATGCGCTGGCGCGGCTGCGCAGCGAAATAGGAAACGTCCCCGCCGAAATCGAACAATCCTGCCGCGAGGTTGCTTCCAAAATTGAAGAAGAAGTTCAACAGCGCAGCACGGAAACGCAACACCAAACATACGAAGCGTTGCAGAAAGCCGCCGAGTGGTACCAGAAAAAAGCACACAGCACGATGCAGACTTCGCTGGAAAAGGCCGTCGAGCAATCCTCCACTGCATTGCGCGATCGCGCCGCCGAAGTCTCCAGCCTGCTGGCGTCTGAACTGGACCACTATCGCCGCACCTACGTGGAACACAGCACCGCTCAGATCGAAGACTCCGCGAAAGAAATCGTCACTCGCCAGCGCGACAAAATGAATGAGACTTCGCAAATGGCCGCGGCTGGCTTTACCGACCAAGTGCATCGCGTGACCACGGAATCACTGCGGCGCTTCGAGCAAGCTTCACGGGAAGCCTTGGAAAAAGCGCGCTCAGACATGGAGTTCAGCCGCGAGAGTTCGCTCTCTGAGTATCAGAAAATGCTTGATGACCGCATGATTCAAGGTGTCGAACAGGCCGGCGTGCACTTGCAATCGCAGCTGATCCCGCTGATCGAAGAATGGGAAGCGCGGCGCGAAGCCGAGAAAAAACAGTGGATGGAGCACCTGAAGAAAACCAACGACGAGTCTATCGAGGCCTACAAAGCGCGCCTGGAAAACGCCTCGAATTCCTGGCTGCTGGCTTCGGCGACCACTTTGGGCCAGCACTCGCAGGCAGTCCTGGATACCATCGCCAAAGCCGCCGAAAAGCGCTTGCGCGAAACTTGCTCCGAAGTCCTCGGCAGCATGGGTGACACGCTGAAAGCACGCCTACTCGGGCTTTCCAGCGATTTCAGTGCCGAAGGAGACGACGAGTTCCCGCCAAAGAAAAAGTAGCAGCCTCACATCTCAGTGCCAAGCACAGCTCGCAGACTCCAGGGCCATTTTCCCTTTTCCAATTTCCAATCAACAGCTTCGGTATAATAGCCGCCATGTCCAATCAGGCCCACCTCAGCATCTGGCTGAAGGATTTCCCGGAAGAATCCATGCTCGAGGGCTTTGGGGATTTTCTTGCCACGGCTCCCTTCTCCGCGATGCGACCGGGGTTTGCACACCTGGAAATCCGCGCGGTGGATTCAACCGAGATTCCCGTCTTCGAGCAGGATCTTCGCTCGATGCCGCTCGACGCACCCAGCATCATCGAGCTAGCCAAGGACTATCTTCATAGCGATTCGAGCTACGCGGTCCGGGCCTACTGGGATCTCTGGGTCTTTGAAGGAGACCCGCCGCGCTGGCAGCAATTGCCGCAGCCTGTCGAGCTTGTGTGCAATGGCGAAGATTACGATAACGGCTTGTGGAAAGAGAATGGTCACTTCGAAGTGAATTTTGGCTTCGAGCATCTTTTCACCGGGCACGGCGGTCTGCTCGGCATCCGCCAGATCGCGCGCCCGGCGCCGCAAAGTCTGGAAGAGGCGAATTTTCTCGAATCCATGTACAAACCACCGAATCTACAGATGTATCAGGAAAAAACCCGGGAAAATATCAAAAGCCTTTTTGCCTGGGTTCGCCGTATCGAGGATGCGTTGGCGGTAGACCGCTTGCGGCTTTGGTCCGAAGGAGAAGAGAATTTTGAGGCGCGCCTCGAAGAAATTCTGGCTGCTCGTTAGCCCTCGGGCTGTCTCGACGCTCCTAATGCGAAGAGCAAACCATGCGATTTGATCCTCGCAGCTAGAGGAAAACCAAAATCGGAGAGTCCTTCCGTGAATGCGTCCGGCAAGTTAGAATTGTTTTCGCGGGTATTAGAGCCGTCAGTGACATCCAGCCTTCACGGGATTTCATGAATCGAGTCGGTTTTTTCGCAATTTTGGCTATTGTGGGCCTTTGCGTGGCTTCCTGTGGCTCCTCGTCAACTGAACCCGCCAAACCGACCAGCAGTAGCGCTGCAGTGCCTGCCGCGCCGACGGCTCCGCCTGCGCCAGATGACATCCAGAAAGCGGCCGAGAAGGCGCTTGGCTCCGAGACCGAAGTTCTCTTGTACGGCGACTTGGCTAAAAACGGCTCGCAAGAAGCCCTGGCCATCAATCGCATGAAGGCGAATCCGCAAGGTGGCGCTCCCGGTACGGTGATTACGCGCGCGGTGATTCTTCAAAACGACGCCGGAACCTGGAAGGAAGTTCTGCGCTGCGACGAACATTTGGAAAATCCCAAGGGATATCTCGGCAATATTCCACTCGCCCCGGTGAACGGTTGGCGCTTGCAATATGAGCAGAACGAGGAGAAGGGCTTGCAGCTTTACTTCACACCCGTTGCCGATCCTAAGGGCGCCCGCGCCTTGCCGATTGAAGTGCGCTGGAATGCGAAAGTGAAGCGCTATCAGTCGCTCGATCGCAATTTCGAAAATTTCCTCGGCGAGCTGCCTTCGCTGGAAACTCCGGAGTCGCAAATCCGCCTGTGAGCGCGATCGCCCAACCCGCTGTCGTACCAGCCGCTCGTCCCGCAAAGAAAGCTTCGGGCTGGGATCATCTGAAGTCACTGCTGCCTTACGTCTGGCGCTACAAAGCAATGGTCGCGCTGGGACTATTGACGCTTGCGTTGATGGGTTTGGTTGGCGCACTACCGCAACTGGTTCTCGGCATCATCACGGATTGCTTGGAGGGCTCACCGCAAGCGCTCTCCACGCTTCACGGCGTGGCCCGAGCTCTTCTATCTCCGCTGCTTTCTTTGTACGCGCCGCTAAGCCGCCACGCGCTTGGAAGGCTGTGCTTGATCCTGGTCGGAGTGATGCTCGTGAAGGGCTTCTTCTCGTTTTGGACCCGATGGATATTGATCGGCGTTTCCCGTGAGATCGAATACGACCTGCGCAACGATATGCTCGCGCGGCTGGTCGAACTCGAACCGGAATTCTACGTGCGCAATCGCACCGGTGACTTGATGTCCCGCGCGACGAACGACTTGAACGCCGTTCGTATGGTGCTCGGTCCCGGAATCATGTACAGCGCCACCACCATTGCGACGATGGTCCTGGCCATCTTTTTCATGGTGAAGTTGTCGCCGAGCCTCACAGGATGGGTTCTGCTTCCCGTGCCGGTAGTCGCGTTCGCCGTCCGCTATTTCGGTGAAACCATCCATCGTCTTTCGGAACAGATTCAAGCGGCGCTCGGCACTCTGTCCACGCGGGCGCAAGAAAATCTCACCGGTATTCGAGTGGTGCGCGCCTATGCTCAGGAAGAGCCTCAGATCGAAGCGTTTGACCAGGCCAATCGCGACTATGTGGACCGCAACATCAAGCTCATCGCGACGTGGAGCCTATTCTTCCCATTTCTCACCGCGCTAATCGGCATTACTTTCGTAATTTTGCTGGGCAAGGGAGGACGGGACGTCGTTGATCACCGATTCACGGTGGGCACTATGTGGGCGTTTTACTGGTTTCTCGGCCAGTTGGTCTTCCCCATGATCGCCCTCGGATGGGTTACGAATATCTTTCAACGTGGCGCCGCTTCCATGGGCCGGCTGAACTACATATTGAACGCAAGGCCGAGAATTGGCAGTTCTGCAGCAGATTCAGAAGCCCCCGAGGCCGCAGTCGCCGTTGGCCGCAATGGTGATTCCGCGATCGTGGAAAAGGCGTCTACCGAATCGTCGATTCGGGGTGAAATCGAGTTCCGCCATTTGACTTTTACCTATCCGACGGCACGCAGTGAGGACGGCACCGGGGCCGGCCCCGTTCTTCACGACATCAACCTGCATATCCCCGCGGGCTCGACGCTCGCTATCGTCGGCCCGACCGGCAGCGGAAAGTCCACGCTCGCATCACTGATCGCGCGCCTGTGGGAAGCGCCTCCGGGAACGTTGCTGATCGATGGCCACTCAATTCGCGACTATCCGCTGACAGAATTGCGCCGCGCCATTGGCTACGTTCCGCAGGACACGTTTCTTTTCAGCGACACGCTGCGCGAAAACATCGCGTTCGGGGTCAACACAACGGTCGAAGAACAAGTTTACGAAGCTGCCGAAATCGCCAGCATCTCTGGAGAAATCCAAAGCTTCCCGCAGAATTACGAAACCATGGTCGGCGAGCGCGGAATCACGCTTTCCGGCGGCCAAAAACAACGCACCTCGATTGCGCGCGCGATTCTGCGGCAGCCGAAAATCCTTATTCTCGACGACGCACTTTCCAGCGTGGACACCGACACTGAAGAGCGCATCCTGCGCCGCCTGCGTGACGTGATGAGGCAGCGCACTTCCATCGTCATATCGCACCGCGTTTCAACGGTGAAAAATGCGGATCAGATCGTGGTCCTGCGCGACGGACGCATCATCGAACGCGGCGCGCACGAAGAATTGCTGGCGCTCGGCGGCTATTACGCCGATCTGAATCAAAAGCAAATGCTCGAAGAAGAGTTGGCACGCGAATGAGCGACTTCCGCGAAGAAGAAAAATTAGGCAAGCTCTACGATTCGCAGCTTACCGGGCGGCTGATGAAATATCTGCGTCCCTACCGCCTGCAGGTGGTGCTGGCCGTCTCGTTCACTGTTGGCATCACCGTGCTCGAAATCGCCGGCCCCTACCTTTTCCACGTGGGCATAGACAGTTTCATAGTTCCTGGATACGAGGGCAAAATGGCCAGAAGCGCCGCGCTTCTGGGCCTGCTTTGGGTGGTGTTCGCGTACGCCGGCTCGATCCTCGCGAGTTTTGGCCTGCAATACGTGCAAGTCCGGATCATGCAATGGGTCGGTCAGGAAACGATGTACGACCTGCGCAAGGAAATCTTCGAACATTTGCAACGGCTGCCCATGAGTTTCTTCGACCGCAGCCCCATCGGGCGCCTGGTGACGCGCTCGACCACCGACGTCGACGCACTGAACGATCTGTTTGCTTCCGGCGTCGTCGCCATGTTGAACGACTTCGTTCTTCTCATCGCAATGGCTGCGGTTCTTTTCAAATGGCATCGCCTGCTCGCTTTGGCGACGCTCTCGCCCCTGCCATTCATGATCTTGCTCACATATTTCTTCAGAAACAAGGTGCGCGACGCCAATCGTCGGATTCGCACGGCCATCGCGCGCATCAATGCTTTCCTGCAAGAACACGTCAGCGGCATGGCGGTCGTCCAACTCTTCAATCGCGAGCAGAAGTCGCGCAAGAAATTCGAAGAGCTGAACCACACGCACATGGTGGCGTATAAGGACGCGATCGACGCCTTCTCGTTCTTTTATCCTGGCGTTGAATTTCTGAGTATGGCCGGCATTGCTCTGCTTTCCTGGGTCGGAGGCACACGGGTGATCGCTGGAACCCTCGAGATCGGCGTGCTGGTGGCGTTCATGATGTACGCTCAGCGCTTCTTCCGTCCCATTCAGGACCTCAGCGAAAAATTCAACATCTTGCAGAGCGCCATGGCCGCTTCCGAGCGCATTTTCAAGCTGCTCGATGAACCGGTGACGATCTTTTCGCCCGCGAAGATTCATTCGCTCCCGGCTCCACGCGGCGAAATCGAATTCCGCAACGTCTGGTTCGCCTATCACGGCGGAGCGACTCCGAAAGACGAAGACTGGGTCCTGCGCGATGTTTCTTTCCGCGTCGAACCTGGCCAAACTCTTGCTATCGTAGGACACACCGGCGCAGGTAAAACCACCATCATCCAGCTGCTGCTGCGCTTCTACGATATTCAGCGCGGCGAGATTCTGCTCGACGGTGTGGACATTCGCGAGCTCGACCTGCAAGACCTCCGCCGCCTGTTCGGCATCGTGCTGCAGGACCCGTTCCTTTTCACCGGCACGCTGGAATCCAACGTGAAACTCGCCACGCCGACGATTGATCGCGCGGCTACCGCAAACGCGCTCCGCGAAGTCGGCCTTGGACCGTTTCTCGATTCGCTCCCGCAGAGTGTGGAAACTCCGGTCACCGAACGCGGTTCGACTCTATCCGTCGGGCAGCGCCAATTGGTCAGTTTCGCTCGCGCGCTCGCGCACGATCCGAAATTCTTGATTCTCGATGAGGCCACTTCGAGCGTTGACACCAAGACGGAGCTAATGATCCGCGAAGCGCTCGACCGGTTGCTGAAAGGCCGCACGGCGGTGGTGATCGCGCACCGCCTCAGCACGATTCAGCATGCGGATCGCATCCTCGTCTTCCACAAAGGACGCCTGCGCGAACAGGGCTCGCATCAGGAACTGCTGGCCCTGCGCGGCATCTATTACCGCCTCTATCAGCTACAGTACAAAGAGCAGGAGCTGGTGGCATCTCTGCCGCCGGCCGCCGTTCCCGGTTTTTCGCAGCCTTTGTCTGCCAATGACTGAAGAGCGCCGCTCGCCGAATCGCGGCGTCAGTCGAAACCTCCAGCCTCTTTCAAGTCATTGCCTCCCGATCTTCCGGTCATTAATTCGAGCGGGTCTGCTCGATGAGTGAGCCGCCGCAGGTTCTGATTTCCGCAGGTGAAGCGTCGAGCGACATGTACGCAGCGCGCCTGGCGACTGCGCTTCGCGCTCGCGTTCCCGCAACGTTGTTCGGCATGGGCGGCCCGCGAATGGCCGAAGCTGGCGTCGAGCTAGTGGCGGACTATCACGAAGTAGCGGTCGTCGGTATCACAGAAGTGCTGCACAAAATTCCCACGGTGATCGGTGTACAGAATCGCCTGGCGCGCGAAGCGGCGAAACGCCGTGCTTCGCTAGCGATCCTGGTGGATTCGCCCGGCACGCATCTGGGTGTGGCCCGGCGCCTGAAACGCGTTAATATTCCAGTGGGATACTTCATCGGACCGCAAGTGTGGGCGTGGCGCCCCGGACGCGTGCGCGTGGTCAAACGCCTGGTGCGACGCATGGTGGTGATTTTCCCGTTTGAAGAGCAAATCTACCGCGACGCAGGCGTGCCCGTGGACTTTGTGGGTCATCCGCTCGTGGATACCGTGCGAGCCACGATGACGCGCACAGAGTTTGCCGCGCAGCACGGTTTGGACGCGAGCCGCCCGATCGTCACGATTCTGCCCGGCAGCCGCGCCAACGAGATCGCCCAGAACTATGCGCGCATCATTGCTGCCTGCGACCGCCTAGCCGAACCGCGCAACGTCCAGTTCGTCCACGCCGTCGCGCACGGACTCCGCCCCGAGCTCTTCGCTCGCCACGCGCAGCCCAAGGTACAAATCACCCGAGTCGAAGAGGCCACATACAACGCGCTCGCGGCCGCTGACTGCGCGATTGTGGCCAGTGGTACGGCGACTGTGGAGGCCGCGCTGCTCAATACGCCTATGGTCGTTGTGTACCGCGTGGCTCCAGTCACCGCATCGATTCTCCGGTACATGGTCCGTACACCTTTCATTGGCATGGTGAATCTGATCGGCGGCAAACTTGTGTGTCCGGAGCTGATTCAGGACGATTTCACGCCTACGGCGGTCGAAAAAGAGGCCCGCCGCATCCTCGAATCAACTGACGCGCGCAATGAAATGAAGGCCGGCCTCGCTGAAGTCCGTGCAAGACTTGGTCCGGGAGGCGCCATCGAGCGCGCTGCGGACATTTTTGCCCGGATGTTGTAACCTTTTATACCGGGGCAACTTCGCGCGGGCATCCGGTATCTGAACTAATTGGGCGATACCCCGTCGCGAGAGAGGTACTTTTCCCTTGTTCAAATTCGTGTCCATGTTCTACCGGATCCCCACGAGGCTCACTCCAGCTCTAGCCGTAGCGGCCGCTCTGCTTGCGCTGGCAACTGCTGCACAGGCGCAAGCTCCGCGCAGCTTTCCTTTCCGCGCGACCGACTACCAGGTAGAAGTTCTGCTCCATCCCGACGACCAGACGATTTCTGGTCAGGCCAAAGTGGAATTCATTGCCCAACAGCCCGCGCGTAGCGTCGTCGTGGAGCTGCACCAGGATTTGAGGATCGACTCCATTTTGGGGCCCGCCGGAAAGCCGCTCTCGTTCGAGCGCGATAACAATTACCCACTCATTTTGACGGTCGGCCTGTCCGATGTCGTAGCTCCGGGAAAAACTGTCACTCTCACCTTCAACTACACGGGACCGCTGTCCAATGAAGAAGACAGTCCTACGCGGGGTGTGCGCTTTGCGTCGGTGGACAAAACTGGAGGGTATCTGTTGCTTCCGGCGCGCTGGTTTCCGCTCACTAATTACCCCGCGAATCGCTACACCGGCACGTTCAAAATCACCGTCCCCGATAATTTCGCGGTGGTGGGCACCGGGAAAGCCGATCCCCCGAATTTGATGCCGGGCATCGGCAAGGGTGCGCCCGGCCAGGCGTCGTACGTATTCCACTGCCCTCACGCGGCGTCGGTTGGGACATTCGTCGCGGGCAACCTGCAGCTTTCGCCAGTACAATCCGAAGGCTTCAACGTATCCGTTTTCACTCCGCCCACGCAGGCTAACACTGCCAATTCGTACGCGACGTCACTTGCTCACATTTTCAGCTACTACTCTGACGCCTTCGGGCCGCTGGAAATGAAAGAGGACGATGCGGCATTGACCATTGCGCAAATGCCCGATGGAACCGTCTCGGGATTTGCCGCCCCGGGGCTGATGCTAATCAGCGCACGCCAGTGGGGCACGAAGGCCAACGACAGGCTGCTTTCGCAATTGGCCGCCGAACAGTGGTGGGGCGATCGAGTGCTGCCCGCCAGCGCGTCCGACGTGTGGCTCACCGATGGACTCTCGCGCTACGCGGAAGCGATGTACGCCGAGCAAGCCGACGGTGCGGCCGGACTGCACAAGGCGCTTGAGGATTTTGCCGTTGGCGCCCTGATGTACGAAGACACCGCGCCCATTTCGCAGGCCGCTCGCTTGCAGACGTTTTCGAACGAATATCGCTCGGTCGTAGCGGATAAAGGCGCGCTCGTCTTCCACATGTTGCGCACCGAACTTGGCGACGATGGTTTCACCGCGCTGTTGCGCGAGTTCTATAAGAAATACGAGGGCAAGAACGCCAACCTCAACGACTTCGAAAAAATAGCGATGACGAAGGTTCCACCGCCCGCCAAAGGCCAGCCGCCTGTCAACCTGGTCTCTTTCTTTTCGCAGTGGCTCAATTCTACCGGCGTGCCTGAATTCAAGCTCGAATACATCGTCTACCGCACCAAGAAGGGATTCAAGGTGGTCGGCAAGATTCATCAGGATCTCGACACGTTCCGCATGCCGATTGAAATTCGTATTGATACCGAAGGCAATCCTGAAATAAAGCAGATTCTGGTAACCGGAACCACTCAGCCTTTTGAGGTGGACACCTTCGGCCGTCCGAAGCCGAACGGCATCGTCATTGACCCGAATAATAATCTTTTGAAATCGAGCGCCCGCCTGCGGGTGCGCGCCATGATTGCTCGCGGCGAAAGCCTCGCCGAGGCGGGCAAATACTACGAGGCCATCCAGGAATACCAGAAGGCGCTCGACACCCAGCCGAATAATTCTCTCGCGCATTTCCGCATGGGCGAGGCTATGTTCTACCAGAAAAATTACCAGGCGGGAGCGAACGCATTTCGCGCAGCCTTGGGCGGGGACAATGACCCAAAGTGGACCGAAGTCTGGAGCCACATCTACATCGGCAAAATTTACGATATCCTTGGTCAGCGCGAACGCGCCGTGAACGAGTACAGTTTGGCGCAGCATCTTGGCGACGATACCGCCGGAGCACAGCAGGAAGCCAACCGATATATTCAAAAACCTTACACGGGAGACGAATCCGCGCCGGCCAATGCCGGCGCAGCCCCCGCGCCTTCTACACCTCCGCCTTCTACGCCAGCAGACGACACACCAAACAAGCCAGTGCTGAAACGGCCGTCACCCGGGAAATAAGTTCGAAAATCGGATCCGAGCGTGGCTTCCTAGGCGAAATGCGCACTGACGAGGAGTACTAACGGGTCTGCTACAGGGCATCGAGGCCAGATAGCTTCGGCGATTCGACATTCTTGTGCTGGATCAAAACCTGAAACGTCTCGCCCATTCCTTCCGGGTAGATCAACGTCTTGAAGAGAAGCCGCGCGCGAGCCTGCTCGCGCTCGCTCATTTTCTCCGATTGTAGATCCGCGAAACCGCTTTGCCGCGCGAGCGCCATTAAAAAGTTGGACTGCGAGCTGAATCCCGTGCGTATCAGGCCGCCACGTTCTCCCCAACGGTCGAGCGCCGTAAAGTTCACGTGGGCCGTCAGGTCCTGATCGCCCGGCGCGCGGAAGAAATCTTCGTTCGCGCGGTGCCGGCGATAAGCAAGCAACGTGCCGCGCATGTGGCGCTGATGGTAAAGCTCGCTGGCCTGGTGGCCATAATCAACGGTCAGGACCAAACCACGTTTCAATCTTTTGCCGGCGTCTTCAATCCAGTCGCAAGCCCGCAGACATACTTCGGCCTGCTGGCCCTGCTCCAGCACGACCCCTTGTTCGCTGAAATATTGGCCAAGGGCCGAGGACGAAAGCGGTCCGGATTGTTCGCACAGGCCGTTAGGGCCGACAGCAACATACAATTCGCTCAGATCGCGACCCTCGCGAACGACGCGGTGAACGGGCATCGCGTCGAACAGCTCATTGGAGAATATGCATCCATAGGGGATTTCCGCAGGCGCTACGGAGGCCATCCTAAAATGCCGGCCGGCAAGGTGCGTTCTCAAGGCTTCGGCGTGGGCAGCCCGTCGCGCAGCGGATCGCTCGACAGCAACGTATTGCAGCGCTCCGTAAAATTCAGGAAATTCTTCAGCGGCAAAATCCAGGATTTGCGCGGCTAGCGCCCCTTGGCCCGCACCCGCCTCGACCAGCACAAATTCATCCGGCCGCCCGAGTTGCTCCCATATTTCGTGGAATTGCCGCGCGAGCAAGCGCCCGAACAGCGGGCCAGTGTCCGCGCTCGTAAAATAATCTCGCCGCGGCTCTTGCTGCGCCTTGGTGTAATAGCCGTGCTCGAGGTGATACAGGCACGCTTCCATATATTCCGCGAATGTAATGGGCCCTTGCGCGCGGATCCGGTCTTCAATAATTGCGGCGAGAACGGTCGGCTCGGTGCGCGCATGCGTCGCTTGCATCAATTCACCCGCTGCGGGTTGCGCGTAAACATTTCGATGACGTAGTCGTGCAGGCAATCGTAGAGTTGCTTCTGAAATGTCCATGCAAATTGCGGATGTTCGATCTCACGCGGACGCAGCTGGAAAATGTAGTTGTGAACTTCGGTTGACGCAGGCTTGTAGCGGATTTCTATCTCCACGCCTTCGGTCGCCGGCCGCGCCGCAAAGTCAAATAGCGGATGCTCATAACGCGCCAGCTCGCGCCGCACTTTGTCAATCATCTCTTCGCTCATCGCTCGGCCTGCGTTTTTGCCTGGATCTCGGCTCGAGCGCTGTTGAAGGCAGCCAGCGCTTCCTGATCGAATAGGACGAAGTAGACCTTCTCGAGCGA
Source organism: uncultured Acidobacteriota bacterium (assembly GCA_963696035.1). GTDB lineage: Bacteria > Acidobacteriota > Terriglobia > Acidiferrales > UBA7541 > Palsa-295. The sequence goes on from CAVOIS010000007.1 coordinate 1,887,073, forward strand.
GGTGGGGCCCTCGAGATGTTTTGCCGTTTCGCGCAGCATGATTTCCGCGCATTCCCGCATCGGAAAACCTGCGATGCCTGTGCCGATCGCCGGGAATGCGATCGTCTTCAGCCCCTTCTGCGTCGCAATACGCAGCGAATGTGCTGTCGAGCTCCGCAGCGATTGGGCGGAAGTCGTGCCTCCCAATTGCATGCTCGCGGCGTGAATCACGTAGCGTGCCTTCAGATTCCCGCCTGATGTGATGGCCGCGCCGCCCACCGGGACCGGTCCAATCTCATCGCACTCGGCTTGAATCTTCGGACCACCCTTGCGGCGAATGGCGCCCGCCACCCCGCCACCGAGTTGCAAGTCATTGTTCGCCGCGTTGACGATTGCGTCGGTGTCCATCTCGGTCAGATCACCCTGCAGAATCTCCACCCGACCGTTAAAGTTCGCCTTTGATGGCATAGGAATGAAAAGCCAGCCCTTCCCCGATCAAGTCGCTGCCAAATCACTTTTTGGCCGCGTCGTCGCCATAATCATACACGCCGCGGCCGGATTTCCGTCCCAGACGCCCAGCCTTCACATATTGCGAAAGCAGCGGCGAAGGGCGGTATTTTTCGCCCAAGGTTTTGTGCAGATATTCGAGAATATTCAGACGCACATCCAGCCCAACCAAATCCACCAGCTCAAACGGACCCATCGGGTGATTGAGCCCCAGCTTCAGCGCTTTGTCTATGTCTTCCGCCGACGCGATGCCCTCTTGCAGCATATAAAACGCTTCGTTCCCAATCATCGCATTGATGCGGCTGGTGATGAATCCAGGCGATTCGCGAATCACTACGACTTCCTTGCCCATGCGGCGCCCCACCTCAGCGCAAGCTTGCAAGGTAGCATCGGACGTCTCGAGCGCGCGCACGATTTCCAGTAGCTTCATCTTCGGCACGGGATTGAAGAAATGCATTCCGATGCAATTCTCTGCGCGAAACGTAATCGCCGCGAGTTCTGTGATCGAAAGCGACGAGGTATTGCTCGCCAGAATTGCACCGGGCCGTGCAAACTTGTCGAAGATGGTGAAAATCTCCAGCTTTACTTCCATCTCTTCGGGAACAGCCTCAATCAGAAGGTCTGCTTCCCTGCACAGGTCCTCCACCGACCGTGAAGTAGTTAAATTGGCAAGCGCGATTTTCCTTTGCTCCTCCGTTACTTTTCCGCGCGCGACTCCCTCTTCCAGATTCTGGCGTATGTATGCGATACCCTGCTCCAGCATCTCCGGCGAGACATCTTCCAGGATGGTGCGATAGCCCCCGTAAGCACCTGCGTAGGCAATTCCGCGGCCCATCGTGCCCGCCCCGATCACGCCAATCGTCTTTACATCCATGATTCCGTGATGCTCCTAGTCTTGGCGGCGCGGAAAAAGCCGGGCCGCATTCTCGTACAATATTTTCTGCTGGGCCGCCGGCGAAATCGGCAGTGCGCGAAACTTCTCAATGTTGCCGCGCACGCCGGGCACTCCCGGACCGGGCCAATCCGTCCCGAACAGCACTTTATCCGCAATTTCCTCGATCCGCGGGAAATATTCCATCAGCTTCTGCGGCGGAATGCCGGAAATATCCATGTACATATTCGGATGGCGCCGCACCAGGAAAAACGCTTCGTTCATCCACAGCGGCCTGCCGCCGTGCGCAAGGATCACCACGAGCTCGGGAAAATCCACGCCCACGTCATCAGCCAGAATGGGCTGCGCATATATGTTGCGCGCGCCCGGAAAAATCGAAGTCCCGGTGTGAATCATTACCGGCATGCCTATTGCTTGAGCGCGATCATACATCGCGCGCAACGGTCCGAGCCCCGAGCGATATTCGTTGGGCGCAAACAATTGATGCGAGGGATGTACTTTCAGGCCGCGAATGCCGATTTTTTTCAGCCGATCTACTTCCGCACCGGCGTCGGAAACGTATTTCGGGTGCACGGACCCAAACGCCAGCAACCTTTCCGGATCGACGGAACAATACCTGGCAACCCAATCGTTCACTTCCGCCGTAAAGCCGATCACGTCCGGGCTTACGTAGTTGATCAGCCCGGCGCGCTCGATTTCAGCCTCGTCCATGAATCGCAGAAATTCCTTCGGGCTGGCAGCATACTCCATGACTTCGTCGTAATCGCGGCGTCCGCGCCGAATCAAATGGAGCGCAGCAGGATGGACCATTTCATGCGGATTGATGTGGATGTGGATGTCAATGATGGGCGGCAAGCTTCGGCGCTCCGGCAAAACTGAGAGGAAGCGACTACGAATGCTTACAGGCGGGCGAACCCGTTTTCGTCAAAGCCGACGACCACTCGGCCGCCCGCCACAACAACCGGACGCCGGATCAGATTCGGCTCGCGAGCCATCATCCGAATCGCTTCCCCGCGTGACGGAGGATTGTCCTTCATATGTTTACGCCGGTAAAGCTCATTGCGGGGATTCAAGAAATCCTCGTGGTCGCGGGGACCAATCAGCTTTTCAAGCTCGGCCACGCTCAAGCGCTCTTTGTCCAAATTGCGGAAATGCAACTCGAATCCCCGCCTCTCAAGGTGCTTGCGCGCCTTGCGGCAGGTCGTGCACGAGGGTTTCTGCAGAAACTCAACCTTCTTGCGCCTCTTCCTTGTTGTGCTCCGAGCCTTGATTCGCGGCTTTCGGACCGCCTTCTTGGTTGCCATGCGTTCCCCTCAGTAATGCGGCACCTTCGGATCAATTTCAGCAGACCAGCGCTCGATCCCGCCGGTCATGGACCGAGCACCTTCCACGCCCTGCGAACGCAGCCAGGCAGCCGCGTCGAGGCTGCGTATGCCATGGTGGCAGAACAGCACCACCTCTTCGGCGTTTTCGAGGCGCACCAGGTTCGAAGCAATCTCGCCCAACGGAATCAGCACCGAGCCTTCGATGTGCGCCGTATCGTATTCCCACTGCTCGCGGACATCCACGAAAAGCACTTTATCGTCGCGCGCGAGCAATTCCTTCACTTCCCGCGGCGCTATCTCGATATTCGAAAGCAAATCTTCCATCGTCAATATCCAAAGTCCGCCGGCGCTGAATATGCATGTTCTTTCACCGCCAAGCTTTCCACGCGTCCGGCGCCGAGCTGTTTCCAATATTCCTGCCGGTCCGTCACGTGCACCACCCAGTGCTCCAGCCAATCCTCAAAATCTTCGAGGCGCCGCGTCTGTTCGTGATACTGCGAAAAGAAAGCGTGATCTCGGCCATAGTAACCCTGCACCGGTGAAGGATGCGCGCCGCCGGGTTCATGGACCACCGCAGCCACCAGAAACCCGGGCACCAGCGTACGATTCGGATCGGACGCAATCAACTCCGGTCCCACAATTTCTTCCGCCACGACAATTAACTTCCGTGCCGCCCGCGCACCATCCACAGCGACACCCAAGCTGCCCCAAATGTGCGCATTGCCCTGAGCGTCCGAGCGCTGCACGTGCAAAACTGCCACATCCGGACGCAGCGCGCGCACAGCCACCAATTTTTCCTCGCTCACCGGCGACGAGAATTCACGCAAATTCCCGTTTTTCTTCAACAGGTCGCTCCCCAGCGTCGCATACGTCGGCAGAAACGGCACTCCCAGCGCCCCCGCGTGCAGCGCCATCGCCATCGTGAAATTCGAATAATCCACCACGTCCAGCCGCCGAGGAACACTGCGTTCCACCGCACGGCGAAAGCAGTAACCGACTCCGGCCGATACATTTCCGATCCACGCCGCCATCACGCGCGAAACGCAGCCCGCTCCGATCATCTGATCGAAAAGAATGTCAGAAATCGGTCCAACCAACGTCAAGTCGCGCCGGCTCTGGCGAATCAGCTCATGCCCGGCCGCAAACGGAATCATTTGCTCGAGCTGCGCGCCCAGCAGCACCATTGAGCCGGACGGCACGTGCCGCGCAATCGCGTCACGCATTGTCATCAGTTTTGATTCAGCAGCCATATCATCGGGTCCAGAAACGATTCGGATCAAGTTCGCGCGTCACGCGGAGTTCGCTGTCCGTGGGCGTGGGGGTCTCTAGGAGTTCATCCGCAACGCGCAAGGTCCAACCCGTATTGGTCAGCACTTCTTCAACGCTCACTCCCGGGTGAACTGAAGCGAGAAAGGCCTCGCCGTCGTGGCCGAACCGCAGCACGCCCAAAGTTGTAATGATCGCCGATGGCCCCGAGGCTTGCGGCAAGCCCTGCGAGCGCCGCCAGCCGTCGCCCGTTCCAAATCCAGGCGATGTAATGTGTCCAACGCGATCGCATAACCTTCCACGGTCGTGAGCCAGCATCACCACGGTTCGTCGCGCCAGGCAGGCGATATCGCACGCGCCTCCCGACCCCGGCAAGCGCTGCATTTCTTTGTTGCGATAACCCCAGGTTGTGTTGAGATTGCCGAACCGGTCCACTTCCGCAGCACCGAGAAAACCCGCATCCACGCGCCCCTGCTGCAGCAAGCCCATCACGTTGGTCATCTCTCCGCATTGCGTCGCGCCGCGAAGGTTTGGCGAGTCGCCCATGGTATAGAGCAATTCGGTCGCGGGGGTCTCGCGAATCACGCCATTTTCGAATAATCCTACGGCGCCCGGCGCGTGCGTCTTGCGTGCCACCAGAAACGCGAGCATCGGCAGACGCATCCCGACAAACACGATTTCACCATCGCCGATTTCCCGCGCTGCAGCCGCCACCATCAGCTCGCTGAAAGTGTAGCCGCGCGCCGCTAGATTGGCTTCGGAGCGAGGCGTCATGATGGCCTGGTGTTCGTTTTCCGCAGAAATATCTCCGTGCGAATTCCGCACAAACTCCGATGCGTGATGGTATTTCTCCTCTAAACCTATTGTTTAGTGCTGCGGAATTCTGGCAGATTTTGCGTCGAAGTGCGAGCCTGCATTCGCGACGGCGGCTTAGTGCCCCTGAAAGTTCGGCTTGCGCTTCTCGAAAAACGCGTTCAAACCTTCGAGGCAGTCCTGCGATTCAAAACAATGTCTTTGCAAGCGAATCTCTTCATCCAACGCCGCTTCCAGCTCTTTGCGCTGCTCACCGGCCATTCTGTGCTTCACGTCGCGTTGGGCAAGACCTGCTCCACTTGCAATACTCTCAGCAAGTTTTTTCGTTTCAGCCTCGAATTGATCTGTCGCCACCACGCGCGTCACGATTCCCAGGCGCAGCGCGTCCTCCGCCGAAAGCATCTGTGCCGTGTAGAACAATTCGGCCGCTCTGACGGAGCCGACGATCCGCGGCAAGAAATATGTCCCGCCAAAATCGGGAAATAACCCGATCTGCGCAAAGGATTCCGCAAAACGCGCCTGATCGGAGGCGATTCGAATATCCGCAGCCAGCGCCAAATTCATCCCTCCTCCGGCTGCAGGACCATTTACCGCGGCAATCACGATTTTCGGCATGGTCGCGATGGCTACCGCTATTTCTTTTCCGGCCGTCACCAGTTCTTCCACCTCATCTGTCGCTTTGCGTTGGCGCGCATCGCGCAGCAGTTCTAAATCGCCTCCCGCGCAAAACGCGCGCCCCGCTCCCGTCACCACAACGCACCGGACCGCTTTGTCTCCCTGCACGTTCAATAAGGCGTGCACCAAGTCGTGGGCGAGTTGGGTGTTTAGCGCGTTCAATTTTTCCGGGCGGTTCAAACGAATCGTCGCGACGGCTCCGGCACGTTCTTCCGTCACCAGCGGACTGGCGGTTGGCTGTGTGGCTCCCATCTTGCTCGTTTCTCCCTAATCCTTCAGACTCTTCAACAGCGTCGCGAGTTTCTTAAAATAACGGGTTTTTACCGCGCGTTCCGTCCCGCCGTTTAACCCGCTGGTTGAAGGGAGCACGAAGACCTTGGCGCCGTACAATTCTTCCTTCTGCAGACCGAGCTTGCATGGCCTTCCGGCGAATTTCTCATAAACCATCTTGCCGTTAAACGCCACTACGCGCGGGCGCAAGTCTTCCAGCTTCTGCGCCAGCAACACGCGGCCCTCGGCAAACTCCTGCCGTTCGATTTCATCTATGCCACGCGTCGGACGCTTCACCAGATCCGTCATTCCAATGCCGAACTCAAGAATCCGCCGGTCATCCTCGTAACTGAGTGGCTCGGGAATCACACCCGATTCGTACATGATCGGCCAGAATTGATTCCCGCGCCCAGCGTAATAGTGCCCCACGCGCGCGGAGCGATCGCCAGGATTGGCGCCGACCAGAATCATTTTCATGCCCTTGCGAAGATAGTCAGGCAGTGTGCGCATTCAGTCCTTTTCGCTTCCCGAAGCCCTTCCTCACCTACCGCTCCCGGCCAAGATCATCACCGCAGCCAGGCCTCACGCTTACTTGCCTTTGAATTCAGGTTGGCGTTTTTCGATATAGGCTTGCCAACCTTCCTTTGCGTCCTCGCTGGTAAAAAGGAGTTGCTGCAGCTCACGTTCAAGTGCCAGCGCCTCCCCCAATCCGACTTCCGAGCCGGTCGCCACCGCCCGTTTCATCAGCCCCACCGCGTGCGAGGCTTTGTTGGGTGGACAAAATTGCCTGGCATAGGCCATCGCGTCTTCCCAGAACGTTTCCGCCTCATACAGATGGTTCACCAGGCCGTGCTCAAGGGCCTGTTCAAAGCTGAACGTCCGGCCCGTCGCCATGAACTCGATAGCCTTCGCGCGTCCTATCAGCCGGGACAGCCGTTGCGTGCCGCCGGTTCCTGGCAGCACGCCCAGGTTTATTTCGGGCAGGCCGACTTTGCCGCCATTTTTCTTCCCCAGGCGGATATCGCACGCTAGCGCGACTTCCAAGCCGCCTCCCACTGTGTGTCCATTAAGCGCCGCGATCACCAGCTTGGGTGTTTGCTCCAGGCGGCACAGCGTCTCGTTCGCGTGGAGACAAAAATAATATTTGAACGACGGATCCGCCTTCGTCAGCATGGGGATGCTGGCGCCAGCGCAGAAGAACTTCTCGCCTTTTCCGCGCAAGACCAACACATGAACGCTTTCCTCCATACGAGCGCGCAGAATGGCTGCGTCTAACTGCTGCATCATTTCGTAGCTGTAGGTGTTAGCTGGAGGATCATCCAATTCGAGGATCGCTACTCCATCCTCGACGCCGTAATGAACCAGTTTTCTCTGTTCAACCGCCTGTGGCGCTGCCATCCACTTCCCCCGATGCATTGCGGCGTGATTCGTTGGTGCGATTATCCGTCAGCAGTTGCCTGGTCTGCAAGTTCGTCGCGGCGCGAGTTGCTAGCACTGCTCTAGGTCCGCGCACCAGTACGCAGAACCGACTCCAACCTCCTAAATTGCTGAAAATGCGACCATTGGCCGCGGGACTGCCGGCCAGGGAGCCCACCATGCTCGATTTGTGTTACCCTAATTGCTCACCAATGAGCGCATCGAAACTGAATCCGTTGACACCGCGCACTCCGCTACCCTCACAGGTAGTCAAAGATGACGAAGGGTCGCTCGTCGCCGCGGCCAAGGCCGGCGACATTTCCGCATTCGAAACCCTGGTGGGCCGCTACGAGCGCAAGATCTTCCGCCTGGCGCAAAACATCACTCAGAACCGCGAAGATGCCGAAGACGTGATGCAGGAATCGTTCCTGAAATCCTACCAGCATCTCGGCGAATTTCAGGGCAATTCCAGATTTTACACCTGGCTGGTGCGTATCGCCGTCAATCAGGCGCTGATGAAGCTCCGCAAGCGCCGTCCCAATCAGGTATCGCTGGACGAAGAGATTGACACTGGCGAAGATACGATGCCTCGGGAAGTGGAGGACTGGGGACCTTCGCCCGAGGATCGTTACGAGCAATCCGAATTGGGCCAAATACTTTCCAGCACAATTGCGGAACTCGATCCACCTTTTCGAATCGTTTTTCAACTTCGCGACATCGAAGAATTATCGACTGAGGAGACGGCCGAAGCGCTGGGGCTTTCAATCCCAGCCGTAAAATCGCGGTTGTTGCGGGCGCGGCTTAAGCTGCGCCAGAAACTGAACCGTTATTTTCGTCAGGGTGAGAATTCGTGAACTGCAAGAGCATCGTTAAGGAGCTTTCTAACTACCTGGAAGAAGCGCTGGAACCGTCGCTAAAATCCTCCATCGAACAACATCTCGAGAATTGCGAAGACTGCCGCATTGTCGTCGACACCACAAAGAAGACGGTGCAGATTTTCTGCAATTCCGAGCCCGCCCCCCTGCCGGAAGATACGCGGCAGCGCCTCCGCGACGCGCTCTTCAAGCACCTGAGCCACATTCGCCCAGGGAACCGCTAGACGCTGCGCGCTTCGGCCGAGCGAGTCTGTTTCTCCCACAAAGGAATCTCCCTTCCTATTCCCCGTTCACGGGCTAGTTTGTAGATGAGCCCAGCGACTACGACATCCTCCGTCGCAATGCCGTTGGACTTAAAAAGCGTAATCTGATTCGGATTGGCGCGGCCCGGAATTTTCCCAGCTAGGACTTCCGCCAGTTCGTTCACGCCATCCCAGCGTCTCTCGTCGTCACCGTACATCTGAATTAAATCGCCGGCTTCGATTTTTGATTGCTCGCGCGAATCCACGGCAATGATATCGCAGCGCCGCACCGCCGCCCCGTCGAGTTCATGTTTCTGCGGGAAATTCGCTCCGATGGCATTTATATGCATGCCTGGTTTGAGCCAGCGCCCTTCGAGCACCGGATCCGTCGAATTCGTGGAAGTTACTACGATCGCCGCATCGCGCACGGCTTCCTCGGCCGATGCAACCGCCGTTACAGGGACGCCCAGCTGTTCAGTCATGTCCTTTGCGAACTTCTCACGATGCTCGGCGGTGCGGCTGAAGGCACCTACGCTTTCGATTTTCCGAACCGCTGCGATCGCTATCAGCTGCGTGCGCGCCTGCAATCCCGTGCCAATAATTCCGACTGTGCTAGCATCCGCTCGAGCCATCAAGCGAGTGGCGACTCCACTCGCCGCCCCGGTGCGCATTTGCCCCAGGTAATCCGCTTCGATCAACGCGACAAGATCCCCGGATTGCGCCTCGAATAGCGGCACCAGGAAACGCAACCCTTCACGCGCGCTGGTGTACATCTTCAGGCCCAGGTAGCCGCTCGTCGCATCAGCCGCGGCCATGTAATGGAGATAGCTTTTCCCGGGTATGTGCAATCGACGGCGGGAATGTACCTGCGCGCTGCCATCCGCGAGCCGGCGGAAAGAATCTTCCACCGCCTCGAGCGCCATCGGCATGGTCAGAATATTCTTAACCTCTGCTTCGGATAGCAGTAGGGCCACGGAGTCGCTCCTGGTGAGGCACGAGGCACAATGATAGCGCGGGGCGTTGCAATATCAGAAGCTAAGGCGGTAGCGCAGCACACGCGCTTCGGGAGCGTCGAGGACCAGCAATTCGCCGTGGGAATTCACGGCTAGAGCGGGAGCCTTGCGAGCTCCCTGGCCCAGTTGCGGGGCGAGATCCACGTCGAGTTTGAGAGCTCCGTCCGTGGTCACGATGTGCAGCATCAAGCCGTTTGAATCCATCAAGAATACGCAATTGCTCCAAACCGCGAAGCCCGCGTTGGGATTCCAACTCACGTCCTTCGTCGTCGGCACTATTTCGGTGATCAGGTGGCCCTCGCGCGTGAGTTTCATAATGCCGCCCGATGGCGTCGCGAGATACAAATAATCGTCCGGCCCTTTTACCAGCGGACCAAAATGCTTCGAACCTGGGAAAGTCTCGCGGGGCTGCCACGTCTGCACCAGTCGCAATCGCGGGGTATATGTGAACACTTTCCCCGCGTTCGAATCCAACACGTGAATCAGGCCGTCGTCGCCGACCGCTACGCTGAGCGCGTTGCCCGCTGCCGGCCTTGTTCTCAATCGCAGTTCGCGATAGCGGTCGCCATTCGGCAGGAAAATGAAGACGCTGTCACGAACGGGATCGGTTACGTAGATTGCGCCGCCCGAATCGATTGCAATGGATTGCGGATGATTCAGCCCATCTTCCTGGAAGGAAAGGAGCGGCTTGCCCTGCGGAGCAAATTTCGTTATGAACGCGCTTCCAGCATCCACGATAAATATGTCTCCAAACGAGTTCGTGGCTATCCCGGAAGGATCCTTGAGTTGACCGGGCCCGTCGCCTTTCACGCCCCACTCGCCGATGTATTGAATAGAAGGAGCGCTAATAACGGGCTTGTCCGCCATGGTGACGGACGGCGCTTGCGAGCACCCAGCCATAAACACTGAGCCAACGACCAGTAAAATACACCCGGCGCTCGACCTGCAATTCTTCATATGAATCAATGTATCCCAACCGGACGCGCCTGCCAGATGAAATGCTCGACGATGAAACGCGGTGATTAACGGTGGTGCTTCCGCGGCTGCGGCGCTCCGCCCTCTCTCACCCGGCGAACGATGGTTTGATGCATTTCATACTTACGTGTTTCAGCCACGCCGCCACTCAGATCTTGAAACGAGAATGTGACGTCTCCTGTTGCCCCCGCTGCTTGCGCCCGCGCGATCGGCAATTTGCCGCACACATCGCTTTCCACGAAGGCCGTTTCATAGCGGTCCTTCTGTTTGCCCCAGGTGTAAACCCTCATCATCGTGAAATCGCACCTCTGTCCTTCAGGGCCGTGTATCCCGACCAGCAAGTACTGCGGCCTCGCCTTTCCGGAGGCGGAGTTCACGCGGTTCAACTCCGTCCAAGCCACTATGCGCATCCCGGCCGCGCTCGCATAATCAGGCAGCGGCTGCGGGACGTCGAGTTCGACGAAACGGCCGAGCAACCACCCCGCCATCGGTCCTTGATCGGGTGTGTGCGCGCGAACGAACCACCAATCCTCTTTCTTCCCTTCAGGTGGTGGTCCCGAGGATTCTTGCTCTGCGTTCTCTGCCGCTGCCGCGGGCTTGATCTCTGCGGGTTGGCGTGTCAACAGCTCCAGTGGAACGTCCTTGTTCAACTGCCGGACGCGAGTCGTGTCGCGTCCCGGCCCGAAATGCAGATTGCTGAGAACGCGCGTGTGTCCGCGCGCTTCGACCGCCATGCCCTCGGCCTTCGTCTCGAGGTCCTTCAATCTCTGCCACAAGTCCGCGGAGAGCAGGTCGCGCTCCGCGACCCAGCCCACGACGCCGTCCGGAGTTCGCACCTTCACTTGATCCTGAAAGCGTTGCAACACGTCCAGGCGCTCGCCGAAACTGACGGTGGTGACCTGCTCGCGCACCTGCGCCGACGTGCTATAGACCGTGACCGCGCGGCTTCCGGAGTAAGCAATTTCTAGCGGCGACGTCGCATGATGCAGCCGAACATACGCCGCAACGACCACAACGAGCACCACGGCAAATCCGAGGAGGAGTTTCCGGATCATGGGTGGTCTCCGAATCTGCCCGCAGTAATTGGTGTGCTCGTTAGCGCTCGCTTTGTCATGTTCGGGGTTGCTTGCAAAGTAACTGAGGATTTTACACCAGTCGCAGCGCACAACCCCGCTCGCGTTGTGCGCAGAGTTTCTATGCTCTCGCGCGAGGAATATTTCCGTTCTGATACAATCCATTCGCTCGATCGTCATTCAATGATCATTTGGTCCGGAGGAATTGCATGCAGAGTCTGGAAGCACTCAAACCCGTAGCGCTCTTGCTGCTAAGAGTAGCTTTGGGAGTTATCTTTGCGTTCCATGGATATCCGAAACTTTTCACGCACACGCAGGAGGCGATGCAGGGATTTGCTCACATGGGTTTTCCGTCTTATTTCGTGTACATCGCGGGGGTTCTGGAATTCTTTGGTGGCTGTCTCTTGATCGTGGGGCTGTTTACGCGCGTCGCGGGATTGCTCTTGGCGGGAGAAATGGCGGTGGCGCTGGTGAAGGTTCACGGATTGCTTTCGACTCCGATGAAAGTGGATGCATACCAGTTTCCTTTGGCGATGGCTGTGGGATCGTTTGCGCTGGCCGCGTTCGGCGCGGGATTGATTTCTCTGGATCAGGCGGTTTTTGGCGGAGGCGGGAGAGGTCCGGCGCGAAAATCTAAAAGTAAAGATCGCGACTAAGCCGCGATCTTCGCGCAGGTGCGAATGCGGCAGCACGGGAGCGGCGGCAGCGCACCCCGCTTCCGGCTTGCAAAATCTTCACGCGGTCTGGGTCGAGCCGTGATCGGGCGCAGTTGGCGACGTGGATTGCGGCGACAGATCGGCCGGGCTGGGCTTGGGCGCCTGCGGCATCACCAGCCACGCGATGAAGTAACCCAGAATCGCGGGCACCAGCGGCACCGGGAAAATCACCAGCAGAACCCAGATTAGCCGCACGATTGTGGAATCAACTTCCAGGTATTCGGCGATACCGCCGCAGACGCCGGCGATCTTGCAATCGGTCGAAGACCGCATCAGGCGCTTGTGGATCGGCGCAGTGCCGACCGGCGCGGCATGTTGCTGCGCACCACAGTAGTAGCAATAATTCGAATATTCAGCGATGTCGCGATGGCATTTCGGGCAATTCATAATCCCCTCCCGCGGGCCGCGCACGAACTTCGACCCTCAAAACTAGTATACGACTCGTCCAGCCAAAAAGTTTCATGCCAACCGCCCTGCCCTCTTTTGGCGCGCCTCAGGGGTTAAAACCGCTGATAAATAAGCCGTAGTTTACGGCAGGGCTGAAGCCCGCCCTTCCACTTTCCGCAAATGGCCGTGGCCGTCATTCCGGGCCTTCATTTCACTTTCGCGCCCGCCGGGACATCCTCGGCGAACGTGCACAGTACGGGTTTGCCGTCCGGTCCAACTGACGCGGCGAGCAACATTCCGTTCGATTCGAGGCCGCGCATTTTGCGTGGCGCGAGATTTGCGACGATCACGACTTTGCGGCCGACCAATTCTTCCGGCGTGTATCCTAGCGCGATTCCGGCGAGGACTTGCCGCACTTCGTCGCCAATATCGACCAGGAGCTTGAGCAGCTTGTCCGCGCCCTGTATGCGTTCCGCCGATTTCACCGCTCCGACGCGCAGTTCCACTTTGGCGAAGTCTTCGATCCCGATCTTCGCGGGCGCAGCGGCCGCTGCTGTCGCAGCCGTTGTCGCGCCTCCGGCAGCGGAACTCGTTGCGGGAGCGTGACTTGTGGCTTGTGATTCGTGACCCGTGGCGGGCGCTGCCGCGCCCGGATTCCGTATTTCGTTTTCCATGGTTTCAATCTTCTCCAATACTTCCTTTTTATCCGCGCGCGGAAACACCCCTTCGGGCTTGCCAATTCTCACTGGTTGGTCTTTCAGAGGAAAAGGGAAATCGTCGAGAGATTCCTCCCCCAAAGGACAGACCTGGCCGAGCTGATACCAAATCTTTTGCGTCGATTCTGGCAAAACGGGATAAGCAAGCGCTGTCGCCAAGCGGACAGCGTCGTACGCGGTGAACAGAATCGTCTCGAGGCGTTCCCGTTTCGTCGCATCTTTCGCCAGGACCCACGGTTGGAATTCGACGAGATACCTGTCTATGTCACCGATAAGACGCCATATCGTTTCGAGGGCTCGCCCAAAATCAAAGCGGTCGTAGCAAGCTCGTGCCTCCTGAAACACTTCTTTCTTTAGTTTGTCGATCTGCGCGTCGCGATCATCAGACCATTTCCCGGGTTTGCGCGGGATTGTCCCTTCAAAATAGTCCGCGATCATGGCTAGCGTGCGGCTTGCCAAATTCCCAAGACCATTCGCCAAATCCGCGTTGTAACGGGTGACTAGCGCTTCGCGGGAAAAATTGCCGTCTTGGCCGAAGACTGTTTCACGCAGCAAGTAGTAGCGCAGAGCGTCGTTGCCGAGGACCTTTACGATTGGTTCGGCGTAGGCCACGTTGCCCTTGGACTTGCTCATTTTTTCTTGCTCGAACAGCAGCCAGCCGTGGGCGAAGACCTGCTTCGGTAGCGGTAAATCCGCCGCCATCAAAAATGCCGGCCAGTAGACGGCGTGGAAGCGAATGATCTCTTTGCCGACCATGTGCAGGTCGGCAGGCCAGTATCTCTTGAACCGCGGATTGGCCTCGCCGTCTGCGCCTTCGCCGTAGCCAACTGCGGTCATATAGCTTGTGAGCGCGTCGTACCAGACGTAAAACACATGCTCCGGATCGCTCGGCCAGGGGATTCCCCACTTGATGGTCTTACGGCTGATCGAGACATCTTTCAGGCCGGTTTCAACGAAGCTCCTCACTTCGTTCATCCGGAAATCCGGCTGCACGAATTGCGGATTGTTCTTGTACAACTCAAGCAATCTGTCTTTGTAATCGCGGAGCCGGAAGAAGTAGTTTTCCTCGGAAATTAGTTCTGCGGGCCGTCCGCACGTCGGGCAATTCACCGGCTCCGGCGTGTCGCTCACGTAGGCGTTGTCGTAGATACAGTAGCGGCCCTCATATTTGGCCTTGTAGATCGAGCGTTTCTCAGGCGGCACATTTTTGTCGCGCTCGAGAGTGCGCTTTACGAGAGTCTGTACCGAGCGTTCGTGCTCGGGCGAAGTGGTGCGAATGAAGTCCGTAATCGTGATTCCTAATAGCTTCCACAAATCGCGGAAAATCTTTTCGTTCTTATCCACCAGCTGCTGCGGCGTGATCCCTGCTGCCTCGGCGGCGCGTTCGATGTTGACGCCGTGCTCGTCGGTGCCGGTGACGTACGCCACATCGTAGCCGCACATGCGTTTGTAGCGCGCGATCACGTCGCAGACGATGGTGGTGTAGGCCGAGCCGACGTGCGGGCGCGAATTGGCGTAATAGATGGGCGTGGTGAGGTAGTACTTGGGTTTGGGATTATCCATGAAGTGTTAGTGGTTGCTGCCCCGTTTCTCGGCCTGCCGCTGAAATTCAAAAGTGGCGGCGGCGATTACTTGTTTCAGCGGGATGCCTTTTTGTGTTGCGATGCGCTGGCAGTCTTCGTATTCGGGCGCGGCATTGAGCACGGTGCCGTTCATGCGCGAGACTTTCATTTGCACTTCGCCGAAGGGCGTTGCGACCAGGACGAATTCGCGGTCGAGAATTTTGCGGCGGACTTCGTGTGTGCGCACGCCTAGCGTAGTAGTTTCGCGAAAAACCAAGTCAATCAGCGCTGCCACTTTTGCCGGCTCGGCAAGAATCGTCACCAGCAGGCCCGGGCGATTTTTCTTCATCTGCACCGGCGTGGAAAACACATCCAGTGCGCCGGCCGCGAGGGCGCGCTCGACAAAATAGCCGTAAATTTGCGGGCTCATGTCGTCCACGTTGGTTTCGATCACGGTGATAGGCGCATCCCAGTGCTCGCCCGGTTCGCTCACGGCAGTTTCCCCGATCAAAATGCGAAGGACGTTCGCTTTTTCGGTCAAGTCGGCTGAGCCTGCGCCGTAACCGATGGCGCTTAGCGTCATGTCCGGAATTTCGGAATAGCGCGCCACGAGGGTGGTGGCGATGGCCGCGCCCGTGGGAGTCACCAGCTCTTTCGGGATGCCGCTCGTGTGTATCGGCGCGCCTTTGAGTAATTCCGCTGTGGCTGGCGCGGGTACCGGCAGCAGGCCGTGAGCCGTCTTAGCGTGGCCGCCACCGACGTCGAGCGGCGAGCATGAAAATTCGTCAATGCCGAGGAGCTCGAATCCGATGGTGGCGCCGACGATGTCCACGATCGAATCCACCGCGCCGACTTCGTGGAAATGCACTTGCTCGATGGGCAGCTGGTGAACTTTGGCTTCGGCTTCGGCTAGGCGCGTGAAGATTTTGCGAGCGCGTTCGGCGGCGCGTGGCGGAAGCTCGGCTTTGTTGATGCGATCGAGAATGATGGAAAGTCCCCGGTGATGATGGCCTTCGGCCGACGCGACTTTTACCTGCGTGGCGAAAATCTGGCCGCGCTTCACCTTTTCGGCCGAAATCGTCCAGCCTTCCAGGCTCAACTTGCGCAGCTCGGATTCAATGGCGCGCAGTTCGGCCCCCGCGTCCACCAGTGCGCCGAGGACCATGTCGCCGCTGATGCCGGAGAAGCAATCGAAATGGGCGTGGCGTAGGGTTTTCATCGGTCGCTTGAAGTTTTCATGGGCGAATGCGAAAAAACGATACTAGTCTCGGCTTGCAAGGCTGTCAAATAGGCGCGGGCACGAATTTTGCGCCCAGAAGTGCGTGAAAGTTCGTGATTGAGAGGTTGCGTTGGCGTTTGTTTTCTGTGGTTAACGGCGGTTTCTAATCGCCTGGGTTGACGATTGAAAAGTGCCTCGGAAGGGCCCGCGATTGTGACGGGTGAGTAGTTGATTTGTGCGGAGCAGGCCGTCCATTTGCATCGAGTAGAAATCGTTAGTGGGCTTTGTTTTGAACGAGATGCGTTTTTTGCGAGGGTTCATTTGTATCGAGTAGAAATTTGGCGGTGGGCGGCTTCAGATCGCGCGAGATTGCGGTTTGTTTAGCGAGATTTTCCGCCGGTGCGTCGAGTTAGTGTGAAATTTTCCACAGAGAACGGTAGCACAGACCGCGGAAAAAATCTGGGGGTACACATCGACTTTGGCCTGCATCGGCAAGGCACATCGCGACCAGAGAGAGAGAGGGCGCTCTAAGCAGCGCCCCTACGGACAACCCTATCAGCGCGTGGTTTTGCGATGAATTTTCTGTTTTGCGCTCGAGTTAACGCTGGCGGGCACGGCATGCCGTGCCCCTACGATCTGTTAATATTTTGCCCCTTTTGACCGGTTGGCGGGGTTTCTCTATAATCGCCGGATTCATTTGACCTGGGAGTTTGCGTGAGGACCATAAGATTGGAACTTCAGCGGCTAAAGCCGTCCTGAATCGAAGCGTCTATGGTCGTGGCTAAAGCCACGACCCACAAGGGTTTTGCGTTCTTACACAGATTCATAAGGAGCCACGTGTATAAAGCGGTCGAAGAGCGGTTTCGGAAGGCGCTGCGGCACCACATCCACGAGCGGTACAAGACGGACGTGCCTATCGTTACGGAGCGGCCGCCGCGGTTGGCGATGGGCGAGGCGGCGTCGCCGGTTTGCTTCGAACTGGCCAAGCGTTTGAAAAAGCCGCCGCGGGCACTGGCGCAGGAAATTGCGAACTCGCTGAAACCGATCGAGGGCATTGCGCGCGTGGAAGTCGCGGGGGGCGGCTACCTGAATGCGTTTTTCGACCGGGCTACATTTTTTCGGGCTGCTTGCGAGGAGGCCGGACGCCCAGGCGCAGCGCCTGCTCCGAATGCGACCAAGACGGTGGTCGAACACACCAGCATCAACCCAAACAAGGCCGCGCACATCGGGCATTTGCGGAACGCGGTGCTCGGCGACACGTTTGGGCGTTTGCTGCGTCACACCGGGCGGCGCGTCGAAATTCAAAACTACATCGACAATACCGGCGTGCAGGTCGCGGACGTGGTGCTGGGATTTCTGCATCTCGAGAAGAAATCGCTCGATGCCGTGCGAACGCTCGCGGCAGCGCCCAAATTCGATTATCTGTGCTGGGATTTGTACACGCGAGTGACGCAATTTCTGGCGGAAGACAAATCGCGGCTCGAGTTGCGGAACCGGACGTTGAAGGAAATCGAAGAGGGCCACGGTGAAGCGGCGAAGATGGGCGAGATTGTTTCGACGGCGATCAACTACTGCCACCTGCGCACGCTGGACCGCCTGGGAATTGATTTCGATCTTCTGACGCAAGAGAGCGACATTCTGCATTTGAAATTTTGGGATGCGGCGTTTGCGATGCTGAAGGAGCGCGGCGCGGTGCAATTGGCGACGTCGGGCAAGAATGCCGGATGTTGGGTGATGCAGTTGCCGTCGGATCGCGAAGCCGCGGAGGGGGACGCGGAGGGCTCAGTGGCGGCGGAGGGCGAAGCGGTGGAGGAACCTCCGGAGGAGGCCGAGGCGAAGATTATTGTGCGATCAACCGGGACCGTGACGTACGTGGGCAAAGATATCGCGCTGCATCTTTGGAAATTCGGATTGCTGAATCGCGATTTTCATTATCGGCGCTTTTACAAACATCCCGATGGACACCAGGCGTGGGTTACGGCAAGCGACGGCGACGATCCAGGCGCGCCGGAGTTTGGTCACGCACGGGAACTTTTCAATGTGATTGATTCGCGACAGGCATATCCGCAGCAGGTGGTGGTAGCGGCGCTGCGGGCGCTTGGTTATGGCGACGAAGCGGATCACTTGAAGCATTTCGCGTACAACGTGGTGGCGCTGACGCCGCGCTGCGCGTTGGAAATGGGCTATGAGATTCCGCCGGAAGATGCGAAGCGGGCTTACATCGAGGTGAGCGGGCGGAAGGGGCAGGGCGTCAAGGCCGACGACTTGATCGATCAGTTGGAGGCTGGGGCGCGGAAGGAAGTGGATGCGCGGCATCCGGATACGCCGGAGGGCGAGCGGGCGGCGATTGCACATGCCGTGGCGATCGGAGCGTTGCGGTATTTTTTGCTGCGCTTTACGCGTTCGACGGTAATTGCGTTCGATTTCAAGGATGCGCTGAGTTTCGAGGGCGAGACTGGGCCCTACGTGCAGTACGCTGTTGTGCGCGTGAATGGAATCATGCGTAAGGCTGCGGAGGAGGACCCCAGCATTGACTCACCTAGCGCGATTGAACATATCGCGAATGCCGCGAAGCTGAAGAGCGGCGAGATTGACGCGGGGCGTTTTCTTGTGGCGCCCGGTTTCGACGACATCTGGGATTTAGTGCTGCTGGCGGGCTCGTTTGATGCGCGGTTGGATACGGCGGTGGCGTCGCAGGAGCCGGCGTTTTTGGCGCGGTTTGCGTTCGAATTGGCGCAGACTTTTAATGTTTTTTATCACAAGCATCATATTCTTTCGGAGGAGGATCCCGAGAAACGGGCGTTTTTGCTTTTGGTTACGGCGTTGGTGCGGGAGCAGTTGGTGACGACCTTGGGATTGTTGGGAATCACCGCGCCAGAAAAAATGTAAACGCGCGCTGACGCGAGGCGGCGAACAGAGGTCCCTGGCTCCGGCAGGCAGGCTTCGCTCAGGATCACAACAAAAACAACGGCTGGCCCGGTTCGATGAGGCCGAACCGGCCTCTACAAATTCAAGACCAAACACCCTCGCCACTCGACGGACGGGCACGGGATGCCGTGCCCCTACAAATTCAAAACCTGATGCCGGCACGTCCGCATTTCGCGGTGACGGACGCGACGTGCTGATTGATCGAGTCCGCCAGGCAAACCTCGCGGGGGCAACGGCCGTGGCAAGCCACCGCACTCCAAGAACGGCGCTACAATTTCATTGCGAAATCTACTATGGAGCGGATGGCTACGCCTGTGGGGCCTTTGGCTAGCCACGGCTTTCCTTCGTCTACCCAGCAGGTGGCGGCTATGTCCAGGTGAATCCATGGAGTATCTTCGGCGAATTCCTTGATGAACCAGGCGCCGGTTATGGCGCCGCCGCCTTTACCGCTTCCGGTGTTGCGGATGTCCGCGATATTGCTTTTGATCATCTCTTCGTATTCCTCGTCCATGGGCATGGGCCACATTTTTTCGCCGGCGGCTTTGGCGCTTTCGAGGAATTGATCGAGATATTCGCGTGGAGTGCCGAACGCGCCCACGTGGACGCTGGCGAGGGCGACCTGGATCGCGCCAGTGAGCGTCGCGGCGTCAATCAGGTGCGTGCAGCCGAGCTTGCGCGCATAGAAAACGCCATCGGCGAGGATCATGCGGCCTTCGGCGTCGGTGTTGATTACTTCGATGGTTTTGCCGGACATGGCGACTTGCACGTCGCCGGGTTTTTGCGCGCGTCCCCCAGGCATGTTTTCGGTTGCAGGAATGACCGCGATCACCGGGACCGCGGGCTTCAGGTAAGCGATCGCGCGCATGGCGCCGAGCATGGTGGCGCCGCCGCCCATGTCGTACTTCATTTTTTCCATGTTGTCGGCAGGCTTGATGGAGATGCCGCCGGTGTCAAAGGTGACGCCTTTGCCGACGAGCCCGAGGACTGGCGAATCCGAGCGAGGATTATCGGGAGTGTAACGCACGATGATGACGCGCGGCGGTTCGACACTGCCCTGCGCGACGCCGATGAGGGCGCCCATTTTCAGTTCGGAGATTTTGCGTTCGTCGAGTATCTCGATGCCGAGGCCGACTTCCTTGGCCATGGCTTCGGCGCGGGCAGCGAGGATGCGTGGCGTCAGGCGATTGGAAGGCTCGTTGATCAAATCGCGAGCGAAATTTTGCGATTCGGCGATCACGCGGCCGTGATCCACGGCATCGGCCACACTTCCGTTTTGCGCCGAATCGAAGCCGGCGAGCGAAACGGACTGGATCTCGCGATTATTCTTCTTGTCCGTGCGGTACTTGTCGGATTCAAAATCCGCTACGATCAGCCCCTCTGTGACTGCTTGCGCTGCGGCCGCGCCACGCTCGCCTTCGCGGGCGAGGAAGATGAATTTCTTCACGCCACGCGATTTCAGATAGCGCAACGCAGCGCCGGCAATTTTCCGCAAATCCGAAACTGAGAACTTTCCAGGCTTCCCTGCTCCCACCAGCAGCAGGCGCTTGGCGTCCAGCCCCTCGGGAAAATGAACTAAAACGAGTTCGAGGGCTTTGCCGGTAAGTTCTCCGCTGGCGGCAAGAGCGGCGAGGCGGCCGTCCATCTTTTCGTCAATGTCGGCGAGGACTCCCTCGGTCTTCTTGTCCTGGTCGAAAACGTAGGTTACCAGTGCGTCGGCATGAATCGAAGAATACGGCTGGCTATCGAGTTGGATCTGCATGTCTCCCTTTCACTTTCATCGAATTTCAGCGGCGACGAGAGCGGTAGATGGCTTCACTGGCTTCCCGTTTCGCCTCTTTTTGTTTTTCGGCTTCGCGCCGGTCGTGGAACTTTTTGCCTTTGGCGACGGCTAATTCACATTTGGCGGTTCCGTCCCGGAAGTAAATCTTGGTGGGAACGATGGTCATTCCCTTCTGCTGAGTCTGAACGAGCAGGCGGTCCAGTTCGCGCCGGTGGAGCAGCAGCTTCCGTTTCCGAAGGGGGTCGTGGTTCCTGAAGCCTCCGGGAAGATACTCAGGGATATGGCAGTTTACCAGCCAAGCCTCGCCAAGGCGAATCTCGGCATAGGCCTCCCGGAGGGTGCCTTTCCCCTCGCGCAGGGTTTTGACCTCGGTACCGACGAGTACCAGTCCAGCTTCCAGACTGTCCAGGAGGTGGTAGTTGTAAGAGGCGGCGCGATTCTGCGCAACAATCTTCACGCCTTGGTGTTGAGACTTATCGGAGTTCGATTTCACGTCAAAGGTATCATAGCGCGATCACGGCCGTCACGCACAAGCGGCCGCAAGTTGCGGATTCCGATGGATTTCCGGCCGTTCGCGTTGGATTTTACAAAATTTTAACCCAGGGCGGGCTCGGAATTCAGTATTTCATACGTCTAACACAACTTTGCGGATTTGTTGCCGCATCCCACTGCGGATGCTAAACTCGATGGGAATTAGCATACCCAGCGGAGGCTTACTTTTGCATCGTAAAAGATACTTGCCCCTTTTGGTGGCGGCTGCTTTGTTGCTAGCTGGCTGCCCCAAAGGCAATGACGATTTTTCGGCTGCACAAAAGGCCAACGCACTCCAGGATTACGATACCGCTCTCGTTCACTATGAGCGAGCGCTTCGCAGTGATCCCACCAACGCCGAATACAAGCTGCGCGCCTCCCAGGCGCGATACGACGCCGGCATGTTTCACGTCCATCAAGGCCAGCAAGCGCTGAAACTTGGCGATCTGCAACTCGCCCTTGGGGAGTTCCAGAAGGCACAGCTGATTGATCCCTCGAATGTTGCGGCGGAACAAGAAGTGAAGAAAACGATGGATTTGATGGCGGCGCAGAACGGTCCGCAAACCAATGCCACGCCAACAGCCAACGAGCAGGTTCTGACAGCGCCTCCCGAACTGAAGCCGCTTTCCCGCGAACCCATCAACCTGAAGATGACGAACGACGCGCGGGTGGTTTACGAGACGATTGCGAAACTGGCTGGCCTGAGCGTGATTTTCGATCCGGATTTCACTTCGCGGCGGATCACGGCGGAATTGCCGAACGTTACGCTGGAACAAGCCTTGGACGCCGTTTCGCTCGAGAGCAAAGCTTTCTGGAAACCTGTGACGCCGACGGTGATCTTCGTAGCGCCCGACCAGCCGCAGAAGCGCAAGGATCTGGAAGATGAAGTCGTGCAAACGTTTTATCTTTCGAATACGCTGACGCCGCAAGACCTTACGGAAATCGTGAATGGCCTGCGGCAATTGCTGGACTTGCATCGCTTGTCCCAGGTGAATTCGCAGAATGCAATCGTCATCCGAGACACGCCGGACAAGTTGTTGCTGGCGTCAAAAATCATCAAAGATATCGACAAGGCCAAGCCGGAAGTTTTGATTCACGTGCAGGTCTTGACAGCAAGCGTGATGCGCATGCGGGATTTGGGAATCTTGCCAGGCCAAACCGTCTCGGTGGCGTTCCAACCTCGCTCCGCGCTTAATCCTAACGGCAGCACGAGTTCCGGTTCGGCTTCCGGCGGTTCCTCCACACCAACCACAAATAATCAGGTCTCGCTGAACAATTTGAAAAGGTTGTCAACGCAGGATTGGGCCATTACGCTTCCCGGCGCGCAAGCAAACGCAATCCTTACCGACGACCGCTCCAAGATTATTCAGGATCCTGAGTTGCGGGTGACTGACGGGCAAAAAGCCACGCTGAAAATCGGGGAGCGCGTGCCGGTAGCAACGGGGAGCTTTCAGGCTGGAGTCGGCGTTGGCGTCACGGGCAGTTCAGGCGTGGTGAACCCGTTGGTGAACACGCAGTTTCAATATATCGATGTGGGCGTGAATATCGAAGTCACTCCTCGCGTGCATCCCGACGGCGAAGTAAGCATGAAACTGGTCGTGGACATATCGCAAATCGTCACCACCAGCAATATCGGCGGAATTCAACAACCGGTTATTGGGCAGAAGAAGGTGGAACACGACGTGCGGCTGAAGGAAGGCGAAGTCAACATATTGGGTGGCTTGTTCGAACGCACGGTTTCCAATAACGTGAACGGAATACCCGGCATTGGCGAAATTCCGGTGGTGGGCTATTTGTTTTCGGACAACAACCATACGGTGAACGAAGATGAAACGCTCATCGTACTAACGCCGCACGTCCTTCGCCTGCCTTCACTCTCGGCGCAAAATCTGCGACCGATGGCCGCCGGCACCGATTCGAACGTGCGTGTCTATCACGAGGATGCCACGGTAGAAAGTCCGGCGACGGCGCAGCCTGCGTCGCAGGTGGTTCCGCAGGCAGGCCGTCCGAATGCGGCAGCCGCGGGGCCGGGCGTCACTCCGACCGCGATGACGCAGCAGGCTCAGCAGCAACAAGCAGTGGCGGCGTCACAACAGGCCGGAGCCGCCGTGCAGCTTCATTTCGAGCCGGCGACGACGACGTTGAAGCCCGGCGACACGACGACGCTCGGTTTGGCTATCTCCAATGTGAACGATCTATTTTCGATTCCGTTGATGATTCACTACGATCCTTCGGTAATTCAGGTGGAGGAAGTTCGCAACGGAGGATTCCTCTCGGGCGGAACGCAAGAAATCGCCGTAGTGCAGCGGATTGATCAGCAAAAAGGCGAAGTGGTGGTTTCGGCGACGCGACAGCCAAACACTCCAGGAGTCAGCGGAACGGGGACTGTTTTGGGCTTGGTGCTACGCGCGGTTGGTCCAGGGACCGCGAGATTGCAAATTCTGCAAGTGAACGCCCACAATTCGCAACAGCAGTCTATCCCCATCGTGTCCGGAGAAGCCACCATCCAGGTGCATTGAGATCGATGAACTGGAATCGTAGTGACGCGAATTCCCTTCCCGAGCTGCAGCGGCGGCCGAAGCTTTCCTTTTTGCGACTTTCATCGCTTGGGCGCGAGCGGCGTGATAGTGCGGCGGGTGTCACGCTTCTGGAACTGGTTGTGGCTTGCGCGATCCTGATACTCCTGGCGTCGATCTCGGTGCCGCTGGCGCGTAATCAGGTGAAGCGCGCGAAAGAAGATCAGCTCCGCCGCAATCTGCGCGAGATGCGCGACGCCATTGATCGCTATAAAGACGCATCTGATAAGGGCCAGATTCAAGTGAAGGCCGGAACGGAAGGATATCCGGTGGACCTCGACGCGCTTACGAAGCCGACCCAACTGACGGGCGCGCAAGACAAACGAATTCGATTTCTGCGCGCGATTCCGACGGACCCGATGACGGGAAATAAGGATTGGGGCATGCGCTCGGTGCAGGACGATCCCGATACAACCGCGTGGGGTGGACAAGATGTGTTCGACGTGTTTACCAAGTCGTCCGGCACGGCGCTCGACGGTACAAAATATTCGGATTGGTAAATCTTCGCGACGACCACATTCTCACGCAGATGAACTGGCAAGACGACGGTTAGAAAAATGATGCGCAGAATTAAAAACGCGAAAGCCAGATTTGGTCAAAGCGTCACGCCGCAGAGCGGTTTCACTTTGATCGAGCTGATGGTCGTTATTACGATCATCTTGATTCTCGCCGGGATTGCTGCGGGGCAGTACCAGAAAACCGTTCTGAGGGCTAAAGAGACGAAACTGAAGTCAGAACTTGCGGTGATGAGGAAGGCTATCCAGGATTACACTCTCGACAAGGAGTGCGGGCCCTCCTCGCTCGACGACCTGGTCACCAACAATTACCTCAGGATGATTCCCGCCGATCCGATTACAAATGCGCCGGACTGGGTGACTAAGTCCGACGACGTAGGTTACAGCCCCGAACAAACCTGCTTCGGAATCACGGACGTGAACTCCGGTTCGGATCAAGTTTCGCCGTTCGAAAGCACCGCTTATAGCTCCTGGTAGAATGTGGCGTCGAGCCGACGCGCCTCCGTCGTCCAGCCGTAACTACTTCGCGAAGCCCTAGCAGGCTGCTGAAAAATTGTGTGGAGCGTGCAATTTCTGCTCGCGTTTGTGTCATTTTCCCGTGGTGGCGGTTTTTCGGGTTGTTTTTCGCGCTGCCGAGCGCCCCATGTGGGGGTTTCAACGCCATTCAGAGACACTACGGCCCGGACTTACTGCGTCGGAACCCCGGCGGCCATCAGGTTTCGCATGCGCACCAGGTTGTAGGCCGCACAAGCAAAGGTAAACATCCAGTCCACTTTCAACGTCCCGCGATGCCGAACCTTGCGTAGCAACGCAATCGTCTTCAGCCAGCCAAAACATTCTTCGATGCGCTTCCTTTTCTTCTGGCTGATGCGGTAGCCCACGTGTTGCGTGGTGCGTCCATCAATGGCGCTGCCGCCTCTTCGTCCCAGGTTTTGCGCCACGTGCGGCGTCATGCGCAGGTTTCGGCACTCGCGCACAAAATCCGCCGTATCGAAACCTTTGTCGCCGCCCACCGTCACGCGCCCGATTCCCGGAACCTTCTGCAGCATCTCCAGCGCTGCGTAGCGCTCGGCGATCCCTGTCGCTTCCCACACGCGGCTGTTCACAATCAATCCGTGGCGATTCTCCACCAGCAGATTTCCGCAGTAGCTCAATTTCGCCTCCTTGCCCGCGCCCTTGCGCGCCAACTGAGCTTCGGGATCACTTTTCGATTCATGCGTCTGGTTCGAGCGCTTTTCCCCATGAAAATCCACCGTGGGATTTCCCCGATCCTCCGGCGGAGACGAATCCTGTTGGTCCTTCCGCTGAAAACTTTTCAGGCTGGCCCAGGCTTCCAGCAAGGTTCCGTCCACGGTGAAGTGTTCGTCCGAGGTCCATCCCTTCGCCCGCGCCTGCGCCACCACCCGCGCCAGAAATTCCTTGGCGACCTCGGCCCTCAGCAACCGGTCGCGGTTCTTAGTGAACACCGTCGCATCCCAGACCGCATCATCCAAATTCAGTCCCACAAACCAGCGGAACAAGATGTTGTAGTCCATCTCTTCCATCAGTAGCCGCTCGCTGCGCACCGAATACAACATCTGCAACAGCTGCGCCCGCAACAACTGCTCCGGCGGAATCGACGGACGGCCCACTTTCGCGTACATCTTGTGGAACTGCGGCGACAGCTGCTTCAGGATTTCGTCCACCATCGTGCGGATCGGCCGCAACGGATGGTCGCTGCGCACTCGCTGCTCCGGGGAAATGTAGCTGAACACGTGACTCTGCTGCTGATCGGTTCCTCGCATGCGCCATTGGACGCGCTCTGCGCTGCTTCGTTGCAAACTTTCCGACTTTTTCAGCAGCCTGCTAGTGTTGTGTCCCGGAAATACGTTCACATAGTCGCTGGATTTTTTCCAGGATCGAATCGGGTGTCGCCGTCCAGGAGAAGGGTCGAGCCTCAGCATTGTAGCCATGAACGAAGCGTTCGATTTTGGCGACCAGTTCTTTGACGCTGCCGAAGGTGCCGCGACGGATGGCCTTCTGCGTGATGATGTTGAACCAGATTTCCACTTGGTTGAGCCAGGAAGAGTAGGTTGGTGTGAAGTGCAAGTGGTAATGGGGGCGTGCTGCCAACCAGCGTTGGACGCGAGGATGCTTGTGGGTAGCGTAGTTATCAACGATCAGATGCACGTCGAAAGCCTTCGGAACACTGGCGTCCACATGGCGCAGAAAGTCCAGGAACTCCTGGTGACGATGATGGCGTTTGCACTGACTCAGGACTGTTCCGGTGACGGTGTCGAAGGCTGCGAACAGTGTGGTGGTGCCGTGTCGGACGTAGTTGTGCGTGATCCCTTCGACGTAGCCGAGCCCCAAGGGCAGGATCGGCTGGCTACGCTCCAGCGCTTGAATCTGGCTCTTCTCATCCACACACAGGACCAGGGCTTTATCCGGTGGGTTCAGATACAACCCGACAATGTCCCGTACCTTCTCGACGAAGAACGGGTCGTTGGAAAGCTGAAAGTGACGCGCTCGGTGCGGCTGCAAGCCGAAGGCGCGCCAGATCCGGTGAACGGTCGATTTCGACAGACGGGTTTCTGCCGCCAGCGCGCGACAACTCCAATGCGTGCCGTCTTTGGGTTTGGTTCGCAGGGTTCTGCGGATCAACGTGGCGACCTTTTCATCGGGAATCGAACGCGGGCGGCCAGGGCGCAGCTCCTCGTGCAATCCCGTCAGTCCCTGTTTCACGAACCGTCGTCTCCAGAGACCGACCGTCACTTGGTTCAATCGCAATCGGGCCGCGATGTCCTTATTGGACAAGCCGTCGGCACTGAGCAAAACGATGCGCACACGGGTCACCAGGCCATGGGGCAGCGAGCGCGAGCTAGCCATCACTTCGAGTTGTTCGCGTTGTTCCTGCTCCAGTTGCAATGGGGTCAGGGGTCGTCCCAAACTCATAGGCACCTCCATTCTCCATAGAAGATGCCTAAGGGGAAGACTATCGCGCAACACTTATATTAGTTACTTAAGGGACACAACACTAGGATAAGCAAGTCAACAGCCTCCCCCGGTCGCCTCCTCCACGATTCACTGTATTGTCTGCGGCGAAGCTCAGGCATACATTTCCCGCGACTGAATCTGGGGAAGCAGACGGCCCCTTCCCATTGTTCCGGTGTGTTCGACCTCCTCCCGCTGCCTGCGACCCCAACCAGGAGAAGGCCTATGCGATACATAATGTTTTTGGCGCTGTTCTTAGTGTGTCTGCAGCCCGCAGCAAAGGCGCAGGCAACACTGATACCCGCAGGAACCCTGTTACATTGCACGATAGACGACCCGACTATTTCCCCTAAAACCGCCCAAGTGGGCGATCCGGTACTTTGCCACCTATTGGTAAGGGTTACCTCGATATCGTCTTCGATCACATTGGCCTGCCGAATTCAGACAGCGAATTGGATGCGAGAATCGTGGCAGCGCAAGGGCAGCACGTCGATAAGCAAGGCGACATCATGGGGCATGGGCATGCGAAGCGCGATGTCGTGGAGTGGATGATTCCGCCACTGTGGCCTTGGAAGGTGATCATGCTGCCAGCACGCGGGCCCCAACCAAAGCTAAAGAACGAACAACTGGTGACTCTGAAATTGATGCAAGATGTGGAGTTGCCGCAGTTAACGGCGTATGTATCGCCATCGCGCCGCCTGGGAGACTCGGGCGTGTATGGAAACACAGGGCCACGTACGCAGTCTTATACGGCACCGTCTTCGGGGACTTCCGCGCAACCATCCAGCCCTGTGGACCCTTTGTCCAGGGTGTATTACGTTCCGCCCGCTGCTCCTGCGGTGGACCCGCCCATGAACGCAACGCCAGCGGGAGTTTCGACCAAGCAGACGCCGCCAAACTTGCCGGCCAGTCGCTTACGCTTGTAGCGTTGAAATCGGAGACGATCTATCCGGCGAAGGACTACTGGGTAGGCGACAGGCTCCTTTTCTACGTGCTGCCTGACGGGAACGAGGCGTCCACGGACCTCAACAATGTCGATTGGCAGCGCACTATGGACTTGAATGCCGAACGCGCGGGGTAAGGCTGACGTTGCGGACCAAGCCCAGCCAGTTCTAGCGGGGCTCACAATTTCGTGGAGCTTGTCACGGATTGTCGCGCTCGTCGGCGCTGATTGGCGGGGCGACCGCGTTATGTGTGTGCGCGCGCATTTGTTTGCGACTGCAAGCGATCGTGATGGGTGTGTCTCTCGCCGTTTGTGCCCTCTGCGCGATTGAGCGGTTTGAATGTCAGCGAGCGCTATCACGCACGAGAGTCCCAGCGCGCCCGGCGTAAGTGCGGTTGCAGAAGAGCGGCAAGTTGCGTAATATGAATACGCGGGGTGGAGCAGCCTGGTAGCTCGTCGGGCTCATAACCCGGAGGTCGTTGGTTCAAATCCAACCCCCGCAACCACGCCATATTCCTAGTTCACAAGGGCTTGCTGCAAAGCAGGCCCTTTTCCATTTTTGGCCTCAAACGCTCGTTTTTGTCCAACTGCGTCCAACAAGTCTCCCAACTGTTCCGCAGTTCGCTCGTCATCCGCGCTGGCCATGTGGGTATAGACATCCATGGTCAGACGCGAATCGCTGTGGCCAAGACGCTGCTGGCGTACTTTCATCGGCACCGCCAGACCGTCCATGAAGCTTGCGTTCGCGTGACGAAAACCGTGCAGTCCCCCGCCCTTTATACCGAGAGACTGGAGTAACGGCCGCAGCTTTCTTTTCACGAGAAGATTTGCGTCCCACGGAGTTCCCGTACGAGTAGCGAACACCAAGTGCTCTTCGTTGGGTTTCCAGTGTGTAAGGAAGTTCCGTAGGTGTTCACGCAACCTCGATGAAATCGCGATTGTCCGCACGGCGTTCTCCGATTTCGGATCTTGGAGTTTTCCATGCCAGGCGCTTTGTGCGATTTTCACGAGATCGCGATCGAGGTCGATGTCCTCGACGCGCAGCCCGCACAGTTCCCCAGCCCGCATGCCGGTTTCAGCGGCAAGCCGGTAGAACGTACGGTGAGGGTCTTGCGCCGCCCCGAGAATTCGCCTTGTCTCGTCGACTGAGTAAAACACTCGGCGAGACCTGCGAGGCTTCGGCAGAACGACGCCATCGAGAGCATTATGGGAAACGTAGCCCCACGCCTTGGCCGACTTCCACATGAGCTGTAGCGTGATGAATATATTCCGCACCGTCTTGGGGCTCAGATCGAGCCCAGCAATAAAACGCTGGACGCCCTCAGCCTCAACGTCGCGGAGCTGAAGCCTGCCAAAAGCCGGAATGAGATACTTTTTGATTTGAGACTGCATCGTCGCCCGGGTTGAGGGTTTGTGTTGAATCATCACGGTAGACATCCATCGTTCGGCAAACTCTTGGAATGACGCGACGGTCCTCGGCTTATAGCCAGGATCGTTGACCGACGAAATTCTGTTCTCGAGTTCACGCAGCGCCAGCCTGCGCGTTGCAAACTCAGCGATTGTCCCGAGCAGTTCATACCTACGATGTCGGACCAACCGCCCGTCTCGAATTTCGTCCTCGCGCCATCGGCCAAACCATTTGCCGCCTTTCAAGATCAAACTTCCACGCTGATACCGCCGGCGAGCCAATCTTGCGCCTCCTCGCTCGCTGACGGTGCTGCCCGCGGCGATGTTAGGAGCAATCGCCGTAGCCTGCAAGCCGATTTTGGACACGCTCCACATTTTTAGCTTCTAGTCCCGACCCATCCGCAAATTTGGTCGGGAGCGCTTAGTGAAACTCCTAAGCTCCCCCGTTAGGTTCCCTCCCGTCCGAGGATGCAATAGGCAAAAGCACCGACGGCCGATCGAAATCATCTTCACGCACACCCTATCGCGGGTCATGCACTTGCCCCAGAAACAAACCCCTTCCCTGGGCACTGACGACGGTGTGACTTGAGATCCGACATACACTTAAAGGTGGAATGGCAGGTAATGCACTCCCAGCCCCCGCGCGTCTTCGCACCGCAGTCGTGTTTTGTAAATTCGCCGCTGTCCGCGAACTCTTTGCGGCAGTAGTCGCAGAAGCACCGCCCCGTCAGGTGCGTAGTTTTTGGTGCTGGTTCATTCGTTTTTCTAAAGGGAAGGGGAAAAGAAACGCTCGCGGTTTTTGCGAGCGGATTTTCTGAAGCTGATTCCGGCCTTGAAGCTGACGCTGTGAGCGACGCTGCCGGCGCCCCAACCCCAAGCGCCTCCGGCGCTTCTCCCCCCACCCCTTCTCCATCCCCTTCCCGATCACACCCCAATCCAACACCAACCCCTAGGGGCGATCTTGTCGCGACGCCATCGCGACGGAATCGCGATTCATAGGCTGCAAGCCTCTCTTTTGGAATATCCGTAGCAAGTTTCTTGTAGCGATGCCGTTCTGAAGGTTTGGGAAGCCGCCCTGGACGGTCACTCCCTGTCCAGTGGCCGTATCGTTTCCCGTTTTCGCTCCAGGTAAAGAGCAGTCCATGCCGCTCGAACTCGGCGAAAATGATCTCCAAGCGGCGGAGGGTCAGCCGTGGGCGGATTGCTGACACACGGGAATGAATCGACCGCATGTTCAGCTCGAAGCTGCCATTCGCATCGGCGAGACCGTAGAGCCACACATACTCCACGCGGATCGAGCTTTCACAGGCCGCGAGCTTTTCACTCGCCCACAAAGAGTCGAAGTCGATCATCCGGGATGGCATCAGTGACTCTCCGCAGAGGCGAATAGCGGTGCCTCGCGCGCGTCAGCGGGAATCATCGCCGTTCGTCGGGCCTGCGTGATCGCGCCCGGGCGAATTGTTCGAGCGCGCGGCGTGGGATGAGGGTCCGCCGCCCAACCTTCCGAGCGGAGATTTCTCGTCTTGTGATGAGGTAGTCAAGCATGCGGAGACTGATGCTCAGTGCACGAGCGGCTTCCAGCCGACTGACTAAGAGCGGTCTGACATCGGATGTAATTTGTGAGGTCCTGACTTCCTTGGATGGTTGCATGCAGGCAACAGTGCGCGCGGACTCGCTTACGTGCAATCCAGAAATCGGCAAGCAAAAATTGCGCCCGGATTTCTTTACACTCTACGGCAAACGGAGCTTTCCCACCTCGGCTCGAAGCCGGGCTCGGCGAAACAATCCCAGCGTCCGCACGCGCCTATTTTCTCTGTCTTTATAAAGCTGGAAGAGGCGCCTGCGGTTCATCCCCGCGTCTCCCGTTGCACCCTTCAAAAGAATGGCGAGGTTTTCCCAGTGAGGCTCTCCAGTTACCATACGGACGAGCGTTACTAGCTCGAGAATCGCCAAGTTTTGAGGACTCACGGCGTGACGGAACTGGCGATGAGCGCCATTTGCGCTCGGCAACTCCATCTGCAGCCTCTCCAAATAGCAATTAAGAGATTGAACGGCTTTGACCAAATGGAACGATGAAAGGCGGGGAATTTCGGCTTTGCTATGTAGATCGCTTTCAGCATCAACCAATCGTCGAATAGCAGTGTGGACTCTCTTGACTTGGCGACGCAAATCCTGGGTTCTGCGAGAGCACTTCTTGCGCTGCGGACGCTTCCCTAACTCCTGAATGGTAGCCAAGTGACGTAGCACAAGCCGATGAAATTCCTTTTCGCGAAAGATGTTGTTTCGCGGTACTTTCAGTTTGGCTAGCGCGCGCAGTTCAATAGGTGTTGTCGGCTTGTATTGCCGCGCTGCCAATGTCGCGCCCTTGTTGGATCCCGGTGCCACGACCCGCCCGGAAGTCAATCCCATCGCTTTCAATTGAGCGCCCACATCGATGCCGTAAAGGCCCGCAAGTATTCTGTCCTTTGGTTGTTGTGACAATGGAATCACCCCGCTCCCCGGCGGCGGAACTCTTCGTTTGTGACGATATCCTAACGAATTACTTGACGCGGCGTCAATCGTTTGATAGCCTGGCTTCAATGATTGGCAAAAGGTATACGACCGCCGAAGCCGCAGCGAATATCGGAGTTTCACGCCAAACGCTTCACTCCTGGATAACAAGCGGCAAGGTCGTCGCGCCAAAGCCACTGGCGGTAGGTAAGAACTCGATTCGTCTATGGACGAAATCCGATATTAACGAAGCGCGGAAATTCAAAGGCACGTTGAAACCAGGACCGCAGTCGAAGAGAAGAAAAAAGACGTAAGTAAGCGGGACGTGCTGGTGCTATGAACACTGGCACGTCCCTGTCCGAGTGACCTTGGTTGGAGGCCACATGGCTCGTCAGATTTTACATGAAGATAAGCCGCATTCCCGTCTAGTTAGGACCGCGATTTACGCACGAGTCTCCACCGCAAACAACGGCCAAGACTCTTCAATGCAGACAAGAGAGCTTCGTGAGTATTGCGAGCGCCGAGGCTGGAAGTTTGCCGGCGAGTATGTCGATGAGGGAATTTCCGGCGCCAGGGACAGTCGACCCGAGCTCAACAGACTCATGGCTGATGCTCATCGGCGCCGTTTCGACGCCGTGGTTGTTTGGCGTTTTGACCGCTTCGCGCGATCCGTCTCCCACTTACTTCGAGCACTCGAAACTTTCAAAGCTCTCGGAATCGATTTCGTGTCACTCTCGGAACAAGTCGATACAAACACGCCGACCGGCAAGATGGTCTTTACCGTCCTGGGCGCCGTGGCCGAATTAGAACGGTCTCTGATCGCTGAGCGCGTAAGAGCCGGCCTTCGAAACGCGCGGGCCAAGGGTAAACGGCTCGGCAGACCGCGCGTAGCCGTGGACGCCGCCAGGATTACCGCCCTGCGGACACAGGGCTTGTCATGGCGCGAGATTGTGGCGGAAACGGGAATCAGTAAGGGATCCGCCCAGCGAGCATTTTGTGGCTTGCCCAAAATCATATGATTTGTAAGGCGGCTGGTCGGTCACTCAGAATTGACTAATTCAGTAGGAGTTATCAGGTTTCCGTCACGTTAATGGGCAGAAACTTGTGGCTTCGCCTTTTATTCGCTAAAGTGTAAGCTTCTTAGCGCTTTGCTGTTTGAACTTTGGCGAGGCCAATGAGATGAAGAAAGTGGTCTCTGTGGTCATAACGGACCTAGATAACACGCTGTTCGATTGGGTCAACATTTGGCATGCCTCATTCAGAGCAATGTTGGATCGACTCTCCCGTGATACTGGCATAGCAGAAGACGTCCTGAAGAGCGAATTCAAAAAAATACACGAAAAATATGGAACGTCGGAGTACGCATTTTCTATCGAGGAATTGCCGTCCCTCAAAACGAAGTATCGAGGAGAAGACCTTGCTAAAAGATTCAGAGGCGCAATCGAAGATTTTCGCGCGGCTCGTGAATTAAACCTTCGTCTTTATCCGGAAGTCATGGAAACACTCGAGACTCTGAAGGATAAGGGCTGTCTGTTGGTTGGGTACACTGACTCGATTTCTTTTTATTCGAAATACCGGGTTAGGCGCCTCGGATTGGATAGGGTTCTAGACTTCTTGTACTCTCCTCCTGATCACCAGTTGCCCGACCATCGCACGCCGGAACACATCGAGATTAGAAGGACCGTTTTACGAGAGCTGCCACCCGGTGAAGTGAAACCCAACCCTGAGATCCTCCGAGATATCATCGATGGCGTCGGGGGATTGTCCGACCACGTGATTTATGTCGGGAACAGTCTTATGAAAGATGTGCTGATGGCGCAAAGAGCCGGGGTGGCCGACGTGTATGCTGAATACGGGAACAGCTTCCGGCCGGGGCAGTACGACTTGCTCAGACAAGTCACCCATTGGGCGGCTGAGGACGTGGAACGAGAGAAGCGACTTAGGACGGAGGATGTCCGGCCGTCGAGCACGCTTGCGCAAGGTTTTAGCGAGCTTTTGGACAAGTTTGAGTTTGTGACCTTCGAAGACACGTCTCCAGATCGCGTGTCGATTGCTGTCGATATTTGGAAAAAGACCGTCGACGTCCAACAGCACTTCAATGACTTGGAACTCCGAATCAGAAACTACGCAGTTACCGTTCTGGCCGCTATGTTGGGCTTGGCGGCTTATGGCCTAAGGGAAAACCTACAAGCCACGGTTTTTGGGGTTCGGACATCTGTTGCGGCCGCGCTACTTTATTCCGCGATACTTCCTTGGAGTGCTTTTTATCTGATGGATCGCCATTGGTATCACAGACTACTATACGGCGCTGTTCACCACGGTCAGCGCATTGAGCGGCGTTGGCAGAGAATCTTGCCGGAGATGGCGTTAACCGATTCAATCGGTGAGCACAGTCCAATCAAGATCGGGAAAATCACACTTCACAGCCGTCACAAAATGTCCTTGTTCTATTGGGCAGGAATCGCCCTCCTGATTTTATCTGGAACGATTGTGCACTTGGGGAGCAGACCTGCACCTATCGGCCCGAGCGCTGTCAGCTCTCCTAGCAGTAGGGTGTCAGCTCCTGCGGCTGATGCGATTTCGGCACCCGGAGGTTCCTCACAACCAACCCTACCCACTACCGGTCAACCTGCTCAACCCAGGCGCCCAGATCCAAAGGCGTCTAAGCCCGGTCCATGAGCGCCATCGGCAGACCTTGTGGAGCGAGTAAGGCCGAATTTAGGCCCGAAAACTTTCAAGCCCGAGGCATGACTGGTAAACTCTCGACCACCGTGAGAGCGGGACATGTTGAGGCAGCATCGGCATTTCTTCGTTGGGCGGGAAGCAAACGTCAGCTGCTGCCGACTCTCACGAAGCGCTTCCCCGCTCGAGCGATTCGGTACATTGAGCCGTTTGCCGGTTCGGCTTGCCTATTCTTTTCACTTTCTCCGCGGAAGGCGATTCTCTCGGACATCAATGCCGAGCTCATGGCGACGTACCGGGCTGTGCGAACATCGGCAGATGCGGTCGCCGTAGAGCTACAGGGCCTTCGACGTTCCAAATGTGAATACTTGCGAATGCGGTCCCTACAGCCTAGTCAACTCACGCCAACAGAGAGGGCCGCCCGCTTCATCTATCTCAACCGGTATTGTTTCAATGGCTTATACAGGACGAATCAGAAGGGGGAGTTCAACGTTCCGTATGGAGCCAGTGGAACGGGCCAATTGCCAGATGCCGAGACGCTGAGAGTCTGTTCGCAAGCACTGCGGCACGTAACTCTCTTGACTGGCGATTTCGAGGTTGCGCTGGAGCGAGCGCAGCGGGGAGACTTCGTTTATATGGACCCGCCATATGCAGTGAGCACGCGACGGGTTTTTCATGAATATGATTGCAAGAGCTTCTCTTCCCCCGATGTCGTCCGCGTTCGCCGTTGCATGGAGCAAATGGCGCGGAAAGGCGTCAGTTTCGTTGTGAGTTATGCCGAAAGCCCCGAAGCCAAGATGCTGCGGAAAGGATTTAGCTTCGAAACCGCGCGAGTTCGCAGGAATATTGCTGGATTCACGAGCGAGCGAAAATACTCCACGGAGATCCTAATTTGGAATCGGTGAGGTCGCTATGCCTCTGAGATCAAAACAGCCAGAACAAATAATTCCAAGACCCGGTGTTTTGATGCGGCTTGACCCTGCGGACATTAAGCCGAGTCAAAATAACCCCCGTCATTTGTTTGACGCCAATGAATTGGAGGAACTGAAGAAAAGCATCCACGAGAAGGGCGTTCTGGTCCCGATTACCGTGTACAAGCCCAAGGGTCAGACGAAGTACTCAATATTGGACGGCGAACGAAGGTACCGATGCGTTCTGCAGTTGAACGCCGAGGATCGTGACCTCGATCTTCCAGCCAATGTGGTGGAGCCACCGACCAAAATCGCTGGCCTCCTGTACATGTTTAACATCCACAATTTTCGCGAGGCATGGGAGTTGATGCCCACAGCACTCGGGCTAAAGATTGTCATAGAGGAACTAGAGGAACACGACACCAAAGCGCTTGTCAGGTTGACAGGGCTGAGTGATGCGCAAGTGGAGCGTTGTAAGAAGCTTCTGTTATTTGATGAGCGATTTCAGTTGATGTCACTAGATCCCGATCCGAAAACACGGATTCCGTCGAATTTTTGGATTGAAGCGCTTCCTGTTATTGATTTGATTGAACGTGAGATCCCGGCTTTAGCCAAACTACTGGGGCGAGACAAAATAATAGAAAAGTTGGTGGACAAATACCGCGACCGGAAAATCCGGAGTGTCATACATTTCCGGAGAATCATGGAGAGCTATGACACGTCCGATGCGGACAATGCGGTGCGAGCATCTGTTATTCGACGGTTGGAGCAGTTCGTCCTTAATCCGAACCTTGAGACCCGTGCGGCGTTTGACGAGTTTGTAGTTGATAAGCGCCGAGCGCGGAACGCCGTTGCCGCCTGCGAGAACTTCCTCTCGACGTTACAGCAGTTGAAGCTCGTTTACACGACGGACGATGCAGATCGTGCGCAACTCCGGGATGCACTGAAACAGGTCGAAGCGTATTGCGACAGCCTGTCACGCGCCCTCGAAGGACGCGACGAACCAAAACCCCAGAACGTCGCTGAAGAGTGAACCTTATTCCAGGCTACAGGCTTCACGGTGAGGATACGGTTGGGGCTAATCCGAAAACTTCGATATTGGCGGTACAGAAGACGGTTCTGCGACTACCGACCGCAGCCTGTTACCGTCGGTCGGTTGGAGGCGTGGGCACGGCAATTCAGTGAGAAGGACGCCCGCGCGGCTCTCACCCTTCTTGATTCGATCGTTTATTTAAGCGAGGAAACTGTCCAGAAGACTTTGGTAGAGCAAAACAGGGCGCTTGTTGCTCGCCTGCGAAAAGCAGGTATCACGCCGGAACAGACGGTGTACGTGTCATTACACGATGCTGGGAGCAGTAGCCCTGTAATGCTAAATCTGCTTCGTGACGCTGCCAGACTCGAACGGAAAAAGTCGCCACTCGTTGATGGCAACAACGGTCTCCTGCTCAACAGGATCACTAACGAGCTCGCGGAGGGCGCGGTAGTCTACGTCGACGACTTCGCCGGGACGGGCAAACAATTCTGTGAAACTCGGAAGTTCATCTCGCAAAGTATCGTTGGTAATTTTTCGGAGTTTTTGCTTGTGCCCTGTTTGTGCGAGGAGGCCGTTCATCGCCTGGGTAAAGAGGGCGTCGATTTCTACGCGGGAATGGTGCATTCAAGAGCTGCCCGACCTTTGCACGAAAATAGTTCTATTCTTGACACTGAAACGAAGGACAGGCTCCGCCAAGTTTGTTTGGGACTACACAATAAGGCCGGATTGGGTTTTTCAAGCTTGGCTACAATGGTCGTTCTTTATCGAAATGCTCCCAACACGACACCGCTGATTCTTCGCGGTAATTTAGATCAGAGCCATTTCGTAGGCATTTTCCCTCGCACCACGGACCTGCCAATTTCGAACTAGCTCGATGGTGTTCTTCGACGATACGGCGATCGCGCCAAGCGAACCACTTCTCAGCTCCATGAGAAGCTCAGATCTGCGATGTGCTGCTGCCTTGACATGCCAGGAATCCAACGAGTTCCCGATATCCTAGATAACCTACCGAGCCGTTGCTGCCCAATAACCCTTCTTCAGCGCGGCCCGCAAGTGATTGATATGGCGCTCTTGAAATCCCCAAATTCAATGGCCCATAAACACACCATTCTGGGCACTCTTGCATCTCCAAATTCAGATGCCGCTTTGCCGTCCTCGGAGCAAGAAGATGGCAGGGCTGAATCTGCCGCGATGGCCTGAGCAGAAGCGAAACTGGCAGGCAGAATGTGCGAACGTTCACGGCCTGAACGTGTTTTCCTGGAGTCACCAACAGAAGCAGACTGATTCCTCCAAGAAGGAGCTGATGAGGAAAACCTCTATTCATCGTTCCGCCACGGCGACGATAGCTTTTGGTTGGCGAAAGAGCGAACGCTCCGTAACGGCAGAACGGCTTGTGCGGCCCATGTTTCCCAATAATTGGCGTCGTGCCTGGAAAAGGCTGAACAAAGCTCGCGGTAAATCGGATTGCGTTCTGTGACCGTCGTGAATGCCGAACTTGTCCACTCGTCTCGTTTCATAGCGCGGCAGAATCTTGCCCAGAGATGCGGCTCCAACGCCGCCAGGGCAATACTTCCTTCGGAACATGGATAAATGCTGTAGCAGATCGCATTACCGTCGAGGTGCGGGATCTTCGGGTAAGCGAACACGTGACTCGCCTCGTCCGCGTAAATTTCATAGGAGCCTCCGCCGCGGCGCGCGCCCTCAAGCGCAGCCATGGCCATCCAGAATGCAGCCGAAATATCCGCCAACTGGAGTCGTTGCCAAACCGAATCCAGCGCGGGTACCAAACCGGCAGCGGCCAAGAAATTGAGATCATGACTAGGGAAGTTGCGAAACAGCGGGTCACGAGATCCTGCGAGACGGACATAAACGAGCTCCGGATTCGCTTTACGGAGTGCTTCCGGAGCGACGTTGAGCCGCTCCATAGCTCCGGGAAGGCTGGTGTCCAGTATGATTCGCGCAGTGGCTGCGAGCGAACGCAGGCGTTGTATTCCGGCGTCCTCTTTGAGATTAAGAACCTCCGACGTCTTACCTGCGTTGAGCCAAGCGTAAAGGTCCGGAGCCAATGTTTCAAGGAGGTCGCCCTGCGGCGGGAGCACACGAACGACTCGGAACCCAAGCGACGAAAGGATCTGGCCGGCCAGTGGCCCCGGGAATA
The DNA here is from genome assembly GCA_963696035.1 of uncultured Acidobacteriota bacterium. Taxonomy (GTDB): domain Bacteria; phylum Acidobacteriota; class Terriglobia; order Acidiferrales; family UBA7541; genus Palsa-295. The sequence continues at coordinate 1,925,921 of CAVOIS010000007.1, forward strand.
GTTTGCAAAGCTCGACGACGAGCAGATTTTCCACAAACACCCCTTGTCAGATCGTTATGCGAGACAAGCTGTCGCTCTTGTTATATCAACCAGGCCAGTCCGCAACTTCGCGCTGCATCAATTTAAAGGAAACATTCGTTCCCATCCCGAGCGGGATACCCAGCTGAATAACGAGTTCTGCGAGCGGCTCGAGATAGCGAGCGTTCCGTAGCGGTCCTGCGTGAATGGCTTCATATCCGATGTCTTCGATCAGGCCCTTGACGAGCGTCTTTGCCGAGTGATCGTCTCCGCAATAGAAAACTGTCGCGATCTGCGTTCCGTATTTCGGATTTCCAGAGGCAAGCACGGTTGAAGCGATTGTGTTGAACGCTTTGACTACTCTTGCGCCCAACGCCAATTTCGCGATTTCTTCGGCTCCCGATGTGGTGTGACCCAACGTAAGGGAGAAAAAATCATCGGACAGCGGGTTGGTGCAATCGATCAGAATCTTTCCGGACAACGACCCCAGGGTCTTGATAAGCGGTCCGACACAAGGTGGAGAGCCAGGAGTCGCCAGCAGGATGGTATTGCTGAACGCTCCCGCCTCGGCGATACTTCCGCCAGCGGCGTTTAATCCGATAGACCTCGCTAGAACCTCCGCTCGCTTGGGGTCTCTTGACCCGAACGTCACCTCATGACCGATTCCGGCCCACAAGGTTCCCAAAGCGCTAGCCATCTCGCCGGTGCCGACGATCGCAATCTTCATTTCTGAATTCTCTTCCGATCCTTTTTAGATCGTGGCGATCGTCCGCGCAAAACTCCCCGTCGTCTCTTTTGAGACGTCTTCAAAAAAAAGACGGATTCGGCGGAAACTGCCGCTTGGCATCTGCAAGAACTCGGACCTTAAGTAAGAGTACGGACTACGTCTCCTCCCTTTTCTTTGCGCAACTTTCCTGATTCTCCTGATGATCGGGTCATGGCCTCCACGATTTCGTTTGCCCTGGCAGGATCTGTAACCCATGTCCGATAGAAGTCATAAGGACATTCAGCCAACCCGGCGCCGGGTATGGCGCTGTACCCACGATGCGTAATGTTGTAGAGGTGATTCTCCGCGGTCCAGGTTTGTCTAGCATCGCGCACGGCGGCTGGCGAGAGCAAGCCATATTGAACTTCGTCCGGGCCGGTTCCGCATTCTGCTAGGACCGTGCCGTCAAAGTTCACAATGCAGGAGTGGCCGAAATACGAGTACACCAGATCCCTTCCGGCCATGTTTGCCACCGCCATATACGTGAGATTTTCCCAGGCCCGGACTTGGGCGACGAGTCTCTGCTGCTCCTTCGAGGGATACATATAGCCTTGAATGCGAATCACGAGTTCCGCGCCCTTCAGCACCGTATCTCTCACGATCTCTGGCTGGTTGCCGTCATAACAAATGATTGCACCGAGTTTCAGCCCCTTCGGACCATCGCAGACCATGGTCTCATTGCCTGGATACCACGGTTCCATCGGTACCCAAGGGTTAATCTTGTGATAATTCAAGACGATTTTTCCTTCGTCATTAATTATCAGCAGCGAGTTGAAAGGATTCCCCGCGGGATTTTCTTCGCCAGTGATCGAAAAGACGCCCCAAACTCGACTTCTCCGGCAAGCGTCTGAAAATATCGCCGTCTCGGGGCCAGGCACGGACGTTGTCAAAGCACGCCATTTCTTGGGGTGGAATCCCTGCGTGCTGTACTCTGGGAAAATGATCAGGTCGCAGCCTGGATAGCCGTGCTTGGTGCCCTCAATGAATCCTACAATCCTCTGACAGTTCTTGAGTACATCCTCTTTGGTCTCGCATATCGGAACCTTGTAATTGACGACTGCCACCCCCACCGTGTTGGGAGATGATGAGATTGTTCCGACGGGCATAAAGCCTCCTTGGTGCCGCGAAGCTCAGCTGATCTGTATAGTTAATTTCGCCATGGCTAAAACATCAACTTGAACGCAACTTGCATGTTGCGCGGAGTCGTCGCTGTAGATGTCACTTGCCCGAAGAGCGCTGAGCTGATGTCGTTTGTGGGCACCTGAAAGTTCGTATGATTAAACAGGTTAAAGAACTCGAATTGGAATTGTGTATTGATTCGTTCACCAATTTTAGTGTTCTTGAAAACTGAAAAATCGACTGTGGACAGTCTCGGGCCAGTGACATTGTTGCGGGGAGCGTCCCCGAACATCGGTGTGCCGAAGGGTACAGCCACGAAACAAGCTGTGTTGAACCACATTGGCGCTGTGCGTTGGCCCGTGGGCAAATTCGGATTGCAGATAACGTTAGGACGAGAGAACAGTTCACCAGTTGCCTGCGGATCGGCGGAATCGATGATATCCACTGGACGGCCCGACTGGGCGGTGATGATACCGTTTAGCTGCCATCCGCCGAGGATCTTCTTCGCCGCCGTCGATTCCAAGTGCTGAGCACCGGGCACTTCCCACGAAAAGGTTCCGATGAATCGGTTAGGTACGTTGAAGTTTGACAACGCTCGTTCGGCCTTCAGATTCATCGAATCCTGTGCGTACAGAGCAGCTCCGGGGATGACCTGAAATCGGTTCGCAGCCGAATTGTCATCAATCATCTTTGACCAGGTGTAGGCAGCGGTGAAGAAAATTCCGTGACTGGCCCGCTTTGTAATGCTCGCCTGCAGCCCGTTGTAGTTGGAATTAAAGATCGTACTTGAAAGATCCGACAAACCTATGCCCGGGAAAGGCGAACGCAATGGAATGGTAGCCGGAGTGTTCGGGATTCCGGGAACGAACAACAGCGCTTGAGTGGGCGAATTAAAGCCAACCAAATGGTGTCCTTGACTTCCGACGTAGGACAGCTGAGCCACAAAGTCACTAGCGAGCTGCCGTTGAATCGTAAGATTCCATTGTTCGATGTAAGGAGTTCTCTGATGCGGGAGCCAACCCGACACTATTTGTTCAATCCCAGGGGGCGGCGTGAATGGCAGCGGATTTTCAAGATACGGGCTGTTTCCGGAGTAAGGGTCTGCAAAGGGAGGCGAAAATACCTCCAGCGTGTCCCAGTATCCCGGCGTTGTGGTGCCGTCGATGTTGCCGTAGAGGATTGGCTGACTGTAGTAAATCCCGTATGCAGCGCGAATACTGGTCTTCCCATCACCGACGGGATCCCACACCACGCCGATTCGAGGGGCCCAGTTGTTTTTCTGGGTTGGATAGATGCCCTTTGAAATGCCTGGATCTCCCGGGTATACGACGCCAAGAGGTGCCTGCGGATGAACCACCGACTGCTCACCTTTCAGTAGCGTAGCCATAGTGTTATGTAACTCCGTTGCCGGAGTGAAGAGGTCGTAACGTAGCCCGAGACTTAGAGTAACCCGATTTGACAGTTTCCATCGGTCCTGACCATACCCGCTAAAGTACGTGGTCCTGAAATAGCGCTTTGCGCTCCCACCCCCTTGGAAAAACAGCGTCGGCAAACCAAGAAGAAAATCCGCCGTAGGATTTCCTGAAGCCGTACCGAAGAAACCGTACGCTCCGGGGAACGTTGTGAAATACTGCGAGTTCAACTGAATGCGCCGCACGGAAGCACCAAATTGAATTTCGTGCGGGCCGAAACTCTTGCTGACATCGTCTTCAAACTGAAAGATGTTATCGGTTCGATACGTCGGAGCTGAATCGTTCAAACCAATTGCGTTAAAACCTGAAATTCCGAGTTCGGGAAAGTACGGGAAGCCTCCAGAGACGAGCGGATTCGTAACGATTGGGTAGGTAAATCCAAACGCTCTTGCATTGACGGTATTATCCGGTTGGTTGAACACAGTGACCGCACGGATATACGCGAACATTGCTTTGTTGATCAGCGTAGGCCCGAACAGATGCGTTTCGGTGATCTCGAAGTTTTGGAATTGAGCGGCGTCTGTGACGCCAAAACCCGGCGTGGCAATTGAGCCGAATATTGCGAACGGCTGGATCGGCTGCGCAAAATTGGTATTGTCGTACAGGTAACGGAAATTTAAGGTGTCCTTGGCTGAAAGATTGTGATCGAGGCGGACCAAAAACTGGTCGTCTGTCGACGGAGAATTCAATAGTCCAACCCAGGTATTCGGGCCGTCGTTGGGGGGCGCTAAGAGGTTTCCCTTGACAATGGCAAGAGCGACTGGATTCATGCTCGTGATTGGAATTGTGTTCCCTGGAAACGGCAGCCCTGTCGTGGGATCAATCGGCTGAAATGGATCCCCATTGAAATTACCTCCGAGCTCAGCCGTAGACGGAACTGATGCAACACTAACCTGACGCCGGCTGTCACGAACCCCCTCGTAACTAAGGAAAAAGAAGGTCTTGTTCTTGATCAACGGTCCGCCGAAAGTACCTCCGAAGTCATGGCGCTTTTGCGGCTCGCGAATCGGCGCGAAAAAATTGCGCGCATTCAACGCGTCGTTTTGCTCAAAGATGAAAGCGGCGCCGTGGAACTGATTGCTGCCGGACCGAGTCACAACGTTGGTAACGACCCCGCCCGCTCCCCCGAACTCGGCTTCATAGTCGCCGGTGTAAACTTTCAACTCAGAGAGTGCCTCAGGATTCGGGACCAGCATCACAGTGTTCAGGCTTGGCTCTATATCGTACGTTCCGTCAATCAGAACCAAGTCGTCCCAAGGCCTGACTCCGTTGGCTTGTGGAGAAAATGCAGAAGCTCCTGGCGTGGATGGGGTCCCGAGGTTAGCGGTACCGGGGATCGGTGGATTCACGCCTGGCTGAAATTGCGCGAGTTGCAGAAAATTGCGGTCCCTCAGCGGCAGATCCTGAATCGTCTTCTCCGACACAACATTCCCGAGTGCCGGCGATTCCAGTTCAATCAGTGAGGACCCCGAAGAGACTTCCACGGCTTGTCCCACAGTTCCAACGGTGAGTTGCAGGTTAATGCGGAGGTTTTGATTGAGCAGCAACTCAGCGTTGACAATGGCTTTCTGAAAGCCCACTTTTTCGGCCGAAACTATGTAAGCGCCGATAGACATCACAGTGAATGTGTAAGACCCGGCTTCATCGGAAGTGGCCTCGCGAGTGAGGCCGGTGGACAGCTGTGTAGCAACCAGCCGGGCTCCGGGAACTACTGCGCCACTGGGGTCGGTTACGGTGCCATAAATCGTGCCCGTCGTTTGAGCGGCCGCGAACGGTGAAAGTAGCGCGAACGCAAGAACCAGCACCGCAGCGCCGCTCCGACAGAAATTCCTGGCATTACACACGGAGAAACACCAATCTGTCGCATTCGCAATACACATGATCGTCACTCCCCAAATTCTTGCGATTTAGAGAAAATGCGCGCCTTCGGGAGCCTCACGGTCGAGCCGGTCAGAGCCAGCACACTTGGGAACCAGAAAGCTTTAAATCAGGACGACCCACATACCCCATGTGTATTTCTTCGGAGCATAAATCACAGACAGCTCGACAAAAGGCAAGCTCATAATTCTTCTACATCCATAACTATTGCTTATGGTATAAGTGCAAGCAATCGTCATCGAAAGTCTGGGTGGTGCACGATGGACCTGTTTCAGCTGGAGACCTTTCTTTTTGTTGAACGGGAAAAGAGCTTTTCAGCGGCCGCCAAGATGATGCACCGCACGCAACCGGCGGTGAGTCAAACCATTCGGAAACTAGAGCGTGAGCTGGGTCATCGACTGTTCGACCGATCCAGTCGTGACAACGAACTAACGGATGTCGGGCGAGTATTGAAGGATTATGCTCAACGGCTGCTGAGTCTTCGAAACGAAGCTCAACGCGCCATCGGAGCGGTGCAGCAGTTGCAGAGTGGTGCTCTGGGGATAGCGGCCAATGAGTTCACGACCCTTTATTTGCTTTGTGTGTTGAATGAGTTTCGGCGGCGCTGTTCGGCCATCAAAGTGGTCATTCATCGGTCTTTGGCGAGCCAAATTCCGCGAGCTGTCCTCGAGCAGCAAGTCGATATTGGCGTAGTGTCCTATCGTCCTGATGAACCTGCGCTCAGATCAATCATTGTTCGCCACGATGAATTGATGTTCGTCGCTTCGCCCAGTCATCCGTTTGCCTCTCGTTCGAAGCTCAGTCTTAGAGACTTGGGTGCAGAGTCATTCATAGCGCACAACGTTCCATCGCCAACCAGGGACCGAGTTGTGCAGGCTTTCCGGAAACATAACACGCCGCTTCATATCACGGTCGAAATGCCGACGCTCGAGGCAATCAAGAGGTTTGTGATGATGGGAAACGGCGTCACGTTGGTGCCTGGGAGTTGCGTAGAGGAGGAAGTCGCTAAGGGCGACTTAGTGCGAATACCCGTTTCGGACTTGAATTTTCAGCGCAAATTGCGAATCATCTATCGCAAGAGTGATGATCTTTCCCATGCAACGCGCGCCTTCATGGAAGTTGCGAGCGTCATTGCGTCAACGAAGAAGGGAGATTACCTCTATCAGGCGGAGCATTGAGTGCGAACGCTGAGGCGACGACGTCAACGGTTCGAATCCGTTCCCTTTACTCCGCTCCCCTCCGAACCTTGCGCCCAGCCCGCGGCAGCTGCGCCTGCCTTAGTCGATCGCGGTCTTGCCAGCTGGCCTAAGTACTTCAGCGCATTCAGTCCCAGGAACTTTTCCTTGTCTTCTTCGCTCATGAAGTCGCAATGGCGCCGAATGGCGTCAACGTCTTGAACATACTTGCGGACGTGCTCGCACCACGGCCAGTCCGTGGCGAAAAGCAGAGGATCAATTCCGACACCATCGTAGAGCCTGCGAATGCGGCTCAACTGTTTCGGAAACGGGTACTCGTGTTCATCATCAAAGCAATATCCGAGAATGGCCGTAGACAGGAAGAGGTTGTCGTGTTTGTTTGACAGACGAATTGCGATTTCACCCTGAGGACCCAGCGGATCGAAGCAACCGGCGTGGTTCAGCTGAACCGGAAGCTTCGGGAAGTCCGAAAGAACCTCGTCAAGCTCTTCCAGCAGCACTTGCAATGTGGGCGTTTCTGGAGGAGCCGTCTCCTCGGGGCCGATCATTACGACGCGTCCCATCAACTGCGCCAATTTGAAGACCTCCATCAGGTGCCTGTCGTTCATATGAATTCCAAGTATCCCCGGGAAAATCTTGATTCCGACAGCGCCCAACTCCAGATCCTTTTTCAGAACCGAGAGCGCTTCTTCTTTACGCGGATCGGGCGTAGTCGTAAACCAGTACAGCCGGTCAGGATATCTCTGCACGTAAAAGCGCGCATATTTCTTTCCCGACACGAAGTCCTCTGGGGCCATTCCGTTCCGTTCCAAAAAGCGGGCCACGTCCTGGGAGCTGTAGCTGATGAGAAATGCCTGGTCAACACCGGCGCGATCCATTTCGGCAACGAGCAAATCACCGTCGTGACTATGCCAGCTGTACGGTTCGGTCAAGCTCCGTTCTGGATTGATCTCTCTCAGGTACACGCGATGAACTATATGTACTTCTGTGTCGACAACCATGTTGGGTCTCCGATTCAATTCGTCGTCAGTGGAGCGTTATTGCTGGGTTTGGGGCTATGCCGTCAAATAATCGATCGTCGTCGCGAAATGCGCCAATACGACGTGTTCAAAGTCTACTTCCTGGACGTACTCGTCGGTCCCTCCCATATTGCGCGACGGCGGACCAAAGATCGCTACCGGGACTCCTCGATATTGCCAGAGGCGCGTGTCGGCTCCCCAATGCACTACTCGCAATACCGGTTTCCTGCCGACTATGTCCGTGACGTTTTGACTCATGAGCTTCACGATTTCCGAATCCGGGGGAGTATGAACAGCTTCTGTGACAAGCTCCCACTCATACTGCCAGTCATTTCTCTCTACCGGCGCTGCCACAAGCACCCGAAGAACCTCGGACTCCACGTGAGCGTGCGTCATTCCAATCGGTGCTCTGATATCGATACTCATCTCGCACTCCTGAGGAATGACATTCACCTTTGCTCCTCCTGAAACAACGCCAGGACTGACGGAAATGGAATCAGCGATCCAACCGAGGCCTTTTCCATCTTCGCTACTCTCAAGAAGCTTGCGGGATTCTTGCAGATGGAAATGCATGCCGGGTGGCGGCGAGGCTCGCTTGCCCTGCAGAGTTTTCACCGCGTCAACCAGAAGGAGCATCTTCTCAATGGCATTGTCCTTGGCAGATGCAAGAGCGCCATGGCCGCCTTTTCCGTACGTCCGCAACTTCAGCCAGTTAATTCCCTTGTGTCCGATCACGATCGAATCAGTACCACTCGGCTCGCCGTTGATAGCGGCCGTTCCCGCAATGTCGGGAAATTGTTCCAGCAGCCATTGAGCCCCCCAAACACCGCCCGTTTCTTCGTCAGAAACGAGAGTCAATGTTAGCTTGGCGTCCTGCACCAACCCTTGCTCGTGGGCCAACAGGAAACATATGAGAGATGCCGTCGATCCAGCCTTCATGTCGCACGCGCCGCGGCCAAGAATCCTATGGTCGTGAATTTCGCCGCTGTAAGGAGGAGAAATCCATGCCTGAGGCACCGCGACGGGAAATTGGTCGATGTGTCCGTTTAGAACTAGGTGCCTTTTCTCATTGCTTCCCATTTGACATACCAGGTTGGGGTTGCCTGTTTTGGGTTCGTGAATCGATGCCTTAATGCCTCGGGACTCCAACATGAGTTTCAGGAAACGGAAGCACTGCGTGGTGTCTCCCGGCGGATTATCCGTCGGTATGCGGATTAGATCGCAAAGTAGGCTCTTAAACTCTGACATTCTCCGGCGGGCCTCGCCCAGCAACGCGGCTTTTCGATTCAGCGAGGCATTGATTGGTCTTTCTGCTGTCATTTTGTTGTCTTCAGAATTCTCTGAGGAGCAACGAGACGACTTCCTTGGCTGCTAGAGAAAATTTGATGAACCGGCGTCATAACACAGACCTCGCCGCACGTCAAGTTGCGTGTCGTGCCGTGTCGTTAGCACACGATGTGTCCGGTCTAAAGGCGACGAAGGCCGAAGAGCGCTTCGTAGACGACGGCACGATTCAAACCTTCACCGTCGCGCAAATCGCTTCCATGTGGCAATACTCGACCGACACGATCCAACGAATGTTCGCTGAGGAACCCGGCGTAGAAGTGAAGGGCGCCAAGAACCCCCGAGGCAAGCGTAAACGCGTGACGCTTCGGATTCCCCGTGCGGTCATGGACCGCGTCAAGAAGCGGCTTTCGAACCGCTGAATTTGCGGTAGCGGTGTGGTAGCAATAGGGCGCGTTAAGAGCGGCAATTGCGTTATGAGCGCCTAAAGAAATCAGTAAGTTACGCCGCATGAGTGCCGTGTCGTATTCCGACTCCCCCCGCCTCCAAGTAATAATATGCCATGTTTTATTGGTTATTTTTGCTATCTGTTTTGGAACGTACGATAAACGTACGTTTCAGGAGGCAGTGTTTGCCCAAGATTTTTTGACGTCTTCCTCGAGCTGTTGTTGGCGGGCTAGTATCCACGGAGAATAATGCCTAGCGGTTGTCTGGACGTTTTGATGTCCCAGCAACACAGAGACCCGCTCAATCGGCACTCCCGCGAGTAAGAGTTCGATAGAAAAGGAATCCCTCCAGCGGTGTGCGTGGCCGTTTGCAACGCCGGCGAGTTTATAGAGTTTTTTGAATGCGCGCTGGTAGTCTCCTACACAAGACTTCTTCGTTCCCTGCCCCGACCAGAAGTAATAGTTTGACGTCTGGATGGCGTTGAGCGCGGCTAACGCGTCCGCGGGTAGCGGAACGCGAATATCAGTTCCGGTCTTGGCGGTGCGCAACTTCAAGACCCCATCTTCGATCTGATGCGTCGAAAGAGTTACAGCATCCGTGATCCGAAAACCCGAGTACCGAAGTAGGTACACCAACGCCTTCAATCGAACAGCATTCTTTTTATTCGGATATTGGTCACACGCTGCGACCACGCGGCGGAACTCTTCCCGCGTAAATGGAAGCGTGGGCGGTTCATCTACCTTGGGCGGTTTAATCGCCCCTTGGCGCTGACATGCGCTGGTTAGCGAGATTTGCCGGGAGTCTATTACCGCCTAGCCATGGATGTCAACGGCATGAATCGTGGATTCAACCCGATTCCTACATCGAAGGCCACATCGAGTTGGTAGGACCTGGATACTGAAGACAAGCTGCGCGGACTACCCCAGGTGATCCCGAAAACTCAACGTTCGCGAATGTCATTGTGGCGGCAACTGTGTTTGGCGCTGGTAAAACGCTGCTGGGGTATGGCTGTCTTGAAAGCCTGGGCGTTCTGAAATGAAGAAGGGAGAAAGTCGATGACTTCCTCCCTCCGGTCACTCAAAGACTTACTGCAACGGAGGAAAGCCGGAAGTGGAGCAAGGCGCAGGGATTACCACACCTGCTCCGTTGATGCGCACCACACCAGTTTCGTCCACACAGTAGCTGGCCGTACCGCTCGATCCCAGGGTGATCGGCGTTGCGCTGATCGAAAACCCGGTGTCGCCCGACGCGCCGCAAGCCGCCGGTACGCCAGCCGTCAAGGCCACCGTGCCGTTCGGCGTGTACACGTACTGGTAGCCGCTCTTCTGGCTGGGAGCCGTCGAAAGAACTTCGTCGATCAAGCCCGCGTTCGCGCAGCTGCCCGAACCGGCTGGACCGCCCAACTGTGCCAGGGTCAGTGTGAAGCCGTCGCCGTAGGTTGAGGAGAACGTTTCCTCGGCCGACGACATCGTACGCAGCGCGCCGACTGCCGAAGCCTGGTTCGCCGCAATCTTGGCGCGCAGCAGGTTCGGAATGGCAATCGCCGCGATGATCAAAATGATCGCGACGACGATCAACAACTCGATTAACGAAAAGCCCCTCTGCTTATTCTTCATCGTTTGTTGTCTCCCTTAGAATGAATGTCTCGATTGGTCGCGTAAAGCCTGCTAGGGCGCATGCCGCCTAGAAGGAAAGAGCAAGGACGATTCCATATTTGGCACCACTGTTTCCTTTTCGGGCACATAGGCTGGTCTGTATGGTCCGCAAGGAGTTACGCGGAATCGCGGGAGCAGTTCGAACTTTGCATTTCCTACTAACGCTGTCCGTCTTCAAAAAAATGACGTATTTTGACCATTCGCGACGACGGAAAGCGTCAGCCATATATTAGGATGGAATTGGCGGGCAAACGTGGCAACTACACTCAAATGGCCAAGGAGCCAGACATCAGGCGATGGGCTAGCCCTCTTGGCCCTGGAATGCCGCTCACGCGCGGTGCTAAGAATTGAACGAAGGGTGGTCTCAACGGGATCGCGGCCCGCGAAGGCTTTTTGGGCACACCTCCTTCATTCCGAAGGAGGCATAGATGCCTGAAGCCAAGGGAATGTGGGAAGGCTTGATGGATTTTTCCCTCTACACGTACGCAACGCCGCGAATGCTGAAGTTCCTCTATGCGCTGCACCTGCTCGTCGGACTCGTCGCTGCGGTGACCTGGGTTGTCGTATCATTCCAGCAGCCCCAGTGCAGGGTCTGCTCGCACTCCTTGGTGCTCTCGTCGGATACTTTTTCTGGATTCTCTATTGCCGCGTCGTGCTTGAGGTGCTATAGCGGCGATTTTCCGCATGGCGGATGCAATCGCACCTGAAGGCCGTCACCCGCAACAGCCGTAGATTGGTGGACCGTCCGTACTATTGCGCTCAGGCTGGCCGTGATTCTAAGTTCCTCGTGATATGGGCGCACAGATTCGGCCAGACCGACCGCTCCGAAGAAGCAAGCGGCTCGGACTGTCCATCCGTGTCCATGTTTTTGGGCAGGACATATTTCTGGAATCCTTCAACGAGTTCACGCACACGCTCTCCGTGAACGCTCACGGTGGAGCGCTTGCGCTGGCCGCCAGGGTAGGGCCGGGCCAGAGCATTTTAGTTGTGAACAAGCGCACGCGCGAAGAGCAAGAATGCCGGGTTGTGGATGTGGGCTGCTTGCAGGACGGCAAGTGGACTGTGGGGATCGAGTTGGTGGAACCCGTTTCGAACTTCTGGAAGATCAACTTCCCGGCGTGCGCTCCCAAGCAACTATCGACTCGTCGTTGAGACTGCTGGCCGACCTACGCCCGAGAACCGCCATCACCCAGAAATCTCTAAGACGAATGGCTTAGCCGAGTTGACGGGGATCCTTACAACACTCCTGACTGATCGACAGCTTAACATCGCGATTCCACGAGACCGTGAAGTCCGTTTAGCGGTTCAGCAGAAACCGAAACAGCCCGGCAGCCAATCGTCCCGATGCCGAAGACCATACTATTAGCCGACGACAGTCCGATAAGTGGCCAGACGCTCTACAGGGCGCTCGCAACCGAAGGTGGTTATGATCTCTGCGCACAAGCGGCTGACGGCAGCGAAGCAATCTCTCTCGCCAAACGGTACAAACCCGATTTAGTGATTCTCGATCTAGCAATGCCAAAAATGAACGGACTTGAAACAGCGCGTGAGCTGAAGAAGATAATGCCAACTGTCCCTGTCATTCTCCTCACGCTTCATGCCAGTACCGTCCAGGAATCATTCGCCGGGGATTCGTGCGTGGATTTGGTCCTTCCCAAGGGAGATTTCACGAATCTGATGAAACACGTGCGGACGCTCCTTTCCGCTGGTGAGGTTGCACAATTTTGATTTGAAACTCAGCCAGTCCGCATTTGCACTTTCGCTTTTTATACGCCTCGGCTAAAATCCCTTCATGGTCGGGTTCGCAAAGTTTGATCCGGAAGCCTTCCGGCGCCTACTTATGAAATTCAGCGACCTAGACCTAATTAAAATGGGAAAAGCGTGCGCGCCGGCGCCTGAACACATGTCAACAATGGATCGGCTCCGTGTAGAGTCAACCACGCTTTGAAGCACCGGGGCGATGGGCGCGTAGGCCTTTAAAAGACTTAGCCCGAACTGAAGCGCATCCGTAATTTCATCTCGAAGAGATGACGGGAGCCATGGTTGTTCATGGAGTTCGATGAACTGTACGCGACGCATATCGTCAAACCGGCCGACTATCAACGGTCCGGCTTAATAGAATTCGTATCTAGTGTTGTGTCCCTTAAGTAACTAATATAAGTGTTGCGCGATAGTCTTCCCCTTAGGCATCTTCTATGGAGAATGGAGGTGCCTATGAGTTTGGGACGACCCCTGACCCCATTGCAACTGGAGCAGGAACAACGCGAACAACTCGAAGTGATGGCTAGCTCGCGCTCGCTGCCCCATGGCCTGGTGACCCGTGTGCGCATCGTTTTGCTCAGTGCCGACGGCTTGTCCAATAAGGACATCGCGGCCCGATTGCGATTGAACCAAGTGACGGTCGGTCTCTGGAGACGACGGTTCGTGAAACAGGGACTGACGGGATTGCACGAGGAGCTGCGCCCTGGCCGCCCGCGTTCGATTCCCGATGAAAAGGTCGCCACGTTGATCCGCAGAACCCTGCGAACCAAACCCAAAGACGGCACGCATTGGAGTTGTCGCGCGCTGGCGGCAGAAACCCGTCTGTCGAAATCGACCGTTCACCGGATCTGGCGCGCCTTCGGCTTGCAGCCGCACCGAGCGCGTCACTTTCAGCTTTCCAACGACCCGTTCTTCGTCGAGAAGGTACGGGACATTGTCGGGTTGTATCTGAACCCACCGGATAAAGCCCTGGTCCTGTGTGTGGATGAGAAGAGCCAGATTCAAGCGCTGGAGCGTAGCCAGCCGATCCTGCCCTTGGGGCTCGGCTACGTCGAAGGGATCACGCACAACTACGTCCGACACGGCACCACCACACTGTTCGCAGCCTTCGACACCGTCACCGGAACAGTCCTGAGTCAGTGCAAACGCCATCATCGTCACCAGGAGTTCCTGGACTTTCTGCGCCATGTGGACGCCAGTGTTCCGAAGGCTTTCGACGTGCATCTGATCGTTGATAACTACGCTACCCACAAGCATCCTCGCGTCCAACGCTGGTTGGCAGCACGCCCCCATTACCACTTGCACTTCACACCAACCTACTCTTCCTGGCTCAACCAAGTGGAAATCTGGTTCAACATCATCACGCAGAAGGCCATCCGTCGCGGCACCTTCGGCAGCGTCAAAGAACTGGTCGCCAAAATCGAACGCTTCGTTCATGGCTACAATGCTGAGGCTCGACCCTTCTCCTGGACGGCGACACCCGATTCGATCCTGGAAAAAATCCAGCGACTATGTGAACGTATTTCCGGGACACAACACTAGCGCGGCACTGATTGGGGCGGCAACACAAATGGCACGCCGCGGTCCGCGTTCAACTGCACGGTCTTCTCAAAGTCGATGCGCTCGAAGGGCAGGGAGTTTTGGCCTCCATACGTGGTCATGTAATGCAATTCGCCGTCTTTAACCCAATTGTCAGTGAGGCCGTACATGGATCCATCGCACAACTGCGATCCGCCGTGTCTCCCGCCCGGCCCACCGGCTCGCACACAAGTCGATGTCATCGCCAAGAATCCTGCGAGGATGAGCGTCGATGCGCGAGCCGCGCACTTCATGACGAATTGCTCCCGCTACCAGACAGGTTACTCCAGAGTTTTTGTGATTTCCACTGCCTACGCCGCGACTGCCCGAAGCTTGGCTAAACATCGGCGCGGCAACGCAAATCGGAGCCCCTTTGCTCACTTGGCGGATGGTCGGCCAACCGAAAGTAGCCCGTTTCATCCGTCACGCGGTCCGTTTGCCATACAAGATCACTTTCCCTTCCGCGACGACAGCCACGTATCGGCCGTCCTGAATAAATTGCATAACCTTCTTTCCGGCACGCGCCATTTGAGCCCATCGCGATTTGGTCTTCGGATTCTGCTCGATCCCGATAAGTGTGTATCCGTCGAATTCGAACACGACTTGTCGGAGCCGCTTCGCCTTGCTTCTGGTGACGGGATAACGTTCTGCGTCTAATTTAACGACTTCGGCGTTTTCTACCAACGCCTGTCGCCACACCGAAGTGATGGCTCTTTCGAAAGAAGTTTCCATGTCGCACACGACGATTGGGAGTTCGCGGCCGCACACCGAGGAAATCATGGCGGAAGCTATCACGCGATAACCGCATGGTCAATTAGTAGACCGGTTTGAAGCCGACGCGTCCGCGGAGTATGATTCTCCCGGGAGGGATTCAAAATGGTTATCGGTGACAAACTCAAGGAACTCCGTGCAACCAAGAAACTAAGCCAGGGTGATATCGAGAAGCGTACAGGTCTGTTGCGCTGCTACATTTCTCGCGTCGAGAACGGTCACACTGTTCCGTCTGTTGACACGTTGGAAAAGATGGCCCGCGCGCTGGAAGTTCCGATGTACCGGATTTTCACAGACGAAGCTAAAATCGAGAAACCCGACATCTCTTTTGCCAAGGCAGAATCGGCACGCAACACAAAACAGGAGGCCAAGTTTCGCCCATTTGTAAAGGCGCTGTCGCGTCTCACCGATAAGGATCGAGGGCTTCTGCTTCACATGGCATCCAAAATGGCGAACCGCGGGTAGGTAGACTGAGGCTCGCACCTATTGCCGAGTAACGTATTTCCCAGTCGAATTGACTCAAGCACGCATCCAATAACGTTGAGGCTTGACCATATGACATCGGGAAACCAGTGCCGCGTGAAAGATGATGTACCGTGGACTGCGTTGAAAGCTCTGGACAGCTAGTGAGCCGTTTATGTCGCGATCAGTCTGACGCTCTTCACCATCACTGACTATTCGCAAAACCTTCATTTCGATCTCATTAAAATCGGGGTTTGTTAGATGTTGGCAAGCGTGCGGCTTCGGCCCACATCGGTGAAACGATTTCTGCTGTGGGATCACTACAGTACGGGGCTGAAAAGAGGGGAAGGACAATGAGATATGATTCGTGGGTTGCGGCTTCCCGCGACGGAACGATCGTGAGGTATGCCTATAAGGAACTGTCGGATGGTATTGCCGGGATATCCGCGGAAAAAGGCGGAACGTTTCTCATGATTCTGCAAAGGAGTGTCAGAGCGCCCTTGACTCGAAAGCAAGTCGAGGCTGTCTTTGAGCAGGGATGTTAAATTGGGGCAATCACCGCGTTGCTCATGAACGGGATGCAAAGTACCGACGATTCCTGCGGAGGGCTAGCTTGTTGTTCAAGCGAGGCGCTTACCGTCGCGTTTTCGCCTTTCGTTACCGTCAGCGTTTTTTCCCACGGCTTAAATCCTGGCTTTTCTAACTCAATCGTGTGATCGCCGGCGCCTGCGGAAAGTGCCAAGCTGAGTAGAACCACAACTGCTATCAAGGTTGGTTTCATCGGTTCTCTTCTCTTGGACGATCGCGTGACCACGCGGTGAGATAGGCCACGACAGCCTTGCAAGCGTCACACTTTTGTTCGCGCACCCGCAGGATAAGTAAACGAAAGTTACAACGACTTTACGGGTGTTCGGCTAATAGTCGCTGCAAACGGCTTCCGTCAATGAGCTCAAGAGGAAGATTTTGAGCAAACTCATGAGCCTGAGTAGTGAACGCCGACGTCGTAATAAAGATTCCCTTGATGGCCTTTCGGTCGGCAACGAATGCTCCGTAAAACTCTCGCACCACTGGCGCGCCGATCAGAACATCCGGGGCGAAACGCTTGCACTGAATTAAATATCGGCCTCCGACGAACGGCTTTTCCAAGTGAGCCACGATATCAATTCCGCCGTCACCCGTTGCCCGCGTCATTTCGGCAGTGAATCCCATCCGCTGAAGAACCGCAGTAATTAATCTCTCAAATTCGACGCCCGTCAGCTGGGCCAAGTCGTCAGCGTTCACCGCTGCTCCCCAGTTAGTTACGGTGTGGGGGTTTAGACCGAAGGCTGATAACACTTCGATCGCTTCCGCTTCGGTTATCTCGGTCTTGCCTAATCTTGAAAACCGCCGGATCAATTGTTCTACGGTGCCGGGATTGCCCTGGCAGACACTCGCTACGAGATGGGCTACTCCGTTGCTCAATGCCACACCGTTTGCCTTGGCGAGATCGAGGGCGATCAACTCTATTTCCAACGATGTATAAGGCTGAAGTGAGACCGATAAACTAAAGAGCTTTAAAATATCCGAAGGAACATCAGCGAGTCGACATGATGTCGCAATCAGTGTAAATTGGTTTGTCTGGTAGGGATGAACACGCGCGCCGGGTCCGGCCCCGATTATTATATCGATGCGGCACTCCTGGATAGCCATCCGAAGAATATCAGTCATGTTCCTTCGTAAGTCTTGGACTTCAGTGATAATCAATGCGTCGTTTGACTCCAGGCGGGTGATTACTGCTGAAAGATCTCCAAGTTTGTAAAGCTCTTTCGCTGGGTGCTCATGCAGTCCGGCACTGTAAGTCTTGGCGAAAGCCCGTGCTATCGCAGCCTTTCCCATACCGTCCGCGCCGGTCAGCAAGATGGGTTCGGGCACGCTGCTCTTGGAAGCATACAGATCGCCGAATGCTTTCAAACGGCGGACGCAATCCGCCTGTCCAATCAGTTCTGAGAATCCACGGACTTCCAACAAGCGCTGTTTTGCGGGATCCGGGGCACTCGGGGTGGTTGGTCTACTAGGTTTTGAACTGTGCGCCAAGTTATTTCCGCAATCGCGACCGCACTTCGGGCAGTAGCGAACTGGAACCTCGACACCGCACTTTGGACAATTCATCTTTTTGCTCGCAAGACCACGAGAAATATATTTTGGGAGCTACCTCGTCGGGCATAAATGCGCGGTGCGCTCAGGGCGGAGTTTATCAATTTAGATCGTAGCGCAGGTAATGATACTGTTACGGCGCCATCCGAAGTCATCGTTACCAGGCCAGGTAAAGGAGGGCGTTATGAAATGCCTTGTCCTAGTAATCGCACTCACCGCATTTGCTCCACGTTCGTTCGCGGAAACCCGTACCGCAAAGGACATGCAGATGGAATGCCGCGTAGCCCTTGATTCGCAATCCCAAAATTGTGCTGGCGTCCACCGCAATTTTGACGATGCTGGGCCAACAATATCCGTGCAGGAATAAATAGCGCAGAGCACGTAGCTGATTTACTACTTAACTTCTCCGGTTACCGCGTTTTGTTATCGGGAGCTAGGGACAGTTTCGCCGGTAGATTCGTGAAGAGGCCGCGTTTAGTGGTTGGACGCCATGCCGATAGCTTTCTTCTGTACCAACGTAGAACCGTTCCGTGAGCTGAACCGGCGCAGATCCGCATCCTTCAACGGTGTTGGCCCAGATCATTCCACCCTTGCCCCAACCGGTGTCCCTCAGCTCACTAACCGAACCGTCTTGTGAGTAATAGAAATATTCGTCTTTGGCCCATCCTTGTTCAAGCGGAGTTGAAGTTACTAAAATTCCATCGGCAGGAATTTGGCAGATAAGAGCCCCTTTATTCATTGGAAGCACGGGAGCTGTCGTTTGACCGTATTCGACTTCAATCCAACCCACATAATTTGCTGGAATGAGAAATCTAGTTGGATGTCGCGCTAGCGGTGCTCCCATCGAAATTCCTGCCGTTGTTGCCAGACTCAACCACCACAGCCCAGTTATCAGACACGAGCCAACGCCCCAAGATCGTTTTCTTCCAGACCCCACCGCACTCAGCAGAAAACCCGCGATTGTCGGCCAGAATAAGAATAGCGCCAGGACCCTGATAGCCGTGACGCCGAGATGCTGCGAAACCGACACGGAGATCCACGACAGATGAAGAAGTAGCAGCGATCCCACCGCTACGATGGAGAATCCAAGACCAGCGAGCGCAATACGGTGCCGAACCCACAGCCGCTGATCCGGCATTGGCTGCCGTAGCAATCCCCACCACACTCGGCACAGAAATGCGAGCCACAGGAGCAAGACAATTAACGTAAGACCAAGCCATTTGCCGCCCAAAGGCATGCCCGCATTCTAGCTCAGTTGAGGGAACTGGACATCCTCCGTACCAGGACTGCACATGGACGGTAACGGCGTTTGAACGTAGCCGCCCAGCGGCGGACGCTACGCGTGGGATGTACGGGGCGGTGGTTGCCTAACGGCTGACATATAAGTGTGGGTCACAAGGAGGTCCCTGTGACCCATCTACGTAAGCTGATGCTGGAAGAACTCCAGCGCCGTAATTACTCTGACGAAACCATACGCAGCTACATCCACACCGTCGAAGATTTCGCTCGACGATTCAACTGTCCCCCGGACCGTTTGGGGCCGCGGCACATTCGTGAATATCAGGCCGAGCTGTTTCAAAAAAGAAAGGTGTCATCGGGCACGGTTGTGATCCGTCTGGCGGCTCTGCGGTTCTTCTACACCAAGACTCTAAGAAGGGCTTGGAGCGTCGCGGACACACCTTATCCTAAAAGAACGCATCGCCTGCCGGTGATCCTCAGCCAGGAAGAAGTTGCTCAACTCATCGATGCGGCCTGCTCTCCCTTCCATCGGACGATCCTGATGACCCTCTATGCCACCGGCGCGCGGTGTGCCGAGCTGACGCACTTGAAGCTCAGCGATGTTGACAACAAGCGCTTGGTGATTCACATCCAAGGCGGCAAGGAACGCAAAGATCGCGATGTAATGCTCAGCCCAGTGCTACTTGAAGAACTCCGCGCACATTGGCACCGCTTGCGGCGAAAACCCAGCCAATGGCTCTTTCCCGGCAACCACCGCCACAGTGGTGATCAGCCGATCGATACGAAAACGGTTTGGCATGCGTGTCATAACGCCGCCAAGAGAGCGAACATCAAGAAAGGCGTTCATCCTCATACTCTGCGCCACTGCTTTGCAACGCATCTGCTCGAGGCGGGTGCTGATCTCCGAACCATTCAGATTCTCTTAGGTCATGGCGATCTAAAAGAGACCACCCTCTACCTGCACCTCTCCCAACGTCACCTGAACTCAACCGCCAGTCCGTTGGACTTACTGAAACTTACAAACAGGTCACCGCAGGAGGACTAGATGAGCCGGCCGCCTCTGGAGGTGGCCGATCTCATCCGCGCTGCGGGAGAAGCCTTCATCGAACGAAACCGCCATTGGATGCGCTGGAAGCATCTCAAAGTGCTACGGGCCATTGCGCGGTGTCGCACCGCCGCCCTCGGCGGACATCTCGATGAATGCACGCGCTGTGGACATCGGGCCATTTCTTTCAACAGCTGTCGTGATCGCCACTGTCCGAAGTGTCAGATTGCTGCCCGGGAACGCTGGATCGCCGCGCGTCAACGAGAACTTCTTCCAACTCCCTACGCGCACGTGGTCTTCACACTCCCCCGCAGATTGGCGCCACTGGTGCTGCAGAACAAGAAGCTGCTCTACGATCTCCTGTTCCGCACCAGTGCGGAAACTCTTCTGGAAGTGGCCCGCAACCCGTTACGCCTCGGCGCTGAAATTGGATTCTTCAGTGTGCTGCATACCTGGAGTCAAAAGCTCGAACTTCACCCGCATGTCCATTGTGTCGTTCCCACCGGCGGCCTTTCGCCCGATCACACCCGCTGGGTTCGCTCACGAGATAACTACTTTCTTCCCAAGAAGGTGCTGCGCAAAATCTTTCGCGGCAAGTTCGTCGATGCCCTCAAACAGGCTTTTCAGAATGGTCAGCTCAACTTCCATGGAGACCTGCAACTCCTCGCTCAGCCCAAGATCTTTGCCGCCTGGCTACGGCCTCTGTTCCACCAACACTGGGTGGTGTACTTGAAACGCCCCTTCGGTGGCCCCCAATATGTGCTGCAATATCTGGGCCGCTACACCCATCGCGTGGCCATCTCCAATCATCGCCTGGTCTCCTTTGCCGATGACCAAGTCACCTTTCGCTGGCGCGATTCGGCCCACAACAACGAGCAGAAACTCATGCCCTTGTCGCTCGACCAGTTCTTGCGCCGCTTCCTTCTGCATATCCTTCCGCAAGGCTTCGTGCGCATCCGCAACTTCGGCTTCCTCGCCAACCGACGGCGTGCCACACTCCTACCGCTTTGCTTTCACCTTCTCGGCTCGGAACCACAACCGCAAACCCAACAAAACCGCTCGTCCACCAAAGACTCTTCCGATCCTTGGCACTGCCCCAAGTGCGGTGGCCCGATGCAGATCGTCGAGCGGCTTACGGCTGCTCAAATCCAACTTCGCTCTCCGCCGGCGGTCACCGTGGCAGCATGAACGCGCTCTCTCCAACTCGAATTCTTCGCGTGCCTCGGCACGGTTCGCACTTCTTTGCCTTGTCGTCGAATAACTCTCTTCTTCCAGCTTCTACAACCACCTTTTTCACCATACTTTTTCGCCGTAACCAGATTCCGCACGCCAGGTGTCACGTGGTGCAACCTGGCGCTCGCACGTGGCGAACCTCGACGCCGCTCCTTCCCATCATTGAATTTCCATAGGGCCCGCGTCCGCCGCAAACTGGGCGGCCACGTTCAAACGGCTTAATCGAACGCGCGCAGAGCACCGTGCCTGGTTTCACGTATTCGCGAAAACGCGCGTCCAATTAAGCGCTAGCGTCTACCAGGAGTTGACTTAGCCTGACCTGACGAATCATAGTGGCCTTCATCAACTCCGAAGTCAGATTGTTCTTTATGAAACAGCTGGCAATCTACAAAGACTTGGCAAAATATTACGACCTCCTGTATCCCGATAAAGACTACAAAAAGGAATCGGATAAGATCAGGCAAATTATCAAAAGATATAAGAAAACTGGTGGAAATGATCTACTTGAACTGGCTTGCGGAACAGGCAGGCACGCACAATTTCTGAAGCGTGATTTTTCGGTTCTTGCGACCGATATAAATGTGGGCATGCTCAGAGTGGCGCGCAAAAGGATCAAGGGTGTTGTTTTCGGGCAGGCTGACATGGTGAATCTCAATTTGGGAAAGCGATTTGATGTTGTCCTTTGCCTTTTCAGCTCTATCGGTTATGTGCGAACCTATGCCAACTTGAAAAAGACCTTCCGCAACATTGCTCGCCATCTTAAAACCGGCGGTGTGGTCATTATTGATCCTTGGCGCTCTAAAGCTAGTTTCAAAACCGGTTCACATTTGACGACCTACGACAGCGAGAGCCTTAAGATTACTGTCCTGGCTCTCGCCAAAATGCGCCGAAATTTATCTATTACCGATGACCATTATCTGATCGCCGAAAAAACTAAAGATATTAGGTACATGGTTGACCGACACGAAATGGGATTGTTCGAAAGGAAAAACACGCTGAGGGCAATGAGGGATGCAGGTCTGCGGGCGATATTTTTGAAAAATGGCCTGAGGACAAATCGGGGTTCATACGTTGGGATAAAGAAATAGCGACTTCACTGCTTGAATCAACGTTTGACGCAGTCGCGCTCTTAAGGCATCCTCCACTCGTTCTGCAACACGAATGCATTCTTCCTGACGATGAAATGCCGAATCAGATGATTACACGCCGTACGGTGTCGCGCACATTGCTAACGCTGGGTTGCGTTGTGCTGCTTGTGGCTGCCACCGTGCATTGCCTCGCATATCTAAAGTTCTCCGCCCCGGCGGTGCATGCGTCGAATGTGCCGATTGGTCTGCAATCTGTTTTCGAGATTGCCTTTCTCTCGATGGCGTGGAGTTGGATCGTCCTTGCACTCATTGTACTGGTCGTCACGTTCGGGGAAACGCGTTTGAGCAAGCCTATCGCCCTGATCTGCGGCTTCGCTGTGTTGATTCAGGCTGTATTCACTGTTCCGATAGTGGGGTTCTTTATCGGAAACGAAATGATCGGTGCCGCATCCTTGCTAATCATTATCGGCTGCTTTTTGTTCCACGGTTCGCGGGTCGAGACCTGATAGCCGCGAGCCGCCTCCTACCGAATCGAAGGCAAGAGCTGAGTACTGATACGTACTTCGGCGGTTAGCGCGTTTGAACGTAGTCGCTGGCGCGACGGACGCTTCGCGTGCTATGCTCCTTACGTCATGCCGCAAGGTAGAGCTTTTGACTGCGATTTTCGGTTTTCCGTGATTTTCCTAAGCCAAGCAAAATCAATAGGCTGCAAACGAAAAAAGATTCAATTCCCATAGCCATTAGATCGGTGCAGCCACTAGCCCGCGTCCGCCGCAACCGCCAGCGCCCACCTTCAAACGGATTAATCGAACGCGCGCAGAGCACCGTGCCGAATTTCGACCGTTCCCGAAAACGCGCATCCGATTCATCACTAGCGTTAATCAGGACTTGTGCGCACTCCGAGAAAGTTCGCGGTAAGTCACCGAGAAGATATAATTCCTGCGTGCGACAACCTGTGCGGCATGTAATGGCGCTTCGCGTTTCCAAAGCGGTTCTCGTTTTTGCAATCGCACTTTTCTACACGATTCTGGTCCTAAACAACATCACGGATTACGGCTCCAACTACGAGTTTGTCCGCCACGTCCTGATGATGGACTCAACCTTTCCGGGAAACCACCTCATGTGGCGCGCCGTCAACTCGCCCCAAGTACATACGGTCTTCTACATCGGTATCATCGCCTGGGAATCAGTCACTATGCTTCTATGCTGGCGGGGTGGTGTTCGCTTGCTGAAATCGTATCGTGCGGACAGGGCGCAATTCGCCGCTGCGCAGAACGTCGCCGTGATTGCGCTGACGACGAGCCTGCTGATGTGGTTGGTCGCATTCCTCGATGTCGGGGGCGAATGGTTTCTGATGTGGCAGTCGCAAAGATGGAATGGGCAGGAAGAGGCATTCCGAATGTTTACCATTGTCGGTGTGGTGTTTTTGGTTGTGGTGCAACGCGAGCCAACTTCCGATTAGCCGTGCCATCTTTCACATCTTGGGGTATGTATGAAATGTGCCGTATCGTCTTCATCTGAAACGGGACTAGCCCTGTCGATTCCAAGGAGCTTCCATCCGTAGCTCTCCAACATGCGAGTACATTTTTGGCTGAACTCTTCTGCGTTGCATGCCCACGTCATGACGGTGGTTGTGACAATCATCTTTGCGGCCCCCGGCATAGACTCTTTTCCGAGGTGCTTTATGCTGCAGCGATCAGAATATTCGACACAGAAGCAGCTCAGGATTATTCTTCAATCGGAGGAAATCTATGAAACGGGAAATCATTCGCGTTGAGCCACTGGCGACCTACCTGGACAAATACAAGGCCCCAGCTTCAACCGTGACGAAGCACGGCGAAACAATTTACGTCTCAGGTGCTCCACCGTTCGACCCCAAGACAGGAGAAATCTTCAAGGGACCAATTGAGCGTCAGACGGAGATCGTATTGGATCAACTCAAGCTCTGTGTCGAAACGGCAGGCTCTTCTCTGGAAAACATTCTCAAACTGAATGTCTACGTCACCTCAGTGGACATGTTTCCTGCGGTGAATGCCGTCTACAGGCGTTATTTCCCGCAGAACCCGCCGGCGCGCATTTTTATCAATGTTCCTGCTTGGAATGGCGGGTTTGATATTGAAGTGGATTGTATCGCCGCCGTTTTATAAGACTGTTCTACAGTTCAGTATCGATCTCCGCTCGTTGGCGAGCGGCCACGAAGGCGCTCCTTGCGACGGCACGGCGCGCCTTTTCGCATTGCGCTTGATCTGCCAAGCGTGGGTGGCTGGGACGACGGCTTACCAGCTGGTCGGAGTGATGATCGCGGATCGGACGTATGAAGTAGCACTTCACTTTTCCGATTACGGCGTTTGGACGTAGCCGCCCAGCGGCGGACGCTACGCGTGAGGTAGTCGAGCGTTGGTTGCTCGATGGCTTGATGTAAATGTGGTCACAGGAGGTTTTCCTGTGACCCATCTACGCAAAATGATGCTGGAAGAACTCCGGCGTCGTAATTACTCTCCAGAGACCACACGTTCCTACATCCGCACCGTCGAGGATTTTGCTCGACACTTCAACTGCTCCCCGGATCGCTTAGGCCCCCGACACATTCGCGAATACCAAGCGGAGCTATTTGAGAAGCGCAAGTTGTCGGCGGGTAGCGTCGCGGTTCGTCTGGCAGCCTTGAGGTTCTTTTACTCCAAGACGCTCAAGAGAGCCTGGAACATCGCCGAGACTCCCTATCTGAAAAAGGACCATCGCCTGCCAGCGATCCTCAGCCAGGAAGAAGTTGCGCAACTCATCGACGCAGCCTCCACTGCCTTCCATCGCACACTGCTGATGACGCTCTACGCCACCGGAGCCCGCAACGCCGAGGTGACGCACCTGAAGTTCAGCGATGTCGACAGCAAGCGGATGGTGATTCACATCCAAGGCGGCAAGGGGCGCAAAGACCGCGACGTGATGCTCAGTCCTAAATTGCTCGAAGAACTTCGTGAGCACTGGCACCGCTTACACCGAAAACCAAGAGTCTGGCTCTTTCCGGGCCACCACGACCATTGCGCCGATCACCCCATCGATACGAAAACCGTTTGGCATGCGTGCCAGCAAGCCGCCCAGCGCGCGGGCCTCCAGAAAGGTGTTCATCCTCACACGCTGCGGCACTGTTTTGCGACGCATCTCCTCGAGGATGGTGCGGACCTGCGCACTATTCAAATCCTGTTAGGTCATAACGATCTGAAAGAGACGGCCCGCTATCTGCATCTCTCGCAACGTCTCTTGCACGCGGCCGCGAGTCCATTGGATTCACTGCCGCTCGAAGGACCTTCGCCGCAGGAGCACTAGATGGCCCGGCCACCACTCGAGGTGGCCGATCTGATCCGCGCCGCGGGAGCTGCCTTTCTCGAACGAAATCGCCACTGGCTCGGTTGGAAGCACATCAAAGTGTTGCTGGCCATTCGCCGGTGTCGTACCGCCGCACTCGGCGGTCATCTCGATGAGTGCACCCGCTGCGGACATCGGGCCCCCATCTCCTATAACAGCTGTCGTGATCGCCATTGCCCGAAGTGTCAGACCGCTGCTCGGGACCGCTGGATCGCTGCGCGTCGACGAGAACTTCTCCCCACCCGCTATCTGCACGTGGTCTTCACACTGCCTCATCGGTTGGCCCCGCTGGTGCTGCAGAACAAAAAGGTCCTCTACGGCCTGCTGTTCCGTACCAGTGCGGAAACTCTTCTCGAAGTGGCTCGCAATCCCAGGCATCTTGGTGCAGAGATCGGTTTCTTCAGCGTGTTACACACTTGGAGCCAAAAACTCAAAATTCATCCGCATGTCCATTGTGTCGTTCCTGCCGGCGGCCTCTCACTCGATCACACCCGCTGGGTTCGTTCGCGAGACAACTACTTTCTTCCCAAGAAAGTGTTGCGGGAAGTCTTTCGCGGCAAGTTCGTTGCTGCGCTCGAGCAGGCCTTCCAGAACGGCCAGCTCCGCTTCGAGGGCGATCTGAAACTCCTCGCTCAGCCCAAGATCTTCGCCGCCTGGCTGCGGCCGCTGTTTCGACAAGATTGGGTGGTCTACTTGAAACGTCCCTTCGGTGGCCCCGAATATGTGCTGCACTATCTGGGCCGCTACACTCATCGTGTGGCCATCTCCAACCATCGCCTGGTCTCCCTCACCGATGGCCAAGTCACTTTTCGCTGGCGTGATTCCGCTGATCACAACAAACAGAAGTTGCTGCCTCTATCGGTCGACGAGTTCCTGTGTCGCTTCTTACTGCACATCCTTCCAAAAGGCTTCGTGCGCATCCGTAACTTCGGCTTTTTGGCCAACCGCAAACGCGCCACACTCCTACCGCTTTGCTTGCAGTTGTTGGGTTCGGAACAACAGCCAGAAGCCGACCAACACGCCTCCTCCACCGAAGACGGTCCCGATCTTTGGCGCTGCCCTAAATGCGGTGGACCAATGAAGGTCATCGAAAGGCTTACCGCTGCCGAAATCCAACTTCGTTCTCCACCACCGATCAGCGCTGCGGCATGAAACTACTCTCTCCAACTCGAAAACTCTGCGTCCTTCCGGGCGCTCCGTATCGCTGTGCCTTCTCGCCCAATCCATCTCTTCTTCCAGCTTCTTCAACCACAGTCTTTGCGATCCTTTTTCGCCGTAGCCAATTTCGGCGCGCACGGTGTCATGTGTCGTGCCCTGCAGCACAGCCTCGGCACCGCTTAACGCCGCTCCTTCCCACCATTGAATTTGCATAGCGCCCGCGTCCACCGCAACCACCGGCGGCCACGTCCAAACGGCTTTACCGGACGCGCAGAGCTTCCCGCCTCCGTTCACTCCTCACCGAGAACGCGCATCCGGTAAAGCGCTAGCGTTTAGCGCGGTTCAGCTCGCAAGTAGAACTTGTGCTTATCCTCATGCGTGATTCGAAATCCGTGTTTCTCATAGAAGTGAAGAGCTGGATTGATCTTAGCCACGGCCAGCGTAATTGCCTTTGATTGATTTCTGGCACGCGCGAACAACATCTGAAGAACTTCCGTTCCAATCCCGCATCGCTGCATCTTAGACGTTACATAGAAAGAGCCAATGTTTAAGGTTGAACCTTCAACCTGTTCTTGAATCCAGCCAACATCCTGGTCATCGGCGGTAATAATCCTGACTTCGTCGAGTTTGAAGAACTGAGCAAAGTTCTTGTCCTCGCGCACTTCGTCCCAGCCGAACAAGCGCTCGATAATCCAACGCATTGTCTCGAAGTATACGGTACGCGCGAAAGCGAAATCCGCATCGCATGCGACTCGTAGCTTGATGTTCTCTGGCATTTCGTCCAAGCATCCAACTGACGTTCGGAGGCTGTCAACTGGTCTCGATTCTATCGCGGAGCAACAGGAACTGATGGCGAGTCAGGGACAAACTCTGTCCAATGCCTGGTAAGTCGTGCCGGATTACCGGAAACTTGCCGTAGCAAGACTCTACTTGTACGGTAACGGCGTTTGAACGTAGTCGCTGGCGCGACGGACGCTTCGCGTGCTATGCTCCTTACGTCATGCCGCAAGGTAGAGCTTTTGACTGCGATTTTCGGTTTTCCGTGATTTTCCTAAGCCAAGCAAAATCAATAGGCTGCAAACGAAAAAAGATTCAATTCCCATAGCCATTAGATCGGTGCAGCCACTAGCCCGCGTCCGCCGCAACCGCCAGCGCCCACCTTCAAACGGATTAATCGAACGCGCGCAGAGCACCGTGCCGAATTTCGACCGTTCCCGAAAACGCGCATCCGATTCATCACTAGCGTCAATCAGGGCACTGCCCTCAATGCATGATGTAGCCGCCGTCCACCGATATCGACTGGCCGGTCACATAGCTGGCTGCCTCACTGCAGAGCCACAGAACGGCATCCGCAATCTCCTCGGGGCGGCCGACACGTTGCATAGGTACGCTCTTCTCCATGGCTTTCATGGCTTCACCCTGCCCTCCCGCGACCATCTGGTCCACCATCGGTGTCCAGATGAGGCCCGGACATACAGCGTTGACGCGGATGCCGCGGGGCGCATATTCGAGAGCCGCGCTCTTGGTGAATCCGAGCACTCCATGCTTGCTGGCGTGGTAGATCCCGCGCTCGGCGCCTCCCACAAGTCCCCCAAGTGAAGAACAGTTAACGATGGCGCCGCTTCCTTGCTTGCGCATCTGCTGCAATTCAAACTTCATGCAACTCCATACACCGCGAAGATTGATACCCATGACCCGGTCGTAATCTTTCCGGGTCGTATCGGCCGTCTCGGCGAGGATATTCTGGACGCCTGCGTTGTTGAAAGCCGCATCCATGTGCCCGAATGTGGCCACGGCTTTCTCGACCATGGCCTCGACCTGCGCGTCATCCGAGACATCGCAGGCGACGGCAAGCGCCTTGTGGCCCCGGGCGATGAATTCGTCGGCGGCAGCACGCAACGATTTCTCATTCCAGTCCGCCAGCACGACGGCGGCGCCCGACTCCGCGAAAGCCTTCGCCGTCGCCAGCCCCATTCCGGAGCCAGCGCCTGTGACCAGTGCAACCTTGTTTTCAAAAGATATGTTCATCGAGGTCTCCTAGGGACGCCCAAGGGCAGGACAACAGCATCATGCTAGGCACGACCCGTCAAGTCCCGATAAGTCGTAACCGGACACTGAGAACCAGATGTATGACGGATGTGTCATGACCGTCCCTGATTGGCGCCGGCGGAGCAGAGCCGAAACTGGCGGCCAGTATGTGCGAGTCGGATTCCCCGAGCTTCATTCTTCTTTCGGAGGCGCGTTCAGACCCGGCACTTCGATTTTTGGCTGAGCGCGCCGCATCGCCGCCCAGTCCGGTCGGTTCGAGACGTTAATGGTGATTACCGAGAACTCCGGACCTTTGTTCTCCTGCTCGCGCACATACAGCCCGCGAATCTTGAAAGCCATATCGAGACCTTCCTTTCGAATGCTGTGATTCGCGACTTCGCGAGTAAGCAGTTTCCGCTTCCCTCCCGATGAATATGGGAAAAACTTTGTTTCAGTAGCTTGCAGAAGCGGGATTAGATGTTTTTTGATAAGCGCGTCGTCATCGAGTCCGTCGCGAGCGAGCAGCTCGGGAGCAGTCTCTCGGCAGTACTCTTGAAAACATCTCGGGCGCAGCTGCCGTCCGGCAACATCTCGGGGTCCGCGGACAGGGTATTTTGCCGCACACTCGTCCGCACCAATTGCGGTCAGAGACCAGATATTGCTCGTCGCACGCAAATCAATGCTTACAGCGGCGTCGCTTGGCTCTGCAGTCGGCTTCGTGCTGATGATTCGGTTTCATGCCAACTTGGGGAGTTTCGCGCTTGCTTCCTTCGGCTACACGTGGATTTTGCACAGGCACTCACTTGAGATAAATACAGCGTTTGCAGTATTGCATTTTCGCAGATGTCTCTGGCACAAGGGGACATTGGGTCAAAAGGAATTCTCATTGGAACCATATCGTCATATAGCTCGAGGAAATTCTCGCTTCAACTAGAACGCATATCAAATCTTCCCCTAACCAACTGAAAGCAAAGGACGTGATTCTCGCGAAACGGATTTTGAAATAGCCCCTTTGTGCCAGTGGTTCGAATTGATAAAACAGGAGGGATGCCAAATGACCCGCGTCATGTTACTGCTCATCGTCGCGCTCTTCATCGTGGCCGGCTATCAGCCAGTCAATTCACAGCGCGCTGCAAAATTCGACGGATTTGACCTGGTCGATAAAGAAGGAAACATTCGAAAGCCGGCCGACTACCGGGATCGTTACGAATCGCTCGGGACCTACACTGTGATCGATCCGAAGGGAAACCAGATGCACGTGACCTATGCCTCGCCGGGCACGGCTGCGTATTACCGCAAAACCGGGAAGTTTCCGGATGGGGCGGTGCTGGTGAAAGAAATCTATGGAACAGATCACGCGGAGCTAAAGACGGGGGACGCGTACTGGGCTTCGAAAATCGTGGTGTGGTTTGTACAGATCAAAGACGAGAAGAACCGCTTTCCAAACAATCCAATCTGGGGCGATGGATGGGGCTGGGCGCTTTTCAAAGCCGACGCTCCCGACAAGCAGGTTGCGACGGATTATAAGAAGGACTGCCTCGGCTGCCACATTCCCGCCAAGTCGACCGATTGGACGTACGTGCAGGGGTATCCAGTCTTAAAGTCGGAATAAACCGAAGTCGTCATTCAAAATCGGGAAGGCTGTTTTTTCCCGAAAACGACACATTTCCAGCGGGACGCGGGACTTTAATGCGATTACGAGTTGTGTGGACGGTTGTCATTATTGTAATCGTGCTGGTCGTGATTGGACTGATGCGCTTCAATTTGTCCGCGCTGCAAAAACCAGGCCATGTTGAGACATTGGTGGCAAATCAATCCAAGCGTTTTTTCATCGAGCGCGCAAGCCACCAGGGCATTCCTCCGCGTCCACAAGACATCAAAGCGAGCATCTCGGGCGGAGGTACTTATTACGGATTGGATTGCAGCATTTGCCACAACGACGACGGACGCGCCGAAGGGCCGCCGGGGAAGTGGATGTACCCGCGCGCATCTGATCTGACCAGCAGGCGAGTACAGGATTATTCTGACCAGGAACTTTATTGGATTATCCAAAACGGTATCCGCTACACCGGTATGCCCGCCTTCGGCAAGGTCGAAACCCCGGAACACATTTGGGATGTCGTGCTTTACGTGCGGACTTTACCTGGCGCGTCTCAAAAGCAAAATTCTCAAAAGTCGAGCCGGAATGGAAAGTATGGTTGATTGTCAAATTGAGATGAATAAGGAGAACAGCGATGCTTGATAAAGTTGTGAAATCTGAGGACGTGAAAGTGGCAGACTTCCCGTTTCCGGGCTACACGGGAGACATTAAGATAAAACTCCTGAATACGGACTATGCGCTTGGTCCGTCGATCATACATATTCGAATGGAACCGGGTGCATTCGTCCCGCCGCACTTGCACAAGAAAGCGAGCGAGACGCTCGTCATTTTGGATGGTGACTTCATTAACGAAAACAAGCCGTATGGTTCAGGCGATTTTTTGCACAGTAAACCAGGCACCGTCCATGGTCCCCACACGACAAAAAAGGGCTGTTCATTTCTAGCCCTGTATACCGCGAACACTGGCGAGGCTGATCCGAACGACTTCTTTCTCGCCGAAGCGGCAAAGGGGGCCTGAGGCAGGCGGGTTAGCACGCTGAACACGAAGGCGAGGTGGGTTACACCGGCTGTGGCCGCCCGGAGAGCTATCCAGCTAAGCTTCGGGCGCCTGCTAAGAGCGCAAATATCAATAAAAGCGATGGACCCACATTCGCTCGAAACTCTGTCTAGAAGCATCAAGCAGAGGAGTTTAGGTGCTGCTCTGCTTTCATTAGCCTTGGGCGGCGCAAAGGATGTACCAAACATGAAACCAATGCTGCCAACAAAAATCCTGGTCGATAGTGGGGATCCGACGGAAACGCTTCGCGTCAAGAACCTGATCGGGGACGTCGACGGCCAAACAACTAACCCAACTCTGATTGCCAAGAATCCGGAGATTCGTAAGCTCATTTCATCGGGGCAAAAGCTTAGCCGGGAGCAAGAACTAGATGAATACAGGAAAATTGTACGGCAGATCGCGCCGTTCGTGGGTATCGCCGGCGTATCCATCGAAGTCTTCGCGGACTTCGATACCACCGCTGAAAATATGCTCGCGCAAGGTCGCGAAATGTTCTCGTGGATTCCGAATGCCTACGTCAAATATCCATGTACAAAAGAGGGCCTGCACGCGGCCCAGGCCTCCGTGCGCGAGGGCATTCGCGTCAACATGACACTGTGTTTTTCGCAAGAGCAGGCTGGCGCCGTTTACGCCGCGACGAAAGGCTCGAAACAGCCAGTCTACGTTTCTCCTTTCCTCGGCAGGCTCGATGACCGCGGCGAGAATGGCATGGATCTCGTGAGAAACATCAAGAAGATGTATGAACCGGGTGACGGCCATGTGCTGGTTCTCGGGGCGAGCATCCGCAGCCTGAACCATCTTCTCGGAGCGTTCGCTTTACAGTCCGATCTCGCAACGGCGCCGGCTGGAGTCTGGGAAGAGTGGGCCTACGCATCGTTTCCTCTGGCCGGCCGAGATTTCGTTTATGAAGGCGTCGATAAGAACGGCGCTCGCCTCAAAAGTATTCCATACAAACCGATCGATTTGAATCGAGACTGGGAAAGCTTTGATATCCACCACGATCTCACCGACAAAGGGATTCGTCAGTTTGTCGCTGATTATCAGAATACGCTGAAGCAATCTGCCTGAAAGGTACGTTTCTGAGAAGAATCGGCGTGAGAAAGGAGACGCCAAGGTGTAGACAAGCGCGACAAACGGCTTGGCGCTGTAACGAGCTGACGCCCCTGGGCACGACGGCCACTGCGGCCTTCTGCCAGGGCCACAGCACTGCGCACACTGTCGAAGCAAGCCGCAAGCAACCACAAAATCTAGTCTCTGATGAGTTTCAAGTTTCTATTTCGATCAAAAAGATTCGCGCATCTCCACTCGTGGAAGGCTCGAATTTCGGACGGCACGCCACCCCTGTTAATGCGAGAATCGTGTCGAGTGAAAGGATTCCCCGAGCTGTGCCTTTTCTTGGCTGCTATTAGCTGTTCTGTGCGACTTTCGGTTGATTCCATGCGTTCCAGTGAGATTTAGTCTAATCCCAAATCTAGATCACTGCGGTAATGCTTTGATGCGTCGCGTCCAAAACGAAAACAGCACCGCGAGCTTCTTCGCGGACTTCCGCAGCAACCAACGTTCGGTCCTCTTGGTTTGCGGACGTTGGTCGTTCGCGCTCATCTCGGCGGCGCTAATTCTAATGGCTTCGGAACGTGAGCCGGTAGACCCGGCACTTCGATTTTCGGCTGCGTGCGCCGCATCGCCGCCCAGTCAGGTCGGTTCGATGCGTCGATCATGACAACGGAGAACTCCGGGCCTCTGTTCTCCTGCTCACGCACGTACAGCCCGCGAATCTTGAAGGCCATGTCGAGACCGTTTTGGCGCGCGCTCCAATTCGCCGTTTTGCGGCTCTCGATCTGTAGCCGACGATCTTTGCCTTTGCCCACCGGGAGCGTGAAGAATTTGGTCTCTTCGGCGTTCATGAGCGGGATTAAATGTTTTTCAATAAGCGAGTCGTCATCCAAGCCGTGTTTGGCAAGCAGTTCAGGTGCTGTCTTCTGGATAGCGGCCAGAGCTTGTGCACCTGATTGCGTGGCCCAGGATCGTAATCGACGACACTCTCCCAACCCGAGTGCTGGGTTCGTTACCGGTGGGATACACGGTGGATGACTTTCCGCCGAAAGGTGCCCCGCAAGGACCATATTATTCTACACACGTCATCACCCAAGAATTGCTCGACGGGAAAACAGACAGGGCAGTAGAAGTCGCGAGGTTGTGGGACAAACAGTCACGTCGGGTCCCCAGAGCAGACCGTGCCGTTCGCCGACTCGAATTTTTGATTGAGCAGACCGGCAATTACGACGACAAAGTTCACGGTCCGACGAATGCAGTTCAGGTGACTCCGGGCTCAGCGACCTGGCTCAAGCACACAACCTGTCCAGGTCCAAGCGACTAGTTTTGCCGCACAGGAACTCTTATTTTTCGACGCGTGCCGGTTCACTCGCGCGAGGGGTGACGTTCGTTTCGGTGACAAGCCAGACGACTAGTTCCGCGGGGTCGGACAGCACGAGGTCGTTAAGCTAGCTTAGAAGCACTGTCGATCGGCACTGCCCTCAGCCGTAAGCCTCTCGAACGCTTCCGCCAAACGGCGCCTGAACTGAAGCACGCCCTCAATGACCAGGGCGTCGTCGGTATTCCTGTCAGCAGAGCAACAGCGCTGTCCTGGCGAACAAAAAGTGAAGATGATAGGATGCCGCTATGGACGAAGGCAGGAAGCGAACGCTCGCAGTCGTTGCGGCCATTCTAGCCGCCCCTCGCCTCGTGTTCCTCGATGAAAAATCTCCGAACGCCCTTCGTGAAGCAATGGCCGATGGTGTCCGCAAGGCAGAAATACTCTTGGCTCAAATCGACCATTGTTGGCCTGTCAATCGATTAGTTCTCGTCCCTCAGAACCAGCTGCGATCGCCTTCATTGTTTCGCTGGAATGGACGGGCTGCCGTTGGTCCTTTACCTCGGGCAGGTCGATGAATTCATGGTTCCACGTCCTCGGATGGACCTCTTCTCCATTCTCATTGACGGCAGACGCGACCAACTAGCATAGATTACCCGGGTGTGTTTAGGAAACCCGGGTCGCAGGTCCAATAGGTCCAAGGTGTCGGTGGCCGGAAGCCCCTGTTTTCGCACGATATGGGTGACGTCGATGCCCGCCTTGGACAAGGCCCAGCCGTAAATTGTCCCAACCACGCCCCTACCGATGATGAGGACTTTCATTTCAGACGGACACCATCTTTCTATCCGAAACGGAATCTTACTCCTCAGTTGGATGCTGTGGCGCAGTGTATTCCTCCGATGAAGTTTGTTCCTAACGCCGTTCGCCAAAGTAGGGAGCCACGCGTGATGGCCGTCACAACGAACTGTGTGTCAGGTCACAGCGCCGCGCTGGCGACAAGTACCACACTGTACATTGTGTTGACAACTCGGCCGCAGAGACGCAAACAGGGAGGCATTTGGATGAAAACCACCAGGCGAGCAATGGTCTTGGCTGTCGTTTTCGGCTCAATTTTCGTGGCGGGTGGCGCGCAAGCAGGGGACGTAAAGGGAAAGGTATCCGCGACGGAATTGAAGTCAGCAGAAAACATTGCTGTCTACATCGACGCTATTCCGGGCAAGAAATTCGATGCGCCCTCTGAACATGTATCAGTTGACCAGCGCAACTTGAAGTTCGTACCGCAGACCATAGTTATCTCACGAGGAACCACGGTGGATTTTCTGAACAGCGACAACGTAATTCACAACGTCCATTGGTCTTCGATCAGCGGCGACAAGGCGCTCGGGCATGGTTTGCCGCCTGTGTCGCCGGGCCAAAAACAGTCCTTTCAGTTCGACCATGTTGGCACGGCAACGACCCTCTGCAGTTTTCACTACGATATGATGGGCTACATTGTAATTGTTCCCACGCCATACTTCGCCTTGACCGCCTACGACGGTACTTTCACGATCAAAAACGTTCCGCCGGGCACATACACGTTGAAAACCTGGAGCGCAGACGGCAAACCCACGACCCAGTCGATCACAGTGACGGACGCCACAACAAACGTGGATTTGGCGGTGGTGAAGAAGTAGCGAGCCGAACCAAGAAAGGGCAGCGAATATTGAGCTAACCGCCAAATCAGTGAATCGGTCCAGATTCCAGCCGTAAGGAGTGGAGTTTTCGTGTGCAAAAATATGTCCCGTTCACTTCTCTCCGGGCAGTACGTCACTCGACCAACGAAAAAGCGCTGCCTGCAGCTGCTGAGCGTCGCAGCAGTGTTCGCATTGGCAGGGTCGTTGCTCGGTCAGACTGCCGGGAATAGAGATGCTTCGATAACGGCCGTGGAGGGCGAAAGCTGGATCCTTCACCTAAACAGGTCGTTCGCCGAAACCAGCATGGGCAAGACCTGGGAATTAGGGCCAGCTCCGACCGGTCCGGGAGAGGAAGCCATTCCCTGGCAACTGAAACTATCACCGAGCTACGCCAGTCAAGCCGTCACGCTGAGCGGTTCCGACCTCTATCGTCTGAATTGCCGGGGATGCCACGGAGAGTCTGGCCAGGGTGCGCCACCGGAGATAAATTCCATTACCGGCCCGGTGCAGGCGACTTCCGTTGCAGCCACCATGGAGCGCATGAAGAAATCCGGCCAGGAAATGAGCCGGTCCGATGTAACTGCCATGGCCAAAGAATCCAAAATTATCCTTCTGCAGCGGCTGCACAACGGAGGGAAGAATATGCCGGCGCCCGCGTTGAGCGAGGCAGAAATTCGCTCCCTGGTGGCTTACCTCGAACAACTTTCCGGCGTACCCGGAGCAGAAAAGGATCAAATTGCGGTAAAGGAATCGTCCTACCGTGTTGGAGAACACATAGTGAAATCCACGTGCCACGTCTGTCACAGCGCGACAGGACCGAACCCAGACCCCCAGCAAATAATGGAAGGGACGATTCCACCGCTCTCGACCCTTACGACGCGGGTTGGCCTTCCCGACTTCGTGCGAAAGGTTACGTGCGGTGCGCCCATCATCATGGGCACGCCGGCAACGCCGTACCGAGGCAGGATGCCAGTTTTTTTCTACCTCAGCCAAGACGAAGCCGCCGATGCCTACATGTATCTGGCACTCTACCCGCCGCAAAAATAGGTGGTGAAAAACCAACGTCTTTCGCGAGACACAATTCGGTGGCGAGCGCTGGGCACGAAAGACATTAGAGGAAAAAGTGGCAAGGAGCTTGGCCAATGGCGCATTTCGAGACACCTCGGAGCACAAGATTTCAGATTGGGATTTTGATTTTGATGGGTTTGTTTTTGGGCCTTGGCAACAGGGCGTTTGCGCAGGACAAGCAGGCCAAGGAGGAACCGGTCAAGCAGACAGTTCCGCTTTCGGGCGCCGGCCTGTTCAAGGATTTATTGTGCGGTATGCCACGGCAAGGATGCGAAGGGAGACGGGCCGGCCGCGTCGGCGTTGAAACACGCGCCGGCGAACTTGACGACGCTGGCGAAGCGGCACGACGATTCCCGGACCTCTATGTACAAGAGGTGCTGCGGAACGGCGTGAAGGCTCCGGCACACGGCGACGCGGAAATGCCGGTGTGGGGCCCGCTGTTTAGATCGATGGATTCCGATCCAGCGATCATGTACGTTCGGAAGTTCGGATTTCGAGCCTGGTGAGCTACATCAAGTCGTTGCAGGTTAAGTAGCCGGTCGCGAGTACTCGATACCGAGGTTTACTCGAACACCGGCGGACAAATGTCAAAGCCACGCCTCGCGCCGCGATTGCGAAGTTCGCGACGGGCGGCAAGAGGACCTCGAAGAAAGATCTGGCGATGGAAGCCATCAGCTATGGATCCGTTTACGTTGCTCGTGTGGCCATGGGCGGCAGCGACACGCACACGGTCAAAGCGTTCCTCGAGGCCGAAGCCTATCTCCCGTAGGGCGCACAAGGAAACCGCCTGCGCCCAGCAAGGAGGCTTTATGTTTAGCCGGCACATTACCGTGCAGATTAAGAAGACTTGGATATCAGAGATTCCGCAAGTGTTCGACAAGGAAGTTCTTCCGCTGCTTCGCAGGCAGAAGGGTTTCCTCGATGAGCTACTCCTGGTCCCACCCGACAAGACGGAAGTGGTCGCGATCAGTCTGTGGGAGAACAAGGAGTTCGCTGAGACTTACAACCGTGAGTTCTATCCCAAAGTGGTGAAGACTCTCAGAGAACGGCCTTCAAACTCGCTTCTTCGGAATCAAGCACGAAGCCGGAGACATTATCGATTACATAGCTATCATTTTTTTCGTGTTGTCGTAAGGGGGAGAATTCACCTGCTGCGCGATCATGCGTAGAATCAACTCCGCCACGAACCGTGGTAAGGGCGTGAATCGATTCACCCGGGGAAGAAGCGGTCGCGCCGCAGGACCTAGCTTCCGGTCAAGCTCTCGAGCCCGGCCTTATTGCGGACGATAAGTGTTGAACCTTTGATTTGAAGTAGTTGTTTCTTCTTGAAGTCAGCGAAAAGTCTGGTAACCGTCTCGCGAGACGCTCCGATCATTTGGGCGATTTCCTCGTGAGTCAATGTCAAGTTGGCCCGGATCTCTGGATTTCCCTCCCCGTAGTCGGCGCACCAGTCGAGAAGAAACCGTGCCAGTTTCTCTCCAGCCGAATGCGATAGCCCGATGGACCGCATTTCAGCGATAGCAGCATGGTAGGTTTCGCCCAATTGCTGGGCGACACGCAACGCAACCTCGCCGTTTTCGCGGAGAAAGTTTAGAAAATCAGTTCGCGAGATAAAATTCGCCTGCGCGGGCTCGATCACATCCGCCGTGAGCTCATAAGGCGTTCCGGTAACCGTGGCCGGCAGTCCCAATACTTCTCCCGGGTCCGAAATTCTTACTATCAGAGTTTTCCCATCAATCGAAGACGTGGAGAGTTTCACGCGT
Organism: uncultured Acidobacteriota bacterium; assembly: GCA_963696035.1. Classification (GTDB taxonomy): domain Bacteria; phylum Acidobacteriota; class Terriglobia; order Acidiferrales; family UBA7541; genus Palsa-295. Next base: position 1,964,163 of record CAVOIS010000007.1, read on the forward strand.
CCCGCGCAAAGGATGAAGACGCCGCGCACGGCCTGCCCCTCCACAAAGAGCGTTGCTCCTTGTGGATAGGAAGATGCCGACGTGATCGCCGAAAGGCGCTGCACGGCCGCCGGCGGGAGATTGCAAAAAAACCTATCCTCTCGATGCGGGCAAGTCACGCAGTTCTCAATTATTTCGAGGCCGTAAGGGGCGCGCATAGATAGACTGGCTTGTATTCTATCCCACGCTTGTCCAAATTAGGTTTTCGATTTGTGAAAGAAAAAAGGCCGAGCATCTGCTAGCTTGAGATTGGGCTCTGGAAAAGCCAATCACAAAGCTAAGGAGGCTCAGCCTTGACTCGAGTCAGCAGTATTTTCTCACAGATTCTGCAGTTGATCCCTCGCCTGGAATTTGAATCGGCCGTGCGCAAACACGGCGCCGAGCGGCATGCCCGAGGTTTCAGCAGTTGGGGGCAGTTCATCGCCATGCTCTTTTGCCAGCTGGGACATGCCAAGTCGTTGCGCGAAATTTGCGGAGGCTTAGCCGCCAGCGAGGGCAAACTTCGTCATCTGGGTTTGCCCGCGGCTCCGGCTCGCTCCACTCTGGCCTACGCCAACGAACATCGGCCTTGGCAGTTGTGCCAAACGGTGTTTGACCAGCTACTGGCGAAATGCCAGACCTTGGCGGCCAGCCAACCAGGAACGAGGAAGAAGCTGAAGTTCCGTTTCAAGAACCCGCTGCTGAGCCTGGACGCCTCGGTGATCGATCTGTGCGCCACGATGTTTGACTGGGCCAAGTTTCGATTGACGAAAGGGGCGGTGAAACTACATTTGCTGCTAGATCATGATGGCTATCTGCCGTCTTATGCGGTCATCACGGAGGGCAAGAAACATGAGGTACGCGTGGCACGGCAGATGCGATTTGCGCCGGGGACGATTTTGGTGTTTGACCGTGGATACACGGACTATGAGTGGTTTGTGAACTTGATCCAGCAAGGAGTTTATTTTGTGACGCGGCTGAAGGAAAACGCAGATTACGGAGTGGTTGAGGAACTCGCCATTCCGCAGCGGCGGGGCGTGTGGCGCGATCAAGTGATCTTTTTCTACAAGCTAGCCCAGACCGACATCCATGCGTACTTCCGGCGCATTGAGTTCTACGATGAAGAAAACGATCGGGTGCTGGTATTTCTCACTAGCCACATGGGGTTGGCGGCAGCCACCATCGCTGCGGTATACAAGGAACGCTGGCAGATTGAGTTATTTTTTCGAGCCCTGAAGCAATCGCTACGGGTGAAAACCTTTGTGGGAACTTCGGCCAATGCGCTGAAAACCCAACTCTGGACAGCGCTGATCGCCATCTTGCTGGTGAAATACCTACAGTTGAAGTCACGCTTTGGCTGGGCGCTATCCAATCTCGTGGCGCTGCTGCAACAGCAACTGTTTGTCTATCGTGATCTGTGGGCATGGATCGATGATCCATTCCAGCCTCCGCCGATACCGGCAGGGTTGCCAGAACAATTGGCTTTGCAGCTTGGCTAAGCGGGAAAAAGATTTGGACAGCAGAAACAATCTCACTTTCCAAAGGCAGTGCAATTACGACATTTCGGGGGAGCCAACTTAGACAGCATCCATCAACAGCAGCGCTTCAGAATGGCCAACCTGCCCTCCGCACAGGCAGCGAGAGGGTGAATTATGCTGTGTTTTTATGATTGCCGGGCCGAGTTCTCAGCTAATTTGGACAGCAATGATTCTATCCCTTTCCCCGTACGAAACAATTCTGAAGGTGCTGATCATTATCTCTCACCATTCGTCAGGTCGTTTTGCTTGCTGAGCAAGTCTCTTACGGATGCTCAAAACGACCAGTGACAGGCGTCACGTTTCTGCGTGACGGCCGTCACAGCGGCCCAGTTGCGGAACACGGATAGTGATGTGGAGGAAGAGAAGGAGGATCCCATGCAGAAGGATGAGCGAGACCTGTTGGATGTCCTAAAGTTTGAGCTTAGCTTCTTGGAGAAGGGCGGATATGGCCGTGCACCGAGAGAGGCCTGGCGGCCAGTCTATATCTTCGAAGACTCTCCCACGTGCATGAATTACGATTGCAAGAACGATCCGGCGCCGTGCAGCGATTGCGTGCTGATGCAGCTGGTGCCGCCTAAACTTCGCGCGGGGAAAACTCCCTGCCGCCAAATTCAACTGAACGCATCAGGGGAGACGCTCGATTCACTCTACCGGTATGACGACGACCATGAGATTGAAGAAACACTCAGAAAGTGGCTGCGAACCACGATCGCACAAGTGGAAGTGCAACGTGAAGCTCCTCAATCGCACGAAGACGCACAGCTTGCGAACCCGGGCTTGCCGATGGTGACAGAGACTCCTTTGTGCCAGAACCTTCACCCGAAGTGCGCAAATCCCGCGTGCCCGACTGCGTTTCATTGGACGGAAGGCGGCAAATTCTTTCGCTTCCGTCCAGAGCAGATTCCTCCGAGCGTATGCAGCCCTCCAAAGGGTTCGCCGATCGGACTCCACGGCGCCCATCACTATTGGCTCTGCGAACGTTGCTCCCACACCTTCACTTTGGTGTACGACGGAAAGTTTGGAGTAGCGCTCAAGCTGCTCTGGATGGAACTTCCGCACACTGAAGCTCGCAAGGAATTGCCGGATGGGCGTCCGAATTGAACCAATGCTGTTGGACGCTTTTTAAAGAAGATCCAGCACACAAGCTCGGCGTTCGCGACGCGGCCGGCTGTCTCGGTGCGGCCACAGCGCCGGAAAGCAGCGTCGAACACTTCATCGCTGCCCGTAAGCGCGCCGGTATGTGCGATGCGGCCTCCGAACGACCGGCTTTGATGACGATGATGGGCTTACTGAGAGCCACTTCGCGCCCTCCTAATCTTGTTGCCGGCCGGGATGATCTTCCGACCTACGCAGCCGCCAGCTAGCGCTTCCCCGTTTGGTTCTCAATCTGGTCTAAGTCGCGCGTTCTCACACGCCATGCCCTAGTCCGCGTCACTTCCCGCCGTGATTTCAATTCGCGCAACGTGGACCGTGCCTCGTCCATGTCTATTCGCTCGTCGCGCGGGACCCAGTGGCCGTCTGAGGCACGCGCGTTAATCGCGGCCAAAGCTTCGTTCACGCGAATTTGAAGTAGGGAGGAGTTAAGTTCAAGGACTGCGGCTCTGTACAAGTCTCGCCAGCTACGTTCATTCATTTTCAGACTCCTGAAGGGGTGAAGGGATCGCCATGAGAGTCATCAACTGGCGCTGGCTCGCTGGAAGGGCGTAGAGGTTCTGACGTTGGAGGTAGTCGGAGACGAGATTGTAAAGCTTCTGTTCTGGCTCGCTGGGATGCCTCGCTTTTCCGCGCCATGCTTTCGCTACTCAGTTGCTCATGGGGGAGAGCATACAAATCCCGAGCTTCCCGCCCCCAAGGGTTGCCGTCAACTTCCACATGGGGCACCAGCTGCGCTCCTACGGTGAGGAATTCGCGCATCGCCAAGTCTTCGTACGGCTGAGAAGTTTGTGTTGCCTGGGCAGCAGACCACGGAGTCTCGAAACAGCTACCCGAGCACGTCCGCGTCGTCCCTGAAAATGCGCAGGCGACCTTGACCGGAGATTAGAACACAAGACCTATCGTTCCGGTAGGTGATGCGCGCTCGCGCTGGTGGTCCAGGTTTACCACGGTTTTGATTCAGCCGAGCCGAAAGGCAAGCCTTTCCGTCACGCTTCGGAACGTTTTCTTCAATATCGCCGTTTTTTAGAAGTCTCACTTATGGTCTTGTGGATCGGCGGCAGATCGTTCGCATATTCATCCAAGCTAAAGCCAGGCTCTCTAAGCCTGTCTCTCACGTCCGTAGGGGACAGCGACTGCAGAATGGCGGACTTAAAGGCGACGCCAAGGGGGCTGGGCAACAGCATGCATAGGCACAAAATGAGCGGACGAAGCAGAGCAGTCCTGGTAAGTATAGGTGGACTTCGTGCAGTTCGTTCAGGCGCATCCCGCTCGATGATCGAGCGCCTATAAATTTGACTTATAGGAAGTATTTTTCTTCTTGACACTCTGTGCACTGGCGCGCAGAATCCGCGCCAGCGATCTGGTGCTCGGGCTCATTCTCGTCTGCAGTTCCGGCACCTAAGTTAACTGCCTGGAATATAAGACAGCCAAACGTAGTTTTCTGCGCGCGCGGCCAGAGTTCTATCGGTCTCGTCGAAAAGGAGGGCAACATCGTGAAAAATAGGATAGCTCAGCTCGTCGTATTTGCGGCCTTGCTGGCGTTCGTGGGCGCGCCCAACGCCGTCGCCCAGAGCGCGGCAAATCAAGTATCCACGATTCAGTTGAAACACCTGGGAACTTCGTCTCTTGGAAATTCCGCAGGTGCTATTCCCTCTGGCATAACGACCTTGCGTGTTAAAAATCACCCTGATGCTGATGATGGTGTGCAAGCTGGCTCGGGTCCGCAGCTTTCTGTCCCGGGACCAGCGCCCAAGCAGATTGCCAACGCTAATCCAAACGCTTCTGGATTTAACGGCTTGGACGTTATAGACCAGGGACTGCAAAGCGGCTTTTTGCTCGAACCGCCCGATCAAGGCCTCTGCGTCGGGAACGGATTTGTCTTTGAAGGGGTCAACGTCGCTCTTGCTGTTTATGATGCTTCGAGCCATCAGCTGCTCGCTGGCCCTGTTTTTGCGAATACCTTTTTCGGCCTTGACGCAGCCCAGTTCATGAGCGACCCGCGGTGCTTCTTCGATACACAGGCTCGCCGCTGGTTTGTCACGATTCTTCAGATCGATATCGACCCCGCTACGGGCGGTGTGACGAATCATTCGCACGGGTTGATTGCGGTTAGCACGACGGACAGCCCGCTTTCGACCTTCAACATTTTCTCGATCGATACGACCGACGATGGCAGCAACGGCACGCAGAACCACGTGGGGTGTCCGTGCTTCGGGGATCAGCCCCTCATGGGCACCGACGCGAACGGTTTTTTCTACACGACCAACGAATTTTCCATCACCGCGCTGACCGGAGGAGGGCCCGTCTTTTCAAACGGGGCACAGGTTTACGCTCTCTCCAAACGGGAATTAGCAGCCAATGCAGCGCCCACAGTCGTCCATTTTGGCGGCATCCCGCTGACCGCAGGGCACCTCGCGCGGTCGCTTCAACCGGCACAGTCCTTGTTTAATGGCGAAGGCGACAGTGAATCCCACGACCAGGGTGTTGAGTTCTTTGTCAGCCATTTGAACTTCACGCACACTCTGGATAACCGCCTTGCCGTCTGGGCCATATCCGACACCAGGACGCTCGATCAATCGAATCCGACGGTCGAGTTGACAGGTACAATCATCAACAGTGAGGTCTATGGCGATGCGCCTCCCGCTACTCAGCAGGCCGGGCCGAACCCTTTCGGTGCCTCACTCACACCGCCGCAGCCCGAAGGCGCGCTGTCTCCGGGTGATACCCGCATGCAGCAAGTCTTTTTCTCACAGGGCTTGCTGTGGACTGGGCTAACGACTGTCATCCAGCAGGGGGTCAATTTCCTCGACGGAGCTGCGTACTTCCTTATCCGTCCCGATTTCAGGGGTGACCACCTGCACGCACGCATGCAGACACAAGGGTACATCACCGCAGCCGGAGAAGACGTTCTGTATCCCGCCATCGCCGTAAACGGAAACGGCGAGGGAATCGTTGGTTTCACGATTTCCGGGCCGGGCTTCTTCCCCAGTGCGGCCTATACCCGCATTAATGAGGACAACGGTGCAGGCCGTATCCACGTCCTTGGAGCAGGTGCATTCCCTGACGACGGGTTCACGATGTACCCGCAGTTCGGCGGTAACGGCGTCGGACGATGGGGCGATTATTCCGCCGCCGCAGTGGACGAGCACGGCAATCTCTGGTTCGCTACCGAGTATATTCCGGCCCAATTAAGCAATGGCTTCCCACAGGGATTCGGCGCGAACTGGGGCACGTTTATCGGCACACTCACCGCCGATAACGAGAACGAGGACTAAAATCAACTGGGTCGGAACTGTCGGGGCGACCCCGATTTAGCCAGGTCGCCCCTACCCCCTCCCACTGGCGCTCGATTCAGTTTTCTCCCGCTTTAATTGCCTCGACCTGATATGGTGTGTCTCTGCTAGAGAAATCAAGCGGGGATGTGAGCCGAAAATACACCGTTATAAGACACGCAAAGGCGATCCGGGCTGTCTTGCAATGGTTTGGGGTCCTGGTCAACTCTGCGAGCTTACTCTACGCCTGAACCCAAGGGGCGTGGTGTTTCTGGGTCACTTTGATGCTTTCATGCCCGGGCAAAATGCTCACGAGCGTTATCGGTCAAATTTTCAAGAAGCTCCGGCGGGAAGACGTAGTTTTTCATTCTTCGCCGGATCTGTTTCGCCAGCATCGCGCCGGCGTGCGCTTGTGATTGACTCGTCGAACTATCCTCCCGCACATCCCAGAACGGTTCCGGTCACCCTTCATTCGATTCTGTTTGCCGCGGTTTACGAGAATCGCATAATATTCTAGCGGTTATTCAGGGCTTTTCGGCGGCACGGTTCGAAGCGCTCTCACCGCTCATTCCGTTTTCCTGTTCGGCAAACTGTCCGCGAAGGTCGTGCCTCGCGATGAAGTCGAAGGCACGATTCGCAAGCTCAGAGCGCGTACGGTAAAACTCGTCGAGGTACGCGCTCATTTTCCTGTGGCTGTGTCGGTGTTGGTGCGCCTCGTCAGCGCAAGCGACCATTTCGTTCATGCGAGTGTTGATTTGCTCGATCGTCAGAGTCTCGGTCTTTTGTGCTGACCACGTCTTCAGATCCGCTTTGCAGACGGCCGGGGCTGGTTTCTGATCGGGCGCCGCCATCACACTTGAAGCGAGTGTAAGAACGAAAACCGCGAATGAAAGCGTCCTCATGTCTCTCCTCCCCGAAAGTCCATCCGGCCGTATGGGGTTTTTACAATGAAAATGCTAACCATCGGAGAGAATGACCGGTCGCCTTAGGCGAGGCAATGGTACTTAGCTAATACGATAATAGAGCAATGGATGTGTCTGAGAAGTCGAGCACTCAAGCCGGTATTCGCTGAAACGGTCACCGTCAGTTCGGATTCTCCCTTAAGGGTAAGTCAGGTTCGTATACGTTGCCGTATCGTGTCGTTTCGGCGGTGATCACCGACCTGACGATCAAATCAATGTCGCGTCCCGCCACCTTGCTCGCAAGATCGTTGAGCTGTGCGGCCTGACCGGGGGAAATAGGCCCCGGCGTTCGTACCACGGCCCACGCGGTCGTCTTACCGTCTCGATTGACGAGGGTGACATCCGCCAGATGCGCTCCGGAAATCTTTGCGACGTCCTGTGCGAGTGCCTTTCGGACATTGCTTTGCATGATCGACCGAGCGCTGGTGCGCCGCAGGGTTCCATTCAAATGAAAGGCAAGGAGCAGGACCAAGGCTAAGCAAACTAGTCGCGGTGCAAGAACTTTTTTGGATTCATCTGCTGCGGCTGGGCGATGACCGGCGAGCAGAAAGACAATCATTGCGCCGAGGGCGATGGCCGTGAAATTGGCGAGGAACAGGAGAAAGGCGCCGGTGGCTACATTTGGCAAATTGCGGGCTAACAGGATTCCGCATGTCGTTAATGGAGGAACCAACGCCGTGGCGATCGCAACGCCGACCACGACTCCACTCAGGCCTGGCGATACTACGGTGAATCCTCCTGCAAGGCCACCTACGAGAGCGATTAACAGATCAACCAGGTTTGGAGAGGTGCGACCAAGGATCTCGTTGCCGATGGTGAGGTCGCGGGTCGATGTGCCGATCAATAGGCCAGCGGCCAAGACCAATAGAGCGCCGACAACTTCCGCCAATAAGGCGCGACGGAGCAGGTTCAGGTTAGCCTCGGCCAGCCCAAGAGCGATACCAACGATTGGACCATAGAGCATCGCGATCAACATGGCGCCGATGATGACGGCCGGAGAGTTCTCCATAAGACCGAAACCTGCAATCAGAGCGGCAGCCAAGTTCATCGCTAGGTAGGGGCCGTTCAGAGCGGCGCCCGAAGCTACCGATTCGCGTACAGCCTCTCGCTTCGCCTCGGTTAACTGGGGGATGATTCTGGACATAAAAACTGATTGTGAACTCATCGTGCGACTGCCTCCCCTCAGGAAATGATCTCTGGACTGAAAACTACCTGATGACGGCATTCACTATCAGGGGAGGCAATTGGGTTTGTAACCGCAGAAGTGGATTGCAGTGCGGCAGATGTCCGGCAACGCGACCAGGAGCTACGAACGATCGGTCATTTCGTTGCCCGAAAGAGCCAAGCAATTTGGCGATTTCCGCAAAACCAAAATCGTCCTCAGACATCCACAATGGTGACGAAGGGTGACGGGCGCGGCTGCTGGATTTCCGAGCGCCGCCCCAACTTATTCCGTCGCATGCCATCACTGCCATTGGCGCTCCTTGATCGCCGTCTCGATTTTCGCTCCGGTGCGTTTGATTGTTTCGATACCGCCGAGGGTTTCCGAACGAACACGCCGAGCGGTTCAGGACACCGCCACCAACAATTAACCCAGGAACGGTTTGTGCGATCTCGGGTTCGAGTGAAAGCTGTCTCTAAGGCAGCGCCGATGGCAGAAGACCTGCGCGGCGAGCGGCATCTTCGTTTTCGTTGAGTGCGCTCTTGATCTCGTCAGCGCGGCTGTCGAGCGTCTGGATCAGGTTTGTAGTCGGGTTTCCGCCCCAGCCCGGCGTGGGTGGAAGTAGAACGGCCCCCAACGCCGCCGCTTGGTTCGACATGTCTGACAGTTCGTCCTGCACTCCGTCGAGTTGGCCGTTCAACTCACTCTGTCTTTCCTTCAGCGCCACCTTTTCTTGTTCCGGACTCAATGGCTTCTGCGCGGCATGAAGAATTTCAGGGGCTTCTTGAAATACTTCGCGCGACATACCATTTTGCTGCGCCGTAGTCTGGAGATCATCGATCTGCTGCTCGATTTCCTGTTTCCGAATCGCAAGCTGCTCGATTTCGTTGTCCGTGGTGTAGTCCTCACACGGAGCGTTCAATTGAAGGCCGAAATGCAGCCCCGTGCCCGTGCCCGTGGCGCGGAATTCGCGCAAGCTTTCTTCTCTACTACTGACGCTATCAAGTTCGGCGGAGAGCGATTCGAAGCGCGCCGCGTACCACTGCGGGTCTTTTTCGGAGCTTGTTGGCTCACTCGCAGCGCGTGTCGCGTGAGTATCTGCGACAGACCTCCGGAGCGATAGCGTCGTAGGCAACCTCGTTGTTGGAGATGTCTGCGAGCCATCGTCCGCAGCTTGCGGCTTCGGCCACATCAGGTCAAAGTCGTCGTTGGTGAACACTTTTTTTCCGCGGTCGAGCCGTGCCGCGGTAGGAGCGGGAGCGGCTGCCTTGTCATCGCCTGATGCATATGCCGGGATCGAAGTCCTGCAAAAGAGCATCACCGCGAGAAGTGTGAGGATAGGCGAAACTGCAATCCTTGATCTGCGCACGGACTACCTCCGTTTCCCTCAGTCTGGCGAGTATTGCATGCACGCCGGGTGGATGTAAACGAACTCCCAGAACCACCGACGGTCTTCGATCCGGCGCTGAGGGTCATCGGCCGGTCCATACGACCAAGGAAGGCGACCGACGCCATGCATAGATTGTCCTGGCCCACGGACCGAGAACACATAGTCTTCAAACTGCGTGAAAAGAAGCTGAACAATGGCGTTAATCTTTTCGACGCCCTCATGAACGCCGCCCGGATCGATAAGGTCGCCATCCATATCCCAAAGTTCGTCGATTGCCGCGCGACGGCTGTCCGCGTCTCTTGCGTTAAAGACCTCCAACAAGTTCCGTTCAATGATCTTTTCGACTGATTGTTCCATCTCGTTTTCCTCTGTTCTGGACAGCTCCGAACGACCCAGGTCGCGGGGTGGCAGAGACTGTTGAAGTGCAAGAGTTTGGAACGAAACCTCCGGAAACGGGGCTTGCGATATTGCCATGGTAAAACCACACCCCGCCGCCAGTAGCTTGCACTTAACAGTCATTAACAGGAGCCATTCAGCGCGCTCCATGCAGCTAAAGAGTCCATATAGTCTCTCCAATGAACGATTTTCCCGTTCTCAATCGTGACGACCGAAATGAACCTGTTGTCGTAGGGCGCACCGCCCGAGAGAATCTTCCCGTGCACTTCGTATTCAAGGATCACCACGCGACTATCCTGAGAACGATGCACAACAAGCCCGTCGCCAGAGTGAAGCTTGATTGTCTTGCCGTATCCCGAGAAGCTAGCCATCAAATTGGCTCGCCCTCGAATCGTCAGAGGCCAACCGGGAAAGTGATATCGGAACTCGAAAAATGCGTCTTCGGCAATCGTGTCGAAATAATGGTCGCCATCAACGAGTCCGCGTAAGCCTTCCATGACGACTTCGAAGAAAGGATTGAGAGCTTCAAAAATCTCGTATTCGCCTTTCGGCATCACCCTCTCCTTTCAGTTCACGGACCATCCCCAGGAAATGCCTCACGCGCGTACAGGAGTGACACTCAGCTCGCTCCGGACGATAGGCGCCACTCGAGTGCCGAGGATTTCTATGGCGCGCAGCATTTTTTCGTGTGGCAGCGTGGAGACACCCATTTGGAATGTGACGCGGGAGATGCCGCCCAGAACGTCATTCACATAAAAGATCTTCTTCGCGACCGTTTTGGCGTCGCCGATCAGCAGTGCGCCGGTAGGCCCGCGCAGGGCGTCAAACTGAGCGCGTGTGGCGGGTGGCCAGCCGCGTTCCTTTCCGATTTCGGTAAAAGTATGCGCATAGCCTGGAAAGAATATTTCTGCGGCTTCGTCCGTGGTGTCCGCGAGAAAGCCAACGGAATGAAGACCTACGGTGAGTTGCTCGGAAGAATGACCGGCGCGACGCCCGGCCTCGCGATAGAGCTCTATAAGAGGCCTGAAGCGTCTGGGCTCACCGCCGATGATGGCAACCATGAGAGGAAGTCCGAGCATTCCTGCGCGAACGAAAGATTCGGGCGTGCCGCCGACACCGACCCATATGGGGAGCGGATTCTGCAGCGAGCGAGGGTAGATTGCCTGGCCGGTAAGGGCCGCGCGGTGTTTTCCGGACCAGTGCACTTTTGTGCTTTCCCGGATTTTCAGGAGAAGCTCGAGTTTTTCCGCAAAGAGCGAATCGTAATCTTCAAGACGCAGCCCGAAGAGGGGATACGACTCAACGAACGAACCGCGGCCGGCGACAATTTCGGCGCGGCCCCGCGAGATCAAGTCGAGAGTCGCGAACTCCTGAAAAACGCGAACGGGGTCGGAAGCGCTGAGAACCGTAACTGCGCTGGCGAGACGGATATTTTCCGTACGCGTGGCGGCAGCGGAGAGGATTACAACGGGAGCGGAGTCGAGGAACTCCGCCCGGTGATGCTCGCCAATGCCGAAGACGTCGAGGCCGACCTTATCGGCAAGCTCAATCTCTTCGAGTAGATGGTGCATGCGCTCCACTGGGCTGAGCGTGAGACCTGTGGCCGGGTCGGAAATAGCTGCTGCGAAACTGTCGATCCCAATCTGCATTTAGGTCAATTCTCCAGGACCACTTTCATCTCGATTGATCGGCGCATCACGCCGCTAAGTCATCGTTGGCTTAAACGCTTTGGATTGACTCCGGTCCCCAGACTCTCGGCGCGCTTCCCAATCTTTTTCAATGTCGTTTCAAGAGCTCGCAACTCTTTCGGACTCGCATCGGCAAAGACTTTCCTAATTTCGGCCGCGTGTTTGCGAAAAATCGGTGCGATTAATTCTTTGCCTTTTGGGGTAAGAGATACAATCCGGACGCGCCGATCCTCAGGGCTCTCGACCCGGCTTACCAGGCCTCTGTCCAACAGGCGGTCGATGGCCACACTGATCGAGCCGGGCGTAAGGTACACCTTTGGGCCGATCGTATTCACCGGCAAAGGCCCTTTGTTGAGGAGTGCTTCAAGTATCCGGAAGTCGGTATCGTCGATTCCCGTCTCCTCAAGTCCCGCATAAAGATATTTCGCGGCCGCCCGAAAGGCCTTCCCCAATACCAGCCAACAGTGAACCGGGTCTCGTGAGTTCTTGTCCATGACGAAACTATTGTGCCCTTTTTATATAACCGATGTCCAGAATAATGCATCTATGTCAATAGAATCTGCATCAATATATACTGAGAGGCACCTTACAAATGGAACGCACAAATAAGAAGCTGATCGCGGTGGTCGGCGCAACGGGACTGCAGGGAGGCGCCGTAGTACGCGCCCTGCAAACCAACAAGCAATTCAAAGTACGCGCCCTGACCCGCAATCCGGCCAAGCATAGCGAACTCGCCGACGAAGTCGTCCAAGCGGACTTGAATCGCCCCGAAACCCTTACGTCTGCATTTGAAGGGGCGCACGGCGTATTTTTCGTCACCAATTTTTGGGAAGAAGGTACCGATGAGGCCAAGCAGGCAACAGCTGCGGTACGCGCCGCCAGAGATGCAGGTGTCAAACACTTTATCTGGTCCACGCTCCCTGATGTGGAAGCGATCAGTGGCGGCAAGTTCCATGTTCCCCACTTCACCGGCAAGGCCAAGATTGATCTGATAGTCAAAGAAGCGGGATTCCCAAAACATACGTTCGTCATCGCGCCCATGTACTACCAGAATCTGGTCGGCGTTTTAGCTCCGCAAAAGCAGGCGGACGGATCCGTGGGCTGGGCCCTCCCCCTCGATCCAACTGTGCGGGGTATACACATGGGCGACATCACCGAACTTGGCACAATCGTCGCCGGAGCATTCGCTCACCCCGATCAGGCCGGCCATGGTGAGTATCTGCCCCTAGTCGGCGATTTCATGAGCTTCAGCGAAATCGTCGACACGCTGAATCGGCAGGGTCACAACTTCTCGTACGCACAAGTCCCGAAGGAAGCATACGCCGGTCTTTTTCCTGGGGCCGCCGAGATAGCCGAGACCTTCAATTACTTCCAAGCCCATACCTACTTAGGTTCGGATTCGCGCGACCAAATCGCGCTCGCCAACAAAATAGCAGGCCAGCAACCGACCAAGTTCTCGGTGTGGGCTCGAATAAATTTCCCGGCCCCAAAGAACGCCCAGTCCGCAGCACGCTGATTGAACACGCAAGGAAATCGATTTTAGCGGTGCAGACGAACCTAGTTTGCGCAGCCGCTCGTAGTAGTCATAAAGCAAAAGGAGGAAGTATATGGCAACGAATTCGATCGCAATTTCCAAAGATCTGGAGGCAATAAGCTTTTGGCAGGGCGCAGTAGTCGTTTTGGAACGGTTTTTCTTCGCCCTGATTTTCTTGTTCGCCGCCCCCAATCACTTCACCAAGCAAACCATCGCCTTTTCGGCTTCTCAAGGCGTGCCCTTGGCTGGGATCGCGGTTCCCCTTTCTGGCGTGGTGGCCATCGCCGGCGGCCTCAGCATTTTGCTGGGCTACCGCCCAAAACTTGGCGCCTGGCTCATCGTGCTGTTCCTGATTCCGGTCACCCTGATGTTGCACAAGTTCTGGACGGTTCAGGACCCGATGATGGCGCAGATACAAATGATTCTGTTCATGAAAAATGTCTCCATGCTCGGCGGAGCCTTGCTGGTTTCTCAGTTCGGAGCGGGACCTTTCAGCCTCGACGCTCGCCGCTCGCGCTGAACGTGCCAGAAAGAGTGAATGAGAATGCTCAATCGATCTGAACCGCCGAATGTTGCTGCCACCAAAACACCGATCTCACAGGAGGCCTTCGATCAACTATTCCGCGAAGCACGGACCCACTCCACGTGGCTCCCAGAACCCGTGCCGGAAGAACTCTTGCGCAAGGCTTACGAATTGGCGCGTCTCGGGCCGACCAGTGCCAACGGCTCGCCTGCCAGGTTCGTTTTCTGACCACCCCAGGCGCTAAGGCGCTTCTCAAGCCAGTTCTGGCGCCCGGCAATGTCGACAAAACCATGGCTGCTCCTGTAACGGTGATCATCGCCTGGGACACCGAATTCCACGAGCATCTTCCCAGGCTTTTTCCACATGCTGATGTCCGCTCCTACTTTGTCGGAAATAAACCACTCATTGAGGAGAATGCCTTCCGCAACAGTTCACTCCAAGCCGCATACTTCATCCTGGCCGCGCGCGCTTTGGGATTAGATTGCGGACCGATGTCCGGTTTCGACGCAGATAAATTGAATGCGGCATTCTTTCCGGACGGCAAGTGGAAAGTGAATCTTCTCTGCAATCTGGGCTATGGAGACCCAAGCAAGCTCCACCCACGCAATCCACGGCTGAATTTTGAGGAAGCAGCTGTGATTTTATAGAGGTCGAAACTTGCCAACAAGCAATCCTCCAGGGCAGGTGGCTCTTGCGAAGTGTGGGTGTAAACATCGGCCGTCATGTTGATGCTCGAATGACCCAACAACTTCTGCGCAAGTTTTAGGTTTCCCGTTTCCGCGTTGATCAAGCTGCCCACGGAATGCCTGAATGCATGAAAACCGGAAGTTCCTGAGCGACGCGAAATGCGAAGCCGGTCATCTCGTTCGCGAGCTGGGTCGGTTCGTCAACCTTGCTTCTAACACCGCTGCGTGCCCTCGCCGCCGCATCACGCTGCTGCTAAGTGTGTCAGCCGTCGCTTGAAGTTGCTGTAGATTGGCTTGAGCCGCTGCGAGTTCCATGTCACGACAAAGCAGTGACACATCCCCGGGCGTTACTTCCCCGTTCAAACCGCCATGTTCATGGTATTCGTTCGCCCGGCACGTTCGTCGTCAGGCGCTTGGAGAATTCGCGGAGTATATTCCCGCCGATTCGTCCGGCGAGGCCCACAGCGGCATTGGTGAAGACCAGATTTACGCCCCGGTTGGCTTTGGGATAGTACAGATTCGAAAGTGCCGCTGAGCCGAAGTCGCCGAGCAAATAAGAATAGTTGGGCACGGTAAGCCCGGTGTCGCTGCGTGCAAAAAACGCGGAGGTCACCGCGTGCGCAAGGCGCGACTTGGCGGAGCCGGTGCCCTGATAATAGTAGCGCGGGTCCTGATGCAGCAGCGACGGGAAGACCGCGTGAGTCAGGAAGTCGCTGGTGCGTCCGTCGGCAAATTTTGCAGCGAAACGTTTGGCGTATCCCGCAGCGCCTTGCCCGTACCCGGGATAGGAGTTCAGTGCCTGCTCGATGCCCGCGCCGACGCCAACACCGAGCATGGAAACTGGATCGAATGTGCCGCGTATGGCGAATCGGAATTTCTGTTTCGCAGTGAGCGGGGCGGCGTCAACAACGTAGCTTGTGTAGAAGTTGGGGATGACGCCCATCAGTCGCTGCTTCTCCGCGGCTCTGATCTGCTCGGCGGCGATGAATTCGGTGGGATGCACCGTCACCTCCAAGTTCGCACTCGCAACGGATAGTGAGACGTCAGGAACCTCGTAGATCTGTTGCTCCGCAACGGCGAACTCCGCCGATGTAAACGTCGCAAAATCCTTCGCGTTGACGATCACGAGGTAGGAACCGGCAGGAATCTTCGTAAAATTAAATCCGCCGTCAGCCTCGGACACCATCGTGTGCAATTCCGTTCCGTCCTCGTGCATCAAGCTCACTTCTGCGCCGGAAACGGACGCTCCGCTCACGTCGAGCACGATGCCTAAGATACTGGCTGACCTTTCCGCAGAGATTGTTCGCCGAGCCGGATCCTTCGGGCCCAACCCTAAATTGGGTAGAGGCGCATTCGGGAGGGAGCGCTCGCTAACCGCGCGCGCGGAGGCTTGTTGCTGAGCGAGCGCGCTTGCAGGAACCACGCAAAGCAGTAGCGCCGCGACGGCGAGAACAGCGTTTAGACGAGGGCACGGGGCCTTTCTCAAAACGTTCTTCCAAGGCAGAGAGGAGGCCACAGTGCGAAGCTCAGTCAAGCCGTTGAGGCTCGTGTGGCTCGCGCGGAGGGAAGTAGGCGCACACATTACGAAGTCACAGTAGGTTTGCGCTTGCTGATTCAACTCTTATCGCGGTCAAATCCCAGCGCCCAGGCTCGTCTACTTTTCCATTAGCGCATAGAGAGAATCGAGATGCTGTACCGTATTGCACACTTGACAGCCTGGGGCAAATCATCCGGCGGCCAACTCCTTCCATGAGAAGGCCGGTGAGTGTCAAGTCTGTTCTTTCATTTTTTCTCTCTTCTTTTCTTCCTTCTTCTTTCTTCTCTGTTCAAATTGTTGCCATGGAGTCAAGCCGCCTCTGTCGCCACCCTTCCATCCGCACTCTTTTTTTGAGCGATTGTCGCTCGGTGCAAGTTGGGTGTCCTCGATTCAGCAGGTGCTGCTACCTGATAATCGACCTCTGTTCCCCCTTGCGAAGGAAACTGGGCCAGGAGTTAGTCGCAGTCACCTGATCTCGGCGGTCGAGCTCGGCTCTTGGATAGAATCTCCCTTCTCTCTTTTTTGCTCCTTTTCTCTTTCTTCCTGCCTTTCCCAGTTTTTCCCCGAGAAATTTCGCGCCAGGATCGCCTAGGAACGACAATCGCCAACTCCCTCGACCTTTAGCATCCCCCGTTTTGTGGGAAGCTCTTCTCTCTAGGCCACCGCACGCATCGCTTGGTGGCTATTGCGCAGGGGTTCGTACGTCTCTCCACTCACCCACAACCGATGCAGCAGTACCGCGAGCTTTCTGCCCACCGCCACCACCGCTCGTTTCTTGGCATTTTTTCCTCCGCGCTCCGCCAGCTTCAGTCCCCACCGCCGTAGATCACTGTCTTCTCCAAATGGCCCCAGAATATAATGTGCGCCTTGCACCAGCATCGTCCGCAAATAGCGGTCTCCTTCTTTACTGATGTGCTTCTGTGGTTCGCTCTGCCCAGAGTTCCGACGGCCAGGTCGCAACCCCAGAAAACAGCCGACATCCCGACTCTTCCGGAAGCGATGCGGGTCTTCTAGGGTCAGCACATACGTCAGCGCGATCTGTGTTCCTACACCCTTCACCTGTTTGAGCAGGGCAACGTGCGGGTAACTTTCTTTGGCGATTTTCTCTATCCGTGCGTCGTATTCCTGGATCCGCTCATTCAGGGATTCGATTTCTTTGAGCAACGGCTCCAGAACCTCGCGCAACTCTGTGCACAATCCCGCGGCCAGCTCCCGGCTCACCTGCTGCGTGCCACACGGGGGCAGTCGTAGGCCATAAGACTTCACCAACCCGCGGGCGGCGTTCACCAAGGCGGTTCGCGCACGCACCAGTTCGGCCCGCGCCCGGATCACCGTCAGGTGGATTTGCGCCTGGGCACTGCGATGCCGCACCGGCCCCAACAGCTCGGGATCGATCCGCGCCAGCCGTGCCAGGGCTCGCGCATCGTGTCGATCATCTTTTCGAGTGCTCTTGGTAATCAATTGCACCTTCTGGGCGTGCGCCACGAGCATCTGGTGTCCCAGCTCCGTTAACAGCCGGCTGACCCAAGGGGAATGGGTTCCGGTCTCCAGGGCGATGAGACTTCGCGGTATCTTCGCAAAGGCCTGCTTCATCGCTTCCGCTGTCGTCGCTAGTTTCTGTTCCAGAAGGACTTTGCCCGCTTCATCCAAAACGCAGTAGCACGACCAGCGATCGCCGAGGTCCACACCCGAGCACTAAGTTCTGGCTCCGCTCCGACGGCGCTCGCGCGTTTTTCTCAAGACAGGGGCTATTGTTCGCGGTTGCGGTCGCGTTATTTGCGGTTCTTTGGGTCACAAATGTGCGCGGTCCCGGTACGGGCTTCGTCCCTGTACTTCTCTACACTCTCGTCATCGGAAATCTGACGATGCCGATCATGAATCTTCTTGCTCCCGTCAGTTCGCGCCTCCACTTTCCCTTTAACTGGGTCGCGTATCTAATATTTCTGTTCCTCACCGCGGTTGCAAGCGTCTCGTTGACGGTGGCAATCATGATGACGGTGTATCGAGTACCCTTTGATGCGTTTTTCGCGCAGTTGTGGGGCAGCGGTAAACTTGTAGTCATCGTGATTTTGATCGTCGGGAGTGTTCGCCATTTGTACAAAGAAACGCGAGTGCGGCTTGAAGGCAAGAATCTGGAACTGCAACGCGCTGTCGAGAGGGGAAATACGCGCTCGCAGCAGCAAGATCAAGAGCTGGATAAGGCACGAGACATTCAGGAAGGGCTCTTACCGAAGAAGATTCCCCAGGTGAGAGGACTGGATGTGGCGGGAACTTGGCAGCCTGCCAGCGTTGTTGGCGGGGATTATTTTGACGTACTAAAGTTCAGCGAGAGTAAGATCGGGGTCTGCATCGGCGATGTGGTCGGCAAAGGGATTAGCGCGGCGCTGTTGATGGCCAACCTGCAGGCCAGTTTTCGCGCCTTCGCTTCGGAAGCGATCTCACCAGGCACTCTCTTGGGGAAGTTGAATGAGGTGATATCCAATAACATTGCTCCCGATAAGTTCGTTACGTTCTGCTACTGCATGATCGATACCACCGAAAACAGGCTGACCTTTGCCAGCGCCGGTCACTGGCCGCCCATTCTATTCCACGAATCGGGTGAGGCAGTTCTGTTGCGGGAAGGGGGAGCGCCGCTGGGAATATTTCCGATCCGGAATTACGAAGATGCAGGATTTCAGTTGGACTCCGGGGACCGCTTGGTGCTTTATACCGACGGCCTAACCGAAGCGACGAATTCGGATGGACAGGAATTTGGAGAACAAAGATTGGTTGAGCTTCAGGCACAACATTGGATTGAGCGCCTCTGAGTTGCTCGCCGCAATTAGGAAGGAAGTGGTCAGCTTCTGCAACGGTAGATTTCAGGATGACTTCACGTTGGTCGTTGTCGCAGCGAAATAAGAACGGCGCGGGTACGGGTATCGGACCGCCGGGCGTGGTCTCTTGTTGCCGAATTAACAAACTGGTTGAGCGCGCGGGAAATCCCCGACATTGGAACGCATCTCAAGTTTTTCGCCGCACAAATGTAAGCGACTGCGTCGGTTCTTGAACCGGAGCTCTAAGTCCGCGGATACCGGGCGCGATCTCGATTACTGCATTCCACTGTACTAGTGCGTTTTCTTCCGCGCCGATTCCGTGGGGTATGACTTCTAGGACTTGGCCTATTTCACTACTTCGTCGTACGACGTCACCTTTCTCAACCTCTTCTCCGTCAACGTACATCTTCGGTCTCCCAACGTGGAAAGCCTTGGAACTCGGTTCCCAAATTATTACAAATGCAATTTCAATTCCAAGTGAACTAGGTCACTTAAGTGGTGCTAGTTCACAATAACTACAAAGAAGGAATGGCGGCACATATACGAGAAGGAGACGCTGATCACCGGATACCGCCTCCGATTGATTACAGCATGTGGGCAGCGCGGCCCGCTTGATATAACGCCGCGAACGCCGAGCCCACCGGCCGAAAGCAAAGATCTCTTTGCTCGCAAGTAACTGTTTGAGCATCGGCGACTGCACCTATCGTCCCTCCTCGCAAGTCTAGTAACGAGAAGAAGTCTGGAAACGGACCATTTTCTCAATCGGGGAACGAGAATTGAGGCTCGGTCTAGTATAACCGCCAACAAAATAAGGAGCAAAGCATGGACCGTGAAATGGTTTGGCTCAGTCAGGAATGATTTCAAGCCTGGGGTTGCTCTGCGTTGCGGATGGACGTTCAATCCCTCAACTTCTCTCGTTGACGGCTCAATCGAAGAAATGAAGAGGCGATATGAGATGGAATGCGACAAGGAGTTTAGGTCGCACGTTTGCGCGGCACATCGCCGAGCGAAGAACCCGAACCCGACAATGACGCTGAGCTATGAAGTTACGACGAGGGAGCAGCCGATGAGCAGCGCACCCACGAAGGCCGCGTAAAACAGCGGGCTTTCCAAAAAGACGTGCCGAAGCAAGGTGAAAAAGTCGAAAGCGATATCTCCCCCACGGTCGCCCGGCTTCGGATATTGCGAGCGTTTCCGCCACGTGCATATCGCCAGATAGAGCATGAAGCCGATCACAAAAATTGACATCCCAACCAGAGTCCCTTTTAGCAGCCACATAGTGGTGTCCATTTTATGTCCCATTCAGCGCACCGCAAATAATCGCATGTCTGCACGCTAGAACAAGCGACGGGTAAAACACGGACTACTGAACACGCTAACGTTGAACGCGCCGAATGCGAGTGTGGAAACCGGCGGCTGCCGAGTTTGTAAACGCTGCCGGTCAGTAAAGCCGCTATCGGCACTTGCATCTGGCTCCGTTCTTCATGATGGTGTAAAGAATTTCTCATTCCTGCTAGCGAATGATTATGGCGTGTTCCGCCGCAATGACCAGTTCCCGTAGCCTCTGCTTATCCGATTCACGGAGCGCTCTCGTAGAAACGGCTGTTTCCACGACGGTCGGCTTCCCTGCTCATTCATACCTATCCTCACGTCCGATGTAGGCTGCTCGGATGTTCAGAGGCGAGTGCCAAGCCTAGCGCTGGTGGTTCCAGAAAACTGTCCTCTTCTGCACAGTGCTGAGATTCGATTTGGCGCTATGCTTGTCGTTCTGCGGTAGTCCATCAGGTCCCCCTGTGAGGTTCGTTATGATTCAAGAGATAACGCAGAGTCATTATTGGGGTGTCCTTTGCTCTCGTTGCAAGGAACGTATTCCCGTTCCGAGGACCACCGCCGTGCTTTATGAGGAGCTAAAGCGTGGTGAAGTAAGCGAGGGTCAGGATGCCAAGTCTCGTGCATTCACGCTCCGATGCAAGGTCTGCAACGAAGAGAGCGTGTATGGTGTCAAAGAAGTTCTGGAATTTGAGGGACCTCCAAGAGTCCGAACATCAGAAAGAACATCCAGTTCTGCCATTGGTCGGGTTGATTTCCAATCAATTCGACACCGACTTCGTTATAACTGTTCACAATTTTCACAGACATAGTAAAGAAAACCGAAATGAGACCGGGAGATCTAATGGCAAGGCGTTCTTCGGAACGGTAACGACAACACCGAAGCCGAGCGTGCTTCCTACCGAGATCCTCACAAACCGCGCAACGAAGCGAGACAGATCGCGTCCAGTTTCAGGGCAAGTTCACACGGGCTCTAATTGAGGTCCAAGAACGCAGCCGACTACGAGGTCGCCAATGGCCACTTTTCCAGCATTTAATTTCGAGATACAAGTGATCGCAGCTTTTATGATCTTGGCTTTTGGGTACGTCGCACTTTTTAGTTCTCTTATGATTTTCCTTTTCCTTGCAAAACGGCTTTACGAGAGCGCTAAAGCGGTTCGAGCTTACGCAGTAAGATATGGTTCAACAAACACTTCCAACTTATTCGACATCGAAATCCAGGCTAATCGACAGAAACGCTTCGTTATTCCGTCCGGGAAGCAGAGACTAAGTCGAGGCGACGAGCACTAGCGGGAAGGATTGATTGTCCAGGCCGGCGATGGGCGCTCAAAATCCACGCGTATGCAGCTCTTTGAATCTGACTAGCCGACTTTCTGGCAGTGCGGCAATTCGCAACGGGCTCCGCGTTCGAATCGCGGACGCTCGAACATTTCATATCCTGGCTTCAAAACATCGCGACTCCCCAGAACTTGATCAACACAGAGGCCCACTCTTTCCGCGTTTGTAAAACTTCACTTTTCTGCCGTCTAGAAGTGTTTGAATCCTCTCGTCGTCTGGCATGTTCATCGCTCCTCAGGCGGGGCCTGTCGCAAGTATACGTTTTTCGGTGCGAGAAATTGCCGATGGCGCATGAGAAGTCAGCGTTTGACAAAAACGTCACCGCCAAACACGCCGGCGATAGGTGCCGGTAATTCGCATTACCAGCAATAACCGGCCCTTGCAACGGGGAATACGAGCGCGTCGGGCACGCGAATAGAATCCGTACCACAGCCATAAAGCACCTGATATCCTCAGCTTGCAAATCGCCCACGCCTGATTAGGATGTTTCTAGTGAAGTGTGCTAATTGCATTGACAATAGGGCAGCAGAAGCACAGTGTGATTACGGACCTGGGATTCTTCAGTTCACCTGAATACAACGGAAGTTACCTGAACCACCCCTCGCCAAGACAACCAGCAAGACTTTAAGGAGCAATATGAACACTATTACACGCCGGGACCAATCCCGTGGTTTGACGCTACAGGATGAAGTCAACCGTCTATTCGAGGACAATTTCTGTCGCGAACGCTCGGGTCATGCCGACCTAGCAACCTGGGCGCCAGCCGTAGACATCTACGAAACCGAAAATGAATTGGTCGTAAAGGCCGACCTGCCGGATCTCCAAGACAAGGATATTGACGTCCGCATTACAAACAATACCTTGACCATCCGTGGAGAGCGAAAGTTCGAAAAGGACGTCAAGGAAGAAAACTGCCTCCGAATCGAACGGACATATGGTGCCTTCATGCGGAGCTTTTCCCTGCCGAATACGGTCAGCTCCGAGAACATTCGGGCCGAGTACCGCAATGGGGTCTTGACCCTGCATATGGCTAAGCGTGAGGAGTCCAAGCCGAAGCAGATCAAGATCAGCGTCTCAGCAAACGGCAAGTAACGCGCACGGATCACATGCGGAGAGGCGAGTGCTGCCTCTCACACCGACAGCCTAGGGGGTTGCCATGATCGAACGCAAAGAACTATCGAAAGAAGATATCGCTCACCGAGCTTACGAGTTGTTTGTCCAACGCGGTGGCGCGCCCGGGAATGATATCGAGGACTGGGTCAGAGCTGAAAAAGAGCTGACCGGCGAAGTTGTTGCAGGTCCAGCAAAGACGATGGCTGCCCCAGCCGGTCGCAACCAACATAATTAGCAGACGACAACCAAGAGAGCCTGATGCCCTGGAAGGGGCGGATTCCCCGCCCCTTCATTTCTCTGTTGGTTGCCGATCTTGAATCGCAACGTTCTCCCTCACCTAGGTGAGGCTAGTCCGTATTAGGAAACCCCGTCTTTCACAAAGCGAGGCGTGCGGCGCAGGTGAACTTGAAAACGGTTCCGTGCGGGCTGCCTCGAATTTGGTTTGACCATATCGTCTGTGCTCTGCCATGGCCCCTCAGGTTTCCCAGTGAGGCTCACAATGATTCAGGAAATCACGCAACGCAATTATTTGGGTGTCCTCTGCTCTCGCTGTAAGGAACGAATTCCTGCTCCGAGGAGGGCCGCGGTCCTGTATGAAGAGCTAAAGCGCGGCGAAGTAAGCGATGGTCAAGATGCCAAGTCTCGTGCATTCACGCTCCGATGCAGGGTCTGCGACGAAGAGGGAGTATACGGTTTCAAAGAAATTCAGGAATTTGAAGGGCCGCCAAGGGTGCGAACGTCTGAAAGCAAGCGAGCCGCATCTAACGCATCGTGACCAGCGTTGGATTCTCCGCCGCGTTGACCAGAAAATTGATTTCCCCAAAAGGCTCTCGACACTAGGCAGTCCATCTGAATGCCCCCTAAAGCTTGAGGCAGACTACGTTCGACAGTATTATGAATAAGGCGGCCGGAAACGAATTTGAAGGCGACATTGGGGATCAGGCGTGAGACGGGCTGCGGAGCAAGGGCGCGTAATCGCTTGGGTCGTAAACAAGCGAGACAGTCTGATCGTTCTGCTCTCTGGTGGCGCCGATTTGGGTTTTCCCTCATTCATTACGCGCGCAGGAAGCAAAAGAAGCCCCGCCAAATCTGAACTCAATTCTCGATTCTTTGGAGCGAACCGAGGAACAGAACCCAGCCCTCTCTCGGCCCCACAAAGTGACGCGGGAATATAAGGTATTTCAGGGCGACGATCCGAAGCCCATCTCGGATGTAATGACCCAAATCAGCTTTACTCCTCCTGACATCAAAACTTTCAAAATCACCGATGCGCAAGGTAGCCCGAGAGGTAAAAAGATCGTAAGCGCCATTTTGGAGCAGGAGGTAGCTTCTGCCAAGGAAGGTCGCCAGCACGACATCAGCCGATCCAATTATGACTTCGTGTTCTTGCGCGAGCAAGATTTTGGATTAGTCCCAGAGTATGTGCTGCACCTCATTCCCAAGCGCAAGGAAAAGGGCCTGCTCCTTGGCGACATTTGGGTGGATGCCAAGACGTACCGCATCAGGCAGATCATTGGAGTCCCGCTCAAGACTCCCTCTTTCTGGGTCAAAGACCTCCACATCACCGTCCAATTCGCCGACGTGAACGGCATGTGGATACCGGTTTCTGTGGACGCCATCGCCACGGTCCGGTTTCTGGGCATTTACTCCCTTTCAGGTCTCGACTTGGCACCGCCCATCGCAGCTTCAACCGCGCCAGGTCCCTGACAAAACGTGTCCCTGATTGCTGGACAACTCAACAACCACGCTCCAACCGGCGCCGACTAACGGCCTAAACGAGTTCCTCGGGATCGCCGGGCACCCCTCGAGCTGCTTCACAAACCCTCCGCGCGGCGCGTGGCCGAGATTTCCGCCCCGCCCGCACAGACTTGCCGACAGTTGAGAACGCGTAGCGTGGTTCAGATCGCGCCGCCGTGATAGACTGCGGCAACGTGACCTTCGAACGGAAAATCGTTGTGAGTCTGGAAGAGATTCGCGCCATTTCGTTTGAATGTCATAAATGTAAATCTCGGCTGACGGTTTCGCCTGACGATATCCGCGACATTCCCTCCGCGTGCCCGCACTGTAATTTTTCCTGGAGGCTACCCGAGGATTCCAATGCGGGGCCGGTAGCGTCACCGCCGAGAAATTTTGCGGTGGGAATCAGGGAGATAAGAATACGTTTTGGAGCCGATGTTATCGGTTTCAAAATCCTTCTGGAATTCGACGAACCGCGAAGAGACGCCCTTTGAGCGACGCGGAGGTGCCGCGTTGTTAGGTACTGCCTAGCTCATGGTTTTTCGACAACTCTTTCCAAATCGCCGATTTTCTTTACATTTTTCCGGATATCTTTTCGCCAAGACCTTGGCTTCTAAGTTTGGATCGTTTGTCAGCTCTCTCTTATCTTTCGTGCTTCTCTTGATTGATTCACGGAGAAGGCTCCAATTTCTCAGTGCCGAGTAAGAACAGACCTACGATAATGGCGGCAAGCCATTCCGTAGCTCTGAGCGGACCCGGCGTTTGTCGCCGTTCTACGCGTTAGCCGTGCTTCCCCTCATGAAATGCACCACGAGTAAGATCAGGCCAACAACGAGGGCAATGTGAATGAAACCGGAAGTCACGTGAAACGCGAAAAATCCAAGCAACCAAAGAACAATCAGAACTGCGGCCATTATCCCAAGCATGTTTTCATCTCCTTAATGCCCAGCGGAGCATCGTCCACGATCTCCTTCTTCCGAAAGGCCCCGATGCTTGCTGTCTTGATGTGCAGGACAAACACAGGCATGAGACTAGTCATACATAAGATGGAGGTCTGTCCCGTTGTGAACACTTTCGCGTTTTGGTTTGATATTGAGTTGAACTGTGTAACGGTGGCCGCACCCAAGTTCCCGCCTGTTGGGCCCGCCGAAACCGCCTCTGGTAAGGTGGCTGTTCGCGCACTGCAAACTGTGTCAGAGAAGTGCCCCGGACAATGCCCGTGGAACGAAGACGTAACGCCTCGCGTTGCGGAAAGGGCCAGCGACGACACGCGAGAGGCAAAGAAAGCGGAGGGGGCATATTCCGCTGCGCAACCGAATCGAGATCTTTGGGTGCACAGATCAGTTCGGTTGAGAGCAGCTCAGTACTCTATGTCGTGCTCAACTCCGCGTCGGCGAGCCAGGAATCCGATGCCAATCAATCCGAACAGCGAGAACACGAGAGAGCCAGGTTCCGGGACTCCGCGAGAACTAAGTCGTTCGCCGGCGGCGGCTGTCCGTGGCTCGGACGGCAGGAACTGGTTGAGCCCAATTGCTTCCGGTTTGTGCCAAAGTGGCCATTTAGATTAGAGACGTATTCCGTTTGGCCGACCACCAGCAATCGAGGTCCGCGAGGGAATGCGTGGAATCCCTCACCCCGGAACATACAAGTCTCCAACGCGCGTCACTGTTCAATTCGGGACAGTTTCCAAATGGACCAATTTGCTTCAATTGGGCACGTTCCATTACAGGCGAGAAGCCGTACCTCGAGGCTGTCCGGGATGGTTTTTCTCAGAGGACCCGCATGCTTCCGCATGTTGGAGGATCGTGGTCGCAGCAAGGGACTCGGACCCGCTTGAGAGGAGAACTGCGGTGTCTGTTTCATGTCCCCATTGTCAAAGCAAAGCCATTCGCCGATCGATGCGAAGGGGGATGCTCGAAACAGCTATTTTGCGGCTGATACCAGTCCGTCCGTTCCGCTGCAAGAACTGCGATCACCGCTTCTATTCCCGGACTTCTCAGGCGAATTCGACTCAATCCAAAAGTGTTGCGACGCGCTAGCCTTGGGACGAGGTGAGGTTTCTAATCCTGGACGCGCCTGTTGGAAATAACATCCTCGCCTCGGGGTGAATCCTCGCAGGCGTCGGACCCGCCGACGCGAACTACCTTTTCTTGTCTGACCTTAACCCGCGCTTCAAAGAGGTGCGCATCCACCAGGCGCCATACGCTCGGATTCGATGGTTGCTGTAACCACCGATATACAGACGCTTTCGATCGCGCCCAATCTATTGATTCGACGATATCCAGCCATCTGTTCCTCCAAAGACCCCGCCGCCGATCCCCGGCTCGGACCGGATCAAGCGATCGTTTCACTTGCTGCTGCAAGATTGCACTCCTGCGAGTCCGAGCCGCTGAGGTGAGGGCGGACAAGAAGCGATCTCTCCATCTCGCGCTCCATTGAGTCAATAAAAAACGAAATGCGAGAACAGTCGTCCATCTGGAGGCAATAGAAGCTGATTTTGTTGCAGTCACCGTGGTAGGAGGCTGCACGAGCTTCTGAGGTGTGGATACTCGGGAACGGGTGGAGTCTGGCGAGAGGTCGCACTTTCCTTTCGGTTCGACTACGTGAAGGCCAGAAGAGTACTCCAGTGGCGTCCGCTCCATCGCCCATTCAGCGATGAGTTCGATACTGGCATCAGAAACAGCCGTAGTCGGGCCCAATGTTAGAGGTGCCTCGATCCGTCTTAGCTCGGGCGCGCCCAACCCAGGAGCCGGAACGCCCAAAGCGCTGAACGTAGTCTTGGTCTTGCCTTCCTGGAGTTGCGCAGTCATCTTGCAATCTAAGGTTGGCGTGACGGTTTGTCCGGCAACAGAGGCAGCCGAAACCGAAGCGGTGTATTGTTTCTGAAAGAGGATTGCGCTGGCCGCCGCCGACGGACGAACCGGCGCGCTCGCCAAAGTTTCCGGGATAGCAACCAAGGCGGAGAACAATGCGTCTACGGAATCCTGGCACGGCACGGCGGGCTTGATGTCATCGAACTGAAACTCGCGCGCGACTTCCGCGATGATGTGCGCTGGCACCGGCTGGACGTGGTCCACATACGCATTGATCAGCGCATGTTCACAAAGCAAATTCGTGACGCGCGGGATGCCCCGCGAATAACAGTGCACGGCGTCCATGGCCTGCGGCGAAAAGACCAGCCTCTCGCCGGCGCCAGCGATTTGCAAACGCGCTCGAATGTAGTTGTGAGTCTCTTCGAGAGTAAGAGCGGCGGTTTTGCATCGCAGCGCAATCCGCTGCTTGATCTGGCGCAGCTCAGGTCTTTTGAGGCGCTCTTCGAGCTCCGGCTGCCCCGCGAGCACGATCTGCAAAAGCTTCTCGCGTGGGGTCTCCAGATTCAACAGCATGCGAATCTCTTCCAGCACATGGCTCGGCAGTCCTTGGGCTTCGTCCACGATCACCACCGGCGTCTCGCCCGCGCGATGGCGGTCCAACAACCACAAGTTCAGGCGCATGAGCGCACCACGTTTCAATCCCGAGTCGAACGGCACTCCAAAATCCGCCAAGATAAAATCGAATAGATGGCTGATCTCCAAATGTGAGTTGAAAATGAACGCTGTGGGCGTCTGCTGTTGGTGCAGCCAATCGAGCAAGCGGTAGATCAAGGTGGTCTTGCCTGTGCCTACTTCGCCCGTAAGCAGGATGAGGCCCTGGCGGGCCCGTATCCCATATGTCAAATCGTCCAGCGCCTCCTGGGTCTGTGGCGTCAAGAACAGGTAGCGGGGATCTGGGTTAACGTTGAAGGGGTTTTCGCGCAGTCCGAAGAATTGTTTGTACATGTTCGCGTCGTCCGACTCGTCGCAGCGTTTTCTGTCGCCTGAATTTGAGCAGCCAAGCAAGGGAAAACATCAATTGATGAACGACGGTCTTTCGTACGCGGCGACGATCCAACCTCTCGGACCTCTGGATCGTCTCTGGAAATCCTGTTCGTCCGCATGACGTTGCAGCGCAATGGCGGCCAGATGGTTCACCCGCTCAATCAGTTCATTTTCATGCGGCGTGGGTCGTCGTGGCTCGCAGGCGTAAATCTCGAGTGTCCCTAATAGGGTCTGGTCAGGCGATAGAATACCTGTCGACGAAAAAACATCCAGTCCCACTTGCACGGCCCTCTGGGTGACTGAACAAAAGTGATTCTCCTGCTCGTCCGTAAGCGAGACGAGCGATATCACGTCGCCGATCTGCACATCGATCGCAATGCACAGTCTGTTCAAGATCCCCGCGAGCGGCGCGCCCAGAGATATCAGCTCAAGAATCTGTCGCTCTCCCTCGAACTGGCCGTGCCTGTTGTCGGTACAATGTAAATAGGGCCAAAGCGCCCCAAGTGCCCGCTTCGTGCGTGCCTCGTGGTCAGCCATCTTCGTCACCTCATTTCCGGAAACCTGTCTTCGCGCCCGGGTGGTTTTGGCTTTCGATCTGTTTCTCCACTTCTTCACGGCGTATCTTCATTTCCTCTTGTGCGAGGTCGAAGACAAGTCCGTTGCTGAACTCAATCCATTTTTTCTGAAGCTTTTCTACCGATCGATTCCAGACATTGCAGACCTCCGCCAAGCGCATATTCTTTCCCCCCAACTCTTTGGTCCCCTCGAGTTACGGGGAATAAAATGTTCTGCCGGCGCGAGAGTGAAATGAACGATGCCTAACGCTCGCCCGTTTAAGGGCTCTCACAATTGGAGGCTGCATCTTAGATTCAGCCAAGAGCTGTGACTGTACAATATTGAACAGTCAGCGGGATGGGGGTCTGAGGTATTCTGCCGTATGGCCTATTCCGCTGTCCGGAGTCTCTCTGTCAAAGCCTCCCCGCACTCCGCTCGAAATCCGAAGGCCAGTGGCCGCGCGTTCGATGTGAAGCTGTTTCTGGACTCCGCCGGGCTCGGTAGAAGGGTTGCCAAATTCGCGAAAAAAGAAACCGTCTTCGCGCAAGGCGATGCCGCCAAGAACGTCATGTACATTCAAGAAGGCGGCGTAAAGCTTACTGTGGTAAATAAATCCGGCAAGGAAGCGGTTGTCGCGATTTTAGGACCCGGCGACTTCTTTGGGGAAGGTTGCCTGGCGGGCCAGGCGATTTGCATGGCGGCTGCAACTGCGATTGCGCCCACGACCGTTCTAGCCATTGAGAAAAAAGAGATGATTCGCGCGCTGCATAAGGAAAATCGGTTGTCCGATCGCTTCATCGCCTACATGCTGGCCCGCAACATTCGTGTCGAAGAGGACTTGATCGACCAACTGTTCAACTCCAGCGAGAAACGGCTGGCTCGCACTTTGCTGCTGCTTGCTCGCTATGGTGAGCCGGGCGATCCTAAGAGCGCTCTCCCCAAAGTGTCGCAAGTCATGCTGGCGGACATGATCGGCACAACGCGGTCCCGAGTTAATTTTTTCATGAACAAATTTAGGAAACTGGGCTTTATCCAGTACAACGGCGAAATCCACATCAATAAATCCCTCCTAAGTGTTGTCCTGCACGATTGAGCTAACCTTGGCGGGACGCGGAAGGTTGCGGCGTTTCAAAAAAGATGCCGGTACCGAAAGCGTACAAAATTGAACATCCTTGGGGCGCGGTGTTGCCGCACTCTGTTGAAATGAAGAAACGTGAACTGACGCCGAGGCAGGTTTCCTCGGTCCCCTGTCCTACCTGTGGAGTTGCTGTTGGTAAGCGCTGTGTGCTGCATTCGGGCGGTCCACGCTCAGAGCCGCACGTTGACCGAAAGTACGTCGCCACGGAAAAAATCGAAGGGAATTGATAAGTACGCTGAGCACGCTTTCGGCATTGTAACGGCGTAGTCGACTGCGTGAATGAACTTGGGAGCGCCGGTTTGCACGGTTCCGGAACTACAGTTGGAGGATGAATATGTGGCGAAATCCACGTCCTCGATGCGGGCCATTTCGTGCTCGATACCTCAGCGGATCAGATTGCGCCGTTCGTCCTGGACTTCATGAAGTAGCGGCGACGAACGATGCTCGCCTACGTCGGAATGGTCATCATCCACATGAGGCTGCCACGATCAGCAACAGGAAGGGCCCATGTCACGTTGGAGAATGTTGGGCGAGGCTCAGCGCAAACTTAGCGATGACGGATGGCACAGCCAGCCGATGAGAGCTGAAAAGATTACGATATCTGCGCGGAAGCAACCAACGCCCAAGAAGCGATTGATTTTGCCGTAAGACATCGTCCCGAACTCGTCATCCTCGATTTATCCATGCCGGTGTTTAAATCGTTTAGACGCATCCAGAGAACTGAAAAAAATAATGCCCAGCGTCCCGATAATTTTGTCCACTCGGTACGCTGACCTTGGGCATGGGCTACTCGGTACTGGCCTGCTCGTTGATCGGATAGTGTCAAAGAATGACGCCCAGGAACTCATGGGACGCGTAAGGTCACTGATCCCGGTCCGAAGCGTTGTGAAGTTCATCGCGTTCCTGCTTCAGAATTTGCAGCGCCTCTCGTGATTCCTGAAGCGCCAAGCGTTCTTCGGTAGCCACTCGTGCGTCGGGCGACGAACGTGCCGCAATCGCCTTTTGTGCCGCTTGGACACGTTCGTGTAGCTTGTCGTCGTCCGTCTCTAAGACTGCTTTCCTATACAGCTTCCACCAAAACTCCTGCTGGTACAAAGGGACCTCCAACCAGACTTTGCGTCTGGTTCCTAGATTGTCTGATGTCGCAGGAGGCCGGATAAAAAGGCGGGAGGCCCGGCGCATGCTAGTGAGACTTATCGACAATACCCCCTTTGCTTGCCATTTGATACCAAATTGGAATCACATTACAGATAACTACGCTGTCCCGTCGCAGGTCCTTAGGCAGGAAAACCGACAGACATTCTCGTCGTTTTCGTTCATGATGGTCGGCCTATTAAGGGTGAACCGATGCGATTCGATGCAAGGTAAGAGGAGAGAACGCTGGCAGGAACTGTGCGAGCAAGCCGCGAAGGAACAAGATCCGACGAAAATGTTGGAGCTTGTCGAAGAGATAAATCGCCTTCTTGCTGTCAAATATGACCGCCTGAGCCATGCGGACGACGCACCTCCGAAGACTTCTAAAGAGTCAATCTGAACGGTTATCATGTCTGGCATGTCATGTCCGACCGCGTACGTTCTCTTTGAAGAATACTCGAAGGCCACCATGGAGTACTTCGAGGCCACCGACAACCTGTCTACGTTTGTAGGGCGCCATGAAGAGTTCGCAGAAGCCAAGAGACACACAGAGCAGATCAATGCAAAATGCCGAACTGCCCGTCTAGCTTTAGAACGGCACTGGGAAGAACATGGATGTCGAGGCTTTAGCAAAGCCGGACAGGAAGGTGTGCAAAAGTGAACAGCCTCAAGATGGCGTCAAGCATACGATGGCCGCTCGCATGGCGGGCTATGGGCGAAAAGAACTCGCAACCCTGGCTGGGGAGCGTTTTGTTCGCCCTGCTCACCATTCCGTGCTTCTAGCCACTCGAAGTTAGAAATAGACGGTGCCGGCGCGCACGGTCTTCACCCTCTCGAAGCCGGCTAACTCATTTCTGCCCACCAGACTCTTTCTTCTGATTCTTCATCAAGTAAAGTGCGGCCGGCATATAGCAATCGTCCATTGTTTCGGCGGCGACACCTATGCTGACGGTCACTTCGCAACGTTGAGCACATGTCCTCTTGAGTCAGTCGTGCAGGACAACACTCAGAAGTGAGTTGTTAATTTGCAGGCCGCCGTTGTATTTGATGAGGCCGAGCTTTCGGAATTTGTTCATGAAGAAGTTCACACGCGAGCGCGTGGTGCCCACCATTTCCGCCAGCATCTCTTGCGATATCTTGGGGAGCACCTTTTGCGGAGTATCTTCCTGGCCGTAGCGCGCGAGCAGCAACAACGTTCGCGCCAGCCGCTTCTCGCTCGAGTTGAAGAGCTGATCTACTAGATCCTCTTCGATTCGGATATTCCTCGCCAGCATGAAGGTGATGAAACGATCGGAAAAGTCGTGTTCCGCGTGGAGGACTCGAATCATCTCGTTCTTTTCTATCACCAGCGCCGTCGTCGCCGTGATCGCAGTGGCCGTCCCGATCCGCAGTGGCTGCCCGGCCAGGCATCCCTCTCCAAAAAAATCTCCCGGCCCCAGCACCGCCACCACCGCCTCTTTGCCGGCTTCATTGACCACCGAAAGCCTCACGCCACCCTTTTGAATGTACAAGACATTCGTGCCGGGATCGCCCTGAGAGAAAACCGTTTCCTTTTTCCTGAACTCCGCGACTTTTCGGGACACACCAGCCGAATCGAGAAAATCCTGGGCGTCGAATGCCTTCTTGGCATTGGTCTTCCGGCGATTTGAGGGTTTACTCGCCACCATTTTCTGCTTGATATCGTAGCACGCCGAGGTCAATCCGCAAGAAATCCGCGAATGTGTACACAAGTGAACAGATACCTGTGGTCGCCTCTTCTAAGATGTTGGCGTGTGAGTCGAGCATAAAGAACCAAAGCGAAAACAAGTTTAACAGTTTCCGTAAGCAGCACACTGGAAATCGCGGGCTCCTTCCCACTCTACCCGGCGCCAATAGTTCTCGGTTCAACACAGAAATTAATTGCACCGCCCTGGGACCGGTCCGACTGTCTGCCTGCGAACACAAGGAGATAACATCATGCCTCTATTTCAATTACTCGGCACTCTGGTTGTAGTCGGCGTTCTGCTTTGGCTGGTCAACTTGATACCAATGCAGGGAACGATCAAATCCATCTTGAATGCGGTCGTCGTTATTGCCGTGGTTTTGTGGCTTCTGAACATCTTTGGCATTTTTCATTCCTTCTCCCACATCCGCGTGGGGGCGTAAGCCAGCCTGAACGATAGGGAGATGGGCCGCTGGTCATTAAATGCAAACAACAAAGCGCGCAGGGCGGTCAACGCCCGGCGTATGAATTGGCTGTAACGGAGGCAATACTCATGAAGGCAGTTGGAGTCATCAGCACAACCGTACTGTTCTTGCTTGTCGGATACGCCGTTCCGGCCTTCGCACAGGAAGAGCATCACGAAGACGCGAAGCCCGAACATCAGGAAGAAAAGGCCAAGCCAGCGCAGCACGAAGAGCAGGCTAAACCAGCCAAGCAACAGGAGCAGGCCAAACCGGAAGAACATCAAGCGCAAGCTCAAAAGCAGGAACCACAGGCCAAGCCCGCGAAACAAGAGGAGCAAGCTAAACCGGCAAAGCACGAAGAGCAGGCCCAATCCCAAACGCAGGAGCCAGGGGCCAAGTCGGTAAGACAAGAGGAACAAGCTAAGCCCGAAAAACAGCAAGAGGGCAACTCCGCAAGGCACGAACAACCAACCAATGGTCAGCAAGAGCAGGCCAATTCGAACAATCACCAACGTCCCGAGCGCAACGCGGCTGAAGAGCAACATCAACGCGAGCAGCCGGCTCTGAGACTGAGTGCCAGAGGCGAAGGCCGCATACCTGAAGACCGCTTCCGTGCCAATTTCGGCGAAGGGCATAGGTTCGTAATCCGCGAACCGGCGATGGTCGGCGGATATTCGCGTTTCCAGTACGGCGGTTTCTGGTTTGGGTTCGTCAATCCGTGGCCGGCGGACTGGTATTACACCGACGACGTTTACGTTGACTACATTGACGGCGGCTATTACCTGTGCAACCCGTATTATCCCGGCGAGCGCATCAGTATTAGCGTGGTGATGTAACCACTTGCATGGAGCCTCAGGGGCTTACTGGCCGGTCGCAGTCGCCCCGGCACTTCTCGCGGCACGGCTGCGCGACGCTCATATTTGGAAGGGTAGAGAATCGAGGAGAAAAAAATGCTAGGAACAATATTGATCGTGGCTTTGGTGATGGCGCTTCTTGGTGTCTTGCCTAGGTGGTCCCATAGCCGGGATTGGGGGTATGCCCCGTCCGGGGGAGTGGGGCTGGTGCTGGTCATCATCGTCGTGCTCCTGCTGCTCGGCCGCCTCTAGCGCGCTTAGATCTGCAATGGACCGGCGCGGATCTTTTGCTTCCAGGCGGTGGTGCTCGAGCAAACGCACCCAATCAACGGAGGCTCGGCCGAGAGCCGAGTCCTCCTTTTCTTTTCAAGCTTTGACATCCGTAGCAATCCTGAGGTGAAAAATGGATGAATCGAAACGGCTAGCAGCTCAGTTCCTGGAAAAGGAAATTAAGACCTACGTAGCGCTCGCCCTATTTCTGACCAAAGAGGGCATCAAGGAACGCGTGCAAGTCGGAGACAAGAAAGTCCTCATAAGCCCGCGGTACTACAAGGAAAGAATGCGGGAGGCCAGGAAGATCGTAACTGAACTCAGACGGCCAAGTTAGAACTGCTGTCGCGGGGATGCCATTTCAGAACACGGCTCACCTTCACTCCGCACGCTAATAGCGACCGGTTCTGTTTGGACTGATGCCGACCGTGGCTCTTTTCCCGCCTCGTGCCCGGTGCAACCAAGTGACTGCAAAGAAAGATTCAAATGTGTGCACAAGTGAACAGATATGCCCACCAGACTCATCTACCATTTCGTTGCGTAGGACAGCAACAGCGCCGTTTCGCAAATCAGTCCGCCCGCTTCAGCCTGATCGCCTCTGCTTCTGGCCTGCCATGAGAACAAGGGGAATAGAGGAAAGAAATGCTTGTGACAATTTTCATGATCTTACTCGCTCTGTGGATTGTGGCAGTCGCCACGTCCGGCACATTTGGTGGATTCATCCACATTTTGCTGATCCTGGCCGTCTTGACTGTTTTGATCAGATTCATCCAGAACCGAAAGATCGCCTCCTAGTCGCCAAGAACTCACATGAAATCACCGTCCTTGTTGGGGATTCTGCTTGTGGTTCTGGGTGCCCTGGCCCTCGCCTATCAGGGCATCACCTACACGCATCGGGAAAAGGTCTTTGATCTGGGGCCGGTCCACGCCACCAAAGACACTCAAGAAAACGTACCGCTTCCTCCGATACTCGGAGGCGTGGCGCTGGTTGGAGGAGTCGTTCTCCTCATCATTGGCGCAAGACAAAAAGCTTGACGGGGAGAGAGCAGATGCGAAAGGCAATTGGGTCAGGAACGATCCTTATCAAGGACGGCACGCCTTTGCCGGAAGCGCTGCGGCTCGATGGCGAGTCGTTTGTAACTGGCTGGACGCAGGTCAGCGACCTTGACGGACATGGACTGGACCGAAGAATCCGCGAATCAGGATGGACATTCTTCTACTTGGCCGGTGAAATCAAGACAACCATCTTTGGTTTTGACGCGAAAAAAACGGTACCCAAAGCAGTCAAGCGAATCTTGGCGAAGCTGACGCCGGAGAAATTTAACTCTCTGGAAATTACGCAAATAGTCTCGAAACATTTCCTCGGAGTCCCTTGCACCCAGGTTTATGCCCACCCTCGGCACGTCCAGAAAAGCATGTTCCTTTTCCGCGACGAGGGCCTTCAAGACTGGGAGCAGACAAAGATTCCCGGCGATGCGAACCCCAGTGTAGTGCGCGCTAAGGACCAGATACTGTGTTTAGAAAAAGTCATCGCGCAGCCAGATGTGGCAACGTCCTGAATCGGTAATCGTTCGAAGGAGATACTCAAATGAAAATGATTCGCAAATTGGCAATTTCCCTTGCCCTTATCTTGCTGATGACTCCCCTGATTTCCGCCCAGGACGTTTCCAGGTACCGGAAATTTGCGCTGGGATCAAGTCTGGCCGCACTCTCCAAGCAGATCGGGCAGGACCCGCACCAGGCAACCCTGATCCACCAAAACCCCGCGGTGATCCAGGAGTTGAAATATTGGCCGGTGGAAACTTCTTATTCTGCCGTGCCGGCGGAGCCGGTTTCGCAGATTCTATTCAGCTTCTACAACGGCAAGCTCTACCGCATCACAGTTACATATGATCAGAACGCCATCGAAGGCATGACCGAGGACGACATGGTGCGAGCCGTCTCCGCCCGCTACGGAACGGGAACGAGGCTTTATCCGGAGATCGACTTTCCCACCCACGATCAGTACGCGCCGCTGGAGAAAGTCGTCGCCCGCTGGGAAGACCCGCAGAGCTCGGTGACCCTTTTTCGTGCCAATAGTTCGGATTCTTTCGGCCTCGTGGTGTCTTCAAAACGGTTGGATGCCCAAGCGGAGACTGCCATCGCCGAATCCGTGAAACTGGACGAGGAACAGGCACCTCAGAAGGAAATCGACCGCCAGAAAAAGGTGGCCGATGACCTTGATATAGCCAGGCAGAAAAACATGAAAACCTTTCGACCTTAGGCATCGCTCCAGGCCGACACGATCTGACTTTGAACTTTTCACAATGAGCTAAACGGAGGCTAAAGAAATGGCTGTGAATGTGAGCCCACTGCACGACCGCATATTGGTAACAAGACTCGAAGCAAAAGAAGTAGCGAAATCGGGCATCATCATCCCGGACACGGCCAAAGAGAAACCGCAAGAGGGTGAAGTCGTGGCCGTGGGACCCGGAAAAATCGAGAAGGGTCGGCGAGTGCCGATTGATGTAAAGGTAGGAGATCGCATTTTGTTTGGTAAGTACACGGGGAGCGACATCAACATCGACGATCAGGAATACCTGATCCTCCGTGAAGAAGAAATCCTCGCGAAATTTAGCATGTTCGCAAAAGCGGCAGGCGGCAAAAAGTAGATTCCCGGGTTGAGGTTTTTGGGGCCGGGCAGAAGTGTGCATTCACCCAGGAGGGTGAAATCCAATGGCAAAACAAATTGTAACGGGCGCAAGCTCACGTCAAGCTATCTTGCGAGGCGTCAACATTCTGGCCGATGCGGTCAAGATCACGCTGGGCCCGAAAGGGCGTAATGCCGTGATCGAGAAGAAGTTTGGCGCGCCGATTATTACCAAGGATGGTGTAACTGTCGCCAAGGAGATCGAGCTGCAAGACCCGCTCGAAAACATGGGCGCGCAGATGGTGAAAGAAGTTGCCGCGAAGACTTCCGACGTGGCCGGCGACGGCACGACGACCGCGACAGTGCTGGCGCAGGCCATTTTTCGCGAAGGTGTAAGGACTCTGGCGGCGGGTGCGAACCCGATGGCGCTGAAGCGCGGTATCGAGAAGGCCGTTGCAGTGGCCGTCGAGGAAATCAAGAAACTACAAAGGGACGTGAAGGGCGACATGATCGTTCAAGTAGGAACGATCAGCGCCAATAACGATCAGCACATCGGCGGGATCATCGCCGAAGCCATGAAGAAAGTGGGCAAGGACGGCGTCATCACTGTGGAAGAATCGAAGACCATGGAGACGACGCTCGAAGTGGTCGAAGGCATGCAATTTGACCGCGGATATCTTTCCCCCTACTTTGTTACTGCCCCCGAGCGCATGGAGTGCGTTCTCGAAGACGTCTATATCCTGATTCACGAAAAGAAGGTGAGCTCGCTCCGAGAGCTGTTGCCGCTGCTTGAACAGACTACCAAGATGAACAAACCCTTGTTGATTATCTCGGAAGATGTCGAGGGCGAGGCTCTTGCGACACTGGTTGTGAACAAGCTCCGGGGAACTCTCCAGTGCGTTGCGGTAAAGGCTCCCGGCTTCGGCGACCGCCGCAAAGCAATGCTAGAAGACATTGCGGTTCTGACTGGTGGAAAGGCCATCAGCGAAGATCTCGGCATCAAGCTGGAGAACGTGAAGTTCGAAGAGCTCGGCCACGCTAAGAAGGTGATCATCGACAAGGACAACACCACGATTATTGCGGGGGCTGGCAAAGCCGTGGAGATACAGGCTCGCATTAAGCAGCTTCGTGCGCAGATCGAAGACGCCACTTCTGACTATGACAAGGAAAAGCTCCAGGAACGCTTGGCCAAGCTGGTTGGCGGCGTGGCAGTCATTAAGGTGGGTGCGGCAACTGAGACAGAGCTCAAGGAGAAGAAAGCTCGCGTCGAGGACGCCATGCACGCCACTCGCGCGGCTGTCGAAGAAGGCATCGTCCCCGGAGGCGGCGTAGCGCTGCTTCGCTGCATCGCGGCGCTTGACAAACTCAAATTGCACGAAGATGAGGCCATTGGCGTCAACATTGTCAAGCGAGCTCTTGAAGAGCCTACCCGTCAAATTGCTCAGAACGCGGGGCATGAAGGGGCGATCATCGTCGATCGTGTGCGCGAGTCGAAGGAAGAGAACTTCGGATTCAACGCAGAGAGTGGCGAGTTCGGCGACATGATCAAGGCAGGCGTAATTGATCCAGCCAAGGTCACTCGCCTCGCGTTGCAGAACGCCGCGTCGATCGTCGCACTAATGCTGACCACCGAGGTTTTGATCGCCGACATCAAGGAAGACGAGGTAACGGCCGCGGTGGGGGCAGGGCATGGCGGCATGGGCGGAATGTACTGAGAAAATCAAGGACCTTGGAGGCCCGCGTCTTCCGCCGCCTCCACTCAAGGCGGAATGCTCTCGGTATCGCAACAGTTCGGGGGAAGCATGTTTGAAGTCGCAAACGCGATCCGCATGCCTCTAACAGCAAGCGGGCGCGCGAGGCGCGCTAACTTGCGTCTGACAGGGGCTTTTCCACCGGCGAAATTGCGACAACCATTGGCGACAAGTATGGCTGGAGCGAATCTCAAGAGCTGCGCTTGAGAGAGTTTCTGCTCCGACATCGAGAGCAGACCTAAGAGCCTAGTCCGAAGCGCCGAGCAGTTCACCTCGAACCCGATGATCGTGCTGGTTGTGGTCCCCATACTAAGTATCTTCTTTCTTGCTGATGGCGCACACATAGCCGACGGCTTCATCCAGTGCTCTCTGGAAGCCAGGCGATTCTAGATCGGCGCGCTCACGGAGACTTTGAGGAACTCAGCGTTCTGGACGTTCGACGCTCTTGGCACGTCGATATTCCAGCGAGTCACATGGGATCGCGGTCCACAACTCCCTTGCGGCGTAATCTGACGGATGTGTGCGCCAATGCTCACAGCACGCGGGAGCGAATGTCGATTTCGGAGACGAGGGTGCGGTGGACTGGGCATTTCTCGGCAATCTCAAGCAGCTTCGAGCGTTGCTCTTGGGTTAGCCGCCCCGCGAATTCGAGGTCGCTCTCGATGTGGTCAAGCATTCCTTCTTTGGTTTCGCAATCGGCGCAGTCGGCTGCGTGAATTTTACTGTGGCGCAGCTTAACGGTGACTGCTTCGAGCGGCCAGCTCTTGCGTCGCGCATACAGCGCAACCGTCATCGAAGTTCAAGCGCCCAAGGCAGCAAGTAGTAAGTCGTAGGGAGTTGGGCCCGTGTCGGCTCCGCCGGCGGCCACGGGCTCGTCTGCCGTCAAAGGATGTCGGCCCGCGAGAATCTCCTGCGCAAATCCTGCCGCGCTCCCGCGGACAACCACTTCATTTATGTCAGTCATCGTCAGCACTCCTGTGGGAAAAGGATCTTTACCAATGATTCTTTGCTACGGATGAGAATGTAACTCTATCGGCCATTACTCGGCTCCCCTCACTTCTGGCAGACCGACAAAGCGCGGTTCTTAAAAGAGCAAAGGAGGTGCGCGCGCAGTGTATTCCAACGGCTTGCGCTTCCGACATCGGTCTCTATCTTCAGTGGAATATGCTCGGGATCAAGGAGGTTGAGGGGTCAGCGCCCGTTCTGGTGACGTCGCTTGGTCTCGAGAGCACACTGACAGGCCGTAAGTTAAGTTACTAATTCTACATCGAGGCAAACGTGCCAGAAGCGGTAAAAACGCATGCCGTGGGCACAAACTGAGCACACGGAGTTCAGAGGCTTTGTAGAAATGCGAGCAGCGGCCGCGTTCGTTGCATCGGGTGCTTCCAACTGTGGCCAGTGCCCGACGCCTTCCAACATAATGAAGCTACGGAAATCGGTAAGGTTGCTGCGCATCGACTCAGGGTTCGGCTGCGCTACGAGGTTCAGCCCGTCAAGTGTGCCTGCCAAAAACATGGATGGTTGCCGAATTTTGGCTCCCGCGAAGGCAGCCGAGTGACGTGTGAATAGTTCTGCGCTGCCGACAACTGGACTCGGTCAGTTACTTCGGTATTCGGACCACCGTCAGTGACTGTACCATTTTGACCCAGCGCGCAGGCCGTTTGTCATGCGGTGCAACAAGCCTGAATGGCCCCGTCTTGTCATCCAATGGCGCGCCATTCATCGTGTCCGCGACGATCACATCTGAATCCTGGAACTCCGCATCCAGTTCGGGCAACGAAAAGATCACGCAGTAACCGTCTGACGCGTCCGCTTGAACGTATGTCGCCATAGCCGCGCCGCGCAATTGCGCACCTAGCGGTACTCCGGTGCGCTTCAACAATTCCGTCAGTAGCACACCCTGGTAAGTATCTTCCTTCTTCGCGTGCGGGCTCATCACCTTGAGCGTCGTGCGCGGCATATGACGCAAGTCGTCTAGCGTCACTGACAGCGGCTTGTCGACATCACCTTGAATCGTCAGCCGCCCGATTGTTGAAGTGGACTGCGCGAACGTGCAGCTACAGCAGAAGGCGCTTAGGAGTAAGAGCCGCAATAATGCATGGATGCGAAATCGATTCACGTTGGGGAGAATTGTGGCCTCTTCCGAGAATTTCAACAGCAAAATTGTATCCGATGCTCGGAAATGTGTCGAGATACGCGTGACCGACTACCGTAAACTTCAGTCCGTACAGCACATCGTGCGCATTTGTGGGAACTGTGAAGGTGTCGAAAAGCTGCTTACAACCGGTGGTTCCATTCGGCACACGGCCACACAGCAGCGTTGACCTCTTGGCCGAAGAGCGCAATTATATTGCACCAGACCGTCATATGCGAATAGCTACCCTACTATTGCCGCGCGATGCTGCCAAGGTTCTGGGCATCAGTTATCCGACGCTGAAGCAGTGGATTTATAAGAAGAAGCTACGCACCATAAAGACGGCCGGGGGCCATCACCGGGTTCCTGAATCAGAGTTGGACAAATTTCTTCACCTGGCTTCGGAACGCCGCCCAGTTGAGGTGCGGCGCCGAAACTTTCGCCACATCAGTGGCCGGAATCAACTTATCGGACGGGTGACCGAGATTCGAGTCGATGGCCTTTTGGCGCAAGTTCGTCTGTCGATTGGGGGACAGAACATCACGTCGATCGTGACATCGGACGCAGTCCGGGAAATGCGTTTGAAAGTTGGCGATACCGCGGCAGCCCTCATCAAATCCACGGAAGTCATGCTGATTAAGTACTGAATCATCTCCGCTCGCAAGTTTTAACCACCTTGAAACGATTTGACATATCTAATTGATACGTATTAGAACGTATGCGTCTTCTTACTCGTTCGGAGGTTCTCCTAATGTTCATTCGCGCAACAGGGTTTGCAGTGTCGGAGATCCGTAAGCAGATCGGGGCGTCCGGATTAGTCTTGCGAGGTGGCTTAAACGTTCGTGTGCTGGCGTTTTGTATCCTTTGCGCGTTCTTACGGATTCCTTCAGCTGCCGCACAAATATCCGGAGCGATTTCCGGGACTGTGACGGATGAATCGGGCCGGGCGGTCTCTGACGCGAAAGTGACTGCCAAGAATACCGACACCGGGGCCGAACGCGACACCACTACCGACGCGCAGGGTCACTACCAGTTTTTCACGATTCCGTTGGGACCGTATGAAGTGAGCACGACCAAACAGGGCTTCGCCGAGGCGGTCCGGACGGGAATCAATGTAGTGGTGAATGAAAACGGCAATGTGGATCTCACTTTGAAGATAGGTTCCGTCAATCAGCAAATCACGGTCAAAGGAGACGCTCTGCTGGTGAGCGTCACGAAGCAGGACATTTCGGGTCTGGTCGGCGAGCGCCAGGTTAAGGATTTGCCTCTCAACGGCAGGAGCTATGATCTGCTGCTGCCGCTGAATCCGGGGATTGTGAACTTTACGTCGCAAAAGACCGGCGGCACGGGGGTATCGAATTCGACGACCGCAAACAATTTTGCGGTTTCCGGCAATCGGCCGCAGCAGAATCTGTTTCTGCTGAATGGCGTGGAATTTACGGGAACTGCCGAAAACAACATGACGCCCGGCGGCGCGAGCGGAGAACTGCTCGGCGTGGATGCAGTGCGGGAATTCGACGTGCTGCGGGATTCCTATGGCGCGGAGTATGGCAAGAAGCCTGGCGGGCAGGTAATCATCGTGACGCAGTCCGGAACGAACCAACTGCATGGCACCCTCTATGAGTTTGTGCGCAACAACGCTCTCGATGCGCCCAATTTTTTCGATCAGGGTTCGGCTCCGCCCTTTCAGCGCAATCAATTCGGAGCAGCGCTAGGAGGCGCGATCCGTCAAGAGAAGACGTTCTTCTTTTTGAATTACGAAGGGTTGCGCCAGAGCCTGAACCAGACTTCCGTGGCGTTTGTTCCGAGTCTGGCGTCGCGCGCGGCCGCGGTGCCGAGTGTGGTGCCGCTGCTCAATCTATGGCCCACACCAACCGCCAGCGCTCCGGATTTCAGCGGGATTTCGCCGTTCTCCAGCAGCCCGTTGCAAACGATCCGGGAAGATTTCGGCACGGCGCGCGTGGACCACAGATTTTCGCAGCGCGATTCGCTTGCGGCGATTTACACCGTGGACGATGGTGGCGACGTGACCGCGACCATTGCGGATCCGTTCAGCAGTGACATTCTGAATCTGCGCGAGCAGGTGCTGAGCCTGGAAGAAACGCATGTATTCTCCCCCACGCTCTTGAATACGGCCCGCGTCGGTTATTCGCGCGCCGGCTACTTCTTTACCGGAGAACCCACACCTGGAACACCGGCCGCAAGTGTTCCGGGCTTCCTAGTGGGGCATCCGGTTGGTGCCGTCGTCGTGGGCGGAAGCGCGGCTTCCAATCCGCAAGCGCAAGTCGGCCTTGCGGGGAGCAACAATGGTAGCGATTTGCACATCGCGCGAAATCTCTACACTTTCGAGGATAATTTGACTTGGACGCGTGGACGCCACCAGTTCAGTTTTGGTGCCTGGGTACAACGATTCCAATCGAATGAAACGATCGCACTCAGCCAATTCGGTCAGGCTACGTTTGCGAGTGTGAAGACGTTTCTTGCGGGCACCACCTCGAGCTTTCTATACGATCCCGCCCCTACCGAAATGAATTGGAGGTCGTTGTTTGGCGCGTTCTATGGTGAAGATGTGATTCGCGTGACACCCAAACTGACAGTGTCGTTGGGCTTCCGGGGCGA
Source organism: uncultured Acidobacteriota bacterium (assembly GCA_963696035.1). Taxonomy (GTDB): domain Bacteria; phylum Acidobacteriota; class Terriglobia; order Acidiferrales; family UBA7541; genus Palsa-295. Next base: position 2,007,461 of record CAVOIS010000007.1, read on the forward strand.
GTCGTCGAACGGGTGGAATGAAGCGCATGGTCGCGCGGCGAACTATACCTTCACCAATGGAGTAATCTCCACAAATCCGCGCATCGCGGACTCCATCTTCACGGTGAACAATGCGAAGTTTCTGCCGCAACCACGAATTGGCATAGCGTGGAGTCCCTTTAACCAAAAAACCGTAATCCGCGCCGGATTTGGGATGTACAACGATCTGCAGGACGCGCTCGGCTACCGCACCGACCAAAATGCGCCGTTTAATCCGACATTCAGCATCGCCAATGAACCCGTTTCAAGTCTCCCGATCGATCCTGCCGCTCCCGTGCCGGCAAAGGCGAAGCTCGTTCCAGGCGGCGTCCAGCCAAACATGAAGACTCCGACCCTCATTTCGTGGTCTCTGCGCGTTCAGCGCGAGCTTTCGCCGAACACGTCGCTGACTGTTGGCTACGTTGGATCGCACGGCTATCACGAAGTGATCGGAATCGACGCTAACGAGCCGATCCCTACAATTTGCCCAGCGTCGCCGTGCCCATCTGTCTACCCCACCACCCCTCCGGCTGCTATGGGCGTCGGATTTCCACCGACTTCTCCGCTGGCGGGAGCGCCCGTACCGGCGGGGAGTTTCTACATCCCGGCCGGTACGCCGAAGGCCAACCCGAGTCCCATCCTCACAAACACCTGGACGTGGTTTGGGCTGGGAACAAGCAACTACAATGCGCTGCAAGTGGACGTGTACCGTCGGTTCAGTCACGGTTTTTCGATGCGTGGCGTCTATACCTGGTCGAAGGCGCTGGATGATGGCGATTCGCTGAATCAAACTACCTCGAACAATGCGCCGGGACTTGTGTCCAACCCTTTCAACCTGCGCGCGGACTACGGGCCCGCCACCTATGACGTCAGGAATCTGGGCGTGATCAACGCGCTTTATGATCTGCCGATCGGGCGCGGCAAGCCCTACCTCTCGGATGTTAGGGGCGTTATGGACAAGCTGGTGAGTGGATGGGGTCTCGCCAGCATCGTCACACTGCAATCGGGTTTTCCGTTTACTCCGCAGCTCAGCTACAACCCCTCGAACAACGGAGATACACGCAATCCGGTCCGGCCTTTCCTGAATCCGGGTTTCACGGGCCCGGTAATTCTTGGCAAGCCGGCGCAATGGTTCAATCCGAACGCATTCATCGGGCCGCCAACCACGCTTGGCTTCTACGGCAATGTCGGAAGAGATGCGTATACCGGGCCAGGTCTCGCTACCTGGGATTTTGCCGTGCTCAAGAACACTTCGATCACCGAGCGCTTCAACCTGCAATTCCGCGCGGAAATATTCAACCTCCTCAATCGCGCCAACTTCAACACGCCCAATCTCATCGTCTTCACACCTTCGGGAGTCTCCGGCACGGCCGGAGCCATTAACAGCACTTCGACCACATCGCGGCAGGTGCAATTCGCCTTGAAACTTCTCTGGTGAGATGTACTGACAACACGAAACAACCGCAATCCCCTCCAGGCTCGTAACCCGGAGGTCGTTGGGTTCAAATCCAACCGCAACCAGTGAGCGCGAGGAGGAAAAGCCTCGAAGCGCCCCTTTTTGTTTTGGTGCAGGCCGAGTAACCGCCCTGCCCGCTTGGTTCAGCACTGCAGATTTGTATTCTTCCTCTAGGACCGTGTCAGAGTTTCGTTAAAGAGGTAGGCCGATGCGGCGCTGCAGATCCTGGAATCTTGGGTTCGAACGAAGCGGGTCCAGTTCTGGATCGACCTTCAAGAAAATCAGCGGGTTGGAACGGTCTAGATACGCTTTGTCCAGCCAGTCGAGAGCTTTTTCGTTTTCTTTCAAGCCCGTGAAGATGAGAGCGACGTAAAAGGGTGAAACGTATTGCTGATTCGAGCGCCGGATTAATTCGTCTCGCAATTTTTCCGCGTCGGCCGTATCGCTGGCTACCGCATAGGCGTGGCCCAGAGCGCCCAGCATCAGTGGACTATTCGGTGAAATGGACGCCGCCTTCTTCAATTCAGCGATGGCCATCTCGAACTGGCCCTTTTGTTCGTACGTTTGGCCCAACACGAGATGCGCCAGGACGAAATTCGGGTCCAGGTCAATCGTGCTGCGAGATTGCTGGATCGCTTGATCGTATTGGCGCGCCAAATATAATCGCCAAGCCAGGCTGAAATTTATGCTCAGCGAAAGAGGGTCGAGGTCGTGGGCGCGCTTGATTTCGGCGAGGCTTTCTTGCGAGCGGCCCATCGCGGTGAGATAGAGAGAGTAGCGTTGGTGTGCTGTCGCTTGGTCGGGATGGAGTTCGATCGTGTGTTTGAAGCTGCTCTCCGCGCCCTGCCAATCCCAGTCGTAATTCAGCTTTATGCTGGCCAGTGTGATTTCAGCGTCGACCAAACTGGGATCAATCGCGAGGGCTTTCAGCGCCGCGGCTTTTGCTTTGGGAGCTGCGTCAGTCGAAGGTATGGCTCCGATAATCGTGCTTCCTAACAAATCATAGCAATCAGCCAATCCTGCGTACGCGAGAGCATACTGAGGGTCCTTGTCAGCGGCGCGCTGATAGTATTCTACCGCCTTGGTCAGTCCCTCTTCCGATCTCTTGTTCCAGTAATAGCGGCCCTTCAAATAATCTTCGTAGGCCTGAGCGTTAACCACCCGAGGAGTCGCCAGACGTTTCTGCTCCTCGGGCGTCAGGTTTATGCGGATTTCGTTGACGATTGCGCTGGCTACCTGGCTCTGCAGCGTCAAAACGTTCCCCAACTCGCTCTCGTAGGTTTCCGCCCACAGGTGGCGGTCCGTGGAAACCTGGACCAATTCCGCGGTGATGCGAACGCGATTGCCGGCACGCAGCACTGTTCCTTCGACGACCGCGTCCACGTGCAAATCACGCGCAATTTCCGACAGCGGCTTGTGCGTGCCTTTATAGGCCATAGCAGAAGTGCGCGAGGTGACGCGCAATTGACGAATTTTTGCCAGGCTGGCAATCAATTCGTCGGTCATGCCGTCGGCAAAGTAATCCTGATTTTTTTCACCGGAAAGATCTTCGAGTGGGAGCACCACGAGTGACTTGATTTGCTCTGAGTTAGCACTGCTGACCGAGGGTTTTCGTATATAACGAAGAATCAGAAGCGAAACCAGTGCGATGGTGGCAGTGAGGAGCGCGGCACCGGCGAGCGCCCGCGTGGAAATCTGTACGTAATGCGGCGCACGGTTGGCGGACTGCTCGTCCTGCGGTGCGACCGTGGCTGTCTCGCTGACAGCGAAATGCGGCGCACTGTGGGGGCCGGGCAGCCTTTCGATTGACCCGTTCGCAGCCGCGATCTCTTCGACTGGCGCGATGAATCGGTAGCCGCGGCGGGAAAGAGTCTCAATGAATATCGGGTTTTCCGAGGAATCGCCGAGAACTTCACGGAGCCTCATGATCGCGGTGTTGAGGCTGTGGTCGAAATCGACGAACGTATCGCGCTGCCACAATCTATTGCGAAGGTCTTCACGGCTAACGATTTCGCCGGGATGCTCCAGCAGCATAGCCAGGATTTGGCATGGCTGGTCTTGTAACTTGACCTTGACGCCCTTTTTTCGCAGCTCGGACGCGCGCAGGTCCAGCTCAAAAACGCCAAACCGAATAAGCGGATGCGCCGCAGCAGTGTCGTTTATCGACATGGTTGTCTGAACGAAGGCGTCGGAGAAGTATAACGCCGCGGCCTCCGGAGGGTCAAAGACTTCCCTGCTGCGTGCTTTGTTATCAGTTGCCGTAACTCCCTAATTCCATTGGGCTAGCTGAGTTACTTATAAATGTTTTGGATGTGATGCATAGAGCATTGCACCACGAACCGCTGCTGGCGCAGAGTCCGCCCCAGAATGAGGTGTGTGGACACGCTTGGGTGGGGGAGCCTATGAATTTCAAGAAAATGATGGCGAGTGTGGCAGTCGTGTTGTCCTGTTGCGTCTGGGCGACAGTTGGAGCTGTGCCGACGTTTGCACAGGTCTCGGGCGCAACGCTTTCGGGAGTAGTGACGGACACATCGGGAGCTGCGGTTCCCAACGCCAACGTCGCCATTAAGAACGTGGCGACCGGCGTCGTCCGCGACGTGGCGTCGAACGGAGACGGGTTCTACACGGCGCCGAACCTCTTGCCCAGCACGTACGAAGTGACGGTTTCGGCCCAAGGGTTCACCACCATCGTCGAGAAGGACATCACGCTGACGGTCGGGCAACAGCAGGAGTTGAACGTCAGCCTAAAAGTCGGGCAGATGACGCAAAGCGTTGAAGTCACCGCCGCGCCGCCCGCGGTGGAAACCAGCACCTCCGCTGTCACCGCGACAGTGAACTCCGCGACGGTGAGGGAAATGCCGCTGAATGGACGCGATTGGGCGTCGCTCGCGACACTGGAACCCGGCGTCTCCACAATCAACACTCAGGTGGGAACCAGCTTCAACGCCAATAAAGGAAACCGGGGCTTTGGAAATCAGTTAAGCGATTCCGGCCATCGCGCGAATGAGAACAACTACCGCGTAAACGGCTTGACCATCAACGACTATTCGAACGCGGCGCCCGGTGGGCCGACCGGCTTGAACCTGGGCGTTGACGGCGTGCAGGAATTTTCGGTGATTACGACCGGCTACACGGCTGAGTACGGAAGAACCTCCGGAGCAGTCATCAACGCGATCACGAAATCGGGAACGGATCAATTTCATGGTACGGCGTACTTCTTCGATCGCGACAGCGTTTTTGATGCACGGAACTTTTTTGATGGACCCAGTATTCCGACGTTTCACCGCACACAATTTGGAGCGTCTGGTGGTGGGCCGATCATCAAGGACAAGACATTTATCTTCGGAAACTACGAGGGGTTCCGCCAGAAGCAAACCGGATCCACAGTGATCAACGTCCCTTCGGCTGAGGCGCGCAGCGGGCAATTGTGCGTTGCAAGCGCAACAAATCCATGCGCCTCACTACAGACGATCACTGTGAATCCTGCAATCGTCCCTTATTTGTCTCTGTGGCCTTGCCCTGCGGCGTGCCAAAGCGCCACATTCGCGGACACGGCATCGGAAAACGTCGCGATTCCAACTATTGCCAATGAGAATTACGCCATATTCCGCGTGGACCATAAAATCTCCGAGCGTGACAGCGTGGACGGGAGTTATTTCCATGACTCCGGCCCGCAGTCTCAAGGCGATCCGCTCGGAAACACCATCCACGAAGTCGTTTCCAGCAGAGAAGCGGGCAGCATCGAAGAGACGCACATCTTTAACGCGGAACTGCTGAACACCGTCCGGTTTGGCGTAAGCCGCGTGCAAGGCGACATCAATACGCCCGTTTCGGGCGATACGGTGGCGACGAATCCCGCGCTGGCGATTGCGCCCGGCGCAAAAGCCACGCCCCAGATTCCGATATCTGGCATCACGACTGCCTACGGCCTGGGCGGATTCAATCGGTTTACTCACGCATTCAATTCACTTCAGGCGGATGACGACGCCTTCATCACGCGCGGAACCCACGCCCTTAAAGTGGGATTTGCGTTTGAGCGGATGCAGTACAACATCCTCGAACAGCTGAGTCCCAACGGCCGAATGAATTCGTACTCCCTCATAGGCTTCCTGGAGAACGACCCGAAACAACTGAACGCCCTGGCGCCCGGCGGTTCCACGGAAGTAGGACTGCGCGAGAGCCTTTTCGCCGGATACATTCAAGACGACTGGCGGGCAAAACCGAACCTGACGCTGAATCTTGGCCTGCGGTACGAAATGACGACGCGTCCCACCGATGCCAATACGGTTGCTGGATATACCGTCAATGGATACACGGTAGCTGCTGCGGGATTTCAGCAAATTCAAACGATCGCGAACTGCACGCCAGGCACGACGCTGTGCGGACCTGTCGGAACCAACAGCCCGATTCGGTCGAATCCGACTGTTTACAACTTTGAGCCGCGCATCGGTCTGGCGTGGGATCCCTTTAAAGACAACAAGACGGCTGTACGAGCGGGATTCGGTCTGTTCGACGTTCTTCCGTTGCCGTATGAATTCGGCCTAAATACCGCAGCAACGGCGCCGTTCCAAATCATCGGAGCCGACCCCGGCGCTACGCTGGGAACCGGCATGGCGGATCCCAACGTCAATTTCAATCGGCAAAGCATTCGCAACCGGTTCGTGCAACCCAATCCACATCGCGCCTTGGTGATGAATTACAACCTGAATATTCAGCGAGACTTGGGCTACGGATTTACGGGCACCGCGGGTTATGTCGGATCCCGTTCGGTGCATCTATCGGTGGCATCGGACGACATCAACCTGGTCCAGCCGACGGCGGTGACAGGAGCTGGACTTGTATTTCCCTGTGATCCGAGCCAGATTGTTCCTTATCAAGTAACCCCAACCATAAATACTTGCGCCAACAACCAAACCGGTACACGAATTGACTCCAACTGGGGCGGTGGCGCGGGTATTCGGCCGGTTTTGTTCGACGGCGAGTCTTCGTACAACTCGTTCCAAGCTCAATTGAAAAAGACAGTGAGCCATGGCATTCAAGGTCAGCTTTCTTACACCTTCGGTAAGTGCCGCGACACCAGTTCGGCTCCTGTCACCGGCGACACCTATTTGACTTCCATTGCAGTGCCATTGCTTTTGGATAAAGTCGCGCGCGTGGGCGCTTGCGATTTCGACATCCGGAACGTGCTGGTCGGCAACTTTATCTGGAACCTGCCCTCGCCACAGTCTTCGTCCGCGTTGATTTCGAACTTGGCAGGCGGCTGGCAACTTGGCAGCATCATCACCCATACTACCGGTTCGCCGTTCACGGCCACCGTGGGAGACGGCAATGACCCGCTGGGCAGCGGTTTCAACGGCGACTTCACCACGGACTTCGCAAGTCTCATTCCAGGTTGCAATCCCATTCACGGCGGCGTGAATTACCTGAACACGAGCTGTTTCACTCCTCCAACTGCACCCACATCGTTAGGGCCAGCGACGCCGGCGAACCCGCTGGGCTGCGCGCCACTTTCGTTTCCGAATTTCCAAGGGGCTCCGCCCGCCGGGCAGCAATTCTGCTCGAATGTGCTCGGAAACACGCGCCGCAACCAATTCTACGGACCGGGCCTCACCACTTGGGACTTCTCGATTTTCAAGAACACCCCGGTGCCGAAGATTTCGGAAACGTTCAATGTCCAGTTCCGTGCGGAATTTTTCAACATCCTGAATCATACGAACTTTATTGGACCTAACTTCTTGAACGGGTCGCAGAACAACTCACTGTTTGACTTCAACGGCAGCGCGTTGCCGACCGCGCTGAATCAAACGTCGACTTCTTCGCGGCAGATCCAATTGGGATTGAAGCTCATCTGGTAGCCGGCAGGTCCACCCTGGAGAAGGCCGCGCCGCAATGGCCCGGCCTTTCTTCTCACTCTCTCGGGTTTCGATTGCACGAAGACGAGCCACTGAACTCACCACGGGGCCAGAGAATCTCTTGAGCAATCCAAGCACTCTTTCTCCGCAAGCGATGCAGGCTCAGGGTGCGCCTTCTAGCGCTGTTCCCACCCGGGTTCGCTGGCGAATCATGCTCATCGTCATGTTGATTATGGCGGTGACGACGCTGTGCCGCCTGAACCTGAGCATCGCCGGAAAATATATTTCAGAAGAGTTTTCGTTTGACACGATCACCATGGGCCGCGTCTTCAGCGCTTTCCTGTGGGGCTACGGGCTATTTCAGATTCCCTGGGGATACATCGGAGATCGCTTTGGCCCACGGCGAACTTTGACGATTTCGATGCTGCTGTTTTGCGTTGGCACTGCCGCGATGGGAATCGCGCCGAAACTTGCCCTGCGCAGCGGGATCAGCGTCCTGCTCGCTTTTCAGGTGATTCGATTCATTACCGGCGTTGGAGAAGCGGCCAGCTCGGCGAATGTGACTCGCGTGATTGCATCCTGGACAGCAGCACGAGAGAGAGGCTTCGCAAGCGGCCTGCAAACGGCGGGGCTTGGACTCGGCGGGACCCTGACGCCGATTTTTATTTCTTGGACGATGATTCATTGGGGCTGGCGGATTTCCTTCTACCTTTGCGCGGCAATCGCTTTCATCGTTCTTTTTCTGTGGTGGTACTACTGCACCGACTGGCCTGAGCAGCATCCGAGCGTGAACGCGGCGGAGCTCGCCCTGATCCATCCAGAGGGACGAAAAGTTAGTGGGCGGAAGAGCGAAGCCGTCGCGAAGCGAAAACCGGTTCCGTGGGGCAGATTGCTCTCCAGCGGTTCCATTTGGGGGCTGATCCTCGGCTATGGATGCCAGGGTTACGCTTTTTACGTTTACTATAATTGGTTCTATTTTTACGCGGTGAAAGTGCGCGGGCTGGGGGTCATGCAGGCGGCGGCGTGGACTTCGTTTCCATTCCTCGCGATGACCTTGATTTCCCCTCTCGGTGGATTGTTTTCCGACCGTGTCTCGCGCAATTTCGGCCGGCGCCGCGGACGCCAGTGCGCGGTGTGGCTAGGAATGGGGCTGTCGGCTGCCCTGCTCTTCTCCGGGAGCCATACGGCGAACACCTCTCTCGCACTTCCGATGATGGCGCTCGCCGCGGGGTTCCTGATGTTCGCCGCAGCGAATTTCTGGGCGGCCTGTATCGATCTTGCGCCGGACCATTCCGCTACGCTTTCGGCGTTGATGAACACTTTGGGCAGCGTGGGCGGAGCAATTTCCTCCACGGTTACGGCCTTCATCGCCACCCAATACAGTTGGACGAGGGCTCTCGATCTTGCGGCAGCGGTCACAGTCGTTTCAGGATTGCTTTGGTTCTTTGTTGACGCGGGAAACAGTCTCGAAGAAAAGTCAACTTAAGATCGCTGGATTAGGCATGCGATTCGTTGGCTGCGTGTCTGCGTCGCACGTGTCAAAAGCCCTCGAGTTCTTCCGGCATTTCCGGGCAACGGCGTTGCAAATCGCGATGGAGGATTTTCCAATGCCGGGATTTCGTGCACCGGCCGTTTTGAGGAGTGAAGGAATGAAACGGGTTTTCCTCATCTGTGCACTAACGATGTTTATCCTTGCCATCGTTGAGATTGCCGGAATTCACGCGCAGGAACAGACAAATACGCCGTTGCGCCTGCTACAAACTGTCGCGCTGCCCAATGTGAAGGGGCGCCTGGACCACTTGGATCTGGATGTGAAGGGTCAGCGGCTATTTGTCTCCGGCCTCGAAAATGGCTCAGTCGAGGTAGTGGACCTGCAAGCGGGAAAGTGGTCGCGCCGCATTCCTGGATTCAAGAAGCCCCAAGGAATCGCGTACGTTGCGCCGCTCAACAAGCTTTTCGTGGCCAGCGGCGATGATGGAATGGTTCGCGTCTTTCGCGGCGATACGCTCGCATTGCTCGATTCCATCCAGCTCGAACCTGGTCCGAATCGCGTCGCCTACGACCCGGACGGGAAATTGCTCTATGTGGGCTACGGCGGCAAAGATGCCGGCAAGGATTACGGCGAAGTCGGAATTATTGATGCCGCTAAAGATGTGAAGGTCGCTGATGTGCAGGTTGCGGCGCATCCCGCGGAGCTCTTGCTGAACAAATCAGGAGACACACTCTTTGTTTTGATCCCGGCGGCCAGCAAGATCCAGGAGATCGATACGAAAAAGCGACAGGTGGTTTCCACTTGGCCGGTCAGCAGCCAACGGCCTGGCGACGCATCCTTCGACGAATCGACCCAACGCCTGTTTCTCGGAACGCATGTTCCTCCGCAAATGATCGCGATGGATTCGACGACGGGCAAGGAGGTCGCCAATCTGCCCACGATGGACGGGATGGATGGCGTTTATTTTGATGTCAAGCTGCGCCGCATTTACGTATCGGGGGGACGGGGGTTCGACGTCGGCTTCGTTTACATCTATCAGCAGCAAGATCCAGACCATTACACGCAGATCGGAACGATTCCGACAAGGCCTGGAGCCGGCACGTCTTTCTGGTCGCCTGAGCTCAATCGCTATTACGTTGCTGCGCCGGCGAACGACCAGGACGATGCTGCGATTCTGTTTTACGAACCGCGTCGGTAGACCGAGCTTTTACAAGGGTAGTGAGGGTGAACTGAACTCATTCAGGGGAGAAAACATGAAGAAAGTGCTCGCAATTGGCGTAGCAGCGCTGGCCGGATTTATTTTCCCGACTGCAAATAGCGGGAGATCCTCTGCGACGGAACAGCAAGGCCGTGAGATTTCTCCCCTGCAGCTGGAAGAGGAAATTCCCGTGCCAAATGTGGCTGGCCGGCTCGACCATTTCACGGCCGACGCGAAACGCAAGCGGCTGTTTGTGTCCGCGTTGGGAAATAACACGTTGGAAGTCATTGACGTGTTCTCGGGCAAAGTAATCCATAGCATTCAAGGGCTCAGCGAGCCGCAAGGTCCTCTCTATGTGCCGGACTTTGACAAGCTTTACGTGGCGAATGCCGGCGACGGTAAGGTGAACGTCTACGACGGAGCGACCTACACTCTGCGCAAATCAATTGAGATTGGCGAGGACCCCGACAATATGCGCTACGACGCGTCGTCCAAGAAAGTTTTCGTGGGTTTCGGCGAGGAGGACGGAGGGATCGCGGCGATTGATCCCTCGACGGACGAGCGAGTCGGCGAGATTTTCAAGACCGGCGGGCACCCAGAGTCGTTTCAGCTAGAAGCTTCGGGCGGGCATCTCTTCGTCAACGTGCCGGACGCGGATAACGTAGTCGAATCGATTGATCGCAAGACGGGCGCGCTCACGAAATGGCCGCTCCAAGGCTTGCGCGGAAATTATGCGATGGCCTTGAATGAAGGAGATCATCGCTTGTTTACGATCACGCGCAAGACTCCCATGATGGTCGTATTGGATACGCAAACCGGTAAGGAAATCGCGAGACTGAGAGCCGCGGGCGAGTGCGACGACCTATTCTTCGACGCTTCACGAAAACGCATCTACGAAATCGGCGGCGAGGGATTCATTAGCGTCTTCCAGCAAGATGACCCCGAACATTACTCGCTGATTCAGAACGTCCCTTCCACCATTGGGGTGCGCACAGGATATTGGTTTGCGAAGCGCGATCGCTTCTATGTAGGCGTTCCGGCAAAAGGAAACGAACCTGCGCAAGTTTGGACGTACGAAGCGGAGGACTAGCAACGATTGCCAGAAGCCTAGGGACTTTACTAAAGGTAGTGCCGTCTCGCCGGTGAACTCACCTTCCAGGATGCGCACTTCCCTGCAGGAGGTCGCCGGAAAGACTTTCACCACTTTCAGGCCGGTTTCTCGGCTTCATCGTTTAGCGTTTGGCGAAGTTTCCGAATTGCGGTGTTTGTGATCAAAATCAACGAACGTGTCCGCGGGCCACAGTTTCTCGCGAAGCTCTTCACGTAACGACCTGGCCCGGCATCTCCAGCAGCGTTGCGAGAATCCGCAGAGGGTAGCACCTGCAGCCTGATCTTTCGACCGCTCTTGTAGGGTTCGCCTGCCCGCACGTTCAGCTCGAATCCCTGAAATCGCAGAGTTGCCTCGTTAGGGGAGCGGACGGCATGAGGAGCGCTTCGTTGAAGTGAATATACTGTCTCCAGCCTTTTCAGGACGCCAACTGCTCTGTTACCTATGAGTTCTCAGGTTATCGAGAGATTATTCATTGCTCATTTGCAGTGCATTGTGATTTTCGGGCCGCGGCGCAACACTGCGCGCAGCTTATGACTTTCAACGAAACAACGGAAGACATGAGTTGGTGGCGGGCCGAATCCGGCCACCACAGAAGTCAAAAAAGAAAAAAGGAGAATTCGATGAGAAAACAAATTATTTCCGTTGCAGCAGTGTTCTTTCTATCGATCATCGCCGCTGCTCAGTGTGGCGCCCAGAGCGTGGGCGTAATTCAAGTGAACATCCCCTTCGAGTTCCAGGCTGGAAACCGTACGCTGCCCGCCGGAGAGTACCGGATCGAACGCTTTTCGGCAAACATGGAAGGAATCCAGCTGATTCGGCAGTCCGACGGGAAAATCTCGACTCTGGTAACAACCCTTCCGAGTGAACCGAAAGATAACACGGCCCCTGCGCGTTTGGTGTTCTATCGGTATGGAAACGAATATTTCCTCTCCGAGATCTGGACAGACGGCACTCACGGGCGGCATTTGCACAAGTCAGCTCGTGAAAAGGAAATGGCGAGCACGCTGAGAAGCACTGAGGTTGCGGTGCTGGCCCACGTACCATCCGTCGGGTTGTGAGCGGCGGCCGTGGAGCATAAACGAACGCCGTTTTGCCGATGTGGCTTGGATAATCAACCGATGAGGATGTCAAGCAAACGCCAAAGGGAAGCCGAGACTATGATGCGGCTTCCCTTTCGGCAACGCTCATCTGAGCGGTGGTGTTCAGAGTACTTCGCTCAGGCGGCGGATGCCTTCACGGATTTTTTCTTCGTTCATGCGCGAATAACCCAGCATCAGGCCACTCCTGGATGCGCGGCCTAAGTAGTAGCGAGATATGCCGTAGACTCCGACTCCTCTGGACCCCGCATTTTCGATCACCGTGTTCTCCGCGATGGGCTGGGTCGGCCAAAGTACGACGTGAGTGCCGGCCCCGTCGCCAGTGATCTCAACGCGATCGCCCAGGTACTTGCGAATGGCGTCGAGTAACGCTTCGCGATGCGCGGTGTTTCGACGCCGAATGCGGCGCAAATGGCGCTCGTACATTCCGGTTGCGATGAACTCCGCGAGCGTTTCTTGTTCGAGCGTGGCGGTATGGCGATCGCAGAGCCACTTCGCCGACGTAAACGCAGGGACGAGCGATTTGGGCGCAATCAAGTAGCCGATGCGTAGCGCTGAAAAGATCGTGCGCGAAAACGTTCCGAGATAGATGACGCGTCCCTCGGTATCCAGACCCTGCAGAGATTCCAGCGGCTGTCCTTCGTAACGAAACTCTCCATCGTAGTCGTCCTCCACCAGGACCGCGTCTTTGCGTCTGGCCCAATCGAGGAGCGCCAGGCGGCGCGCGAGCGGAAGAATCGCGCCGGTCGGAAATTGGTGCGAGGGCGTTACGAAGGCGATGCGGGCGGTTTTGGGGAGCTTCGCGGGATTCAAACCGTCGCGATCAACTGGCACCGGCTGCAGGCGCGCGCCCGCAACGCGAAATATTTCCCTGGTGCCCTGATATTGGGGATCTTCGATAGCGACCGGAGCGCCAGGTTCGATCAAGACGCGGGCAATCAGATCGAGCGCCTGCTGTGAGCCGTTAACGATGATGACTTGCGACGGATCGCAGATAACTGCGCGCGCGCGGCGCACGTGGATTGCAATAGCTTCGCGCAACGCGAGGCTTCCGGCCGCCGTGCCGTAGTCGAGTTCACGAACCGGCGCTTTTCGGGCGTGGCGCAGCAAAATGCGTCGCCACATCTGGAACGGAAAAGTTTCAACGTCGCCGCGTCCTCCATAGGCAAAGTCGTAGCGAAGGGGAACCGAACGTCGGCCGGGAAAATCCACGGTTGACGCTACGTCGGCCGCTGCAAAGCCGTAGCGCGATAGTTGTAGCTTGGCGGAATCTTCCGGTTTTCTTGGCCGGGTTCCTGCCAATCCTGCCGATACGTAGGTGCCCGAACCGCCGCGTCCGGCGGCAAAACCTTCCGCGACCAATTGATCGTAGGCGAGCAGCACAACCGTGCGCGAAATGCCGAGCTCATCGGCGAGATCTCGCGAGGATGGAAGCCGGTCATCGGCACGGAAAGTTCCCGACAGGATGGCTTGGCGCAAGCCATGGTAAACCTGGCGGAAGAGCGGTTCGCCTTTCCCCGAAAGTGGTATCACCAATTGCATAGAAAGTGGCTATATGAAAATACCACAGGCTGGGTCATTCTCGTATCAGTCGCGGCGATGCAACAGCGCCAGCGCCGAGAGCTTTGCGGGGCGCGACATTGGAACGAGTAGGAGGGCGAATCATGAATCTGGAGGAAACGATGAAGTCGGCTCGGAGCATTGGGACTTTTATCTTGCTGTGCACGATTGGCGTGCTGTCGTGTTCCCTTCCCGCATTTCCGCAGACAGGGCCAACGGCGACGACGGCGCCGCAGGGCAACACGGAGCGAGACGGCCAGCACGATTTCGACTTCAACCTCGGTACCTGGAAAACGCAGATACGTCGCCTTGTGCATCCGCTGATGGGCTCGACCACGTGGGTTGAACTCAACGGCACGGTGGTCGTGAAAAAAGTCTGGAGTGGACGCGCGCAGTTGGAGGAGATCGAGGCCGACGGTTCGACCGGTCATTTCGAAGGATTGACTTTGTTTCTCTACAACCCCGAGGCCCACCAGTGGAACATGAATTTTTCCACCAGCAGCGACGGAACCTTTAGCTCACCTTCGGTCGGTGAATTCAAGAACGGCCGCGGCGAATTTTACGACCAGGAAACGTTCAAGGGCAGGACCATCCTTGTGCGCATCGTCTGGTCGGACATCACTCCGGACTCGCACCATTTCGAGCAGTCTTTTTCGGACGACGGAGGCAAGACGTGGGAACCGAACTTTGTCGCGACGCTGACGCGAGAAAAATCATGAATGAGAAGATCCTGGTACGGGACGTCCAACAACGCGATTTTCCGGAATGGAAAACGCTTTGGGACGGCTACAACGAATTTTACGGGCGCAAAGGCGAAACTGCGTTGCCGGAATTGATTACGAACATGACCTGGTCGCGCTTCTTCGATGGATACGAGCCAATTCACGCCCTGGTGGCGGAGAGCTCAGGACGCCTGCTCGGTCTGGTGCATTACCTGTTTCATCGAAGCTCGACCGTATTGACGTCGAATTGCTATCTGCAGGATTTGTTCACCGCCGAAGCCACACGAGGGCAGGGAGTGGGGCGCGCACTGATCCAGGAAGTCTATTGCCGAGCGGAACGGGCAGGCTCACCCCGGGTGTATTGGCAGACGCATGAGACAAATGCGCACGCAATGAAGTTATACGACAAGGTCGCGGAAAAATCGGGATTCCTAGTCTATCGAAAGAACCTGTGACGCGGAGAAGACCATGAACACTGTTCGGCGTATCGGCAGTTATTTTCTGTTGGGCGCACTTGGGTGCCTTTTGCAATGCGGTCCGGCATTTTCGCAAACAGCGGCCCCGGCGGCGGAGCCAAAACAATTAGCGGACGGGCAAAACGATTTTGATTGGCAGCTGGGAACCTGGAAGATTCACATGTCGCGTCTGCAACATCCACTCAGCGGCTCAACCACTTGGACTGAATTAGACGGCACTGTAGTTGTGCGGAAGGTTTGGGATGGCCGCGCCAACCTTGCGGAAATTGTGGCCGACGGGCCATCCGGGCACCTCGAGTTTCTTTCTATGCGTCTCTACGATCCCGCGTCACACCAGTGGAGCCTTAACTTTGCCAACACGAAAGGTGGAACTTTGGGCGTACCCCTGATCGGCGAATTCAAAAATGGGCGCGGCGAGTTCTACGATCAGGAACCATTTAACGGCAGAACGATTTTGGTCCGATTCGTCTTCGAAGTTCTTACTGCCGACTCAACCCGCGACGAACAGGCGTTTTCGGCTGATGGGGGCAAGACTTGGGAAGTGAACTGGATCAACACACAAACGCGTGTGAAGGATGAACCCGACAAAGCGCAGTGAAGTTTCCGGCGCCACGAATACCGCATCGCGTAGCAACAGGAGGAAGAAGCGATGACCAAACGGTTCTTGATCGGAGTTGTGGCCATCATTGCATTGTGCAACCTCAGCTTGGCTCAAACAGGCCAGACAACGCAGGCGAACGCCGTCGATCCGGGTGCGAACCTGAGAGACTTTCAAGCGATTGAGTTTCGCCGCTACACGATCAAGACAGGACAGCGTCAGAATTTCGAGAGATATTTCGACACTTATTTTCCCGATGCCTTCCAGCAGCAGGGCGCCATTGTGGCCGGGTCATTCCTGGAGCGCAAAAATCCGAACGGGTTCACTTGGATTCGCGGCTTTCACACCATAGACGCTCGCGCTGTGCTGAACGCGGCTTTCTACTACGGGCCGCTATGGAAAGAACATAAGCAAGCGGTTAACGCGCTCCTAGACGACTCCGACAACGTGATGCTGCTGCGGCCTCTTACTCCCGATCGCGGCATTCCGATCCTGCCGGCCGTTGACCCGGTGACTGAAGCAAATGGCGCGCAAGGCGTCGTGGTGGCGCAGATATTTTCGGTGAAAACGGACAGTGTCGAAGCCTTTGCCAAAGAGACGGAGCCGACATTCGCTGCGTACCGGGCCAGCGGCGCGCGCGAATCCGGAGTTTTAGTTACGCTCGAGGTGAAGAATAATTTCCCACAGCTTCCCGTCCGGACCGACGGGCCTTTCTTGGTGTGGCTAGGTGTGCTCAAAGACAACCAAATGCTTGAGACGAGTTTCACTCCTGAGGCCGAGCGCGCATCGCAGAAACTTGTTGCGACAGGTCTACTGAGAGTAGCACCTGAACTGGATGTCCTTGACCCTTCCACCCGGTCGCGCTTGCGCTGGCTGCCCTGAGTAGAGAAATGAAGAAGCTCGCGACAACACATCCGAAAGGAGTCACGCCGAAAACATTTTCCGAATTATATCCGCGTCTGTATCACATGGCCCATGAGCATGCCTGGGAGCAAATACGGCGCCACGGACTGCTTAGCACTTCGTCGCTCTTGAATCTTTGGGAAGTGAAGGGCAAACAGCGGAGCGCCATCGAAAGAGAAGTGAGGAAAAACGAGGTCGAGCTGCGGCATCCTCGGCGCGGAAAGGTTGTGATACGGGATCAAAAGCCGCTTTATGAACGGAATTTGCGCAAGGCGTTGATTGACTGTACGGTGCAAGAGTGGTGCCAACTGTTGAACCGCCGCGTCTTTTTCTGGCCGACCGTGAAGCGTCTGGTCAGGCACATTTCAGCCCGCGGGAATCGCGGAAAGCAGCATTTGGTTTTGACCGTGGATAGCTACCGCTTGACGGCGGCCTATGAAAACGCGATTACTTTGTGCCCGTTGAACTCGGGCAATGCGATTCCGTTCGCTCAAGAGCGGGGCAAGAACTCACTGATGAGAATGAGCGAATATCCGTTCCTGGAGAGGCTTGCGCGCGGACCGTATTACACAGTGGTTGAACTCGCGGTTGAAACGGGTGTTCCCGATATTATCGATTTTGTGATCTCGGCGGACCATATGACGTCCTCGGCCACGGCATCAAGCAAATTTCACGAATCACTTTCTGAGAAGCCGGCCGAATCATCTGACCCTTGCCGGCAAATATCCACTTGCTTCGCGCGCGCGAAGCGGATATCGGCTTCGGTTGAGTTTCGCGAGTATGGAGATGGAAAAGAGGCGGCGATGAAGGCGTTAAAGAATATTCGGCACTATCTTATGGCGTGCAGTCTGGTGATGATCCTGCAGCCCTTTCAAGGACTCGCGGATTCGAACACGGATGCGTACAGAGCAAACCTGCAACAAAGTATCGAACGGACGAACGGGCAACGCGACGGGCAGCACGATTTTGACTTCGAAATTGGGACCTGGAAAACGCACCTGTCACGCCGGGTGCATCCCTTAACCGGTTCCACAACCTGGTTCGAATATGAGGGCACGTCCGTCGTGCGAAAGATTTGGGACGGGCGCGCGAACCTGGTGGAACTCGATGTCACCGGACCGACAGGCCATATCGAAGCTCTTTCGCTGCGTTTGTACGATCCGCGAGCCCATCAGTGGAGCCTCAATTCCGCCAACGTCAAGGGCGGTACCTTGAGCGTGCCGACGATCGGCGAATTCAAAAATGGGCGAGGCGAGTTTTACGATCAGGAACCATTCAACGGCAGAACGATTCTCGTGCGAAATCTATGGTCGGATATCACCGCGGATTCGTGCCGATTCGAGCAGGCATTTTCCGATGACGGCGGCAAGACTTGGGAAGTGAACTGGATCGCGGTGGACACGCGAGCGAAAGATGTATCGGACGGCGGTGGCGGGCCTGCCGGCGCCGAGCAGTCCGCGTCGCCTGCTCGGTCGTCGCGCCAGTTGCTCGAAGATGCGTGGTGGACCGGCCCCATGTTGGCGAATTCGGCGGCAACGCTGCCGCACGGACATTTTCTGGTCGAACCGTATCTTTATGACGTGATCGGCACTCATTCGAATGGGTTCGGGTCGCTTACGTACATGTTGTACGGGCTGGTGGATCGGTTTACGGTCGGGCTGATACCCACGGCGGGTTTCAATAGGATGAATGACGCGTTGAGTAGTTCCGGCGTCGGACTCGGTGACCTCACGGTGCTGGGCCAGTACCGCCTTACGCAATTTCATGAAGGTGGCTGGATTCCGACGACGTCGTTGGAGGTGGAGGAAGCTTTTCCGACCGGCAAGTACGATCGGCTAGGTGACCGGCCGAGCAATGGCTTCGGCGGCGGAGCGTACACCACGACACTCGCGCTCAACTCACAGACTTATTTCTGGCTCCCGAATGGGCGCATTTTGCGCATGCGGTTTAATTTGTCGCAGGCGCTTTCCGGGTACGCGAACGTGGAAGGCGTCAGCGTTTATGATACGACGGCGCGATTCCACGGGCACGCCAAGCCGGGCGGCTCGTTCTTTGTTGATGCAGCGTGGGAATACAGCCTGACGCGAAACTGGGTGCTCGCGCTCGACGCGACGTTCCGGCACACGGGCCATACGCGCGTGACAGGCTACGACATGGGCGAGAATCCACCGAACGTCGTGAAGAACATCGGCTCGAGCGATGCGGTCGGCTTCGCGCCAGCTATCGAATATAATTGGAGACCAAACTTGGGCGTGCTGCTAGGCCCGCGCATCATTGCGATCGGCCACAACACTGCGACCACGATCACTCCAGCGATAGCCATCAACATCGTGCACTGAGTATTTGCAAGGAATGCGAGTGCGCTTTGCAGGCGGGGATGCCGCATGATCATCGAAATGCGAACTTACAAGACCAAACCGGGCATGCGCTCGCGGTTTCTTGAGATATTCCGCTCCAAATCCATTCCAGTACACGCCGAAATCGGGATGAAAATCCTAGGCCCATTTCTTTCGGTGGAAGATGTCGACACTTTCTTTTTTATGCGCGGCTTCCCTGATCTGGCCTCGCGTGAGCCGATGAAGGCTCAGTTCTACGAAGGAGAACTTTGGAGGCGCGAACTGGAAAGCGTGCTGCTGCCGATGCTGGAAAAGTATGAGGTCGTAGTGGTGGAAGATTCGGAAGGTCTGGTGCGCTGGTAAGGTGATGGATATCTTGCAGCCTGCCGGAGAATTTGGGGCGCAAGGTCGTACCACAAAGGGCAAACGAGGGGCTTGCTCTTCCCTTAACTTACTCGAAAGTGGTAAAAACGAAGAAGTAGTCTTGGATTAACACGCCCTGGGATCCCCTCTCGGTCCTGGGCCCCCTGGATGCACTTGGCCTAGCGCTCGCTCATCCTAAATTTTACCCCTTCCAACGAACATAGGTTCTACCCCTGTCTCTGCGCATGGTGTGTTCGGGACCGCACTTTGCTGCTGGCGACCCGACAAACGGGAGCGGCACGGGCCGAGATACCACGACATGACGAGTCTTAGACGGGTTGGAACCGAACCCGAAGACGCCGCATGGGAGTCGCAAGAGGCGAAGAATGAAAATGAGGCAAATGTCTTACAGTCGACGGTTTCGTTCCACCGGGCGGTCCTCCGATCCTGATACGAATCGTCGGGAATCCAATCTTTCAAGACGAGCGCGAGATCGCCTATGAAGCGGCTATCGTAAACAGCTATCTGATCGCCTGTCGCTGGATATTGCCGCCTACTTCAATTCGTACGACTCCTTCAGAGGCCGTGGCGAAGGCAATCACCGAAACCCAACATTGAGGCCCCGCGCGTCTCAAGATATCCTTGGCTCCTATGAACGTGTTGCTGTTTGGTGCTACGGGCATGGTGGGACAAGGCGTGTTGCGCGAATGTCTTTTGGATCCGGATGTGAAATTGGTGCAGACGGTCGGCCGAACTGTGACGGGCGTGCAGAATTCGAAATTGCGTGAGATTGTGCGTCGGGACCTATTGCCACTACGAGGAGATTGAGAGCGATCTTTCCGGCTTTGATGCCTGTTTTTTTTGCCTGGGTGTATCGTCCAGCGGGATGAAGGAGGCGGACTACCCACGCGACGCGGCGAGGAGTTACAAAGGTTGGCCGAGAATGTTAGGGTGGCTGCAGGCATTCATCGAGCGCGGCGAGACAGCCGATGACCGCAAGCCCGTCTGACCTGGCCTGGCGACGACGTTCGGCCGCTGACCTTTGATCCGCCCAGGGCTGTCGACGAACAGGAGTCTTACGTGCCCGTGGTGATCGCGATGCTTCGTGGCGTCAATGTTGGCGGCCACAACAAGATCAAGATGGAGGCGCTGCGCAGGCTGTGCACAAAATTAAAGCTACGGGACGCGTGCACCTACGTGCAAAGCGGCAACGTGATTTTCAGAACCGAGGAGCGCGACCTCGCGTTGTTAACCAAGCGGTTGCAGAACGCGATTGAGCGAGATTTCAGTTTCCGCCCGGATGTCGTGCTGCGCACTGCCGCTGAACTCAGGGATGTGGTCGCGCGCAATCCGTTCGCCAAGAGGCGTGATATCGAACCGAGCAAGCTTCTGGTCACATTTCTCGCAAGCGATCCGGGACCGGAGGCTCGCGACAAGGCCGCCAAGATCAAGACCGAACCGGAGGAACTGCGAATTAACCGCCGGGAGGTTTACATTTATTTCCCGAACGGCATGGCGCGGCCGAAAATGTCATGGCCGACGATTGAAAAGGCGCTCCAGACGTCCGGAACCGGCAGGAATTGGAATAGCGTCACCAAGATGCTGGAGATCGCGGAGAGACTCGAAGCTGCCAGTTAGCTGTCAAAGGGCGGCGCGCAGGCCAACCAGCACCTTAGGATGCCCTACCGGCGTGGTGCGGAGTTACGGTATATTTTCACGCGACCAGGATCGGCATACATATTGCCGTAATTAAGAGACGAGAGGCCATCAACTATGTTTCGCAAGAGCATTCCGGCAGTCGTGGGAGTCGCATTTTTCGCAGCCGCAATTCTTTTTGCTGGATTTTTGCCGGCTTACACGATTGTTCCAGGCCCATCTGGCTATCACTTGGTGAAGGCCATCCCCCTTGGGGGAGACGGAGGATGGGATTATTGCATCGTGGATAGCGCCGCTCGGCGGGTTTATGTGTCGCACGCCACCCACGTCGTCGTTCTGGATGCGGATACCGACGCGATCGTCGGCGACGTTCCCGATACCCAAGGCGTGCACGGAATCGCGCTGGCTAAAGACCTGGGACGCGGTTTTGTAAGCAACGGCCGCGCGAATACGGTTACGATCTTCGACCTGCAGACCTTGAAAACCATCAGCAGCGTCGGCACGGGAGGACAAAACCCGGACGCGATTTTCTATGACGAGGCTTCCAAGCGCGTTTTTGCATTCAATGGGCGTAGCGCCAGCGTCACCGCAATCAACGGCGTGGACGGAAGTGTGGCTAAGATGTTCCCCGTCGGTGGCAAGCCTGAATTCGCGGTCGGCCCGGGAGATGGGCACGTCTTCGTCAATATAGAGGACAAGTCCGAACTGCTCGAAATTGACGCGCAGAAACTCGCGGTGATACAGCGTTGGCCGCTTGCGCCCTGCAAAGAGCCTTCGGGACTGGCTATGGACACCAAGAATCGCCGCCTTTTCGCTGTGTGCGACAACAACATGATGGCGGTAGTGAATGCGGAAACGGGGAAAGTGATCGCGACGCCCAAGATCGGCGACGATCCGGATGCCGCCGGGTTTGATCCCGAAACGCAGCTGGCGTTCAGTTCGAATGGCGGATCAGGGACACTGACGGTAGTCCACGAAGATTCGGCCGACAAATTCAGCGTGGTAGAAGATGTACCGACGAAAAAATACGCGCGCACCATGGCCATTGATTTCAAAACTCGAAATATTTTCCTGCCCGTCGCTGAGTTTGAAGAAGTGACACCGAAGGGAGAGCGGCGGCCTCCGATGAAGCCAAATTCTTTCCAAGTGCTGCTGGTCAGCAAATAACTTCGCCCTCCCGTCACAGAGCCGAAGACCCAAACACTTCTGGATTCGTGTGGAATTCGATTTCGGTTATAGTCGCGCGTGCGAACTGTCGGCGACCGCCGGACAGTTGCGCGCATTGCAATCTTGGATGGCGAGTGCAATCTGTGGGAATTAAATGTGACCGACGCAACCGGAAGCCACCTATCGTGAACCTGATGCGGCCAATCACTGATTTGGATTTGACTCATTGTTCGCGTCTAGGTTCCATAACGTGTTGCTGGTGGCGTGTTTTCGGTTTCGGAAGGAAAGGAGCAATCAAAAATGAAGCGTATTGATGCCGTAATCAGGCCCTCGCAACTGGAGGAGGTGAAGCAGCGGGTCACGGCCCTGGGAGTGACCGGGCTGACGGTTTCCGAGGTGCGCGGGTTTGGCCGGCAGAAAGGCCATACGGAAACTTATCGAGGCTCGGAATATACCGTAGATTTTCTGCCGAAAATCTTTGTGAGTATTGCCGTCGCCGAGGAACTGGCGGAGCCGGTGGTGGAAGCGATTATCGAGGGGGCGCGGACGGGCGTGATCGGCGATGGCAAAATTTTCGTTTCATCTCTCGATGAAGTCATCCGTATACGAACGGGAGAGCGAGGTCCCGGCGCCATCTGACGATTTTATTGCCGAGCCACGAACGGAACGCGGCCCTTATCGCAATCAGGGAGGAACTTCGAGATGGAAAGCGCATTCGTTGGACGCAAAAGAAAGTGGATGCTAAAGGCCATCATCGCGCTCGTTTTCGCGCAACTGTTCGCCGGCTCGTTTGGCACCACCTTTGCGGACCAGTCGCCGCAATCGGATCCCGCCGGAACCGCAACGGGCGACCGAACGATGGTTTTTGACGCCGCCGGTAATCCATTTGTGGTATCCGAGCCGACAGATAAGACCTCGCCCGATTACGCGAAAAGCAAGCAAGAGTTCGAGAACTTTCAGACGCAAGCTGCGAAAGAACCGCTGGCGCTGAAGCTCGCGGACGACGTGGGGCACCTTCGCATCGGCACGAACTTCTCGTGGACCCTGCTGACCGGATACCTGGTGCTCTTTATGCAGGCTGGTTTCGCTTTGCTGACCTGCGGGCTGGTGCGCAAAAAGAATGCCGCGCACTTGATGATGCTGAATTTCGCCGCCTACGTTTTCGCTTTCCTGGCCTACTACGCGGTTGGATATGCATTCCAGTTTGGTGCGGTCGCAGTGAACGCGGCTCCGATGAATCTTGGCGGGGCTCCAACTCTCAATCATTTTCTGATCGGCAGCGGCCAATGGGGCTTTTTGGGAGGTAAGGGATTTTTTCTCACTGGCCCTGCGTATGATGCGAGCAGCAATTGCCTGACGCTCTTCGAAGTGGTTTTCATGGAGACGGCTGGGTACATCATCGTTGGCGCGATTTGCGAGCGCATAACTTTTGGGGCGTTTCTGCTTTGCGAGCTGTTTATTGGCGGATTGCTCTACCCCATTTCTGGTTGTTGGGTTTGGGGCGGCGGATGGATGTCGCAACTGGGTTCCACCATGCACATGGGCCACGGCTACGTAGATTTCGCGGGCTCGACCGTTGTTCACGGCATCGGAGGTTTTTGCGCGATGGCGCTGGCGATGATTCTGGGACCGCGTCTTGGCAAGTACGGGCCCGATGGAAAACCGCGAGCGTTCCCTGCTTCCAATATTGTTTTTGTCGTGACCGGCACGTTCGTTTTGCTTTTTGGCTGGATGGGTTTCAATCCCGGTTCGACTTTGGGCGCTACCGACCTGCGCATCTCGGTCGTTGCCGTGAACACTAATTTGGCTGCTGTCGCCGGCTCGGCGGCTGCGATGGTGTTGTGGTACTTCTTATTCGGCAAGCCGGACATCACCATGGCCTGTAACGGAATGCTTGCCGGCCTCGTGGCGATTACTGCACCTTGCGCTTTCGTATCGCCCACGAGTTCAGTGATAATAGGCATCGTCGCCGGGATTGTCGTGTGCTTGGGTGTCCTATTCAACGAACGCGTCCTCAAGATTGATGATCCTTGCGGGGCAATTTCGGTGCACGGCTATTGCGGATGGTTCGGTGGAGTGGCCGTGGGAATTTTTGCTGACGGCACTTACGGCGCCGGTTGGAACGGCGTGGGCGTCGCATCGTATCTTGGCAGGGCTGGTCAAGGCGTAACTGGATTGATCCACGGAGATTTCTCGCAGTTCTGGCTGCAGCTTGGCGGGGCTACGCTATTGGCGGCGTATTCCTTTACGGCCACATACGTGGTTTTCAAGGGCGTGAACGCATGGCGCTCGATGCGCGTTTCCAAGGAAGTGGAGCTTACTGGACTGGATGTGCCGGAGTTCGGCATGCTCGCTTATCCGGAAGACGCTGTCGAAATGCTGACAGCCGGATCGCAGGCTCAGCAGCGAGGAGCTTAAGAACTGAAGCGGAACGTCGCAATCGACTTCTGATTTTTGAGAGTTATGCACACGACCCCGTCACTCGCGACTGAGTTACGCGATTTTTCTGCGAAGGAATCGGCGCGCATCCAGGAGCAATTTGTTGCGACAGGCGACGGCCGCGCGGCGCTTTTGGGACGTACGGCGCTCATCGAAACCATCGTGCAGCGTTTGTGGCATCAATATGTGAGTCCCGAAGCTGAGGGTCCCGCGGATTTTGCGGCGGTCGCGCTGGGCGGTTTTGGGCGCCGCTGGCTTTTTCCGTACTCCGATATCGATATGCTGTTTCTGCATGCCGGAAACGGCACGGAAGCAAAGCTCAAGGACGCGATCCGTAAATTTTCTCAAGAGCTCTGGGATTTGGGGCTCAAGCTTAGCCCCGCGACGCGCACCCTGGCGGAGTGCGGTCGGTTTGATACCGAGAACGCGGAGTTCGCAATATCTCTGCTGGATTGCCGCTATCTCGGCGGGGATCGCGGGCTCTTTGCGCGATTGCACAACGATGTGATTCCGAAGCTGATCGCGCGCGACGCGGCACAAATCGTCAAACGCCTGGCGGATCTCACGCGCACTCGGCACGGAAAATTCGGGAACACGGTATTTCATCTGGAACCGAACATGAAAGACGGGCCGGGAGGGCTTCGCGATTACAACGTCGTGAACTGGCTCTCGCTTCTGACGGCAATTGAGAAGTATCACGTCTGGCCACGCGACAATGCGGTGCTCCCAGAAGCGATTCAGCAGCAGTTTGATACGGCCCTCGGTTTGCTGATGTCCGCCCGCTGTTTCCTGCATTTCCGGCACAAACGCGACGACAATACTTTGACCTGGGAGTCGCAAGACGCGGCTGCGGCGCACAAGATCGGCATCACGAATTCATCGCCGGCATCGCTCCATGCCTCAAACGGGCTGGATTCGGAATCGCTGACCGCTTCGGATTGGATGCGTGTCTATTTCAGTCATGCGCGCACGATTCATCGAGTCTGCGTTCAGTTCCTGGAAGAAGTTCCGGCGGCTCGACTGTCGCTGCATCACCAGTTTCAACAATTGCGGTCGCGCCTCTCGAATGCCGAGTTCCGGGTGGAAGACGGCATGCTCTCTCTGCGTCAGCCGGTAGCCCTTAACGACCCCGAGCTGGTCCTGCGCGTGTTTCGTTTTCTCGCGCGTCACGGCCTCACACTAAGTTCGAGCACCGAATACCAAATCGAACGAATGTTGCCGGCGCTTTCCGATGCGCCGCCCAAGGGCGCGGAGTTGTGGCATTTGCTACAAGAAATTCTGATGGCGCCGCATGCGGCGGATGCTTTGCGTGCAATGCACTCGTTGCGACTGTTGACCTTGCTATTTCCTGAATTCGCGGCGATTGATGCGCTGGTCGTGCGCGATTACTCGCATCGCTTCACGGTGGACGAGCACACTTTCGTGGCGATCGACAACCTGCACGCTCTTCGGCAATCACCGTCGAAATGGGACCAACGTTATGCCGAACTTCTGGACGAGATCGAGCAGCCGGACTTGCTTTACCTTGCGCTGCTTTTGCATGACGTGGGCAAAGGCGCGAAAACCGCGGATCATGTTCGCGCCAGCGTAGAAATCGCCGAAGGCGCGCTCGATCGGCTGGATCTGGACGAGCCGGACCGCGAAGCGGTGCTGTTTTTGATCGAGCGCCATTTGGAAATGAGCGCCGCTTTGCGCCGCGACATTTTTGATCCCGAAACGGTCCGCGCTTTCGCGGAAAAAGTGGAAACGCCGGAGCGGCTGAAAATGCTCTGTTTGCTCACGTACGGTGACATTAAAGCGGTGAATCCCGAGGCTCTCACTCCCTGGAAGGCGGAAAATATATGGCAGCTTTATATCGCCACGGCGAATCATCTGAATCGCAGCCTGGATCAGCGCTTGCACGTTGACGCCCACGACGAAGTGATGGCCCATCTGGGAACGCTCGCGCTGACCGTGGGAAATCGGCTCGACAGTTTTCTTGAGGGGCTTCCTCGCCGCTATCTGCTCACGCACGCGGCTGGGGACGTGCTCGCCCATCTGGAAATGGCCGCGCGCTTGGACAAGGATCCCGTGCAGCTCAACCTGCGACGGGGCCGTCACTGGTACGAGTTGACGCTGGTGACCAAAGACCGTGCGTTTTTATTTGCCACCATGGCCGGTGTGCTGGCTGCTTGGGGAATGAATATCGTGAAGGCAGCCGCGTTTTCGAATCAGGCTGGAACGGTGGTGGATACGTTTTATTTTACTGACCGTTTTCGCACGCTTGAACTAAATCTTCCGGAGTGGGAACGCTTCCAAACGAGCATCCATGATGTGCTGGCGGGCAAAGCTGATCTCGATCGGATGTTGCGCGAGCGTCTGAGTGCGGAGAAAAATCGGCCGCCGAAGATCAAGGTGGAAACGCGGGTGAAAATTGACGATACGTGTTCGACGCAAAGCACGCTCGTGGAAATTGTCGCCCAAGATCAGCCTGGATTACTGTACGGCATCAGTTCCGTTTTTTCTCGCGAGAAGTGCAACATCGAAATCGCCATCATCGAGACCGAGGGCGAGACGGCCATCGACGTCTTTTATCTGACGTCGGGCGGCGCCAAGCTTGCCCTTGAACATCAGGTGCGCCTGCACCAGGCGCTCTTGACGGAATTTGCGCCGAGCGCGTAGGCAGCGCGTTGGCGGGCGTCCGCCGTGGCTTGCCGAATCCTACTTTTTACTTTTGAAGGTGTTCGAGCTTCTTCTGCTCCAACTCTGCCCAGCGGGCGTAGAGCTCGTCCACAGCTTTCTGTGACGCTTCCATCTGGGCGTAAGCTTCGTGCAGGCGCGCCGCATCGCTAGCAATTTCCGGGTTTTCGAGCGCGGCGCGTTTGGCTTGCAGTTCTTCGTCAGCCTTGGCGATACGCTTCTCGATCGACGCAAATTCACGATTTTCCGCGTGCGAGAGTTGTTTCTTGGCTGCCACAGGCTCGGCGTGAACCGCATGCGAGCTCGGACGTTCACGCGTCGCTCGTGTCGGCATTTTCGCAGCGGGTTTCGCTTGCTGCACACGCAGCCATTCTTCCCATTGCGAATAATCAGCAAAGCGTTCCGCTGCGCCATGCCCGTCGAGCCCTAGCACAATCGTAGAAACGCGATCAAGCATGTAGCGATCGTGCGTGACCAGCACCAAGGCGCCGCGATATTCCAGCAGGCTTTCGTCCAATATTTCGAGCGTTGGAATGTCGAGATCGTTTGTGGGTTCATCCAGTAGCAGGACGTCCGCGGGCTGAAGCATCAGTTGGGCGATCAGCACGCGCGCGCGTTCGCCGCCGGAGAGCTGCCCGATGGGTCGGTTCAGGTCCTCATTCGCGAACAGAAACCTTGCAGCCCACGACGCGACGTGAATGACGCGATCTTCATACATCACGGAATCGCTGTCGGGCGCTAGCGCTCGGCGCAGGCTGATGTCCGGATCGAGCTGGCGATTCTGATCGAAGTAAACGATGCGCAGCGAATCCGCTTTTTGTATTTTTCCATTGGTGGGCTCCGCATCTCCGCGCAAGAGGCGAAGCAACGTGGTCTTTCCGCTGCCATTCGGGCCGACCAATCCCACGCGCATACCTGCTGTAATCGCAAAATTAATATTAGCGAAAAGTGTGCGATCACCTAGGACGTGCGTGACGCCTTCCAGCCGAATTAGTTGCCTGGTCTGCCGATTCGACGCCGAGAAATCGATTCCCGCGGCGCCCGTGCGCGTTCGGGAGTTAAGTTCGGCAAGTTCACCGATCATGCGGTGCGCTTTGTCGATTCGCGATTTCGATTTGGTGGTACGGGCTTTGGGGCCTCGACGGAGCCATTCAATTTCGGTGTGAACCAGATTAGCGAGCGCGTCCTGACGTTTTCCTTGCGCGTGCAGATATTCTTCTTTGGCTTCCAGGAACTTGCTGTAATTTCCGTTGACACGCAGAAAACCGCCTTCATAAGTGCGATTGAGTTCCACCACCTGGCGCGCGACGTTTTCCAGGAAATAGCGGTCGTGGCTCACCACTACGTAGGCGAACGACGAGTTCTGGAGCATCCTTTCGAGCCACTGAATCCCTGCGAGATCAAGGTGATTGGTCGGCTCATCGAGCAGGAGAATATCGGGCTGTTGGACCTGCGCTTCGACAATCGCAAGGCGCTTGCGCCAGCCGCCAGATAGCGCAGCGGTGTGAATCTCCGGGTCTTCGAATCCCGCGCGCTGGAGCGCTTCCGCTGTGCGAAACCCGCGATCGGTTTCTGGAACTCCAGATTTCGCAAGCGCTGATTCGATCACGGAGCGAACCGTCTCGCTCGGATCAAACTCGGAAATCTGCGAGACGCAACTTAGCTTGGTGCCTTTGCGAATGGCCACGTCGCCGCTATCAGGCTGCACGCGGCCGTGCAGAACTTCGAGCAGAGTTGATTTTCCCGATCCATTCGGACCGATCAGACCGATGCGGTCGCCTTCCGATATTGTGAACGAAATATTCCGAAAAAGCGGCGCGATTCCGTACCGTTTGGACAAACCTTGCGCGTTGATAATCGGAGGCAAATTGTGAGGTCTTCTCCCGAAATTAGTTTAACGGAGGTCGGTTTAATCGCGAAGAGCTCGTGCGACCGGAGAAAATGTCCGCGGACACTTAGAAGCAATCGCTGCGGTAGGCAAACCACCAGCTTATGTAACCGATGGGAATCGTCGCGAACAACGCCCACCAAAACGGGAGCGCAAAATCGGCTATCAACCCGAGGACGGCGAAAGTAGCCCAGAATATTTTCTTCTGCATGCTCTTATTGTAAATCGAACCGCACTGCTGAGCTCCTGCATGTGCGAAATCGTCACCGTCTTGGCGTCATGACGCCCCGACCTTCGGCCCCACAATGCCAACTCACACCGCAGCCGCGGCTGGGAATCTCGGGGAAGATTCGTCCGTGTCAACTGCGACGCCATCCACGAACGTCGCAGTCTTGCCCGAGCTTGACGCGACGCGATCGCCCGGTACCAGCACGCCAACCAGATTCAACGGATCTGTCGCGGCAATCGTAACGACCTCACCGGTCGCGGACTGCTGGGCCATCGCGCGCAGCGATTCGACTGCGACGGGAAGCGCGAATTGCTCGCCGAGAAATCCGCTGACGAAGCGGCCACCGCGAATCTGGCCCTGATCTTCCAGCCGGCGAAATGCGATATGCAGTTCGCGCCAGCGCGGGACGATAATTTCGCGCGCGATCATTTCGCGAAACACGACGCCATATCGTCGCAGCAGCATCCAGCAGGTGGATTCCACGACCCGCGCATGCTCGCAAGGCTCGCCCGCATACAGCAGCGACCAGCGTCCGGCGCTGTGGCGCGGGCGGGCATTGTGCCCTCTGCCCTGCCCTGCGCGGCGTTTGGGATCAATCAGAGCGCGGATGTTGTCGAAGCCGTCCGCAGTAATCATTCCCGCAGTGACCAGTTCCCATAACGCGGTCTCGACTTCCGCTTTGATTTTTCCTGTACCCCGCACGATGTCCGGGAAAAATGACGCGCCGCGCTGGCGCAGATGAGCCAGCACTTCCCGGGCCGCGGGACTCAATCCAGCGGTTTCCTCGTGGCCACCGGCGGCGTGTTGCGAAATCATCCAGTCGGCGTCTTCACGAATAAAAAATGTCAGCGGAGCCGTGCTGGTGGGCACAACGCGGCGAATCGTGCGGCCGTTTTCGCCAAGCGTCGCCGGATGCGGCGAAAGGCGTCCCCAGCCGACAGATCCGGTAAGGCACAGATGGTCGAGTACCTTGGGATCGTAGTTCGCAATTCTGCGCGCCAGAATTTGCTGTTCCCAGGCGTTGGCCGGTGCCTCGAATCCCTGCAATTGTTGCAGCGCTTCGAGCGTGCCGCGTTCACCCAGAAGTTTTGTCCCGGGAGTCAGGTGCTGCCAGCGCAACAGCCAGCGCATGAACTGCGCCGCAGTGACGGGCTGAATTTGCTTGCGCAGAGATCCGAGGGTGAGGCGATGAATTCGCGCGAGCAAACGCCGGTCGCACCACTCGGTAACGCCATTCGACGAGTCGGTGAACTGGCCGCGCAATATCGTTCCCGCAGCTTCCTGCCGCAGAAAGGACTTTTCGATGTCTGAGGCCGCAATTCCTAGCAAACCAGCTAAGTTCGCCGCTGTGACCGGCCCTAGATGTGCCATCCATCCTGTGACGCAGCCGAAAATGGCGTCATCACGCGACGGCTTTTGCGACTCGATGTTGGCCAGAGCGGAATCGAAATGCGCGCCGTGGAATAGCGCTGTGAGGGTCTCGGCTTTTTCGGCGGCCACCCAGTACGCGCGTTCTTCGAATCGTGCTCGCGTGGCGCGACCTGCGGCAGCTAGCTCATTGAAATAATCGGTCCAGGCGGAAATGGGCTTGGGAATGATTCCCGTTGCGATAGGGTCCAATTCGGGAATCGCGATTAATTCCTGCAGCACATCGTGAAGTTCGTCGGCATCGCGCACGTCCGGCCAAGCCTCTTCGCGCACTTCGGCGATTGCGGCGGGATCGAGGCGCCCAATTTCCGAGAGGACCGCCGCGGGCAACATGCGGCGCATTTCCACAGCGCGAGCGCGGCGCTCTTCCAGCGGAGCGTCATCAAGATACGCGTACGGATTCGCGTTCAGAATCTCGTGCGAAAATTGCGAAGGCACGGGAGTATCCACGGCGACGCAGCGAACCTTGCCGGACGAAATATCGGCCAGCACGTTCTTCAGCCCCTCCACATCCATCGCTTCGGTGAGCGCGTCTTTCATTGTCTCTCGCGCGAGCGGATGGTCGGGAATCGCGATATCGCCGGAGATGTTCTCCTGGCACGCGGCGGCTTCGGGAAATACGGCGGCCAGTAAATCGTCGGAGCGCATTCGCTGAATTTGCGGCGGAATTTTCTTCCCGCCCATGAAGCGCAGCAGAGCCAGGGCGCGTCCGGCGACCCAACGCCAGCGCGTGGTGAAAATGGGCGAAGCCAGCACGGCTTGTTCGAGCAAAGGTTCAACGCTCTCGCTGTGAAGGAAATGAAACACGTCAGCGAGAGGGAAACTGTGCTGGTCGCTCAGCGAAATATTCAGGCCATTGTCAGTGGCGGCGGCCTGCAGCTCGAAATTGAACGAGCGGCAGAAACGCTTGCGCAGCGCGAGACCCCAGGCCTTATTGATGCGCCCGCCAAACGGCGCGTGAATCACGAGCTGCATTCCGCCACTTTCGTCGAAGAAGCGCTCGGCGATGATCGTCGCCTGCGTGGGGACCGCGCGCAGCACGGCTCTGCCCTGGACGATATATTCCACAGCCTGCTCGGCGCCTGGGCGATCCATGCCGCATTCGTCTTGCAGCCATTGAATCGCAGCAGCGGCTTGTGGCGAAGCCATCAGGGCGTCAGATGGCGCGGCATTTCCGGTCAGCACACTGATTTTTTCTCTGACGTGCGCGACCTGCTGCGAGAGTTCCATCGTCCGCGAAGGAGCTTCTCCGCGCCAGAAAGGCACGTTTGGCGGCGCGCCCTTCGCGTCTTCCACGGAAACCGACCCCGACTGCACGCGACGAATACGCCACGAAGTGTTGCCGAGTAGGATGATGTCTCCTCGCAAACTCTCGACCGCGAAGTCTTCGTCTACCGTGCCGACAACCGTGCCTTCCGGCTCGGCGATCACGGTATAGAGCGCGTTATCTGGAATCGCGCCGCCGCTGGTGATGGCGGCGAGGCGGCTGCCGCGACGGCCGCGCAGGCGGTGATTTATCTGATCGCGATGCAGATAGGCCCCGTAGCGGCCGCGGCGCGCGGCGATTCCGTCGGAAAGCATCGCAACGATTTCGTCAAAATCTTTCCGGGCGAGATCGCGATAGGGAAACGCGCGGCGAACGAGCGTGAACAGGTCATCTTCCCGCCAGTCTTCAGCCGCACACGCCGCGACGATTTGTTGCGCGAGAACGTCGAGCGGCGCTTCAGGAATTTCGATGCGATCGAGTTCGCCGTGGCGAATCGCGCGCACCAGCGCACCACATTCCAGAAGCTCATCGCGCGTGGTGGCGAAAAAACGGCACTTGGGAACCGCACCTCGCCAGTGCCCCGCGCGTCCCGCGCGCTGCAGGGCAACCGCAATCGAGCGCGGAGAGCCGATCTGGCAAGCAAGGTCCACCGTGCCGATGTCAATTCCAAGCTCGAGAGAAGCCGTGGCTACCAGCGCGCGGACTTCGCCCGCTTTCAGCTTCGATTCAACCGCGAGGCGCCTGAGGCGTGAGAGGCTGCCGTGATGAGACGCGACGGCGTCCTCACCGAGCAGGGCGCGCAGATGATGCGCCACGCGTTCGGCAAGACGTCGCGTGTTGACGAAGATCAGCGTCGAACGGTGCTGCTGCACTAGCTCGGCAATGCGCTTGTAGATTTCTTCCCACATCTCGTTCGAAGCCACGGGCCCCAGTTCGCTCGCCGGGACTTCGATGGCAAGGTCCAATTCCCTTCGCTGCGCGACTTGCACGATCACTGGCGCGGGCCGGGCGCTGCCGGTGAGGAATTGGCCCACTAGTTCAATCGGTTTCTGGGTAGCGGACAGGCCGATCCGCGTCAGCGGCTGGTCCACCAGGGCTTCGAGACGTTCGATGGAAAGAGCGAGGTGCGAGCCGCGCTTATCATCGGCGACCGCGTGAATTTCGTCCACAATCAGTGTCTTTACGGTGCGAAGATTTTCCCTGCTCTTCGTGGCGGTAAGCAGAATGTAAAGTGACTCGGGCGTAGTGACCAGAATGTGCGGCGGACGCTTTTGCATTGCCCGGCGCTCATGCATCAGAGTGTCGCCTGTGCGCACGGCCGTGCGAATTTCGGGCATCAAGTAGCCGCGTTCGCGGGCCAGTTGCAGAATTTCGCCCAACGGCGCGTCCAAGTTCCTTTGGATATCGTTGCCCAGCGCTTTTAGCGGCGAAACATACAGAACTTCGGTTTGATCCAACAAGTCGCCGGCAACGGCCTTCCGAACCAGCATGTCGATACAGGCGAGGAATGCGGCCAACGTCTTGCCGGAACCGGTCGGGGCGCAAATCAGGGTGTCTCTCTGCGCCAGAATATGCGGCCAACCAAGCTCTTGCGGTTCTGTAGGAGTACTGAACTTACTGACGAACCATTCCCGAACGAGCGGGTGCGCCCATTCAAGTGCACGCAATTCGGGTGAGCTTGCGATGGCTACGGGGTCCATGGATATGCTCCGGCGCAAGACGTGCAAAGATTAGACGCGCAGGATGTCTCTAGGATAACACCGAGTCGAAAATGAGGCGAATCGCGAAAATTTGGCTAGAGCGCCGTTTTCTCGCAAGAGTGAGGCTATTCTTTTGTTGTGGGGCATGGTTGTCTCCGGGTAGTACGCTGGAAGGCTCTAAAAGTGGCCGAAGGATGCTAGAAAGCTGGGTCTTTATGACGGGCTTCTTAGGCTTTTCACTAATTGGATTATTCCATGCAGTTATATTGCTAATTGCTGCGGGCAGATACATTACTACTTACAAATGAACCGCCCAAGTCTAACGCTTGTTCGCAAACCTCCCTTGGAATTGAGTAAGCGCTTCGCCGGACGATTGCTGTTGGCGATGATCGCGTGGATCTTTGTTCGGCCTACCGTCGAACGGATGTTGCATCCCGTGAGCGGAGAAATAACTTCAGGCGAGTCTCCGTTGCCTCAAGGGGATGGCGCGGTGGGACATGCTGGCGTTCGCACTCTTTCGAGTAGTATCTGGCTATTTACTGCTCACGCGAGCAGAGAAGTCGGTCGAGCTGATGTTTACTGCCGACAGAAGCAAGCTAGGGGACAAAACCACGCTTCGGCTTTGGACGTTCGAAGTCCAAACGGTCGCCATCCTGTTCTTACTCTGGTCCTTGCTCCCGATGGTTGATTTCATCAGAAGCCTTCGCAATTGAATTCGCCCCTGCACGCCGCTAAAGTCGGGAAAAACCGGGAGGCGACTTCGCCTCCCGGTTTCAATCGATCGCTCGCACTTCACAAAACCACTGAGCCGCGTGAGCGCTGATTCTTACTTCTGATTCTTGCCGTTGTGTTTGTCGTGGTAAATTTCCTTGCTGGTCTTGTTCTGTTCCTTATTTACCTGTTTCTTTTCCGCTCCGGTTAGCTTCCCGCCATTGGCAGCGCGGTCAGACTTGACCTGCTGATTGATGTGCTGCTCCTGCTTTTCGACGTGGGCCGTTTCGCCAGCGGTCATTTTACCGCTCTCGACGCCGTTGCCGATGCGCTTCTGCTGGTTTTCGGCGCGCACGCCGACTTTGCTGTAAGCGGGCGTCGCAGGCTTCCCATGATTCTGCGATGCGAAATTGGACTTCTCCATGCCGGCAGAATGTTCGTGCGTCATTTGTTCCGAGGTCGGCTGGACGTGTGATTCGTGCTCGGCGGCTTGCTCCTGAGCTGTCGGTCGCGCCTCCACACCACCCGCCCCGTTAAAGCTGGTCCGGTTCACGGTGACATTATTGTTGATGACCGTCTTGTTGACGTAGGTGTTGTGGATCACGGTGGTGTTCACATGGACCACTGCGGTGTTATACGCGAAATGTCCTCCGCGCCACTCGCCGCCCACGAATCCGACTCCACCATAACCAAATCCATAGTTAATGCCGCCGTAGAAACCAACGTGTGGTCCCCAATAGCCGGCGTGGAATCCATAAACGCCACCGGCGAAGCCCCAGTATGCGGGAGTCCACAGCAGGCCCACGCGCGGCGGAGTTACCCATACGCCCGGCACCCAATAATAGTCGTTGTCACGATAAGCCCAATAACCTGGCGTCCAGATGTAGCCTTCCGTCGGACATGGCGGTTGCACGTAAACCGGCAATGCCGGCGGCGCCACATGGACCGAGATGCCGACCGCGATTTGCGCTGAAGCAGCAGACGTCAACGAAAAGATACCTGCTGCCAAGAACAGAGCAAGAAGCAGTGCTCGAATGAAAGTCAACTTACGCATCACAAAATCCTCCCGTTAACGGCTCGACGCCGCGGCAAATTTTTGAATTCGCGGTAGCGCACTATAAATCGGAACGCGCTAAATTCTTCCCAGATCTAACACCGCGAATCGAAGAAGGTTGCTTGCTATTTTGGAGAGAGCCAGGGGCCTCACCCCGGTTCACACAATTATACGAAGCGGCGAAAACGTGGGAATTGCGATCTGAAGGAGTACTCCCCGAGTCGGTAAATACGGACTTAAGGTACTCATAAGACGGGGCCTACACTGCGACAAAATTTGGCAAGATCGAAAATTTAAATCAGGAACGGTCAGAGTTTCCTCAGTCCTCGCGCGGCATCCTTCAGACTCTGGCGATTCTGAAAGAAATCCGCCCACGGGTCTTTGCCTTTCAATCGCTTTTGAAAATTGCCGAGATTGAAATCCGAGGGATCGAGGTTCGGCTTCACTTCAGACCACGTCAAAGGCATGGAGCATGGCGCCTTCTCGCGCCGTCGTACCGAATAGGGCGCGACCACCGTTTGCCCGAAGCCATTGCGGAAAGGGTCGAGATACACTCTGTCACCCCGCGCTGCGATGGAATGTTCCCCAGTGAGTTCCTTGGGATTCGATTGCGCGACAATCGCGCCAAACGACCGAGCGAACTGCAAAACCTCGTCTGTGTCCGGTCCCGGACGGATCGGAACAAAAATGTGCACTCCCCTGCCGCCCGAAGTTTTGACATAGGAATCCAGTTTTAAGATGTCCAGCCTCTGCTTCACCTGCAACGCGGCGCGGGCCGCGTCGGCGAACTTCCCCGATCCGGGATCGAGGTCGAAGCACACCCAATCCGGCTTGCGCGGCGATGCGGCGCGCGTTCCCATCACGTGCACGGCGATACAACCGAGATTGACGAGCGCCAATTGAGTTTCGAACGTACCCCCGATCACGTAGTTCGTTGCTTCGTTCTTCGCGTCTGCGTGACGTATCAAAATCGCCCGCGTGTTCGGGGGCATACTCTTCGGCTTTTCTTTTTGATAGAAACATTGTCCGCCCATGCCATCGGGGCAACGCTCGAGCGTGAGGATGCGGTCCTTCACGTAAGGCTGGAGCTTGTCGAAAGTCGCCGCGTAATATTCCGCGAGGGCGAGTTTTGTGTAACCCTCCTTCGGCCAGAAAACCTTGTCGGGATGAGAAATTGTGACGGCAAGTTTATCCGCGGAACTTTGACGTTTGTTTGATTTTGTTTTTGTCACCTGTGAACCTCCGGCATGGAAACTTCGCGCGGGTTTTTGTCATCGCGCAAGCCCAAATAGACCGGCTGGCGAAGCTTGTTGTCCTCGGTGATTTCCTGATAGGAAATTTGAGCTACGAGTTTGGGCTCGACAAAAGTGACTCCCTTCTCGCGAGGTGGATCGACAAAAGCAGCCTTCGCGCGAACCAGCGGACGCAGTTTTTGGTGCAGCGAGCTCAGGGCTTCCTCGCCGAAGCCGGTTCCAACCTTCCCAACGAAGTGGAGCTTGCCATCGTTGCTATAGGCTCCGAGTAACAAGGCACCAAAATATTTTCGCGAACCGCTGGGCGCGGTGAACCCACCGATCACAAATTCATCTTCTTGATGGACCTTTATTTTCAGCCAATAAGAAGAGCGCGATTCCACATACGGGGAGGACAAGTCTTTGGCGACGACACCTTCATAGCCTTTCGTTTGCGCGACCTGGTATGCTTCGAGGCCGTTCGCGGCCAGCCGGTGCGACGGAATCAGAATTTTGCTCTTGCTGATCGCTTCGTCCATCACCATCCGGCGGACGGAAAGCGGCTCCCGGCGCAAGTCTTTGCCATTGCAGTAGAGGCAGTCAAATACTGCGTAATCCGCATCTTTATTGTCTTGCTGCAAGAGCTGAAAATGAGAAACGCCTTTGCGATCGACGACGATAGCTTCGCCGTCGAGCAGGAGCGTGCGAGCCTTGAGACCTTTCACCGCGGCCGCGATCTGAGAAAAGTGCTCGGTGCGATCAATGTCATTGCGAGACATCAGCTTGATCTGATCGCCCTCTTTGTAAGCAAGAATTCGATAGCCGTCGTATTTTTCTTCGTAAACCCAGCCCTTTTTGTCGAAAGGCTTGCGCACCAGCGTCGCCAGCATCGGATGGACACGAAATGGGATGACGTTTTTCAACGGGGCGTCGTTTGCTCAGCGATGGATTTTGTTCAGGAAGCTTTCTTGGAACGTTGGCGCGAGCGGGCCGGACTCTGCTTCGCGGTGACCCGCTGCTTGGCCGCTAGTCGTTTTGCCAGACGTGAGAGCTCTTGAATCGGATCGCCTGTGGCCGCCTTTTCCACATCTCCACCACCGGCATGTGCGATCTCCGCAAGAAGCTTGTTGCTGATTGCCGAACGCGGTTTTTGCATGGTGATATCTTCGGATGTTGCGTACTCGTCACGATGTTTGATCAAGAGCCAAGATTTCCCCGGATGGCTGCTGCCAAAACCGCGAGTGCGCACGAGCACCCAAGAACCTTTCAGCTTCTTGCCCTTCAGAGTGAATTTCAAGTCGCCTTTGGCCAGCGCGGCGTCTACGTCCGGGGACTCCGGAATCCATGTCCCTTTATCCCACACCATGACGGTTCCACCGCCGTACTCGCCTTCCGGGATCACGCCTTCGAAATTCGCGTATTCCAGAGGGTGGTCTTCTACCTGCATGGCCAGCCGTTTGACGCTGGGATCGACCGAAGGACCTTTGGGAACAGCCCAGGAAAGTAGTACGCCCTTCCATTCCAGCCGGAAATCGTAGTGAAGCTGGGTCGCGCGATGCTTTTGGACGACAAAGATAACAGAGGATTCTTTGTTAGCTTTCGAGCTTTTGCCGGAAGGCTCGGGCGTTACGCCGAAGTGGCGCTTCTTGGTGTATTCCTTGAGTGTCATTCGCTAGTCCTTGCACGCGCATAAGCGGCGGTGTCTAAGACCTATATACCTCCGGCAGCGATTTTGTACAAAGGGCTTTCCGCATATTTTCACGCGCGCGTGGGACGCCATCACACCTCAGTCATGTCCGGACGGCGGACGCCGCGCGGGAAGGCTTACTTAAAAAAATAAAAACCCAGCATCCATGTGCCATGCAAAGCATGGCAGCGCATACTTCGGCGAGGGTCGTTCTTGATAAGGGGCTGATTGAGGAGGCTTTCCAGCAATAGTCCATCGTGCTCCACGACTTGCAAGGCGAACGTACCGCTCGAGCATGGGACGATTCAGCATGGGATAGGAACCGCGCGGGGTCCATCAGGGCGTTACTGTAGGAGAAAGCGGATTTTACTCGACGCGCGAAAAACCCGACGATCATCGCACAGTCACGGACTTGTAACAGTTCCGGATTTTTGTATCCAGCCGTCTATTTTGGCTTGGTATTCAGTGACGGCTTGACACTTCGCGGTTTCGGTCCAGCCCAGTTCGCGCGCCAGCAATTGCGCGACGGTAGGCGCAGCACGGATTGCATCCCGCCAGCCATAGAGTTGCAAGCCGAGCCGTCGGCCGAGCACGTCTTCGATCGTAGTGGCCATTTCATTGCGGGCGGCAAACACGGCCTCAGCGCGAACGGGCGGGAGCCCTTCAACGAGCGACTGGGCAAGATCTGGTTCCTTCGTCACGAGCTTCAGCACGTCCGAAGCGCAGACGCCGTATTTTTGGGCAAGATGTCGCGCGGTGATCTCCGTCACGCCATACTCTTGCATCAGCGTTTGCCAGTAGTCCGGCGTGTAACCCTGGGAGCCCTCAAGCGGGTGCTCCCGCGTCGAACATTTGTTACCGCCGCCGAGATATTTTTGCGTTGCATCCAGCGTGTCTTCGGCCATCGCGCGGTAGGTCGTCCATTTACCGCCCATGATGCTGATCAAGCCGGTTACCGGGTCACGTTCGACGAGGTGATCGCGGGCCAGGTGTTTCGTGTCGCTCGATTTTCCGGAACTCACGAGGGGCCGCAGGCCGGCCGTCGCGCTAACAACTTGGCCGGGCATTACGGGGCGTGCCAAATATTTGTTTAGCTGACGCAGAACGTATGCGACCTCCTCTTTTTTCACATCGAGTGTATCGTCCAGCTTTGCTTCATCGTCCGTGGTGCCCACGAG
Organism: uncultured Acidobacteriota bacterium; assembly: GCA_963696035.1. Classification (GTDB taxonomy): domain Bacteria; phylum Acidobacteriota; class Terriglobia; order Acidiferrales; family UBA7541; genus Palsa-295. Next base: position 2,046,958 of record CAVOIS010000007.1, read on the forward strand.
CAATCGCCCCTGCCAAGGAATGGCAAACAACACTCGGCCATCCTCGGTTTTTGGAATCAACAGCGCGTCATCACTCGAAAGCACACCGAGCGGAAGGAACACATGAATGCCTTTGCTCAGCCGCATACGCGCTGGCGCGACGGGACTAGCCATCTTCCGCAGTACATCGGCGTAAGGCCCGGTGGCATTGATGAATGCGCGAGCACGCACCTCGAAGCGGCGGCGACTGATTTGATCTTCGACTTCTGCCGCCTCAATCTTGCCGTTCTTTGCTTTTTTAAATGCAACGACGCGCGCGTAGTTCAGTGCCTCGCCGCCGGCAGCCGCGAAAGTTTTCACTAACGTGATGTTGTAGCGCGCATCGTCAAATTGCCCGTCCGTGTACGCCACGCTGCCGACCATGCGGTCCGCGGCGAGCGCCGGAATCCGGCGCAATGTTTCCGCTCGCGGAATGAAGCGGCTGGCCGCCAGACCGTCGCGGCCCGCAATCCAATCGTAGAGCTTCAGACCGATCTCGAAGTACGCGACTTCCAGCCGACTGAAGCACGGAGTAATGAACTGCCGGGTGCCAGTGAGAAACGGAGCGTTGTGCAGCATGTGGATGCGTTCGTGCAGAGCGCGTTGCAGAACGCGGTATTCGCGGGGATCGAGCCGGCGAATCGCTTCTTCGAGGTAGCGCACGCCTCCATGCGCCATTTTTGTGGAAGTGCTGGATGTGCCGGAGGCGAAATCGGCCGCCTCGAGCTGAACGGTTTTGAAACCGCGAAGCTGAGAATCCAGCGCGCAGCCCGAGCCGGTGGCGCCACCGCCGATCACGCAGACATCGAACGATTGCCCTGCGATGCTTTGCAGCGCTTCTGCGCGCGACTTCATCCGCCGGCCTGATTCCTGCGAAGGATCATGTGGAAAGCCAGCTTGTCATTCGAAATTGTTGGAAATCCGTTAGACGAGCGCTACGAAAGCGCCTGCTGTATCGCTGCCTGCAATTTATTAAGGCCTGCCGCCAAATCGGCGCCCAGGTGAACGCGCAGCGCGCGGCGATTGCGTTCCGCAAGCACTTGAAAATCTCCTCGCGCCTGCGCCGCTTTCACGATGCCGAACGTGTACTTCTGCCCGGGCACGGGCAGGTCCGCAGCATCGTCGCAGGTAATCTGCAAGAACACGCCCGAATTGGGGCCGCCCTTGTAGGCCTGTCCGGTGGAATGCAAAAATCGCGGGCCGAAACCGAGACACGTGGCTACGTGTTTCTTATCGCGGACCGAGTGCCGTATGGACTGCAGTTGCGTCTGATGCGCGGCGTTTCGTTCGATGTAAGCAAGCAGCGCGAAATAATCATTGGTTTTGACGCGATTCAAGTGCGCGCGCAAGAAGCCCGCGAGCGTAGCGGTTCCCGGCACCGACTGTTTCAGAGCAGCGGCATTTTTTTCGTCGGTATATAGCTTGATGCCCTGTTCCTCGAAAAACGGCGATTCGGGCGGCAGCGAACCGGTCTTTTCATACTGCTCGGTCAATTTTCGCGTTTCGATCTTGCTGGCCTCAACGTCCGGCTGATTGAACGCGTTGATCCCGATAATCGACCCGGCCACCGCCGTGGCAATCTCCCAGCGGAAAAATTCCTGACCGAGATCGTACTTGTCTTTGAGCGCGATGCGCACGACCGGCTGGCCGGCCTTTTCGAGCGCGCCGACAGCCGCGTCTTGCTTGGAATCGCCCTCACCGGCGAGACTTAGGTAAGCGAAGACGCGATCCTTACCGTAAACATCAGGCGCCCCGGCTGCTTCGAGGTCCACGGGAATCAAGCCCTTGCCTTCCTTACCGGTGGATTCGGCGAGGAGTTGTTCGAGCCACGCGCCGAGATCCGAAATCGCAGGTGACGCGAAAATCGTCACTTTATCGCGCCCCAATTTCTGTGCCGTGCCCAGAATTACTCCCAGGATCGCCCCGGGGTTTTCATCAGCCGGCACCGGCGAAGCGCACGCGTGAACCATTTCCTCCACGCGATCGAGGAACCGAGCTAGGTCCACTCCCTGAATCGCCGCCGGAATCATGCCGAAATTGGAAAGTGCCGAATAGCGCCCGCCGATGCTCGGCACACCAAAAAAAATGTGTCGAAAACCATCCGCTTCGGCCACTTTCTGCATGTGCGAACCGGGATCGGTAATCGCGATGAAACGCTTGCCCGCCTCGGCGGCACCAACAGCTTGCTTCACGCGCTCGTAGAAATATTGTTTAAAAATGTTCGGTTCGAGTGTGCTGCCGGACTTACTGGCAACGATGAAAATCGTTTTGGCGATATCTATGCTTTTCTCAGTGGTGCGGATCTGCGCCGGATCAGTGGAATCCAGAACATGGAATTGCGGATGACTGGGAATGTTGCCGTAAGTCTTCTCGAAAACTTCGACGCAAAGGCTGGAGCCACCCATGCCCAACAGCACGGCGTGCTGAAATCCAGCCTTCTGAATTTCGTCGGCAATCTTCTTGAACTGGGTTTCGTGCGCAACCTGGTCGTCGGCAACGGCCAGCCAGCCCAGCCACTTGCTCTCCTCCTGATTGCTCCAGAGCGAGGCGTCGCGCGCCCACAGACGCTTTACTTTCTGCCCCGATTTCCAATCTTCAAGGTTTTTTTTTACGGCTTGGTTCAGTTCGTCGGGCAACTGATAGGTCATCTTGTTGATGGATGGAGGCTCGGCCTTCGTGGTGCGTTTCTCCACCGCCGCCAAAAGCTTGTCGAACGCATCCGTGAATTGTTTGACGCCATCTTCGGTGAGCTTATCGGTCGCGGCTTTCATGGAGATGCCGCCGCGTTCCAGGGCCTGCATGGTGTCGTGCGCGGCTTGAATGTTTTCTTCCAAGCTGGCGCGGGGTTTGCCGTGATCGCGAAATGCGTCGAACGTCGCTGGTGGAATCGTGTCTACGGTGTCAGGACCGATCAGTTCTTCGACGTAGTAGATGTCGCGGTAGGCGGGATTCTTCGTGCTGGTGCTGGCCCAGAGGACTCGCTGGGTCTGGGCGCCGCGCGCGGCCAGCGCCTGCCATCGCGGACCGCTGAAGATTTGCTTGTAGCGTTGATAGGTAATCTTGCCGTTGGCAATTGCGACTTTGCCTTTCAGATTGCGCAGCTCCGCCTGCTCGCCCGCGTTGGACGCATTCTTGATTTTTTCGTCGAGCTCGCTGTCAATCAGCGTGTCAATGCGGCTGATGAAAAAACTGGCAACGCTGGCCATGCGGCTTACGTCTCCGCCATTCTTCGCGAATTGCTCGAGACCCGCGATGTAGGCTTCCGCGACACGCACATACACATCCAGTGCAAAAAGCAGCGTCACGTTGATATTGATGCCCTCACTTATGAGTTGCTGGTACGCGGGAATGCCCTCGGGCGTCCCCGGCACCTTGATCATCACGTTTTCGCGGCCCACTCGCTTCCACAAGCGGCGCGCTTCATCCATCGTCTCCTGAGTCTTGTGCGCGAGGTACGGAGAAACCTCAAGGCTGACGTAGCCGTCACGCCTTTTCGACTGGTCGTAAACCGGGCGCAGGAAATCGGCGGCGTCCTGAATGTCCTTGATGGCGAGCTCTTCGTAGCGTCCTTTCGCGTCCAGGTCCTTGCGCTTTTGCAGTTCGCGCAAGGTTTGCTCGTAGTCCGTACTGCCGGTAATGGCTTTTTCAAAAATGGTTGGATTCGAAGTCATTCCGCGCAAACCGTCTTCTTCGATCAGGCGCTTGAGTTCGCCGGTGGTGAGAAGATTGCGGCGGATATAATCGAGCCATACGGATTGGCCAAACTTGATTAGCGCCTTCAGCGGATTTTCAACAGGCTTTCGTTCGCTGGCAGCTGAGGTCGGTTTTGCTGTAGTGCTCATTGGGATCTCCTCCGAATCAATATTGCAAAGCTGGTCGCGCCAGATTGAAGAGCGGGCGCCTACGCGGGCACCGCGGCTGTGGTTCAAAGTGAAACGTCCGGTTCGGGTAACGCGGCCCGGGTCCGGCTCAGCGGCGTCCCCAAGCTAGGATTCTATCGCACAATCCAGAGAGAAGCGCACAAAAGCCAATTAGCCGCTTTGAGCCCAGTTTTCCTTGAGGACATCGGCTACTTTTCGTGGAGGGTTATGCGTTTTCAGCGTAACGCTGCGGTTGACACCTTGTGTCACGGTGTTTAGCATCCGAAGCCAGCAACGAACGGAGCTCACCATGAACGCCGCGAAATTGTATACGCCGCGCGAAGCCGCGCAGGTGCTCGGGATCAGCTACCCCACCCTCAAGCAGTGGATCTACAAGAAGCAAATCCGCACGGTGCAGACCGCCGGGGGCCATCACCGCGTCCCCGAAAAGGAAGTAGACAAGTTTCTCTACCGCAAAGGCGACCGCGCTCCGGTGCCGGAACGCAGAAGCAATTTCCGGCGCATCAGCGGGCGCAATCAGCTCGTCGGCCGCGTGATGGACGTCAAGACTGGCGGGCTGATGGCCCAGGTGACACTATCGATCGGCGGGCAACACATCACCTCAATCATCACAGCGGACGCGGCACGGGAAATGCGTTTGGAGAAGGGCCAGACCGTTGCCGCCTTGATCAAGGCCACGGAGGTAATGATCATTCGGATGTAAGACAACCTCATGACGTCGGCTTGGCGTCCTGTCGTCCAGCCCAACCATATTTGCGCAACAGCCGAAATGGGCGCAACGCGATGTAAAGCGGTGCGAGCGAACGCGGCAGACGCATCATCTGCCAATCTTCCTCTGCCGGCACGACCGCCAGGCGCGCCACGTAGCGCCATCCTCCGACAAAGCTCGCCAGCATACTCCGCCGAAAACGAAGTCTTCCAGCACCGTCGAACGACCGAGAAGGACGGCTCATTAACATGCGCTGAATTTCGCTCGCGATTTCGCAGGCGATTCGGTCGGCATGGACGCGTTGCAGAATTTCGGCAGGCAGTGGCGCATGCAACAATCCATTCGCTAGCGCGAGGCCCAGAAGCAACATCCGGCCGGCACCGAGGGGCTCCGTGACGCGGATGACCTCATCCCAATCCATCGCAGGATGAGATTGAATCAATTCGGATACATCAGCAACCCAAGAAAATCGCTCCCAGAAGTCTTTCGAGCCGTGAATGCAGAGCATCGACAGTAAATCTTCGGCTGTGAATGTGAGCACTTGGTGATCGCTGATCTGCACCGGCATTCTGCGCGCTAAGAAGTAGTCCAGATCAGGTTTTACGGGAAAATGCCGCAGCGTGACTTCGGTGTGCAATTCGACCATCGCGCGCCGCGGCTCGTCGCGGTAATTGTATTCACCGGGAACCAGCGAGGCGCTCGCTCCCGGAGACAGTATCCAGTCAAACTTCGGCTTGTAGCCAACAGACAGGATGATCTCGTGCGCTTTCGCCACGTCGCGCTGCCGCAAAATAATATCCAGGTCGTCGAATTCGCGAAGCGCAACATCTCCATAAGCTTGTGCGGCGAGGACCGGACCCTTGTAAGGCAGCGCCGGAATTTCTTGCGCTCTAAATAACTTAAGAATGTTGATCAGCTCGGCGCTCAGATACAAGCAGCGAACGGTGTTGGCCCGACTTGTAATTTTGAGTCGTTCTCTCGCGGCTGAGGGTAGAGCGTCCGGAGTAATCGCCGTCAGGTGGCGTTCCAGCAGCGGCGTAATGGAATTTGCTTCCGCTTCCGCGAGCAGGTAATCCCAATCAAGCGGCTGAGCGACAATCTCGCGAATTCTTTGGGCCTGGTCCACGGTCACGCGCGTTCGCGCGCAACTCACCAGCAACTGTTTTTCGAGGCTTGGCGTACTTTGGATTTTCGCCGTCATTCATTTCCCGCCGCGTGCAGCGGCGGGGAAATTCTACGCTATATGAACGCGTCCGACGGCAGCAGAATTCGCGGATAGTAATGCGCGCCGCGCGGCCCCTCTACGCGGCTTTCGGGCAGCGGCCCTTTCATTTCGATGCGACGACCGATCTTCAGCAACCGCGCGCGAAAATCGCCGGCGTTCAGACCGACTCCGGCACAAACCATCTCAAAGTCCGCGTCAGATTCAAAGAGAAACTCCTGAGCTTCGCGTCGCGCGCCTAGCGTCCCGCCGCGCCAGTCTTCCACCGCGTTCACGAGCACAGCCGTCCACAGCCGGGGCTCTGAGATCAATTCTTCGGTCACGTTGTTCTGTGTATCCAGCGAAACCTGACTTGCGATCCCTTCCATTTCCCCCTCGGTTGATTCGCTGACTTTTTCGACCGGCGTACGAGGCTGGTAAATAGTTGTGAAACGACAAAGGCACGCCGAGGACGTCTCCGGCAGTGTCTTTCTGCAAGTACCTCACACCCAAGGACTTCGGACGCGTGCGCCACCCTAATTGGAAGGATTATTCAGCTCCGTGCGAGCGATTCGATGGTTCACAGGAGGTCAACTGTTCCGCAACGAAACGACGGTGAGCTTAGACTTCACAAGGAGATAACGACCAGAACTTTGCGAAAGATGGGAAGCTTCGCCGGCTACTGTACCATTTCGGTACTCAGAATCTCGCGCAATTTCGCAGCGAGCGCCGCCATCGTGAACGGCTTCTGCAACAGCGCAGCGTCCGTGTCCAAGATTCCGTGATGGACCACCGCCTGGTCCGTGTAGCCGGACATGAAAAGTATCTTTATATCGGGACGGATGGCCTTGACCCGGCCCGCCAGTTCCCGGCCACTGATACCGGGCATCACTACGTCCGTCATCAAGAGCTGTATCGGTCCGACATGCATGGCCGCGAGTTCCAATGCGGTGTGACCATCCTCGGCTTCGATTACGGTGTAGCCGACCAGTTCCAGATACTCGCGCGCCAGTTGGCGCACGCCCTTCTCGTCTTCGACGAGTAATACCGTTTCCGACCCACGCGGCAGCACTCTCGCGTCAGCCTTACCGTCGCGCGCGCGCACAGTCGGCTCGTCTTCGATACGCGGCAGGTATACCTTGAAACTCGTTCCGCGGCCCGGCTCGCTGTAAACCCACACGTAGCCACCGCTCTGCTTCACAATTCCATAAACAGTGGCAAGTCCCAGCCCGGTTCCCTTCCCTTTTTCCTTCGTCGTGAAGAAGGGTTCGAAAATGTGGGCTTGCGTCTCTGCGTCCATGCCGCAACCGTTGTCAGTAACCGCCAGCATCACGTACTTGCCGGGCGACAGCACCGCGGGAGGATGTGCGGCGGCCTTGTCCAGTTCGACGTTGGCGGTTTCAATCGTGAGCCTGCCGCCCTCGGGCATGGCGTCACGCGCATTCACCGCGAGATTCAGTATCACTTGCTCGATTTGGCTGCGATCGGCCTTGATCAATCCCAAGTCTGGAGCGCTGGAGGTTTCAAGCTGGATGTCTTCGCCAATCAGCCGGCGTAGGATTTTCTCCATCTCCGCAACGACGCTTTGGACGCTCAGCACCTTCGGCGCGAGCATCTGTTTGCGGCTGAACGCCAGCAACTGGCGCGTAAGAGAAGTGGCGCGTTGCGAGGCGGTCTGAATCTGTTCGGCGTTGCGGCGCAATGGATCGCCGTCGGCCAGCCGCTCGGCCAAGAGGTCCGCATAGCCCTGAATGACCATCAGTAGATTGTTGAAGTCGTGCGCGATGCCGCCCGCCAGGCGGCCCACCGCTTCCATCTTTTGCGCCTGGCGAAGCTGCTCTTCGAGCTGTTTGCGGTCGGTGATGTCGAGCGCCATGCAAATGGCGCCCTGCAGCTCGCCTTCCGCGCTTCGCAACGGTTCGACGTGACAGGTATACGATCCGCCCTTCCATTCGACGTGGAAGGTCACCGGCTCGCCTCTGGTGGCGCGGCGATGGGCGGCGATGGGCAGGAACGTTTGATCGTTCGTTTCAAAATATTCCATCAGTGACACGCCGACAATTTGATTAGGCTTCAAGCCCAATCGTGCTAGGCCGGCGCCCAGCGCTGATGTAAAGCGAAGATCTTTGCCTACCGTCCAAAGCACGGCGGGCAATTGCTCCACCAGCACGCGTAGCCGCGCTTCACTTTCGCGAATTTTTTCTTCCGCGCGTTTGCGCTCAATGGCCAGCGCAATCTGGCCACCGACTGAGACGAGGAATTCCAGGTCGCGCTCCGTATAAGCAGCTTCATTCTCGTAGTGCTGCACCACCAGAACGCCGATGGTCGCCGCGGGAGTCCGCAACGGCGCTCCCAGCCACGCCGGTGAAGGCGTGCCGACGAGTTCCACTTCACCTTGCTCGGCCAACCGATCGAAGATCTGCTGAGGGATCAGCATGGCGCGCCCGGTGCGATACACATACGCGGTGCAACTCCGCCCGACCTGCTGTGGCGGTGGCGCTTCGTCAAACTGATCGATGAAGAAAGGAAAGTGAAACATTCCGGAACTAGGTTCGTAGAGCGCGACGAAACAATTCTCGGCGTAGAGCACTTTCTTGAGCGCCTGATGAACCAGATACAGCAGGTCGTCCAGGTTATCCGTGACGTTCACTGCGTGAATGATTTCGAACGTCACCTGTCGCTCGAGCTCAGCGCGTTTTCGCTCGGTGATGTCCTCCATCGTTCCTTCGTAAGCGACGATCTCGCCGTTCGAGACGCGGACAACGCGAGCGTTCTCCGAAACCCAGATTCGCGCGCCGTCCTTACGGCGCAGTTGGTACTCGAAGCTCTCCACCGAGCCGTGTTCTGCCATGCGGTGTTGGAATTCCGCACGCGCTTGCGAATCAGCGTATAAGTCCTGACTCATGTCACGAATGCTAAGAATCATTTCAGCCGGAGAAGCGTAGCCGCACATGCGCGCGAGCGCCGGGTTCACGCTCAGAAGCTGGCCATCGACGGACGCCCGGAAAATACCCTCCACGGCATTTTCGAAAAGTTGGCTGAGTTTTTCCTCCGCCTGCTGCTGCGCGCGCTGGGCCTCGCGGCGCTCGGTGATGTCCTCGTAGATCGCGAAGCACCCGACCGGCTGGCCGTTCGCCATCAAAGGCACGCACGTGATTTGTACGTCGACCAGCGATCCGTCGCGGCGGCGCCGTTGAGTGTTCGCACGCATCACTTCACCGGCGGCTGTACGCTCCGTGAGCCCCCGCGCCTCACTCACGCGTTCGCTCGGCGCCAGGAGCGAATCCAGATCCTTGCCGCGAATGTCCGCCGGAGGATGCTGGAAAAGATTTTCGAACGCGGGATTGCACATCTGAATCCGGCGATTCCCATCGAGGACGACCATCGCGTGGGGATTGCTCGAAAAAAGAAGTTGCAGGCTCTGATCGGTCGCCGCTACATCGGAACTCTCGGCGCCGGGTTGCGATGAACGAGATGAGACGGACTTCCCGTGCCCCTTCGAGCGCACAAGACCGGGCCCGTTTTCCGTAAATGCAGTGACTTTCTTCGGCATGTTGTCAGGTTCGGAGCAAGGCTCTCTCGCTGCCCATTAACCCCATGTACTGGTATAGATAGCGGCCGCTTTTGCGACAATGGTACGTTCGTACCAAATGCTCACATTCCGCAAGACTTAGGGGCTTAATCAACGACTCATTAGCGGCATTATCATTGCGCAAAAATTGGTATGAAATGCGGTCAAAATCGTCGTAGTAGAGCGCGGTACTCGAACGCCTTTTCACTGAAGATTGGGCGCCAGAGGTGATTCTAAGCCGTGCGCGGGGCAAGAAAGTGCTTGCTCGAGGAATCTCATTTCCCCATGGATGAAAACCATCATGGCTCGGATGCCGCGTGACGTGCATCACCGCATCCGAGCCACGAATTTGTACATTTGCGCTGAGCGGTTCCGACGCGTTTACTTTTTTGGACGTGATTCCGGCGGCACCGTTCCGCTGGCGCGGTAATAAGCCACCAGCAATCCGTAGTGCTCGCCCATGTGCTCGGTGTATCCGATCCAATCCTCAAGTTGCTTTATCACACCCGCGTCGCCTTCCTTTTCGGCCAGCGCCGCGCCGTCTTCCACGGACTTCTTCAGATAGGCCACTGCCTCGGCTTTGGTCTTGTACTGAGCGACGGGCGGATCATTCTGCGCTTCGCCAACTTTTGTACCTGACAAGCGGTTGATCATGTCGTAGTTGGACCCGGCAATGTGCAGAAAAACCTGCTGAACACTTCGCGTCTGGGGAGTCAACTTGTAGGAGTATTTATCTTCGGGCCAATCCTCCGCCATCGTGATGAGCCGTTTGCCGACATCGTTCCAGTTGTCGAGAACAGCCTTTACCGGTGTGGGAGGAGTCTTCGATTGCGCAGCGCCTTCCTGGGCGTGCATCATCCTCGGGAAGCCAAACAGGATCAGCACCGCGAGGAGCAACATCGAGCGAGCCGGGTTTTTCATGAGCAGTCTCCTTCGTGAATTGCCCTCGCCGCGCGCCCCAGGGCCGGCGGCTAGCCTACCGAGCTTTTGCAATCAAGTCCAGGGTCAGCCCGCACGTTTACCGTCTCCAATCCGGCTACAGGGAAAATTGATCCCATATACTGGCCTAACAGAGATTGGCTCGAGGCTTCCACTTGGGTAAGATGTGGTGAAGATGAAAGCCAGCCCTTATAAGGATTCATACCGCCATGGGAACCGAAGACAAAGTACCGAACGTCACGGCAAGTCCCCAGGAAAAGCAACGGGCAGAGTACGAATTAATTGTCCGAGGTGAACATTCCGATCCTTTCGGGATTCTCGGGCCTCATTGGACCACCACAGCAGACGGCAAGCGATTGCTCGCGATCCGCGTCTTTCGCCCCAATGCGGTGGAAGTAACGGTCGTCGGGACCAAGAACAACCAAACGTACCCAGCCACTCGTATTCATCCCGAGGGATTGTTTGAAGCCGACCTCCCAGCTACTGCTCTCGGTACGGCGGCCGGGGAAGTGGTTCCGCCGACGGCGTATCGCCTGCGCATTCGATTCGGCGACGGAAACGTATTCGAGACCCTCGATCCCTACGCATTTCCGCCAGTGCTCACCGAGTACGATTTGTATCTTTCCGGCGAAGGCACGCACTACCTGAAATATGAAAAGCTCGGGGCGCATGTGCGCGAAGTGACGGGCGTTCGCGGCGTGCATTTCGCCGTTTGGGCGCCCAACGCGAAACGCGTCAGCGTCGTCGGCAATTTCAACTTCTGGGACGGCCGCGTGCATCCTATGCGCCATCGCGGCCAGAGCGGCATCTGGGAAATCTTCATCCCTGGACTCGATGAAGGCGAGCTGTACAAATTCGAGATTCTCGGCCGATACGACAATTATCTTGGGCTGAAAACGGATCCGTACGGCTTCTCAGGCGAAGTGCGGCCGAAGAACGCATCTGTTGTGCGCAATATTGACGGCTACGAGTGGAAGGATCGAGCCTGGATGGAATCGCGGTCGCTGCGCGACTGGCTGCACTCACCGATGACGATTTACGAGCTGCACGCAGGCTCCTGGCGGCGCAAGCCCGAAGAAGGAAATCGCTGGCTCACCTATCGCGAACTCGCCGATGAACTGATTCCATACGTCAAACGGATGGGTTTCACGCATATCGAGCTGCTCCCCATCATGGAGCATCCCCTGGACGCTTCGTGGGGCTATCAAACCGTAGGATATTTCGCGGTCACCAGCCGCTATGGCACGCCCGCGGATTTCATGTATTTCTTGGACCGTTGCCATCAGCAAGACATCGGCGTGATTCTCGATTGGACTCCTGCGCATTTTCCGCGCGATGCGCACGGATTGGGATTTTTTGACGGCACGCATCTTTACGAGCACGCAGACCCGCGGCGAGGTGCCCATCCGGACTGGGGCACGCTGGTTTTCAACTACGGCCGCAACGAAGTACAAAACTTCCTACTTTCGAATGCTCTCTTCTGGCTGGACAAATACCATCTCGACGGACTGCGCGTGGACGCTGTTGCTTCCATGCTTTACCTTGATTATTCGCGCAAACCCGGCGAATGGATTCCCAATCCATTCGGCGGCCGCGAAAATTTGGAAGCCATCGCCTTCCTGAAACATTTGAACGAAGTTGTGCACAGCCGGCATCCCGGCGCGCTCACGATTGCCGAAGAATCTACTTCATGGCCGGCAGTCTCGCGCCCGACGTACGTCGGCGGCCTTGGTTTCGATCTGAAGTGGAACATGGGTTGGATGAACGACACCCTGCGCTATTTCGCGCTCGACCCGCTCTATCGCCAATACCACCACAATGAACTCACTTTTTCGATGATCTACGCGTTCCAGGAAAATTTCATATTGCCGCTGTCGCATGATGAGGTCGTGCACGGAAAACGCACGCTGCTCGAAAAGATGCCGGGCGACGATTGGCAGAAATTCGCGAATCTCCGGCTGCTTTTTGCTTACATGTACGCTCATCCTGGAAAGAAGCTTCTGTTCATGGGCAGCGAGCTGGCGCAGCGAGACGAATTCTGGGAAGAGAGCAGCGTGGAATGGCAGCTCGAACAGTCTGCGCCGCATCGCGGTGCCCAGCGGCTGCTCGCCGATTTGAACCACCTGCACTCGACCGAACGCGCGTTATTCGAAGTGGACTTCGAATGGGCCGGCTTTGAATGGATTGAAGCTAACGATGCTGCTTCCAGCATCCTTTCGTTTATGCGGCGCGCTCGCAATGCGGAAAACTTCATTGTGGCGGTCTGTAACTTCACTCCGGTCGTGCGCCATGAGTATCGCATCGGCGTCCCGCTCGCCGGGTACTACCGAGAAATCCTGAATACGGACTCTGGTTACTACGAAGGCAGCGACGCCGGCAATGCCGGTGGCGTTCGTGCAGAGCCGATTCCCTGGAACGGGCGCCCCTGGTCGCTCAAATTGAAAGTGCCGCCCCTTGCGGCCGTGTATTTCAAACCGCAGCGCGATTGACCAAAACCGGAAGGGCGGGGCTGCAGCCCCTGAAGTGACGACTGAACCCGCACCGCGCCGCCCCAATAATTGACGGAACATTTTCGCACCAGCCTCCGTACATACGTGCAGGAAGAGCACGGGAGGCTTCCCCAAAATGCGAAAAGGTCTTCGATCACTAGCGGCGGTTTGTTTATCGGCAGCAATCGTGGCAGGCACGGCACCGGCGGTGCTGGCCGCGCCCGTGGAGCGCTACCTGCACATCAAGGTGGACGATCCCTCCAAGGGTGAAAGCGTGAACGTCAACGTCCCACTCTCCATGGCCGAGAAAATCCTGCCCACGGTAAACAAAGGCTCTTTCCACAACGGACACGTCACGATCGGCAAAGCCGATCTGAACGACGTGGACGTGCGTACGATCCTGGATGCGATCCGCACGGCTCCGGACAATGAATTCGTCACCGTGAAAGAGAAAGATCAGGATGTGCGCGTGGCGAAATCGAACGGCAACCTCATCGTGCATGTGCGAGATGCCGGGAAAGACGGCCAGAGAGTGGACGTCACTGTCCCCATGAAGGTCGTGGATGCACTGCTCTCCACCGCGAAAGAGAACGAGCTTGATGTGGCCGCCGCCCTTCGCGCGCTCAGCGATGCGGGGGACGCGCTCCTGGTAACCGTACAAGACGCCACACAGCATGTGCGCATTTGGGTGGATTCACGCAACACGCAGGACTAGCGCGGAAACGTTTCACTTCGAAGAGGTGATCGATGATTCTTCTCGGGAAAGTTGCTCTTGGAATCGCTGGACTCACTGTCGCTGGCCTGGGATTGATTTGCAGCGAGGGCATGATCGAGGTGAACGTGGTGGAAAGGCAGCCGGAAGCCCATCACGTTTATGTGCTCGCTCCCGCCGCGCTGGTTCCCATCGCGGTCCACTTCGTTCCCAGTCGCAAGTTCGGGCAGGCCTCAGCCGAACTGCAACCGTGGATGCCGACCATTCGCGCAGCGCTCGATCAGTTGCGCGAAATTGACAACGTCACGCTGGTGGACGTCACCGAGCCAGGCCAGCACGTGGTCGTCTCCAAGAAGGGCGGCTCAGTAGTGGTGGACGTCAACGACCGGGACGAAACCGTACACGTTTCGGCACCGATTCAGGCCATCTCCAGCACGATCGAACAGGTTGCCGCCGCGAGCCACGACTCTCTGAACTAGCTCGCGACGGATTCCCTTACTGGCGGGCGCTGCGAAGCCCCTCGAAGCGCTCGTCAGGATCAGGGATTCTTTGCGGGCACCCAATACACCTCTTCCTTGATGGACTGCTTCACAAACCCACGCCGAGTTAGTATGCCTCTGCCTAGATCAATCATCTGCGGGTGGCCGCAGAGATAGCCAGTGGTATCAGCCGCGTCCAACGCCCACAGGTCCGTGTACTTGCGGATCAAATCTTCCACTCGACCGGTCTCGCCATGCCAAGCGGCGTCTTCCCACGGGCGGCTGATGGTGGGAACGTACTTGAGCCACGGAACTTCGCCGGCAGTCCGTTCGAGCTCTTCGCGGTAACCGAATTCCCAAGAACGGCTGGCGCCTTGTATCACGTATAAGCGAAAGTCTCCGGGAAAACGCTTCTCCTTCCAATCGGCGTGAAGCGTGCGGATATAAGATACATACGGTGCGATTCCCGTGACCGTCGCCAACAGCAGATGATTGTGATGCAGGCTCTTTAAATCCAGCGTGAAGCGGCCCTTAGCGATTTTTCGCATGGACATCTCGTCGCCAACCTGCAACTTGTGAAGCAGAGGCGTCAATTCGCCCTGTTCGACCAACTCAATGAAGATTTCGATCTCGCGCTCGTAGGGCGACGAGACTATCGAATAAGCGCGCTCGACCCGTTTCTGCGCCGTTTCCACGCCGAGCGTTGCGTACTGTCCTGCCGCAAACTGAAATTCGCCGCCGGGATCCAGCTTGATCTTCCAAAGGTCCGGCGCGAAGTTTTCACGATGGGTAATGCGCGCACGAGAGAATTTTTCTTCAGCAGGCCTCATATCTGGTGACTCCCAAGTTCGTTTGGCGCCGAGCGCAAACTGAAACAGTGCGCTAAAAAATAAGAGGCGCCCCGAAACTTCCGGAGCGCCTCTAAGTACTGGAACTAGAGGACCGCCGTTATGGATGCTGTTGATCCGGCTGCTGGAACATCATAGGGTTAAACGGCTGCGGAGTCCCGGTAATTTTGTCTTTCCCGTCGGTGATCACTTTGGTGAGCAGCATCGTCGTGTCCTTGCCCTGAAATTTCACGAGGCCGTAGGGACCCGCCTTCTCCGCAACCCACACATCGCCCGAACCATCCTTCATTTTGTAGTGCTCGGTCGTAAACGTTCCCGCCGGTGTCGTCACCGACTCACTGCCGACATCCTCTGCCTCATTTCGAACGTCGGCGGAGCGCTTTTGGCCGTGCATTTGCAACATCTGGGCGGGCATTTCCATCGGCGGCCGGTTCGGCATTTGCATGATCATGCGCGAGACATACGTCTGTTGGCCGTCCACGACTGTCAATGCTTTTGTGACCATCTCGCCCATCGGTATATTCGACATCGAGTTTTCGAACCAATAGGCGTCTTTCCCGTCCACCGATTCTTTGCCCACGATCGCCATCTCCATCACCATCTTTGTTCCCTTGGGTGTGGTTATCTCGTATTGCCCGCCTGATCCGACAACCGGGTTCAATATTCCGCGCATCGGCGGGGCTACATTCATATGCATCTGAGCGTGCGCACCCGCCGCAGTCATAGCCATGAGGAAACAAGCCACACCGACCCGCCGCGCCATACTCATAGTCCCTCCTTGCAATCTCCAAATGATACGAGCGCCTCCCTAAATATCGCGCCCCTTTGTGTCTTCCATCTTGGAAAGGTCGAACGTTGTCTGTATCTTAGCTTTCGGTAGAGCGCAAGTGAATTCGACCGCCTTCTCATTCGCCGAAATCGAGGGTTCCCCATTGCCCGCTTGCTTTGGAAAACTGAATATGATTCCTTGCACGCCTTTGCCGTCCGGACTGTGGACCAACTCTGCTTTAGTGGCCGTAATACGCTGCTTCGTCTTTTTGCCGGTCAGTGCAGTCGTGTTCTGCAATGCTTTGTCGTCCAGGGACAGAAATGGCGTCATATCGGGTCCGCCGACATATACCTCATAATCGTTGACCGGCTGGGCCAATTGCTTCTCGGCCTCGTCCTCCTTCAGACGCCCTTCTATCACAGAACTGCGATATCCCGCTTCACGAATTGTTCGCGACGAGATCCAGCGAATCGCAAAGCTGGCTTCGGCGGCCGTTGGGGTTGCTCCCGTTTGACCTGGTTGACTTGACGGAGCAGCGGATTGATTTCCCGCGCCCCCCATCCCGCCTGGCTGTATGCCTCCGCCGGCCTGAGGTTGCACAGGCCCGGTACCGCTGGCACCACTGGCGTCGTTCGGCTTCCAGGTCGCGTCGGTTTGAACTACTTTGCTCCACGGCGAATCGCTGAACACTTTCTTCACATCATTCGCATCCCACTGCTGGTACGGCTTGGACTTCCAGGGATCCCCACCACCCCAAGCAAGCACAGCTGCTGTCAAGCACACCAATGAGCCCGCGCAAGCCTTTGAAACTCGCAGCGCAAACACCGAAGTATTTTTTGTGATTTCCATATATTGAACCTCCGCATCTTGATCTGACCGGCTTAGCGGCTCGGACGGGAGCCACGCTCGGTCCTTGCCGTTAGCAGTCTGATATCGACCATGGGAGGAATCGAAAGGTTTCTTTCAAGGCAGAGAAAAAATGAGCAGGTCGCTGGCAACAAAATCGCGGCAAAATTCGAGCATCGGCGGCTGTTACCGCCATTTCAATTCCCCCAGGCTGATATCTAAAACTACCTTAACGGCTCGCCCTTTTGGCGACAAGTGGATTTTCCGCCGCGGCGTCCGTCGCATCCGCCAGGCCTGTCTGTCGCGGCGCGCCGTAGACACGTTCCACTCGGTAGATCGGATTCTCGCGCGACTCGAAATGAGTCCGCATCAGAAGTTCTCCAACCAACCCTACCGCTAAAAGTTGCACGCCGAACAGACACAGCATCATTCCCAGGACCATCAGCGGCCCGTGTTGCACGAAAATCGACGCTTGCGAAAAAATTTTCTCCAGGAGCAGAAATGCTAGGATGACCCCACCCACAAACATGCCTAGCAATCCCGGCGGCCCAAAGAAGTGCAGAGGCCGCGTCATGTAGCGCATCAGGAACCGAATCGTGATGATGTCGAAGAAAACGCGCAGCGTGCGAGATATTCCATAGTGGGACTTGCCGCCGGGCCGCACAATATTGCGAATGGGTACCTCTACGATCTTGGCGCCGTTCCAGGCGGCCAGCGCGGGAATGAACCGGTGCATCTCGCCGTAAAGCGGAACGTCCTTGATGATCTCGCGGCGGTAGACCTTGAACGTTGTTCCGAAATCATGGATATCCACGCCTGAGAGCTTAGCCATCATCCAGTTGGCCACGCGCGAGGGTAGCCGCCGCAGAACGAAATTGTCCACACGCTTCTGCCGCCAGCCGCTGACGATATCGCAGCCTGTCGTGTCCATCGTCTTGAGCAGCCTGGGGATGTCCGCGGGATCGTGCTGCAAATCCCCGTCCATCGAGATGATGATGTCGCCCGACGCGTAATCGAATCCCGCGGAAAGCGCGGTTGTCTGCCCATAATTCCGTTTCAGACGCAGCACTGAAACACGCGCGTCTTGCGCGGCGATCTGCGCCAGAATTTGCGGGGTTGCGTCGGAACTTTGATCGTCCACATAGACAAACTCAACCGGGTCAAAGCGGCCGGTCATGATCTCGCTTAACTGGCTGTGCAGTTGGCGAACGCTTTCTTGTTCGTCGTGGAAAGGTACTACCACCGAATAACGCGGCGGCATGCCTGGGTGCTCCCGCATACGCTCAGTTTACCTCCCGATAGCTGATTAAGCGAATGCCTCGTTCCGTAACTGCACTTCGGACGCCGGGGTCCAACAGCCCCTGCAACTCGCCCTCCCGCTGTTTTTGAAGGCGCGATCCCGATCGCGCCAAGTCACCATCACAGATCCCGGGATGCAACATGATCTCGGTGGTCCCGTCGGCGATGGTGCCGATTACGCCCCGCAAGACGTCCGGGCTAAGCTGTCCAGTCATAGCCAACCCCAGGAAATGGTCCGGCGAAAGCAGCCCGTACTTCTTAGAGATCGCCGCAAACTGTGGAGCGATTGCGCGAACAGCTCCCGCCGCCAGGATTTGCATCGAGAGTCCCTGCCCACCTGCCCGGCTGCTCTCCCAGGAATCACGGAGATTTTCGATCGGCTTGCGCACTCGCGTGATTCCACATTCCTTGGCGACTTTTCCCAATGCTTCCATCACTCGAGGATGAGCGTGGGTGTGCTTATGCGTGTCCAAGTGAGTTGGTTCGATTCCGGCGGCGCGGATTTTGCCAATTTGCGCACGGAGCTCACGTTCGATTTCCTCTCCACGAATGGTACCGGAGCTAATCCTTGCGACAAAAAGTGGCAGCGAGTCCGGCAAATTGCCCTCCGCGTCCGTGAGCGACCTAACGCTGTCCTTGGCTGCAACACACTTCCCGCCAACCAGCACCAGATGACAACCGACTCCCAACTCCTTGTTGCCGCGGGCTCGCTCGACTGCATCGTCGAATGCTTCGCCGTTTGCCATCAGTGTCGCGCTGGTGAGAATTCCCTCGCGATGCGCGCGGACGATTCCTTCGTTCACACCACGCGTCATTCCAAAATCGTCGGCGTTGAGAATGAGTTGTTTCATTTAGCTTTGGAGCGTTTCAGAGGGCAACCTGAATATTATCACGCAGCACGAATGCGAAGCATCTACTGCTCAATTGTGCCACTACAAAAATATTTTCTCGACTAACGGACGTTTCGCCGAAGGGAACGAGAATCAGAACCAAGCTCACGCATTTTTGAAACCAATCACACACAAACAGAGAGAAAAATATGAATGCTCTGTGAAAGTTTTCAACAGTTCTGTTGAAAACCGTGTGGAAAAGGCCTGGCGCAAAATAAAATCGTCCAACAATTCATAGGATTAATCCGCTTTGCACAATTTCGGTGCAGTTGTTATCGCAAGAATCGAAAAGTACGCAGGCATGCGAAAGAGAAAACACGGAGCCAAGAAGATAAACTCAGTACCAATGCGGAGGAGGATCAAGCTTGATCTCAATAGTCGCTGTGTCGTTTTCGATGTCGTACCACTTTCCAAAAGTGTGCAGGCCTTTGGCGATGACTTGGATCAAAATTTTGCCCGCCGGAACCGCGGGCACTTTCACGGTTCCGTCCCCGTTGGTTTTGAAACTCAATTCCGCAAGCTTGTCGTGATGCAGAAATCCGCCCGACTCGTTGAAGCGCACGTACACACTTGCGTTCCCTACCGGCTTATCTTCACTGTTTGTAACGACAATCTTCAAACGAGTGGTGTGCGCGGGCGTCGACTTGTCATCTTTTGCGTCGGACTTATCGTCTTTGGAGGAAGGCTGGCTCTGAGTGTCGGGCTTGTTTGGATTGTTCGTCTGAGCGTGGCACGGCGCCGCGCAAAGCAATCCCATTGCCAGAAACGCGGTGATCGCGCACGCAGAAAAAAATCCGCGGCGTATTGCGGTGGGAGCCATGCTCTTCTTTTACTCCAAACCGACGTGCGCCTCAAGCCCCGCAAGTCTCAACGCAAGGCCAAGGGCTTTCGAAACTACAGCGGTAGTCGCACGAGTCGGCGACATCCGCCGCCGCACTATTTCTCTCCAGTATCTCTTTGCATCTTAGGTCTCTCGCGATGCCGATCAATGTCACAGCCGCCGCCGTCTGACGTATGATTAAGACTCGAGTCCGCCAGCGTACGTGGATCGAAAGCGCCGTGCCCCGCCTTCGCCAAGAACTATAGAAGGCTTCTATGCGATTCGCCGCGCCGTCGTCCTGAAA
Organism: uncultured Acidobacteriota bacterium; assembly: GCA_963696035.1. Taxonomy (GTDB): domain Bacteria; phylum Acidobacteriota; class Terriglobia; order Acidiferrales; family UBA7541; genus Palsa-295. The sequence continues at coordinate 2,066,733 of CAVOIS010000007.1, forward strand.
TGGACACGGTGCACGGCTGAAACATGGCCGCAAAACAGTTCAGGAGGAACCAGATGGGCTTTTCTACCGATGCAATTCACGTGGGCCAGGAACCGGACGCGCTCACCGGCTCGATCGTCGCGCCAATCTATCAGACGTCGACCTACGTGATAGAAGCGATGGGCAAAAGTAAAGGCTACGATTATGCCCGGACCAATCATCCGAACAGAAAAGCCCTCGAGCGCACCATCGCGAAGCTCGAAGGCGGGCACGCCTCCTACGTTTTCACTTCCGGCATGGCGGCAATTGATTCCGTATTCCGGCTTCTGCGTCCAGGGGACCACGTTATTCTCTCGCAGGCGGTTTATGGCGGCGTGTTCCGGCTCACCACGCAACTGTTAGTCCACTTCGGCATGGAATTCAGCTACGTCGATACCTCGCAGCTCGACAAAGTGTCGCAGGCCATTAAACCCAATACCCGAATGGTCTATGTTGAGACGCCCACGAATCCCACGATGATCGTCACCGACATTGCCGCCGTCGCAAAGCTCGCGCACGACCGAAAGCTCATGGTCGTTGTGGACAACACATTCCTAAGCCCTTACCTCCAGCAGCCCCTCGCTCTTGGCGCGGACATCGTGGTTCATTCCATGACCAAGTTCCTGAACGGACACAGTGACTGCACGGGCGGCGCTGTGATCGTCAGCACGCCCGAGCAAGCGGAAAAAATCTATTTTGTGCAACGCTCCGCTGGAGCGGGCCTCGCTCCCATGGATTGCTTCCTCGTTTCACGCGGAGTGAAGACGCTTGCAGTCCGCATGGACCGCCACAATTCTAACGGGATGGCGGTCGCCAAGCACTTGGCAAGCCATCCCAAAGTAAGAAATGTGATTTATCCGGGGCTCGCATCGCACCGGCAACACGAAATCGCCAAACGCCAGCAGCGCGGCTTCGGCGCGATGATTTCGTTTGACCTCGGGTCACTCGATGCGGCCAAGAGTTTTCTAAATCACGTGAAGCTCTGCTCACTCGCCGAAAGCCTCGGCGGCGTGGAGACCCTCATATCCCTGCCCGCGCTGATGACCCATGCCTCCATCCCGCCGGACATTCAGATGCAGATTGGAATCACGCAAGGGTTGGTGCGCCTGTCTGTCGGCATTGAAGACGTCGAAGACCTGATCGCCGATCTCGATCAGGCCCTCGCCAGGATTTAGCTTCTATCGAGCCGCGGGGTTCCGATCGCACTGCTCGGCCCACCTGACGCCCTAGCATACAAGCTGTAACGTTTGTCATTCCGAACAAGTGAGGCCTGCCTGCCGCAGGCAGGGATCGCTGTTCGATTCTCTCGGTCAGCGCCTGACCACGCCGACGGATTCCGCGATCCAATCCAGATACGCCCGCGAACCTTCCACAATCGGCAGCGCGATGATTTCCGGCACCTCATAGCTGTGCAATTCACGTATAGTCTTGCGCAAGGCCGCAAATCGCTTCTTCGTCGTCTTGATGACCAGCAAGAACTCTTTAGCTGTCTCCACTTTGCCCTTCCAACGGTATACGGATGTTACCGGGGCACCGATCTCGTTAACGCAAGCCGCCAGCCGCCGCTCAACCAGCGCTCGCGCGATCTTCCGCGCCTGTTTTTGTGATCCGCAGGTCGCCAGAACCACAATTTTATCCGTCATCGAATTTCTCCGGCATGCCTTTACTCTTGCGACTCGCCGCATTCTTTCGTAAGTTTGAATTCGAGGCCACGATACAATAGGCGCCCGTGACGAAACAAACGATCCATTTCGGCACCTCAGGATGGCGCGGTGTGATCGCCGACGATTTCACGTTTCCGGGCGTCCGCCGTGCTTCCGCAGCCGTCGCGGGACATGTCAGCGCGGGGAAAAAGTCTCCCAAGATTATCGTCGGCCACGACACGCGCTTTTTTTCGCCGGAGTTCGCGCGCACCGCTGCCACGGTCATGCGCAAAAATGGCTGCCGGATCGTCTTCTGCCCTGAGCCGACGCCGACTCCCGTTCTCGCTCATGCCATCATTCACAATAAATTCGACGGTGGCGTCAACATCACCGCCAGCCATAACCCGGCCGAATACAACGGACTGAAATTTTCCGGACCCGATGGCGGCCCAGCTCTTCCGGAGATTACCAAAGACATCGAAAAGCGCGCCGCCGCACTTCCCGACGACGAAGCTCCATTTCAAGAAATGGAAAATGATTTTGAGCGAGTCGACCCGCGCGGCCCCTATTTCGCACAGCTGGAAAAAATGATTCGGTTCGACGTCCTCACCAAGGCCAAAGGAAATTTCGCCTATGACGCCGTGCACGGTTGCGGCGCCGGCTGGCTGGACCGCATCCTCACCGATCACGGCATGACCGTCGAATCCATTCGCACCAAGCGCGACGTGCTTTTCGATGGCTCAGGCCCAGACCCATCGGAAGAGAATCTCGCGCCGCTCAAAAGGCTGGTCATTGAAAAGAAAGCGCTGGCTGGCCTTGCCACCGACGGCGACGCGGACCGCTTCGGCATCCTCGATCGCGACGGCTCTTTCGTCTCGCCCAATCACATTCTCGGCCTGGTTTTCGACTACCTGCTCGAGACGCGCGGATGGAAACTCGGTGCGCACCGCAGCGTGGCGACTACGCACCTCCTCGACGCCGTCGCGCGCCTGCACGGAGTTAAGGTTTACGAAACGCCGGTCGGTTTTAAGTATGTCGGTCCGCTGCTCCGCGAGGATAAGATTGCGCTCGGCGGCGAAGAGAGCGCGGGAATGACCATCCGCGGCCATCTGCCGGAGAAGGACGGCATCCTCGCGTGCCTGCTGGTGGCGGAAATGATTGCGGCGCGCGGCGCGTCGTTAGGCGACCAGCTTCGCGAACTTTTTCGCAAAGTCGGCGGCGAATTCTGGCCCATCCGCAAGAATTTGCATCTTCCGGCGGAAACACAGGCAAAATTGCCCGAGCGCTTGCGCGAAAATTTTAGCGAATTCGCGGGGCGCCACGTGGCCAAGACGGATCGCACCGACGGCTTGCAAGTGATTTTCGACGACGGGTCGTGGCTCTTGATGCGTCTCTCGGGCACCGAGCCGGTCGTCAGGATTTATGCGGAAGCGGCAACGCCTGCTGCCTCGGAAAAGTTGGCAGAAGACGCGCAGGCGTGGATCACCAAATGAAGAAGCGGCGCACAAAAAAACGGCAGCCCAAAGAGCGTGAAGCAGCCACGCCGAATCCGCGCGGAAGCTTCGCCGAGCAGCTCCACAGCTTTTTCCGGCGAAATATGAATTGGTTTCTGGTCGCCGGCTTCGCCCTGCTCCTCTTGCAGGACATCTTCGGTACCCACGGCGTCCTCGCGATGCATCGTTCGCAGGTGGAAGCGCGGAAAATCCAGGAAGAGATCAACCAACTCGACAAGGAAAATCAGGCTCTGCAGAACCACGTCAAGGATCTGAAAACTGATCCTGCCACCATCGAATGTATCGCCCGCGAAGATATGGGCCTGGCGCGTCCAGGCGAATTTATTTTCAAGACCCAGCCGCGATCCGCCGATCCCACGCATTCCGCGTCGCAACAACAACCCTGCTCAGCGCAAAAGCCCTAGGCCATCCGTCGGGCCACGGAGCGTCTTTCTCTGTGTCCTCCGCTTTCATTCCGTGTCTTCGGTGTTAAATCTTTCGACTCTGACTTTCCCGATCAACTATCCTTCGGCAACCGGCCGCAACGTCCGCCGGAACCACGCCAGGACTTCCGCACCGTGACCTTTTACCCGCGTGCGCGCCACCGACAGCAAGACCATCGCCGCAGTAATGACCAGAAGACCAAGCGTCGCCATTGGGATAGACTGCATGTTCTTGCGCAGAATCGAAAACCGCCCGTACACGAACTCGATGTGCACCCAATAAACCAGTAAGGACGTTTGGCCCAGTTGCACGATCGGGCTGAACGGAATCCGTGAAACAACCCAACGGCACCACCAGTAGCTCGCCGGAAACAAAATCAACATGATGGCCACCCGCGCGAGAAAAAAGTTTGGGCTGGTGTGCCAGTAGTCGTAAACGGCGAACATCTGTGTGGGTCGCGCGTCGAGCCATGCGGCAAGATAAAACACCACAATCCCCGCACCGCCCAATAACGCAACTGCTTTCGCCTGATTCTTGGTCGCCCAGTCGCCAAAGAGAAAAAACCCTACCGCCAGTCCTGCAAACGCGAAGCCCGTCCAGGGAAAAACAGGAAATAGCCAAGGTTGCGGCGAGTTGAACGTGTGGACTCCGTTGATGTAGGACTCCAGGAACCATGGAAGCCACCGTGGGCGCCACGTCGTATAAATCGGAGGCGTAGCCAATGCGATCACCGCCGTAGCCGTCAGCGCGAGCGTGATGCTAGCGGCTCGCGATTGCGCCAGCCGGCAAACAACCGCGACCAGCATAATCGAAAGCCCGATCGTGTTCAGAATGTCCACGCGTAGCAGGTCGGTCCATGGCGCCCAAGGCAGCCCTAGCAAATATTCCTGCAAGCGGAAGAGATAACCGAGCGCGAGAATCTCCAGCCCGCGCAAAATCATCGCACGGGTGATTTGGTTCGGCGCGATTCCCTTCTTGCGCGACTTGTCCGTCACCAGCGCGCAGGACACTCCGGCCAGAAAAAGAAAAAGTGGTGCGGGAAGTGTGCCGCTAAGCTGCGCCCAGTTGAAGAAATGCGTCTCGCGCGCGGAAGCGTTCAGCCAGGAGTCGTAGGAATGCACCTCGAACATTAGCACGCAGGCAAGGCCGCGCAGCCAATCAATGTAGGTGAGTCGTCCCTGTTGTGGAGATGCAGCCATGCGATTCGAGCCGCACCAGAATCGCACAAGAATCGCTACGCCGGAATGCAAAAGAGGTTGCCGTACCGCTCGGTTTCCGAGGACGCAACGATCGGGGCAATCAAAACTAAACCGTTACGCTTCCTCCAGGTGTTCCTACGTCTGCAACTCCGCGTAGTTATTCGATGAAGTCCAAATTCACCGGCGACTTCGGGACCTTGCTATCCCCCAGACCCGTTACCGGAACATCGTGGCCAACGACATCGAAGTTCGTGCTACTCAGCCAAACTTCACCAGTGCCCGCTAGCAAAATGCCGAAGGACACACCCGTCGCATCCTTCGGTACGTCCAGAATCACATCGTAGCGCCGCCAACCCGTCGTGCCCTTGATGGACCGGTCTTGCATGTTGTCAAATGCGACCGCGTCTTTTCCCTGGTCGACTCGCATCCATAATCCCGCCCATCCCACGACATCTTGTGACTTCACCAGTCCGCTGAGGCCAATTCGCTTGCCCTTGTACTGTTCTGCGGTAACCCTTTGCATCAGGGTACCGAATCCGTCGACGTTCGTTTGCTTGCTCTTCAAGAACGCGCTGGCATGGGCTTGATACGTTTGCTCAGGATCCATGCCAGATTCAAACTCTTCCGGCTCGAACCAGCAAGGAACCATCCCTTCGGCACATTCGCGTGTACGACCGCCGCAAATGTCCCAAGAATCATCGTCACACCCAACGGCAGACATCGCAAAATCTTGTTATTCAGCATTGGCCCCTCCATTGCTTGGCTCTGAGGCACGGCCTCAGCCGATGGTTGCCCTGGCATTTCCCGCGACGTGCCAATAAGCGTTCTAGTCGGAAACTGGCTCACCACGCAACTTCCTCGCTGTACCCGCACGCACTTCAGTAAAATCTTTCGCGGTGGCAACGAACTCCAAATCCTGGCAAATGAACCTGCCGACGGCGGCTGGAGTGTGGGCTGCGATCGTCATGCTCGCCGGGTTTGCTGGGCTGCGCCTCGGCTATGGCGGCCGCACATTCGCGCTGGCGCTCGGAGTCGCAGCAGTACTGTTCGCCTTCGAATTATTTCTGGCGTCTCCGGGTATTCTCGATCAAGCTCGCCAATCGCTCGGCGAACATGGAGGGGTTCTTGCGCCGCTGATTCCGCTTTCCGCTGTGCTGATTTACACGATCGGCGTCACCACGAATTGGAAAATGGCGCTGATCGGCGCCGCCTACGCGGTTTTGCCCGCGCTGCTGGTCGCGAGCAGCGCCGGCAAACCGCCCGGCAGATGGGCCGACTATGCCGCCGCCATATTCGTGTGGCTCCCGGTCGAATTCCGCTGGATGTACCGCCTGTTCCCCTATCCCGCGCAATTGACGCACACGCTCACCATCCTTCTCGCGATGAGCACGGGAGTCGCCGCGTTCGTCTTGCTGCGCCGCCTGGAAGGATTGGGCTACGCCATTGAATGGAGACGCGGCTTTGCGGGCAACGTGCTTCTCCATTTCGGCATTTTCGCAGTGATCGCCGCAGCGGTCGGCATCCGCATCGGCTTCCTCGCTTACGATCCGTCCACCGCGCGGCTGCGTTCCCTGCCGGTCACAATCATCGGGATTTTGTTTTTCACGGCGTGGCCCGAGGAATTTCTCTTTCGCGGAATTCTACAGAATCTTTTTTCGCGGACGTTCAGTAATCAGTGGACCGGCTTGATCCTGGCTTCAGTAATTTTCGGCCTCTCGCACATTTTCCACGCACCGTATCCAAATTGGAAGTACGTCGCGCTCGCGACCATCGCCGGCTTATTCTACGGACACACCTGGATGAAAACCAAGTCGCTGTTCCCAGCCGCACTCGTTCACGCGCTAGTGGACATTCTGTGGCACGTATTGTTCAGGTAGAGGATTCAAACAGAGAGAACTATCGGACCACGCCTTGCAGCGGGCTCGACGCCGAGGCGTACAATTTCTTCTCGATGCGTCCGGCCAAGAACGCCTTGCGTCCCGCATCCACAGCCGAGCCCATCGCCTCGGCCATCAGCACGGAGTCCTGCGCTTCCGCAATCGCGCTGTTCATTAACACGCCGTCGGCTCCCAATTCCATCGCCAGCGCCGCATCCGACGCGGTGCCGACGCCCGCATCGACGATCAACGGAACTTCCGTAATTCGCTCGCGCAAAATCCGCAGGTTGGCAACATTCTGAATTCCCATGCCCGACCCAATCGGCGCACCCAAAGGCATCACCGCAGCCGCTCCGGCGTCGATCAATTTGCGCGCGGCGATCAAATCGTCGTTGGTGTACGGCAGCACGATGAACCCTTCGGCAACCAGTGTCTTCGTCGCCCTGATCAATTGCTCTGTATCCGGGAACAGAGTCTGCTGGTCGCCGATCACTTCGAGCTTCACCCACTCCGACAAGCCGACTTCGCGGCCCAGCCGTGCCGCGCGCACCGCCTCATCCGCCGTGTAACACCCTGCGGTATTCGGCAAAATGAAAAAATTCTTGCGGTCAATGTAATCGAGCAACGATTCTTTGGACTTGTCAGTCAGATTTACGCGCCGCACGGCGACGGTCACCATGTCCGCGCCAGACGCTTCATGCGCGCGCCGCATTTCAGCGAAACTGCGGTACTTCCCCGTTCCCACGATCAGGCGCGAATTAAACGTCCGTCCGGCAATGGTCAGTTGGTCAGGCATCTCTACTCCCGAAATCCATTGTAACGCTTCCGAAGAGCGGTGCTGCTCACGCCAAGTGCTGAGGTCGCGGCTCTTCCACATCCGCATACAGCCGCGCGATTAAATCCTGATAGCGCTGTTCGATCACGCGGCGCTTCATTTTCAGCGTATAGGTCAGCTCGCCACTCGCGTAGGTGAAATCCTGCTCCAATAGCGCGAAGCGCTTCGGCTTCTCATACTGCGCCAGCGGAGCCGTCAGCCGCTCGACCTCACGTGAAATCAGATCGCGCACCCACGGATCGGAAATGGCCTGCGAGACTGTTGCAAACTCGCGCCCCTGCTTTTTTGCTTCGGCTTCGACCCCCGCGAAATTCACGACAATCAGCACCGACACGAATTTTCGCTTGTCACCCACAACGATCGCGTTCGTGATGTACGGAGAAGTCTTCAGCATATTTTCTATTGGGGCGGGCGCCACGAATTTCCCCGCCGCCGTCTTCAGCAATTCCTTTTTTCGGTCCGTGATAATCAAATAGCCGTCTTCGTCAACTCTCCCAATATCCCCGGTGCGAAACCACCTATCATCCGAAAGTACTTCGCGCGTGGCATCGGGCTTCTGGTAATAGCCCTGCATCACGTTCGGCCCGTGCGCCAGAATCTCGCCATCCTCGGCGATGCGCAGTTGCACTCCTGGAATCGGACGCCCCACCGTTCCCACCTTATTCGCCTTAGGCACATTGGCTGTAAGCACCGGCGCCGTCTCCGTCAAGCCATAACCCTGATACACCGGCAAGTTCAATGACCAGAAGAATTCCGCCAGTTCCGGCGCCAGCGGCGCTCCGCCGGAGCAGAACGAGCGAATCCGCCCGCCCAGTCCCGCGCGAATTTTCGAATAGACTAGGCGGTCCGCAATACTCCAGCGCAATTTCAAACCCGCCGAGGCTTGTTTACCGTAAGCGTGCCATGGCACGGCCTCTGCCGCTACATGCAGCGCCCAATCGAAAATCTTACGTTTCAGGCCCGTCTCGTGATGCCCTTTTTCCAGAATGTTCGCGTACATTTTCTCGAAGAATCGCGGGACTGCCGCCGAAGTCGTTGGATGCACTTCCAGCATTGCTTGCGCGACCTCTTCGATCGCCGCGACGTACGCAATCGAGACACCTCGAAAAAGGTACGCGTAGCCGACCGTCCGCTCGTACACGTGCGCCAGGGGCAAAAATTCGAGCGCGACGTCTCCGGGGAAAAACTCATATGCCTGGATCGAATCCATCGCATTCGAACTGAGGTTCGAATGGTTCAGCATGACGCCTTTTGGCTCGCCAGTTGTCCCCGAAGTGTAAATAATTGTGGCAAGCTGATTACCCGCAATCTCTGCCGACCGCCGCCGGTATTCCGCCATGTCCGGGTCGCCCGCGGTTGTAATCAGCGTCTCATAACGCAAAATGTCTGCGCGCAAGTCGGACGGCGGAGCCATCGAAATCACGTCTTCGAGCGCTGGTATGCGAGCCCGCGCTTCGGCGATCTTTCGTGCTTGCGCTTCTCCTGCGGTAAACACGATCCGCGCGCCAGAATCACTCAGGATGTAAACCAGCCTGTCCGCCGATTCGTTGAAATAAATCGGCACGCTCGCGGCGCCCAGCCCAGTGATCGCGAAATCCGCCACGTGCCATTCCGGGCAGTTTGGCGCAAACACACCAACCCGATCACCCGCCTTGATTCCCAGTTCGCCGAGCGCTTTCGACAAACCCGCCACGCGGCGCAGCATCTCCTGCGCGGAGAAGGATTGCCAGCCCCCGGCCGTTTTGTATATCTGTGCTTTAGGATTTGCGTGGCGATCGACTGCTTCGAGGAAGAGTTTGTTCAGCGAAGGATAGTCCATGTGCGCTCATGCAACTCTAACGTATAGGAAACCACCGCGCAACGCGGTTGGGCTTGCTCCATGCATTACGACGTTTTCCGCGAGCGCCGCGTTTCGTTCTTCGTCCCGTCCGTCGGTGTGCGCTAAAATAACCGGGGAGAAACGCCAATGTCCAAGCTAGCCACCGAAGAAGCCGCTGGCTACCAGCCAGTTCGCGCGCCGCGCGGCGCCACTCTTTCCTGCAAGGGCTGGCAGCAGGAAGCCGCCCTGCGCATGTTGATGAACAACCTCGATCCGGAAGTCGCCGAGAAGCCCGAAGACTTGATCGTGTATGGCGGCCGCGGCAAAGCGGCGCGCAATTGGAATTGCTATCACGCGATTGTGGCCTCGCTCCGCGCGCTGGAAAATGACGAAACCTTGCTAGTTCAATCCGGCAAACCCGTCGGAGTTTTTCGCACGCACACATATGCTCCGCGCGTGCTAATCGCCAACTCCAATCTTGTCGGCCACTGGAGCGACTGGAAGCACTTTGATGAGCTCGATCGCGCCGGCCTGATGATGTACGGCCAGATGACCGCAGGAAGCTGGATTTACATCGGCTCGCAAGGCATCTTGCAAGGCACCTACGAAACTTTCGCCGCCGCGGCGCGCCAGCATTTCGGCGGCGACCTCGCGGGCAAACTCGTCGTCAGCGGCGGCATGGGAGGCATGGGCGGAGCGCAGCCTCTCGCTGCTACGCTGAACGGCGCGGCATTCCTTGGCGTAGACGTTGATCCCGAACGCATTAAGCGCCGAGTGAAGACCGGCTACTGCGAGGTGATGGTCAATGACCTCGACGAAGCGCTGCGCATCTTGAAAAATGCGGTGCGCAAAAAAGAAGCCACCTCCGTCGGCCTCGTCGGCAATTGCGCCGACGTGATTCCCGAACTCGCCCGCCGTGGCGTGCTTCCCGACTTGCTCACCGATCAAACCAGCGCGCACGATCCCATCGGCGGCTACATTCCGCAAGGTCTCGACGTCGCGCAGGCCGCTGAGCTTCGCAAGTCAGATCCCGCCGGCTACGAAAAGCGCTCGCTCGATTCAATCGCGCGCCACGTCGAAGGGATGCTCGCGCTGCAAAGAATGGGCGCGGTCACGTTCGATTATGGCAACAACATTCGCACGTTCGCTTTTCAGCAAGGTGTGAAGAGCGCCTATGACTTCCCCGGCTTCGTACCCGCTTACATTCGACCCCTTTTCTGCGAAGGCCGCGGACCTTTTCGCTGGGCTGCGCTTTCCGGCGAACCGTCCGACATTCATCGCACTGACCAACTCGTCCTCGAAATGTTCCCGCACGACGAAATCCTTTCGCGCTGGATTAAGCTCGCGCAAAAGCGAGTGCGTTTTCAGGGACTGCCCGCGCGCATTTGCTGGCTCGGCTACGGCGAACGCGATCGCTTTGGCGTTGCGCTGAACGATCTCGTCGGACGCGGGCAACTGAAGGGCCCTATCGTGATCGGCCGCGACCATCTCGATTGCGGCTCGGTCGCCTCGCCCTTCCGCGAAACCGAAAAGATGAAAGACGGCTCTGATGCCGTCGCTGATTGGGCGCTCCTGAATGCCCTGCTCAATACCGCCAGCGGCGCCAGCTGGGTTTCGATTCACAATGGCGGCGGAGTCGGCATCGGCTACTCGCTGCACGCAGGGCAAGTGACGGTTGCTGATGGCTCAAAGGAAATGGGCGAGCGCATTCAGCGCGTGCTCACCAATGATCCTGGCATAGGTGTCGCGCGCCACGTGGACGCTGGCTATGACGAAGCCATCCAATTCGCGAAGAAGTCCAGCGTAAAAGTTCCGATGCTCTAGCTTTTTCTGGGAGTGCGGCGGCTTGCTGCCGCTCTTGCAGCGTCAAAGCGCCACCCAGGCTCTGCGCGGAAGAACGAACAGCGCCTCTTCGGTTTCGCAATCACAAGGAGCAACAGAATGATCGTAATCACCGGCGCCACCGGCAACACCGGCAAGCCCGCAGTCGAGGCTCTGCTGGCCAAAGGAGAAAGAGTCCGAGTCATCGGCCGCGACACTTTCAAGCTTGAACCATTCGTGAAACAGGGCGCCGAACCATTCGTCGGCAGCGTTGAAGACCCCTCATTGCTTCGAAAAGCGTTTCAGGGCGCGACAGCGGCGTACATCCTGATCCCGCCCGAGATGAATACCAGTGAATTTCGTGCGTACCAGGACCGACTTGTGGACCTTTACGCGGCGGCGATCGGTGAGACGAAAATTCCGTACGTTGTGACTCTCAGCAGCATCGGCGCGGACCAGCCTCAAAAGACGGGGCCGATCCTTGGCCTGCGCAACCTGGAAACGAAACTGAACGCCGTCCCGGGTCTCAACACCCTCCATCTTCGGCCAGCCGGGTTCATGGAGAATCTCTTCATGAGCGTGCAACCGTTGCATTCAATGGGCGTGCTGCCCGGCCCTCTGCCAGGCGACGCTCCGCACGCGATGATTGCCTGCCGCGATATCGGCACCTACGCCGCCGAAAAGCTGCGTGGGCGCGATTTCCACGGCAGCTCGGTACAGGAGCTTCACGGCCAGCGTGATGTCACCATGAAAGAAGTGGCCTCGATTGTCGGCAATGCCATCGGCAAGCCCAAACTTGGCTATATGCAGGTTCCGTTCATGATGCTCGAGCCGGCCCTGGTGCAGACTGGCATACAGAAACCTACGGCCGCGCTAATGATCGAAATGTGGAAATCCATGAATTCCGGCGCGATCAAGCCCCTCGAAGCGCGCAGCGCGAAAAACACCACGCCCACGTCGATCGAAACGTTTGTCGCGGAAGTCTTCGCCCCAGCCTACTTGGCCATGTCTGCGAAAGCGTAGCGCCGACCTGCCTGCCGGCCGTGGGCTTTTCCGTGGCTGACCCACGACGGCATCCACGCAACGCCGTGGCGCCGAGGTTACATTTTGCGGCTCTGCACAAGAATTCGTAGAGACCCGCATTTTAGGCTGCTTTCTGAAGAACGATGAATTCGGTCTTGGTGACCGCCATGCGCTGAGCCTTGAGTAGCAGATAGCCGAGATTCTTGTAACCGCGGCCCCTTCTAAAAAGGGTTTTGATGTTGCCGTTGATGGCTTCTACCACTCCGAAGCGTACTTTGGTCCGGCAGTAGTTCAGGATGCCGTCTAAGTGATCCAGCAACAGGAAGCCGAGGTTTTGAAACGGTACCAACCGTTGCCACCGCAGTTGATCGATCCAACTTTGGAGATAGCGCAGCATCGCTCCTTCATAGCGGTAGGTCCACAACCGCTCCAAGCTTTCCTTTAAGAGGTAGGCTTTCATCACCCTCCGGTTCAGGGCGAATAGCTGGTTTAACTGCTGGCGTTTTTGGCTGTCCAGATTCATCCAGCGAGTCAGCAGCAGCCAACGTTTGCCCTTCACCACACCCCGCATGCGCCCGCCCTTGCGGAAGAACTCCGCTCGGCGCACTTCATCGATGGCCTTATTGGCGTGCTGCAGAACGTGGAACTTGTCATACACGATCCGGCAGTTCCCCGCCCATTGTTCGATGCTGTTCGTGAACGGTCGCCACATATCCACGCAAGCCGCTTCGATGCGCTTCCGCTGACTTTCCGTCAGTTGCGTTCGGAAAAACTCATCGAGCGTTTCCTGCTTGCGGTCCTGCCCGAACCACAAGGGCTCGCCGGTCTCCAAGTTGCTAACCACGGTGATGAATTTCATCTGCTTGCCGAAGTAGATCTCATCCACACCCATTTGTGCTAACCGGTCCTGGCGACGTGTGGCACTCCAGCGCTGCAGATAGCGCAGGTCCATCGCTCGCACCGTGCTGGCGGCCAGTCGGAACTGCCGGGCGACTTGTCGTACCGACGCGCTTTCACAGGCCAACCCCACGGCTTCTTCAAAACGCTTACTAAAGGGCGCTTTACTCGGCAGTTGTGGCACCTTCTCAACCCTTACCCCGCATTGCGGACAGCACACCCGATACACTTCGATGATCACCGTCGTCCGATACTCGCCCCACGGCAAATCGCGCACCTCGCGCTCCCTGGAATCATGCGCGTCGCTAAACTTTCGCCCACATCCCGAACAGATCAGTTTCCGGTTCCCCTGCTTGCGCCGCACCCATAAACGCAAGGTCTTGGCGGCTTCATCGATTTCCTGCCGGTAGACTCGGTAGCCCGGCCATCCCAGAATTTTCGTGAACTCGTTGTCGCGCATGCCGCCGAGTCTAGCCGAAACGGCACCACGACGGAAACCCGCTCCTTTATTGTGTCTCTACGAATTCCTGCTCAGAGCCCATTTTGCAGCAGCGTCCGCCGCGGCGGACGCCATCGGTGTTACCGCCAGGGAGCGATGGTGGTCTGAAGACTGCCCCTACGAAATCCTCTCGCCGTAGTAGTCTTTTGCTCCCCCTCGGCGTTAGTATCCTTTCGCCCATGCCCGACTGGTTAATCACCGGCTGCTCGCAGCTGCTAACGCTGCGCGGCCCCGTTCCGCGACGCGGCAAAGTTCTCGGCGAACTCGGCATCATTCGCGACGCCGCCATCTTCATTCGCGAAGACCGCATCGCCGCCATCGGCCCGCGCCGCCGCATCGAACAAATCCGCGCCGCACGCCGCGCCGAAAACCTCGACCTCGCAGGACGCGTCGTCCTTCCCGGCTTCGTGGATTCCCACACGCACCTGATTTTCCCGGCCAGCCGCGCCGAGGAATACGAACAACGCATCGCCGGCGCCAGCTACGAAGAAATCGCGCGCAAGGGCGGTGGCATCCGCTCGACCGTCGCAAAATTGCGGCGCGCGCCAGCCAGTCAGCTCGAAGCCCGCGCGATCGCGAACCTGAACGAATTCGCTACGCACGGTACCACGACCATCGAAGCCAAGAGCGGCTACGGCCTCGATTGGAACAGCGAGCTGAAAATCCTCGAGCTTCTTTTGCAGCTTCATCAGCGCCATCCCCTTGATATTCGCGCGACGTTTCTCGGCGCGCACGTGGTTCCAGCCGAATTTCGCAAACGCCCGGACGCTTACGTGGACCTTCTGGTCCAACGATGGATTCCGACGGTCGCGATGGCCGGCCTTGCCGAATTCTGCGACGTCTTTTGCGATCGTGGCGCGTTCACGGTCGCGCAGGCGCGCCGGATCCTCACCGCCGGCCGCGCCGGAGGCCTCGTACCGCGCATCCACGCCGAACAGCTCGCCAACACCGGCGCCGCGCGCCTCGCTATCGAATTGCAAGCCGCGAGCGCCGATCATCTTGAAAAAATCAACGCCGGCGACATTGGCGCCCTCGCGCTTTCTAACGTCGTCTGCACGCTGCTTCCCGGTTGCTGCTTTCATCTTGGCCTCGCGCACTACGCCCCCGCGCGCCCGCTGATTGACGCCGGAGCCATCGTCGGCATCGCCACGGACTTCAATCCCGGCACAAGCCCCACTCTCAGCATGTCCATGATTCTTTCGCTGGCTTGCACCCAGATGCGCATGACTCCCGCAGAGGCAATCGCGGCCGCAACTATCAACCCCGCGTATTCGCTTCGCCAGCATGATCGCGTCGGTTCGCTCGAGGTTGGCAAATATGCCGACATCGCCGCCTTTGACGTGGCCGACTACCGCGAAATCCCGTATTATTTTGGTGTGAATCTTTGCAGCTTCACCATGAAACGCGGCGCGGTAATCCACTCGAAGAATCTCTGATTCCATGAAACGACTTGTCGAATGTGTTCCGAATTTTTCCGAAGGGCGCGATGTGTCCAAAATTGACGCCATCGTCGCGGCCATGCGCGAGGTTCCCGGCGTTTATTTGCTCGACCGCGAAAGTGACGCTGATCATAACCGCAGCGTCGTCACGCTTGCGGGCGAGCCCGAAGCCGTCGCCGAAGCGGCATTGCGCGGCGTCGGCAAGGCAGCCGAGCTGATTGACCTCACCAAACATTCCGGAGCGCATCCTCGTATGGGCGCGACCGACGTGGTCCCGTTCATCCCCGTTGAAGGCGTCACCATCGAGGATTGCGTAGCCCTCGCCAAAAAAGTCGGCCGTGAAATTTGGGAACGCTACCGCATCCCGATTTATTACTACGAAGCCGCTGCGCAGCGTGCTGAACGCACCAACCTTGAGAACATCCGTAAAGGACAATTCGAAGGCTTGCTCGCGGAAGTTCCCAAAAATCCTGAGCGCGCTCCCGACATCGGTGACGCGCGCCTGCATCCCACCGCCGGAGCCACCGTCGTAGGCGCACGCAAATTCCTGATCGCTTACAACATCAACCTCAACACTTCCGACATAGAAATCGCCAAGAAAATCGGCAAGAACATCCGTTTTTCGAATGGCGGGCTGCGCTACGTGAAAGCCATGGGCGTGGACCTTCGCGCGCGCCATCTCGCGCAAGTTTCTATCAACATGACGGACTTCGAGCAAACACCTCTGCATCGCGTATTCGAAATGGTGAAGCGCGAAGCGGAACGCTATGGCGTCACTATCGTGGGCAGCGAAATCGTCGGCCTGATTCCGAAACGCGCCATCGAACTCACCGCCGATTTCTACCTGCAACTGGAGAACTTTTCGCCCGCGCAAGTGTTTGAAAACCGTATCGAGGCTTCGTTCGGCGGAGCCACCGCGCCCGAAGGCCCCGGCAAATTCGCGTCGCTCGCGCAGCCTTTGCTCGATGCCATCGCGGAACCGACTGCAACGCCAGGCGGTGGTTCGGTTGCGGCGCTTGCGGGTGCGCTCGGAGCAAGCCTGGGACAGATGGTTGCCGGCCTCTCGCGCAAGAAAAAGTCACAAGCCGCACATGTGGACCAACTGAGCGAAGCCATCGCCGACTTTCACGCTGCGTCCCGCGCACTTGCCGAAGCGATTGACCGCGATTCCGCCTCTTTCGAGCAAGTAATGGCTGCTTACAAGCTGCCGAAACAAACGTCTGAAGAGGAGAGGCATCGCGACGGGGCCATTCAGCAGGCTCTGCATGGCGCCGCGAATGTGCCGCTCGAAGTCGCGCGCAAGGCTGCGGAAGTATTTGACCGGCTCGGGCAACTGGAACCCATCGCAAGCCCGTCTATGTATTCAGACATCCGCGTGGGACGTTTGATGGCAGCCGCCGCTGTTCGTGGCGCGCTCGAAAATGTGGCCATCAATCTGGAATCCATCATCGACAGCGCATTCGCATCCAGGCTGCGTTTGGAGTCTGCGTCCCTCGCTGCGCGCGTCAGCGAAAGCCCTGTAAACGTAGGGCGCTAAAGTTTCAAGTGAACATGAAGGATAGGAACTGAGGGGATAACCAGTGAAACATTCAATCGTTCGATCCGCGATTTCAGGCCTGCTGGCCGCCGGGCTGGTATTGAGCACCGTTACGATAGCGCCCAAACGCATCTCGGCTGGAACGCTCAGCACCGCGGTCATCGGCATGTTCCCGAAAAGCGTCGGCGAATTTGCCTATGCCGACCTGAAAGCCGCCCGAAAATTTTCGTGGTTCTCGCAACTCAACGACCAGGTTTTGCCGCCGCGGTTCAAGCAATTCGAGCAATTCCTCGGCACTTCGGGAGTCGATCCGAACTCCCAGGTGGAAGAAATTGCCTGGGCCAACGTCAGCAACAGCGGGAAGGGCGACGACGTTGCCGGCATCGCGCTCGGTCAGTTTGATCCCACCGCTGCAGAGGCCAAACTCAAAGCCCAAAAGGTTCCGACCGTCGAGGTCCAAGGATTCCACCTCTACGCATTCGGCAGCGGCGCCGCAGCCGGCGATATCCTGTTTGTCTTCTTCGACGCCAACACCGCCGCCTTCGGCAATCGCTCCGTCCTCGAACATCTGATCAACGTCCGCATGGGCGGTGAAGAAACGCTGCTTACCGGCAAGCTGTTCCCGCTGATCACCGAAGCCAACGGCAACGGAATCATCTGGGCCGTGCTGGACCAGGACCACACGCACCTCGCGATGCAGCAGTTGGTTCCGCAGGCTAGTCAATTCCCGCAGGCGGCCGCGATCATCGCGCGCATGCACGCCATGATCATCAACATTGACGCCGACACCGGCGTGGACGCCCACTTTCAGGCAGTCTGCGATTCTGTGGACGACGCCAACCTTCTCAGCGCGGCCATGCAAGCCGGCCTCATGTACCGGCGCTATCAGGAGGCGCAAACCAATCCCGCTCTAGCTAAGACGCTCGATCAGGTTCGCGTCACACCAAGCGGCGACCGTCTGAAGGTGGAAGCTCCCGTAAGCCAGGAACAATTGATGTCTCTCATCCAGACCAAAGCCTTCGCCGCGCCGATGTAGAGCGAAGTAGACAAGCTGCGCGGGAAGGTTCCGGGGAGTGTGGCGGCTTGTATCTAGTCAACTGCGAGTGCGAGGAATTTCAATTGCAGCTGAACCCTACTACTGGGCGTTGGTTCTGCTTCCATCGCAATACTTGATCAACGTCATCCGCGAGACGCCGTCGTGCGTTTCATATTGCACGCGGTCTACCTGAGTCGCCTGCAGCGCCATGCTTAATCCGGCGCCCGAACCGGCCACAGCGTCTTTCACAAAAGTATCGAGCCCCGCAGTCGGCAGCGCTTCGCCCCGATGCTCGATCGCTACTTCGACGCGATCCGGAAAATCCGAAACCACCACCCTCACCTTTGGTTCCCCCGCAGCTTGCCCTTCCATCAGGGGAAATGTCTCTCGCGCCGCTTCGATCGCCGCAGCCGCCAGTCCTTCCTGCGATTCAGTCGAGAGCCCGCAGCGCTGCGACGCATGCTGCACCACCGGCGTGATCGCGGCGAGCAATCGCTCGTCGTCGGGCAGCATGAGTTCGGTTCGCGCCGGCTCGTTGCTCATCGCTCAATGCTCATCGCTGAGTGCTCATCGGTGAAGACCCGTAGCCGAAGACCGCAAGTGCAATCTCACTGGTCAGCGCTCTTCCGCGTCGGCCAGCCGCACGTCGCAGGCCTCCCGGCAATCAGGACAATAATACATTCCGTCCACCGCCAGATGAATATTGTGCTGGGACTGGCAGAAGCAGCAGAACTTCTCGCACGTGCATTGCGATTCCGGCTTGTCGCACTGCGAGCAGAGCGTAATCACGGTTGGCGCCTCTCTTGAACGCTCACGGTTTCCGTTCGACCAATAGTAGGGCAACCGCGACGCAGCCACAAGCGCCTTGCGCGCCGCGATTACCTCGGGAACATGTAGTGAGCTTCTCCCTAAGCACTTAGCCTTTTCCCGCACGCGTTGAACAGAGCGCGCTCGACGACGGCAATTCTGCGGGCATTCTCGGTGAACTCCATCTTTTGCGAACGCTGTGTTCTCTGTGTTGAATCTTGTGGCTTTTGGCCCGACCTACAGCAGCATTCGCGCCCAAAACGTCAAGCCGCGTTCCTTGACACTAAAAAACTCGCATGCTAGCGTCAATGTTTCGTCGCTTTCATGAGAAATCCTCTGTGAACACGTCGGCCGCTGTCGAACTGCGCAAAACAGCACTGAATTCCATCCATCGCCGCCTCGGCGCCAAAATGGTCAATTTCGGCGGCTGGGATATGCCCCTGGAGTACTCCGGCATCATCGCCGAGCACCAAGCCGTGCGCACTCGCGCTGGCCTGTTTGACGTCAGCCACATGGGTGAACTGGAAATCCGCGACCCCGGCGCGTTACAGCTCGTCCAGTGGGTCAGTTGCAACAACGCCGCGAAACTCACGATCGGCCAAGCCCATTATTCCGGACTGATGACGTCCCGCGGCACTTTCGTTGACGATTTACTCGTCCACAAAATTTCGGACACCCACTATTTGCTGTGCGTCAATGCCAGCAATCAGGACGCTGATTTCGACCATATCCTCGCCAACAACAAGTTTGACGCCCAAGTCGAAAACGCCGGCCCGCGGTATTCGCAGCTGGCGATCCAAGGCCCGCGCGCCAAACAGATCTTGCAGCACCTCACCACCGTCACGCTCGACCCGATCCGCTACTATCATTTCACGTTTGGCAAAGTCAGCGGCGTTGATTGCCTGATCGCGCGCACGGGCTATACCGGCGAGGACGGCTTCGAAATTTATTTCGCTCCAGAACATTCTGAAAAGCTGTGGAACGACCTGCTGCAAGCGGGCGAATCAGCCAAAATGATTCCCTGTGGCCTCGGCGCGCGCAACACGCTTCGCCTCGAAGCCGGCATGTGCCTCTACGGGCACGAAATTGACGACACCACTACGCCGTGGGAAGCCGGACTGGGCTGGATCTGCAAAATGGAAAAAGCCCCGTTTCTAGGTAGCGACGTGCTCGCGCGGCAAAAAGAAATCGGCGTGCCGCGCAAGCTCGTCGGCTTCGAGATGCTCGATAAGCGCATCGGACGCGACGGCTACCCCGTGCTGATCGGCGGCCACGAAGCGGGCCGCGTCACCAGCGGCTGCCCCTCGCCGTTCTTGAAGAAAAATATCGGCATGGCCTACGTCCCGCCGCAATCCAGCGCCGTCGGCGCGGATATTGAAATCAGCATTCGCGGCCAGGCCGCGGCGGCGCGCATCATCCCAATACCGTTTTACAAGCGACCGCATTAGCACAATTGCATCCAAAACGGAGAGGCCCAATGTATCCGACGGACTATCGCTACACAAAACAGCACGAATGGGTCAAGGTTCAGGGCGACATCGGCACGATCGGCATCACCGATTACGCGCAGCAGGAACTGGGCGATGTCGTGTTCGTCGAAATGCCCAAAGTCGGCGCCAAACTGAAAGCTGGCTCGTCCTTCGGCACGGTTGAATCCGTGAAAGCCGTCAGCGAAATCTACAGTCCGCTTTCCGGCGAAGTCACCGAAACAAATTCGGGGCTTGTGAACGAGCCAGAGAAAATCAATAAGGATCCGCACAACTCAGCGTGGCTGATCAAGGTGAAACTCGCCGATCCCAAGGAAGTTTCCAGCTTGATGGACGCCGCTGCCTACCAGGCCTACATCGCCGAAGCCGCAAAGGAACACTCCGCCTGATGCGCTATCTCCCCAAAAGCCCTTCCGAACGCCAGGAGATGCTCGCGGCCATCGGCGTCCGTTCGATCGAAGACTTGTTCAAGTCTATCCCGGAAAAATTTCGCCTGCGCGAGCCGCTGAATCTGCCTGGGCCGCTTTCGGAGATGGAAATCATCCAATATTTTCAGGCGCGCGCGACCGAGAATGCCCGCGGATACACGTCCTTTCTGGGCGCCGGAGCGTACCAGCATCTTCGTTCGGTTACCGCCGACGCGCTGATTCAGCGCGGCGAATTCCTCACCTCGTACACCCCGTATCAAGCCGAATTTGCGCAAGGCACACTCACCGCAATCTTCGAATTTCAAACGCTCATGTGCCAACTCACGGGTCAGGAAGTCGCCAACGCTTCCATGTACGACGGTTCCACCGCGCTCACCGAAGCCGTTTTGATGGCCGAACGCCTCACCAGCCGCCGACACATGCTCGTCGCGCGCTCCGTGCATCCCGAATATCGCCAAGTCCTGAAAACCTACGCCAAGAACCTCGGACTCGAAGTCGAGGAAATCGGCTACACCGAGTCGGGCCAAATCGATCGCGCGGCGTTGAAGTCGGGAACGCTCGGCAGCGCCGCAGCCGTCGTTGTGCAGTCTCCCAATTTCTTTGGCGTGCTCGAAGACCTGCCCGCGCTCGCTGAAATCGCACATACGAATGGCTCTCTGCTTCTCTCGACGATCACCGAAGCCGTCTCACTCGGAATCGTTCGCCCGCCAGCTGAAGCGGACATCGTCGCCATGGAAGGCCAGGCCTTCGGCATCGCTCCCAGCTACGGAGGCCCGTACGTCGGGGTGATCGCCACGCGAGATAAGTTCGTCCGACAGATGCCCGGGCGCCTCGCCGGTCAGACCACCGATGCCGACGGCAATCGCGGCTTCGTTCTGACTCTCGCCACCCGTGAACAGCACATCCGCCGCGAGAAAGCCACGTCCAACATTTGCACCAACGAAGCTCTCTACGCGCTAGCCGCCACGATTCATCTCTGCCTCATCGGCAAAGAAGGCTTGCGCGAGCAGGCGCTGCAGAATTTGGCCAAGGCGCGTTTCGCCCAGGCTGAACTGGAAAGGATTCCCGGCGTGCGCCGCGTTTTCAGCGGTCCCACATTCAACGAATTCACGCTCGAATTCCCGCGCTCGGTGAAAATGATCAATGCCGAGCTGCTGAGGGAAAAGATCATCGGCCCATACGCGTTAGGCGCGCATTACCCCGATCTAACCAAGCGCGCGGTAGTTTGCGTGACGGAAACCACGCCGCGCACCGAAATCGAGCGTTTCGCAACCGCGGTCCGCCGCATTTTGGAGAAACCGGTCTAGCTGGTGTTGATTTTCTAGCGGCCGCGTTCCGGTGGACGCATTTGATTTTGCGGTCGTAGGGGCACGGCATGCCGTGCCCGCACTCTGATGACGGCTCGTCCTGCGCGGCAGTTGGGACGCCAGGTACAAGGGTTTCTGGGGCGCGGCTTTAGCCCCTGAAGTTCGTTCGAACAGTAAACCGGCAATTGCGTTTGTGGCATCCAGGAGCAACCAAGCTTGAACCCAAAGGTCACCGATCTCGAAGCCCCCGTAAAAAACGTCGGCAAAGCGCGCGCGCACATCAGCCAGAACGAAGGCCTGATCTTCGAACGCTCCGCTCCCGGAAAGCGCGGCATGGAACTTCCCCCGCTCGACGTCCCGGCCGTTGACCCAGCCGCCGCGCTCGGCGCTGCCTACACGCGCGAGTCAATCGAAGGCTTCCCGGAAGTCAGCGAGATCGAAGTTGTCCGCCACTTCACCCGCCTTTCCACTTGGAATTACGCGATTGACCTGGGCATGTACCCGCTAGGCTCCTGCACCATGAAATACAACCCGCGCGTCAATGAGTTCGTCGCGCGCCTCGAAGGCCTGGCCACCGAACATCCGGAGCAGCCTGGAGAAGTCTCCCAAGGCTGCCTGCGCATTCTTCACGATCTACAGAAATGCCTACTGTCGATCACGGGCATGGATGCTGCCACCCTACAACCGGCCGCAGGCGCGCAGGGCGAACTGACCGGCCTGCTCATGATTCGCGCCTATCTCGAAGGCCAGGGAAACGCGCGCCACAAAGTCCTCATCCCCGATTCCGCGCACGGTACGAATCCCGCGTCCGTCGTCATCGCCGGATACGAAGTTCAAAACATCAAATCCAATGGCCGCGGCCAGCTCGACACCGATCACCTGCGCGAATTCGTCACCGACGACGTCGCCGCGTTGATGCTCACCAATCCCAGCACGCTCGGAGTCTTCGAAGAGCGCATCGCTGAAATCGCCGCGATCCTGCACGAGCGCGGCGCGCTTCTTTACATGGATGGCGCCAACATGAACGCGCTCGCGGGCGTTACGCGCCCGGGCGATTTCGGTGTGGACGTCATGCATCTAAACCTGCACAAGACTTTCTCGACCCCGCACGGCGGCGGCGGACCCGGCGCAGGTCCGGTGATGGTTAAGAAAATTCTCGAACCGTACTTACCGGTTCCGGTGGTCGTCCAAAAACAGGACGGCACTTACGCGCTCGATCACAATCGCCCAAAATCGGTCGGCCGCGTTCGCGCCTACGCCGGCAATTTCGGGGTGCTTCTCCGCGCGCTTGCTTATACGCTGGCCTACGGACCCGGCACTCGCCAGGCTACCGAAGACGCCGTGCTCAACGCCAACTACATCCGCAAGCATCTCGAACCCTACTTTGATCTGCCCTACAATCTTCCTTCAATGCACGAAGTCGTTTTCAGCGACGCGCGCCAGAAAGCCCGCGGCGTCAACACTATGGACATCGCCAAGCGCCTCATAGACTACGGCTTCCACCCCTACACCACCGCGTTCCCACTGATCGTTCCCGGGGCCATGATGATTGAGCCCACGGAATCAGAATCGAAGCAGGAATGCGACCTGTTCATCGACGCGATGCGTTCGATAGCCGCCGAAGTCGAGTCAAACCCCGAGCTCGTAAAGACAGCGCCGCACTCTACGCGTATCGGCCGCCTGGACGAAGTGGCCGCAGCGCGCAAACCAATCCTGCGCTGGAAGCCTGCGTAAAGATTCATCGCGCAGCGTTTCGGTTGTGGTACGTTCCGCGTCGGCGTACGGCTTTAGCCGTGTCGCATGCATCTTATAGATTTGGCGTTGGTGTATCCTGTGGCCCCGATTGAATCGGGGACGGGTATCGCTGAAGGTTTTGATCCGTTAGGTTGTGCGAAGGGAGCTGCAACATGACGCCCGAGCAAGCAAAGTTTCTCGCGGACATATTCCTGCCATCCGCTCAGAAGGAATACGCCACTACCCGCCGCATCTTGAGGGCCGTGCCCGCTGTCAAAGATACCTATCGACCCCACCCGGATTCCCGGAGCGCGCTCGAACTCACCTGGCACATCGCTTCTTCGGAGATCTGGTTCCTCGATGGCTTTCTTAGTGGAAGATTTGAAATGGACGACGATTCCATGCCCGGAGACATCGGCAATACCGAAGATATCGTCGCTCTCTATGAGGACGGCTTTGAATCCAAATTCCCGAAAGTAGCGCAACTTTCCCCCGAATTGTGGGCTACGCCTGTACCCTTCTTCGGGATCTACAACAATCCCACGGTTCTCTATCTTCAGTTCATGATGCATCACGCGATTCATCATCGCGGCCAATTGTCCGCCTACTTGCGCCAAATGGGCGCCAAAGTCCCCAGCATCTATGGTGGCAGCTTCGACGAGCCCATGTCTCCGCCATCCGACGACTAGCACGGAGCCTCCAGCAAATCACGCTGGCAGCCTATAGCGCAGGCTCGCAGCATTTGATTGTGAAGCGACGCACCGTGATGCGCCATCGGCGGGTTGCGGCCTATGGCGGTCTAAAGACCGCCGCTACGACAACCCTTACTCCGCGAGCGACCCAATGATCGTGGAACGTTGGAAGCGCGTTCGCGGGCCAGCGCCGTAGGCGCGACAGAAGTTAGCCCAACCCGTAAAGGGTTGGGAACACAATGCCAAACAACGAAGAGCGCCGTAGGTGCGCCACACCCACTTAAACTTCGATGAAATTTCTTGCGCGATAAACTGGTCAAGGCGAATCGCAAGGCGGGCGGTGCGAATCGCGGCAACAGCGCCGGAAAACCTCCGGCGCCCGCCGCAAAGAGAAGGAAACTGCTGTAGAAAACTCTACTTCTTGTCGTTCTTGGCCTTTTCGACCGGCAGACCGCGAGCGGCCGTGGGCGGCGCCACAATCTTCGCGGAAGTAAGGTCTGCTGCGGCGGTGGCGGGCGGAAATAACGCCGTGCGCCCATCGGAAGTTGCCGCGGCAGCATCGGCCAGGCGTTCGGTTGCGGGCGAGGGTACCGGAACCAGAGCGCCTTCCGCTTCCTTCAGAAACGTCAGGCTCATGTCCCCGCTGTGCCAGTCAATCGAAATCACATCGCCCAGCGATACCTGCTCGGTCGCCAGCAAACTCGCCAGCGGATACACCACGTGCCGCTCGATCGCTCGCTTCAGGTGCCGCGCCCCGTACTTCATGTCCGTCCCTTCGCGCAACAGAAAGTCCCGCGCCGGCTGCGTCACGCGAAATAGGAAGCGGCCCTTGGCCGTCTCCAGCACTCGTTGCTGCACCATTCCGAGTTCGATTTCCAGAATCTGTTCCAGTTGCTCCGAGCGCAACGGGTGAAACACCACCGTCTTGTCAATCCGGTTCATGAATTCCGGCGCGAACTTCCTCTTCGCTGCTTCCGCCGCCGTCTTCTCCACCTTCTCGTCCAAACGCACCACCGTATCCGCGCGCTGCACCGGAGCAAAACCCATCCCGCCGCTCATCAACTCGGTAATTTCCACTCCGCCCAGGTTCGAGGTCATGAAAATCATCGTCTGCGACAAATCCACGCGGCGGTTGTCGCCCAGCGTCAGCGTGGCCTTGTCCAGAATCCCCAGCAGCAATTGCCACAACGCATCGCTGGCCTTCTCAATCTCGTCGAACAGCAAGAAGCTGATCTTCAGCTTCTCGGTGTGATATTGCGCAAGCGCTTCCTGCGTGATCAGCGGATGCGTCTCGCGGTGCCCCAAATATCCTGGAGGCGAGCCAATCAATTTTGCGATCTCGTGCGAGTGCTGAAACTCCGCGCAATCCACCTTGATCACCGCGCGCGGATCTCCAAACAGCACTTCCGCCGTGGCTTCCACCACACGTGTCTTCCCCGCTCCGGTCGGCCCCAAAAACAGCAAATTCCCCACCGGCCGCCCCGGCGAATTCAATCCGGCGCGAAACACCTGGTACAGATCCACCACCGCTTGCACCGCTTCGTCCTGCCCCACGATTTTCCGCCGCAGCCCCGCCTCGAAATCTCGAGACTCCACACTGCGCTGGGTTGGATCGAGTTGTAGTCCTTGCGCGCCCACGGTCTTGCTCCCCTACCGGAACTTTCTGCCGCTTTCCGGCTCCCGCGGCCCTGTGCGCTCGAATTGGTCCAGCTTTACATCGAGCGTTGACCGCAGCAACCGTAATTGCGTGACCAGTTCCCGGCTCGAATTGGCTCGATCTGCCAACAGCAACAACGGCGGCGATAGATCGGCCAGGTCCAGGTTAAGGTTGCGTAACGAATGCATCAGGTTCTGCACGTACGGTGAGCGGATGTCGAATAACTCGACTCGTCCGTTCACTTGCTCCCGCAGCTGCGACCAGTCCAGATCCAGGAACGGATGGTTTCGCGATACTCGGCGAACCACGTCGTCCGTAATCCGCGGCCGTTCCCCCAGCCTCGCCAAATGCAACTGCTGCACTTTTCCTTGCCGGCGCACATTGTGCACCAGAAAGTACGTGTTGCCTTTGCGCCGAACGAAAGCCATTACCGCTCCTTGTCGGGCGGGAACTTCCAACTTCTGGCGTAGTGTATTGATGCTCCACTACACCGTCAATAGTACGATGCGCTAAATTAGTGAAAGTTTGTATCGAATCCGTCATTACTTTGTCGCATTTCGCGCAACTGCTGCAGGCACCGTTTCCCCCGCCTTCTTGCGCTCATTCTGCTGCATGCGCGCCGCAACTTCCATTCAAAAAACGAATATGTAAAATCAGGTAAAATGCAGCCATGTCTTGGGACCCGGTTTATCGCCTGGTGAAACAAATTCCTCGCGGCCGTGTTACTACCTATGGGGCCATCGCGCAAGCTCTGCGCCTGCCCGGCGGTGCGCGCGCCGTCGGCTACGCCATGGCTGCTTGCCCCAATGGACGCGGCATTCCGTGGCATCGCGTGATTGGTGCAGGAGGCCGCACGCGCATGCCTGAACCGTACGCCAGCCTGCAACGCCGCCTCCTCACTTCGGAACGCGTGGTCGTCGACGGCACCAGGATAGACATGAAGCTCTATGGCTGGACGCCGAAAAAATCGCGCGGCACCCCCCGCAAATCGAAACGCCGGTCTCCCCGCCGAACCAAGTCGAAGTTACGCGCCTGACATCCGAGTGTGATACAAAAGATTGCTTCACATCTCATAGGAAATGTCGCTTGGCTGAACCCATCATTCAGGTGGAAGGTCTTTACAAAAGCTACGGCGCTGTTGAAGCCGTGCGCGGCTTGAGCTTTGCCGTCGCGGAGGGCGAAGTTTTTGGCCTGCTCGGACCTAATGGCGCGGGTAAAACGACCACCGTCGAAATCCTGGAAGGCATGCGCACACCCGACCGCGGCATCGCTCGCGTCTGCGGCCTGGACCCCGAAAAAAGCGGTTCTGCATTCAAACAAAGAATCGGCGCCGTGCTGCAGTCCACTTCCCTCCCGGACAAGTTGCGCGTCAAGGAAGCCATCGATCTGTTTGCCAACTTTTACGACGACCGCGCGGATACCGATTTCTTGCTCAAACGTTTCCAACTCGAGGAAAAGCGCACCGCCTTTTACAGCCAGCTTTCCGGCGGCCAAAAACAACGTCTGGCTCTGGCCATGGCTCTCGTGAACAATCCGCACGTGGTTTTTCTCGACGAGCCTACTGCCGGCCTGGACCCACAAGTCCGCCGCGAAATTTACGACATCATCGAAGAACTCAAGCGCGACAAGAAAACCGTGCTGATCACTACCCACTACATCGAAGAAGCCGAGCGGCTCTGCGATCGCGTGGCCATCGTAGACCACGGCCGCATCATCAAAACCGGCTCGCCACGCGAGCTAAAACACGGCTCCGCGGGCACCACGCGCATCGAAGTCCGCCTCGCCAAGCCTCTGACCAATGGCGTCCTCACGAGCCTCGAAGGTGTCGCCGACGCGCGCGAATTCGACGGCACGTACGTGATCCACTCGACGCGCCCGCCGCGCACCATCGTCGCACTGGTGAAGCAGCTCGAAGCTGAGAACAACGAACTGCAAAGCCTGGAAATGTTTTCGCCCTCGCTCGAAGACGTCTTCATCGAGCTAACCGGCCGCAGACTGCGCGACTAGACGTTCAATGAATTTGTCTTGTGGGTTGTGGCTTTAGCCACAACATAGAAGCGGCAACGCAGGGCGGCTTTAGCCCCTGAAGTTCCGTTCTCGCAGTTTTCTTTATAGCTGCAACAGACTTTCATATTGATGTTTGGACTAAAGGACTGAAATGTCATCGAACCCGATCAGCAACACTTGGACGCTCACCAAAGTCCGCGTGCGCCTCGCCATGCGCAATCGCACATTCCTCTTTTTCAGCCTCTTGATGCCGCTCGGCTTCCTATTCTTTTTCGTAATGGTTTTCGCCAAACGCGAGTCGCAGTGGATTTCCTACATCCTCGGCTCGATTCTCACCATGACGGTCATGGGCAGCTTCTGGGGCCTCAGCGTCCAACTCGTGATGTTCCGCGAAGCAGGCATCTTACGCCGCTTCAGGTTAGCGCCGGTGGGCCCAGGTCCGATGCTCGCCTCCAGCATTCTGGCAAACTACCTGCTCGTCGTTCCGTCAGTAGCGATCGAAATTGCGGTCACCAAGTGGGTGCTGCACATGCAATCGTGGGGCAATCTCTGGGCCATCTTCTTGCTGGTCACCTTCGGTTCGGCCGCGTTTTCAGCTTTCGGGCTGATCGTTGCCAGCGTAACGAACACCATGCAGGAAACGCAGGTCATCAACCAGATCATCTGGACCGCTTTCCTGTTTCTTTCCGGCGCCACGGTCCCGCTCGCAAAATTCCCTCATTGGATTCAGGGCGCTTCTCTGTTCATGCCGGCAACCTACCTCGCCACGGGTCTCGAATTCGCGGCCACGAATCTCGCCACTGTTGGTGAAATCCTCACGGATGTAATCGCCCTGGCTCTTGGCTTGATCGTGGCGTTCGAAATCTCGCGGCAATTGTTTCGCTGGGAGCCTGAAGCCAAAGTCCCCAGCCGCGCCAAGCTGTGGGTTCTTGCGGCCATGATTCCCTTCATCGCCTTCGGCATATATGAGAACGCCTTCGGCAATCGCCTTGATCGCGTGCAGTACAATTTCCAAATGCTGTCGAATGGCGAAAAGCCCCCGGTGAGAGCCCCGCGGTGACTCACGAATAAAAGTCGCGCTTCGATCGCCATTACGAGATTCCGCATCCCTGCAGTCCCGTCCTACATCCAATCCGCAGCCGAAAAGTCAGGGCCGCTGTGCACGTTTGAAAGGATTCTATTTTGTGCTCTAACGCAATATGATACGGCTTCACTTTCCGCTCGATATTCTGATCCTCCAAAGGAGAACATCATGCAACGCAGCGCTTCCGCAGTCTGGACCGGCACTCTAAAAGAAGGAAACGGCAAAATCTCCACTCCCAGCGGCGTCCTCCATGACGCGCCTTACAGCTTCCTCACACGCTTTGAAAACGCCAAAGGCACGAACCCCGAAGAGCTGATTGGCGCGGCCCACGCCGGCTGCTTTGCCATGGCGCTTTCCGCGCAGTTAAGCACCATGAATTTCACGCCGCAAAGTATCCGCGCCACCGCCAACGTCACCCTCGAAAAGCTCGAGGCCGGATGGACCATCTCGAAAATCCATCTCGACGTCGCCGCCCGCGTACCCGGTATTTCGCCGGAGGCCTTTGAATCCGCGGCTGCCAGCGCCAAGGCCAATTGCCCGGTTTCGCGCCTGTTCAAAGCCGAAATCACGCTCGCCGCGCAACTGGAGCAGGCTGCATGATTTTTCCGGCCGTCTTCGGCCTCTGCATCATCGGCATCATTCTTCTCGAGGCGTTCGAAACCATCATCTTGCCGCGACGCGTCTCGCGATGGTTTCGCCTCACTCGTGCGTTCTATATCTCCATGTGGGTCCCGACGCGCGCCTTCGCTCGCCTGATCCGCTCCACCAAAAAACGCGAAACGTTCCTCAGTTTCTTCGGACCTCTCTCCCTGCTGATTCTCTTTGCGCTGTGGGCCGCTCTGCTGATCATTGGATTCGGCTTTCTGTATTACGGCAACTCTCCTCACGACCCCACGCGGCCGTCGCTCGAAACTTGTTTTTACCTTAGCGGCACCACATTCTTTACGCTGGGCCTCGGCGACGTCACCCCGCACACTTCCGCCGAACGCATCCTCGCCATCCTCGAAAGCGGCCTCGGTTTCGGTTTCCTGGCGCTCATCATCAGCTACCTGCCGGTCATCTATCAGGCGTTCTCGAAACGCGAAGTCAGCATCGTTCTGCTGGACGCGCGCGCGGGTTCGCCGCCCACCGCAGCGGAGCTACTACGCCGCCACAGTGGCCCCCACGGCACGGAAGCTCTCCAAAGGCTATTCCGCGACTGGGAGCGCTGGTCTGCCGAATTGCTCGAAAGCCACATTTCCTATCCAGTAGTCAGCTATTTCCGTTCGCAGCACAGCAACGAATCGTGGCTCGCGGCGCTCACCGCAATTCTGGACTCGACGGCCTTGCTGATCTCGACCTCCGATAATCCGTGCGCGCGCCAGGCACGCCTCACCTTCGCAATGTGCCGCCACACGATCGTGGACTTGTCGCAAGTCTTTTTTGCGCAGCCGCGGCGCTCGGCAGTTGACCGCCTGCCTCCATCCGAGCTCGCCAGACTCCGCCAAGCGCTCGCGGAGTCCGGTTTTCAGCTGCGCGATGACGACGCGTCGATCAGGAAACTCAACGACCTGCGCGAGATGTACGAGCCGTATCTCAACGCGCTGTCGTACTATCTCTACGTTGACTTGCCGCCGTGGATTTTGGCCAAAGCCATTCGCGATAACTGGAAGACCAGCGCCTGGGGCCGCATCTCCGGAATCGCGGTCCAAGGAAAAGAAGAAAGCTACGCAGATGACCACTCATAGCGCCCATGTGCCAGCTCAAGAATCTTTGTGGGTCGTGGCTTTAGCCGCGACACTGCGGATTTTGGGGCGGCCTTAGCCGCTGAAGTTCCGATTTGAAAGTTATGACACTGATTTCGTGCTTCCCTATATCAATCGCGCGGGATTCTTTGATTTCCGGAGGCCATCCCATGAGCAAGCATCTCGAAAGGCTCGACAAAGTCATTCGCGGCGAGCTTCCTCCGCCACCGATCGCGCAGTTGATCGGATTCAAGCTAGTCGGCGCAAAGCACGGCGAAGCGCTCCTGGATTTCGAAGCGAGCAACAAGCACGCAAACCCGATGGGCACGCTCCACGGTGGCGTTCTGTGCGACGTAGCCGACGCGGCGATGGGCATCGCCTTCGCCTCCACCCTTGCAGACGACGAATCCTTCACCACTCTCGAATTGAAAATCAATTTCCTGCGGCCCGTCTGGAGCGAGAAGTTGCAGGCCGTCGGAAGAGTGGTCAGTCGTGGCAAGACCGTAGGCCTGACCGAATGTGACATCACCAATTCATCGGGCGCCCTAGTGGCCCGCTCCACCTCCACATGCATGGTTCTACGCGGCGAGAAAGCCGCAGGCCGCTAGGAATCACCGGAGAGTTCTCCGCGCCCCCTCTGTCTCTGCGGTAATCTTGGCCTTTCTTCGGTGCCCTCGCTGCCGTTCCCTGTGCCCTTTGTGTTAAGTCCTTAGCGCAAAAAGTCCACGCACCAAATCACCCCAATTTGGCTCCTCTAAATCCGCACACCCGTCCCACAAACGAACGCGCAGTTTCCGCTTATATCCTGCTAACACTCCCTCCACTTAGCTCGTCTCTATGAACATCCGTTGGCTCCCAACAAGGAGGCCGCATGGACTCATTCCTTCGGGATGTTCGTTTCGCCTGGCGGATGCTGGTCAAAAGTCCCGGCTTCACTCTAGTAGCGATTCTCACTCTCGCTCTCGGCATTGGCGCGAATGTTGCCACCTTCAGCATCGTCTACGCCGTCCTGCTACGGCCGCTGCCATTCCCGCACCAAGATCAGCTCGTCCGCGTTTTCGACGACCTCCGCGGCTCCAACGTTCCAAACGTCGGCATGTCTGTTCCAGAGCTGTGGGATTTTCAGCAGCGCTCTGGCGTGTTCGACCAGATCTCCGTCGTCTGGCCCATCAGCGCCGACCTCTCCGGCGGCGACCGTCCCGAACGGATCGAAGCTCTGGCCACCAGCCCGAATTACTTCACGCTGCTCGGAGCGCAACCGCGCATCGGTCGCGTTTACACGGATCAAGATTCGGTCCCAGGGTTTATCGATGGCGTCATCCTCAGTGACGGCTTCTGGCGCCGCGAATTTGGCGCTGATCCCAAAATCCTCGGCAAGAAAGTGCGCCTCGATAATGACCCATACACCGTGCTGGGGGTCATGCCGCCGGACTTCCGTCATCCTGGAAGAACGCTCCAGACGGACGTGGACGCATGGATTGCGGCAGGCTACGACGCCAATCCGTTCCCTCATCCCGCCCAGCGCTCGATAAGGATGATCCCGGGAGCGATCGCGCGCCTGAAACCAGGACTCACCGTCTCGGAAGCCCAAGCAAAACTAGAGATTTTTTCCACGCAGCTGACCGCGCAATATCCCACCGAATATCCGCCAGCCGTTCGTTGGGCTCCTCGCCTCGTCGGCATGCAAGAGGACTTGGTCGGCAAAGTCCGCACCGAGCTTTTCATTCTGTTCGGCGCGGTCGGCTTTGTGCTCTTGATTGGCTGCGTGAATCTGGCCAACCTGCTTCTTTCGCGCTCTGCTAGTCGCCAGCGCGAAATCGCGATCCGATTAGCGCTAGGCGCCGCCCGTGGACGACTGATGCTTCAAATGCTCACCGAAAGCATGTTGCTCGCGATCATTGCAGGTATAGTGGCACTCCTGACGGTCTTTTTTATGAAAGCCTCAATGCTGCGGCTCGCCCCCGAAAATCTCCCGCGTCTTAGCGAAGTCAATATCAGCGGTGGGGTGCTGGTTTTTGCGTTCCTCTTATCAATCGCGACGGGAATATTGTTCGGCCTCGTTCCTGCGCTTCAGGCCTCTGGCGTAAATCAGGCAGCAAGTCTGCGCGAAGGCAGCCGCGGATCGGGCTCCAGCCGCAGCCACACGCGCATATCGCGGTTTCTGGTCATCTCCGAAATCGCCTTGTCTCTGGTTTTGCTGGTTGGCGCAGGTTTGCTACTTCGTAGCTTTTGGCGCGTGCTGCAAGTCCAGCCGGGTTTCAATCCGCATGGCGTCACCACCGCTCAAATCTGGATTCCCGTCCCCAATGATCCCAGCACGGATCCTTATCGCCCGCCTGAGAAGCGTGCCGCGCTTCTTCGCGAATTTGTCCGCCGCGTCAGCACGATTCCGGGCGTCGAAGGAGTCGCCATAGGTGGAGCGAACAGCCTGCCTCTGGGCGCGGCGCGCAACGGCTTCCCGTTCAAGATCGAAGGCCGCGCGGAAGATTCAGAGCGTGCTCCCCTGGCTGAATTTGCGAACGTCAGTCCGACCTACTTCGACATACTCGGCACTCCGCTGATTCAGGGACGCGTCTTCACCGAATCGGACGACACAAACACGCAGCGCGTCGCCATCATTGACCAAACCCTCGCGAATCGCTATTGGCCCGGCCAGAGTCCGCTCGGACAGCACATTCAGTTCGGCCAGATCGATCCCAAGAATCCCTGGGTAACGATTGTCGGCGTTGTCGGCGACATAAAATCGGACGGCTTCGAAGCGCCTACCGCGCCGCACATTTATCTTTCGACCTATCAAGGTCCGCCGTACGCCTCAGTCCTGTTTTTGCGCACGCATGCAAGCCCCGGAACGCTCGGCGATCGAATCCGTAGTGAAGTTCAATCCGTTGATTCGAATCTGCCGCTTTTCAGTGTGCGCACCATGGATGAAGTCGTCGCACGCTCTATGGCCGAACGACGGTTCGCGCTGGAGATACTCGGCGTGTTCGCCTGCGTCGCTCTGCTTCTGGCGGCCATAGGAATTTATGGCGTGATGTCCTATTCCTTCAGCCGCAGAATCCACGAAATCGGCATCCGCGTCGCGCTGGGTGCGCAACGCGCCGACATCCTCGGCATGGTCCTCCGCGAAGGAATGAAGCTAGTGCTTCTCGGCCTA
This sequence comes from uncultured Acidobacteriota bacterium, assembly GCA_963696035.1. GTDB lineage: Bacteria > Acidobacteriota > Terriglobia > Acidiferrales > UBA7541 > Palsa-295. The sequence continues at coordinate 2,100,394 of CAVOIS010000007.1, forward strand.
ATGGCCGGCCTGGTCGGCGCCATAGTGCTAACGCGCTTCCTGCGTACCCTGCTTTTCAACGTAACGTCCACGGATCCCATAGTGTTCGCGTCAATCGCGACCCTGCTAGCAGCAGTAGCGCTGATCGCCTGCTACATCCCAGCGCGCCGCGCAACCCAAGTAGATCCGCTAGTAGCGCTCCGCGAAGAATAAATTTTTTCGCAGCAGCTTTTCTCGGCGCCCTCTGTGTTGGGAGGCTGCCGTCGGTTTTCTCTGCGTACTCTGCGTCTTCTCCGTGGCCGCTCTGTTTTTCTCTCAACCCTGGTGTTAAATCCCTTCCCGCTCAACCGTCCAAATTGGACATCCGCCCTCGACACACGCACCTCACGATGGATTGACACCACCGAACGCGTGCTCTAGTCTGGCTTTGGCAGCAGCTTCATCACATCGAAAGCGGAGCAACCGGATGCCCATCCCTAAGACCGAAAAGATCTGGCACAACGGCAAATTTATCCATTGGGACGACGCCAAGATTCACGTTCTCTCCCACGTCGTCAGCTACGGCTCCGCCGTATTCGAAGGCATTCGCTGCTACGACACGGAGCAGGGTCCGGCTGTCTTCCGCCTGAAAGATCACATGCAACGCCTGCTGAACTCCGCCTACATCTATCGCATGGAGGTTCCCTACAATCTCGACGAGCTCTGCGAAGCCAATCTCGAACTGCTCCGCGTCAATAAAATCGGCGCCTGCTACATTCGCCCGGTTGTTCTACGTGGATATGGCGAAGCGGGCGTGGACCCGCAGGGCTGCCCCATCGAGGTTTATCTTGCGTGTTATCCCTGGGGAAAATATCTAGGTGAAGAAGGCTTGCGCGCTGGGGTGGACGTATGCGTAAGCTCCTGGAACCGTCCCGCGCCCAACACACTGCCGCAAATGGCCAAGGCCGCCGCGAATTACATGAACTCCCAGCTGATTCGCATGGAAGCACGTGCCAATGGCTACGTCGAAGGCATCGCGCTAGATACCAACGGCTACGTCAGCGAAGGGTCCGGCGAAAATGTCTTCCTTGTGATGGACGGCACGGTAGTTACGCCGCCTCTGTCGAATTCCGCGCTACCCGGTATCACGCGCCACTCAGTGATCACCATTTGCCGCGACCTCGGCATCCCTATCGCCGAGCAGATTATTCCGCGCGAAATGCTTTACATCGCCAACGAAATTTTCTTCTGCGGCACGGCCGTCGAAGTCACTCCCATCCGCTCGATTGACCGTGTCAAAATCGGCATCGGCTCCCGCGGCCCGATCACCAAACGCATCCAGGACGAATTCTTCGCCCTAGCCGAAGGCAAAAAGCCCGATCGCCACAACTGGCTCTCCCCAGTCAGCGCCGCGGCAGGCGCCACCGTGGTCACGCGCTAGCCGAGTCGTCTACACCTCTCTGTGCACCTGCGCCTTTCTCTGTGCGCTGTATGTTAGGTCTTTGCAGTTGGTTTTCTCTGCGTCCCTCAGCGTCTCTGCGGTAAACCTCGCTTTTCCTCCACTTCACCACGCCATCTTTTGACTGCCCAGCGCGAATTCAGTAGAATCGCGCGCGGCCAAAATCATTTCGCACCAGCCCGTCCGCGCTGATTTTCCAGAGGAGCACTGCGTGTACAGCCTCACCCAGAAATTACTCGCCGAATTCTTCGGCACTTTCGCCGTAGTCTTCTTCGCTGCAGGCGTATTTTGCGCCGACCAATTTCTCCGCGCCACAGGACAAGGCAGCGTCACCCTCCTAGGCCTCGCGCTCGCCTACGGCCTCGCCGTCACTGCCATGGTCACCGCCATCGGCCACATTTCCGGAGGACATCTCAATCCCGCCGTCACCATCGGCTTGTGGGTCACCCGACGTTTGGGCACCATACAAGCTTTGCTCTATGCCGTCGCCCAACTTCTCGGCGCGATCGCCGCGGCCTACCTGCTCGCCGTCATAATCCCTGATTCCAATTGGCGCCCTGAAGCTCTCGGCGCGATCAACCCAACCCTTGCTTCCGATTTCACGCGCCTCCACGCGATGCTGCTCGAGGGCGTGATGACGTTTTTCCTGGTGTTCGTGTTTTTTGCCACCGCCGTCGACATAAAAGGCGCATTCAACAAAATCGCCGGCCTCGCCATCGGCCTAGCCGTCGCCGTGGATGCTCTCGTCGGCATTCCGTTCACCGGCGCTGCCGTCAACCCCGCCCGCGCCTTCGGCCCCGCGTTAGTCACTCGCAATCACTGGACAAACCACGGCGTCTACTGGCTAGGCCCCCTACTAGGCGGCGTCCTAGCCGGCTTCCTCTACGACCGCATCTTCCTCCCCGACCAACCCCCAATCTAGGCCAGGATGTAAAGAATTTCGTCGCCTCGAGCGAAGCGAAAGAATTCGCCCGTCATCCCGAGTGCAGCGCGCATTTTGCGTCCCGCGGGTCTCGCGGGGACGAAGCCTGCCTTGCCGCGGGCAGGGATTCTCTGTTCGTTTCCATGCCAACCTAGACGCAAACTGCCCCCGCGCCGGGCACCCTTTTCTATTTCCCGCTTTCCCTTTTCGTTTTTTGCTTTTATCAGTGTGATGATTTTCCTGCCACCTGTCCCAAAGTTCAGGTTGTCCAATTCGCACCAACTTCGCCCACACTCCCTTGCGGCCTCTGCAAACCATGCTAGCTTGGCTAGAAGCTTCTCGAGTTCAAGGACCTTTCATGGCCATCAATATTGACGACCTTTTGCGCCGCGCTGTCGAAAGCCGCGCCTCCGACTTGCACCTGAAAGTTGGCAATCACCCCTATCTTCGCGTGGACGGTATCCTGAATCCGCTCAATGACGTACCCCGCATCACGCCTGAAGAAATGCTCTCGATGGCCTTCAGCATGATGACCAACCGTCAGAAGCAAAAATTCAAGGAAACCGCCGAACTCGATATGGCTTACGGCGTCGCCGGCCTCGGCCGTTTCCGCGTAAACGTCTTCCAGCAACGCGGCAACGTCGGCATGGTGCTGCGCGTCATCCCGACCAAAATTCGCACCATTGAAGAACTCGAGCTCCCGCGTATCCTTTCGCAAGTTTGTGAAGAGCAGCGCGGCTTGATTCTGACCACCGGCACCACCGGTTCTGGTAAATCCACGACGCTCGCGGCCATGATTGACCGCATCAATTCGCTGCGCTCTGAGCACATCATCACCATCGAAGACCCCATCGAATATTTGCACCGCGACAAGAAAGGTTTCATCAACCAGCGCGAAGTCGAAGTGGACACCGCGTCGTTCTCCACCGCGCTGCGCGCTGCACTTCGCCAAGACCCGGACGTCGTCCTGGTCGGTGAAATGCGCGACCTGGAAACCATCTCCACCGCCATTCTTGCCGCCGAGACCGGTCACCTGGTGCTTTCGACCCTGCACACTCTCGACGCCACCGAAACCATTCAACGCATCATCGCCGTATTTCCGCCGCCCGAGCAGAAACAAATCCGTTTGCAGCTCGCCGGCACACTGAAAGCCGTCATCAGCCAACGTCTCGTGCGTAAAGCCGACAACTCCGGCCGCGTCCCCGCAGTCGAAGTCATGATTTCCACCGGCTACATCCGTGATTGCATCATCAACCCGGATAAAACGCGCATGATCCGCGACGCCATCGCCGCCGGCACCAGCCAGTACGGCATGCAAACATTCGATCAATCGCTCTTCGATCTCTATTCCCGCAACCTCATCACCTTCGAGGAAGCCATTCTGCGCGCTTCGAACCCAGACGATTTCCGCCTGCGCGTCCAGGGCGTCCGCTCCTCCGCCGACTCAGCTCGCGAAGACATGGAACGAGCCATGAGCGAATTCGACCGCATCGGCGGCCGCTAAGTCTCGCAGCAGCAGACGTCGCACCGGCAGTGTCGCCGCGCACAGTAGCGCCGGCGTCCGGCCGGCTCCTTCTTTTGCTGTCATCCCGAGTGCAGCGAGGGACCTCTCTTCGCATTCGCTGTGATCTGTGTTAGTCAGTGTTCATCTGTGGTGAAGCTGACCTTTTCCTCGACCTCCTCTACTTCCTTTACCTCCTGCACATCCTCAACTATCCTCATCCGATGCGCCAGCACGGTACGGCACGCAAACTCTCGACCGAAACCCAGCTCTACATGTCCGCCCAGCGTGCGCTGATGCGCCGCGCTCACTCCATCCACGAAATGAAGCAACATCTCGAACGCCGCGCCGAAAACAAAGACCTCGTCCCCTCGATCATCGCCCGCCTCCGCGAGCTCAGCTACCTCGACGACGCCAAGTACGCACTGAACTACGCCGCCCAGCACGTGAAAGTTCGTCGCCAAGGACGTTTCCGCATCGCCCGCGAACTCCGCGCGCGGGGCGTCCCCGACCGCTACATTGACGACGCCATCGCCAAAGTCTTCGCTGACACAGACGAGATCGCGCTAGTCCGCGCAAGACTCCAACGCCGCCTAGCCCTGCTCAATAGAAAATCCGGAGCCAGCGCCCGGCTCGACCAAAAGAAGATCGCCTCCCTTTACCGCAATCTCCTAGGCGCAGGCTTCTCCGCCGACACAATCCGCGCCGAACTAAAACGCATGACGAACGGCGACCTGCCAGACGACTCCGAAGCCTCAGCAGACGATGCCTAGCCTGTAGGCAGGCGTCCAGCGCCTCGCTGCCCTCCGCCGGTTTTCTCTGCGAACTGTGCTAATCCTTAGCCGTTGGTTTTCACTGCGGTCTGCGCCTGTGCGGTGATAGTTGCTGTCACGGTTTGGCCGTTGCCTCCTCCGTGCCCTCCGCTTCTCTCAGTGCGCTCTGTGGTAAATCTCTGAGGCTTCAAACCTTTAAGAATCCTCGGCTCCGAGGAGATTTTTCGACGCTTGTTGCGTCTAAGCCCCACAGCAGGTGCCCGGGAAACTCCATGAAATTCAAGCCTGATTACACGCGCAAGCAAGTCCCACTGTTCGCTCGCGAAATCAAGGCCATAAACTGTTCGTCACGGTCCAACTCCGGACACTACCCGTCCCTTTTTACTGATTTCGGACAGTCGCGCGGACGCCGAATCAGCGGCCCATACAATTCTCTTTGTCATCTACTCGCAATCTCAGGCGGTCACCGCCTCTCAAAGGAGAAAATCACCATGAAGAAGCTGCTGCTTTCCGCTCTAGCCGTTGCTTTGCTGTCCGGCCCCGCCATCACCCGCGCCGCTTCGCAATCCTCCACAGCGCAATCCGCACAGCCGCCCCAGGCCGCCGCGCAGTCCACCGACAAGACTCCGCCCAGCTATGACATGAAGCCGCAATCGCTCCTCGATCTCGATGCCATGCACAAGAAATACGTCGACCTCGCCACCGCCATCCCTCAGGAGAAATACACGTGGCGTCCAGCCGAAGGCGTTCGCTCCTTCAGCGAGCTCTTCCTCCACGTCGCCGGAGCCAATTACGGCTTTCCGCAGCTGCTCGGCGCGCCGGTGCCCGCAAACATTGACTTGAAGACTTTGCAGAAGTCCACAACCGACAAGGCTCAAATCATTGATATGCTGAACAAATCTTTCGACAACGCCCACGCCACCCTCGAAAAAATGACCAACGCCGATTTCAATAAAGCCCTACCCAAGCTGGGCCCAGACGCGAACGAAGGTGACGTGATTTATCTCCTGGTTACCCACGCGCACGAACACCTAGGCCAATCGATCGCCTACGCGCGGGTCAACGGCATCGTCCCGCCGTGGACCGCAGCAGCCGAAGCCGCAGCGGCGAAAAAGGGCGACGACTCCAAGGAATAACGCCGCGCGGCAATCGCCGGCGGGGCGGCGCTCAGACGCGCAGTTCGCGTCCCGCATGATTGTGCGGGAGCCGCCCTGCGACCCGGCAAGTGACCGTCGCCACGCCGCCGCAGCGTTTTCTCAGCCGACTCAGCGTCTGCGGTAAATGCTGGCCGTAGCTCCTCCGTGCCCCGCCTTGCCTCTGGGACCTCTGCGGTAAGTCTCCGTTCGTGTGCCTCGGTAGGTGTGCCGCTGCCTCAATTTATTTATAGTAATCATTAAGTAAATGAGGTAGCATGAGTCGGGGCGCTGTCGCGCTTGACGGAGGGCGCGACATGGGGACCGCGTGCCTGCGAGCTCTACCCCTCGCGGGTGCTGTTTTTGGAAAGAGCAACACCTAGCGGGCATACCGGATACGTGGCCATTCTTGACACCGTGGCGACTGCCCCGAGTGACGGGCCATCCCAAAACTACCGAATTGTCGGGTCGGAGGAGGCGCGCCGTTTAAGCGCTGGCCTCCGTCCGCCGCTCAAACTGCACGTACGGTTTTCCCGTATGCAGCTTTCACGAAGACTCAGCGACGCCAGGATGCAAGAGAAGGAATTAAATAGATCAGCCGAACAAGCGCGTACTCGTCGTAGAGCTGCGTCGCGGGCAGCCGTTCGATCCATCCGGGAGTTGATCGGTTCGATCATCGGACAATGCAATCTCCCCATCACTCTTCCTTCGTATTCTCTTGGATGGTTCCAGCTTCTTCGGACAAGTAGACACTAAACCTTCCCCAGGATTTGATAAGGTAACTGGAGAAATTTTCGCCAGCACCATGCTCGCTCTCAGCGACAATCTTGCCCAGTGCTTCAGTGCCCTGCGCGGCCACAAGCTGCGCGCTTCGCTCACAGCGCTGGGACTGACGATGGGCGTGGCCACGCTCATCACCGTCATGACGATCGTGCAGGGCGCAAACCTTTATGTTGAACAAAAGATCGCCAACCTGGGCACAAACGTGTTCCAAATCGCGCGCACACCATTCGCGGTGACGGATTTCACGATCATCATCAAAGCTCTGAAGTACAGGAAAATCGAAATGGAGGACATGGCCGCCATTGCCGAAGGATGCAGTGCTTGTGAAGAAGTTGGCGCCAGTGCCAGCACCAGCGTTCGGGCACGATCCGGCAACAAAGACCAGGAGGACGTCAGTCTCTATGGCCAATCCGCAAACATGGCAGATATTGACTCGCGGACAGTCGAAATCGGCCGCTACTTCACTCCGTCGGAAGCCGAGCACAAAGCCAACGTTTGCTTGATCGGCGACACGATCGTGCGGGAGCTATTTTTCGGCATGGACCCCCTCGGGAGACCCGTTCGTATCGGCAGCGATGAATTCGTGGTGATAGGAGTTATGGAAAAGATCGGTAACGTCCTCGGCCAGGATCAGGACAACTTCGTCATCATTCCACTTCCTGTCTTCCTTCGTCTTCAAGGGATGAATTCCAGCATCACGATCAACGTCAAGACCAGCACACAGAATTTTGAAATGGCGCAAGACCAGGCAAACCTGATTTTGCGCTCGAGGCGCCACCTGATGAGCGATATGGACGATGATTTCTTCATCGGCACCAAAGAGAGCTATATGGCCTTGTGGCGCAGCATCAGCTCGGCGTTTTTCGGCGTTTTCATTATGGTGAGCACCATTTCGGTGGTCATTGGCGGCATCGTGATCATGAACGTCATGCTTGTAAGCGTGACCCTTCGACGGCGAGAGATTGGCGTCCGGCGCGCCGTGGGCGCCACCAAACGAGACATCCTGCGCCAGTTTATGGTGGAAAGCGTCATGCAATGCGTAGCTGGAGGCCTCGCCGGCGTCACACTGGGATTCCTGGTTGCGCTGGCACTGCGCACGTATACACCGTTTCCTGCCTCCGTGCAGACCTGGGTGGCGGTGTTGGGAGTGTTACTTAGTTCCGCGGTTGGACTATTCTTCGGGATCTATCCGGCATTGCGCGCCTCGCAACTGGATCCGGTTGTCGCCTTGAGGTCTGACTGATGGCAATCATGACGCTCGCTCAGGCTCGGGAAAATTTTTTCGCTGCAATGGACACACTGCGCTCCTCCAAGGTGCGCTCCGCCTTGACTGTGCTCGGCATCGTCATTGGGGTGTCCTCGGTGATTTCCATGGCGGCAATCATTCAAGGCTTGAACAAGTTCGTGCAGGACAAAGTGGAATCCCTCGGCTCGCGCACTTACTTTCTCACAAGGTTTCCGCCGGCGATGGACCCCTCACGCATGCCCCAACGCATCCGCACACGCAGATATATTGAATACAACTATGCCGACTATATCCGCCAAGCCGCTCCCGACGTGCAGATCGTGACTACCATTGGCACGCGCGGCTTTTTCTTCGGTGATAGCAATCTGATCATCGGCGGTGATCATAGCGTCGAGAAAGTCATCGTACGCGGTGCCGAGCCGGAGTACACCGAGGCGATTCCGCTGTTTGCGATCGAGCGAGGCCGCTTCATCAGCGCCTCCGACGAGGAGCACGCGCGGTCCGTCGTGGTGTTGGGCGCGGCCATTAGCGAATCGCTCTTCCCCAGCACGGACGCCGTTGGCAAGACGGTGCGCATCAACGGTGGTTTGTACGAAGTCATCGGCGTTTTCGAGCACGACCAAGGCTTGTTCCTCGGCCCAGGAGTGGATATCTTTGCCATCATCCCGCTGAGTAACTTCAAGAAGGAGTACCCGGGGTCTAAAGAATTGGTGATGGCATTCACAGTCCCCAAGAACGTAAATATCGAACTAGCGCAAGGCGAGGTCATTCAGGCGATGCGCCGCTTGCGCCGCGTTCCCCCCGAAAAGGACAACGATTTCGAGCTGAGCTCGCCGGACTTTCTGAGCAATCTGTGGAATCAGCTCACCGGCGCGCTGGTGATCCTCACGACTGTGATCAGTTCGATAGGTTTGCTGGTCGGCGGCATCGGCGTGATGAACATCATGCTTATCTCTGTGACTGAGCGCACCCAGGAAATTGGCGTACGCAAGGCTATTGGCGCTCGCCGCGCGGACATACGTTTGCAGTTCCTGCTGGAAGCCGTGGCCCTCACCCTCGTCGGTGGCACACTCGGCATCTTTATTGGGGCCGGAATATCGACATTGGTGCGCACTTTCGTGCCTTCAATTCCCGCAACGCTGTCTTATCTGTGGGTGTCGATTGGTTTCGCGATCTCCGTTGGTGTGGGCTTGTTCTTCGGCTATTATCCCGCAAGCCTGGCGGCCAACCTCGACCCCATCGATTGCCTGCGGTACGAGTAAAGATCCTACAGCTTCACCACCGAGATCCGGAGACAGGCAAGACTTCGAGCCTCTCGGTTGCAAGACATCGTTCCCCGGGGCCCTTGACAGACCAGTATCGATTTCCTCTCAATCGTCAGACACCAGTGGCCTGGAGATGTTACCGCGTTCGCCGCTGTGGTCTGCTGGTGCACCTGAAGTCCGAATTCCCGACCAGGAAATTGTCATTTCGGATGGTTGCGGGGTATCGCGAACCCGCTGAAAGGAAAGAGTTTCTTGATTGCGGGGCCCACATACCGAATGCAAAATTCTTGAGGATACCGTTCCGCGGCGAATTGATTCATGGAGTTGCCTAAGTCCTCTATTTGCAAGCAATCCGCGAAATGGGGCTTAGCAGCCACTGCTTATCGCCAGCCGCTGAAACGCCCAAACTGCTAGCATCGTAAATACGATCGCTTGCGCCACGTGTATCCAAAACCAGTTGTCAGTCCCACTCTCGAAAACCAGCCGGCGCGCCGCATCGTGCGGCCAGACCAAGGTGAAAAACATCAGGTCACCGATCATGTGAGGCAGAATGGCGGGAAGCGTCGAGTTGGTGAGATACGCCGTCACGCCAAACGCTATGCCCGCAAGAAAGTACACCAAGAGCTTTGGCCACAAGATGCCGTGAGCATAGTGCGCGAGGGCAAAGACCAAGGATGAGACCATCACAGCGACCGGACCGCGAAACTCACGTTCGAGGGCGACCTGGAAATATCCGCGAAACCCCGCCTCCTCCATGAAGGGCGCAACCAACGAGCCCATCAGGATCATGAGTGCCACAGTCATCCAAGGATAGCTCGACACATCCGGGAGCGCGTTAGGTGGCATCTTGAACAATCGGAACAGCACGATCCAGTATCCAGCCAGGGCAACCACTGACAGAACACCCGCGCTCAGTGCCCACAAGTAGATCCGGCCAGATCTTCTGTTGGCCCGTAGGCAGCGGCGTCGCGCCTCTGAGGTGCCGCGTGGCCACCCGCTACCGCCGAGGTAGCTCCACATCAGCCACAGCAGAATTGCCATCGTGGGCACGGACCAAGGTACTGCAGGGCTACTCCGGAGATTGGTGATGAGCAGGGCACTCCAGATACCACCGGCAAGAATGGTGATGGCAAATGCCAACATGCCAGAGCCGACTATACCCAAAGTGCGATGAGCAAAAGAGCGCTCTTCCCCCATCCTCCGCCTCCAGGCGCAATTTTAGTCACGTTGGGTGAGCTAGTCTCCGATTAAGTTTGGGAAATGGCGATGGGAAGGCGGAAACAACGTCAGCCGCAAGGAACTTTGGTATCGGCAGGATCTGGCTGGAGCCCTTGGCCATCCTTCTACCGGCGGTCAGCGCATGGATCGGCAACGCTCCCGGGCGCGAATTCCTTCCCCTAGCTAGTTTCTGTCGCGAAACGCAAAATACTAAGTCAAAATCGGGCGTTCGCAGACTTTCTCTCGTCATTTTTCCCTTGACATGTACGTGTGCACTGTGGCACACGTAATACATGAAACCAATCCAATCCGAATCTCCTTCGGATGTCTGGCGCTGGTTCCAGAATCAAACGGAAAGCCTGGGGCCCGCTGTTCTGGGCTCACTTAGCTTACGACGCAGTCCTTGCGTTCGGGAGAACTGCCCCGCTTGCTTGTCGGGCGAACAGCATGCCAGTTACGTCCTGTACGGTCGCCTGAAAGGACGACGGTTTGCGGTCTATGTTCCCGAAGAACTTGTGCCGGAGGTGCGCCGCTGTTTGGAAAACGGGCGTGCTCTGCAGGATCTGCTCTATCAGGCCGCACCACGTTATGTCAAAGCTTTGAAACGGGAGCGAGACCAAGCCTCGAAAAACGCAGAGGACTGAAAAGTGCCCAGGGCTAGGAAGCCGCAGATCAGTTTCGCCGATGGGGAGTTGCTGCAGCAGGGCATCGTGCTGGAGCCGCTGCTGCAGAGCATCTCCGATTTTCTGGACGACCACGAAGAGATGATCGAGGCGGTACGACGGGATCTGGAACGAGGTCTGAAGAATCCCGCGACCGGTCGCGACGGATTGACCTCGCCGCAGGTGCTGCGTTCCCTGATCCTCATGCGGGTCAAGAACTGGAAGTATCGCGAACTGCGCGAACGGATCGCCGACGGCTACACCCTGCGCCAGTTCACGGATTTCTACTGCCGGCCGGTGCCCAAGCACGATGCCTTCAGCCGGCATCGAGGGGCGCATCTCGGTGCTGTTCCGCGGTCGTGGCATGAAGCGTTGTCTTGCGGAAGGGCGCCAGCGCTTTGAGGTATTGGTAGGTGCTGCCGTGCTTGCCAACAACCTGATGAGAGTTGCGGCCCTGCTATCGAAACGATCGTCTTGCAGACGAAGAGCCGCGTAACACGATCTTTCCGCTTCCCTCCCTTTGAGGCTGACGCGTTTCTCTTACAAGTACTCCATTTTCGATCCCGAAATCCATGGCCGCAATGCTCTGCGAACCTCTGCCCAGGCGCGCTAAATCCCTGAAATCTCTATTGCCCAGTCAATTTTTTCGCCAAAATAGGGGTTTCGCGACAGAAACTAGCTAGGGACGACCGACGCGTATTGGGCCCTGTCATCCAAGCAAGGTTAACGCGATCCTCCTCCGCGTGACACTGTTGTGACATAACCCCAGAAACGAAAGAAATGCCGCCGCTGCGACTAGAAGCGTTCGGCTGTTAACCGCGAACGTCTGGCTCCAGCATCTGCTTCGACCGGTCCAGTCGTTGCGACCGCTGAATCCATCTGTAATAATGATTTGCTCCCACCGAGGGAATCCGTGACCAGTACGACGGCCAGCACCAAGTGGACCGGCAACCAGGTCCGCGAGACATTTCTGAAATTCTTCGAAGAGCGCGGCCACCGCGTCGTGCGCAGTTCCCCGCTCGTGCCGCATAACGATCCCACCCTGCTCTTCACGAACGCCGGAATGAACCAGTTCAAGGACGTCTTCCTCGGTCTCGAGCAGCGCGATTACAAACGCGCCACGACCTGCCAGAAATGCGTCCGCGCCGGCGGCAAGCACAACGACCTGGAAAACGTGGGGTTCACCAACCGCCATCACACTTTTTTCGAGATGCTCGGCAATTTTTCCTTCGGCGATTACTTCAAGAAGGAAGCCATCGCCTTTGCCATGGAGCTCGTCACTTCGCAGGAGTGGTTCGCGATTCCGCTCGAAAAGCTCTTTTTCACGGTTTTCGGCGGAGCGGAAGTCTCGCCCGGCAAGAAGCTCGATGCTGATAACGAAGCGGCGGTTCTCTGGCTCAATGTCGGCGCGCCCAAGGACCGCATCGTGGCCATCCCTGGCCTCAAAGATAACTTCTGGGCCATGGGCGATACCGGACCCTGCGGTCCGAGCAGCGAGATTTTCTACGACATGGGCCCCGAAGCTTCCGATCAGGGCCACACCCGCTGCCAATTCCCGTGCGACTGCGGCCGCTACGTCGAAATCTGGAACCTGGTCTTCATGCAGTTCAATCGCGACGCTTCCGGCAACCTCCATCCCCTGCCCAAACCATCCGTGGACACCGGCATGGGCCTGGAGCGTGTTACCGCCGTCCTAGAAGGCGTGATCAGCAACTACGACACGGATTTATTCAGGCCTCTCATGGAGGAAGCTGCTAGGCTGTGTAACAAGGAAGCTGTCCAAGTTACGGATGCAGATTCCCAGGCATCTCTGCGGATTGTTGCCGATCACTCCCGTGCCGCCACGTTCCTGATTTCCGACGGGGTGATTCCGTCGAACGAAGGCCGCGGCTATGTCCTACGCAAGATCATTCGTCGCGCCCTGCGTCATGCGCGTACATTGAACGCGCCTTCGCCGTTTCTCTCTGTGATGTCGAGACATGTGCGTCGGCTGATGAAGGACGCGTACCCGGATCTCGACGAACACGCGGGACGAGTTACACGAGTCCTCGATGAAGAGGAAAAGCGATTCACTCGCACGATCGAGATTGGACTTAAGAAACTTGACGAACACCTTGCCCATTGGACACCGCAAGCCCTGGAACAGCTGCGAAAAACAGCATCACAGAGCCCCGTGTCAGAGCCTTTTGAATCGGGTTTCGAAGCATTCACGCTGTACGACACCTATGGCTTGCCCCGAGATTTCATTGAGGAAGCGTACCGAGATGCCCGAATCCCATTTCCCGAGCGTGGCTTCGAGCAGGCCATGCAGGAACAACGCACTCGAGCGAAAGCTTCATGGAAGGGTGCGCATAAGGACGCTGCGAATCCCGTCTATTCAAAGCTCGCACAAACATTCAAAACCGAGCCTGATTTTTACTTTGGCACCAAGACGCACGATGCTCGCATCGAGTCCATCGTCACCAAAGATGGCGCGGTGAACGAAGTCAAAGGCGGGACCGAGGCCGAAATCGTCCTCGACCGCACATCCATCTACTCCGAATCCGGTGGACAAGTGGCCGATACCGGCTCGTTCTACGACAACGCCGAATCGCTCGAGCTCGCCGAGGTTCACGGCGCATACTACCCCGTCAGCGGGTTGATCGCGCATCGCATCGTCGCGAAGGAAGACTTGCACGTCGGCGATCGCGTGGCCACCATCGCCGATCCCGAACGTCGCGTTCGCGACATGCGCAACCACACCGCCACACATCTGCTGAACGCCGCGCTGCGCAACATCCTGGGCACGCACGTAAAGCAGGCCGGCTCGCTCGTAGCGCCCGATCACTTGCGATTCGATTTCTCGCACTTCGCGCAAGTGGATCCCAGCGAACTCAGCGAAATCGAGCAGCAGGTAAACGAACAGATCCGCAAGAACCTCGAAATGCGCACGGACATCATGAACATCGACGACGCGCTCGCTTCCGGTGCGCTGGCCTTCTTCGGCGACAAATATCCCGAAGCCAACGTCCGCGTCGTCACCATTCCCGACGCCTCCGCTCCGCGCGGCTTCTACAGCAAGGAGCTTTGCGGCGGCACGCACGTCATTCGCACCGGCGACATCGGTGTTTTCAAGATAATCGCCGAGCAATCCGTCGCCGCGGGCGTCCGCCGCATCGAAGCCATCTCCGGAGACCGCGCTCTTGCCGAATACCAAAAATCGCTCGCCACGCTCCGCGCTGTTGCGGGAATGTTGAATGCCGGCGAAGATGAAATCATCGCCGCGCTCGAACGCCAGTTCGAATCCACCAAGCAGCTTGAAAAGCAGCTCGAAGCCCTAAAACGCAAAGCGGCCGGCTCGATCGCTTCCGATTTGATCGAACAAGCCCGCACGGTCAAGGATGTTCGCCTGATTGCCGCCCAGGTGACCGGCTCTGACCGTGAAGCCCTGCGCCAGTTAGTCGACGTACTACGCCAGAAAATAGGCTCTGGAGTGGTCGTCCTGGCAGCAGCCGAAGACGGCAAGGTCGCTCTAATCACAGGAGTTACCAAGGATCTGATCCACAAGCTCCACGCGGGGAAGATCGTCCAGGAATTAGCCAAGCTCGTAGGCGGTTCCGGGGGCGGAAAACCCGATTTGGCAGAGGCTGGCGGAAAAGACACATCGGGCATACAAAAGGCCCTTGACCAGGTTTACCCCCTCCTCGACCGATTGCTATAATTCCTGTCGCGCCAGATGCTTACGCCGGAGAAGCCTCCTTCTCGGGTGTATGCGTGTCGCTCGTTTGTTCGCGGAATAGCGCTCTGCCTTCCCAGGCCGGTTGTGAGCTGTCTCTGACCGTTGTCGTCAAGCAGTCGGAGGTCGGCAAGCATTATGAAGACAAACTGCATCCCAGTTGCAGTGCTGGTCGCGGGCGGGTGGCTGACGCTAGCCTCGCCTGGCCACGCCCAGATCTCGACTTCGGTGGACGCGAACGGCAAGCTTACCTTCGTGAATGGGGATTCCCCTAAGCCGCGCCGAGGGAGTACTATAAGTTCTCCCTCGGCAGCTGGGGGTCGTTCTACGGCCATGTCAACAGAGGAAACGGCCTCGACGCTCGGCGCCACGGACGGGCGGCTCGATCGCATCGTGCGTGACGCGGCGGCGCGGCACCAAGTAGATCCCGCGCTGGTTAAGGCCGTCATCAGCACGGAATCCGGCTGGAATTCGCGCGCGGTTTCCCGCAAGGGAGCCGTGGGACTGATGCAATTGATTCCCGGGACGGCGCAACGCTTTGGTGTCGGCAATCCTTTCGATCCCGCGCAAAACGTGGAAGGCGGGACGACGTATCTGAAGTCGCTGCTCGATCGTTACAACGGTGACCTGACGAAAACGCTCGCGGCGTACAACGCCGGCGAGCACGCCGTCGATTTGAGCAGAGGCGTTCCGGCGTACCCGGAAACGCAACGATACGTGCAGAAGGTAACCGACGCATATTTTCGCCCCGGCTCCGGCCGCGACCAGGCGCTCTGGACTCCGCCAAGAAATCCAGTGCGCAAGGAAGTGGATTCGAACGGCCGGGTAATTTTCACGAACGAGTGACGCACGTGGTTTCCGCCAGAACCAACTTATCGGCCAAATGGCTTTTCCTAGCGTTGGCGCTAGCTGTTGCTCTTTCCACGCCCGCGGGCGTGGACAAAAGGATGCAGGCGCGCGAACAGTTTGAACGCGCCGTTAGGCTGCGCACCACGCTGGAAGCCGCACCGGATAATGAACGCAGCCTCGTTGATTACCGCCAGGCGCTCACCGCCTATCACAAGGTTTATTTGATCTCTCCGCAGGCTGAAGAAGTCACGCCCAGCCTCATCGCCGAGGCCGAGCTGTACGACGAAATGGGCCGCTTGTTCGACGCGAAATTCTTTCTATCCGCCATCGAGACCTACGACTTCCTGCTGAAACAATACCCCGGCAGCCGTTATCGCAGCCAAGCGATGTATTCGATCGGTGAAATCCAAAAAGAAGGACTGAATCAGCCGGATCTGGCCGAAGCCACGCTGAAAGATTACTTGAAGCACTTCCCGAAGTCGGACCGCTCGGAAGATGCTCATGCACTGCTGAAGCAAATCGCTGCCGCGCGCGAAAAAGCTAAAGAGGACGCTGCAATAACAGCGGCCGCCGATGCGCTGCCCGAACTCAAAGGCAAAGTGGTGCAACAGCGGGAAAGCGACAATGGCACGCCACGAGTCCTGGATATCAAGACGTGGAACGCGGACAACGCGATGCGCATCGTCGTCACGCTCGAAGATACCGTCGAATTCAGCGCCTCACGTATCGCTTCGCCGGACCGCATCTATTTCGATCTGCACCGGGCGAAACTCACGCCTGCAATTGCCAAGAAGAACTTGGACGTCAAAGAAGGCCTGCTGAAATCGGTGCGTATCGCGCAAAATAAAGATGGAGTTGTGCGCGTGGTCCTCGATGTGGATGGAGCGCGCGATTACTCGGCGTATCTGCTCGCGAATCCATACCGCCTGGTGATCGAGGTGCGCAACAAGCCGCCTGTGACGACAGCCAACGCAACCGCGCAGCCCGCGACCACCACAGCGGCTGCTGCGCCGCCTGCGGCAATTCCCACGCCTTCTGTGGTGTACGCTGCGAAGGCAGATACTGAGGCGCCCGCCGCCAATCGCCCTGCGGCCAGCGAGACGGCTGCGGCCAGTACTGAAGACAAGCCCGCTTCAACCATGGCGCCTTCCGCAACCGCGAAGAAACTTGCCGCGAAGGCAAAGGCCGATACCACGAAGACAACCGCGCTCGTCCCGCCGAGCATATCCAAGCCGACTCGCGACGGCCAGCGCTCACTTACTCGCGCGCTTGGCTTGAAGATCAGCCGCATCGTAATCGACCCGGGCCACGGCGGCCACGACACCGGAACCATCGGCCCGCATGGCCTGATGGAAAAAGACCTGTGCCTGGACGTTGCTCTACGATTGGGCCACGAGATTGAAGAGAAGCTGCCGGGCGCGGAAGTGGTTTACACGCGCAAGGACGACACCTTCATCCCGCTCGAACAGCGCACCGCCATCGCCAACGAAGCCAAGGCGGACCTATTCATTTCGATCCACGCGAACTCCAGCCATGACGAAGCCGCGCGCGGCATCGAAACTTACTACTTGAATTTTGCGACTTCGGCAGAATCCATGGAGGTTGCGGCGCGCGAAAACGCGCTGTCCCAGGAATCGCTGCACGATTTGCAGGACATCATCAAGAAAATCGCGCGCAACGAAAAAGTCGAAGAGTCCAAAGAACTGGCCAGCGACATTCAAGACTCGCTGACGCATCGGCTGCAACTGGTAAGCCAGAACGAGCGTAATCGCGGAGTGAAAAAGGCGCCGTTCGTGGTGCTCATCGGCGCGAACATGCCCTCAGTTCTCTCCGAAATCTCCTTCATCAGCAACCCGAGCGACGAAAAACTGCTCAAGAAGACCGATCAGCGCCAGCGCGTCGCCGACGGGCTGTATCGCGGCATCGCTTCTTATCTGGAAAGCCTCAACAGCCTCTCCTACGACAAGTCCAAGCTGGTTTCTGACAACCACACCGGCTCCGGCGGCGGCTCCGCAATCGTCGCTGCCGAAGGGAACCCTAAGTAGAATTTCGGCGTCTAATGTAAGATGGTATCCATGCGTCGTTCCATATTTCTGCTCGTAATTGGCCTATTCTTAAGCGCAATACCATCTTCCGCCCAAGGCATCTTGCCGAGTTCTTTCGCGGGATGGACCGGTGACCCTCAGCCCGGCCTCCCGGCTCCGGTGGTATACAACGGCGACCATGTTGCGAGCATGGCAGTCGGCCAGCTCGCTGCGACGCAGCAGGAATACGGGTTTGTCTCCGGTGAGCAGGCTGCCTATTCCCGAGCCAACGGCAAGTTGCAGGTTACGCTGTATCGCATGAAGGACCCCAGCGGCGCATATGGCATGTATTCCTACCTGCGTTCTCCGGATATGCCGCGCGCGGACATCACCGACCATTCGGCCATGTCGCGTGAACGAGCGCTCGTGCTGGATGGAAATCTCGTACTCGATGTCCACGGTGCTGATCTGCCGCAGTCGGGCAAGGATCTAAACGCTCTAGTCGCCGCGATAAACCCAAAGGCCGAGCAGGGGCCTCTACCCGCTCTCTCCGATCATTTGCCGACAAAAGGATTCATCGACCGGTCCGACAAGTACATTCTCGGACCGCAGACGCTAAATCAGTTTTTCCCTGTAACACCGAACGACTGGTTGGGATTCGGCACGGGCGCCGAAGCCGAAATCGCGCGATACCGCGTGGACGGGCGCGAACTGAATCTGCTGATTGCCGACTTCCCTACGCCACAAACCGCACAGAAAAAATTGGCGCAGCTGCAGCGGGATTACCACGTGAATGAACCTAGCGCGGACGCAAACGGCTCGCCTATCTTTGCGAGACGCTCGATCACCTTGCTCGCCTTTGTTTCCGGAGCTCGCACTCCCGAGGAAGCAGACAAATTGCTGGATCAGATTCAATCCGGAACCGTAGTGACGTGGAACGAGCCGACGTTCCAATTCAAGGAACCCGCAATCACTACGATGATCGTCGGTGCGATAATCGGCACAGGAATCATTTGCTGCTTTGCGTTAGTTTCCGGCCTTGCGTTCGGCGGATTTCGACTGGTGGTCAAACGTTGGCTGCCTGATAAAGTCTTTGATCGCAGTAGCACGATGCAAGTCCTGCAATTAGGCCTGGGCAGTAAGCCTATCAATTCAGAGGACTTCTACGGCATCGACCGCAAACCATCTAAGTAACCAAACAGTGGAAAATACGCCGCTTTATAGTAAAGGGCGTATTATCAATTGTTTACGGCTGAGTCAAAAAGTGTCTTTCCTGCTTGACTGATTTCCGTGGCCCGTACTAGACTGCGTTCGAGGAAAGGGTTCTGTGGCCTACCGCGCAGTGGCCTTGGAGCTTTCTCCCCTCGAAGGCCCGCTGCAAAGCGGGCCTTCTGCTTTTTTAGGGCCATTTGGGCACAGAAATTTTTACTCGCAAACTTCTAGCAGAACGACTTGAGTTTCCTGGTGCTGCCCATAGATCCGTCCGGTTCCGGTAAGATTCTCCACATAGGTTGACGCGAGCGGCACAAGTTTGCCTTGCTGCTCTAAAGTAGAAAATGCTGGCGCAAGCGGCTTCGGATAATTCGGCGATTTCACAATCCAGCGCACATTCATCTCGTGCAGGTGCGCAAGCAATTTGTCGGCATCCTTGTAGCGCGCCGGATCCATCAGCCAGGAATATTGCGGGGTGCCATCCACAAACGGAATACGCACGTAATAAAAATGGCGGAAGAACACCATCACCTTTCCGTCGCTCGATGCGCTGGTCCCCGGCGACAACGTTCGGTTAATGAACTCAACGGTCCGGTAGTCGGGACCGTGCGCTCGAGAAATGCTTCTTGCGATTCGAACCCGAGAACGAGGTGAGCTTGCCCAATGAAGAAGCCGTGCACCATCCAATAGATTGGCGCGAGCGGCCGACCTTGTTCGAGCAGCGGAGCGGTGAAATGGTAATGCATCGAGTCGGACCCGCTGAGAGGGGCCATCGCCAATAGCCCCCCGATGGCAAGGAACGCTGCAATCAGAAGCAAAACGATGGGTTCAGACATCGGCAGAGATGATGGGCGCAGGCTCGCCAACAAGTCGCGCGACGCAGAGCAAAGATGGCGCCAGCCGCGCCCCGCGCTAATGGCCATGAGCGCCAGCGCCACAACGGCGCTGCCGAAACGCAGCCATCCGGCGAATGCCAGAAAAAAGAGAACGATTGCGAGCGTTGCAAACGACAATCCTGAGGCAAAAAGCACTGCCTCAAGATTGTTCTGCGCTTCACACTTCAACATTTCAAGGACTCGATATCCCCATGCTGTGGCCACGAGAAATATCAGAAGTACTACCGCAAGATGCAAGACGGCGAACAGCAGCGTCACCGGTGAATCCAGGACGCAATACGCGCAAGAGACACATCACGAAACTGCAGAAAACGTTGACGCAAAGAAGCCAGAGGATGAAAGCGAATTGCGCAACGCGGATGCCGGCGCGCGATTTGATGAAACCGTGCCGAGAAGTATCATTCATCGCGCAAAACTCTACAACGACGTGCACCCAAACTCAAATTGCGCGGAGAACGTACTCGCGCTAGAAGCTCGTGGAGAAGCGCAAGAAATAGCTACGCGAGGGCGCAATCGCGTTTCCAGAAAAGAGTCCCCCGAAGTCGATCACGTTCAGACGATTGTTGAGGTTCTGACCGTCGGCCTGAAGCCGCATCGTGAGCCGATCACTCTGGTACACATCTACGCCAATCGACGCATTGATGGAAAGCGCGGGCTTCACACGACCGCGGTCAAAATTGACTCGATCCACGACGGCTTGGCCGTATTGCGCCAGCGCTTCGGCGGGAGTACTACCAAAATCGAATGGCAAACCGCTTCCGTAGTCAGCTCCTCCTGCTATCCATAGGCGCGGCCACAGCTGGTACCGAAAGCGCGTCCGCAAGGTATTGCGTTGATCTTGCGAATCCGGGAAGTGGCCAGCGAGCTGAGTCGCTGCGTTCGTCGCGTCAACGCCCAGAAACAACCCTCCAGTGACGGGAAACCACGCGTTGCCGACCATGTAGGAATAACTGAGGAAACCGGAAAGATTGCCCCAATGCGGAATTTCAATCTTGCCTTCCGCGCCGTAAATGATCGCTTTCTCGAACGCGACGGGAAAGCTCACGCCTGTGTTCAACAGTTGATCGTCATCGGCGTAATCTTGCGCCAAACGGCGAAAGATATTCGCATCCACTCTCAGTTGGCCGAAGAAACCTTTGCTCACTCCGGCTTCGTAGTAATCCCCATGAGAAGGCCGAACAGGCAAGCGCAAGATGTCGGGGTTCAGCACGACTACATTGGGCGAACTGGAGAGCAGAATATTTTCGAAGGACGGCGTCTGAAATATTCGATCGTACGAAGCGTGTAAAACGAAATCCGCAGACTGAACATATCGCGCGACGGAAACGCGCGGGCTTACAGCGTTCTGATTTACAACCAGCTGGTAATGATCCCAACGCAAGCCCGCGCTGATGGTCCATTTGCCCAAGCGAATCATGTCCTGGACGAATGCAGACTGCTCCAAGTCAGGACGATTCCCTGCAAAGGAAAAAGTGGTTGGGGTGCCCGGATCAAAATAGATTGGGTTGGTTATCGCGTCGCTGAAATTCTCGTGCAAGAACGTGGCGTCGGACTCGACGCCCGCTTTCCATTCCTGATTGCCATGATGTACGGAGATCGTGCCCTTGAAATATCCTTCGCGAAACCAATTGTGCTGAAAGGCGATGATCGGCGTTGACAAAGGATTGGAATAAAGATCGCTGGAGTCGTCGCGCACCATGCCGCGCAAATCCCCGACCACATTGGAAGAAAAAATATGCGAGTAGGAAATCAAGCCCATGGTTTCAGAATTATCCGCGGTCTGACGCTGGCCGTTCGCTTCCTGGATTTGTTCGTTGGGGATTTCATAACGCGCGAGTTCGTGCCGCACGCTCATGGTCAGCCGGTCGTTTGGCGTGAAATCGCGCTCGTAGGTCGCTGAAAAATCGCCGGTGGTGCCGGTATTCGTGAAATTCTGCGGAACCACTGGATTGAGATAGTGGCCGGTTTCGTCGCCGCTGGCACTCACACCGAAAGTATTCTTTCCCCAGCTGTATTGAACTTTTGCGAAGGCCCCCGCGGTGTCAAAGCTCCCCCCGGACAAGACCACTTGCCCGTGGACGCCAGGCTTTGTATCGCGCAGCGTATTGATTTCAACGACGCCGCCCATCTTCCGGCCATATTCGGCGGGAAATCCGGCAGTGTAAATCGTCATCGAGTCAACATCATCCGCTTCGATTTCGGTCCCGAATCCAGGTGAACGATTATCAGTCAGCGGAACGCCGTCGAGCACAAATTGGGTTTGATACTCGGCGCCGCGCGGATGCAGGACCGCATTCCCCTCGTACAACCAGCCGGGCTGCGAGTTCACCAAGTCCTGCAACGAGCGTCCCGGCAGCGAACTGATGCGGTTCCCGACGAAATCCGGGCCGATCTGGCTGACCGCACCGGGACGGTCGGGATCCACTAGTGTGTCGCGGTCACTGACTCTAACAGTCGCGTCAATAGCGGCTACACGCAGTTGAATCGAGCGTTCCGCCGGTATCGTGGATCGCGCTTCAATCGTTTCCGAATAGGGCGCAAAGCCCGGCGCGCGTATGTGAACTTCATACCGGCCGTAAGGAAGGCGTTTAGCAACGAGACGTCCCGCTTCGTCCGTTTCGAAAGTTTGGTGGTACTGGCTGGCTTCGCTCACCAGCTCGACAGAGGTTTTCACCGCAGATCCAGAAGGATCGGTCACTTTCAGGCGGAACTCGCCGGTGTTGCTCTGTCCGTAGAGAGAACCTGCAAGCAAAAACCATGCGAGGAGCTTCTTCATTTTGCTGGTGACTTTGCCGCGGAAATTGCCACGCCATATGTTACAGGAAAGGGCTTTTGGTCGAAATGGCAGGCCCCTTGCGTGCTATCAAAAACCACCACAAAGGCGGTCTTGGATCGTTATTTCAATCCCAGGTGCAACGCTCAGCGAGTTGGCCGAATCAAAGGATGCATTCAACATTAGTCCAGACGCTCAATTGCCCAGCTTTTTGCGTAGCGTCCAGGCTTCCGGAGACGATACACTGGTATGATGACCAGCCCTTGGTGGGCCCTCAGGCTCGCGTTCCTATCAGTCGTTGCACTGCTTTCGCTCTTGTTTTCGTCTTCCGTCTCGGCACAATCACAACAACCAGAGCAGCCGGAAACGCAGCAACGCGCGCCATCCGCGGCGCAGCAAACCCAGCAGCCCCAGCAACAATCTGCGAGCAGCACGACATCTCCAAGCCAAACTGCGACTGACCAAAAGACTGGTCAGGATCAGACCTCGCAGAAGCCCGACCAAAACAAAGCGCCGGTATCAAAGGACCGCTTGTTTTACACCTTGCCGAACTTCCTCAGCGTTGAAAACGCCGCCAATGTTCCTCCGATGACGACGGGAGAAAAGTTCAAGGTTATAACCAAGTCCTCCTTCGATCCCGTGGAATTCGTGTGGTATGGAGTGATTTCGGCCGTGGGACAGGCTCAAAATAGCGACTCGGCGTACGGGCAAGGTTGGGGCGCATATGGAAAGCGCTACGCGACCGCGATGGCAGACGGCGTCATCGAAGGATATATGACCAGTGCGGTCTTCCCATCCGTATTCAAGCAGGACCCCCGATATTTCGTGTTAGGTAAAGGCACCTTCTGGCATCGCACCAGCTACGCTCTCACCCGGCTGATAATCACTCGTTCCGATTCGGGCCACGCCGAATTTAATGTGTCAGAAGTCTTCGGAGCTGCCAGCGCGGCTGCCATTTCGACCTATGGCTACCATCCATCAAACGAGAAGACCCTGAGCAATGCCGCCAGTGTATGGGGGACGCAGATCGGATACGACGCGCTTGCTATCGTGGTGAAGGAATTCTGGCCCGACATTCGAAGAAAAATCCACAGCAAACGCGCTGGCGGTCAAGACTGATAAATCGCTGAAGCCAGATATTAAGCACGCGCTCCCACTTTGTAACATTCTGTAAGCTGATACTTTCGCCTGCGTTTGCCTCATTGATCGTACCCACGGACAGGACACCTGATTGAGTCCTTGTGTCAGTTTCGAACATCTCTTCCCGCTGCTAAGGTGCCTACTACGTCCGTGGATCCATACGGAGCAACACTGGCAAAGTGGTTCGGCGTAGCAAGCCCCGATTTACCCGCGATTTTCCCTGACCTGCCAAACTACAACCCGGACGCTGAGCTTCCTCGGATGACCCTCAACCGTACCACTCCACTTCGCACAGAAGCCGCATAAACTCGCGGCAGTCCGCCTCGAGGACTAGTTCGCAGAAACCCAGAAGGCGGAATTTCTCGGCTAGCAGTTTTGTTTCACGCAACTCTTCTTCCAGCGTTTCCAAAGAATCGAGTGTCGCTCGATGCCGCAGCGCGTTTCGCTCGAACTCTCGCGAAGCCCGGTAAGTCCTAAAGCCGGCGGCGAATACAGGAAGGCCGATCGCCGCCCCAATCAGACACTGCGTTAAGAAAGGGCTCTCCTGAGCTTTAGCCCCGTCTTTAGCTGCCAAAATAGCGTTTACATGGACCGCGACGTGGGCCACCACGAACGCAAAGCTCGCGAAAAACAACGTTTGAACGAGAAGGCCCGTCCACGACCCTGACCTTTCATCGCTTTTGGACTTGCGCGCAAGATAGTGCATCTGCACGTGAAGCCGCTTCAGGCGGTAGTAATCGATTAGCTCGTGCAACGCTTTCTCTGTGTCGCAGTTATCCGCGGAGGGCGGCCCACACAAGCAGGGATGCGCTCCCTGCGACGACCAAGCCTTCGCCTCCTCATAATTTTGCGCTTCTAGTTTGTCCACCTCGTCTCGCAGCTCCTCTTCCAGACGAGCCCTATCAACGGGCGGACACCAAAGGCGCGAATCGGTCAGTTTGCGAAACTTGAGGAGCCGGAGGTTTTCGGCTTTGTAACGAGCCGTTAGCCATTTTTCCTTAAGTTTGCAGAAGGTGCCCACGCCGATAAACACAAGAGTAAGACCGGCCGTCCCCGGTTCACCCCAGGTAAGAATCGGAGGTTCCAGCGGCCTGACGATGAATTCCAGTATCGCAAGCACAATGGTCAACGCGCCAAAGACAACGGCGAGGATCGCCACCCCTTGATACAATTTCTGATAACGGATGGCTCTTCGATCGCATCTTCGGAAGGGCTGATGTATCGCTTTCTGCAGAAGCGACAGTGCAGTATGGAGTGCCTCATATTTCGTCTCACCGTGCTCAATTCTGCTTTTGTACCGATCCAATTCGACCGTATCATCCATGTCTTCGGTTGCGGCTCGATGGCGGCTCTGCGGTGCGCCCGACACGACGGGGATTGAAGCTGGAGCTTTCGCAGGTTCTGGCATCGGTCACCTCTTCTCGATGCGGTATCCCAGGGCAAGAATTGCCTTCAAAGCTTCGTTCACCATCACGCGGTCATATTCCTTTTCAGATTCCGGGAGCTTTTCGTATGGCACCAGACAAGGATGCGTGCGCTTCGCATCGTCGCGATGCGACCCATAGGTCCACCCGTCCTGCATCCGTTTCTGCGCCCAGATCTCATGGGCATTGCGCGCCAAGTCTTCAAGCAGCGGTTGCAAGTGGCTGAGGCTCACCTTCGAAGTATCGACCGGATGCGGAATGTAAGGTTGGTCAGGCATGTGTCCGGATCTCTGAGCGACGGCGAGCGCGTTGGCGAGGACGCAACGCGTTTTGCGCCCAGCCGGGAACGATTCTCCCAGAGGGCGGCAACTATACCAGAATCCGGCCTTGGCCCAGAAGAGGCCTCCAAGCAGCGTCATGAATGCGGTCCTAGCCGGTTTAGAACCGCTCCACGCACAGCGTATACCAGCTCACTCGCATTTGGATTTGCAATCGCTGGCACAGTTAATGGAGAATAGCGCACGATTGGTACCGGTTGGGGGCTGAAAAACGCCCTGCGGAGTTCCCCATGGGGTCGTCCAAGAAGATTTTCATCAGTTATGTGGAAGAAGATGGCGCGGTAGCCCACGAAATTGCAGCAGGTCTGGAATCGCAGGGTTACAGCAGTTGGTACTACGAACGAGATTGCCCCGCCGGCGCAGATTACTTCGAAGAAACCTACAAAGCGATCTCCGATTGCGAAGCAATGGTGGTGCTGATCTCCCCGCGCTCGCTGCCCTCCGACCAGGTCACGCGCGAAATTGTCCGCGCTGTGGAATCATGCAAGGCGACGCTGCCGCTACTGCTCGAAATCTCACATGACGACTACGCCCGGCGCCGCCCCGGCTGGAAGCAGGCGATGGCGGCCGCGAACGCGACGCGAATACCTCTCGACCGGATTCCCACGATTATCCCGGCGCTGGTCGCTGGCCTAAGCGCCAAGGGCATTCAGGCTGAAACGAATGGGCACGCGTCGCCGGTCGCGACGACGAAAGGTGACACGCAGACCCGTGGAACTGCGCGGACACCCGTGCCTCACACTGCGACTACACCGGTGAGCGCAGTTGCGACCCCGCCTTCGTCAGTGCCCTCGACCGCAAAAGTGGAGACGTTCGCGCCAGCCGCCGCGACAGCTACAACTCAAATTTCGCCGACCCCAGCCGCAGCCACGACGCAGACACAACAACTGCCCTGGAAAGCGATCGCAATTGCCGCAGCCGCCGTTATCGTAGCTGCGTCCGCGTGGGCTGTCGTCCGCGCCCGCAAGCCGAAACCGCCCGTTGTACCGCCTGCACCCGCGACGGCGACGATTGTGCTTCAGTACGCAAGCGACCGTCACAAGTGCACGCCCGATTTGAATGTAACCATCGCTGGCACGCCGTACCATCCAACCTCGAATCCTTACGCAGCCAGCGGCGTGAAAATCGGCGCGCAGGAATATGCAATCGATGGCCTGATCAACTGCCCAGGCCGAAAAGCGATCAAAACCAGCGGGACCGGGGCGATTGACGTGCACGAGGGCGCGGTCTTTGATTTTGCGTGGCAAGCAAAACCGGGCGGCGGCAGCACAGTGGATATCATCAGCGTGGATGCGGCAAATACCTCATCGAACGGTGACAATAGCGACTCTAGCTCGCAAGACTCCTCGCAGAAAAGCGTTGCGCACGCCGTGAAACCCGCGCCGGCACCGGCACCCGTGCCAGTCCCAGTTCCCGTGCCGACGCCAGTAGATGCCGGACAACAAATGTTCCTAAATGCCCAAACCGCCTACACCCAAGGTCGCTACTTTGTGCCCATAAACGCTTCAGCACTGCACTGGGCGATTCTCTCGCGCAACGCGGGAAACCAAAACGGCAAAGCTTTGGAAGGCCAGCTCATCAACATCTACAAAACCCAAGTGACGCAACTTTTTACGCAGCAAAACTATCCCGCTGCGCTGCAATTGAATGCGGCGATGCAAAGCTATTACCCAGGCGATTCGGGATTACTGCAGGACCAGCAGAAAATCCTCGCGGCGGCGAGTGGACGAGCTGGCGGATATCAAGCCCCGGTTAACGGCCAATTCCCGGTGGCGCCATACCCGCCGGGATACCCGCCGCAGTATCAGCCGAGACCCGCGCCGCACACCACAACTCCTCATCCGTAACTGCTTGGCAGCCCACGAATCTAGTTAGGACGCTCGTAGTGTGTGTCCCCATCGCCAGCTGTGCCGCTTCCCAGGAGAGGACTTGGCTGGACTGGTGGATCATCGGGAACGGTGAATGGTTTGCCGTCACGCAAATACAGGCGCGAAGCCTCCTCGCGATTGAAAGGCCGCGCGCCGCGACGCCCAAACACCGCAATCTGGTTCCCGCTCTCATCCACAGCGCGATCGCGATCGATTCCCTTTGAAATTGCGAGGGCAGGTCCAGCCGTACGGAATGAGGCGATCAACTTGGGAGTCGGACGCGGGCTGAAACCATAAGAATTAGGCGAATCCTCGGGCGAGAGGATTTGCAGCACGCGAAGGCCATCTCCTCCGTCCGCGACGAACGCAAACGCGCTGGCGTCCACCATCCCAATTTTGATGTCCTGAACATCGTTTAGCGCGCCATCGCCTGTGAAAACTTGATCCATGCGTGGCTGCTCGGGTTTCTCCACATCAACAATGGCAACTCCCTGCTTGCCGCCGGCAACGTAAGCATAGGTGCGCGCAACATAAAATATTGCGCGCATCCTCAAGCGGAACCACAGCGTTTCGCACCATCCGGGGATGACCCAGATCTGAAACATCGAGAACTTTCAGTCCCCCGCGATCCACCACGAAAGCGTAACGAAATTGAATCGCGATTCCCCGCGCGTCTTGCAGTTCAGGCGCTCCGATCTCCGCTGCAACGCGCGGCTTGAGCGGGTCATTCAAGTCCACAACCACCAGGCCCCGGTCGCAGAGCATGTAGGCATAAGTTCCGGCGATCACGATGCGACGCGCGCCATTTAGGATCCCATCGGGATTGAAAGCCAACGCCCGCTTCAAGAAATTATTGCGCGGATCGCCGTCGAGCAGAGTGCTTACGCCCGGCGACTTGCTCTTCGGATCGGGATCGTCGATGACGACCAGCCCTTCATATTTGTCCGCCACGTACAAATAGGCGTAAAGCGGGTGGATGCTGTGTTCCTCGTTCACCGGATTTCGCGAGCGAGCGGGATCGAGAGCCTGGGTCGAAGGGCTCGCGACCGCCGTTGCATACTTCGTCGGCACATAAAGGCGCTGGCCCAGCGGCGCAACAGGAGCCGTGATCGTGCGCTCAGAAAAATTCTTATTGTCTATGTTGGCCACGTCGTAAGCGCGGAATCCTCCTTTGCCCAGCGCCGCGTAGAGATATTCGCCGCGCAGTTGCACATCCAGAACGTTTCCGATGTGGTGGTAGGCTTCCTGCAATTCGCGACCGCGCGCGATGTGCTTCTGATAATCGCGCGGGTATGCCCTGCGATGCAGATCGCTGCCGATGATCGCGGGGGGCTCATCGTGTGTGCATCCGGTTTACGCTAAGGCTCCCAGAAGAACGTAGCTTCAGCGCGGAAAATCAAAAATCCGTACGCCATACGGCACTTGCAAGACGCAATGCCCGTAGGTCAATATATGCTCGGTTTTTCCATGGACCGCGAGCGGATTTGGACACCAACAAAGAGAGCAGATGCGCATGAACAAAGTTATTAGGATGGTCCTCGCATTATCGATTGCTTCGGCCGTCTATGCGGCCGACGGCGTCAGCGCGGTGCACGGCACTGTCGAGAAGGTAGACTCCGCCACTCGAACAATCGTCGTCAAAACCGCCGATGGAACCGAACACACCTTCCACTATGTCGGGCGAACTGTGGTTCACGGTGCCGATATTTCCGCGGATGCCGCCAAGGACTCCTGGCATGGCGTCGCAAAAGGCACGGAAGTCGTGGCTCACTACACCAAGCGCGGCACGGAAGAAACTGCGGTCGAAATAGACAAGGTCGGCAAGGGCGGTCTGGACGTGACCGAGGGCACGGTAAAGGAAATCGATCGAGGCACGAAAAAACTCGTCGTCGTAACCGCCGATGGAACGGAAAAAACGTTCACGCTTTCCGACCACGCTGTGACGGATTCCGGGAAGGACATCGCGAAAGGGACCGACAAGGGCAGCAAAGTGGTCGTCTACTCGAGCGAAGACGCGGGCAAGAAGGTGGTCCACTTTTTCGAGCACGTCTAACCTCGGGCAGCGAAGCCCCAAGATGAAAGGCACGGAATGACGAGTTTCTCGGGCGCTGAGCGTCGGCACAGGTGTGGTCACGAATGGCTGGTGCTTCTGGCCGCGATTTTTCTGGTCAGTGCGTCAGGCGACGCGTCTCTGGCACTCGAGAAACAGATCGTCCTGAAGGTCACCAATTCCACACCAATCGCGCGGCAAGAAGTGATTGCAGTCCCACTCAAAGACGTACTGCAAAGAGTCCGCACCTCTGACCCGAATCAGGTTCGCGTGGCGACGTCAGCCGGCAACGACGACTTACCCACGCAGATCTTCAGCGGCATTGCGAGCGTCCCGCCAGACCAGTTATTGACGCTCGTCAGCATCGGAGCCAAGCAGACGATTCGGCTGAGATTCTTCGTCTCTGACTCCCCTACCGTGCCCAAGCGACTGGTATACGGCCGCGCCGTTCCGGAAAGGAAGGACGACTTCGCGTGGGAAAACGACAAAGTTGCATACCGCGTTTACGGTCCGGCCCTCCAAACGACAGGTGAAATCAGTTCCGGGATTGACGTATGGTCCAAGCGGGTTTCCGATTTGGTTATCAATGACTGGTACGCGAAAGACGCCGAAGGCCAGCGGACGAAAAATCGCGCGCTCACGTATCACCAAGATACTGGCCAGGGACTCGACTCGTATGACGTTGGCTCTACTCGCGGCTGCGGAGGCACGGCAATCGAAAGCGGCGGCAGATTTTTTGTCTCAAGGAATTATACCCAGGCGGAGATTCTCGCAACCGGTCCGATACGCTTTCAATTCCGTCTGCACTACGCCGCATGGCCAGCCGGAGATCTGCAGGTGAGCGAAGAAAAGCTAATCACCCTCGACGCGGGAAGTCACATGAACCAGATTCAATCCACATTTTCGTTCGAAGGAGCGCCTTCGGTGCAAGCCGCCTTTGGACTGGCGACACACGCTCATGCTGAAACCGCGGCAAGCCCCAAGGAAGGAACCCTTTCCGTTTGGGAACCCCTGACGGATCCATCTGCAGGGATGGATGGGACAGGTATTGTGCTGCCTGCGGGAGTCGCTGCCGCTACAACGGAAGGTGACGGAAACATCTACTTCGTGTTGACCGCCAAACCGAATGATGCGGTTGTGTACTACGCTGGCGCAGGCTGGTCGAAAAGTGACGTAAGCGAACAGGCCGCGTGGCAAAAATATCTGAAGGATTTTTCTCTGAACTTAGGACACCCGTTGCAAATGAGCTGGGACCACTAGTGTTCATGCCCTACCGGCGATTTCCTTTTCAATCGGTAATGAAGACCAGCGCATGGATCGCAATCATCGCAATTCTCCTAGTCGGAAGTCACGGTACCCGTCCCTTTGCGGCGCAGAACGCCAATACAACGCAAAAAGACACGTATGTCGGTGATGCTCCAGTCGATCCGGGTCCGCTCGCGAAGGATGTCTCCGGAGCGCTGAAGCCGCGGGCCATCCAACATGTGGTCCGCAAAGTAGCCGATTGGCAATTGTCCCGCGCCCAAAGCCATTTCAATCAGGATTGGACGTACGCGGCGTTATACCGTGGATTGATCGACGCATCGCGCGCCACATCCGACCGCAAGTATGAAGACGCGGTCAAAAAGGCCTCCGAACGATTCGAATGGAGACTCGGACCACGCATCGCCTTTGCCGACGACGAGGCCGTAGCTCAAAGCTACTTACATTTTTATTTCAAGTCGCATGACCCGTTGATGATCGCTCCCACCATGGCGGCGTTCGATCAAACCATGTCCACGCCGCAGGATCCCAAGCGCGAGGACCCCGCGAAGCCGCTCTGGTGGTGGTGCGACGCGCTCTTCATGGCGCCGGTCGCATGGGTCGAATTATCCACGGCCACCGGAAATTCTGCATACACGGACTTCATGGACAAGCAGTGGTGGATCACCTCTCGCCTGCTCTACGACCCGAAAGACCATCTATATTCACGGGACGCGACGTTCCTCGACCGCCACGAAGCAAATGGAGAGAAAGTGTATTGGTCGCGCGGAAATGGCTGGGTTCTGGCCGGACTGGCCAGCGTGATTGAAGCGCTCCCCGCGAACGATGCGCGACGAGCACCGTTCATCGAGCAATTCCAACAGATGGCTGCGCGGATTACGGCGCTTCAGGGAAAGGATGGACTCTGGCAGCCGGGATTGCTCGCTGCGGGTGCATATCCGCTGCCGGAAGTCTCCGGTTCGGCGTTTTTCGTCTACGGGATTGCCTGGGGCGTAGACCACGGAGTGCTGGATCGCAAAAAATATTTGCCGGTTGTTCGCTCCGGATGGAATGGCCTGACCAAACACGTCTACGCCGACGGGCGTCTCGGCTGCATCCAACCAATCGGAGCCGCACCCGGAGCGTATGGTCCAAGCGCCAGTTACGTTTTTGGAGTAGGCGCCTTCCTGATGGCGGGCGCCGAGGTTAATTCGTTAGTGTCCGAAGCGCATTCCCAACCTGCGATCCGATAACCTCGGGGATTTATACTCGGTCGCCGCGCTTTTCATCTCTCAGCTGCAGAATAGGCAATGGGCTTCCGACCGGAAAATCGTTTGCCGTCTTGGCTCTCACTCCCGCTCGATGCCGTCCGATTTTATGTGAGGCCTGGAAAATGGTACCCAGACTCACTATTCCTCCCAGTTTGTATGCGCCCAACGAGGCCAAGCCCATGGAGGCCATGCATCCGCACGATGCACAATCGGGCTTTCCGCCAAACTGGCATGGAGTGATTGTTGTTTTTAAGTCGGCAGACAGTGTCTGGGTCGTGAGGGCGAAAATGCATTCTTCGGGGCTATGCGGCGGCGATGCAAACTGCTGAATTACAGTTTCCGGCATGTCCAGTTTCGGATAGAGCTTTCGCAGTCGCGTCATGTCCGCAATCGCCTGCGCCCGTTCCTCGCGAGTTAGGATCTCGGGCATTCGATCTCCCACTTGCGGAGTGAACAGGCTGAACCACACCCTCTTGACCTCGGGCCGCGGTGTCCAGAATTCCAGGAACTCCTCAAGATATCCAGGCCGCTTCATCATTTGACCGGTGATCGTGCAATGAACCGTGATCCTCTGGCCCGCGATGTTCTTGAGAATTCGTTCGTAAGTTGCGGGCGCCCTGCGCGCGTCATGTTCCGGTTGCAGCCCGTCAATTGACACCGACACCATCAATCGGTCCAGATTCGCCCACGTCGGACTCATCGCTCGAAACGCGCTGGTAACAATCTGCAGGTGAAGCCCGCGCCCCAATAGCAGGGGAACCAACGTCTCCAGTTCGCGATAACGGACTAGCGGATCGCCCCCCACAATCGATAAGTGCAGAGGCTTCAAGCGGTCGACCACTTCCAGAACTCCGTCTATAAGCGCCTGACCCTTTCGATCGTTCAGCTCCCGCAATGTCTTTGCGCCGCCAAGATGCGCGGCGTCGTAAGCGTAACAGCCCGGACAATTCAAAGGACATTCACGGGTAATCTCGATCGAAAGAGAGGGCGCTTCGCCCCTGAGTATCTTTCCCCACGCTCGAATAATATGAGACGGTTCCACCGCTGATGATCCTTGTTCGACCGCATGGAAATCTACAGTCGCGAAATTTTAGTTCGGCACAAGCCCCTTGAAAGCAACTCCGAAACCAGGCTTCCATCTCAATTTAAGTGCGGCCTTGATGCGAAATTCATGTCCTTGGGAAAGATGGCTTTTCTGCGAAACTGGTTGCAAGCATAACTTCAGGCCATAAAGATCACCGCGTCATTTTCTCTGGCTGGTACCCATACAGTATCTCCTAATAGCGGCGATCGAGTTTGGTTTTCGTGTAGGCAATTGCGCGCGCCTGGCCAACTTGTCCTCGATGTCAGACGCTACAGCGGGCCACGAAGCTTCAAGAAAATCCAGCCGAAGAACTGGTTCACGGCCCGAAGCGCGCACAATCAAAAATGCTAGGTCTTCACGGCCAGCGTCGCTTCATTCACAACGCGCACCACGCGAGGCAGCCTAACGAGAAATGTTGTTCCCGTCGGGGACGTTTCTTCCACTTCCGCGGATCCACCATGGTCGTGAATTACTTTATTCACAATGGCGAGTCCCAGCCCGGTTCCGTTCGACTTCCCAAAACTGACAAAGGGATCAAACAGCGTCGCATGTACCTGCGCTGGCACACCCGTACCATGGTCGGTCACGCGAATTTCAAACTGGTCAGCCGACGAGCAGATGTCGATCTCGACTTCGCTTTGCGTTTGCGCCGACGCTTCACAGGCGTTCAGCACCAGATTAAAAAACGCCCGTTCGATCTTTTTCGAATCGAACATGCCGGTCATTTCTCCGGATGAGCGCAACAAGATCGTGCGATTCCGCAGTTCTGACCGCGCGCGAACTGCGTCTACAGCGTGGCGGATGGTCTGATCGATTGCCGCGGATCGCGGGGTGATGGAGCCTTCCTCCCGCGATAGCTCCCTCAGCGAATCCAGCAGATCGGTCATTTGCTCGGACGCGGTTTTGATTTCGTCATAGATCTCGTCGCGATTGAGCTTCAGCTTCTCCGCTTCGTATAAAAATTCCGCATTGGCTACCACGGCCGCAAGGTAGTGTCGGAGATCGTGCGATATCGAGCTGGCGGCCCTGCCGACCGCCGCGATGCGTTCGGTTGCAAAGCGGCGCTGCTCGGACGTAAGTAACTCGCCGCGCATTTTGGCAAACGCATTACCAAGCTCCGCTACTTCGCTGCTGCCTCGCGGATTTATTGCGTACGCATAATCTCCCTTGGCCAAGGCTCGGACGCCCGCCACCAAATTGTCGAGTGGATGCGTGATCCTTCGCGACACCAAACTGAGAAGCAAACCTGCAAGCACGATGGACGAGACGCCCAGAATCAAGATTCTGCGATTGAGCCGGCTGAGGAAGGCATTAGCGGGCTGCAGCGACATCAGCACGTAGCACTTCACGCTGGCCGGCGGGCCTTCGTGGATCAAAACGGTGTCAATCTGGTAGGGCTCGTTTCCGAGCACAATGTCACGCGATACGCCGCCGGCGTCTGGCTCCTGACGGATCACGCTCTGCAACTCCTTCTCCGCCGCAGGTGAAAGAGTGGATGCTATGAGGTCATCACCCGTCGCCAAAGCGATCTCGCTACCGGATGCCAGGGCCAATTGCTGCGCAACGGTGGAATCGATTTGGTACCCGACAGCGATAACGCCGAGTTCGCGTTCATTCGCTTCGCTGCCTGCCATAATCGTTCGCAAAAAAACGCGATACAGCTGCCCATTGCCGTACCACCACGCAGCATCATCTCCTAGTTCGATTGACCTCTTGAGGTCCCCTTCGGCCAGGCTTCTATCCCAGCCAGGTTTGGTAACGTGGAAAGCATAGAAGCGCCCGTCGGGACTTGAGAGCGCAAACAGTTGGCTGCCAGCGAGTTTCCAGAGCGGCTCCGACGCGTCCTGAATCGTCAGGGCATGCTGGGTGGCCATCATGGCTTTTAGCGTCGGCAGCTCCGCCAGCATCGCAGCCGTTCGTGAAAGTTGCAGGTCGCGGTCTTCTTGGACGTTTTCAAACGCGTGCAACGACGCGCTCGTGCTCTGCCGTACACCCTCCGCAATTTCCGATCGCACCGTGCGGCGGACGATGAGGAGAAGTGCTCCTAGTAGAGCGAAGATGATGAGGAGTGTGGCGATGAGAAGCTGCGTTCGTAATCGCAGGCGCGCCATGAACCTCCTGGAGGCGTTCCTATTTCTCCGCGGCGACGGCTGAATCGCCGGGAATGAATTTGTACCCCGAACCATGCATTGTATGAAAGTAACGCGGGTTCGCGGGGTCAGGCTCCAGTTTCTGCCGCAAACGAAGCACGTGGTTGTCGACGGTCCTCGTCGTGGGGTAATTCTCATATCCCCACACTTCGTTCAGCAATTCCTCTCGGGAGATCACTCGTGACGGAGAACTTGCGAAATACTTCAGCAGCTTGAATTCCTGCGCGGTAAAACTGAGTGGCTTTGAGCCGCGCGTCGCCACCATGCTGGTGAAGTCAATGCGAACCTCGTCGAACGCCAGGACGTCGTGTTGCACGCTCGAACCTGGCGGATTGGCCGTCTCAACAACCTGGCCGCCGCGCCGCATCGCACGCCGCACTCGCGCGAGTAATTCTTTGGGACTAAACGGCTTTGTGACGTAATCATCGGCGCCAAGCTCGAGCAAGAGGACCTTATCTTCCACGTCATTGTTCGCGCTGAGCACAACAATCGGCACGGCCGGAGCATGCGCCTTGAAAGCGCGGCACACTTCCTTGCCCGGCAGCCGGGGGAGTTTCAGGTCCAGCACAACGACGCCGGGAGTCTGCTTTCGAAAAGTTTCAAGTCCAGCCACGCCATCCGAGGCAATCTGCACCTGCAACCCATCCGCCTCGAACAGGCGTTGCAAAGTGCGCTGCATCGGCCGGCTGTCTTCAACAACTAATACGGTGTCCATGTGATTCCCTTGGCGGCTAGGCGCTAATTTCGCCGAGCTAGCCCTCTTTGAAGAAGTGCGGTGCGTCCATTATAAGGTCACCCAGCAGCGCCAACACTCCAGATCAGCCCGAACACGGGCCCTCCGTCGTAAGCGTCGCGCCTGTTCCCACAGAGCTTACCTTGGTCTATAGGATGTGAAATCACCGCAATTCGATTGTTCAAAGTGTCCGCCACACACACACCAAAGATTCTCTCCGCATCTTAGTCTTCTTTGTTTGTATTGGCCATCATCGTGTCCCGGTGGGGGCACCGAGACACGATGTCAGGCCTATCGAGCTGGAGACGGAATCGAACCTCAGCTGGACTCTTTGGGGGGAAGTTGCCGAGTGTCGCGATTCTCCCTCAGAAAGTTAAAGCAGCACGCTGAAACCGTTGTCAGCGAGTTGTCACGGAATTGTCAACAGCCCGTAAAATCATCCGCCGCACAAGGGCAGAGCTGAGTGTTTCAAGGGTGGTCGTAATCAGGATTGGGTGGAGGGACGTAGTCCAAGCCGTACTTATTCTTGTGCGCGGCCGTAAAACCCGGGTTTTCCGCGACGCGAATTTGGCCCAAATTCTGAGTGGAACTAGATATCGTCACCGTCCGCGTCAAGGCGTTCAAGGCTTCGGGTACGCTTCGTTCATACCAGAGATTCATCCGGTAGCGTCCGGCTGGAACATCGGGAATAACGATGTGCCCGGTGCGATCCGAAAGTCCAAAATACGGCGTCTCGACGGCGATCACCACAGCGCTCATCCCTGCGTGAATGTTACAGAAAAGATAGCTGACGCCGGGCCGGTCGAAAACCACCGAGCGTTTGGACCCTGCCTCGTAGAGGCCCAGATCGAATCGTCTTCCGTCATACAGCGAAAAGATATTATGGAAAAAAGGATCCTTGTTGGGAAATTCGACCGCGGTTCCAACCAGCACAATCAGAACGTGCGGAATAAAGGTCTTATTTCGTTGGACCAACTGCGGCGGCTTCCGGCTGACGGCCGAGGCGGAGGCATTCACCTCGCCGCGATCGAGCGCTGTGAGCCATACCGCCACATTCGAAGCGTCTGGACCTCTGGCTCCGCCTGCTTTGGCATTTCTTGTTGCTGCTCCGGTGATGACCACGTCAACGGAAACCGTCGTCGTCTCCTGCGCCCCCAGCTGCGCGCAGCTTGCGCACGCCAACAGGACCACGAGCCAGCCGAGGAGATTGACGATCCGCTTCATTGAGCCGTCCGCATCAAAATATGTACCCTATGCTGGCGCCGATCTGGTTGGCATTATTCGCGTTGCTGTCCAAGGTGTATGTTTGCAACCGGCGGTACTCGATCGAAAAAAGCACGTCGGAACGCGCCCTGTAAATAAAGTTCACGAATGGGCTCTGGTTCCGTGAAAGGATAGAACCATAATAATACGCAGTTGCCGGGAATGCGCGCAGCTCGCTTGCGAAGGGATTATCCTGCCCGTATGCGAAATTTACTTCAAAATTCGCTTTCGGCTTGAACTTCAATTGTATCCAGCCTCCCATCGAATCGAGGCCGCGAATCGTGGTCCCCGGATCGCTTTCCATTCCCGACAATAGAACGCTTTGCCCGATTCCCCCGCCCATTCCCCCCACGCCTCGCCCACGATAGAATTCGCCGCTCAGATCGAAGAAATTCCCAAGTGGGAAAGTCACGTCGGTGGTGCCAACCCAACCGTCCACATTTCTACCGAAGCCCCAATTCTGGCGTCCATAATAGCCGCCAACTCCAATCGTCATGTCCCTGCCGGACTCTCGCCGGCTCCATGCGATTCGCGCCGCGTAGGCGGGCTGCCCCGATTGTTCGCCGACCGTCGGAACCCGGTAATACGCCCGCGGAATATCGCCGGTCAGTGAATCCAGAATTCCGGCCTGCAACAAGAGGCTCGAGTTGTCGGAGAGCTCGACACGATGCTCGATCCTGATTTGCGGCGTCCAACTCCACAAATTGCCGGTGTAGGAAAGAGCAGGAATCGCAAGCGACGAGAGCGTGCTAGGAGTAAGAGGCACAAAGAAAAGGGAGTCTTGCCCCGCAACGATGGACGTGTGCTCCCAGTCCAAACGGATCGTCCCGGTGCGCAATCGCATGATGCCAAACGCGGTGCCGTTGGGTGCGTTCGGAAAGCCGCCGGCAAAATCGAACTTTATATTCGCGCTTGTGCGCGCCCCGGCGATGTCCGGCCCGAAAGCCTCAATCCCGATTTGCGACTGACGGAGCGATCCTGAGAATGCTCCCGATACCCCAGCTGTCGCGGGGGGCGTTGCAACTTGCGGAAAGTCCAGATTGTCCACCGAGCCGCGCGTGACGTTGGCGTTGAGGAGTATAATGCCCGAAAGGCGCACGCGGTATTTCGATCCGCTCTCCACTTTTGTTTGGCTTTGTTCGACGAGTTTGTCGTTCATTAAGTGCTGGTCGTCTTCCAACTTGGAAATTTGCTCCTGAAGTGATGCCCCCGATTGCTGCGTGCCTACAGACAGAACTGAGTCCGGCGATGCCGAGGAGGTGTTTGGAGAGGTCGATCCAGAGGTTGGCCTAGCGGCTAGCGCATAGCTTCCGGAACGGTCATCGGACTGCGCCGCCAACTGTTCCTTCGTCTGATTCAGCTCGCGGCGAAGCGCTGCGGCCTCCTGCAAAGCTTGTTGCTGGCCGCTGCGCAGCTCGCTTACTTGAGAATTCAGCGATTGCACCTGCGACTGGAGTAAGCGCACGGACTCCGCCAGGGATTTCAGATCGGGCGTCGAGTCACCGGGAGGCGGACTCGGCGCGTTCTGGCCTCTGGTCAAGGAAGGCGAAAAGAAGAGCAAAACCGCCGTCACCAGTAACCTCAAATGAAATCGGGAGAGGATGTTGCTCTGCATTGCGGTCCTCCTTGGCAGTCCATACGAAGTTTTGATTCCGGGCGTCTGGTTTTGGGAGGCGGCTTTTTGCCTTATTTCAGGCGAACACGCTGCATAAGGCTCGCCGATCATCCGGGGTTTCAACCCCTGAGGCGCGAGTTGTATTTCGCAAACTGCTAGCGCCCTCAATAAGCGCTGAAAATCATATAACAACGGCTTCCGCGAATCGCGTTTTTGCGCTTCATCCGGCGAACTCCTACTCGCTTAGCAACCGGGCAAGTCGAGGGAGCTCAAGCTCTTACGTCCAACACGCCAAAGGAGTTGGTCTCTACAACAGTGGTCCCGGCTTTGCTCAAGCGATAAGGAAAGTACCGAGCCACTCTAAATTCAACCCATTCGAGGAAAAACAATGGAAGCTCGAGCTGGTCATCGGGCGCTTGCAGAGCCTTGCCAGTTTGCAATGCGGACTGGTAAGCACAGCACGCGATACAGGCTAGACCCAGCGCCAGTCGCGCGGCGCATGAGCACTGGGTATTCGTCGAAAAGAGCAACCCGCGCCGTAGGTGCGGCACATGCTTCGCGCCCTGGTAGTTCGCCAAAAATCGTTTCCTAAGAAATCGGAGCTTGAGCGGTTTGTCGGTCTTAGTGGTCTTAGTCGCGACGCCGTGTTCCGCTTATTGCGCAAAAACCCTCGTCATCTCGAACGGCGGGGACCTCTCTTAAGATTGTCTCGCGTGTTACGGCTCGATAATTTGGTTGCGCACTGCGTAGCGCACGAGCTCGCTGACGGTGTGCAATTGCAGTTTGCGCATGATATTGGCGCGGTGGGTTTCGGCGGTTTTGACGCTGATGTTCAAAGAAGACGCCACTTCCTTGCTGCTCTTTCCCTCCGCGAGCAGTTGAACGATCTCGCGCTCGCGAGAGGTAAGCCGGTCGCGAAGCGATTCCGGCAGTTCCCGGCGCGCGGAGCCGCCCGCGCTGAAATTGCTCATGATGATTTCGGTCGCACGAGGAGTGAAGAAGGGCTTGTGGCTTGCGAGTGTTTCTACCGCAATGATCAGATCGCGGTCCGAATCCGATTTCACGATGTAGCCGCGCACCCCGGCTTCCAGAATTTCGCGAATGAGCTGATCGGAATAGTGAACCGAGAGAATCAATACTTCCGTACCGGGTGATGCCTTTCGTATTCTTCTGGCCGCTTCCACTCCGTTGAGGTCCGGCATGCTGATGTCCAAAATCACGATGTCGGGCTTCAGTTCTTCCGCTTGCGTCACCGCTTCTCTGCCCGTATGCGCTTCTCCGCAAATCTCCCAGCCGGCATGCGACTGCAGAAGAGTTTTCACGCCGCGCCGCATCAGATCATGATCATCCGCTATAAGAATACGAAGATTCTTCATTTATCGCTCCTACTGCCAGAGACTTTTTCCCAACGTGAGTACCCGTCGGCCCACAACCCTCTCGAAACCGCTCAAATTATACAGGACGTTTTCAAAACTCAGCCCAACTTCTGGCCGTTTGGACAGCGGCGGCTCCGCGCGTCGAGCCCTGAAATCGCAGAAAATGGCCATTACACAAGGCATTTCAGAGGCTGCAGGGACCGAAGAAAGTCAGGCTGGCTTGCCGGAAAAATACACAACAGAGTGTATTGAAGGGGTCAGCGCCGCAGCGTAAGAAGGAAGACAGAACTGCACAGCTCCGACGTCCCAGACACGGATTTTAGGAGGAACGCAAAATGCTCCGGTGGGCACTTTGCTTTTTTCATCATCGCGTTGATCGCCGCGGTCTTCGGGTTCGGCGGCATCGCCCTGAAGGCAGCCGGCAGCGCGAGAATTTTGTTCTTCATTTTTCTGGTGCTTTTCCTGGTCGCTCTGGTGCGTGGCCTGATGCGCAGAGTCTGAAGCCTGTAATCAAGTTCCGCTGACGTATCCCGCCAACCCCAGGCCGCGTCTGTTCCCCTTAAGGGGAAGGTGCCCCCCGCATCTTCCCCTCTCACCTTTGGTTAGAGATGGCTACTTAGGTTCGACTGATACCTTCGCGCATTCGCGCGCTCACCCAGGCACGACAGGCTTCGAACCCTTCCATGCGTAGTACGCAATGTAGAGATAACAAAGCACGGGAAGAATAAAAGCGTGGTGAATCCCCAGATGATCTGCAAGCGATCCCTGTATCACAGGCAGAATCGCGCCACCAACGATGGCCATAACCAATATTCCCGAACCATCCCCGGTAAGCGGCCCCAGTTTCGCGATCCCCAAGGTAAAAATGGTCGGAAACATGATGGAGTTGAAAAAGCCTACCAGAATGATGCTCCACATCGCGGCGTGGCCGGACGTCAGCATGGATACGCAAACTAAAATACACGCAGCGAAGGCCGCGATCGCGAGCATCCGGTCGGCACGAACCCAGCGAAGAATCGCTGAGCCCAGGAACCGACCGACCATCGCTCCGCCCCAATAGAATGAGACAAAACGCGCGGCTGTTTGCTCGGTAATATTGCCGATATCCGGCTGGCTCAAATAGTTCACCAGAAAGCTCCCAATCGAAACCTCGGCGCCGACGTACACAAAAATGGCCACTGCGCCGAGCACGAGGTGGCGGTATTTCAGCACGCTCTTCATCGAACCAGCCGCCGAGTGGCGTTCGGCTTCGGGTATGGCAGGAAGGTTGGCCCACGCGATGGCGCCCGCGAGTACGACCAGTAGCAGACCAATGAATAAGTAGGGGAGCTTTACCGAGGATGCCTCGTGCACGCGATACGATTGCAGCGCGGCCGCGCCCAACTGCCGCACGGCAGTCATACTTTGGGGCGCCGCGCTCAAGATAAACAGGCCACCTAGGTACGGCCCGATCGTCGTTCCCAGCGAATTGAACGCTTGCGTCAAATTCAGGCGACTCGAAGCCGTCTCCGGCGGACCCAGGACCGCAACGTAAGGGTTGGCCGCCACCTGCAAGGCCGTAATCCCGGCCGCAAGAATCATCAGTGCGGTGAGAAACAGCGGGTACGAAGGAACGCTCGCGGCAGGAATAAACAACAGCGCGCCCACTCCCATCGTCAATAGGCCGACGACCATCGTTCGCTGGTATCCGATCGAGTCAATTAATTTGGCCGAAGGAATCGAAAAAATGAAATACGCCGAGAAGAATGCGAACTGAATCAGCATCACTTCGGTGTAGTTCAAATCAAAAATGCTCTTGAGGTGAGGCACCAGAATATCGTTCAAAACGGTGACGAAGCCCCACATGAAAAACAAGGCGGTGACGACGAACATTGCAAAACGCGTAGAACCACCCGATGTTGAACTCTGCGAAGGGCTGATCGTATTGGTAGGTGAGGTTGGTCTGTGGGCTTCCATGCGCGTCGAGCATCATAAACTATTTTCGCGCCAGTCCAGCACATTTTGACGCGCCATGATGCAAAGACCGCATACCAGCCGTGGATGCCAGCCCGTGCCACCAGCCCCGGCGTGACACCACATAGCTCCTCTAGCTCCGCCGCGTTCCTGCATAATCCGAACGACTGCGTTACAATGTCACTCCCCGGGGAAAGTTCAGCAGTGCAGGGCGCTCCCGCGCCCGGAGGATACCGAGATGGCTTCAGCAACATCCACAGGTTCCGCGACTCCTTCTGATTTCCCCAAGCCGCTTTCGTCCGAAGAATTGCGCAAGATGCACGCCTATTGGCGCGCGGCAAATTACCTCTCCGTCGGGCAGATTTATCTACTGCACAATCCCCTGCTGCGCGAACCGCTAAGACTGGAAAATATCAAGCCGCGTCTGCTGGGCCATTGGGGGACGACTCCTGGTTTGAATTTCATCTATCTGCACTTCAATCGTCTGATCAAAAAACTCGATCTGAACGTCATCTATATCGCCGGCCCCGGTCACGGCGGACCGGGTCTCGTAGCGAATACGTTTCTCGAAGGCACCTACAGCGAGCTCTATCCTCACATCCCACAAACGGAAGAAGGCCTGCGCAAGTTGTTCAAGCAATTTTCATTTCCCGGCGGCATCCCCAGTCACGTAGCTCCGGAAACGCCGGGGTCAATCCACGAAGGCGGCGAACTCGGCTACTCCATCGCCCACGCGTACGGCGCGGCGTTCGACAATCCCGACCTCTTGATCTGCTGCGTGGTCGGCGATGGTGAATCTGAAACCGGTCCGCTCGCCGGCAGTTGGCACGCGAACAAGTTCCTCAATCCCGCGCGAGACGGCGCTGTGCTTCCCATCCTGCACCTGAACGGCTACAAGATCGCGAATCCCACCATTCCCGGCCGCATGGACGACGCGCAGCTAACGCAGCTCTTTGCCGGCTACGGTTACAAACCGTATTTCGTCGAAGGACACGAGCCCGAAATCATGCACCAGCTCATGGCGCACACGCTCGATTCCGTCGTCGAGGAAATCCACAGAATCCAGAACGCAGCGCGCGCCGGCAAATCCACAGGCATGCCGGAATGGCCCATGATTATCATGCGCACACCGAAAGGATGGACGGGGCCGAAAGTGGTGGACGGCAAACCGGTGGAAGGCACGTGGCGCGCTCACCAGGTGCCCATCACGGATTTTGCGTCGAAGCCGGGCCATCTGAAAATTCTCGAAGACTGGATGAAAAGCTATAAGCCCGAAGAACTTTTCGATGAGAAGGGCAAACTGATTCCGGAACTTGCGGAACTCGCGCCGAAGGGCAATCGCAGAATGGGCGCGAATCCGCACGCGAATGGGGGTCTCCTACTCCGGGACCTCGCCATGCCGAATTTTTGCGATTACGC
The DNA here is from genome assembly GCA_963696035.1 of uncultured Acidobacteriota bacterium. Lineage (GTDB taxonomy): Bacteria > Acidobacteriota > Terriglobia > Acidiferrales > UBA7541 > Palsa-295. The sequence continues at coordinate 2,143,709 of CAVOIS010000007.1, forward strand.
GGTTCCGGTGTCCAGGCCCGGCACGTCTATCGAGGAAGCTACACGCGTTTTGGGCAAGCTTCTGCGCGATGTGATGAATATGAGCGCCGAGACGAAAAACTTCCGCGTCTGGGGCCCCGACGAGACAGCCTCAAACCGCCTAGAAGCGCTGTATGAAGCCACCGACAAAATCTTCATGGAACCGCTGCTGCCCACCGACGAACATCTTTCAACGAACGGACGGGTGATGGAGGTTCTCAGCGAGCACATGTGCCAAGGCTGGCTCGAAGGCTATCTACTGACGGGGCGTCACGGATTCTTTTCGTGCTATGAAGCGTTCATTCATATCGTGGATTCCATGTTCAATCAGCACGCGAAGTGGCTCAAGGTGACGCGCGACATCGCCTGGCGGCGTCCCATCGCGTCCTTGAATTACCTGCTGACCTCGCACGTGTGGCGCCAGGATCACAACGGCTTCACGCATCAGGATCCCGGATTCATTGACCACGTGGTGAACAAAAAAGCGGACGTTGTTCGCGTGTACCTGCCGCCGGACGCGAACACGCTGCTTTCCGTCGCGGATCATTGCCTGCGCAGCCGTAACTACGTAAACGTAATTGTCGCCGGCAAGCAGCCCGCGTTGCAGTATCTCGATATGAAATCCGCCATCGAACACTGCACGGCCGGAATTGGAATCTGGGAATGGGCTTGCACTGATCAGGGCGTTCCGCCGGACGTCGTAATGGCTTGCGCCGGAGATATCCCGACGCTCGAAACTCTCGCCGCCGTGGACTTGCTCCGCAAGCATTTCCCAGACATCAAGATTCGCGTCGTGAACGTCGTTGATCTGATGACGCTGCAAACGAAAACCGAACATCCGCACGGCCTGCCCGATAGCGAATTCAATTCGATGTTTACGACCGATAAGCCCGTGATTTTTGCCTATCATGGCTACCCGTCCCTGATTCATCGCCTCACTTATCGCCGGGAAAATCACGCCAACTTCCACGTTCACGGCTACAAAGAGGAAGGAACCACCACGACGCCTTTCGACATGACCGTCCTAAACGGCCTCGACCGTTTTGATCTGGCCGGAGACGTGGTAGACCGCGTGCCGCGGCTCCAGCCCATCAACGCGCATTTCAAACAATACGTCCGCAACAAGCTAGTCGAGCACAAGCAATACATTCGCGAGCACGGAGACGACCTCCCCGAAATCCGCGACTGGAAATGGCCCTACTAAAAATCCAGCGCCGGAGACGCGGCAGAGGTTAGGCCAGCGCGTGAGCGCTGGGTACCCGGCAAAAGAGAGCTGAAAGCGCCGTAGGTACGGAACATGCCTTGCACCCTTTCGCGGTTTTCGAAAAAGTTATTTTTCTAGGGCTTAAGAGTTCGACGAGCTTTCGCGTTTGTTCGTGCGGACGCGCTGAAACCATAAATTTCGAGCTGCCCAGGACCAGCCAATGAAGATCCTCGTTCTCAATTCGGGATCAAGCAGTCAGAAAAGCTCTCTCTACGAAATCGGCGATGCCCTTCCCGAACATCCGCCCGAACCGATCTGGCAAGCCAAAGCCGAATGGAACGGCAATCAAGCCGAGGTAACCATCGAAACCTCGCACGGCGCAAAACTCAAACAACCAACAAAAATCGCATCACGCGAACAAGCCCTCGAGTCGCTGCTCAATACGCTGTGGACCGGAAAGACGCGGGTCCTATCAGCGCCCTCCGAAATCAACGTGGTTGGCCATCGCGTGGTCAACGGCGGACAGGATTTCCGCCAACCCATAATAATCACTCCAGAAGTAAAAGCAGCAATCTCTCGCATGTCCTCGTTCGCGCCCCTGCATAACCGTGCCGAACTCGAGGGAATGGAGATCGTTGCAAAACGCCTGGGCCACGTCCGGCAAGTCGCTGTGTTCGATACCGGCTTCCACAGTCGCTTGCCCGAACCTGCGTTCGTCTATCCCGGCCCTTATGAATGGCTGTCTAAAGGGATCCGCCGTTACGGCTTTCACGGAATCAATCATCAATACTGCGCGGGCCGCGCCGCTCAATTGCTCGGCGAGGATTTGCAATCGCTGAAGTTGGTGACCTGCCACTTGGGAAACGGCTGCTCCCTGGCGGCAATTCAAGAAGGCCACAGCGTGGATACCACGATGGGATTCACCCCGCTCGAAGGGTTAATGATGGGCACCCGCTCGGGATCGGTTGATCCCGGCATTCTGACTTACCTGATGCGGCAAGAACATTCTACGGGCGAACAACTCGACGAATTATTGAACAAAAAATCGGGGTTGCTGGGGATTTCGGGAGCCTCAGGTGATATGCGCCAAATCGTCGCGTCCATGAGATCAAGCGACGCACGCGCCAAACTCGCCTTCGATATTTTCGTTCATCGGCTGCGATCCGGTATCGGTGCGATGACTGCGGTCCTGGGTGGCCTGGACGCGCTGATCTTCAGCGCGGGAATCGGTGAAAATTCCAGCGAAGTCAGAGCCGCGGCGTGCGCCAATTTTGGATATCTGAACCTGTATCTCGATTCCGGGAAAAACGCAGCATCGCCGCAAGATCGCGATATTGCGAGTGAAGATTCAGTGGTGCGCGTTCTAGTGATTCGCGCCCAGGAAGATTGGGCCATCGCGCGAGACTGCTGGAAGCTGGCCCCCCAAAAAACCACCGACAAAGCAAGCCTCGCCTAAGTGCGATTCGCGGCGGGAAACTCATCTCAGAAAGTTAAGAAGACGATCTCTTCAGATCGGAGCTGCTTGACCATCTCTCAAGCCCACGCTCGTAGTTGCGATCCGGATTCGCAAGCCCAGCACGCCCACACGACCCAGCGCCGGAGGCGCGGCAAAAGTTGGCCCACGGTGTGACGCTGGGTACTGGCCGAAAGAGCAACAAGCGCCGTAGGTGCGGCCCATGCTTCGCCGCTAGTACCGGATCGCAACCAGAGCCTCTCCCACTATGACTTCTTCGCACCGCCCGCAGTTTCCGACATGACTTCAGGCCAATATGGCCTTGACGCATCCGCCAGCCGGCCGTCGGCGTAGCGGTCGTGATGGCGAACCCACGCCATAGTGAACTGGAGGGAATCTTCATCGCGCCCCTTGGGAACCAGGTCGAGGTAGTGGTAAGTGTTCATGGCCGCCTCGCCTCCTCGGGCGTAAGCCGAATAGGTGTGAAAGATGTTGCCGTTCTCGTCCTTGTAGAAGACGCTGGTTCCCGGAGCTTCTTCGCTGGGAAAGGGAACCACACCGTAGTTGTATTCCACTTTTCCAGTGGCGATTTCTTCCTTGGTGAACGCCACGTGATAGTCGCGGTTGAAATCGTTGGCGTTCGAGGAAACCCAATTGAAGTGCCAGCCCATGCGTTTCTTGAAGACGTCAATCTTCGGGTAGGGCGCTCGTGAAATCGCGGCGAAGGAAACGTCGCGTTGCGCGAGATGGGGCAGCGCGCCGTCGGTATGGTCCATGGCGAAGGAACAACTGGGGCAACCCTCCTGCCAATCCGGGCCGAACATGAAGTGGTAGATAATCAGCTGGCTCTTGCCGTCGAAAAGGTCTGCGAGCGTCACTTTCCCGTTCGGCCCGTCAAAAACATAATTCTTCTCGACTTTGACCCACGGAAGCTGGCGCCGTTCGGCGCTGATCGCATCCTTCTGGCGTGTGAGCTCTTTTTCTTTCTTCAGAAGTTCCTTGCGAGCCGCAAGCCACTCGGCTTGTGACACAACTTTCGGATGTTGTGGGATTGCTTTGCTACTAGCCATGGTGACTCTCCTTTCTTTGATTCTTCGCAACTGTTCCGTTTGCGAGCTTTCCCGTCCACACCTTCTTGACCACGAGCGCCGCCACTCCGCTCGTGGTGATCGCACTGCCGGCTATAAAAGCCGCTGCTGCCAAGCATGCTGGACACATGGTTCCCTGCTTTGTCTCGCACCAGGACCCAGTTAGGCCTTGGCTGCGGATGCGAACTGCGCGCGCATCGCCTGCCCCATCTGGCGCATCATGGCGATCGCGCCGGGCGTGCGGGCTTCCGACCACGCTTCGAAGCGCTGCGCCGCCTTCTCCACATTCGCTAGGAACAGCTGATTGGAGAAACGTTTGCGGCCTTCTGCAATCGTGGGCTTCACGCGTTCCCAGACGCCGAAAAACTCGCCGCTGGTCTCGAAGAAAAGATCTTCGTGCAGGAGGCCGTAATTGAGCAGAGCGCAGGCTTGCTCCCAGTAGCTGACGACCATCATGAAGGATGTACCCGCATCCGTTCCCATTGGGGCGACTTTCATGGCCTCATCCATCGTGTCGGCGAAAAAGTTCTTGAAGAACCAATCGCGGGCCTGCCGCAACCGCGCCTCGCGCCGCTCCTCATAAACCTGCAAGTGAAGTTGTGCTTGTTCGTAGGTAGGCTTCGTGCTCATGGTCGTTATCTCCTTTTCCTTTTTTTGGTTTTATGAAGCAACTAGACTGAGCTTTAACTTCCGATCCCGTTTTCATTCCCCGTTTGGCTTCCAGCGCCGGCTTCGGTTTCGCTTTTCTATTTTCGCTTTTCTATTTTCTATTTTCTATTTTCGCTTTTGACTCACTGCGGCCGGGCCCCCTCCGCCCGTTTGCGCGTGCGATCGAGAATCCACGCCCAACCCTTCCCCATGTTCTCCTTGTAATCGTCCGGGATGAATCCCAGCACGGAGTGCCTGAACGTAATCAACGTCCCACCGTCGGCTTCCGACAGTCGGTATTGCAAATTGGAAACCGCCGCGAAGGACATGAACAAAGGCCCGGTGATCTCCAGCAGAGTCGGCCGCTTGATCGCCTGCACCGATCCCCAGAAATGTCCGTTGTTATCGCCGAGGTCCCGGTACCACCGGCCCCCCGGCCACGCCTCGATCTTCATCGGCAAGGGTTTACCTTCCGGCGTCTCGTTGTGCGGCCCCATTTGTTCCAGCAATGCGTTGAAAGTAGTATCAAGCGACGCGCGCACCCGGATTTCCTGATTTATGGTTAGCGTCAAATTGTCGGCGGTCTTGTCGGTCATGGTTGCGGCAGTCTTGCTCATTCCTCCTCCTTGTGATGTTTTGTCTAATTCCGTCTGTCTTCGACTCGGTAAGACGAAAAAACCGGCTGCACCTTCGTTATTCTTTGGGGTTGGGCTGTCCTTTACCCTTCGTAATCAAGTTCCGCAAACTGCCGTTGATGTACGAGTTCCAGGCGTTTGAGCACCCGTCATAACATTCATCGTTAGGAGCTAAGCCCACGTGCGTGAAGCGCACTTCGGTTTTGTCGCCTTTCTTGGCGATATCGAACGCAATTTTAGTGCCGTTCCACTCGGTTTTGTCAGCAATGAAATTCAGGGAGCTGTCCAGAACAAGCCAGACGACTTTTTTGCCGGGGATTAATTCGGTTATCTTGTGTTGGCTGTAATGAATGTCTTTGTAACGGTACGTAAACTCGCCACCGAGTTTGTCGGTAGGCCCTTCAATTTCTCCCGACCACCATCCACGAACATTATTGATGGCAGCGAAAGCATCTTGCGGAGGTTGATCCACGATAAATGCAAAGGTGAGATCTTGATCCTTCTTCGTTTGCCTTTTTCCTTTGGTCATGGTTTCTCCTTCTCCGTGGTTCGACGAAGCTCCGCTGCTTTTGTCGCGTCTTCTTCAGCGCGTTCTTTCACGCGGATGAGTTGGTGACGCCAGAAGCGCTCGAAAGTGCCGGCCCATTCGTGCAGGGGCCGGATCCCTTCGGCGTTAGTGCGATAGAAGATTTGGCGGCCTTCGCGGCGAACATTCACCAGGCCAACGTCGCGCAGGACACGCAGGTGTTTGGAGACCGAGGGCTGCTCGAGCCCCAACCGGTCCACTATATCGCCGACAGGGCGCTCCTGGAGCGCCAAGTAATTGAGGATCTCCCTGCGCCGGGGTTCGGCGATAGCGTTGAAGGAGTCCGACGTTGTAGCTGCTCTCGGCATGAGGTTACAATATATTCTCATATGGGAATATGTCAAGCGAATCTTTTGAACTCTACTTCGGGCCGCTCGCGGGCCAGTCAAGCAGTGGCCTCAGAGGTTACAACGCCCACCGATAGAATAGGTTACGGCAGTCCCGTGGTCCTGAGGCGAACGGACTTGTTAGCGCGATGGCGGCTTAGGCGGATCGTTTGTAGGCGGCGTATTCGCGGGCATGGGTGCGCTGGCTTTGGGTGGAGGCGCCTCTGCCCGAGCAGGGGGCGTGGATAGCAAAGCGAGGTAAGCGCGGCGGAACGCGGAGAGTTGCGTGCCGGGCGCGATCACGACCGCTTGCACGGTGTAGCGTCCGCCTTGCAGTTTGGCGAGAGGCAAACTAATGCGGAACGACGCAGTGTATTTCTTCGCGTCCACTTCGACGGGGGCCAGCAAAGGCGTCGTGTTCACTTGCAAGCCGTTGCGAAAAAAAATCAGCCCAGCGCGGAGAGAACTGGGGTCGAGCGTTTCCTTGCTATCCAGTTTTTCCGGATAATAAGCCTGAAAAAACACATAAAGCGTCTGGTTCTGCATGAACAACCGCGTCACGCTCGGAACAATCGTCTGCCCATTCACGTCCAGCGGCGAACTCACGAGTTTCGCCGGCAATCCTTGCCCCTTAGTCTGCACCTCGGAATTTTTATGCGCCGGCGCGGGCACCAGCTGGCTAGAAAACACCACCGAGCTCAGTACTATTTTGCTAGGCTGCGCCACCGGCACGGAAAGGTTTTCCTCGAACGTTCCAATTTTCCCCGACTCATTCTCCCGCGCCACAAATTTCAGCCGGTAATTTCCCGGCCCCAGCACCATGCCGCCCTGATAAAGCAAATTCTTCTTGTTGATCTCCGCAAAACGCTGCGGATCAAGATTCACTTGCGTGGTGTCGCGCAGTTGCGCCACAGCCTGCCCCGAAGGCAGCGCACGCACATCCACAGCAAAATCAAACTGGGCCTGCCGGTGCCCATGTTTTTCAGCCCAATCGAGCGCGCTAGCGGAAATTTTCGCGGCAATCGGAACGTAAGTCTGCTCGGGGCTCAGCCGGAACATTCCCGTCTCGACCGCGACCGGAAGCTCCACAACGGGATTATCCGAATTCACCGCATCCCCAAGCTGCTGATCGCGATCTTCTTTTTCCAGATGCTGAAAATCGCGCGGCGCGTAATAACCATCGCGATAACGAACATGCGCACCCGGCACGTTCACTTTCACACGAATCGCGCGCCACCGCCCATCGCGTTTGACATCAGCGCCCAAATTGTAGCCGACGAGATAGTAACCGCTGTTATCCTGCTGGATCTTCGGGAATGCGTCGCTCAAATCCGCCAAATCGAAAAATGCTTTGCCTCCCGTATCCGTCGAGAGTGTCGCGAGCGTGTCACGCGAATCCTCGCGCTGGTCGGTCTGATGAAACACCGACGCCCCGGTAAACATAGAATTTCCAGTCGCAGCGTTTGCAGTGGTATCTCCACCCGGCGTCATCGCGAATAATCCGCGCGAATCCAGCGAGTAAATCGAGACGTCCGCGCGATTCGCCGCATCCGTGGCGGCGCGAAGCTGCGTGCGATTTTCCTCGCCGGTCTGCGTGATGCCGCCGGTAAATTCCACGAGCGCTTTTCTGCCAGGAATTCCTCCGAGCACATTGGCCAAACCCTCTACAGCTGCAAGTTTCTGGTCGGTATTGAAAACGTTGAACTCGGTTTCGTCAGGCGTATAAGCCGCGCCGGTATATTCCTGCACGTCGTAGTCGCCGTTTTCCGCAGCAGCGTCGAGAGGGTTCGAAAGTTCGGTCGTGCTGTTCTCGGTAAGTTGCGCGATCGCTTTCTCCAAGAGCGCGCCATCGTTCGTGAAATTCGCCAGCACGGTAAGCCGCGTGGAAAACGCGATAACAGCTACGACGTCCGCCTTGGTCATCTGCTGCTTCACGAATTTTGCCGCGGCATCGTGCGCCCGAATCAGATCGTCCGGCTGCATAGAGGTCAGATCGAAAAACAGAACGATCAGACGCCGGTCGCGTAGTTGTTCGCTGGCCTCCGCCGCGGACGGCGTGTTCGGCCCTTCATTGTCCACCGGCACGACGATAGGTTTGGCATCCTCCGCTGGCGCAGTCTCCACGTGCTCGATATCCTCGTACGAGAAAGTCGAAATCGTCTGCGGCTTGCCGTCATCGGTGACCACGAATTGGTCCGCGCGCAATCCCTTGATCGCCTTGCCGGATCTGTCCGTCACTTCCACGTCGATGCGCACCAAGTCCGAGATCGCTCGCAATACCGGAGCCGGAGTCTGTTTCAAAGATTGTCGCGATGAGGTCGGCGCTGACGGCATCGGCACGGCGACGGGCGCAGGCGGATTCGCGGAAGGTTGAGCGGGCGGATTCGCAGCCTGCTGCTGTTGAGATTGGCCAAGCGCCATTCCCGCGACAAGCAATGCCGCAAGAAATGAATTCGTGATTCTGGAAGCGGCATTTCTCATCAGAAGTTATACCTGACCATCGCGTCCATCGTGCGCATCGCGGCCGCACTCGTTATGCGGCCAAAGGATGACGAACCCAGCGTGGTGGCAAGCCCCGAAAAACTGGGCGTATTCGAAAGGTTCTGAACCTCCCAGCGAATATCCAAGTGATGCCGTTCTTGCGGGCCGAATCGAAAAGATTTCCCGAGCGACGAATTCCAACTCAATTTACAGGGCCCTTCGACCGAGCCGCGACGCTCGTTGCCGTACGCCGTCGCAGCGGGCGTGGTGAAAGCCGCTGTGTTGAAGAACGACAAAGGCGCACCGCCGCAAATGCCCACGCTGGGATCTCCAATCTGCTCTGCGCGCAGCGAAAAACTCGCGCCGGTTCCATTATCCGCCGCAGTGCCGCCGAGATAAGCCGTATAGGGCGTTCCGGTTTGCCACGTGACGATATTTTGCAGTCGCCAATTGCTAAAGACGTGTACGGCCCAGCCATGGTTCCCGTGGCGATGGTGCTCGCCAAAGGGCAGTTCGTACACCGAGAAAAGGCGCACTTGGTGGCGCACATCGAAGGATGAAAGTCCGCGCTCCGCCGCGAAATTGCCGTCTTGCTGCACCACCACAGGCGTGCTGGCGCCAATCGTGCTGGCGTTATCGAGGGACTTCGCAAAGGTATAGAACGCCTGCAGCGACACGCCCTTCGTAAACCGGTGCACCAGCCGCACCTGCAGTGCGTTGTAAATGGAATTCGCGCCGGATTGATCGTAATAAAAGCTATTCGCGCCGGGAATCTGGAAAGAAACCTGCGTATTCAAGGGACTGGTACCCAACGGCGCGCGATTCGGCGCGCGCAGCAGATCCAAATTCGTGCCCTTGGTCCCGGTGTAAGTCAAATCCAAAATCCAGTTCTGCGAAAACGATGTTTCAGTACCCAGGGTCCAAAGCTGCGCGTAGCCATCCTTATAGAATGGATTCACGCCTCCCTTATTCGTGACTTTGCTGATACTCGGAAAACCGTCCTGGAGCGTGAGCACTTGACTTCCTGAAGTGATCAGATTTTCCGACGTGGCGAACGGCGGCTCGTATTCCAGATATTGCTGCGCCAAAGTGTTGTAGATCGCTTCGTTGTAGAAAATTGAATATCCGCCGCGGATGACAGTCTTGGGCTTGATGAATTGCGGCACCCAGGCAAATCCGATGCGTGGCGCCCAATTCCCGTAATCGCCGTGGACCAATGCGCGCGGAAACCTGCCGTTGAACATTCCCGTTGCGCCGGGCGTGACTACATCTACTTGTGTCGCCGTCGAATTCAAATCGAGGTTCGCGATCCGGTCGTACTTGTCCACCGGCGGCGTAGCTGCTTCATAGCGCACGCCGTAAAGCAGCGTGAATTGCCTGTTCACTCGCCAGTCGTCCTGCGCGTAGGTAATAAAATCCCAGCTGCGCAAGTAAATGTTCGGACCGAATTGCACCATGGTGCTGTACGGCAGGCCCAGGAGAAAATCCGCCAGCTCGTAGAAAGGCTCGGTCTGCGGAGTTGCCGGCACGGGCTGCCCGGTGGAAGTCAGCTGCGACGTCATCACGCCTGTAAAATTGAATGCTCCTCGCGGTTGTGGATCGGCCTCCGAATTGAGCTCGATGCGGCGGATTTCGCCGCCGACGGTCACCGTGTGCTTGTCATGAATCCACTTCACGCTGTCACCGAGCCGCAAAGTTTGGTTGCGCACGAGCGACGGTACCGGATCGTTCAACCCCGAAAAGCTGGTGAATTTGATGGCCGGAATGCCAAACGTGAGCGGGTCGGTCGAAACTCCGCTAATCCCCAGATCACCGGCAACGTCGTTGACGAAAGAATTATCGCTGAGGATTTGCGTGCGGCTGCGGCTCCAGTTCAGTTGCGTGCTTTCCACCACGTGAGGCGTCCAATTGTGCGAAAGGCCCAGCGTCACGGACTGGCTCAGCGATGATTGCGTGCCGGCGTTATCGAGGAAACTGCCAAACGTATTCTGCCGCTGGGAATTTAGGTTGTAGCCTCCATTCAGGCTGAACTTCGAATTGATGGTGTGCAGCACGTGCAGATTCACAATGTCGTTGTTGATCGGCACGGTGGTTTGCAGCAGATAGTTCTGCACCGTGCCCGGCAAGTTCGGCTGCGGATAAAATGCGAGAAGCCCCGCCGCCGCGGAGTTGATGGTGGGAACCTGGCAGCCGTTGCCCAGAGGAGTGCGCGGCCCGCTGAAATTCGAAAATGGGTCATACAAGGTAATTCCCAGTCGGCAGAAATCGCCGCTGCGTTCAGCCGCTGTAGGCACCGTGGAGTACGTATCCAGCGCGCTCGACTGAATTTCGTGCTGGTAGTTGACGAAAAAATATGTCTTGTCGCTACCATTATAAATGTGCGGAATTTTCAGCGGGCCGCCGAGATTGCCGCCGAACCGCTCATCGTAATGGCTGGGCTTGGGAACTTCGTGACCTGTGATCGAAAAGGGCTTGGCGTCGAAGGCGGCGTTCTCGTAGTGATCGTAAAAACTGAAGCGAATGCGGTTCACCGTTTGACGCCCCAGTCTTCCCCGCCCTCCTCCGCCAAACATTCCTCCACCGCCGCCTCCAGGACCGCCCTGCCCTCCTGGACCTCCAAAACCTCCGCCACCAGGACCGAACATCTGTCCGCCCGCGCCTCCTGCCCCTCCGCGACCGCCGCCCGGGCCTCCTTGTCCTGGTCCCGCGGGAGTGCCCGGTATCCACCCGCCCTCACCAAATCCTCCCGGGCCGTTCGATGCCAGACTTTGTCCGACCGTGCCTTGAAGCAGGAAAGAATCAGAAGTCGCATTCGAGTTGCTAGCGTTCGAAAGTGCAGCTTCGGCTTGGGGTCCGGCGCTCGCTGGGCCGTTGCCTTCGGCTGTTTGTGGAGTTGTTCCTTCGCCGGTCAAGTCGGTCTGCTCGAAACCTCCTGCGAGGCCCTCGCGAATTGCGTTGGCCACTCCCGCCGGCACTTGTCCCCGGCCTCCAGTCCCTCCAGTTCCTGTGCGATCTTGCGCGGTATGCTGTGAATTGTTCTGGCCGTTGCTCTGGCTGTTGCCTTGAGCGTTGCCACGTGAACTGGGCTTGTTTGACGCGGGATTTCCGGGCGCCGCAGACAGCTCCGCCAGAGTTGCGACGCGCAAGACGATCGGAATTGGACCGGGCGGAACGACCGGAACCTCGATAGTCAGCGAACTCTGCACAAAGCCGAGTTGGTTCGCCTCAATGTGATAATGCCCAGGACCGATCTGCGGAAATTCAAACCTGCCCGACTCGTCGGTCCAGCTCAGCCAAACTTTGGTTGTCTCGTTGTTGATCAAGCGGACGCTTGCGCCGGGAACGGGTGTGCCTTCAGAAGTTCGAACGATTCCGGTAAGGGCTGGTGGCGCGGGCTGCTGAGCCGCGCAGAGATGCGCCGCTGGGAGGCAGAATAAAAACAGCGCCAGAATTTTTACTCGGCGCAAACAGAAGCTCGAGCTTTCTCGGGCCGGAAACCTCATGCGCTTTGTCCGTTACAATTGGACGTGTTATCCACTAACAAGTTTTCCGTGCCACATTCAAAGGCGCGCGTCACAACGGATTTCGGCTGCGAAAGCCGCGGATACCATTTTTTATTTTTGGCGGCCTTGGCCCGCTCCACGAGCGCTTAAATCGCAATAGTCCTTCAAGGCTTCCGGAGCGAGCCAGGCCATAGAATGCGTAACCAAAATTACTGTATTCCCAAACCCGCGATGGCGAATCCCCACGCGCATCCATGATTCACTATCCGACGCGCTACAGTTCCAGAAATTGCCGCAGTTGCGCGGCCTTGGTTCCTGTCGAAGGCCAATTCAAGGAGAGCCAGTTAAAAAAAAGGAACTTTGTAGGTCTGCGAGCGGAATGTTAAGCGACAGCCGAGCAGTGGGTGGTGTGTGGCCAGCCACTGCCTCGTGCAGGCCAAGACCCATTTCATGTTCAGCTCTCGACCAGCGCCGCAGAATCCTTCCGCAATTTTTCGCGGTCGTTCCTCGTATGTGTCGCTGCGATGCTTACAATTTTGCCCTCTGCTTCTCGGAGGCCTTCTTGTTCTCGGCGATGCTCCGCTGCTGAGCCAGCAACAGAGCCAGAGTCCCCCCATCGCGGTCGAATCGAAGATGGTAAGCATGCTTGCGACGGTCCGCGATAAGAAGGGGCATCTCATCAACAACCTGACCAAGGATGACTTCGTTGTTGACCAGGACGGCCACGCGCAAACCATCACTTACTTCGCGCAAGAATCGAACCTTCCGCTGACGCTCGGTCTACTGGTGGATACCAGCATGAGCCAGAGACGCGTGTTGGATCAGGAGCGTAGCGCCAGTCATACCTTCATTGAGCAGGTGCTGCGGGACGATAAGGACAAGGCCTTCGTCATTCACTTCGACCACGAAGTGGAGCTTCTGCAGGACCTCACCTCTTCCCGCCCGAAATTGGAAGCATCACTCGATCAACTGGGCGCTCCGCAATTTGCGCAGACGCGAAACAGCGATCCGCATGACGGCGGGCGTGGCTCACCTGGACACCGTGGCGGCGGCACCCTCCTTTACGATGCGGTGTACCTCGCCTCGAACGAGCTAATGAAAAAGCAGCAGGGCCGCAAGGCGCTCATTGTCCTCACCGACGGAGTCGATCGCGGCAGCAAGGAGACATTGCAACAAGCCATCGAAACCGCCCAGCGCGCCGACACGCTGGTTTACTCCATTCTTTTCGCCGATAAAGAAGGCTACGGAAACGGAGGCGGCTATGGCGGACCGCATATGGGTGGAGGTGGAATGGGCGGTGGTGGTGGAATGGGCGGCGGTGGGCATCATCGCTATCCCCAGGAGTCGCGTCCCGACGGAAAAAAGGTACTCGAGCAAATGTCTAAGGAAACAGGTGGGCAGTTCTTTGAGGTCACCAAGAAGCAGTCGGTTGGCGATATCTACGATGCAATAAACGAAGAACTCCGCAATCAGTACGGCCTAGGCTACGTCCCAGCCAAATCCGATGCCAGCCCTGGCTACCACAAAATCCATCTCACGGTAAAGCAGAAGGACTTCACAGTCCAAACCAGAGATGGCTACTACGCAGACCGCTAACTCGTGAGGCCGGCGCTCAATTCAGCCGTGAACTACAATGTTACAAATGCGGCCCACTCTTCACTAATCGCTAATCACCAATCACTACTGACGACCTTTCTAATCGTCTCCTCGAAGCGATTAGAATTCGCCGTAACCACTGAAAACAAGCAACCCCCTCGTTTTAATCGTCACTTTTTGCACCCCTTGGAAGCGCGCAAATAGCGAATTGCAAATCCCGCCGCTTGCGTCTCCCGCTTTAGGCGCTGCTCGCGCTCCGCGGTATCATTACGGCCTGGATTCAAATCGCATGACGCGAGGGATCAATGCACTATCGTTCGCTGGGGCGCACCGGTTGGCAAATATCGGATATCAGTTTTGGAGCGTGGGCAATCGGCAGCGCCTGGGGCCACGTATCTGACGAAGACTCTCTCGCGGCATTGAACAAAGCGATCGACTGCGGCGTGAATTTCATAGATACCGCCGACGTATACGGCGACGGGCGTAGCGAGCGCCTGGTCGCGCAACTGAAAAAGCAGCGCAAGGAACAGATAATCGTCGCCACCAAAGCCGGCCGCCGGCTCCCAAAGCAGACCGAAGCGGGCTATAGCCGCCCGAACCTCACGACTTGGATCGAAGACAGCCTGCGCAACCTTGCGACAGACTCGCTCGACTTGTTGCAGCTGCATTGCCCGCCCACTTCGCTCTACGAGCACTCGGAAGTCTTCGGCATTCTCGATGACCTCGTAAGAGCCGGGAAGATACGCTACTACGGCGTCAGTGTCGAAAAGGTCGAGGAAGCCCTTCGCGCCATACAACACCCCCACGTGCAGACCGTACAGATCATCTTCAATTGCTTCCGCCAACGTCCGGCGGGTACCTTCTTCGCCGAGGCCAAGCGGCGGCAGGTGGGTATACTGGCACGCGTGCCGCTCGCCAGTGGCCTCCTCACCGGCAAATTCGACCTCAATTCAACCTTCCCAGCGGATGACCACAGGAATTTCAACCGTCACGGAGAGGCCTTTGACGTGGGCGAAACCTTTTCAGGCGTGGACTACAAGACGGGCCTCGAAGCCGTGGAGGAACTTCGTCAACTGGTGCCGCACGGCGTTTCGATGAGCCAGTTCGCGTTGCGGTGGATTATGATGTTCGACGCAGTGACCTGCGCTATTCCCGGCGGCAAGCGGCCCGAACAAGTTGCCGACAACTGCCATGCTTCGGATCTCCCTCCGCTGACTGACGAAGGGATGGCTGCGGTTCGGCGCATTTACGATCGGAAAATCTCTCCGCTCATAGGAAATCGTTGGTAGACCCGGCTCACCCTCGGTGCCGTTTGTCCTTCATCCGGTAATCAGAATCTCTCGCCGGACAATTGACAATCCCGCAGGCATTTGCCATAGTCTCAAAGCGGTTAGACGAATTGCGCTTCTGAGCGCTTGCAATGGGCATGGCAGCGCGGGGGAGATGTGAGCGAAAGCGGTTTTCTCTTCCATTCTTCGGTATTGCCACCTCAACGGGGCGGCGAACTTCTCCACCTACCTCGTCAGCAGGCCCGCTGGGAGTGGATGAGTTTTTTTGTTCGCCGACTGCAACCGGGCGACGTGTTTCGAGCGAGCACCGTTGCTGAAGAAGCGGCATTCGTGCTGCTGGGCGGAACTTGCTCGGCCGACTGGGGACCAGGCGCGAAATACTTGGGAAAGCGCCGGGACGTTTTTGACGGTTTTCCGTATGCACTGTACCTGCCTTCCAGGAATGAGGTTTCGTTCACGGCACAGTCGGTTTGCGAGATCGCTGAATGTCGGGTCCCGTCCGAAGCTGAGCTGGAGCCCCAGCTGATCGCTCCCGGCGATGTCGCGAGCAGCCTACGGGGCGGCGGGAATGCGTCGCGCCAGATCGTGGACATTATGGGCCCTGCTTTTCCAGCGGATAAGCTCATGGTCATTGAGGTTTATACGCCGGGCGGGAACTGGTCGAGCTATCCTCCGCACAAACATGACGTGCACAATCCCCCCGCTGAAGTTGATTTGGACGAGATCTATTATTACCGGATTCGCCAGCCCGAAGGTTTCGCTTTCCAGCATCTGTACGCAGGCCATGCTGGCGAGCAAACCTTGAAGCCCCGAGACGGGGATACGGTGCTGGTACACAGCGGTTACCATCCGGTTGTCGCCGGCCCCGGATACGATGTCTACTATCTAAATTTTCTGGCCGGATCTTCTCGCGCGCTGGCCGTGACCGAGGATCCCAATCACGTTTGGATACGCTCGACGTGGAAGGACACCGACCCTCGCTTGCCTCTGGTGAGGGAATAGCTCTCGCGGGCGGGGAAGGATAACCCATGCGGAAGTTCACCTGCGGGAGCGCTTCCGGATCAACGGCGAAAGCAGAATCAGCACAGGACACCCAGACGTTCGCCGTTGAAGGCTTACCGAAAGCCGAACATTATAATCGCTTAGAGCAAGAGTCATCCAATCCTTCATTGCGGCCTGCCCAGAATGTGCTTGGTTTGGTTCGCGATGCAGTAAGCCGATTGTGTAGCTACTCGGCTGCGCGCGCCTCCCTTATTACCACATCCGTCTTTCCGGCTTCCTTGCCCTTTCCTTGGCGTCGACTACGCAATACACTCCTCCGCAGTTGTGGATCTTCCCGGAAAGGCATTGCCCAATGACAGTGCGGATGACCGCGGCACAAGCAACCATGGGATTTCTGAAAATGCAGTTCTCCGAAAGAGATGGCGAGAAACAGCGGTTCTTCGGCGGATGTCTGGGAATTTTTGGACACGGAAACGTGGCGGGAATTGGCCAAGCTTTGGAACAAGACTCCGCGCTGCGCTACTACCTGTTTCGCAACGAGCAAGCGATGGTCCATGCGGCCACGGGCTTTGCGAAAGCAAGTTTCCGCATGAAAACGCTGGTTTGCACGGCTTCGGTGGGGCCGGGGGCGACCAACATGGTGACTGGCGCCGCCGTGGCCACAGTGAACCGACTGCCGGTTCTTCTGCTGCCGGGAGATGTATTTGCACGCCGCAACGTCGCGCCAGTTCTGCAACAGCTGGAATCTACAGCGACACAAGACACTTCCGTCAACGATTGTTTTAAGCCCGTTTCGCGGTATTGGGACCGGATTCAACGTCCCGAGCAACTGCTCACTTCCCTTCCCGAGGCGATGCGTGTGCTGACATCTCCCGCGGAGACGGGCGCCGTTACCATCAGCTTTCCGCAAGACGTCCAGGCCGAAGCTTTCGATTTTCCCGAAGAGTTTCTTCGCGAGCGAGTTTGGGTGATTCCGCGAAACCGCTGCGATCAGAGCGCTCTGCACGAAGCTGCCAAGCGGATAGGAGTTTCCAAGAAGCCCCTCATTCTCGCGGGCGGAGGCGTGATTTATTCCGAAGCATCCGAGGCCCTTTCGAACTTTGCCCGTGCGACCGGCGTACCGGTGTGCGAGACGCAAGCGGGTAAGGGCTCATTGCCGTTTGATCATTCTCAGCAGCTTGGCGCCGTGGGAGTGACTGGCACGCCCGGCGCGAATGTCGCGGCGCGCGAAGCCGATCTGATCATCGGAATCGGAACGCGCTATAGCGACTTCACGAGCGCTTCAAAAACGGCATTTCAAAATCCGGCCGTTCGTTTCATCAATATCAACGTCGCCGAATTCGACGCGTACAAACACGCGGCTCTGCCGCTCACTGGCGACGCGCGCATTACGATCGAGGAATTGCAGCTCGCCGTGGCCAACTATCATGTTGAGAAAAACTACCGCGACAAGATCGAGAAATTCCGTTCAGACTGGGAAGTCGAGGTTGACCGCATTCATAGCCTGGCCAAAGCACCGCCGATCACTCAAGGACAAGTGATCGGAATCGTCAATCATTTCGTAGGGGCGTCGGATATCGCAGTTTGCGCCGCAGGGAGTTTGCCGGGCGACTTGCACAAACTCTGGCGCGCGCGCCGGCCCGGGGAATATCACATGGAGTACGGCTACTCCTGTATGGGGTACGAAATCGCGGGCGGACTCGGCGCAAAAATGGCGGATCCGAAGCGAGAGGTCTATGTCCTGGTTGGCGACGGCTCGTACCTGATGATGGCACAAGAGATTGTGACGTCCATTCAGGAAGGCTACAAACTCAATATCGTGCTGCTGGATAACCATGGCTTTTCCAGCATCGGCGGGCTCAGCCGCGCCTGCGGCAATGAGGGGATGGGCACGAATTATCGATATCGTCGCGGAGAGAAGTACGACGGGGATGTATTGCCGGTAGATTTTGCCACGAACGCGGCGAGTCTGGGAGCGTGGACAATTCGCGCCACTACAGCGGAAGACCTTAAGTCCGCGTTGGCTGCAGGCAAGAAGCAAGACCGTACTTCGGTGATCGTCATCGAGACATCCTATGACCAACGGGTGCCGGGCTACGAATCATGGTGGGACGTGCCTATTGCCGAAGTTTCCGAGCGGGATACGGTCAAAGCCGCGCGACACGACTACGAAGAAGCGCGTAAGAAAGAACGCTTTTTCTTTTAGACAAGCTTTTCGCGGGCACTTTTCGAAAAGTTCTTGTTTGGCGTTGAACGACTCGATCCGAAAGAGGTGAGGGTGGCGACTTCTAGCTATACCGTTCAAGCAGCGGGTCCCGCGCAGCCTCGTCTCAAGCGCGTGCTGAGCCTGTGGGACCTGATCTATTACGGGATCATCCTGACATCGCCTATCGCCGCGGTCCCGCTTTTTGGCGAAGGTCAAGTTCTCTCGCACGGACATACGGTAGCAACGCTGCTCCTGGCGATGGTGGCGATGTCGGTGACGGCGGTCAGCTTTGGCCGCATGGCGAGCGTCTATCCCTCGTCCGGTTCGGTCTACACGTACATCAGCCGAGAGTTGAATCCACATGTGGGCTTCGTCGTGGGCTGGGCGATGTTTTTGGAGTATTTATTTCAGCCGATTCAGAATGCGCTGTATGCCGTACTGGCGATTCAGCGGATGATCCCGCGCATCCCCTTTGCCATTTTGGCGGCTTTGGCTGTCGGATTGATAACTTTCATGACGGTTCAAGGGATACGTTTCACGGCACGGACGAATGAAGTCCTGCTCGGATTCATGATGTTGGTCACCACCATATTTTTGGTGGAGGCCTTCCGCTACATCGTCTTACATCACCGGTACGTCGGGCTCTTTTCGACGAGCCCGATTTACAATCCGGCTACGTTCAACATGCGAGGGCTGGCGGCGGGAACGTCGCTCGCGGCACTGGTGTTCATTGGATTTGACGGCGTCTCGATACTGGCGGAGGAAGTGAAGAATCCGAAGCGCAATGTCTTGCTGGCTTCCGTTCTGGTCGTCGTGTTCACAGGGCTCTTCAGCGGGCTGCAAGTTTACATGGCGCAGCGCGTGTGGCCGGACTACACCACACTGCAAAATCCCGAAACGGCGTTCATGGACGTAGCGCGGATGGCCAGCGGTCCTTTCCTCTTCGCCGCTTACGGCGTGATGTTGCTGATTTCGAGCATTGCCTGCGGACTGGCCGGGCATGTGGGCGCGTCCCGTTTGCTTTACAGTATGGGCAGGGACGACGTGCTGCCGAAAAAAATATTCGGCCATTTGAGCGCGAAAAAGAGCAATCCAATTTACAACGTTTGGATTATCGGTGTTCTCGCTTACATCGGCGTAATCACGATTCCCTGGGAGCACGCCGCGGAAATCGTGACGTTCGGAGCTCTGCTCGCCTTCATGGGTGTGAACTTGGCTGCGCTGAGGCATTTTTGGTTTTCGGCCGAGGCGCTAGGTCGCCGAAACTTTTTTGTCGATGCCTTTATCCCCGGCTTCGGCATCGCTTTCTGTTTCGGTTTGTTGTACAGCCTGCAAACCTGGACCCGATATGCGGGGCTCACCTGGCTCGCCGTGGGACTTCTCTACGGAGCCTACAAGACCCGCGGCTTCACGCTGCGTCCAAAGTTAATTGACTTTAGCGAATCGTAACTTCGCGTGCTGCGAGGAATTTGGAGCGTTACTTCGCTTCTCGAATCAAAGGAACTTCGAGGGCGGGGATGGTGGACTCTGCGGATTGAGTACGGGCCATGCTCAGCGCAAAGCCGCAGGACTCGCGAATGCGAAGTTCGGGCTGCAATTTTTTGACGACGGCAGCACTGCGGTCTCCCGAAATCCGGCGAATCAGGAGTTCGGCCGCTTCACTGCCCAGTTGGTGCTTGGGCAGCTCGACCGTAGTTAGCCTCGGGCGGAAAACACCAAGCCAGGGATAATCGTCAAAGCTAACGAGGCCGAAATCTTCCGGGCAGCGCAAGCCCATTTCTTCCGCGGCTTTCAGCAATCCGATGGTCATCAGGTGATTGGCTACGTAGATGCCGTCGGGGCGATGCGAAAGCAGAGCATGCCCGGCGCGAAATCCGGATTCGATCCGGTAATCTCCTTCGATCACCAGCTCGGGCTGATAGGGAAGATCTTCCGCTTTCAGCGCGTCTCGAAAGCCTTCCCAACGGGCTGTGGCGTTGCTCACTTTTCGCGGACCACCGATTAGTCCGATGCGCCGCCTTCCCGAACGCGCGAGATGGGAGACAGCATCGTAGGCGCCTTGGTAGTCGTCCGTTATCACGGCATCTTTGGTTAGCTTGGGATACATGCGCATCACGAGAACGAATGGAATATTCACTTCTTTGATCATCTGCCGCAACGAGGGCCGAAAGTCTTCGGCTGCTTTCGTGAGCAGGATTCCATCAACTCGTTTGGAAAGCAGCAGCTCGACGGAATTCTCTTCCTTGGCGAGACTGTCGTCACTGTTGCAAAGGAGCAGATTGTATCCATGCTTCTGAGCGGCATCCTCGGCGCCGCGAACAACCATCGGGAAAAACGGATTGGCGATATCCGGCACAATCATTCCAATGGTGTGGGTTCTCTGTTTTGCTAGGCTCCTGGCAATGAGATTGGGACGGTAATTGAGTTTGCGGATGGCGGCTTCGACGCGCTTGCGCAGCTTCAATCCCACGTGGCTCTTATGATTGACCACCGCGGACACGGTGAAGACCGACACACGCGATTCGCGAGCGACGTCATAGATGCTCGCGGATTTAGCCGGTTTCTTGCGATCGCCTTTTTTCGAGGAGGACATAAGTTTTTCTAATTTCGCTGCAAACTTCTCACTGTGCCTCGCCTGCAAATTACTTCTCACGGCCATTACCGCTTAGTATTTTATAGTAACAGGCTGCTTAGTCCTCGCCGACCGGTAAATCGCGTCAATGATGATCATATCGTGATACCCCTGGACACCATCGGCTTCAACGGCATGCTTATTCTGAATCGCGGAGGCGAACGCGTCAATTTCCAAAGCGAATTCGTCGATTACTTTGAACTTTCGCGCGAAGCTGCGGTTTCCGGTCTTTCCGGTGAGCTGGCGCACTTCATCAAAGGGAAATACAGGCGCCAGCGAAGCCCAGCCCTTCGTCCCTTGAACGAATATAAACGACGACAACGCCGCTCCATACGACGAACTGCCGTGTACGACCAGCCCGGTTGGGAACTTCAGCCGAAACGAAATGCCTTCCTCGACTTCCCGAAACGTTTCCGTATCATTTGTCCACGACTCCGCCGTAGCTTCAGTTGCGTTTTCCTCTACCAGCCAGCGAGTGGTGTTCACGCAATACACGCCCAAATCCATTAGCGGACCGCCTCCCGCCAACTTGCAATCCAGCAGCCAGCTTTGCGAAGTGCCAGGCACATAAAGTTCGCTGAACGCGGTGTGTATAGCATCAATTCGACCGAGTTTGCCACTTTGAATGAGTTGCTTCAGATGCAGAGCGCTCGGCTCGTAATACTTGCGATAAGCCGTCATCAGCAGGACGCCGTTTTGCCGGCAAGCTTCCACCATCGCGGCGGCCTGCTCCACGGCGGCAGCAAGAGGCTTTTCGCACAGCACGTGCTTCCCGGCCTGGGCTGCCTGGACGGTCAAGTGGACGTGCTCGCCCGGGGGAGTTGCGATGTACACAGCGGCGACATCGGGATTCGCCAAGCACGCGGCGTAGTCATCAACCTGATAAATGGCGTCAGCATGGAACTTCCGCGCCAACTTCGCCGTGTTTTGTCGATTTCGGCCGACGAGCGCCACCAGTTTCGCGTTCTTACTATTTGCAAATGCCGGTAGTACGGATCCCTGTGCGATCTTGCCAAGGCCCACGATGGCAAATCCGACCTTCTTCCTCGCAACCATGGATGAAATCTCTCTGCGGCTTATCCGCTGACCTGACGGGTTTGTTCAGGCCTCACAATCGAGCGGAGCCGCCAAGCGACAGTCCCCGCACCTAACTTTCGCGGTCCGCCCGTCCGAGTTTTTGATTCCGGATGGCCTTGTGGTCCAGACCACGAAGCTCTTCGATATTGGCAAGCACCTTGTGGATCGCGTCCGCGATGGCATCCACATCGGCACTGCTGCCCAAAAAGTGTTGGTGTGGGAACCACACCGCTTCGTGGTAAGCCGCGCGATCTGCTTCCGGACAAGAATACATGTTTCGAAGGTCGAGCGGTTTTTCGCGGCCCCAACTGAGAGCCGGGAAATCGGCTGCTTCCACCGGAAACAGCGAACTCTTATAGACCGGCTCATAAAACAGGCCATCGCACGGAATCCCTTCCAACTGGAGAGCCGCAACGAACGCCGCTCGCGGGATGTCTTTGACCTTGTCTGCGAAATATTTGATTACGTAACCATAGGGTGCCAGACGCGTGATGCGCGGATCGGGTTTCAACAGACCGATTCCCGGCGCGTTCTGCAGACGCGATTCGAAATGCTTCATGTTCTTTTCACGGATCGCCGCTTGTTGAGGAAGCCGCTCGAGCTGAGGACCGAGAACGGCCGCTTGAAACTCGCCGAGACGATAGTTGAAACCAATGATGCGGTGATGGAATTGGTCCGTAAGGCTGGCGCGTCCGGCGTTGATGTAGCTTTGTACCAGTTCCATGTACTCGAGATTGTTGGTTATAACCGCGCCGCCTTCTCCGGAAGTGATGAGCTTGCTGGATTGAAAACTGAACGCGCCGAGATCGCCCATCGAACCCGCGCCCTTGCCCTTCCACATGCCACCGTGAGCGTGCGCGCAATCCTCGATGACTTTCAGATTGTGTTTTTGGGCGATGCGCAGTATTTCATCCATGTCGGCGAAGCGCATTCCCAGGTGGACTGGGAGAATTGCTTTGGTCTTGGGGGTGATGGCTTTCTCGATCAGCCTCGCATCGAGGCAATACGTGTCGGGATCCACGTCAACGAACACCGGAACGGCATTCATCAGTAACACCGGGCCGACAGTTCCCTCCCAGGTATAGGCCGGAACGATTACTTCATCTCCGGGACGAATGCCGACGGCTTTAAGGGCGGCCTGAATCGCGACGGTTCCAGTGTTGACGCACTGAGCATATTTTGCGGTGTGCAGTTCCGCGAACTTCTTTGCGAACGAATTTGCATACTTGCCTGGAAAAGGCTGCCCTCCCCATTTCGTGCTGGTGAGCACATCTTCCAGTGCGGCGGCCTCGTCCTTCGTCGCCATCGGCCACGCAGTAAACGGGGCCTTTCGTAGCGGTTCACCGCCGGTAATCGCCAGTTTTCCCACGTGCGAGCCTCCCGTCAGATAGTTGAGTAATAATTTGTGATTGCAGACGTCTAAGCCACGTCTGGGTCCGGAATCAAAATGTCGCGCACAACGCCGTCCAGATCATGGACCGCTGAAATAAACTGGCGAAGCGTACGGCGGGTGGGCCCGAAGGAATCGAATTCTTCGATCGAAAGGCCTTGCTCCGTATTCGCGCGGCGAAAATCCACGAATTTTTTTGAGAGCTCACTCTCAATTTCCTCGCGTACCGGCTCGTTGATTCGCGAACGAACCTCGACGTCACTCGCGTTGAAACGCAGCTGCCAGGAATAAGGCGGCGAAATGACCAAGTCACCGCCGATGAACTCGCTCCAGTGCATGTGATTGCGGAACGCGGCTGAAAGCAGCCGGGTCCGATACCCGCGCTCATGATAAATGCGATAGGCTTTTTTCAAGACGGCGACCCCGGCCCATTCGAGATAGCCGGGGTCGGTCGCAATATTGTTTTTCTCCACCAGAACCTTGAGCCAATCGTCTAAGCGGCCGACCATGATGGTGCACACCGGTCCCATCGCGGCGATTTCCTTGCCCTCAGCTTCCCTACGCTGCAAACCGCGTTCGACCGCTTCCGCGACGGCGATTGCTTGGGGCAACGTAAAACTCACGGTCGCGTTGACGCTTACACCGTGATAGGTGGCCTCCTCGATCGCCGGAATTCCGGCGGAAGTAGCCGGTATCTTTACGATTATGTTGGGAGCAAGCTTACTGAATTCGACCGCCTGTTCGAAGATCGCCTGAGAATCGCGAAACAGCCGCGGGTCCGTCTGAATGGAAAGTCGTCCGTTCTTGCCGTGATGCGCGCAAAAAATCGGTTCGAGCAATCGAGCAGCTTCGACTGAGACGTCGCGCACCACTTGCCAAGCGATTTGATCTTCCGTTGCAGCGGGCAGTTCTTTGATTAGAGCGCGGATACGATCCTTCCAAACCTGCAACTCTTTTTTTAGAACGCCGAGGACGATCACTGGATTGCAAGTCGCGCCAACGGCGCCGTGTTCAATGGAATATTTCAGTTCCGAGATCGAGGCCGAATCGTTCCACAGGCAGGTGGGAGTAGTTTGCGTCATCTTGTGCAGCGGGCTTTTGTAAGCCGTGACTGTAGCGTCAGTCATACTCTCCTCCCATGGGCTGGCGTCACCGTGCAGTCGCGCCCAGCAGGCCGCGACTGAAATCAGAAACTTCACGTGCAACAGGGATCGAGATCACGAAGCCGAGCCCGCCTGTTCGAGCCGAACGTCGACGGGTCTGGATTGCAGGTGCGAGTTCTCCGCCGCCACTGCAATAGCCAATGCTTTCAGACCGTCCCCGCCGGAGACGCGGGGATTACGGTCGCTCAACATTGTCTGTACAAAATCGCGAACTTCTGCCAGGTACGCGTCGGCAAAGCGCGAAAGAAAATGATCGGCCAGCACCTGCTCACCGCCGCGACTGGTAAGAAAAACCGCGGGCATGCGCTCCAGACTCCCTACAAAAATCGAGCCCTTCGATCCAACGATCTCCGTGCGCACGTCATACCCGTATACAGCCTGCGCGTAAGACTCGATATTCCCGATTGCGCCTTGCTTGTACTGAAGGTTCACGACGCTCGCGACAACGTCTCCATATTTCGTGACCACGGGACGAATCGCGCAGGTGGTGTAAGCGTGAACACCGGTGACTTCGTCGCGCATGAGCCATCGCGCCAGATCGAAATCGTGAATCGTATTGCTGTAAAAAATCATTCCGTTGACGTTCGACTCGTAGGCAGTGAGCGGTGGCTGGTCTTTGTCTCGGCCGACGGATTTGAAGATGACTGGAACGCCTATTTCGCCAGCCTCGATGCGCTTCATAGCGGCAGCGTAAGCTGGGTCGTACCTACGCATAAACCCGACTTGCAGGCGCCGTCCGGCCTTAGCGACTGCATCGAGAGCTGCGTGCGCCTCGGTAAGGTTCAAAGCCAACGGCTTTTCGCACAGAATGTCTTTGCCGGCGCGAGCCGCAAGTCCGACCGCCTGAGCGTGAAATTTGTCCGGGGTTGCGATTAGGACAGCCTCGATTTCCTTGTTCTCCAACATTGCTTCCAGGCTGCCGTAGGAGCGCTCGATTTCAAGTTCGGTCGCGACTTGCCGCGCACGCTCCGCTGAAACATCCGCGATCGCGATGAGACAAGCCTCCGGCACATTGCGCCGAAGATTCTCCGCATGACGCTTACCCATTTCTCCGACGCCCACTACGCCAATTCCCAACTTTCGCATTCGCGATTTCCCTTAACTCTCCGCAAAACGCGGCAACTCAGAACCGCCAGCTGAGATACCGCCGCTGCCAACCTCGGCGCGATGTAACAATTTGTGCGACTTAGTCAGCGCGCTGATACCGGTGTGCCCAAATCCTTCACAATGCCGTGAAGATACTTCAAGCTGGCGGCAACACTCTGCGCGGGTGGAATTGGCGTAGCACCGAACTTCACGTCTTGCTCGACGACCGACCAACCCGAATATCCATTCTTGACCAGGGTGCGGAAGAACGCGGGAAAATCAATGTTGCCCTGGCCAATGACGGTGAAAACCTTGTGCTCGATGGCTTCTTCAAACGTCCATTTGTTCCGGCGGGCTTCGTCCAAGACCTTCGAATTGCAGTCCTTGATATGAACAAATCGTAGCTTGCTTTTGTACTTCTCTGCTTCCTTCACCGAATCGCCGTGACCGTACACACAGTGTCCGGTGTCCAGGCAAAGACCGACCTTCGTATGAGACGTGGCGTCAAAAAACAATTCACACTCTTCCGGCGTTTCCACATAGGTAGCGACGTGAGGATGAAATACAAGGTCGAGCCCGAATTCACTCGCCACTTTTTCCGCATCCGCAACAATATTCCCGATGTGCTTCCATTGTTCTGCCGTCAAAGTGGGACAGCCTTTGTCGTAAACACGCCCCGAAAACGCATTTCGCTCGTGCGATTGATCATCGGCGATCACCAGGAAAGGCGCCTTCAAAGCTGCCAGCAAGTTGCCGACTTTCCGAATGCGCTCGATCACCGCTTTACTTGCGCCCGGGTCAGTCATTTTCACGGGGACAAAGGAAGCCAGCAGCTTCAACTTGCGTTCTTCGAGCTGCGGCTGAAGAATCTTGGGATCGGTGGGAAAAAATCCGTACGGCCCCAACTCGGAACCCGTGTAGCCAGCCTGCACCATTTCATCCAGCATGGTTTCGTAGGATTGCTCCCAGGAAGGTCCGGGGTAGTCGAGCACTCCCCAGCTATCGGGTGCCGAGGCAAACAAAAAACGATCTTTTGTTTCGGTCATACTTTTCGCTCCCCTCGGAGATGGGAACCGTTTTTCCCATCTCAAGACTCTATTGCCAGGGCTGCATCACCACTTTCATCGATTCGGGCTCGATCGATTTCTGCATGGCCGCGTTGACGCTGCGCAAGCCAAACCTGTGCGTGACAAAGTCCCGGACAGGATAATTCTTCATGTAGCGCGCAAGCTGTCTCATGCTCGGTCCGTAAGCTGCCGGCTCTTCACCGCCCACGCCCAGGATGCGCACATTCTTCGCGCACAAATGACGGTGCGGGCTCAGCGAAATTTCACCCAAATCGGAAAAATTTCCGGCTTCCACCAGCAATCCGCCCACGCGCAGCATTTCCAGCGCTTCCCGAACCGCCTGCGGCACACCGGCGCACTCGACCACCATGTCCGCGCCGCGGCCGTGGGTCAAATCCTTCACGATTTCCAGGCGCTCAGCCTCCGTGGTCTGGCCGGCAAGGATGGTCTGATCGGCCCCTAACCGCTTCGCAAATCCCAGCCGGTATTCCGAAAAATCAACGGCGATAATCGTTCCCGCGCCCAGCATGCGCGCTTTCATCAGAAAGCAGATTCCGAGCGGCCCCGCTCCCAGAATCACGACGGTGTCGTCGAAGCGAAAAGATTCACTGGGAAAGGCGGACATTTGTTTTGCGCGATCGAGGCCCACCGATACGGAAAATATTTCCGTTAGAACCGCCACTTCCGACGGCAATTCGCCGGGCACCTTCGCCAGAAAGCTTCCGGGCACGACGTACATGTATTGAGACCATCCGCCGAAAAGATGCGGCGGGTTCTTGGCGCTCAGATTGTTGCCGTAGTCCCGCATGTTTTGGCAGCAGTAATAAGGAAAATCGTGCCGGCAGTAGTAGCACTCTCCGCAAGCTACATTCGCGCCCACCACCACGCGATCTCCCACACGCAGCGGCAGTCCTTCGAAGTCCGCGTACAGGCCATTCCCCCCAATGGCCGCGATCGCTCCCACATTCTCGTGTCCTTGAATAATGGGGAATTCCAGCTCTCGGCCGCCGTACTGCGTCGTGAATCCCTGAAACGTGTGCTTGTCCGTCCCGCAAATACCGGACATTTCCATTTTGACCAGCACCCAGCCCGGCGCGGGATCGGGAAGGGGATATTCCCGTATCTCGTATTGTCCTGGTTTGATTAGCGTCGCTGCGAGTGAAGTTGAGGCCGGCATTAAAAAGGCTCTTTGTGATTCCCGAACGCCGCTCAAGGAAGTCAGATTTCCTGCGAAGAAGGTCGAGGGGGACCTGCGCGGTGCCAGTCCCCCGGAAAAGATCCGATTCGCGCGGCGCTTCCGCTCTAAAAAAGCAGCTTGAGCGAAAGCTGAACAATACGCTGCGGCAGGGTATTGGTGACCGTAGCGAACGAAGCCGATGGTGTTCCCGTCGTGACTCCTCCGCCTGTGGTAATGCCTGAGAAGGCAACAATCCCGTTCGGCGTCAAGAATTGAGCGTGATTGAATATATTGTAAAACTCACAGCGGAACTGCAGCGTATATCGCTCAGTAATCGCAGTGTTTTTGAGCAGAGCAAAATCCCAGTTGTTTACTCCTGGCCCGTGGAAAAACCGGCGTCGCGCGTCGCCTTCTACTCCCAACGCCGAAGGTTGGAAGGCCAGGGGGTTAAAGAAAAAGTGGCTCGGATTGTTCCGCGGGTTGGTAATACCCAGGGGCGCAACCTGGTTCGGCGTATCTACTGGAAGAGGAATCGGTCCCCCGACCGATGTCCCCAGCAAGGACTGATCATCGGTTTCCACAATCGTTACCGGGAGTCCGGTCGCGAAGCGAGTAATCCCGCTGATTTGCCACCCGTTTGTGAGCGCTTTCGGTCCGCCCAGCTTGTCGATCGGAAGATTGTAAGCGTAGCTGGCGACGAAATTGTTTGTGGTGTCAAATCCAGAAAGCCCGCGGCTAATCTTCGAATTTACCGGATTGAACTGCTCTCCGTAACCCGAAGAATTGTCGAGTGCTTGGCTCCAGGTGTAGCCGACCAATAATTGGAGTCGGGCGCCCGTGTGCCGCCAGTTGAGCTGGAAAGAATTATAAGAGGAGCTCCCAGCTGTAATGAAATAGGAGTCGTTGCCAAAGGGGATGATTGGCAGAGGGTTTGGGTTCGGCGGTGGCGGATTGAACAGATACACTCCACCGAATGGACTTCGAGTTCCCAGAACTTGAGGTCCTAACGCAGGAGTATAGATAGTGTTTTCGCCTGAAGGGCCGCAAGTGGGAGTACCCAGAGCTACTTCGTTCGGCTGGCTAAGGCTCAAGCACCGTGCAGGGTTACCTGGATTCGCGGACACCGATGCCAATAGCCGATGGCCTTGGCTGCCCACATAACTCAAATCCAGCAGGTCTGCATGTGTGAGCTGTCGCTGAAACGAGAGCATATACGTCTCGTTGTAAGGAAGCCTGTTCCCGTTGAAGAAGGCCGGCGCGCTCGAAAGAGTTCCGAACGCCTGGTTCCATGCAAAATGGTCAACCCATGCCGCCTGCCCATTGGGCGGTCCGGGAGCGGGATTCTTAGCCGAGAAATGCTTGGGTGGAACAGAAACCGGGAAGGGATTTACATTGAAAGCCGCGGCCCCCGAGCTTCTTATGGTATATGGAGTCGCGAACTCAGTCAGGTTGCTTACCAGGAAGTTCCCGAAGGGAGCATCTCCAATTTCGTTGAAGTCCGTGGCTCCTTCAAACGAGGTGTAGAATATGCCGTAAGAGGCACGAAGGCTGCTCTCCCCCGGTTTTCCCAGGATTTTTCCCAAGAACCCCTCATGGTCCCCAAATGAATAGGCAAGTCCCAAGCGGGGAGAGAAATTGTTCCACCGGGTTGGGGCCAGCGTTGAGGGTACGTGCGGATCGCCAGGGAACACCCAGCCCGTGGGAGACCCTGGGAACACTACCGACTGCTCCCCAGGAATCAGCGTTTGTATTTCATTGTATTTCTCGCGCCAAGGAGGATTGACGTCATAGCGCAGACCATAATTAATGGTCAGATTCGACTTGATGCGCCAGCTATCCTGGCCATATAGCCCGAAATACCAGCTGCGGCCATAGGAAGGATAGGACTGTCCTTGAATAAATTGCGAGGGAGCGCCGAGCAGAAAATCTACAAAGTCGCTTCCCGTTTCGCTCGGTTGGCCGCTGAAGTTCGATCCGAAGAAAAAGTTGCCGTTGGCCACGTTATCGATCAGAGCTTCTTCAAGTTGATTGTAGTGATACTCGCCGCCAAGCTTAATCGTGTGCGTGCCTATAACTTTGCTGAAATCGTCGACCACCTGATAGATGTTGTCGATCAGCCCGTTGGGGCGGCTGGGAACACCGATCACAAAGTTATTGAAGTCGATTTCTGGAACGCCCTGGAATTGCGGCGCTCCGACAAATATTCCCTGTTGATTCCCGGGAGCTGTCTGGAACCCCAGGTCGCTGAGTTTGACTCCCGTTCCGCCATTGGGCGTGTTGAAGTGTGTATCGAGCCGGAAGTATCCAAAAATGAGTTGATTCACCGTGGTGGCACTGATCGTCTTGGTATCTCCAAGGCTGACGTTATAGGTCGTCCCGTTGCTGCCCACTTGGAACCCTGGATAGAGGGGCGCGTTCGAGGGCCAGTAGGGATCCGTTCGGTTGTACTTGTCGAAATAAAAGTAGGCGGTGAGAAGCCCATAATTCGAATTGGCATCAAGTCTCCCGCTCCCTTTGTTATCGGACACATCAATCTTGCCGGCGTTAGTCGCAAACGTTCCCGTCCCCGCACCGGATTGACCCGCCGGGATTATCGTTGCGTCTGGGGCGGGCGTAATGAAGTGCAGTAGATTCGTTGCGATCGGACTAAACTTGGCTGGCGAGAGAAACGCGTTTGGGAAAACACATTGAGCCGTCGTCGTGCAACTCGGGGTGAAGTAAGGCTCATTATTGGAAACGGGCTGTCCCAATTGCGCGCTCAATGCCGAGGCCCAGCCCGCACCATTAACCGTTTTTCCCAGAAGGCTTTGTTCAATTCCGGTGAAGTGCCCCGACTCCGTAGCGGCACTTGGGGCACCTGGAACAACTTGCGTGACTCCCTGCACCAACCGGTTCCCTTGATAGTCCGCGAAGAAGAAGATCTTGTTTGCTTTGATGGGTCCGCCCAGGGTTCCACCAAATTCGTTCTGGTGATAGGAACTCTTCGGGCCATTAGAGAAAAAGTTCGAGGCGTTCAGGCCGGTATTGCGAAAAAACTCAAACACATCTCCATGCCATTGATTCGTACCGGATTTGGTGGCGACGTTGATCAGTCCGCCGCTGTAGTGGCCATATTCAGCGTCGAAGTTGTTGGTCAGAATTCGAAATTCCGCGATGGAATCGAGGTTTGGAATCGCTCCGGCTCCGGAATACCCCATCTCTTGCGCGGACATTCCATTTATGATGAATCCATTCGCTGCTTCCCGGTTGCCATTGACGGAAAGAGCGCCCGAGTTCAAAGTTCCGGAAACGAGGGGCACGGCAAAACCGGCGGAGATGAAGGGGCCCGCATAGGCTCCCGTCAACTGTGACGCTTGCGAAACCACACCGGGTTGCAGGGCCAGCAAGTCGGTGTAGCTGCGGCTTACGAGCGGAACCTCGACCATCTGCTTCCCTGTGATCACTTCGCCCATCTGCGTGCTTTCGGTTTCCACGCGCACGGCCGTGCTGGAAACTTCGACCTTTTCGGTGGCGCTTCCGACTTGCAGCGCAGCGTCAGCCACCAGGGCGGAACTCACATCCAGCACGAGCCCCGTCTGGCGGTAGCTCTTGAAGCCCGATTTTTCGATGTCGATTGTGTAATTTCCGAGTGGGAGCGCTTGAAATGAATAGAATCCTTGCGCATTGGTCGTCTGCGTAGTGACGATATGGGTGTCCACATTGGTCGCGGTCACCGTTGCGCCCACGACGACGGCGCCACTCGGGTCGGTAACGGTTCCGGAAATGCTGGCTGTCACAGCCGCCAGCAGCCTAGTGCAGGTGAAAAGTACCCAAGCGAGAACCAGAATGGACGCACAATTGCTCAGTCGAGTGATTCGCATTCCCCCTCCCTACGTGTTGGCTAGCGCTCGTCGGTTTTGGACCCTAACGAACCTCCACTACCAGGACGCGAACTCGTTGGATGGTTGAGCGGTTTTGATCGATTGATCTAACCGCTTATCATCTTTCGAAGGCTTATAGTTTAGGCCTCCTTCTTTGTCAAGATGTTTTGCGGCCGATGTTTTGCGGCCGCGCGTTCAGAGCCTTAAGCCATTGCTTGATGGCAAGTTACACCCGCCGCTGGGGCTCTATCTGCTTGTAAGTGTCCAGCATCAATTTCCAGGCACCCTTTCGGTGGCCCTTAGATTATTTGCTTAGACGATCGATACCTCGGTTTCGGCTCTCGTCTCGAAAGATTCGACAGCTCATTAATCAAGGCGGACGCCCTGCCGCGCCGGGCATCTTGCAATG
Organism: uncultured Acidobacteriota bacterium; assembly: GCA_963696035.1. Lineage (GTDB taxonomy): Bacteria > Acidobacteriota > Terriglobia > Acidiferrales > UBA7541 > Palsa-295. The sequence continues at coordinate 2,175,605 of CAVOIS010000007.1, forward strand.
CCAACGACGTTCTAAACATACTTTTGATCCCTAAATGCTACTCGTGAGAAAGCCCGCTGCTCCGACTCGGAGCAACCTTCCACAGGGGCGATTTGAAAACCCTCCAGCAGTTTCTCGATCATCTGCGAATGCACAACGTTGTTCCAACTCAAAGTGTGGCTTGTTACAGATCACCGTGGGCTGGCATTCTGAACCGGTACGAGACACATTTGCGTACAGAGCGTGGACTCGTCACAGATACGATCCGCCGTTACTTGCCTTTCGTTGACAAGTTTCTCGACGATCGCTTCCGAGGAAGACCTTTCCTTATTAAAGCAGTGAACGCTTCCGACATTTCAGATTTTGTTTTGCAGCACAGCCACAGTATGGGTATCAGAACAGCACAACTGATGACGACGTCTTTCCGCTCTTTCTTCCGATTCTTGCTTCAGAAGGGAGAACTACAAGCCGACTTGACCGCTTCGGTACTCACGGTGGTGGATTGGCGGCTGTCCAGCGTGCCCAAGTACCTGACTCCGGAGGAAGTCGAACGTGTGCTCAATGCCCGCGACCGTCGCATGGCGACCGGCCGCCGCGCCTACGCCATCCTTCTTCTGCTTGCCCGTCTTGGTCTTCGCTCCGGGGAAGTGGTCACTCTCTGGCTCGAGGACATCAATTGGAGAGCCGGCGAAATCCTCATTCGAGGCAAGCGATTGCTTCAGGACCGGATGCCCATTCCTGAGGATGTAGGCGAAGCCCTGGCCTCCTACCTGCGTCGAGATCGCCTTCCCTGCCAAACGCGCCGGGCGTTCGTTTGCACGAGGGCGCCACGCCGTGGCTTCGCTGGTCCCTCGACACTGACAACAATCGTTCGTCGCGCACTCGACCGCGCGAACTTACAACCCGAGTTCAAGGGTGCCCACCTACTTCGTCGCAGCCTGGCGACTTCCATGTTGCGCTGCGGAGCGACCATGGGAGAAATCGGAGAAGTTCTTCGGCATCGAGCCCCGAACACAACGGAAATCTCGCGAAGGTCGACTTTGATGGCCTGCGCTCACTGGCTCACTGCTGGCCGATGGAAGGTGCACAGTGAAGCGACTGGAACAGGCATTGAACGATTACCTGCGCATCCGCCGAAGCCTTGGGTACCGGCTCCGGGAACCGGAAGGTCTGCTGAGGAATTTTATAGCGTTTCTCCAGACCGAACATGTCTCTTACATTACCAGGCAAGTGGCGCTTCGCTGGGCCACTGACACGCCCGACTCGCGGGCCACATCATAGATGCTCGCGGATTTTGTAAGCCTCTTGCGCTTCGCTGGCCTTGACGTGGTCATCCGTTGTCTTCCTTTTATGGAAGAAGCTGACTAGCCTGCTTTTCCATAGCCGTCCCCGCGGCCATAGCATACTCGTTTCGGTATTGAATGGTAATCGGTTGTTGTTTTCTGGCCCACTCATAAATGGCGCGAAGGATGAGCATATCGTGGAGGCCTTGCGCGCCGTCCGGGTCAACGCTTCGCTTCTCGATAATTGCCGCGGCAAAGGCGTCGATCTCCGGCGCGAATTCATCCACCACCTTGAAGGTTCGCGCAAACGGACGCCGCCCGTTCGAACCCTGAATAAAGAGGATGGACGACAATGCCGAACTGTACGTCGAGGTTCCTTGTTGAATAATCCCGCCCGGATACTCGAGCCGAAATTTCCTTCTTCCACTTGACGGAAGCGGGACGCATCGCGGCTCCAGGCCTGTGCGCTCGCTCGCACCGGATCTTCGCCCAGGAGCCAGCGCGTGGTATTCACCCAGTAGATGCCCAGATCCATCAGCGGGCCGCCGCCAGCGAGATTCGAATCGATCAGCCAAGCGGGGAGACCTCCGGATTGAAGAGCTCGCTGAAAGCCGTGTGAATCACATCGATTCGTCCTAAGTCGCCGCTTTGAACCATTCGTTTTATGTGGCGGCGACTGGGTTCGAAATACTCTCGATATGCGGTCATGGGGAGAACGCCGTTTTTTCGGCAGGTCTCGACCATCAAGGTGGATTGATCGACGGTGGCCGCGAGCGGCTTTTCGCACAACACGTGCCGGCCTGCAAGGGCCGCTGCGACCGTCAGATGGGCGTGTTCGCCCGGGGGGTCGCAATGTATACCGCATCCACTTCGGGGCTCTTGAGGCAGGCGGCGTAATCTTCGGCGCCGTAGTAAGCGCTCGCTTTGAACTTCCGCGCCAAGCGAGCGCCGTTCTCTTTGTCCCGGCCCACGAGTGCCACGAGTTTGGCCTTCTTACAATTTACGAACGCGGGCAGGACCGATCCCCGCGCAATACTGCCCGAACCAACTACGGCAAACCCGGCCTTTTTTCTCTCGCTCACTATTGATATATCCCCATTCATCTCCGCGGCCGCTGCGCATTGGGGCGTTCGCCGCCGGCCACGGGCTATCAAAAAGGGCTTTCGTCCGGCTAACTTTCGCGATCCGCGCGTCCCAGTTTTTGGTTTCGAATTACCTTGTGATCCAGTCCACGCAGCTCTTCAATGTTCGTCAGCACCTTTTGAATTGCGTCGGCCATTGACGCGCTGTCGGTCGGCACGGTCGGAAATTTGAAGGAACGCCTCCGATGAAATGGAGGCAAGTACTCGAACAGTCGTTGGTGAAACGCTCGACTTCAATTCTCCAAAGCATTGGCGGCCAGCGGTTCAGCCGCATACACCCTGCATAGGGTTCTGGGATTCGCCGCTTCAAATAGCTTCCGACGTCCATGGAATAAACGTGATTTTACGGCAGAAATCGTCGTGCCCAGGATCTGAGCCGTTTCTTCGATGGAGCGATCTTCGATGTCGCGTAGCACGATCGTCCTTCGAACTCTTGGGCCCAAACGGCTGATCGCTTTGCTCAAGATGTCCGCACGCTCGCGCCGCCAACAGGACTCTTCTGGATTGGGCCTCTGGTCAACAAATTCCGCTGGAACAAAATCCACCATATCGCGATGGTTCTGTGGCAAGGGCTCGACGTTGTTCCTCCTGCGGCGCAGCACCGCGAAGGCTTCGTTCATGGCGATGCGGATCAGCCAGGTGGAAAACAGAGACTTTTCTTGAAAATCATTGAGATGAACGAATGCTTTATGAAAACTCTCCTGCGCCACATCCTCGGCATCTTCGCGGTTATTGGTTAATCGCAGCGCCACGGCAAGAATTCTCTGTTTGTGACGCAAGACTAATTTCCCGAAGGCATGCGGGTCCCCACACTTTGTGGCAGCGATCAGCGCGGCATCGGATTCGTTGTTAGCGGTGCTTCTAAGAAATGTTCCCATGATTGCCCACCCTCCCGTCGCTCGATTACGTCGCGTCCAACGCGGAGGAGGGCAATCGTGGTGCCAGGGTCTTTGTGCGACGAGAACGACTCGTAAGTGGCTGACAGATCAAGGCGATGCGTCAAACTACAGGAGTCTCGGCAACGCGAATTGTGACGGAAGCCTGTCGACGCGTTGGCAATCCGTCTATGGGGCTGGACGACGCCTAGCCAGCTTTCCCGTTCGAGAGGGGACGCTGAGGCGAGCGGCCGACTGCAACAAAACGGACCTATCGGTACTCAAACGAGAAGATTTGTCAGGAACGAAAAGCTGTGTGCGAAGAATTAAGTCTCTTACAATATGTTCTTGCCGCAGCCCAGAATCGTCGAGTCCATTCGTTAGTTTGCAGGGAGCGATACGCTGTGTGGGCGGAACAGAAGCATGTTCAGTACTAATTCGATTTTGTGGCGCAAACCACCTGCGGTTTGGAGCTATGGGATCGCCGTTGTGTCGGTTGGCGCAGCGCTCATCATTTCACGGTGGTCGGCGCTTCATTTGCAAGATGCTCCCGTGTCGCTTTTTCTTTGCGCTGTCCTGTTGAGCGCGTGGTTCGGTGGAGTCGGGCCGGCCCTGCTCGCGACCGCTCTCTCTGCGCTCGCTTTCTATCATTACTACCTGCCTCCGATCCCCCGGCTCGTCATTTTCGTGGTGTCAACCCTTCTTGTCGGATCACTGAGCGCCGCGCTACGAGGTGCTGCAGAATCGCTCAGGCGCGCGCACCAGGATCTCATTGGGACCGTTCGACAGCTCCGAAGAACCAACCAGGCCCTGCAAGCAGAGAGTCGCCAGCGCGAGCTTGCCCAGAACGAATTGCGGCGCAGCGAGGCGTTTTTGTCTGACGCCCAAAGCCTCAGTCATACGGGGAGCTTCGGCTGGAGGCCCACGACCGGCGAGATCCTCTGGTCAGAGGAAACCTTTCGAATCTTCCAGCACGACCGAACGACGACGCCGACAGTGGAACTTGTCCTCCAGCGGGTTCATCCGGAAGAGGTGGCTCGCGTGAAACAAATCATCGAGCGAGCGTCGCAGGACGGAAAGGATTTTAACCATGCATATCGTTTGGTGATGCCGGATGGCGCGATTAAACATGTCCATGTTGTGGCTCATGCTGAAAGAGGTGAGTCGGGTGAGGTCGAGTTTGTTGGAGCGGTGATGGACACCACCGAGAGCAAGCTCGCGGAGAAAAAGCTGCGCCGCGGCGAAGAATCTTTGCTCGAGGCGCAGAGACTAAGCCACACGGGCAGCTGGCGGCATGATATCGCATCGGGGGCAGTCACAGTCTCGCCGGAAATCTACCGGATCCATGACATCAGGCCTGATGAAGACGCATCGAACACAGAATTCTTCTTTAGTAGGTTCCATCCTGAGGACCGGAAGCGCGTTGTGGACCTCTTCGAAAGAGCCGAAACCGAAAAAACCGAGTTCCAAGTGGACTATCGCATTGTTCTTCCGGACGGGAAGATCAAACACCTCCACACGATCGGCCGACCTATCTTGAACGGGTCGGGCGAGCTCATAGAATTTGTCGGGACCGCGATAGACGTCACCGAGGCCAAGCGGGCAGAGGCGTTGCGTGATGGAGAGAGCCGTGTCTTGGAAATGATAGCGCGCGATGCTCCGCTCGAGCAAACACTGGAGAACTTGGTGCTCGTGGTGGAAGCCCAATTTGCCGGCTTGCTTTGTTCAATCCTGCTCCTCGACGAAGACGGCCAGCACGTGCGGCACGGCGCCGCTCCCAGCCTTCCCAAGCCGTACGTCAAGGCTATCGACGGCCTTTGCATCGGACCGAAAGCGGGATCATGCGGTACCGCCATGTACAGGAGACAACCTGTTGTCGTCACCGACATTCTCCAGGATCCGCTCTGGGAGACGTACCGGGAGGTGGCTGAGCCCTACGGACTCCGCGCCTGCTGGTCTACTCCTATACTTTCCCACTCGAGCAAGGTGCTGGGCTCATTTGCCATGTATTACTGCGAACCGCGCAGTCCGAGTACGGCTGAGACCCACGCTCTAGAAATGGCCACACACCTTACCGGCATTGCCATTGAACGCAAGCTGGCGCGTGAACAGCTACAGCGAAGTGAGGCTTATCTGGCGGAAGCGCAGAGGCTCAGCCACACAGGCAGTTGGGCGGGGGCTCCCGTACCAGGAGAGATCAGGTATTGGTCCGAGGAATGCTACCGCGTCCTAGGCTTTGACCCGCACAGAGATGTGGCGCGATTCGAGACATTCTTTCAACGTGTTCACCCGGATGATCAAGCCGGGACGATGGAACAGTTCGAAGGAGCAAGCCGCGAAAAGACGGGGTTCGAATTCGATTACCGAATCGTTCATCCCGGAGGCGAGATCAGGGAGATCCACACAGTTGGTCATCCCGTTTTCAGTCCATCCGGCGATCTTATTGAATACGTCGGTACCGTAATGGACATCACCGAACGCAAGCAGGCTGAAGAAGCGCTGCGGCAGGCGCAGGCGGAGCTCGCGCACGTGAACCGAGTCACCACCATGGGAGAGCTGACTGCTTCCCTCGCACACGAGGTAAATCAACCGATTGCCGCTGCAGTCACCGACGCCAATACCTGCTTACGCTGGCTGGCGCGCGATCACCCCGACGTGGAAGAGGCGCGCGCGGCGGCCGCGAGAGTTGTGAAGGACGCAACACGCGCGGCGGAAATCATCAACCGGGTCCGCCTGCTTTTCAAGAAGAGCGTTACCGAATGGGAATTGGTCGATGTAAACGAAATTATTCCAAAGACGATCGTCCTGCTGTACGGCGAGGCCGCACGATACGACATATCAGTGCGAGCGGAATTGGCGGCAGATCTTCCCCACGTCATTGGAGATCGCGTCCAATTGCAGCAGGTCATCATGAATCTCATCGTGAACAGCATCGATGCGATGAAGGATGTGGAGGGGAGCAGGGAGCTCGTCATCAGATCACAACGGACGGAAAACGAGCACGTTCTGGTTTCGGTGATCGATACCGGTGTGGGGTTGCCCCAGCAACAAATGAGCAAGATCTTCAACGCGTTCTTCACCACCAAGAGTTACGGCACTGGTCTGGGCCTTCGAATCAGCCGCTCCATTGTGGAATCGCACGGGGGACGCTTGTGGGCTGCAGACAACTCTCCACGCGGCGCTAGCTTTTGTTTCACTCTGCCCAGCAAACCCGAGATACAGGAATGACACCGGATAACGCTCCAACGGTGTTCATCATTGACGACGATGCCCTGGTGCGTGCGTCGATTGAGGGGCTGCTCAAGTCGGTAGGTTTGCGCTCGGAGATGTTCGAGACAGCCGAGGAGTTCTTGCGCGCCAAGCGGCCGGATGTGCCAAGCTGCCTGGTGCTCGATGTGAGCCTTCCAGGAATTAGCGGTTTGGACTTTCAGCGCGAATTAGCAGACAAGGGCGTGCACATTCCCATCATCTTCATCACGGGTCATGGAGATATACCCATGAGTGTGAAGGCCATGAAGTCAGGCGCCGTGGAGTTCCTAACTAAGCCGTTCTTGGACCAGGACTTGCTCGACGCGGTTCACCAAGCCTTGGAGCATGACCGGGCCACTCGTCAAAAGGAGTGCGCGCTTGCCGACCTGCGCAAGCACTACGACGCGCTCACCGCGCGCGAGCGCGAGGTTATGGGCCTGGTAGTTTCGGGCATGCTCAACAAGCAAATAGCTTCCGATCTCGGTACCAGCGAAATCACGGTGAAGATTCATCGAGGCCACGCGATGCGGAAGATGGGCGCTGGATCACTCGCGGAGCTGGTTAAAATGGCTGAGAAACTTAAGCTTCCGTCCAGCAGAAAATAACCTAATGCTGCGAGTATTCGTTTAAGCGGCTCGCGGGTTCCCCGAGCGGGCCGCGTAACTCCTGCTTTTTCCGGGATGTTCTCCCTCTCTTCTGGCTCCTTATACCAACGTATAATTGCGCTGCTTTTGGCTATACTGCTATCTTGCTGCCATGGCTACTCAACGGAGTACGAAAATGGTTGCGATTGTTGATGACGACGATTTGATGCGCAGCGCATTGGAAGGCCTGCTGAAAGCGGTCGGATTGCCTGCAAAAGCATTCGCCTCGGCGGAAGAATTCTTGGAACTCGGCGAACCGAAACAGACCGCCTGTCTGATCGCGGATATCCGCATGCCGGGAATGTCCGGGCTCGAACTGCAAGCGAAACTGAACGCGGATGCTTACAGGATTCCGATCGTCTTCATCACGGCCCACGGTGACGAAAAAATGCGGATGCAGGCGATGAGGGCGGGTGCAGTCGAGTTTCTTGCGAAACCGTTTGACGACGAAGCTCTCCTCGACAGTGTTCGAGCGGCTCTCAACAGCTAACGAATAAGGTTAACGAGTGAGCGCATCCAGCCGCGCCAGAAGGGGGTCCTATGGCGACTTTCGAGAGATTCGAACCCAATGACCGAAATCAGCGCAGATTCGAGCAAATCATAGGCAACAGTGCCGCCTTGGAATCCGTTTTCGGAGAAGTTGAGCGCGTCGGACCTACCGGCTCCACCGTTCTTATCCAGGGCGAAACAGGGACCGGGAAAGAACTGATCGCGCGCGCGATTCACAACATCAGCTCGCGCTGCGGACGCCCGTTCATAAAGCTGAACTGCGCTGCTATCCCTTTCGATCTGATGGAAAGCGAATTTTTTGGTCACGAGAAGGGCGCTTTCACAGGTGCCATTGCGCAAAAGATCGGCCGCTTCGAAATGGCCGACAAAGGGACTCTCTTCCTCGACGAGATAGGCGACATTCCACTGGCGCTGCAGCCCAAGCTATTGCGTGTATTGCAGGAACAGGAGTTCGAGCGTTTGGGTAGTACGAGAACTCACCAGGTAGATGTTCGACTGGTGGCCGCGACGAATCGAGACTTGGCGGACATGGTAAAGAAGGGCGAATTTCGCAGCGATCTCTACTACCGTGTGAACGTGTTCCCGATCTTGCTGCCGCCGTTGCGAGCACGCAGCGAAGATATTCCGGCGTTGGTGTCGCATTTCGTCGAGGTTTATGCTCGCCGGATGGGCAAGCAAATCGATCACATCCCTCCGACAACGATGTCTGCGCTCAGCTCGTACCAATGGCCGGGAAACATTCGCGAGCTGCAGAATTTCATTGAACGCAGCGTCATCTTGAGCGATGGGACGGTCCTGAGTCCTCCTATCGGAGAATTGAAACATTCTCCGGTCGCTGAATCACTCGGAGCAGTTACCTTGAAAGATGCAGAGCGCGACCACATTCTCAAGACTCTCAAGCAAACCCGCTGGGTTGTCGCCGGTCCGAACGGTGCTGCCGCGCGCTTGGGAATGAAGAGATCCACGCTTTACTTCCGCATGCAGAAACTGGGCATTTCGCGTTTCAACAACGATTTCCTTTCGGCGTAACAAAGTTGCATTCTATGCATAGTCACCCTGATCTAGCGTGCCCGACGGCCCGGTCTTCCTGATCCTCCGAGTTAGTAACGCAGCTACCGCGGGAGAATGTAAACTCCTGCGTCCGCCGAAATTTTACTTATGTCGTCTGCATCCAGGTTCAAATGTGCCATGACCATCTCCGGAGGAAGACGCCTGATCCAGTTGTTAAGCGAAATTTCCTGAAAATCGCCCGTAGCGAACATTTCCAGAACCTGCAGATCCGTATCACCTGTGTTCTCAAGGTAGTGGCCCGCAACCCTCGGGACAAAACCGACGTCATTTGCGTTGAAGTCCATGGTGCGGGCCCCATGGGGCAAACGATTGTCATGCGAGCCTTACCTTTGATGTGGTACTGCCATTCCGAGGCGTTTGGATGCCAGTGCATTTCACGCAGACCCACCCCGGGCTTAATGGTCGCCAAGACTCCTGTGATGTTTTTCGACGCCAAGAAGGTATGGGAGTCAACCACGCGAATCTCACCGCCTGTCGTTCGCTTCGTCGGAGCCATGGCCTCCATTCGGAAGGTGTACTGATAGGGAGACTCGACCCGACTGCCGCCAACAGCGGCCTTGTCCTGGGCCAGGGATGCGGGCAAGTCTGCGGGAAAGATATACAGATCGTTCGCTGGTAACTTTTTAAGCGCGCTCTCCGGCAGACCAAAATTCTTGGACAGCACCGACGGCGGTGTATGCGCTACCCAGTCGGAAATAAGGAAGGTGTTGTCTTCTGAAAAATCGCCTTGATTGAATATCAGCATGAATTCAGAGCCATCCGGTCCCAACCCCTGGATCGAGTGAGGGAATCCTGCCGGAAAGTACCAAAGGTCGCCTTTGCCTACATCGCCGATAAAGATCGTTCCGTCCGGATTCAGCACGGTGACGCGAGTATTGCCGTACAACATATAGGCCCACTCATCCGATGTGTGCCAATGCAGCTCCCGAAAGCTACCCGCTGTGAGCCGCATTCGGACTCCTGCGATGTCCGTGGAAGATGGCAAGACCGATTGTGTTACCTGGTTCGTCCAACCTCCCTGTTGAATACGCATATGAGGAAGATCGAAGGAGTACCACACCGGCATGATGTTTTCGTAGTCTGTCGGCGGAGGAAAATTGGAAGCCGGATTTTCATCCAAGAGCGGCTTGTTTTCCGGGCCGGGATTACTCGCGGAATGATCTTGTTCTGCTTTTGCAATATTCGCTCTCTCCTGGGCGCTGGCCGCAAGCGACGTCAGTGCTGCAGTAGCTAGACCTGCGGAACCTACACCCAGGAAGGTACGCCTCGAGAGCCCTTCCGCGCGAGCCTGGCTTTCTTGCTGTTCACTCGCACGATTATTTTTCTCCATGGCAGAATTGCAGTCTTTCCTTTCGCTCATCTGAAGCGCTCCCTTCAAATTCGGCGAGATTTGAACTCAACGTCGTTCGCAACCAGAGCCGAAGCACTTGCCGTACCAACTTGATTGCCTACCGAAATCGGTTGCAGTGCCGCAAAACAAGAGCGCTGCAAAAGAGAAAAAATTGAGGGAGCTCGGAGTCGTTGTCGGGCCTTGGACGACCGTCTTCAGGCTCGGACGGACAAGCTTATTTCGCGAAACATTGAGTGACACGATTCACTTTGTCGGGATAAGGACATCCCGTCCAGCCGATTGGCATCTCGTTACATCCGATTCCCGCGGCCGGCTTTTCTTTTCCGCCATTTACGAGCTCGATCGATTTGGCAGCGCTGTTGCCTACTCCAATTGCGTCACCCAAGGCGTTCACGCCATTTGTGACAATCTGAATGGAGGAGAATCAGAATGTTTACTGAAGAAATCGGCAACACATACGAAGGCCAGAACAAAATCAAAAAACACAATTTGGTTTCGCTGTTCATGGCCCTGGTTTTTGCAGCGATGATTTACCCGAACCCGGCACACGCGCAGCTTGTCGGAAGTATGGAAGCCGACATCCCGTTTCAATTCCACGCTGGCGACACGAAACTTCCGGCAGGCAAATACGTCATCCGCATGCTGGACGATTCCGATTTGACGATCATGGAAATCAGCAAGCCCGATGGATCCGTCGCAGCCCTGTTTCAAGTCCATTCCGCCGAAGCTAACTCCACACCCCGCAAGAGTGAACTGATTTTCAACAAATACGGGAATCGCTACTTCCTCGCCAAACTATTCGACGAAGGCGAGCCGAGCGGCAGCCAGGTAGTCGAGTCGAACTACGAAAAGCGCGTCGGTCAAGCAAACGCGGAAGCCCAGGAACACGTTCCGGCGCATCACCCCGCACAACAGGGGACCAGCGGCTCTTAAGAAGGGAGATCGGCTAAGCATGTGTGCACGGCTGGCCCACGCAACGAGGGTTGTTTCGAGCGCTCAAAAAAAGGAGAAAGTATGAAACTGCAAAGGTTCGCGCTTGTTTTGATGGGAATCACCGTTTTGTTCGCCGGAAGCTTGTCGGCTCAAGACGTAAAGACCGACTACGATCACAACGCAGACTTCACACAATACAAAACCTACTCTTGGGAACACGTTCAGACGAAAGACCCACTGTTTATCGATCGAATCAAGAGCGCCGTTAACGCTGCCTTGGCGGCGAAAGGATGGACGCAGGTGGACTCCGGCGGCGATGTTTCCATCATCGCCATTCAGACGACGCAAGATCAGCAGACTCCGAATACGTTTTACGACGGCTTCGGCGGAGGCTGGGGTTGGAGACGGTTTGGCGGCGAAGGTTTTGGAGAGGCAACCACCACCACCGACACCTATAAGCTTGGCACGCTGGTCGTCGATCTATACGACGCGAAAACGAAGCAACTGCTGTTTAGAGGTACTACGAGCGACACGCTCTCCAACAATGCCAATAAGAATACCGAGAACCTGGATAAGGGCGTCGAAAAAAGGTTTAAGAAATTCCATCCAGGATCTTCGAAGTAGCGGCGTCTTGAATGAGTGGGCCTGCACATCCCGCGTACCTAAGATGGATGCTTCCGAAATGGCGCGGCCACAGCGAAGGCAATCCGTTGTCGCGTCTTTTGCGTAGGGACGTAGCGTCCAATGGCCCCATGTGGCTGCCACCCGCGTTGGTAGCGGGCGCGATTGCTGCAGTCGCGTATGCGGACCACCTCGTGGTCTCGATTTCGCTTGTCTACCTCTATATCCTGCCGCTGGGCATCGGCGCGATATTCCTGCGCCGAGAAATCAGCTATGGACTCATCGTTGCGTGCGTCTTGTTTCACGATTACGATTCTCCACGGCGTATCGACCCGCCGCTTCGGGTCGTTGATAATCTTGTTGTGGCGTTGTGCTTCATCTTTATTGTTTATTTCATTCAGCGATACGTCGAGCAGCGGGAAGCGCTCGCCAAGATAATCCAACAGCAGCGTGACAGCCTTCTGAAGGACGTGGAACTGGCCGCGCAAGTTCAGCGCCTTTTTCTTCCCGTCGGCAAGCCTGCCATTCGTGGACTTGAAATAGGCGGCATGATGCGGCCCGCGCACGGCGTGAGCGGCGACTACTACGATTACATTCCCATCGACGAGCACACGATCCAATTGGTTGTCGCTGACGTGGCTGGGAAAGGCGTGCCCGCAGCCCTGTTAATGTCCGCCACAGCGGCGGTGATGCAGCTCGAAGCTAACCGCGATCGGAGCATGCTGGAACTAGTGGCACGTCTGAACACGGAAATCTGTTCTGTGTCAGATGGTGAACGCTACGTGACTTTACTGCTTGCGGAGGTCGATGCAGACAAACGCATCGTCCGCTATGTCAATAGCGGCCACATTCCCGGACTTCTGTTTCGAGCGCAGACCGGCGCGATCACGTATATGAATTCGTGCTGCCCGCCCATCGGAATGTTTGCTAAAGAACCTCTCGAACTCAGGTCGGAAGCCTTGGTTACGGGCGACGTGCTTGTCTTCTATACCGATGGCGTAACGGAAGCGGAGAACGCCTCGGAGGAAGAATTCGGGGTCGAGCGTCTTTCCGCCATAGTACAACGCGACTTTTCACTGTCTGCGGAAGAACTTGTGGCCAATATTCTTGCCGGCGCGGCCAGTTTCTGCAGTGAGGTCGGCTTCCAGGATGATGTAACCATTCTCGTGGTCAAATGCGATTTTGACGGCCACAAACTCTAGCTTGCAAACTCATTTCGAAAAGGTGCTTAAGCTCTCCTCGCGCGAGATTGCACAGACGCATCCCCTTTGAATTGATCGCCGCTTGACGCCACTGCGGCCTCGACAGAGTCGCCATGCCAACGCGCTGACAGCCATTCAATCCTCTGGACTCATGCTCCGCCCTCCATTCTCTTGATTTTGGCGCAACTGACTTAGGCCGTCTGTTTTCAGATAGTTCGTGAAGCCCCGGCCACGCTCGTCTCTGGCAATCGATCTGCATCGCCAATATCCGAGCGTCACGGCAAGAACGACCGGGGATGTGAACCATGTGGATAGTTCGACTTGCATTGCGGCGGCCCTACACCTTCGTGGTGCTTGCCATACTCATCGTGATCATGGGGGCACTCGCAATCGTTCGCACTCCCACGGACATTTTTCCGAATATCAACATTCCGGTGGTCAGCATCATCTGGACTTACAACGGTCTGGTGCCGGAGGACATGGCCGACCGGATCGTCAGCATCACAGAACGAGCTCTTACCACAACGGTTGACAACATCGAACACATCGAGTCTCAGTCGCTGTACGGTATAGCCGTTGTAAAAGTGTTCTTGCAGCCGACCGCAAACCTGCAGCAGGGCATCGCGCAAATCACCGCGGTTTCTCAGACTCAGCTCAAGCAGTTGCCCGCCGGAACTACGCCGCCCCTCATCCTGGCCTATAGCGCATCGAGTGTACCGGTTCTGCAATTGGCGCTGTCCGGGCAAAACATGTCCGAACAGGAGCTCAACGACTATGGCCTGAATTTCATTCGTACGCAGATCATTACCGTGCCGGGCGCATCGGTTCCTTATCCCTATGGCGGCAAACAACGCCAAGTTCAGGTGGACCTGAATCCCACGGCGCTACAGTCGAAGGGCTTGTCTGCATTGGACGTTGTGAATGCCATTAGTGTGCAAAACCTGATTCTGCCCACGGGAACGTCCAAGATCGGGTCCAAGGAATACGATGTGGCCATTCCCAATGCGGCGCCGCAAACGATTTCGGATCTGAATCGCATTCCGGTCAAAACAATCGGCGGCACCACGATTTACATCAAGGATGTCGCATGGGTTCGCGACGGCTTTCCTCCGCAGACTAACATCGTGAAAGTTAACGGGCAGCGCTCCGTGCTGCTGACGATTCAAAAGGCAGGAAACGCATCGACGCTGAATGTGATTTCGGGCATCAAAACACTTCTGCCGCAAATCAAGACGACTGTTCCGCCGCAGTTGCAGATAGAACCACTGGCGGATCAGTCCGTGTTTGTCCGTGGCGCGATCAGCGGCGTAGTCCGCGAAACACTCATCGCCGCCTGCCTGACGGCCTTCATGATTCTCACGTTCTTGGGCAGTTGGCGAAGCACGTTGATCATCGCGACCTCAATCCCTCTGGCGATCTTGACTTCCATCGTCGTGTTTAGCGCGATCGGAGAAACGATCAACATCATGACCCTCGGCGGACTCGCTCTGGCGGTCGGCATCCTGGTGGACGACGCGACCGTCGAAGTTGAGAACATCAATCGCAATCGCGATGCGGAACCAGAGAAGGATATGGACGAGGTTGTCCTGGACAGCGCCTCGCAAATTGCGACGCCGGCCTTCGTGGCAACACTGTCGATATGCATTGTGTTTGCCCCGATGTTCTTACTGTCCGGCGTGGCACGATATCTTTTTGTGCCGCTCGCCGAAGCCGTGGTGTTCGCCATGTTGGCCTCATACTTGCTTTCCCGCACGATCGTGCCAATGATGGCCAAATATCTCTTGCGCGGCGATCAAAAGAGGCCAGCAGATGCACCCTCACGGAATCCGTTGGTACGGCTTCAGAAGGGATTTGAGGAGGCCTTCGAGAGATTTCGTCACAGCTTTCGCGGCGTGTTGGAGCTTTGTCTCCATCACCGGCGGATTTTCCTGATCGCTTTCTTCACCTTCTGCCTTGGCTCTCTGGCAATTCTGATTCCTTGGCTGGGCCAGGACTTTTTCCCCGCCGTGGATAGCGGCACTTTCAAACTTCATCTACGAGCTCCGACGGGAATGCGCATCGAAGAGACAGCAAATCTGTGTGATCTGGTCGAGCAATCGATTCGGAGGCAGATTCCAACGGACGAAGTACAGAGCGTCATTGACAACATCGGTTTGCCCTATAGCGGCATCAATCTCTCCTACAGCAATTCTGCGCCGGTGGGAACATCAGATGCCGATGTTCTGGTGAACTTGTCCGCCAATCACCATCCGACGGACAAGTACATTCACGACCTTCGTCTGACGCTCCCAAAGCAGTTCCCGGGTGTGACGTTTGCTTTCCTGCCGGCCGACATGGTCGGGCAGATTCTGAATTTCGGCCTGCCGGCTCCGATCGATGTGCAGATCGTGGGGAATGATCTGGAAGGCAACCAGCGTTACGCAAACGCGCTGTTGGACAAATTGAAATACGTATCAGGAACCGCTGATCTGCGGATCCAGCAGCCATTCGACGAACCGTATCTGCGCTACCGGGTCGAACGCACGAAAGCGGAAGAGCTCGGATTCACGGCGCACGATATTGCGCAGAATCTCCTGGTATCACTGAGCGGCAGCTTCCAAACTTCGCCAACATTCTGGATTGATCCAAAGAACCGCGTCAGCTACCAAATCGCGACTCAGACGCCACAATACCGGGCCGACACGTTGCAGGATCTTGAGAACATCCCCATCACGGGAACAGACCCCAACGCTCCCCCATCGATCATGACCAGCTTGGTCTCCATGCAGCGGGGAGTAGGGATGGCAGTCGTTTCTCACTACAACGTCGCACCGGTGATTGACATCTTTGGCGCTCCCACGGGACGCGACTTAGGGAGTGTTTCCCGGGACATCAACAACATCATTCAGGATACACGGCATGAACTGCCGCGCGGTTCTCAAATCATTGTTCGTGGCCAAGTACAGACAATGCGTGCCTCCTACGTCGGCCTTCTGAGCGGTTTAGCGTTTTCGATCGTACTCGTGTACCTGCTGATCGTAGTGAATTTTCAGTCCTGGCTCGATCCTTTCATCATGATTTCCGCGCTGCCCGCGGCACTCGCCGGGATTGCGTGGTTTTTGTTTATAACCCACACGACTCTGAGTGTGCCCGCCCTCATGGGAACGATCATGTGCATGGGCGTCGCGACCTCAAACAGCATTTTGGTCGTGAGCTTTGCTACGGAAAAAATGATGGAAGGAAAAGATTCTGTAGGTGCAGCGCTGGAGGCGGGTTTCACGCGTTTTCGTCCCGTGATCATGACCGCACTGGCCATGATTATCGGCATGATCCCGATGGCTCTCGGCTTGGGTGACGGTGGTGAACAAAACGCCCCGCTCGGCCGAGCGGTAATCGGCGGACTGCTGTTTGCAACGGTTTCGACGCTCCTCTTTGTCCCGACGTTTTTTAGCGTCGTGCAGGGATCACACCAGCATCCAGCTCAAGCTGGAGGGCAACACTAAGTTTCGATTTGTGCGGAGTCACTATGGCAACTCAAGAAAAAAATGGAACGCAGGCCACCGTAAGTTCAGGCGCGTTGAATCACGCGGGAGCAGGAAGGCTCGGACGCGGGCGATGGCTGCTTTTGGCGATTGCAGCTATTGTGGCGATCACTTTGCTGGCATCCGGAATCTGGTCGCGCGTCAAAGCTGAAAAGTCTTTGCGCGCCGAGACAGCACAGGTGGCTCTTACTGCGGTGTCCGTTGCATTGCCGAAACCAGCGACGCCCGCCGCGGAAATCATTCTTCCGGGAAATGTGCAGCCATATATCACTTCGCCGATCTATTCACGAACGAACGGATATCTGAAGAAGTGGTATTTCGATATCGGGGCCCATGTCAAGAAGGGGCAGTTGCTTGCGGTAATCGAGACCCCGGAAGTCGACCAGCAGCTCCAGCAAGCCCGCAGCAACCTGCTTACCGCGCAAGCGAATCTGGATCTCGCCGCCATAACCAAGACCAGGTACCAGGGCCTTCTGAAAACCAACGCCGTATCCAAACAGGACGTTGACAATGCGGTTGGCGCCTACAACGCGAATAAAGCCATTGTTGAAGCGGATCAGGCAACCGTACAGCAGTATGAGGCGCTGGTATCTTTCGAAAAGATCTACGCTCCGTTCGACGGCGTCATCACCGCTAGAAACACGGATATCGGCGACTTGATCAACTCCGGTAGCGCCGGTGGAGTAAAAACCGATCTCTTTCATATTGCACAACCCGGAACGTTGCGCGTTTATGTGAACGTTCCGGAGGAATACTCGCGAGGGATCAAGGTCGGCATGGCCGGAGACCTCACTCTTGCCGAGTTTCCGGAGCGCAAGTTCCAGGGGAAGGTCGTTCGCACCGCGGATGCCATCAATGTGACTACCCGCACGCTGCTGATTGAGGTAGACGTGGACAATCCAACCGGAACTCTGCTCACCGGCTCCTACACAGAGGTGCACCTCGCGGTTCCGACGCAGGGCTCCACCTACTTGATTCCGGTGAATACACTGCTGTTCCGTACAGAGGGTTTGCGCGTGGGCATCGTTAGAGACGGAAAAGTGGTGCTCACAACCGTGACTCCCGGCCATGATTTCGGCAATGAGATCGAGATCGTCGCCGGTCTCAAATCCGATGATCAAATCATCGTTAACCCACCCGACTCAATTGTTCAAGGGCAGCAAGTGCAGGTCGTACAAGCGAGCTTGCCGGGAGATGCGAAATGAGCCAACCGAGAAGCACTCGTAAGACAAATTTCGTCGAGCACTCCCTGCGAGCACTTTGGCCGAAGGTTCTCTTCGCGGTCGCGCTCCTCCAATTGAGCGGTTGCACGGTCGGACCTAATTACCACACTCCACTCGTGGAAACCCCTCCTGCCTATAAGGAAGTCGGGGATTGGAAGCCCGCCCAGCCGAATGATCAGAATCTTGGCGGTGACTGGTGGAAGATATTTCAAGATCCGCAGCTTGATGCGCTGGAACTTCAGGTCAATGTATCGAACCAGAACTTGAAAGCCGCGGAGGCGCAGTATCAACAAGCGCGGGCCATTCTCCGCTACTTTCGGGCCGATTACTACCCCACCGTGACGGCTGGGCCATCAGCCACTCGAACGCGAGTGTCGTCCCATCGTCCACCGCCGAGTTCGATCTTTGACGGCATCACCTACAACGACTTCGTGTTGCCGTTCAATGTCTCCTACGAAGTTGACGTCTGGGGACGAGTTCGCCGCACGGTGGAATCATATCGAGAGCAAGCGCAAGCGAGTGCCGCGGACCTTGCCACGGTCAATCTCAGCATGCACGCGGATCTGGCGGTTGACTACTTTCTGGCGCGCAGCCTGGACGCCGAGGAACAACTGCTCAATTCGACCGTAACGCAATATGAACAAGCCTTGGAATTGATCCAGAGCCGGTTTGCAGGAGGCATTGCGTCCGAAGTGGAGGTCCAGCAGGCTGACACTCAGCTGGAGACAACTCGCGCCGAGGCAATTGACGTTGGAGTCACCCGCGCGCAGTTCGAACACGCAGTTGCAATTCTCATCGGGAAACCTCCCGCGGAGTTCAGTCTTCCCCCGCTGCCCCTCGTCGCACCGCCTCCGCCTATTCCCGTCAGCGTGCCCTCGGCATTGCTCGAAAGACGCCCGGACATCGCAGCTGCGGAAAGGCGGGTGGCCTCAGCCAATGCGCAGATCGGAGTAGCGAAGGCGGCCTACTATCCGCAGATCAATTTGGGCGCCTCGGGGGGATTTGAAAGTGGCAGCATCACGACGCTTATACAGGGGCCGAGTGGCCTATGGTCCATTGGAGCGTCAGCCGCAGAAACCATCTTCGACGCCGGAAGACGCCGCGCTGCCTCGGACCAAGCCATCGCCGCCTACGATCAAACCGTCGCCAACTATCGCGAAACCGTGCTGACCAGCTTCCAACAGGTCGAAGACAACATAGCGGCGCTGCGCATCCTTGAGCACGAGGCTCAGGTTCAGGACAAGGCCGTCGTCGCCGCCCAGAAGTACCTCGAACTCGCGAACACTCGTTACACGGGCGGCGTCACCAGCTACCTCGAGGTGACAACCGCTGAGACCGCCGCTCTCGCCGACGAAGTCACCGCGGTTAATATTCTTGGCCGGCGCATGGTGGACGCAGTCTCGCTTGTCCAAGCTCTCGGCGGCGGCTGGGATCGCTCTGCGTTGCCCGCACGCCCCGAATGTTGCGGCAAACTAACGAGCGAATTAAGGTAACGCCGCGTACTCCTGAAACGTGATGCCCACTCATTTTGTTTCCGTCCGAAAAAAAAAGAACTGTGGCCTGCACGCATCACCGCGTCACGACCGCAGTCCATTCCAACCACATCCTAATGTGTTGGTTCTAACGCAACCTTGCTGTGGAATTGGCCGTTCGTCGCCTCAGCCATCTTCCTCACCCTCTAAATAATGACCACATCGATCGGACTACTGTTGGCGACTTGGCTTCTAATTCGGCTTCGAGGGCAAGCAGCGGCAAAAATGACTGCAGCCGAGGCTGCCACAGAAGCACATATGCAGTGAAACCGCTATTAGCCGACGAACTCGACAGTTCCAGTCGCCAGATCGTACATCGCGCCGGTGATCTTGATGCTTCCTTTGCTTTCCAATTCCTCTAAGATTGGACTGCGTCGGCGAATCTCGGCGAGACCCAATAGGACATTCGTCCGCGCCACTGCATCCACATAAGTCGCATTCTTGCTCGACTTCTCGCCGTCAAATTTCGTACCCTGTATCGCTGGTTTGATTCGCGCCAGCAGTCCGGTAAGATTTCCCAGCACAACATCGTCAATAGCGCCTTTCACCGCTCCACATGCCGTATGGCCTACAACCAGTACCAGCTTTGCGCCGGAAGCCGCACACCCAAACTCCATGCTGCCCAGCATATCGTCGTCTATGACGTTGCCAGCAACACGCCCGGTGAAAGTGTCCCCGATGCCTGCATCGAATACGATTTCGATTGGCACTCGGGAATCAAGGCATCCAAGTACCACCGCCGCTGGGTATTGTCCTGCGGCGCTTGATCGTTTCTCAGCTAGGTAATCCCGACGGGCCATCTTCCCCGTGCGGAATCGCTCATTGCCTTTCTTCAGTTCGTCAATGACTTGCGACGGCGTCATGCTGTCACGTTGCTCTTTGGTCAAAGACCCGCTCATACTGCCAGCAAGCTGCATGGATACAGAGCCAAGTGGAACACTCACGCAGCAGGCACCAAGGGCACTGAGAAACCTGCGACGGTCTAGAGCGCCATCATTCACGGGCTTATAAGACGTTCCTTTCATAGCCTCCCTCCACTTCCCTGAAATGTGCGTTACGGTACCTCGATTCGGGGGATTTTCCTAGCGCCTCGTGCTCACATAGTAGCCGGAACCCAGACATTTCTAAGGTCGTCCGATACATTCATAGCTCCAATCAAAAGCCGAGAGTATGTGTCCACTTAATTTCTGCGGATGCCTTCCCCCGAAGGCTTCAGGGACGTCCCATCACATGTAGATGCGCATAAGGCGAACCCGCCCACATGATGTAGGCTCCGGTCGGCTTGTGCGTGGTCGGCAGCCCCGTCGCCTTGGGATCGAAAGGCCACATGATCATCCAGTGTGGCCCGACGGTAATGGCTGAGCTCGTTTCATCATACGGGTCGGAATCGCTACGCTGCGTAGCCCCGGCGAGCATGTAGGTGATTCCAGGAACGGTGTTCGTAGGCTTCGGTTTGTGGGCTTTGAAGTCGGCTGCCCATTGCATTGACGCTGCATCTGCGCACATAGGCGGTTCGCCGATCACTTTCGGATTGCCAGGCATACAAGTGAAGCCGTTCGTGCCTTCTCTGAGAACTATCACTTTCCCGTTCGCGTCGGTGCCGATAACCCGCGCTGCTTTGGCTATGTCGTTTGGAGCAGCGGAAAGAGCGCGAGCGATTTTGACTTGCGCAGGTTCGCCCGCGCCATCTTCTTGAACCTGGCTGGCGGAGATCGATGCCGCTGTATTCACGGCGCGCCCTCCAGCCAAAATGAACTCAGCAAAGATCGCAGCGACCAAAAGATGCCGTGAACTTTTCATTCTCCCTCCTTCGCGGATGACTACGCGGTTGCGAACTCTTAAATCTTTTAATATTCTTCAGACGGAAAGCAACACAGGGTCGTCATTTCTCGTCCCACTGCCGGAATGGCAATACAAGATAAAGATCCGTTCCATGTGGGAGATGAGCGACATAGGGCATTCCATTCGAGCCGTCATGACTTAGCGGCCGCAACTCATCTTGATATTGATGAGGACTCACGATCATGATGTGCGGCCCTACATGGAACTCGTCGCTCTTTGAGTCAATCTTTGTGCCCGACTTGTTCGGTACCCATGCACCGGCGTACATGTACGCAATCCCGATCCGATCGATATGGGGATCGCGTCCGGCTAAGCTGTCTTTGATCCACTGCATGAAAATTGGATCGAAGCATCCGGGTTCGTCATGGTCATATCCGGGGACACCGGGAAGGCAGGTCCATTCGTTCGTCCCTCCGCGAAGTACACGGTATTCGCCTCCCATAGTGGAAGGCCAATCAAGTATAGTCGCGTCCTTGGTAATGAAGGGCGGCCCAGCCCTCAACGCATCCGCGATCTTGTCTTGGTCGTTGGAGGGATGACTTTTCGTCGCTGTTTGAGCAAATCCGGCGATTGAAGCGAGACCCGAGAGGACCATCAATGCGACCAAACGACGCTGCCACGAATTGTTGATGCTTTTGGAATACATCCATTCCATACGCGCTCCTTGTCGAGCAGAATCCGGAACTACTCAGAAATGTTCTTCAGCTTGGACGCCCTTCAAGTACATTGCGATTCCTGCATTCTTTTCATATAGAATATGAGCGGAACGCAACTCGTATCTTGCCCTGGATGGAGATTGCGATTCCGGTTGGTTAGCCGCCAGCGCAGGATCAGCGCGCAATGAACTTATTTGACCTCGAAGCCTTTGCCTCTGTCGTGGAAACCGCTCGATCGTCGCCGCGAGTGCCCGTCTGCACTTGAGCCAATCGGCTATTACGCGCCGCGTTCAGAACGTTGAACAAGAGTTGAATGTCGCTCTGCTGCATCGTGACGCTCGGCCGCTGCAACCGACTAAAGCTGGTCTGCAAATATACGAACACGCCCGGCGAGTGCTGTCTTCCATGAACGATCTCAAGTCCGCTTTCGCAGAAGGTGCCGAACTATCGGGTGAGTTTCGTTTTGGCATTAGCAGGGAGTTGGGGGATTTGACGCTGACCTACCCGATTGACCGGCTGCAAAGCGAATACCCGCGCCTCAAACTTCAAGCGATCTCGGAATGGTCAAATGAACTCTTGAAGCGGGTGCGTCTGCGGCAGATCGACGTCGGGGTCGCGCTGCTGCCTGAGGAAAGCGTCCTTCCCGAACATGTGGCGGGAGACGTCATCAGCACAGACCCGTTCCTCGTCATCGCCTCGAAGAAGATACTCTTCAAGAGAGCAACTACTCTCAAGGAGTTGTCTATGCACCCGTGGATCGTCAATCCAGCTGGGTGCGGTGGCCGGGAGCTTCTGCGGGGAACGCTAAGCAGCAGCCGGTTGCCGTTCAAAATTGGCGTGGAAGCGTATGGAGTCGAATTGAAGCTTGCGTTGGTGGCCAAGGGGCTCGGACTGGGTCTCGTCCTTCCGAAGATCCTCCAAGCATCTCCTTTCCGGAAGGAGGTTCGCGTAATTCCGGTGAGCGACTTTCGGCCCAGCGTATCTACGTGGGTGTTGCACTCCCCGCAAGTTGGCAAGCTGTCAGGTCCCATTAGCAGCTTCCGTGCGACGTTGAAACAGCGCCTGCTAAATGGGAAATCAAGACAGTCCGCAGGAACCTAAGAACAGCCACTGCACTCTCTCTTCGTTCAAAATCTCGATATTGCGAACGCTAGGCACGACGAGTGCTAAGTAAATCATCCTGGCGCCCCGAAGCTATTGCCGTGTTTAGCCGCCCTGTGTATACTGCTCTCATGTTACTTGGCCTCACCAACCAGAGGATGGCGCAGATCTGTTGTCTTTGTTGCGCATACGTGTCCTCTGGCATCGGGAGGCTAGTGAACTAAGACTTCAAGACTAGCTAATTTGTTCTAGCCCACCGCCAGAGTCAACTGGCCGGTGGGTTTTTTGTTTTTAGGCACCTTATCTGAACAAGGGAACGAGACGAATGGCAAGCACGCCACAAGAGCTGTCCGGTAGAGCGGCATCAAGCGAGGGATGGGACGACGGGTTCGCCGCGTCTACCCTGCTGTCATTCTGGTGAATGCGCGCACCGAGCTTACGGCGCGGATCGAACGGAAACTCTTTGAAGAAGGATTCGAAGTGATTGTGGTTGGCGGCGAAAGCGGCGCGTCGGTTTCACCGAGGGCGGCGTGGTCCGCATTGCACGCCGCGGGCTTGGTGGTCATCTACCAGAATCCTTCGTTGGGATCGGAAGAGAGATTGGAACTGAAAGCGGTCGCGGACGAGCGGTTTTTCGATCATTCGGAATTGAAATTGCCGGCGGGTCATTGCCGACGCGCTTGAAAGCATATTGACTTTGGCCGAGACACTACGATTGCGGGCGGAAGATGAGAATCCTGGGAAGGTGAATTGATATGGGTACAACATTTAATGTAGAAAGCATCGAGAATCTTACGCCAGAAGAGACGTTGAACGCCGTGCTCGACGCGCACGCGGGACGACCCGCGTGCCTGACCTGCAGCTTTCAGGCCGAAGGCATGATTGCGCTTGAGCTGCTTCGGAAACGGATTCCTGCTATTCCCGTGCTGTTCCTCGATACCGGCTATCACTTCGCACAGACGTATGAATATCGCGACCGGATGACGAAGGAATGGTCGCTGAATCTGGTGAATGTGATTCCCGAGCAAACCGTGGAGCGGCAGGAGTCGGAATTTGGAATTTTGTATCGCAGCGATCCAACGAAGTGCTGCCAACTGCGCAAAGTCGCGCCGCTGTTCCAGGCCCTGGAACCTTTCGAGATTTGGTTCACAGGCTTGCGGCGCGAGCAGTCGCCGACCAGAAAGAACCTCAAAAAAGTAGAAGAACACCAGCTGCCGAGCGGAAAAAAACTTTTGAAGGTCAGTCCGCTGGCGGATTGGACCTGGGGACAGGTTTGCGAGTACACGGCCAAGAACCACATCGCCTATTTGCCGCAGTACGACCAAGGATATTTGAGCATCGGTTGCGAGCCTTGCACGGCGATTCCAGACGATCCGAATAATCCGCGATCGGGGCGCTGGGGCGGGAAAAAGCTGGAATGCGGAATCCATACTTTTTCGGGGAAGGGGCAGTGAAGCTTTGCGGCCTATCTCGCAAACGGACGGTAAAAATGTGCTGCTCACTCTTTCTTCAATCCTCAGAACAGCGAAGGCTTGGGACTATGCCTGTGACGGGTTCTCGCTCACAGACATCACCATGCCGCGTGAAGGAGTGAGGAAAGAGCCACAAAAATCTTCTCTCCGACGGTGACCTCGAGTTCTCCGGCAAGGACAAAGTACGCCTCATCTGGGAGGAACTATGCCCCTCCGGTATCTGTGCCAGACAAACATACGGAACCGAGGCCCACATCAAAGTAATAGCGTGGGGATTTCGGCTGATGTTTGATTGACCGGGCTGTGTGAATTGAGGTTGGAGTGTTCGGGTAAATGGCCCTTTTTTCCGAGACGTAATACTCACTGGATATCTCCTTTACGAACCAAGCTTAGAAACTTGCTGATTCAAACGTGATCTCTGTTTTGTCGAGAATTCGGTTCGAATTCGCGGGGGAGGTCTAACGTACCGTTCTCAAGTTGTCGAGATTTTGTATAGTCCGCAGAAAACCAGCTCTTCCCGAGCTGTCACTGAAATCGACATTTCACTCATCACTGTACTCCCTCCTTTTGTGTTCGAATTACCGCAGCGCTGGACCAGGACCGTACCGCTATCGACAACAACTGTCTGACCAGTGCCGAAACCTTCTTGCATCAGAAACAGATATGCTTGCGCAATATCATCAGGTTCGCCGACCCGGCCCACGGGCAGGCTCTTCCCAACGCTTTCGTAGAGGTGCTCCCGCTCGTCTGCCCTCATGTTCTGCCAGAGGTTCGTCCGAACGACTCCAGGAGATACTGCGTAAACACGAATCGGCGCCAACTCGACGGCCAGGGCACGTGTTAACGCTTCGATGGTTCCGCAAACACTTGCGGCAACCACCCATCCCTTGTGCGGGCGCTGGCCCGCCACGCCGGTTGTGAGTACGATAGAGCCGCCCTTGCGAATATGCGGGCTTCCGTATTTGACCGCAGCGAGCGCTGCCCAGTAGCGCAACTCAAAGGCGCGCCTGGCCTGTCTTAGATCCGTACTAGCAAGGTCGTGCAAATGCAGGCTATCGCCGGCGGTGAATACCAAGTGATCGAAAGTGCCAAGCTTTGCAAAGAGGGTTGCAAGTGCCCGTTCATCCGAGACATCCACCGCCTGCCCTTCTACTTCTCCGCCGACAGATTCAACGGCTTTCTGAAACGCGTTCGCGGTTGCTCGAGGCGATAACGACCTTGGCCCCCTGCGATACGGCCTCCTCCCGATTGCTAAACCAATTCCCGACGAACCACCCAGGATGACCACCCGCTTGTTCTGCAGACCGTTTCCTAACTCCATTAAATCCTCCTTCCTGTGTACGGCTGACTAACACTCACAAAGATGAAGGGACTACAGCATGCGGTTCATGCATAATAGCCATGATTCCTATGCGTCTAGAGAAACTACGCCAAGTCGATTTGAACCTCCTGATCACATTTGCCGCGATTGCAGAGGAAAGGAGCATAACGGCAGCCGCATCACGACTACTGCTGAGTCAGCCTGCTGTAAGTAGAGCTCTGTAGCGAGCACGCGCTATGTTTCAGGATGACCTTCTGGTCCGTTCCCCGCATGGTTTCGAACTCACCTTGCGAGGCCGGAAGATCCTCCATGAGCTTGAGGGCTTGTTACCGAAAATGGAGCAGCTCGTTGCGCCGAATCCGTTCGATCCAGTGCGCGAGAAGAGCCACTTCCACATTTCCGGCCCTGACAATGTTTGTACGGTTGTGCTTCCGCGCTTATGCCGGCAATATGCGAACGGACGTTATCAAGTGCAGTTTGAATTTCATCCCTGGCAGAGTGGCATCGCGGAGCTAGTGGAACACGGGCAACTCGATCTTGTTCTCCACATTGATGACGGGCTCCTTCCGTCACACTTTCAGTCTGAAAGGCTCTACCGGGAAGATTGGATTTGCGCTGTGGCGCGTCGTAGCCGCTTTGGCAACCGGCTGTCGCTTAAGCAATACCTGGCGGCGAGCCACATCGTTGTATCTACGTATGCCGGCGTGCAGACAATTCCGGACAAGCAGTTGGCGGCGGTCGGTGCAAAACGCCGCTCATCTATTCGAGTGGCTTATTTCGGCGTGGCCCTGCAATGTCTTCCTGGCACAGAACTTGTGCTGACTGTAACCAGTGGCATGCGTTCAGTTATTGAAGGAAATCGCGAGTTGCGCGTTGTGAAAGCACCTCAGGAATTACACGCATTTCATTTCTTGATGGCCTGGCATCCAAGGCTCAACACTGATCCGCCTCATGTGTGGCTCCGCGAGATGATGCGATCAATAACTGCGGGTCTCAATGGGTAAGCCAAGGTCGCCGCAGCGCAAACACCCGCGCAGCTAGCGGAGCGTGAGAACCCTGCGAAAGCAGTGCACTGGAACAGATAGCCGGTCATCCTGGGTGAGTGAACAAAGCGCCCGGCCACTTTACGCACATGCGTTCTCCTGAGGCTGAACGAATCTCACTGCCTCGCGTCAAATGGCCGGCTACCCGCCAAGCAAATTTCCTTATCCTCAGTGTGGCGTAACCGATCTGCTGAACCCATTGCCTCCGCCAGGCCGGCGCCTCGAAGGGATCATTGACGGACACAATGAAACCGGGCATTGGATCAATTCCTTCGCGGTTGCCCCGAGGCAGTCCCAAAAATGCAGTTGCGCCACCTTGGTAGTTTTCTGTAGTGTCTCACGCCGTGTAGCAGACGACTCACGGACTCGACGCGTATGAATTTGCAAAGGGCAAAACTCTTACCCTACTTACTTTGAGCTCTTCCCTCACCAAGCGCAAGCCGCGGTTACACCCGGACCGTTCCAGATTCTGAGCGTCATTTCGAGGATTCGGAGGAAGTTGCGGTTGGGGACGCAGCCGCGGTTGAGACACACCGAAAGCCCAGGTGATTTGTTCCGGTACTGACCTCGCCTTTACCGCGCGTTCCCACCATGTAGCGAGAGCAGTATTGATCAGTGCAAAGAAACGAACCGCCGCGGTGAACCTTTTTCTTCTCTGAAGGTTCGGCAGGGTCAAAGGGAGTGTCCGGCCCCCTTGGATTCCGCGCCACTCCGCCGGCCCTGGCCAATTCGGCGTAGTAGTCGGGTCGATACCAGTCCGAGGTCCACTGCCAGACATTTCCAGCCATGTCGTACAGCCCGGATCCATTGGGCGCGTACCGCGTCACGGGGGCAAGACCAATGAAACCATCACTACCTGAGTCTTGATTGGGAAAATGTCCTTGATATGTGTTCGCAATCCACTTTCCGTTAGGCCTAAGCTGGTCACCCCAAACGAAGGGTTTTCCGGCAAGTCCGCCACGCGCGGCGAATTCCCACTCCGCTTCGGTGGGTAGGCGCTTATGGGACCATCTCGCATAAGCTTCGGCGTCGTCGTAGGCCACTTGGACAACAGGATAGTTTTCTCTTCCTTCGATAGAACTGTTCGGGCCAGTTGGGTGGCGCCAGTTTGCGCCTCTTACATAGCTCCACCATTGAAGGTTATCATTCAGCGGGACAGCATGGTCGGGAGGAGAAAAAACCACGCCGCCTGCAACTAGATTTTCTGGCGGAGCATCTGGAAAGTCCCCGGCGCGAGGAGTTTTCTCAGCAACGGTTATGTAGCCTGTGGCTTCGACAAACTCAGCAAATTGCGCGTTGGTCACGTCGGTTTTGTCCATGAAAAAGCCATCCACGTAGACTCTGCGGATGGGCCGAGAATCAGTCGTTGCTTGCATCCCGACTTCATCCATGTCCGGCGGATTCTGCGCCCCCATGGAGAACTCGCCTCCCGGAATCCAACCCATGCCTTGCGGTGCTCTGTTTGGAGCAGGAGCTGCATTTGGTATGGTAGGAAGGAAATTCGTGTTCCTGGCCGGGGACTCCAGCACAGAGGTAGCGAGAGGATCGGAGCCCCCTGAAGCAATGGCAGCCGAAGTGGGTCTGGAATGTAATGCCCAGCCGACAATACCTCCCAAGAGAAGAGCCGCCGCAAGCAGAGCTAACTTAGTGCCTCGTGGCGCCGGGTCCGTATTGTTTGTCTAGCCTTTCTACGGTGGATAATTTGGCGAGGCCGTCCCGGATCCTGGCCGGAAACGGCTCTGAGGGATGCAAGCAACGCCAGAGAAAGTGCGATCAAGGTCCCCATTTTATCCTTCTCCCTAGCGAGGGCACCCAGACGAGGCACGCGCTGCTCGGCTTTGTTCGCCACTGCTGTCCGCGTGCATGCGCGCTTTTCTGCTGGCAACTTCGGCCGGGCAACGGGCGCGATTAATACTCCCGACGGGTGTGCTTTCAGGAGTGGAGTTCCCGGTTACATCGATGTATGTCGCGTCCGCGGCGTCCGGCTCAAGCTGCGAATTTCGTAGAAGTGTGAGCCGCCCGACCGTGTGGAAAGGAGCTTCCTTTTCGTTCCACTCGACGCTAGCGTTTTCGACCCAGAAGTTGGCGTCACGGTGTTTGCCCCAATAAGTCATTTTGTCTATGTCGAGGAACTGGATTCCGAAATCGAATGAGCTCATCTTGCCGTCTTCCCTGAGGTGCCGTATCAGCTCGTCCTGCAAACCGGTTGGACTGCTCTTCTGAAGAGGGCGCGCGGGATTGTCCAGAGACGGTGTAGCGCAGTGCTTAACAACGTCGGACCGGCCATGACGAAATGGTACGGTGCTCCAATAGCGCAGTTTTGTGTAAGGCTTAATTTTCTGGTGGGTCTGTAACCCTGCCAGTGCGAGAGTCCGGAACACTCTTAACTTATCCTTGAATGGCATAGCCCACAGCGCAGCGGCCGGTTTCGATGCAGTGAGCAGCTTCATGGTCGCCACGAATGCGGGGGAGTCGTTTATGGGCAGCGTCGTGGCGTTTTGCATTGAGTAATCCTGCCGGGTAACGTTTGACGAAGAAGTGGCCGCGCCATCCTGAGTAAGCGCAACCGAGAAAGACAGCGAGCGAACGTCCGGCTTAAAATCAGAGTTTATGTTGGGGTCCGAGTTTCCAAATCTCACAACGGCGGGGTATACGCCCGGCTTCGCAAAAATTCCTTTCGCAAGCCGCTCCGTGAGCACGGAGTCGCGTCCCACCGACACGTCAAACACCTCGAATTGGGCCCGGGCGGAGACGCCTTTTGCATGGGTTCCACGACAGAGCGAGCGGTGTTGATGGGTCGCGGCATTCTTTTGCATCAAGACAGATCGCTCGGCGATTTCCTCGATGTCAGACTTTTCCCTGGTGAGGTTCCGGTCCGCGTCGCTCTCTGTCACTCCGAACCATCTGGTGAGAAAAGGCATGGAAATCTCCTTATCCCAAATTGGAAATGAACTTGATCGCGGTGATACTCGGCAGAAAACAATAGGCGGCAGCTTTCGTCGTGACGAAGGTTGAGAATCCAGTGACCTTGATAGGTGGCTCGCCATTCGTTTGCGGAATCACGAAAATGCTTTCCGCCGGGTCCTGAGTGCCGACCATAGGATCCTTTGATTTCGGGTTCAGCCTGACCGCCCCCGCGAACTCGCTGTCATTTACCCAATGCCCTAGCACGAACTCATATTGATTCTCGATGCTTGAGTTGATGAAATAACCGAGAAGCCCCCGCTCGATGCCGTCGTAAGGCTGCTTCGGATCATAGGTCGGCCCGTAGGGCATGCCACGGCGGATCAGCCGGTGGGTGTTGTTGCTGCCTCCGGGTTCTCCCTGGCCCGTCACTGGCTGGCCTCGTGGATTTATGCGGCGCATGTGCGCGCCAACAGGACAACGCAGTCCCTTCGGATCGCCCGATCCGTCCGCGTTTACATATTCATAGTCGTTCAGCTGTTCGAGTGGAATACCACCTGGAGGGCTATCCGTTTCTGGCGACAGCGCGAGAGGAATACCATTGCGCCACCGTCCGCAAATTTTGGCTGCAAGCAGTTCGGGATCGATCTTGTCTTTGTTCGATTGCAGGAAATTCTCGAATCCTACAACATCCGTCATGATCATTTTAAAAACGGCAAAGCTGCCGTTCAGGCCGAGTTCTCGAGGCTCCGGCACGAAGTAGTTCTCCGCATCATCCCTCAAAACGAATAGCCACGGCTCGCACGGCTTCTGGTGATCCGGCGGATATCGTTCCGGGCCGCCGCGAACAGTGGTCATGCTGATGCCGTCGGTGTAACCGAAGGGAACCTTTGAACAGAAGGTGGACTTGCCATTTTGAATTTCCATCCAGGCCATCCCGTCGATGCGCCAGATCTCGCGAAACGCACTACCCTCTGCAAACAGAGCAGAGAGCCGTTCGCTGTAGCTCTCCATCGCATCAGGGCTGAGGGCGTGCAAATTAACCAGAACGTGATCGTTTCCCTTCCCAAAGGAGCCGACCCAGTTCTGGGGAGCACTTGCTCCGGTATCGCCCACCAACTTCGCCCGTTCTGCGGCACCCTCAATGAACGCGCCGAACGACTTGAACGAAATCGCCGGGACGCGATCTTTGACCTCCAGCGCGACCATTCCGGGCCAGGTGATGCCCACGTTCAGGCAATAATCTGGCTTGCGACGGGGAGTTTCGGCGGGATTATCTCCAGGTCCAGGTGCGAATCCGACCTGCCAGTCTTCGGCGGTGGTGATCTGTGGTGCGTCAGACTCGTCACCGCTGACGAGGCGTCCTAGAATGCGGTGATTTACGGCGGACAGGCCGCAATATGCATGTCGGCATCTTGATGCTAGCAAATGACTTGGCGTAATCGAGATCCAACCGCCGCCGTCTGCCGTCTCGAAAATTCATTAAGTTCATGTCCACCAATGAGATCAATTCTGTGGGACGTGGGGTAGAAACCTACAACCTCCATTCAAACTGCGCGGTTTTCGTCAAAGTGGATTACTTCCGATTTGCCCGCGAATTGCCAATACGCCGTACGCGCGCTAGCACACGAAGCACGACCAGGTGCGTCACTGCGTAATTTTAAGATTGGCGAAGTAGCCTTCCGTGCCGGGCCCTACAAACAGGGCCACCGCGCCCTCCGAATCGCCAAACTCTATATCGTTGACGATCAGACAAGGTTGCGCTGCCCCATGGACGAACAGCCGCGCCTTTGTCCCGTCAATCACGATCCGGTACTTGGTCCATACCCCCGGCTCCAGGTCCACGAAATCGAATTCCCGGGTAGTACAGTTAGAGGATCAATTTAACCGAAGCCCAGAATAAATGCGTTCAGGATTGCCAGGGGTTAACTACGGCCACACCTGTGGGCTGAAAGTGATCCACATTTCGGGTCACAACCGTCATGCCGTGAACAAGGGCAGTGGCCGCGATGAGTGCGTCACGATCGGAGCGAGGACTGGGCACGTGGAGCGCGGCGCACCGCTGGGCAACAGCAGTATCAATCGCAAGGATGCGACCGTCGAACGCGGGCAAAACATGGCCATCCATCCAGGCTCGAAGAACCGCGCCCTGTTTCCGGTCACGCCGTTCGATAAGGAGGATTCCTATTTCCAGTTCCAATATTGAGATCGCACATAGATAAAGGCTCGCAGCGGGAATCGCCTGGGCCCACATTCTGACGCTGCGATCCGTCTTCTTACCTTTTCTTAACTCGGAAACTACATTGGTATCGAGGAGATACATCAGGACAAATCTGCCGGCTGATGGAGATTGTCTTTGATGCGAGGCGGCTCAAATTCAACTTTAGCGGCCTGTGGCATTCCCAGCAGGTCCACAATGCTCTTCTGCCCCTCGGTAAGCTTCTGGTATTCCTCAACAGTAAGTAGCACGTGAGACGGACGTCCTCGGTCAGTGATGAAGACAGGACCGCGTTTGGCCGCTCTCTTCGCCCTGCTTGTGTCCTGATTAAACTCCCGGCTGGATAGTTTGGTAGTGGCCATGAAAGCCGTCCTTAATGTAGAAACGTACCTACATTGTAGCCAAAACTTAAGCGGAACGCAACATGGACTATGGCCAGGCTTGTCGCCAAACCTTCTTTTATCGGATTACGGAAGGGTTGCCTGTCACTCGGGGGGACGGCCAGGAATGTCACCAAATCTCCGGATGTTTGCCCAAGATTGTTCCGAGGAAGAGTTGCACTCGGTCTGCAAAGAGCTACTCATACCGCAAAGCGACCATGGGATCGACGCGCATGGCGCGGCGCGCCGGGACATAGCAAGCCGCGAATGCGACAGCGGTGAGGACGATAATCACTCCAGCGTACGTGACGGGATCCGCCGCGCTGACGCCGTAGATTAGTTGAGACATTAATCGCGTCAGTCCAGCCGCGGCCACGATCCCGAAAACAACCCCAATCATCGCCATTTTCATGCCTTCTCCGAGGATGAGCCGCAAAACGGTGCTGCGCTGCGCCCCAAGGGCAATGCGAATGCCGATCTCGCGAGTACGCTGCCCCACCACGTAGGAGATCACGCCATAAATACCGATGCTCGAGAGCAAAAGCGCCAGCGTCGCGAATATGGTGAGCAGAATCATCGAGAATCGACGCTCTGCAAGCGACTCCGCGACGATTGCTTCCATAGTTCTCGCTTCATACATCACGTTTTGGCTGTTCAATTTCACGATGGCCTCGCGGACTGCGCCCACCATTTCGAGGGGAGAGCCGGCCGAGCGCAGCACTACCCCGGCCTGAGGCGGGCCGGACCACACCGCATCCGGAATTTGCAAGAAGGGAGAGTAAATCTGTTCTTGCAGCGGATGGCGATCCGCTTCCAAGTCGAGGCCCCAATGCTTGACGTGTCCCACCACGCCAACGATTTCGGGGTCCGTGTTGATAAGCGCCAAGTGAATGCGTCTTCCGATGGGGTCCTGGTTGGGAAAGTACTTGCGCGCAAAATTCTCGTCGATCACGATGACCTGGTGAGAATGCTCGTCGTCAGTGGCGGCGACGAATCGGCCTCGTAGCAGAGGGATTTGCATAGCCTGCAGGTAGCCCGGCTCAACGAAATAGGTGAGCGTCTGATTCATCTCGCTTACATTTGCGGGCTTTTTCTGACCGTCAATCCAGAATGGGAATTCGTTGTCGCCGGACATCGGTACTGCGCCCCCGATCACCGAGGTGGCCTGTATTCCCGGAATGGCCCGCAAGGTTTGGCTCAATTCACGAATCGCCGAGCGCGTCGTTGCGGCGTTTGCGCCCAGGGACGGCGCGAGCGTCACATCGAAAACGAGCACGTTCTGCGGATTGAATCCGGGATTGACGCTCCAGAGCCGGGCCAGGGTTCGAATCATCAGGCCCGCACCTGTGAGAAGGACAAGCGCCAATGCCATCTCACCGACGACAAACACGCTCTGGGCACGCTGCCGCGCAGCGCTGGCTCCGCGACCGCCTTCCTTTAGGGTTTCCTGGAGACCCAAGCGCGACAGCTTCAGCGCCGGCACGAGTCCAAATACAACGCCGGCGAGAATCGAAATTGCGAAGGTGAAGACGAGAACGTGACCGTCCAAGCCGACGTCTTCGGCTCGCGGCAGCGTCTCAGGCAACAGGCGAATGGCCGCCTGTGTTCCCCAGGCTGCCACGCAGGCTCCGATAGCCCCGCCTGCCAGGCCCAGCGCAACGCTTTCAGTGAGAAGTTGGCGGACCACGCGCCAGCGGTCTGCCCCCAGAGCGCAGCGAATCGCGAATTCGTGAGCCCGGCCAGTGGAGCGTGCGAGCTGAAGATTGCCGACGTTGACACACGCGATGAGCAGCACAAGTCCCACGGCGCCCAGCAGAAGCCAGAGATACGGCCGCACTTCGTGAACCAGGTCATCCCGCAGCGGCATGACGGCGGCGCCAGTGCCCTTGTCGGCGTTGGGATAAGCCGCGGCCAGATTGCGGGTGATCTGAGCCATATCGGCTTGCGCTGCCGCCAGCGACACGCCGGGCTTCAATCGCCCGATTGCATCCATGCCCTTGTGGGCGTCGCGGTGATAGAAGAAGGGATCTTTGGTCTGGCCGACGGGAACGTACACATCCTTAATGCCGCCAAAGTTGAAGGCGCGGAAGTGGAAGCTGGCGGGTATGACGCCGACGATGGTGTAAGCGTCGCCGTTCATGATGATTTGCTTCCCGATAATGTCGCGGGCAGAACCAAACCGTCGTTGCCAGAAGCCTTCAGCCAGGAGCGCGACTGGAGCAGCGCCCAGGCCATCCTCGTCGCGGACGAAGAGGCGGCCCAGCAATGGCTTCACGCCGAGGGTGGTGAAAAACTCGGCCGAGACCATTCCTCCGCGCACGCGCTCCGGCTCTCCGCTGCCGGTAATGTTGAAATCCTCGTGGCGATAGGCAGCCATGGAAACAAAGGTGGAATTGGTGCGCTGCCAATCGAGAAAGTTGGGATAGGAGATGGAGGACTTTTCGAAGTTGGTGGTGTGCTCGTAGAGGACGGTCAATTCCTGCGGATGAGGAAAAGGCAGGGGATTGAGAAGGACGCCATTCACGATGGAGAAGATGGCGGTGTTGGCGCCGATACCGAGAGCGAGGGTGAGTACAGCGACGGCAGTGAAGCCGGGGGATTTGCGCATCATGCGGAAGGCATAGTGGATGTCTTGAAGAATGCCAGCGAACAAGTTGCTGCTACCCTTTCCCAACACTACGGGCTCGCGATACAAATCACTCTCGACTGGTTGGAGACTGCGCGCGAGTAGGTCTTCACCTTTCAGTTCGTCGATGGCGGTTCGGAACGCTGCGTCTTCGGACTGGCCAGTCCCGAGGAGTTCGTGGTAGCGATCCTCAAGGTGCTGCGCGATCTCTTCGGCAATTTCCCCTTCGCGTGCCGGGGAGAGTTTCAGCGAAGCAAGGCGGCGGAGAATTTCCGGCTTCCATTCAAGCATTTTCTGCCTCGGTGATGCGATTAATACCGACTACAAATTCGTGCCAGCCGCGAAGCTGTGAAGCGAGGACTCTGCGGCCCTGGCGCGTCAGACGATAGTAACGGCGGCGGCGCTGTCCGCTTTTTTCGACCCAGCGTCCACACAGCCAGCCGCGGCGTTCAAGACGGTAGAGCAACGGGTAGAGCGAGGCGACGTGAAAACGAACAGTGCCGCCAGAGCGTTGCTCGATAAGTTTGCTGATTTCGTAACCGTGGCGCGGACGGGCTTCGACGAGCGAAAGAATGAGCAACTCGGCGCTACCCTTTTTCCATTCCACTTGTGAGGCTGTCAGGTCCATATATGGCAGCGCAATATATTGAACGACGCCCTGGATGAGGAGTCAAGCGAATGTTTCACGAGCCAGCTATCCCTGCAGGTTAGTCTCTTCCAATGACAGTTAATCAGGTGCTTCACGGATTGAGAATTGAACAGACGTCCTGACGGTTTGCGATAATGGGCTGTATTCGCTAACCGCCCCGTGCGATTCTGGGCGAGTTGGCCACTCGGAAACTATCGTTCGCTGCCACCTGGATAAATCGTCGGCTTTTCGTTGAGGTGGTTCTCGCGTGTAACCGATCAAAAGAAAGCAATACTTGAAAATCGAACTTGCCTAGATGATTCACGGCCACCCTTGAGGCTCCTTTTTTCTTATTGCCGCCTTTTGCCGCCTCGCGAAATCGCTAAGT
The DNA here is from genome assembly GCA_963696035.1 of uncultured Acidobacteriota bacterium. Lineage (GTDB taxonomy): Bacteria > Acidobacteriota > Terriglobia > Acidiferrales > UBA7541 > Palsa-295. Next base: position 2,211,320 of record CAVOIS010000007.1, read on the forward strand.
CATTGCCAGCAAATGGGATGATTGGTAGGGGCGGTGGGGATCGAACCCGGTCACCCATTCGAATTTGCATTGATTTACTGTTGGGAAGCCGCAATTGGGATGTAGCCGTCGCGCTCACAACAAATGCGTCATCGAGGTCCATTCGTCGCCCTCTGCCGCCTCGACAATTCGGCAAGTACATGTGCAGCCCCGAAATCCATCCTCTGGGACGTGGGATACAAACCCACAATCGCCACTTCAACCGCCACCAATGCCGAGGGAACACGGAACGTCTGCCCGAAATACGCGCCCACCGGAAGGAACCTCATTTGTATGCCCATATTTAGAGCTACCAACGGCCATTGACTTTGTCAGATATATGTACTATTATTTCTGACTCAAGGATGTTCATATGCGGACCAATACAATGAACGCTATCTTGAGGAAAATCCGGGCAAAGCGGCCAGGATGGGTCTTTACCCCCAAGCAGTTCGCCCAGCTCGGAACCCGTGCTGCCGTAGATCAGGCCTTGTCTCGACTTTCCCGCAGCGGTGCGATCCGTCGCTTGGCTCGGGGAATTTACGAGTTTCCGAAGAGCCATCCCCAGATCGGTGTGCTTTCGCCTTCTCCCGAGGCCATCGCTCAAGCGATGGCAGAGAGAACTGGGAGCCGAATTATGGTATCTGGAGCAAAAGCTGCAAATCTGTTGGGGCTCTCAACGCAAGTACCCATGCAGAATCTCTTTTTGACAGAAGGCCCTTCTCGCACAATTCGCGTCGGCAACCAGACAGTTTCGCTCAAGCATGTTGCCCCGTCCAAGATGCTTGGCGCGGGAACCGAAGCTGGAATCGTGATTCAAGCTGTTCGGTCGCTCGGAAAGAAGGGCGTCAACGAAATCCCCATACACGCGCTTGCAAAACGGCTCCCGCGTCCTGTCAAGACAGCTGTTAAGCGGCTCGCATCCGCTGCGCCGACTTGGTCGCAGCCGGTTCTGAATCAAATCAGCGCCTGACGCAAACTTATGGACAAGTTCGCAGAAAGCAAACCGGCAGAGCGGCAGCCCTATTTCGAGGAAACTGCTGCTCGCCGCGACTCCACAACAACGGCGGTCGAAAAGGACTTTTGGATCTGCTGGACCCTGAAACACCTCTTCACATTGGAAGCAATTCCCGAACTCCGGTTCAAGGGCGGAACATCGCTTTCCAAGGCGTTCGGCCTCATTGACCGCTTTTCTGAGGACATCGATATCTCGATCAACCGCGCGGCCTTGGGTTTTTCCGGGGAACGCGACCTGGCTAACCCACTTCTCTCAGGCACCAAACGCAAAGCGTTGGACGAAGAACTACGAGCGGCCATCGCTACGGAAGTGAATTCGAAGATCCTTCCGAAACTGCACGAACGCTTTCAGATCATCCTCGGTAAGCAGGGATGGGAGCTTGCACCTTCACAAGACGAAAATGAAGAGATGACTCTCTTGTTTCACTACCCTAATACGTTTAAATACGACAGATATTTGCGGCCGCAAATCAAGGTTGAATTCGGTCGCGGAGATCAGCAGCCCAGCGAGAAGTCCTCAGTGACACCCTTCGTCGCTGAATCGTTCCCCGACATGTTTCGAGAGAAGTCTGCGGCCATTGTCGTCCTCGATTGTGAGCGCACATTTTGGGAGAAAGTCACGCTCATACATGCCGAGAATCACCGCCCCGATCCAACCAAACTAAAGGCGCGCATGGCGCGCCATTGGTCCGACGTTGCTGTGATGAGTACCGCAGCACGATTCAAAGACGAGAAACTTTCGCTTGATCTTCTTGCAGAAGTAGTCCGCTTCAAGAAAATCTACTTCGCCGCGAATTGGGCTCACTATGACAGTGCCGTGCCCGGAACTCTTCGAATCGTGCCGAACGAGTCTCTCCAGACAATCCTGCGTAAGGACTATCAGCAAATGGCGGAGATGTTTCCCACCAAGCCTTTGACCTTCGACGAAATCCTTACAAGGCTCGAAGCATTGCACGAAAGAATAAACGCGCTGGGGAGAAAGTAGCGTAACCCGGCATCGTGCAAAAGACCGCGAAGCCGTGCTTTTGCCCGTTGGCTGCGTCCCCCTGCAAGGCGATGTATAATTTCCAAGACGCGAGCCAATCGGGCTTTGAGTTTTCTCGGCGGTTCCAATGATCGACGCGAAACGGAACAAAAAGCACGAGCCATTGGGTGCCACCCTTGAGGCTCTTGCCGCCTTTTGCCGCCTCGCTAAACCGCTAAGTCATTCTGAGCAAATGGGATGGTTGGTAGGGGCGGTGGGGATCGAACCCAGGCCCCCTACTGAGCCGCTGCAAGTTACTGATTTTACTGGCCCGCTTTGCTTATAATCGCCGCCATTCCCATAATGGCGGGGACATTCGGGGGACACAGAGACCTTTTTCCCGCCTCTAGGGTTTGCGGATCCGCGCTGGCCGCGCCGCGTTTCCATTGACCCCGCCGGCGGATTCGTCGCACCATGACGCGACGCACGGAGAAAACTTCTGTCCGCAAAAAGGTTTTGTTTAGTTCCGCCGCCCTGGGATTTTCTGAATTACTCGCACCGCGGTTGCTCCGATCATTCGCATTGTCACATCTCGCGAGCGCAGCTCTACGACTTGGAAAAACATCGCGTAATCCGTTGGGTTGCGATTCGCTACCGCGGCGAGGAGCTCGTCCCGATCGACGACCCGCCGGACGTCGACAAACAATGGGCCGGCGGCGTCGTGAAGATCTCGAAGGTTTTCTACTTTCGCGGAACGTCGTCGACTCTTGGGCCATATCTCGCGGCCGCTTTGCGCGCGCGGGAGGGCTGGGCGCTCGCGATGCTCGCGCAAATCAGGGGACACAGTTACGAAGGCCGCGGCGAACGGGAAGACGGGCCGGCGATCGCTGACTCACCTTTTGCCCGGGTGTCGTAACACTCGGCGCATTCGTTGCCTTCGTCTCAACTTCAATACCCATCGAATCCTCGAACGGTGTAGTCCCTTCCGAGCATGTTTTTGAATAGCTTCTCAGTGCCCAGCTCATCCTTCATGCCGGACGAAACGTCGCGGGCGACATGCCGACAACCTTCACTTTGTCTCCAATCCAAAACTTCTTGTTCATCGTTAGGTACTGGAACCCACTTTACCGGTAAGGGCATGTGGATTACTTCGGAGTTGCCCATTACGCGAGAACGATGGCCAGGAATGTCGCCAACTCTCCGGATGTTTGCGCAAGATTGTCCCGAGGAAGAGCTGCGCGTAATTGGCGAAGGCTCATTCGTACCGCAGCGCGACCAAGGGATCGACGCGCATGGCGCGGCGCGCGGGCAGGTAAGCAGCAATCGAACCGACCGCGATCATCATTGCGGCGGCAACGACAATCGGAAGAGGGCTGGCGACTGGCAGGTCGGGGATCAGGCTGGCAGCTACGCGTTTTCCCCAGAACGCAAGGGGTGCTCCGATAGCGAGACCAGCGCAGACCATCCACAGGGCGTCGCGAAGGACTATGCGCATAACGTCAGTCCGTGCTGCACCGAGCGCCATGCGAACGCCGATCTCATGTGTGCGCCGCGCAACCGTGTACGCGAGCAGGCCGTACAGACCGATGACTGCGAGCAGCACGCCCAGTGCGCCAAATCCTGCGGAAAGCATTGCAATCAACCGCTGTGGAACGATGGACGAATCGATCTGCTCGTTCATCGTCATCATCCGAACAATGGGGACAGCCTTCAGCACATCGGCCTCGTTTTGGCGAACCGCGCTGGCAATTCCGCCCGGATCGATTCTCGTGCGGATCGCCAGCTGAGAACCAATAAAGCTCTGTTGCAGCAGGTCCGCATAGATCGTGGGCGGCGCGGGTTGCTGGAGGTCGTTGTATTTGGCGTCGCCAACGACTCCGACCACCTCGAAAGTCTTGTCGCCTTTCGTCAAGGTGATATGGCTGAGGGTGATGTGTCTTCCGATGGGGTTTTCGTTCCCGAAGGCAGCGCGAGCAGCCGCCTCGTTAATGATTGCGACAGAGGAGCCGGCCTGGTCGCGTGCGGAAAAATCGCGACCAGCGAGAAATGGTGTGCCATACGTCTCGAAGTAGTCCGGGGCAACGTAGTTGATGGAGGCCTGGGTCGGCTTTTCAGGATGGCCTTCCGCAAATGCGAAGCTCGAGGCTCCAGGGCCCTCTATTGGACTCATGTCACTGAAGGTGGCTGAGCTTACGCCAGGAATGGCGTCCAGCCGCATCACCAACTCTTGAGACAGCCGCGAAAATTGAGCAGCGTCATATCCACTGTGCGCGAAATCGAGCGTGACCAGCAGCAGATTATTGCGCTCGAATCCCAGATTCCGGTTCCGAAGATGCCACAGGTATTCCACAAACAGACCCGCCGAGCTCATCAGCACGAGCGAGAGCGCCACCTGCGAAGCGACAAGCCCCTTGCCGAACAGCCGCCGGGACTTGGATTCTCCGATGCGCGATGCCTGTTGCAGCGCGGACGCTGGTTCCGTCTTCGAGGCGCTCATAGCTGGTGCCGCTCCGCACAGCAGTCCCGTGAGCAGCGCGATCGCCAGGGTGAACAACAGTACGTGTGCATCTGGGTTTGTGAGAGCCTCAAAATGCACCGGCAACCCGCTGATGAACCTGCCGGATGCGAAGACCCGGATCAGCCCGTGAGCTGCAAAGTAGGCCAGGAAAATTCCGACGGCGCATCCGACCAGCGACAGCAACAGCGATTCGGTGAGCATTTGGCGCAGCAAGCGAGTCCGACCCGCGCCGAGGCAGACACGCACGGCCATTTCGTGCTGGCGCGATGCTCCGCGGGCCAAGAGCAGCCCTGCCAAATTCGCGCATGCGAGGAGGAGCAGCAGCCCCACCGTTGCCATCAAGACCGTCAGTGGTGTCGAGAGCATCTGGCGTACAGGCGTCATAACGCCGTCTCCCGCCGGCTCGATGCGGAGTTTCATTTCTTTCACGAATGGCCCCGCGTCCGGGGCATTCACAACCGTTTGGAACAGCACCGCCATTTCCGCTCGCGCTCTGTTCTATGGAAACGCCCGGTTTCAGTCGCGCTAACAGTCCGAATCCCCATCCGGAAGAAGGGCCAAGCGATATAGGCCACCAAATGTCTTGCTGCGCTTCGTCGCTGAGCCCGTAAAAACCGCGTTGCGCCACGCCGATGATGGTGAGCGGAGCGTCATCTCGACGACGATTTTCTTGCCGATGATTCCAGGATCCAGATCGAATCGGGACTTCCAGAATGACCAGCTCACGACGGCTACCGGGGTGTGATCGCCCATGTGTACGTCTTCGGGGCCGATTAGGCGACCTGCTGCGGCCCGCACCCCGAGCGCTTGGAAGAAAGTCCCTCCTACAGCTCCGCCGAACACGGTCTGCGGCTGAAGCTTATCTGCGCGGACAGGGAAAAAGTTCACTAGACCCGACGATCAGGTCCGAGAAGACATGATTGCCGTCGCGTATGATCTGGTACGCATCCCACGAGAAGCCGTTGAACCCAGGTTCAGGCTCGCCGGGATAGTGGTGCAGGAGTTCGACGAGCTGCCCTGGATCGCGCACGGGGAGCGTATGCAGCATCAGGCCATTCGTCCATGGTGAAGATCGCGGTGTTGGCGCCGATGCCGAGGGCGAGCGTGAGTACGGCGACGGCGGTGAAGCCGGGAGACTTGCGCAGCATGCGCAGGCCGAAGCGCAAGTCTTGAATCAAGTTTTCAAAGAAATGCGTGCCCTGGGCTTCGCGGATTTCTTCCTTGAACTTCTGATAGCCACCGAACTCGAGCCGCGCGCATCGCTCGGCTTCCGCACGCGGTAGGCCCGAGCGCTCCAGATCATTGGCGCGATCCTGGATGTGCGCGCGCAGTTCCTCTTCCATCTCCTTGTCAATCCGAGACCGATGAAAGAGCGCCGAAACCACCGATCGGAGCGACGAGAAGATCCTCATGTTTCCTCCGGCTGCGCCTTAAGCGCTGAGGCAATCGCAGCGACTAGTCGGTTCCAGCCGTCCTCCTCATCGCGCAAACGTTTTCGCCCGGCGGCCGTCAGCTCGTAGAACTTGGTCCGTCGGTTGTTCTCCGACGTGTCCCAGTGAGCCTTCAGCAGTCCCTGCCGCACCAATCGAAACAGCGCGGGATAGAGCGCGCCCTGTTCGATCAGCAGCGCTCCCTGTGAAATCTGTTCGATGCGCAGCAGGATGCCGTAGCCGTAGAGCGGCCCCAAAGAGACGGCTTTCAGAATGAGCAAATCGAGAGTGCCGGGCAGAATCTGCGCGTGTTCGGACATCCGAGTATCCTAATCTGCTTATGAAACTATTCCTGCATTCCCGGCCTGTCAAGGAGAAACTGGTGTAGAACCGCCATGCTCGACAGCCGCACCGGGGACGGATTGTCTGCTAAGCAGAACCTTATCGTTGGACTATTTGGCTAAGTCCTGATTGCGTAACCGGACACCAAGTACCGCTGGAGGTTGAACTCAGGTCTCCCGGACAGTTTCTCACGTTTATCTGATTGTATCTGCGCGACTTCAAGTCCCGGCTGCACAGCATTTGCACAAATCACAGCGGGCGCACGTGCTGGGGACAGAGGAAACGGATCGTCAAACCGTTGCGTACGAGGGCGTCGTGGCTTTCCGCCCAATCGGAGTCCAAGGCATTGAGCACCTCTGGTTCCCTAACGCTAGCTAATGCGGCCGCGACGAATTTTCGATCGGAACTATCAAAATCTGCCAGATCAGGATCATCTGGAAACTCCGCGAAATTTTCCTCGCCGTTTTCGTTACGTGGGGTAAGTGAGGCTCGCTCACATCGATTCTCGTCAGCCTGGACATTCCACACCCACTTCATAAATTCATCGCCTGCTCCAGGTTCTCCGCTCATACTCAGGTGGTTCATGTATTCCTCAAGAATTCGCATAGCATCATCGAGAACGATCACACCGTCGGCGAGGACGGCTGATAGCGCGTCGATGCACGCAATAACACAAGCCGGATCTGCATGACTTTTACCGTTTGCACATATCGGCACGTTTGTATCAACGACGAAGGCGGCCATTCCTATCCCGCCTGTTTCCGCCGCATCGCGGCCTTTGTCATCGCCGCCATTTCCCCAAAATCGTCACCGAAGAAGTCTTTGGGCCAGTTCTTTATGTTTCCAAAGAGATCTACATCCAGGGCAGTCAGCTTCGAACCAGCATCAACTACTTCGCAGAAGTACAGGGCGGTTTCTTCGGGAGTCATTTCTTGCTCCGCTACGCGCCGCTGTAACCGACGCAGCAGGTGTTCACTGTGACTTTCAAGGATGATCTGGACATGGCGATTCTTCATCGCGTCTATAAAAACATCCGCTAGGCCAGACTGTACGGATGGATGAAGGTGGAGTTCCGGTTGTTCCAAAAGAAGAATCGATCCTTCCGGAACGTAATAACAAAGGACCAACACCGGGAGAATCTGCGATACGCCGAATCCTACGTCAGTAATCGATACCTCAGCAGAGGCATACGTCTTCTGCACCCGCACTTGATAAATATTCTTCCCCTCTGCAATTGGCTCGACTTTGAAATCGTAAATCAACCCCAGTTGCTTGAGCCAATGGGCAACTCGTGCTTCGAGAGTCTGTTTCTTGCGTTTGTGTCCTGGTGAGATGTAATTTTTTCTCTGCTGCGCTGCAAGTAACGCATCCACCACCCTCTCACCTCGGCGGCCCATGTCAGCCGGCTCAGAACCTTTCCATGCATAATTTCGCTGAGGGAACTCACGCAATGGTCCGAGATAGTACAAGCGTCCAAAAAGATTCTCAAACGCCAATTGAAGATCCGCAAGAAACCCCGCATTTTGGTAGTACGCGTAAACCTGGTCCGGGAATCCGTAAAACTTTACAGGAGCTGGCAGATCCCACACGCGACCTTGAGTGCGCGTGACTTCGCCCGGCGGAATGCGTTCGCCGCGGCGCGGCGGATCGAATTCCTGCAAGAGCTGGACGTCGACGCGCTCACCACGTTCCGCGCCCAATGGAAATGCGGACCGCTTACCGCGTCGAAGACGCTCGAGCGGCTTCGTTCGTTTCTCGGCTTCGCCCTAGAGCGCAAGTGGATCTCCGAAAATCCCGCGCGCAAATTGAAAGCGCCGAAGATTCAGGACCGGCCAACCTTGCCCTACACCCAGGACGAAATGGTACGGATCCTGGCGGCGCTGGACGTCTACGCGCAAAGCGCCGGCGCCCGCAATGCGCAGCGGCTTCGCGCTTTCGTGTTGCTGCTGAGATATTCCGGTATGCGCATCGGCGACGTCACGACGCTCCGCGTCGATCGCGTGATCGAAAACAAACTCCTCGTCTACACCGCGAAAACCGGGACGCCGGTCCATTGCATCTTGCCGGACTTCGTCGTGCGCGCCCTGGCCGCTTCGCCGCGCTCCTCGAGCGGGTATTATTTCCAGACCGGCCAGGCGTCGGCGCACACCGCGACGGGAAAATGGCAGTTCCGCTTGCGCCGTCTTTTCGACCTCGCGAAAATTCCGACCGGCCACGCGCACCGCTTCCGCGATACCTTCGCCGTCGAGCTCTTGCTCGCCGGCGTCCCGATTGAGCGCGTTTCGGTTTTGCTCGGACACAAGTCCGTGCGCATCACGGAAAAACATTATTCGCCGTGGTGCAAGTCGCGCCAGGATCAGCTAGAGCAGGATCTCGCGAAGGCATGGAGCAGCGATCCCCTTGCGCTGCTCGAGCGCAAGGGCCATGCCGCCGGCACGCGCGTTAATTGAGTACTAGGACCAACGAAGGGGACAAAACCGGGGGACACAGCGACGCGAAAAGCAGCTTACCGCAATGTTTCCGTCACTTGTAGGTTGGTAGGGGCGGTGGGGATCGAAAGGACAAGCTACTAAATAAGGCTTGTGCCCTCAATGCGTTGCATCCACCGCCGCTCTCCAACTGGAACAAACGGAACAGGCGTCGGGTGAGCCCGCCTTGGGCGTACGCCGAGCGTGGGATTCTGGCACAGTTTTGACACAGGTCGCCTGTGCGGAAGAGTTTATTTGAGGCGCCGGTTTGCTAATTCACCCTTACCTGTTTGTACGGACCGATTTTCGTTTGTTTTGTTAGCGTTACGGGCTCCTCAGTTGCACCGGCATACCCCCATTTGCAGTCTATTGTTCAGCAAGTGTTCAGCAATCTGCCGCCCGTGATATGCGGCCATCAAGTCGTGGGCATCGTGCCACCGTCGATAATGTAATCAGCCCCGCTGATAAACGCGCCTCGGTCTGAGGCCAGGAAGGCTACCAGCTCCGCCACTTCCTCGGGTCGTCCTGTCCGGCCGATGGGAATGCCTCCAAGCAGTTCCATAATCCGTTGCCGTGCAGCGTCCTCGCTGATGCCGCTGCCTCTGGAAATGTCGTCGATCATTCCCTTCGCTCCCGAGGTCTCGATGAAACCGGGCGAAATCGTCGTTACTCTCACTCCCTTCGGAGCAACTGCCTTTGCCAGCCCTTTGCTGTAAGTAGTAAGGGCTGCCTTGGCCGATGCGTAGGCGAGAGTCGAATTGGGGAACGGTAAACGATGAGCGACGGAAGAAATATGAATGACGACTCCAGACTTACGTTCGATCATGCCGGGAAGGAAAGCGCGGTCCAGCCGAACGGCGGCAAGCAGGTTGACATCAAGTATTCTTTGCCAGTCCTCGTCGGTGAGCACTTCGAATCCGCCTGTTTTTGTTTCTGTTCCACCGGCATTGTTCACCAACACGTCGAGCCCACCCCACTCTTGCTGAATGCGATCGACGACGTTTTGGGCACCGCTCGCCGTTCCAAGGTCCGCCTTGATAAAGAGAACAGAAGCCTGGCTCTGAGCCGCCTCAGATCGCGCGGTGGTAGCCACTGAGGCGCCGCTCAATGCAAGGCGGCGTAAAATCGCTTCTCCTATACCTTTCGTGCCGCCCGTCACTAGAACACGCTTGCTTTTGAACTCATCGCCAAAAACGGTGAATGGATAGCTGTTTGTCATGTTCCCTCCAAGAGAAATCATGATTTGAAAGATGTTTGAACCTGGACGGCCAGGTCGGTTACATGCCTAGTTTTTGAATCCGGGCGTTCGACCAGCCGTCGCAGCATTGGCCTGAGGTCTGGTGCCTTGATGGCTCGTACCCCTTTTATTTGTAAAGCCAAGGCTTATAGGCAATCTCGATGTTGTATCCGTCCGGGTCGCCGATGTTTGCCGCGAAGTAGTCGGCACGCCATTCGGGCCGAAGGCTCGGTTCCTTGTTTGAAGTAGCTCCCGCGTCTATGGCCGCCTTGTAGCTGGCCCTGACAGCGTCCGCGCTCTTGGCGGTGAATGCGACGTAAAGGTCTTTGGCGACTTCGCCATTCTTCAGCCAGAAACCCGGCTCGGTATTGATTGCGAAACCAAGCAGTTGATCGAACTCGTAGGGCATGTCGATGCCAAGCGGCTTAAGCATCTTCTTGTAAAATTCGCTCGACCGTTTCAGGTCAGAGACGGGGAGATAAATGTGATCGATAATCATAGCTTTCCCTCTTTTCGTTTGTTTTTGACAGCCCTGATCAGGGTTCTGCCGAATCCTGAACCGGGCCGGCCGTGGGTGATGGCGTCATCGGGCACGGATTTCTTCTCCGTTAGCTGAGACCTTCAACAATGAGTCCGTGATAGGTCGCCCCGAGTTTGCGGTGCTTGGCGATGTCTTGGTAGGCCTCGCTGTTAATCCAATCCTTTGCGGCTTTTACGCTCGGGAATTTCACAATGACCATTCCCTCAATCGGGTCACCTTCAAGGACTTCGTGCTTTCCATCGGCTGCGAGCACTTCGATAGGATGACCCTTCATCGTTGCTTTGATTCCAGCCCGATATTTGTCGAGCTCTTTTTGATCGATGGTTTTAGTTCTCGTGAAGACAATGTATGCTGACATGATCGTTCTCCTTCTTTGTTGCTCGATTACCGAAATTCCTATTGAAACCCTTGGGCCGTAGCCCGCGTTGCTTACATGTTGCCGCCGTTCGCGTAGATGATTTCTCCCGTGAGCCATCCCGCATCATCCGAGGCAAGAAATAAGGCCACCCGCGCGATGTCCTCAGGTTGGCCGACGCGGCCCAGCGGCGTACTCGCGATTATCTGCTTCTTAGACTCCGCTCCCATGACGCCCGCCGCGTGCGCACCCTCCGTTTCGGTTCCACCGGGACTGAGAGCGTTAACGCGGATTTTTCTGGGGCCTAACTCTTTTGAGAGCACGCGCGTCAAGCCATTGACAGCGCTCTTTGACGCCACGTAGATCGAAAGGGTCGGGTAGGCAGCAACACTGGCCGTCGATCCGATGTTGATAATGCTGCCGCCTTCCGCCCCGAAGGCCGGCAAAGCGGCTTCGATCATGAGAAATGTGCCCAGCACATTCGTGTTGAACTGACGGTGAAATTCCTGCTCGCTGAACTGCTCGAAGGGCGCAAACAAGAAGACGCCTGCGTTGTTCACGAGCACATCCAGGCGGCCGAAGGCTTTTTGGGCTTTCGCGACGAGGCGTTGCGTGTCGGACCTCTGCGCAACGTCGCCTTGCACTGCGATGGCTCGCCCGCCGTTGCCGGTGATCTCGCGCACCACCTGCTCCGCGCCCGCTTGATCGCGCGCGTAATTCACGATCACCGCCGCGCCTTCCGAGCCGAAAGTCTTTGCAATGCCCGCTCCGATTCCTTTTGAACCGCCTGTCACTATCACAACCTTATTGTCGAGTCGTTTCATGATGGGTTCCTTTCCTTAGCGCCTGAGGTCGATGATGATCTTGCCCATATAGTGAGACACACGCTACGGCGCACTGTGACAGAACCACATCGCCAAATCTGTCGAGTGCCAGGAGTATTGGCGAGTGCACACGCGAATTGAACGCAAACGGAGACTTCGGTACGCCAAAAAGCGATTCGCCCGATGCCTCCAATGCTGCGAGGGCACCGGGCGTCGCCACGACCTTGCCGCGATTGTCACCTTTGTCCTGTGATCCAGGCTCAGCTCTTGAGCCTCAAATCGGGGCTCTCGACCAGCCGCCGCAGCATGGGCGCGAGGTCTGGCGGCTGATAGAACGGATGTCCGCGGAAGATCTCCGCGCATTCTCCGTCCAGGGCGTTGATAGTCTCATGCACCTTTGGTGCGGCTTGCCGTACCTCGCGGATTCGTTCGCGGGCGAAGAGGAGGTTCTCGGGATCGATGTAACCTGCCTGTATGAAGCCACGGGTCTTCTTGGCGCACCGGCAGGGGTTCGCCTGGTTCACCAGTCCGCACTTGTCGTTCATAAAATTGCGCAGGTCCCTCCGCGCACGGGCCAGACGTTGGCGAAAGTTGTCGGGAGTGATCTCCAATACCTCAGCGGCAACGGTGTCGCTCACATCGAAGATTGCACCGAGGATGAAAGTCAAGCGCTGCTCGCGGTCAAGGCAAAGAAGCATTCCAGTAGTACAGGAGAGCATCGCCTCGGTCACCAGCAGGTCAGTCTCCGCCGATGTGGCTTTGGGATCCGCCAACTCTAAATCTGGCGTGGCGTCGAGCCCCGCGCCGTAGGAGGCGAAATCGATGGACGCTCGCTGCACCTCCACCCGCCCGCGTTTCATGTTGAGCACGTGGTTCACCACGATGCGGTAAAGCCAGGTGCGGAAGCTGCTCCGGCCCTCAAATGATGATAGCCGGGTGAGTACTTTGATGAGGATCTCTTGCGTGGTGTCCTCAGCATCCTGCGGATGGTGGAGCATGCGAATGGCGATGTTGTAGATCCACGCTTGATGCCGTCGGACTAGCTCTTCGAGCGCCTGGCGATCTCCCGAGCGGGCGCGTAGAACAAGGCTTTGGTCCTCGTGGTCGGGGGAACTATCTGCTAGCGGATTATTGATAGTCATGGTGCACCTCCAACCGCCCATATGCCCTGGCTCGGTTTTCAGAGAGCCTTGGGTATTGCAGAGAAGTGGGCGCTCACAATCTTCCACTGCCCGCTTTGTTTGATGAAGACTAATGTAGTTCGGCCATGGATCGACAAAGCCTTGCCATCTTTCGTGACTCCCGTAAACATGTCGTGAGCATTTACGATACCCACCTCATTGCCATACATGCGACACGATGGTTGCCGCAAGCCGAAGCTGGCTGAGGCCAGGCTCGCGATGACCTCGTTGAGGTACTTCGCAAAGAGCGCCTTGCCATCGAACCGGTAGGGAACGTGGTCAAATACTTCCACATCCTCGGAAAGCATGTCCAGGATGGGCTGGAGGTCGCGCCGATCGAAGGCATCGGCGAACCGCTGTGTTAAGGCTTGGAGTTCCTTGACGCTCATGTTTGTGTCTCCTCTGATGAGTTAGACACACGCCGCGCCACACTGTGACAGAACTATATCGCCAAACTTGCTCACCGCCGGGGCGCCGGCGAGTGGACGCTCCCATCAGATTGTGCTCGGAAGGATAGGACGGACGCTTGATCTTGAACGCGAAGAGCGACCGGGTTAAGTTATTCAACTCTAGTCGAAGAGGCCCCGAGGTTCGCACAATGGCGGATGAGCACGTGCAAAAGACACTCGAAGAGTTGTCACGAAACCTTCAGGAAAGTAAGGCCAGGCTGGAAGAAGCTCAACGCGTGGCCCACGTTGGCCATTGGGAATGGGATCTCGAGACCGACGTTATCGTCTGGTCGGACGAAACCTATCGTATCTTTGGCCTAAGCCCGCAAGAACGTCCCATGGATCTAGCGACGGTACAGTCGTTGGTCCACCCTGAGGACCGCGAGGCCCTATATGGGGGAGTTGATGAGGACCTTGTTGGAGGAATTCGCCCCGATGCTGAATTTCGAATCGTTCGACCTAACGGAGAGGTGCGCACGGTCCACGCTCTAACTTCAAGGCGGTGGAGTTTCGTGCCGGGTGATGCGAAACGCGACGCGACGGGACGGCCCTACAAACTGTTTGGCACCGTGCAGGACATCACCGATCGCAAACGGGCAGAGGAAACCTTGCAGTTGACGCAAGCTCATTTTCGAGAAGGACAGCGTCTAGCTCGCATGGGAAGTTGGACATCCGATGGGACGAAGTGCCAGTGGTCCGATGAACTGTTCCAAATTTACGGTCTCGACCCGAGAAAAGGCGTACCCAGCACTGAGGAGTTTTTGACGATCATCCACGCGCAAGACCGACCGTCAATGGCGGAAGCGATCCGGTTGATGCTGGAAGAGGAACGCGGATGCGACGTCACAACACGCGTAATGCGTCCCGACGGCAAGATGCGCTACGTTCGCTGCGTGGGCATGCGGGTTGTCGAACACGGAGTCTTCAAAGGCTTTCTCGGTACCGGTATGGATGTAACCGAGCAAGAATTGCTTACTCAGGAACTGCGCAGGGAGCGCGCCTACCTCAATGAGGCGCAAGGCCTCGCTCACATCGGCAGCTTTGCGTGCAACTTCGTTACCGGACAGAACTTTCACCTTTCGGACGAAACAATTCGGATGCATGGCTTCGATCCCAGCGGTCCGCAGGTTCCATTCGACGGCTTCTTCGCTACGGTTCACCCGGAAGACCTGCAGGGCGTGAAAGATGCGCTTGAGAAGGCTATCCGAACGAGAACCGATTATGACATCGAGTATCGGATCTGCCGCGCGGATAATGGCAACATCCGATTTTTTCGTTCTCTGGGACATCACAATCCGGCCGGAGAAATCGGCGACTATGTCGGAACCACGATAGACATTACAGAACGAAAGCGCGCCGAAGATGCGCGCGAAAAGCTGCGGCTGTTAGAGGCCGATCTCGCACACATGAATCGTGTCAATATGATGGGGGAACTCGCCGCCGCACTGGCGCACGAAATAAAGCAGCCCATTACGGCGGCAGTTACCAACGCGGGCGCTTGCGTGCGATTTCTCGAGATGGAGCATCCCGATATTTTAGAGGCCCGCGAAGCTGCTTCTGGAACGGTCGGATGTGCCACGCGCGCGGCAGAAATCATCGACCGGGTCCGCGCTCTCTTCAAAAAGACTGCCCCCCAGCGGGAACCGGTTAACATAAACGAACTCATTCGCGAAATCGCTCTTCTGCTCCAGAACGAGATCAGGCGGCATTCTGTGGCCGTCCATCTCGGACTTGCAGAAAACCTTCCAGAAGTCATGGCAGATCGCGTGCAGTTGCAGCAGGTGTTGATGAATCTGATGCTTAATGCCATCGAGGCCATGCAGGGCGTCAGCGCCCACCTGGAGATAAACTCGCAGCGGACCGATGATGGTCAGTTGTTGATCGCCGTTAGCGACACTGGGCTTGGACTCCCCACTGAAAAGGCTGACCAGATCTTCGACGCCTTCTTCACCACCAAACCGCAAGGCACTGGCATGGGCCTGGCAATTAGCCGTTCTATCGTGGAATCACATGGTGGTCGTTTGTGGGCCAGTTCCAACTCCGGACGCGGCGCCACGTTCCGATTTACACTGCCGTGCGAGGAGTCTTTAAGAACATGAGCACACAGGGAGGCGCAACAGTCTTCATTGTCGATGACGACGCGGACGTGCGGCTATCGATTCAGCGCCTGCTGAAAACGGTCGGTTTGCGCGCGGAATTGTTTGCCACCGCGCAGGATTTCTTGCGCCGGAATATCCCGGATGGCCCGAGTTGTCTGGTGTTGGATGTACGCCTTCCGGAAGTGGGCGGGCTGGAGGTCCAGCATAAGCTGGCTGCGGCGGGCATCAACATCCCGATCATTTTCGTCACCGCCCATGGGGATATTCCCATGAGTGTGAAGGCCATGAAGTCGGGTGCCGTCGAGTTTTTGACGAAGCCCTTCCGAGATCAGGATCTACTGGATGCGATTCAGCAGGCATTAAAACGCGACCAACTGGCGCGTCGCCAGCAGAGCGAGATCGCCGAACTGCACGAAAGACATAAAAGCCTAACGGCACGCGAACGTGAAGTGATGGAACTCATGGTTTCCGGCATGCAAACAAAGCAAATCGCCACAGCACTCGGGACCAGCGAAGTAACCGCAGCCGTACATCGCGGGAACGTGATGCGTAAGATGCACGCCAGTAGCCCCGCTGAATTGGGCAGCATGGTCGAAAGACTCAGGCTTTCTTCGAATCGCTAGCTTCTCTGTTTGCCAAATTACAGAAGGGTTTCTTGGCGTCCCCCCTTTGGCTCTTCCTTATCCAAAGATATAAGCCTCCTATTACAAATCACAATTGCGCTCTCTTGGGCCGAGAGATAGCTTCGCGTCTGATATGAGCGCCATAGCGACGAAGAACTTGATCGCTGTTGTCGATGACGACGAATTGGTTCGGGGCGCGTTACAACGCCTTCTGAAAGCCTCTGGCTTGGGCGCAGTCTCGTTCGGATCAGCCGAGGACTTATTGAAATCCGGCCAATTACCGGATATCGCATGTCTAATCGTGGATATACGGATGCCCGGCATGTCTGGTCTTGAACTGCAGGCCAAGCTTAAGTCAGAGCGATGCCGAATACCGATCGTCTTCATCACGGCGCATGGCGACGCCAAGATGCGCAGTCAAGCCATGCGTGATGGCGCGGTGAAGTTCTTGGCAAAGCCCTTCGACAACACAGTTTTACTAGAGGCCGTTCATGCTGCTCTCGGGGATTAGCTCGCGACGTTCGGGAGTCAAATCGATGACAGTGGCTAATCAAGATCGTCGAGTCCGAAAACTCGTTCTATTTCTCTTGCCAGTAACCGTGGTTTTCGTCGCTGGTTGCGGGAGCCCAAAAGCGGCTTCACCCCTTCCGAGTCCCGAAGTGGAAGTCGCGAGCGTGGTTCAGAAAGATGTTCCGATTTACAGCGAATGGGTTGCCACGCTCGACGGGTACGTCAACGCGCAAATTCAACCACAGGTGACAGGATACGTCACTCGGCAGACGTACAAAGAAGGTTCGTTCGTCCGCAAGGGGCAAATTCTTTTTCAGATCGATCCACGCCCGTTCCAGGCCCTCCTCGACCAAGTGAATGCCCAGTTGGCCCAAGCTCAGGCACAACTTGGCAAAACAGAAATGGATGTGAACAGGGACACTCCGCTGGCCAAGGAACGGGCGATTGCGCAGAGTCAATTGGACAACGACGTACAGGCGCAGCAAGCGGCAAAGGCTACGGTCAAGGCAGCCGAAGCGCAAGTCGAGCAAGCCCGGCTAAACCTGGAATTCACGGACGTCAAATCATTGGTCGACGGGATCGCGGGCATCGCGCAGGTGCAGATCGGGAATCTCGTCAATCCGACGGCGGTTCTGACGACGGTTTCGCAGGTGAATCCGATCAAGGCGTATTTCTCAATCAGCGAACAGGAGTACATCCACTTCGCGGACAGGATTAACGCCGAAACACAAAGGGAAACTCCGACGAACGGCCCGCCATTTGAGCTGATTCTGGCGGACGGCTCCGTCTATCCGCATAAAGGCGTGGGCCTGCTCGCCAACCGTCAAGTGGATGTAGCGACGGGCAGTATTCAGGTCATTTCTTCGTTTCCCAATCCCAAGAATGCACTGCGTCCTGGCCAGTTTGGAAGATTGAGGGCGGCGCCGGAGATCAGAAACGGGGCGCTTCTTGTACCGCAAAAAGCCGTGACCGAATTGCAAGGAACCTATCAGCTGGCGGTGGTAGGCGCTGACAACAAGGTGAGCATTCGCGCGATAAGAGTCGGGGATCGCGTTGGCCCGGAGTGGATTGTCGAAAGTGGAGTCAAAGCGGGCGAACTGGTGATTGTGGAAGGGCTGCAAAAAGTGCAAAACGGTTTGACTGTAAAAATCAAACAGGCCGCACCAGCGAAAGGTGATTGACCAGTGTCCAAGTTCTTCATCAATCGGCCGATTGTGGCCATGGTCATTTCAATCCTCATGGTCATCGTGGGAGCGGTAACGATCACCGCGCTTCCAATTGCCCAGTTTCCGAACATCGTTCCGCCGGAGGTGCAGGTACTCGCAACCTACGTGGGCGCGGATGCGAAAACGATCGAGCAGTCCGTCGCGACGCCGATCGAACAGCAAATGAGCGGCGTCGACAACATGAATTACATGTATTCGCTGAACTCAACGGCCGACGGGCTCATGCGTTTGATTGTGGACTACGACGTAAAGACCGATCCGAATACCGACCTCATGCTCACGCAATTGCGACAGACACAGGCGGCTTCTCAATTGCCGACTGATGTCACCAATTACGGAATCACTGTACAGAAGACAGTGACGGCTCCGCTGATGCTGGTCACACTCTACTCGCCGAACGGCACTTACGACGCGCGATTTTTGGCGAACTACGCGTACATCAACTTGTCCGACCAAATCAACCGGTCGTATGGCATCGGCAGCGTTCAAGTCTTCGGTGCAGGCCAATATGCGATGCGTTTGTGGGTGAAGCCGGACCGGCTCGCGAAGCTAGGCATCACGGTTCCCGAGATTGTCTCAGCCATCCAGTCACAAAATAGTGTCAACCCGGCCGGGCAAGTGGGTGGTGAGCCGGTTCCGAAGGGCCAACAGTTCACGTACTCCGTGCAGGCGCAAGGACGAATGACCTCTCCTGAAGAGTTTGGGGAGATCGTTATTCGAGAATCCACCGGCGGGGCCGTAGTGCGACTGAAAGATGTTGCGCGCGTCGAGCTCGGAGCGCAGTCCTACAACCAGGTGAGCCGGTTGGATGGAAAAGACGCGGCCATCATCGCCGCGTATCAACTGCCCGGTTCAAATGCTGTACAAGCTGCAAACGACGTCCGGAAGCTCATGTCGGAACTCAAAGGCCGCCTGCCTCAGGATGTGGACTATGTGGTCTCCCTCGACACAACGCAGGCCGTGAACGAGGGCATGAAGGAAATTGTTCTGACGCTCGTCATCGCCATCGTTCTGGTGCTCATCGTCGTCTTCGTGTTCCTGCAGGGCTGGCGTGCCACGCTGATTCCGCTGCTTGCTGTCCCGGTATCCCTCGTGGGTACTTTCATTTTCTTTCCGCTGTTCGGATTTTCGATCAATACGCTCTCGCTGTTCGGCTTGGTTCTAGCGATCGGTCTTGTCGTTGACGATGCCATCGTTGTCGTCGAAGCAGTCGAGCGCCACATCGAGGACGGTCTCGCGCCGAAGGCGGCGGCCCTCAAAGCGATGGAAGAGATTTCCGGGCCCGTCATCGGCATCGCTCTGGTTCTCTCTGCCGTATTCGTTCCTACTGCTTTCATACCGGGAATCACGGGACGCCTTTATCAGCAATTTGCCGTCACCATCGCATTTTCCGTAATCCTTTCCGCGTTCAACGCATTGAGCCTGAGTCCCGCGTTGGCCGCATTGCTGCTCCGTCCGAAGACCTCCTCCGGCGGGCCGCTTAGAGCGTTTTTCAGTTGGTTCAATCGTGTCTTCGCCAACGCCACCGAGTGGTACGTCCGGGTGTGCGGTTTTCTCATCCGCAAAACCGCAATTGCAATCATCTTGCTTGCAGCTCTCGCGGTCGGAGCGGGTTGGTTCGGGAACAAAGTGCCTGCAAGCTTTCTTCCCGACGAAGACCAAGGCTATTTGTATGTCAATCTGCAGCTTCCTATCGCTGCTTCTCTTGAGAGAACCGACGAAGTAGCTGCGAAAATCGAAAACGCACTGGCCAAGACGCCAGGCGTTGAGCACACGACGAGCGTCATCGGCTTCAGCCTTCTCAGCTTCGTGCGGACGAGTTACAACGCCTTCTTCTTTGTGACATTGAAACCGTGGGACGAACGGACCTCGCGCTCCGAGCAACTCCAGGCGATCAAACAACACATCAACCAGGAGCTGTCATCGCTCCCGGAAGGCGTTGCCTTTTCCTTCTCTCCCCCGGCGATTCCAGGAGTCGGGACCTCCGGCGGATTTACGTTCGTTCTGGAAGATCGTGCGGGTATGGATCTCAAGTTTCTTTCCTCGAATCTCGAAACCTTTCTCACGGAAGCGCGCAAACGTCCGGAAATTGCAGGTCTGAGCACGACCTCTCTCGCCAGCGTGCCCCAGCTCTATGCCGACGTGGACCGCGAAAAAGTCATCAAGCAAGGTGTAGCCGTTAAAGATGTGTACCAAACGCTCCAGACGTTCATGGGCGGATTGTTCATCAACTACTTCAATCGCTTCGGCCGCCAATGGCAGGTGTACGTCGAAGCCGAGGGCGACTATCGCACCCGGCCAGAAAATGTCGGCCAGTTTTATGTGCGAAATGACAAAGGCGGAATGGTACCCCTCGCCTCCATCACTCGCTTTGAACCTCGCGATGGCCCTGAATTCACTATGCGATTCAACGAATATCGCGCGGCACAAATCAATGGCGCAGCCGCTCCCGGCTACAGCGCTGACCAGGCGATGAACGCCCTCGAAGATGTTTTTCGGAAAACCATGCCGCGTGAGATGGGCTTTGATTATCTTGGAATGTCTTTTCAGGAAAAGAAAGCGCGCGAAGGTGTCCCGGCGGCGGCCATTTTCGGCTTCTCTCTCTTGTTCGTGTTTTTGATTCTTGCTGGGTTGTATGAAAGCTGGTCTCTTCCCTTCAGTGTGCTCCTCAGCACTCCGGTCGCAATTTTTGGGGCGTTTTTCGTTTTGTGGTTGCGCCGGACGGTTCTCACCGCTTTCCTACCGAGCTATATGGTGCAAATCGAAAGCGACGTGTACTCGCAAATCGGTTTAGTGATGTTGATTGGCTTGGCAGCCAAAAACGCGATCCTCATTGTGGAATTTGCGAAAGAGCAATACGAGCAGGGAAAACCGTTGATGGAGGCGGCGCTTGCGGGAGCGCGCCTGCGGCTTCGCCCCATCTTGATGACTTCGTTCGCCTTCATTCTCGGCGCGGTGCCGCTGTGGACGGCTTCCGGTGCGGGAGCCGTGGCCCGCCAGATTATGGGAACCGCCGTTATCGGGGGAATGTTGACCGCGAGCCTCGTCGGCATCTTCTTCATTCCCGCCATGTTCTATCTGGTCGAGAAATGGTCGGGCGCCGACCGTACGAGCCCGGTGCTTTCCGCTCCAAACGCACCGGCCGAGGCGGATTGAGATGAGAAATTGCCTCGCGCTGCTCTGCACCGCCCTCCTGCTTTCCGGCTGCACCGTGGGACCGAACTACAGGAGGCCCGCCGTCGCGGTTCCCCCGACGTACCGTGGACTGGCTCCTGACCGGACTGCACAAACGGAAACTGCCACTCTCGGCGATCAAAAGTGGTGGGACATCTTCCAGGACGAGCAGTTGCGCACGCTCATCCACACTGCACTTCAGCAGAATTACGATCTGCGAATCGCCGCGTCTCGGATACTCGAAGCAAGGGCACAACTCGGGATTACACGCGCCGATCAGTTTCCAACGGCAAGTGCCGGGGCCGGAATTGCGGACGTCCGCACTGCTCAATCGAAATTCCTACCGGCCTTTGAAACCAGCACCGGACAGGTGAATCTGTCCGCGGCTTGGGAACTGGATTTCTGGGGTAAGTTTCGCCGTGCGACGGAAGCTGCTCGGGCCAATCTGCTGGCGAGCGAATGGGCCCGCCAGGAAGTCGTTTCAACGCTCGTGGCGAACGTCGCCGCCGCGTACTTCCAGTTGCGCGCGCTCGACCTAGAACTAGAGATTTCGAAACGCACGTTTGATTCACGGAAGGAGTCACTTCGGCTGACGCAAATTCTGGCAAACGGGGGCGCGACTTCTCTGCTGGACGTACGCCAGGCCGAGCAGTTGGTTTTTACGGCCGGCGCGGAGATTCCCGCCCTCGAACAGCAGATAGCTCAACAGGAAAACTTTCTCAGCATTTTGCTCGGCCAGAATCCCGGCGACATAACCCGAGGCGAGACCCTCACCGAGCAACGGCAACCATCTCAAGTGCCGGCTGGGCTTCCATCATCCCTGCTGGAGCGGCGACCCGACATTCGACAAGCCGAAGAACAACTCGTTGCTGCAAATGCGGAAATCGGCGTAGCCCGTGCGGCGTATTTTCCTCAGATTTCACTCAGCGGGAGCGGCGGGTTCCAAAGTTCTGCCCTCACGAATTTATTCAGCGGACCGGCGGGCGCGTGGAGTTTTGGCGCTTCGCTCGCTCAGCCGATCTTTACGGGGGGTAGACTCCGCTCAGGAGTGCGTCTGGCCGAGGCCCAACAGCAGACGGCCGAGCTGTTTTACCAACAGTCGATTCGGGGAGCCTTTCGCAGCGTCTCCGATGCCCTGGTCGCGAATCGCAAGACGCGGGAATTCCGCGCGCAGCAAGAGCTGCTCTTCCAGTCCGCAGAGGACGCGGCGCGTCTTTCCCACATGCGCTACGCGGGCGGCGCCACCGGCTATCTGGAAGTCCTGACCAACGAAACCAACGCCTTCTCGGCGGAATTAGGCCTCGCGCAGGCTCGACTCAATGAATTGTTGGCACTGGTCCAGCTCTACCAAGCTTTAGGAGGAGGCTGGCAGCAATGAGGCTTCTGGAACCTTCGCATATAGGGAGAAGCACGATGAAAGCAGTCACAGAGAAAGACACGATTAGAACAATCACGACGCACTACATCGATGGAGCATTCGTTGAATCCCATGGCCGCGAGGTCTTGAACGTCATCAAGCCGACCAACCAGAAGGTGATTGCCCAGGCGACGCTGGGAGACGAGGAAGATACGCGGCGCGCAATCGCCGCCGCTAAGCGTGCATTCACGAGTTTTAGCCATACAACGAAGGAAGAGCGCTCGCGCTACTTGCGCCAGCTACATAAGGCTGTGTCAGCCCGCATCGACGATTTAACGGCTGTGATGATTGAGGAGTACGGCGGAGTCGCCAGGTTTGCCCGGCTTATTGTGGAGTCGGGCGTCAACGCCTTCGCAGCGGCCGAGAGCGCACTTCAACAGCTGCCGTTGCGAGAAAGCTGGGGCAAGACGACAGTCACCCTGGAGCCGGTCGGCGTTGCCGGTCTGATTACAGCTTGGAACGCGAACGCGCTGTTCATTTGCCTCAAGCTGGCATCGGCCGTGGCGGCTGGTTGTACGGTCGTCATCAAGCCGAGCGAACTGAGCCCGCTGCAGACGCGGGTGATGGTTGAAGCTTTGAATGCGGCCGAGCTGCCCAAGGGTGTGTTCAACGTGGTGACGGGCCTCGGCACTGTTGTCGGCGCTGAGCTCGTGCGCAATCCCGACGTCGCGAAAATTTCATTCACGGGCTCAGTGGCCGTGGGTGAAGCCATCATGCGCGATGCCGCAACCACGATGAAGCGTGTGACGCTCGAACTGGGCGGGAAGTCGCCCACAATCCTGCTGGATGATGCTGCGCTCGACAAGGCTATTCCGGCGGCTCTTACCTTGGCCTTTTTGAACAGCGGTCAAGCTTGCGCAGCGGGAACGCGGCTTCTCGTCCCCAGGAGCCGACTTGACGAGGTGAGGCGGGCGATCCGGGATGAGATGCGCGCCTTTACGGTCGGCGATCCGGCCGATCCCGACATTATGGTTGGACCAATGGTGTCGCAAAAACAGTATGAGCGAATCGAATCCTACATTCGCAAAGGCATTCAAGAAGGCGCGGAGGTGCTGGTCGGCGGAGAAGGCCACCCGAAGGGTCTCGAAGCAGGTTACTTCGTGAAGCCCACGGTGTTCGTCAATGTGAAGAACGACATGACCATCGCCCAGGAAGAGATTTTCGGCCCCGTGCTCTGTGTGATCGCCTACGATTCCGAGGACGAGGCGATTCGCATTGCCAACGACTCCAAATACGGTCTCCACTCCGCCGTCTTGGGGACTGACATCCAGCACGCACGCCGCGTGGCGTCTCAGCTGCGGGCCGGCCGCGTCGTGATCAATAACATGACCGACGATCCGCAAGCACCCTGGGGCGGGTTCAAATACTCCGGTGTCGGCCGCGAATATGGCAAATACGGTATTGAGGCGTTTCTTGAGCCAAAAGCGATCCTTGAATGACCCGTTCTTACCGAGAAGGCCGAACGAAGGAGTCCATACATGTTTACAGCTAATGAGAATTGGTCACGGAGAGGCAATGAGCGAAGTCGCCTGAGCGCACTAATTCGGCACGTGCTTGCGTCCGCCGCGTGCCTGATGGCTCTTCTCGCGTCACCGCCAGGTAGTTATGCACAGGTGCCGACCTACGAAGTTACGCCTACAGAAAGCAGTATCAAATTTGGCGTCGATTCTTCCGTTTCGATCAAGGGCATCTTTGAGAAGTGGAACACAAGCATTAAGTTTTTGTCGACGGATGTCAGGAGCGCTGCTTTAGACATCGAGATTGAAGCCGACAGCGTCAACACCGGAAGCCATATGAAGGACAACAAGTTGAAGGGTAAGGATTTCTTTAACGTAAAGGAATCTCCTTTGATCACTTTCAAATCCACGAAAATCATTCAGACCGGCCCAAACACATTTGACATCGAGGGTAACTTCACCATTCGCGGCGTTACCAAGACGGAGAAACTCACTCTCACGAGCGATAGCAAGGGAACACCCACCGGCACTCTCGACGGCACTATGGCTTTTGATCGGAAAGAGTACGGCATGACGAGCGGTATCCCTTTCATCAAGATTGCCAATCGCGTAGAGGTAAATGTTCGACTGAAGTGGCGCCAAATCAGCGGTCCGCCACCAGTTTTCCAACAATAAATGCAAATTCGGCATCGGAGACAAGGTTGCGTTGCGACATTCCGACCGGCTGTGGTTGACGGCGTCGTCCGAGAAACGAGGGCAAAGCGGTATGGCACTCGGACGAATACACGACTGGAGATCTACGAATGAATACACACGTAAGCATCTCACCAGCTGAAGCCGCGGACCGCCTTGCGATCCGGGAACTCGTCGAAGCTTACGCACATTGCGCCGATCGTCGGGATGCCAAGGGTCAGATGTCTCTGTTTACCGCCGACACGCACTTCGTGGTGCACATGGATGCCAAGGATCCGACTCCTTCACAGGAGCTGCACTCGCGCGAGGCGCTCGCACCAGTCTTCGCAGACTTGAACAAGTACGACGCCACTACGCACTTCGTTGGACAGAGCACAATCTTCACGCTGACAAAGGATAGGGCTACCGGCGAAGCCTACTGCCTCGCGCATCATGTCACCGTCGACGCCGGCAAACGCCGCTTGATGCTCGCCTCGCTGCGTTACCTCGACACGTTCGTCAAGTTGGACGGCGCATGGCTTTTTTCGGAGCGCATCCTGTACGTCGACTGGTTGGAGGAGCGAGCGCTCTCATGACACCGACGAGTCAGAAGCGGCTTGTGCTCATTGGTGCCACTGGAATGGTTGGCGGATATGCGCTTCGATACGCACTCGAGAGCTCCGCTGTTGGAAGTGTTACGGCTATCGTCCGACGGAAGCTGGGCATTTCGCATCCAAAGCTGCAAGAAGTTCTGCACTCTGACTTCGCCGACTGCTCCTCACTTTCGCATGTGCTTTCCGGTCAGGACGCAGCAGTCTTTTGTCTCGGCGCGTACACCGGGGCGGTGTCCGACGCCGATCTCCGCAGGATAACGGTGGACTACACGATCGAGTTCGCGCGAGTTCTGCGCGGCAGCAGCCCCAACGCGGCTTTCTCATTCTTGAGCGGCAGCGGCGCGGATCCGACGGGACGAAGTCGGATCGCTTTCGCGCGATACAAGGGAGAGGCTGAGAACGCACTCCTCGCGGCCGGGTTTCCGAGTGTTTACCTCTTCCGGCCCGCATATATCTATCCCGTTGAGCCGCGGAAGGAACCGAATTTCAGCTATCGCATTTTGCGCGCCATCTATCCCGCGTTTCAGTTGTTGTTTCCGAACCAGGTGATTCGTGCCGACGACTTGACGCGTGCCATGGTGGATATTGCGGTCCAGGAGACACCTAAGTCCGAAAGCAGGGTTTTCGAGAATCGCGACATCCGGGCAATGATCGGTTCGTTTCACGGGACCTCGGAGTGAGCCGAGCACGTCAGCAGCTGCAAGAGAAGAGTGGGGGTTCTAGACAGCAGCAATGATACAAAGCCATCGCATCTCGGTCCTAGCGCCCCTTGGGCTCAGCGTGGTCGCTCTAGTCTGTACGATGATTATTCATCTGCTGCCACTGAGGGCCACAGTCAACCTTATTCGGCGTGAAAGAAGTCGCGGTCATGTTGGCACGCCATGGACCGCTCTGGGGATTTTTGCTCGTGTAGTGTTTTACGCGTCTCTCGGGCACCTCATGGAGATGGGATTTTGGGCGGCGTTGTTCATGATCTGCGGAGAATTTTCAGACTTCGGAACCGCCTTTTACCACTCAGCGGTCAATTACACATCCTTGGGTTACGGGGATCTCATCATGACGCCTTCCTGGAGATTGTTGGGTCCCCTTGAAACGGCAAATGGAACGCTGCTCTTTGGGGTCTCGACCGCGATGATCTTTGCTGTCATGCTGTGGCTGATTCAGGTCAGGTTTAAGGATCTCAAGCCCTGAAATATCTCTGGTAAAACGAGAACTCCATTTGTCCCGTCAGACGCAATACGTTACGCAATTCAAGGTTGCCGCCCTGCCTTAGCAGCGACTACAGCAGTTTCTGCCCTGCAGCTTCTGAAGCTCAACCGATATTGCGGACAGGCAGAGGCAATCCATTTGGGCGAAAAACGCCTGAGCCTTCCGGACAAATGACGGAACCAACGACTCGACGCAGCAGACTCCAGCCCAACTCACTCAGATAAATCGCGGCGGTTTTCCAAACCGCCGCCGAGCAGAACACTTGTCACACCCTAATCCTTCATCTGAATGTGATCGGCCAGTACACTCGAAGGAATTGTTCCAAGAGGCTGCAAATAATCCACTGCTCACGAGGCAGGTGCTCTCCTCCACTGTTACCATCCGCTTGGGAGGCGGCAGCGCTGCCCCGCGGCGACAGATCAAGCTCACGCTGCCGGCCGCTGTCGAGTCTCCGATCCCACAGAGTATTAATGAAGGCGGTGGGGATTCTGGTGCCCGTTGGCACCTGTGAGGCTTCTTCGCAAATGGTGCAAATCATTGAAATCGCAGACCTTCTTCTACTTCAGAGCGGAACGTCAGTCAGCAACGGTGTTCCAATTGGCGAGACGGCAGCGACCTAACAGATTGAAAAAAAAACCTTTGGTAGGGGCGGTGGGGATCGAAAGGACAAGCTACTAAACAAGGTTTGTGCCCTCAATGCGTTGCATCCACCGCCGCTCTCCAACTGGAACAAACGGAACAGGCGTCGGGTGCGCCCGCCCTGGGCGTACGCCAAGCGTGGGATTCTGGCACGGTTTTGACACAGGTCGCCTGTGCGGAAGAGTTTATTTGAGGCGGCGGTTTGCTAATTCACCCTGACCTGTTCGCACGGACCGATTTTCGATTGTCTTGTTAGCGTTACAAGCCCCTCAGTTGCACCACAAGCGCTCATTTGCAGTCTATTGTTCAGCAAGTGTTCAGCAAGAATCCCTGTATTTCCTCGCTTAATTCCGCGTCAAACCGCTCCTGATTGCCAGAACCATGCGGTAAGTCCCGATCAGATTTCGAACGACACGAGCGCGTTTAGCGGTACTGATTCACAGAACCTGTTAGACCGCTGCCATGACAGTTTGCCTGGCGCAGAAAGCAGTCCAACTTGAGTAGACAGGAGTAGCGGCCGAAGATGCCAGGTTAAAGTCACCTGTCAATTCCTGGAACTACCTAGCAAGAGAATGAATCAATCCGACTGATTCTGCCACCGTGCGGCGGGTAAATGCCATCCTCGATATATCGCCATAACCCGCAGCCAGAAGCAAAGGAGTGCGCCCACGGTCATCATCAGAAAAGCCGGGTAATGCAAAACATATCCGATCACTACTACGACGCCAGCGGCTAGCGCAGCAACAGCATAAATATCCGCCTGAAGCACCGTCGGCGTTTGGTTCACGAGCACATCGCGCAATATGCCACCACCAATCCCGGTTAGCACTCCCATAAAAATCGCCATCACCGGATTGAGTCCCGCGATGAGTGCCTTTTGTGTGCCGGCGACAGCAAACAGGCCGAGTCCCGCGCCGTCGAATAACAACACCAGCCTGCGACGTTTATCGATGTCGGGATACCAGAAGAACGTCACCAATCCTGCCAGAAGAGAGATCCCTAGATAGCGCCAGTCGCTAATGGCCGCTGGTGGCACCGCGCCAATCAGCACATCTCGTGTGATCCCGCCGGCATTACCGGCCGCGAACGAGAGTGCCATCAGACCGAACAGATCGAACCGGCTTTTGACACCCGCTGCTGCACCGCTGAGTGCGAAAACGAACGTGCCAAGCAGATCCACAGCATCCAGAAAAGGACCCGCTAGTTGATACCCGTGGATCAGCGCGCTGTTCACGAGGCCAGCCACGCGTGCGCCGCAACAACGAGGGCCTTGACCCCTGTCTCCAGAGTTGGATGAATGATTGGTGCAAAGGCGGGGTTATGGTTAGTTGGAAGCGAGCTGAGTTTTCCCTCTTTCTTTGCCTTGGCGTACACCGATGGATCATCGCCGCCGAAGAACCAGTACACTGCCGGAACATCCCACCCAGCTCCAAAGCAGCCGAAGTCCTCGCTTGCCATGGTGGGCTTTGTCTGTTCGATGGAACCGGCAGGGAAGTTCTTGAGAAATGCATCGACGAGCTTCTTTGTCGCGTTGGCATCATTCCTTACTGACGAATACTGATCGAGTGGCGTGATCTCTGGCGGTCTTGGCGCTCCTGATGCCGCTGCCTCAGCGTTCGCAATGCGTTCAATCGCCGCGAGCACACGCTTGCGCACACCCTCGTCAAATGTGCGCACATTCAATTTGATCAATGCCTCGTCCGGAATAATGTTCTCTTTCGTGCCGGCCTGTAGCGACCCGATTGTCACCACCGCGGAATCCGTGGGCGCGACCTCCCGAGAGACGATCGTTTGCAGCCGCATTACGGTCGCGGCGGCCATAACTACGGGGTCGATGCTGGACTCGGGCATCGAGCCGTGCGCGCCGCGCCCGAACATGCGAATCTGCAGGCTATCGGCAGAAGAAGTGACAATGCCCGCACGCCAATCGATGTTCCCGGACGGCAAGCTCATGACGTGCTGCCCTAGCACAACGTCCGGTTTTGGAAATCGTTTGAACATTCCGTCATCAATCATTGCCTTAGCGCCTTGCGCGGTCTCCTCGCCCGGCTGAAAGACCGCCATCAGCGTCCCTTTCCAGGGGTCGCGGCTCTTTGCAAAAAGATTTGTTGCGCCAATCAAGCAGGCAACGTGCATATCGTGCCCACACGAGTGAGCTACGGGTACGGTCTTGCCGCTAGGGTCAGTCCCCGTGACGGTGCTCGCGTACGGAAGGCCAGTCGCTTCTTTGATGGGTAGAGCATCCATGTCCGCGCGTAGCATGACAGTGGGCCCATCGCCGTTGTGCAAAATACCTACAACGCCAGTTTTGCCGACCCCGCTAGTGACCTCAAATCCCAGAGCCTTCAGATGATTCGCAGCAATACAAGCCGTTCGGGTCTCCTGCATCGACAATTCCGGATGCGCATGTATGTCCTTATAGACGGCCTCCAGTTCCGGAAGCAATGTGGCGAGACTTGCAAGGATTTCTGTCGGCTTGTTCGAGCTCATGAAATTAGTCTCCTGACGTCAGGTCGCCACCTATGGGCTTAGTGGCAATTGCTGTTGTCCGCGTTGGTGATTTCCAGAAATGTAATACTAGTCGGTGCGAAACTGATGTGACCTGCACGCGTTGACTGACCCAGGAATTGTGGCAGGTCGCCATCTCTGTTCAGTTCAAGAGTCTTCCCGTTAAGCTGGACGGTTGTGTCTTGAAGTTGCTTGGCAGTCAGCGTGTAGCGTTCTGCTTCAGACGGCAATGTAATTTCATGGACTCGCTGCCGGTCGGCATTGATGACCAGAAGCGTGACGCCGCCCGGACGATTCTGAAGGCAGTGGGCATAGACGTACACATTCGGGATTGGCGATGTATGGGGATCGAGAACCGTCGCACCCATGAGGCGTCGCCAAAGCAAAGCGGCCCAGTAATTCGGACGTGGTGTGAATGTATTTTCGTCTAACAGGCCGTAGTCGCTTGATGCCAGCGTGTTGTGCATAATCACTTTCACGCCACGCTGAGCGAGGCTTGCATGTTGAACAAGATATCGGAAAGTGTCGAGAAAAGTCGACGCCCACGGGTTTCCTCCGCAGGCTGCATCGGCGGTTTCCGTAATCCAAAGTGATTTGCCCGGTTCGAACCTGTCTCGAAGGTGCGCGTAGAATGCGCCAATCTTTTCCGGGCGCGAGAGCCATTCTTGAGAAAGTGCCGCTGCTACGGTTGTTTGTGATGACGCGCCCATGCTTGCGCATCGCTCCGAAGCAGCTGCATACAGATGGTACGAGAAAACGTCGAATACGGGACCGGCTGCGTGGAGCAGGTCTTCGGATTTGAGTACTCCACCACCCATTGGCATTGCGAACGGTCCCTCGCCGACTGAACCTGGGCCGAGAAATAGTGTGTCGGGCGTAGTTTTCTGAAGGAACGTACGGAAGACAGCAACGTCGCGGCCAAAGCTTGCGGCATCGTAACCTTTCGGTGCGCCGCCCATCGCTGCATATGTCGGCTCATTCATGAATTCGCTTGCAGCGATTCGCCCTCCAGCGGACTTGGTGTATTCGAACAATTGCCGCGCCTGGTCCGAGGTCCATACGCCTTGAGCATCACGCGATCCTGGCCCCGTAGCCACCGATGTCACGATTTCGGCATTCACTGCACGAGAAAAATCGATGACGCCCTTCCATTCCGCTCGCGTTAAGACTCCGCTGAACCCCGATGGCGCATTCGCCGGCGCGGCATTTTCCGAATCCCGAAAATAGGCGCTGTTGGCCCACGTACCGCTGACTCGCACATATGCAGGGCTTAACGCCCCCGCCAGTTTTCGCAATCGCGGACTTGAAAGATCGATGGGCGCTCGATAACGATAGAGGTTCGGGTCTATGCCTGCCGGGGTAAAACCCACCTGGGGGGCGGGCTCTTGCGCTTTACTTTCGCTCGTGTTGCTCCCGTATGGTTTCCAAAATCTCCCGCCGATGACCTCCACCATTTCAATGTTGTAGGACTGGAAGCGCTCATCGACCGTGCCAATAGCGGGCATATTTGCGGGATCAAGCGATATAACCTGGGCGATCAGTTGCATCGCTAGAACCACCATCGAGGTTATGCATAAGAATACGGCCATGCAAATGCATCGACGAATACTTCTGCTCATTTCATCGTTTTTCTTCCCCATTCCAGAAGTCGCAGCTGTCACCAACACGGGTTGTGCCATATTTTTTCACCGTCTACTGCACCAGATTGCATATCGTTGTGCTGCGGTATCGCACATCATGATTTGGAATTCTTGATCCACGCGCCATAAGTTTGGATGGAGGCACCAGGCCTTCTATCCAACTTTTTAGTGCCTAAGCTGAAAGGCCAGCCGAGGTATAGAATAAGCCCCGGCGGGGTGATAGCTAGCACTTGTTTAGGTGAACCACTGCTGGCGTGTAATTTCGGAGGATCCGATGGCACAGAACAATCTTGAACTCATGCGGACACTCGACGATTCGTGGAACGCACAGGACTGGGATACGTTTGAAAAGCGGCATTCCAAGGACACCACCGTATTTTGGCCCGGTCAGGCTGAGCCGACAAGAGGGCGCGACAATCACAAAACGGAGTCCATCGACTTTTTCAAAACCTTCCCAGACAATCATCTAATCAATCATCCCTATAAAGTGGAGATTGCTCAGGGCGAATGGACCTGCACCGTTGCGGATTTTACAGGTACGATGCGGGGACCGATGAAGGGTTCCGACGGCAAGTTGATCGCGCCAACCAACAAGAAGTTTCATATCGAGTTCTGCACCGTCGCACACTGGCAGAACGGCGAGATCATCGAAGAAAAACTCTTTTATGACTTGGTTGGATTGCTAAAACAGATTGGAGTTATGTGAGTATTCCTGGCCGTTAGCTACACATCACGTACCCAACCGTAAAAGCGCAGCAGAACCACCGGGCTAACCGACCTGTACGGTTAGCATCGATATTGATCCGCCGTCGACACCTTCAATGGGGAAAGTGATGAGTTCGCGTTGCTGCCTGGTCGCAATGACATACAGCATAGGCAAGTAATGATCCGGTGTGGGAATCGAAAGCAAAGCCTCAGGTCCCAGATTCTCATAATCAATAAGGGGTTTGTACTCCCCGGCTACCATCATCTCCTTTGCGTCGCGTTCAAAGCGAACAGCCCAATCGTAAGGATCGGGCATGTGCCGACCCCAAGGATACGCATGGAGATTGTGGACTAAGTTGCCGCTGCCAATGATGAGTATGCCCTCTTCGCGCAGGGGCGCGAGCTTCTTGCCAATCTCAAAATGGAATGATGCTGGTTTATTTTCGTCGATGCTTAGTTGGACGACGGGAATGTCAGCATCGGGATAGACGTGGCGAAGTACCGACCAGGTGCCATGATCGAGCCCCCAGGAGTTGTCGAGCTTGACCTCCAGCGACGCGAGCAACTTTTGCACTCGACGGGCGAGTTTGGGATCACCAGGCGCGGGATATTGCACTTGAAACAATTCTCGCGGAAACCCGCCGAAATCGTGAATGGTTCTCGGCGAAGTGGCGATGGTTACTCCGGTTTCTGAAACAAACCAGTGGGCCGAGATGGAGAGAATGGCTTTAGGCTTGGGTGTCGTCTGTCCTATGCGGCTCCATGCTTTTGTGTAGCCATTGTCGAGGACGGCATTCATCGGATTGCCGTGACCAAAAAAGATTGCGGGAAGTATCTTGGGCATGTCGAGGCACCTCTCTTTGGTTCACGCGACCTCTGCGGGATATTGCGCTGGCGGCCTAGTGCTGTTAACCACGGCTGCTCAGCCGCGAGTCAGATACTGAGCCCACAGTATCACTTTTGCGGACTCGGCTGCGCGGGTGCGTGAGGCCACTCGTGAACGAAAGCACAGCGGTTGACTCAACCAATTCCAATCTCCTGCCAGAAATTGTCGCAACTCTTGCGGAATTTGGCGGGAGCGACGGAACTTGAACCTGCGACCTCCCGCGTGACAAGCAAGCGTTCTAGCCAGCTGAACTGCGCCCCGGAAACCTGCACCAGCAACGGACAGCACAAGACGCTCGGATTAGTACCCGGAAGTCGGCTTGTGGGGAGTGATTTTTGCTAGGAAGGCAACATTCTCCAGAAAGCCAGAAGGCAATGGTTCCCTAGCAGGCTGCTGAAAAATTGTGTGGAGCGTGCAATTTCTGCTCGCGTTTGTGTCATTTTCCCGTGGTGGCGGTTTTTCGGGTTGTTTTTCGCGCTGCCGAGCGCCCCATGTGGGGGTTTCAACGCCATTCAGAGACACTACGGCCCGGACTTACTGCGTCGGAACCCCGGCGGCCATCAGGTTTCGCATGCGCACCAGGTTGTAGGCCGCACAAGCAAAGGTAAACATCCAGTCCACTTTCAACGTCCCGCGATGCCGAACCTTGCGTAGCAACGCAATCGTCTTCAGCCAGCCAAAACATTCTTCGATGCGCTTCCTTTTCTTCTGGCTGATGCGGTAGCCCACGTGTTGCGTGGTGCGTCCATCAATGGCGCTGCCGCCTCTTCGTCCCAGGTTTTGCGCCACGTGCGGCGTCATGCGCAGGTTTCGGCACTCGCGCACAAAATCCGCCGTATCGAAACCTTTGTCGCCGCCCACCGTCACGCGCCCGATTCCCGGAACCTTCTGCAGCATCTCCAGCGCTGCGTAGCGCTCGGCGATCCCTGTCGCTTCCCACACGCGGCTGTCCACAATCAATCCGTGGCGATTCTCCACCAGCAGATTTCCGCAGTAGCTCAATTTCGCCTCCTTGCCCGCGCCCTTGCGCGCCAACTGAGCTTCGGGATCACTTTTCGATTCATGCGTCTGGTTCGAGCGCTTTTCCCCATGAAAATCCACCGTGGGATTTCCCCGATCCTCCGGCGGAGACGAATCCTGTTGGTCCTTCCGCTGAAAACTTTTCAGGCTGGCCCAGGCTTCCAGCAAGGTTCCGTCCACGGTGAAGTGTTCGTCCGAGGTCCATCCCTTCGCCCGCGCCTGCGCCACCACCCGCGCCAGAAATTCCTTGGCGACCTCGGCCCTCAGCAACCGGTCGCGGTTCTTAGTGAACACCGTCGCATCCCAGACCGCATCATCCAAATTCAGTCCCACAAACCAGCGGAACAATATGTTGTAGTCCATCTCTTCCATCAGTAGCCGCTCGCTGCGCACCGAATACAACATCTGCAACAGCTGCGCCCGCAACAACTGCTCCGGCGGAATCGACGGACGGCCCACTTTCGCGTACATCTTGTGGAACTGCGGCGACAGCTGCTTCAGGATTTCGTCCACCATCGTGCGGATCGGCCGCAACGGATGGTCGCTGCGCACTCGCTGCTCCGGGGAAATGTAGCTGAACACGTGACTCTGCTGCTGATCGGTTCCTCGCATGCGCCATTGGACGCGCTCTGCGCTGCTTCGTTGCAAACTTTCCGACTTTTTCAGCAGCCTGCTAGACTGTTGTAAGTACATTCGCACAAGGTCTGACAAGGTGGGGGTTTTCCAAACCGCCGCCGAGCAGAACACTTGTCACACCTTGATCCTTCATCTGAATGTGATCGGCCAGTACAGTCGAAGGAATTGTTCCAAGAGGCTGCAAATAATCCACTGCTCACGAGGCAGGTGCTCTCCTCCACTGTTACCATCCGCTTGGGAGGCGGCCGCGCTGCCCCGCGGCGACAGATCAAGCTCACGCTGACGGCCGCTGTCGAGTCTCCGGTCCCACAGAGTATTAGTGAAGGCGGTGGGGATTCTGGTGCCCGTCCGCACCTGTGAGACTTCTTCGCAAATGCTGCAAATCATTGAAATCGCCGACCTTCTTCTACTTCAGAGCGGAACGTCAGTCAGCAACGGTGTTCCAATTGGCGAGACGGCAGCGACCTAACAGATTGAAAACAAAAACCCTTGGTAGGGGCGGTGGGGATCGAACCCACGACCAACATCCCGCAAGTGTTTGAAATCACTCACCGTTCATCCTCAATTTGGGAGCATACGGGAGCAGAATTTCGCTTCCGGCTTTAGCAACTCTCCCACTTTGTCCACTGCATTTCGCTGGGAATCTCCGATCACATGCCCATAAACCCCCAGCGTGATTCGCGCATCCGAGTGCCGCATCTGGTCCTTCGTGACAGTCGGAGTCGCTCCTACATCCATCAGCAAACTCGCGTGGCAATGCCGAAATGCATGCATGCCGGCGCGTTTGATCTTCAGCTTATCAAGTAGCGGCCAGAGGCCCAACTGCACCACCTTCGTCGCATTGAATGGCCGCCCCCTGCGATTCAAGAAGAGAAACCCTTCCTGATTTGCCTTCCACGTCGCCAGGTATTCCTGGAGAAGCGTGGCGAGCGCATCCGCCATCGCTACGGGAGCCTGACTCGCCTTGCTCTTTACGGTTTGGGTTTGACCGTGCCATGCCGATCGCTGGACGTGAATTATGCGCCGATCGAAGTCGAGGTCCGACTTTTGCAGACCAAGAACCTCACCAACGCGTAGCCCGGTCATTGCAGCGATCGCGAACATGGTGCGGTAAGGCTCGGGAGCGAGCGTGATGATCTTGCGCGCTTCTTCCCCATTGAAGAATCTTGCCGGCTTGCGAAGCTCATCTGCCGGCAGCGCCAGTTCGCTCGTCACGATTCGCTGCGAGCAGTACCCCCAGGATTTCGCCGTGCGCATCATCGAGCTGAGAGTCCCTAGAACGTTGAGCACGGTTTTGCGGGATACTTTCTGCGAAATCAATGTGACGAAGTTCTGCTGGATCTGCGGCGTGAGTTCGTGGAGAAGAACTTTCCCCAGATGCTTCCTGATGTGCGTGCGGAGGTGTGCTTTCACCGCTTTAACGCTGGAAGGCTTCTGATGCGTGAGCACCTGAGTCTCCCAAACGTCCGCGAATTTCTCAAGCGTGATGATCTTGCTCGGCCGGTAGTCGAAAGAGTTGATGCGCGCGAGAATCGGGTCCAGCAAGCGTTGAGCGATTCTTTTGGTTTTGAGTTCGGCGACTGTGCCGAGAATCATCGAACGCTCCACCCGGACTGTCGTTTCCCCGCGAATCTCATCTTCCCGCCATCGTCCGACGAAAACCTTTCCGCGAACAATTACCCAACCCTGCTGATGCCTCCGCCTTGCCATCGAGCTACCCTCTTTGCTCGGTGACTCGGCTACGCTGCTGCGGAGTGTACCCGCAGCGTCAGCATCCGACAAAGCGAATTGTGGCGCGCTCGTCATGCTTGTCTTACTTCGACCCGCCTGCATCCTGCTGCGGGTGTTCCGCAAGCCACTGCGCGAGCTTTTCCGTCTGACTGCGCTTTCGCGCTTCCCACTCTTCCTCGCTAGGAATTTCCGTGCCGGCAACCCGGTTGAGAATCGCTCGCACTTCCTCGCGTGGCGGCAAAGGCACCTCCGCGGTACTTGTCTTTTTCGCCGGCGCGGCCAGGAGTCTTGCAACCGGCAGCCTGCTGAGACTCGCCAGAATCCGCTTCGACTCGCCGCGCGTCAGTAGGTGCTCAGACTGCTGGGTTTCGTGGACTCGCGTGTAGTCTTCGATGAATCGCTTCTTGGCCCACTGCAGCTCTCCTTTGGGGCAGCTTTCAATCCATCTCATCTCGCCAGCAGCGTCGATCGCGTGTCGGACCACGGCTGGCAGTTCCGGCGCGCCTCGTGTCACGCCCAGGTCCGGGTGGAAATAGCGTCGCACCCAATCGAATGCGCGCAACCATGCTTGCTCGGCCTCGAGCTGCAGACCGTTCGCGTTAGCCTGGTCGATCTGCGCCCGAACATTCCCAGGGGTCGGCAGAAA
The DNA here is from genome assembly GCA_963696035.1 of uncultured Acidobacteriota bacterium. Lineage (GTDB taxonomy): Bacteria > Acidobacteriota > Terriglobia > Acidiferrales > UBA7541 > Palsa-295. Next base: position 2,248,076 of record CAVOIS010000007.1, read on the forward strand.
GTTTGTGTTCCATGTTTTGGCGAGCCGGTCACACGCCTGCTGCAACAGGTCAGACGGAATGTCACCGAGTTGGTCTGTCCAGATCGCTGCAAGCGCCGGAGTGATTTCGCGGCCGCATATTTCACCGAAGGTCACAAGCCACTGCCGCGCGACGTCACTGGATGAAGCCCGCGGCTTTGAGGTTGTTACGAGTACGGAGTTGCGCATGCGTCAGACCTCCTTTCCCGTCGCCGTACTTGCCTTCGAGGACAGCGACGTAGTTGGTATCGTTGGCGATGAACCAATCGAAATTCGCTTTCCAGCCCCGCTCACCGGCGCCACACAAGAACGGCGTCTGCTTGGCTCTCTGGACTGCGGCCACTAGCTTTGAGGAAAACTCGGCGTCGGCTCGGATGCGAGCGAGGAGTTTGCGGCGCCGTTCTGAGGAAAGTTTCAACACTTCCGGGAGCGGACTGCATACTTCGTTCCAGGAGACGACGATTTGTTCGCACACACCAGGCGCCGAAGGCGCGGGAGCGTGCGAAGCACGCGATCCCTCCCCAGAGCCAAGACCAAAGCCAATACCAAAGCCTAGGCAGCCATCGGCTAGCCATTGGCTAACCACGGCTGTGTCGAGCGCCTTTGAACGCGTCAACTCGATGTAGGAGCGAAGAGCGTCTGCTGGAGGGGTTGGCCCTATCGGTTCGTGTTTCTTGTCGAGCCTGCTTCTGGCCGGCAGGCGTCCAGGTTTCTCGATCCCTGGGAAGTAGCCCCAAATCTTTCCGCTTGCCTCATCGGGCCAAAGAAAGAGCAGCCCCACTCGACAAAATTCGCGCTTGATCTCTTCAGCGTCATCGAAGGAAATATCGGGACGGTTGTAGGAGTACACGGTCGCCCAAATTCGGCGTGTGTCTGCCTCAAAAGTTCCGTTCGCAAGGGCGAGCGGGATCCAATTCGCGTACTCGGGACGCATCCATTCCGGTTGAATGCGAGCGATTCTGTCAGACTTCCACACTCCTATGCCGTCGAGGATCCGCTTGAACATCAGCGGCGCTCCCGATCGAAGAGAAAAAAGTTTTCCTGATCCAGGGATGGCCGCGGTTTGCCAGTCGCACGCTCATACCAGTCTCTAGAATCGGCGGCAGGGGCGGCAGTCTCGTGAGGCTCAGGCGTTAATGGTGGAGCGGCTGACGTTGGCGAGGCGATGAGTCGATACCAGGAGTGGCACTGGCCGTCTACCCATTCTTCCTCGCAGGAAATATCGAGGCCTTGCGGCCAGAGCCAACGTCTCAATGTCCAGATGCGAGCACCGTATTGCTTGGCGAGCGGGAAGATTTCGTAAAGCGGTACACGTTCAGGGAAACGCGAGAGAATCAGCGCGAAGATTTTTCCGCACTGACTGTTGCTTTTGGATTGCGGGTAACGTAGTTTGAGCACGCTAGGTTCCTTTTAGTGGGCTTGCTTCGCCGCGCGCCCACAAGTTCGATTCGACCAAAGCCCCGGATTTTTTCTTCGGGGCTTTTGGTTTTCAAGTTCCTGCCCGAACCTCCTTCTCGCTCACTCCCTGGCTCGCACGGCTTGGGGTAATGGCGGCAGCAGTTTTTCAACCGCACCGATCTCCCACTCTTTCGCTTCCGCCTCGCCCCGCTCCAATGCGGAGTAGCGCGTGCTGCTCATTCCGAGACGGGCCGCGATGTCTTGCTGCCGATACCCAGCGGCAATCCGTCGCAACTTCCAGGCAAGTCTGGTGTTCATGTGGAAAGTCTATAGCGGCAATTTCGGGTATTTAGCGGGTAGAAACCTGGGGGAAAATGGATAGGAATGGGTAGATTGTGAGTCGGTTGCCCTACAAGCAGGTCACAGCTTCTTCGGTGGGTGAGTTTTGCGGTAAGCCTTCACCGATGCGGTGATAGTGTGCTCACTGACGGCGCTAGTCTTGGCCAGAATTTTCTTTGCGAAGCCGACTGGAGGTCCCCACTGGTTCGGTTGGTTGAATGTCTCTAGATCCTTCCCTCCCAGGCATGCTCGTACCTTCCAAACCGCGAAGTCGGGATGGCTGTTCTGAATTTCCGCGATGCTCCAGCCGCTCCCCACGCACAGGTTTCTGATTCTCTTGATCTCGTCAATCACTTGTTCCCAGAACCTACCTCGCTCTATCGTCCGCGACATGGGGATTGCGGCGGGAGTTGCGTCCACCGGATTAGCCTGTTCTGTTTCCGCTGCGTCCGCTCCCGTGGCCGGGGTGCGCGATTGGTCATGCGTTTCGGTCGCATTGCGGAGAATCTTCTCGTTCAGTCCTTTTAGGCGCTTGGTTTTCTCAACCCATCGCAGCGCAATGTCGCGCTCTGGGTCCGTAAGATATTCCTCCGATGGCACTACTAGAAAATGAATGCGGGCAGCGTCCAGCAACGGAAGGCTGCTGTCGCGCAGGCGAGACCTGATCCAAGCGTACAGCAGGGGAAGGCCATGCTCGACCCAGAGGCGGTCATACTGTGCGGGAAAGCCGTTGTACGCTGCGAATACTCCGCGAGATTCCCCAATCTGCGCGAGGCTGTATTGCTCCATTTGGACGATTTGCTCTTCGGAAGCATTCGGGGTGAAAGGAAATATGAACGACTTGTCCATGAGCAGTGCCGGACGGTCTTGCTCCTGCTCCCCACTCTTCGCTGGCGGTAGTTTTGTCGATGGACTACCCTCAGCCGAGTACTTTAATGTCATAACTTCTATGTCGTAGCGGTTGCGCCCGCGCGACTTGAGGTTATTTATCTGCTGCACGAGGTGGTGAAGCACAGGACTGAACTGTGTGAAACGCGCCCGACTCGCGAAACGCTCAAATTGACTTCGAAGTGATCTCTCGTGGAAGCTAATCGTTCGGACAATGGCCGGCCATAGTACCCGATTTATGAAATCTGCGCTGATCTCATTCCCTTGAAGCCTCCAAACCTTGCGGTAGATTTCATCTACATCATTGAGATATTCACGAAGGACCTTGATGTCGCTGTCTACTCGGCTTGCGTAGAACCCAGGGCCTCTGACCTGTCCGAGCTTCCTGTGCTCGAAATTGACTTGCCGCCTGCCCTCTCTGGTCTTGGCCTGCATCTCGAGAGACGGCTCTGCAAGCATCCGATCGCACAAAGCCTGGTCAAACACTTGCCGCGTGGGCGAAGGGGCGCTACTATCGCTTCGATCTGACAATTGAACACTCCGAGCCCCGGCCGCGAACCGGGGCTTTTCTTCTTCCGAAGCAAAAATGCTGCCTATCTTTCGCTGTCAGCAATCCGCTGAAACATTAGCGCCGCTACACGGGGACACAACCTGCTGATTATTCACCGCCCGCGCTTCAGCGCTTCGAGCAAGACCATTCCTCGACGCGTGGGACGAAAACAACGCGCAGCAAGTCGCAGGTCTCCCTTCATACGTGATTCCTCGAGTGCGAGACCGAAACCAATTAATCGCGCACAACAGCCGAGATAATCGTCAGGATTAATCTTAGAGGCGAGCATCGCCGCAAACTGTTCGCTCATTCTATCGATGAAGACGTTCACATTATTTGAAACGGGGTCCGTGTTCACGTACTGGCCGTTCACCTCGGCCAATAGTTCCAGGCACATCAGATCGAGTTCTCCAAGCTGAGCGAGATCGCGAATCATTTTTGCTACGTCGTGGCTTCCCCAATCAGTGGGAAGGAGTGTTCCCACCAAAACGGCTGACAACTGATCGATCTTTCGCAGGTTCAAAGCTCTGGTTGCTTCTTCGCAAGCCTCCGCCACCGCCTCTTCGAACTGTGGTGTTTCAACCTTCGACTGAACAGATTTCAGTGCTTCGCGTAGTTCCGTGCCTTGAGACGCGACACCCCGGAATTGGTCCCGGGTACTGGATTCTAGGTGGTCCAGCTTGATCCGTAGTCCATCAAGCAAATAAATGACCCTAGCCACTCTGCTGCTAGGGAGGAACCGGTCTTTCAGGATACTCAGTACCTTGGCGGGAGGAAAAATCAGTGCGCCAAAACTAAGCGCGAGCTCGCCAAACGTCTGCCCTAAGTCGCTGGGTTCGTCCGGCCACCCTTCGAATGATGCGTCCACTGGGTCGTCAATGCGTCCGCTCAATGGAACCCCTCCATGTGATGCAGCCGCGCGGCATCTTAAGCATTCGACTCACGATGCTACCGAATGTTTTTCCTGGACGTGTCTTGCGAAGGCGTCTTCCATTTTCTCCTCCTGCTCAGCGACCGAGCCCACGTCGTTGCCCATTTCGAGCTGTTCGTGGCAATCAGAGCACTTCGCCTCCGTGATTCGACCGTCGAGAGTTTTTGTTACGATCGGTTCCGGTTCAGACATCCGCATCGTTTTGCCTCCCTGGCGAGATTCTCTCGCGAAGCGCTTGACTGCGCAAGCACTTCTTGTTATAGGTCTACAACAGCATGAAAGCGCACTCGTCACGCACGGCGGCAAAGAAGCTCGGAATCAGCCTGATGACGCTGCAACGATACATTGCGGACGGCAACTGGATTAAGGCGCCGCGGCTTCAGAATGTCGGGGGCGTGAGAGTTCGACTGTGGACGGAACGCGATATTGAACGGGCTCGAAAGCTGATCGCCAAATCTTAGAACAGCGGGACGCGCCGGTGTTCGACCACCGGCGCGCTCCTGACCACCATCACCTGGATTGGAGGCAACGATGGCTGCTGCAAATTCTACACCGCTTCGCGCGGCGGTCTACGCGCGCGTCAGCACCATGAATCACGGGCAGGACGTGCAGGTACAAACGCGCGACCTTGAGCAATTCGCCCAAGCCCGCGGCTGGCAGCTAGTGGAGTCCTACCTCGACGTCGGAATCAGCGGAGCGAAAGACAAGCGCCCGCAGCTTGACCGCCTCATGGCCGATGCTCACCGCCGCAAGTTCGACGTCGTGGCGGTTTGGAAGTTCGACCGCTTCGCCAGGTCCGTTTCGCATCTTCTCCGTGCGCTCGAAACCTTCAACGCCTTGGGAATTGCGTTCATTAGCCTCAGTGAAAGTTTGGACACCAGCACGCCCGCCGGAAAAATGGTTTTCACGGTCTTGGGCGCCGTGGCTGAGCTTGAACGCTCGTTGATCGCAGAGCGCGTTCGGGCTGGTCTTCGCAACGCCCGAGCGAAAGGAAAACGCCTGGGGCGGCCAAGAAAGATCGTGGATGCCGCAAGGATCGGCAGGTTGCGCGCACAGGGCGTCTCCTGGCGAAAGATCGCACGTCAGATGGAGTGCAGTGCCAGAACAGCGCGTAGGGCGGGGCAAAAAGCCGAAAAAACGATGTGCCCAATGGTGTAGTTGCCCGCTGCACCTGGCTTTCGCGTTGGGCCGTTTTGCTTCTCTCGGGTGAGTTAGAGTGGGGTTGGTTTGGCCGGCAATTGGAGTGAGCAGATGAACCTCGCGTACTTGGGAGATGCCCTCGACCACTGGAAAGGCTCCCTGTTCGAATACCTGCAAGCGCGGTCTGTCCTGCGTGATTTTGCAGTCGACCCAATGGCCACGGATCGCGACCAGTGGGGTGAAGCAGACTTCTCACTATTCGCCGATTTGCTGCGCATCAAGCGTCATCAAATTATTCCGCACGAGGCGTCGCTCCTCTCTCGCGCTCTGTACTTTGCCGAGATCGCACACGGCGGCGACATTTTTCTAGATCCAGACACGGGAATCGCAACCTCCGGATCCTCTCAGAGAGAGAAGTACGTCATGCCAGCGGAATTGGCTACGCTTCTCCGTTCCACTCACGGGCGCATAGTCGCTGTTTACCAGCATGTCCGAGCGCAGAAGACCAGTGTGCGAGTGGATGTCTGCCTGGCTGAGGTCGCAAAGGAGATAGCCATTGGCTGGTGCTCGTATGAGTCATCTACAGTGGCAATGCTTTTCCTGTGCGAGGAGGAACTGCGAACACGGAAAATCGCGGACACACTCAACGGATTGCTCGGCAGGCACGCGAATCGGAGGGTACGATTCGGCAAAAAGCTAACAGCGACCTAGGTCGAATGCGAAGGCGGAGGAACCAACGACTATTTTGACGGGCAATATTCGCGCGGCCGTTCATGATACCTTTAAGCCTCAACCGGAGTTTACACTTGATTACGTGCCAGGGAGGTAGCTAGACTTACGTGGCTAAAACTGTGCAAGTGCCCACCGCAATGAAACAGATCGTCCAATACCGTGCCAGGCGTGCCGGTCCAGAGGCAGGAATACAGGATGCTGTCGCCCAAGAGATCCCTACTCTGTTGCCATCAAACGCGAGCCCAGTCTGGACTGCAGCCTCCCTGCCAGTCGGAGCAGGAATCCCCGACTTGGTAGCTGCTTCATACTCCCCGCAGGTTTTCGCTCTGGCGCAGCTGGAGAGATCCAACCCATACCTTCTCGCGTACCTACGTGCAGCAGGACCCGCTCGGATCGAAACTATTGCCGCCCGCGTTGGAATATCAACCTTGTCGGCGAGCCGGCAAGTAGGTGAGCTCGTCGCCGCGCGGGTGATCCTCAGTGTGTCGGCTACGGCGTTCGTTCTCTCTCCCATTTGGCGAGACATCCTACCGGAAATCATCACGATTGAAGTCAAGGTTTCTAATTGGCAATCGGCCGTGAGGCAGGCAGCCCGGAACCGAATATTTAGCCACCGCGCGTTTGTTGCGCTGCCCGCCGCCGTCGCGACCCGCATACGAAACGAGGCGATTGTCAGGCAGCTTGGCTTGGGGCTGATCGCGGTCTGGGAAGACAATACGATCACTCTCATGCGAAAGCCTCGCCGACATCGACCGATTGTCTGGGCCTATTACTATCTGGTTGCGTCTGCTCTCGCTAAAAGTAGGACCTGATGGCCCCTTTCATCGTTCCGCTCGCCCAAGCCGAGGCCATGTTCCCGGAGTATGTCTTCGTTCGCGCGCTCACACCGAGTGCGCAGAAGGCTGCTTTTCAAGTAAGGGATCGGGCCGGGCGGAATCTTTGCCTGAAGATAATCGCTCCGAACTATGAGAGGGATCGGCTAGACAGGGAGATTCTCGCATTGCAGAGTCTCAACCATCCGAACGTGGTTCGTCTCGTTGAATATACGTTTTCATCGAAACCGGGTGAGCACAGGCATTTCATGATCGAGGAGTTCATTGACGGAGAGGATCTCGCGAACGTACAACAGCCTGGTATCCCTTGGACTCGCGCTAGGGTTACAGAGTTTTTTTCCGCGCTGTCTGACGGGCTGCTCGCGGTTAAGCAGAAGGACATTGTTCACCGCGACATCAAACCAGAGAACATTCGGGTGAGGCCCGACGGCACACCGGTTCTGATTGATTTCGGCCTCGCGCGCCACCTGACGTTGCCTGATCTAACCAACACGATCCAGGGCGCGACGATCGGGACGCCGCTTTACTTCGCCCCGGAGCAGTTCGACGGAACCAGGTACGACATTGACCATCGGACGGATCTTTTTGCTGTGGGTATCCTGATCTATCAAGCTCTGACCGGAATCGCACCATTCTTTCATTCAGGCATGGCAACGCTAGGTCAACTGCGACAGGCCGTATGTGAATCCGACGTTCACCTGGCGAAACCAGCCTTCGTGGCGCTACCCGAGCGATGGAAAATCCTCTGCAAACGATTGCTTGAGAAGGAACGCGCAAAGCGACCATCTGACGCTGGGCAAGTTGCCACAATCCTCCGCAAGTTAGGAGCGGTCTAAATGCGCCGGGGCGCCTGGCACCAATGTGGCGACAGAAGCCAAGTGCTAGTTGAGGAGCAGCTTCAGCAAGGAGCCGGAGTGGGGGTAATCCTCAGTCCTCGGGACCTCGCCAGACATAACGTGCTTGAGTACGCGGGAAGATACCGCGCTCTTCGGGCCGAAGTACTCCTCGACCACCAGTTTTACGTTCCAGACTTTACAAACCCGAAACTCAACACGTACCCAATTTCAGCATTACGGGCGGGGATATCGACGCTGAATCGAATATCGGATGCCGACCTTACAGAGTTCGAAAATCAATTGCGGATAGATAATCAGGAAATTGGAGCGACAGCCGTTTTGGCCCCAGCAGTTGTCTACGAAGCCGGGCGATTGGACATCATTCAGCTTAACGCGCGATTGTTTGGCGCAGCAAAGCGAGTTGGCGATCAATTGCACATTCCGACGTACGCCACAATTGTTCTCGGAAGATCAATAACCGCCTCCGATGCAACCACCGGACCGGTCCTTTCACATGCCACGGCCCTCAACAGCGATGGCTGGTACTTCGCGTTCGAGTTTGAGGAGGAGCGTCTGCCTAGCGCGCGAGATTCAGTTCGGCGATGTTGTTCGGCTGGCCTGACGCTTGCGTGTACTGGAAAGCCCGTGCTGCACGCATACGCGGGGCCACTAGGCCTGTTATCTTTTGGCTTTGGTGCCACGGGCATTGGCCTCGGCCACAACCAAAAGCTGTGGAGATTCGCACGCGATCATTGGCAAGGCCCCGCCGTAGGCCAGGGAGGCGGGGGTGATGCTCCTCCACGCTTCTTCTCGGCGACTTTGTGGGGCACAATAATCTATCCTGACGAGACAGGGCAGCTTACTCCACAACTTCGCAACCAAATCCTCACGCCGTCTCCCTTCTGTGCAGCACCAATTGCCGGACACGCTTGGCCTCGCTGGGACTCTGGAAAACACTTAGTAAATGTGCTGTCCAGTACGTTTGCGCAGATGTCAGGAGTGCAGAATCCCCGTGACAATGCTCGATCCGCGATTGACCGATTGCGGCAGGCGATCGCGATTCATCAGCAGATCGAACAGAGTGGATTGTTCCTCGCCGATTCCACTAACGCCTACCAGGACAACTGGCGGCTTGCAATGGAAGATGTTCTTAACAACCGGTCCGGTGATTATGACTACTTGGACCTATTGTTCTGACCCCGGTGTGAGTCTAATTTCCGACCAAGCAACGCCTAACCAAAAACACATGATTTCGCCCCTGCGAAAATCTTCGGGAACAGGCCCAAGTTTTCAGGAAGTTGCAGCCGGCCGGATCGCAGGGTTTTTGTCCCGGCACCAGTTCGCCCTATCAACTGTTCGCCGAATGCGGTCACCCCAGCTCATTTGGATGTGTTCCGATAGTGCTCGGGAGCGCGTCTTTGTGCGGCCTTCATCACCAGGAAGATGACTCCAGGTAGCAGGATGATGCATCCGACTGTGACCACTCCGATCCAGACAATCCAGAATTGAGGATTCATGCTACTCGCCTCCCTTTTGATCTGGGGAAACGCGCCTTCAAATCAATTTCGGTGCTCAAACTCGTAACGACGACGCTCTAGGTCATCTGCCAGCGCGTTGAACAGAGCGCGGCACGACTCGCACGACCGTATATGGTCAATGACCTGTTGGCTGAGCGGCATCCGCATGTAGTCGTCGCAAGACGGTTGTTTGTTCGGCATCGTGAACCCTGATTCTCTTCTCATGCGGATATGAGTCTAGTGCTTGCGGCTTTTTGGAACGGCCGGTATTGGGAAATTCATGCCCAGGTAATCCTTCCCCGCATTATTTATTCATGTAAGGCCGCACCAGATCATCAAATTCCGCAACGGTCATGCACTTCTTATCGAGCACGTTGCAGCCCTGGACTTCGGTTCGGGTCGAAGGTGGTTTGAACGTGATGATGTGCTGTTCAACGAACTCGCCCAGTTTGGCGTTCTCGTAGACATCCCACAGGCTCAGGTGGTTCGTCCACGAGCCCTCACCGTAGAATGAGCTTTTGTAATGCCACTCGACCACCAGAAAGCACTTGTTCTGCTCCTTGTTGTAATGATTCGAATAATCCAGGAGCACCGTGTCTTTATCACTCGAAAAACTCTCGCTGAACCACGCCTTCGAGTCCTTTGAGCATTTCGCCTGTAAATCGAGGTCAGTTGCCGCGTTGCGCTGGGCGATTTGCTGCCTCAGTTCCTCGTTCTGCTTCTCAAGTCGCGCTATCCTCTCACCATTGCCACACCCAACCGCAAGAACAGCGACAGCCACACCCGCAAGCACCCACCGCGTCATCGTGGAGGTATATCACGACTGTGCGGAACGCGCTGCCTTGCAATCTGCTCGGCGGCTGGATTAGTCTCAGGCTCCCATGCCCACTAACAAGCCGTTCTTTCCCAACCTACGGCCAGTCAAGAAAGTTATCACTCCTCAAGGCGAGATTTTGATCCGCAAGGAGTGCAAATGCAGCAACGAGTTCTTGGGGCCAGCCACTCAGACACGCTGTGAAAACTGCCTTGCGAAGAAAGCAAAACGGAAATGAGAAGGCTTCCCGCCGATGTTTAAGCATTCATGCCCGCGCCCGCAAGCCGCAACTTTGATGGGTGTGAAGTGAGGGAGACAACGAACCCGTGAGAAAACCAATCATAGTCTGCCTGTTGTTTTTCTTAACCAGCTGGGCCTTCGGACAGCAGAAAGTGACTCGTGACGGAACGACTTGGAAGGTATCGGACGCGACGCAGGTCGGCTATATTAGCGGGTACATCCAAGGCTACAAGACAGGGACAATCGATACTGCCGCCCTCATCTACGCCAAGACCCCGTCCACGATGCCATCGCTCAGTCCAGAGCACAGAAAAGAACTGCTCGACGCAGCCGCCAAAGCCAAGGGACGTTTGGACGCTTTCGATTCCAAAGGGACCCTCGGTCAACTCGCAACCACGATGAATACATTCTATGGTGATTTCCGAAACTCTCCTGTTTGCTGGCAAGATGCGCTTCTGTTCTCTAACGCGAGTCTTGTTGGCCAGGCTCCGACAGAGCAAGAACTAGAAACGGCACGGAAAACAGATGCTGAAAATGGATGCAACTGAATAAGTCGCGTTCAAGAGGAGAGCGCGGAGGGTGTTTGATTTTGCGCGCTGACATACTCCATGTCACCAACCACTGCGAACGAAAACGAACCACTACCAGCCAAGCACTGGTGGGACAGGGTCAAGCCCTATGTCGAAATCCCAGGTGTTTGTCTCCTGGCCGTAATACACGTTCTTCACAATCAAAATGTACTACGTCAATAAAGAGGCGGCTGATGCGGCGACGTGCCCAAAATACACGTCATCACAATTTGATAAGCTCTTTGCCCGTGCAGAATGAGGTACCCGCATGACATGGAAGTCCACCACTCTGACCACCGAGACCGAAGCCTTGGATTCCCTTACCGAGTTGCGTGGCAAGGGGTGGGTCTGTCGAGGTCAATCGAAGTGCTACAGTCAGCTTGTGCCGTCGATCGACCGCGGGTGATTTCGCTACTCTGATTTGGCCCCTTTCGATCGTTTGATTTGGCCCCACCCTACTGAAACTCAGATACCGTGTATCTCCTTCGGGCTCAGTCGGCCCCTGGGAGGGCCGGTGGACAGGAGAAGCAAGGTGGAGCTATTCGAGCAGATACGACGCGAGTACGAGCATGGTGGGGGAACGATCCGAGGAATCGCCAAGAAGCTAGGGATTCACCGGCGCATCGTGCGTGAGGCCGTGCTCAGTGCTGTTCCAGTGGAGCGAAAGATACCTGTGCGCGAGAGACCGAAACTGGAACCAGCGAAGGCTTTTGTGGAAGCGATTCTGGAAGCGGACCGCAAGGCGCCACGAAAGCAACGGCACACCGCACATCGGATCTGGTGCCGGATGGGCGCAGAGATGCCTGGGGTGCAGATCGGCGAGTCCACGATTCGTCACTACGTGCGCGAGCGAAAGATAGAACTGAGACTCCTCAGTCAGGAAGTCTTCATTCCGCAGTCTTACAGCTGGGGTCAAGAAGCGCAGGTGGACTGGTATGAAGCGTATGCGGACATCGGCGAAGAAAGGCAGAAGGCCTACCTGTTTTGCATGCGGAGCATGGCCAGTGGCGGAGCTTTCCATTGCGCCTTCCCGCATGCTAGCCAGCAAGCCTTTCTGGAAGCTCACGAGCGGGCGTTTGCTTATTTTGGCGGCGTGTTCAAGATCCTTCGCTATGACAACCTGCGCTCTGCGGTGAAAAAGATTCTGCGAGGGCACCAGCGAGAGGAGACCACGCGATTCATCGCTTTCCGATCGCATTGGGATTTCGAATCGGAGTTCTGTACGCCGGCGGAGGGCCACGAAAAAGGCGGCGTGGAAGGAGAAGGCGGATACTTTCGTCGGAACCATATGGTGCCGGTGCCGAACGTGGCCAGCTGGGAAGAACTCGATGCCTTGTTGCTGAGATCTTCCCAGGAAGATGAGCAACGCATCATTGGTGGGCGGATGCAGACCGTCGGTGCGGGAATGAGTCTCGAGCAGGAGCATTTAAAGGGGCTGAAGGAAGGCTTTGATCTGGCTGCGGTTCACTTCCCCCATGTGAACACCAGTGGCTGCGCGAAGGTGCTGACCAACTTCTATTCGGTTCCGCTGCCGGTCGGTCTGGAAGTGCAGGCCAAGGTGCACTCTGCCCACGTGGAGATCTGGCATCAGGGAGAGTGTGTGGCACGGCACGAACGCTGCTTCCAGCGGCAACAGAAAGTACTCAACCTGGAGCATTACCTGGATGCACTGACGAAGAAGCCCGGAGCTTTTGCGGGCTCGACAGCGCTCGAGCAGTGGCGGGCCCAAGGGCGCTGGCCGGCCAGCTTCGATCACTTCTGGGAGGCACTGAAGCAACGAAGAGGCAAACAGGATGGGACCAGAGCCATGATCGACGTGTTACTGCTGGGCCGTCAACATGGATATCCACGGCTGAAGGAAGCGCTGGAAAAAGCTCTGGATCTGAGTTGTTTCGATGCCGAGGCCGTGCGCTTGCTGCTCACCAGCGACGCAGCTGGGAAGCGCGAAGCCGGTGAAGCGGTCGAGATTGGCGCGTTGCGAGCATATGATCGACCGCAACCCACGACGAGGAACTACGACCAGTTGCTCGCGAACTGCCCGTCGAACGGGGTGATGCAATGAACGCCCCCGTGCAACAGGCTGCCATCCGGCAGTATGCCAAGCAACTCCAGCTGCGAACGATCGGCGGGCAGTTCGTAGAGGTGGCCGAGCAGGCGATCCGCCAGAAGCAAAGTCATCTCAGTTATCTGGAAGCGCTACTCGGGGCAGAAGTGGAAGAGCGAGACCGCAATGCGGTCGCACGGCGGATTAAGGAAGCACACTTCCCCAAGATGAAAACGCTCGAGGACTTTGCGTTTTCCGATGCGCCGCATATACCAGCAGCGCTGGTACGGAACCTGGCTGAGGGCGGCTACTTGAGTCGGAGCGAACCCATCATTTTTCTGGGCGAAACAGGAACGGGCAAGACGCACTTGGCGACGGGGCTGGCGGTGGAGGCCTGCCGTCAGAGAAAGCCGGTGCGTTTCACGACGGCGGCGCAACTGGTCAACGAACTCACCGAAGCTAAGAATAAGAGCGAACTGAACCGCGTGACGAATCGGTGGACGCGGTACGAGCTGATCGTGATTGACGAGATGGCCTATGTGGCGATGCCTGAGGCAGCCGCCGAGTTGTTGTTCCAGATCATTGCCGGAAGAGCGGAAAGAGCCGCGGTAATCGTCACGACGAATCTGCCGTTCTCCGAGTGGACCACCATGTTTCCGAACGCCCGATTGTGTAAGGCGATGCTGGACCGGCTGACCGACCAGGCCCACATCATCGAGACGGGCACGGAGTCGTACCGTTTCCGCAGAACGCTGGAAAAGAAAAAAGGTGGCAAGGGATGAACGTAGAAACAAAACCGGGGATGTTGTGGATCGACCGAGTGGGCGATCGTCGTTCCTGGGCCATCCTGGTGCGATATTTTTCTGTGGAAAACAGGGGACAGGCACAAAGAAAGAAAAAAGGAGCAAAAAAGAAAGAAGCGGAGGCCTTGTGGAAACTGACGCCGCTGATGGAAATCCGCTCAGAACGCGGATTCCCACCAGCGGCTTGGAAAGCACAAAACGCTTTCCACAGTTCCCACAAGGCCCGACGGCGGTTCTACAGACCTGATTCACCAGCAGGGTGGGGCCAAATCAAACGATCAAAAGGGGCCAAATCAAGTTGACGGAAGCAGCGGGCCAGGAGCGCGTCTCGCACGGCTTGAAAAGCTCAAGCTCGAGCGTCAGAACATCGATCTCTTTCGAGCAACAGCTCGGTTCTTTTCCCATCCGGGCGAGGAACGCGCTTTGACCGATGACAATATTGCATTGATGGTGCTACGTCATTTCGGAGTACCAACCCGCCTTCTCGATTGGTCGCGATCCCCACATGTTGCTGCATACTTCGCTGTTTGCAGCGATGACAGCGACGACGGTGAGATCTGGACGTTTGACGAGCGACTATATGAGGAAAAGGGGAGGGAGCAATGGAAGAAGTGGCCTGAGACAACGACTGACGGCAGTGGCCAGGGCGACAAGTTCTGGCCCCAACAGACCATGTTTACCTGCAAAGAGCCACCAGATTGGTTCATCTGCATGTTCTACCCGACCGGTTTCCATCGTCAAAATGCCCAGGATGGTCTTTACACTCTCACTGCAAGGTTTGGCTGTGACCATAGCGAAGCGATTGCACGCCTCTTGAACGATAAATCTCGTCACCACCGATATGTCGTTTCTGCGAAGCTCAAGCCCGCACTACGGAAACTCCTCCGTGAGCGTCATGGTATCTGGCGCGGATCGCTTTTTCCTGACTCTGCTGGTGCTGCTGAAACGGCAAAGATTGGAGCCTAGTGGCAAAAACCCTCCTCGACGCGCGACTGTAAGTCTCGAAGATCAAAGGCCGAGCTTGTAGAAATTCGAGCGGAGCAGAAACAGATGTTTTTGGCAACAGAAGTTTTCTCGAATCGAAGAGGCAACTAGGCCAGTGGCACTCCGTCCTTGCGTGCCCAGGCACCTGGCCGCTCCACTGTAATATTGCATTTCACGCTCCACGGATTGCCCTTTCTTGCGCACAGAAGCGATTCTGGCGCGTCGGGTGCTACGGGGCATAGCAAAAGCACCATTCCGGGAATCCTGTAAAATGGGATGAGTTGCAACGCTTTTTTCGAGGCCTGCGGGACGTGGAATATGGTCGAGATACAGGGAACTGCGTTCAGTCTGTGGTGGGATATTGACCGAGTAAAGCTGAAGGGCTTGTCTTTTGATGGGCGCGTAGAATGGCTGCGGAAACGAATTGAAGAGGTGCACCTGAAACCGCTCGCGGCCCTCGAAGCGGTTGACGGAAAAATGTCTGTCTGGCTCGCGGTAACGGAACTTGTATGCGCAGGGATCGAGGCACTCGGGGGCTTCTACGGAAACGGCCACCATGGGGGTGCACGGTCGACCGCGTTCTGCCGGTTTGTCGACGACTTCATGGACGCGGGCTTTTCCCACGCAGAGAAAAGCGCCAAAGGCGAGATGTGGACGTATAGCCAACACCTGGAGAGATACTTCCGTGCAGGCTTGGACCACGGATTTTCAATTGAATGGGGTGGCCTTTGGCACGATGGCGAGAACGGCATGCCGGGGTACCTAAGGCCAGCGAAGGACGGGAACGGTATCGCTGTGGACCCCCGCATGCTGCTACACGATTTTCGCCAGGCCGTCGATGCATACTTCGGTCAGTTAGTTAGAGGCGGAGAAACTTCAATAATTGGAAAGAACTTCCAAAGACGCTTCAGGGCCATATTGGAACATCGCAGCAGAACTCGCTGAACGCTGCGGCACGGGCGCAAGATGGGAGGGTCATGTGTCGGATGTTCCGGAAGAACCAAAGAAGTCAGCAGCGGATGTGGCCTACACCGTAGTCAAAGCAGCAGTCTCGGCGGTCCCCGTTGCAGGTGGTCCAGCAGCGGAATTGCTCGGACTCATCTTCGGCCCTCCGCTCGAAAAGCGGCGGGAAGAGTGGCTTGAGCGCCTTGCGCAGGCTGTTGAAGAGCTACAAAAGAAAGTCGCTGATTTAACTCCAGAAAAGCTTTCCCAGAACGAAGTCTTCATCACCACAGCGCTGCGTGCATCGGAAATTGCTGTCAGAACTCACCAAGAGGAAAAACTCAGCGCCCTGCAAAATGCTGTCGTGAACTCCGCCCTTCCAGGAGCACCGAGTGACGCACTCCAGCAGATATTTCTGAACTATGTCGATCAATTCACGCCATGGCATATCCTCATTTTGTCGTTCTTCAACGGCCCGGAAAGATGGCTGCAGGAGAGATTAATCGCTGTGCCGAATCGCAGCTTCAGCAGCCGCGGCAATCTCTTGGAGCACGTCATCCCAGACCTTAGAGGCAACCGTGCCTTTTACGACCAAGTAGTCCGGGATCTCCATGCATCTGGCCTCATGGGAACGTCTGAACTCCACACCATGCTTACAGCGACAGGTCCGTGGCAGACCATCACCACCCCGATGGGAAGTGCTTTTCTGAGCTTCATTTCATCTATACCGGACCCTCAAACGAGGTGAGTTAGCTTCGCTGCGGCTCTGGCCACAAGCAGATATTTTTCTCTCTACGTGGGACTGTGACCGCGAACTAGGTCACGTTAGTAGGACTCTCCATGATCCGGCTGCGGCGCGTGCTGAATCACTGGCGACGGCGGCATTGGCATATCCCAGATGATGGTCATCGCCGCATTCTTTCCTTCGAAGTCCGCCTGAGTGATGCTTCGCCCCTCGATAGCTTCACGTATCTCTTTTGCCGCGGCGGTCTCGCCCTTGATCGCTTGCCGCACTTGGGCGAGCGCAATGGCGTCGCCGAACGTTGCGCCCCGCGGCAAGTCCAGCGCTCGCCGGATATCATCGGGAAGTTCCGTTTCAACAATCCTGAGGTAGCGATCGGTGATCGGCTTCTTCTTCGGCCTGCCACCAGGATTACCCGTTTGGCCTGGTTGCCAAGTTACGAGGTTGGCGAGGCTCCGCGGGTGTTCTCCGCGGCGTTTTTTCTCTGTTTTTTTCACTGTTCTCACTGATTAGCGTCACTTCATTGGTCTAATGGCTTCGGAACGTGAGCCGGTAGACCCGGCGCTTCGATTTTCGGCTGCGTGCGCCGCATCGCCGCCCAGTCCGGTCGGTTTGATGCGTCGATCATGACAACGGAGAACTCCGGGCCTTTGTTCTCCTGCTCGCGCACATACAGCCCACGAATCTTGAAAGCCATGTCGAGACCGTTTTGGCGTGCGCTCCAATTCGCTGTCTTGCGGCTCTCGATCTGCAGCCGACGATCTTTGCCTTTGCCCACTGGCAGCGTGAAGAATTTGGTCTCTTTTGCGTTCATGAGCGGGAGTAAATGTTTGTCTATGAGCGAGTCATCGTCTAATCCGTGGCGCGCGAGCAATTCAGGGGCAGTTTTACGAATGGATTCAAGAGCCTGATAAGCGGATTGGCGGGCGTGCTTCGGGCTGTATCCGGCAGCGATGGCAGCTTTGCCCTGATGCTTTGTCTTGGCGAGCTGGCGTATTAGCTCTTGCTGCTTGGCGGTAAGTCTGCGCTTCTTCTTGCGCGGCATCCGGAGACCTCAGAACCGACGCTCGTTGCCCAGAGAAACTTGGGAGCAAAATGGGAGCAAAACTACGGTCAAATGGGCGCAAATCGAGGGATGCCAGGTGAGCAAGCGTAGCCGAATCAACGTGAATTTTGCGGATTTTTGGTAGGGGCGGTGGGGATCGAACCCACGACCTTCGGCTTAAAAGGCCGCTGCTCTACCACTGAGCTACGCCCCTAAAGTGGATAGTTTACAGACACTTGAACGACAGCCGGTGAGATCGCTGTTTGCTCGGTGTCACTTGTGGTGTCAGTTGCCTTTAAGAGCGACACCACCTCATGCAGCCGATTCGGTCCCAAATGCGCGTAACGCCTCGTCATGGTCAAACTCTTGTGCCCGAGAAGATCCGCAATGTCTTCTAGCGGCGCCCCTTTCATCCGTAGCCTGCTGGCAAACGTATGCCGCAGGTCATGCCAATGAAAGTTCTTGAGGTTCGCCTCAACGACCGCGTCATCAAACCAGTGCCTCGCATTTTCCAGCGCTTCGCCCGTCTTGCTAGACCGAAAAACGCGCCCTCGTCCACTGCCACGCTTGAAGACTGTTTTCAAAGCCGCCAGCGCCGCATCGTTTAGCGGCACATGCACGGCTTCGTCATTCTTCGTCCGTGAGATGTTCAGCATCCGAGATTTCCAGTCTACCATGTCCCAAGTCAGGCCGTATTGGCTTCCCTTCCGTAACCCGGTATTGATTGCGAGATCGAATTCGGGTATGTGCGATGGCCATTTAGCCTGGACAATCTTTCGCAGCTTCTTTTCCTCATCTTCGGTCAGGAATCGCACACGGTTATTGTCTTCGCGGCGATGGGTCACCGAGCGCGCGAGATTTGCAGTAACTTTCCGATTCACAATGCCGAGACGATAGCTGAGGGACATCAGCGAGCGATAATGATTAAACGTTGAAGGCGCCCACTTTTCCTTCTCCGCCGCCTTCGCAAGTTTGTGTTCAATCTCCCTAGGGGTCAGTTCCTCCGCCGGCTCCGCTCCAAACCATTCCTTCAAGCTGGCGAAGCGCGGGACATCGGTTCGGTACGACCGTTTGTTCCTCTTTGAATAAGCCAAGGCATCGTCGGCCAGTTGACCGAAATTGACAGAGGGTTTACGGAACAATTCTGGGAGCTTCTTGCCTTCCAGCACCTGCTGTTTGCGTTTTCGATAAAGTTTGAGTGCAACGCTCTTTGTGCCGGCCTTCTCACGTCGTTTCTTGCCGAACTGGTCGTAGTAGCATATCCACCAAACTTTCGACCCTGGGTCCTTCTCAAAAATTCCGCGCTGCTTCATTTCCCCTCCTCGGAGGACGCGGGAGCGAGACCAACTCCCGACGACTTAACTCACTGAGCATTCCCATGTCGCCCCCAAACGTGCGCTGTCCCACCGTTGACTCCAACTGTGTAGCAATAGTGAAATCCGGCCTTGGCCTTCTCGCCAAGCCCTTGGGGTCGATAGTCGCGGGTCGCAACTTCGAGGTCGATGCGGCGGATTTCCCGGCAGTCATCCTCATACTCGATACGCAGGTCCGGTATGGGGATTTTGCCGTCCACGACCTTGAGGTCAAACTGGTTCGCGATGAAGATTCGTTCGTACTGGAGTGAACCCTTGAACTGACACACAAAAATGGACACAGTTTCCGGGGGAGGAACCACAGGTGAAGAGGAAACGGTATTCCCGGAAATTTCAGCGAATGGCTGTCGCACGCATGGAGACTTGTGAAAATGTCGGTGAGTTGGCGCGAGAACTCGGCGTAAGGCCGAGGTGCCTGTACAAGTGGCGCAAGAAGCTGGAGATGGTTGAACCAGGACAAGAAGCGTCGCGGCCAAGCACGCACGCATCAGCTCACCGCAAGGAAATCCATCGCCTGAAGCAGCTTTTGGCGGAGAAGACCCTGGAGGTGGATTTTTTCAAAGGTGCCTTGCAAAAAGTCGAGGCTCGACGCCAGCGCAACAGCGTCTCTGGCGAAATGGCATCTACGACCAGATCCGAGAAGTGATGTCATTGCAAGGCAGCCTGAGTATCGAGCGCATGTGTCAGATGGTTTTGGTTAGCCGCCGGGGCTATTACCGGTCGCTGCAGGAACAACAGCCGGTTGAGGAAGAGATGGAAGTGCGATCTGCGATTCAAAGGATTGCTTTGCAGCACCGCCGGCGTTACGGCTATCGGCGGATCACGGCAGAGCTACACCACCGGGGAATGCCAGTGAACCACAAGAGGGTGGCGCGGATCATGCGAGAAGATAATCTGCTGGGGCTACAGCCAAAGCGATTCGTGGTCACAACCAATTCGAATCACAAGCTAGAGATATATCTCAACTTAGCCGGCCGTATGAAGCTAACGGGCATCAATCAGCTCTGGGTGGCCGACATCACCTACATCCGGCTGAAAGCTGAGTTTGTCTATTTAGCGGTGATCCTCGATGGCTTCTCTCGCAAAGTGGTGGGCTGGGCACTGGATCGGACTTTGGCAATTCGACTGACGATCGGGGCGCTGGAGCAAGCGATCGAGAGTCGACAACCAGAACCTGGCCTGGTGCATCACTCCGATCGAGGATTGCAATACGCTTCCGAAGAATACATAAAAGTCCTCGAGAACAACCGCGTGATTCCGAGCATGAGCCGTCCAGCGAACCCGTATGACAACGCAAGCTGTGAAAGCTTCATGAAGACGCTAAAGCGGGAAGAAATCTACGCCAACAAGTACGATGATCTAGAAAATCTACGAGCGAACATCGAAGAGTTCATCGAGCAGTATTACAATCGGCTGCGCTTGCACTCGGCGCTGGGCTATCGATCTCCCGAAGAGTTCGAGCAACAGAGCGAGGCGTCAGGTTCGGCCGAATCGCGAAGCGCAACGATGGTGTTCTTTGAGAACAAAGAGAACAGCAGAAAGATTTCTAAAGGGCTACTGGGGAAAGGGACTCAAATGCCGTCCCCTTCCCCAGACCCCTTCTCCTGCTAGGAGATGCAAGAACGCCTTTAGGAAAGCGGAAGCTGTGTCCAAATAATTTGTGCCAGCTTAGGGGTTCACCCCAGTACCTCGGGTCTTTGTCGGGCCGCATTCGGGAAAGGGCTTGATAGAGATCTTTCTTCAATTCGAAGTCGAGGACGACGCGGCGGACCTTTCCGCCTGAGTCTTCGATGTCTCTTGCGACCTGCTGATACAACCTGTAGAGATCGGCGTCGTGGCGGGCCTCCTTGGGTTTGACAAGGCCGTGATACGTGGCCTGGCGATGGGAGACGAGTTGGGCTCGCTCCAGCAGCCAGTGGCCATCCTTGGTTAGAGTCAGAACTTTCGTCGAGAAGGATGAGTGGCCCTCGATGGTCTTCTGTTCGACCAATCCGTGCCGGGCTAGGTTTCTAACATCGCTTTCCATCTGCGAGACGTCCCCCTTGTAGCCGAACCGGGCGAGATCGTCTGCCGGCACGACGCGGAACTTGCCCAGTTCGAGGAGGGTACGAACCTCGGAATGGCGCAACGAGTATTCGCGGTTCCAGCCTCGATAGATCGTTCGTGAACGGTCAGAACCACGATTGGGCCGACTCGAATTTGGCTCTCCCTCGCGTTCTGGCTTACTGTGCGAACTGCCCCGGTCCAAGGAATTGCCGCTCCTTTCGATCAGATCGCGGGTGGTCCCCTCACGTCTTCTGAACGAGAACGCGAAATCCGAAATGCCATAGGGATGGTCCACGGAGAATCTCCTCTCGATTCACCTTCGTGTGAACTTCGGGAAAGACTTCGAGCGATGCACAAAGTGAAGAAATCGAGATTGCGAGCTACCACACATCATGTTGCTCTTGCTGGAGGCGAACTCAGACTTGCGGGGAACGAGCCTGGTCTTGCCCCTCGGGATACAAAAACACCTCTTCTAACGTCTTTCCGAAAACGCGGGCGATCTTGAAAGCGAGCGGCAAACTGGGGTCGTACTTGCCCGTTTCAAGTGCGTTGATCGTGCCGCGAGCGACTCCGACTTGCGCGGCGAGCTCTGCCTGCGACCATTCTTTTTCCGCTCTCAGGACGCGCAGGCGGGTCTTCATCGATACCGCCAGGAATACAGAATCAATCCGACGCTCCACAAAATAATCATCAGGGGCGGGATGCCAAGCCACGAGAGGGGATGAAATCCGAAGCTCTGAAAGAAACCGATAGCGGCGGAAAAGACGAGCGTACCGCTAAAGGCAAAGGTCAATGCGCGGTAGTTGACCTGCTGTTCTCGCTCGTCATTGGATCGGAGAAATCGCAACAGGAACAGAATTGCGATCCCAGCTCCCGCAATTGCTAGAGCTAGTAGGATCGTGCGGAGGGATGGAACCTTCTCTACAAGAGTGATCGCGATGGCCGAAACCAACGCAGAGACATAGAAGAGGAAGAGCGCGGATCGGCGGCGCTCGGCGAGACCGTCTCCGAATGACTCAACGGACATGGGAACCTCCCACAGCTACTCCACATAGTACGCCAATACGACCTATATGTCAAGTATACCTTATATATAGAACGCAATAGCATTCTTAATTAGAGTTCCACATCGAGGGCTGCGCGCGACCAACATAAGAGCGTCCCAGCCATAACCGGAGGGCAGGCGCACGCAATGTTGACTGCCTTCATCGCTCGGGGTCGGAGTCGAGCTCGCGCTCAGCAAATATCGCAAGCTGCTTGAGATTTCCCGTCTTCCAGTCGCTTAGATCGGCTTCTTCAATTACAAGGGACGTGCCAATTCGCCAGCACAGCTCGGTCTTGTCTGTGAATCGGACGTGGAGATAAAGCACGTCATCCTCGGATGCGTGATCGACCCAATCCACGACCTTGCCCGGACACCGGGATATTGTTTGCCGCGCATCATGTCCCGAGGGAGCAGCTTCACACGTGATTTGCGCTTCGTCATCGGTGATCTCCGTCCTCGTGCGTATGGGAGTCATCGCCTGCTTGGGATGGGGTTCTCTAGTTTGGAGGGTTCCTACGTTGCCATCCGTTCCATACAGTATGCCTGCCTTGCAAGCGCGAGCACTCCATAGCCTCCATCCGTTGCCTTCGGTTTTGAATGCTTTCGACAATTTCCGCCGAGTCTGCTTCGCGGCAAACGCCCGGCTGGCGCGCGAGCGCCTCAAGGCCGTCTTGTGCGTCCGCATCCGAAGAACTCCCCTTATTGATTCCCGAACCTCCAGCTGAAACCGGAGCTGGTCCCGTAATCACTGCCAGAGAATCCCGGTGGCGGACGATTGTCCCAGTTTCCGTAGAAAGATATGTTCCAGGTTACTTTGCTCCACAATTTTACATAGTAAGTCGTGTTAAGGTTGAAATGTACTCGACCGGGTTCTGAGACAGCAGGGAGTAGATAGGTGGTGATGGAAAGATTGGATTTGTTGAAATAAAAAAGCTTCACTTCGCCGCCGACCAGACCCGCAGCGAAATTCTGAGTGCGCGAGGGCAATGTTTTCTCTTGGTAATTTATGCGCTGCCACGCCATCCCGCC
Organism: uncultured Acidobacteriota bacterium; assembly: GCA_963696035.1. Taxonomy (GTDB): domain Bacteria; phylum Acidobacteriota; class Terriglobia; order Acidiferrales; family UBA7541; genus Palsa-295. Next base: position 2,270,934 of record CAVOIS010000007.1, read on the forward strand.
AAGTACAGTGATCACAACATGATCGTTGTTCTTCAAGTATCGCCCGATGCCACCTCCAACACTGGTTTGGAGTTGAATACCCTGTACGGAACTCTGAAAAAAATCGGCCAGACCCGAATAGTACCAATTGTTCCAGCGTAGTAGGCGTTGCAATTGCAGGGTGACCTCATTGCGCGTGGAGGTTGTAGCGCCCGTATTCGAGGAAAGGATCGAATCGTAGCTGGCGCTGGCCGCCCAACGCTCGCGAGGGTAGTTCACGGCTGAGCTCAGATTGTATTGCGTGGACTGGTTGCCTTTGTTGTAGGTGACCCCCGTACCGATGTTCCCATTAAACCGTCCCCAGAAATTGCTGGACGTTTGGTCCATTTTGATGATCTGCGTTTTGTCGAGATCGACCTTGGTGTCCGAAACCTCCAAGATTTGAATCTTCACGGGGCGTGCGCCGGGATTAGTCGGAGTGGAGAGCGTCCCGGAATAGACCCGGCCATCCTGGGTCTTGACGATGAAAAGTTGCTTGCTCTCGACATGATCGACCTTCGACCAATCCACAGACTGAGTATTCAGGATGTAGTCAACGCTGATGAAAAGAGTATTCGCGTCGAGACCCTTGATCTCGCAGGTGACGCGGTCGCCGTTCTTCATATTGATGACATCGCTCTTGTCGCGCGCGAACAGCGGGGCGGCAAGAAAGAAGGCAAACCATAAAACAAGAATTCTCACATGCATTACCGGCCCTCCCTCGGTTTGAGATATACCTGCATTGTTTTGGGTGAGCGAATACAGACGGGATCGAGTTTCTAAATTACGGCCAACCAGAGAGTCTACATTAACTTGGGAGTACGATTTCTCCACATCGAACCGGACGAAACTGTTGCGACCAAACTGTAAGAGCTAGTTCCGTTAGCGCGACCCATCAGGGCGTGGCCATTGATTGCGCGTGAGATGGACGTGTGCCCGCCGCGTTACGGACTTTAGCTGCGGGGAGCAATGCCACGTCCCCAAAGGCCGTCGTCGAAAACGCGGGCATCCTTACGGGACTTGCCAAACTCGGATGAGCGCTCCGGTGTAGCCCGATGGCCAGCGCTTATGCGTACGCAGTATTCTGTAACTTTTTGACAGGCGTCTTCACCCGATCGGTGTTTACGAACGTTCGGCGATGGTCTGGGCTTCAGTGCCACACGCGCGGGCGCTAGTTGCGGCGTCCGGGGCGGTTGGATTGACTCTGCTGGAATGTCTGGCTCTCTCTTGCGCCTCGTTGCCTGTTTTGAGCTTCCTGCTGCAGACTTGGCACTGGGCTACTTCCTGCGCGCTGATTAGAGGTTTGTTGGCGCTGCTGATTACTCTGCGCGCGTTGCTGCGGTCCTGCACTCTGTGTAGTCGCGCTGTTTGCCGGCGCGTAGCCCTGCGCCCGCGACTGATTTTGAGCCGTGGGAGGAGTTACCTGACTGTTTGCCGGGCGCTGCTGATAATTCTGAGTACGCTGTGTAGTGCCGGTTTGCGCGGTCGTGGGATTCTTTTGCTGTGAATTCTGCGCCCGTGATTGGGTTTGACCCGTGGAAGGAGTTACCTGGCTGTTTGACGGGCTCTGCTGATAGTTCTGGGTACGCTGTGGAGTGCCGGTTTGAGCAGTCGTGGGGCTCTTTTGCTGGGAATTCTGCGCCCGCGGCTGAGCGGAAGCGCTGTAGGGAGAAGTTGCAGTATTCCAATTTCCGTTATCGTATTTTTGCCAGCCGTTCCCCGTGTTCTTGTAAACGTTGCCGTCTTTGCCGGCGTACAAGTCGCCGTTGGCCGTCTTGCCTACGGCCCCGCTCCCGTAGACGGTATTGGCACCAACAGCCTTCCCGCCGCCCGAGCCCTGGATGGAGCCGACTGTTCCCTGCGAGGTAGTGCGGTGCTGCGCGTAGGCCGACTGATTCCCATTTGTAATTACGGAACTACCCCACTGCGCCGTGGGGCTTGATCCTTGCCGGGTAGCTGCATAAGTTCCCGTATAAGGGTTGTATGCCTGCCCGGCACTTCGACTGCCGTAGTATGTAGAACCGCTGACGGTTCGCGTGGAAGTCCCAGTGTACGGGTTATACGACGCCGTTCGGGTTGCTGATCCGTAAGGGCCGTACGCTGTCTGTGCCACTCCGTAGGCGCCCGTCCTAGTGTTGTAATATGGAGTAGCAATCGGCGGTCCATAAGTCGGAGGGCGTGGGTAGTAAACAGGCGGGTAACCATAGCCGTACCGCGGCGGATAGTAGACGTAGGGCGGGTACCTGTATCCCGTGCCGTTGGCGACAATGGCTCCAACAGCGGCGCCCAGCACGAAGGCTCCCAAATAGCCCGCGGTATAACTAGACTGGACGCTTCCGCTGGGAGTTGTTGTTTGGGTTACGTACGTCACGTTATACACGGGTGAGCTCGGGGGAATCGTATAAATCACCTGTGGTACAGAAGGTGCGGTCTGCCAAGGCCCTTGGGGGGTACTCGACAGGAACCACACGCCCTGCAAGCACAGGTAATAGACGTCGCCAACCTTGATCACCTTGTCCGGCGTGTTTGCTGCGTAGTACAGCGAAGTTCCTTCAATCGGTTTGAATTGCGGATCTCCACTGTAGGTCACTTTTGCTTGCGCCGCAGCGGCAGCGGGGTCCACAACCATGGTAGTGGGAACCTGCGCTAACAGAACAGCGTCTTTGGCTTCCCCGGTTCCTGGAACGGATGCGAGTACATCGCCCACCGGGCTGTCCGCCGGGATGTTCTCGAAGTCTTTGGGAAGAGTAGGTGTCGCAAAGGCCCACGGCCCGTTAAGACTGCTGGCCGCGAACCATCGTCCCGCCGTCAAGTAGTAGAAATGTTTCGTCGGCGCGTAGAGAAAAACGTACGTCGAGGCGTTTTCGGCATACTTCAGCTGTGTTCCTAGGATTTGCACAAAACTCGGCTGTCCATCGAAGAGAATCACCTCTGCGGGTCTTTCGCTGTAGAAGACCTGGGGAACAACAGCGTCGGGGCCCGTGGCAGCTGCGGGAATGACATCCTTCAAGTCTTCCCACTGCGCTTGTCCAGGAAGTGTGAGCATTTCTTTGGGCAGTGTTGTGGCCCCGGACCAAGGGCCGCGGAGGTCGTTAGAACGCAACCACTGCTGCCCTACCAGGAGAAAATAGGCAGATTGCGATTTGTCGAAGAACAGCCGCCAGTGCGTGTTTAACACGTATTCCAACTGAGTGTTCTCGATGGGAGTGCGGACGGGCTGCCCGTCTACTTCGAGAAGAATCGCCGGTCGATAGCTGACGAAAATCTGCGGCGGTTCATTCTTCAGCGCGACTGCGGAAGGAGGCTTGTTTTCCGGAACGGAAGCAATCAGGCGATACATAGAAATGGTGACGCTCGGGGGCAGAAACGTCTGAACCAGTTGGCCCATCTTGGCGTCGCTCTGGGGATCCAATGACGGAAAACTGATGTTCACGATCTTCAGGTCTGTCAGCAAAACCATTTTGTTGTCGTTGTCGATCTCTGTATTCGAATGCAGAGCGGCAACGCCGACAGCCTCTTGGCCGCCCGCGGGAGTGAGAGAAAACGCAATCCGCCAGTCCAGTTCCCGAAAGTTCTTCCAATCGTCCACCTGCGGCTGGTACAAAACAAGAGTGTTGCCTTGATCGGTAATTTGCCGAGGCCAACCGGGATCTTCATCCACTACCGCAGAGACCGGCTGTTTGGTTTCCTTCGTTGCACTCTCTTTACCCGCGCGGCATCCAGCGGATAAGAAACTCAAAGCGAACATCAGGGCGAGGCCGACTGTTTTTTTCATTTTCGTTTATCCCTGCGAAACTGGCGCCGTAGACAAGAGATGTGATGTTGGGAACGACTCTCGAATCTCGCTCCGGATATCAACTGCGGACGGCTTGGCGGTGGAAACGTGCCGCACTTGCGCAGCTCATACGCTTTCTCCCAAGTTGGCGATGAATTTGATGGCGGTGATGCTTGGCAGAAAGACGTACGCAGAGGCTTTGGTCGTTACGAAGCTCGACAGGTCTGTCACCTCGATCGGTGGGCCCCCATTTGCCTGAGGTATCACGAAAATGCTTTCCGCTGGGTTTTGGGCGCCGATCAGTGGATCTTTCGACTTGGGGTTAAGCCTGACAGCTCCAGCGAACTCGCTGTCATTGGCCCAACGCCGCAACACGAACTCGTACTGGTTTTCGATGTTCGCGTTGATGAAATAAAAGAGAATGCCGCGTTCGATGCCATCGTAAGGTTTGCTTGGATCGTAGGGCGGCCCGTAAGGCAGACCGCGACGAATAATGCGGTGAGAATTATTGCTGCCGCCGGGTTGCCCCTGGCCCGCGACCGGTTGACCGCGCGGATTCACGCGGCGAATGTGGGCGCCGACGGGACAGCGGACTCCCTTGGGATCTCCCGAACCATCCGCATTTACATACTCGAAATTGTTCAACTGTTCGGGCGAAATCCCTGCTGCAGGGCTATCCGTGTCCGGTGAGGAAGCGAGCGGAACGCCGTTGCGCCATCGCCCGCACAACTTTGCGGCGAGCAGTTCCGGATCTATTTTGTCTTTGTTCGACTGCAGAAAGTTTTCGAAGCCAACGACGTCGGTCTCGACCTTCTTGAAAACGGCAAAGCTACCGTTCAGGCCAAGTTTTCGCGGCTCCGGTACGTCGTAGTTCGTAGCGTCTTCCCGCAGGACGAAGAGCCACGGCTCGCAGGGCTGTTGGTGATCAGGGTGATATTTTTCCGGGCCGCCGCGAATGGTGGGCGTACTGATGCCGTCGGTATAGCCGAAGTGAAGTTTGGCCGTTGGGACGGGTTGGCCATTTTGCATCTCCATTAAGACCATTCCGTCCTGGCGCCAGATTTCTCGAAAGGCATTTCCTTCAGCAAACCAGGCACACAATCGGTCGCTGTAGCTGCTCATCGCTTCCGGACTGATGGCGTGCAGCGTCACCAGGACGTGATCGTGCCCTTTTCCGAAACCACCAATCCAGTTCTGGGGAGAGCTTACTCCGGTGTCCCCGACCAACTCTGCTCGTTGCGCGGCTCCTTCGAGGAACACGCCAAAGGACTTGAAAGATAGGGTTGGGACGCGTTCTTTGATCTCCAGCGCAACCAGTCCGGGCCAGGTCATGCCGATGTTGAGGCAATAATCAGGCTTGCGACGCGGGACGTCCGCGGGATTGTCTTGCGGTCCGGGCGCGAAGCCCACGTGCCAGTCCTCGGCGGTAGTGATTTGCGGGGCGTCGGATTCGTCGCCGCTCACCAGACGTCCGAGTTGCTTGCAGGCCTGCGCGGGATTTTCGACGGTCAACAAGAAATGCCGCAGCATTGGCATTCTGTAACCGCGGAGAATGAAGCCCTGGATGTCCGCGAGGTCGAGCGCGGATTTTTTCGCGTTCCCGGAGTCGCCGTCAGGCTCTGGGTTTTCGTGCTCCCTTCGGCCAAGCAAGCGACCAAGAAGCCCCGCGCCAACTTTCGGGGTTGGTTCTTGCATCTTGTTCTCTTTTGCCAAGACCCGCCTCCGGTTGATCTTTTTTGACCATTGAAGGGCTCATTGTGCGGCGGAGGCAGATTCTGCTTTGCGATCGGCCAGCAAGGCTCGAATGTCTTGAACCGAGAGGCCTGGATAGGCGCTGTAAAAGCCGATGGCCGGATAGTTGTTCTCTTCTGCCCAGCGAAGGAACGCCTGGACGTTCTTTGCTACTGGGGTTGGCGGCCCGCCAACGATATTTGGAAAGAGAAGATCGAAAGTTAACGAGGTTTTATCCGCGAAGTCCTGGATGTACTTTTCGACAGAACCGTCGTAGATGGTGAAGAAGCCCAAGTGGTTGTTCTCAAAGGGCAGAAAATGGGCGACATGCAGTGTCCCGATCGCATCTGACCCTTTATGTCCCTTGTCTCCCACCACGGTTTTCCCGAACGTCTCCAAGACGAAACCTTGCAGACGCGACTTGAAAGACATGTAGGTAAGCAAGTAGCCCCTCGGGGTATTGCCCGTAAAGCCGGCGGCACGAGCAGCCGTTTTGATGTCCTGAACCGAAGCGTCGTAACCGAAATACGTATCAATAGGCTTGGGGACGTGATGCTTCAGCCATTTGATGACCGCTCCAGGATTACTAGACACAGGCGTGGCCGGAGGGGCTTCCACGTGTTTGAAGATGAAGTCAAACAGCGGGCCAGCACTCTCCACGAGCCGTTCAATATGCTTGTCAACTTCGCCGTCAATGTCCGAAAGGAAGAGCAGCTTTTCGTCTCCCTTGATCATGAAACGGGAGAAATGTACGGTGCCGAGGTTATCCTGAGTTTTCGCGAAATCCGGCATCAACGGGGGTAGCTCTGCGGTCAGCGCCTTGGCGCTGGCGGGGGACTTAATCGGAAAGTCGATCGTGACATGACTTTGGCTCATGTAGCATTCTCCTTTTGTGAATCAGAATGGTCACCACGGCGCGTGACCGTGAAACTCTCGAGTCGTTCAAATTTGGTGACCGCCCACTCTTACGGTGTCGGCACCACTTGGTACAGCACCCCGTTCGCGCCATAGGATGGACTGAACCAGGTGTTGCCGCACAAATAATACGTGCCTCCTCCCGAAACTTTGGGGCTGATGCAACCCGCAGGTAGCGCCCCATAAACTGAGCCCATTTGATACGCGCCATTGGCGGCGCCTGCAGGAGGGGCACTAGCGTGGGCAGCGGCAACATTCGCATTCGCAGCGGCAGCATTGGCGTTCGCCGCTGCCGCATTCGCGTTGGCAGCCGCGGCGTTGGCGTTGGCAGTGTTCGCGTTGGCGGCGCCGGCTGAGTAACCCGCATTGTAGGAGCTCGCGCTTTCGGAGCTGGCCTTGGAAGAAGCTACGGCGGCGCCGACGGCCACGCCGACCACGACGCCGGCGGCTGCGGCACCCGCAGTGGAGCCGGAGGTGCAGTTGTAGCATGCTGTTCCGTAGTAGGCCGCGGTAGCAGGTGGATGGTATCCATAGTAGGCAGCGGGTGGATGATATGCATAGGCTGCCTGGCCAGAGGAATTTGTAGCAACGGTGCCGTAGCCCGCGTAATGTGTCGCGCTACCACCATATGCGTTGGTGGCAGTCGTCGTGCCAGACCCTTGCGCATGATATGCAGAGCCACCGTATCCGTTGGTGGCGGACGTTCCCTGTCCGGCGGTATGTGTGGCGCTGCCACCGTAGGCATTGGTGGCAGTGGTCTTTCCAGATCCTTGCGCATGAGATGCAGAGCCACCATATGCGTTGGTGGCGGTCGTTCCTTGACCGGCGGTGTGTGTCGCGTTACCACCGTAAGCATTGGTGCGCGTGGTGGTATTCCCGCTGTGGGAGGTGGAACCGCCGCCCCAGGCGTTTCTGTGTGCTTGGGCCCGGGCCGTTCCGCACAAGGCCAAGCTGATTGCCAGACTTGCCAAGCTAACGATTATCTTCTTCGTGGCGTTCATGGCGCGATTTCCTCCCTCGTTACTGTTGCCCTTTGGGTCCTTTCTCTTTAGCCGGAGGCGCGCCCGGCGCTGTATTTCCCGGCTGAGGCTCGGCTTGGAGATGAGCAAACGGAATGCGTTTCGCGTTCGCGGTGTCCGAGGGCGCGAAGGCCTCGGAGGGAACAGGAGCGTCGAGTTTCCAATTGGAAAACTCTACTTCGCCGCGCAAATGCTCCGGATCATCGAGAAAAATTGCGCGGGCCATGCGGGGAAGTTTGTCGTCGCTTCCAACCCACAGCTGGATGAACACGCCATTGTCAATGTACGCCACCATGTCCGTAGTCGTTCCCGCAACAACGTGGGATTGGCCGATGTAATAGGCAAGCGTCAACCCCTGGGACATGTCTTTATAGGGGTCGGCGACGATCAAGTCGGTGAAGTTGAAAAAGATCCCGGCGGAATGGTAGGCGGCTTCCAACATGGCGTCTATCGTCGGCGGCGCATCAGCAACCGCGAGCAGGTTCTCCGCGGGCGCGTAAGCCGACATAGTCTTGCCGTCGTAATAGAATTGCGAGGCTGGACCGTCACCAGAGGTGATCACACTCAGCTTGTCAGGCCTTTGGAGCGTGGCGTCTGACTTTGTTGCATAGGCTAGGGGAGGACCCTGGCGGCTGGGGGACTCCGAGAGTTGCACCGCTGTGAACGACAGGGTATGCGCGGCAGCCAGGCGTTCGCTCACGGCTTTGAGTAGGTCGATTGCCTTCGGCTCGAGATCGGGTTTGGGCGGGGTAGCCGGAGGCTTCTTGGTTTGGGCGGTTTTCTTCTGTGTGGGCGGCGACGTAGTTTGAGCAGTTGCAGCTACGGTCAGCGGCGAAAGTGCGAGCAGCGACAGCAGCAAAGTTTCCACAAAAATCTTCAGTCGGGTTTTCATAACATCCCTCGAAGCACTGCATTGAGCGGGTGATTGAAATACTTCTAGGGAATCATCCCGCATTCGAACATCTTGTTCGCGATCGGCGCAGCAACTTTGTTGATAAATATGGTGCGCATCTCGGGATTACTCTTGAGAAATGCGACGGCTTTTTGTTCTTCAGCGCTGGGCGGAGCCTTTTCGCTTTTCTTTGCCCACAACTGCTCGCAGGTAGATGTCTGATACTTCTGGATCACCTTATCGGCTACCTTGTCCAAAATTGGATGCTGAGATGACGGTTGCGCTTGTGGCTGCGCTTTGGCGTGGCTCGGACGAACTAGCGTGAGCGCCAAAACAAGAACCGCCAAAAGCGACACTGCCAGAATCCAGCGGCCGTAATGATTAGCCATGCTTTCCTCCTGACGCAGAATTTCCTTGCTCGGGTCAGACAGGGAAGCGTCATCGCGAACCGCCACCACCCTGGCCTCAGCCGAATCCATGGTGCTTGGGCTATTCTGACGCCAGCGGTTTACGGGATGCCATTGTCAAAAGTGACAGAACGAGGTATGGCGCGGGCCTAGGAATCAGGTCGGCGGGTGCACCAATTTCAAAATAGAAAAAATTGTCGGCACACCTGTTAGTTTTGCCAATATCTCCAACCGTCTGTAGCCGCTAACGTTGGCGCGATGTCGGGAGGAGAGGGCGACACATGAGTTGCAAAGTCAAAATTGCACTTCTTGCGGGCATTTTCCTTTGCTGCATCACAACGGCGATGGGGCAACAGAAAGGGCAATGGGTGCCGGGACAATTTGGTCTCAACGCCGGGGCGATTCCTGATCCCGGCTTCACCTATGCCAACATCGCTCTGAGCTACTCCGCCGGTCAGTTGAACAATTCGGACGGAAACAAGCTTCCGGGCATTACCGGGACCTATTCGTTCTGGGTGGACGAGAACATTATTTATTACGTCCCCAATCATAAGATCCTCGGCGGATATTTCATGCCGTACATCACACTGAACTACGCGACAGGCCAGCTGGTGGCTGAGCTCAACTTGGGAGCATCGAACCTTGGTGGCGCCGGGGGTGGTTCAGGATTTGCTGACATGTACGTCCAGCCGCTGAACTTGGGTTGGCACTTTGGCAAGCGAGTTGACTTTGTCGCCGGATACGCTTTCACCGCTCCCACGGGACGATACACGGCAGGAGCGAGCGACAACGTGGGTTCCGGATATTGGGGTAACAATATAACCAGCGGCACCACTCTCTACATCACCAAGAACCGGGGGACTAGTGCAAATTTGGCTACCGACTGGGAAATCCACGGACAAAGAACGGTCGCCAGCGTGCCGGCTGGTCAAACCAGCAAAATAACCCCCGGTCAGGCGTTCACCATGGAGTGGGGGCTTGGGCAGGTTCTGCCATTGAAGAAAGATATGAGCCTACTGGCCCAACTCGGCGTGGTTGGCTACGACCAATGGCAGGTCTCAAGCAACGGCGGCAGCTATCTGGTGGCTGGAACTCCCGTCGCCGCGAGCAGGCTCCCGTACTACTCAGGTCATGCCATTGGCGTTCAGGGCAATTTCATACTCCCGGCGAAGAATCTGGTGGGCTTTTTCAAATACTACGACGAGTACCGGGCTCTGGCCCGTCCGCAGGGCCGCACGATTGATTTTGGCTTTTCATGGACGTTGCGGATTCCGAAGCCCGTGCCGCCGCCACAAGCAACAACTTCGTAAGGTCCGATCATTTCGAAGTCTCGAATAAAATTACGTTGGCCCTTGCCACGCTAGTCGTATGCAAATGCACAACAGCGGCTAAGTCTCGCGTGCGTTACCGGAAACTTGAAAATCCATATGTACGATTAGGGCGATTTCTTTCGGGTGCCCCGTAACTAGGAAGACGTTCCGCAAGGCGGAAGTCGAGTTCCCTGTCAGTTTTGACAATTACGGGGACAGGCCGGTTGCTCATAGATTTACTCGACCTGACTTTGAGCTCGTTGGCTCTTGGCCTAGGAACCTCAGAGAGGAAAAACCATGAGCGCGAACGACAAAGCAATCAAGCAGGACTATCTGCCTTTTCCTCCGACACCATCGGCGAGCATCGCTGGCCGTACGATGCAGGAATCGGTCTACAAGCGGCGCGTTGAGCCGCGCCGCCTTCCCGTCGGTTCTCCGAACATCCTCATCGTGCTCATTGACGACGCAGGTCCTGGCCTGCCGTCCACCTTCGGAGGCGAGGTCCAAACTCCGACAATGGACCGCATCGTTAACGAGGGGATCACATACAACCGCTTCCACACTACGGCCATGTGCTCTCCCACACGCGCGTCAATGCTAACCGGCCGGAATCATCACCGCGTCGGCAGCGGGCAGATCGCGGAGTTGGCAAACGACTGGGACGGATACTCGGGCCACATTCCCAAGAGTAGCGCGCTTGCGGCTGAGGTGCTCAAGGATTATGGCTACAGCACGGCCGCGTTCGGCAAGTGGCACAACACACCGGCTGAGGAAACCACGTCCGCCGGCCCCTTTGAGAACTGGCCTACTGAGCTGGGTTTCGAATATTTCTATGGATTTCTGGCAGGTGAAGCATCGCAATACGAGCCCAACCTCGTGCGGAACACGACCGTCGTTCTGCCACCCAAAAGCCCCGAGCAGGGCTACCACCTCAGCGAGGATCTCGCAGACGACGCCATTGGATGGCTGAACAAGCACAAAGCATTCCAGCCAGATAAGCCGTTCTATATGTACTGGGCGAGCGGCGCGATCCACGGCCCCCACCACATCATGAAGGAGTGGGCCGACAAATATAAGGGCAAGTTCGATGACGGCTGGGACGGTTACCGTGAGCGCGTGTTTAAGCGCGCCAAGGAGAAGGGCTGGATCCCCGCCAATGCTCAGCTAACGCCGCGGCACGAAACGATGCCGTCCTGGGACAGCATCCCCGAAGACGAGAAGCCGTTTCAACGCCGCTTGATGGAAGTAGCGGCCGGCTTCGCCGAACACGTGGACGCTCAAGCCGGCCGGGTCATCGACGAAATCGACAAGCTCGGCTATGGCGACAACACTCTTATCTTCTACGTGTGGGGCGATAACGGTTCCTCGTCGGAGGGACAGAACGGCACAATCAGCGAACTGCTGGCACAAAACGGCATTCCCACCACCGTGAAGCAGCATATCAAAGCACTCGATGAACTTGGCGGACTGGATGTGCTTGGCTCACCCAAGGCAGACAACCAGTACCACGCGGGATGGGCTTGGGCTGGCAGCACGCCTTACAAGGGCACCAAACTTCTGGCTTCGCACTTCGGCGGCACGCGCAATCCGATGGCGATTCGGTGGCCGGCCAAGATCAAACCCGACGGGACTCCGCGCCCACAGTTCCATCACTGCAACGACATCGTCCCGACAATTTACGAAGTTCTAGGAGTCACACCGCCGATTGAGGTCAACGGCATTCCTCAGGACCCGATTGACGGCGTGAGTTTCGCCTACAGCTTTAACGACGCGAAAGCCAAGGGCCAATTGCTCACCCAGTATTTCGAGATTATGGGTAGCCGCTCAATCTATCACGATGGTTGGATGGCCTCCGCTTTCGGACCGCGTGCCCCGTGGGAGACGGGCATCCCCCCGGGTATTCAAGAATGGACGCCGGACAAGGACGTCTGGGAACTCTACAATCTGGAGGAAGATTGGACCCAAGCGCATGACCTCGCTGCAAACATGCCGGAAAAGCTGGCGCAAATGCAGGATATTTTCCTCATCGAGGCTACGAAGAACAAGGTGCTTCCCATCGGGGGCGGCCTCTGGGTTCCGTTGCTACACCCAGAGATGCGCATCGCCCCACCCTATACGGCGTGGACTTTCTCCGGTGACACCGTGCGCATGCCCGAGTTCTGCGCGCCAGCTCTGGGCAACAAACCCAACGTCGTCAATATTGACGCAGAGATCCCGGCTAACGCCAACGGAGTGCTGTACAAGCTGGGGGCGAACTCCGGAGGCCTCACCTGCTTCGTGGAGGAGGGCGTTCTCTGCTACGAATACAATCTCTTCATCATCCAGCGCACCAAGATCCGCGCCAAGCAGAAGCTTCCCGTTGGCAAGGTAAAGATCGAGGTCGAAACAGCGTACGCAGTACCCCGACCCGGCGGCCCGCTCAACATCACCATGAAGGTCAATGGCGTAGTAGTCGCGAGTGGCCAGGTCCCTATTTCCGCCCCGCTGATCTTCACTGCCAACGACTGCCTCGACATCGGTATTGCTCTCGGCTCGCCCGTGTCGCTCGACTACTACGACAAGATGCCGTTCAAGTTCAACGGCAAGATAGAGCAGGTGCGAGTTGAGTACGTGATAGCGAAGAAGGAACTGGCAGCTACCGGCCGATGATTTCGTTTTGCCAAGGTATCGTGGCGGCACGATGCTCATAATTTATGCGTTCGTACGGCTGGCTCCTGTACTCGTCCAGTAATTTCGTGGAATTTGCGAGCCACACGCGTCGTTTCGGCGGAATTTCAAAAAAAATTCATGCGGCTTCAAATCCACACGAGGGGGCCTGGGGGGGATGAGCATGGGTTCGGTAGAGGGTCATCGCGATTGTCCTAATGCCGGCCGATCAGCTGACGTCCCTCATGACCGCGCTCACCAGACCGTCAGAATTTACAATTGCTTCGGCAAGGCCGAGCCATTAGCTTTTGGATCGCAAGTGGACGGAAACGACCGGTTTTCTTGATCGAGCGCGTAGCTGCCGGAACTGGAGTGGCAGCACGCGCGAAGCGATTGGCAGCAGCGTTTTTCGGTTAAGGCAGTAAACGGGAGAGGAGTACAAACGTGAGTCGGATGGGAAAAGCGGTCTTAGTTGTGCTGTTTGTTTTAATGCTGGGGCTGGCGGGACCCGCAAGCCGAGCACAGGGTGTTCCGATTTTCGAGATTGATCACTCCCACAGCACCATTAAGTTCAATGTGAAAGCGTCGGTAGCCATAGCGGGTACGTTCGACAAGTGGGACGCCAGTCTTACGTTCACCTCTCCCGACTTAGCGACAGGGGTGTTGGACATCAAGATCCAGGCGGCCTCGGTGAACACCGGCAGCGGCATGAAAGACGGCAAGCTGAAAGGCAAAGATTTCTTCGATGCCGAGCACAATCCGTTGATCACGTTTCACTCCACCAAGGTTGTACAGACCGGCCCCGACACTGTCGAGCTCGACGGCGACTTCACGATTCGCGGTGTGACCAAACAGGAAAAACTCACTTTCACGATTAATAACAAAGGGAAGGGCGCGGGCTCAATCACGGGGACCATGGCCTTCGACCGCAAAGACTACGGTATGAACAGCGGAATTCCCTTCATCAAGATCGCTGACCGCGTCGAGGTAATCGTTGACCTCGTGGGCAGGCGAGTCAGCGGGCCTCCGGTGGTCTTTAAGCAATAGCTAATCCTCTCCTGTCAACAGACGTCTGTGGGCGCAAGACACGCCCGTAGGGCCGCAGGGCACTCAGGTTGCCACTGGGGAAACGCCGGCGGCTGCCGCAAATGCTAAGAAGCAAGAAAGATGTCTAGCTTGGGCCGCAGTCAAACTCCGCGAAGCCCCAAGGGCGGCTTGTCACATGGGAATCGGAAGCGGAAATTTACGAACATCCGAGGCCGTCCACTGGTCAATAACTTTGACCCGGCTTCTTTCCTCCGTCTTACTTGCCTGCATTGCATGCTTCTGCGTTGACGTCCCCTGTCTCGGGCAAGAAAATCAACCAGTGGACAAGCCATCCGCCAGCACACCTTCACAGCAGACCGCGGTGAAGACTTCGGGACAGAGTTCGCAGTCACCTACTGCTGAGCAGCCCAAGCAGGAGTCGAAAAAGAAGAAGAAGCTAGGCGGACGAGGGGCTTTTGTCGTTGCGCCCCTTCCGATATCGAGTCCCGCCATCGGCTCAGGAATTGTGCCCGTATTCGGCTATATCTTTCCTTTTAGTACCAGGGACAAGGTTTCGCCTCCTTCCGTGATAGGAGTGGCCGGCCTCGTTACCAACAACGGCAGCCGGGGATTCGTCATAGGGGCGCAGCTCTTTCTGAAAGAGAATACCTATGAGATTACGTCTGGTTACGTACACGGCAACGTGGACTACAACATTTATGGCAACGGAATTGCCGCAGGTTTAAAGCTGCCCCTGCAACAAACCGGGCAGGGCTTCCTCGGCGAGGTTCTACGCCGCATTGGATGGAAATTCTTCTTAGGCCCGCGATTTATTACGGGAAATTCCTTTGTTACGATCAGGCCAAATGATGATGTGAATTTCCCGATTCCCCCGGAAGTAGGACTGCACACCACTCTCACCTCCCTCGGCGCACGGCTGCTACGGGATACGCGCCCCAACCATTTCTATCCGCTGAGCGGGACTTATTTTATCCTCGTGTCTGATTTCTTTTCTCAAGCATTAGGCAGCAAGTACTCCTTCCAATCGTACAGAACTGAGTTCGACAAGTACTGGAGTTTAAGCAAGGCGCAGGTCCTTGCCTATGACGCCAATTTCTGCGGGACAGGTGGCCAACCTCCCTTCTATGGCAATTGCATCTACGGGACCAACAATGAATTGCGAGGCTATACAGCCGGGCAATACTTCACCCGCTACACCCTTGCGACACAATTGGAGTATCGGCTGGTCTTGCCGAAGCGGTTTGGCCTGGTTGTGTTCGGCGGTCTGGGAGGAGTAATTCCAGCGGGGAGTCAATTACTCCAAAGAGTACAGAGCAACCACTTCCTACCCAGCGGAGGTGGGGGATTGCGATTCGAGCTAAGCAAAAAGTACCACGTCAATCTTCGAGCCGATATCGCCCAGGGCAGGGATGGTCACACGTTCGGCATGGGTGTTGGCGAGGCTTTTTGATGCAGCAAGGCGCCATCGCAACACCGGAGTAGCGTTTGAAATTCTACACTTCGATTTGGAAAGAATTCTGGTGTCAGTTCTGGTGTCAGTTGGTTTGCTATATTGGGACAATCGCAGGCACATCCTGACTGCTCGCGATTTTCACATGTGACGGAAATGGCTTGACTTGACGTGTTGGGACTTGCCGGGGCCAAACGCTGAGAATGGCTTAAAAGGCCGCTGCTCTACCACTGAGCTACGCCCCTAAATTTAGTTGATAGTGTAACTTGTGGAAGCGGGTTTTTCCACCACTGGCTCAGGTGCTGCTGTGGTGCTAATCAGATCCAGTTTGGCGACGTCGGTTGCGAGTTGATTTGGTGCCAGGTGTGCGTAGCGCATGGTCATGGCGAGTGACTTGTGACCGAGAAGTTTGCTGATGCGGTCGAGCGGCACACCATCTTGAATCAGCCACGAGGCGAACGTGTGCCGGTTGTCGTGCCAGGTGTAGTCCGTGATGCCGGCTTTTTCGAGTGCGGGCTTAAACCAGTGATCGTTCGACAGGACGGCCTTTTCCGGCTGGCGCGAATTGCGAAAGATAGAACTTTCTTGTCGGACCACGAGGGCAGCGAGCGCAAGGCGGCGAGTGCGTTGGCGTTCAGTGGTGCATGGATGGGCTCGTCGTTCTTGGTGCGCGGGACGTGGAGCACGGAAGCGAACCCACCAATCGCCGGATCCCGCCCGATTGGTTCCTCCCGCAGGTCCAGCCCGACAAATGAGTATGGCGTGTCGCTGTTGGGTGTGACGATGGCGGTGTCTTTTGGCGTGAACACTTCACCGAGGACGGGCAACGGTACGATTTGCTTTTCGACGCCGTCGGGAACCGTTCGTTGGCAGGATGCAGGCGGCTCTTGAAGCCCAAGGGAATATTGGTCATGGCCGGCGCTTCCAGTGATGCCTCAGTGGCGGGCCTGATTGTCCGTTTGATTGGAGCGCTCCTGTTGTCAGCGTTTGTCAGCCACAAGCTCGTCCCATTCATCGCCAAAGTGAATCCAGAGGACCTCAACATCCTGAGCGAACCCATGGCGACAGGAAAGGTAGTACCGGTTATCGATCGGCGCTACAGCCTGAACGAAGCCCCCGAAGCTCTACGGTATTCGGAAAAAGGGCATGCTCGGGGAAAGGTAGTAATTAATGATGGAAGAAAGCGACAGAGTCTGACAACGCGTCGGAATGAAACTCAAGTGGTCTCTAGCGATCGGTCCCATCGTTTCGCATCGGCTGAGGAATCTACCAGTTCCTCAAGAGAGGCAGGCGCGTTTCCCCCACCCGTCACTGTCCCGAATTGGATGTCGCTTGGTGATTTTCCGGTGTCACTTCTGGTGACACTTGGATTGTCAATTTCAGGAGACTTGCGGCATCGTGTGGCCAGCCGAATTTTTCACATCCCTATGAAATGGCACGGCTTGGCAAGTTCAGGCAATTTCGGGCACACTGCTCGGAATGGCTTAGAAGGCCGAAACAAACGTACTGACAAACCGGTTCGCGCTTCGCCAATTGTTCTTTCAAGAGCACGCGCAACGGAGCCACGGTCGGAATCTCCCGCGCTTCATCGTTTTTGGTTTCGCACGCACGCAAATTGATGCGGCCCGCTATAAAATCCACATGGTCCCATTGGACCGAGAGAATTCAAAAGGCATCTGGTAGAACTAACAATTGACAGAGGACGAGTCAACGACGACACTCGCTGGGACGCAATGAAGAAATATCACGCCTCAAAATCTGAGCATGTATGATTCTCACAGATTTTGACCATCTCTCCACCTCCCGCCGCGAAAAGGAACCGATGATACGTGCCGTTCGGGTCATGCTTGTAGATGACTTCAAACCTTGGCGCGTTTTTGCCGCTTCCCTGCTCGAAAAGAACCCCGAATGGCAGATCGTCTGCGAGGCGTCGGATGGATTAGAAGCCATCCAAAAAGCAGAGGAATTTCAGCCGGATTTGATCGTGCTGGACATCGGCCTTCCAAAATTAAGTGGAATTGAAGCCGCTCCATCAATCCGCAAGGTTGCTCCAGGGTCGAAAATCCTGTTCTTGAGCGAAAGCCGCGACCGGGACATCGCGGTAGCAGCCTTGAGCGCCGGTGGGCGTGGTTACGTGGTCAAATCGGACAGCGAAAACGAATTGCTAGCGGCGGTAGAAGCCGTTCTTCAGGGTAAGCGGTTCGTCAGCAGCACATTTAATGGTTTCGATTTCACCGCCAGCCTTACGAACGGCTTCGACTTTAGTTGATTTACGTTCGGTGGCGCCGCACCAAATGAAAGGAGCGAGAACATGGCGTTGTCTAAGCGTGAAAGTCAGGCCGCCGCGGCTGCGACCAAACTTTTGATCACGTCGATGATTTCTGTGATTCTGTGCGTCGGCTCAGCCGCCCGCGCACAAGCGCAAGATGCTCAACCGGGGGGTGTCAGCGAGTCCTGGACGGCGACCACCCAAACTCACGTGGACAACACTAATCCGCTACGAACGACGGAGAGTCACTTCAAGTCAGGCAATCGGACTGTGGATAAACAAAGCGTCGAAGTTCTTGGGCCCGACGGCCGATACCAACCCGGTTCTGATACCGAGACGGAAACCACCCATCTAAACGCCACGACTACCCGCACGGTGGTGCGCACCTACGGGCGGGATGCGAACGGACAAAGGTATCTGATGAAGGTAACGGAAGAGGAAGCGCGGGGCTCAGCGAGCGGAGATGTTCACGAGGTGCGCACGACCTCGAGTTCTGACGCAAATGGAAATTTTCAGGTTGTGCTCCGTGAGGTAGCGGATACGAAGAAGACGAGTCCGGACGTCCAGGAGACGAAGACGACGGTTTACCTCGCGGACGGCAATGGCGGCTTTACTCCGAGCGTGCAGACGCGAGAGTTGCAGAAGCGCAACGCTGGCAACCAGACCGAGGTAAGGACTACGACGCTATTCCCGGGTGCCAACGGCAACTGGGAATTGGGTGAAGTAGGGAAAAAGACGATCAAGGACGATGGCAACAAACGAACTATCGAGGATCGCGTGTCGCGCCCTGATTCGGAGGGCGAGCTTTCAGAGTTTTCACACACGGTTAGTAAGGAAACGGAAACCGCTCCCGGAGAAATAAGCGATACCGTCGAGACATATTCCACGGTTGTTCCTGGAGTAGCCCAGGACGGCAGCCTTCATCTGAAACAACGAGTCACGACCGTCCGGAACAAGAGTTCAGACCGAAAAACAACTGAGCAGCAGGTCGAGCAGCCCAATCCAGGGAATCCGACTGACGGTTTGCAGGTACGAGCAAAAACTAAATATACCGTGCAGTACGCTGCCTCCGGTGCTCAGCAGACTAAGACCGTTCAAGTGCGCGATACAAATGGCACTTTCAACGTGGTTTCCGACGAGACGCAGAAAACACAAGCCGTTCCTCCCTCAGATACTCCCAAATAGCGTTACGAGATTCATGCCTTCGATGCGTGTTGGCCAAGGCTACGATCCAAGATTATCGTGGAACACAATAAGGCAGGTTGCAGCAAGTATGAAACTTTGGACCGTTTTAGGTTGTACTTGCATGGCACGACGGACAACTCCCGGAGATTTTTTCCTAAGAACCTGTCACTTTTGACAATTCACAGATACTTCGTCCCTCTCTATATTCCTCCGATGTTACCAGTATGGGACCCGGATCGAGGCCGTACCCCGAAAGCAGAGAGATGTCCTCAACCTTTCCCCAGAGGTTGGTCCGGGTCCCCCTCCAATGTCACTTGCGGATTGTTACTAATCTCTTTCGAACGCTCTACAAACAAGAAAAGGTTTCAAAGGAAAGGCGCGCTTCGACGTTAGGCGTGATCGGACCCGCTTAAATGCGTCAAAGTGTTGCCTTCATCCATTGCGAAGGAGTCTGTGCGAAGTGGTTCTGATCGTCATGCTCGCGGTACTGAACTTGGGTCTATTCCTGTTGTGTGCCTCAGGCATAATGTTCGTGCTGATGCAACACAGACAGGCTAGACGTGGACGCTGAAGTATCTGCCGGAGGCTCAGGACACGAGGTATTTTCACCCAAGGAAAAGGAGTTATGCCTGCCCCAGGGATTTGTTATAGTGTTGCGGAAAATCTCTGCCCGCTAGGGCCCTTGGGAGTTTCCTATGCCGTTACCTAGCCGGTTGCCGAGCCGACAACGCTCTGCCCAGGAGCAAAGCAAGCTTTTTGATCCCAAAGCCTTTCTAGCGAATGCCGGCGCCGGCAGGACCCTTCGTCATTACAGGCCCAAACAAGCTATCTTTTCGCAGGGAGAACGTGCGGACACCGTGTTTTACATTCAGGACGGAACCGTACGACTCAGCGTGGTCTCCACACACGGCAAGGAAGCGATCATTGCCCTACTCGGCGCCGGTGATTTCCTGGGTGAGGGATGCATTGCTTCGGATCAGCCTATCCGCATAGCAACGGCGACCGCAGTTACAAAGTGCTCTGTCCTGAGGATCGAAAAGAGAGAGATGCTCCGTACGCTCCACGAGGAACACAGATTCTCGGATATGTTTGTTGCGTACGTGGTCGGTCGCCACAACCGCACACAGTCGGACTTGGTTGATCAACTGTTTAATTCGACGGAGAAGCGGCTAGCGCGGACGCTTTTGATGCTGACCCACCTTGGGAAGGAAGGCAGGTCGGAGGCCCTGATCCCAGGCATAAGTCAGCAGACCCTGGCGGGGATGATTGGTACAACGCGCTCACATGTGAACGTTTTCCTGAACAAATTCAAAAAGCTTGGCTTCATCGAGTACAACGGTGGGTTGAGAGTGCATAGTTCCCTCCTCAGTGTTGTGCTCCACGAGTAGCTCAGGATCGGCGTTATCTGGGGCGCTATCGTCACGCGCTATCCCTCACGCTATGGCAGGGGGAGGATTTCTTGGGGGTGTTCCCTTTTGAACAGCTAGACGTTTGCCGGTTGGTACACTCTACAATTCACAGCCTACAAGTTGAACTCGGACTTGGCGCCTAACCGAGGTTGTCTCAAATTTAATCGGCGATTCGAGTCGCCGACCGTTTATTAGGTCGAAATCAAAATGAAACAGCCACCAGTTTCCAGAGCAGGAGTCCGTTCGACGCAGCGGCCAATCTCCGTTGGCGAGGCGGAACGTTATCCTGTGGATGCCTCTTCGTCTGATCGCGACGGTCGTTGTTTGCGTCTTCGCCGCCTTCTGCATCGGAGGTAGCTGATGGAACTCACCCCTAGTCGTTCCTCGTGGTATCTGGGTTCCCGGTTCAACATGGCGATCGTAGTATTTCTTGTTGCCGCCCTGTCCTACACCGTTTCAGAACTAGGGGGCGCGCTGGTACTCCGTCCCCAAATGCTCTCGCCACTTTGGCCGGGCTGTGTGCTTCTAGTGTCAGTCTTGCTGCTGGTCCCGAGAAGGATGTGGCCGATTCTCATCGCGGCGGCCATTGCCGCTTTCGTTCTTTATGACGTGCGTCACGGCGTGCCGGTTCGTTCGATTGGCTGGCTCATCTTAGCCGACGTGGTAGAAGTCCTTATCGCCGCGTTGTGCCTAAGCTATTCCTTCAACGGCGTACCACGACTGAACAGTGTAAAAGCCCTGGCTACGTATTCATTCTTTGCGGTGATCTTGGCGCCAGCGGCTGGAGCATTGGTTGGCGGGCTTGCCACCCCCGGGAACTATTGGACGAATTGGAGGACAGGTTTCCTTTCTGAAGCGCTGGGATTCCTCACTCTGATGCCGGCTATTTTGGGTTGGGCAGGCAAACGACCGGCAGAGGTCCAGAAAGGACGTGCCAACTACTTCGAAGCTGCCGCGCTGCTTGCCGCGTTGGTTCTTTTCGGATTTCTTACTTTCGTCGGCTTTGGGAAAAGCAGCCCACCCGAACTGCTTTATTCTCTCCTTCCGTTTCTGCTGTGGGCCGCTTTACGCTTCGGATCAACCGGGGTCAGCTCTTCGATGGTTGTTATCGCCTTGCTGTCGATTTGGGGCGTCGTCCATGGACGCGGTCCCTTCACTGGACAAGAACCGGTCGACAACGTCTTGTCGCTACAACTCTTTTTATTGCTCGCAACAGCACCTTTTATGGTCCTCGCCGTCATTGTGGAGGAACGCAAGCGGGGAGAAGAAGAACTGCGCGAAAGCGAGGCAAAATTCCGGAGCGTCTTCCAGGATGCTGGTATAGGAGTGGCGATCGTTTCACCGGAAGGCTGTTTTCTTGCTGGCAATGAGGCATTCTCTAAGTTCATCGGATACACGGAACAGGAGCTTATCGGCAAGACGGTCCAATCCATCACTCACCCCGAAGACTGGCCGATGTTTTCGCAGAGGTTAAATCAAGCGCTCGCGACTGGAGCTAGCTTCCAGGGCGTGGAGAATCGCTGTCTGCACAAAAATGGACAAGTGCTGTGCGGGGAATGCAGCGCTTCCTTGATCCGTGATATCCACAGCAAGCCTCAGTACTTCGTTGCGGAGGTGCTGGATATTACCGCTCGCAAGCGAGCGGAGCAGACCCTGCGAGAAAGCGAAGAGCGCTTTCGCTTGGTCGCGAACAAAGCGCCAGTGTTGATCTGGATGTCCGGAACCGACAAACTCTGCACTTTTTTCAATCAGTGCTGGCTGGACTTCACCGGCCGATCAATGGAACAAGAGTTGGGGGACGGATGGGCCTCAGCAGTGCATCCAGAAGATCTAGCGCGTTGTCTCGGAATCTACTCGTCTGCGTTTGACGCTCGGGTCGACTTCGAGATGGAGTACCGGCTGAGACGCTTCGATGGAAAATATCGCTGGATCGTTGATTATGGTGTGCCTAGATTTGAATCCGATGGGGCCTTCTGCGGATATATCGGCTCTTGCGTTGACATCACGGACCGCAAGTTGGCAGCTGAGTCGCTCGGAGAGTTGAGCGGACGCCTGATTACCGCACAGGACGAAGAACGCAGGCGCATCGCCAGGGAACTTCACGACGACTTCAGTCAGCGCTTAGCACTTCAGGGTATCGGCCTTGCACAACTATGGAAGAAGATGCCTGAGTCAGAAGTAGCGGAGCGCGCTAAAGTTCAGGAGCTGTTGAAAGGAATCCAAGAAATATCATCCGATATGCATTCGCTCTCCCATCAACTTCACTCCAGCAAACTGGAACATGTAGGTCTGGTACCGGCCCTAATGGGTCTTTGTGAAGACTTGAGCTCGAGGTTTAAGATCGAGATTGCATTTGCCGATCATGCGCTTTCCGCGAGGATTCCGAAGGATGTGGGGCTGTGCCTTTTCCGAATCGCCCAAGAAGCCTTGGGCAACGTGGTGAAACACAGCGGAGCGAAGCAAGCCCGGGCTGAGCTCTATAGCACTGGCAATGAAATTCGCCTGCGGATCGTGGACGCCGGTTTTGGTTTTGACCCGGAGCTCCGGAACGAAAACGCGGGGTTAGGACTCTTAAGTATGCGCGAGCGGCTTCGACTGGTTGGCGGAAGGCTATCGGTGCAATCCGCGCCCATGCGGGGGACGGAAATTCTCGCCGAAGTCCCGCTATCGGACTCCGCTGATGAGCCGCGCGTGAAACTAATGACGGCTGGAGGAACAAGATCATGAGACGCCCACGTGTCCTGTTGGCAGATGATCATCAGATGTTGCTAGACGCGCTCAAAGAACTTCTAGAACCGAAGTACGAAGTCGTGGGCTTGGTAAGTGACGGACGTGCGGTTCTGAAAGTTGCCGAAAAGCTGAGGCCAGACATCATCGTACTCGACATCGCCATGCCGCAGTTGAACGGGCTGGATGCCGGCCGCCAGCTCAAACAATCAATGCCTAGCGTGAAACTCATCTTCATGACGATGAATGAGGATCCTTACTTGGTTGGGGAAGCTTTTAGGGTAGGCGCTTCCGCGTTTCTGCTCAAGCAAGCCGCAGGTCTGGAGCTAGACGAGGCGATTAAAGAGGTGCTGAAGGGGGGTTCCTATGTAACGCCCAGTGCCGCCAAAGGCCTGGGCAATATCTCCTTGCGAGAGCCCAAGAACCGTGAATTTGCGCCTGAACCCACGGCACGGCAGCGGGAAGTCATTCAATTGCTGGCAGAAGGACGCACTATGAAAGAAATAGCCCGCTTACTCTTCATTACTCCGCGGACTGTTGCCGCCCACAAATATGCGGTAATGGAACTGCTACAACTCAAGACGAGCGCCGAGGTGGTGCAGTACGCCATCAAACACCGCATCATCTCGGTCTAGCTCCAACGATTTTCCCTTCCTGTTAATTTTGCCAATATCCAGCCGATGGAATCGCGCCCAGAATGGGTGTCGATGCCCACCTCCACGCCGAGCGAAAATAACTTGAGGGCCGAGATCGATGGGCCTTTTCACCTTGCAGCGGCGCCCGAACCCTTGGCGGAGGACTAGACGACAGCTCAGGGACAAGCTTTCATGACTCGAATACGTGTGCTAGTAGCGGATGATCTCGCTCCGGTATTAAGCGCTGTCGCCGATTTGTTACGCGAGTCATTCGATGTCGTTGGCATGGTCTCCGATGGAAGGGAGGCTCTGATCGCGACTCTGAAACTCGAACCCGAGTTAGTCGTCTTAGACATTTCGATGCCGCTAATGAGCGGAATTGAGGTCGCGGAGGAGCTTAAGAGGCAAGGCAATCAAGCCAAGGTCGTATTTCTCACGGTTCATGAGGACCATGACATCCTGAAAACCTGCCGCGCCGCGGGGGGGCTGGGGTACGTCATCAAGGTACTCATGGATACGGACTTAGTGCCGGCAATGAATGAGGCGCTGGCTGGGAATATATTCACGTCTCGCTTTCCTTCCCAGCAGAACATGCCTTAACCGAAATAAATGAAAAATAAACCTCTGGTTTTATTGCTTCGGTAGTGTTTCTCGCTCTTGCGATCTGCCTATCTTCGCTTGCAAATGATAACCATCAATCTGTTGTAACCGCTCTGAAAACCACAGGCGGCTATCCTAACCAGTGCCACAGGGCCTCGATTACATCCGTCTCTTGGTTCCATCGCAATGCTGACAACCAAGAGCGAGTCATCTCAGAGATTTCTCTCTGTGCATCGATCAAACCGCACTCCCTGCGTTGTACGGGACGACAACGGGCAAAGAGAGTGAGTTCTCGACATGCTGGCCGTGACTGAGAGCAACAGAATTGTCACTTGTGACAATAGATTCCGTTTTCGTCGACGTGTAGCAATGGCAATGGAGGTAATCCCCATGAAACCTAAAGTACGACTTGGCGCGCAAGTCCTTTGCTACGCCATATGTCTCATCCTGCTTGGAAGTGTCGGTTACGCCTCTGGGCTCATGAGTGGTCAATTCGAGACGGGCCAAAAAGCCAAGGTCAAGGGGCCGATTGCGTCCCGTGACGGGGATCTCATCAATGTCAAGGACTCGAAGACCGGCCTAGTTGTCGTGGTTAGCATCTCGGACAGCACCAAATTCGAGCGCAAAAAAGGCGCATTCAAGTTCCGCCGCGAGGACATGGACGTCACAGCCATGGTGCCTGGTTTGGGCATCGAGGCGGAAGGCGTTGGAAATGCGCAGGGACAACTTGACGCCACCAAAATCTCGTTCAGCCCCGACGATTTCGCAATCGCAATAGCTGAGGAACAGCAGATTACGGCCAATGAGGCGGCCACACAAAAGGCTCAGTCCACCGCAAATCAGGGCGTGTCAGAGGCCCAAGGTGCTCAGAGCTCCGCCAATAACGCCCAGGTCTCGGCGAATCAGGCTGCCGCGGCTGCTGGGACAGCTGGTGCCATCGGAGTGATGGATGCGGTCGCCATTGGGAAAGTCAATCAGCGTGTATCTGAACTGGGTGACTACACCGTCGTGGCTGAAGCTGGAATTTACTACGAATCGAACCAGTCTGCCCTCGACGATGCGGCTAAAGCGGACCTTAACAAGCTCGCTGCTATCGCATTGTCAACCAAAGGATACTTGATTGAGATCGCGGGCTACACATCCAGCACCGGCACTCATGATTCGAATCAGAAGCTTAGCGACGAACGGGCCACTACAGTCGCCAATTATCTGCGTGCTCAAGAGAACATTCCGATGCGGCGAATTCTTGTTCCGGCGGGCTACGCAGCGATGCACCCTGCTGCTACAAACGCCGATGCTCAGGGCCGTGCGCAGAATCGGCGCGTAGACGTAAAGATTTTGGTGAACAAGGGACTAAACGCGCAGATGTAGATGGCAGCGGCCCCCGCACTCTCCGGCGCGTTGGTAAGCCGGAGAGTGCGGCCGCGGTCGCTCTTGCCGGTACGCCTCGCGGTAGCTCGAAAACAAACTGCCATCTCTGCCGGCAGCTCATCGAACCCCAAGAGACAACTCGATCAAAGCCGCAGGAATCTTCCGATGCTGCATGAACGAGATGCCAGATCCCCTTTGTGCTTCCGGAAGGACTACACGTGAATCGTGGTGGTAGCTGGCTGTTGGTGGCTCTTCTTCTGTTGTTGCTCTGCCCGCCTACGCGGGCCCAAACATCGGTTACGGAGTTCTTACCTGAGATCGATGCGCATTTCACACTGAATTCGAATGTCCGATTTGTTTTCCAGGCAAAGGAGACGCGAGAAGGCGGTGATCCTACTCAAGCAGAAATAGGACCCAGCGTCGAATTCTACCTGAAGCCTTTGCTCAAGCTGAAAGACGCCACGCGTTTCGATTTGGACGATTCGAAATCCAGGCCGTTAGTTTTAGCAGTGGGATACCGTTATGTTCCTTCACCGGGCAAGCCGACTGTAAACCGCCTGGAACCCGTCCTTACGTTTCATCTGCCACTGCCGGCTCGGATACTGGTTTCCGACAGGAATCGCGCCGATCTCGACTGGTCCGCTGGAAGCTTCACGTGGCGGTACCGCAATCGCGTGACGCTCGAACGGCGTGTCACCATTCGCTCCTATCACCCCACGCCTTATGCCAGTGCCGAAGCCTTCTACGAAAGCCGATACAGTAAATGGAGCTCCACCAATCTCTATGCGGGCTGTCTTCTACCGGTCGGCAAGCACGTCGAGTTCGATCCCTACTACGAGCACGAGAACAACACCGGCAAGCGTCCCAATCAGCAAGTGAACGCTGCGGGGTTGGTACTCAATCTTTACTTTTAGGTCCGTAGGAAAGGCACCCCCAAGAATACGCGCGGCTCAACAAGGGGCTTCCGAGAACGAATCTTCACTTTCCGGAGTCAATCGGGCGTTGGGAGGAGAGCAGGAAAAGATTGTCAGTTTTGACAATGTTCCACGCGTGCGCGCACGCGGCATCATCAATGTCCCAGAGGCCGCGGCGCAGCGGCCATCGAACTGGCGCATATCGCGTGCGCAACCATGAACGCAGTGAACACCAATCTCTTTTTTGTGCCAAAGGAGTTTCTCTTGAACTCAAGTCAGAAGCTGGCGACGTATGCAATATTCGTGGGACTGTTGCTGTTGGCGATTGCGAACCCGTGTCGCGCCCAAGCAACTCCTCCGCTGCGCAGCGTAGATGTCCTTGAAACCAACGATTCGAGCTCGACCGCCGCAGCCGCAAATCTTGCGAGCGCAGACCAACCGACAGGTTCGGGCGTCGAGCCTGCATCGGCAGTTCCCAGTGTCGCTGCCGCCAGCACCGCCTCCGACAGCAACTGGCACCTCGTGGTATCTCCCTATCTGTGGTTCCCCGGAGTACACGGAAGTGTTGGCGGCCCGAACGGTGGGCAAGTCGGCTTCAAAGCTTCCGCAGGCGATCTGCTATCGCATTTTCGGTTTGGATTGATGGGAGTGGTGGAGCCGAGCTACAAGCGAATCGTGATGCCACTCGACATTATGTGGATCCGGCTGGGGGATGATCGAGCACTCCCGAACACCCCCAGCCAGGGTGTCGCGAACTTGAAAGCGCAGGAATTCATCTTGACTCAGAAGGTCGGTTACCGGTTGCTTGATTCAGAAAAGATCAAGGCCGACGCGCTTGCGGGATTCCGCTACTGGCACTTCCACGAGAGCGTGGGGTTTACCACGAACAGTCTGAATTTCTCCGCGTCGCAGAATTGGGTGGACCCAGTAGTCGGTGGGCGCATCACGGGAATTCTGACGCCCAAATTCGAAGTCACGATCGGAGGCGACGTCGGGGGCTGGGGTGCCGGTTCCCAAATCGATTACCAGGCGTTTGGTCTTCTCGGCTACCGGATCAAACCTGCGTTGGCACTGCAAGCGGGTTATCGCTATCTCTACTTTGACTATCGCCGCAGCACAGGCTCTTTTATCGACACTGCCACGTCCGGCGTGATCTTTGGCGTGAGCATTAGCCTTAAATAGATGAATGGATTTTCGAGATTTTTCGATTGCGATTCAATTGGCGGATTATGCGATTACGATAGGGACTCTTCCCTAGTCCTCACCGGCAGGCGATCTTGTGATCAAAGCATGGGCACCACCCTTATCCTTCCATAGGGGATCAAGGATGGGTCGCTTGCCGGAGTCTTTTTGCCAGACCTGTCAATCTTGACAATACACGGGCACCGGCCCGAATCGTAATCTGCTGGCGGCTAGGGTGGAGGACCCGGGTGGAGACTACTCCGCGCGTCGTTCTAAAGAGAGGTGCCAACACCTCTCTAAAGACTCTTTTCCGGGTCCTCCAATAACTCAGGCTAGAAGAGATCTCGGTGGCGTCCTCTGGTGGATCTGTTCGACGTGGCGTGTGCGCGATGGGACGGACGCCCAGCTCGATCGACGCTTTCTTGGACATCATGAGATTCGCAATTTTATATGATGAGCTCCGACGGCTGAGGCGTAGGCCGCGGCTGCGTCGCCTATGGGCGCTGACCGTGGAGGTATTTTGACATTAAGGAGAATTCCCATGAATCGTGCTGTTGCAATGTCGAAGGGAATGCCCGCTCTCACGAGCACGGCTGTTGCAATTGGTAAACGGGTGATAGTTATTGGTGCGATAGCGCTCGTAGCCAGTGTTGCCGCCATCGCGCAGAATAGTGAGCTGCAGCAAAAACTCGCGGCTGTGAAGCAGGCTGCTGCTGAAAATAAGCAGCAACTCCGCCAGTATCAATGGACAGAAACTACGCAGCTGACCCTGAAGGGAGATCCGAAACCCGCATCTGAAAAATTATGCCAATACGGCCCAGACGGGCAGATTCAGAAAACCCCGATCGGTCCCCCACCGCAAGAACCGAGCGGTGGAAGAATGAAACAAAGAATAATTGAAAAGAAAAAAGCAGAGATCGCGGATTACATGGGTGATGTCAAGAACCTCCTCGGTATGTACATCCCGCCCGACCCTCAAAAAATGCAACAGGCCTTTCAGGCGGGCAAGGTTTCATTCAATCCCGCCGGCGGCCTGGTGAATTTGATCTTTACTGATTATGCCCAGCCTGGCGATCGAATGACCCTGGCTTTTGACCCCGCCACGAAAAAGATCACATCCTTGAACGTCGATACCTATATGGGAGAAACGAAAGACGCGGTGACGTTGCAGGTTCAGATGGCCAGTCTGCCTGGAGGTCCTAACTATGCGCAGCAGACGATCCTTAACGCCAGCGCCAAACAGCTCGTCGTGACGACGACCAACTCCAATTACCAGAAAGTCGGCGGGTAGTGATCTTCCCGCACTCGCTCGGGAGGCCATTATGAAAGGACGCGGCTCGCTGATTCAACAGTGCATGGTGCTGCTTCTGGCACTTTGCATGAATCTTAGTCTGGCGAATGGAGCCGCGGGTTTCTCACAGGCCGGAAACTCATCCGCTACAACACCGCAACAGCTCGATAAGCTGCTTGCCCCCATCGCGCTGTATCCCGATGCTTTGCTCATGCAGGTTTTAGCGGCTTCGGTGAAATCTCAGGAAGTTCTGGATGGTGGCAATTGGCTGCTGCAGAACAAAACACTGCAAGGCGACCAACTCGATAGCGCCTCAAAGAGTGCAGGATTTGGTCCGGCGATGCAGGCGTTGATGCACTTTCCGCAAGTCATTGACATGATGTGCTCGGAGATGGATTGGACGAACCAGCTTGGAGACGCATTCAACGCCAACCAGAGTGCCGTCCTTGAATCGGTCCAACGGCTTCGGCTGCAGGCGAAACAGGCCGGAAATCTGCAAACAACTCCGCAACAGACGGTGGTGACGCAGCAAGCCAGCGGTCAACAGGTGATCGTGATTCAGCCCGCCAATCCTCAAATTATTTACGTGCCGCAATACAATCCGGTGCAAGTCTATGTCGCACCGGCTCCTAGCCAGCCGGCGACGGGCGTCATTATTGCATTCGGCGTCGGCATGGCGGTCGGCGCCATGTTCAGCAGCAACAACTATTATTATCCGCGATGGGGATACGGTGGTGGCGTGTATTACCGCGGCGGCGTTTGGGTATCCCATTCTTACGTCTACCGTCCTGTCTATGGCCCACACTACCACCGCGCGACCTTATACTATCGTCCGCCGAATTACGCGTACGCGTACAACCGGCCATATCCAGGTAACGCCCACTACAATTCCAGCAACTACTACAACAATTATCGCGGTAATACCAATAATCAAAACAAAAGCAATAATACGATCAACCGGAACGTCAGCGGGAACAACGTCACCATCAATACCGGAAACCAAGTCAACAATCAGGGCAATAAGACACGGAATACAGCCTCAAACAGCGGTAACTCTCAATCGAATCAGGGCTGGAAAGGACAATCGACCTACAACAGCGGCAACAAAACGAATGGCAATTCCTCTAACAACACGTCCAAGACTCCTTCGACGACGAACTACCGAGGCAACTCTCCCAACCAGACCAAGGCCCAATCGGTGAAGCCTGACCGAGGCTATTCGCCGGCGCCGGCCTCGCCCCCCGCACAACGTACGAACTCGGGACAGACCCCGGCCCCTAGGCCCGCGGGAGCATTCGAAGGCGCCGGAAACAATGGCCGGGCAGAGCGAGCGTCGAGCCAGAGGGGGGCGGCAAGCACGCAAGGGAAAAGAGGAAGCCAATGAGAATCCGACAACCAACTCGTCGCCAGGCATTGAAACTCTCGCTGTTTTCGTTGATGGCTCTTTCATGTCTAATGGCATCGATGGCACTGGCCGGCCAGGCGGTCAGCGGACAGAAAACTTTCTCCTCGCCATTGGAAGCAGTGAATGCCCTGGTGGAAGCGGCGCGTTCGGGTGATCCTGCGCTGCTCGTCCCACTACTCGGACCGCAAGCGGCGGACATTATCTCCTCGGGCGACCTGGGGGTAGCCAAGAAAGTTCTCGCAGACTTCGTCAAGGCCTACGGTGAGAAACATTCGCTCTCGGTTGAGGCGCAAGGCTTCGAATTCCTGCAAGTGGGCCAAGGCAACTGGCCGTTTCCTTTTCCGATCGTCCGCGACGGCAAGGTCTGGTATTTCGACATCGAGCGCGGCAATGAGGAGATCCTTGATCGTCGAGTTGGTCGGAACG
This sequence comes from uncultured Acidobacteriota bacterium, assembly GCA_963696035.1. GTDB lineage: Bacteria > Acidobacteriota > Terriglobia > Acidiferrales > UBA7541 > Palsa-295. The sequence goes on from CAVOIS010000007.1 coordinate 2,301,558, forward strand.
AACTCGGCGCGATTGCGGTGTGTGAAGGGTACGTGCAAAGTCAGAAGGATTACGCTTCGAAAGGACGTGATGGCGATCCCCGGGGCGTCTACGCGCAGCGATTTCTCAGTACTTCAGGCAAGCAGGACGGTCTCTACTGGCCCGTGTCAAAAGGTGAGCCCGAGAGCCCGATGGGCCCTTTGGTCGCGAGCGCGGCTGCAGAGGAAAATTCGAAGCAATCAGCGAGAAGCCCGGCGCCCTATTACGGTTACCTCTACAAGATTCTCACCGCGCAGGGGCCGGACGCGCCCGGGGGAGCGAAAAACTACGTCGTTGATGGAAAACTGACGGGAGGCTTTGCTCTCATAGCTTACCCGGCGCAATACGACTCAACCGGTGTCATGACTTTTATTGTCAATCAAGATGGTGTTGTATATCAGCAGGATCTGGGAGACCAAACGAGCGACCTTGCATCTCAAGTCACTGCTTACAATCCCGATAATTCGTGGAGGGCGACTCAGGAGTAATTCTCATTTAGAGTAGAGTCCCCGCAAATTATTTAGCGAATTTATCCAAATCAGACCGTCGGTGGCGAAGTTGGTCTGTGCGAGAATTCGGTGCTGGTCGGCGCGTGCATCAATTCGTTGGTTGGTATCTATGGCACTAACTTGCGACTGAAAAAGAGGTTTTCATTGAGGCAGCTGAACCGGGGCCCGCGGCCCAAATTCACACCAGCAAGCCTAGAGGGATGAGGATGGGTTCAGTCGCAGTCAGCTCCATCGTGTTCGCGTGCGTGTCTGCCGGAGCCCTGCTGGGTATGCTTCTTCGTGTCGTTCTACCCGAGCATCAACTAAGCGCTGATTCACGGGATGCGGTGAAGCTGGGGATGGGATTGGTGGCCACGATGGCAGCCCTTGTCCTCGGGCTACTAACCGCGTCCGCCAAAACTTCATTCGACCTGCAGAGCACCGAGCTGACGGACATGTCCAGCAAGATTGTCGTGCTCGACCGCATCCTGGCCCATTACGGCCCGGAGGCGAATGAAGGCCGAGATCTACTGCGCAGTTCGGTTGAGCGAACGCTCGATCAGATGTGGCCGAAAGAACGCACCAGCTCTCAACAGTTAGTAGTGGCGCCCCACAGCTCCGAGATTCTGTACGATAAAATAGTGGAGCTTTCGCCGAAGGATAACGCGCAACACGCCCTCCAGGCACAGGCGTTGACTGTTGTAATGACCCTCGCCCAAACCCGCTGGTTGATTTATGCACAACGAGCCGCCGCGATATCCACACCGTTCCTCGTCGTGCTCGTTTTTTGGATTACCGTTATTTTCATCAGCTTTGGCCTCTTCGCCCCTCTCAATGCCACCGTGGTTGCCAGCTTTCTTGTCTCGGCGCTTTCGGTTTCCAGTGCTATCTTCCTGATTCTAGAGATGTACACCCCTTACGGAGGCCTGATTCACGTTTCGAGCGCTCCGTTGCGTGCCGCTCTCGCACAGCTGGGCACTTAGGCCGTTCTTGACCGGCAAATCGGACTGTCAATTTTGACAATAACAAGCGGCGGGAGTCACGACGTAGCATCACCGCATCTACACAGCACGCGCCGCTGCGAGAAGCAATCGGCAGCAACGTCTTTCGATTAAGGCAGGAAATCGAAGAGGAGTAAATATGAATTGGATTGCAAGAGCTACATTAGGTGCGCTGTTCGTCACAGTGCTGGGACTTGCAGCATCAGCGGCCCGAGCACCGGAAGCTCCTGTTTTCGTGATTTCGCAGGAAGGGAGCTCGATTAAGTTCAACGTAAAGGCCTCCGTAGCCATAGACGGCACTTTCGACAAGTGGGATGCCGCCTTGACATTTACGTCTCCTGACGTCGACACAGGGGTTTTGGACGTCAAAATTCAGGCCGACTCGGTGAATACTGGAAGCGGCATGAAGGACGGTAAGCTGAAGGGCAAGGACTTCTTCGACGCCAAGAGTGATCCGCTTATCACGTTTAAGTCAAACAAGATTGTCCAGACCAGCCCCACCACCTTTGACCTGCATGGCGACTTTACGATACGCGGAGTGACGAAGCCCGAGACGCTGACCTTTGCAGTTACTGGCATAGGAACTGGCGAGGGTGTGATTACAGGCACAATGGCTTTCGATCGCAAGGACTACGGCATGAACAGCGGGATTCCGTTCATCAAGATCGCTGACCGAGTCGAGGTGACCGTCAACCTCAAGGGGAAGAGAGTCAGTGGACCTCCCGTGGTCTTTAAGCAATAGCTCGTCTGGTTTGAATGGTGGATTCCCGCTACGGCAGTCGCCCGCGACTGAGACGAGAGTGCGTTGTTCTGTCTACCGCCGCGTGAATACCAAAACTTCCTAAAGGAAGGAATCCTCGATGAGCGCGTCGTGCCAACATGACCAAATCGAGCGAATCAACGCGTGCTGTCCCCAGGCCGAAGATCTGCCACGGCAATTTGAGTGTTGGATTACGTGCGCTTGCCGCGAACTTGCTTATGATGTTCTGCGGCATGTTGTGCTCAGCGCAAAGTCAGTTGCCCAGCAGTCCTGAACCGCAGAAAGACAATCAGATCAATGTGAACTGGATCTACGGCTCCTATGTTCCCAAGGAAGTTCCGCTGGAATCTTTGAACCCAAACCGTAGGTTCAAACTGTACCTACGACAGACCTACACCACTCCCGGAATCTACGTCAAGACCACCCTGTTTGCCATCCATGACCAGATTCATAATACCTATCCCGAATGGGGAGACGGTTTCGACGCGTTCGCCAAGCGGTTTGGCACGCGGCAGGCCGAATTCATAATTCAAAACTCGGTTATTTCTCTAGGTGACGGACTGCTTGGGTGGGAACCGCGCTACGATCGTTGCCGCTGTGATGGATTCTGGCCGCGTACCCGTCATGCCATTGTCAGAAACTTCGTTACGTACGACCGCACGGAAAAATCGCTGCGGCCTCAACTATTTCCTTACGTGGGAGCCTTCGCCGGAAGCGCAACGGGAACGGCATGGGAACCAGGTAACGTACGGTGGCAGGAGAAAGGTGTTCAAGCGGTGATCACCCAGGTTCCTGTCGGCATGGGGATTAACTTTATTGGAGAGTTTGCGCCGGAGATTACCCGAATGTTCAAGCGAAAGCGCTGAAGCTGCGTGTGTTAGTTTTGAAACCGCAGCCACAGGCTGCAACTCCGTGCACCAAAACAGGGGTCACGCGAGCCCACCTGTAAATTCTGACAGTTCCCTCGCTGCGGCAGGAATCGTAGATTGATGGACTTGAGACGAGTGTGCGCTGTTCTGTCTACCGTCGCGTGAATACCAAAACTCTCTTAAAGGAAGGAACCCTCCATGAACGACCAAGACAAGGTTCAGCGAACAGTTCTCCCCATCCCTGATCGACCGCGGACCGGCCTGGTGACCTACGATGCCAAGGATCCAGATACAAAGTTCCCGCCGATCACGCAGTTGCGCCCGCCCAAAGGCGCGCCAAATGTCCTGATCATCTTGCTCGACGATGTCGGCTTTGGCGCATCCAGCGCCTTTGGCGGCCCGTGTAACACGCCGACGGCGGAACGCTTGGCGTCGGGCGGCCTGAAATTCAACCGCTTTCATACCACAGCGCTCTGCTCACCGACGCGACAGGCCATGCTGACCGGACGCAACCACCATACGGTTGGCATGGGCGGGATCACGGAAATTGCGACCTCTGCACCCGGCTATAGCTCAGTTCTGCCGAACACCTGCGCGCCACTCGCCCGTACCCTTCAGCTCAACGGGTATGCTACGGCGCAGTTCGGCAAGTGTCATGAAGTGCCGGTCTGGGAGACAAGTCCGGCCGGCCCCTTTAACGCTTGGCCTACCGGCGGAGGCGGGTTCGAATATTTTTATGGATTCATCGGCGGCGAGACGAACCAATGGTATCCGTCGGTCTATGAAGGCACTACACCGATCGAGGTCAAGAAGACGCCCGAAGAGGGCTACCACTTCATGGAAGACATGACGGACAAAGCCACTAACTGGATTGGGCAGCAGAAGGCGCTCATTCCCGATAAGCCGTTCTTTGTGTATTTCGCGCCCGGTGCGGCCCACGCCCCTCACCACGTTCCAAAGGAATGGGCGGATAAATACAAAGGCAAGTTCGATCAGGGCTGGGACAAGCTGCGCGAGGAGATCTTCTCCCGCCAGAAAAAGTTAGGCGTCATTCCGCAAGATTGTCAGCTCACGCAACGGCACAAAGAAATACCGGCTTGGGATGAAATGCCCGCCGCACTCAAGACCGTGCTTACCCGGCAGATGGAGGTTTACGCCGGCTTCCTGGAGTATACCGATCACCATGTTGGGCGGTTGGTGGATGCGCTGAAAAAGCTCAACGTGCTCGATGATACGCTGATCTACTACATCATCGGAGACAATGGCGCGTCCGCAGAGGGCACGCTAAATGGCACGTACAACGAGTTGATGAGTCTGAACGGCGCGGCCGCACTGGAGACCCCTGAATTCCTGATGGCGCGGCTGGACAAGCTGGGAGGACCGGAATCCTACAACCACTATGCCGTGGGATGGGCGCATGCCATGGATACGCCGTACCAGTGGACCAAACAAGTCGCCTCGCATTGGGGCGGCACGCGCAACGGAACGATTGTGCATTGGCCCAAGGGAATCAAAAGCAAAGGCGAGGTCCGCTCCCAGTTCCATCACGTAATTGATGTAGCGCCAACCATTCTGGAGGCGGCCGGACTGCCTGAGCCGGTGTTCGTCAACGGAGTGCAGCAGCATCCCATCGAGGGTGTCAGCATGGCGTACTCGTTCAACGACGCCAAGGCGGCCGAGCGGCACGAGACGCAGTACTTTGAAATGTTCGGCAACCGCGGCATCTACCACAAGGGCTGGGCCGCGGTGACACGACACAGTACGCCGTGGCTCCTCGGCGGCGAGAAAATCCCAGCATTCGACGACGACAACTGGGAACTCTACGACACCAGCAAAGACTGGAGCCAGGCGAACAATCTGGCCAAGCAGATGCCTGAAAAGTTGCATGAACTGCAACGCCTGTGGCTGATCGAGGCGGTGCGGTACAACGTCCTGCCCCTCGATGACCGGAGGGTCGAACGACTGAACTCAGATATGGCAGGGCGTCCGGTGCTGATCAAGGGCAAATCCCAAATTCTATTTGGCAGCATGGGACGCCTATCTGAAAACTCGGTCGTCAATATCAAGAATAAGTCGCACTCCGTAACCGCCGAGATTGTTGTACCCGCAACCGGGGCTGAGGGCGTCATCGTCGCTCAAGGCGGCAACGCTGGTGGCTGGAGCCTCTACGCGAAAGGCGGCAAGCTCAAATACTGTTACAACCTGTTCGGCGTCCAATACTTCTACGCCGAATCGAGCGGCCCGCTACCTCCGGGTCAGCACCAGGTGCGTATGGAGTTTGCGTATGCGGGTGGTGGCCTCGGCAAGGGTGGCACCGTGTCGTTGTTCGTGGATGGCAAGAAAGTCGGTGAGGGCAAGGTAGCTGCCACCGAGCCCATGCTCTTCTCTGCCGATGATGGTTGCGACGTAGGCGTGGACACGGGGGCTCCCGTCTCACCGGACTACGGGTCGCGCGGAAACGAATTCAACGGTGTCGTCAAGGGCGTGCAGCTCGCGATCGCCGAGGATGCCGTGAGCCTTGATCACCTTGTATCGCCGGAAGAGGCAGTCCGCGTTGCCATGGCGCGCCAGTGAACAGTTCCGGGCCGACAGCCCATAGAGCGGGCCCTGCCTTGTGGGGACTGCAGCTCTTTCTCTTGTTAGCGGTGCCGATGTTTGCACAAGATACGCCTGTTGGCCCAGCGGGCGCTGAGGTTGCCACGCAGGCGACGCCAGCGGCAACGACGAATGCTGAGGAATTGAGAAAACAGTCGCAGAATCCGGTGGCCAGCCTCATCAGTGTTCCCATCCAGGACAACTGGAACTTCAATATCGGGCCGGCCAACCGAACCCAGAATGTCCTGAACATTCAGCCGGTGATTCCGCTCAACCTGTCCAAAAACTGGAACCTCATAGTTCGTTGGATCACGCCGATCATCTACCAGCCTATCGGCGTATCGCAGGTATCCGGGCCCCCGGCGCAAACGACCGGCGTCTATGGCTTAGGCGATATGAACCCTTCGTTTTTCTTCGTGCCGAAGAAGAGCAAGATAATCTGGGGAATCGGTCCGAGTTTCGTGTTGCCTACAGCGACCAACACCACTTATCTGGGACAGGGCAAACTCAGCGTGGGGCCGTCGGTGGTTGTACTGGTGCAGCCCAAACATTGGACGATTGGAGCTCTTGCGAACAACGTCTGGTCTGTAGCCGGTCATTCCGATATTGATAAACCGGCCGTGAATCAATTCCTGCTGCAGTGGTTCGTCAACTACAACATGAAAAAGGGCTGGTACCTCACTACCTCGCCGATTGTCACCGCCAACTGGAGGGCGACTGGCGGCAACGTGTGGACGGTGCCCTTCGGCGGCGGAGTGGGAAGAATCATGAAGCTTGGATTCCAGCCGGTGAACATAACCGCGCAGTTCTACGGGAATGCCGTCTATCCCGCGGGAACATCTCCCTGGGGCCTGCGGCTACAGTTTGTGCTGCTGTTTCCCAAGCTAAGTAAGGAGCAGGAGAAGGCGTTGCTGGAGCAAAGGCTGAAACAGATGAATCAGGAGCAACCACAGAAGCAGTAAATACGAGTAACCGGTTTCGCGGCACTAGAGTCGACGTCGCTTCGCAAAATTGTCACAAGTTATTTACTGCAAATACGCCAGTCAAGACTTTCTCAAGATGATCCAGCTCGTTTGCGGCCATCATCCTCCTGAGGAATAAAACTATGAGCGGGATGACATATTTTTTGGAGAGCGCGGCTACGGTTTAACTACCGAGAATGTTGATCGCGCGTGACGCGACAATGACGATCGTCACGAGCGAGAAAGCGCTTTCGAACATCATCAGCATCTTGGCACGAGAAGTCAGCGGCAGCGTATCGGTGGAACTGAACGCTGTCGCGGTCGAGTATCCAAGGAATAGGTAATCGACGAACGTCGGCCGCCAGTCGGGCGGGACGTCTTCGCGGGCCCCATCTTGAGGAAAGAGCCAATCCGGCCTTGCGTTCACGTTGTTCGACCGGGCTTCGGGACCCCCACGATCAATCTGCCAGTACAGCAGCGAAAAAGTGAACACGTTGATGACCCACATCGCAATACTTGAAGTGAGAAGCTGTATGCCGCTGATCTTTCCCGATTGGTCTACCATCGCGATAATCAGTTGGGTCAGGTTAACAAGCGTTCCGCCCTCGACAACTATAAAGAAAAGCAGAGTAATGGCGCGTTCGATGCGCAGCCACCGCGCTTTCTTAGTGGTCAGCGTAATGGCACAAATTGGCACGATTAGCGCACTTCCGAGGATGTCGGGAACCCAGATCGGTAAAACCCTGACACGTCCGGGCAACGCTGTCAGCAACAGGAGTAGCGTGAGGACAGTCAGTGCGACGGGCCAGCGCGGTTCGATACGAAGTGATTGGTCCGGTTCCTTCATCGCGTCGCCCACCTCGCCCCTTCTCTATAGGCGTTGGATGATTCGCTAAGGTACTGTCAAAAGTGCCAGTTCTTGAGCGAAAGTCGGACCCTGATTCCGCCTGAGGCACTGGCAACTCGGAAGTCTTTCCACTTACTCTGATAACTCGGGCGGTCTCAATGGGTCGTTGCAACACTTGCTCGAAGTCTTCATTTATGAGTCTATGACGCTGATTTCGTTCACGGGCGTCAATTCAAACAAATCAAAGCTCTGCTTAGGTTCTGATCGAGTACAGTCGTACAGATCGATTCTCGATGGGAAGTATTGTCAGCTCAATCGATTAGATAGTGTTGCATCGACCGGTTGAGCTGGCACGCCTAACGGGACAAGCCCGGTTCCCAGAACTCCGCATATCCGATTGCCGCGTTCCATCAGGCGTGTCGATTTCTTCCGGGTGCGCGTGACTCGAAACCCTCCCGGAAGGCTCGGACGATTTTTGTGAACTGTCAGTTTTTACAATTGCCCAGACGGACCGGCTGCTCATAGATTTACGTGAGCTGACTCGTGAGCCCACCGGTTCCTGGTTTCGGAACTTCAGAGAGGAAAAACTATGAGCACGGATGACAAAGCAATCAAGCAGGACTTCCTGCCTTTCCCTCCCACGCCATCGGCTAGCATCGCCGGACGTACGATGCAGGAATCGGTCTACAAGCGGCGCGTTGAGCCGCGCCGCCTTCCCGTCGGTTCTCCGAACATCCTCATCGTGCTGATCGATGATGCAGGTCCCGGGCTCCCGTCCGCCTTCGGGGGCGACGTCCAAACCCCGACCTTGGACCGCGTCGTCAAAGAAGGGATCGCATACAACCGCTTCCACACTACGGCTATGTGCTCTCCCACACGGGCATCTATGCTGACCGGCCGGAATCATCATCGCGTCGGCAGCGGGCAGATCGCGGAGTTGGCGAACGACTGGGACGGATACTCGGGCCACATCCCCAAGAGCAGCGCCCTTGCGGCCGAGGTGCTGAAAGACTATGGTTACAGCACGGCGGCATTCGGCAAGTGGCATAACACACCTGCCGAGGAAACCACCGCCGCCGGCCCCTTTGAGAACTGGCCTACTGAGCTGGGTTTCGAATATTTTTATGGATTTCTGGCAGGCGAGGCCTCCCAATATGAGCCCAACCTTGTGCGTAACACGACCGTCGTACTACCTCCCAAGAGTCCGGAACAGGGCTACCACCTAAGCGAAGATTTGGCTGATGACGCCATCAGCTGGCTCAACAAGCACAAAGCCTTTCAACCGGATAAGCCGTTCTACATGTACTGGGCGAGCGGTGCGATCCACGGCCCGCACCACATCATGAAAGAGTGGGCCGACAAATATAAGGGTAAGTTCGACGACGGCTGGGACGCCTACCGCGAGCGTGTGTTTACGCGCGCCAAGGAGAAGGGCTGGATCCCCGCCAACGCTCAACTCACGCCGCGGCACGAAACGATGCCGTCTTGGGAGAGCATCCCTGAAGACGAGAGGCCGTTTCAACGCCGCTTGATGGAAGTGGCCGCTGGGTTCACAGAACACGTGGACACCCAGGTCGGCCGGCTCATCGACGAAATCGACAAGCTCGGTTATGGCGACAACACTCTGATCTTCTACGTCTGGGGCGACAACGGTTCCTCGTCCGAGGGACAGAACGGCACGATCAGCGAGCTGCTGGCGCAAAACGGCATTCCCACTACCGTCAAGCAGCACATCAACGCACTCGATGAACTCGGCGGACTCGATGTGCTTGGCTCACCCAAGACCGACAACCAGTACCATGCAGGGTGGGCTTGGGCTGGCAGCACTCCTTATAAGGGGACCAAACTTCTCGCCTCGCACTTCGGCGGCACGCGCAACCCCATGGCCATCCGGTGGCCAGCCAAGATCAAACCCGATGCCACACCGCGCCCGCAGTTCCATCACTGCAACGATATCGTCCCGACAATTTACGAAGTTCTGGGTATCACACCGCCGCTCGAGGTCAACGGCGTTCCGCAGGACCCGATCGACGGCGTGAGTTTTGCCTACAGCTTTGCCGACCCGAAAGCTAAAGGCCAAATGCTCACCCAGTACTTCGAGATCATGGGTAGCCGCTCAATCTATCACGATGGCTGGATGGCCTCCGCTTTCGGCCCGCGCGCCCCGTGGGAGTCCGGCGTGCCGCCAGGCATTCGAGAGTGGACGCCGGACAAGGACGTCTGGGAACTCTACAACCTTGAGGACGACTGGACCCAGGCGAACGACCTCGCCGCCAAAATGCCGGAGAAGCTGGCCCAATTGAAGGATCTCTTTCTTATTGAGGCTACGAAGAACAAGGTGCTTCCCATCGGCGGTGGCCTTTGGGTTGTGCTACTACACCCGGAGATGCGCATCACCCCTCCTTATGCTGAGTGGACCTTCTCTGGCGACACCGTCCGTATGCCAGAATTCTGCGCGCCAGCCCTGGGCAACAAACCCAACGTCGTCAGCATTGATGCCCAGATCCCGGCCAACGCCAACGGAGTGCTCTACAAGTTGGGCGCTAACTCCGGCGGCCTCACCTGCTTTGTGGAGGACGGCGTTCTTTGCTACGAATACAATCTCTTCATCATCCAGCGCACGAAGATCCGCGCAAAGCAGAAGCTTCCCGTTGGCAAGGTGAAGATCGAGGTCGAGACGGCGTACGCAGTGCCGCGACCCGGGGGCCCGCTCAACATCACCATGAAGGTCAATGGTGAGGTGGTGGCGACAGGTCAGGTGCCGATATCCGCGCCGCTGCTCTTCACTGCCAACGACTGCCTCGACATCGGCATTGCCCTCGGTTCGCCCGTGTCGCTCGACTACTACGACAAGATGCCCTTCAAGTTCAACGGCACCATCGAGCAGGTGCGAGTTGAGTACGTCACAGCGAAGAAGGAACTAGCGGCTACGGCTCATGATTAGCTTTGCCGCCTATCGCGGCGGCGCAGGGTCCTGTTACTTTTAACAATTAGAAGCCGTACGAACTTGTGTCACTGTGCGGTAGCGCTGGGTGACTCTATAACCATGATGACTTCTCGTTCCGGTCGTAAGTCGATCGCTAGTCTTCTCGTGATCGTCGTTCTGGCGGTCGCGGCGTTCAAAATCGGCGCGCAGGACAAGCCCAAACGGGAAACGATTCAAGCGCAGGCCATGGGTCAGAACAGAGCGGCAGGCAAAACGTTTAATGTGACAGTCTCGATCGATTCGTATTCCACACCAGACGATCAAAAGTTATTGATTAGTGCCTTCAATCAAAGTGGGCAGGCCGCCCTTTCAAAATCTTTGTCCAAGATGAAATCTAAGGGTCGGGTAGCAGTCACCGGAACTCTGGGTTACAACATCGCGTACGTCCGCACGTTTTCTACCGAGAACGGCCGAAAAATTCGGTTGATCACCGATCGGCCGATCCAGTTTGCGGAAGCCCGTAATAATGGACGCTCGACCGACTATGACCTGTCCGCTCTGGAATTGAACCTCGACAACGATAAATCACAGAACTCCGGGAGTTTGATCATCGGACTGCGAGTGAAAGTGGATAAGGACGGTCAGTTGATTTTTGAAAGTTACGGTTCGGGGCCGTGGAAGCTTGTGAATGTAATGGAACGATGAGGGATCGGATTTTTTGACAAATCCGGAACTCCCGTGGCTCTTGATGAGCATTCTGGCTCTTCTGGGTAAAAAGTCAGTTTGGGTGAAACGAGGTGAGCTTTCGATGGAGGATATAAGATGAAGATTCGAATCTCAACGCTGCTTCCGCTTTTCCTTTTCGTGGCTATTTGTCCTGCGGCTTGGGCACAAACTAAGGCGCAGCCGCAAGATACAAAAGGCCAATCCGCGCCATCGCCGTTGACCGACGACCAGAAGAAGAATATTCAGGCGTACGTCGAACTCATGCGAGCCAATGTGCGTGACCAGAAGGCGGAAATAATGGGTTCGGTCATGCAGCTGGATATCGACGATTCCGCGAAATTCTGGCCGATCTACAGCGAGTACGACGCCGAATTAACCAAACTGAATAATCTGAGAGTCCACAATATTACCGAATATGCAGAGAATTACTCACAAATGACCGACGAAAAAGCGGACGAACTGATTCAAAGCGCCTTGGACTACCAGAAGCAGCGTGCTGAGCTTGTAGCGAAATATTATGAACGCGTGAAGCAAGCACTGGGCGGTATCACTGCCGCTCGCTTCATTATGGTCGAACACCAATTGCTTTTGATCATCGATCTCCAGATCGCTTCGTCTCTGCCGATTGTTGGAGAAGGCTCGTGAGCGCAACGAAGGAGAGAAAAGACATGCGAAATGTGATTGTTTGTGCCGCGGCCATATTGTTGGCACTTCCATCTGCACCGGGAAATTCTCTCGGGGCGGCCTCGTCGGCCGGTTTGAAAACGGCCTCCGCGGGAGCTTTCTCTCCTGCGGCGCAAAATACGAAGGAAATCAGCGTTCCTGCGGGAACGCGCATTCTGATTCGCATGATTGACTCCATCGATTCGAGCAAGCAAAAGGCGGGGTATCGCTTCACCGCGAGCCTGGAAACAAATCTCCAAGTGAACAATACAGTGGTGGCGCCGAGAGGAACGACCGTGTACGGCCGCCTTACATCAGCCGAATCGGCCGGTAGAATGTCAGGCAGCTCCGAGCTGACTCTCGAGTTGACCGATATCGTGATCAACGGGACAGCTTATCCGCTTCTGACCAGTACCTATGAGGTGAAGGGACAAGGTGAAGGCAAGAAGACGGCCAAGAAAGTTGTCGGCGGCGCGGGGCTGGGCGCGTTGATTGGCGGAATTGCAGGAGGTGGTAAGGGTGCTGGAATCGGTGCGCTTGCCGGCGCTGGCGCTGGAACTGCCGTCGCGGCCTCCAAAAAGGGCCAGCAGCTCACGATACCGAGCGAAACTCTACTCGAATTCCGTCTGCAGCAGCCTGCACCGCTGCCGCGCGCCGTTTAGGTCGATTGAACTGGAGTCGCTATAGTCTTCTGCCAGCCGACTCTCGATTTCGCTGCGACCAACATCTCATGAGATTGGCAAGGAATTAGAAGTTTCAACTTCGTCTTGTTGCGTCAGCTGCAATAGATTTCTGCCATTTTCGGCCGCAACAACATTGCTTTGCTTTCCCCGTCCGAGATTTCGGGAGCCGTGCTTTGCGCCCATCAGCTTCTGTACATCGGCACGCGTCAACAAACGTGGCCCGCCGAGCGATTCCGCCGTAAGCATCACCCGGGCGAAATGCTCAACCGTTTCCATATGTTGATATGCCGTGATAAGGTCTGGCCCGCAGGTCACGACGCCGTGATTCTCGAGCAGGATCGCATCGTGGCTCGGTACCAGAGGCTTGATTCTCGCGGAGAGTTCCCATGTGCCAGGAGTCCCATACGGAGCCAGCGGAATTTTACCGAGAGTGCTTACTACTTCCGGAAGGACTGTTTCTTCAAGCGCGCGCCCCGCAGCCGCAAAACCCGTCGCTGTCGGTGGGTGAGCATGACACACGGCCCGCACCTCGGGTCTTAAACGATAGTAAAGGAGGTGCATTTGCAACTCCGAAGAGGGATCTCCTGTTCCGGAGACCACCGCTCCTTCAAGATCGGTAATCATCAGGTGGTCCGACAAAAGTCGACCTTTGCATGCTCCCGCAGGCGTCACTAGAATCCGATTCGCATTGAGCCGCACAGATAGATTCCCCTCCGACGCGACCACGAATCCTTGTCTGTACATCCAGCGCCCAACTTTACAGATCTCTCGCCGACACTGGGTGTCCGTTTCATTCTGTTTGTCCTGGCCCATCATCAATACACGGTCACGATTCATGGAAGCAACTCCTTGAAGTGGTCCGGCGCTCCACAACCGCTTTTCAGACTGCCCACATTGACCGCTCGCGCTCAGAAAATTAGTTTAGCGGATTTGATGCAGGTACGGACACTGTCAGTTTTTACAGTGTGGGTACTCATCCTGTTCAAGCTGCAGAGAGCAGCGGGTCGGAGCAGTCAACAAAGATTTTAAGTAAGACTGTCAATACTGCCAGTTTACCGCACGCAGGCCTTGCCTTATGGTCGTCTAGGAGTCCGTCCGAAAATTGACTTTCTGAGGACTGATCCTACGCGCGAAGTTATCCATATGGGGCTATCCGGTACAGTGGGCGTCGTCTAATGATAGAACTGCACCGATGATTGGCGTTCTCGGGAGCATCCTTTTCCCGCTTTCCACCTTCTTTTCGTTCTTTCCTCGCTTTACTCGTAACATATCTTGTGAAACTTCAGAAGATTGTGAGTCGTACAGATCAGAGCCCACTCGCCTCGTACCTTCTCCAGCCCTCGCAAGAGAAACTGCCGGAATCCGCGAGCCTGCTTGATCTGCCCGAACACCGGCTCCACCATACATTTCCGTCTCGCGTAGACGGCCGCTCCCACCTTGGTCTTCAGCTTACGATCCATCCGCTCTACGCAACTGGCAGCTTTCGGTAAGAGTCCCCGTTTGCATGGCTCGCGCCGCTCACCGTGTTTCTGTTTTTCCGTCGCCACGAACCCTTCCATCCTTCTCTTCGCCAGGTACTTCAGATTTTCCTCCGAGCAATACCCACTGTCCGTCAGAACTTCTTCCGGTCTCTGTCCCGAGTGTTCTTCGATCGCCTCAATCAGCGGCACCATCTGCTGTTTATCGTTGGCGGCTTGGGTCACGGTCTGCCCCACAACCAATTGGAATAGCGGCTCGACGGCGACCTGGGTGTTGTACCCCTGCACGAATCCATCCGACCCTTTCATGATGCGGGACTCTGCATCCGTAAAGTTGTACTGTGCCTTCGCCTCGGGCTTTGCTTCCTTGCTATCTTTACCCTCGCTCTTGGCCTTCTCGCGCGCTCGCTCTTCCAACGCCTTCTTGGCTTCCTGAATCCGCGCTATCCGCGTTTCCCGCCGCTGCAACTCTTCGGGCAGTTCGTCCCCCCGGCGATCCCGGCCGTAACGTTTATCCTCTTCTTCATCCGCGGTCTCCGCTTGCTTCAACAACTTTTGCACTTCCTTCCGCAGCAGCTTCTCGGTCTCTTCCATCCGTCCATAACTCATCGCTTTGTGCTTGCTCGCGTTGGCTCTTACTTTGCTCCCATCCAGAGCCACACGTCCCAACTTCAGCGCTCCCACCTCTAACACCAGGCGTAACACCTGCTGGAACAGTTCTCCCAGCGCTTGCAAATGAAGTTTCCGAAAATCCGCTATGGTCCGGAAATCCGGCTGGTTGCCGGCTGCCAATACCCGGAAAGCCACGTCTTCCACCAGATGTTTCTGAATCCGACGAGAGGAAAACACTCCCACGCAATACCCATAGAGCAGGATCTTGGTCATCATGCGCGGGTGATACGGTGGTTGACCGCGATCTTCCTCTTCATAAACGGCCTCGATCGCCGAAACGTCCAATTGGTCCACCACATCCGAAACACAATAAGCCAAGTGATTCTCCGGCAACCAATCACGAAGGCTCGGCGGTAGCAGCAAATCTTGATCGGGAAGGTAGGTTTTGTAAGTCTTGGCCATGGCTCACAAACTCGCACACCCTTCTATTTGGTTTCAAGTGAATTCAGTAAAACTGCAGATGAATTCTCGGACGGACTCCTAGTGCGGGATGTAAGGGCCCGGATTGTGGCTCTCCTACCCCCAAGGCACGTCCGGCTCTTCAACTTTTAGCCGGCTATTGCGCCCGCAGGTTCTGAACGAGGCTTATCAGATTTTGCGGGTGCACGCGAATGACGCCTCTGCGTGGGCTGTCAATGTCCGCGATAAGTAAAAACGAGATGGACAGGACGAGTGGTAAAACCAGCATTTGAATAATGCCCGTTTTAACGGAGTGCGCTGCATAGCCAACCAGTACGTTCGAGCAGATGGCGATCGCTGCCATCAGAGCCCATGCCGCAATCGGGATTCGATTCCACCAGGCGGCCTGCGTGTATCCCTGCGAGTTCAACACATCGTTCATTCCTGAAACAGCTAGCGCAATTACGGGTGTAGGGTGTGCCTCACCTGGAACTTGGACCGCGGACCACAGCTCGGTCTGCAGTTGAGCAGTCCGGTCATTGATCTTCTGAAGTTCGTGTTCATCGCGATTCTGATAGAACAAAATACGTTGGCCGAGGTAGTCCTTCAGCAGCGCGCGCAGTCTCGCGGCATCGGGCCCCGGCAGCAGATCTGCCCGAACGTACTCCGTGCCGATTGCGTTGGCCTCTCCTTCCTCGTAATTTTTGCGCTGATCGTACCGGCTGATGGCCATGGAAAAGCTGAATCCAATAATGAGGCCGAGCAGTGTCAGCGTAGCAGCCAAGATGATGTCCAGATCCTTGCGCAGGTCTTCTTCGATGACCTCGCGGTTGCGCAGCAGTATGCCGATCCACACTGATAAGGCAAGTACGACAAGCGAAACAAAAAAAACAAGGAATGGGAAATCCATTAGATCTCCATAGGTAGACTGTAACGAGCCGGATGAGCGAAGCGTTTTGAGAATAATAATTTTGCGCGCCAAAATGCGATCGGTAACAGGGCGTGCTTGTCAAAAACACTTTTGCGATTTCGCACGTGGGTGCGAACAGAAATCTTTGTCCGGCGGCGAGGTCGCGGGCGGCGGTCCACGCCGACACGTACGAACCTGTTCCCTCGCGAACCCACGCATTCAGCAATCGGACTGTTCGGCAAATGTCTCGGGCTGCTATTTTGCGGACGAATCTAACTGTTGACCTAGTTGGTCCAGTTTCGCCTTGTTTTGCCCATAATCGATGGTCGCATCGATCTCATCCGCGAGATCGGTGACGATTCGCGTATTCGCCTTTAGATACTCAGGATAGGGCGGTGTAGTCGGGCGGCTCTTGCTCTTGTTCAGGCGATCGATGGTGGCGTTCATATTCGTAGCCAAATCATTCGCGAGCGCGGTTATGCGATCGATTGCTTCCTGTTGCCAGGGACTCGCGATGGTTCTGTGTGATTGTAAGCCTCGCATATTCTGCTGCAGCTCATTGACATCAGCCTTGATTTTCTCGAGCGCCGTGGAATGCGTTTGCCAGCTCAGCCCGGTGGTTTGCGCATAAGACTGCATCTGTATGGCATCCTTTTTGATTTTCGCTACGATCGTCTTTGCGTCGTTCAACTGGGCAGTGACGCTGGGATTGTCACTCGTGGCCTGCGCATATACGGTGCTTGAGATAACGACACACAGGAGCCCTAGTACCAAACCGCAAAGTGCTTTTCTCGCGTTCATATTTTCCCCTTTTTTGTTAATTGGCTAAATTGCGTGGCCCAAAGATCGTGTATCCAGGTCTCCATGCAGTCCTCTTTGAAGTCGATGTGACGCGGTCGGATCCCGTGCAGATCGTGATCGCGCCCCGCTTGAATTAGGGCCGCATGTTCGCTTGGACCAGAAGGTCTCGCCATTGGTAAAAATGACAATAGACGATCGAACCCAGCTTGCGCCCACGGGAGCGGCCGCTCGCCGAGATGGTGATCGGCCTAGGATCCAAATCCTTGCGGGCTCTTCCAAGGGGAACTGTTAGTTTTGCCAGTACCGAGCAGGGTCTCCCCTCTCTAGTATCTAGCTGTAACGCTTAGGTTTCGCCATTTGGCTGAGCCCTGGTGCTGAATTCTATGCGGACTGCCTCAATCAGTCGTGGGACTGCTCGAGAATCCGAAACAGGCCGCAGGTCTAAGCCTTTGACCGAGCCTATTTTCTGCGTCTTGCTTGTCTGCGCGCCGTGTTTCTCTCTCAGCCTCTCGTGTTTTGGTCGAGCAAATCAGCGAGTCGAGGAACCATCAACCGGCACAGCTTCACGGGTGGTGGCGGATCTCCCGAAGATCGAAGGGCAAGACGCGCAGTCAACGCCTCCGGTCAAGCCAATTGCAGTTGATCAAGCCAAGGACCAGCCGAAAAAAAAGAAGCTCGGCGGGCGCGGGGCGTTTGTAGTCGCGCCTCTTCCAATATCGAGCCCCGCAATCGGTTCGGGAATCGTGCCTGTGCTGGGCTATATCTTCCCATTCAGCACCAGGGACAAGGTTTCTCCCCCTTCGACTGTTGGTGTCGCCGGCCTCATTACGAATAACGGCAGCCGGGGTTTCGCTATAGGAGGGCAGTTTTTTCTGAAACAGAATACCTATGAGATCACGTCCGGTTATGCACGTGGTAACGTAGACTACGACATCTATGGCAACGGAATTGCGATGGGTCTCAAGCTGCCCTTGAAGCAAACCGGCGAGGCCTACCTTGGAGAAGCCCTGCGTCGCATTGCATGGAAATTCTTTGTCGGCCCACGATTCATTACGGGAAATTCGTTTGTTACGGTCAGACCAAATCGTGTCAGCAACTTCCCGATCCCGCCAGAAGTTGGGCTGCACACCAATCTCAGGTCCATCGGTGCTCGCCTAACAAGGGATACCCGGCCCAACCACTTCTACCCGATTGGCGGAACTTTTTTTTCTTTCACGTCTGATTTCTTTTCCCAGGGATTAGGCAGCAAGTACTCCTTCCAAGCGTACAGAACAGCGTTCGACAAATATTGGAGTGTAAGCAAGGGCCAAATCCTCGCCTATGACGCCAATTTCTGCGCGACCGGCGGGAACCCTCCGTTCTACGGAAATTGCATCTACGGGACCAACAATGAATTGCGAGGCTATACAGCGGGGCGGTACTTCACTCGTTACGCACTCGCAACGCAATTGGAGTATCGGGTGGTATTGCCCTGGAGGTTTGGGTTGGTCGCGTTTGGCGGCGTTGGTGGGACGATTCCCGGCGGAAGCCAATTGTTGCAGCGGGTCCAGGCGGGCCACTTCCTGCCCGCGGGAGGCGGGGGATTGCGATTCGAGCTAAGTAAGAAATACCACGTCAATCTTCGCGCCGATATCGCTCAAGGCCGGGACGGTCACACATTTGGGATGGGCGTTGGCGAAGCGTTTTAACGCATCCAGAACCGGGGGGTCTCTTTCTAGAGCGCGCGGCCGGATTCACAGGAGGCCCCATTTGAGTCCCCGGTCGCTGCATCTTCTACATTTCAGGATCCGTTTCATCGTAGGAGTCAAAACATGCTTACTCGAATTCTTGGGTTCCCTCGCGCTAGCCACACTTTATTCCTAGCGCTTCTGGCAGTGCTTGTGTGTTCTCCGGCACAAGCAAAACGAAAAGACGTTGTCGTCATGAACAACGGAGACCACTTCACCGGAGAAGTAAAGCGTCTACAAAATGGCTTGTTGTTCGTCGAGACGGACTATGTATCCGGCAGTATCGGGCTGGATTGGAATCAGGTGGAGTCCGTCCAGAGCACTGCGACTTACCGGATTGTGTTGAACAACGGCAAAAGAATAGAAGGAAAAATCGAGAAGGTTTCCGGGGAAAAGCGCAAGGAAGAGGACTTTGTAATTCGCGAAGCGACAGAGGAAGTGCAGGTCCCCTCGACAGAAATAGTGAGCATGGAAACCAAGAAACCCACCTTCTGGCGGCAGTTGCAGGGATCCATCGATCTTGGTTACAGCTTCTCCAGTGGGAATAGCCAAACCTCATTGGACGTCAGCACGGGCGCGGCATATCGGACCGCGGGATGGGAAGCTGCGACCGCTTTCGACTCCACCTTTGGCGGGCAGGCAGGAGCGCCCAAAACGAATCGGCAAGATTTGCAAACAACGTTTGCCAAATATCTAAATAGAAATTCCTATCTCCTGGCTCTATCTGATTTTCTCCACAGCAGCCGGCAAGATTTGACCTTGCGCACGACTCTTGGCGGCGGTTACGGGCGCTACTTGAAACGGACCACTAACAGCAACTTATCCTGGCTTGCGGGTGTTGCCTTCATTGACGAGTCCTTTGACACGAGTGCCGGGCGACCGTCAGACCAGAATGCTGAGGCTCTGGTCGGCTTGCAATACAGTTTGATCCGCTTCAATTTCGGGCAATTCGATTCACAACTTCTGACGTTTCCAGGGCTGACGGACACGGGCCGCGTTCGCGTGACGACGAACAATTCACTGACCATCAAGCTTAGAAACAATTTTCATTTTGCCTTCACGTTCTGGGATAACTTCGATAGCAGACCCCCAGCGACTGCGAAGCGGAATGAACTCGGCGTCAGCTCGGGAATCGGCTGGTCTTTCTAGACGATCCCGAGCGGATGGGATGTTTGGTGGTCGGCTACACGACTGTTCTAAAGGTGTCATTTTTGACAATTACGGCTCATAGTCGCTAGCGCCAAGATCAACCATCGATTCGTAGGCTCCGGCGGTGAGGCATAGCTGGCAACGCGCACAGGAGACATAACTTGAGAAAACGCGCGATCCTTACTCTAGCGATTTTCGCTGCGCTCACCTCCGTGTACGCCAAATCCACAAAGTTCCTGTTCACGTGGACGAACCCGAATTATTCTGGCGCACATTTCGCGAACATTCTTGTGCTGGGCATAAACGGGAAGGTCGAAAACCGTGCCGAATTTGAAGACCAACTGTCAGCAGCGATTGCAAGACCCGGCATACAAGCCATTCCCAGCTATTCGCTTCTTCCCAGGCCGAACTCCACGCCAATTGATATGAATCAATTAAGAGATGTCATTCGGGGCCAAAATATTGACGCCGTCGTGGCCTCCCGGTTGATAAAGGTGAGCCAGAAAGTCACAGTGATTCCGGGGCAGCCCATTACCCCTTTTCCGTATTACTACAACACCTTCTACGGCTACTACGGCACCATCTACCCCGTGGTGTATTCTCCCGACTACCTGCAAGTGGATAAGACCGCGCAAATCGAAACAAATTTCTATTCGACAGCCAAGCCGGACGGCGAGCTTATTTGGACCGGGACAAGCGATACGATTAATCCTCGTTCACCGCTGAAGGCGATCGATGCAATCGCCAAACTTATCGTTCAAGAGCTGGAGAAGCAAAAAATCATTTAGTCGGCCTGCTGAATTGACCGCTTTCGATCGCAGCCCTTGGAGAGGTTGGGTTCGAGCTTTCGGTTCGAGCAAACAGGGAGTTCTATTGATCAAGTTCAAGCGGCTCGTGCGATTTCTTCCCGTGCTCTCGATTCTTGGGCTATCGGGTTGCCTCTCCTCCGTCGTGAAAGATCTACTCATTACGTCGGTTAAGATCACTCCTGCGAATCCGACGATTGCGATCGGCGCGACGCAGCAGTTTAGTTTGGTCGTGACGTATGTGGACGGCCAAACCGATCACCCCTCACCGAGCAGCACGGCTTGGTCTTCGGACAACGCCGCAGTCGCAACCATCAACAAGATGGGAGTGGCGACAGGCGTTGCTGCCGGAACTGCGAATATCGGCGGTAGCTACCACGGTAACGATACGAAGACAGTTCTCACGGTAACTGCGCCCGCGAGCGTCGCCATCGCTGTGCACGGCGATTCGCGCGTTCTAGAAGTCACGAACCTGCGGACGGGGCAGCAGATGACTTTCGCTGCGAACGGTTTGCGCGATTTAGTAATGGTTTCGCTCGACAGCGACAGCAGAACAGCTGGTGAAATCTCCGTTCTTCCGGAACACGGACCTGCGTGGCTCGCGATCGATCCCTCTGGAAGGTATCTGTATGTGCTGAATCAATCCTCTGAAAGTGTCTCCGCATTCACGATTGATTGGAAAACCGGCGCGCTCCAGGCGGTTGTCTCTTCAGCATTTCCGGTCGGTGCGAAACCCTCCAGTATCGAGGTCGACTCCAATGGCGCGGGTCTTTCCGTGGGGCATTTGCAAAGTTCCGAAGTTTCCCACTTCCTCATTGACTCCGCGAGTGGGGCGCTCACGCCCGACCCGCAGTGATGCCATCGGAATGGCGGCGAGGCGCCCCAGCCGATCCGAGACTGTAAATTCTGACAATGGCGGCCAGGGCTGTACCCGTGTGATCGTCGCGGAGTGCTAAGTTTTCACCGAACCCGTTGACTGCGGAACAAAAGGAGAAGCCCATGGAAGGGAAACTAAAGAGCCCCACGGCGGGGCTTGTGACGGCACCCGCGTTGACGGCAGACCAAGCAGCCGCGATCGGCGTGGACGCCTACCTATATTTCTATCCGCTCATTTTGATGGACCTGACGCGGAAGCAATCCATCAACGGCACCCGGACAGAGTTCGGCCAAGGTCCGATGAATACGTTCGCGAGCGTGCCGGCCTATCCGCCCGCGGATTTCAAAGGAGTCGTGCGCTCAAACTTCGACACACTTTATTCCATCGCATGGCTCGACCTCACGCAGGAGCCACACATTGTCTCCGCGCCAGACACGGACGGCCGGTACTACCTTCTGCCGATGCTAGACATGTGGACCGATGTCTTCGCATCGCCCGGCTGGCGGACGACTGGCACTCAGGCGGGCAATTTCCTGGTCACTCCACCCAGCTGGAGCGGAAGTTGTCCCGAGGGCTTCACCCGCATCGACGCGCCAACTCCCTACGTTTGGATCATTGGCCGCACCAAGACCGACGGACCGTCCGACTACGATGAGGTGCATAAGATTCAGGCGGGCTACAAAATCACGCCGCTCTCACAGTGGGGCAAGGCACCTGAGCGGGTGACGGTGAAGACCGACGCGACGGTCGATATGAAGACGCCCCCGATGGTGCAGGTGGACACCATGTCTGCGGGAGCTTACTTTACCTATGCGGCCGAATTGCTCAAGCTGCACCCTCCTCACTTGACCGACCAGCCCATCATCGCGCAGATGGCAGGCATCGGCATCGAACCCGGCAAGAGCTTTGACATCTCCAAACTCGATCCGGTGGTGCGCAAGGGTTTGGAGGCAGCACCAGCGCAAGCCCAGCAGCTCATGAAGTGGAAAGTGCCAACCGTTGCGCGGGTTGCAAACTACTGGTCGATGAACACCGACACGATGGGAGTGTACGGGAATTACTACTTGAAGCGCGCGATCGTCGCGCAACTCGGGCTTGGGGCGAACCTGCCCGAGGACGCCATTTATCCATTGAATCTCGCCGACGAAACCGGCAAGCCGCTCGACGGCGCGAACCAGTATACGATTCACTTCGAGAAGGGCGGAACGCCGCCGGTTCGCGCGTTCTGGTCGGTCACGCTTTACGACTCGGACGGTTTCCAGGTCGCGAATGCTCTGAACCGATTTGCCGTGAGCAGTTGGATGCCGTTCAAGTACAACGCGGACGGTTCACTCGACCTCTATTTTCAGAACGACAGTCCGGGCAAGGACAAGGAAGCTAACTGGCTTCCCGCGCCGAAGGGGGCGTTCACTCTGACCATGCGACTCTATTCGCCGCAGCCCGATGCGCTGACCGGCAAGTGGAATCCTCCTTCCGTCAAGAAAGCAGAGGCGGTTTCGCTGCTGTCGACGCCATTGAGCACAGCGAAACGCGGAGCCGCGACCGCCGGCGTATAGCCGCGCTATCCGATGTATCAGGGCAGCGCCGAGGGGAGCCAGCTGGCCCGCAATATCACCCAGCTGAGGTGCCTTTCTCCCGTCCTGGCCTTATCCTGGACGAATTGTCGGCAGTTGTGAAGCTATGCCAGCCGTCTGGAGTTCCTCTTCTGCAAGTGCTCGCCACCTGGATGTGTCGTCGCGTTGCCGGACGTGTCTGGTTTAAACGCAGCTACGTTCACGATGCGCTCGTTTTATTTTGGCTTTCAACGGCACGGTGCCGTTGGTTGGGGAAGATGTCAATCATCCGTGTGAGGACGGTATTGACACTAGCGGTAGCGATGCTGCTTGTGACCCACCTTACGGCCCGGAACACTCACCGCGCTTCGCATTCCGAATCGCTTCGGCAGGTCATCCCGGGGACTCCTCAGAGCAGTCCCTCACTAGAACTACCTATCAAATTCGAACGACGACTGGGCGATTTGGGTGGAATGGCGAAGAGGCATCAGATTCGCGCTCTCGTGGTCCCCAGTCACTCTGGCTTTTTCTACGATAAA
The DNA here is from genome assembly GCA_963696035.1 of uncultured Acidobacteriota bacterium. Lineage (GTDB taxonomy): Bacteria > Acidobacteriota > Terriglobia > Acidiferrales > UBA7541 > Palsa-295. The sequence goes on from CAVOIS010000007.1 coordinate 2,325,007, forward strand.
GGCCATCCGCAGGGAATCTACTATGAAGCGCTTGATGAGTTTCAGCGCTTCGTGAATATGAAACGCAGAACGGGCAGCTTGAAAATCAATGTCACATTTATTCCAGTCCGACCCGAGCAGTTGGAAAGCGCTCTATTGCAAGGGATCGGCGACGTCATAGCATACGGCGTGATCGTTACGCCGGAACGCGAGAAAGAGGTATTGTTCACCACCCCGATCGGGTCGGACGTAAAACAGGTGATCGTGAGCGGACCCAAGGCAGCGCCGATAGCGAGCCTCGAGGACTTGAGCGGGAAAGAGGTTTTCGTCAATCCGCTGACGGTCTACTACGAAAACCTTCAGCATCTTAGCGAATCGTTACAAAAGGCACGGAAGCCACCAATCCTGCTGAAGAAGGCCGACCCCAACCTGACAGATGAGGACTTGCTCGAGATGGTCAACGCCGGGCTCATTCCGGCAACTGTGACCATCAGCATCCGAGCGCGGTTCTGGTCGAAGGTTCTTCCCCATCTAACTCTTCACCCGGACATGGTGTTGGCCGAAGATGGGCAATTGGCTTTTGCTACGCGCAAGGACAGTCCGGAGTTAAGAGAACTGCTGGATGAGTTCATCAAGACTCGCGAGCTTGGAACGTCTTTCGGAAATACCTTGCTGAGACGCTACCTGCAAAATACTAAGTGGGTACAGGACGCAACTTCAACCGAGGAAATGCAGAAATTTCAAGCGTATGTCGCTTATTTCAGAAAGTACGCCGCCGAGTACGACTTTGACTATCTGATGCTGGTAGCGCAGGGATATCAGGAATCTGGGCTAAACCAAAGCCTGAAGAATCCGAGCGGAGCCGTGGGCATTATGCAGGTGATTCCCAACTTGGCGGCGGCTCCGCCCATCAGTATTCCCAGCGTGGACACGGCGGAAAACAACATCCACGCTGGCGCGAAGATGATGCGTAACATCGCGGATACTTACTTTGACGACGACAAGCTGGACCCGTTGGACAAGACTCTCATGACCTTCGCCTCGTACAACGCGGGGCCGAGCAGAATTGCTCGTATGCGCAAGAAGGCAGCCGCCGAAGGCCTGAATCCCGATCAGTGGTTCGGGAATGTAGAACTCGTCGTCGCCAAGGACGTCGGACAGCAGACTGTGCAGTATGTGAGCAACATCTACAAATATTACGTTGCCTATAAGCTCACGCTAGAACAATCCGAAACTAGGAAATGAGCGCTTCGCCAATTTCGGCGTCATGGTTGAGGCCTCAGTTCAACTCCTGATAGGTGCCTCGGTCTTGGAAAGGAGCCGCAACGCGCCTCTTGGGCGGCTATGCCCCGAGCCCTTACGATTTCGGATCACTAGGATTCGGACGAGGCGCGCGTTCGCAGCAGCCAATGCCAGACGGTAGCCACTGCGGACACTGCAACAATCAATTCTGCCCAAATAAAGATGACGTAGTCGCTAAACGCTCCGACAGGTGGCACGCCGGGCTGCACGCTCCGCAGCGCCGGCAAGCCAAAGATCAGCGTAATAGACATCGATAGCGGTATTAGATCAGACTCTCCGTTCCCCGCTATAACGTGCAGCACCATGGCCAGCACGCTTACGGCGAGGGCTACCATCATCGCATTGATCAGGACCGATACAGCAATCAGGTTGTCCGCATGCCGAGAATTAAAATTAATGCCAACGACCTGCGTGCTCTGGTTGCGCGTGACGCTTCCTCGGAACTTGACACCTCGAATGGCCGCCGACACGGAAACAGACAAAGGTATCGGCGTGTTACGCTGCAAGGTGGTGGCCCCGATCGCGAGTTGGTCCGCTTGCGCAGATCCTTGGGGCTGATCGTCAGGTACCCTCGAAACGATTGCCTTATTAACTGCCCCAGGCGCGGTCATCAAAAGCCACATCGTCGTTTCATACTTGTCGAAGGGATATTTGTTCAAATCGCCATGCAGAGGGAAGACTGCCTGGATGGGGTTCATCCTCTTCCCTTGCGGGAAATCGAACTCCTGTTGGCCGCCCACATTGTTAATCAGTAGCTTCAGGTCAATCGCAGGAGTCACTTCGTCCCGGGCAATATCCCCGGCAAGCCGGAACATCAATTGTGCAATTAATTCCCGGGCCACCGGATTCACATCGATAACCAGCACCGATACGCCAACACGATCCCGCGCCGATGCCTCATCGTTAAGCTGTAACACCCTTCGGCTGCTCTCAGTACTTCCTCGCAACAGCACGGTTGTGTATAGCGCCAAGATGCCGACAACGAAGGCGATTTTCAGTCTTGCCGGTCTTCCACGCATAATCAACGCTGCATCGCAGCACGGCATTTCTTTTTAATGTAATTCACAAATCATGGTCGGAGCCGTAGCCGCCTGGTCTACGCCTAGCCGATCGCGGAGCCTAGTTTCAATTGCTTATTTGCACGCCGATCACTTGGCCGCTGACGATGATTTCTACACGCCGGTTCAGCTTCCGACCGGCCGCAGTGCTGTTGTCTGCGATCGGGTCGGCTTCACCCAGCCCCTTGGATGTGATGCTGTCGGGCGACAATCCCTGCGCAATCAGGAACTGTCGTACGGTATCCGCTCGTTGCTGCGAAAGCGTCATGTTGAAGTCGGCTGTTCCAGTCGTGTCCGTGTAGCCTTCGATGCTCAGGTTCAGTCCCGGATGTGCTTGAATAATGCCGGAAAGCTTGGCTAGCTTCAGTTGCGCGTCGCTATTCAACTCGTACTTTCCCGTCTGGAACAGCACGTCGGCCATGTTTACAACTAAGCCTCGCGGGGTATCTGTCGTCTGCAACACGTCGTTGAGTTGCCGCAGGAGTTGTGCACGCAATGCCGCTGTCGCCGCCTGCGCACGCGCCGCTTCATCCCTGGCCGCTTGTTCCTTGGCTTTCAACGCCGCTTGCTGCACCGAAGCTTGCGCGGCCTGGGCGTCAGCCTCCGCCTTCATCTGCGCCTCTCTTGCTGCAGTCAATTCTGCTTGGCGCTGTGCTTCCCCGGCTGCCCGCGCGTCCGCTTCTGCTTTCGCTTGTGCCGCCGCCTCTTCCTTTTCTTTCTGAATGCGTTCCGCAGTCTCTCGCTGAACTGCCAAGGCTCGGGCGTCCTCCGCAAACTGGATCGTCTGGCGAGCCGTCGAGATCAACTGATTCTTGCCAGAGTCTTGGGTAAGTGCGTTTTCAGCCATCTGCAAGCTGGATTGCGCTTTCGAGAAAATCTCTGGGGCATATTGCTCGGCCCCGCGCGATTTCGCGATGTCCACTGCATTTCGAGCCTCGTAGATGTCGAGCGGTACTTTTTTCAAATCCGGTTTCAAAGCTAGAGGATTTCCCAGCTTGGAATACTCACTGCGCTTCATCAGTTTGTAACTGTTGTCGGGATAGATTTTGCCCTTAGTATTCTTGCGTGTTTCGTTCGTCAGGATAACAACCTCACTGGGTACGCGAACTGCATAATATGGTTCCGCAGTGACAATCAAGGCAAAGGTCTGCGAGGGCGCATTTGCGCCCAATTTGCCTTGCCCGTTTTTGTCGATAGGAATCTCTCCTAGATTTCTAGTGGTTCCATCCGGCGTCACCGTCCACAACACATAGGTCAGAAACTCGGCGCCCAGCTCAGTGGGTTGCGGCATTCCCGCAACTTTTAGCGCGATCCCAGTACCGCCAGCCTTGGCGTCCACCTTGGCTTCGCCACTCGCCTGGGAAGCGGCGGCCGTTCCTACCATGTTCACCGTAGTGCCCCCACCGCCCACCGGATAACCGATTGCTGCCACCGTGCCGCTGATCATGTTCCCAGCCGGCTCCGGCTGCTGTGTCTGCGCCATGCAAAATCCTGCTGTCAATGCCGTCCACAACAGCACCAGAATCACTCTTCTAGTGTTTTTCATCTCGTCCTCCTAAGCAGGAACCTGGTTTCAAGTCTGCTCTCCAAGTAACGGAGGTCGCCGACGCGACTTTCCGCGAAATTTACGTGGGCGATCTCCCCTCGCTCTGACAGTTCCCGTGCATTGAAATGAGGCGCAGACTCTCGAGCCTTCCGCAGTGTAATAACCGGAGGTAGAGTCGGTGAACTGGTAAAACTACCAATGACCGTGCGCATCGGCCAGCGGTGCACGCTCGGACCATCGCGCTTTAGGCGTCCAATAGTCTGTCATTTTTGACAATGGCAATCGGCGGCGGCTAATGAAAGCATAAGAGCGAGTCAGCGGTTGAGAATACGCCCGAGAGCACCCGCATTCTTGTCGGAACCGGCCAATCCGCCGGAACAGGGTTCACTAAGTTGTCCGGCAAGGCTGCTTGCGCGGAGAAAAGAAAATGGTCAAAACTTTCACGAAACAGTTTTTGTCAACGGCGCTATCTCTGCTTTTGGTCGTTGGCACGATGCCCTGGGAAGCTCGAGCTCAGCAGACGGGTTCGCCGGGATATTCCGGACAAGGGGCGCCGTTATCTGCGGGAGAGCTGCAACAACTGGTAGCGCCAATCGCACTTTATCCTGACGCGCTGGTAGCGCAAATTCTGGGAGCTTCGACCTTTCCAGATCAGGTTGCCTATGCTGACGATTGGCTTCACCAGAACCAGAATCTCACCGGCAAGGCTCTAATGCAGGCGGTTGATGCGCAATCTTGGGATCCCAGCGTGAAGGCACTCACACAATTTGCCTCGGTGCTCGACAATTTGGCGAAAAACCTCAGTTGGACGTCCGCGCTGGGAGAGGCCTATCACACACAGACCGCCGATATCATGTCGGCGATCCAGGTGTTACGCGCAAAAGCACAGGCTGCCGGCAATCTGAAATCGAGCTCACAGATTGTGGTTGTGCAGCAAGCGCCTCAGACAATCGTGATTCAGTCGGCGAATCCGCAAGTGGTGTATGTCCCGGTGTACAACCCAACTGTGGTTTACGGCACTCCATACGTCACTCCGGGATACAGCACTGCTGCCGTGGTGGCGACCGGCGTGATTGCATTTGGAGCCGGCATCGCGGTGGGCGCGATGATGAGCGGTGGATGTTGCGGTTGGGGGTATAGCAGCTGGAATTGTGGCTGGCACGGCACCACTACTGTGGTCTATCACGGCGGAGCATATTACGGAAACAATGCCTGGCACGGCGGCTACTACGGTTCCAGCGGCTCTGCCTATGGTCCCAACGGTTCCGCGCACTATAGCAATGGCTACAACCCGTCCACCGGGACTTACGCACGTGGTGGCACGGTTTCCAACGGTTACGGCAGCCAGAGCGCCGCTCAAGCTTACAACCCAAGAACAGGTGCGTACGGTGCCACCGAGCAAGGTTCCAATGCTAATGGGAGCTGGGGGAGTTCAACGGCTTCGAAAAACGGCACCACCGTAAACAGCCAGCATCAAACGAACGCCAACGGAACCACTGGGTCGATACAGAGTTCGAACGGTGCCAAGGCTGCTGGGGCGTCGGGGAAGTACAACAGTGGCGCTGTGGGCGAAACCGCGAATGGCAACAAGTATGCGACGGCAAACGGCAAAGCCTACAGCAATACTGGCAGCGGTTGGAGCCAGAAGGGCGGAAGCTCGAACACGTCCAGTTACAACAAATCTAGTTCCAGCGGCTGGGGCGGGCAGGAAAAGAGCGGCGGGTCATCGGCCATGAGCAGTGGAGGCGGCGGCTGGCAATCCCGGTCTGCTAGTGCTCGCGGCTCCGAAAGCATGGGCCGTAGCGGGGGCGGTGGCTGGGGCGGCGGTGGTCGTGGTCGCAGATAACCCAACGCCAACGCAGCAGCCGCAATCGAGTTCAGTTCTAGCGCGTGGATGAATTGCTTCTAGTTCAAGTTTTGGAGGATCGGTATGTCGCGAGCAACGCGCGGAATCGCTATTACGAGTCGCCTCATTCTTTTGGGTCTGTTCATTTCCTTCGTCGGATGCAACAAGGCCGCCAAGCCTTCGTACCAAGTGTTTGCTTCACCCGACGACGCGGGAAACGGGCTGTTGGCTGCGGCAAAGTCCGGCGATCCAAACACGATACTCGCGGTGTTTGGTCCTGACTCGAAGGACATAATTCTCTCCGGCGATCCCGTGAAGGACAAGAATACCGCCAGCCTATTTGCGGCCGCCTACGGCGTGATGCATCGTTGGCGCAAGATGCCTGACGACTCCCAAATCCTACTAATCGGAGCAGACAATTTTGCCTTCCCGATCCCGCTGAAGAAGAATGCTGCGGGACAGTGGTACTTCGACGTAGCTGCGGGGAAAGAGGAGATTCTGGCCCGACGCATCGGCCGGAATGAACTAGCGGTGATCGACGTTTGTGGAGCCCTGGCCGACGCTGAGGCCGAGTATTTCTCACAGCATTACGAAGGCACGAAGCAATATGCTCAGAAGTTCATCAGTGATACTGGCAAGCAGAACGGCTTGTACTGGCAGTCACAAGAAGGTCAGCCTAGAAGCCCGCTCGGGCCGCTAGCGGCGTTCGCAACCACCGAAGGATACAGCGTAAAGCCGGACTCGCACATGCCCTTTCATGGCTACTACTTCCATATGCTGAGCCGGCAAGGCAGTCACGCGCAAGGCGGCGCGAAGGACTACGTGATCGATGGGAAGATGGTCGGTGGATTCGCTTTCGTCGCCTATCCGGCCGAATACCGCAATTCGGGAGTGATGACATTCATCATCAATCAGGACGGCGTGCTGCTGGAGAAGGACTTGGGCAACGGCACAACCGACATAGCCACCGCCATGACTGAGTTCGACCCCGACCCTGGTTGGAAACCTGTACAGCAATAACCGACTTCCCTCGACCGCGCCGGTGCTAGTTCGGTCTTCCCAGCCAGAAATACTGCCAGGCCACAGAAATGCTTTGGTAGTTCCCGCCATAGAGAACGTACGCGCCGTTGTTGTAGCTAATCTTTAGGCTCTGGTGTTTGCTGATGGGAACGGAGACCGTCGCTCCAATGCGGGAGTTCTTTTGATAGGTGTTCACATTTTGTATGCCGTTCACAGTGGTACGACCGCCGAACCAGAAATTGCCATCGAGCGAAGCCCATAACCGCTGCCTGATATCGTAACTTAGATGGAACTCCGTGGAGCCGACCGGTTCTTGAGTTTGACTCCGAACGCCAGGAAAGAAGCTGTTTCTTGACCAAAACTCAGGGTTCGGAGTAAAGAACCAGACGCCAGCATAGGCGTCCACTACCCAGTGTCCCCAGCGTTCAGAATAGCCAAACTCTGGTTTGAAGGCCCAGCGGTTAGACCCGTTATTGACAAGCTTCGTCGGATCGTACTGACCCGTCGGAGCCACCACCTTCAGACTCACTCCTAGAATTAACTTCTGCTGCCAGGATTGAAACTCCCTCACGGACATTGCCGGCCCTCCCTTGATGTTCACCGCAAAACGAAAGAACGAATCCAAGAGGCCCGAGCGGTAAAGTCTTGTTTCATTGTCTAGAAATTTGCCCTGAAAGTGTCCCTCCCCGTAGGGCAATGAGGCAGTGATGTTGGCGGAGCGGCCGAAAAAATTTAGTGAGTGATAGTAGCTAAAGATCGGCACGTTGAGGCTTGCGGTAGCATCCGAGATCGGAACCGCATTGTCGAACTGAACACCTCCCGTTGAAAAATTGTAGGTCACGATGACGGCGTTCCAATGGACGGGAGTGACGACGTAAGCCCGCGGAGCAAGATCCTGAGCATCGCACAGCCCCACGGCGAGACATACGCCGAGGAACAGCCCCGCCGCGTAGCGCTTCCTGGCCAGGAACATATTTCGTGTTCAGCAAATTTGCAGATTCGATGCTTGCGAGTAGTCGCTACCGCTGCTTGACCTTGAGCAGTCTATTTTGGCAGCAAAGCTTGCACCAGTGTCAAGAGTAACAGCGCTCGGTGCCGCGGTCATAAGAAACGTTCACCGATCTGATTGGCTTGAGCGCGTGAGCCTCGGCCGAATTCATGGCTGGGCTGAAGCACTGGTAGGAACATTCCGGGTCAACTTCCGGACCACGAACTCTTGAAAGACAGCGGCGACGGCACTTTCCCCAAGCCTGATCAGTGCGGTTCCGAACACCAGTCCCGCTCCTTGGCGATCACTCGGTGGATAGTAGAGATTTGCGATACCACCCGCGGCAAAGCTCCCAAGAACATAGGAGTAGTTTGCCTGCCAATGTCCGTTGTCGCCCTTGCAGATAACCGGACTAGTGAGGGCGTACAGAATCCGTGATCGCGTACTGCCGGTTCCCTTGTAAAAGTAACGTGGGTCTTGCTTCAGGAGTGACGGCAGTATCGCGTTTCCCAGGAACGTGCCTATAACAACGTCTCCATAGGATGCACCGTAACGTTTGGCATAACCCTGCGCGCCTTGTCCGTATCCGCTGAACTCATCGCCCGCCTGCTCAAATCCTGCAACAGCGCCAACCGCCACGAAGGTGAACGGATCGACAGACGACTTCCAAGCAAGCTCGAACTTTTGTTTCGACGTGAGTGCAACCGCATCGGGAACGTAACTGACATAGAAATTCGGAATGATGCCAAGCACGCGCTGCTTCTCTTGATCCTTGATCTGCACTTCCGCCAGTTCGACCTGCGTCAGTCCGACGGTCACCTGCGTAGCCTGGGCCGCAACCGCCAACACGACCTGCGGGACAATATAGGCCTGGCCCGGCTGCACGGTTCCGAAAAATACTTGCGTCGCGAAACCCTCCGACGTAATTGTGAGTTGGAAAGACCCAGGAGCGACGTCAGTAAAGTAGAATTGCCCATCGGCGTCTGAGAATACCTCTTGGCTTGCGGATTGGTCTTCACGCGTAAGCCGAATTTGTGCTCCGGCGACAATGGATTCAGACTGATCAACAATTGTTCCGCTGATGCTTCCGTATGACTGCTGAGCGGCCAAGTCGTCCGATGCTCTCCTAGCCGGTACGTCAGGCAGCACACGGCTCTGCCCTCGGTCGGGCGGTTGAGCCGATTGAGCCAGCGCTGGTGCTGGAAGGCCGAAAAGGAGTACACATAGACCTAGCCGTGCGAGCCTGCCTAACTTTCCCGGGACGACAACGGAGAGCGTTTTCAAGTGTTGGGGGCGCATCTCACTTTCTTTTTTCGGGACCGCTGTATGCCCAAATCAAGCTCTCAAAAATCTCTTGCGCGGCAATTCAATCGGGCAAGCCGGACTCAGAATTCCTTCAGCGGAGGACCGATCGACCATGGGCTCTTTGGAGCCATTGATCTTTAGCACTCAAGCCTTTAAGAGGCATGACGCCAGTTTTCGCACCATGAACTACACGGCGTATCCCTTCCTGAAATAAAATGAAGGCAATCCCAAAGACAAGCATTGTCCCTATGAAAGCTGCAAGTACGAGCAGCACTCCGAGAAATTCTTGCATCGCGAAGAGATTCACTTCAAACTCCATCCGACCGGACTTGTTATGACAGTTTGAGGACCCGTGCGGAACTGTCAAAAATGCCAATGGGGACGCCAAACTGCGGGAAGCAAGAGGCGATCTGCACCGAAAATCTCTCACTTGCCGCAATACACTGCTGATCGACCGGGCCACACAAAGACGTAATCCTGATTTCGAACGTTGAGGTAATAGCGCATCGTGCCGGTTGGGTAGCAACCCTCTGCTGAGCAGCGGACGGAATGATAATTGCGAGGATCGCGGATTACAGATGAAACTGTCAGCGCCGATCGGGGGGCGACGGTAAACACTTGAGATGAGACGTTTGCCGAGAAGAAGTTGTCGCTGGAAAGAAAACCGCTCGTGACGCAACGGATTTTTTCAAGCTCCACCGCCTCTGGCTTGCTCTTGCGTTCCTTCTTACTGAGCTTCTTGTCCAGGGGCACAATCCAAAAAGGTGATGCCGCGCGCCCGTCAACGCTGATTCCACCGTACCGCACCGACAGCGTTGAGTCTGTGCCATTCACGATGGTGGCTGTGTAGTTAAGGAAAATACCCACTTCGTCGGCGCCGACGCGCTCGAATCCCATCCGGGAACTGACCTCTATTCCGTTATAGCTCAACGCGTGTAGCGTATTTCCAGTCAGTGGATCTTGAATGGTTGAGGAGATCGCGCCTGAGGGGGAGTCCTGTCCCCAGACAAACGCACTCATCACTTCTGACTTGATTACGGGCGCGGGGTCTTGGGCAAACACCCAGGCAGTAGACGCAAAAACTGCTAGGACGAATATGCACGCCCGCTTCATCGTATTTCGGTCATCTCATCAAGGTCACCGCGAGATCGGAGTGCCTCAGCGAGATTCTCCGGCTCATACAGCCGGATGCCAATTGTCAAAAGTAACAGGCTATTCCGCCGCCTGGGCCTTTTCTTGGGACGTTCCGGCCGATGACTTTGTGGCCCGTCTCGTTCTCGAGCGAGCCGAGCAACCCATCATTAATGACACTTGCTTTCCGACGTTGCTGATGCCACTCTCGCCGTCTGTTTTAATTCGTGGCGTGACTCGGAGGAGAGTTTTGTACGAGGCGAAATGAGAGAGGATCACCGGGAAAGGCCTCCGCTAGGGCAATACTGTTCAATTGATCGCACCGAGGGATTACCCGGCCTTGAGTCCTCGCAGGTTTCTGGGGCTGCGATAGCTCAAGAGTGGCATGTGTCCGATTCCGAACAGATTTCTTCCGAGCGGGCGCCTATAACGAATATGGAGACTATGACCACCACGCCCGTCTTGCAGTGTCTTCAGCCCACCGTTGCCAATCAGCCCGCCAAGAATCGGTTGAACTGGCAGGCCGCTCCGGTCCTGATATTGTTTCACGTTGGCGCAGTCGCGGCACTCTTCTTCTTCACTTGGCCTGCGCTGTTGGTCGCGCTCTTTTTATACTGGGTGACGGGGGGCCTTGGCCTCGGCATCGGTTATCACCGACTGCTCACCCACCGCTCTTATGCGACGCCCAAGTGGTTTGAGTATTTTCTCACGATTTGCGGCGTGGCGGCTTTGGAAGGGGGCCCCCTCCTGTGGGTGGCCATCCATCGTAAGCATCACCAATTCGCGGACAAGGATGGTGATCCGCACTCTCCGCGCGATGGCAAGTGGTGGGCGCATGCAGGTTGGGTCCTGTTTGGCAATGCTTTGCGCCAGGACGTTGCAACACTCAAACGCTACGTGCCCGATCTGGCCGAGGACCGCGTCCACGTCTGGCTCACGAAGTACCATCTTGTGCCCACGGCTGTACTCGGACTCATATTGTTCGCTATCGGTGGATTCCGCCTGGTGCTCTGGGGCACTTTTTTTCGCACCGTGGTGGGACTTCATGCGACGTGGATCGTCAATTCGGTCGCGCATATTTGGGGAACACGCCGCTTTAAGACCCGAGATACGTCAACCAATAATTGGTGGGTGGCACTGATAAGTTTCGGAGATGGTTGGCATAACAACCATCACGCCTATCCTGTTTCTGCCCGACACGGGTTCAAGTGGTATGAAATTGATTTCAACTGGTACGCCATTTGGATTTTCAAACAACTCGGACTTGTGTCTCACATCCGTCGAGCCGAACTGTCCGCCGTTAAGCAACTCGGGAAATCTCTCGTCCCCGTCGAGTGACGTTGCAAGCTCTTCCGACACCAATCACGACCGTTAGGGCTGCTTCCGCTTCAAAACGCGTAAGGTGGACAACGCGTCGTCCATTTCTTTTCGTTCGCCAAGAGGAACTCGGGCAGACGACGCGCGCGCATTAATGGCGTCCTCAGCCGCTCTTACGCGAGTCTGCAGTCGCTTCGGGTCAAGCTCAAGAATCGCAGCTCTGTATAAGGCGCGCCATTCACTTTCGACCATGTTTGACTCCTGGAAGGGGCAAGTAGCCTGATCGGTTTAGAGTTCCAGACCGAATTGAGAAACGATGGTGCTGAGCTAATTGCAGAAGTCAGAGCATCACATGTGGGCACAACTGCGTCGTTGTCCTGAAGCAATCTGTGACTTGATCTCGGGCAACTAGAGAAAGCAAACCCCTAAGCAAAAAGATGAACGCGATCGCCCTCAGAGTTCGCGCAGAGAAAGCCGTGCGGGGTGGCGGAGCAAGATTTTGCCGCGGCTCTTCTTTACTAAATTGTGGCGCTGCCACACGCCCATCAGACGACTGGCGGTGAAATGTGTCACGTTTGCGGCATTGGCCAATTCCTCGTTGGTGACATCAAGTTCAACGCCACCGGAAACTTTTTGCCCAATCACCCCAGCCAGGCTCTCTAGGACGCCCGCCAATCTCTGTTCTGCGGAGTGGCAAGTCAGCGCGACATGGGCGGCAAGATACCAAGATAAGTAGTCCGAGGCGGTCGACAGCGCGTTCTCCAGCAGGATTGGATGTTGGGCTGCAATACCCCGGATGGTGACTCGGTCCCACACGAGCAAGCCGCACTCTCTTACCGTTTCACAGCTGAGAAGGTACGAGGCCGGTTTTGCCAACAGCGTCTTTCCGCCAATAAGATCTCCGGGTGTGATCCAGTGCAGCAGGATGTGCCGTCCCCCGCGCTCATCGAAGAAATATCTGGCGCGACCCTTAGTAAGCAAGAACAGATGGTCGGCAGGGTGTCCCTGGTTCGTGATCACAGAATTGGCGGCGAAGCGGCGAGGCTTTGCGGCGGCTAGGATTTTCTCGCGGTCCTGCAGGCTTAGACCATCGAAAAAGCTAGATCTCCAATCGGCGGATACGGGAGCAATTCCCGAGCTAGCCATCAGTGCTTCTCCCTAAGGTGGAAATAGCCTGGATGCTCAATTTATGGGCGCCTACCAGATGGTTCACTCCAGATTTATCATCGCCGCGTCGGGGACCTGCACAATGTCCGAAGGGCAAAGAAATGGAGACGGCGTCCGCACCGCGAACTTGTCGCGCAATAGAAATTTCATTCTGCTGGGCGAATAAGAATCAAATCATTGACCCGCCGCGATGCACGACGCTATCGCCTGTTGAAACTGCGCCTTCAACGTCTCACCCTTCTGTTCGTGGCGGACCCTGACCCATGCGCTGGAAACCATGAGTTGCTCCACGGAAGCGATGGGGCCCTCTTTCTCGTTGAACACAATGTTATGGTCGACCAAGTTAACGGACTTCTTTCCACCCAACGATTGGAGAAGAACCGTGTAGTAGTCGCCCGGCTCGATTCCGGGACGCTCGCTTTGCCCCGCACCCACGGGCTCCACAGTGATTTGCTTCGCGTCCATGGTTGCCAGCGGAACCTCAAACCGGTGGGTCTCGATGTAAAACAGTTGACGGGGTCTGGTCCCTTCCTGGGTTTGGCTCCACACCACAGAACAGCCATCAAAGTTCGTCGGCGCCACCGACATTGATGTGATCACTTCGCCAAAATGTGGGAAGGTATGTTTCCAGTGGACTGTGTGGTCGACAGAGAACTCCTGGGCGAGATTCTGAAGATCTTGAAACATTTGGGACTGGGATGAGACATTCCGCGACGCGGAGCCAGGCAGGGCGTGCAGTTGAATGGCGACGCTGCTGACCGTCAGCCCCAACAACAGAAACTGTACAAAGTCCGCGAACCAACTCGCTTGTTTGTGCATTGTCGCTCTCCTTTGCCGGGCTTGCCAAATTCGACAACAACACGCGGCCGTCACTGCGATCCTGCTGCTCGCAACGCGCTACGGCAGAGCCGTCTCCGGGTTTCGGAACACCATGGCCACCACCACTTTCGACGCAATCGGCGTGTTTGCGTAAAGCGCCGCACCGAAGCTCCAGTTTTGCAACGCAGCCACCGCAACCGCCGTCAGCGCGGGGATGTCGCGAACGGTCGTGACCTGAGTGATGCTGCCCTTGTTATTGATGCTGGCGTCCAGAACGACGGCACCAGCGCCATTTCCGTTGGCAGGATAAGGTGGGAAGGTGGCCGTAAATAGTTGGGGTGGAGTATACGGTGTTGCTTTAGGGTCTGGCGGCTGGACCGACTCCGGCGGTGCTAGCGGAATGCTGTTGGAGTCCAGAAAGGCGGGATCGAACACGATGTTGACGATCAAAGTCGATGGCACGTGCTTTCCATTCAGGCTCGCAGGCGCGTAAGTCCAATTGTGCAACGCCAGCATCGCCTGACCCGTCACGGTCGGTATGTCGCGAAGCGTTTGGACGTTTGTGATTTGGCCGGTGTCGTCGAGGTTGATCGCCAGCGTCACCACGCCAGCGGCGATGGTCGTGGCCGGAAAGGGAATGTCACTCACTGTGAGCACATCCGGAGGAGTGAAATGTTGCGCGTGTTTCGCCGGAGCTAGCCTAGGCATCCCCAGAACGAGTAGTGCGACCAACAACAGCCACGCCGCAACACTAAGGATTTGTCGCATGGGCGAAACGGCCTCTCAATAGGCTTCCTGAATAGGTCGAGACTTTATAACGCGCAGTGATGCTCCGGATCTTGACTCGCCTGGAAGTTATCCTGCTTGTGGTTTGATTGGAATTGTCAGAAATGACAGCTGCCGGTGCAAGACGGGCTGGCGCGGATCAAGGAGACCGCCGGCTCCGAAACTGGCAAAACTGACAATCGGCAGACTTGTGAAACCGTGCGATGCTCAGCTTGGGGTCGCCCGCTTAGAGTCTGACTCCAGAAGGCGCGGAATTAATCGTGACGAAGATGAGCCGAGTCCGAGGCGCGATAATTGTGGCGGTTCTGCTGACCGCTTTGATGATTCAGTTGGCATGGTCGGGGCCGGGGTTTCAACCCCCCGGTATTGCCAGCGCCGTTAACATTACTTATCCGATCGACGTCATGACGCCGGGAATTGTGACGCTGATGGTGAATCTGGATAGCTCCGGCAAAGTGCAGAATCTGGATGTGTTGCGCGATCTGGCCCCGCTGACCAGTGTTGCCTCTGCTGCGATAAAAAGCTGGAGCTTCAGACCAGCCTCGTTGGATGGCCAGGCCGTGCCTTCGGTCCTTCCGGTCAGCGTTGTTTTCAATCCCTTCAACCCAGGGGGCGTGGGGAATCTGTCCCAGACAATCTCGCTTTCCCAAGCGGCTCCTGCGGCCACAGCGGGATACAACCCGCCGCAGCTCACGGCAGCGTCCTATGCAACTTATCCAGTGGATAGCATTGCTTCGGGAGCGGTCGTTCTCGACGTTACGATCGGAAGTACGGGCAAAGTCACGAAAGTGCACGTTGTTCGCGAGGTGCAAAGCTTGACACCACAGACCACAAAAGCAGTGAAGGCCTGGACGTTCGCCCCGGCTACATATCAAGGGACGCCGATCGCCTCTCACATGGTCATCGCGTTCGTATTTCCCTCACCGGCAACCGGGAGTTTCTAGCGACCTGTTCGTGCCGGAAACGGACTGTCACTTTTGACAGTACCGGGCCTTTGAAATTACGACCATAATCACGGCTGTTTTGAGGTAAGATGTCGGCCTAACGACGCATCCGCGGAACGGATCACTTCGCGGGAAAGGATAAACACTTGAAAAAGAGAATGATGATTTGCGCCCTGTGTCTGGCGGTAGCTTCTCCCCTGTTCGCTCAGAGTAAGGAAGAGCAGCGTATCTCGAATTCGGCGACTGTATTGCGCACAATTCTCGCCGGGAGCTTGCCCACGAGTATCCTCGACCAGGCCAGTTGTGTGGTCATCTTCCCCAGCGTCAAAAAAGTGGCCGTCGGAATCGGCGGCAGCTACGGTAGAGGTGTGCTGGTTTGCCGTCAAGGTGCGGATATGAACGGTGACTGGGGTGCACCGGCAATGTACAAGCTCGATCAAGGCAGCATCGGCGTGCAACTTGGTTCCACGGCGACTGATTTCGTGCTGGTAGTTATGAATAAACACGGCGCAGAGCAAATCCTGAACGGAAAGACAAAGCTCGGAGCCAATGCCGCTGCTGCCGCCGGACCTACAGGCGCTCAGGCAACGGGTTACAACGCCGCCTCGATGCACGTGGATGTTCTGACCTACTCACGAAGCAAAGGACTGTTTGCCGGCGTGTCTCTAGAAGGCGCTTCGATGGACACCGATGATGATGCCAACAAAGCTCTATATGGCAAACCGATCACCGCGAAGGACATCGCGGAAGGCGGCCAAACAGCTCCGCCAGCTGCCAAATCATTGGACGAAGAGCTTACCAAGGCCTCGCCAACTCGGAAGTAGACGCGTACGTCTTGCTCCGGCTCGGCGGGCCTGGCCGGTGCTTTTTCGTCGCCGTTTTGCTGGGTTGTTGTGCGTGCGAATCTCAGTTTCCGATTCCGGCGATGGAATGAGTAGGACCATGCCAGCTTGAATCGATCAGCGGTGGCCTCAATATCTCATCGGCCTGCTGCTCGGTCTCACGCTCACCTGGGCGCAGCCCAATTACGATCAACGCAAGGAACTCATCGTCGATGAAGGCAACGCCATTGCCACCGTTGACCTTCGCGGCAAGATTTTTCCGAGCCCTTTCGAGGAAAAGTCTCCGGTGAGTCGCGGGAGTGTTTAAAACGCTCGCACGGATTTTGCCAAAGAAAACCCACTCACAACGACTCCAGAACGAAATGCAGCAGCGGGCGGCAGCTCAAGAAGGATTCTCATGGACGCCACTACTGAATCGCCCCTTACTCCTGCGTCCGCCGAGGTTTCTTTCGTCCGCGGAGGACCGTTCTATCGGGCCCAGCGCGCCGTTGGTCTCATCCGCCGGAATCAATGGAATCTCGGCCGCCGCATTACTTTTCTGATTGCCGTTGGTTGGCTGCCGCTGTTGATAATCACTGCACTTTTGAATTCCGAAGGCCTGATTTCCCTAATGCGAGACTATCGTGTTCACTCCCGCATGCTCATTGCCGTTCCCGTCTTGCTGGTTGGCGAAATTCTTATGGAATCGCGTTTTCGCGTCGTCATGGGGCATATCCGCCAGGCAGACCTCCTCGACGCGTCGGATCTAGCTCGGGTCGATGCCGTCATCGCCACGCTGGTCCGCGTACGCGATTCTCTTCCGCCCGAGTTCACAATCCTGTTGCTACTGATTGTACATACCGCGACATCGTACAAAGGCCTCGTGGATGCGACGCCGTGGCTTTCGCATGCGTCCGGCGCCGAACTACACTTAACTGCGGCAGGTTGGTACGCCGTTCTGGTCAGTACATCGATTTTCCAGTTCCTGTTCGGCCTCATGCTTTGGAAGTGGCTGCTCTGGACCTTCTTCGCATTCAAATTGTCGAGACGGAATTTGAAGTTGGTTCCCACTCATCCCGACCAGCACGGTGGGTTAGGGTTCCTCGGCCTAACCTCAGCCGCCTTCGCGCCAATCGCGTTCAGCGCAACCGCTGTAATCGCTGCAACCTGGCGTGACGAGATCCTTTATCACGGTGCTCACCTCACAAACTTCAAATTATCCGCGATTGTGCTGGTTGCTATCACTGCTTTGGTCGCGCTCGGGCCTCTCGCTTTTTTTGTTCCGCGTCTGGCGGGACTCCGTCGCAAGGGAGTTCTCGAATATGGAATCTTGGGCCAGTTGCACAGCGCTGAGTTCCACGAAAAATGGATTCTGCATCGTGCCGGGCATGAACATGACTTTCTTGTGGCTCGCGAGAGCAGCGCCCTTGCCAATTTTGGCCGAGTTTATCAGGGCATTGAAAAAATGAACTCATTCCCGGCAGACAAGGGAGCGCTTTATACCCTGGCGGCTGCCGTCTTAGTTCCCGCGCTACCCATGATTCTTGCAGAGGTTCCATTCGTCGTTCTCCTAAGCGGCCTACTAAAGGCCCTGCGCTGATCTGCTTCGAATCAAAACTAGGCTTCACTGCAATTTATCTGCAGCCCCGACGATAGGCCAGCCGGAGGCGTTCTTAACCGAACGTAATCGAGTGTCAATTTTGACAATTCCATCCGGTGTTTGGAGCGCATAGTATCCGCAAGCTCGTCGACGTGTGTCCTCCTGTTGCGGCAACGTCGAAGGTACTTTCTAGAGGAGGAATAAGGCTGATCGCTCCTCAGTCGCCAGGGCGCACAAGCCAGGCTGTCTATGAATCCCGGAGATGCACCTGCGTGGGGCGCGGACTGGGCGTGGGGTGTGCCACTCATCCTACTGACTGTTGTTTTTCATGCCTATTGCCTCAGCCGCATCGTCGAGAACTTTTCCGCGGGACTCGATGGTAAGCACGCGCTCGGGCGTCTTTCGTCCACCCCGATCTTTATCGTTGGAGGGACGGCTCTTTCGGCCACCATTCTGCACGGTCTTGAGGGAGCTGTCTGGGCGGGCGTTTACCGACTTTTGGGCGCATCGCCTGACTTGAAGTCCGCGGTTCTCTATTCTCTGGAGGCAATGACGAGTTACGGCCACGAGAATCTCTTTTTAGCGCCACATTGGCGAATGCTGGGTGCCCTGGAAGCGTTGAGCGGCTGGATTCTGTTTGGCCTCACCACCGCATTTCTTTTTGCTGTAATTCAGAGGGCATGGCCGAATAATCACGCGGAGCGACCACCGCGCTCTTGACTTCCCACTCCAGGGAAATGATAGCCGCACGACACATCGGCATGTTGGTTGTTGCCGTTCTTTGCGGCGGTCAGCTCCTTGCGCAAACGGACGCAAACAAAACGCCGCCGGCTGCAGTGGCGCCGGCGAATCCTTGGGAATTCAATCTAAGTGTGAGCGGATATGACGTGCCCCATGGAGAATCCTACGTCTCGCCAGCCTTCACGGCAGACCATGACACGCTCCACCTGGAAGCAAGATATAACTACGAGGGCCTGCGAACGGGGTCACTCTGGGCCGGGTACAACCTGAAAGCGGGGAAAATCCTGGAGGTGACGCCCATGATCGGCGGGGTATTTGGAAATGTGGTTGGAATGGCGCCTGGGCTGGAATTCACCGCCACCTACAAGAAGCTTCAACTGTATAGCGCGAACGAATACATTTTCGATACGAGCACAAAGGCCGACAATTTCTTCTATACGTGGACGCAACTGACGTACTCACCGGTGCCGTGGTTCTCAGCGGGATACGTGGTGCAGCGGACCCGGACTTTTCAGACGGCGCTCGATATCCAGCGCGGTCTGCTCGTGGAATTCACGCGCAAAAAAGTTACATTTGCGACGCAGATTTTTAATCCAGGAGAAGCCGATCCGGTTTTGGTCTTCTCCCTCGGATATAGCTTCTAGTGGTCTGCGACGAATTTGCCTTCGCTCAGTTACTTGGTTACGACAAGCTCTGCGGTCTTCGAGTCGCACATTCCGTAGATAGCCCCAGCGACGCAAGCCCCAACGGAATACTTAAAGCATCCTGGCCTTTTCGCCACCACCGAAACAGAGCGATCGGAGCCACCCATGATTGCCCCATCCGCTGTGTCAAATGGAGAAGAAGCGCCAAAGTCCAGGACGAAGCCTGTTTTCTTGGACGAGCTTTGCCAGGTTACAGTCGTGCCGACCTTCACACAGAACGGCGCATTCGCTTTAGCGTCAGGGATGCTGGGAGTGACCGAAGCGGAATCGCTGGTGCGCTTGACGTCCGCAATGCACGGACTAGAGCTGGATCCGCACGTCGTACTGGCATTGCACATACTCCCGGGGTTTGTTTCCGAGCACAGGTACTTATCGTTGTCACTGCGCAGTTCTTTAGCCGTCAGATAACCGGCCGTCAAAGTGACCAGGACCAGAACAAAGCCACACCACATCGCTATACTACGCTCGATCATCTTCATGGGACACCTCAATGCAAAACGAATCCGGACAACTCTGCATCACCGGTGCTGAGACCGCTGCTCGGTTAGTTCACGCCGGGCGTTCCTTTCCAATCGAGCACGTCCACCAGCTTCCACTGGTTCTGAGCCAATTCAATTTGCAGTTGCCCTTGCTTGTCGATCACGAGTTGGGCCTGGGGAAACAAAACGCCGGTGCTCTTGCTCTTGTCGGAATCGTTTATGTCGATCTCGCCGCCGCTCAAATCAAAAGACATGGATTGCGAATCCGTCCAAGCCTCGCCGAATCTGATCTGGCGGTTGGTTACAAAGCGAATCTTCCTTCCGGTCGGGGTCGGAATCATCCGGATAAAGCTAACGTCATACCCCACAGTGCCGGTGAGCGAAATGCGGCCTACCGCTCTCATCTTTTTCAGCGCATTGACCAAGCCCTCGTTCTGGCCTTTCGTGAATGCGTCCACCAATACCTGCCTCTCCTCCATCGTTGAGAAGTCGGAAATGATCAGCCGCACCTCGACGTTCTGCCCTAGTTGCGTGCCTGTACCCATGGCCGTTGCTTCAATAGTCTCGGCCTTCTGGCAGAATGCAGGAGTGCTTCCCACCGTCAGCAGGCCGACTGAGAGCAAGGTGCCGACAACGACTTTGTGCATCTCGGTGATTACGCCGCTAAAATGTCGCATCTGATCTCCTTCCGCAGTTGTTTTGCCGGAGGTAGCGCCAGCAAATTTTTTAGAACGGCTGCTGTTCGTTCAGTCCCCTGTTCAACAGGAACCTTCACGGCCGAGCGCCTGTTCTCCCCGCGCCCTTTTCGCAGGTTGCATTTCAGTGAAACTACCTCTCCCTATTCCTACCCTTTGTCGCCACTGGACGTAATTGTCAGAAGTGACAGGGCGCGGGCATTGGTCAAGAGAACGGGACTGACCGATCATCGGCGGGCAAATCGCGATAATTACTGGTAGCAGGAGATTTCCCAGTCGCCAAAACGGTCCCGTGGCTGGTAAACGCGCGTTTATCGGACATTATCCTGCTTTGCGTGATTGCTCTCGCGCAGGTCCAGGATTGCTCACGAGCAAAGACAGAATTTATTCCTCATGGGATACTTTCATAGCCGCAACTAATTTGGGATTACTGTGTTTAGATCAGTTCTGTAGTGTAACTGGGGGATAATTATTAGCACCTCAATCCGTGTTCTCGTGGTCGATGATTTTGTCCCCTGGCGGAGTTACGTCGTTGCGAAGCTCGCGGAAAATCCTGCCTTGCACATTGTCGGTTTCGCCTCCAACGGACTAGAAGCGGTTCAGAAAGCGGCTGAGCTGCAACCGGATCTGATTCTTATGGATATCAACCTGCCGAATGGGAGCGGCATCAGCGGTGCTCTCAGAATTCGCGAGCTTTCGCTCAAATCAAAAATTCTTTTCGTAAGCCAAAACCTTGATCTCGACGTAGTCCGAGCAGCTCTCGACGCCGGCGGATTCGGTTACGTTGTTAAGTCCAGCGCTGAAAACGAACTGCTCGCCGCGGTGGAAGCGGTGATGTCGGAGAAAACATTTGTGAGTGGCCAATTGGCGAGTCGCGATTTCACTCGCGTCACCGGCGCGCAAGCTTCAATTCAGCGGCCTTTCGAGGAGGGCATCGAATCGGCCGCACCGCCCGTCCGGGCGGATAAGACTTTCGGCCAGTGCCACGAGGTTGAGCTCTACCGCAATGACGCATCCTTCCTCGATCGCTACGCTCGTTTCATGGGTACCGCTTTAGCGAACGGTGATTCCGTCATACTTGTCGCGACCCTCTCACATGGCAATACCCTCCGCGAGAGGTTGGAGGCGGAAGGCTGTAACGTTGCTGAGGCCATAGGACGGGGTCGCTATCTTGCGTTGGAACCGGCGTACCTGCTTTCCGAATTTCTGGTGAATGGCCAGCCTGATTCGGCTCGATTTATGAAAACTGCGGCGAACCTCATTGATACCGCGCTCAAGGCAGCCGCCGGGAAGCATCCTCGCGTTGCAGCTTGCGGAGAAAGTACTGCCATCCTGTACGCGGAAGGCCAAGCGGAAGCGGCTGTCGAGATGGAACGGCGATTGCAAGAACTGACCCTCCAGTATGATGTAGATATTTTGTGCGGATATCCCACAGAAGGCTTTCGCAGCGCAGGGCAGCGTTCCATCTTGCAGAGAATTTGCGCAGAACACTCAGTCGTTTACTCTCGGTAGCACGTTCGGACCGCCATCGACGAGCGCAGCGTCGTGGCGTTTTCCACGACTATTTTGCTACAGCCCCTTCGGCGGAGATGTATCTTGCCATCAGTATGCTGACGCCAGCCGCTACGAGGAGCCAAACTGCGGCGATGGCGGCGAAACCAATGAGCGCCGCCGTCGATCTTATTTCTTGTTTCCTGCGCATTTCGGCGGCATCGGCCAGCTTTCGGCATTCCGCGAGCACCTCCGGAGGAATAATTCTTTGAAGTAGCTTCGCCGCTACGAAGAGAACTAGGAAGTCGTCCAGGAATCCGATCACCGGAATGTAACTTGGAATCAGCTGAATAGGGCTAAACAGGTAGCTTGCGCTGCACACTGCGACCAGTTTTGCGTACCAACGCACACCGGGATGTTTGAACGCAAAATAATAGACGTGGGCTTCACGTTGGACCCGTTGCGCCTGCTCTCTCCACGTCATTTTGGACGCGGGTTCGCGGCGGATAACATTGCTCCGATTTCGGCGAAATAGTTTCGAAAGCACTTTCTGGACCTCACGCTGCTTCTCAAGCAGAACTCCAATGAACTACCGTGATGCATCGAATACCACCTGGTCATACCACCAGAGCCGTTCAAAGAAGGCACGCGCGATGTCGAGATGCGTTTTTTGATGTGAGGACGACAACGCGCTTTCGGCGATCTCGGCAATACAGCGACTCCCGTCTGTGGCATCAAGCAGGCGCTTTTCAGTCGAGTCTATGGGCATGAAGAGATCTGTATAGGTGTGGCCCTGATTGATCAAAACGGCCGCAGCCCCGGGGGGCAGCCCCTTTTGAACGCAGATCGTGTCTGGCATTCGAATCGGCACATAGCCGAGCCAGGCGTCACCGGCAAAACTGACTGCGTGCGCGCTAGAGCAGCTATCCTTCCGATAGGCAACCAAGCTGTGGCGAACCATCGTGCCTCGAAAGAGCTCGACGGCAGCAAATTGCTCCGCAAAGGAAAGCTGTGCCATCCGGAGAGCCTGCGGGATTTGTGCCATGACTCCGCAGTGCGGCGAATAGGGCGCTTGTTTTATCCACCGACCGAATTTCAATTCGGCCCTCTCCAGGAAATCGAACAATTGCGGGACCGAATACGCGCGGTCATGCGGATGTAGAAGCGCATCAGCAAGCGCGGCCTCTTGCCGAAAGTCCGGGGCCTCGCGTAGCAGATTTTCCAACGGATGTCCGGGTGGCAAAGCCTGGAGCGCATCGCTAAGGTCCCGGATTTCCGAATCGGCAGCGCGGATACCGATGCGTCTGCAGAACTCCTGCAGCATGTAGACACCCGTTCGACCATAAGGTGCATACACCATGAGATGTATGGCCCCGTCCGGTTTGAGCACGTCGCGCAAGGCCGCGAGCCCCGCATCGGGGTCGGCCATGTGGTGGAGAACGCCGGTGCACACGATCTGATCGAAGCTCATCTCCAAGTCGTTTGCACGCTCGATAGGCCACTGATAGACGTGCAGGTTGTCTAAATTGTATTTCCGCTTGAGGTCCTCAGTACTCCGCACGCTCGTTGAGCTAACGTCGATACCTGTAAGCTGCGCCGTAGGCCAGCGCATGGCATGCTTGGCCGCCTGAGTTGTCCCGCAGCCGGCAATGAGAATGGATTGGTTTTCCGAGAAAGTCCGATCAGGCCAAAATAAATGAAAATCCGCGCGGCGTCTTTGCGGGTCTTGCCAGAGGCGACGATATTTTTCCAGACTATCGGTCGGCGGAGGATATGGATAACGATCGTAGAAGGCGCGGACTTCTTCTGAGACATCCAGCAAAGCCGGATCGTGTTCCTTTTGCGCAATCATTGAAAATTAGTCGACTCTTTAAACATTCAGATGTCCAGTCCATCACCATCAGCGCTGAAGCACAAGAAGAAGTGCGTCATCCATGAAAACATCAGATATCCCCGGTAGATCCAGGATCCGCCGGGGATATCTGTCTTGCTCAGCCTAGGCTACCGCGATTCAATCGCCCTTAGCACCTGCTGCCGCCGCTGCCGCCTTGCTGCTCGCCGCGTGATCCAACTGCCGCATTACCGAGTCGAGGTTGAATGAGGCCGCCTTTTGGCGAGGCGGGTACTTCACGTAGTTTTCGATCTGGGCCGCCACGATTGCCTGACATTGGTAAAGCTGGGGGACGTGATCGATCATCCAATCGAAGTAAACGTTGGAGTTGAAATCGGCGCGCTCGAACGGATCGCGACGCAAGCTAAAAATATGCGGAAGCCGCATATTCACCATAGGCTCCGCCCAAACCTGCGTTGAGGTCGCACGCTGTTCTGCGAACACCAATTTCCAGTCGCCCTGCCGGACCGCCATGATGCCGCCGTCATCGCTGACGTAGAAGAAGAAGGTTCTTGGACTTTCCTTCACCTCGCCTGTGAGATAGGGCAGCACGTTGATCCCGTCAATATGTACCTTAAACGTCTTAGTCCCGACCTTGTAACCGGTGAGGAGTTTCTGGCTTATGTCCGGATCCCCAGCTGCAGCCAGCAAAGTCGGCAACATGTCCTGGTGGGAAACGATGCCGTTCAGCACGGAGCCCGCCTTGATCTTGCCCGGCCAACGGAGGAACGAGGGGACACGCCAGGCGCCCTCCCAGTTCGTGTCCTTCTGGCTGCGGAACGGCGTATTGGCGCCATCCGGCCAGGTGTCGTTCTCGGGGCCGTTGTCGGTGGAATACATGACGATGGTGTTATCGGCGATACCCAGCGCATCGACCTTGTCCAGAATCTGGCCGATTTGCTCGTCGTGGACAACCATCCGATCGCTATAGTCGTCCTGCCCGCTTTTGCCTTTGTTCTTTGCGGCCAGGTGGGTCCTGAAGTGCATGGCCGTCGAGTTGTACCAGAGGAAGAAGGGTTTATTCGCTTTGACCTGTTTCTCCATCCAGCCGATAGCGCCTACGGTGATCTCCTCGTCTATGGTTTCCATCCGCTTCTTGGTCAGAGGGCCGGTGTCTTCAATCTTTTGCTTGCCTACGCGGCCCCAGCGGGGATCAGTTGTTGGGTCATCCGTTTCAGTGGCCCAGCTGTGCATCACCCCTCTGGGCCCGAACTGTTTCAGGAATGCCGGGTCCTTCGGATAGTCGGGCAGTTCCGGTTCTTCTTCGGCGTTCAGGTGATAGAGGTTGCCGAAGAACTCGTCGAATCCGTGCGCTGTCGGCAAGAATTCATTCCGATCGCCGAGATGATTCTTGCCGAACTGCCCGGTAGCGTAGCCGAGCGGCTTTAGCAGTTCGGCGATCGTCGGGTCTTCGGCTTGAAGTCCGACGGTAGCGCCAGGCATTCCGACTTTGGTCAAGCCCGTGCGGAGTGGGTTCTGGCCAGTGATGAAGGCCGCGCGTCCCGCTGTGCAACTCTGCTGGCCGTAATAATCGGTGAAGGTGACGCCTTCGTTGGCGACGCGGTCGATGTTCGGCGTCTGGTAGCCCATCATGCCTCGGCTAAAGTGGCTGATGTTCCAGATGCCAATGTCATCGCCCCAGAGAATCAGGATATTCGGTTGCTTCGAAGCCATAATTTGTTCCTTCCTTTTGCTTGAATTTTGTGACGCAGTTGCCTTTCTTCTCGAAGAAAATCGCTTTGAAGCCGGAATATGAGGTCGAACCGTCATTTGGTTGCTCCATGTGCGGCGCCGGATGATGCTTGGGACGGGTGACCGGAGTGCGCAGTATTGAGTAGTCCCTCGTGTGGCGCGGTCGTCGCAGGGCTCAAACGGCTGAAAGGGGAGTTTGGCGCGCGGTCGCCGTGACAGAAACGGAACTTCTTGCCGCTTCCGCAAGGACATGGATGATAGGGCCCTCGCTTGACGTCCTCGGCAGCGGTCAATGCCATCACGTCGGAAGGTGGGCGGCCGTGCTGCAATAGTTGAGCCATGGTCTGCATGGACGGGCCCGTATGCGTGAAGAACAACTCCAAGCCCTGGCAGAGGTAGTTCTGGCCCGGTTCGCCGTCGCGTGAAACTGCGAACCGGTCCTTCGGGCATCCGCCGTTACACAGCGGCTTAACCGCGCAACGCCGGCACTGAGCAGTAAGCGAATCGCGCTTGTCGTCCCCGAATTTGCGCTGCTGGGCCGAGGCTATGAGCTTGAGCATGTGCGTCTCGTGGATGTTGCCCAGCAAATAACGCGGCTCGACAAAATGATCGCAAGAATAGAGATCGCCGTTGTACTCGAGCGCCGGGCCGTAGCCGCAGGTTGGGGCATGGATGCATAGTAGATGACGGCCGAAGTAAGCCTCGAGCGTCACGTCGAAGAGCTGAACGTAAACACGGCCAACGTCGTGGCGCACCCACTCCTCGAAGATATCCACGAGGAAGCGGCCGTATTGTTCTCCGCCGACCGAGCGTTTCGTTACCAGGTTGCCAGCCTGCGTGTAGAGCAGGCGCTTCTGGCCGGGCTGTTCGCTCCAGCCCTGGTTGGCAATCTGGATCGTCGCCTCGGTGGCGCGTTCGATGATGGGAATGAACTGGACCCACTCTGCCTTCAGTTCGTCTCGAAAGAAACGGTAGACCGTGCGGCCGTGGTGCTCGTTTGCGGCGTTAACGGTGCACAGAATATTGAAGTCGACTCCGTGCTGGCGTAGTTGGCGCCAGCCTCGCATCACCTTATCGAACGTGCCCTGCTTGCTGCGATCGACCCGGTAAGTATCGTGAAGCTCGCGCGGGCCGTCGACACTCAGGCCGACCAGGAAATTGTGCTCCTTGAAAAACTCGCACCATTCATCATCGAGAAGGATGCCGTTGGTTTGAAAGGTGTGCTGCACAGCCTGGCCGGGCCGGCGGTACTTTTCAACGAGTTCGACGGAGCGCCTGAAAAAATCCAGCTTCATAAGCGTCGGCTCGCCGCCCTGCCATGCCACTGTTACCGTGGGCGTGCGGTGTGACTCGAGCAGTTGACGGATGTAGGCCTCCAGCGTGGCGTCGGACATCCGGTTCTTTTCGTTCGGATACAGCGACTCCTTGGACAAGAAGAAGCAATACGTACAGTCAATGTTGCAGGTAGACCCGCTGGGCTTGGCAAGCAGGTGGAAGCCCGGAGGAGCGTTGGTCGGCAATGGATCGCTAGTTACAGGAAGCATATTCGCATCACCTTTCTTTTCGTTGGAGACGTAACCAGTCCCAGCTTGCCAATCTCAAATCCGTTTACCACCGCACAATTTCGGTCCGTTTAGCGTGTCTACTCGTGCCGCGGAGTAACGTCGGCTATCTTCGCGCTAACTGCATGCCCGCGGAACAGCCGGACGATTCGATTAACGGGACCGCGCACGATCAAGTACGGCACGATCGCCAGGGTAAACGCGACGATAAGCAGTTCCCCCGCGTAGACGGTCGAATGAACTTCCATTTGGTAGACGGAATCAAGAATGATCGCGACGATGAAAATCTTGCCGACCGACTTCCAGGCGTCCTTAACCAGCGCTTGGCGAGATTTCGGAGTAGAAAGCAGTTCCCAGAAATACGCGGGCTTCCCGGCTTTTGCATCTTTGATACCGTCGACGACCGCGAAAATAATTGCCATCAATGGCTGGAAGATGAACCGGAAGTGAAGCGGCCCGTCTAAGCGGGCGAAAAGATCGTGGACAATTCGTTCCCAGTCTCGCATGCCTCAAACCCTCCCACTCCTTGCGATTTGCCACGGCAAACAGCCTTCGATTTCCACCGTGATGGACCAGCTCAGGAACGTTCGCACGAGAATCAGCAAACCAAGCGAAACGATCCCATCCCTGGTGAGGTTGACCGTTACCGTCTTGACAATATCCGCAGCAACCAGGAATTCCAGCCCGAGTTGCAACGCTTTTCCAATAAAGATCTTCAGTTGCAGATAGGCGTCTGGTCTCCGCTGTCTGATCTGCACAAGGCCCCGGATGGTTGCGTAGGGGAACGCAATGCCGATCACCGCAACTCCCAAAATCTCAAGGCCTCGAACGATCAGCTCAATGCCTTGGGGAACTGCAGATGATTCCATGTGCGCTCCGTTACAAGCATCTTTGCAACGGCAACTAAGTTCTCTGCCGGTCCTGATTGTCTATGCGGCTAGAGAGTAGGCGATGCGGTCGGATTGTGTAATTGTCAAAACTAACAGGCGCGGGAGGGCGGCCGGGACACAAAAACAGGCCCTTGCCGAACGGTTTAGTCCTCTTTCCTGACTCGATGAGGGGCAGAAGAAGTACTCGAGTGATTTGGGAGTCGTCCAGCATCGCTGAGCGCCGGACGCTGAATCCTGAAGGGTGGTCCATCGTAAAGGTAAGAAAAGGCGATGTGCGCTCGTACTAGAACGGCCCGTGGCGCAGCAGAACGCCGTAAAACGTGATGAGCCCAATCAGGATGACGAGAATCGCTACCGTGAAGGAGATGGACCACGCATGCCGCGTACTGCCCGCCCCAATCTCCCTCAGAAAAATCCGGTGCTGCAAGGCTGCGGCGGCTAATGCCAGAGTGCCGAGGCCTATGAGGGTCAATCCCAGATTGCGCGGCGCCTGCGGGCGCTGGATGTTACCGGCGGCAATTTCTTCGGGCAGGTATTGAAAGAACTTGTAGATGCTGAAGCCGAATCCGATCATCGAGATCGAGGTTCGGATCCATGCCATCAGCGTCCTTTCCGCTGCCATCAGCGTGCGTTGGACGCCCAGATCAGTTCGCTCTTCGGCAAGAGCCGTTGCCCTATCCTTCGGCGCTTGTTCTACAAGGCTCATGGGCCACCCCTCTTGTGTGCGCGTAAGGTAGCGCTCGCATTAGAACCTCAGCCGGCAAGAGCGCAACCGAGATAGAACCAACTACAGACCAGCGGTTTCTTTGAGAAGGGTTCACACGCGCGCGACCGGGCCGGCGGCGGACGTGTCGGCGGGGACGATCGAAGGCCAGTGCTCCCGAACAGCAAACACGCGGAAGACGAACGCAACCGTTACCGCGATCAGCGTGACGGGAAAGAAAGTGAGGCTGCCCTTCGTTAGGACCGCGAGCACCGTGTAGACCGTGCTCGCCAGCACGGCCGTCGTGACGAGTTGCTCTGAGGGCCTCACGACCTCCGGCGTCACCCCGGAGAACAGATCGATACCCACTCCACCCGCAGTCGTCGCGATCATCCCGATAATGATCGCGGCGAATATCCCGAGACCGTGATCGAGCGCCTTATGTGCGCCGAGGATCGCAAACCAGGGCAGCGTGAAAGACTTGAAGTAGGCCAGCGTCCTGGTACGGAACCGCTCCTCCTTCGAGGCCTCGTAGTGATAAATTGCCAGCCCCAGCAAACCCATCAGAAGGCACACGAAAAGATAGGTCGGGTCCTTGAGTGGCGAGGGGATCTCATTGAGCAGCACATCGCGCGTCACGCCACCGCCGATACCGCCGAAAAAGGCCATGATTAGCAGCCCTGCGGCGGTGTAGCCACGGTCGTGCGAGGGCTGGCGGGCGACGAGCACCCCGTACAGCGCGTTGATGCCGGCGGAGAACAAGTCGACTTGCGGAAAGCTTGGCAGGTTCATTTCAGTTTTCTCCTCAGAGCGGCTCGCGGTCGCGCGCAATTCGGCGCAAGCCAGCGATCACCGCTCATGCCGCGTACCCGTCGCGTAATCAAAACACTCCCTTTGTGTGCAAGCCCGCCTCAACGTTTCGGACTTTTTCCAAAATGTTGTAGCTAACCGAATCAGGGTCGCTCTAGCAGGCACCGAAATTCAATTGTCAAAAGTGACAGCTTATGAGCGCGGGAGCGCCAGAATTCTGGACGCTTACCCGTTTGGTTGCGCCGTCTGATGCTCATAGTTGCTGTTACAGCCTCCATCATTTGGTCACTCTGCTGCGTGCGCTAGCCAACGTACGCTCGTCGGCAATTCCAAGGGGTAGTGACTTTAGAATCAAAGGTTTACTGATTTTGCGACGGTAAGCAATTCCGAAGGATACGGATTAAAGGCCGCTGCTCTGCCACTGAGCTACGCCCCTAACGAGGAGTTAACATTTACACGGAAACAATTTGATCGGCATAGGAGCAATTCGAGCGGCCCGAAAGCGTTCCACAGTCAGGCACCGCGCTAGGAACTGTAGCAGGCGGTCGCGGCTGTCGTGCAATACATCCGAATGACGAACCGCGATTTCGACACACAAACCCGCCCTAATCCTGGAAACCGCGCGCCTAAGTACTGGCGTGTTCGCTGAACGCTGTGCCTAGTCGGATGACGGGGCTTCGTGGGGCGCGGGCGCGCCGATCGCGCGCTTCCGTTTCCAAACGTAGTCTTTGCGAAGTTTTGCCTGGTGTTTCTTCACTTGCTTCTCGAGCTCGGCGAACGCGGCTTTGGCGCTGCCGAGAGGGTCAGCTCCTACACCTGTTGCATGAAGCGTGCCGGTGGGAAGATTGAGGTTCACCGCAAAGTTGAACTCCATTTTGCGGGGTGTCTTTTCCAGAGAACCGTGCAAATACACAAGGTCCGCTGCGTAGCGTTTCAAAAGACGATTCAGCTTTTGCGCGTGACGTTCGGTTTCATGTTCGATGTCGGCCTGAAACTCGGTTTCGATGTGACTGTATGTTATTTTCATTCGAGCACCCTAGGCTAGCTTGGTTTACGAATGGAGGGGGTATTCGCATTGAAGCAAAGCCAGCATAGCGCGCTGAGCAGTCAGTTGCAACCGAACCGACACAATTCGTCTACAGGCTGGAAAACAAGCCCATGCCCTCGGATTTGAAACCCAAAAACTCGAACTCGGCGCGAATCTACGTAGGACCCGCCGGTTGGTCCTATGCCGACTGGAAAGGCTTGCTGTACCCCGCCCACCACGAGAAGGAATTTCACGAAGCGACGTTTTTGGCGGATTTTTTTGACACCATCGAAATCAACACGTCGTTCTACTCGCCGCTAAAGAGGGATCTCACAGCGCAATGGCTCGATCGCATCGCCGCGAATCCTCATTTTCTATTTACTGCAAAGTTGTGGCAGAAATTCACGCATGAAGGCGACACAACCGCCGAGGACGTTAAACTCGTACGCGCCGGGTTCGACATCTTGCGTGACGCGAACCGGCTCGGCGCGGTCTTACTGCAATTCCCATTTTCGTTTCACAACACGCCGGACAGTCTTGCACGGCTGAACCAAATCCTTGATGACTTCAAGGATTACCCGCTCGTCGTGGAAGTGCGTCACGCCTCCTGGGCGCAGAAAGAGTTCTATGAATTCTTGCACGAGCGCGGAGTTGGCTTTTGCAATATTGATCAGCCGGTGATCGGCCGCTCGATCAAACCGAGCGAGCGCGTGACTTCTCCGATTGGCTACGTTCGACTGCACGGCCGCCGCTACGACACCTGGTTCAGCGATGACCCAGCATCGCCCCCGGCCGAACGCTACAACTATCTCTACTCGGAAGAAGAGTTAGAGCCTTGGGCGACGCGCGTCGAACACGTGGCGGAAAGCACGCGTGCCACATTCGTCGTCACTAACAATCATTTTCAGGCCAAGGGAATTGTGAACGCGCTGCAACTCATTCATTTGCTTACCGGAAACAAAGTGAAGGTACCGGATACGCTGCGCAGCCATTATCCGCAACTGGAATCGATCGCAGACAAGCCCTCCAGAGAACCTACGCTATTTCCACTACCACCGATATAGTCGGAACACCTGCAAAAATGGAAATTCGACGAAACGAATCCAGATGATTGAGGGGGCTGGAGGAAGCCGCCGCGCGGGAGAAGCTACTTCTTGAAGAGATCTTCGAAGGCCTTGCGCGCGTCATTCGGGCGTCCAGGACTTACAGGCGCAGGAGTAGCGGAGGCGTATGTCACCGGTGAGGTGTCCTTTTCCACGGTCATCCGGAACTCGAAGAAGGTGCAATCGTTCTTGGCGTCCTTCTTCGCGATGCGCTCGGGAATCGGTTGAGTGCACTCAAATTGCTTGCCGGTATCGAAATGCACGCATTGCTTGCAACAATGCAACGCAGTATGGCAACGAGGACATTCGCCATTCGGGTCAAACCCTGGCATCAGGACGGCGCCACAACTCGAGCATCGCGCTCTCATCACAGTTCCCACCATGCGCGGGGTACGCGGCCCCATGGCATCCTGCTTCGGGCGGGGCTCCCCGCTGGGTGGGCGTTCGCTACGCTCTCTTTTCTTGTCTTGAGCGTCGCGGTCGCTGTAGCCCCTCTGCTTATACTTCCGGTCCATCGGACCTCCTAAGGGGTAAATACGTCACACTCTAAGAGCGGTGGTACAAACGGCTATCTCAAACTCTGGTGCGTTAGGCGGTCGAATCAAACGCGGTGAACCGCAGCGGCCGCGATGGTTCGACCGAACAGTCCTGACGATTCCACCAAGTGATATCGGCGGAACGGAACCCGACCAATTTCAGGTGGACATCATCGCGCATGCAAACGAACTGGCTCGCAGGGCCGAATTAGGCACCGGCGGATTCAGTCCAATCAGTTGTCACTTGGATGCGTTTCCATACAAAATCCAGATTGCGAGATAAGACCCCACGCGGAAAGCAACTCGTACATGCATTGACCGAGGTCGGAATAACGCTCTGGCAAAAAACCGGCGCGAGTGCCGCGATTGCGAGGCCGCCAGGACTGGCTGCCGTACTCCCTATAGAATACCCCTGCGCAGCCAAATGCAACATGAATTTTCGGGGCATGGTGCGGGGCGGCAACATCTGCGAGACCAAGTTTAGAGTTGGTAGCCTGCTCATTGGATTGTGCGGTGGTTTCGGTTCGCCCAGAACCTTGAGAGCCCTTCCAAGGCTAAATCCGGCTGGAGAAACTTGCGCGGCTGGCCCGACGCCGCCAGAAATGCTTCGGCCGCGAGGTACCCGCTCCGGACTGCGCCTTCCATGGTCGCTGGCCACCCGGTCTGGGTCCAATCACCTGCGAGATAGAGATTCTCGACTGAGCTCTGCTGCCCAGGACGCCAGCGATCTACGCCTGGCTCGGGCGAAAAGGTCGCATTCACTTCCTTGATTACAGTGGCCTTTCGCAACTGCGCTTCCCGCGTTGCCGGCAGGACATCGGCGAGCTCGCGCCGGCACATGTCGACGATTTCTTGCCGTGAACGCGGAACCAGATCGTAGGACGCACTGATCACCAGCTGCAGGTATTGCCCTTCGCCGTCAGCTGCCGCTGGCGACTTCTGGCTTGGACGTTCGGCGGGTCCTTTGGTTTCATCCTGGCGGTACAAAAGCGTCTTGTTGAAGACCCATTGAGTCGTGTGATCGAGCAGGGTCAGGAACGGTTCGGCCATCACTTGCCGGTCGTACCAGAGATGGACGCCGGTGATCGGCGATGTCTTGATATGCCGCAAGCCTTCCAGGGGAGTGTCTAGTCGCGTGAACTCTTCCGGCAGCAAGTTCAACAGCACGTCGTGAGGCACCGCGGAAACACAGGCGTCCGTGCGAATCTCTGTTCCGTCATCGAGCACGGCGCCTTCAAACCGATTGCCCCGAACACGGATCTCGCGGACTCCGCAGCGCAAATTAACTTCCCCTCCCCGCTGGACTATACCAACGCGGGAGCCTTCATACAGATCGGCAAGCGGCACCACGGGAATTCCCACTCGATAACCTGTGCGATTGCCGAGGAACGCTTTCCAGAAAACCTCAATCCCGTAGCGCGCATCGGTACGCGAAAGTTCCTCATCGAGCGCACTAACCAGCACAACGCGCCAGAACCGCTCGATTGCGTCCGCCGTTTGCTTCATGCCGTGCAGCCAATCCAGCATCGAGATCCCCTCAATGCCCGGCGGGCGGCCGCCCGAGGTGGCGATGGCCAGCATCGCGTTCGCGATCGAACGTTTGTCGGCGAAAGTCAGCGGCCCGAAGAGCATGAACGATGGTGCCATGTGTAAGGGCGGAGGCAATGGCGCCGCCTCGATTGTGGACCGCTGGCCGTCCGCATCTACAAAATACAAACGGTCGTAGAAGCGAATTTTATCTCCGGCGCCGACGCGGGAATAAAAGTCCGCCAGATTCGTGCAACATCCCAGCGTCACATGCTGGCAATTGTCCACTTCACTGCCGTCGGGCAGAGTGTAGGAAGTGGCCCGTCCGCCAAGGTGAGGACGCTTTTCTAGCAGGCGAACGCGAAGGCCCGCTTCAGCCAGCGCGACGGCGGAGGACAGCCCCGCCAGGCCGCCGCCGATCACTAGAACGCTTTGCGAGGGCATCACCCTTCCACCAGCCGGTGCCTCGCGCCGCGAGGCCCGCCGTCAGGAGATATTGGATTTTTTCGGCATTGGAGAGCGAAACGCGCGAACCAAAAACGTCGAACTCGCGTTCCTCGATTCGCGCGAGCAGGCTGCTGTACGTGCGGGCCAGCGCCCAGAGAGTGGCGCGGCTGTCCGCGTTTACTTGTGCCACCAGCGGCGCGCCTTCGCGATACATCTGCCACGCGCGATCTGCTTCGAACTCCAGCAACTTTTGCAGCTTCGGAGTCACCGGTCCGCGCAATTCTTTCGCGTGCACTCCAAAGCGATCCAGATCCTCTTGCGGCAGATAAATGCGTCCCATCGCGCAATCGCTGCCGACGTCGCGGATGATGTTTGTGAGCTGAAACGCCAACCCGAGGCGTTCCGCAAGATCCGGCGCCTTTGGGTCATCGAAGCCGAAAACGTGCAGGCAGGTCAGGCCCACGGTTCCAGCCACTCGATAGCAATATTCGGACAGGCGATCGAATGTCGCGTAGGTTGCGACCGTCAAATCCATTTCCGCGCCGAGAACCAAATCGTGAAAATAGCGCGTGGGGATGTCGAAACGCGCGATGGTATCAGCGAGCGCCGGGAGAATTGCATGAGCGTCCGTGCGGCCCGCCACGGCTTCATCGAGCATTGACCGCCAACGGGCGAGTCCTTGGCGCTTCGATTCCAGCGCGCCGGGTTCATCGGAGACGTTATCCACCAGGCGCATGAAAGCATAGAGCGCGCAAAGCGCATTGCGTTTTTCCCTGGGCAGACCGAAAAACGCGAGATAGAAGCTGCTGCGTGCCGCGCGGGCAATGCGATTGCATTCGGCGTAGGAAGCACGAACAGATTCGGAATACGGCGCTGTGGCTCTAACCGGGCGGCTCGTCGTGGCTTCTGTCGGCCGAGATTCCCCCAACCGATTAGCAGGACCCGAGACGTGGGTCGGCAAACCGCCGGAGCTGCGCGAGAATGGCATCGCGACAAGCGTGCGTCCTAAAAGACTCAGCTGCGTCCACTTTGTGAGCGCGGGACGATGCTCCAGTGTGTTGTGACCAGAAGCTTCGATGGCATCCAGTATTGCCAGACCTCCGCGACTGAACATTTCGAGATCCACACGCAGAAAGGGCTTAACGGTTTTCGCCAGAGGCATACCCGAATGGAAGATCGCTCGAGTGCGCGCAATCAGAGCTTTCATCAGCGCGACATAGCGATCGTCGAAGCGCTTGTCGACGATATCTGTTTCCGTGAGTCCGTGAGCCGCGAGAACTTCGAGTGGAATGTAAATGCGTCCTTTTTCGAGATCGCGCGAAACGTCTTGCCAGAAATTAGCCAGTTGCAAGGCGGTGCAAGTTTGGTCCGATAGCCTTTGGCGGGCCTCATCGCGGTAGTCGCACAGGTACAGAACCAGACGCCCCACTGGATTGGCCGAGTACACGCAGTATTCCAGGACGTCTTCCCACGTTGGATAACGATGAACGGTTTGATCCTGGCGGAAAGCGCGCAGCAAGTCGCTGAAGGGTTGGATCGGAATATTTTTCTCGCGGATCGTTTCGCCGAGCGCGATCAGAACCGGATGCGACGGACCGCCGCCGCGGCCATAGATCATCCGCAGTTCATCTTCCCAGGCGGCGAGCAATTCCAGCGCGCGCGCGGGATCGGCCACCTCGTCGCCCAAGTCATCCGACCACCGACAGTAGGCGTATAGATTGTAAAAATGCTGATGGAGACGCCGCGGGAGCAGCCAGGAAACGACATTGAAATTTTCGTAGTGATGCGTCGCCAGCCAGCGCGTATAGCGCTGGGCCTCGGAGGGAGCGCAATTCGCCGGTGGCAAATTGCGTGCGATTTCCAGTTCAGGTGTGGCCAGCATCAAAGTTTGCAGCAGGAGGCAATTAAGGAATCACGGCGGTCTTGAGCTCGCCGTTCCTGTTCTTCATGTCCTCAAAAACTTTCGGCAAGCCCTCGAGCGGCACTTCCCCGGTAATGAAGTCGCTCGAACGGATTTCGCCGCGCGCGATCGTGTCCATGGCTTCGCGCATGAACCGGGGCGTGTGGTGGAAGCTAGACTTGATCGTAATTTCCGAATAATGCAGCGCGGCAGGGTCGATTTTGACCTCGCTTCCCGACGGGCAGCCGCCAAAAAGATTTACGGTTCCGCCCTTGCGCACCATTTGCAGTGCCCATTCCCATGTAACGGAACGGCCCACGGCCTCAATGACGGCGTCCGCGCCGCGAGCGCCTTCCGTCAATTGCTTGACCATTTCAACCGGATTGTCGATTTCATTGACGTCAAAGGTAGCCACGGCGCCCAGGCGTTCCGCAGCCTTCATTTGACTGGCGCGCTTGCCGATGGCGATAACTCGCACATTTCGTTGCGAAAGAATGCGAATGAATTTCAGGCCGATCGCGCCGCAGCCGATTACGACCGCGGTGTCTCCTGGCTGAATACCTGTCTCGTGAATCCCGCGCAGCACACAGGCAAGCGGTTCCGCCATCGCGGCATCTTTGAACGATACGCCGTCCGGAATTTCCAGCATATTCTGACGAACAATGCGCCCGGGAATGCGGATGTATTCGGCGTAGGCGCCATTATTGAAGAGCAAGTCCTCGCAAAGATTCGGCTGGCCCTTGCGGCAGAAGAAGCAGGCGCCACAGGGAGCGGAATTTGCGGGCAGCACGCGCATACCGCTGCGCACGCCGCCGTTTACGCCGCTGCCTTTTTCTTCGACCACGCCGGCAAGCTCATGGCCGAAAAGAGACGGGGGCTGAATCATGCGCGCGTGATATCCGCGCTTCCAGACTTTCAGATCGGTGCCGCAGGTCAAGGCCACTGCCACGCGAACCAAAACCTCGTCGTCGCCGACTTTGGGAATATCCACGGTTTCAATCTTGAGATCTTCCGCGCCGTAGAGGACGGCCGCCGTCATGTGCCCATTCTTTTGCCTAGGATTGATCATTCGTGCCTTATGACTACTTTCAACGTATTATCCGACGGACGAGCCGCTAATTCCAGCGCTTCGGCAATTTGTTCCAGGGGAAAGCGATGGGAGATTAGCTCGCGCACAGGAAGTCGCCGTTCGAAAACCAGCGCCGCGGATTCCGCCTGGTCGTCAACATCGGCGCTATAGCTGCCCAGGATTTCTTTTTCTTCCACGCCAACCGCGGCCGCAGGAAACTCCAGGCGCAACACCGGGTCGTTATGAGCAAACAGTAGCACGCGTCCGCCCGGGCGCGCGAGCGCCAGCGCTTCAGGTACCAATGACGGGTTCGGCACGGCTAGCAGAACCGCGTCCGCGCCTCGGCCACCGGTCCTCCGGCGAATTTCCTGCTGCAAATTCTTGCTGCCTGGATCGAAAACTTCCTTCGCGCCAAAGCGCAGGCTAGCCGCTCTGCGGCCCGGCATCGGATCGCTGGCGTACACATCCGCGCCTTCGTACTTAGCTAAAATCATCAGCAGCATGCCGATCGGCCCCTGTCCGATGACGAGAACCGCCTCCCCCGCCTTCACGCGCGCTTTGCGCACGGCTTTCAAACAAGTATTCACCGGCTCGACAAACGTTGCTTCCTCGAAACTCACGCCTGCGGGCAGCGCAATCATGCCGCGCTCGACAATCCAGGGCATCGCGCGAACGTATTCAGCGAAGCCGCCGCCATTGGGATCGAATCCGGCGGTGAGCCCTGTTTTCTTATAACCCGAGCACTGGGAGAAAAGTTGCCGTTCGCAGTAAAAACAGTTGCCGCACGGAATGTGATGAAAACTGACCACCCGGTCGCCTGGTTTGAATTTGGTGACGCCGCGGCCCACTGCAACGACGGTACCGGCAAGCTCGTGTCCAAGAATTTGCGGTGGCACAACGAACCCATGATGAATCTTCTTGATGTCCGTTCCGCAGATTCCGCACGCGGCCACGCGGAACAGCAATTCGCCTTCGCCAATTTCCGGAATCGGCACGGACTCAACGACCACTTGTCCCCTGCCACGGTACACACCTGCGCGCATGTGTCCCGATTTGTGCGGCGCGTGGTGCGATTCGATGTGTTCGATGGCGTGGCTCATCGATAAGTTACTAGGCCGTCGCTGCGCCGCCAGTCGCTTTGGCGCGCCCTTCCAAAGTCTTGTACCGATCCGCAATCAGCACGACGTATCCGTCCAAAAAGTGCGCTAATGACTCCGCTGCGGCCTTGCTATTCTGCCCAAGCCGGACGAGGCTCGGAACCGATCCGGGATGACGCGCTACTTCTCCGAGTACGCGTCGAAGACTTACCTGTCCTTCGTCGCTAAAGATTCGATTCATGTCCAACGGCAAATTTTCATCTACGGTATCGCTGATGGAACGTATGGCAATCGCCGGAATTCCAGACTCCACCGCAACCGAGAGAACGTCGAAACTCTCCATCTCGACCGCACTCGCCGCCTTCCCCCACCCTCGCTTCTCTTCGGGACGCGCGATTACCCGGCCCGCGCTGTAAAATCGGTCTACGACCGTGGCACCGAACTGTTCCGCAAAGGTGACTAACGGCTCGCTGGATTCAATTAGATCGGTAATTTTGTTCACGTTCACGGGCTCAGCGAATATGGCCCGGGCCGCAACAACTTGCCCGATCTGAAGCCCCGGCCGCAGGGCCCCGGCCAATCCAGAAGAAACACAAAAATTGACTTCGTCCTGGTGCCCCATGACTTTCCTTGCCGCAGTTCGGGCCTGCTTCGGACCGGCCCCGGTCAACACAACACCCACATCGGCACCGCCAATCCCAGTGACGTAGGCGGTCACCTGGCCCCACTTTTCGGAGCGAAACTTGCGCATGGTCCGCCACGGCGCAAATTCATTTTCGAGCGCGAAGGTGACCAGTATCCTCATCGATATTTCTATGCCGCAGTGGCATGCGCGACACGGTTGTTTCCCGCACGATTCGGAATGTAGCCATTCTCTTCGTACCAACGAACGGCACGCTCCAAAGCCGCTTCCACCTTGGTCGGCGTGTAACCCAGCTCCCTTTGGGCCTTGTCGCTCTCGACAAACATTTTATGCCGCGACATCTTTACGCCCTCGACCGGAATCTGCGGCTCGCGGCCCATGGCACGCGAAAACATTTCGTCCGCATATCCCGCCATCAGCGCCACAGCGTGAGGCAACCGAATGCGCGGTGCCGAACGGCCCGCGATGGCTGCAAGCGCGTCCAGAATTTGCTTCAAAGTCATATTGCGTCCGCCCAGAATGTAGCGTTCGCCAACGCGGCCCTTCTCGGCGGCAAGTAGATGCCCGGCGGCAACGTCTTCCACCGACGCAACGTTCAACCCCGTGTCCACGTAAGCAGGCATCTTGCCCTTCAGAAAATCCAGAATAATGCGGCCGGTCGGCGTGGGCTTCCAGTCGCGTGGCCCTACTGGCGCAGTGGGATTGACAATCACAACTGGGGCGCCTGATTTCGCGGCATCCAGCGCCACCTGCTCCGCCAGAAACTTGGAACGCTTGTAATGGCCGATCATTTCGTCCAGTGTAGCTCGCGTTTCCTCATTGGGCAGCGCGCCGTGGCGCGGAACCGCAACCGTAGCAACCGTGCTGGTGTATACGATGCGCTCGACGCCAACGCGATGCGCAGCTTCTATCAAACGCCGCGTACCTTCCACGTTGCTGTCATAGATTTCGGCAGGATTTTTGGTCCACAGCCGGTAATCAGCAGCGACATGATAGACATGCTGCATGTCCTGCATCGCGCGGCCAAGCGACGCGGCATCTCGGAGATCGCCTTCAACAGGCTCGACCGCCGCTCCTTCGAGCGCCTTCAAGTTGCTCGTAGGGCGGACCAGAACGCTAACCGAATGCCCCCCAGCGACAAGTTGCCGTGCTACGTGGCTGCCCACGAACCCGGTAGCGCCCGTAACAAGGATCTTCATGAAGAAAGGAGGCCCTTCGCCCGCTCAGCCATTTTTCGATCAGGTGATCCGGTGGGCCTCTGCGAGCGTGCAGCATTTTTCCATAATGAATGGGTGGCATTCCCGTTGCGGGCGGCGCAGCGGTCATCTACAGCCAGGGGAATTTGCATTGCTTACGTCCGTAGTGCGTTGCAGCTCTGCAGTTCTTCGGCAGGAATCTGAACGCCGGCGAACCTGCGCCGTCCTTTTCGCATGTTGTCATAACGGGCAAGCGCGTACAGCGGGAAGGCGTTGCGATATAGGTGGTACTTCAAATAGAAGACACAAGGAAACCCGGTGCCAGTGAACTCAGCTTCGTCCCACGTTCCGTTTTCGTTCTGATGTGCCAGCAGCCACGCGACCGCACGTTGAACGGAAGGATCGTCAGGCCCGGCGACCGCGAGCAATCCAATAATGGCCCAAGCCGTCTGCGAGGCAGTGCTCCCACCTTGGCCTTTCACCGCCGGATCGTAATAAGAAAGGATTGATTCGCCAAAGCCGCCGTCGCGATTCTGCACCGAGCGCAGCCACTTTGCCGCAGCCTGGCAGTCGGAATCTTTCGAAAGTCCCAGCGTTTCCAGCGCCCTCAGCACTCCGCTGCTGCCGTAAATATAGTTTACGCCCCAGCGGCCGAACCACGAACCGTCAGCCGTTTGCTCGTGACGGATAAAGGCTCGGGCTCGCTGCAAGACCGCATGATTCGCCGACCAGCCCATCTGGCCCAAACACTCCACAGCGCGCGCCGTGACGTCGGCGGTGGAAGGATCCAGCATCGCGTTGTGGTCCGCGAAGGGAATATGATTCAAGAATTGCAGGTTGTTCTCGTGGTCGAACGCTCCCCAACCGCCGTCCTCATTCTGCATACTGAGCAGCCATGCCAAGCCCCGCTGCATGGACCGGCGCAAATGCTCAGAATCTGGATCCGCGACGCGGCCAAGGGCCATCAGCACGAAGGCCGTATCGTCAACGTCCGGATAAAAATCATTCTTGAACTCAAACGCCCAGCCGCCCGGAGCAGCATTTGGATTCTTGACCTGCCAATCGCCCGGGCCGAGAATCTGATTCCCCACTACCCAACGTTCGGCGGCTACGAGCGAGGGGTGAGCGGGATCAAGTCCCGCTTCTTCGAGCGACACCATCGCTATGGCGGTGTCCCACACGGGAGAGATGCAAGGCTGGACACGAATCGTGTCGCCTTCTTCGATTTCGTAACGCCCCAAGAATCTGATTTCCCGCGCGACGAGCGGCTCCTGCGCATCCGCGCCCTCAGCCAGCAGCGCAAAGATCGAATTCATCATCGCGGGATAGATCGTTCCCAGGCCTTCGCTGCGCTCCAATCGCTCCAGCATCCAGGTGCGCGCAAGCGAAAGCGCCTTCTTGCGGAACGGCTTCCAAGGCATGCGTTCGTACAACTTCAGCCCGCGATCGAGGGCGAGAAACAGATTCCGCCAGGAAACGACGCGTTTATCCCAGTCGAAAGATTTCGGCTTGCCGCCGGGATTCTTGAACAACTCAGTGACGGTGACGCCTTCCGGCAGGCGCCAGTCCGGCTTATGTGCGTAAACAAGGGCCAGAGGGATCACGATGCCCCGCGTCCACGAGGACATCTCGTAGATGTTGATGGGGACCCAGTCGGGCAAGAGCATCAATTCGGGAGGGATCGACGGAACAATGCTCCAATCTACTGCCCCAACCATGGCGAGGTAGAACCGTACGTATGAATTCGTGGCTTCTAGCCCGCCCAGTGCAAGCGCTCTTTCCTTGGCGCGCACCAGACTGGGCGCCGTCGCAGGTTCTCCCGCCAAACGCAAGGCAACATACGCCTTGATCGTCGCATTCAACTCGGAAGGACCACCTTCGAAGATGTTCCAGCCACCGTCGGGAAGCTGTTTGCGGCGAATATAGTTCGCCAGCTTCGGCACCTTTTCGGAATCCAAC
This sequence comes from uncultured Acidobacteriota bacterium, assembly GCA_963696035.1. Taxonomy (GTDB): domain Bacteria; phylum Acidobacteriota; class Terriglobia; order Acidiferrales; family UBA7541; genus Palsa-295. Next base: position 2,366,798 of record CAVOIS010000007.1, read on the forward strand.
TCGCCGAGAATGTGGAGGTATAGGATGTAGTCGGATTCCAGCGTGGTGTCGGCTTCTAGTTCCGCCCACCAGTAGCCATCCTGGGACTGCGCCGAAAGCAACCACTCCGTGCTGCGGGCGATAGCCTGCTCAACCTGGAATTCGACACTTCTGCGGCGGACGGTTCCGGTGCCTTTCGAACCGCCCTCAGTCGGTATCTCAACACGCAGTTGTGCTTCCGGTGTCATCAATGCCCTCAGTCAACTTTTGACGATTCCCCTCGCTCGGATGTGCCCCAAACGTTCAAACAGCGAACTGAATACTCCTCACCATCGCCGCACCCGCCCGAGGGAAACCGCCGGAAACCATCAATGGCCCACTACCACGCCAGGAACGCTCGGTAAGATTAGTATTATCTTTGGGTTTCGACTCACCGTCAACTAAAAACAACCGCGAGTTTCCCAGGTTCAGATGTGTGAGGCGCGCGAAAGGGTGCTTAAAAACTTGCAGAAACGGTGTAAACGCTTCTTAGAAATGCGCAAAACTTTGCTTAGATTCGCGCAAAATGCACCCGCGAGAGGCGCACCGTTAGACCAACGAGCGAATAGAAAACGAAGCTATGTCCGGCGTTTCCGATGGTCAGCAGCCGCTCTTTCCAGTTTAACGACTCGCTCAGCTAGCTCTGGCAAGCGTGAGAACCAACCGTACTGTTCCTTAAAGCGCTCGATCGGCCTTGCTGGAGTTCCCCAGACCGTTTGGCCGCGGCGAATGGTCTTCCCCGTTGGGATGCCTGCTTGGGCTCCCGCAACCGAGCCATCTTCTAGCGTGCAGTGGTCAGCGATGCCCACCTGACCGCCGACGACCACCCCGACACCCAGAACGCTGCTGCCGGAGATACCGGTCTGAGCCGCGACCACCGAATTCTCGCCGATCCGGACGTTGTGCGCGACTTGTACTAGATTATCGATCTTCACGCCGGCTCCCACGTGCGTCTGATCGAGCGAGCCTCGATCGATGGTGGAATTACAGCCGATTTCGACATCGTCGCCTATCTCCACAGTTCCAATCTGAGGAAACTTGATGTGATGATTGTCACCGAACACGTAGCCGAAGCCATCGCCGCCGATCACAACGCCAGAGTGAACCTCGACGCGGTCATGGAGTCGCGCACCCGGATACAACGTTACACGCGGATGCAGCCAGCAGTTCTGGCCAACATGCGCGCCGCGACCAAGAAAACAAAATGCGTCCACGGCGCTGCCGCTGCCTATTTGGACGTTATCTTCAATCACCACGTACGGGCCCACGCGAATATTTGGTGCGAGGCGTGCTGTTGCCGCGACAATTGCTGTGGGATGAATTTCTGGACGCAGCGGAGGCTTGGGCACAAGCCGCGCAGCCGCTTTCGCAAATGCAAGTTTTGGGTTCGCCACTTCCAGCAGAGTTTTCCCAGCAAGCGTCGTGTTGGCCGGCACTATCACGCAGCGCGCCGCCGACCGCTCGGCCCGCTCCGCATGCCGCTCCGAATCAACGTAGATCAAATCTTCCGTACCCGCACCCTCCGGGCTTGCCAAGCCCGCAATTTGCATCTGCGGGTCTCCATGAATTTTCGCACCCAAGTACTCGGCTAACTCACCGGCGGTATGAACCATGGCGTCCTCGTTTCAAGGGGATTTGTGCATCGAAGGATTCGCAAACTCATCTCCCAATCTTCAAAACGGATAAATCTGCTTCTCGCCTGAAGGACGAGTCTTCCATCTCTTGTGTACCCACAGCCATTGATCGGGATGGGCGCGGACGAAATCTTCGATCACGCGCGTGAAGCGTTGCGTATTCTCCCGAACGTCGGCCTCCTCGTCGCCGGTACGCGAGAGTTCGACGGCTGGTTCAAAACGCAACCTATATTTTCGACGCGACTCGTCCCAGGAAAGAAAGCCGGGAACAACCGCCGCATCCGTGCGCAACGCGATGCGCGCGAGTCCGGAGGTGGTGCAAGCCGGAATGCCGAAAAAATCCACGAATACACCTTCTTCCAGCGAAGTATTGTGGTCCGACAGAATACCCACTGTTCCGCCATCGCCAAGCACTTTCAAGATTGCACGCGCAGATTTGTTCTTGTCGAGTGGCTGGTTCCCGGAAAGGCAGCGGTAATCGTTGATAAGCGCGTCGACGCGCCGATTTGAAATCGGCCGGATAAGAAAATGCAGAGGATAGCCATACAACGCATACGCAAAAGAGGACAGCTCCCAGGCGCTCATGTGACCGGTCAAGAACAGCACACCTTTGCCGCGTCTCCGCCCGACGTCGAAATTTTCAAAACCGTCCACGATTACCACGCGCTCGATATTTTCGCGCGTGTATTTCGGGAACTGTGAAAATTCGCCGGCCATCCATCCGATTTGGCGGATCATTCCGCGGATGGTCTGCTTCCGTTTTTCCTCGCTCCAATCCGGAAACGCCAGATGCAAGTTGAACATCGCCGCCCTCCGCAATGGAGTGCGTACCGCATACGCCGCCGCAGCAAAAGTGGCGCCAACAAATCGCGCAACGGATCGGGGCAAAAATCCTAGCGATTTTATGCCGAGCCAGGCGACGGCGTATTCGAACCATTCCCGCATAGCGGGCCATTATGCAAGAGGCTGGAGAGAGTAAGCCAGCGATTGCGCACAGATCCTTGCGCGAAGCTTTATCGCGGTTCGCTCAGCAAGTTTGCTGAAGGGAATGTTAGACTCGACGCGGTTTGGGACAACCATCACAATCGGCACGACGAACAAACATCGCAGCGGCAGCGGGGGCCGCGATCGTGAGCTTCATTTGTTTGTTCAGCCACTTGGGCGCGCTTGGATTGGTTGGTCCGGATGAACCCCGCTACCTGTGGATTGCGCGAGCCATGGCGGAAACCGGCGATTGGGTCACACCTAGACTCTACGGGAAGCCGTGGTTCGAGAAGCCAGTTCTTTATTACTGGGTGGCCGCGATCGGATTTCGCCTGAATTTGCCGGCAGAATGGGCTGCGCGGCTGCCTTCTGCGCTCGCGGCTCTGGCCGCCGCCATCGCAATCGGATGGCTGGGATCGAAGCACTACGTTGGCAGCGAAGATTGGTCACACGCTCCGTGGCTTCTAGCGCCTACCATGTTCTGCACCAGCGTCGCTGCAATTGGTTTTGCGCGCGCGGCCACTCCGGACATGCTATTTGCAGCATCCATCACGCTTGCGATGGCGTGTGCTGCGAGCGTGCTTCGACATAGCGGCGCTCTGCGCGGAGATTCAGTTCTCGCCACCAAACAACAACGCGATCTCACTGTCCTGGCACTGTTCGGAGCATTCCTTGGACTTGGAGTGCTGGCAAAGGGACCGGCCGCGCTCATTCTGTCGGGAGGCGCGATCGGAATTTGGGCGTTGGCAACAAAAAAGTGGCGCGCCACTTTTCGGCTTGCTCATCCAGCCGGCATCGCGGCATTCTGCCTGGTAGCGCTGCCATGGTATGTGGTTTGCGCGCAACGGAATCCAGACTTCCTTAACGTATTTATCTTCCAGCACAATTTCGAACGCTACCTAACGCCCGTATTTCAACACCAACAGCCCTTCTGGTTCTTCGGTCCGATTACAGTGCTCGCGCTATTGCCCTGGACCGTTTTCTTGTTCGGCAGTCTCCAGCAAGGGCTGCGTTTGTGGCGCGAGAAATCGTGGGCAGCTTCGCCGGGGTTCTTCTTCGCATGCTGGGCCATTTTCCCTCTCGTGTTCTTCAGTTTTTCACAGTCCAAGTTGCCCAGCTACATTCTTCCAGCGGTTCCACCCCTAACACTCATCACTTCCCAAGGCGCCATCCGCGCATTCCAACGCGGTCGCTCAAACGCGGTTGTAGTCTGCGCTGGGACAGCGATGATCTGGATTGTCCTTGCGTTGGTCTTCGCGCACGTCGAACGCTCCGGTTTGATGTCTGGCGCGCAGCCGCACAGCGCGTTCTTGTTTGTTGCGGTAATTGTTATCGTCATCTTAGTCGCAGCTTCGCTCCTCGACGCCGGTATGCGGCGGGATTTGCGACTGACGGTTGCGATTTCTTGTCTAAGCGTAGCGGCAGCAGTCGGGATTGCGAACATCGCCGTCTTGCCGGCGCTCGATCCGATCGTCTCAGCCAGGCCTTACGCTGAGCTGCTGCAAAACGATCTTCATCCCGACCGCATCTTTGCGTTTCAGTTGAAGCGCACGTGGAACTATGGACTCGCTTTCTATCTTCACCGCGAACTCCCAGAATGGCCGCCTGAAGATCCCAATGCTGCTCTAGTATTGACCAACCGCGAAGGGTTCGAAAAAATCGAGAAGGCGGGACGCTTTCATGGAGAGCTGGAACAGTCAAACCGAGGAATCTTCTTCGTCCCTATCGAATCGGCGCCGCGTTAGTGGCTTGGGTGGTGGTCGGCGGTAGGTTCAGCAGAAAGAAACTCACGACCTGGCTTTCATAGTTCTTGCGGTCGTCGTCCGACATTGCAGGATAGCTCGCGCGGTTACGGACCATTTGCTTCGGATCCGGTGAATGATTGAAGAGGTCCATCGTTGCCGAGGCGAGTGCGGGACGGTCATCTGATACGAAGAAAAGTTTCGGAATCCCCTTGGTTCGCACTAGCCGCGCGGTGACGGGCGGCTGGTCCCGAAACTGATAATCGACGAGACGGAATCCAATGTCGCAGAACTTGCCCACGTAGGGCAAAACCGTCAGCCCAGAACGTTGAATCTCTATCTGCACCATGTCACGCGGATCGGCGTAAGCGTCGTCCACGATGAACGCCGCGATGCGTGGGTCCGAAACCGCATTCTCGAGCACGACGTAGCCTCCCATGTCGCCTCCCCACAAACCGAAATGCTTGGGATCCACATCGTCGCGCGTGGCGAGTGCCGCAATTGCGGACTGCAGCTCTGCGGTTTCGCGATACCCAAGCGTTGTGACTCCTGGGCTCGTGCCATGGGCCGTGAAATCGAAAAGGAACACATTGAACTGTTGGTCTTGCAGCGCCGTGACAAGAGTCAGCACGTCCGCGCGCTGCGAATGGTATCCATGGCACACGACGATGGTGGGAGCGCCGCGCAAACCGGGATAAAACCAGCCTTCGCGATCCACTCCATTGCCCAGCGGAAATGAAAACGTGAGTGGATGCCCCATCATTACGCTCAAATCAATCGTGGCAGGAGCGCGCGTTGGATGCAGCACCTGGTAGAGGAGAAACCCGGAAACAGCCGCAACCGACACAAATAGAAACAGTGCAATCGCGAGGATTCCCGAGAGAAACTTAGCGAGACGCGTGGTGGGATAGCGTAGCTCTGAGAGGACTGCCATCCGGTAAGCGCGGGCTTAAAGAATTCTCGCCTCGGCGAATTGGATGTTAGCACAACTTTCGGCCATCACCCCGCGGCGTGACGGGCCAGGCAGTTATACATCGGGCAAGTCGACGCAGTTGGGTTCTGCCGCTGCGCATGGCTATAATGATTCGGGGGTTGTTTCGGCACTCCATGCAGATTGTCGATCTCCGGCAAATACAATCTCGTACGCTGGATCCGCTATTCCAGGAGGAAGCTCGCCACTGGCGCGATGAGCTGTATTGGGACTATCGCCCCTCGATTGACCTGATTCGAAAATTCATCGATTCACGTTCGCTTGGCGGCTTCGTCGCGACCGAAGATGGCTATCCTACGGGCTACGGTTTTTATGTGCTGGAGGATCACAAGGGACTGATCGGCGGGCTGTTCGTCTCTTCCAATTTTACGCAGGAACCAATCACGAAATCACTGGTTACCGAGATGGTGACTGCGCTGCACGCGACTCCGCGGCTTGAGCGGGTTGAAGCACAGCTCATGCCTTTTGGCGCGGAACTCGATCCGGAGTTCCTTTCGCAACATTTCCGCCTCTACGGGCGCCAATTCATGCTGCTGAACCTGGCCGAGGCGCGTTTGAGCGGCAAGCCTCTCTCGAGCGGTTTGCGCCTGGACCCCTGGACGGACCGGGCGTTCGAGTCCGCCGCGCGACTCATACAGCTGTCCTACGCGAATCACGTGGATGGAGAGATCAACGATCAATACCGCACCGAAGCCGGTGGCATGAAGTTCTTGCGAAATATTGTGCTGCTGCCCGGTTGTGGCCAATTTTTGCCCGAGGCTTCGTTCCTGGTGCGCCCGGCAACCGGTGACCGTCCGATCGGAATGGTACTGACATCCACGGTCTCCGAAAGGGTCGGGCACACCACGCAGATCTGTGTGATGCCTGGGCATCAAGGCCACGGCATCGGCCGCGCGTTGATGGAAAGCTCGATTCAAGCCCTGCGCCGACGGCGCTACGAATCGCTCTCGCTTACGGTGACCAGTATTAACACGTCCGCGGTGCAGCTCTACGAGCACCTGGGATTTCGTACGATCAAGAAGTTCGCGGCAGGTGTGTGGCACGCCTGACCGATTATTTCTTTGCGCGGTCTTTCAGAAGAACTTTCAATTCGTCCATGAATTCCTTCACGTCCTTGAAATCGAGATAGACCGACGCGAAACGAACGTAGGCGACCTTATCCAGTTTTTTCAGCTTCTGCATGATGTGCTCACCGATGTCCTTGGTGGTGCGTTCGCGCTCAGGCGCTTCGCTGACGAATTGCTCTGCCTCGTCAACAATCATTTCCAGCTTGCCTACCGGTACCGGACGTTTTTCACAAGCTTTCAGCAGGCCTTGGAGAAGTTTCTGACGCTCGAATTTCTCGCGGCGGCCGTCTTTCTTGATAACCATGTACGGAATTTCGTCGATGCGCTCGTATGTAGTGAAGCGCCGCCCGCATTTCAGACATTCGCGGCGGCGGCGAATCAGATCGCCGGTGCGCGCCTCGCGCGAATCCACTACTTTGTCATCCAGATTCGTGCAGAAGGGGCATTTCACCGCGTTTCATCTCCTGGTTTGGCAGGATGTGCGCCAAGCACAATTTCTTCGGCTGCGGATTCAGCCTCTTGCTCTGCCGCCGTCGCCATCTTTCGCAACTCGCCCATGGACCATCCTTCGCGGAACAGCAGCGGCAGGCCAACCAAACAGCATGATGCAAATGTGACCAGCCAAACAACGATGGACATCGTCGCTGCCGGCACCTTTTCTACTCCAAAGATCAGCGTCAGCACAAGAAATGTGGCTACCTGCGCCCCGCCGCCAACGCCAGGAAGTTGCACCGCCGACCCCACCATGGAAAACGCCAGCACCAGAGCCGCGTCGGAAAAACTCAGCGCGCTCAGTTGGCCGCCGAACGCATGAGCGACCCACATATAGCAGAGCACAATCAAAAACCAGTGGACGACCGATAGGCCCACCAAGACGCCCAAATCGCTCCATGTGCGGATGCCTTGCAATCCTTCGGCGAATCCTTCGAGGAGCACAATCACCTTGCCCCGCCACCCGACCCGCCATGCGGGTTTCTGCAGTCGCTTCGCAAGCCATTCGGCACCGTGGTAGCGAAAATAAATCAGGAAGGAGACCGCCACGAGCAATGCGACCAGCAACAAAATGCCCGCCGAACGGACCTTCGTTACGATTTCGCCGGCATTGCCCACCAAACCGCGCCGCTCGAACAACACGAGCGCGGAGCCTGCGATCACGGCAGTCGCGGCCACGTCGAAGATGCGCTCCAGAACGTAAACGCCGAACATGCGCGGAATCGAAAGCTTGTCCTTTTTCGCAATCAGTACCGGCCGGATGGGTTCCCCGGCGCGGCCCAGCAAAAATGTGCAGGTAAAGCCCATCAGCGTTGCGCTATACACGTTGCCAAAGTGAGTAGCGCCCAGCGTGCGCGAAAAGCGCATCCAACGCAGCGCCCGAATCGCGAAACACACGTATATCGTGGCCATCGTCAGCAGTAACAACGAAAGACGTGCATCGCGCAACGATTGGCCCACCGTGAACCACTGAAACCCTTCGAGCGTGATCGAATGGCGGAACTTGTAAAACAGATAGCCTAGCGCGGCTACAGCGAGCAGGAGCAGGAAGAACCTTCGTGAATTACGCAGCATTGATTTCGCACCGTAACAGTTAGGTTCTGAAAGTGTCAAGGCGGCCCTTCGCATTTGTGCCGTGCTGTTCGTTCAAATTCAGCTCGGTGCTTGTGTTCTCTCTGCCAAGGTATATAAGATGCGGCACGGTATGAGAGTCCGCCGAGCCATCGGCCTGCGCGGACCATCCAGAGCGCACGGAGACGGAACTTTTTAGCCCAGGATTGCGTTACATCTTGTGAGGCTGAAAGGGAATGCAATTCGCGAGGCAAGGAAAGATTGGAGCCCGACGCCCAACTGGTGCAGGGATGCCTCCGGGGCGAAGGGCCGGCCTGGGAGGAACTTGTGCGGCGCCACACGCGGCGCGTTTTTAATCTGTGCTACCGGTTCACCGGCAACCCCACGGAAGCCGAGGACCTGAGCCAGGAAGTCTTTCTGCGCATCTATCGTACACTTTCGAGCTACCGGCCTGCTTACGGCGCGTTCCCCACGTGGCTGACTAGCGTCGCGCGCAACTTGCTGGTGGACCACTACCGGCGGACGCGGCGCGACCGGCTGACGGATTCGCTTGAGGACGCCATGCCCAAGCTGGAAGAAAAACATTCCGCGGCGCGCACTCCGGATAAGCTGGCCCTGGCATCTGAATTGAGCGGGCAGCTGCAGCAAGGCCTTGCGAGGCTTTCGCCGGAATTGCGCGAAGCGGTCATACTGCGAGACTTACAAGGCTTGGACTACAGCGAAATCCGGACAGTGTTGGCGGTGCCTGAAGGCACAGTAAAATCAAGAATCAATCGCGGGCGGATTGAACTGGCTCGCATCTTAGATGAAATGGGGCTTCGACCGTCGTAACGGCATAAGCGAGAGAATTATGGACTGGAACTGCGTACTTACAGAAGAACGGTTAAGCGATTATCTCGACGGGTTGCTGTCGCCCGCTGAAGCTGCGGCGTTGTCCGCGCATGTCAGCAGCTGCGAACAGTGCGGAAAACTCGTCGCGCAAGTCGGTGGCCTCGTCAATCGCATGCAGGGGCTCGAGCTGCTGGAAGCGCCACCGCAGTTGGTGACCAAGATTCTGGATGCGACGCTTGGACCACGCACGCAGAAACACTCATCGCGCCGATGGTTCGCCTGGATTCCGGGATTGTGGCAACCGCGATTCACGATGGGACTGGCCACGGTCGCTGCTACATTGGTGATCGTCGTCTACGCGGCCGGCATGTCGCCATCGAAACTGAAGAAGATGGATATGAACCCAGCAAATGTGCTGCGTGCAGCGAACCGGCAAGTGCATCTGACCTACGCGCGAAGCGCGAAGTTCGTGAATGACCTGCGCGTGGTGTACGAGATCCAGTCGCGCCTGCAGCCGGAGTCGGAAGCTCAGCCGTCGGCCACGCCGGCACCGGCGCCCGAGCATAACTCGCAGCCGCCTTCGACCGATCCCCAAGAGAAATCGCAGACGGCGCCGCATCCGGGGCACACGCACGCGCGTAGCGGCGCGATGTTTGCTTGCTTGGTGGCGGGAAACTGGATGAGCAGTATCAGCGGAATGGTCCTCAACAGCGCAACGCTCAACAACATCAACAGGAGCCCTCAATGAACTGCGCAGTGCACACGGATGTTCAGGCTACCGGCTATTGCCGCAACTGCGGCAAAGCCCTGTGTCCGCAGTGCACTCGCGAAGTGCGCGGCGCGCTCTATTGTGAGGAATGTTTGGCGGGATTGCTCGCGGCACCTGCGGCATCGGGCGAGGCCGCCAAATCGAGCATCAATCCAGGCCTCGCCGCGACGCTCGGATTCATTCCCGGGCTTGGTGCCGTGTACAACGGCCAATACCTGAAGGCTCTGATCCACGTGCTGATCTTCGGTGGATTGATCGCGCTGCTCAGTAGCGATATTCCCTCCTCCTACGATGCGTTCTTTGGAATCGCCCTCGGATGCTTTTACTTTTACATGCCCATTGAAGCCTACCGCACGGCAATGGCCCGCCGTCAGGGGCAACCAGAGCCCGCAAATCTAATCGAGGGCGAAGGACGCAAGCCGATCGGGGCGCTCATCCTAATCGGCATTGGCGCTCTGTTGCTGCTCGGGAACTTCGGACTTTTGCAACGAGACTGGTTTCAAAAGTCCTGGCCCTTGGCGCTCATCCTGATCGGCGGGTGGCTTCTCTGGGATCGCATGAAGCAAGTGTCCTAGGAGAAACAGCAATGCCCGACCCAAACAGCACAACGTGCAAGTGCGCTCACTGCCGGATCCGCGGCCTAATGGGACCGCTGATGATCATCACCGTGGGCGTTCTGTTTTTGGTGGGAGAGTACAGCCGTTACAGCTTTACGGATATTTGGCCCGTCCTCCTGATCGTTGCCGGCATCGTTCTCACCGCGCAGTCGCTGGCTTCGAAACAGGGTCATACCGGCTCGTGAGGCGCGCGTGAGCAACGGCGGACGGCAACGCAGCTCGATATTTGGCGGTTTGCTCCTGATCCTTCTCGGGATCCTGTTTCTTCTGGCGCGGTTCAACCCCGATCTTCGCATGTGGCATCTGTTCTGGCGTTACTGGCCCGTTCTCATCATTCTCTGGGGAATCGCAAAACTCATAGACAACATGAGCGCTCATCAAGCGGGACAAACGCGCCCGCCGCTCTTAACTGGGGGAGAAGCCGCGCTGCTGGTACTGGTGGTTTTCGTTCTCGCGGGAATGGGAATTTATAGCCGGGTGCGCGAACGGATGCCGGATCTGAATATCGACGTCGGACTCTTCGATCACAAGGCTTCGCAAAGCCAGGAGCTAGGTCCGAAATCGATCCCTGCGGGTTCTCATGTGACTGTGAACACCGGCCGCGGGTCCATCACAGCCCATGCTGGCGATAGCAACGATTTGAGCGTGAGCGTGGAAGAGAGTGCGGAAGGCGTAACAGACGCAGCGGCGCAGGACCGTTTGAAGTCTTTGAAATTGGCGATCGAACAGACCAGGGATGGCTACCTTGTTCATCCGATAAATTCGGAGGGCGGCGGCGAGCAGATCACCGTGAACCTCGACGTGACTCTGCCGAAAAAAGTGTCCCTGACCGCAAATTCAAACCACGGAGACATCAACATTTCTGGAATCTCCGGCACGGTGACCGCCGGCACGAAGCACGGCAATATTGAAATTCACGACGCCGGTTCCGATGTCGTAGCGGAACTCGAGACGGGAGATGCACGCATCGCTAATGTTCTAGGGAGCGTACACCTCACTGGCCGTGGGAACGAAATCGACGTAAACGATGTGGCCGGGGACGCCACGTTCGAGGGTGAATTCTACGGTCCAATCCACGTCCGCAATGTCACAAAAACCACGCACTACATTTCGCAGAAGGCGGACTTGACCTTGGCTCATATGTCCGGGCGGCTGGAGCTCGATTCTGGTGAGATTAACGTGTCCGATGTCGACGGCCCTGCCAAACTGAATACGCATGATAAGGACATGGAAGTCGAAAACGTCGCGGGCCGGCTGGATATCACCGACACACACGGCTCCATAAGGGTGTCGTATTCGCAGCCTCCGCGCGCGGATATCAACATTTCGAATGAGTCGGGCGAAGTTGATTTGACATTGCCGTCCGCTTCGAAATTCGAAATTTCGGCGCTGTCGCGCTCGGGCGAAGTACAAAGCGATTTTGAGGACCCCTCGCTTAAACAGGACAACGAAAACGGCACTGGACGGCTCAGTGGAAAGGTGGGATTACAAGGCCCGAAGATTCAGATCACCACAAGCTACGGAACCATCTACCTTCACAAGTCCTCATAAAATCAGCGCAAGCGATATCCGATAGCATCGAGGTAGTAATCTCGCCGGTTGGCGGCCACGTCATCGCTATTGTCGGATTTGGAGCTGGCGATAGCGGATCCTACGATGACCCAAATCCCGCGGTAGTCATAACCCCAGCTGTAGCGGTAATCGCAGCGCGATTTCGAAAGCTGCCTCACCAAGCGCACGTTGTTCTGCGTGTCTGCGCGACAATAGCGGTATCGTCCGTCGTTACTCGAACAGGCGAGCGAACCGATTTGCGCCGTGGCAGGCGCAGCCAGCATTGCAAAACAGACAACGAACGCGACCCAGGCCGGCCGCCGGTAGATCTTCATGGCGCTTCTCCTGTCCCCACCGCAGTTTCGATTTCGGACTACACTGGCCGCGGACTTGGAGGCAGGTATTACCTCGTGATGGAATGAAATGCGATATGGGAGTCACCGTCGGCAACTCTTACCATGTCAAGAATGTGCTGTGCCGCGAAGGTTTTCGACGATGTCGAAAAATTGAGGAAAGGAAACTCCGACGCAGTCAGCGTCGCGAACTACGGTGTCGCCTTCGGCACCGAGCGCTGCCACCGCGAGCGCCATGGCGATGCGGTGATCGCCTTCTGGATTGACCTTCGCGCCGTGCAGTTTTCCAGCGGCGCGACCTTCCACCCGCAGGCCATCGGGAAATTCCTCCACGCGCGCGCCCATTTCGCGCAGCCCTGCGGCGAGCGCTGCAATCCGATCGCTTTCCTTCACGCGCAACTCCTTCGCATCATGTATCTCGATGCCATTTTCGGTAAAAGGGCCAAGCGCCGCGAGCATCGGCAATTCGTCGATCATCTCCGCCACTTGAGCGCCTGCGATGTTTCCTCCCGCTAATGGCGCGTAACGCACGGAAACATCGCCGATCAATTCCCCGTCGCGCAATTGCACTGAAGCCAGATTGATCGAAGCTCCCATCGAAATCAGAAAATCCAGCACGCGGGCGCGCGTGGGATTCAATCCCACGTTGTGCAGCATCAAGGAGGATTCCGGCAGGATCAACGCAGCGGCAATCAAGAATACCGCCGACGAAAGATCGCCCGGAACGACTAATTGTCGGGGCTGCAATTTCGGCCGCGCATGAATGCGAATTTCTCCCGATGTGCCGGAAACCGAAGCGCCAAATTCGCGCAAAGCGAGCTCGGTGTGATCTCGCGTGCGTATCGACTCTCGCACCGTGGTCAGGCCCTCGGCATACAGTCCCGCGAGTAGAATCGCCGATTTCACCTGCGCGCTGGGTATGGGCAGTGCGTAGTCAATGGCGTGCAATTTGCCGCCGTGAATTTCAAGTGGCGCGCAGTCTCCATCCTCGGCGCGAATGTCAGCACCCATTTGGCGCAATGGATCGGTCACGCGCCGCATCGGACGGCGCCGCAGCGAGCTATCGCCGGTAATTGTGGAGGTAAAAGCCTGCCCAGCGAGTACACCCGAAAGCATGCGTATCGTCGAACCTGAATTCCCGGCATCAATCGTCCGCCGCGGGGCCTTCAGGCCGTCCAATCCCCGTCCTGCGATGCGCACCCGCTCGCGATTGGCGTCTATTTCGATGCCGAGCCGCCGAAAACATTCGAGCGTGCTGGCACAGTCGGCGGCTGGGGAATAATTTCGGATTTCACTGACGCCCTCGGCCAGCGCCGCCAGAATGGCATAGCGATGCGAAATGGATTTATCGCCGGGGAGCTCCACCACTCCCGAGATTTGTCCTCCCGGAGAAATCGTCTTTTTACTCACAGCGGAATTCTAACACGCCCCGATTTGCTTCCCGGTTATGCGGCAGGTATCATCATTGTCTGATGCTTGTGGCCCTCCGGAGATTGATTCCAGCATTTCTTGCCGCTCTGATTCTGGCATTCGGCGTGGCGACGAACGCGGACGATGCACCCACGGTTTTCCCCCTGAGCCAGGTACAGCCCGGCTTGAAAGGCGTCGTCTACACCATTTTTACCGGCAACGAAATCGAGAAGGTGGACTTGGTGGTCTTGGGCGTGCTGCACAACGCACTCGGTCCGAAACAGGACGTGATTCTTGTGCAGTTGCTAGGCGAGAAAGTCGAGCACACCGGGGTCGTGGCCGGCATGAGCGGCAGTCCCGTCTATTTCGACGGGAAATTGGCGGGCGCGCTCTCGCTCAAACTCGGCGTCTTCACTAAGGAAGCCATCGGTGGAGTAACGCCAATCGAGAATATGTTGGACGTGGAGAAAGCGCCAGACGTTCTTCCCCAGACACCTCCAGGTGCTGCGCCCACAAATAGCGCGAGTGCCGCATATCCGACGCAAGTTGCTCTTCCCCAAAATCTAGCGCAGCAAACGAGCGTGGGTGCCGGGCAAGTTCTAGTTCCCATCGAAACGCCTCTGATTTCCACGGGCCTGTACCCCGAGACGATCGCGCGATTCAGCAAGGAACTTTCCGGTTGGGGAATGTCCATGATGGCGGGCGGGACAACGGCGCCATCACCCGAGGACATTCAATTGAAGCCCGGTGACATGGTCGGAGTCGAATTGATTCGCGGCGATTTATCGCTCACGCCGGGCTGCACGGTAACGACTGTCGACAAAGGCCGCATCCTCGCGTGTGGACATCCGATATTTTCATTTGGCAATGTGTCGATGCCCATCGCGCGCGCATACGTCGTTACCACCCTCGCCTCGGCGATGGCTTCCACAAAAATCATCACCACGGGCGGAACGATCGGAACGCTAACGCAGGATCGAGTCACTGCCATCGCAGGCCGTTTAGGCGACGGACCATCCATGATTCCGCTGGATGTGACCTTGGTGACTCCGTCCGCCCAAAAGCAATATCATTTCGAACTGATCGAAAATCCTCAGCTCACGCCCGTGCTCGTGGCTCTCGCAACTTATAACGGCATCGTGGGAAATGCCGCCTACGGCGAAGGCTCGACCCTGCAATTGGACGGAGAGATTGACATCCAGGGACACACGCCCGTCGAACTAAAGGATCTTTACGCGCCGACGGACATGCCCATACCGGGCGGTTTTTTCGTCGCCACCAGCGTCCAAAACGTCTTTTCGCGGATTTATTTGAATCCCTACGAAGCACCTCACCTGAACGGCATCCACTTGCGGGTCACAGCGCTGCCAGAGCGCCGCTGGGCCACGATTGACAACGCCTGGATCGAAAAGAACGAAGTGCGCCCGGGAGAGACAGTCGCCGTAAAGGTTCAACTTCGGCCGTATCGCGGCAGTCCCTTCGTGCAGGAAATTCCCATCACGATTCCCGCTCAGGCGGCGCGAGGAAACATGCAGTTGGTAATTAGCGACGCCGAGGTCGCCAATCGTACCGTCGACACGCTTGAGGCAAGCTCGCAGGGCCAGCTGCCCGGCCTCGAGGAACTCATCAAGCTGATCAACCGCGATCACCAGAACGACCGCCTGTACGCGACGCTCCTACAACCTACGCCCACCTTGATGGTCGAAGACAAGATCATGCCCAATGCACCTGCATCCGCAATCAACGTGCTGGACCAGCGCCAAAGTCCCGGCGGTGCAAGGCTGCAGTATCAATCGATGACCGGAGAATGGTCGGTCGAAATGCATCAAGTAGTGACAGGCGAGCGCACGCTCACGATCACGGTGAAGTAGCATCCGGCAACGAAGGAGACTCGGAACGATGATACGGCGAACCATTCTGGCGGGTGCGCTGGTTGTGGGCATTGCAGCGCCGGCACTGGTTTACGCCGAGCATACGCGTTTCTGGCGGCAATCGGATTACGCCGACTTCGAGAAGGGCACGGCGAAAGGCGTGGCCATTCGCAGCGATGGCAGGCTGACGCCGGCGCCAAAGTTCGCGGCGTTTTCCGACCCCAATCTTGCGTACCTTTGGGCTCTGCGCATGGATTCGCGCGGCCGGATTTACGGCGCCGGCGGATCGGACGCCAAGATCGTTCGATTCGACGACCCCGCGAAGCCGACCACCGTATTTGAATCACCCGAACTCGCAGCGCAGGCCATCACGTTCGATTCGCACGACAATCTCTACGTAGGCACTTCGCCCGACGGCAAGATTTACAAAGTCACCCCCGAAGGGCAGAAATCTGTTTTCTTCGAACCGAAATCGAAATATATCTGGGCGCTCGCGGTGGACGCGCAAGGCGTCCTTTTTGCCGGAACCGGAGATGAAGGCAGGATTTTCGCGGTCGCGCCAGACGGCAAAGGGCAGCTTTTCTACCAAAGCGATGAACGCCACGCGCGTTCCCTGGCTTTTGATTCCAAGGGCAACTTGCTGGTTGGCACCGACCCCGATGGATTGATCCTCCGAATTGAAATTAATCGCAAAGATCCGCAGGCGCCGCCGAAAGCAGGAAGCTCATTCGTCCTCTACGAAACCGACAAGAAAGAGGTGACTTCTCTGCTCGCTGGCGCGAATGGCAAGATCTATGCCGCCGCGATCGGCGAAAAGCAACGGCCCCCGACGCCGCAGCCAGTCACCCCGGTTGTTACGCCCCAGCAAGCTTCGCAACTAAGCGCGCAAGCGGGCAACGCGACGATTTCAATCCAGGCCCAGCCAGCTCCGTCTGCCGCGCCATTTTCCTTCTTCCCTTCCACCACCGGCGGCTCGCAGGTTGTGGAAATATCCCAGGAGGGTGCGCCGAACACGTTGTGGACCTCGCGTGAAGAACTGGTCTTCTCGATGGGCCTCTCCGCGAGCGGAAAAATCCTGCTGGGTACCGGCAACAAAGGCGCCATCATCGAACTCGAAGGTAACGACGTCTATTCCAGCATCGCAAAAACGGCTTCCGCTCAGGTAACCAGCTTGATTGCTGGCCGCGATGGAGCAGTGCTAGTCGGCACCGCGAATCCCGGAAAAATATTTACGCTCGGCCCAAGCTACGAGGCCGACGGCAGTTTTGAATCCGATCCTTTCGACGCCAAGATTTTTTCTCACTGGGGCCGTCTCACCTGGTGGGGAGACAACGGAGCGACTCAAGGCAAAGTAGCGTTCTACGCGCGCTCGGGTAACACGTCCAGTCCCGAGAAAAACTGGAGCTCTTGGTCTGGTCCGTACAAAAACGTTGCCAATGAGGCGGTGACCTGCCCTCCTGCCCGGTTTATCCAGTGGAAGGCAGTCTTCCTTGAAACAGACAAGGGCGCTGCTCCCAACATTTCGTGGGTTAGCGTCGCCTACCAGCCGGAGAATGTTGCGCCGGTCGTGGACGACATCGCCATTCAAGACCCCGGAGTCCGCGTGCAAGGATTCTCCGTACAGCAAGGTGGTCCAGGGGCGGCTGCTTCTGTACAGCTGAAATTACCGCAGCGTCCTGGTGCATCAACTTTCCCTGTGATTATCGCGATTACCGATACAGCGGCAAAGCCGCCGAAGGTCGAAGTCCCTCCGCAGGGTTTCGAAGACAAGGGCTACGAGAGCGTTCTTTGGAACGCGCATGACGATAACGACGACGATCTGGCTTTCTCGATCTACTATCGCGGCGAGGGTGAGCAGAACTGGCGGCTATTGAAAGATAAAGTGACCCAGCACTTTTATTCCTGGGACACCACCACAATGCCCGATGGCGCCTACTATCTGAGGATTGTGGCATCGGATTCGCCGTCGAACCCGCCGCAGGACGCTCTTACGAACGAGCGCATCAGCGATCGCTTTGAAGTCGAAAACACTCCGCCCCGCATCGAAAATCTTCGCGCCGATGCTAGCGGGCCAGCCGCAAAAATCAGTTTTGATGGCGTAAGTTCGGCGATTGCCATCTCGCACGCCCAATACAGCGTGGACGCGGGCGATTGGCTTACGACCTTCCCCGTCGGAGTATTGTCCGACGCACCGAAGGAAAGCTACCAGATCGCGATTCCAGATTTAGCGCCAGGCGAACACACCGTCGCGGTGCAGATTTCCGATCAGTTCGACAACACCACAGCTGCGAAGGCCACGTTCACCGTAGGACCACGCCGCGCAAAATAGCGCGGAACGACCCTCGGCTAATTATCCCAGTTACGCGCCACGAACATGCCCTTGAAGCACTCCATGGCGGCGCCGACTCCGATCCGGCCGCTTGTCTCCGCTACGCGGTCAACCTGCACCGCCCTCGCGTTGCACTTCAAGTCCTCCACCGCTCGCCCGGTCAGTTCCGTTGGTAGCGTAAAGAATATTTCGACACTCTCACCAACGCTCAGGTGTGGCGGGTCTTGAAGCCAATCCCACGTTCGGATAAATCGACGGCTTCACCTTGCCGTGGCAGCGGAATCGCTTCCCGGAATTTCGTGGCTCCGCGGGACACGCCACTTTTCACGCGCGCCGTAACCGCCACCAATTCTTGCGTGATGACGTTGAATCGGACCGCTATCGCATATGCCTTGCGGGGAACAATACGACGCTCACTGGACATGAACTCCTCCTCCGAAGCTCTAGGATTTTGGTTTTTCACGAAGGCACTTCCGGGAGGGGGAATTCGAGAATTGCATTCACCGAAGTTCCAGGCAACAATTTGAATGTTCTCGTGTGCGAAATTTGCGAGCAGTGAGGATAAATTCCGTGTGCCATAATGAACCGGCGCGCCCATCATGCTAACCCGTTCCAAGCCGAGCAAACTTCAATCTACGGCGCCAGACCTTGACGCCATTCGCGCCGCCTATCGGCGTATCGCTCCCCGTATTCATCGCACGCCGGTTGTGACTTCCTCTTCCCTCGATGAAATCGCCGGCGCACGCCTTTTTTTTAAGTGCGAGAACTTGCAAAAGACCGGCTCGTTCAAAATTCGCGGGGCTACCAACGCGGTATTCTCGCTGACCGGCGAAGAAGCTAGGCGCGGCGTCGTGGCGCCTTCGTCCGGGAACCACGGGGCTGCACTGGCGCAGGCGGCGCGCTGGAGAGGCATTCCTGCTTATATCGTGATGCCTTCGAATTCATCCGCTGCAAAGAAGCGCGCCGTCCAGGCGTACGGCGGCAAAATCACGGAATGCGAACCCAATATCGCTTCCCGAGAAGCTGTCACTGCGGAAGTCATGAATCGCACTGGCGCGCACTTGGTGCATCCCTACAACGACGCTCGCGTGATCGGCGGGCAAGGTACGGCAGCGCTCGAATTACTTAAAGAAGTTCGTGATTTGGATATGGTGCTTGCTCCGGTAAGCGGCGGCGGACTGCTAAGCGGAACGGCAATAGCGTCAAAGGGTCTTCGCCCCGGAGTTCGCGTGATCGGCGGCGAACCGCGCAACGCCGACGACGCCTACCGCTCACTCTCATCTGGCAAAATCGAGCCTGTCGCATCGTCCGAGACCATAGCTGACGGGCTGCGAGCCGCATTGTGCCCGCTGACCTATTCAATCCTTCGCGATAAGCTCGACGAGGTTTCGCTGGTGACAGAAGATGAAATCCTGGAAGCGATGCTGCTGCTGTGGGAACGGCTTAAGCTCGTCGTGGAGCCTTCTGGCGCTGTGGCCGCCGCGCCCGCATTATTTCGAAAGATCGGCGCATCGGGCAAGAAAGTAGGAATCATTCTCTCCGGCGGAAACCTGGATTTACACAAACTCCCTTTTGCGCAGCACAGCTAGCGGCAAATCGCGGAACACTACAAATCGTCAGGCCGCCAGTCGTTCGGCGGAAATGCGATGCCCCAAAAATTGGGGGCAGGAGAATCAAATTCGATGGGAATCTGGTAGCCCTCGGGAATTTCCCGAGATGGACGGACCACCTTGCAGGCCACGCGCTGCTTCGTTCCGGCATGTTCCAATACAAGCCGCGTATCTGGCGGCAAGCTCTGCGTCAGAATGACCATCGCGCCGTGACTATTGACGCTGAGGGTGGTTGTGTCGAAAGTCGTCGGCTTGCCCTGCAAAGCCACATGGATGTTGGCGCGCACGCGAAGCAACACGCGCTGGCTGCGCCGCCGTTCCTCACCCGCGACAGCTTGCGTTCCCTCCGAAGCGCTCGTCTTGGTTGCACGAGGCTGACCTGCCTGCGCGACCGCCTTCACAGGCGTCATCGGAGTTTTCGCCGGCGTTGTCGAGGATTTCGCCGCGGGAGCCCTAAACGTTTCGAGTTTCAAAGCTCAACACCCCAGAAATGTTGATCGGCCGAAATGAGCTCAATCCCTAGATCCCATCCGTCTGGCCGTTGCAACCCTTTCCAAACCACATGCCCATCAACCGCGCGCCGCGTGGCCAGGTTCGTCACACGCAAACGTGTTTGCAATTCCACTTCCTTTGGGCTAACCAACAGACATCCGTAGGCGTTTACTACCCGCGTAAAGGCCGACTCGAAATGCACCGGTCCAACTTTGCCGTTCCATTCGATGATCACCGGCACGCGCGAGTTCATTCGAGGGCCGCGCCGATTGCGGCGCATTTTGATATCTCTTGGCAGGTCTTCGCCAAATGGCATTCCGATTGAGTCCCCGCGAGGCTAGGACGAAACACGGGTCACCAATCCCCACATTCCGGGACGCGTTCGCGTCCTGCAATCATGCTAAACAGGCGCATTTTCAGCGTCAATGGTACGAACTGACAGGTAGCTTTGGACAGGTCGACGCGAAAAACTGTACAAAAGGGCAAACCAACAGAAGAAATCGATGCTGAAGAAATTTCCGTCGTGGGCGCTGACTAGTCGGCTGAAACGTGCCCGCCCGCGAGTTCTGTGTTCCCTTTTCCGATCGTTTTCCCGAAACGAGCTTCCAGCCAATCCTGGAAAGTATCCATGTAGGTGTAAAAAACTGGGGTCAGGTACAGCGTGACCATCTGCGAAAAAATCAATCCGCCGACTACCGCGAGTCCCAACGGCCGTCTTGCGTCCGCTCCCGGACCAATGCCAAAGGCAATCGGAGCCGTGCCCATCAGCGCAGCCATAGTGGTCATCGTGATGGGCCTGAAGCGGATTAAGCAGCCTTCGTAGATCGCTTCTGCTGCGGTTTTGTGTCCCGTTCGTTCGCGCTCCACGGCGAAGTCCACCATCATGATCGCGTTTTTCTTCACGATACCGATCAGCATGATGACGCCGACGAATCCGTAGAGGTCCAGGCTCAGGTGAAATATCTGCAGCGTAAGCAACGCGCCGAAAGCCGCCGAAGGCAAACCGGAAAGAATCGTAATCGGGTGAATGAAGCTTTCGTACAAAATGCCAAGGACGATATAGATCACCAGCACCGCCATGAATAGCAAAAGTCCCAAACCCGTTAGCGAAGCTTCGAATGCCTTGGCGGTACCTTGGAACTGGGCCGTTACTGATGGAGGCAGTTCTTCCCGCGCCAGTCTCTTGACGGAGTCGACCGCATCACCAATGGCCGCACTTTTCGCCAAATTGAAAGAAATCGTCACCGCTGGCAATTGGCCGAAATGATTTACGGTGAGCGGTCCCAGGCTCGATGACAAACTCGCAACCGCATTCAAGGGAACCAAAGTGCCGCTGCTCGAACGAATGTAAAGCATCGAGAGCGCCGCTGGATCTTTCTGATATTTATCTTCGAGCTCCATAATCACCCAATATTCGTCGTTGGGTGCATAGATCGTCGAAACCTGGCGCTGGCCATAAGCGGTGTAAAGCGCATCTTCAACTTGTTCGGCGGTCACCCCCAGAGCCGAGGCCTTGTCGCGGTCGATATTCACATTCACTTGGGGATTTGCGATCAGCAGATCGCTGGTCACGTCCTGCAGCCCAGCCAGCTTGGCCATTTTTTGCTGGAACGCGACGGACTCACGGTAGAGCTCCTGGGTGTCGGGGCTCTGCAAGGTGAGCTGGTACTCGCTCTTGGTCAGCTCGCCACCCACCTGAATAGGTGGCAGATTCTGCATGTAAGCGTTCATTCCCGTCACCGGCGCAAACTTCGCGCCGAGCTCATCGATCACCTCGTCAATGGTAGGGTGATGTGCGAAGAGCGGCGCGATCGCGCGCAGCGAACTTCCGACAATCGGGACATTTCCATATTTAGCTTCCAGCGCAGTCGCGGTCGCGTTGGGAATCGGCGGGCGGTCGGGCCGATCTTTCAGGTGCAGAAACATGATTCCCGCGTTGCTCGATGAAAAGTCTCCCACGCCCGAAAAGAAATCCCGCACGTTCGGATCAGCCAAAGCAATCTTGTTCAATTCCAGCTGGTGCGCTCGCATCGAATCGAACGAAATTCCCTGCTGCGCTTCCGTGGAAATGAAAATCTGCGAGCGGTCTTCTGGCGGCAAAAATCCCTTGGGGATCACCATGAACTGCCAGGCGGTGACAACCAGAATCACGGCGGAAACGGACATGACGAATGCGCGGTGCCGCAACGCCCACTGCAGGGAAACGTCGTAGTAGCGCAACAGCCGGTCAAAGAAGCGCTCCAGCGCCATGTACAGGCGGCCATGTTTCTGCTCCGCAACCGGGCGCAAAAAGCGGCTGCACAACATCGGTGTGAGCGTCAGCGACACAAACCCGGACACCAGAATCGCCGTGATGATCACCACCGCAAACTCATGCAACAGCCGCCCCATGATCCCGCCCATCAGGAAAACAGGCAGAAACACGACGGCCAGCGAAACGGTCATCGAAAGAATGGTGAATCCGATCTCGCGCGAGCCGCTCAGCGCTGCTTCCATCACACTCTCACCCATCTCCATGTGCCGGACAATGTTTTCTAGCATCACGATGGCGTCGTCGACGACGAAACCCACTGAAAGCGTCAGCGCCATGAGCGACAGGTTGTCAATGGTGTAGCCCAGCAGATACATCACGGCAAACGTGCCGATGATGGACATCGGCAATGCAAAACTTGGGATCAGCGTGGCGGATAGGTTTCGCAGGAACAAAAAGATGACCATGATCACCAGCGCCACGGCCAGAAACAGCGTGAATTTCACGTCCGCCACGGAATTGCGAATGGATTCCGACGCGTCGTACAAAATCTGCATGTGAATCGAAGGCGGAATAACGGCGCGGAATTGCGGAAGCAGTTGCTTTACGGCATCAACAACTTCCACGGTGTTGGTGCCGGGCTGGCGCTCGATCGCCAAGACGACCGATTCCGTGTCGTTCCACCAGTTCGCGACCCGATTATCTTGGACGCTATCGAACACCTTGCCCACGTCCTCCAGGCGCACCGGTGATCCATTGCGATACGCTACGATCAGCGGCCGGTACATGGACGCATGCGTCAGCTGTCCATTGGCCTGCAAGGTGAACGCGCGATGGTCTCCGTACAATGTGCCCACCGGCATATTCACGTTGCCGTTCTGCACCGCCGTGTGGATTTCGTCTACGCCGATTTGTCGCGTGGCCAACGCTTGCGGATCAAGCTGAATTCGCACCGCGTACTTTTGCGACCCGTATACTTGCACCTGCGCGACGCCCTTCACCATCGAAATCCGCTGGCCCATCAGCGTCTCGGCGTAGCGGTCCACTGTGTAGGGAGGCAGCGTCTTGGAACCCATTGCGATATACAGGATTGGCTGGACCGCCGGATTCACCTTGTTGTACGTCGGCGGCGTCGGCATATTGGGCGGCAGTTGCGATGAGGCGCGGGAAATGGCAGCTTGAACGTCTTGTGCCGCTCCATCAATGTTCCGGCTTAGATCGAATTGCAACGTAATGGACGTCCCGCCGAGCGAGCTCGACGAGGTCATCGAATCAATGCCTGCAATCGTGGAGAACTGCTTTTCCAGAGGTGTGGCGATGGCCGAAGCGACTGTCTCCGGGCTAGCACCCGGCAAGGAAGCTCCCACTTCAATCGTTGGATAATCCACATTGGGAAGCTCGCTGACAGCGAGAGCGCGGTAACCAAGGACGCCGAACAATAAAATGGAGAGCATGACCAGAGTGGTCATGACCGGACGGCGGATAAATGGCTCAGTGATACTAATCATGGAAAATTTCTAACCGCCCTGACTGTTGCCCTTCACTTCCACCTTGATACCCGGAATCAATCGAAGCTGCCCGTCCGTGACGACGGTCTCGCCCGGCGTAATGCCGCTGGAAATCACGGATTCCCCGCCAACCTGGCGCGCCACTTTTACCGGACGCGATTCCGCAGTGTTATCCGACTTCACCACAAAAATGAAATCTCCCGAAGCGCCGGTCTGTACCGCTTGCGACGGAACCACCGTAGCTTTTTCCTCTTCCGCCAGACGCAACGACACCGTGGAAAATTGCCCGGGCCACAATCGGTGATCGCTGTTGGGAAAGGTGCCCTTCAGCTTGATGGTTCCCGTCGTGTTGTCCACGTTGTTGTCCACAAATGTCAAGTAACCGGTTTCCGGCATGGTGTCGCCGTAAGGTGTGGACTCAATCTGCAAGCGCCCGCCCGTCATGTATTTCTTCACCACGCCCAGATATTGCTCCGGAACCGCAAAATCCACGAAGATAGGCGAAATCTCGTTGATCACCACCAGCACTGGAACGTCATTCTCTTTGACTAAATTCCCCGGGTAAACCTGCAGCGCGCCCGTGCGACCATCGACAGGCGAATAGATCGTGCAGTATTGCAGCTGCAGCTTCGCGGATTCCACCGCCGCTTCGTCCGCGTGAACCAGCGCTTGCTGGGCGTCGGCGTTGGCCCTCATTTGGTCGTATTGTTCCTTGGGCGCGACGCCGGCCGCGTAGAGCTTTTCGTAGCGCGTGGCTTGCACCTGATTCAGTTCTTCCTGCGCCTTGTCGCGCGCAAGATTGGCCTGCGCCTGCGCGAGAGACGATTGGAACGGCCGCGCATCCAGTGTGAAAAGCAGATCGCCCTTCTTGACGAAATCGCCCTGCTTGAAATGCACCTGCTCGAGGATCGCGTTTACCTGGCTCTTGATCGAGACGGTCGAAAACGCTTCAGCCGTCCCAATAGCGGTCAGGTTGATCGGCACAGTCTTCTGCTCGGCTTTCGCCACCGTCACCGGAACGGCGAGATTAGGCGCCGTTTCGGCAGTCCTGGTGGTGCAGGCGGACAGGAACAGCGAAAGTGCCACCAAGGCAGTCATGGCACCGGCATTTATCGAGGTCCTTTTGAGGAGTTGCTTCATTGCTAGTTTCGTCGTTGCGACGTAAGACGATTTCAGTTTCTCGGACTTATCCTGATTGTTTTTGACCCACAATTCGCCCCATTTTACCGCCTTCTGCTCGGAGGCACCCGACAATTCTTGTTGGAAAAATCCCATCCAATTCGGCACGCATCGGCGCACTGCATGGCACCTCACAGCGGTGCTGATTTAGACGTTCGATTCCGCAGAAGGCATCACAAAAAAGGGGGTTAAGGTCAGCTCGCGCCAGCCTGATCGAGGAACCAGAGCACACGCCCATCGATAGGGCGGACTCTGCCAGCCGGGTATTGGCTTGGCCGCGAATCGGGCTCGGAACGAAGTGCGGCAAGGATTTCGCGTTTGTCCTTTCCGGCTACCAAAAAATACGTGTTTCGACTGCGATTCAGTACCGGCAGCGTGAACGTCAGCCGATTGGCTGGTTTCGCCGCGACCTGTACGGCGACAACCCAGCGCTGCTTTTCTTCCAAGGCCGGCGATCCCGGAAAAAGCGAGGCCGTGTGGCCTTCGGGCCCGAGACCGAGCAGCGTCACATCAAAAACCGGCTCGTCTGCGCCAAAGAAGCCGCGAAGGTGCGCGTCATATGCTTCCGCCGCCTTTTCGGGCGTCGGCAAGCTGGTGGGTGCCGGGTGAACATTCGCAGCCGGAATAGGCACATGCGAAAGCAGCGTCTCGCGCGTCATTCGATAGTTACTGAACGGGTCGTCCGCTGGCACGTAGCGTTCGTCACCCCAGAACATATGAACGCGATCCCAGGGCGTTTCGTCACGATATTTTCCTGGGGCGCCCCAGAGCGAATACATCTTTGCGGGCGTGTGCCCTCCGGACAACGCAATCACGAAACGGCCCCTCTGCGCGAGCGCATCGCGAAGATTGTTGGAAACCTCTTCCAAAGCACCGCGGCTCAAGGCCTCAATGTCCGGAAATACGCGCGTATCGAGTTTCATAAGAATCAAATCACTCGCGATTGGAGTCGACGGATCCGGCGCGGTTGCCTTAGCCGGCCTGGGTTACTTTCCAGCGACAACGATTCCCTGTTGCGCTAAGTCCTGGCGGAGTTGCTCAACATTTTTAAATTGAATCGTGTGCATGCCAATTTCCCGGGCGCATTCCAGGTTCAATCCCCGGTCATCAATCAGAATACATTCTTCCGGCTCCCGTTGCGCAATTTCCAGCGCCAGCCGGTAGATCTGCTCTTCCGGTTTTCGCACACCAAGGTAACAGGAACTGAAGAAAGCTTGAAAGTAATCCCGCAGATGAAATCTGTGGATCCGGTATTCATTGATTTCGCGCGATTCGTTATTGAGCGAAGCCATCAGATACGCCCGCGTCTGCACGAGCTTTCCGAGGAATTCCAGCGATTCGGGAAACGGCTGCGACTGCTCGAACATGAACTTCTTAAGATCGTCCGGCATAAATGGCCGCTCGCGATAGAAAACCGTTCGACGCAGATACTCATCCAGAGTCGCCCGGCTCGTCTCCAAGGCATTCAACATCAGCTCGTGTCGGTCCTCGAAGTCCGCCCAATCGAGCTTGAATTTCTCAACCGCAGCCCGGCGCGAATTGCGATCCCAACCATTGGTCAGAATCACCCCACCGTTGTCCCAAAACAACGTGTTTATTTTGGCCATCGTGCCCTCAACCCGCGAATCACGGCCCATCCACTCTGGCGGAACAAGCCAACGGCTACATTATCGCTGGATACGCTTTCGAGTCGAAGCAATATTGTCGTCTGCCACTTTTCCAATTCTTGCCGCAGCCCGCAGCCTATACTTGTAGTTGTACGCGGACCAAGCGGTGCCCACACGACGCAAAAATACGAATTCAACGGTGTTCACGATCGGACACTCGAACCGCCCTCTAGAAGACTTCCTCGAGATATTGAAGGCGCATGGCGTCCAACATGTAATAGACATTCGCACGATACCGCGTTCCCGCCACAATCCTCAATTTAACCGCGAGGTACTTGCTGGCTCCCTGCGCGCCGCCAAAATCGCCTACACGCATTTGAAAAAACTAGGCGGCCTGCGCCATGCAAGGCCCGACTCGAAGAATCTCGGCTGGCACAATGCCAGTTTTCGCGGCTTTGCCGATTACATGCAGACTGAGGAATTCCGGAGGGGGCTCGAGCAAGCTCTGAAGCTCGCCAAGACAAGAACATCCGTGCTAATGTGCGCGGAAGCAGTTCCATGGCGATGCCACCGCTCACTGGTTGCTGACGCGCTGGTCGTGCGGCACCTTCCCGTTAATCACATCTTAAGCAGTTCCCGTGCACAACCTCACACACTGACGCCGTTCGCTCGTGTCAGGGGCAAACAAATCACGTATCCCACGGACGCGCCAGAAACAGATTGAGCCAATCTGCGCAAGACTTGTCGTGAGGTCCGTTAATGCATGGGGGGAGCTGCCAAGTCTCTAGGCGGACGCTTCATTATGAAACACAGCGGAATCAGGCAGGCAACTATTAGAGCTAATCCCGCAACCACATCTGTGTAAGCCAGCGTCGCCGCCTGTTGTTGTAGTAGCGCGGCAGCGCGCCCGTAAGCCTGCCGCGCCGCTTCCGAAGGACTCAGCCCCTGGCTGCGCAGCGTCGCCGTGAGTCCATCAATCATCTGTCGAAACCGCGGATTCCCGTCGTTCATATGCGCAGACAGATACGTCTGCCGCTGCTGCGTCCCACGCGTGATGAACGTACTCAGCAGCGCGATGCCGATGCTTCCGCCGATGTTTCGAATAAAACTGATCATGCTCGAAATCTGATTGTTCTTTTCACGCGGCACGTCCACATAGGAAAGCGTATTCGAAGGCACGAAGATGAAAGCCAACCCGGCCACCTGGTAGACCCGCAGCATCGCCGCGGTTCGGAAATCCATTCCCAAGGTCAGATGCGTTGTCATGTAATAAAGCGCCGTCGCCGTCGCCGCAAATCCGAGGGCCATCAGCACGCGCTGGTCCATCTTCGACACCAGAATCCCGGAAAGCGGCATCATGAGCATCATCAGGAAGCCGCCAGCGGCCAAAGCTTCCCCTGCGCTCACAGCGGAATAACCCATCAGCAGTTGCAGATACTGCGGGATTAGCACCGTGGTTCCGTACAGCACGGCGCCCAGAACGAACATGAAAAACATCGCCGTCGCAAAATTGCGCTTCTTCAGCAGCGTCAGTTCCACGATCGGGTGTTCGTGACGCCACTCCCAAATTACCCACGCCACCAGCAGCACAATCGCAACGATTAACATCGCCGTGATCCAATGAGACGAAAACCAATCCGACTCCTGGCCTTTATCCAGAACAATCTGCAAAGCTCCGATGCCTAGAGCCACCAGCCCGAGGCCAATGTAGTCAACCGGAACGCTCTTGCGCCGCTCCCTTTCCTGATGCAAGTAAGGCGGGTCCTCGACCAGGCGATGCGTGAGGTAAAGCGAAATCAGGCTGATGGGCACATTGATGTAGAAAATCCAGCGCCAGCTGTAGTTATCGGTGATCCATCCGCCAAGCGTTGGTCCGATCGCGGGCGCCACGACCACGGCCATGCCGTACACCGCGAACGCCATGCCGCGTTTCGATGGCGCAAACGTATCCGCAAGAATCGCCTGCTCGCTCGGCTGCAAGCCCCCGCCTCCCGCTCCTTGCAGCACGCGAAAGAGAATTAACATCCCCAAGCTCGGAGCCAGCCCGCACAAAAAACTGCTCGCCGCAAACAGCGCGACGCAGGACATGTAAAACCGCTTGCGCCCCAGCCGGGTCGCCAGCCAGGCACTGATGGGAAGAATGATGGCGTTCGAAACCAGGTAACTCGTCAGGACCCAGGTAGATTCATCAGAACTCGCGCCCAGTGTGCCGGCGATATGCGGAAGAGCCACGTTAGCGATGGAAGTGTCAAGCACTTCCATGAACGTGGCCAGGGTGACAGTCAGCGCAATCAGCCAGGGGTTGTGGCGTGGCCGCCACAAAGCGGCGGCATCGAGTGTTAGTTCGGCAGTGGCCAAGTTTCACTGCGCTTGCATTCCAGCGCTTCATATTATATACATGCATGTATGTATCTTGTAAAGCCGCAAGAGGTGTGCTATTAGCCACGCGATGAAGGGCACTCAAAATCACTCGCCAGCCGCACGCACCAGAACTTCCGCCGGCTCGCGCCAGCAGGCCCGCACCGAAGCTACCCGGAGAAAGCTATTGCAAGCCGCCGAGGAAGTCTTCGCTCGCGATGGTTTTGAAGCGGCACGACTAGAGGACATCGCCGCAGAGGCCGGCTATACCCGCGGCGCTTTCTACGCGAACTTCGAGAGTAAAGAGGATATTTTCTTTGCCCTGCTTGAACATTGGGTTGCGCAGAGAATCGAAGAGGTCAATGCCCTGCTCCGCCGGCACCCGGGTGCGGCAGAACAGCTGCGCGCCTTGCGGGAGTATTACGCGCAAAACGCGAAGGACCGCCAACTAGCTCTGTTGGCCCTGGAGTTCAAGCTTTTCACCTTGCGGCATCCTGAGGCCGCTGCGCGTTTCCGGGCGCGCCGCCAAGGACTTCGTTCCTGTGGCAGCGACCTTTTGCAACGCCTTTCCAAGTCGCTGGGCAGATCGCTGCCGGTTTCCAGTACTGCTGCGGCGACAGCCCTTGGCGCTTTCTCTCAAACCCTTTTGCTTGAACATCTGGTGGATGCGAAATCTCTATCCGACGCTGAGATCAGGCGCTTGCTGGAGCTGGTCTTTGACGCAGTTTTAGTAAATAAAGTCTAGGTTAGCCAACTTCGATACTTTCAGACTTGGCCGATCTGATTCCCCGCTCTCTATTCCGTTCGCATCAGGGGACATCCCTACCCTCCCCGGCATCAAGTACCCAAAACCGGTGCGCAACCTTCCGCGCATCCAGCGCGCGCTGTAATTCGATAACCGGCTCATCCTGTCCGTCGTCGGCAAGATGAAACGTGCCGAAATGAATGGCAATGCTTGTCGCGGCGCCCACCTCTTCGTGCGCGCGTACCGCATCTTCCGGGGAAATATGGACAGGACCCATGAACCACTGCGGACGAAACGCGCCAATGGGCAAGAATGCGAGCCTGATCTGCGGAAACCGCGCTCCGATTTCACGGAAATGCGCGCCGTATCCCGTGTCGCCCGCAAAATAAACCGTGCCGGACGCGCCTTCAATCACGTAGCCGCACCACAGCGTCGCGTTGCGATCGCGCAATCCACGCCCTGAAAAATGTCTGGCGGGAACGGCAGTGATGCGTAGCCTGTTGAGCGCTTCGGCGGATTGCCACCAATCGAGTTCTCGGATTTGTTCATCCTTCGCAATGCGTTTGGAAGTGAGCCGCCGGGCCACGCCCAGGGGCACCCCAAAACCCAGCCTCCATTGCGACGCAATTCTTCGTAACGTTGGAACGTCAAGATGATCGTAGTGATCGTGGCTCTGTAGGACCAAATCGATCGAGGGCAGGTGTTCGAAACGAATGCCCGGCGGGCGATGTCGTCGCGGACCGATCCACGAAACTGGACTCGCTCGATTCGACCAGATGGGATCGCAAAGAATATTAACGCCGTCCATCTGAATGAGGACGGTTGAATGGCCCACGAATGTCGCGCGAATGTTGCCGTCGCTCACGCGTTCAGGCGGCGGAGGCCCGGGCGCGACGTCAATCCACTTCTGCCACGCTCCGGGCTCGCGATTCGCCAGCCATTTGGCTAAGCTCGCCGCACCAGCGGGCATGCCGTTCGGTGAATTGTAAAAGCGCTCGCCGTTGAAGTGGTCGGATGCCGGGCCGTCATAGAGCGCCATTTCGTTCGAGGCCCGCGCTACTTGTCCCCTGCGGCCTGCGCTTTGGAAGCTGTCGCGCTCGTAGTCGCGGCTCCCGACACCTGCGCTGGCGCCCATTTCCGAACCGACGTTCCACCCGTTATCATCGGCTGGATGGCCGGTCCGAAGAAGATGTACGGCTGGATGGCCTCCGGTGCACTCACTTCATCCAACCGCTTCCGCAACTCCGCCGGAATCGTGATGTCGGCAGCCTGCAAGTTGTCATTCAGTTGAGCGAGCTTTGTTGCACCGATGATGGTGGATGTCACGCCCGGCTGCGTGATCACCCAATTCAGTGCGACCTGCGCGGGAGGCTTGTTCATACGCCTTGCTACGTCAATCAGAACGTCATGGATTCTCCAGTTGCGCTCGCTGAACCTGTTGAACGCCGGATTGCCGGATCCTTTCGTTGTCTCGAGCCGGCCTTCGCCTTTGCCCGACTCGCCTTCGCGCTTATATTTTCCAGTGAGAAATCCTCCGGCCAGGGGACTCCAGGGACATAGCGCGATTCCCAGTTCTTGTGCGGCGGGAATGTGTTCCCGCTCGATGTTCCGCTCGACGAGCGAGTACTCGAGTTGCAGGGCGATCAGCCGTTCCTTGCCTTCTTTTTCCGCGAGCGTTTGCGCGCGGGCCACGTACCATGCCGGCGTATCCGAAAAGGCGTAGTAGCGAATCTTGCCGGTTCGCACCAGGTCGCTCAGCGTTGAAATAACCTCTTCCACTGGAGTTACCACGTCCCAAGCGTGGAGCCAGTAGAGATCAATCGAATCGGTTTGCAGCCTTCGCAACGACCCTTCCAGCGCCTGGTAGATGTTCTTTCGGCCGTTGCCTCCGGTGTTGGGATTTCCCTGTTCGGAATTGAAGGTAAATTTTGTCGCCAGAACGATGCGGTCTCGGAGTTTCTTCTCACTAATGAACTTCCCGACCATTTGCTCGCTTTTGCCGCCGGTATACATGTTGGCGGTATCGACGAAATTGCCACCTTGATCCACGTATCGGTCGAAAATCTCGCGGGCTTCTGCTTCTTCGCTGCCCCAGCCCCACTCGGTGCCGAACGTCATGGTGCCCAAAGACAGCGGGCTTACGCGCAATCCCGAACGTCCCAGCGTTACATAGTCTTGCAAGCTCATAGTAAGACCTCCCTATTCGCGGTTGGATGCCTTAGGTTCGCGGTTCGACTCATTCCACTTCTTCAAACGGCGCCCTTTCACAACACTCGATCGCGAAACCTGTTTCATATTTGCCACCGCTACGATTATGCTATGGGGCTTCTCGACAACTTGAGAGATGGAGGGCCCCAGAGTGGAGAAGATCGCGACCGAGAAAGTGAACTTGGCCGTTGCCGATGGATCCACAATGGACGCTTTCGTTGCTCGCCCCAAAAGCCACGGGAAATATCCCGGCATTCTCGTGTTCCAGGAGGCGTTTGGAGTAACTGCCCATATCCGCGACATTGCCGAACGATTCGCAAGAATTGGGCTCGTGGCCATCGCTCCGGAACTTTTCCATCGCTCGGCTCCGGGCGTTGAAATCAAGTACGACGACCTTCCCACCGCCATGCAATATGCTCGCGCGTCAACGACGGACCAGCTGGTGCTCGATATTAAATCCGCCTATGAGTGGTTGGCAAACGACCCCAGCGTCCACACTGATCGCATCGCAAGCATCGGCTTCTGCATGGGTGGCCGCGTCTCGTTTCTCGCCTGCGCCAAGGTGCCTCTGCAGGCAGCCATTTCCTTCTACGGAGGCGGCATTGCACCTTCATTGCTGCCCCACGTCCCTGAGCTTCACGCGCCGATTTTATTTTTCTGGGGCGGCCGCGACAAACACATTGGGCAGGATCAGATTCGCGCGATTGCGGATGAATGCAAGCACTTGGGAAAACCGTATGTCAACGTCGAATTCTCGGAAGCCGATCACGCGTTTTTTCGAGATGTCGGCGCTAGCTACCATGCCGAGGCTGCAAGCCTCGCTTGGGGCCTGACAGAATCCTTCCTGCAGCTCCACGTAAAAGAACCGCACAAGCGCGCGCGAATCCGTTAGGTTAAGAATGCGCGAATATATTGGCGTACTCGATCAAGGTACCACCAGCACGCGCTTCATCGTTTTCGATCGTTCCGGACGAATCATCTCTGCCGCGCAGCGCGAGCATCAGCAGATTTATCCACGGCCTGGCTGGGTCGAACACGATCCGGACGAAATCTGGCTTCGCACGCAACAAGTCATCGCCGAAGCCATGCAGGCGCAGAACCTGCAGCCCAGTAATCTGGTTGCCATGGGCCTTACCAATCAGCGCGAAACCGCCGTCGCTTGGGATCGCAACACGGGAGTGCCCGTCTACAACGCGATTGTGTGGCAGGACACTCGCGTGGAAGATGCCGTTGCGGAGTTTGCTCGCGAAGGCGGGCAAGACCGTTTCCGCCGTAAGACCGGCCTGCCCCTCGCAACTTACTTCAGCGCCCTGAAAATTCGCTGGATTCTGAATAACGTGGAAGGCGCGCGTGAAAAGGCCAAAGCAGGCAATCTTGTGTTCGGCACAGTTGACGCGTTTCTTCTCTGGCGGCTTACGGGCGGTCCTTCTGGCGGAATCCACGTCACCGACGTAACCAACGCCAGCCGCACTCAGCTCATGAACCTCAACACGCTCGCATGGGATCCGGAAATTCTAGAAATATTCGACATTCCCGCGACGATTCTCCCGCGCATCGCCTCCAGCGGTGAAATCTTCGGTACAACACAAATCGCCGCAATCCAAGACGTTCCAATCGCCGGGATGATCGGCGATCAACAAGCGGCGCTCGTAGGACAAACCTGCTTTGAGCCAGGAGAAGCGAAAAACACCTACGGCACGGGAAGTTTCCTGCTGATGAATACCGGCGAGTCTCCGGTCTTTTCGCAATTCGGTTTGCTTACTACTGTCGCGTACAAATTTGGCGCTCAGCCCACGCACTATGCTCTGGAAGGCAGCATCGCCATCACCGGCGCGCTGGTCCAATGGCTCCGCGATAACCTCGGAATCATTCAGAACAGTTCGGACGTCGAGACACTCGCCGCAACCGTGCCAGACAATGGCGGTATTTACTTTGTCCCCGCCTTCTCCGGGCTGTATGCGCCCTACTGGAAGACGTCCGCGCGCGGGGTTATCGTGGGGCTTACTCGCCACTCGAACAAAGGCCACCTAGCCCGTGCGGTACTGGAAGCCACTGCATTTCAGACTCGCGAAGTGGTCGAGGCTATGGAGAAGGACTCCCACATTCGAATCGCCGTGCTCCGTACCGATGGCGGCATGGTTGAAAATGATCTTCTGATGCAATTTCAGGCCGATATCCTGAACATCCCGGTCGTGCGCCCCGCGGTGAAAGAAACCACCGCGCTTGGCGCAGCTTACGCCGCAGGCTTAGCTACTGGCTTCTATAGGGATATCAAGGATCTTCGCGCCAATTGGGCCGTCGATCGCACCTGGAATCCTCGGATGGAAGAAAAAACACGCGACTCGCTGCTCAAGTCCTGGAAGAAATCCGTAACGCGTTCCTTCGATTGGGTCGAATAGCGGGCTGCGTGACACAGTTGAAGGCACAGTCGAAGGTTCCTCTGGAAGTTATTGCCCGATGGAAATTGCGAGAGGTTGCGCAGTGCGGGCGGGATCGGCGCTCTGCTGGACTCTACTTATTTCTCCTAGCTAAACTTGAGCACGGCTGACGTGCCAACGCTCTTTGAGTTGTGGGGGGTGGCCCCTTCTACGAAAGCGGACATATCGTGTGCTAATTAGACCGGACACATCGTGTGCTAACGACACAGAAGGATCTCCTGGTGTTGCGCCACGATAGTAATGTCCCCTTTTCTCCAAAATAGAAATGTCCCCCTAAAGTAGACCTCCGAAAGGAGGTCAGATTGGGGCGGACGGAGATGAGTCAGGAGGGATTGCGGAGGGTGGAAGTGCTGGCGAGAGTGCGCAGCAACCAACTGCGGGTGGTCGACGCGAGCCGGCTGCTGCGTGTGAGTTACCGGCAGGCCAAGCGGCTGTGGAAGCGCTATCGCGAAGAGGGACCTGCGAGTTTGAAGCACGGCAGTGCCGGGTGCACCTCGAATCATGCCTATGCGCCGAAGTTTCGGCAGCGGGTGCTGGATCTGGTACGGAAGAAGTACGGCGGGCCGGTGGGCGAGCGTTTCGGGCCGACGCTGGCGGCCGAGCACTTGGACGCAGAAGATGGGCTTCTGGTGAATGCCGAGACGCTGCGGCTGTGGATGCTGGAAGCAGGACTGTGGAGTCGGCAACGGAAGCGGCGGAAGCACCGGCGACGGCGAGAGCGCAAAGAACATTTCGGAGAGCTGGTGCAGATGGATGGCAGCTTTCATCCGTGGCTGGAGGAGCGCGGACCGGAGGGCTGCTTGATCGACATGGCCGACGATGCGAGCAACACGACCTGGGCGCAATTGGGGGAACAAGAGACCATCTGGGCGGTGGCGGATGCGCTGCGCGCGTGGATCGAGCAGTACGGCGTCCCCTTGGCACTGTACGTGGACTGGAAGAACTTGTACAAGCGGCCGGCCAATTCGCGGGAGCGTTTACGAGGGGAAGAACCGATCACACAGTTTGGGCGCATGTGCGCGAAGCTGGGGATCGCGGTGATCGCAGCGAGTTCGCCGGAAGCCAAGGGACGAATCGAGCGGATGCACGGCACGCATCAAGACCGGCTGGTGAAGAAACTGCGGCGGAAGCAGATCCCCAGTCACGAAGCGGCGAATGTGTACCTGCGGAGGGAATATCTGCCAGAACACAACCGGCGGTTCGCCCGTGCGGCGGCGAGGCCGGAAGACTACCACCGGCGGGCACCGCGGGCTGCGGAACTGGATCGGATTTTCCGGCTGGAGAACGAGCGGACCATCGGGAACGACTGGGTGGTACGCTACGCGAATCACTATTTTCAGCTGGAGCCGCAGAGCCACCATTATGCCCCGGCGCGGGGCAAGGTGCTGGTCTGCGAAGGGCGGCACGGCGGCATCAGCATCGAGTATCGCGGTCGTGCCCTTGGCTGGAAGCAAATTGCGGCGCCGCTGAAGCCACCGCCAAGGGCGGAAGCGGTGGGCGCACGCGTCGCGGTAGCCATTGCGAAACGGAAGTGGGTGCCGCCGGCGGACCACCCTTGGCGCGAGGCGGCCCGCCGCGCCGTGCAGCAAAAAGCGCTGCGGGAGGTGGCCCGAGCACCGTTGGCTGGGCCCTGCGCTTCGCCCTAAACGCTCCGCCCTTCGGGCTCCGCAGGTCTGCGCTCCGGTCCAAGCCAACGGATCGAAAAAAACCAGGATGTCGCAGGTCGAGCCCAACGCCGAATCGTTGCTCCTAGGGCCTCTGGACGCGAAATTTCTCACAAAAAATCCGCGGAAGCAGAAAAAGAGAGCAAGGAGAAACAAAACGCAAAACACAAAAAGGGGACATTTCTAATTAGGTAAGGAAGGGGACATTTCTAAATTGGTTTGACACAGAAGGATCTCCTGGTTGACACCAAGGGACTATTGGTTTAGCCTCCAGTCGAGTTCCCCGAAATAGTTACTGACGTTGGAGGAACCGGATGATGTACTACTTTGTGGCAGTAATCTTCCGCATTGCGCACTAGAATCACTCATCGCAACGATTTCATTTCAAAACAACCACTTCTGAGCCGGATGCAGCAGTCCATCATTGGACGGGGGCAGTCACCATGAATTCTATGATGAGCCAAGCGATACGATCTGGATTCTACCTAGTATTAGGCTACACGTTGATCTGAGGGGTCGCGTCAGCGCAAAGTCCACAACCGTATCCAAATGCGATTATCAGTCGCTCTATAATTTCTGAAACTCCGATGACTCCACCCGACAGGAATAAGCCCTTCAAAGATCCTGACTTTGGATCTCTGATGGTCCGTGTGACTGACGAGAAGACAGATTTACAACACCCGGGTGGCTTCCTACGAACTGAGGAGGGGCATGCAAATGAATGGAGCGCGGATGGGCGAAAATTTTACGTAGAAGGAGAGCAACTCTCTGAGTTGGTATTCAGTTTTGATCCGTCGTCCATGCTCATTGGTTCGCTTCCGGGCGTTGCTCAGGGGCAAGGTCTCACGCTCCCACTTGCTCATTCACCCTCCTTTAGTCTTGTTGACCCTGACCTGATCTACGGAGTTGCCCCGGGCCATCCTTTTACGATTGACAGCTATCGATTTTCCACAGGTGTGGTCACACCTGTCATTGACACCAGCAGGTGTGAGCTGCAACCACCACTAGCACGGAAAGCCGTGAGTGACTCCGGCCTGAGTTTATCGACGGGCGACGGGCGGCTTTTGCTCGTCGAGGGTGGACCTGAAGCTGGCGATCATATGTTTGTCGTCGTCTATGACAAGAAACTAGGATGCCGCTGGTATAACACTGAAACCGGACAGATCGGTGGCGAATGGGGATTAACCGGGCACGCGTCGACCACCGCTAGTTTCCTCAGTGGTCATTCGTATCTGTCCAAAAACGGTAACTACGTCAGAATTCAGCAGCACGGAAGTGGTTTCTATGTCTGGGACCTTGCAACGCTACAGGTGACAGAATGCTCTTTGTATTGTCTCGGATATGGAGCGGTCGGCTACGACAGTTATATCAACGCCTTGGGTTACGTCGACCAGATGAATATAGGTAAACGTTCTCTGGCTGATCTCAACAGTTTAGTGACTCCTCTTGTCCACCCCCTCCCACTGCCTCACTACTTTGGTCAAAACCGGCACTTCAGCTGGAACAACGCTGAGCCGGGCGATCTCGCTCCCATTTGCGCGAGTTCATATTACTATGACGATGCCGACCACGGCTGGGGGGTTATAACGCAGCCGTATCAGGGAGAGATCTTTTGCGTTGCGACTGGACCCAGCTCGACGGTCTGGCGGTTCGCGCATAATCGCGCCACCTACATAGACGACTTCTTGAATACGCAACCCTTGGGGACTATCTCACCAGACGGGCGATTTTTTATATTCACATCGGACTGGGATTCTCAGTTAGGCACCGAGACGGATGGCACCCCGCGTTCCGATGTGTGGATCGTGAAACTTGACTAGAATTCTTGTGCCTGACGACGCAACTGTATCGTACAGATATCTCCAAAAGCCCGGAGATTCAGCGACGAGGATCTTCTGCGGTTCGGGCCGGGCCGCTGCCAGTCTCAGCCGGACGGAAACTTCGACCATTCGCCGCGCAAGGTGCTTGTGGCAGCTACAACCTTACGAGTCGCTATAAATTCCAGCGTTCCTGCGGCCACCTTGCTTCATTCGCGTCTGGTCCTGTTCGGAAAAGCAGCGCCGGTTCCCTCAGACTTTTCAATTTTCACCCCGTACTCCGAACATAGCGCGCGGGGCACCTAGATCCGGCCCCGAAGCCCGAAGGTCGCAATTCCAATACAGAAAAGCACAAATCCCGAAACCAACAATCTTGAAGTTCCTCGTGGCCCGAGGCCCCTTCAGGACAGCGTCACGGATTCTCACGAATGATCGATAAATAGTGAGGGGGTCATGTCCTGTACATCATGTGCGTCAGACAATCAGAGGAAATTTGGAGCTGAAATAAACATTCATCAGTTCGATTTGAAAAATCTAAGCAGACAGGCCGTTTTGGTGTTCGCAGACCTCGTGGTCTGCCTGGATTGCGGTTGTTCACAGTTGACCATCCCGAAGGCTAAATTGGCGTTGCTGGCCACAGACGCTTCAAAAACCAAAGGCGCTAGCTTCTGATAAGTCTTAGGGCTGTACGATGCGCACATGAGCACGGTGGGATTGCGCTCGTTCGACACATTACCTGCACCGACATATTCCCAACGCTGATTTCCTCCACCATTGCAGTTGTACTGCTGGACGTTTGCATTCTTGTCCGTGCTGTTTCCAAACACGTCGACGCATTTCAGCGAATTGGCATTTCGGATCAATCCTCGTACTGTGAAGGCCCCTGAAGGGGAGTCTGCGCGCGCGTTGCCGCAGCACCGAAGAATGAAACGAGTATAACCAAGAACAGAATCGATCGAGACATGACTCCTTAAATCGTCGCCTTAAGGCCGATTCGGCAGCCTGCTGAGATTCAGATGCGGTGGTGCTATAAGCTATGACGGCTTGGACATCTGCGCCTTGATCAGTCCTACAATGGCCATTACAACGCCGCCGCCCACGCCACCCCCTGCTATGCTGGACAGAATCGAGGACATATCCATCCCACCCGCTGATGCGCCCGCTGCCGCAACTCCGCCAGAAGTCAACAGGCTCAGGAGTTGACCGCCGACTCCGCCACCAATGAGGCCGACGATCGAATTGCCTATTGGGCCAAGATTGTACTTCTTCAGGATTGCGCCGGCGATGTTGCCGCCCACTGCACCACTAATCAGCTGAATCACTAGCGCAACAATGTTCATGTTGAGTTCTCCTGGTACCGGAACCCGGGATCGAGTCACCAGCTTCAATTCATTGCAACTTCATATTTCGGGGGCGCGCGCCGGTTGTGGTCCTAAACCGCCAATGACGCCTTGTAACGCAGATCCTTTCGATAGTCGTCTGCGGCTGCGAGGAACTCCGCAAACCTCTCATCTGGAACACCACCACCTGCGTCAACCGTCCGTTGCAATCTGTCTAGAGCCTCGTTTAAACGGCGCTCTTTCTCTTGGAGAGGGATTTCTTCTATCATGCTTAAGTTCTCCTCGTAGCCGAGAGTAGCAAGGCGACGTTGCCTGATTATTACAGCGTGGGCGCGCCAAACACGACAATTGTCAAAACTAACAGGAAGAGGTTAGGAGAATGCCCCAAGGCTCGGACGAAGCAGAGCATCAGGCCGCTTGTCCCATTCGTGGGGTTGAGCCGCCCGCCGCGGCAATGAGTTCACGGGTCCGGCCACTCAGACGCGCTGCGAAAAATGCCTTGCGAAGACAGTAAGACGGAAATGAGAAGATAGGGGCAAATAGAGCGTTGCTGAGAGGCTTTTATGACTCAGATGGCTTGGTTTGAGCGCAAGTTTGATTTTTCGTTTCCCGCCGGACTGCTTCCGAATGTGTGCGCGCGTCTGCGCGGCACGCCTGCCAGGCTTGAAGAGACGCTTCGTGGCTGTGCTCAAACGATTCTGACCTGGAAGCCAGACGGAAAGTGGTCGGTGCAAGAGCACGCGGGTCACTTGCTGGACCTGGAACCGTTGTGGCTGGCGCGAGTGGAAGATTACGTCAGGGCCAGCGGTCAACTGGCGGCGGCAGACCTGACGAATAGAAAAACTGACGAAGCGAACCACAACGCACGCCCACTGGAACAAATCCTGAGTGCATTCCGTGCTGCGAGAGCGAGACTTTTGATGCGAGTGGACGAGTTCGGCGCATCACTATTTGCCCGACGAGTCATTCCACACCCGCGCTTGAAGACGCCGATGCGTCTCGTTGACCATCTGTACTTTGTCGCCGAACACGACGATCACCATCTGGCGCGGATATGGGAATCGCTCAAAAGACGGGAGACAGGCTTATCTTAAGCGCGACAAATGAACGCGAATCGTTCCCCACACTGCGTTACTTCGCCCGAATGCCAACTCAGGCCCTAATGACGCCTGCGCCTTTTCCGGAAATCGCTCACGATGTTGTGGGTATGCGGAGCGCTACATTGAACGCTTAAAAGGGGTCATTGCTTGTTTGCCGGGAAGAAATCGTGAAAGGCGAGCCTTGGCCGACACAAAGAATTAGAGCACCACCCGACAGTCTCTCAGAACAGCGAAGGTTGCGCGGGCGGTTCCGTTGCCGGCGTGTTCACCGGAATTTCTAAACCTTTTTCCGCGGCTAGATCGCGAAAGAGTTGAACGCTGGCAGGACCGAAGCCGGCATAGTGATTGTTGAAGTAAGCGTAGATGTTTACGCCCCGTTTCTGAATCTTCGTACACACGTTCACCCAGGAACTCATTTCGGCCGTTCGATCTACCACGATTCGATTCCAAACCTTCGTAATTTGCTCGATCCCCTTCCTGTCACCAAGCCAACGAATATAGGTGAAATCTGCGGTGATCGGATCCACCTTCTCATATATCTCGCCCGGTCCCGGCATAAGAAAGTGATCCGTTAGTGCGTAAGCAACTTGATGCTCGCGTAGCAAATCGAAAAACTCGGCAGTGAGCCAATGTTTGTTACGAATTTCAACGGCGAAACGATAGCTCTTCGGGAGCTTCTTAAGGAACGGTGCCA
This sequence comes from uncultured Acidobacteriota bacterium, assembly GCA_963696035.1. Classification (GTDB taxonomy): domain Bacteria; phylum Acidobacteriota; class Terriglobia; order Acidiferrales; family UBA7541; genus Palsa-295. The sequence continues at coordinate 2,407,539 of CAVOIS010000007.1, forward strand.
ATCGATCGAGAAAGTCCTTGCCGGTCGGGAAGACAGATTTGTTGAAATATCCGAACTGGAAAAGAAGAGGACCTAGCTTGTTGCCCATCCGATCCATCATGTCGAGAAATTCCCTTAGATCCTCGTCGCAGTCCTGTAAGCATTTATCGTGAGTGATTACTTGCGGAATTTTGGCGGCGAGGATAAACCCTTGGGGTGTTTTCTGCCGCCAGCCGTCCACTGTCGCAACTGACGGCGCGCGGTAGAACGTCGAATCCACTTCAACAGTGTCGAATTTTGTGGCGTAGTACGTGAGGTAGTCGGCCGGTTTCATGCCGGCAGGATAGAACCAACCTTGCCACCCAGAAGCTACCCAGGCCGAAGTGCCGATGCGAAGCTCCGTCATGCCCCGACATTCTACACCGACCCGGCTGATGGTAAACTCTAGCCATGCTTATTCGGAAAAAGTTGCGCCTTTTCAAGAAAATCGAGCACGCCAAATCAGTCATCCTAAACGGACAGCAATTTCTCTTGAAAGAGTGCACGAAATGCGGTAACGAGTTCTATGCGACTGAGAAGCAAACGCGCTGCAGCGAGTGCATAGCAAACAGGTTGAGGCGTGCGTCTTGAAATCAAGTACCTCGGCAATGTCCTGTCCCGAGGATTCAAATGGTTATCGGTGACAAACTGAAGGAACTTCGCGCGACCAAGAAATTAAGCCAAGGTGATATTCAGAAGCATACGGTTTAAGTAGACCGCGCGTTGCGCTTTTTCCTCCGAGCCATTTTCTGAGCCATGAATAGCATCAGCTTCACGTCGCCCGCATCTGCCTGGCCCATCAACCTGCGAAATCTGTGCAGCGTCTTGGCATCGCGCCCTGAACTGCCCCAACCCGCTACCACTCTAGCCGCGGGAATGAGCGGCTTAGGCGGCTCCTCGCCATCGTAGAAAAGGACGTACATTGGCACTTCCAGCGCGCGAGCCATTTTTTCTAGTGTTTCGATAGAGGGTACGGTGTGGCCGTTTTCAATGCGGGAAATATAGACACGAAGAAGTCCCGTGCGCTTCTCGATGTCGCCTTGAGACATATTTCTCTGTTCCCGCAGAGCCCTCAATCGATCGCCAATGATCATCGTGTCTCCGGCGGGAATCACGTTATTGGTTCTATTCTCGACTATTGTATCTGAATCGGATCGCCCGTTTGGTGCTCCTGAATCTGAAAAACTAGAAACTTGTGAATGGCCGCGAATCGCTTTTTTAATATTTCATTTCGACGTCTCGATGCTTCGCCAGCGCTGAACGGCCACCACAGCCCAGATTGCTTCAACGAGGCCGAACGGCCAAGCCCCCTGTAGAAATCCGTAGACCGATCCTAAAGCGCACGAGACGGCAAACGCGAGTATGTACCAACGGCTGCGTTTTTCCAGCGAATATGTAACCAGCATAGATGTCACTGCGAACAGTCCGAAGGTTGTTAGAGGTTTCAACGAAGCTACGCATCCGGCGCGGTCTTTCTTCACTCGATTTTTAGAAACTCCTGCGCATGTCTCAGCGCATCGCTCTTGGCTTGCTCTTCCGGTAAATCTGGTTGCATTGCCTCACCGTAGATGACCATGAGCTCCTTCCGTTTACTCGAATCGGTCAAGTAAAGCATGCGGGTACGCACAAACGTCCCGGCCACTTTATAACCCTTCCCTTCAAGGAACCTCTGCGCCGCCTCCGAATCGGAACCAGGCTGATTACCGCCAGTGAAATATTCAGGATTGACGGTGGTGTCGGCTAGGAAATCAATTGGACCGAATTTCAGGGTTTTCTGCTTGATCCCGCCGTAATCGTACGTGTGGCTATTGCTCGGGTAGTAGTGTTCAAACTGGATCCAATAGAAACGTCTGATCGCTTTATCCGGTCCAGCATCCACAAAGAAGTGCTGTTCCGCACCAGCCACGTGAAAAATGTCGATAGTCTGTCCGCCAGCGTATTCGAATGTCGCGTCGATTTTGAGTGTGACTGCCGGATCAGAGCTTGATGTAAGCACATGACCCGTGACGGTCCGTTCGAGCTTCGCGCTCTCCTGGGCAAGGGCCGCCGCCGCAATCAGCACAATAAAAACCACAAACGCTTTTCGCATGAAGCAAATTGTCCTCGCTTAGTCGGACCGATGCAAGCGTGCCTCTCACTTGGGCAATTGGTTCACGAGAATCACGCAATACGCCAAATGAGCAGATTCGAGTGGAAAGTGGTGTTCAGCAGATCGGGATTCCTCATACCAGGTTAATCAGGACCTACTGTTACTTCTTACAGTTACACACCGCTAGGCCTAGCAGGCTGCTGAAAAATTGTGTGGAGCGTGCAATTTCTGCTCGCGTTTGTGTCATTTTCCCGTGGTGGCGGTTTTTCGGGTTGTTTTTCGCGCTGCCGAGCGCCCCATGTGGGGGTTTCAACGCCATTCAGAGACACTACGGCCCGGACTTACTGCGTCGGAACCCCGGCGGCCATCAGGTTTCGCATGCGCACCAGGTTGTAGGCCGCACAAGCAAAGGTAAACATCCAGTCCACTTTCAACGTCCCGCGATGCCGAACCTTGCGTAGCAACGCAATCGTCTTCAGCCAGCCAAAACATTCTTCGATGCGCTTCCTTTTCTTCTGGCTGATGCGGTAGCCCACGTGTTGCGTGGTGCGTCCATCAATGGCGCTGCCGCCTCTTCGTCCCAGGTTTTGCGCCACGTGCGGCGTCATGCGCAGGTTTCGGCACTCGCGCACAAAATCCGCCGTATCGAAACCTTTGTCGCCGCCCACCGTCACGCGCCCGATTCCCGGAACCTTCTGCAGCATCTCCAGCGCTGCGTAGCGCTCGGCGATCCCTGTCGCTTCCCACACGCGGCTGTCCACAATCAATCCGTGGCGATTCTCCACCAGCAGATTTCCGCAGTAGCTCAATTTCGCCTCCTTGCCCGCGCCCTTGCGCGCCAACTGAGCTTCGGGATCACTTTTCGATTCATGCGTCTGGTTCGAGCGCTTTTCCCCATGAAAATCCACCGTGGGATTTCCCCGATCCTCCGGCGGAGACGAATCCTGTTGGTCCTTCCGCTGAAAACTTTTCAGGCTGGCCCAGGCTTCCAGCAAGGTTCCGTCCACGGTGAAGTGTTCGTCCGAGGTCCATCCCTTCGCCCGCGCCTGCGCCACCACCCGCGCCAGAAATTCCTTGGCGACCTCGGCCCTCAGCAACCGGTCGCGGTTCTTAGTGAACACCGTCGCATCCCAGACCGCATCATCCAAATTCAGTCCCACAAACCAGCGGAACAATATGTTGTAGTCCATCTCTTCCATCAGTAGCCGCTCGCTGCGCACCGAATACAACATCTGCAACAGCTGCGCCCGCAACAACTGCTCCGGCGGAATCGACGGACGGCCCACTTTCGCGTACATCTTGTGGAACTGCGGCGACAGCTGCTTCAGGATTTCGTCCACCATCGTGCGGATCGGCCGCAACGGATGGTCGCTGCGCACTCGCTGCTCCGGGGAAATGTAGCTGAACACGTGACTCTGCTGCTGATCGGTTCCTCGCATGCGCCATTGGACGCGCTCTGCGCTGCTTCGTTGCAAACTTTCCGACTTTTTCAGCAGCCTGCTAGGGCCACTATTTCTTTGAACGGGAGAATGACGGGAGGATTTATGATCAGTAGAAGAATCGGTATTGCGGTAAGTCTCTTAGCAGTGTGCCTCTTGAGCGTGGGATCGTCGCTTGCCGGCGACAAGGTAAAAGGCAAAGGAGTCATCACCCTACGCTCGGGAAACACCTTGACCGTGGAAACTGACGAAGGAACTACAACCGTGATTGTCACGCCGGATACGAAAGTGCAACACCCGATAGGGCTCGGTGCCCGGAAAAAGGAAGTAGGGCAAGAGGTCCTGATACCGGGACTCAAGCTGAAGTTCGAGGGAACGGGTGATCAAAACCAGGTGACGGCGGAGACGATAACCTTCGATCAAGATGATCTCAGCGTAGCCAAAGTGATCCAGGCTGGTTTGAACCCCACCGCTCAACAACAAGCCAAGAACATGGAGACCTACCAAGCCAACAAGCATGCAACCGATGCAGAAATTGCGGCCAACCAGGCAGCCGTCGCAGCAGCTAAGCAAGAGATCGAAGCTAACAACCAGAGGATCGCAGCCAACCAAGCGAGCATCAACGAAGTAGCGCAATCCACCAAGCAGCGCTTTTCGGAGTTGGGTGACTTTGTCGAGAAGGGCGAACATACGGTGTACTTTGCCACCGGGGAATACAGCATTTCGGGGTCGGACCGACAAGCGCTTGCGGATTTAGCAAAGCAGGCCCTCGCCTACCAAAAGGGCTACGTGATCCAGGTGGCGGCCTTTGCCGACTCGGTGGGCAACGCTGCCAGCAATCAAGTGCTGAGCAAGGAACGCGCTCAGGCCGTGGTCGCCTATCTGCTTCAGGAGTGTAGCGTTCCAGTTGGTCGCATTGTCTCGCCGGGCGCAATGGGTGAGACCAACCCGGCAGCCTCGAACGAGACTGCTTCCGGGCGGAGCGAAAATCGCAGGGCAGAGGTGAAGGTGCTGGTGAACAAGGGCATCGCTGGCTCCGGCGGAAACTAACGGCCCGCTCTTTTTCCCTAACAACGGAGGCCGCCGACTGCGACGCCTCCGTTCCGTTTGGACCCGCCTCATGGGGTAGTCGGCGAAGAATCGCAATAGTATTAGTGCAATGAAATGCGACGCAACTAACCTGTTGCAAGGTCGGGGCGTGGAGATTTGAACCCCAGACCTCCTGCGCCCAAGGTAAGAGCAGAAAGGCCAAGTAGTTGGTTTGTCTAGCATTTTCCTATGCTCTGAAGCACGGTTTTGCACGGTATTCGTCAATGTTTGCTGCCAAATGTTCCCCACTTTTGAGGTGACCCCCTAAGCTGGCACACAAACTTTGGCGCAGGTCCCCATAAACAGAAGCAGTTCCCCGATCCGCAAGTCGGTGGCAATGATATGGCTCCGCCGATGAATGCTGTTTTCACGGTCGGGGCTTGGAAACGAACCGCCGCGGTGAACCTTTTTCTTCTCGAGGGTTCGGCGGGTTACAGGGAGTGCAACTGGCAACTTCGTCGTAAAGCTCTCTGGCGATAAGGTTACGCTTGCAAGTGCATGGCAAGGATTTCCCGACGCAACTGGTACTACTACCAATATGGGTTGAGATACGCCCATTGTAGCATCGAGTGTGACCGATGCTCACTCCGCTACCGGGCAAACCATTTCGCGCTACCGTGTCCTAGAGGAACTGGGGAGCGGCGGCATGGGTGTAGTCTACAAAGCCCAGGACAATGAACTCGGCCGGTTTGTCGCTTTAAAGTTCCTGCCTGAGAACGCAGCTCACGATCCCCTTGCCCTGGAACGTTTCCGCCGCGAAGCACGGCGCGCTTCCGCGCTCAATCACCCTAGTATCTGTACCGTTTACGAAATTGGGATCCACGAAGGCCACCCGTTCATCGCCATGGAGTACCTGGATGGCGTGACCCTAAAATATTGGACAGCTGCAGGCACCCTGGATACGGAGCGTATCCTTTCGATTGCCATCGAGGTTTCCGATGCCCTTGATGCCGCTCACAGCGAAGGTATCATTCATCGTGATATCAAACCCGCCAACATTTTCATCACCAAGCGGGGTCGCGTCAAGATTCTCGACTTTGGCCTGGCGAAAAGTATGCGTCCTGAGAGCCTCATAAGTCTGGTCGCGACGCAGCCGACGCAATCTCTGTCCTACGTCGCCGAAGAGTATCTTACCAGCCCCGGAACGGCCCTGGGAACCGTGGCATACATGTCCCCGGAGCAAGTGCGGGCCGAGGAGCTAGACGGTCGCACGGATCTGTTCTCTTTCGGTGTCGTTCTCTACGAGATGGCGACGGGGAGGTTGCCGTTTCAAGGAGGCAGTTCGGGCCTCATGACTGAAGCCATCCTCAATCGCAATCCGGTAGCTCCCATACAAGTCAATCCTCACGTCTCCCCGGCGCTCCAAGAGGTGATCCGCAGAGCATTGGAGAAGGATCGCAACCTGCGCTATCAGCACGCGACCGACATGCGGGCGGAGCTGCAACGGCTAAAGCGAGACTCCGAGTCCGGCTGGAAGACTGGGGACGAAGAGACAGAATCGTGCGTGACACCATCCACGATTCTTTTACACGCGAGCGGCAAGCGCGGGGCACAGATCTCGTCTGTGCAAACACCTGCCGTCCGCCCACAGCGAGTCTCCAGGGTCATTGACTCGCTGGCCGTTTTGCCTCTCGAAAATGCTAGCGGGGACCATGAGCGCGAATACCTCAGTGATGGGATCACCGGGAGCCTCATTAATATCTTGGCGACAATACCGAAACTGCGAGTAATCGCGCAGAGCACAGTATCTCGATATAAGGGCCGAGAAATTGACCCTCAAGCAATCGGTCGGGAGCTAAATGTGCGCGCCGTGCTCACGGGAAGAATAATGCAAAGCGGCGGGTCATTGCGCATATGCACCGAATTAGTCGACGTCGCCACAGGCTCTCAACTATGGGGAGCGCAATACAATCGCAAGCCCGACGACATCTTCGTGGTCCAAGATGAGATTTCCAACGAGATATCGGGAAAATTGCGGTTCCAGTTGACCCGGGCCGAAAAGAAGCGACTAACAAAACACCACACGGAGAATGCCGAGGCGTACCGGCTTTACCTAAAAGGTCGTCATCACTGGAACAGGTGGACTGAAGAAGGCTTCTACAAGGCGATCGAGTACTTTCAGCAGGCGGTCGAGAAAGACCCCAGCTACGCCCTCGCCTACACCGGTTTGGCCGATTCCTACGTACTCCTAGGATGGAACAGCTATCTGCCGCCGAAGGAAGTTTTCCCTAAAGGCAAAGCGGCGGCGATGACCGCTCTGCAGCTCAACCCGGATCTCGCCGAAGCCCGTGCGGGTTTGGCCGCCCTGTTGTGGCTTCACGATTGGCAGTGGGAACAGGCTCAGACAGAATTCAAGCGCAGTCTCGAACTAAGTCCAACCTACGCAACTGCCAACCACTGGTACGCCGAGTATGTGATGACCATGGGGAGACACACTGAAGCTATGGCCAGAATAAAGAGCGGCCAGGAGCTCGATCCATTGTCGCTCATTATCAACGTGGCGGTCGGATGGTCCTTCTACTGTGCCCGCCGATACGACGAAGCCATCGATCAACTCCGGCGAACTGTGGAATTGGATCCAAACTACCCAGTCACGTATTGGATTCTCGGCCTGGTGCTCAGGAAAACGGGTTGCTATGAACTGGCCATTAGCGAGGGTGAGAAGGGGGTGAAGCTGTCAGGTGGCAGTCCTCTGATGCGCGCGGCACTAGCGCACACTTTGGGGACGGCTGGTAAGACCGAGGACGCATTTCACCTGCTCGACGATCTGACAAAGTTAGCGACGCAAAAGTATGTTGCTCCTTATTTCTTCGCTGGAATCCACATCGGATTGGGGGAGAACGACCGCGCGATGGAATACTTGGAAAAATCCTACGAGGAGCATTCCCACTGGCTTATCTACCTTCATATAGATCCGAGCATGGACGGGTTGCGGGACAACGCACGTTTCCAAGACCTGTTGCGGCGTGTCGGTCTTCCCGCCGTGACGGCCGCGATCCCCCACTTTGATGGAGGCGCCGTTTGCGCCAATCATTAGTGCAACTCGCCAACGATTCTGGCCGCTTCGGGCGGGTTCAATCGCAGGAACCATCGTTTACGAACTGGCCACTCGCAGCCATCTCGCCGAGTGAGTGACCGCAAGCCACGAAGCGCTGGTTCAAATCGTCATTCTGGAGAGCGTCCGGCGAAATGTAATTCATGTTGGCGCGCGCGCCTGCTCATAGGAGGACAAGAGCTCAGCGACCCGGTTCGTACCATAGTGATGACCGCGCTCGTCGCCTGCCTTGGCCTTCTTCCCGCTGCGCTTTCCCGTGGCGTGGGCTCCGACTCGCAGTGGATTCGACGTTCTACCGAGCGCCATCGGCTACGACGGTCGCAGGATGGGCACGCAAGACTCCGCCATAAATCAAGAGGAATGGAATCACCATCTTTTCCGTGCTAGGTATAAATGCTAGAAGAGTGAAGGGCATGGTCATCATTCCGAAACCGAGACATTGAATCAACTTGCGTCCCAGCTTGTCTATGGTCCGGGCCGCAACGATAACAGATCTACAAATTTGGCCTGCGAGAAGTCGTCGAAACGGGTGGATTTGTGCCTTCGGATGAGAGCTGCCTTCCGCGCTCCACGAGCCGGGTCACGATAGCGAACAGAAGGCTCACGGAGAATCCACACATCAGCACGCCGGTGACACTTTCTATCGGGCCCAAGGTTCGCCACATTCGCGGGAGAAGAACATCTCCATAGCCGACGGTGGAATAACTTGTTGTCGAGTAATAGAAAGAGACTTCCCATGATGGAAAACAGAACCACCGATAAAACCATGCCCACAACAGAATCTCCAACAGGTGCAAGCAGATAATCAGATTCGTGAATCGCACGAGGAGCACAGCGGAACCCAGTGGGCCTGCCTGCTGAATGCTTCTGGCTAGGTGATCTCTTCCCCAATGGATGAGCGCGCCCATTCCGGCGCACTGGAACCAAAGTGTAGGCGTTACCAGAATTGCTGCTGCACTGGCTTGGCGAACAAAGCTCATCGACTCAGCTCATTGCTGCCGGACCGCAATGAGTCCCGGCTGACACTGTTGAACTATCAGGAGTGACATTTTGTTGTGCTCAGTCAAATGATCAGTTCGCAATCTCGTCAACTCCCTGCGACGCGGTGTGGGATTCCCAGGAGGCCATTCGCGTCCGACGTTCAGCAGCCGGAAATTCTCCTATCGCGTACCCGTGAGGACCTTCAGCTTGGCGTATGCTTGACGATATTCGAGCTCGCCCCGAAACATGTCAGCTTCCATTTTTGCCTGTGCCGATTCAACCTCCGGGTCGTCTGACTTGTAGCTCGCATCAACCACGCGACCCGCGGACACCATCCGACGCGCCAATTGATAGAGTTGGCGCGAGCGGTCCAGTTCAAAATAGCTGCTCTTGGCCCCTGCCGCTACTTTGGCCTTGGTCAATTCCACGGCCAGGTCTGCCATTTCAGCTTGTGCATTGACCTCTTTCACTCCATGCTCGCGCTTGAAGCCGTCAAAGAGGGTGAAGGTGGCTATGACGCCGATATAGCTGAAATCTTTGGGCAAAACACGGTCGCTGACCGCGTTTTGGTTGGCGTAACCACCCGTGATTGCGACCGTTGGAACGTACTGCAATTTGGTCAGTGTTAAGCCCGCGCGCGCCTTGATCGCGGTTTGTTCTGCCTCTATCACCTCGGGATTTGCCATGGTCGCTTTTTGGGCGGCTTCCTTCAGCGACATGTCTTCCACAAGTGGTTCGGGCGGTACCACCATTAGAGGGATAGCTTGCCGCTGCTGAGGGGGGAATCTGGGGCCGAGTCTAGAATTAAACAACGCCAAGCCGGGCTGGTTGTCGAGAGCCGTATATCTCGGGTTTCCGTTGCTTCTGTAACTTTTGACAGTTCCCTATACACCAACCACCCTCTATCCTTTCTTGAGCTTTCTTTCGTCGAGATTAATAGACACGTTTCCCCGGTGGGCAATGATCCACATTAGCCAAACAACCGATACACCCGGCAGTGCACAGCACCCCGGAATGGCTTGGATACCAGGTGGGACGTTCCGCATGGGTTCCGAAGACTTCTACTTCGAAGAGCGGCCAGTTCACGAAGTTAGCGTGGATGGCTTCTGGATGGATCGCTACGAGGTCACCAACGAACAGTTCGCGCGGTTCGTGGTGGCGACTGGCTATAGCACGCTGGCCGAGCGCCCGCCCAATCCTGCGGACTTCCCGGGTGCTCCTGCCGAGAATCTCGTGCCGGGCTCCATGCTCTTTCACAGAACCGCCGGCCCAGTCGACTTACGCAATTACGTCAACTGGTGGGCCTGGGTGCCGGGAACGAGTTGGCGCCACCCGCTGGGACCGGGATCCTCGCTCGAAAGTCTTGAACAACATCCTGTGGTTCACGTCGCCTATGAAGACGCCGAAGCTTACGCGCACTGGGCTGCCAAAGAACTGCCGACCGAAGCGGAGTGGGAGTTCGCCGCTCGCGGTGGGCTTGACGGAAAGAAATACACATGGGGCGATGAGCATTCTCCCAGTGGCAAGGCGATGGCCAACAGTTGGCAGGGAGAGTTTCCCTGGCAAAACCTGCTCCACGACGGCTACGAGGGAACTTCCCCGATCGGATCCTTCCCGCCGAACGGTTACGATTTGTACGACATGGCGGGTAATGTATGGGAATGGACTTGTGATTGGTTTGTCCCACGCCACGCCGACGAAGTGGTTAAGCCCTGCTGCGGGCCGGCAGTCAATCCGCGTATTGTCTCGCCGGCCAAGAGTTACGATGCCGCGCAGGCGCAGTTCCGCATTCCGCGCAAGGTTGTCAAAGGTGGCTCGCACCTGTGCGCGCCCAACTACTGCTTGCGTTATCGTCCAGCTGCACGGCAGCCGCAGATGATCGACACGAGCATGAACCACATCGGGTTCCGTTGCATTGCACGACGTTCGGTGATAGGCGGAGACGGAAAGCTGTAACGGCAGAAGGAACGTGAGAAAACCCGCCGCGTCGAAAATACAGGAAAATACCGATAGCGCTCCTTCGATGCCCTACGTAATCCTACGCGGTATTGTTCGGCGACACGACCGCCTGATCGCGGCCCGAGGGGATTTGAGTCGATGGCAAGTTGGCTTTTGAACTGCAGGAATTGCGGCGAAGCTTTCGCCTATTCTTTGGTACCTGACACGCCGACCGATTATTATCTGCCCTCGCCGCCTGCGTTCCCACTGCAAGGCAGGGAACGCGAGTGTCCCCATTGCAAAACCAAGTCTAGTTACCACCCGCTCGATCTGAGATTTCAGAACGAGCGCTGCAGTCCCATCCGATAAACGCCGTCGTCAGAAACTGACCGCCAGCCGAGAAGTCGCGACGGCCAATCAGCGCAAACCACGCTAGACACTGGCGGCCAGCCGAGTTTAGCTGTCAAGCGAATCGGACGAGCGCAGCTGCTGCGCCGTGAACGCGGAAGGGCTCCGACACAGCTGCTACCTTTGGATCAGGCTCAGATCGTGGCATTTGGGCTAAGTTCCGGAGAGCGTCTGGACCGAGACCAATACATCTGCAAGCAGGCTGACTCCATCTGTGCTTTCGACGTTGCATACTAGTTCCATCAGGTAGCCTTCGATGTTTCTCAGGAGCCGTTCGTCGGTCTGTACGTCCATGTCATCTTCTCTTCAGGACCGCGAATCGCACTCGATCAGAGAGCACAAGGTTAGTAGCGGGTGAGCCTGTAAGCCGGATTCCACCAAGCGTGGCCATCTCCAACCACCGGATTCTCGCGGTTGACGATTCCCACTTCACCTTCCGATGGAAGGACTACGCGCATCACAACAAACAACGCACCATGACCCTGACTTGCGAGGAATTTCTGCGCCGCTTTCTACAACACCTCTTGCCCAAGGGATTCCCGCGCATTCGCTACTTCGGCTGGCTCGCCAATCGCAGACGCAGCAAACTGCTTGCGCTCTGTCGCGTTCTTCTCCCGCACCTGGCGGAACAGACTTCTGCAACCCGACTCTGCCAGCCCGCCCTCTGGCATTGTCCCCGCTGCCACGGACCGATGTCCGTGCTGGAACGGCTGACCGCCACACAGCTCCTTGAAACCGAAGGGAGACAGGAATGCATCCTTGACACTTCCTAACCTTTAACTCGCCTTCACTCTGAACGGGTGGCCTTCATCTCGGTTGCTGGGGGTGTGTCCGTACGTCTGGAAAGTGATACCTTCGAGCGCGGATGATTTGATTTGGCTCATCAATGTCCATCCTAAATCAGAATTTGGTGTCTTACCTCGCAGACGGTGCTTCTCGTTTTTCCCTACCCAAGAAACACCATTGAAAACGCATAAATAGTTGCCCACACACCGCGCCAGCGGCTTCCTCCAATGCAGAGCATTTTTAGCTTGGCGGCGTGCCGACAGTAGGCGTAAGCAGAACGGAAGCGTAAACGAGGCGCGCCGGTGAGCTAAAAATGTTTTGCACTAAACCGCTGCAAGGTGTGTGCGCTATGGGTTTTGCTTGATAAGTGGGACGCGACGCAGTGGGCATAGGCGGTAGCTAAGTGCGGAGACGAGCATGGCGGGTTGCAGTTCGGTCTCTTCTTTGGGAGGTTGTGGAGCAAAATGCGGGATGCTTGGCCGTCTGCGGGGTGTTCTGAACGGCAAGAAGCAACAGGACTCCGTTGGCTCGACAGTGTCGAGTTCGTGGCGAGAGCAATTTGGATTGGTTTACGGTCGCTCATGAAGTGTCTTGGGTGGTCGGTGAAGAGCAAACTTGAGGCAACACCTTGACCGCGATCATGCGGCCGCGATGGCAAACGGGACATTCCCGAAGAGAGCGGCCCGTGAGCCTCTCGTATCGATCACGATAATCCTCTTGTATCGCGGGCTCGGCAGAGCCTTCTTTTGGAGGAGCCATGCCGAGAAGTTGGCGGCAACGCGCCAACTTCTCCTTGCGGTGTCGATTGCCGAGGAACCCGTAGTAGCGAATGCGGTGGAACCCACTGGGTAGAACGTGGAGCAAAAATCGCCGGATGAACTCGTCCGCCGTGAGGGGCATGGTTTTCTGCTGATTGTTGTCGCGGTAGTCTCTCCATTTAAATTTCACTTGGCCACCTTCGATGTCGACAATCCGATGATTGGAAATGGCCACCCGGTGCGTGTAGCGGCCGACATAGTCCACCACTTGCTGTGGCCCAGCGAAGGGCGGCTTGGCGTAGACGACCCATTCCAGGTTTCGCACTGGATCGAGATAACGGGTGAAAGCCTGCGGATCCTGGAGTGCCTGAAGCAAAGAGAAAAACTGCAACTTGCCGGCGTCGAAGGCCTCCTGCAGATACTTCAAGAACAATCGCCGGAACAGCCGAGAGAGCACTTTTACTGGTAAGAAAAAGTTGGGGCGGCAGGAGATCCACCGGGCACCATCGAGTGAAATCCCGCCGCCTGGAACGACACAATGCAGATGCGGATGGAAAAACAGGTTCTGTCCCCAACTGTGCAGCACGGCGAAAAAGCCGATCTCGGCGCCCAGATGTTGGGGATCGGCAGCGATGGTGGACAAGGTCTCGGCGGTCGCTCGGAAGAGAATGCCGTAGACGAGATCTCAGAGATGTCCGGTTAAAGGTTGAACAGAATCAGTTGGTTGGCGTCCTCGAGAAAATTTGCCTTCAAATCGAACGTCTGAAGTGCCTGCAGAATGGGCGTTTTCTCGAAAAGGGTTACGCTCAAAACCTGTAGAATTTGATACAGCGTGGCATCCAGCTCTAAGCGTTTTCTCGCCATGGCAACCAACACGTAAGCCGACACAGCGACCCAGATCTGGGTCTTCACCGCGTTCTCGCTGGTGCCGTAGAACGCTTTAATTCTGAGGTGTTGCTTGATCCATTTGAAGAACAACTCCACGGCCCACCTCGACTTGTAAATTTGAGTGATGGTATGTGCGGGAAGCATGAAGTTGTTGGTCAGGAACTTGAACCGTTTCTGAGTCTGCCCATCTCGATAGCTGATGCGGCGAAGCGCATTCGGGTAAACGGAAGCCGATCCCAAGCTCGTCAGGATGACCGTATGATCGGAACGAACGCCGGTGCTCTTATCCACCTTGTGTGAGTAGCGGCGTTGCAGCAATACATTGGATTTGCTACGCACTACGAAAAAGGCTGAGCTGAGCGTAAACACGAAGAGACGTTCAAAATCGACATAGCCGCGATCCATGACGTAGAACGCGCCGGCCTCGGGCATGATCTCATCAAGAATCTTCACGTCGTGCACTTTACCGTCGGTAATGCGGATAAACGTGGGGATATTGCCATGCAGGTCTAACAAGGTGTGCATCTTGACCGCTGCTTTGTACTTTCGGAATCTCGCCCACGGGAACAAGGACAGGCACAGGTCGATGGTCGTGGAGTCCAACGCATACAAGCTCTGGTCCAAATCGATACCGATGGGATCGTTCGCATAGAGCGGGCGAGCGATGCGATCAAGACCTGCGCAAAGTCGGCGTAGATGCGCCAGTCGCGTGATTCGTTCGCATCGGCCAACGTCGAGCGCGCCACCTTGCCGCGGAACCCCATGTGGTAGAGTTTGCCACTGACAGAACGCAGGCAGGCTTCGATGTCGCGAAGACTTTCTCGGTAGGTTAACTGAGCGAACGCCATCGCGAGATACTGATCCCAGCAGGACAGATTTTTCAGATAGCGACCACCACCGTAGCGGGCTACGCACTTTTGAAACTCTTGGTGGGGAAGGAACTCGATCAGTTGGGAGAACACGGTGCGTCCAGTATTCATCCCACATTGTCACTGCGCCCGGAGAGTCCGCCAAGCCCCGCACTCAACGCCTTTGCATTTCAAATCGTTTTTAATCCAAAACGCATCTATCGCACTGACTCGACAATACTTGCACGCCCACCGCGCAGGTTTCTCCGGACAGTAGTGACGAGATCTTTGTTCTGGTAAGCGATGGCAGCGATCGGTTCGGGAATCGTGAAGACGACATGAAAATAGTGCGTGCCGAGAACTTCGGACGTTCGTTTTTCAACCCACTCGGCACGTGCGAGAGACTGACACTTGGGACAGTGACGGTCGCCGCAGCTGTCGTAACAGGGCCGCTCGTGATTGCAGCAGTCGCAGCGCTCGAGATGACCGCCGAGGGTTGCGGTGCGACACACCTCGATCGCGGTCATGACGCGCCGTTGAGCAGGGGATAGCGACGCAGCATGCTGCTGACGGTAGGCTTCTCCGTAGCGGCGGAAGATGTCCGCCACTTCCAGCTTCGGGCGATCCACGGGGCCCGGCGGTTAGAGGTGTTGCGGCGGAGTAGGCTGGACCTCCATCGAAACAGGACGAGGCAGCAAATCCAGTGGGCTCGATGTCGAGCACACTTTGCTGGTCGCGATGTGCAGATATTTTGCTGTGGTGGTTAGGCTGCGATGGCCGAGCAAGAGTTGAATCTGGCGAATGTCGGTGCCCGATTCAAGCAAGTGACAGGCAAAGGCATGCCGCATGGAATGCGGTGTGATCGGTTTAGGAATTTCGGAAATGCGGCGGGCTTTCCGACACATCTGCGCCACCGAAGTCGTGGTGATGTGTTGGTCCGGCATGCCCTCCGGAAAGAGCCAGTGCCCTGGCCTTTCCATTCGCCACCAGGCTCGCAGGATCTCTAACAGTTTCGGTGAGAGCATTACGTAACGATCTTTCTGTCCTTTGCCTTGCTCGACACGCAAGACCATGCGCTGGCTGTCGATCGCTGGGAGTGTGAGAGCAACGGCCTCGGAGATGCGCAAGCCGGCGGCGTAGCAGGTGGTTAAGACCGCGCGGTGCTTCCTCATTGCGACACAGTCAAGAAACCGAACGACTTCCTCTGGGCTGAGGATGATAGGCAGTTTTTTAGGCACCTTGGGAGCCGGGATCATGTCTGCCATGCACCAGTTCTTTTGGAGGGTCACCCGATAGAGGAAACGAAGCGCGGAGGTGGCCACGCTGATCGAAACTACCCCCAGCTTCCTTTCGTTGGTCAGATAGACCTGATAGGCACGAATCTGTTCCGGGCCCAACAACTCTGGTGACTTGTTGAAGTAGCGTGCAAATCCCGATACTTCTCGGGTGTAGGAGGCTTGTGTTACAGGCGAAAAGTTCCGGACCTGCATATCCTCGATAAACCGTTGTCGAAGCGACGTCATGGAAAGCTCCTTTGCAAGATGGAATGTGCTGCGGTGAGCAGCCGCTCCATGCTTTAGCAAAGAGGGTTTCCGTAGGGGAGATATGTTCAACTGGAACAGCGACGAGTATGACCGGATAAGCCGACACAACTACAGCGCCACCACTACCGCGCTAGCGGTTTAGTGCAAACGGTTCTATCGAAAGTGCTCCGGAATCAAATCCGTCGTGTCCGTCCAACTCTACCCTGCCGGACCACTTCCGATAGAGAGCTAGCGTTAATCAGGCATTTGACCCGAATTGCCGTATACTTCGGCGGCAACTCTCAGAAATGCCCGGAGTGCTCAGGACGCGGGTGTCTCCACCGTATCGCGAAGAAAAATGTGGGAGTGTAGCCTGGGCTGGATTTCGAGATTCCAACGAAAATCGCAGGAACGAGAGGAAACCGATCATGTCCGGCAGACGATTGGCAGTTGTTCTTCTTCTTTGTCTTGGCCTGTTGCGTCCACAGGGAAGCACCGTCGCACAGAATGTAAAGTCAACATTCGACAAATCTGTGGATTTCTCAAAATACAAGAAGTATACGTGGGGCTCAAACTACCTGCTGACTCAGCAGACGAAGGAAGTTCAAGAACGCATCAACATGGCGATCGTTGACTCCATTAACCGGAATCTGCGAGCCGGAGGTTTCGCAGAAGATGATAAGGATCCAGACTTCCGGATCACTTATGAGGCCGGAGGGATGCCCAAAACCGATGCGGGCGCGCAGCGCTACTTGTACGCCGCGGACATGCAGAACTATTACTGGGGAGGCAGCTTGACCGGAATTTCTTCGGACGTATGGGTTTCTAGCCTCGCGAAAATGGAGATTACCGTAACGGATGCCGCGACGAAGACCAATCTTTGGCAGGCGACGGCATCGCAGAAGATTCACGACCCCAAGAAATTCGGGAACAACCTCCAACAGAATGTGGACAAGTTCATACAAAAGACGATGAAGAGTTTCCCACCGAACAAGTGATTGAGTTTCGACCGGAACCTACTGTTAGACGCCCACCAGCGCTAAGGTGGGGTCTGTAATCGCTGATTCGTCGCGCAACCGGTCGATGCAACACCATCCAGTGAATTGATCCGACAATGCTTCCGGCGGGAGAACCATCTGTTGGCTGTACTCGGTCAAAACCTAGCCAGGGAAGCGTTCCGGCTGGTCTGGCCCTAGCGAGCGATTTTAGCTTTTCTTTTCAATGCGAGGTGGGTTCGAGCTTAGTGTTGCGTCGACCCATTGAGACCACCGCCCTACTCGGACAAGTGAAGTGAAGTGCTACTTCACATCTTCGGTAACATGACTTATCAGGACTTGGGAATTGCTTCGTTTCCATTCCAAACTTGAAAAATCTTCCGATGAGGTTGAGGATGTCAGGGATGATCGCCCCATCGGCTCCGCATCCGAGCGATCGACCTTTTGGCCTCGCATCTAACCTTTAGGAGAAGATTCGCCATGTCGCATCATTTCGATACGCCTACCGCAAAAGAAGACCCCCGCATCAACGTCTGCGACTTCTACTTGTTTCGCGGCCGCCCGGGCACAACTGTGATGGCTTTGACCGTGAATCCGAATGCCGGCGTCGGCGCGCCCGACACCTTCCGAGACGAAGGTCTCTACGCCTTTCGCTTCGACACGAATCGCGATCTTCGCGAAGACGTCGCCTTCAAGGTCCAGTTCGGCGCGCCCGCCCACGGCGATGGCGGCGAGCACCAGCACGTTCAGACCTTCGCGGTCCGGCGCGCCACCGGAGCGGACGCTCTGAAGGGTGCCGCGGGCGAACTCATCATTTCCGGGAATACGGGACGCGTCGTGAAAGCGGATCAAGGCTGCCTGGCGTACTCAGGCCTCGCGCCCGATCTGTTCGCCTCCGATGGCGCCGGTTTTGGTGCCTTCAGAAAAGCTCTGTGGTCCGAAAACCGGTTTGCCCCGGAGGCGTTCCAGAATCGCCAGAACTTCTTCGGCGGCAACAATGTCACCGCCATCGTCCTCGAGGTCCCCAGCAGCCTCATCGGCCGAGGTGTGGTGCACGCCTGGGCCACCGTATCGCTCTACGGGCACGCGCCGGAGGTGCAGGTATCGCGTTGGGGCCTGCCGATGATCACCCACATCCTGCTCTCCGATCCTTCGCTGCACGACGCATCGGAAAACTACAACCGCGCGGTCCCGGCGGACGAAGTGGCGCTGTTCTCCAAACCGATCCGCGACTTCGTGGAAAAAGTCACCGCGCTCGCCCACTCAGCGGCCGACCCATCCGCCTACGCTACGCAACTCCTCGCGCGCCTCTGCCCATCGGTCCTGCCGTATGAACTGGACACGCCAGCCTCATTCAGCTTTGCCGCCTTCAACGGCCGCGGCCTCTGCGACGACGTGATGGACGTGATTCTCACGCTGGCCACGAACACGGCCCTCGACGATGGGGTGGCGCCCGATATGCGGCTGATGCGCCCGGATTTTCCCTATTTCGGCGAGCCGCACCCTACGGCGGCGAGTTCCGCGAAGCAGTGAGGGCGAAGGAGTGAGCGGGCGGACGACACAGCGGCGATCTGCGATTGGATGGATTTGCTCGCCGGCGGCGCGCACTTCCATAATGAGCTCTTGGTTTCCCGAGCGCGACCCAAAAGGAGATCAGCGAGAAGGATGCGGCGACGCTGTTGATGAACGGCTGCAAGCTACCAATCAAGTTCAGAAAGGCGATGTCGCACAAGCCGGTTGGGCGACAAGCAACTTATGTCACGCGGTTCCTCGCGCCATTATGAATAACATGCATAGGTGTTTAGTCGGCTGACGCAGGCCATCTCATCCGAAAGAAGGCATATCGCCAGAGGAGTGGCCGCGTCTTCGTGGCCTCATCCCTAAAACCGTCTTCTCGAATCTAGCCTCGATTGTTGGATACACTGAACGGCCGCAGATGCGGCCGCACACATGGGCGGATTTGAACGCGGCATTCATTGGTGAAGCTGAGCGTCGAATCGCGCTTGGCAAACTACGCGATTCAACGTGGACCCGCTATCAGCACACGCTTTCGGAGTTTACCGAGTTTCTTTCAACTCGAGATCTTTCGGAGCTGGCGCAATTGAGCCGAGTCGTGGTGGACAACTTCAAGACTTGGCGTGTCGCGCGGATCAAACAGAAACGCCACAGCCGTGAAGCAAGAAGCTTGCCGCTTGATGCCGCGATTCTTCATCGCGTTTTTTCTTACGGCATCGAATTGGAAATGCTCGTCCGCAATCCCGTGCGACTTGAAGGGAGACCGGGCGAAGCACCCGAGTGCGGTGCTCAGCCGTTTAAGGCTGAGGAGCTATCAAGCTGAGCGCGGCGGCCGGGCTGGATTCCCTGGCGTTCTTGCTGTTGCGTTGGACCGGGTTGCGTGGTTCCGATGTAGTCACACTCCGCTGGGCAGAAGAGGATTTCCGGACAGGGGAGATCAGCCGTGTCACCCTGAAGCGTCGAAAGCGGGTTGTCATTCCGATGCATTCTGAACTTCAGTTTGTGCTCGAAGCCGAGTTTGACCGACGGCAGCCTTCATCCGATGCCCAAGTGCTGGTGAATCCAGCAACGGGCAAGCCAATGACGCGCCCTCGCTTGTACGAGCGCATACGCGCGCTCGGGCGACGCGCCGGAGTGGCGGACGCACATCCGCATCGGTTCCGCGACACGTTCTGCGTGGACATGCTTGCGCGGGGCATTAACCCGTATAGTGTGGCCAGACTCGTTGGAATCACCGTTGACATACTCGAAAGGCACTACGCGCCATTCATTCCGGAGCTGCGCGAGCGCGTGAGACGAGCACTCGATAGTGGTGAAGGCTTGGAAGCGATGCCACGTCAGAACACCGATTCACGGGAACGAAAAGAACGAATCCAATGAAGAACTCGCCGCCGGCTTGATCAGTTTAGTTTGGATCTCGCCCCACCCGCAGTCCGAATCAGCCAAGTCTTGAAGCATGCCGGTGACAAATCGGTGACAATGGATGCAAAAAAACCACTAACTATAACAGAAGTAGCGGGTGAGCCTGTAAGCCGGATTCTGTTCACCGCGCATTCCGTCATCCCGACTTGCATCGAGATTCGTGAACGCACAGCGCGATGATCATTCCTCTAGGTCCCGGATCGCTCCGGGACTCCAGCAGCCTACCCGAGGGTCGCAGCAGTCCGCTCCTTCGAGCTCGCTGCATACGGGCTGGGCCAGCCCTCCCCTCCTATTTGGCCTTGCTCCACGCGGGGTTTTCCGTGCCCCGGATGTTGCCATCCGGGCGGTGGGCTCTTACCCCACCTTTTCACCCTTGCCAAATGCGCTCGACCGAAACAGGCAGCCCCGTGGTTTCCCGCAGGCCTGCCGCCGAGGTACAAGCCTCA
Source organism: uncultured Acidobacteriota bacterium (assembly GCA_963696035.1). Lineage (GTDB taxonomy): Bacteria > Acidobacteriota > Terriglobia > Acidiferrales > UBA7541 > Palsa-295. Next base: position 2,427,737 of record CAVOIS010000007.1, read on the forward strand.
CCGGCGGTTTAATTTTCTGTGGCACTTTCCGTAGACGCCACTTCACTGCCGGCTTTCGCCGGCGAACTCATCATGAAGCGCGTCCCCCTGGCGTTACCAGGCGCGTCGCCCTCTCGCTGCCGTCTCTTGCGAGGTCGCAGCGATCGGAGTCCGGACTTTCCTCCCGTTCATTCCGCTCGCGCGGAACAAACCGGCGATCATCCAACTCACCCGCTGCCTGACATTATACCTCGGAGGGCTCTGCTTCGGACGCCGAAGGCATATTCGATTCATTAAACCTCGTTAGGCGAGGGCGGGAAGTAGTGGAAAACGGCAAAGCCGCCAACTGTCCACAAGAGAATGGACAGCCACGCGGGGTCATGAACTTGCGACGACCGGCCGGCGATGAAACGATCAGGAGTCATTTGCTTGTGAGCAGCTTTTCGAACTGTGCTTCGCTCAGAATTTCCACTCCCAGCGACTTAGCTTTCTCAAATTTTGATCCAGGATCGGCGCCCACGACCACATAATTCGTCTTCTTGCTAACTGAAGAACCCGCCTTGCCACCGTGCGCGGCCACGAGGGCTTCCGCATCCTCGCGCGATCGGCGCTCCAGCGTGCCAGTAAACACAAACGTCATCCCTGCGAACCGCATATCCTTCAACTCGCGTCGCGCCTCCTTCATGTTTACGCCCACGGCGCGCAAGCGCTCGATGATTTTCTGGTTCGCTGCCTCGGAGAAAAATTCCGCCACGCCCTCCGCCACCTTCGGCCCCACTTCATGAACTTCCTGCAAGTCCTCGAGCGTCGCCTTAGCCAGCTTGTCCATCGAACCGAAGTGCTCGGAAAGCAATTGTCCCGTCCGCTCGCCCACAAAGCGGATTCCCAGCGCATAGATCAGCCGCGCCAGGCTATTCTTCTTGCTTGCCGCAATCTCGTCGAGCAAATTCTGCGCCGACTTCTCGGCCATCCGCTCGAGCCCGGCCAGTGTCTCCAGATCCAGGTGATACAGGTCGGCGAAGTCTTTCACGATTTTCCTTTCAAGCAGCTGATCAACGATCTTCTCGCCCAGCCCGTCGATGTTCATCGCGTGCCTTCCCGCAAAATGCAGCAGCGATTCGCGCATCCGCGCCGGGCACGCTACATTCACGCAGCGGTACGCGACCTCACCTTCCGCCTTGTGCACCCGCGTGCCGCACACGGGGCACTTCGCCGGCATCTCGAATTGCACTTCTTCCTTCCCGTGCTTCACCACGCTCAGCACGTGCGGGATCACTTCGCCGGCGCGTTCCACCAGCACCGTGTCGCCGGCGTGAACGTTGAGCCGCCGCACTTCGTCCAGGTTGTGCAGCGTAGACTTCACCACGGTGACGCCGCCGATCTGTACCGGCTCGAACACGGCGAATGGCGTCAGCACGCCCGTGCGTCCCACGCTCACCAGAATCTGCTTCACCACCGTCTGCTCCTGGTGCGCTTTGTACTTGTAGGCAATCGCCCAGCGCGGCGCCTTCGATGTGTACCCCAGCTCGTTCTGCAGTCCAATTTCGTTCACCTTCACGACGATGCCGTCAATATCAAATCCTAATTTTTCGCGCTGGGAATCCCAGCGATTGATGTATTTCTCCACCTTCTCGATTCCCTTCAGCAACTCCCAATCGTCGCTCACCTTGAATCGCAAAACGCACAGCGTCTCCAGCACTTCGGAATGCCGCTTTTTCGGTGGGCGTCCATCCACCAGCAGGTAGTACGCGAAAAATCCCAGATTGCGCGACCTAGTAATATTGGGATCGAGCACGCGAACCGAACCGGCCGCCGCATTGCGCGGATTGGCGTAACGCTTCAGACCCAAGGCGTCCTGCTGCTCGTTCATGGCGTCAAACGCTTTGCGCGTCATGATCCCTTCGCCGCGCACCTCAAATGAATTCGCAATTCCCGCTTTCTTGAGTTGCGTCGGGTCAATCCAAAGTGGAATCGAGCGAATCGTACGCACGTTAGGAGTCACGTCCTCGCCAGTCGCGCCATCGCCTCGCGTCACGGCGCGAGCCAGTGCTCCTTTTTCGTAGATCAACGACATGCTCAGGCCGTCGAACTTGTGCTCGGTGATGTATTCGATCTTTTCCCGTCCCGTTAACTCGCGCACCCGCCGGTCGAAATTCGCCAATTCCTCGAACGAAAACGCGTTGTCCAAGCTGATCATCGGAGTCCTGTGCCGGACCGCCTGGAATCCTTCGCGCGGAGCGCCGCCAACTCGCTGCGTGGGCGAATCCGGCGTCACCAGCTCCGGATGCTCGGCCTCGACCTTCTTCAGCCGGTTCATCAGCTTGTCGAATTCGGCGTCGGAGATCTCCGGATCGTCGACGACGTGGTACAAATACTCGTGATGCCGGATTTTTTCCCGCAGGCGTTCGATTTCCTTCGCGAGTGCGGCGTTCTTGGACATGGAAACCTCGAAGCAACGCGAGCCACAAATACGCCGGATATTATACAATGTGCGTTTGCTTCAACAGGACTAGCCGAACCGATGCCTCACGGAATTCAAGACGCGCTGTTGATCTACAACCCGACGAGCGGGACGCGGCGCCATCGCCGCTTCGCCGAAATCGAGCAGGCGGTCCGCATCCTCAAGGAACATGGGATCGCAGTCGAGCTGGCTGCCACAACGGCCGGCGGCAGCGCGACCGGGATCGCGCGCCAGGCGGTGAACCAGCGCCGCGGCATGGTGATTGCCTGCGGTGGCGACGGCACGATCAACGAAATCATCAACGGCCTCGCCGGAAGCCGAGTGCCGATGGCGCTCCTTCCGGCCGGAACGGCGAATATTTTAGCAAAAGAGCTGGGCATTCCCTGGGACATCCCGCATGCCGCGCGCCTGATTTCCGAAGGTGTTATCCGGCGCATTGCTCTCGGCTTAGCAACCTCGACAAATGGCGCTCATTCCGCCGACTTGCCGCCCGAGGGTCGTTACTTCCTCAGCGTGGGCGGCGCGGGACCCGATGGTGCGATCGTCAACGCCGTCAACGGCGAATTGAAAAAACGCGCCGGCGTTCTCGCGTATTGGGCCGAAGGCGCCCGGCAGCTTTTCAGATACGATTTCCCTGAGATGCGCGTACGTTCGAACGGACATGAACGTCGCGCCTCCATTCTGGTCGTCGGCAGGACGGTCAATTACGGCGGTCCGTTCAAAATCACGACGGGCGCGAGCCTCTTCGAGGATTCTTTCGAGTTTCTGACCAATGCAACGCGCAGCCGGCTGCGATACCTCGCGTGCCTGCCCGCGCTGTGGCTCGGAAAACTCCGCAGCATGGACGGAATAGATGCCTGGAAAGACATCGAAGTGATCTGCGAATCAGCGAACGGCTCGAAGGTGTACGCTCAGGTGGACGGCGAGCCGATTGGAAGTTTACCGCTGAAGTTTCGCATCGTGCCGGATGCGCTTTCGCTGGTGACGCCCGCAACTCTAAAGTAACAAGCCAAAAAGGACGCGAGCGTGGAACCGGTTACTCATGCGCTGACGTCACTGCTTCTCGCGCGGGCCGGACAGAAACACTTGCCGCGATTCGGCACGGCGATGCTCATCGTATCCGGCATCGCGGCCGATCTCGATTACTTGAGTTATTTCGGCGGCGCGAGCGTTTTCCTCCGATTTCACCGCTCCTTTCTACATTCGCTTCTTGGCTCCGTTGTCCTAGCTTGCATAGTAGCGGGCCTGTTCTACCTGCTCGATCGCAACCGTCCGCAAAATGCCTCGGCCTCGACGCCTTCGCAACTGCGATTCTTGCCGACACTGGCAGTCTGCGCTGTAGGCGTCTGTGCGCATGTGCTGCTCGATCTTGCCAGCGGAGTAGGCGTAAGACTGTTTTGGCCGTTTCGTCAAGGATGGATCGCCTGGGACCTCATCACGAATCTCGACCCATGGATTTTGGTCATTCTCGTGCTGGGGATTTGCTTGCCGGAACTGTTTCGGCTCATCAGCGAGGAAATCGGGGAACGAAGGAAAGGTCCGCGCGGCCAAGGCGCCGCTGTGATTGCGCTCCTCTTCCTACTGCTTTATCTCGGAACGCGAGCCGATCTCCACAGCCGCGCGATTGACATGCTCAATTCGCGCGAGTATCACGGATCGCCGCCACTGGCTGTTGGAGCCTTTCCTGCGGCTCTATCACCGTTCCGTTGGCGCGGCGTGATCTCCACCGACAACACAGTTCAAGATACAGAACTCTCGCTAGGCACCGACTCGCAATTTGACCCCGAGCGGACCATCACGCACTACAAGCCTCCAACCTCCGGCGCACTCGACGCCGCACAGAACACGGAAACCGCGAAGCGTTTCCTCGCGTATGCCCGTTTCCCGCTAGCCAAGCTGGAGCCGTGCGAAACTGGCTACCGTGTCACGGTGCGCGATATGGGCTTCGCATCAAACGATGGCAGCCCCGACAACATCAGCGCCATCGTGCGATTGGATCCAAACCTAAAGATAATCAGCCAGGCGCTCCTCTACCCGGGTTCATCCAATCGCTGATTTGTGCTCGAGGTCGTACCGGCACGCCTTGTGCGTCCCGGATGAAGTTGCGAGGCTGCCATCGAATCCAGTCACGATTTAGCGGAAGATCCGTGGAATGCGAAATGCGACACAACGTAAAATACCGCAACCAGTCCAATCACGCCCAACACGAATGCGGCGCCGTGCGTCTTCATGAAGCCCAACGTCGCGTCTCCGTAGCGCACCGCCAGAATTCCTTCGGCGCCATATCGCAATCCCCTGCCCAGCAGAATCGCCATGATGAACGTCCGCGGGGGCACCTGAAAAACTCCCTCGGCCAGCACGAATGGCTTGAACGGGAACGGCGGCGGCAGGACCGCGGGAATGAATGCGCTTAGAAAGCCATTCTTGTCCACCCACTCTTTAATCTTCTCGGCCTTGCCACGCGCGTGCCGATGAAAAAATGCTTCCCCGCCCTTCTTCGCCAGATAGTACAAAAGAATGCAGCCACACAGTGAACCCAGCGCCGCCATTGTCGCGTAGTAGGGCATACGCGCGGGATTGGCGAGACAAAGTTGGATTACCGCAGCGTCCGGAAAAAACGGAAACGCAAGAACCGATGAATCGAAAAATGTCACGACAAACAGTCCGCCCCCGCCCATCGTGGCGAGCAGCCCTTGCAGCCAAACGAATAAGTGGTTGCGATTCATATTTCAAAAACGCCCCGGCAAAATCACACGATTGTAACAGAGTATGACAGCTCGATTCGCCAGCGGCGCAACCCGAAAAAGGGAACCTTACGCAGTATCGAATGCACCGATAAACCGAATTCGCGCAACATCGTCTAACTGGCCAGCGCGAATCGCAAAATTTCAATCAAACAGAGGCTGAATACTCATGATCCGCCGGTGTGGCGACCGCGATTTTGACGTGATCTGGACCATCATCAACGACGGCGCACAGGCCTATAAAGGGATCATCCCAGCTGATCGCTGGACCGAACCCTACATGTCTCGCGAGAAACTGCGGCATGAAATTTCCGAGGGCGTTGTGTTCTGGGGCGACGAAGACGCCGGCGGCCTTATAGGCGTGATGGGCATTCAGGCAGTTCAGGACGTGACTCTCATCCGTCACGCCTATGTCCGCACCACCAGCCAGAAGCGAGGGATTGGCGCGCGCCTGCTCTCTCACCTGCGGGAACTAGCCAGCACGCCAGTCTTGATCGGTACATGGGCGGATGCTGTATGGGCGATCCGTTTCTACGAACGACATGGCTTCCAATTAGTTGGTCCCCATGAGAAGGACCAGCTTCTCATGAAGTATTGGACTATCCCTGAACGCCAGATGGAAACCTCCGTGGTCCTTGCGGATCAAAAATGGCGCGAGATGCAAACTTTATTCTCGCCTTCCCAAGGACGCTAGAGAAAGACTGCGTTCTGACGAAAATTGCTCAATCGCAACAGCTCAGTTAGAATTTGCACTTGAACAATTCTACTTCATCCACAACACTTCTCGACAAACTCAACGAGCGCCAGCGCGAAGCTGTGCTGGCGATCGACGGTCCCTTGCTGGTTTTGGCCGGCGCGGGCACCGGCAAGACCCGCGTCATCACTTATCGCGTCGCGCACCTGATCGAAATGGGCGTGCCAGGCGGTGCTATTCTGGCGGTCACTTTCACTAACAAAGCAGCTACCGTGATGAAAGAACGCATGGGTGACCTGCTGCGCGCTACGGGGCGTGATGCTTCGGACGTTTGGGTTTCGACCTTTCATTCCTTCTGCGCGCGCCTGATCCGCCGCGAAGCGCACCACCTCGGCCTGCCGCGCGATTTCGCGATTTACGATGACGATGACCAGACCGCCGCCGTAAAACGCGCGCTGGCGCAGCTCGATCTTTCTACCGACGATTATCCGCCGCGCGCGATGCGTGCCCAGATCAGCTACGCGAAAAACCACGCGCTGACTCCCGACGACATGGCAGCCAGCGCCTCCGAGGCTCGCGACGAATCGCGCAAGCATGCTGCCGAGGTCTTTCGCGTTTACAACGAAATCCTCCGCAAAGCCGGAGCGCTCGATTTCGACGATCTCCTGCTCCGCGCGGTAGATCTTCTCCGCGATCACCCCGACGTCCGCGCGGCCTGGAATTCCCGCTTTCACTACATCATGGTGGACGAATTCCAGGATACCAATCGTTCGCAAGAGGAACTCGTCCGCTTGCTGGCCGGAACGCGCAAGAATGTCTGCGTGGTGGGTGACGAAGATCAATCGATCTATGCGTGGCGCGGCGCCCGCGCTGGAAATCTGAAGCGTTTCACTCAGGACTTCCCTGACGCGAAGATCATCCGCCTGGAAGAAAACTATCGTTCGACCCAGACAATCCTTGACGCCGCCGCCGCCGTAGTCAAAAACAATTCCAATCGCCTGGGGAAAACCCTGCAAGCCACCTTGGGCGCCGGAGGCCGTCTGCGCTTTTACGAGGCGCCGGATGCCTTCACAGAGGCGGAGTATATCTGCGGCCAGCTATCTCCCATTGCGCGCAATGACCCGGACGCTCGCATCGCCGTGCTCTATCGCACGACCGCGCAATCCCGCTCTTTCGAAGAAGTCCTGCGCCGCCTGGGAATTCGTTACCGCGTGGTCGGCGGCTTCAGCTTCTACGAACGCGCCGAAGTTCGTAACGCGCTGGCCTACGTTCGCCTGATTTTTCATCCCGAAGACGATGTCGCGCTTCTTCGCGTTCTCAACGTTCCGCCCCGCGGAATTGGCGCCGTAACCGTCGCTGCGCTGGAAGCACGCGCCAGAGAAACCTCTCAATCGTTGTGGCAAGTCATTCGCAACGGCGAATTCCTCACCGGAAAGAAATTCAGCGGCGCGCTGCGTTCCTTCTGCAAATTGATCGAAGACCTGCAGGCGGAATGTAAGGACCTGCCGCCCGCGCAATTGATCGAACGCGTCTTGGGCAGCACGGGCTATCTCGATTGGGTTGAGCAGCAAGACAATCTCGAACATTCTTCGCGCGCGGAGAATCTGCTTGAACTCGCCAACGCCATGGCCGAGGCCACCGAGCAAGGCCAAACTCTTGAAGACATCCTCGACAGCGCCGCACTCGTCAGCGATGCCGATGAATACGACGATACCATTCCGGTTTCGCTGATGACTCTGCACAGCGCCAAAGGCCTCGAATTCGACGCCGTATTTCTCGCGGGCCTCGAAGAAGGCCTCCTGCCTCACAGCCGTGCGCTCGGTACGAACGCGGAAGTCGAAGAAGAACGCCGCCTTTTTTACGTTGGAATGACTCGCGCCAAACAGTCTCTCCTTTTATCGCGCGCGGTGTATCGCCGCAGTTACGGTGAAGAGCGTCTGCGCGCCTCGCTCCCCTCGCGCTTCCTTGCCGAAATTCCAGGCGAGCTGATCGAAGCCGCGATCGGCTCGCAATCGGAGCCGGGCGAGACGCGGCGCTATGAGCCTGATCCGGATTACTCGGACAGCTACCCATACCGTCAAAGGCGTCGCACTGCTTATGGCCAGCCTCCGCGCACCTCTCGCGGCGCATCAAAAGATCCGCTCGTCGGCACGCGCGTGCGCCATTCCAAATATGGCGTCGGCACGATCATCGGAGTCGAAGGCGAAGGCGAAGAGCGCCGGCTGACTGTCAGTTTCCAAGACTACGGCGCCAAGAAACTCGTCGAGCGCTACGCGAACCTGCAACTGGCATAAGCTGCTGTTTCCGATCACGTCCTGGAATCGAGCAAGGTCAGCATAACCAAGCTAGTCTGCTGTAGGATGATGATGATAGCGCCATCTCCAACATCGGCTCTCGGAAACACGTCACTAGAAGTTGCGCAGAAGCTTATCGCAGGGTAAAGTTTGTCGCTTTCGCACGAGGAAGGTGGCGATTGGGCGCACAGCTTTTCCGCAGAAAGAATATTGACCAACTCATCTCCGACTCGGAGGATCCCGAAAAACGGCTCAAGAAATCCCTCGGTTGGCTGAGCCTCACGTCGCTGGGCATCGGCGCCGTGATCGGCTCCGGAATTTTCACCATCATCGGCACCGCCATTGCCGGGCAAAAACTCCAATTCAAGTCCATCCTCAATGCCCCTTTACTCGAATATCTGATTTACCACTCCGCTTCGTTTGGCAGGCCCGGCGCCGGTCCTGCGATTGCACTGTCTTTCGTTCTTGTTGGAATCGTCTGCGCGTTCGCGGCGCTGTGCTATGCCGAACTCGCCGCGATGATTCCCATCGCCGGCAGCGCCTACACCTACACCTACGCGACGATGGGCGAACTGATCGCCTGGATCATCGGCTGGGATTTAATCCTGGAGTACGCCGTCTCTAATATGGCTGTAAGCGTGGGATTCTCTGCCCACGTTGTCAATCTCCTCGATTGGTTCGGCATTCACCCCGATCTGCGCTGGATCACGCCCGCATACCTTCCCTCGGGCCTTTCCGACCTGCAGGGTAATCCTCTCTACGATCCGGGCTGGCACTTTGGTTTCAACTGGCCGGCGTTCATCATCGTGATGTTGCTCACCATCATTCTCGTGCGCGGCATCCGCGAGTCCGCGAACACAAACAACATCATGGTGCTGCTCAAAATCACCGCCATCATGGTGTTCGTAATTTTTGCGTCGCGCTACGTGCATCCCGCGAACTGGCATCCGTTCGCGCCAAACGGCTGGCCCGGAATCCTCACCGGCGGCTCGATCATTTTCTTCACTTACATCGGCTTCGATTCCGTCTCGACGGCCGCCGAAGAATGTAAGCATCCCAAGCGTGACTTGCCTATTGGCATCATCGCCACGCTCGTGATTTGTACGCTGTTATACATCGCCGTCGTTGTGGTGCTCACTGGTTTGGTACGGTGGCAAACACTTCTCGACGACGCGGCGCCGGTCGTGAACACACTCAAGCGCCTTCATTTCAAAAACATCCAATTGATCGTTCTCCTCGGCGCATTGATGGGCATGATTTCTTCGCTGCTCGTCTTTCAACTCGGCCAAGCGCGCGTTTGGTTCGCCATGTCCCGCGACGGATTGCTGCCCGGCGTTTTCAGCCGCGTGCACAAACGCTTTCGCACTCCGGATTTCTCGACGATCATCGCGGGCTTTCTCGTGGGCATCCCTGCCGGCCTTCTCGACATCGGAACTCTTGCGGACCTCTCGAATATCGGGACGCTGTTTGCGTTCGCGCTGGTAGCCGGCGGCGTCTTGATTCTGCGTTTCCGTGAGCCGGATCGTCCCCGCGCATTTCGTGCACCCGGCGGTCTGCTGGCCCCGATTATCACCATCCTCACCTGTCTTCTGCTCATGGCTGGCTTGCCGATTACGAACTGGATTCGCTTCTTCGTCTGGCTCCTCATCGGCTTGTGCTTCTATTATTTTTATGGCCGCCGGCACAGCCAGCTCTCCGACGCGAATTTGCAAGCGGAGGCCGCCAAGAGGAAAATGCCGTAATGCGTCGTGGCCTTCAAGGCGCGTTGGTCCTTGGCCTGGGAATTCTCGTCCTGGGTATGGCATCGTCATTTGGCTGGGGTGAAACTGCCGACCGGCTGGTAACCAACAAAGCTGTGGACACGCTTCCGCCGGAAATGCAGCCTTTTTTTTACAATAGCCGCCAATTTCTCGTGCAGCACGCCACCAACGCGGACGAATCTTTATCCACGGGTCCGGCCGCAGTTCGGCGCGCGGATTTTATCCGACTCGACCACTACGGCCAGTTTCCATTCTTGGCTTTGCCTCGCGAGTACAATGCCGCCATCGCAAAATACAATCGCCGCACGCTCGAGCAATTCGGCCTGCTCCCATGGCAAATTGGCTTGTACAGCAAGAAGCTCACCGACGCGTTCCGCGACCACGATTGGGGCCAAGTAAGGCTTTCCGCGGCGATTCTAGCTCATTACGTCAATGCGGCGCATGATCCTTTCAATACCACCGTAAACATGGACGGCAAGCTATCCAATCAGCCGGGCGTGAACGAGAGGTTCTCCACCGGCCTCGTTGACCGCTATCAACTTTTCTTCTTCGTGAAGCCCAATGAAGCCGCCTTTATTCACGATCCAACCGACCACGCGTTCGAAGACTGCCTGACAGCGCACTCTTGGCTCGAAAACGTACTGCTCGCCGACCGCCGCGCGCATGAAGGCCTCACCGACTACAAAGAAGATTATTACGATCGCTTTTATGCGCTCGCCGGTGCGATTCTCGTTCGGCAGCTTTCGGATGCATCCACCGACGTTGGTTCGTATTGGATGTCCGCATGGATCAACGCGGGCCGCCCACAATTGCCCTCGCAATAAAATGAGCGAAGAATCACAAGCGACAAGGCCGCAAACCGTTATCGATGCTCTTCCGAAGGCGGAACTGCACCTCCATCTAGAAGGCTCGATCCGTCCGGAAGCCGCCGTGAAACTTGCGGCGCGCCACGGCGTCACGCTGACACTCGAGGAAGTCACTCGCCGCTATAACTACTCGAACTTCAACGGGTTTCTCGAAACTTTTAAGTGGGTCACTTCATTCCTGCGCACGCCGGACGACTATGCGCTCATCACGCATCAATTGTGCGAGGAATTGCTACGTCAAAATGTGGTTTACGCCGAAGTGACTATCTCGGCCGGCGTCATGCTGCGCCGTATGCAGAATCTGGAAGTGAATCTCACCGCCATTCGCGATGTTGCGCAGTCCGTTCCCTTCAGCCGCCTTCGGATGGCATTCATTTTGGACGCCACACGGCAATTCGGTCCCGAACCGGCAATGGAGGTCGCACGCTGGGCGTCCAAGCTGCAACCTCTGGGCGTCGTGGCATTTGGTATGGGTGGCGACGAGCTTGCGTATCCCACGATCAATTTTCGCCCGTCATTCGATTTCGCGCGTCACGAAGGACTGCGCCTCGTCTGCCATGCGGGTGAAGTCGGAGGTCCGGAATCCGTGAGTGAAGCTATTGACTTGCTCGGTGCGGAACGCATCGGGCATGGCATCGCCGTAATGCGTGACGCCGCTCTCGCCGAATCGCTGGCCACCAGGCGCGTGGTCCTCGAGAATTGCCCCACAAGCAATTTGTGTACCGGCGCACTGGCGCGGCAAACAGAAAAACTTGATGCCTCACTGAAAGATCATCCGCTTCCGGCTTTTATCAAGCGCGGCTTATGCGTCACCCTTTCCACCGATGACCCGGGAATGTTCCATACTGATCTGCTCAGCGAATATTCCAAAGCCGCTTCCCTCGGCCTTTCCGACCAGGAACTCGTGCATCTGGCGGAGCAAAGTTTTCACGCCGCTTTCCTCACGCCAGACGACAAACGCAAATTGCTGGTTGATTTTCGTGCGGCGGCGAAATCCGCCGGGCTGGTATAATCACGGCGATGAAAGCGCATGTCTGGGTCATGCTGAAGTCGACCGTTCTTGACCCCCAAGGTCAAACGATCCAAAGAGCGCTGTCATCGCTCGGGTATTCCAAAGTTCAGGATGTCCGCCAGGGCAAGTTTTTCGTCTTGGCGCTGGATGGCTTGAGCCGCGAAGACGCCCAAACTCAAGTCGAGCGCATCGCCAAGGACGTTCTGACCAATCCGATCATCGAAGAATTCCGCTTCGAAATCGTCGAGTAGGCCTTCTCTTTCCGTCGCTGTGTAGGTTTCAGCAGCCGTCCAACGCATGCGGAGTATCAAACCCTGTACAATGAGTCCACCGGCGCCGTCTGCTTTGCGTCTTGTGCTAACCTTAACTTAGGCAGAGTTGTCGAATTCTGATTGCAGGCGGCTTTCAGGAGCAAAATCCCGTGTGCGGAATTGTCGGTTATATCGGCCCTAAGCGCGTCGTCCCCGTAATCCTCGACGGCCTCAAGCGCCTCGAATACCGCGGCTACGACTCCGCCGGCATCGCCGTAGTGCAACCGGACGGCAGTTTGGAAGTTCGCCGTGCCCCGGGCAAACTGCAGAACCTCGAAGAATCGATTCGCATCACTCCGCTCGACGGAGTCTACGGTATCGGCCACACGCGCTGGGCCACCCATGGCCGGCCCACCGAAGAAAATGCGCATCCCCATCGCGACTGCACCGGTGAAATCGTCGTCGTGCACAACGGAATCATCGAGAACTACCTCGAGCTGAAACGTCAACTCATCGCCGAAGGCCACAAGTTCGTTACCGAAACTGATACCGAAATCATCGCTCACCTGATTGAGAAATTCTCGAAGGGTACTTCACTCGAAGAAGCCGTACTGAAGACCGTAAAAGTCATGAGTGGCGCATACGCGCTGGTAGCCCTCTCCACTCGCGATCCGCAGAAAATTGTCGCCGCGCGACTCGGTCCACCTATCGTCGTGGGTCTCGGTGAAAACGAATTTTTCGTGGCGAGTGACATTCCCGCGATCCTGCAGCACACGCGCAGCGTGTTTTTTCTAGGCGATGGCGAGGTTGCCGTGCTTTCTCCGCAAGGCGTCCGCCTGATGGATTTTCAGAGCCATCCGATCAATCGCCCCGCGCAGCACGTTACTTGGGACCCCATCATGGCCGAAAAGGGCGGCTTTAAGCATTTCATGCAGAAGGAAATCTTCGAACAGCCGCGCGCCGTGCGCGACACTCTGCTTGGAAGAATTTCGCAGGAAACCGGCAAAGTCTTTCTCGATCCGATGGGCATCACCGAGGAGGAATTTCAGAATTTTCAATCCGTAAAAATCATCGCTTGCGGCACCAGTTGGCACGCCGCCCTCGCCGGCAAGTTCATGATCGAACGCCTCGCCCATATTCCCGTAGAAGTCGACTACGGCAGCGAGTTTCGCTATCGCGATCCCATCGTCGGAAAAGAAAATTTGGTGATCGCCATCAGCCAGTCTGGTGAGACCGCCGATACGCTGGCGGCACTGCGGGAGGCGCGCCAAAAAGGCGCGAAGGTTCTGGGAATCTGCAACGTTGTCGGCGCGATGCTTACGCGCGAAGCCAACGGCACGATCTACACGCACGCAGGTCCGGAAATCGGGGTCGCTTCCACGAAAGCGTTCACGGGTCAATTGACCGCATTGATGCTCACCGCACTGTATCTAGCGCAAGTGCGCAGCAAGCTGACTCCGGCCACGGCCACCAACTTGATGCAAGAGCTCACGCGCGTCCCGCACAAAATCGAGACCATTCTCCAGCATGACGCGGAACTGGAGGAGCTTGGCCGCATTCTGTTCCGCCACACTGATTTTCTATATCTCGGACGCGGCATTCACTATCCCATCGCTCTGGAAGGCGCTCTGAAACTGAAGGAAATCTCTTACATCCACGCCGAGGGTTATCCCGCCGGCGAGATGAAGCACGGCCCCAATGCCCTGATTGACGAAAATTTGCCAGTTGTCGTCATCGCCACGCGCCATGAGTCCGATCCCGCCTCCATGACACGCTACGAAAAAACAGTCTCCAACATGCAGGAAGTCAAGGCGCGCGACGGAATTGTTGTCGCCGTCGTCACTGAAGGTGACCGCCAGGTGCGCGAGATCGCCGATCACATCGTCGAGGTTCCCGCAGCCCCCGAAATTCTTGCGCCCATTCTCGAAATTATTCCGCTGCAGCTGCTGGCCTATCACATCGCCGTCCGCCGCGGCTGCGACGTGGACCAGCCCCGCAATCTCGCCAAATCCGTCACCGTCGAATAAACTGTTTTTGCCGCTGCGTCTTCAATTAGAATGCCGCGCATGACAATCAACCATTTGTGTAAGAAAAGCCTTAGCCTACTTGCCGCTCTGCTGCTTTTGTGGTCGTACGCTCGGGCCCAGTCTTCAACCACGTACAGCTTGTGGCCATCCACTTCACCGGCTTACACCGATACACTCCCGAACAAGGCATTGCTGCATCCGGGCTGCACATCGGCAGTTCCGTCGCGGTGGCCGACTTACAGTCCACCGCGGATCTTCTCTCACAGTCGGGGGCTTTCGATTCGGTTTCTTTTCAATATTCCACGCGCGGTAAACGATCTCACCGCGCAGTTTGGCGTCACAGAAACAAAGGACGTGCTCCCTTGCATTTTTGACAATTTCGTCTGGTTCACGGACGTGGACCTCGACCGCGCGCTGCGGCAGCACGTGACGTTTTACGACGGCGAATCTCCGGTGCGGGGCAACTCGGTTGGGGAGATTCGGAGCGCTCTTCAGGACTTGCTTCGCGCCAACGGCATTTCAGGTGAAGTCGGTGAACTTCCCTACGGCACCTCGGGAAAAGTCGGTGCTCTTTTATTTCATGTAGACGGAATTCCGCAGTCAATCAAGAACATAGCTTTTTCAGGCGAAGCTGCAATATCGGACAAGCAGTTGATGATGGCCTCCGCCGGGCTTGCGAACCAGGATTTCTCGATCACCAACGTCGCTGCATACGCTCGTCTGCGCTGCTACCTTTGTATTACGAGCGCGGGTACTTGCGCTCGCAGTTTGGCCGCGCAAAGGTAAGCTTGCTTGACGCAAACTCCAAAGGTCCCATCTCCGAGGTTTCCATTGTTCTCCCTGTCGTTGAAGGCGACCAATTTTTTTGGAACGGCGCCTCATGGTCCGGCAATCAAGCGTTGCCAACCAGTGACCTGGCCAAGGCCTTAGGAATGAACCAGCAAGAAGTTGCCAATCAGCAAAAAATTGATGCGGGTTTCGCGAATGCACGCAAAATCTACTTGTCGCAAGGCTACATCAACGTTCAAATCACTCCGGAGCGAAGCCTGGACGATACGGCGAAACTCGCAACCTATTCCATTCAGATCAAGGAGGGCAGCCAATTCCACATGGGACAGGTCTATTTCGATGGTTTACCAGATCGTGCCGCAACCGCACTGGCGAAGAAGTGGAAGCTCAAACCCGGAGATGTTTACGACGCGACGTATCCGCTCGACTTTCTCAAGAACACCGCAGGGAGAGAGCTGGCGCAAGTGGGCAGCAGCTATCACACCACTACCATGAAGGAAGCGCCTGATAGCAGCACGCTGACTGTAAATCTTCACATCCAATTCCGTTGAAAGCCGCCGCAACATCATGCGCTCGCTTGCTGCAGATTTTCGATACTCGGTTTCACTTGCGCTTCGACTGTTTTAGAATTACCGCATGAAGCGACGCTACGGCTCAACTCGCATAATCACCCTCCTGAGCGCTTTTCTTCTCTCCCTCTGCATATTCACCTTCTTGCCTTCTTCCCGGCTTCTAGCCAATCCACAAAACTCGCAAGCGGGAACCGCTCACTTGGACTCCGTGCTAGTGACTGGCTCGATGCGATTCACTTCCGAACAAATCGCTACCGCCATCGGCTTGCGCGCAGGCGAGGTAATCAACCGCGACACTCTGCAGGGCGCCGCTGATAAATTGGCCGAGCTTGGCCTTTTCTCAAATATTCAGTACCGCTTCTCGAGCGTCGCGACGGGCGTCAAAGTTACCTATCAAGTGGCGGATGCGCCCCTGCTGCCGGTAACCTTCGACAACTTCCCCTGGGCTACCGACGAGGAATTATCTGCCGGCTTGAAAGCCTCCGGCATTCTCTTCAACGGCAGTGCGCCCGCTAAGGGAACGATTCTCGACGCGATGTCCGAGGCCCTCGCACACGTGCTCGACCAGCGCGGCGTTCACGCGCGCGTGACCCATCAAGTCATCACCCTGCCGGTTAAAGACCAAATGGTGCAGCAATTTCGGGTGGACGACGCCAACTTGACGGTGCAATCAATCGAATTCAACGATGACCTCGCCAAAAACGATCGCGTAATACAAGAGCGCTTGGCTGACCTCGTCGGCAAGCCATATTCACGAAGTGGTATAGAGCTTTTTGAATTCGAGCAAGTGCGGCCGGTCTACCTTGCCCATTCTTGCTTGCGGGTTCAGTTTGGACCGACGGTAGCTCGATTCGCTGCAAAACCATCCGAGCCGCTCGCGGGACCCGTGATCGTATCGGTACCGATTATTGTCGGGCCGGCGTATCAATGGGGTGGAGTCGAGTGGCGAGGCAATGATTCCGTGACGTCGACGAACCTTGATCAGGTCGTCGACCTCAAACCGGGCGATCCCGCCGACGGCAACAAAATCGAAGCCGTTTGGGAACGCGCCCGCGCAACCTACGGCCAAGCCGGATTTCTCGACGCGACTGTGAATCCGGAGCCGCAATTCGACGACAAGGCCGCACGCGTCACCTACACCGTCACCATCACGGAAGGTCCACAATACAGGATGGGCAACCTCGTGCTTACAGGCCTCTCGCTCGAAGGCGAACGGCGGATTCGCAAAGCCTTCCCCATCGCGCAAGATGCGGTCTTCAACAAAAGGATGTACGAAACCTTCGTTAACTCTGGCCTGAAGACAGCATTCGCCGGCCTGCCCGTGCACTATGACAAGATCGGACGCTTCCTGCAGGAAGATCAGACAGGCGCGAAGGTGGACGTGATGCTGGATTTCCAGTAACCGGATATCAGCTATACTGGCTTCGATATGTCCCACACCGGTTCAACACCAAATTCGGCGGGCGCGGCCCCAGCGATAGATACGTCGAGCGCGCTGGCGAAACAGGAAAACCTGTTTCTCGCGCTGTGCAAACTGGATTCGCTCCTGGTGGCCTTCTCTGGAGGTGCGGACTCCGCGTATCTCGCCTGGGCGGCTCAGCAAACTCTGCAAGACCGCGCCCTTGCGATCACCGCGCTCTCCGCCAGCTTTTCGCGGCACGACCGTGAGCAAGCCGAAAAGTTCGTCGCCGCCACCGGCTTGCGCCATGAATTTATCGAAACGAACGAATTCGACAATCCCCTGTACATCGCTAACGATGCCAACCGCTGTTATCACTGCAAGAACGAGCTCTTCGACCAAATGGATTCGCTCGCTCGCGCCCGTCACTTTCGCGCAGTCGCTTATGCCATCAACGCGGACGATACCCGCGATTTTCGGCCCGGTCACCGAGCTGCCCACGAACATCACGTGCTCGCTCCGCTTCTCGATGCCGCGCTGCACAAATCCGAGATACGCTTCCTCTCGCGGCGCGCGGGCTTGTCCACCTGGGACCGCCCTGCTTCGGCATGTCTTTCTTCCCGCGTGCCCTATGGCACAGCCGTGACGCCGGAATTACTCGACAAAATCGATCGCGCGGAAGCTGTTCTGCGCGAACTTGGCTTTCAACAGTTTCGCGTTCGCGCGCACGGCGAACTCGCCCGTATCGAATTGGCCCAGGACGAACTCGCTCGCGGACTCGACCTCGCCGTCGCGCGCCAAATCTCCGAAGGCGTCAAAGGCGCCGGCTTTTCGTTCGTGTCTTTGGATTTGGAAGGTTACCGCCAAGGCTCCCTCAACATTCTGCTCAAAGTGAAATGACTGTGCGCGCCTTGCTCCGCTGAATGAAAATACATTCTCACCCTCCGCCGGGAACTTCCCGTTGCGCTTCTTCGTATATCTCTGATAGGAAGGATGCCCGGGCGCGAGTAACAATCGCGCATGTAGCCGTGCCGACCAACAAAATGACCCCCACCCAAGAGCGTGGATCGATCGCATTCGCCGTAATCGCAACTCTCGCCGCCGCGCTGCTCACCGGATGCAGCCCTCGTTCCAGCGCGGAAGGTACTTTCGACAAGACCTTCGAGGTCAATGGTCCCGTCCGCCTGGAACTTGCGAGCGGCAGCGGAGAGGCGCACGTAACCACCGGCCCTCCCGGAGAAGTGCGCGTCCACGGGGAAGTTCAAGTGAAGACGTGGTCGGAACAGAGCAGCCAGCGCCAGGTACACGACATCGAATCCAATCCCCCAGTCTCCCAGGAGGGCAACCTCATCCGCGTAAGCGGTTCCGGTCAGCATATGCACGACGTCTCGATAGACTATTCGATCGTCGTACCCCCAGACACGGAAATACACGCCACCACCGGCTCTGGCGATCTGGAAGTCAATGGCATCAAGGGGCCGGCGACCTTCACGTCTGGCTCGGGCGGCGTCTCCGCTTCGAACATTGGCGGCGATGTGCAAGTCGTCGCGGGCAGAGGCGCAGTCGAGCTCTCGAATGTCCAAGGCCAGGTTCAAGTTACTGCCGGTTCCGGAGACATCACGCTCAACTCGGTTCATGGCGAAACGCGCTTGCACACCGGCTCCGGCGACCTGGAAATCACCGATCCCGGCGACGCTCTTGAAGCCAGCACCGGCAGCGGAGATGTCACCATCAAAGGCGCATCCGCGGACGTTCGTTTGCGAACATCTTCGGGCGACGTCACCGTGGACGGTAATCCCGGCAGCTCGAATTACTGGGATATTCACACAAGCTCGGGCGACGTCGTCTTGCAAGTTCCACCCACTGCCAGCTTCCGTCTCTACGCTCGTTCGAGCTCCGGCGACATTGACGCCGCCATTCCCATCGTCATGGAAGGGACGACCGGCAAACATGAATTGCGCGCCCGCATCGGCGATGGAAAAGGCCGCGTCGAAGTGCAATCCTCGTCCGGCAGCATTTCGCTTAAGTAAGAAGGCATCAGATCCCAGCACTCCTCGCTGTATTCGCGATAGAATAAAAGTTGAATGCTCACCTTCGTCGCAAGCAGAGCGATCCTGCCGATTGGTCTACTTCTCGTTCTGAGCCCAACCGCACCGGTGCAAAAAACTCAGTCCGACGCAACTCAACAGAAAACTCCTTCCGGCGCAATCTCGAAAAAGGACACTGACGCCGAAAGCGAATTGCAAAAAGCAATCGCGGGCGCGGGCAATGACCGCAGCGCGCTGGTTCGCAATCTCAAAAACTACCTTAAGCGCTTTCCCGACGCGCCCAGAAAAGCCGCCGTGTATCGCGCGCTCGTTGAATCCTGCCAACAGGTTCAGGACAATGCCTGCGCCCTCGAATATGCCGAGCAGCTCATTGCCGTTCGCCCCGACGATTCCGAAATCATGATGCTCGCTGTCGGCCTTTTGCAGCAGCAAGGCGACGAAGCCAGCCTCACGCGCGCCGCGGGATATGTGAGCCGCGTTCTCGATCGCATCGAGAAATCAGCACCGGCTGACAAATCTCCGCGCATGTCCCTCGAAGACTGGCGGGACAATCAGGACCAGCTTCGCGCCGCCCTCTACAATCTGCGCGGGCAGATCGAAAAATCGCAGCACAATTACGATGCCGCAGCTAAAGACCTGCGCATGAGTTATTCGATCAAGCCCAACGCAATCGCCGCGGAGCAACTGGGCGAACTCGCCGAAATGCGCCGCGATTTAGCCACGGCGATTGACGAATACATCCTCGCGTTCGACTTGCCCGAAAGCGGCCCGGCTGGAAAGGTGGATCGCCGGGAAGTTCGCAAGAAGCTGGGAAATGCCTGGCGCCAGGTGCACGGAACCGAAGACGGCTTGGGCCAAGCTACCCTCGCCATCTATGACCTTCTCGGCGCCGCCACGCCCGCGTCCAGCGCGCCTCCTCGCAACAAGGACGCGAAAGACACTTACGCCTTCGTATTGCGCAATCTGGACGGCACGCCGGCCCCTCTGGCGTCCGCAAAAGGGAAGATTCTCGTGCTGAGTTTTTGGGCTACCTGGTGCGGTCCCTGTAAAGAACTCGAGCCGGAGTTTGTAGGCGTTGCAAAGAGCTATACGGGGAATCCGGACATCGTCTTCTATGCGGTGAATACAGACGAGGATCAATCGCTCGTGCCCCAATTCGTCGCGCACGAGAAGTGGGATGTTCCCATTGTCTACGGCGACGGTCTCGACAATTTCATGAAGGTCGAATCGTTGCCGACCGTGATGGTCCTCGACCGCGGCGGAAAAATTACTTATCGCATCAACGGATTCCCACCCGAGGGGTTCAGCGAAAATCTAACCACTGCAATCCAAGCCGCCACCGGTGCCGTAGCGGAATCCAAATAGACAACGCTGGCAGCACAGCCGCAGCCGCTGACATCTTAAGTTCGACTCAAACACTGGCAGCTTTTGCTCGCGCCGCATCGCGCGCAGCCAGAATCGTGCCTACGTGAATAGCCACGGTATCCTCCACCCGCCGCGCATACCCTCCCGCCAGAGTAATTGCCACCGGGCAGCTATTTCGGCGCGCGTAATCCATCACCAGAGCGTCCCTCTGCGCCAGGCCGTTCATCGTCAGCTTCAGCCCGCCTAGCTGGTCTTCGCGATACGGATCGGCTCCAGCAATATAGAAAATAATCTGTGGCCCGAAATCGGAAAAAGCCCGATGCAGATGTTTCTCCAAAATTGCGAGATAGTCGTCGTCTCCGGCACCGTCCGGCAAATTGATATCTATGGTGGAAGGGGGCTTCGGGTACGGGTAGTTATGTTCCTGGTGAATGGAAAGCGTGAAGACATCGCCATCGCCGCTGAAAATCGCCGCCGTCCCATTGCCCTGATGGACGTCCGCGTCCACCACCATCGCGCGCACCATGGCTTGGTCAAACCGAAGCCTCTGGATGGCCACCGCCACGTCGTGGATCACGCAGAATCCCTCGCCATGATCGGGATACGCATGATGAAAACCTCCCCCAATATTCGCGGCATAACCATCCTCGAGCGCCCGTTGCCCCGCCAGAATGGATCCGCCCGCCGCCAGCCAACACGCGTAAATCAACTCCTCCGAATATGGCACCTCCAACTGCAGCACCTCGGCGTACGAAAGCGATCCCGTCTTCAGTTTGCGCACATAATCCTGCGAATGAACCCGCAGAATATCGGCATCGGTCGCCGGTGCAGGCGCAAGAAAATCAGAAGGGTCCGCGATTCCATCCTTCAGAAGTCTGTCGCGCACCATGCGATATTTCTGCGAAGGAAACACGTGTGTCCCAAGATTCAAATCGTAGCGGTCGTCGTAAATGAGTTTGAATGGCAGCACAGTGAAGCCAGCCTACCCCGACGCCTTTGCGAACGCAAACCTCGGCCTGAAGACGGCTCACCGGGTCCAGCGACCTTCCAAAATCGAAATCAGGCGAACTGTGGTAACCTGCTTGAGATGCGCCGTACGCAAGCAATCATCGTGATGGTCGCGCTCCTCGCCACGCCGCTGGCGTTGCTCGCGCGCACCTCGGGCACGGATTCGATGGCTTGCAACGACGGCATGTGCTGCCTGCCGCACGGACCACACCATTCGGTGGCTCATCCCACGCCCCAAGGCTCCGCACACGAGGGCATGTCCTGCGAACACGGCGCCGCATCGCATATCATCGAGTGCACGATGAAAGCGGGTCAGCACCGCATGGATTACGGCTTGCTTTCGCCGATCGCCCCCACGAAGCCTTCTGCGCTTGCCTCCATCGCGGCCTTGAATTTGCCCCGTATCACAGGCTTCCAGTTCCCAGCGCAAAATTTAGCCGCCGGTTTTCTGAAAGATCCTTTGCAACCTCCGCGCACCTAACTTCGTCCCCCTAGTCTCTAATCTAAATTAGGACGGAGGATTTATGCGCAAGCTCGCATGTTGTCTATGCGCTGCTGTGATTTTGCTTTGCAGCTCGTTTTTGCATGCCACCATTTTTGGAAAGATCCAGGGAATCGTGCACGACCCGCAACATCGGCCCGTCGCCGCTGCGACGGTCGTGCTGAAATCGTCCACGTCGGCTTGGTCCCAAACCGCGCAAACCGATCAGGAGGGTGGGTTCAGCTTCTCTGCCGTTCCCATCGGCGACTACGTCGTCACCGTCAGCCAGTCCGGCTTCGACTCATCCGAACAAACTGTTACGGTCACTTCCGGCTCCGCACCAGTGCTCCACTTTCAGCTGAAAGTAGCGTCGGTGAACCAGACGACGGTCGTCTCGGCCCAAGCCGAAGCCGTCAACCTTCAGTCGGTCACGCCCATAACTCTCATTAGCCGCAATGACATTGCCCAGACTCCCGGCGCCGACCGCACCAACAGTCTCCAGATGATCACCGATTATGTCCCCGGAGCGTATTACACCCACGACCAGCTACACATTCGCGGCGGACATCAAGTGAGTTGGCTGATTGACGGCGTGCCGATTCCCAACACGAATATCGCCAGCAATCTGGGCCCGCAGATCGATCCCAAGGACATTGACTACCTCGAAGTGCAGCGCGGCAGCTACGACGCGGCCTATGGCGATCGCACCTATGGAGTGTTCAACGTCGTCCCGCGCTCAGGATTTGAACGCAATAACGAAGCCGAATTGGTCACCAGCTTCGGCAATTGGTATCAAACCAACGACCAACTCAACTTCGGTGGTCACACCGAACGTTTCGCATACTACGGTAGCCTCAATGGCAATCGCAGCAATCTCGGATTGCAAACTCCGATCGGACAAGTTTTTCACGACGCTGAAAATGGCTACGGTGGTTTCGGAACGTTCATCTATAACCGCGACCCGAAAGACCAGTTTCGTCTTGTAACTTCTCTGCGCGCGGACTACTACCAGGTTCCTTACGATCCGAATCCGAACAGTGCCTTTAATAGCAGTGGCCTTCGCGACGGCCAGCACGAAAATGACGGCTACGTGGCGTTCTCCTGGGTCCGCACTATCAATCCCAACATGCTTCTCACGGTTTCACCTTTCTACCACCACAACACAGCAAACTATGGGAGCGATCCAAACGACACTCCTACCGCGACAACCGACAACCGCACCTCCGACTACGCCGGCCTGCAATCAACTTTCAGCGTAAGCGTGGCGCGTAACAGCATCCAGGCGGGAATTTACGGATTCGCGCAGCATGATGATGAATTCTTTCATCTAATTTTCAACGACAATTCCGGCACTTCGCCTATCACCGAAGCCGACAGCGGAACTGGTGGCCAAATCGCCGAATTCATTGACGACAAATTTCAACCAACATCCTGGCTCACACTCACAGCCGGAATTCGCCCCACACACTTCATCGGTGCATCACCACCAAACATTCCAAACAGCATGTTCAAACAGGTGGTCGAGGACACCATCAATCCACGCTTCGGCGTCGCGGTCCGCGTGCCGCGCCTGAACTGGGTGTTTCGCGCATTCTATGGACACTACTACCAGGCTCCGCCCCTAACCACACTCTCCGGACCCTTGCTCGAAAATGTTCAAAGCTCGGGCCAATTGAGCTTTGCGCCCTTGCACGGTGAACGCGACGAGGAACATCAGTTAGGTGTCACGATTCCCTTTCGCGGCTGGATTCTCGACGCCGACAACTTCCAAACCCGCGCGAACAATTTCTTTGATCACAACAACGTCGGCGAATCCAACATTTTCATCCCCGTCACAATTGACGGCGCTTTGATTCGTGGCTGGGAACTCACCCTGCGCTCGCCGCGCGTCTGGAATCGCGGACAATTTCACCTCGCTTACTCCAATCAGGTCGCGCAAGCGCGCGGCGCCATCACCGGCGGCCTCATTTGCTTTCCGCCCACGGATCCCAGTTGCCAGCCCTCTCCGGGCTATAGCCCTCTCGATCACGATCAACGAAACACTCTGACTGTCGGTTTCAACGTCAGCCTTCCCTGGCAGTCCTTCGCATCCACAAACGTGTACTACGGTTCGGGCTTTACCAACGGATCGCCCAACGCACAATTCCCAGGGCCCTACCTCCCACAACACACGACCTTTGACCTAACCCTCGGGAAATCCTTCGGAGAACGGCTCACCGCGTCCGTCACCGCGCTCAACGTCGCCAACCGCCACCTGCTGATTGACAACAGCCTGACCTTCGGCGGATTTCACTACAACGACCCGCGCGAAATATTCGTTGAACTTCGTTGGAGATTTCACTACTGAGGGCCAATTCCCATATGATGGTTAAATGAATGTGCGGAGAGCTCGGAGGCAAGTTAGCTAGTGAAAGCATTTTTGAATCGGTTGCTGCTGTTGCTCGCCATCCCGATAATCATGACCTTGGTCGGCCTTTCGTGGCTCTTGTCCACCGGATTGAGCGCACGTGACAATCCTGGCGCGTTGGAAACCCGTTTCGCGAGAAAGGTGCATCGCCTCGCGATTCCCAGCAGCGTGCGCAATCGGTCAAACCCGATGCAGTCCAGTCCTGAGCTTCTGGTCGAAGCGCGCCGGCATTTTGCGGACCACTGTGCGAGTTGCCACGCTAATGATGGCAGCGGCATGACCGAGATGGGCCAGAAACTCAATCCTCGCGTGCCGGACATGCGTGCCGCGGAAACTCAAAATCTTTCCGACGGCGAGCTCTACTACATCATCGAAAATGGCGTGCGCTTTACTGGAATGCCTGCGTGGGGAACGGGCGGCACGAACGATCACGATACATGGCACCTGGTTCTGTTCATTCGCCATCTGCCGAAAATGACCAGGGAAGACATGCAAGACATGCAGCATTCCAACCCGCGCAGCCCTGCCGACATGAGAGAAGAAGAACTCGAAAACGAATTCCTAAACAATGCCCCGGAAAAACACAGTCCATCAAAACCGCACTGAGGAGAAGCCAATATGCGAAAAACTGCTTCAGCAACAGTCCTTATCCTCGCTCTTGCATTCGCCGCATTTGCGCACGGCACCGATAAACACGTGCTCGGCACGGTCACGAAGATCACCGAGTCCGAGATCACTGTGCAAACGCAGGACAATCAATTGCAGGTCGTTAAAATCGCCCCGGACACGTCCTTCGTGAGAAGCGGCGCCGCTTCCAGCATCAAGGAATTGAAGGTGGGAGACCGAGTGGTAATCCATGCCAAGCCGGTTGGCAATGATCTGATCGCGCATGAAGTGCGCTTCGGGAAGCCGGCCCCGCCGGCGGCCAAAAACGAATAACGCACGGAATTAATTTTCGCGTTCGAGAATAAAGTCTGGGACGGCGAGCAACGCCCGCCGGTATTCGGTGTCCGGCAGAAGTTCCAGGCTGGCTTTCGCGCGCCGCACGTATTCCGTGGCGAGTTTCGCGGCGCGATCAAGCGCCCCCGTTTCGCGCACTAGCTTGGTAATTTCCTCAGGGCGCACGCTCTGAAAATCGCGCTCTTCCAGAACTTTTGACACCAACCGTCGGCCGTTTCCGTTCGAATGAGTCAGCCCATTGTCGTCGCCATCCGCCGCGTGCGAGCTGCCAGGCGTGTGTGCGTCTGCCTGCGCTTGCAGTGCAAAAATCAATGGCAACGTGACTTTGCCTTCTTTCAAATCGCTCAGCACCGGCTTGCCGAGCTTCTCGGGGGACGCCGTAAAATCCAGCAAGTCATCCACGAGCTGAAACGCAAGCCCCGCGTTCCGCCCATATTCCGCAAGAGCATCTTCAATGTGCTTCGGCTGCTCCCCCAACACAGCGCCCAGTCGCGAACACCCGCCGAACAAACAGGCCGTCTTACGGTACGCGAGCTCGGTGGCTTCCGCCTCGTTCAAGTCCATCTGGCCCAGTCGAGTAAGCTGCAGCAATTCTCCTTCGACCATGTTCTGCGTGAGGTCGATCAAAATATCCAGCACGGCAAATTTTCGTTCGCGCAGGGCCATTTCGAAAGACTGCATGTACAGCCAATCGCCCGCCAGCACGCTCATGTGATTTCCCCAGCGTGCATTCGCGCTCGGACGTCCCCGCCGCGTGTTCGCCCCGTCAATCACATCGTCGTGGATCAACGTGGCGCTGTGAATCATTTCCACCACAGCGCCGAGCCGTATCGCGCTCTTTCCGCGATACCCTGATGCTCCAGCCGCCAGCAAAAGCAGCGCCGGACGCAGCCGCTTGCCTCCGCCTTCGCGCAAATAACTCGAAATCTCGCACACCGGCTCGATCGCCGCGGTGTTTTGCGCGGCAATCTCCTGCTCAACGAGCGCCAGGTCGTCACGAACCAGATCGAAAATGCCTTTTGCGATTTGGACAGCGAAAGCCATCCCTGAGGTTCACCTTGACTGCCGCGCAATGCCCCTATGCGCCCAGCCTGAAGAATCGTCTAAAATTCGTCGCCGTCGCGGCGGCAACTTCGTCGCTGCCCAAGTTTCTCACACTCGCAAGCGTCTGCGCTACCTCCACCACGTAGGCCGGCTCATTTCGTTTTCCGCGGCGCCCCTGCGGAGGCAGAAAAGGCGAGTCCGTCTCCGTCAGCAGCTGGTCCAGCGGCAATTCGCGCGCCACGTCGCGCAGATGCTGCATCTTTGGATACGTAACGTTGCCTGCGAACGAAACCACGAATCCCATTTCAACTCCCCGTTGCGCTTCCCGCAGCGTGCCCGTGAAACAATGAAAAATCCCGCCGAGCCCTGCAGGCGCCCATTCCTTCCCCAGAATCGCGAGACAATCATCCCAGGCATCGCGGCAGTGAATCACGATGGGCAATTTCGCCGTGCGGGCCAGCTGCAGTTGACGGCGAAACACGGTCTGCTGCACTTCGGGCGGCGGATCCTCGTAGTGATAATCTAGTCCCATCTCACCCCACGCAATCACCTTGCGGTGCGCGGCCAGCTCGCTGAGCCGGACGTAATGCTCTTCATTGGCCAGCCCGGCGTGATGCGGATGAATCGCCACGGTCGCGTAAACCCAATCGTATTCCTCGGCCAAAGGAATCGCAGCGTCCAGGCGATCCGGCCCCGAGCCGCCGCTGCCAATCGCTAGCACGGCCTGCACACCCGACGCCCGTGCACGTTCCAGCATCGCGGCCCGGTCTCCATCGAATTCCTCCGACTCCAGATGTGCGTGTGAATCAACAATTTCCAATTTTGTTCCTGTTCTGGCAGTGAATCGAGAAGGGTTGCCGCCTGAAGTGTGGACCTGTAGTGCCGTACGACTAATAGTCCGTCAGGGCGCGGACTGCCCGAACGATATCTTCCGTCTGCGGCAGAATCTCA
The DNA here is from genome assembly GCA_963696035.1 of uncultured Acidobacteriota bacterium. GTDB lineage: Bacteria > Acidobacteriota > Terriglobia > Acidiferrales > UBA7541 > Palsa-295. The sequence goes on from CAVOIS010000007.1 coordinate 2,454,849, forward strand.
TCTTCGAGCTTAGGCTGATACGCAACGAACGTGTCTGTCGCGGCCACGCGCCGCACCGGTGCGTCCAACTGATCGAACAATTCGTCCGCAATGCGCGCGGCAATCTCCGCACCGTAGCCCCAGGAGCGCGTATCTTCATAAGCTACCAGCACGCGATTGGTTTTGCGCACCGTCGCTGCAACGGCTTCCCAGTCGTAGGGGCTCAGCGAGCGCAGGTCCAGAATTTCCGCGGAAATTCCGTCGCGTGAAAGCTCAGCCGCAGCAACCTCGGCACGATGCACCACTGCGCCATATGTGATGATGCTTACGTCCGTGCCTTCGCGTACCATGCGCGCTTTGCCAAAAGGAATCGTGAAATCTGGACCCGGATATTCCGACCGGTTATACGGCTGCCTATAAAGATGCTTGTGCTCGAGAAACAAGACCGGATCGTCAGACCGAATCGCGGTGCGCAGCAAACCAGACACGTCGAGCGCGGTGGAAGGCATCACCACGCGCAAGCCCGGAATGTGCGTAAACGTGACCTCTCCGCACTGGCTGTGGTAAATCGCGCCACCGGTCAGATATCCGCCAATCGCCACGCGAATCACCACCGGAGCTTTGAAATGCCCGCCCGAGCGCCACCGCATGGTCGCGAGCTCGTTACGAAGCTGCATCATGGCGGGCCAGATGTAATCGAAGAACTGAATCTCCGGAACTGGCTTCAGCCCGCGAATCGCCATACCAATGGAACGGCCCACAATATTCGCCTCCGCCAGCGGCGAATTGAAAACGCGCTGTGGCCCGAATTTGCGCTGTAGCCCGGCGGTCGCTTTGAACACGCCGCCCTTCCCTTTCACCGTGCTCAAGCTCTCTTCGCGGCTGCAATCCGCCACATCTTCGCCAAATACAACAATCCGCTCGTCGCGCTTCATTTCATCGAGCAGCGTGGCGGAAACCATCTCCACCATCGTTTTCGGATGGCCCTCTTTCTTCGGCGTGGCTTCGAAGTCGCGCGACGTCGGATCTATATCGGGCGAGCAAACCCACTTGTAAATGGACTCGCGCGCAGGAAGCTCGGCCGCCAGCGCGCGATCAGTGGCTTCCACAATTTCCTTGTCCACCTCTGCTTCCAGCGCTTCGATCTCGCTCTCCTCCAAAATGCCTTCGCGCACCAAGAACACCGCAAACTTGGGCAAAGGATCGCGCTGCGCTTCCGCTGACCGCTCCGCTTCGCTTTTGTAGAGTTTCTCATCGTCCGAAAGCGAGTGCGAATAAGGACGAGTCACGTGCGCATGCACTAGCGCAGGGCCTTTTCGCGCTCGGCAATGATCCGCGGCCCGGCGCAACGCGGCGTAACTCTCCAGCGGCTCGGTGCCGTCGCATTCCTCGATGTGCAGGTGCGGATAATTCGTCAGCAGCCGCGAAATGTTTCCACCCGGCGTCTGCACTTCCACCGGAACGGAAATCGCGTAACCGTTATCCTCGATCAGGTAAAGCAGCGGAAGGCGTTTGCTGCTCGCCGTATTCAGAGATTCGTAGAATTCGCCCTCGCTGGTGGTGCCATCGCCCGCGGAAACGTAAACGACTTCGTCGCGGTGAAATGCAACCGTGCCGCCCATCGGCGCCTTGCGCGCCTGATCCAGCGCCTTTGGGAATCTTTCATAGTAGTAAGAACACTCGGCCGCACCGGTCGCTTGCAGGAACTGGGTTCCGGTCGGTGACGAGCGGGTAACGATGTTGAGATCCTGATGCCCCCAGTGCGAAGGCATCTGCCGTCCACCGGACGCGGGATCGTCCTTTGCGCCCACGCCTTGCAGCAGCATTTCGTAAGGGGTGACGCCGAGCATAAGCATCAGCGCCCGATCACGATAGTGCGGGAAAAACCAATCGTAGGTTGGCTTCAAAACCAAACCTGCGGCGGCCAAAACCGCCTCATGCCCCGCACCACTGATCTGGAAGAAAAGCCGGTTCTGACGTTTCAGCTGAATCTCGCGGTCGTCCAGACGCCGCGAGAGAAACATCGTGCGATAAATTCGGATCAGGGTCTCGCGGTCAAGGCCCTGATACTTCGTTGCCTCGAATTTTCCGATTTTTACTTTGGCTTGAGTGGCCATCAGGTCTATTTCGCCCAGAACTTCGCCGCGGATATCGGGTTCGAACCATTATATCGAATCGGCGGGCGCGACGAGAAAAAACGTCTATGAAAGCGAGTCGAATAGCTCTGCCGTTTCGTCGAATTCCGGGTCCCCCTGGCGCACGATCTCCGTTTTCGCAGCCTTGAAAGGCTCTTCGGTCGGAATGCGATCCAGCCAGCGCTGGTGCGAGAGTTTTTCATGCTCCGAAAAATCGAGCCGGATAAGAACGCGGACTCGCCCGGCGCCTTCGGTTAGATTCTCCTTCGCCGCCGACTTCTTGTTGTGGGCCGTTTTCGTGCCGGAATTCCCGGCTTCCTTTGCTTCTTCGCGCTCGAATTTCAATAGCATCTTCTTGCCGAGGCGAAACCCTTGCGTCCAGCCTTCGACTCGGTGACGAGCCTGCTGTGCCGCTTCTTCATTTGTCTCGAAATCAAAAATCAAAAAGTCATGAGCCATGCATTATCTATAGCAAAGTACTGTGGCTAGTGGCTAGTGTTGTGTCCCGGAAATACGTTCACATAGTCGCTGGATTTTTTCCAGGATCGAATCGGGTGTCGCCGTCCAGGAGAAGGGTCGAGCCTCAGCATTGTAGCCATGAACGAAGCGTTCGATTTTGGCGACCAGTTCTTTGACGCTGCCGAAGGTGCCGCGACGGATGGCCTTCTGCGTGATGATGTTGAACCAGATTTCCACTTGGTTGAGCCAGGAAGAGTAGGTTGGTGTGAAGTGCAAGTGGTAATGGGGGCGTGCTGCCAACCAGCGTTGGACGCGAGGATGCTTGTGGGTAGCGTAGTTATCAACGATCAGATGCACGTCGAAAGCCTTCGGAACACTGGCGTCCACATGGCGCAGAAAGTCCAGGAACTCCTGGTGACGATGATGGCGTTTGCACTGACTCAGGACTGTTCCGGTGACGGTGTCGAAGGCTGCGAACAGTGTGGTGGTGCCGTGTCGGACGTAGTTGTGCGTGATCCCTTCGACGTAGCCGAGCCCCAAGGGCAGGATCGGCTGGCTACGCTCCAGCGCTTGAATCTGGCTCTTCTCATCCACACACAGGACCAGGGCTTTATCCGGTGGGTTCAGATACAACCCGACAATGTCCCGTACCTTCTCGACGAAGAACGGGTCGTTGGAAAGCTGAAAGTGACGCGCTCGGTGCGGCTGCAAGCCGAAGGCGCGCCAGATCCGGTGAACGGTCGATTTCGACAGACGGGTTTCTGCCGCCAGCGCGCGACAACTCCAATGCGTGCCGTCTTTGGGTTTGGTTCGCAGGGTTCTGCGGATCAACGTGGCGACCTTTTCATCGGGAATCGAACGCGGGCGGCCAGGGCGCAGCTCCTCGTGCAATCCCGTCAGTCCCTGTTTCACGAACCGTCGTCTCCAGAGACCGACCGTCACTTGGTTCAATCGCAATCGGGCCGCGATGTCCTTATTGGACAAGCCGTCGGCACTGAGCAAAACGATGCGCACACGGGTCACCAGGCCATGGGGCAGCGAGCGCGAGCTAGCCATCACTTCGAGTTGTTCGCGTTGTTCCTGCTCCAGTTGCAATGGGGTCAGGGGTCGTCCCAAACTCATAGGCACCTCCATTCTCCATAGAAGATGCCTAAGGGGAAGACTATCGCGCAACACTTATATTAGTTACTTAAGGGACACAACACTAGCACTTAGTGCTTTGACGGTGGCGGTTGCGGTAGGCAAATAGGAAATGATCTGAAAGAGTTCTGCCTTTACGCACAAAAGGCCGCGAGTGCCTTGGCACCCGCAGCCTCTTGACTGTGCAATCTCCCACACCTCTAGTCGAACGTTGATCGGATCTTAACGGCCGTGACCGCCTCCTCCAAAACCACCACCGCCTCCATGGAAGCCTCCGCCACCACCATGGAATCCTGCGCCAACGCTTCCGCCTCGGAAGCCTTCACCACCGTGAAAGCCCGACGCGCCGCGACCAGCGGAGAACCCGCCGCCGCGCACGCCAGGATTATAATGCTGACCAGGCCCCCAAGCGTGATAGTCGTGGTCGAAGTGATGATGGAAGTGCCCGTAATATCCACCATACCCGAATCCATATCCCCAACCGAATGGCGCCCACCCAGCGTAGAACGGAGAGTAAAATCCCCAGCCAAACGGGCTGTAGAAAATTCCGTCGCCAGGAATGAACGTGTAGGCGTCGAACGACGGATCCCAATACCATCCGGCGCCGTACCAATCGGATCCGGCATAAATGTAAGACGGCGCTGCGTCGGCATTTGCCTCAGCCACATACGCGGACCGCAAGCTGCTCCAGCGGTACAGATCGTTCGATTCGTACGCGTTCTTGTCGAATGACGTCGCCTTCGACACTGTATCGTTCGCGATCCTGACTTCGTGGCCGGCCTTCACCTTCACGCGCCGCGAACCTTCCGTCACGGCCGCCTCGCCCTCGAACACGCGCACCGTGCCGCTTTCAGCGTCAAAATCATAAAGCCCGCGTTTCAGCAGTTGCGTAGTCACGCCGTTCTCAGCCACTTGGATGTTGTTTTCCGGGCGAATTTCCGCCACTTCCACCGTAGCTTGGCCCTTCTCCAATCCCACCTCGGTGTTGGCCAAGTCCGGCGAAATCATCTTCAAAGAGCTGTCGTCACCCAGGCGCAAAAAAACACCGGGTGTCAGCAACACTTCTGCCTTGCCTGTGCCGGTAAAAAGAAATTGGTTTGTGTCGAGTCTCGCCGACCCGATCGAATTTGAGTTCAAAACCTGCTGACCGATCGAAACTTGTCCCTCGACGTAATTTACTGTTCCAGGTGTTGCGATTTGGTTCGGCTGCGCCGCACCAGCGCCCCACGCCGGCACGGATAGTAACGTCGCGAGGAAAAACCCCGCGGCTTTGGTTGTTGTTTTGGCCCTCATGGTCTTCTCCTACTTACATCTTTTAGATGCTCTCGTGTTCGGAACGATGCGAATCCCGACGAACCACAACCGCCTCCAAAAATTGCGGTTGCGCGAGCGAAAGGCGAGTGGTAACCTCAGCGAACAAAAGGCGAAACATGCAAACCGGGCGGAAGCCTGGGCGTTCGGCGTCGGCGGTCGGCCCGTCTGAGGAGGTTTGGTGGCTCGGTCTCAACAGCAAGCAGCGGGGCACTTGGCCGTGCGGGGCAGCACGGCCCTTGAAACCGTGCAGGAAGCGCTGGGAGCCCTCGTAGCTCGCTATCGCTCGGAAGAGGTGCTCACGGCCGTCAAGCACATTCCCGCGCGTGAGGCTCAGTTCCGCTCGATGCCGGCCTGGGTGCGCCCCGAGCTCGCGGTAGCCTATCGCGCGAAGGGCATCGAAAGACTCTATTCCCATCAGGCTGCCGCTGCGGGATTCGCTCGCGAAGGCAAAAACGTCGTTGTGGTCACCCCAACCGCGTCTGGCAAAACGCTCTGCTACAACTTGCCCATCTTGAACGCGATGCTCGAAAACACCGACACGCGCGCGCTCTACCTCTTCCCCACCAAAGCGCTCGCTCAAGACCAGCTCGCCGAACTGCATGACCTCGCCACGCGCCTGAACGATTGCTTTGGCGTCTTTACCTACGACGGCGACACGCCCAGCGATGCGCGCAAGGCAATCCGCGAGCACGGCCATATCATTCTCTCCAACCCGGACATGCTGCACACCGGCATCCTGCCACACCATACCAAGTGGACGCGCGTCTTCGAAAATTTGCGCTACATCGTCCTCGACGAATTGCACACCTATCGCGGTGTCTTCGGCAGCCATTTGGCTAACGTGCTAAGGCGCCTTAGGCGCATCGCCGAATTTTACGGCGCGAAGCCGCAATTCATCTGCTGCTCTGCGACGATCGCGAACCCCGGCGAACTCGGCGCGCAGTTGATCGAAGACCAAGTCCAGGTAGTCGCAGAAAATGGCGCGCCAGCGGCCGAAAAACTTTTCGTTTTCTACAATCCGCCGATGGTCAACCGCAATCTGGGCATCCGGCGCAGCTACTTGAACGAATCGACGCGCGTGGCCAAGGAACTGCTTGCCCGCAAACTTCAAACGATCGTCTTCGCGAATAGCCGCCTGCACACCGAGCTTCTGCTCACTTACCTGCAACAAGCCAACCGCCCGCAGCCCGGCCAATCCGAACCCATTCGCGGCTATCGCGGCGGGTATTTGCCGGGGGAGCGCCGCGAAATCGAACGCGGATTGCGCGACGGACGCATTCGTGGCGTGGTCGCGACCAATGCTCTCGAATTGGGCATAGATATTGGCTCGCTCGACGCCAGCGTCATGGCCGGATACGCCGGCTCCATCGCTTCCACGTGGCAGCGCGCCGGCCGTGCGGGCCGCCGCAGCGGTACCTCTTGCGCCGTAATGGTCGCATCCTCTACTCCGCTCGACCAATTCATCGTCCAGCATCCCGATTATTTTTTCGAACGCTCGCCGGAACACGCCTACGTCCAGCCGGACAATCTCGAAATTCTAGTGAACCATTTGAAATGCGCGGCGTTCGAATTGCCCCTTGCTCCCAACGAACGATTCGGTGGCGTGGATTTGCCTGCACTTTGCGAACGCCTGGCCGAGGCGGGCTTCCTGCATCGCAGCGGCGAGCACTGGCATTGGGTGCAGGAGGCCTACCCGGCCGATACGGTGACTCTGCGCTCAGTCACTTCCGATAATTTCGTCATCATTGACATCACAGGCGACGCAAATGGCACCGAAGACGGTGAACCCGAAGTGATCGGCGAAGTGGATTTTTCTTCCGCGCTTACGACCGTCCATCCCAAGGCGATTTACCTGCACCAGGGCCAGCAATACCACGTCGAACACCTGGATTTCGATCAGCGCAAGGCCTATGTGAGGAGCGTCGACGTGGATTACTACACGGACGCGATTCGTTATACGCAGGTGCGCGTGCTGGAAATTGCGGAGGAAGAGCAACTCGCCGGACCCGCCGCCAAAGCCCATGGCGACGTGCTGGTCCGCTCGCAAGTGGTTGGTTTCAAGAAGATCAAATTCTTTACCAACGAAAATGTTGGCGCGGGAAAGCTCGAACTGCCCGAGAACGAAATGCACACCACGGCGTTCTGGATCACGCTCGACAGAAGCCTGCTCGCCGACTTACCGTACCCGCTTTCCGACCGCCAGACAGGAATTTTGGGCCTGCTATACGCGATGGCATCTATGGCCACCCTGCTACTGATGTGCGAGGGACGCGACTTAGGCACTGCCGTAGGCGAGCGTCCCGCGAGCCCCGGCATCGAGACCGATTGGCAGGAATTTAGCGCGGCCGCCGCCGACCCGGCTCAAATCAAGGAATTCTTCGAGCCGAATCTGTATTTGTACGACGCCTATCCCGGCGGTATCGGCTTCAGCGAACCCCTTTTCCGGGTCCACGATATTTTGCTGCGCCGAACCCGCGAGCTAATAGCAGGTTGCGGGTGCGAAAGTGGGTGCCCCTCGTGCGTCGGCCCAGCCGGCGATAAATGCGAGAAAACCAAAGAGGCCGCGCTCGCGATTTTGAACAGGCTCTGTGCTTGAGGAAAGGTGCAGCGGGAAATGACGGTCCGAGACAAATTCGCGTCCTTGGCAGCGCTTAAACCGGCGAGGAAGGCGAGCGGCCTATCTCGCGCGAGCGTGGATCGCTCGCGAGGGTTTAGGCCTGCCCTGCCAGATGGCGCCGAACGCCTGGCGCAATTGCTGGAGGCTGCGGCATCGGCCAATGAGTTCGGCGAGCACCTAACGGTTCGAAAATGGTTTTCGGAACCGATCGGCCACGATGCGCCAGAAGGACTCGTGAACGCTTCAGCGCTGCGCCTGTTAGTCCCGACAGCTGGCGATGCGGTCGCTGATCCATCCCATTGGCTCTTCCTCGACACAGAAACCACCGGACTGATGGGCGGCACCGGAACATATCCATTCCTTGTCGGCATCGCCTGGTGGGACGCTGGCGGCCTGCAAGTCGAGCAATTCTTCATGCGCGAACTCAGCGAAGAACACGCCCTGCTGGTGACATTGGCTGAGCGCATGGCTTCGCGCCCTGTGCTGGTCACCTTCAACGGCAAGTCGTTCGATTGGCCGCTGCTCGAAACGCGTTACCGCATGACCCGAACGATCAAGCCTTCAGCCCCGCACACTCATCTCGATTTCTTGCATCCTGCCCGCAATCTGTGGCGCATACGCCTCGGGTCAGTGCGCCTCGCCGAACTCGAAAAACACGTCCTCGGATGGAACCGCGGCGCCGACGTGATTTCGGAAATGATTCCGCAATTTTATTTCGATTATCTGCGCGGCGGAGCACCCGAGCCGCTGGTGCAGGTATTCCTTCACAATCAAATGGATTTGCGAGGGCTCGCCGGCCTTGCCAGTCACATTGTCGCAATCCTCGCCGAGCCGGAAACTCACGGAGTGACCGATGGTCTCGAGCTTTTTGGCGTTTCACGAATCTGCGAGCGACGCGGCGAAACGGCCCGCGCCAGAAAACACTACGCGCAGTCGCTAGCTGCAAAATTGCCTGCAGAAACCGACCGGGCGGCGCGGCGTTCGCTCGCGCGCCTAGCCAAGCGCGAACGAGACTTCCCTTCGGCATGTGAACTTTGGGAGAGTATCCTTGGGAATTCGCGCGAGGGCCTCGAAGCCTACGAGCAACTAGCCATTTATTACGAACACCAATGCGCAGAACCGAGCCGCGCCGCCACGCTGGTACGGACAGCGTTGTCTGAGCTGCAGCTCGTGCGGCAGCACGCCTCGCTTTCGGCAGCCCTACATCGCCACTACAGGGCCCGATTCGAGCATCGGCTAAAACGCCTGGAACGGCTCGAGCGCCTGCAGCAACGTGAACCGCGGCCCCTGCTGGACGCCGTGGAAGCTGAGTCCCCCGCCCAAGCTTGAGAATCCAATTGGCAGGGGCAAAAGGGGAGTTTCCATGTCTGAATCGGATAGCACCGCGGCCAGGGTTGCGCGAATCTCAACACCGGAGGAAAAAGAAATGCCCGGAGTCAGCGACCCCTACATTCGTGAACAACTTGAAAAACGGCGCAATGAACTGCAAACCGTAATCTCCTCGTCCTCCCGCGCGGTCCCGGCCGACGCCTTCGTGGAACTTCTCAGCGAAGTGGATTCCGCCCTGCAGCGGATGGATGATGGCACATACGGAATCTGTGAAGCCTGCCATGACTCGGTGGAAAAAGATCGGCTGCTTGCCGATCCCTTAGTAAAGCTCTGTCTCGATCACTTGACCAGCGAAGAGCAGCGCGCGCTCGAGCGCGATCTGGAGCTTGCCGCCCAGGTGCAGCGCGGACTGCTGCCCCGAACCGACGTCGGATTCAAGGACTGGCGCGTCCATTACAAATACAATCCGGCTGGCTTGGTTAGCGGCGATTACTGCGATTTGATTTTGCCTGCAAACGAGGGCGGCGAGCTCGTCTTCCTGCTCGGCGATGTTACTGGAAAGGGCGTTGCCGCCTCCCTGTTGATGACGCATCTCCACGCCATGTTCCGCAGTCTCGCGAGCGTTACGCTGTGCCTCGATAAATTACTCGAGATGGCCAATAGCGTCTTCTGCCAGAGCACCATCGCGGGTCAATACGCAACGCTGGTTTGCGGCCGCGCCGGACGGCACGGTGAGATCGAGATCGGCAGCGCGGGGCATCTCGCGGGTCTGTTGGTTTCAAAAGACGGTGTCAAGCAAGTCTGCGCGACCGGAGTCCCGCTCGGAATGTTCGGTACCAGCCGCTACACGATCGATCGGCTGCAAATGGAACCCGGCGACAGCCTGCTTTTGTACACGGACGGAATATCCGAAGCCGCGAATGCTTCGGGCGTCGAGTATGGCATCTCGCGGCTCTCGAATGTCGCGGCAGAACGCCACGGGTGGGTGCCGCATGAACTCGTCGCGGCGTGCATGAAGGACGTGCAAAACTTCTCGGCCGGCCGGAAACAGGCGGACGATCAAACGCTAATGGTAGTCCACCGCGCCGATCCAGTCCAAATCTCTCTCAACGATTAAGCGCGAGCAAAGATTTTATATTTCGCCCGGTTACCGTCGAGTCGGGGACATGGCGGTAACCTTGGATTTATTCGTGTCCTCGCGTCCCTGCTCTCTGCGGTAGCGTCCGCCTCGGTTAAACCCTAGCGCGAAGCTAATTCAACCCCGTCGGCGCTATCAGTCGTTGCCAGCTGTCCTGCCACCGGCGCCAGCGACCATCCTATGGCCTTATCGATCTTGTCGAAGGTGTCCCGCGTAGCGCTTTCCACAGTCAGGCAAGTGCTATCCACGCATCGCAAGAAAACCCCGCCGGACTCGCTCTGAAATTGAAGATAATTCGCGCTCCGAAAAACCTCTCCTCGCGTCTTGTATTTCGCGTTGAGCGCCTCGCTGTACTGGCTAAAAAACTGCGCGGCATCTTCGGAATTATCAAGCGCGAGACGAAACACCAATGGATGGGTCTTGCTCTTGGCATCCTCAAACGCAGCGTACCGATCGCCCTTCCACGCCGGTGAAAGCAAATCCGCGCGCTTTTCGTCGAGAAACTGTTTCAAGACTTCTTCCAGCCCGAATTCCCCCATCGCGTTCTCTTCCAAAAGCTTCCAATCGTCCGGTACCAGCCCCTTCCAGGCCGGCAGCGTCACCGCCACGGGTTTCACTCCTTGCAGATACAAATCCGGATGCATGATCTGCTGCGTGGAAACCGGCGGATTCTGGAAAATCAAATGGAGATCTTGCCAACCCGCATGGGCCTTAAGGAATTGCTGCGTGAAGCCCGTGCCGGCCAGATACGGAAACAAGAGTTCATCGCGAATATAAGGCGGAGCTTTCGCGAGGTTCGGATCTTTGTCCATTTCGCTCACCGCACCGGCGCGAATCAGCAAGGTCACGTCCGGCAAATCGCGCACGCCCACCTTTTGATCCAGCATCTGATAGTCCACCATTGCCGCCATCGCCGAACCTTCGCTCACCGCGTCGCGGGCTAGCTCCGCATCATCATTCGGACGCGCGGCTTTGATCCAAGGATCGATGTGGAACGATTGATCTTCGAGCGCGTGCGTGAGTTCGTGGGACATCACCGAGCGCTGCTCATCCGCCGGAATCCAATCAGCAATGTAAAATTCCTTCCCTTTCGGGTCGTACAGGCCCGCCACCTGGTCGGTCAAGACATTCAGCATGAACGTATCCAGCGGGAAATTCTTGGGTATCAGCCCGAAAGCTTCGAGCGTCTTCTCGTCGGCATAACGCTCGGCCTCGTTCTTGTCTTCCTTATCCTCGCGGATCAGGTAGTCGCGAACTTCCTGCTTCGAACGAAGGCTCTTCTTCAACGGTTCCTTGATGGGTAGGTCCAGGATCTTGCTCATCTCCGCCAGGACCTCATCAGCCGCCTTGATGAACTCCGGACTAGAGGAAGCCTGCGTGGTTTGAGACGAATTCCGCGGCCCCGGCTGCGGTGGTGCAACCGATTTCGGTGCAGGCACGGACTGCTGCGTAGCAAACGCGACCCCGCATGCGAGCAACACCGCCAAGCTCACAAACCATTTGCGTCCCATCGGACGCTTGGCCAACCAAAAACACTTCATCCCAACCTCCGGGATAGTAATTGCATACACCAGAGTAACAGGTTCTTCACATCCTCACCCGCGCCCTGCAAACGCCACGCTCGGCCCCGTGCGCACATCGGAAATATCACCGTCTTTCACGCGCGCGGGAACGGTTCCTCGCGAAAACCACACCATGCCGCCAAGCCGCTGCTCTAATGTGAGACTCTGAAGGCCCGCGTCCGTGAGCAACTGCCGCAAATGACCTTCCTCAAAGCGGCGATTGCATTTCGCTACGGTCGCCCAAGCCACCAGTTTTCGAGTGTCGCGTGAATTCATGCTATTTTCGCGCGCATACGCCAGCACGCGAGCAATAGACATGGACGCGTGCGGGTCGAGCGACGCCACCAAACCGGCCGGGCGCGTCACCCGCACCATTTCCCGCAGCGTCGCGGACAGATTTTCCACCCAATAAATGACTCCGGTGGCGTAGCAACAATCGAAGGATGCATCTGGAAACGGAAGCTGGTCCGTGCTGGAAAGATGGAACTGCACGCCGCTGCGCTCGCGCCTCGCGAGCCTTCTCGCAATGCGCAGCAAGCGTCGGCTGCGGTCCACCGCAGTCACGTCGTGGCCCGATTGCGCCAGCTCGCGCGCCACATGTCCGGGACCGCAGCCAACATCGAGCACGCGAAGCGTCCCGTGCCCGTTTCCGGAAGGAGGGAGTTGCAGAGATTGCAAGAACTCGCGCCGGATATCGGCTTCCGGGCCCGTCGCCAGCTTGCGCGCGTAGTATCCTGCGCCCAGTTCAAATAGCAATTTTTTGACGGGATCGCGGAAGATGTTGCGCAAGGTGGCAGTCATTGTGTTTTGATGCGGGCGTGCGCGTCAAGGTTTCCAGAGCGCCGCAGGCTGCTTAAACGATTTGTCTCGGCTCACTGCCGAAATCACGCGCCAGCGCGCTTCCCATCACGCCGTGACCGGTTATTCGATTCGGCAACACCTCGCCTGGGCGGCCGGGCTTGCTCTTACCTCTATCGTATAATTAACGCTTCTCTGGGAGCCAATCGTGGAAACCGAAAAAATCCTCGTGGTGGACGACGAAGAAGCGATTCGCGAAGTCGTCTCCACGCTTCTGGAAGCGCAGGGATACACCTGCACCGTCTGCTCGAACGGCCGAATGGCCCTCGACGCTTTCCGCAAAGATACGTTCGACCTAGTGCTGAGCGACATCGTCATGCCCGAAATGGACGGCTTGAAACTGCTCGCTGAGCTCCGCAATGACGATCCCGATGTGCCGGTAATCATGGTCACGGCCATGCACGACATCTCTATCGCCCTGGAAGCCATTCGCGCGGGCGCCTACGACTACATTCTGAAGCCCTTCGAGAAAGATCAGCTGCACCTCAGTGTGCGCCGCGCACTCGAGCATCGCCGCCTCGTCATGGAAAACCGCACCTATCAGAGCGATCTCGAACACCTCGTCGCAGAGCGCACTCAGCAATTATCCATCGCCTTGCAGGATCTCGAGCAATCCTACGATTACACGCTGGAGGCTCTGGGCGGCGCGCTCGATGCCAAAGACGCCGAGACCGAAGGCCACTGCCAGCGCGTCACCGCCTTCACCATCACGATTGCGCGCTCCATGGGCGTGGATAAGGGACTGCTCCGGCACATCGCGCGTGGGGCGTTTCTTCACGACATCGGCAAAATGGGTGTTCCGGACAGCATCCTGCGCAAGCCCGGCCCTTTGACGGCCGAAGAGCGCGACGTCATGCGGAAGCATTGCGAAATCGGCTTCGCCGTGCTGGAACGCATTCCATTCCTCAAGGAAGCCGCCGAAATTGTTCTATCGCACCAGGAATGTTTTGATGGCTCGGGTTATCCGCGCGGGTTGCGCGGCGAGCAAATTCCCATCGGGGCCAGGATTTTCGCGGTCGCCGACACTCTGGACGCCATGATTTCCGATCGTCCCTATCGCAAGGCTCTGCCGATTTCCGCGGCCCGCAAGGAAATCGAACGATATTCTGGCAGGCAATTTGATCCGCGCGTCGTGGAGGTCTTCTTGTCGCACCCGGATAGGGTTTGGATGGATCTGCACGAAAGAATTGGCGATCCTTTCAGGCTAACGCTCGAACACGCTTGAGCGGCCTACTCGACCTGTGTTGCTCGGTTCAGCAGCCTTGCACCCGAATCTGCGCATCGGTATGATTCATCGATAGCATACACTCGAGAGGGACCGATGGCTTTGGTGCCAATCAAAACGGCTTCAACAACCGGATATTGCGACTGCATTTGCGGATGCTACGAGCTTGCCAGCCAGCGCGATGACGAAACGGGAAAAGGCTATTGCCCGCGTTGCGCGAAAGAACATCTCGAAATGAATCGCGGTATCGGACTTCCTCAGCCGGCTCCATGCAAGATGCCCGATAGTACCGGACCGGATCTGAAGCTGGAAGTTCCGGAACCTGCGGACCCGCCCGGGCGCCTGCGCTAGTCCTGCGGCACCCACCGAGAGTCCACCGGCCGCTCAAGCCAATAAATTTGACAGCAAGAGCTTTAGGCCTGCCCCAAAGTCGTCTTCTCTGGTAATCAAGCTCAACACCAAAGATCCATCAGCCGGAAAATCATAAAAATGCCCCGGATGGACGTAAACACCACTGCGCTCGAGCAAATCGATCGCGAGTTCTTCATCAGGACGCGTAGCCGGAACCCGCAACACGGCATACCAGCCGCCCTCCAACGTCAAACGAGTGCAGGATTCTTGCAACGCCAGCTGGCGATCGAGTTCGGCTAGATTTTTGCGTACACGAGCCAATAGCTGCTTTTGAAATGAATGGCGCTGTTCCAAAAGTGCTGGCATCGCCAGTTGCACCGGGGTATTCATCGAAAGATAAGTGTCCGCGATTACCTCCAGCCGCGCCAGCGCCTGCGATTTCAATAGCTCCGGTCCGCCGGTAATCAGCCACGCGGCTTTCATCTGCGGCAATCCGGAGATCTTCGATAGCCCGCTAGTCGTAAACGTGAGCGCCGCGCCGTTTGCGGCGAAACTGGAATGAGATTGTTCCATCAGCGCAAAATCCAAGAAGACCTCGTCTGCGATTATCGCCAGGTCATGTGCCGCACAAATGCGATTGAGTTGTTTAAGCTCCTGCTCCTTCACAAAATGTCCCGTCGGGTTATTCGGATGCACGACGATTGCCGCCCGAGTTCGCGCCGTAATCGTCTGCTCGAGCGCGTGAAAATTGATTTGCCAACCGTAGTCATACACCAGCGGATAACGCACCAGCGCCACATCCTGAATATCCGCCAGGAACGCAAACAATGGATAACTCGGCTCTGGAATCAGGATTTCGTCGCCCGGATTGCACAGCGCGTGAAAAGCAAAGGAATACGCTTCGCTGGTGCTGGTGGTCAGAATGATGTCCTCAACCGGCACGGCGACATCGCGGGCGGCATAATAAGCCGCGACGGCTTCGCGCGCACTCCGCAAACCCCTGGCATCCGGCGAATAACGGAGCGCTGCGGGATTCGCAAGCGCCTGCAGGATCGCGCCGCTATTGTATTCAAACCCGCATTCGGTCGGATTTGACGCCGTAAGGTCCAGCAGAGGCTTTCCCACCGCGCGATGCCGCGCCAGAGCCTCGCTCAAGCGATTCGCGTCAAGATTCCAATTTGTGCGGTCTCCAAACACGAATGCGGCTCCGTGCGAACCATGGATTATAGGGAAAGTCCGACCGAGGGGCAGCTAAATCCGCGTCCCTCGCGTCTAAGAATAGGGACAAAACAGGAATACGCCTATAATCGCTTCCGCTAGTCTGTAAATTCCCATAGGAGATGACCGATGAAGAGGATCGTCACGGCTTTCACTGCGCTTCTTCTGTTGCTGTTGATGGCGGGCCAGTTTCCGGCCGCGGCTCAAGAAGACACCATCGCCAAGACGAACTTGAAGGTGGGAGACGTCGCGCCGGATTTCACTCTGCTCGCGAATGATTGGAAACCGGTGAAGCTCAGTGATTTTCGCGGCAAGAAAACCGTCGTTCTGGCCTTTTACGTTCTCGCATTCACTGGTGGTTGAACCAAGGAATTGCAGGCCTATCAGGCTGATATGGCCAAGCTTCAAGCCAGCGACACCGTAGTCCTCGGCATCAGCATAGACAGCCCCGCCGCCAACGCCGCGTTCGCCAAGCAAATCGGGGTTACCTTTCCCCTCCTTAGCGACATGAATCGTAAGGTGCTCACGGAATATGGCATCATGAAGCCCTACGACGTACAGGGCGACAAGTACGAATGGGCGCAACGCACCACCATCGTCGTGGACAAGGAAGGAAAAATTCAGCATGTCGAACAGGGCGATAGCGCCGTGAATCCCAATAGCGCCGTGTCGGTCTGCACCGGCCTGCACAAACCGCACGGGCAGTGAAGTGCCGTGCGTAGTCCATAAACGCAGGGCTACGGCTGGCCAAAGCTCGCGGGAAAACGCCTTTGAGGTCATCCCGAGCGCAACGAGGGTTCTCGACTATCCGCATCCGCAAAAAGGTGGAAGGGCGGGGCTTCAGCCCCGCCGTAAGTCCAGCCTTTTCTTGCGGGCTTTAGCCCCTCAGGTACTGATTTGATTCATTCTGGAAATACCTCAGGCTCTCGGAGCCATGCGGTCAGCGCGCCACATTGCGCCTTCGATACATCAACCCGAAAATTCCGACGAAAATACTGAGCGTGGGGAAAAGCAAAATCAAAATTCCGTGACGCAACGCCGCCCCGCCCTGCGCCCCGGTTGCCGACGCGCTTTGGTAGCACATCGCGCAACCCTGTGCCACAACGTGAGGCATCGGCAACGCAATCAGGCCGAAACAACACCCAGCCAAGAGCGTCAGCCGAATCATAATCGTAATCTCTTTCTTCAATTCGTTCCTCGCGCCAACAATCAAAGGATCGCCATCACAAGCGCCAAACAATCTAGGCCCCGCCCCTAGTGCGGCCTCAAATTCATCAACCGAATGCTGTCCGGAAAAAACATGATCAGCATCATGCAAATACAAAAAACCATCGCCGGTACCAACAAAAGGAATAGCCCGAGACGCTCAAACCGCAGATGCATAAAATATGACATGATCAGCGCGGCCTTGATCAGCGACAGTCCCACGAGAATGGTAATCATCAAATGCACTTCCAGCCGCTCGTAAGCCAGAAACACTTCCACCGCCGTGAGCAGCAGCAGCCAGACCCAAACCGTCGCAAACAACTTAGTCGTCCCTACGGCATGTTCGTGCGTCAATTCCGCTGCGTGTCCGTGCGCGCTCATCGTGTCATTCGCTCCCTGTTACTTGAGATCGTCACTTGGGATTGACGCTCAACAGATACACCATCGGGAAAATGAACATCCACACCAGGTCCACGAAGTGCCAGTACAAGCCGCTGACCTCCACGTGCTCGGCCGTGTACTTCCCTTTTCCGAATCCCCACGCGATTACCGCCAGATAAATCACGCCGATCGTTACGTGCAGCATGTGCAGCCCGGTCAGCCCGAAGAAGGTCCCGCCGAATAGCGGCACAAAGGGATGCCACGGATTCGTCCACGGCGTAACGCCTTCGTTGAAGAGTGTCACCCACTCGGTCGCGTGGATCACGACGAAAGCGATGCCGCACAGGATCGTCGCGATCAGGTAACGCACCGTTTTCTTGCGGTCGCCATTGAACGCCGCGTTCACGCCCAGAACCATGGTCAAGCTGCTCGAAAGCAACACAAAAGTCATCAGCGACGATTTGGCGATCGCCGGCCAGATCTCGAATGGCCGGGGCCAGTCCGGCGTCTCCAGGCGCACGTAGGCATAGCTGATCAGCAACGCCGAAAACGTCAGCGAGTCCGAAATGATGAATAGCCACATCCCCAATTTTTTCGAATTGATGGCGAAGGGAGATGCGCCGCCGGACCACGGTGATTCGACTATGCCCTCGTATTCCGTTTCACTCACGCTTCACCTCACCAGCCAGAGGAGTAGAAACAAGAAGACCCACAACCCGTCCATGAAGTGCCAGTACATGGAAACGATATCCACTGCTGTGCTCATCGTCAGCTTTCGCGGTGTGCGGAACTGAATGTAGAGCAGCGCCAGCACTCCGCCCAGCAAATGCAATCCGTGCGCGCCAGTGAAAACATAAAAGAAACTGCTGCTCGGATTCGTCGCAAGAAATGTCCCGGCGGCAACCAGCTGGCGCCAAGCAATAATCTGCCCGGCCACAAAGAGAATTCCCAGAATCGTAGTCGTCGCCCACCAGTGCCGGAAGCCATCCTGATCTTTTGCCATGAAGAGCTTGCGCGCGCGCGCGAGGGTGAAACTGCTCGAAATTAGAATTACCGTGTTCAGCCACAGGATGCGCGGGATCGTCAGCGGGATCCATGCGCTGTTGGGCATGTCCTTGCGCACGACATACGCGCTGACGAACGCCATGAAAAACATCAAAATTCCCGCCAGCGCGACAACCATTCCCGTCACATAAGCGCGCTGCGGCGTCCTACGACCTCCGGGCGAACCATTACCGCCACCGTCCCCGCCACGGTCGCCATTGCCGGAGGCAGCTCCGCCTCCGGGGCCTTTACCCTCGTGAATTAGCTCGATGATTTCTTCGGTAACCGTTGTTCCAGACATTTCCTTGCTCCTGGAGGCTTCGCGGCTGAGCTTCTCGCTCAACGCTCAGTCGCAACGAGCCTCTAGTTATTTTGCACGAGCCACCTGCGCAGGCTCAAGATTTTGCGGGATGAAGTCCTCTTGCGCTCCCGGAACGCTGAATTCGTAAGGCCCGCGATACACACTGGGATAATGCCCGCCGAAATTATCAATCGGCGGAGGCGAATCCGTGGTCCATTCCAGAGTCGTGGCATTCCAGGGATTCTTCGAGGCCTTCGGACCGAATTTCAAGCTGTAGAAAAAGTTAAGAAGGAAAACGAGCTGAGCCGCGCCCGTAATAAACGCGGCGATGGTCATGAACTCATGCACTGGCTGCAGCTTAGCCAGAAACGCGACGGCCGACGGATCCGCATACCGCCGAATCCCACCCGCGAGTCCCACGAAGTGCATCGGCATGAAAATGCAATAAGCGCCCACAAACGTAAACCAGAAATGAATCTTGGCCATCGGCTCGTTCATCATGCGGCCAAACATTTTGGGGAACCAGAAATACGTCGCCGCAAAAATTCCGAAGATAGCCGCGACACCCATCACCAAGTGGAAATGCGCTACCACGTAATACGTCGCGTGCAGCAAGTTATCCACCGCCGGTTGCGCCAGGAAAAGCCCCGAGAGTCCGCCGGAAACAAACAGTGAAACGAAACCCAGCGCGAACAACATCGGGCTCTTGAACTGAATCTTTCCGCCCCACAATGTCCCCAGCCAGTTGAATGTCTTGATCGCCGAAGGAACGCCAATTGCCATCGTCAGCACTGAAAACGCGAAGCCGGAATACGGACTCATCCCGCTGAGAAACATGTGATGGCCCCAAACCATGAATCCCAGAAAACCGATCGTGCAGATCGCAAAGGCCATCGCGCGATAACCAAACACCGGCTTGCGCGAAAAAGTGGAAAGGACGTGCGAGGCCACTCCCATGCCGGGCAGAATCGCGATATACACTTCCGGGTGCCCGAAAAACCAGAAAAGATGCTGCCACAAGAGCGGTGAACCGCCACTGTGCGGTTGCAGTTGATCGTTCACCACTAAGCCTGCCGGCAGAAAGAAACTCGTTCCAGCCGAGCGATCCAGCAACAGCAAAATCCCCGCCGCCAGCAGCACTCCGAACGCCAATAATCCCAAAATCGCAGTCACCAGCCATCCCCACACCGTCAACGGCATCCGCATGAGCGTCATGCCCGGCGCCCGCAGGTCAATCGTCGTAGCGATGAAATTCAGCGCACCCAGCAAAGAAGCCAAGCAGAACAGCGAGATGCTCGCGATCCACAGCGTCTGTCCCCAACCTTCGCCGGGACCGGTGATTTCGCCAAGCCCGCTGAGCGGCGTGTAACCAGTCCAACCGCTGATCGGCGCACCGCCGGGAACGAAGAAAGCCGCAACGATGCAGACGAATGCCAGAAACGTGACCCAGAAAGAAAGCATATTCAACCGGGGAAAAGCCATGTCCGGCGCGCCGATTTGAATCGGCAGAAAATAATTCCCGAAGCCGCCTTGCGGCGCGGTAGTTAGCACGAAGAAAACCATGATCGTGCCGTGCATGGTCACTAGCGCCAGGTACTGCTCTTGCGACATCTGCCCGCCGCTGACGAATGGCAAAGTCGCGTTCGGCCACACCAGATGGAAGCGCATCAGCAACGAAAGCACGATTCCGATGAGCACCGCCGTCAGTGCCAGCAGGAAGTACTGAATGCCGATCACTTTGTGGTCGACGCTGAAAATATATTTCCGGATGAAACCCGAGGGCTCTGCCATTGGCGCATGCACAGCTGATCCAGCGGGATGCGCGTGCAAACTCATGCGTGGCCTCCTAAAAATTGGGTCTCGCTCACCAGTCTTACCAAATGCCTAAACTTTGGCTTCATTACTGCCCCGAAGCCTGCTGCTTCAGAAAAGCATCGTAATCCGCGTCGGACACCACGTTTAAATAGCTATGCATGCGCGAGTGTCCCAGCCCGCACAATTGCGTGCACACAATTTCGTACTGTCCGATCGTGTTGGCCTCGAAATGCAGCGGCACCACCATCCCTGGCGTCGCGTCCTGTTGCAAACGCAACTCTCGCACGAAGAAATTGTGGATCACGTCCTGCGAACGGATCAGCAACTGCACCTCGTGGTTCACCGGGACGGTCAGCGTCGGCACGACGATGTCGTCTTTGCCCGCGGGATCGTTCTGGTCAATCCCCAAAGGATTTCCGGTAGACGCGCTGATCTGTCTCGTGTCCAGCCGGCCGAATTTTCCATCAGGACCCGGATAGCGGAAATTGAAAACAAACTGGTTCTCCGTCACTTCCACTTGAATTGCATCCGGCGCGGCACTCGTGAAGCGCATTTCGGCCCACGCTTTTCGTCCCATGAGCCCCAAGCCCACAAAAAGCACGACGGTCGCCGTGGTCCAGATCACTTCCATGGCGTTATTGCCGCGCGTGAAATGCGCTTTCTGCCCGCGGTCGCGAAAACGGAAAATCGCAAACGCCAGCCCGAGTTGAGACAGAATGAAAACCGTCGCCACCACCGCGAGCGTCAAATCGTATTGGTGATCAATCGCTTGGCCCACGGAAGTGATCGTCTTCGGCGGCGCATATGTTCCCGCCGCAAAAACGTACACGGTCACAACGACGAGGATTACTAACAGAAGGGACAGCAGAGCCGGCGTTGCCACAGAACCACTGTTGTGTTTCCTGATCCGCATCGCTTTTGCTCTCCCTGCAGTCTTGGCAAGAAAGCGTTCGATAGGACCGCATGGCCGATTTCAAAACAGCACATCATATACAACGGATGACGAATATCAAGAACGATTGTGCGGAAATTTTCGCGAATTTTTGTTGCAAGCGACGGCTCTGCGTGCATGGCCCGCACGCCGAGGCGGTAGTCATAATCTCAATTTCTCCGCTCCCTCACGCCTTTCTCTGTGAACTCTGTGGTAAGTCTTAGCCGTGGTCTTGGTTTCTTGGCGAACCATTGCGCGGGAGCGGTCTCGAATTAGATAAACGTAGGCGGCGAGCTGGAGAGTGAATCGCGGGGAATATTGGTGCGGTCGAGTGGATTCGAACCACCACGGTATTGCTACCGCCAGCCCCTCAAGCTGGTGCGTCTGCCAGTTCCGCCACGACCGCAATTCACAAACTTGCGATGAAGTATAGCAGAAGCCGCTATTTCTTGGGAGGCGGGTTCTGCGCTGGCTGTTGCGCGGGCGGCTCGGACGGTTGAATCGGAATCTGGATCGGCGGCGCCTGCGCAGGCTTCGCGGGAACAGTTCCTGATTTTTGCGTTTGCTCCAGGACGGATCCGGTGCCGAGCGACTCTTCCGGACTGCGCTTGACCGACAACGCCAGAGACGTCATCATGAACACAATGGCGCACCAAGTGGTCGCCCGCGAAAGAAATGTCGCCGCCCCGCGAGGACCGAACGCCGTCTGGCTGCCTGCTCCGCCGAAAGCTCCGGCCAAATCAGCAGCCGAGCCACTTTGCAGCATGATTACGACGATCAGTATGAAGCACACCAAAACGTGCAGCGTCACCAGAACAAACCCTACACGCCAGCCGATCGTTATCAATCCGATCGCAACCAGCAGCGACAGTCCCCATTTTGCCCATGATGGCATTTCCAACTCCTAATGAATCTAGAAATTCACGATCGCCGCGAACGATTTCGGGTCCAGGCTCGCACCGCCCACCAGCGCGCCATCAATCTCCGCCTGCGCCATGAGCCCCTTGATGTTGTCGGGCTTCACGCTGCCGCCGTACAAAATCCGCACGGCGGACGCTTGCTCGGGAGAAAAACGTTTGGCAGCAAGTCCCCGGAGATAACGGTGAACATCCTCGGCAATTTCAGGGGTGGCGGTCTTGCCCGTGCCGATCGCCCAGACCGGCTCGTACGCTAAAAGAATACGCGAGAAGTCGGCAGCGGTCAACGAAGCCAGCCCGCCTTCAAATTGGCGTTTCAGCACGGAATGAGTCAAGTCCGCTTCCCGTTCTGCCAGGCTTTCTCCCACACACACGATGGGCGTCAGCTTTGCTTCTAGCGCGGCCTTCAACTTGCGGTTCACCGATTCGTCCGTCTCCCCAAAATACTGCCTCCGCTCGGAGTGCCCGATGATCACGGCCTCACACCCGGTATCAGCAATCATCCGCATCGAAATCTCGCCGGTGAAAGCCCCCTCGCGCTCCCAATGAGCATTCTGCGCCGCAATCGCAATATTGGTCCCGCGCGTAGCTTCCACTCCGGCAACCAGCGAAGTGAATGGCGGCGCCACGATGATGTCGCAAGAATGCGAACCGGCAACCAGCGGCTTGAACGCATCGAAAAACGCACGCGTCTCCTCGCGCGTCTTGTACATCTTCCAATTCCCCGCAATCACCGGTCGTCGCAAGAAATCTCCTCAATCATCTTGGAGTGCGGCGGCTTGCCGCCGCCTTTTGGCAAGGGAGGCTTGCCTCCTGCCTCCCCGCTCGAAAGAACCGCAGCAACCGCTAATTCGAAGCCTTATCAGTCAGCGCCTCAACACCAGGAAGCTTCTCGCCAGCCAAAAACTCCAGCGACGCCCCTCCGCCAGTAGAAATATGCGAAATCTGCGGAGCCAGTCCCGACTGCTCCACGGCAGCCACCGAATCGCCGCCCCCTATAATTGATGTTGCTCCCGCCGCGGAGGCCGCAGCCACCGCTCGCGCAATCGCCAAAGTTCCCTGCGCGAAAGCGGGCTTCTCGAACATCCCCAGCGGCCCGTTCCACACTATCGTGCGCGCCGTAGAAATTTCCTTGCGGAACAATTCGATTGTCTTCGGCCCGATATCCAGTCCCATCCAGCCGTCCGGCGTGTGCGCGATATCCGTCACGCGAGTCGCTCCAGAATCGAACGATTCGGCCAGCACATGATCTACCGGCAAAACCAAACGAAAATTGCGGCTCTTGGCCTCGTTCAATAAATCACGCGCAAGGTCCAGCTTGTCATTCTCCACCAGCGATTTCCCGATCGGCAGCCCTTGCGATTTCAAAAAGGTGTACGCCATAGCGCCGCCAATCAGCATCGCGTCCGCCAGCTTCATCAGGTTCTGCACCACTTCGATTTTGTCGGACACTTTCGCCCCACCGAGCACGGCAACAAAAGGCCGATCCGGATGCGAAATTGCCTTGCCCAGATAGGCCAGCTCTTTTTCCATCAGCAACCCGGCCGCCGATTGCCGGACAAATCTAGTTATCCCCACCACCGACGCGTGAGCGCGATGCGCCGACCCGAACGCATCGCACACAAACAGGCCGTCGCATAACGCCGCAAGCTTGCGCGCAAATTCGGGCTCGTTGGCTTCCTCTTCGCGATGAAACCGGACGTTTTCCAGCAGCAATACATTCCCGTCACGCAAAGCTTTGCTCTTGGCTTCGGCGTCCGCCCCCACGCAGTCCGTCGCAAACGCGACCACCTTGTTGCCAAGCAATTCTTGCAGCCGTCCCGCCACCGGCGTGAGCGAATACTTCAGATCCACTTTGCCCTTGGGCCGCCCCAGATGCGAAGCCAAGACCACCCGCGCCCCGCGCTCGATCGCCAAATGCAACGTCGGCAAGGTCTCCCGAATGCGTGTGTCGTCGTCCACCTTCCCCGCGGACATCGGCACATTGAAGTCCACGCGGATGAACACGCGTTTGCCCTTCAGCTCCAAATCGCGCATCGAAAGCTTGTTCATAACTGTGCAGGCAGTCCCGGTCATTTCGACAAGAACTTGATCAAATCGCGGCAGCGCGAAGAATAACCCCACTCATTGTCGTACCAAGACAGCACCTGCACGCAATTCGTCCCCACAACGCGCGTATATCCCGCGTCCACAATCGACGAATGTGGATTGCCGCGAAAATCCACGGACACCAATTCCTCTTCCTCGAATTGCAAAATCCCCTTCATCGGTCCGTCGGCAGCAGCCTTCAACGCAGCGTTCACGCTTTGCACCGTAGCGGGCTTCTCGGTGAACACCGTCAGGTCCACGACGCTTACGTTCGGCGTCGGCACCCGCATCGCGTAACCATCCAGCTTGCCCTTCAGTTCTGGAATCACCAGCTGCAGCGCCTTCGCGGCGCCAGTTGAAGTCGGAATCATTGACAGCGCAGCCGCCCGCGCGCGCCGCAAATCCTTGTGTGGCAAATCCAGCAGCTTCTGGTCATTCGTGTACGAGTGAATCGTAGTCATGGTTCCCACATTAATTCCAAAGGTATCCTGCAGAACCTTGGCCACCGGCGCCAAACAGTTCGTAGTACAAGAAGCATTCGAAATCACGCGATGCTTCGCCGGATCGTATGTCTTTTCGTTCACGCCCAGCACTAAAGTGTGATCGGGATCAGTGGCCGGCGCCGAGATAATCACCTTCTTCACCGTGCCGCGAATATGTTTGCGCGCGTCCGCACCATTCGTGAACAAGCCCGTGGATTCCACCACGATCGTTGCTCCCACCGAAGACCAATCCAGCTCCCCGGGATCCTTCACACGAAAAACTTTGAAGCTCTTGCCGTCCACGGCAATCGAATCGTCCTTATGCGTCACCTTGTTCGGAAGATTCCCGAGGATCGAATCGTATTTCAGCAGATACGCCAGTGTCTTTGAATCGGTGATGTCGTTAACCGCCACCACTTCGATGGACGGGTCGCCCAACGCCGCGCGAAAAATATTGCGGCCAATGCGCCCAAAACCATTAATCCCGACCTTAATTGCCATGACTCCTCCGGCGGGGCTCAAACGAGTCCCCAAAAGTGGCCCAAAATGGGGCTGAGTAAGTGCTGCAAAACAGTTCAGATTCGCAACTGCGCGCAACTGGCGCCCGATCGCAGATGACTCGACTGAGGCCACTCTCACAGCGGAAGCTACAGCAGCGAACTGCACAGACCCGAACGTTCGATCTATGTCAAATGGGAAATGCTAGGATGCGGCGTAAGAAAAGTCAATGCACGTTCAATCGAATTCCTTCACACGAATGACTTTGTCGCCATTGAACGTCACGAAAGTTGTGCGCGCGGGCGGCGTGCCGTAAATCCAATCCTCGGTTTCCGTGCCATCCGGGTCCCGCTCGCGCACTTTGTGCTCGGGGCGCCCCAGCGCCGCCAGCACCATTTCGTGATTCATGCCCACCAGCGCTTCGTGGTCCGTGATGGCCTGCTTGAATTGCAGCGGCAGCGTGTCAATCCAATTGACCGCGCCGGAATGTTCCTTTGAAAAATCGAGAAACGCTTGTAGATCGGTCATCAGATCGTCCGCACTCATATCCGGCACGGGCCGCCCAAAATCCAAAATAAGCGTCCCCCCGTTCGGTTTCTGCTGGGTGGAAGATACTGGCATCGGATCCATACCGCCACCTCCTCCCATGCCAACCTGTATATGGTCGCGAATATTGAAGTGCCCTTTGCCGCCGCCGTTGATCGCAACCACAATCTCGTGAGTGCGAAACTCGATGCCAGTCACCTGCACGGTATCGCCGGGATTCGCTGCCGGACCTTGCGAGCGCAACGCGTTCCGCAAATCGTTGTCGTCGATTTGTTTGCCAACTTCAATCTTGAAGCCCTTCTTCCCCGAAGGAATCGGCTTGCGGACCTTCGCGAATTCGCCGGAAACATAACGCACGATTTCCAGACGCGATTGCGGCTGTAGTGGCGATTGCTTGCCGGAAGGCTGCTGCGTAACCGAAAGGTAGACCTCGGGCAATGACCCCGGATTTGGCAGTGCACCGAGCTCCGGCGTGCCAGCCAGCAGGGGCGTGCGATACCGATTCACATCCGCCAGATCGGCGCAAACAGTTAGCGCCGCGGCCAGCACGATGGTAGTCCGGAAGTACATGGCAGTCGGTCTGCGCCTATTCTATTGCGTTTTGGCCTTCAGGTGAATATGGATTCGCTTGACCAGCGGATGGTTGCAGGTATCCAGGCCTAGTACCGTCAGCGCGGCATATCCTGGTAGGAATTTCGTAGCGGCCTGCCGGCAGGCAGGCGCCTTGCCAGCCGTTATTCTTACTTCGTAGCCGCGGCAGCCTTCGCCTCTTCGATTTTCTCGTGGGCCAAGTTCGGCTCGAAGCATCGCCGGCAGCGCGCCTCGTACATGTTGCCCGCGCCCACAATAATCAGTTCCTCGGACGCCACCAAACGCTGAGTGTGCACCGCCGGATTGCCGCAGCGCATGCAAATCGCCAGCAGCTTCACAATCTCTTCGGCGACAGCGAGCAGCCTCGGCATCGGCTCGAACGGTCGTCCCATGAAATCAGTATCGAGCCCCGCGACAATCACGCGCTTCCCCATGTCCGCCAATTTCACGCAGCTCTCAACCACCGACTCGCCCAGAAATTGGGCTTCATCAATGCCGACGACTTCCGTGCGCGGCGCAACCTTGTTCAAGATGTCGGCGCCATCCTGGACCAATTCCGAATCCAGCTCTAGGCCGGAATGCGAGATGATTCCATTCTTTGCATAGCGCTGGTCAATCACCGGCTTGAAAATCTGCACTCGCTGTTTGGCAATCTCCGCGCGGCGCAGGCGGCGAATCAGTTCTTCACTCTTGCCCGAAAACATCGGCCCCACCACCACTTCGATCCAGCCCATGTTCCCTTTAACGATATCCACGCGCGGCTCCTCCGTGTCCTCTAGCCTTTCTCAACTCTGTGTTAGGGTCTTAGCTTCCGCGTTTCAAATCCACCAGCGCGCTCGAAAAATTTCTTTACCTCCTAGGCTAGCACATCGCCCTGTGAAAATTCACGCCCGGACGTTTCCGAAATCCGCTCAACTCAGGACTTCTAGCCACTAGCCGCTGCCGTTATCAGAAACCGTTCCTCTGTTCCTTCTCATAAATCTCGCGATTGAAAAACGGCGCAAACGCATTAATCACCGCCACCCGAAAAGACTCCTGCCGCGTAATCAGATTGCGCGTCAAAATGCCCCAAGCTCCCTCCGCATCTCGGATATTGCGCCCGTCCGCAAACGTATCAATCGCTTCCGAAAGCTCGACGCCCTCATCAACCACAGTCTTTGCCAGCGCTTCAGGCAACAGCACCGACCCGGACTGGCCATAAGCCCCCCGTCCCGAGCCATCGGCAACATATGCCCAACTCTCCAAGAATACCCAACGCTGCTCCGCTTCGCGCACCACATCAAGCTCCGGAATCACATCCAAACTCGGAATCGCGTCCAGGCCAGGAATCACGTCCAGTCCGCCCTCGAGCCCCACAAAATATTTCCATGGCTTATTCTGCTCGCGCGCCGCACGCACCAGGGACTCGGCGCGCTGGCGCGCCCCAGCCATCAAATCCTCGCGCTTCAGCGGCGTGTGGCGCACGCCGCTGGTAACTTCGACGCCCACAACTTCAAATGATGGGAAATCTTCCAACTGATTTCGAATCGAGGCGAGAGCTTCGGCGACCGCATTCACCTTCGGGCGGCGCGTACTTCCCACGGCAACAAAAATCTTTTCCATGCGCCGCGAATTCTATCAATCTTTCCGAAGTGGATTCTGTTTTTCTCGCGAAAAACGCGCCACCAGAAATTCCTTCAAATCATCCACAGAACTAAACAAATCGTCCGAACAACCCAGCATCCAGCCGCTGATCTCTGCCGCCGGAAGCGTGCTCACCAGATACACGGGAATTCCCTTGCGATAAGCTACTGTCAATTCGGCCGATGTTCCGCCGCTCTTCGCGAGCGAATCCCAAAAGCAGATCAGGTAATCAGCCTTATTTTCGATGAGATCCAGATCGAACGCGATGATCTTGCGAATCACGCGGCGAAAACGTTCCAGGTCGGTTGTCTTCCATTCCCGAAAATGCTCGAGCTCTTCCTCGGTCAGATTTTTGAGTTCATCTTCGGCGGGATCGTAAACGCGATGCCCCAACTGCTCGCGCAAGAACGGCGCCAGTTTGCGGCGCCACAGGCGGCCGCCGTCTTCCGCATATTCGATGGGACCGCACAGGTAGGCGAGCATGGGGTTGGGCGGGTGAAACTCTAGCACGCACAACAGGAACTCGCCAGACAGAGCGAGCCCGTTATTCCGATCGCAAAGCCTGCTGCACATCAATCCGAGCAGCGCGCGCCGCCGGCAGAACCGACGCCACCATCGCAGCAGCCAGCAGCACGAACGCGGAGGCGACCACGGGCAGAAGGCTGGGCATCCGCAGATCTGTGGCATAGCTGCTCGCGATTTGTGCCAGCGCATATCCGAACACGGCGCCAGCAAGGATGCCAGCGGCAGCTATCGTGGCGCCTTGCGCAATTACGCTTGTCAGAAGATTCCGCGGCTGCGCACCCAGAGCCAGACGAATTCCGAACTCGCGGGTCCGTCCGCTGACCGAGAACACCAGTACGCCGGCCACGCCTATTACGGCTATCGCCAGCGCGACCGCCGCAAACCCACCGAACACCAGGGCGCTCAGACGATCCGGAGTAAGAACTTCCGAGCGGATATCCTCCAGTGTCGCTGCGTGCTCGACGGGCTGGTTCACGGAAAGATCGCGAATGATGCGCGTAATCGGTGAGACCAGCGCATACGGATCCGTATGCGTGTGAACGAACATCCGGCCTCCGCCGATCTCCTGCTCAAACGGGTGATAGACGGCCTGCACAGGGCCTGGCACCACGTTCTCATCGTCCACATCGGCGGCGATGCCGACGATGCGCCGGGGTTCGGTGCTCACGTCAATAAATTTCATCACCGGATCGGTCCACATCAAATTGTGGTTCACAGCGTCTCCGTGCGGGAACATCCGCAGCGCCAGGCTCTGGCTCACAATCACGACTGGCTCGGTGTTCTTGCGATCGAGATCGTTGAAATCCCGTCCCTCGATAATAGGCACGCCGAGCGCGGCGAAAAATCCTGGCGACACTGTTCGGAATGTCGCGCGGGGATCCTCTTCGCCATTCACGCGGGTGTGGCCGTCCGTTGCGAATTGGAACCCGGGACCGAAGATGCCCTTGTCGCGCCACGGAACAGCCGTGCCCACGGCGACGCGATCCACGCCTGGCAGGGCCGCGATCTGCCGCATCGCTTCTTTATAGAACCCCACGATCTGCTCGGGCGTGTGCCCATAGGTCACCACCGGCACGTTCAACGCGAGTACGTTGCGTGTATCGAAACCAGTGCGCACCGTTTGCAGCGCGAGGAGTGTCTTCAGCAGCATCCCCGCACCAGCCAACAGCATGAAAGATGCAGCGATCTGCGTCACGGCGAAGACCCGCAAGCGGCGTCCGGCGCTGCTCGTCATTCGCGCGCTTCCGCTGGTCAGGCTCAATCCGTTCGAGGTGTCCGCTGAGGGCAGCCGCGGGACAAACGCCAGCAGCACCGCGGCCACGACAGCCAGCAGCGCGCCAACCCACAACATGCTGGAGTCCACGGTCAGATCCAGTGCGCGAACTGAAAATCGTGACGCGTAACGAGCCAGGATCGTCACCATCGGCCGCGCGCTCAATACGCCCAGCGCCGCCCCTGCGCCGCACAGCAACAGGCTATCGACTAGCAACGTCCGTCGCAGCGAGGCGGTGTTTGCGCCAAGCGCCGCTCGGATTGCGAGCTCTCCCTCGCGCCGCACGGTGCGCGCGAGAATCAGGTTCGCGGCATTCGAGCAGGCGATCACGAAAACCAGAATCGAAGCCGCCAGTAGCACCAGCAGAATGGTCTTCGCCTGCGCCGTAACCTGGTCGCGCAATCGCACGGCGCTGATGCTGAACTCCGCTCGCGACGAATATGCTTCGGGGTGCTGGCTGACCATTGCGCCGTGCACAGTGCGTAGCTCAGCGCGCGCCGCCTCAAGATCTGTGCCGGGTGCCAATCGCCCGAAAAGCTCGGTCATGCGATGGACTCGGCCAGTAACCATCGTTGCCGAGAGATGGTGCGGGCTGGTCACCACATTGGCGATGATTTCGGTGTCCGCCGGATACGGTATCGACGGTTCCAGCACGCCCACAATTGTTGCCGAGCGCGCGCCGCTAGGGTCGCCCGAATCGAGTTGGACAGTTTTGCCAATCAGCGACGTATCGCCCTTGAGTACGGTGCTCCAGAAGCGATACGTCAGCACCGCCGCGCCCGCTGCGTTTGGCCCGTCATCGTGCTGGTCGAGCAGCCGGCCCAGCACCGGATGCAATCCCATCACCTCGAAATACGATCCGTCCACAACTCCGGCGCGGACCTCGCGCGGTTCGCCGAGCCCTACCATGCTGAAACCGACGGTAGAAAAGTCGCCAAACTCGCTCACTGTCTTCACGCGCGACTCTATGTCCTGGATTTCGGGAACGGAGAAGTTGGTGTTTTCGTCGCCGATGCCCGGCGCACTCTGCTGAATGTAGATCAGCCGATCCTCGTCTCGGTTGACAAGCGGCCGCAGCAGCACGCCTCGCACCACGCTGAAGATGGCAGCGTTGGCGCCGATACCCAGCGCGAGCGTGAGTACCACCGTTATCGCGAGGCCCTTGGTGCGCGACAGCGACCGCAGCGCAACTTTCAGATCGTGAACGAGCAAGTCTAGTTTCGGCATCGTCGTTCGACCTCCTCACCACGCGTGGAGTAACCGGGGCCACCCCAGGCCACCCGGTTGTTTCTCGACGCAGCAAACGCGAAATTCTACAACACCCTCGCCTATTGCGTTGCGCGAAAGCGGAGCACACCAATCGCCGCCTCTTAAGGGTGATAGCCTGAGGCGCATCAAGGGGTTAGCTGATGATGAAATCTGGGGATACGTCAGGCATGCCCGGTAGTGGGACACAGCTGTCGCGCAGCCGGACAGATAACACATGAAAGCTGCACTCGTGAATTCGGCCTAATCGCAACAACTATCAGCAGAAACACCGCAAAGTGGAGCGGGATAAGGGAATCGAACCCTCGCCTCGACCTTGGCAAGGTCGCGTACTACCACTATACGAATCCCGCGTAACGGAGGTTTCGCGCCAGCGTTGTATTTATAGCATGGCGCTTACAGACGGACAAGGCCCGGCGCACAGGTGCTGGCGATGAAAATAACGAGCTTTGATCGAGCGCTCATCACGGCGATTTCATATTCCGGACAAAGGTCGCCGCAAACCCGTCTAGTCAACTTCCATGATGCGCGCCGACTTGACTACCGGAGATTTTTTCTGCCGCTCCGCAAACTTCTGCGCGCGCTCGCGGTCTATATAGACGCGTGCGAATTTCTCGCCGTCCGCGTAGTAAACGGTAACTTGCCAATGGTGGTGTTTGCGCCTTTTATCGTGGCGCATTCGGCTGGTTTTCTTCGGCTTGGCTTTTTTCACGTAGTCCCCTCGAGAATTCGCGACTATGGCAATTTTGCGGCGGGCGCGCAAGTAACAAGTTAGGGGTTAACGTTCCTATACCTTTTTGGGACAGCGGGGTACAACGCCTTGAGGATACAGGAACATAGCCTCAATTAAATTTAAAAAATTAATGAGTCCTGGAACATTTGACGGCGTCCAACCGTAATAGTAAGGGAAGGCCGAACCAATGGGCTGGAGGGTATCATGGTAATGCGCTGGGAACGGGAATTGCAGATTGAGGACCTACGAAATCACCCTGCGGAACTAGTGATGCGCTTGCGGTGTCTTTTGTCACGCGGCGCCCAAAGCAACCCCGATCCCAATCATCCGGGTTTTTACGAGATCGAAAGCGACGATCGCGTCTATTACGTCCACATTTCCTCGAATTCCGGGAAGGTTCTGCTCCTGGCCACCTGGCCCAGCGAAAACGTGCTGGAAGAAGCCCATCACGCAGCATAAACACGGCCGCTCGTTTAGCATTTGAATTTGTCGCGGTGCACTTCAGGGCTCCATCGGTGTAGCGGCGACAATGCATGTGCTTGCTCGGCCCTTTAAAACACTATATCCCCAGCCCTGAAATTCAACTCCGTCAAACTCTGCGCCTTCAGCTTATATATCGCCGGCCCTTCGCTCGATCGGGCATAAACAAACCCGCCATATTCCTTGGAAATCTGCACGGTCAATTTCTTCCTGCCCTTATCCGTCAGAGTCGCCTCAAACGCTGGCTTGCTCAACCTTGCCGCGAGATCCGCCGTGGGACGATCGAAAATTTCCTCCGCTCGCGTCACCTGTAACGGCGAAAAAAACTTCTCCGCATTGGCCGATTTTCCCTTCTGGTCCGCCGGCTGGTCGAAAGCCCATTCCGATTCGTTCTTCCGCGTGCAAGCGATCGTGCCGTTCGCGTTGTGAATCTCTACGTGCGTGATGTTCGCCGGATCGAATCGCACAATCCGCTTGTCGCGCAGATCGCTGTAACCTTCCATCAGTTTTTTGTACAGATCCTGATTGATCCTGAAAATCATTGGCCGCGAGGCATCCCGCGCGAAATACTCGTCCCCCTCTTTCTTCCCCACCAGCAATGTTTCGCTCTTGCCTTTTCCGTCCGACGCGGTAAAGGTGATCGCCGGGGCGGTGAGCCCGTACGAACCCAGCTTCTCCGCACTCTCGCTCGCGATTGTCACCATTTTCGCGTTCGCAACACCCGAGAGCAGCGTAGTGATCGCCTCCTCATCTCCCGGCGTGCTCGCCGGCTTGCTGAACTGCCAGCCATCCTGGCCCTTGGCCG
Organism: uncultured Acidobacteriota bacterium; assembly: GCA_963696035.1. GTDB lineage: Bacteria > Acidobacteriota > Terriglobia > Acidiferrales > UBA7541 > Palsa-295. Next base: position 2,487,679 of record CAVOIS010000007.1, read on the forward strand.
CATCTGTCTCACCCGAGGAATTCTTCAGATCAAACGAATTGAATTCGACGGCATTGATGTGCAGCACCGCACGATCGCGCATTTCCTGCAGAGGCTTATCCACGCTCACCAGCAAAGATTCCGGCAGCAACACGACGTCCTTCGCGTTGTCCGCGATCGCGTACACCGAAACGCCCGTGAAATCCTTCTTGCCCAGCTTCAAATTGTGCTTCGCGCCGTTCTGCGTCTGAAAATCGAGCGCAACCGCTGGAGGATCCAATCCATACACCTTCAACCGATCTGGCCTGCCCGGCTCGGTTTGGCTCACCCGCGCCGTTGCCAATTGCTGCACGATTCCCTGCACCGATGGATCGTCCGCGCCGGTCTGAATGGGCTGCGTGATTTGCCAAGCGCCGCTGCGCTTCTCCAGTTGAATGCCCTGCGATTTCGGATCGGCGGGATAAGAAATGCTCAGTGACGATATATCCTGGGCCTGTAGGGAAAAAGCCGGCTTGCTCGTGTCCTGCGTAGCCTTCTCGGCCTCTTTTTGCCCGCGCTGCCAATCGAAATAATAAACTGCGCCGCCCGCAAGGATGGCGACAAGCAAAACGATGAGCGTGGATTTTTTAATCATGTTTTAATTTTGCTTCTTGGAATTAGCGGCGTTTCCACCAGATATAAACCCCGGAGAAAATCACCAGGCCCGGCAGCAGCGCCAGATCGAGCCACGACAACGCAGTGGCCTGGCCCGCCGTCAGCGTGACGCGCCGGTTCGTCGGCGCTTTGGGTCGGATCGAAATCAACGCCTCGTCTTGCGCCAGCCAGTCAATCGTATTGAAGAATAAATCGCCGTTCCGCTGCTGGCTGATCCAGGGATTCGCCGCAAACTGCGAATTTCCGATCACTACCAGCCGGGCCTCTTTGTCATCCACTTTGCGATTCGCGGCCACTCCCAACGACAGCGGTCCCAGCGTATCCGTCTTCGCATCGTAGGAAATCTTCGTCTCACCCGGCTTCAAACCTGGAATCGCAAAACTCCGCTCGGACGTCTTCAGCAATTCCACCGCTTGCGGAATGGACTTGCTTTTGTCTGCGATCGAAGCCGTCCGCGCCAATGGGAAGAATGTCACGGACCGCTCAAATCCCTTGGTAATGGGGCTCGCTCCGAAATCCGCGACCAACGGAATAATCGGGCCGCCGCCGAAAAGGCGTCCCATGCCGCTCGCGTCCACCACTACGTTGCTGCCCACCGCGATGTTCCATGAATGATAGATATCGTCCAACTTCGGGTCCGTCGCCGGATCTTCCATGATCAGCGCATGGCCACCGCCATCAAGATACTTCCCGATCATCTCGGTTTCTTGTGGGTAATAAGATTGCTTCGGTCCGGCGATCACCAGAACACTGCAGTCCGCCGGAACGCCATTTTCGGTGATGAGATTCATCGTCTTGGTCGTGTAGTTTTCCTTCTTCAGCCCGGCATCCGCCTGGCTGTAGCCATCCTGCGAATTATCGGCCAGACCTTTTTCGCCTTGTCCCGAGGTGAAGCACACTTCCTTTACCTTCTCGGTCGTGGCCTTCAGGATCGCGCCAGTGATGTCTTCTTCACCCACATCGCCTCGCGCGCCGGACTGCACGTGTTCCTTGTGCGTTCCGGAGGCGACGATCACGTCCCCCATGTGCTGCACGCCGTATTCTTGCGCCACTTCCGGCTTCTGCTGCGGGTCCACATTTTGGAATTTGAAGTGCGGCGAGAGGTTCTTGTACTCCGCCATCAGATCGTCAAACGTGGAGTTCGCCGACTTGTCGAATCGCACGACGGTGACGTCTTGTTTCAAACCGCGAACGATGTTTCGCGTCTGGTCCGAAAGCGTATAAAGCTTTTCCGTGGTCAGATCGATGCGCTTGTGATGCCGGAAGCCCACAAAGTTGATCAAGCCCAGGATTACAACTACCGCCAGCGCCAAAATAGTTGTGTTCGTTCCCTGCTGCGCCGAACGCTTCGAGAAAAAACCGACGAGCCCGCGAAATCCAAGAACGATTGCCGCCGCAATGAACACGCCGCCAGCAATCAAAAGACCTTTGCTAAAAGTGAGAAGCTCTCCCTGATTTACGTAGCGGATATAGCTGGCGATAAGCATCGCCACGCCCAGCGTGCCTATAAATCTTGCCGTCTCCTGCCGATCCCATTTCATCCTGGCAATTTCCTCCAAACCATCAAAAGCCGTTCGTGCAGTTAAGCCCTGCGCCAGCGCATCGAATCAATCGAACGCACCGTCAAGAAAATAAAAAGTACGATGAAGCTCGCGTAATAAATCAGAGCGGACGTATCCACAATCCCACGCGTAAAATCGTCATAGTGCCGGATCACCGAAAGATATTGCAGCACCTGGCCGATTCCGCCATCCGCGTTGCGCCCCAGGTCCAGCACCCACACAAACAAGAACGCCGCAAACGTCAGCACCGCTGCAATCAGCTGATTTTCGGTCAGCGAAGAAATAAACTCGCCCAGCGCCAGCAACGCCCCGCCCAGCAGTAGGATTCCCGTATAACCCGCCAGTAACATTCGCCACGGCGGAGCTGGATCGCTGTGCAGAAACATAAAAATCAAATACCCGGCCGTCGGCAGTAGCATGATTGCAAATAGCGTCAGCGACGCGAAAAATTTCCCCAGCACGATCTGCACTTCGGAAACCGGCGAAGTCATCAGCAATTCCATCGTGCCGCGCTTGCGCTCCTCGGCAAACACGCCCATCGTCAACATCGGCGTGAAAAAGAGAATCAGCGTCGAAAGCAATCCGAAGAACGCGCGCATCACCTCGCTCGGAACATCAAATTGCGGCGGCATGCCGAATTGCATGCTTTGCATTTCCATTTGCATGGATTGCTGCATCACTGCCTGAAGGAAAAAATTGAAGAAGAAGGCACTGAGAAGCAGAAATATCCCGATAAACACATAAGCAATGGGCGAAACGAAGTAATGTCCCATTTCCTTGCGATAAATAGCGTAGAAATTGTGCATCGTGTCCTTTAACTCCTCAATTCACCGCGAAAACGGCCGCCAGGCTAACAAATCAATTCGCCGACGCCTCTGCATGCGCCGCATCGTCGGTAGTCAATTCCAGGAAAATATCCTCGAGGCTCAAGCTCACGCCGCGCAATTCGAAAAGTTGCCAGCCGCTCTGCACCACTTTCGCCGCAACCTGGCTGCGAATGTCAGCGCCCTGCGCTGTCTCAATCGTCGCCGCCAGATGTCCGCCTGCCGGAATTTGCTCCACCTGTACGCTGGTCGCTCCCGGGATTTGCCCCAGTGCGTCGCGCAATCCTTTTTCGGGCGCTTGCACTTCGACGCGAATTTTCTGCCCGCCCTTCAATTGCGAGGTCAGATTTTGCGGCGTATCCACGGCGGCGATTTTTCCTTTATTGATAATCACCACGCGGTCGCAGGTCATGCTCACTTCCGGCAAAATGTGCGTGGACAAAATAATGGTGTGGTTTCCCGCCAATCCCTTGATCAAATGCCGCACTTCAATAATCTGCTTGGGGTCCAGCCCCACGGTAGGCTCGTCGAGAATAATCACGTCCGGATCGTGCACGAGCGCTTGCGCAATGCCCACGCGCTGTTTGTACCCGCGCGAAAGCCGCTTGATCAGTTCGTGGCGACGATCTTCCAGATTTGTCTTGTGCATCGCATCGGCAATGCGTTCCGCACGCTTTTCCGCCGGCACATTCTTGATCCGCGCGACAAATTCGAGGTAACCCTCTACGCTCATGTCCGGATAAACCGGCGGGTTTTCCGGCAAATAACCGATGTGTCTACGCACCTCCAGCGAATCACCGAACACATCGAAACCCGCAATACGTGCAGTCCCTGAAGTCGCCGGCATGTAGCCGGTGAGAATTCGCATGGTGGTGGTTTTCCCCGCGCCGTTAGGCCCCAGAAAACCAAGTATTTCGCCCTTATTTACCGTGAATGAAACGTGATCAACAGCCGTCACCGACCCGTACGTCTTCGTCAAGTCCTGTACTTCAATCAATGCTTGCCTCCAAGTGAAAGGGACCCAGCAGGCTTGCCAGACATTCCCAAACAAACGTTTATACTAAAAATCACCAAAAATTGAAAATCACAAGAGCAGGATGCCAAGCAGGTCTCTCAAGGTTTCGCTGGGTCCACGCTCACTTAGACGAGTCGAAGCATCGATGGGGTAGTTTCGAATTTTTCGCCGCAGCCTTCGTAGGCCTTAGGTTTTCCTTCCGAGTCCCGATCTCAAAACGTAAGTCGCCCACCGATCTGCGCCGCCAAAGGCACTCCGACAGTAGTTCCCGGCCCAAAGAAATCCCCAAGCGCCCCAGCAGGAAATCGCAGTTGGTTGACGCTACTCACCGCAACCTGCGAACAACTTGGCGGGTTCGCACATATCTGATTTAAATCAGGCAAAGCGCCCACGTTCGTAACGTAGTTCGCCCCAGGATTATTCCGGTTAAACAAATTAAAAAACTCAATAAAAGGGGTAGCCGTAAACCGCTCGTGAAAATTAAACGGCCGGCTAACCCGCAAATCCACCTGAATATAAGGCGTCCCACGAAATTCATCCAAACTCGTCTTCGCTCCGTTCACAAAGATGCGATCAAGACCATCCGTAGTAGTAATCGTGAACGGCCGCGCACTCTCCGCCTGCGACAAAGTCGTAATCTCGAATCCACCCGGCAACCTCCACAATCCCGCCAACACAAAACGATGCCGTACATCCTCACCCGAAGGCCCATAATCGCCCGGCGCAAAAGGCTGCAGCGGATTGCACACCCCATTCACGTAATCAAACAACTCGCCCAGCACGCACCCCCACGTCCGCGCCTTCGCCAGCGTGTAATTCGCAATCAAGTTGAATCGCCGCGAGACATTCCCCTGCAAATGGATCGAGAGCCCGTTATAACTCGAGCGATTGTCGCTCTTGAATAGCGCGATGTCCGGCGCATCCGCCGGCAAGTTAACCCCTGCGGTGAAGTCATACCGCCGGTAACCATGATTCCCCTGCTCGTGTGTGTAGTCCGCGCTCATCAGCCATTGCGCATTGAAAGCATGTTCGATTCCCGCCGTCGAGTGAATCGCATATGGCGTGCGATACCTGCCGTCAATCAATGCGCCTTGCGACCCAGCCGTCAGACATCCCGGATCGCTCGGTACTACGCAGGCGCCCGCCGGCGAGTTCACCGCCTGAAACGCGGTGACCCATCCGTTCTGCGCCAGATCGTTGTAGTACAGCCCGAATCCCGCGCGCAGCACTGTCTTGTTTGATTGCCCCGGCGAATACGCAATTCCCAGCCGCGGCGCGAATCCGTGACGGTAATCGTGCGGCGCTCCGCTCACCAGCGGAATGCCCAAAGGTTTCAGCGTCAAAAAGGCTGGATTATCCAGCGGGCTGCGTCCAGACGCGGTGAATAATCCAAACGATGTGTCGTAGCGCAACCCATAATTCACGGTCAGCCGGGAACTCACGCGCCATGAATCCTCGGCGTAAAGTCCCAGCCGCTGCACATTTTGCGTGAAGCTGCCATTCGCTGTGGGCGTAGCGGTGCAATTCACGCTAACTTGAGTAGGCTGCGCGCAACTGAGATCGTTATAAAACTGCGACGGATTCGCCACGTAAAAGCTCGGATCGTTCGGATATTGAATCAGCGTCTCGGCAGTTCCCGCCAGCGCCCCGCTTAACACCGGCTGGTGAATGAAATTGATTCCCACGCGCGGAGCATGATTGCCGCTGCTGTGGCTAACGTCGTAACGGAACTGATATTTCTCCTGGTTGCGCAGAACCGGAAACGCCGTAATCGGTGTCACAAATTGATTGTCGCCGAAAGTTTCAAACCCCGAGATCGTGCTGTCCGTCGAACTAAATGGAAAAGCCAGCGCAAATCCCAGATCCGAGTTCCGCGTTTCCGTCCGATGCAGCCAGCTTCCTTCCAGCGTCAGCGTAGCGATCCACCTCGGACTGAACGTATAGCTTTGGCTCAGCAGCAAATTCATGTAATTCGAACGTGACGTCGCTCCCGTGGACGGCAGCGTGCCCTGCTGCACCAGATCGTTGTCCGTAGTGTACCGATCCACCGCAGCTCGCAGGAACCACTGCGACCTTGCCGACTGTGCCCAGTCAAAACGCGTGGTCGCCAGATAATCGTGAAATGGCACCGGTGCATTTGTTGGCACCGTGATCGAATTCACTCCCGGGATCAGCCCCTCGGACGCCAGTTGCGCCAGCGCGCTAAATTCACTGGTGCTGCTAGGGCTGTAAGCAATGCTGGCGTCCTCGTGCACGTATTCCAGCGAAGAGAAAAACCACACTTTCTCTTTCTTCACCGGACCGCCCAGTGTCCCAATGTAATTCTGGCGCGAGAAAGGCTGCTTCGGCTCAGGCGGAGGATTGTCAATCGGCAACCGCGCGTTCAAAGCTGCAGCGCGTTCGTAAAAAGCCGCGTCGCCGTGCCAGTCATCCGTGCCGCGCTTGGTCGTAATCACCACCGAACCGCCGGTCGTGCGGCCGGTGTCGGCGTCTTCCTGCGCCGTACGCACCACGAATTCCTGAATTACATCCGGCGAATAGTTCTGCAAAAACCCGCCAATGTAATCGTCGGAATTATCTCCGCCATCCACCGAAAGCTCCACGTTCAGACCAGAGCTTCCGCCGAAAGACACCGCCGTGATCCGCGCCTTGGTTGGATCGGAAGGCTCTACCGGCTCCGTGCCCGGCACCAGAAACGCCACATTCGCGAAACTCCGATGCGCCAGCGGAAAATTTTCCAGGTCCTCCGCCGACACCGCCCCCTGATGCACCGCGCTGGTCAAATTAATAAGCTCAGTAGTGATAGACGCGCCAGGCGACGCCTTCACTTGCACGGATTGCTGCACTGCGCTCGGCTGGAGCGAAATCGTCACATCGCGCACCTGCGCCACCACGATATTCACGTCCGAGCGCGCCTCCGCAAACCCCGGGGCCTTCACGCTGAGCGCATAATCGCCCGGCAGCAAGTCCTCCACGCGAAATTCGCCGCGCGCCCGGCTTACCGCCGTGCGCTCGATGGACGATTCCTTCGCCCGCAGCGAAATCGTGGCGTTCAGAATCACGGCTCCGCTCGCGTCCTGCACCACTCCGCGCAGCGTCCCCCGCGGATTCTGCCCCCACACGGTGTGAACCTCGCAGCCAAAGACGATCAGCATCACCATCAGCGGGTAAGCGCCGGGCAACGGCGGCCGTCTTGTATGCATCCACATGGCTGAACGATGGGGCCGATTATCCCAAATCCATGTCGCGCGGTACATTCCTTTGACGCTCATCTGTCGCCGAGGGTGGTCGGAGATGTGCGTTGACACACTGCGGCGCTTTTGTTATTCAACTGGTTTCATTAAACGAGCCAATGGTTCGACGTGGGAGCAACTCCCTCCGGCCGGGCGCATCCGAAAAGCAATCTAAGGTGATATGAAAACATTGAAGGCGTATGCCCGCACGAAGGACTGCTTGTGGTTGGGAGCCGGAAATAATGCACTTGATCGCGGTCGAATCAATCGCGGCACATCATGTGCGCTGATTCTGCTGACCATTTTCTGCGTCATCTCGATTTCCAGCTGCCACGGCGGAGGCACCTCCATCACGCTGGAAGTCACTCCTAAGACCGTGACCTTGGACGAAGGCCAATCGCAAATATTCATCGCCACTCTGGGCAATGATACAAACAATCTGGGCGTCACCTGGACGTTGACAGGATCGGGCTGCGCAGGCAGCGGCTGCGGCACCCTTACAAACGTCACCACCACTTCCGTTACTTACACCGCCCCCACCGGCCTCACCTCCAGCATCACCGCGAGCCTCGAAGCACAAGCCAACGCGCATATGGGTACCAACCTCACAGCTACGATCACGATCGTCCTGCCCGTAACTTTCACCACCACTTCCTGGCCCAATGGCTCCAACGGCGCCGGCTACAGTCAAACCGTTGTGACCACAGGCGGCGTAGCGCCCATTAAGTACTCCCTGGGGTCCGGAAGTCTCCCCGCAGGATTAAGCATAAATTCGAGCGGCACCATCCTTGGCACTCCGAGCTCTCACGGAACGTCCACGTTCACCATCAACGCCACGGATGACGGAGGCATGACTCCGAATCTCGTAGTCGCCTCGCCAAGCTACACCATCACCATCAATCCGCCTCCGCCGCTCGCCATACCGACGACGACCCTGCCCGGCGGACTCGTCAATACCAGCTACAGCGCAGCGATTGTCCCGGCGGGTCCCGGCGGAGTTCCGCCTTACACTTGGAGTATCGCGTCCGGCGTGTTGCCGCCTGGCTTGAATCTGAACACCTCCAGCGGTGTCATCAGTGGGACGCCGACCACCGCCGGCGTCTACACGTTCTTCCCGAAGGTCCAGGACTCCGCAATTCCTTCGCAAACCGCGACGTCCGCCACCGGCGTGAGCATTACCGTCACCACAGTTCCGCCGCTGCAATCCGTAACTCCGGCTCTTTCCACCGGCGCCGTAGCCGTCGCCTACAACGGCACCTTGAAGGCTACCGGCGGCGTGCAGCCTTACACCTGGAGCATCGCGTCCGGACAGCTCCCTTCGGGCCTGCAGCTGGACGCGGCGAGCGGCGCCATCACCGGAACTCCTATTCTCGCCACCACTGCGAATTTCTCGGTGCAAGTAAAGGACGCAAATTCCACCGTCTCTGCGCCGCAAGCGCTGACCCTCACCATCGCCATCGGTACTGCAAGCACGAACGAACTGATCAACGGCCCTTACAGTTTCCTGTTCCACGGTTTTGACGCCAACGGCAACGTGCTGATGGCCGGCAACTTTAACGCCGACGGCTCCGGTAACATTTCCGGTGGGCAACTCGACAGCAACCGCTTCGGCGGCACCCTGGGCGTGTTCACCGGTTCCTCGTTCACTGGAACTTACACGGTCGGCAATGATGGCCGCGGCACCATGCAACTCGTCGTAACCAATAGTAAAGGCGCGGTGGCCACCTTTAATTATTTGCTGGCGATCTATTCCAACAATACCGTCGCCATGATCGAGAATGACACTCTCGGGACGCCTCAGACTCATGGCTCCGGCACCATCAAGCCCGTAATCGGAGGCACTCTCACGGCCGCTAACTTCAGCGGCAATTATGTCCTCGAACTCGACGGCCAGGACGTCACTAACAAACCGGAAGTAATCGTCGGAGTGGTCCACGCGGACAATAGTTCCACGCTCAGCCCGGGTACAATCGATATCAACGATGCGGGAACTTACACGCCGGCCCTCGCTCTTTCGGGCAACTTCCAGGTATCCGGCAGCAATAACAAAGGCGCGATGATCTTGACCTTCCAGCTTCCCAATTCCGCGCCCGTTCAATTGGAGTACACGTTTTACTTCGTTTCGAACTCCGACATTTTCTGTATCGCGATCGACCCGACGGACACAACGCATCCGCGTCTCGCCGGCGAACTATTCCTGCAAGAGCCTTCGGCATCCTTCACCGCTGAAGCTCTCAACGGAACCAGCGTCGCGACCGGAACCGGTTTGGACGGCGCAAACTCGAGCATATTTGCAGGCCTGTTGACCGGCGTGACCAACAATAGCGTCAACACTGCAAACGTCAGCTCGGATCAGAACGATGGCGGCACCGTCTCAACCTTTACCAATCCCGCGCCCGGTAGTTTCACCCCCGATCCCAGCGGCAACGGTCGCTTTGCTTTCACCGGATTGGGAGCGCGAATTTCCGCAGCATATTTGACCGCCCCGAACCAAGGACTCTTGATCGGTTCCGACGCTGCCGTCACCTATGGTCGCCTCGACGCGCAAACCTCCGTCGCTCCATTCAATTCCGCATCCATTCTCGGCGGGTACACGCTGAGCGCGCCAGCCAGCCTCGACGCTGCCACTCTGAACATCATCGGCCAACTGAATTCACCAAATGGCACGGGCAGCATCCAAGGCACCCTCGATGAAGTGGACAATAACGGCACGGCGCACTCTCCTCAGAATCTGTCCGGCACCACCTACGCTATTACCGGAACCACCACCGGCCGCGGCACCATGACGACGACCAATGCCCAGACCGGCTTGCCCACCAATCTGATAATTTATGTCGTCTCTCCGTCCAGCTTCCGCGCGATTTCCGCCGACTCCAACCCCGGAAACGCGCATCCTCTGGTCATCTACCTTGATCACTGACCTCGACACCTTGGAGTGCGGCGGCATGCCCCCGCCTTCTCTCACGCGAGGCTTGCCTCGCCGGCAGTTGCACCTCCAACGCACCCAGTCACATCAAACGCAAGACGTGATGACAATCACATGAACGCCAAGCCAAAATTCCTAGTCGCGTCGCTAGCCGCCGCACTGTGCGCAACCTCCTGCCCGCTCGCCGCCGCTCAACAATCACTCCAACCACCTCCACGCGCAAAAGTAGTCCCGCTGAATCCTGTCGCCGGCCGTTTCACTGAACCAAGCATTGCCATCAATCCGAAAAATTCAAATCAAATCGCCGCCGCCTTTCAAGTCCCCGCCAGCATTGCCTACTCCGAAGATCGCGGCGAAACCTGGCAAATCGCAAAACACACCGCGCCCGAAAATTACCGCATCTCCGGCGATGTCTCCATCACCTACGATTCGCGGGGCCACGCCATTCTCTGCTACATCGCATTCGACAAACTGGGGACCTCGCAATACTGGGCGCATAACGCTACGCGCAATGGCATCTTCGTCCGCCGCTCGCTCGACGGCGGAAAAACCTGGGAAGCAAACGCCATCTCTGTGGACGAACAGCCGACCCGTGCGGTGATGCCGTTTGAAGACAAACCTTACCTCGTTGCCGACAACAATCCCGCTTCGCCGTACGTCGGGAATCTCTACGTCGGCTGGACCGAATTCACTCTGGAAAAAACCGTCATCCTTTTTTCGCGCTCCACCAACGGCGGAAAAACCTGGTCGCCTCCTCAAGAAATCAGCACGCACGAAGGCCTGCCCCGCGACGATACTGGCGCTGTCGAAGGCTTCACCGCCGCCGCCGGCTCCGACGGCGCGTTGTATGTCGCCTGGGCCGACGGCAGCACCATCGCCATGACCACATCGCAAGACGGTGGCGCCACCTTCACGCCCTCGCGCGCGATTCTCGACACAGCGCCATCGTATTACGGCGTCGAAGCCGTCGAGCGCGCCAACGGTTTCCCTCAGCTCGGCATGGACCCCAAGAACAATCGCCTCTTTATCACTTTCAGCGATTACCGCAACGGAGACGTGGACGTCTTCTGCGCAACCTCCACCGATCGCGGAACTACCTGGAGCCCAGCCGTCCGAGTGAACAACGACCCTCTTCACAATGGCACCGACCAATTCTTCCAGTGGTTAGCAGTGGACCCCGCTGATGGCGCAGCCAATGTCGTCTTTTATGATCGCCGCAAGGATCCCAACAATCGCGCCCTTTCAGTTGTGCTGGCGCGTTCCACCGATGGCGGCCAAACTTTCGCAAACTACACCTGGGCCGTTCCGCCATTCGATCCGGAAGGAAATTTCATAGGCGACTACAGCGGAATCGCAGCTCTGAATGGGCGTGTCTATGCAGTCTGGACCGGCCGCCCCGCCGCAACGCAGCCTAAACCGGAGCCGAACAATCCATCAGCGACGAAAGCCCCGAACGGAAAGACCACGGAAAACGCGGGGAACGCAGAACGCGCCGAAGAATACTCAGGCGTGAAGATGGCTCCTACAATAGTCCAACTAGGCACCGCCGACTTCTCGACTTCGCCGCAATAAACTCCCCAGCTCGTAATCCGGAGGTTTTTGACATGGTACCGGCCGCTGTGTCAGGCGACTTTCGGGACGCAGCGGGCATTCTCTGCCACAATCAAGCCTCACACGCACTCCGTCGCCGGCGAACGACAAGTGATCGCGAAGCAGCGCCGGACGCGCCAGAACTTAGCCCAACCCGAAAGGGTTGGGAACAGCATCAGAAATATCGCGAGCGCCGTAGGTGCGATACAACCTCTCTCAATACGCCGGCCTTCGGGCGAACCTACGTCTTGCCCTTGTCTTTCTCCACCAACTTCAACGCCGCCGAATTAATGCAAAACCGCAACCCGGTCGGCTCCGGCCCATCCTCAAACACATGCCCCAAATGCGCATCGCACCTGCTGCAAATCGCTTCCGTGCGAACCATCCCATGACTCGTGTCGCGCTTCATCTCCACATTGTCCGCGGCCACCGGCTGGTAATAGCTCGGCCATCCCGACCCAGAATGATATTTCGCTTCCGACTCAAACAAGGGTTGGCCGCAACAAACGCACACATACGTCCCCGGCGTCTCCGTATTCTCGTACTCGCCCGTGAACGGGGGCTCGGTCCCCTTCTGCCGCGTCACATAATATTGGTTGTCATCCAACTTCGACCGCCACTCCGCGTCGCTCTTCCCTATTTTTTCGCTCATACCTATAGCTTACACGAAATCGCTACCACCGAGCCGAACAGCCAGCACCGCGCGAGAGGGGTAGGGTGGGGCACGGCATGCCGTGCCCGCGCGAGCACTTGCCACGGACGCCGAATCTGTTGCGCACTGGGCTAGTTCGAGCCAAGCTCTCGACCGCCGATTCCCTCTACGGGGTCGGAGCTTTAGCTCCGACATAAAAACCCGGCGCGCTGCGCCGACCCTTCGCGGTAACTTTCCCGCGAGCCTTTGACTTCTTTGGGCCTAGCACTTTGCCAATTCTCCGCGAGTTGCGGTTGTTCCGCTCTCCTTGGTCGCAGCATTGCCCCTGCTCGCTAATCGCACAGATTCCTCGCGGCAACGCTCCCAACTCAATCGAAACCAGCAATCCCTCGGCTATACTCGATAGATCATGCCCCTGCGGCTAGCAAGACACCGCAATCGTTGCAGCGTCATCGCCCAACGCCTCATCCAATCTTGCGGAGCCAACCAGTGAACGAAGTCTTCATCTGCGACGCGGTCCGCATCCCCTTCGGCCGTTACGGCGGCGCGTTAGCCACCATTCGCACCGACGATCTCGCCGCGATCCCTATTCGCGCGCTCATCGCGCGCAACCCCACAGTAGATTGGGCCGCCCTCGACGACATTATCTACGGCTGCGCTAACCAAGCCGGCGAAGACAACCGCAACGTAGCGCGTATGGCGCTGCTCCTGGCAGGCCTGCCGAAAGAAGTTCCCGGCGCCACAGTAAATCGTCTCTGTGGTTCCAGCATGGACGCGACAGGGACTGCCGCCCGCGCCATCCGCTCCGGCGAGACGGACTTGATGATTGCCGGCGGAGTCGAAAGCATGACGCGCGCTCCCTTCGTCACCGCCAAATCGGACAGCGCCTTTAGCCGCAACGTCGAAACGTTTGACTCCACCATTGGCTGGCGCTTCGTGAATCCGGCGATGAAATGCAAATACGGCGTGGACTCCATGCCCGAAACCGCCGAAAACGTCGCCGAGGAATTTCACGTGGGCCGCGCCGATCAAGACGCTTTCGCGTTTCGCACGCAGCGGCGTTGGGCCCGCGCCCACGCCGCAGGCTTCTTCAAAAAAGAAATCGTGCCCGTCCCGATACCGCAAAAAAAAGGTGACGCCAAAATTTTCGACACCGACGAGCATCCGCGCCCGGACACCACTCTCGACGGGCTCGCCAAGCTCAAGCCCATCGTCAGACCGAATGGTACTGTCACCGCCGGCAACGCATCCGGCATCAACGACGGCTCTTGCGCTCTGCTTCTAGCTTCTGAAGAAGCCGTTGCAAAATACAGTCTGACGCCGCGCGCGCGCCTGTTGGCAACGACGACAGTCGGCGTAGCTCCGCGCATCATGGGCTTCGCGCCCGCACCAGCAACTAAGAGAATCCTGCAAAAAACCGGCCTGCAGCTTTCGCAAATAGATGTGATCGAACTCAACGAAGCCTTCGCCGCCCAAGCCCTCGCCGTAACCCGCGACCTGGGCCTCCCCGACGACGCCCAGCACGTCAATCCGAACGGCGGCGCCATCGCCATCGGACACCCACTAGGCGCGAGCGGCGCGCGCCTCATCACAACCGCGATGTATCAGCTGCAAGACACGAAAGCGCGCTACGCCCTCTGCACCATGTGCATAGGCGTAGGCCAGGGCATCGCGACCATCATCGAACGCTGCTGAAACAGGCACTCCTCGGGGTCGATTTCTCTGCGAACTCTGCGTTAAGCCTTTGAAGTTGTACTGCAAACCACCCACCGTTTTCTCCCATGTCCGATCTGCACCCAAGACTCCGAAATTGTCACTTTTCCACCCAAATCTAGAGTCAAGGTTCCACACGCACTCAGCTAATCCACTGATAAAACAATGTTTAACAGCTGGCGCCGAAATTGCCCTTAGCGAACAAAGGCGACCCACACTTTTGGGGCCTATACTTTTTCCAAGCCGCCGCGCCCCTTATTCCATATACCGAAGGAGCTGCTCATGAAACTCAACATCGCGCTCGGTACTTTGGCTCTTTTAGCTTCAACCGCACTTTTTGCCAAGGACCCTCCCAGTTACGACAAGGGCATCCTGCTCTCCATGCAATCCACGATGTGTGGCACTGCGGAAAACGACGGTAAGACGGTCGCGGGAGAAATTCTAGGCACCGACTCGAGCCACAAGAAAACTCAGGAAGTCCTCTGCCAGGAATATGTCCTGCAGGGCAATCACATCACCTACCACATCCGGCCCAAGGACGAAAAGCACCCCTTTCTGCTCCCCGTCGGCCAAGCCGTTCAATTCCGGATTCACCGCGACAAGTTGTATCTCCGCGACCCCGAAGGCGACCAGAAGGAGCACGAATACACAGTCGTCTCTATGGAGATGCGTCAAGACGCCAAGGACACCGACAACCCGAATAGGTCCCGGTCGCTCTAGAGTTTCGGCCGATCGGCATTATTCGAAACCAGGCGCTTCGGTGATCTCTGTGCCTTGTAGGCCGCAGCTTTAGCTGCGGCGTAAACGCAGCAATACCAGTGCGGTTTCCGTCGCTGAAGTACCGGCTTGCGGTCGCGCCACACACGGCTGACCTGGCAACAAAGCCGCATTCCCCGCCAAGCGCAGCGTCATTTCGCACACAGACATGCTCCCTCAACAGCTTGTATCGTCATTTCGGCAGTTTGGACTACGGCCGGCCCTGCGGGGACACTCTTACCGCTACTGAATCCGTTGCACTTGTTGTAGGTTCAATCGTGGTATACTCCCCAGGACGGCAGACTCGATCTCTCGAGTCCAACCTCTAACAATCCATCCTTCAATAGTCCACCTGGGGTGTCGTCGCCATCTGGTGACGGCGCGAAACGGAAAACCACTCGGATTTCTATCGCAGGAGGAGTTCCGTCATGAAACGACTAGTGATTCCTGCGTTGTTCGGCATTTTGCTCATTACTGCAGCTTGGAGTGAGTTCGGCGAGAAGAGTTGGCCGCAGTGGGCTCAGAACCCACAGCACACTGGCTTCGTCCGCGTCGAGGGGCAGACCCCTGCGAAGCAGCTGGCCGACATCGTGTACGACCCCTTCGTAGCGCAAGAACAAACCGAGGCCAACGGCGAGCTTCTGGTTCACTATCAGGTCCCCTTGATCGACGACAAGCACGTCTATATGGAGTTCAAAACAGGTATTTGGGTACCGTGCCCGACGCCGGGATCATGGGTCTTTGGAGACGCCTGCGGCCCCAACACTTGGAACCAGGAAATTTGGAACGAGAGGAAGCTCGTATGGCGTCACGGAACGCTAGAAACAGATTGGAGTTTCCAAAGCGACTGGAAGCCGGAGCCCAATGGCTCTGGTCTTTCCGGGTGGGAGCCAGTTTTCCACGCAGTGCTCGCGGATAAATTCGTATACGTACCAGGATCCGGAGGCACCGTTTGGAAGATCGACAAAGGGAACGGCAAAGTCGTCTCTCACATCAACCCGTTCGGCACAACGGTTGACCCGAATACTTTCGTCTCAGGACCACTCAGCGCCGATTCCTACGGAAATGTTTACTACAACGCGATGAAGTTGGAGGATCCCAGTGTCGCCGATCCGTGGTTCGGGTCGGACGTGCTAGGCGCATGGCTAATAAAGATAACTCCGGACGATGTTACGACGAGTGTCACGTACGCTGACTTAGTGCCCGGAGCACCCTCGGCGTTCTCCAATTGTCCGGGAATCTTTTTCGACACTACCACGCTCCCGTGGCCGCCCAGCCCAACTGCTGTGCCACCTCCTTTCCCGTGTGGCTCGCAGCGACCTGCCGTTAACGTTGCGCCGGCGATCGCGCCAGACGGCACGATTTACACAATCAGCCGCGGACATTTTGACCCATTTGCGGCTTATCTCGTCGCTGTGAATCCAAATCTCACGCCGAAGTGGCAGGCCTCGTTGCAAAATCGCTTCACGGATGGCTGTGGCTTCATTGTCCCGATCGCCACCGCCTCTAATCCGAATCAGCCGAATAGCTGCCGAGTGGGCACGACTCCCGGAGTAGACCCGACAACAAACGCTTTGGGTTCGGCCGTCGTGATCGACCTGGCATCCTCGACGCCTACGGTCCTCCCAGATGGCAGCGTACTTTTGGGCGTGATAACCGCCTACAATGCCTCACGGGGCCACCTGATGAAGTTCAGCTCGAGCGGCGATTTTTTGGCAGCGTTCGACTTTGGTTGGGACTCGACTCCCGCAGTGATCTCCCACGACGACACCTACTCGATCGTTATCAAGGACAACCACTATGGGGGCGGAGGGCTCTACTGCTCCGACCCGAGCAGCGTAATCTGCACGCCGCTGCCAAACGGGCCCTATTACATCACCGAACTGAACGCGAACCTTCAACCTGAATGGAAATACAAGAACAGCACCACAGACAGCTGCCATCGCAACCCGGACGGATCAATCACCTGCACGTCCAATACGCACCCCAATGGCTTCGAGTGGTGCATCAATGCTCCTGTGATTGATGAAGATGGATTCGTCTATGCCAATAGCGAGGACGGCAGCCTCTATGTACTCAATCGGCATGGAACGCTAAGGCACAAACTCTTCCTCAATTTGGCCATCGGCGCAGCTTACACGCCGCTCTCGATCGGTCCGGACGGAAGAATTTATACGCAGAACGATGGCCAGCTCTTCGTTGCGGGCGACAAAGACGAATAGGAGCAAATGACCAGGCTTCGGACATGGCTGAGCGACCAGCCTTAACACAACATTTCTAGGGCGCTCGACGATTCCCCAACCGCGAATGCCTCCGTTATCCCGCTCGAGATATCGGGTGCCGGATTTACGCGATCTGCAGCGCCTTATTGACGTCCATCATGATCGCCGACGCGGTTGGCTCGGTCAAACCGCCAGCAAGAGTAGTCGGCACTCCGCGCGCTTCCGCATCAACGCGGTAAGAAATCGGCCCAAGCTTGCTGACGGCCCAATTCATCCCCGCGACCACGTTTTGCTGGCCGCTGTTCGGATTAGGGTTGGCTACGACAATCACATCCCCGGCAGCTTTCAGAACGTGGTTGCGCACGATCACCCGGTGAATGGCGTCTTTCGGAATCGTCGTGCCGCCTACCTCGATGCCCGTCTTCGAAACGCGGAATGTCGCCGCCGTGCGGTACTGCGTAGCTTGTTTCGAGTGCATCAAAAGATACATCGCGCCGTAAACAAAACCAGCGGCAACCAGCCCGTACAGAAAGCCCATCGACAGCGCAATCAACACCAGCAGGGTGCCCGGAATCGCCACCAGCAGCCATGGAGCCGGCACCTTTTCCGGTGTCGTGGAAATCTCTGTTGCGTCGCCAACCTTTTGACTGTCATATCCCGCCATCTTGTTCCTCCCCTTCGATGCGGCCGAAAAATCCGCGCGCAAACCAAAGCGCTGACATGCATTTTTCTGTTGTCTTGCGAAAATTTTCGTCTGGGCCGCCCGGTTGGGCACCCTTATACACCTGGCGCAAGCCAAGCGCAAAAATTTCTTCCCGCCTAAACCTCGCGCCAGCCAGTCAGCGGCAAGCATCCGCGTTGTCGCGCTCACTAGGCAATGCGCAAAAGAACAAGAAAAACCGTCATGCCCTGCGCTTTTTCTTACTGGCATGTTTCCGAACAGAACGACTCTATGGAACTCACCATCGGCTATATAATGTCGCTATGAGGATTCTGCTGTTCAGTGGCAAAGGTGGCGTAGGCAAAACAAGTCTCGCCGCGGCGACCGGCGTAAAACTCGCCGCGCTCAACTACCGCACGCTGGTGATGAGCATCGATCCCGCGCACAGCCTCGCGGATTCCTTCGATCTCGAAACTCAGCTGTTTCACGACGAAACCTCGGATCCACTGTCGATCACCGACCGCCTTTCGATCCTCGAACTGAATATTCAGAAGGAGATCAAACGCCACTGGCAGGAAATATCCTCGTACGTCAGTTCGGTGTTGCGCACCACGGGCATCAGCGGAGTCGAGGCCGAGGAGCTCGCGATTCTGCCAGGCATGGAAGAGCTCAGCGCGATGATGTACATCAACCAGTACCGCCGCGAGCAGCGCTACGACGTGATCGTCCTCGATGCCGCACCCACCGCCGAATCGCTCCGTTTCATCAGCATGCCCACAACGCTTGATTGGTACATGAAGCACATTTTTCCGTTTCAGCGCAATCTCCTGAAAGCCGTGCGGCCGATCGCGAACCGCGTCGCGCCTTTCGATCTGCCCACGGACAGCTATTTCGTCAACATACGCAATCTCTTCGACAAACTCGAGGGGGTGGACGATCTCCTGGAGGATCCGCAAACGACCAGCGTCAGGCTGGTCACGAACCCTGAAAAAATGGTGCTGCGCGAAACGCAGCGCGCCTTCGTTTACTTCTCGCTTCACGGGCTCACAGTGGACACGGTCATCGTCAATCGCGTGCTCCCACCCGACGTCAGGGACAGCTGGTTCAGCGAGTGGCACGCGTCCCAGGAAAAAGTTTTGAAAGAGATCGAAGAATATTTCGCGCCAGTTCCCGTAAAGCGCGTGCCGTTGTTCGCCCACGAAGTGCTAGGGAAACAGCGGCTCGAAGATCTCGCTCGGATCCTGTATCCCGGCGATGACGATCCCTCAGCCGTCACTCGCACCGAAAGACCCTATCACTTCGGAAAAGGCAACGGAGTTTACGAGGTCCGGGTACAATTACCCTTCGCCACCAAGGGCGAGATCGGTTTGTTCAAGAAGGGCGATGAACTCGTAGTCGAAGTCGGCACCTTCCGCCGTCATATAGGCCTGCCCCGCTCAATGGCAGCGCTGCAGCCGGGCCGGGCGCGGCTAGAAAATCGGATCCTGACAGTTGAAATGAAGGAGGCACAATGAGTGAGCAACAGGCGAGTCACAATGAAACGAGCCAGCGCGCGAGTGGTGAACGCTGCGTCTGCAATGAGGTCTTCGATCACTTCCGCGACATCTTCGGCGTGCCGCCCGCAGCGAAAGCGCACCTGGTGAACTCGCGGATCGAATTCCTGAAAGCGATCCGCAGCGTAATAGACGCGCGCATCGAGCGCGTATCAAAGACCGCCAATCAAGGCACCAGAATCGCGGTCGAATAACGATCCGTTGCGGCAGCCGCTGCTGGCAGGTGCAAAACTGCGCGCCCACTCGCTTCATGCCCACCCACCACAGTGGCCGTCGCTTGCTGGCCCATTGCGTTCGATATAGACTGCCGGCGTGTGGCTCTGTTTTCCGTCATTGACTTTGTCCATCGCAGGATGTCGTGAGCGGCCCTCCTTTACTGCGAAAGGCCGCCCTGGAAAGCGCCCAACAGTCGCAGTTCGAGTGCCGAGGATGCACCGATTCGGTAAACTCATATTCGCTGGTTTACACGTTTCAGTTTTCGAACGAGAACTGCTGTAACACCTCTAATGCTGCGAGTGTTTCAGAATCGCAAAACCACGTGTGGATTACGACTTCACCTTTCTGCTTCTGTGACGCCGTAGCGACCTTGACCTACAAAGCACGCTCCATGAAGTGCTTGTATTTGTGGAAATGCGCAACTAGAACGCAATAGTTGATAGCAGGTCTTATTCTCAACAGCCATCCAACCCCAGTCTCGTGCGTTGACTTGCCTTCCCGCTCAACCTAATATGTGCGCCACATGCCGGACGCGTCGTCCCTAATTGGCCAGACAATTTCGCACTACCGCATCGTTGAAAAGCTCGGTGGCGGAGGCATGGGTGTCGTCTATAAAGCCGAAGACACAGAACTCGGCCGCTTCGTCGCCCTGAAATTCCTGCCCGACGACCTCGTACGCGACGCCCTGGCGCTCGAACGCTTCCGCCGCGAAGCTCGCGCCGCCTCTGCGCTGAATCATCCCAACATCTGCACCATCTACGAAATCGGCCAAGGGAACGGACATCCGTTTATCGCGATGGAGTTTCTGGAAGGCATGACGCTGAAGCATCGCATTTCCGGACGTCCGCTCGAGATGGAGCTGCTGCTCGACCTGGGCATCGAAATTGCCGACGCCCTCGATGCCGCGCACTCCAAGGGCATCGTCCATCGTGACATCAAGCCCGCGAATTTATTCATCACCGACCGCGGGCACGCCAAAATTCTGGATTTTGGTTTGGCCAAGCAAATTCTGGCCACGCCGGACGAAACGCGCGCCGCGAATTTTTCGGCGCCCACCGTGGATCGCCCCGCAATCAGTAAAGCGGACCTGACCAGCGCGGGAACGGCGGTCGGCACGGTCGCATATATGTCGCCCGAGCAAGCGCGCGGAGAGCCGCTGGACGTCCGCAGCGATCTTTTCAGTTTTGGCGCCGTGCTGTATGAGATGGCCACCGGCGCGGTTCCCTTCCGTGGCGCGACGACCGCGGTTGTCTTCAACGCCATCCTCGAAAAACCTCCGGCACCGGCGATGCGCTTCAATCCGGATATTCCGCCAAGGCTGGAAGAAGCCATCTCTAAGGCGCTCGAAAAAGATCGCCGCATGCGTTATCAGCACGCCGCCGAACTGCGTACCGATCTCGCGCGCCTCAAGCGCGACACTGGTTCGAGCCGCATTTCCGGCGCAGTCATGTCCGCGCAAACAATGGAGCAAACTTCAGGAATTCACGCGGACACTGCGGCCCAGGCAGCGCCATCAAGCGGCCACGCGATCGCCGCGATGACGCCGTCTGGAGGAACAAGCGCTGCGCCCCTAACGGCAAGTCAGCCCGCAGCGCTGGGCACGCCGACATCGGTCGCGGTAGCCGCGAGCGCGTCGTCTGCCGCAGTCCCCGCGCAAACCCAGACGCCGTCCACCGCGCTACGAACACGATGGCCAATGGGCGCCGGAGTGGCAGTAATCGTCGCCGTAATCGCCGCAGGCGCATATTTCTTCACGCATCGCGGCCCGAAGCTCACCGGACAAGGTTCCATCGTGCTCGCCGATTTCACAAATACCACCGGTGACGCGGTTTTCGACGGCGCGCTGCGCCAGGGCCTGGCAGCGCAGCTCGCGCAATCCCCTTTCCTGCACATTCTCTCCGACAGGCAAATGCAGCAAACGCTCCAGTACATGGGCCAGCAAACCAGCGCGCGTGTGACCAACGAACTCGCTCGGCAAATCTGCCAGCGCACGCAGTCTGCCGCCGTGATGGAAGGGTCGATCGCGCAAATCGGCAACACCTACAATTTGATTCTGAACGCGCTTAACTGCGCGTCCGGCGAAACCCTGGCGACCGCCACGGCGCAGGCTCCAGACAAAGATCACGTGCTAGGAGCGCTGGGCCAAGCCGCCGAAGATATTCGCGGAAAGTTGGGCGAATCGCTCGCCTCAATTCAGAAGTTCAATACGCCCATCGGCGAGGCTACGACCTCTTCCCTGGAAGCGCTGAAGGCTTACAGCCTGGGATTGCAGGCGCGCGCGAACAAGGGCGAGGAAACCGCCGCGCCTTTGTTCAAACAAGCGCTCTCGCTCGATCCTAATTTCGCCATGGCCTACGCCACGCTGGGCCAGGTGGAAACAAACATGGGAGAGCGCAGCGTGGGCGCCGAATACACCAAGAAAGCCTACGCCCTGCGTGACCGTGCGAGCGAAGCGGAAAAGTTCTACATAGATTCGCACTACTACGACAATGTGACTGGCGATGTGGATCAGGGCATCCAGGTGTATCAGCTCTGGACGCAGACCTATCCGCGCGATGCGATTCCTTGGAACAATTTGGGAGTTTCCTATAGTCTGCTGGGCCAATGGGACAAGTCGCTACCTGCCGTACGACAGGCCAATCAACTCGACCAGGACGACAGCATCTCGTTCGTCGCGCTGGCTGGCAGTTATGTTGGTCTGGGGCGATTTGATGAGGCCAAGGCTACGCTTGACCAAGCCATTACCCGAAAGCTGGATGTTCCCAACCTTCACCAGATGCTTTACTTGCTGGCCTTTGTGCAGAACGACCCGTCCACCATGGACCGCGAGCTTTCGATTTTTGCTTCCAAGGGACTCACGGCTGAGGCGTTATCGTTCGTATTGGCGGCGCAAACCGAGGCGTACTCGGGGCGGATAGAAAAGGCGCGTGGTTCGTTAGAACGCGCGCGTACCGCCTACGCGGGCTTGCATCGGGACGAACCCGCAGCGCAAGCCCTCAATGGATTGGCGATAATCGGAGCAGAGGTGGGCGACGACGCCGGTGCACGCAGGAATGCTGTGGCTGCCCTGGCGGTGAATTCTGCGTCGTTACGCGTGCGTACAGACGCTGCATACGTTTTCGCGCGCGCCGGCGACGCGTCCCGCGCCGAATCCATCGCTGCCGAGGTTGCTAAGGATCATCCTTCCAACACACTCACCAATGGATTCGATCTCCCCACCATTCACGCCGCGATTGAGATCGGCCGCAACAATCCAGCCAAAGCAGTCGAGATTCTCCAGCGCGCCGTGCCTTACGACCTCGCCAATCAGAGGCGCATGCTCAGCACGTACCAGCGCGGCCGTGCGTATTTGGCGCTGCACAAAGGGACCGAAGCCGCAGCGGAGTTTCAAAAGATCGCAGATCACCCAGGCGTAGTGACGAATTCGATTACCGGCGCGCTAGCGAAACTGGGACTCGCCCGTGCCTACGCCCTCGAAGGCGACATAGCCAAAGCCCGCGTCGCTTATCAAGACTTCTTCGCGCTCTGGAAAGACGCCGACCCCACGGTCCCAATCCTCACCGCCGCTAAATCCGAATACGGCAAGCTGCAATAGCCTGATCTAGAATCAGCAAATCTGTCTGACTGCAACTCGCGCTGCGATCAGGGCCCGGCCACCCTTGCCTTCGGTGGGGCGAGCAAGATCAGTGCTAAGCCGATGATAGTGAGCGGAAGCACGGCGCGCAGCAGATCCGCGCGCGGGATCACATTTCGGTATGCCTGCAAGGCCATAATCGCGGCATGAGCGATGCTCGACCAAGCCGTGAACGCGATCAGGCTGCGGTTTGCGGACGTGTTGCGCAACGCCACCAGAAGGAAAACTCCCAGCGTGGCATAGACGACTCCCAGCATCTGCTCCGTGGGTTCGTTCGTTGTCGTGATTGCATAAAGACCAGCCACAAAGAGGACTCCCACGATCAGTAACACAGCCTTGAGCGCCCGTTCTCGGATCATCGTGTCCTCCTTGTACAAACCTGGAACCAAAGAATTTGAGCGTACAGCTTTCAGCTACACGCCGCGCAATCAAAACGCCCGCTGGAGTAAATCGCGGGGAGTTGCTCGACGGGGCCATCGCCGTTGTAAAGTGGCGCGAGATAGATCCCGTGCCGTCCGGCAATTCTCTCGATCTGCTCCACACGCTCCGGAGTGATGAAGCCTCTTCCTTGAGAGAAAGGCTCAAACCGTCCATCCAACGCAAGAGCCATACCTTCGAGGAGACACCCATGAACCACATCGGGGAACGGATGCCGATTCAAAACTCCATGAAGATCCGGCGCGAACCTCAATCCACCAGCAATCTGTCCCAGACCGCCAAAAAAGACTGTGGCGCCAAGTATCTCCCTGGCAGACAAGTTCTTCGGATAACCCGCATCGCAAACGATTGCGTCGGGCGCGATTCGGCTCAACAGCAACGAAGGGGCCGCTAGACTCGCCGCGCAGATCACGAGGTCAGCCACTGCGGAAAATTGCCGGAGATCGGTCGCGATCTCCACATCAACTCCGCCGGCTTGCAACTCCGCTCCAAGCCCGCGTAGTCGCTCCACGTTGCGTGCGTTGAGCAGCACTCGCGTCACAATCGGCGCCAAACAGCGCGCGCAGCCGGAACCCACATCTCCAGTTGCCCCTACGACGAGCAGCGTTGAACTTTTAATGTCCCGGCCTTCCAGCGCGCACATCTTCTCGATGCCTTGAACGATGAAAGCAACAGTCAACGTATTGCCTGTCGTAAAAACCGTATGGTGCCTTTCCGGGAGCCGATCGAAGTTGCCCTCGATCAAAATCGAGCTGAATCCGCCGAGACTCACAATCTTCGCGCCAGCCTTGATCGCGTAAGCCGCCGCTCCGCGAACTCGCGCGAGATTTTCGTGCACGTAGACAGCTTCCAGACGATCCGGTGGAATGAATGACTCAATATAGAGGCCGCGGGCCTTCCTGCCGGCGATAGATGCGGCCTCCACGTGACAGACGGCTCTGGGCGGAATCCAGGGAAGGATGTCCTTGATCTCATCGTCCGGCAGAGGCGTGCGATCCGGTCCGCGCAGCACAGCCAGTACATCCGCGGCCGCCCTCCAGCTTTCCTGATGCCCGATCAGCGCGAAATCAACCTCGCTGGTCCGCTCACGCGTGATTACACTGGCAATTGAGTCACCCATGTTAGCGTCACCTCTCCGGGTACCCCCAGCATGTCGAGCGCCTTCAAATACTGCCGCAGCGAAGCTCCGCGGAGCTCAGCCGCACTCAAGCTCACAGCAAACAGCGCCGGCTTCACACAACTGCTGTGGCAAACTTCGCAGTGTCCGTCCTTGCATTCCTTCGCCAGCATCTGCGCGAGCGTAGTCATCACGTCCAGATGCAGCCGATAAACTTTGTCGTCGAAGCGCTGCGCGTCTAAGGCTCGCTCGGCCCTGAGAATCGCCATGGCGTGATCAACGTGCTCTTCTTCCTCCGCCGCGATTGTGGAAAAAGTCTTGCCCAGGCTCCCCGGCGCCACTCTCCCAACGCGCGCGTAGCTTGCCACCGCAAATGATTCCAGCATGATTTCCTGCACAATCAGGCAGCCGATAAAATCACGTTCGGCAACGCGGCGCAGGAACGCCTCGCGGAGCCGTTTCCAATGCTTCGCCCCGACGTTATTGGCAGCATTCACTCCAATCTTGCGGCCCTCAGCAGTGAATCGGGCGGCATGTCCTCGTTCAATCTCCGCGTGCTCCAGCGCGTCCGCCACTTCTGCGGGATCGTCACATATCTCCGATAGCGATGTGTAGTTCATCGCCGCCAGCAGTTCACCGGTTATCGCCTGTGCCAGCACGTCCTCCCAAATCGGAGCATGGAGTGGGGCAGAAGTGCATTCCATTGGCGAGTGCTCAAGACCGATAACGCGTTCTATATTTCCACCGGCTGTGTTCATACTCGTTTCTCCTTATGCCAGGATTCAATCAAGGCTGTATTCGAATCAGATCGGCTCCCGGTAGCGGCGCAACCGCACTGCTGCGACCAGGAATATCGCAGCGAACACCAGCCCTAACCACAGGCCCGGGCTGCTCAAGAATTTCAACGGAGTGAACTGCATCACCGGAATAAAATGGCCGTCCACCGGCGTGCCGTCCGGCAGCGTCAAATTGAAGGCCTCCGCCGCAAATCCATACACGCGGTTTCCCAGCAGAGAGCCCAGATGCGCGGTGTGAAACGCAATCCTCTCGAAGACGCTGACCGCCAGCAGCGGCAAGACGGCCCATAAAAACGGGGCGCGCCGCGCCCAACCCGAAACCAGCAGCAACCAACCGTACAGTGGCGCATGCCACAGCGTCATCACGGTCACGCCGTAGAGCAACCCCACTTCCAGCTGAAAAAAGGGCAGCTTCGCCCACATCGTAGCCGCATCCGCGCCGCTCAGCGAAGCGACCGCCAGGCCCAGCAGCAGCATGCCCAAATGCAAAACCACAACGATTGCAATAACGAGCAGCGGCAGAATCACCAGCGGAACGCTCGCCTTCGAGAGCACCGTCGTAAGATCCGAGACCGGCAGCGACTTCCAAAAAAGGATGCTACGATCACGACGCTCGATGTGCAGCGCCTCGAGCGAGTAAAAGAACCCGACCAGAAACGCGATCACGATGATGAGCATCGAAACGTGGGTGTAGGGCATGGCCAGCCCGATGTGCTGATGCATCGGGTCCAGCCCCGCCAGTTCACGCATGTTGCGCGGCAGGCCCAGCAGGCTGATCAAGAAACCTAGCATTGCGATGGCGGCGACGGCCAAAGGCCCGACGTAGATCGAACGGTTCTCCCACAATTCGCGTCGCACCGACCAACACAACGGCTGAGTCGCAGACATGACGGCAGGAGCGACTCGCTGGGACTCGAAAGATTCCGGCACAGCGTTTGATGGAGTACTCATCGAGCCGCTCCTTGCGCCACGCCGTTTTGATGGCCCAGCACGGCAACGAACAAGTCGGCGATGCTCGGCGTGCGCAGGTCGCCAAGCGCGGCGAGCTGCTGACGATCCACGCGATCGAACAGCAAAATGCTCCGGCCCAATACTTGCCGCTCGTTAATCGGCTTCAGCGCGCGCGCTGCGGCAAGCCGATCGGGAAGCACCATCACTTCCAGATAACGCGACTCGAATTCTTCCATGCTGGAATTCAGCACGATTCGACCGCGGTCGATGAACATCACATCGGTGAGCACGTCCTGTATCTCTTCCACTTGATGTGTAGTCACCACGATCGTCCGACTGCGATCGAAATAATCGTTCAGCAGCGAATCGTAGAATTGCTTGCGATACAAAATATCCAGGCCCAGGGTGGGCTCGTCCAGCACCAGCAATCTCGCGTCAATGGCCATCACCAACGCGAGATGCAACTGCGCCACCATGCCCTTCGACAATTCCCTCACCCTGCTGCCGCTCTTGATCGTGGTCTTCGCCAGAAAACCTTCCGCCTTCGCGCGATCGAATCGCGGGTGCACGCCGCTGACGTACGCGAGCACTTGCGAAACCTTGATCCAACGCGGCAACACCGCGACATCGGCAACAAAAGAAACATCACACATTAGCCGCTCGCGCTCGTTCCAGGGATTGCGTCCCAGCACCTTCAGTTCTCCCTGATAGGGAGTAAGGCCCAGAACGGCGTTCAGCGCGGTCGTCTTCCCCGCTCCGTTCGGACCGATAAGTCCGAGGATGCGGCCTTCCTCGACGCGCAAATCCACTCCGTCCAGTGCAACAGTTGTTCCGTAAGATTTGCGCAGGCCGCGTGCTTCTATCACTGGCATGGTTTCAGCTCCTCTGTTCCGTCTTTGCACGCTTGGCCGCTTCGGCAGCACTCAGCAGTTCTTCCAGAGTCAGCCCGAGCCGTTGAATGGTTTCGTAAACCCTGGGCCATTGCTCCGCGACGAATTTCCGCCGTTCGCCCTGCAACAGCAAATCGCGCGCGCCGGCATTGATGAACATCCCGCGGCCGCGTTTCGTTTCCACCAGCGCTTCATCCACTAGTTGTTGGTAGCCCTTGAGAACCGTGAGCGGATTCACACGATATTCTGCCGCCACATTGCGCACCGACGGCAGCGGATCGCCTTCCTTCAGCACGCCGTCGAGTATCATCGCAACCACTCGGTCGCGAATCTGGCGGTAAATTGGCTCACTGTCGTTCCACTCACGGTCCATCATGGGTTCCCGATAGTCCTTGGAGAGATTCTCTCCGTCACTTTGGGCGCTGCAGGTCGAAATGCGCGTGCATCGGCTTGTCCCCTGGCATCAAATAAGTCCAGTCCTCGGTGTGGTGGTTAGGGTCAACGACCGTGAACACAGCGTGGTACATGTGTCCATACTGATTGCTGCCGGAAAGATCGACGAACTCGAATTCCACCTTTTTTCCATCCGGCGAGACTTTGGCCGTCATGCGCGGGCGGTTTCCGGCGTCACAATAATGAACCAGCGTGAGGCGACCGCTGTCCAGATAAAGCATCGTGATCGGATGGTCGTAACGCGTCGCATCCAACGGCGTTCCCGCTTCCTGCATTTCGTGCACGAGTGCGTTTCCCCTGGACGTCACACGCAGCGAGACGTGCACGGGCTTGTCGGTAGCCATGTCGGCTTGTGGCGGGTCGACGCTCACCGGGCCTTCCCAATTCCCCGCCAGAGTCTTTAATGTGTCGAAGGACTTTTGCGCGTCGGAAGGCGTAACGGGCGTCGCGTCAGACTGCGCAAAAGCTACGGTCGAGAACGACAGTAAAACAGCGACGGACAACACAGAACCAAGAGCTTTCATGTTCAATTCTCCTTAAGCCCGTTTCCTCTGAGGTCAGAATTTGGCCCGCACAATCGCGCGAACCATAAACAGTGTTATAGTTAACTATATCACTAGAACATATGCAAGCACTTTTTATGGTTTTGTCGGACTTCCGCCAACATCCACTATCCCTTTAAGAAACAGATGGTTGCGAAAGATCAGCAATGTCAGAAGAAGAGGCGAACAAGATCATTTTGACTGCGTCGGCACTTTGCGCAGCTCGATGTAGGTCTCTGCGCCATAGTGCAAATTGTTACGCGAAAAGTACGGCGGCACCTGCATCTGAAACTGCGCACGACCGTGGCTTTGGTCACTCAGCAAGAGGTCCGTGCGGCCGACATCGAAACGTAGCTGCTCTCCCGTCTGCAGCAGAACGGGCTGCGGTGTCAGGCTAAATTTTACCGTCACCGGCTCATTCGGAATCAAAGGCTCGGGGACGTCCGTGTCGATGGCGATCAGCAGTGCCCGTAGCAACGGCGGGACATGCAATTTGACCTGCACGTCTGTGAAGTTGGCACCCAGCCACAGTGCACATTTGCGGCCCGCCAAGGAAGTCACATGCAAGCTGCAGCGCCAATGACGGGGCAAGCAAGTCCAATGAATGGCATCGCCAGTGCCGGTGCCCGCAACGCGCTCGTCACTCGTCGCGTAGTTTTCCGAGCTTACTCAGAACTCGCGGAAGCACCACTCGGCAATCACATCTCTACAATCGCCAACCCAGGCGACTAGAAAGCGTCGCAACTCCAAGAAAACAAACGGCCGGGATCTGTCTTAATCGCCACCTTTCAAGCACTTCGCGCATCCAACTGAGCAGCAGCAGGGTTTGGAATCACGGATCGCGGGCCCCGGTTCACGAGTTACGAATCACAAGTCAGGAATTACGAGCCACAGTTGCTTTCAAACAACGTAGAACTTGCGGCAAGTGCGAAAAAACAACAGATTCGCGAATCGAACCCTAATTCCGTAGGTCGTTACTTTTTAGCGGTTTACGCGCACTTTCAGATTGGCAGACAACGTGCCCTTCGGCACAATGGCTGCACCAAGGAAGTCAGGAATTATAACGATAAGAATCAAGCAGCCCTCGTAGAAATGGAGAAACAGTCGTGAGCGCCAGAGCGTTAGTCGGTCAGCCAGTCAGTGAAGTGAAACCCTCCGAGGATATCCCAAGCCCTCGATGGGGCGAGCGGATCCACGCCCTTAGGAATATTCCCCGCGTCATGAAGTTCGTTTGGGAGGCTGCTCCCGCAGTCGTCGTCGGTGAGGCGATTGCCCGCGTCGCGGTCGCTTTGATCCCGCTTTCGATGTTGATCGTAACCCGCAGCATCATCGACGCGATTTACGCCTACAAAGCGCATCAAACGCCGCTCCCTGGGTTCTTCTGGTGGTTTGTGGCCCTTGAATTTGGGCTCGCTGGATTCGCCGCGATCGTGGCGCGCTTGATCGACTTTTGTGACACTACCCTGGCCGAACGCTTCATGCGTCACATCAGCATCACGCTGATGAAGCACGCTGCGAATCTGGATCTTCTGTCGTACGAAGATCCGGTTTTCTACGACAAATTGGAGCGCGCCCGGGCCCAGAGCACCGATCGCGTTCAGACCATCAAGATAGCCGGGCGGCTGATTCAGGAAGCGATCACGACGATCAGCCTCGCGGCCGGGATTTTCTTCTATTCTCCGTGGCTGCTGCTGGCGTTGTTTGTTTGCGTTGTGCCCGCATTCTTGGGCGAGACGCATTTCGCTTTCCTTACTTACTCAATGAGCTTCCAGCAGACGCCAGCACGCCGCGAACTGGATTATCTCCGTACGGTTAGCGGAACCAAGGAGGGCGCCAAGGAAGTGAAGCTGTTCGGACTTGCTCCCTTCCTCGTGGGGCGATATTCCGACGTCGCCGAGCGCTTGTACGATCAAACGGTTGGCGTTGCGCGGCGCAAACTTACCGTTGGATCGCTGCTTGGCCTCCTCGGCGTGGCGGGATATTACGGGACGTATGCGTTCGTAATCTATGAGACCGTGCACGGGAGCTTGTCCATTGGCAAGCTGACCATGCTTGCGGGCGCGATTGCCGCCGCAAGTACTAACATTCAAGCCGTGTTCATCACCTTCGCCGAAATCGCGAACCAAGCTCTTTTCATGACCGATCTCCTCGAGTTTTTCGCCGTGCGGCCGAAGATTCAATCCAGGACTGGCGCACTTCCGGCTCCAAAACGCATTCAGCAGGGCTTCGAGTTCAAGAACGTTTCGTTCAGCTATCCTGGCAGCTCGCGCGTCATTCTGAAGAATGTGAATTTCAAACTGGCGCCTTCCGAGCGTATCGCGATCGTCGGAGAGAACGGCCAGGGCAAGACCACCATCGTCAAGCTGCTCACACGCCTGTACGATCCCACCGAAGGTCAAATCCTTCTCGATGGACGCGACCTGCGCGAATACGATCTCGACAGCTTGTGGCAGCAAATCGGCGTCATTTTCCAGGACTTCATGCGCTATGAAATGACGGCGTCCGCGAATATCGCAGTCGGCCGCATCGAGGAGCGCCACAATCCTTTCCGCATCCGCGCAGCTGCCAATAAGAGCCTTGCCGAGCAGGCCATCCGCAAGCTGCCCAAGGGCTTCGATCAGGTCCTCGGCTCGCGCTTCGAAGGCGCCGTGGATCTCTCTGGTGGTGAGTGGCAGAAAATCGCCATTGCTCGCGCTTATTTGCGAGATGCGCAGTTGTTGATCCTCGACGAGCCCACGGCCGCCCTGGATGCGCGTTCCGAACACGAAGTTTTCCAGCGCTTCTCAGAATTGACCGAAGGCAAAATGTCACTGCTCATTTCGCACCGCTTCTCCACGGTGAAAATGTCCAACCGCATTCTGGTTCTGAAGGGTGGAGAAATCGCCGAGCAGGGTCCGCACGACCAGTTGCTGAAAGACGGCGGACACTACGCGGAGTTGTTCGAACTCCAAGCGGCGAACTACCGGTAATTTGCTGTGAGTGTTTGCTGATCGTTGCGGCGAGTTGCCTGTTTCACGTTCGGCCGCTGCAAATGTTACTTCGGGCTTTCGCTGCTCGAGCCGCCGGGCATATGCAGGTGCATCTCAACAAGCTCCTGCGGCGCCAGCGGCTGGTAAGGCTTGAATCCCGCGCGTTCCATCCCGCGTTGTGCTTCAGGATTTTTCATGAAGGTATCCCACACAAACGCCGTTCGGGCGTTTTCCGCCATCACCATCGTAATCCCCGAATCAATACCCACCACATCGCTGTCGTACCAATTGATCAGCGGATTGAAAGCATCCACGAACCCGTAGCGGCTCCACGTTCCGGCTCCATAGCGATTGTCAATCGTCCGCAAGACTCGCATCGCCGGCGCCGGTAGAAACGGCAACGAACCCGCCGCCGCGCACGGCACCACGGTTCCATCAATCGGTCCTGTCTCCGGCGGTCCGCCCCATACCTCGTAACCTTTGATCGAATCCGACGCTGTAATCCCCCACAGGTCGTCGCTATAGTCCGGAAACCTGTTCGTCAGGCTCAGGCAAAACCGGCGGTGCACGTCCGTGGCGACGATCGAGTTCTGGAAGTAGTCGGCATACTTGTCGCGCTTGCCACGGAAGTCAAACCAAGCCTGGGAATACTGATGCACGAACAAGGGGGCATAAGACCCGATGAACTTGATGCCGTCAAACTCGAACGTTGTCCGTTTCCAGGCGTCCCAAGTGGCGGGAGGCAACGCGTGAGAGGAAGACCCCAGCCCCAGCAAATACATCATCATCATTTCGCTGTAACTATCCCAGCGATACTGCAGGAACCCAGTCTCGGGAGTCCAGCCGTGCGGAAGAATGCGCGTGTCTTCAGATAGCCAATTCCAATCGACCCGGTTGAAGATTTCCAGGGCCAGTTGGCTGATTTCCGAGTGCTGGAAATGCTGACGGCAGGTAAGAATCCCGCAAAGCAATATGGACGTATCAATGGACGAAAACTCCGCTTGCCACAACCGCTCGCCCGTATTGATGTTGGCCCAGTGATAGAAAAACCCGTGCTCGTTCGGCAGCTTCTTCCACAGGAAACGAAGGCAATTGATGACCCGTTCGCGCGCCTGCGTGAAAGACAAATAGCCGCGCTTTTCACCAATGCACAGCGCCGTAAGGCCGAACCCGGTGGCCGCAATGCTGCCCAGGATACCGTTGTCGGAGGAGCGTACGTTGCAGCGGTCCCGCGTGAGACCGGTCGTGGGATTGGTTTGATCCCAGAAAAACTGAAAAATGGCCTTTTCGAGCTCTTCCAGGAAAGCGTCGTCCCGGGGAGTCAAATACGAAGGAGGTGGGAGCTCGGCCGCCAACGGTACAACTTGTTGGGCCGGAACCCCGGCGCCGACGAGCGGCAATCCTCCGACTAGGGGTATGCCGCATGCGGAGGCAACCGCAAGCTGCCTGAGCACTTCGCGGCGCGAGAGCCGCCTTCGCATGACCCAGTCTTCACCCACAATGCAATGTTAGACGATGCAGAGGCCGAATAAAACCGCCGAACCAATCAATATAATCACTGTTTCGAAGATGGAAAGACCTTGCCGCTCTGTTCGTTACGGCCTGCTGGAGCACGAAGTCTTAGTTTCACGGGTCTCATCGCGGAGGTTAGCCGAGCACTATGCGAATCTGGTGCACGTTGCCGTCGTCCACCAGGTGAATGTTTGCCGAACCGGCCAGTAGTTTTCCGTCTGCCTCAGTCAGCGCGACACCGCGCGTCACGCCAGAAGGATTCTCGATCCTGATCCGGTACGTGGAGGAGTGATACCGGAATTCGATTGAGTAACCCGGCCACTCTCGAGGAATACAAGGATCAATGGAAAGTGTCATTCCCCGCAGGCGGAATCCCAGTATCCATTCGATGCCAGCGCGATAGAGCCAGCCTGCGGAGCCTGTGTACCAGGTCCACCCTCCCCGGCCTACGTGCGGAGGCTCGGCGTAGATGTCCCCCGCCACGGCATAGGGTTCCACCTTGTAACGTTGCACGCTCGCTCGTGAATTCGAGCGGTTGATGGGATTCATCATCCGGAAGAGCTCGACGGCCTTGCCGCCGTCGCCTAGCTCGGCAAATGCAATCAGACTCCAAGTCGAGGCGTGCGTGTACTGGCCGCCGTTTTCGCGAATGCCAGGAGGATACCCCTTGATATAGCCCGGATCATGCGCCGGGTGATTAAAAGGAGGCGTGAGCAGAAGGATGAGTCCTTCAGGACGGCGAATCAGTTGCTGATCAACCGCAGCCATTGCCCGAAGGCTGCGTCCACGTTCCGCGGCACCGGACATCATGCTCCACGATTGAGCGATTGCGTCGATGCGGCACTCCGCATTTGTGGCCGAGCCCAGCGGAGTGCCGTCGTCAAAATACGCACGGCGATACCATTCGCCATCCCAGCCCTCCCGTTCCAAGGCAGCCTTGAGTCCGCTGACGTGAATCCGCCATTTTTCGGCACGCTGCGACTCGCCACGGGCATCGGCAAACTTGGCAAACTCCCATAGCACCGCGTGCAGGAACCATCCCAGCCACACGCTTTCGCCTTTGCCCTCCTGGCCGACGCGGTTCATACCGTCGTTCCAGTCGCCCGTGCCCATCAGAGGGAAGCCGTGAGTGCCCACGCCCAGGCTACGGTCGAGAGCTCGCGCGCAATGTTCGAATAATGTGGCGCTCGTTTCCGAAATGCGCGGTTGAAAATAGGATTCCTTCTGGCCTTCAGCTAGTTCATCTCCCTCGAGGAACGGCACAGGCTCCCCGAGCACGGTCATGTCACCCGTTGCTTCGATGAACTGGATGACGCAATAGACCAACCACAAAGGATCGTCTGAAATGCGAGTGCGTATACCGCGCCCAGAAGGAGGATGCCACCAATGCTGGACGTCCCCTTGCGGGAATTGGCGTGCCGCCGTGCGCAGCAAATGTTCGCGCGTGACCGAGCGTTTGGAGACGGTGAGCGCCATGCCGTCCTGCAGTTGATCGCGGAAGCCGTATGCGCCGCTCAATTGGTAGAATGCTGCGCGCGCCCAGATTCGGCAGGAGAGAGTTTGATAGAGCAGCCAGCGATTCAGCAGGACGTCCATGCTCGAATCCGGCGTCGTGACTTGTACCGTCCCAAGGACCTCATCCCACTGCCGCGTGACATCGGCAAGAACTTTATCGAGATCGGCACCCCGATAGCGCGCTATCAACTCGCGCGCGCGTTCTTTATCTTCGGTCTGCCCCAGGAAAAATATCACGTCGGCGCTCTCACCCGGACGCAGTTCGATGATCGTTTGCAGCGCGGCGCATGGATCGAGACTAGCGCCCACTTTTCCAGAGAGCTGCGCGCCGCGCTCCAAGGCGGCGGGACGTTCCGGTCCTCCATTGCGGCCGAAAAATTCAGTGCGGTCACCTGTAACCGAAGTTTGTCGTCCAGCCAAATCCGCAAATGCAATGCGGCCGCCAAACTCACCATTCCATGCGCTACGCGCGAACAATGCACGCGATTGCGGATCGAGTTCGGTAACGATGTAAGGCGCTGAAGCGCTCCGAGAATTCCCCAGCACCCACTCGGCATATGCGGTGACGGAGATCCTGCGTGTGCGGCCCGACTCATTGCGCAGCGTGAGCCGTGAAATCTTAATCGCGTCTTCTGGAGGCACAAATTGTACGAGGTCCAACGCAATGCCGCGCGAGCCATGTTGGAAGCGGGAATATCCCTGCCCGTGGCGGGCAATGTAGGTTGCGTCTTCGTCCCGGATCGGCAAAGCGGATGGGGTCCAAACTTCGCCGGAGTGTTCGTCGCGAATGTAGATTGCTTCGCCGGGAGTATCGAAAACGTGATCGTTGGACCATGGTGTGAGTTGATTTTCCCGGCTGTTGAGCGACCAGGTGAAACCAGAACCGGATTCAGACACCAGAAACCCGAAATTCGCATTCGCGATCACATTGATCCAAGGTTCAGGCGTGCGCAGGCCTTCGCCAAGAGCAACCAGGTATTCCCGCCCATTCTCCGCAAACCCACCAAGGCCATTGAAGAATTGTAAGGTCTGCTCCGGGATGGGCAAATCCTGACGCTTGGACGCGCGCGGTGTACGCAGCGACGGTGGCGCCTCGGTCTCGGTAGTCTGTGAACGCACGATCTGCTCGGCAAGAGTGCCTCGCCGGCTCAAGAGCACCGCGCGCGCCACGGATTGCAACTGTGCGCGCGCCTGATCAGTGAGAAGGTCGCCGCGAACCAGAAAAATCTTCCCGCTCAGTCCCCCGGAATCAGGAGAAAGTCTCAGCTTGCTTCCACGCACCAAGGCTTCGAGAGACTCTTGAAGCTCTTGCACGTAGGACGCCGCCTTTTCGTTGATGATGACGACGTCCGCCGACAGCTGCTTCATGCGCCAGTATTCGTGCGCGCGCAATAACTGCCGGATGATTTCAACGTCGTCGGAGTCATCAATCCGCGCCAGGATAATCGGCAAGTCCGCGGATATGCCTTGGGCCCACAGCGTAGAGATGTTCAGCGACGTTCGCGCCAGAACATCGGCTGCGGGACGCAGGGATGAATCCACGTACAGGACGGCATTCGCGAGGCGTTGAAATAGAAGCGCCTCTTCCGAACTAATGCCAAGGTGATGAAGCTGAACCTGCGCCTGCGTCCAAGCAAGAGTCAGCGTGCGCTCAAACGTCCTGACGTCGCGATATTTGTCGGCGAGATCGAGAACTTCTTCTCGCGTGGCAGCGGCGACGGTGGAAAAAATCAAATGAACCGTGCTGCCCGCCGGAACGCGAACCGTGCGCCGCAAGCTCATAATGGGATCAAGCACCGGGCCTACAGCGCCCGATAGTGGACGGCCGTCCATTACCGATACTGCACTGCGCAGAGTGCGTGCACGGCCAACGAAGCGAGCGCGATCCGTTTCATACTGCAGATCCCCAATGCTTTCGCCGTCCACAACCACGACGTGCGCGGCCCACACCGAACTTTCATCATCGGAGCGTTTGCGACGAGTGGCCAGCAGCGCGCCAACGTCGGCCTTGAATTCTGTTTCGACGAACAGCTTCGCGAATGCCGGATGGGCCATATCCGCAGCTTGCGTCGTGAGACAAAGTTCGGCGTAGGAAGTAACCTGGATATCTCGCGCGCGCACTCCCAGATTGGTGAGCGACACGCGGCGAACTTCCGCGTCGTCTTCGGGCGAAACGACGACTTCAAGAGTTGTGGTTAGCGATCGATCGCGCCGGATAATCTCGGCATGGTCCTCGAAGAAGGCCGCCTCGTATGCGTCGGGCTCAACCCCCGCAGGCTGAAACCCCGCCGACCACACGGCTCCTGTTTGTTCATCGCGCAGGAAAATATACTGCCCCCAGCAGTCCCGCGTGACATCTTCCCGCCATCGCGTGATGGCCAGATCACGCCAGCGGCTATAGCCCGAGCCAGCCGCAGTCAGCATGACGGAATAGCGGCCGTTGGAAAGTAAATGCGTTCGCGGAGTCACATCATGCGGCGTGGTGAAACGACGAACGACGGGAGGGGTCAACTCGCGCACGGTCGCTGCCGCGGAAACCTCTTCCGCACGGGGCCGAGCAACCAGCACGTCACGCGGTGTGCGTTCCTGCAGAAGCAATTCCGTCGCCCGCACGATCGGCTGTGCGTGAAAGCGGTTGCACATCGCGCCGCCGTTCAGTACGTCGTCGAACGCCACAATGGACATGGCTTGATGGTGAGCCATGTAGGTGCGCACGATGGCTACGTCTTTTCCTTCAGGTAGCCGGCTAGGTGTGTAATCGAGCGCTTCATAGAAACCGTACGCGCCCTCGCCGCCGGCTCGCGCGATCCGCACAAAATTTTGCACGGCAGCAGCCGGTTCGATCATCGAAGCTAGAGCGGTTGCGTACGGCGCAATCACCAAGTCTCCGCTGAGGCCGCGCTTAAGCCCGAGTCCGGGGACTCCGAAACCCTCGTAATGGTATGTAAACTCGATGTCGCGCGCGTTGAAGGCCGATTCGGAGATTCCCCACGGAATGCCCCTCTCGTTTCCGTATTCGATTTGGCGTTGAACAACCTGCTCGTACGTTTGACTCAACATGCTATTCGCCGGAGAACGCATGATAATCGCCGGCATCAGATATTCGAACATCGACCCCGACCAGGAAATCAAGGCAGAGCCGCTTCCCACAGGTGTGAGCGTGCGACCCAAGTGAAACCAGTGGGACGACGGGACATCGCCCTTGGCGATGGCGATAAAGCTGGTGAGGCGAGCTTCGGAGGCTAGCAAGTCGTAGCAACCGGCGTCCAAGGTTCCGTCGGTAGCACGCATGCCGATCGAAAAAAGCTTCCGTGAGTCATCGAACAGAAACCTGAAGTCCATCGCATCGAACATGTCCTGAGAAGTGCTCGCGATCTCCGTGAGGCGATTGGCAAGCGATCTCGCTTCATTGGCGGAAGCTTTTAGAGCGCCGACCAGCGCGTCGATTCGCGCGAGAACCTCCTGGTTCGCGAGCGGATCAAATGCAAGCCTCTCGCGCAGCGGGGCCAAGTCGCGTATGGCGAGCTCGAACTGTTCAGGCGCGTCGGCCAGAGTTGGCATGGTAGTGAAGCGAGATTCGATCGCCGCCCATTCGGGGGAATGTTCCTGTGAGCGCCCCGCCATCGCCACTACTTCCTTCACG
The DNA here is from genome assembly GCA_963696035.1 of uncultured Acidobacteriota bacterium. Taxonomy (GTDB): domain Bacteria; phylum Acidobacteriota; class Terriglobia; order Acidiferrales; family UBA7541; genus Palsa-295. Next base: position 2,525,696 of record CAVOIS010000007.1, read on the forward strand.
TCCAGACGCAGCCACGGGATCATGATGCGCGCGTCCCGCAGGTTGCTCTCGATGGCGTTTCTGACCGCCTCAGCCCACGCGCGCAATTCAGAGTCAGGGGGCTCATCGAGTTCCTGTGCTAGCGCCTCGGCAATGTCCGCAACCGTCTGGGCGTACTCTCGCAACTCGACCAGACGCGCGGCCCATTCCCTGGCGTCCGCCGGCACCGGGTCGAGTAGGGCGGCGAGCGACTCGATCGCGTTACTGAGCTGTTTGCGGGTCACCGTGTGAGTGCGCCGCGCTTCTGTGATCCTGCCGGTCACCTCACGCAAGAGGTTTATCGCATCGGTGACTCCTGCGAACATGCGTGGTTCGACGAAAGGCGACTGGATGAGACCGCGGCATCCGCTGCTCACAACAAGCAGGTGTCCGGCAAGGTTTCCGCTATCGACACTCGAAATATATTTGGGTTCGAGAGGCTTGAGGCTTTGCGTTTCATACCAATTGTAAAAATGGCCTTTATACATCTCCAACTGACCGAAGGTTTGAAGCGTTGCCTCCAGTCGCTCCGCCATCTCCCCTGCACCGATCCATCCGAAGTCACGCGCGGAAAGTGCGGAAAGCAGATAGAGGCCCATGTTCGTCGAGGAAGTGCGATGGGCTACGCGAGGTTTGGGATCTTCCTGAAAATTGTCCGGAGGCAGAAAATGATCTTCGGCGGCGACAAATCTTTCAAAAAACCGCCAAGTGCGGCGAGCGGTCAGCCGCAGGGACTTGGCGTCCGCCGGTGACAGCGCCGCAACATCTTCGAGTGGGGGCGGCACGCTGATCCAGCGAGCTATGGCCGGAGCAGCGGCCCACAGCAGAGCAAACGGAATGGCAGCGACCAGCGCGCGGTGGCGCACATAGCTAACAATCGCCACAGATGCCATCGCGAGCAGGACGCTCCCGAACATACGTCCGTACATGCCCAACAAATCCAGGCCTACGGCATGCTTGGCCTGGGCCGCGGTAACCCATTGCAGCAGATTCCTTCGCGTAACCACCATGCGAAATAGTGTGCGAAGGATGGCGTCGGCCATCAGCCACGCTTGATAGGCCATCAATGTAACGGTCAATCCTATCTGCGATAGACCGAGCGAGAAATCGGAAATAAGGTCGCGAATGTGGCTGCGTTTGGAGATGCCGCCAAGACGCGGATTCAAACCCACCAGAAACGGAATTAGCGCTGGAATCGCAATCACGGTCAGGATGAATCGCGTCCACATCCACGGAGAGACTTGTGGCAGGAGCCAGCCGATCAGCATCGTTAGAAACATGAAGGGCGCCGAAAGCGTGCGGCGCAGATTGTCCAACATTTTCCAGCGGCTGATTGTGGGGATCGAAGTTCTGCGTCGAACCTCTTTCGGCAAGCCCCCGTGCCCGAAAATCCAGGGCAGCAGCTGCCAGTCTCCACGCGCCCAACGGCTCTGGCGAGCGGCTGCGACTTCGTAATGCGACGGAAATTCGTCGAAGAGCACGATGTCAGTGGCCAGCGCCGCTCGCGCGAAAATGCCCTCGAACAAATCGTGGCTTAGAAGAGTATTGTCTTTAACCTTACCGGCAAGCGCCGCTTCGAAGGCGTCCAGGTCATAAATTCCTTTCCCGGTGTACGAGCCTTCGTGAAACAAATCTTGGTAAACATCCGAAGCAGCCGAGGTGTAAGGATCCATCCCGCTAGGGCCGGAAAAAATGCGCTGAAAGAGCGACCCTTCGCGATCGCTTGGAAGCGAGGGAGTAATGCGGGGCTGGACGACACCATAGCCGTCCACAACGCGTCCGAGTTCCTTGCTGAACTTTGGCCGATTGAGCGCGTGCGCCATCGTGCCTACCAGGCGGGCTGCGGTGCCGCGCGTAAGACGCGTGTCCGCGTCGAGCGTAATAACGTAGCGAACTCCGGGGATCGCTTCCGGCTTGGCACCAGCAACGGGCAAGAACGTGGTGTCGGTAGCGTCGCGAAGCAGTTGATTCAACTCGTGCAGCTTTCCGCGTTTGCGCTCCCATCCCATCCACTTGCGTTCGCTTTCGTTCCAGACGCGTTTGCGGTGAAACAAGAAAAAGCGGTCGCCGCCTCCGGGCACAGGTCCGTGAGTGGCGTTGAGGTTGGCGATGCCGTCGATCGCGGCGTTCAGGAGTTCTTCGTCTTGCGGCAGGGATTCGGTCGGGGCGTCCACCCAGTCCGTAAGCAACGCAAATCGCAGATCGCCTTCGGGATTAGCCAGGAAATGGATTTCCAGGCGCTCGACGAGTTCCTTGATCGCGTGGACCGAAGTGAGAAGCGTGGGGACTACGATGATGGTGCGCAGCTCGGACGGGACGCCGTTGCGAAGTTCCAGGCGCGGCAAGGTCCGCGGACCAAGCAAGTCGGTCACGGCACGATTGATAAGCGCGATGGCGAGGTCCGACGCTGGCACGGAAGCGAGTAGGCCCAGAAGGATCAGGTAAGGCGTTTTGACGCCAAGTGCGTGCGCATGCGTGAGAGGCAGCGCCAGAATGATCGCAGTGAGCGCGGCGATTGTGCCTAGGTAGGCCGGCACCGCAGCGCGCACATACAGACGCAGCAAGCCGCGTCTCCAGGGAACTTTAAAACCGAGTTCACGTTCAAAGTCGAGCCGACCTTGCGAGATCAGATAGTAGCCGGGATCGGCCTTGCGGTTTGCATTCGGCTGTCCGTCGGTGTGAAGCTCGGCGCGCGCACGCTTGGCGCGTTCTACGGCGCGCCTGGCAACATCTATTTCAGTGTGAGTGGAACCGCGCGAAAGATCTTCGACGGCGTGGCGATAGTAATCGCGCGTGGAGAAATCCATCTCGCCGAAATTGCTGCCGTCGCGCAGCACTTCGTCCACCAAACTGACGCTCTCAAAAAAGTCCTCCCAGCCGAATTCTGACATCAAGCGCATGCTGTTGATGATGTTGCGCACGGTAACGGTCATCGCCGCTTGCTCTTGATGCTCCGCGCGAACGATTTCATCAGCCGTGGTCCCTTGTGCCGCCAGGCGCTCATCGAGCCACGCGAGAATGGGGCCGACTTTCGGATCGAGGTCGCGCAAGCGCTGGACCAACTGCACGGCGAACGCCCGGTCGAGGGGCTTATTCTCAAAACGGCGAAGAATGGATTCGGAGGAGACCACCGGCTGGCCGCCCGTGCCGAGCACGCGATCGGCGAGAATATCAGCATCCAAGCGCGCGCTGCGGCTGACGACCATGTGCTCTGCGATCCGGCGCAAATTTTCCACGAGCACGATGCGCAGGGTGATGGCTACGGCCCATAGTTCTCCGATGGTCAGCGGCTGGACGCGCTGGTAGGCCGTCACGAAAAGGCGCAATATTTCCGGATCGAACCGGCTGTCGGTGTGCGCGACGTAGGCCCAGGCGACGCCGAACACGCGCGGAAATCCTTCCAAGTGTCCGGGCCCTAACTTCGGCAGCTTGCGGTAAAAGCCGGGCGGAAGATCATCACGGATTTCGCGAAGCTGCTCTTCGACGATATAAAAATTGTCAACCAGCCATTCGGCAGCAGGAACGATCGCTTGTTCGTGCTGAATGGCGCGTGCGATGTCTCGGTAGTATTCCAGCAGCACGCGTCCGTTTTCGAAGACGCGCGGGATGAGGGGCCGCCCTTCCAGATCGCTAACGACCGTCTGGGCGGCCGCGAGGCTTTCCGCGTGTTGCTCCAGGCGCTCTACGCTAAAAAGCTCGGAACGGATTGGCTTTTCTGACTCGGTAAAAATCGGCGCAGGCGTTTGGATTGCACTCGTCATGTTTTTGCTGTTCAGATTCTCCGGAAACGCTGCGTTCGCCGCCCGATATCAATCATGTATGCGCAAATCGTAACGGTCATTTCGAGCGAGGCGCGAATGCGGCGGCGCCAATCCTAAACACCGGTGACAAAACCCCAAAAGTGAAAGTTTACAGAACGAAACGCTCGGTCAACAACTCGGCGTTGACTGGGGCGCCGAGGGTGGACGTTCACTCCGGTCTGGGAGGGTGTTAACGGCCCCGGAACTATCCCGCTCAATTTTGTTCGCAAAGGGTGGGTTATAGCAATACCCTTCGATTCTAAGCTCTTCTACGGGAATTCCCCGCAGTGGGAAACCCGGCGGACCTACCGAAAAAAAAAGGCCTTCAAGGAGTGGTGAGCCGGGGAGGACTCGAACCTCCAACCCGCTGCTTAAGAGGCAGCTGCTCTACCATTGAGCTACCGGCCCACGAGCCGTAGATTGTAACACGACCGAATGTTGCGCCCAACCGGCGCTAGCAGTTGGTCGGAGGCCAATCTCGGCTAGCCCAAAGCTACGAATTACAAGAACGTATCGCAGGCGAGTAACATAGTTCTTTCATTCTGCTTGTGGGTATTCGTCGCTGCGTGGCGTGCCATCAAGCTACGCCGCAAGCACGCGTAGCGTCGCAAAATAATAATAAAGTCCCGCTCGAAAACAAACGGGCATTTGCCAGATATCGGGAAGCCTTCGTCGTGATTTGTTGCTTCTGATTCTACCGATGGCGGAGGGTGGCTGCAATCTCTTGTGCCGCTTGGCGCGCGCGGACTAAATCCCCGGGACCAAACGAGATGGCCGCGACACGGGCATGGCCGCCGCCACCATATTTTTCACACAACGAAGCCAGATTCACGTCGGCGGAAGCTTCCTTCCACGGGTTGGTCCCCACCGAAACTTTAGAGCGAGTCGGTGAAGCGCTCACGCCTACCGAATAAAGCGCGTCGGGAAACAGAAAATATGGGACGAATTTGTTGTAGCCCTCGAGATCCAGATCGCTGACGTCAAAATAAATCACGCCATCGCGAAAATCGGCGCGCTCGCGAAATACGTCAATTGATTTGCGATGCCGTTCCAGTAAGCTGGGCAGATATTTCTGGACTATCGGCAATTCGATCATCTTCGCCAGAGAAAGATATGCCAGATGCGGAATTAATTTCGGCACCAGGTCCGCTTCCGGCGCCGCTTCAATCACCAGGGCGAGCTTAGTGGCGGGTTCGGCCAGCCCAACGGCCGCTTCGGGCGAGGCGAACTGTGCTCCGTCGATGATGTCACCCCAATGAATCAGCTCAGCGAGCGGCTTCGCGTCAAATCCGAACTTCTCGGATGCAACGGTGGAGAGAAACTTAATGCAGGACTTGTAGGAGGGATCATAGAACTTTTTGCCGGAATGATCGTGCCGGAACTGCTCGGCGTCGTCGGGTTTCAAGAAAGCGCTTTGGTGATGGTCGAACCACCAAGTGAGCTGAGGCGAGCTGGAATACTTAAAATCCACGATGACGTTTTCATCGCCGTCAAACGTGCCGTCTTCGAAAGGCTGCGAAGCTTTGTGCGTCATTCCGGTATAAAAGAATTCGGCGCCGGGATTGATGCGCTCCTTGTAGAAACGAGAGAAGACAGCGGCGGAGGAGGCTCCGTCAAAGCATTTATCGTGGAAGCAGACCCGGACTTTCAATTCCATCTCCTGGCAACCTGACGCGGGGTTAAATGCCGCGCTCCGGAAAGTCAATAAAGATGGACGTTCAGTCCGCAGTTGTCAATAGCTAAGGAAAGACGGGCAGCGGCGCTTCGCGATTTGCTTTGGAAGATGTCAGGACTTGCCGAAAATTTGGTCGGCCAGGTCGGCGGCTATCGGCACGCGGTATTTTTCACCCTGATACGCTTTGACCATCAGCAAAATCCAAAGAACAAAACTGAGGATGGAAACGAGCCATGCCAGACCAAATCCCAACGAAACGCCGCCGGTAAGAAAGACCATGCCCAACCCAACGCGAATGATCGTCAAGCCACCGAACACCACGATGGATTGCGCCGCGTGGAACCGCACAAACGAACGTTTGTCGATGAAATAGAAAATCAGGCCGGTGACCCAACCGAGTGCGTAGCAAAGCAGTCCGGCCACATTTTCGGCCATTCCCGATGTGGCGGACGGAGTTGCGTTCGTAACGCCCCAGGGCGGGACCGACCCGGCTCCCGCTTGCGGCGTTCCGCAACTAGCACAGAATCCAGCGTTATCGGCGACTTCCGCCCCGCATTTTGTGCAATGTGGCATGGAGCTCCTCCCGACGAGAGGTTACAACGGGCTGGCCATGTGCCGCGGAGACTAACAAAAGCGCTCCCGCGCGGCAAGCGCAAACGAGATGAGCATCGACGCCAGCAAAGCGAGTCCACCGTGCCTTCCCTGCCTGAGAATTTTGGGCGCAATGTTATAATCCGGTTTCGCTGCGGAAGTGGCGGAATTGGCAGACGCGCCAGCCTTAGGAGCTGGTGGCCGAAAGGCCGTAGGGGTTCGAGTCCCTTCTTCCGCACTTTTTGGATTGTACTGCTCTAGGGCGATACGTCGGAGGAGACGCTAAAGCCCGATTTTCCCCAGCAGGCCGCTTAAGCGAGTGAGCTCTATCTCGGCTTCCAATATCTCAGGCTTTAATTTCTCTTGAAATTCATGGCCTAGCTTTTGTGCTTGTTCGCGCAGTGACGCGAGTTTCTTGGTCATGGCTTCATGCTCGCGCCGCAATCGCTCAGTCGACTCGTCTTTTTCGTCAGTCATCGTGATCACCTAGCCGCGAGTATAACGCGGGTTGGCCTCGAACTGGCAAGCGAGCGAAAGCTGCCCGCTTCGCCCGGAAGGCGTGGGGCGAAGCGGCCTCTACAAAGCCGCGCCTTGCTGGCGCGCTGTTCTTCCAAAAAGATGCCCGCCTGACGGCGGGCGAACCGCCGCTTCCGCGATTGCAACCGCGTGATCGAAGTTGACGCGCGCTTATACTTTCCTTATACTTAAGTTTCACCTGCGGCGCGCTTTGCCGCACTTCCCTGCCATCCTCGCTCGCGAACTTCGAACCGGTGAAGGGCAGACTGGAACCAGGGTGCACCGCAGCGCTCCCCTGAAGAGATCCCATGACAGAGACAACTTGCAAGCGTGAGATCGAGCTGGAAATTCCAGCCGAGAATGTAACGAAAGCGACTGAGAAAGTCGCGCGCGATCTGGCGCGCGTGGCGCGGATTCCAGGCTTCCGTCCGGGCAAGGCGCCGGTGACTTTAATTCGCCGCAGATTTGCGGGCGACATACAAGGCGAAGTGCTGCAATCGCTCGTCCCCGAATACCTGGAAAAAGCCCTGGACGAGAAAAAGCTCGTCCCGGTAACCCGACCGGAAGTCGACAAGGTGGAATTCAAGGAGGGCGAGCCGCTGAAGTTCCGCGCCATATTTGAAGTGTTGCCGGAGTTCGAGCTGGGCGAATACAAAGGCCTGGAAATACAAGTGGACGCGGTGGAAACCGGCGAAGCGCAAGTGGATAAAGTGCTGGAAGAGATGCGCGAACGCGCCGCCACGTTCGTCCCGGTCGAAGGCCGCGCGGCGAAAGACGGCGATTTCGCCCTGATCAAGCTTTCCGGCATGCCCGAGGGCGGCGGCGATCCGGTCGAAGCCGACAACATCATGTGCCACATCGGCGCCGAAGAAACCCTGGAGAGCTTCACCGAAAACCTTCGCGGGGGGAAGCCCGGCGAGACCAGGAAGTTCCAGTCGAAATATCCGGACGACTACCCTGATCAGAAACTCGCGGGCAAGACCTACGATTACTCGGTCGAAGTGCTCGCCATCAAGGAAAAGAAGCTTCCGGAAGTGAATGACGAATTCGCCAAGGATGCCGCGAGGGAAGCAAGCGGCGTAACTACCGTCGCGGAACTTCGCAAGAAAATCCTGGAAAACCTGGAAGCGGCCAAAGAAGAACAACAGTCTTCTCAAGCGCGCGAAAAGATCCTGGAAGCCCTGGTCAAGAAGCACGATTTCCCGGTTCCGGAAGCACTGGTGGAGCATCAAATGGATGTGCGGCTGGAGCGTACGGTGCGCTCGTTGACGGCCCAAGGTGTGGACCCGCGCGCGGTGAACGTTGATTGGGTGTCATTGCGGCGGCGCCAGCATGACCGGGCGGTGGACGACGTGAAGGCGGAGTTGCTCCTGGACCGCATCGCGGACGCGGAAAAAATCGAAGCAACCGACGAAGACGTCGAGAAAGAGATTAGTGCGCTGGCGGAACGCAGTGGCGAATCGGCAACGGCGTTGCGGGCTCGCTTGACAAAGCAAGGAGCGCTCGATAGGATGAAATCGAAGTTACGCAGCGATAAGACAATCGAGTGGCTCTACCGCAATACCCGAATCGAGACGACGGCCAAACGTGAAGCGTAACACCTGGTTCGGGTTCCTCAGCGCGCAAAGATACTTCCAATGAGACATATAGACGACGCGACTCCGCGTGCCACAACGCTGGTTCCCATGGTTGTCGAACAGACCAACCGAGGCGAGCGAGCCTACGACATCTATTCCCGGCTGCTGAAAGATCACATCATTTTCATCGGCACACCGATTGACGATCACGTGGCTAACCTGGTGACGGCTCAGCTCTTATTCTTGGCCTCCGAGGATCCGGAAAAGGACATCTCGGTGTACATCAATTCACCGGGTGGCTCGATTTCAGCCGGAATGGCGATCTACGACACCATGCAGTTCGTCCGGCCCGATGTGGTGACGTACTGCATCGGCCAATCCGCCTCGATTGCGGCCGTATTATTGGCGTCCGGCACCCCGAAAAAGCGCTATGCACTGCCGAATTCTCGCGTCTTGATTCACCAGCCGTGGATGTCCGGTCTTTCCGGCCAAGCCACCGACATCGATATCCACGCGAAGGAGATCATTCGGACACGGGAAGCGCTCAATAAGCTGCTCGCCGGTCATACCGGCCAGCCGCTCGAGAAAATTGAGCGAGACGTCGAACGCGATTTCATCATGACCGCGGAACAGGCGAAGGCTTACGGGATCGTGGACGAAATCATTACGAAGCACAGGTAGTTGCGTACCAAAGGGTTAGTATCGAAGCCGATGATTCCCTGCTCCTGGCCTGCATTCCGTTTTACAATGGTAGATAGATTCGTCAGGGGTGTGGTGAAATCCGAAGCGAGGGAGCCTAATCAGTGAAACGGTTCACACCAGAAGAGCCGTTACGCTGTTCCTTCTGCCATAAAACGCAGGAGCAGGTGGAGAAGCTGATCAGTTCTCCATCGGAATATCCGCGCTCGTACATTTGCAACGAGTGTGTGGGCGTCTGCCAGCAAATTCTGGAAGACGAGAAGCGCGAGCAGTCCAGTCCAGCGAATCGCCGGCTGCCGCGCCCGCCGGAGATCAAGGCCTTCCTCGATGGTTACGTCATCGGGCAGGACAAGACCAAGAAAAAGCTCGCTGTCGCGGTTTACAACCACTACAAGCGGATTTTCCTGAACAAGCAGCCGGGCGATGTCGAGTTGGCGAAGTCGAACATTCTGCTCGTTGGCCCTACCGGCACCGGTAAGACGCTGATGGCGCAGACGCTGTCGCGAATGCTGGATGTGCCGTTCGCGATTGTGGACGCAACCACGCTCACAGAAGCGGGCTATGTCGGCGAAGACGTCGAAAACATCATTTTGAAGCTGCTGCAGGCGGCCGATGGAGACGTCCAAAAGGCGCAGCAAGGCATCATATATATCGACGAGATCGACAAGATATCGAAGAAGGACGAAAACCCTTCGATTACACGCGACGTTTCCGGCGAAGGCGTGCAGCAGGCGCTGTTGAAGATTCTGGAAGGCACCGTCGCGAACGTGCCGCCGCAGGGTGGGCGCAAGCATCCGCACCAGGAATTTACGCCGGTGGACACGACCAACATCCTGTTCATTTGCGGCGGAGCTTTCGTCGGGCTTGAGAAAATCATCGAGCGGCGCGTGGGGCATAAGTCGCTGGGCTTCCAGGCGGATGCCCAAGTGACGACGACCTCGCGGCGCAACATCGAATTGCTGGAACAAGCTCAGCCGACCGATTTGATTCGCTACGGCTTGATCCCGGAATTTGTGGGCCGCTTGCCGGTGGTGGGCGTTCTAAGCGATCTGGACAAATCGGCGCTGGTGCGCATCCTTACCGAGCCAAAGAACGCGCTGGTTCGGCAATACCAGCGGCTGTTTGAATTCGAAAACGTCCGGCTGCGGTTTACGGACGATGCGCTGGACACTGTCGCGGAACTCGCGCTGCAGCGCAAAGTAGGCGCGCGCGGTTTGCGCATGATCCTGGAAGATCTCATGCTGGAAATGATGTATCACCTGCCGGCGCAGCGAAAATTGCGCGACTTCGTAGTAACGGCGGATATGGTGAAGGGACGCGAAATCAATTGGAGCCTGCTCGAAAAGGCTGGCTAAATTTCAAAGGTAACTTTTAGAGGTTCCAAGGGGACTTGATGTTCAACCGGGAAAAATCCGAAATTAAACGCGTGCCAATGATGCCGGTGCGGGAAATGGTCATTTTCCCGGAAATGATGCACCCGTTCATCGTGGGCCGCGAAGCTTCGGTGCGCGCGCTGGAAGACGCGCTGGCAGGCGATAAGAAAATCTTTCTGGTCACGCAGCATGATGCGTCGGTGGACGATCCCAAGCCGGAAGAAATCTATCAGGTCGGCACCCTGGCGAATATCGTTCAGAGCGTGAAACTGCCCGACGGCAACATCAAAGTTCTGGTGGAGGGTACTGAACGCGCCAAAATCGTGCAGATCACCAACGAAGAAGGTTTTTTCCGCGCTTCGATCCGAGTGGTGACGTCCAAGACCGAGCCTTCCCCGCAATTGCAGCAGGCTTCTGAGCGTGTTACCGGGCTTTTTGAGCAGTATGTGAAGCTTTCGCAAAGCCTGAATTACGACACCATGATTGCCGCCGTGCGCGTCGAAGACGCGGGCAAGCTTTCCGACGCGATTTCCGCCAATCTGCAGATTCCGGTAGAGGAGAAGCAGGAACTGCTCGAGCTTTTTGAGCCGCTGGAGCGCTTGAATCGCATCGCGGACATTCTCGAAGTCGAAATCGAAAAGCTGAACGTGGATCGCTCGATCAATACGCGCGTGAAGCGCCAGATGGAGCGCGCGCAGAAAGAGTACTACCTCAACGAGAAGCTGAAGGCCATCCAGAAAGAACTCGGCCGCGGCGAAGCCAACGAAATCGAACAGCTGAAGAAAAAGATCGAAACCTCCGGCATGCCCGAAGGGCCGCAGGAAAAGGCGATGCAGGAGCTGAAGCGGCTGGAAATGATGCCGCCCATGTCCGCCGAATCCACCGTTTCGCGAAACTACCTCGATTGGCTGCTGGCTGTGCCATGGAAGAAGCGTTCGAAGGAAATTCGCGACATCAAGCGCGCCGAGCAGATACTTTCTGAAGATCACTACGGTCTCGAAAAGATCAAGGACCGCATCCTGGAGTATCTCGCGGTTCGCCAGCTGGTGAAGAATCCGAAGGGCTCGATTCTCTGCTTCCTCGGGCCTCCGGGAGTTGGCAAGACTTCTCTGGCGATGTCCATCGGCCGCGCTACCGGGCGAAAGTTCGTGCGTGTGTCGCTCGGCGGCGTGCGCGACGAGGCTGAAATCCGCGGTCACCGGCGTACCTATATCGGCGCCCTGCCCGGCCAAATTATCCAGATGATGCGCAAGGCCGGAACCACGAATCCCGTCTTCGTCCTCGATGAAGTGGACAAGATGTCCATGGATTTCCGCGGCGACCCATCGGCAGCCTTGATGGAAGTTCTCGACCCGGAACTGAATCACTCTTTCACCGACCACTATCTGGACGTGGAGTACGATCTTTCGAAGGTGATGTTCGTGTGCACCGCCAACGTGCTGCATACCATTCCGCAGCCTCTGCAGGACCGTATGGAAGTCCTGCGCATCCCGGGCTACACCGAACAAGAAAAGCATCAGATCGCGACGCGTTACCTGATTCCCAAGCAGCTCGAAGCCACAGGCTTGACCAAAGACCAGCTGAAATTCGGCGACGAAGCTATCAAAAATACGATTCGCCATTACACGCGGGAAGCAGGCGTGCGAAACTTGAATCGTGAGCTTGCCAATATTTCGCGCAAAGTGGCCCGCAAGGTCGTCACTGAAGGCAAGAACGTCGCTGTGGAAGTGACTCCCACGAACCTCAACGATTTCCTGGGAATCCTGAAGTTCCGCGATTTCTTTGCCGAAAAGAAAAACGAAATCGGCCTGACCACCGGTCTCGCTTGGACGGAAGTGGGCGGCGAAGTTCTTTCCACCGAAGCCACGCTGATGCAGGGCAAGGGCCGGCTCACCCTCACCGGAAAACTGGGCGACGTGATGCAGGAGTCGGCGCAGGCGGCCATGAGCTACGTGCGTTCGCGCAGCCACCTTTTCGGCTTGCCGAAGGATTTCTACCGGCACATCGACATTCACATGCACGTGCCGGAGGGAGCGATCCCGAAAGATGGTCCGTCGGCTGGAATCACGATCTGCACCTCGATCGTCAGCGCGCTAACACTGATTCCGGTGCGCTGCGATATGGCCATGACCGGCGAAATCACCCTGCGCGGCAAAGTGCTGCCTATCGGCGGCGTGAAAGAAAAGCTGCTCGCGGCGCACCGCCTCGGCCTGCGCACCATTATTCTGCCAAAAGACAATGAAAAAGATCTTGCGGATATTCCGCAGGAAATCCAGGCGCAAATGTCCATTCACTTTGTGGAATCCATGGACGAAGTTTTGCAGATTGCGCTGGAACATCCGCTGCCGATTCCCGGCCACCCACCGGTTGCGGGAGTCGAACCCAAGTTCGGCGCGGATGTCGCGCAGGACAACGAACTAACCAATTGAAACCCTCTGGTCCTTCCACATATTGATCAGCAGGCTCGGTCCGCGGCCAGGGGATTCCGATTGTCTGTGGTTTTCCCGTTTGTGAGTTTAGAGATTGTGGCTGGTTCGATTTTGCGCCCGCCCGTGGACCATTCAGAAGTCAATCTGCCTGAAAACCAGGCTTGAGAAGGAACGAACTCGATGAGCATTAGCCTTGCAGAACTGAAAGACAAAAACATCACCGACCTGGCGAAGATCGCCAAGGAGCTGAACATTCCCGGCGCCTCAGGCATGCGCAAGCAGGAGTTGATCTTCCAGATCCTCCGCGCCCAGACGGAAAAGAACGGGTTGATTTTCTCCGAAGGGGTGCTGGAGTGCCTGCCGGACGGCTTTGGCTTCCTGCGCGCGCCCGAATACAACTATTTGCCCGGCCCGGACGACATCTACGTTTCACCGTCGCAAATCCGCAAATTCGACCTGCGCACCGGCGACACAGTTTCCGGCCAGGTCCGTCCGCCCAAAGACGGCGAGCGCTATTTCGCGCTGATTAAGGTGGAAGCAGTCAACTTCGAAGACCCTGAAGTCGCGCGCAACAAGATTTTCTTCGACAACCTGACGCCGCTGTATCCGCAGGAGCGCATTCGCCTTGAAACCACCAAGGAAAACCTCACCGGCAGGGTGCTGGACATGCTCTGCCCCATCGGCAAAGGCCAGCGCGGGCTGATCGTCGCACCGCCGCGCACCGGCAAGACCATGATGCTGCAGTCGGTCGCCAATTCCATTACCACGAACCATCCGGAAGTGGCCCTGATCGTGCTCCTGATTGACGAGCGTCCCGAAGAAGTCACGGACATGCAGCGCACGGTGAAGGGCGAAGTCATCAGCTCCACCTTCGACGAGCCGCCGCAGCGCCACATTCAGGTCGCAGAGATGGTGCTGGAAAAAGCTAAGCGCCTGGTGGAGCACAAGCGCGACGTGGTCATCCTGCTGGACTCGCTGACGCGCCTGGGACGCGCTTACAACGCCGTCACGCCGCCTTCCGGCAAGGTCCTTTCCGGCGGTATTGACGCGAACGCCCTGCAGCGGCCCCGCCGTTTCTTTGCCGCCGCGCGGAATGTCGAAGAGGGCGGGTCGCTCACCATCATCGCGACCGCGCTGATCGACACCGGCAGCCGCATGGACGACGTGATTTTCGAGGAGTTCAAAGGCACCGGCAACATGGAAATCAACCTCGACCGCCGGCTGGTTGATAAGCGCGTCTTCCCCACGATTGATATCAACCGCTCCGGAACGCGCAAGGACGAACTCCTGCTGCCGCCAGACGAACTGAACCGCATCTGGGTGCTTCGCAAGGTGCTGAGTCCCCTCTCGACCGTTGAAGCCATGGAACTGCTACTGGGCCGCCTCTCGAAGACCAAGACCAACGGTGAATTCCTGGCCTCGATGTCGAGCCCGGCCTAGCTCCACTGGCTTCACCGGGGCTCCGTGCCCCTCTTGCTTTCCCCTTGCTCGCCAGCCGATTTTCAATGCCGATCTGGTATTGCACTACGCGCGAGGCTACTGGGAGGAAATGGGAAGCGCTGCCGTGCATCTGGGCGTAAGCGAGGACGCTGTCCCCGCTCTGTACTTGGAATCGGTGGATTGGGCGCAGCAGATTTTGTCGGGACGCGGCCAGGAACAACTGAAGTCAGCCTAAGTCACACCGACGCTTTCCTGGCGCAACGGCCGGCCGCGGACTATGCCGTTTTCACGCCGGCGCCGGCTTCGGCCTTGTCCTTGGCCAGCATCACGACCAGCCGCGCCACTTCTTCTGGATCCATCGCCGTGCTGTCCACCACCACTGCGTCGGGCGCGCGCACCAGCGGCGAGGTCGTCCGGCCCTGATCGCGCCGATCGCGTTCGCGAATTTCTTCGAGCGTGCGCTGCAAATCAATCACGTCGCCCTTCTGTTGATGTTCGCGCCAGCGCCGCTCGGCGCGCGTTTCCGGCGAAGCCGTCAGGAAAATTTTCAGCTGTGCGTCGGGGAATACGACGCTGCCGATGTCGCGGCCTTCCATCACCACGCCGCCCTGCTCGCCTGCCCGCCGCTGTTCGGCCACCAACACGTGGCGCACACCCGAATTCACCGCAATCTTGGACGCCGCTTGGGACACTTCCGGTGTGCGAATCGCCGTGGTCACATCCTCGTGGTCGAGGAATACGCGCTGCGTGCCGTCCTCTGCGCGCAAGTCAATTCGCGTTTCGCGTGCTAGCGCCACAAGACTGTCATCGTTGCCGGCGAACGCCAGGCCGCGCCGCAGCGCCTTGAGCGCCAGCGCGCGGTACATCGCGCCGGTGTCCACGTACACGTAGCCCAGCATCTGGGCAACGCGACGCGCGAGCGTGCTTTTGCCCGAGCCGACCGGGCCGTCAATCGCGATGATCAGTTTCGGCACTTTTGGATCCAAGGCGCTCTACCGGCGGCTCAATCGCATTACGATTACTAGCGCAAAACATAAAGCGGAAACGCCCGTGAAGATTCTTACGAGCTTGGGCCGCACGCTGTGCGGATTGACTCTGGCATATCTCTCGGCAATTCCCCAGGGCGTCGACGAATAATAAGAAAGCTTGTTGTTTTCAGCAGTTTTTCGTTTAACAAATCGACCAACTCCATCCACAGCAGATTGACGACAAGCGCTCCAGCCCACCGGTCACTGTGAGCGAGATCAAAATCCAGCTAGCTCGTGGCATTCATATTCGCTTGAACGCTTTTTCGATTTCGCGCACGGAATAGCGCAGTACGACCGGGCGTCCGTGCGGACAGCTCATCGGGTACTCGGTTTTTGCCAGTTCGCCAAGCAGCCATTCCATTTTTGTGGCGTCGAGCGGTGTGTTGACCTTGATCGCCGCGTGGCACGATGTGGACGCCGCGATTTTGGCCTGCAGCGAGTCAATGGAAATGGCCTGATTTTCGCGCGCAATTCCATCGAGGATTTCGTAGAGCAGTTTCTCCGCGTCTCCGCTGGTAATGCCCGCGGGCGCGGCCTGAATCGCGACGCTGCGCGCACCCATCAATTCGGCTTCGAAGCCGTTCGCGTGCAGCTCTTCGGCGATCTGCTCGAAAATCACCAGCTGCCGCGGATTCAATTCGACGATCAGCGGCACGAGCATCCGTTGTCCACCGAGTTCGCCTTCGCGCCGCGCACGCAAGTGCTGTTCGAAGAGAACGCGTTCGTGCGCTACGTGCTGGTCAATGATCCACAAGCCTTCACTATTTACCGCGACGATGAAGCTGCTGCTCACTTGCCCCAGCGGCTTCAGGTCAGCAATGTCCTCGACGCGTGGAAGGGTTCCGGGTGCCGTGGCGGCATTGACGTCGCCGTTCGCGTTTGCGTTTACATCAACGGCGGGCGCCGAGCCCGACCCGCCGAAAGAAAAATCGCTGGCACTCGACGGATCGAATTGCAATCGCTGCGAAATAGGGCGATCGGGTGCGCCGGTCAGCTCAAAGCGCTCGACGGCGCCCCTAACATCGCCTAACGACGTGGGAATCACAGCCCGAGGCGGTCCTGGCGCGGCCCCTGGCAGCGCGCCAGGGGCTGCGAGGAAAGCAGCATCTATCGACGCGGGTCTCGCCACAAAAGCTGTGGTGCCGCCATTCGGTGCGGTCACGGCAGCGGCTGCGCGCGCAGCTGGAAAACCCGGGATCGGCCGCGCGGCGGAAAGCGCCTGGCGCAGCGTGTCGCGCGTGAAATCGTGAATAAATTGTGGATGCCGGAAGCGCACTTCGATTTTTGCCGGGTGCACGTTCACGTCCACCTCTTCGTATGGCATGTCGAGGAAGAGGAGCACGACCGGAAAAACGCCCGGCGGAACGATGTTGCGATAGGCTTCGCTGATGGCATGAAGGAGCACGCGATCGCGAACCAGCCGCCGGTTCACGAAAATGTAGATGCCGTTGCGGTTGGTGCGCTGCACCTCGGGCCGCGAAGTGAAGCCGCTGACGCGCAGGGTAGCTTCGTGTTGGCCGGCTTCGAGCGGCGGCTCGGTGATGGCGCCGCGCACGGGCGCTTCGGCGGTGGGAATTTCTGTAAGTTCTTCAAGCGCCTGGCGGCCGAAAATCTGATATACGCGGTCCGCAAGTTTTTCCACTGGCGCGCAATTCAGAATTTCCTGCGAGGGCGTCTTCAGCACAAACTGGCGGTCGGGATGGGCCAGCGCGTAATGCGTCACGAGCGATGCAATGTGTCCCAGCTCGGTGGTTTCCGATTTCAAAAATTTGCGTCGCGCCGGCACGGCATAGAAAATATCCGCAACGCTGATCGACGTTCCCACCGGTACGCCCGCAGGCTTCACGCTGATAAGTTTTCCGCCCGCGAATTCGACGCGGGTTCCCTCGTGCTCTTCGGCATCGCGAGTTTCGAGGACCAGCCGCGAAATCGCGGCGATCGAAGGCAGTGCTTCGCCGCGAAAACCGAGCGTGGCGATCGAGAGCAGATCGTCAGCGGTGCGCAGCTTCGAAGTGGCGTGACGCTCGAAGGCGAGCAGCGCGTCGTCGTGGCTCATTCCGCAACCGTCGTCCATCACGCGGAGCAGGCGCTTGCCGCCGGATTCGGTTTCAATGCGAATCGAGCGCGCGTCAGCGTCGAGCGCGTTTTCGAGCAACTCCTTCACGACGGACGCGGGCCGTTCGACTACTTCACCAGCCGCAATTTTATTGGCTACATTTTCTGCCAGGATGCGGATGCGGCTCACGGCGTGTGTCTCGCCGAATGTGGATTCGTAAGATCTGAGCCGGAGGAATTAGGAAGAAACTCGTTGTGAGCGTCGTCTTCGGTCTTCTTATCTTCCAGAGCCATGCTACGCAAAAAGATGCGCGTGCCAAACAAGCTGGCGATGAAAACCACTACGATGAGCGACACCCCGAACCACTGCGAAAATTCGGGCATCTGCACCATCACCAGAAAAATGAAACCGATGGACACACCTAGCCCCAGCAACACCATAAACTGCATGCGCAGGCTTAGCTTGTGCATGCTGCGGACCAGCAAGAACACGCACAGGAGCGCAGCAATTGGTATGGCAATCAGCAAACGATAAGAGATCATGCTCCCTTCTTCGATGCTTCCGCTGGCTCTTTGATCGCTATCCCCAAATCATCGAGCTGGTCGGCGCCGACTTCCGACGGCGAATCGGCCATCAAGTCTTGGGCGGCCGTCGTCTTGGGGAATGCGATCACTTCCCGGATCGACTTTTCGCCGGCCAGCAGCATCACCACACGGTCGAGGCCTAGCGCGATACCTCCATGCGGCGGCGTGCCATAAGTCAGCGCATCAAGAAAGAACCCGAAACGCTGACGGGCTTGTTCGTCGCTGAGGCCGAGCGCCTTGAACATGCGCGCCTGCACGTCCTGGCGATGAATTCGTATGCTGCCGGAGCCGAGTTCGACGCCATTGAGCACCAGGTCATAGCCCTTCGAGCGGCATTCCCACGGCGCGGTCTCCAGCTTGTCGAGGTCTTCTTCGACGATTCCTGTGAAGGGATGCTGTGCGCTGACCCAGCGCTTGTCGCTCTCGCTCCATTCGAAAAGAGCGAAGCCGGTGATCCACACCAACTCCCATTTGCTGCGGTCTATCAGATTCAGTTTGTCACCGAGGTAAAGGCGAATCTGGCCGGCAACGCCGAGCGAAGTATCGTTGTGCGCGACTTGTTCCTTCGCTGCGGCGGCCACAAGCAAATCTCCCGCCTTTGCGCCAACTGCTTCGATAAGTTTCTTCAACCCCTCCGCGCCGAGCGTTTTTTCGAGCGGCGAACTGATTCCTTCCGCCGTCACCTTCACGGTATAGACGCCACGCGCTCCGGCTGATTTCCCAATTTCGCCAAGCTCGTCGAGCCGTTTCCGCGACCATGCCGCAGCGCCCGGCGCGACAACGGCTTGCACGTTGCCTTCAAAGTGCATCGTCGTCCGCGCAGGCTCAAAGAATTGCGTCACATCGTGCAATTCCATCCCGAAACGCAGATCGGGCTTGTCCGAGCCGTAACGGCGAAGCGCTTGTTTGTAATCGAGATGGCGGAAGGGCGCCTGCACGTGCGCTCCGACGACTTCCAGCGTGCGAACCATCACGCGCTCAATCACCTCGAAAATATCCTGCTGGCGCGGGAACGACATCTCGAGGTCCAGCTGCGTGAATTCGGGCTGGCGGTCGGCGCGCAGATCCTCGTCGCGAAAACAACGCACGATCTGGAAATAGCGGTCCATGCCCGAAATCATCAGGATCTGCTTGAAGATTTGCGGTGATTGCGGCAACGCGTAGAATTGGCCGTGGTGCACGCGGCTGGGCACTAGATAGTCGCGTGCGCCCTCCGGCGTCGAACGCGTTAGCATCGGCGTTTCGATTTCGAAGAAGCCTAGTTCGTTCAGAGTCTTGCGCATCTCGAACAAAATGCGATGGCGTAATTCGATATTGCGATGCGGGCGCGGCCGGCGCAGATCGAGATAGCGATGACGCAGGCGAGTTTCTTCGCTCGCCGTCACTTCGTCTTCGATCTGGAATGGCGGCGTCTTCGAATTGTTCAGGATATGCAGACGCGTGGCCATCACTTCCACTTCGCCGGACGGAAGCTCCGGATTCGACTTCTGCCTGCGGATCACTTTCCCTTCGACGGCCACCACAAACTCCGAGCGCAGCTCTTCGGCCTTCTTGTGCGCCTCGGGATGCAGCTCCTTGTTGAAAACAATTTGCGCGATCCCAGCGCGGTCGCGCAAATCAATGAAGATCAATTGGCCCAGGTCGCGGCGGCGATGCACCCAGCCCATCAGGACGACTTCTTTGTCGGCGTCGGATGCGCGCAGCTCGCCGCAATAGTTGCTGCGTTTCAGGTTTCCGAGTGTATCGAGCAAAATCGAGTTCCCTTCCGTGTGCGTGGGCTTCCCGCTGGAATCTCTCGCGAAGCTACCGTCAGCCCCGCGTGCCGCGTTTTTCGGATTCCAAATATTCTAGCAGGTCGTATTCGGAAAGCTTCTGCTGTTCGGCGTCGGCCAAGCGCTTCAATGTAAACGTGCCGGAAGCCACTTCGTCACTGCCAATGATCAACGCGTAGCGCCCGCCGAGTTTATCAGCCAGATTGAGAGACTTCTTGAATTTCATTTCTTCACCGGGAAGCTCGACCGATAGACCCGCCTCCCGCAGCTTTCTCGCAATCGCCACCGCGGCAGGATAGCTTGGTTCACTCATCCAGGCGACAAAGACGTCCAATCCAGGACGCTTTGGCAAATTGCCGGACTCCTGAATCGACAAAATCGCGCGATCGCTGCCGACGGCAAAACCGATGCCCTTCGTCGAAGGCCCTCCGAGCAATTCCACCAGGCCGTCGTAGCGGCCGCCGCCGCAGACGGCGTTCTGCGAGCCCAAGCCTTCAGCCGTAACCTCAAACGTCGTGCGCGTGTAGTAGTCGAGGCCGCGCACGAGGCGCCAGTTTTCTTCGTAGGCGATTCCGCGCAGCTTGAGCTCGTCTTTCAACTTGGCAAAATGTTCGCGACACTCGGCGCAAAGGTGATCGGAAATGCGCGGCAGCTTGGCGATGATCTCCTGTTCGTGCGGCAATTTCGAATCGAGAACGCGCAGCGGATTCGTCTCGATGCGCCGCTGACTGTCGGGCCCGAGTTGATCCTTCACCCTGCGCAATTCCGCGCGCAACAATTCTACATACTGCGGCCGACAGTTCTTGTCACCGATCGAATTAATGTAGAGCGTCGTGCGCGTCAGACCCACGCGCTTGAGAAATACGAGCAACATTTCGAGCAGTTCGGCGTCAATAGCCGGCGCGTCCGATTGTCCCAATACTTCCACATTCAACTGGTAGAATTGCCGATAGCGTCCCTTCTGCGGCCGTTCGCGCCGAAACATCGGGCCGATGCAATACAGTTTCACGTTCCCGGGCAGCGCGTGCATGTTGTGTTCGATGTAAGCACGCATCGTGCTGGCTGTGGCTTCCGGACGCAAAGATACTTGCTCGCCGGCCAGCGGGACACCTTCTTCCCCATCTTTCGGCGAGCCCTGAAAGCCCTCGGCGAGACGAAACGTGAACATTTCCTTCGAAACAATGTCGGTCTCGGCGCCCACGGAACGTGCGAATAAGTCCGTCTGCTCGAAGATTGGCAAACGGATTTCGCGGAAATTGTAAGATTCGAAGACCTCGCGTGCAGTCTGCTCGAACCAATTCCAGAGCGAGGAATCGGGAGGAAGTATGTCGCGCGTGCCTTTGATCGCGCGGAACTGCTTCTTTTCGGTCACTGCGCTCCCTCAGAACGATACGTTTCCTTGTACTCCACGTACCGGCGCGTGTAGGCATCAATCGAAGCGAGATCTTCGGCGGTGAGCGTGCGACGCAGCTTGGCCGGCTGTCCCATCATCAAGCTGCCTGGTGGCACCACAGTGCGTTCGGGCACGAGCGTTCCGGCCGCGATGATCGAGCCGGTACCGATCACCGCGCCATTCAGAATGATGCTGCCCATGCCGATCAAGCAGCGCGATTCGATGGTACAGCCGTGTAGCGTTACGCTGTGGCCGACGGTAACGTCGTCGCCGAGCACCAACGCGTTAGTATCGCGCATGACGTGTAGCACCGAGCCGTCTTGAATATTCGTGCGCGCGCCGATGCGGATGTAATGCACGTCCCCACGCACCACGGCGCAAGGCCACACGCTCGAATCTTCGCCGATCACAACGTCGCCAATAATGACGGCTTGCGGGTCAATGTAGGCGCTGGGCGCAATCTGGGGCCGGTGCCCACGATAGCTGCGAATCAAAAGGAAGCTCCTGAATTGCGGCGACGCCGTGCCACGATTACAGAATCTGCACCACCGGCGCGCCAGCCGAGGAATTCACCACGTCGAGCCGCGCAGCCACGTTGCGCGCCACCGCGTACATGCTCTTACCGCCCGGTGCATCCTCTCCGAGCGACGCGACGGGTTTGCCGGTGTCACCGCCGATACGAATCTGCGGGTCAATTTCAATCTCGCCCAGGAACGGCACGCCGAACGTCTTGGCCATGTGCTGTCCTTCGCCGTGGCCAAAGACGTCAATGCGTCCATTGCAATGCGGGCAGTTGAAGTAGCTCATATTTTCGACCACGCCGAGAATTTCGACGTTGACCTGGCGAAACATCTCGATGGCCTTGCGCACGTCGGCCAGCGCGACGATCGAAGGCGTAGTCACGACCACCGCGCCCGTAACCGACACGCTTTGAATCAAGGAAAGCTGCACGTCGCCGGTGCCCGGCGGCAGGTCAATGACCAAATGATCGAGCTCGCCCCACTGCACGCTGCGCAGAAATTGTTGCATCACGCTGTGCAGCATCGGGCCGCGCCAGACGAGCGGCTTGTCGCCAGGATTCAGCAAGCCCATGGAAATCATTTTCACGCCGTAGGCCTCGACGGGAATGATGGTCTTCTCGTCCATCGCGCGCGGCTGCTCATTCGTGCCCAACATTACCGGCACGTTCGGCCCGTAGACGTCGGCATCGAGCAGGCCGACCGTGGAGCCAAGTTTCTTCAGCGCAATCGCCAGATTTACGGCGACAGTCGTCTTTCCCACGCCGCCTTTGCCGCTGGCGACAGCCACCAGGTTCTTCACGCCAGCGATGGGCGCTTTTTTATCAACAGCAGGTCCGTGTCCGGGAGGCATGTAAATCCTTTCGGCGAAGCCGCATGCGGCACGCCCCGCCACCATTTAGCAACCAGTTAAATCATAGACTGCGGAGCCTCCCGCGGCAAGGTGACTGGAGCTTTTCACAATTGCGAACGCAGCTTGTTGCAGGAGCAGCTCGAAAATCCTAGGATGCTCAGCAATCAGCAGTACCAAGCATCGCGCGGCCAGCCGCGGAGGAGGACTGATCATGATCAACGGGGTCCATGCGCTTTTCTATGCCAAGGACGCAGACAAGGTTCGCGGTTTCTTTAAAGACACGCTCAAACTAGGCTCAGTTGACGCGGGTCACGGCTGGCTCATCTTCGCGCTGCCACCCGCCGAGCTGGGCATTCACCCCACCGAAGACAAACCGCATCAGGAGTTGTATCTGATGTGCGACGACATCCAGGCAACGATGAAGGACCTAACAGCCAAGAAGGTCGAATTCGCAGGTGAGGTAAAAGACCAAGGCTGGGGCTTGGTCACGGCAATCAAGGTTCCCGGGGGCGGCGAAATGGGGCTGTACCAAGCCAAGCATCCAACAGCGCTGAAACTGAAATCGTAGCGCCGTGAAGGAAACCGTCCGCCCCAGTCGCGCTTTGCACCAAAGCGCGCAAGCGGCTACAATACTAAACAGGGAGACGCGCGATCCTCGCAGCCGCCGCACCTGCAGGCCGGGCTTTCCTATTCACGGGAGCTAAATAGCATCCTCGCCCCTGTTGTGGGCTCGCATGCGTCTAATCCTAAGATATGGACGTTGAAAAGGTCATAAATAGCGTCGTAGCGCGTTTCATCGGGACCAAACACGAGCGCGACGTGAGAGCACTGCAACCACTGGTCGAGGCGATCAACGCGCTTGAGCCGGAGATGCGGAAGCTTACCGACACCCAGCTTTCGGCGAAGACTCCGGCGCTCAGGGCCGAAGTGCAGGCGCGCATGGAGGAGCTTGAGCGCGACGATCCCGATTACAAGCAGCGTCTGCAAGACGCGCTGGAACCCGCGCTCATACCGGCTTTTGCCGTGGCGCGCGAAGCTGGGCGCCGCGCGCTCGGCATGCGCCATTTCGATGTGCAACTGATCGGCGGTGCGGTTCTGCATCAGGGCAAAATCGCCGAGATGAAAACGGGCGAAGGTAAAACGCTGGTCGCCACGCTGCCCGCCTATTTAAACGCGCTCACCGGCAAGGGCGTACACATCGTCACCGTGAACGATTACCTCGCCCGCCGCGACGCCGAGTGGATGGGCCCGATTTACAAGATGCTGGGGCTTTCAGTCGGCGTCATCGTCCACGATCTCGATGACGCGCAACGTCGTGCTGCTTATGCGGCCGACATCACATACGGCACGAACAATGAATTTGGCTTCGATTATCTCCGCGACAACATGAAGTACGACCTGGCACAGTGCGTGCAACGCGGACATCACTTCGCCATCGTGGACGAAGTGGACTCGATCCTGATTGACGAAGCGCGCACTCCGCTGATTATTTCCGGACCAGCCGAGGAATCCACCGACAAGTATTACCGCATCGACAAAATCATCCCCAAGCTGATCCTCGACATTGACTACACGCTGGATGAAAAGCATCGCACCGCGACGCTCACCGAAGAAGGCGTAGCGAAATGCGAACAACTGTTGAATCTCGGTAATCTTTACGATCCCGCGCACATGGACATCATTCACCACGTCTATCAAGGCCTGCGCGCGCACACCCTGTTTCAGAAGGACGTGGACTACGTCGTAAAAGACGGCGAAGTGGTGATCGTGGACGAATTCACCGGGCGCCAGATGCCCGGCCGCCGCTGGTCCGATGGCTTGCATCAAGCGGTGGAAGCCAAAGAAGGCGTGAAGATCGAGCGCGAAAACCAGACGCTCGCGACCATCACGTTTCAGAATTATTTCCGCATGCACAAAAAGCTTGCGGGCATGACCGGAACCGCCGAAACCGAAGCGCCCGAGTTCGACAAGATTTACAAACTGGAAGTCGTTGCCATTCCGACCAATAAAACTCTCATCCGCCGAGAATATTCCGACGTCGTTTACCGCACCGAAGCGGAGAAGTTTGAAGCTGCCGTAAATGGCATTTTGCAAGAAGACGGCACGCGCGCAGGCGGTGTTCGCCAGTATTACGAAAGCGGACAGCCCGTGCTGGTCGGCAGCATCTCCATCGAAAAATCGGAAAAAATCGCGGCGCACTTGAAGAAGGCTGGCATTGCGCACCAGGTTTTGAACGCCAAACAGCACGAGCGCGAAGCAATCATCATTTCGCAAGCAGGCCGCAAGGGCACGGTTACCGTATCGACTAACATGGCCGGCCGCGGCACGGACATTCTGCTCGGGGGCAATCCCGAGGCCATGACGCGCGATTATTGCCTGAAAAACAAGCTCGCGCTGCCGTACGCCCCGGCCAGCAGCGTGATTGGCGCGTTGCCGGGATCCGAGACTCCCGCGCAGGCGGATGCAGCGATTGCCGCCGGTAGCAATGACGCTGAAGCTCCTTCAAACGGAGGAAGCAGCCCCGCGATGGTGCTCTTCCAGATTGAAGGCAAGATTTTCCAAGTGCCACTGGAACAGTGGAAGCCAATCTACGATCAATTTGCCGAGCAGTGCAAGGCTGAGCACGATGAAGTGGTCGCGCTGGGCGGTTTACACATTCTCGGCACCGAGCGCCACGAGGCTCGCCGCATTGACAATCAGTTGCGCGGCCGCGCTGGCCGCCAGGGCGACCCCGGCTCTTCGCGATTCTTCCTGTCGCTCGAAGACGACTTGCTGCGTATCTTCGGCGGCGAGCGCGTGAAAAATTTGATGTTCCGTCTCGGCATGACTGAAGGCGTCCCCATCGAATCACGGCTGATCAGCAAACGCATCGAAAACGCGCAGAAAGCCGTCGAGGCGCAAAACTTCGAAGCCCGCAAACACCTGCTGGAATACGACGACGTAATGAACAAGCAGCGCGAGACGATTTACAATCTCCGCCGCTCGTTCCTCGAAGGCCGCGACCAGAAGGAATTCGTCCTGGAACGCGCCGACGCCATCGCCAACGAACTCGTCGAGACGTACTGTCCGCGCGAACAGCATCCGGACCAGTGGAACGTTACGCAGTTCTCGAACGAAGTCCTGAATCAGTTTGGTTTTGATCCCAAGGCCGTGGGCATGGACTTCGCGACTCTGAATCACGAAACCGTGGGCGAAACCTTGCTTGAAAAAGTCCGGGCCCGCTACGAAGAAAAGGAAAAGCTGTTCGGTGCGCCCACGCTGCGCTGGCTCGAGCGCCACATCCTTCTCGACGTGGTGGATGCCCAATGGAAAGACCACCTTCTGACGCTCGATCACTTAAAAGAAGGCATCGGTCTCCGCGGGTACGGGCAGAAGGACCCGCTCGTCGAGTTCAAGAAGGAAGCCTTCATTCTCTTCGACGATCTGATGAATCGCATTGACACGGAAGCGGTGCGATTCCTATTTTTGGTGCGTCCCGCCGAGCCGACGGCGGCTCCTTCCACGCAAACCACTTCAACCGCACCGAAGCCGGCCCCGCCGCGAGGGCTTTCGCAATACTCGCCCGAAGAAATGGAGCGCCGGCAGAAGCGCCAGCAACAACAACTGCAATTCCAGGCAGGGTCGGCGCCAGTCGAACCTCCCAAGCCTGTGCGTGCCGCCGCGAAAGTCGGCCGCAACGATCCCTGCCCTTGCGGCTCGGGCAAGAAATACAAGAAGTGCCACGGCCAAGCGGCCTGAAATTCGACCTTCGCACGCTCACGTCTTCTATTTTTCTGAGTCAAACTAGCCTGTCACTCGCCCTCCCGTCCTTGGCGGAAAATGACACTTGAATGACGTCCCGCTCAAAGTTTTCGCCATCAGCGAATTTCTACGGGCTTGCGACCGCGTGCTGTGCCTACTACGTCATCGCCCAGGTAATCCAAGAGGCTGCGCTCAGGCATGGAATCAATGATGCGGCCACTGGAGAGCAAGGGATTCTGCAGCGCCTATTGCCGCTCGACCAATTTCGCCTGTCCGTCATATTGCTTAGCTTCTTCCCGATTCTGGTCGCATTCGCCGCGGTGGCCCTGCGCCGTATCAGGTCGAGCCCCGCCGCGTCGCTCTTGGGCTTCACTTTTTCATTCTTGTTCGTGACGGCCGAAGCGAGCGCGCGCTCGATTGATCTATTTCTGGTCAGCAGAAAGTGGGCAATGGAGTACCACTCTGCCGTGTCGCCAGTGATGCAACAAGTGATCGCAGGCCGGATACACCTGTGGGAAGAATCCGTGGGAGCGTTTTACTTCGTACTTCTTGCCGGACATCTGCTGGCTTCTACGTGCTTCGCCATAGCTACATGGGACGACGATCGCTGGAATCAATTCGTGGCGATCGCGTTTATTGTAAACGCCGTTCGACTGGCCAGCAGAATCGCCGAAGGCTACCTGGGCCAGCGATGGCTTGATCCCGTTAATGACGCGGTGTACTTTCCTGCCGTCGCTCTCATCTTCGGCACCCTTACTGCTTGGCTGTGGAAACAAACGCGAATCGTCGGGTATGAGCAAGAAGCCAGGCGAACGGTTTGAACTTTTCAAGCGCTCTTTGCGTATCTCCAGCTTGAATGGGCTCCCAATTCGGATAGGAGGAGAAAAGATGAGAATTCGTGCGCGCGCATTCCCTGCACTGCTAGCTCTGGCCGTATCGATGGCCGCGATGATGGCGTCCAAGCCGGTGATGGCCGGCGACGAAGGCCATTTCGACCGTACGCTCGCCGTATCAGGTCCAGTGGATCTCGATGTACAAACCGGCTCCGGTGAAATTACCGTCCGCGTGGGAGATTCCGCGAAAGTGGAGGTTCACGGCCGCATACACGCGAATCACGGGTGGCTCGGCGGCAATGTGGAACAGCGCATCCACGAAATCGAATCCAATCCGCCGATCGAACAGAACGGCAACACGATCCGCGTGGGACATATCGAAAACCGCGACTGGAAAAATAATATTTCGATCAGCTACGAGCTCGTAGTTCCGGCGCAGACGAAACTGCACTCGGAATCCGGCTCGGGCGATCAGGTCGTTGACGGCATTAGCGGTCCAGCAGATGCCAGCAGTGGCTCCGGCAATGTGCGGCTTTCTAACATCGGGGCGGAAACGCATGCCCGCACTGGTTCGGGAGACATCGAACTCACCGCAATTCACGGGCCCGCACGGGCTTCGGCAGGCAGCGGCGGAATTCGCGCGATCGGCATCGAGGGAGGCCTGACGGCTTCGAGCGGCAGCGGCAGCGTGAAACTCGAGCAAACGGCCGCCGGCGACGTGGAAATTGGCACGGGGTCGGGCGACGTGGAAATCAAGGGTGCCAAGGGCGCGGTGAAAGTCCAAACGGGGAGCGGCAGCATCACAGCACAAGGCGATCCGGCGGGAGATTGGCGGCTGCACACCGGTTCGGGTGACCTCAAGGTCGAACTTCCGCAGCAGGCCGCGTTCAACCTGGTTGCACGCACCAGTTCAGGGAACATTGATAGCAGCCGCGAGATTGCCGTACAGGGGAAGCTGAGCCCGCGCGAACTACAAGGTAAAGTTGGTGGCGGCGGCCCGACGGTGGACCTGAGCACCAGTTCCGGCAGTATTCAAATCCGCTAGAAATGTTTCCGCCAGGCGATGCATGAAGTGGCTAAACGCTAGTTCATGCATTCTTGCGTCCGGCCGACTCGGAACCCAACGAGCAATTCATTCGCCACCTGGTTGCTCTTTTCAACTCACGTTAACTTGCATACGAAAAAGGTGTGCGTTACTCTCTCACCAACCTCGGGATAGTAGCGACCCGGGAAACAGGGGTGCGAGATGAATGCCGCCGGTTCCGCCAATTGCCAGCGGCCTGGGTGTGCCAAGCCGGCCCCTTCGGCGCTCGCCAGCACGCAACTCTGCCTCGATCATTTTCTGGATGAAGCTTTTCTGCGCACGGATCAGGCCCTTACACGCTGCCGTGAAGGTGCTGCGCTCACCAAAGATAGTCTCGAGTGGCTGCTTGCGGATGCGCTGGCCACAGTTAAGAATCTGGAAGAAAGCGCCGACGAACCGCAACCGGAGCAACGTGATCGCATGCTCGAATTGCTGCTGATCCTTGCGAACCTTCACGAGTATGTGGCGCACCATTCGGTCCACATCGAACACCCTGCTTGAACTAAGCGGCTTGCCTTGCAGTGAAAGAATGCCTGACTCGCCCCCGCGACCCCCTTGCGCGCATGCGTTAACCTCTAAGGCATCGCCTGCTTGCAATATCCCCGGAAGCCACTCAAGCTGAAGATTCCCGATTGTCGCGGAAATACACCATGTCTGACGAACCCAAGCAACTCAATCCGTTCAAACCGCAAGACCCAAGCATACCCGGCGTCACCGGTAACCCGGCGCGAGTAAAACCGGCGCCCCAGCCGCCGCGAGTGGTGCTGCCTCAATCTCCCAAGCCGTCAGCGCCGAATGTCTTTGGCGCAATTTCGCCCAGAGTATGGATGGCGATCGGCGGCATCGTAATCGCGCTAATCGTGCTGGGAACATATTCAAAGAAACACGCCGCCTCTGCCAACAAAGCGCAAGCGGTCCCTGTTCCCGACCCTACCGACCTTGTTCCCGTTCCGTCAGCGCAACCGACGCGCGCCGTGCCCCTCGGGCCTGGTCCTATAGCGACGACTGCCGAGCTAGGGAAGACCTGGTCCTCGAAGCAATTTGCATTTCGGGCCCCGCTAACAGCGGACGATGTTCCCGCGATGGTGATGCGGCTTCCGGGAGGCGTTTTCTGGGCGATCTCGATGCGCGAGCCTTTCGGCACTTGCGAGTTGGAATATGCGACGAATTTGCAGAAGCTAGCGGACGATTATCAGATCACTGCCGACCACCCTATGGTCGCCGATCCCTGCAGTCACACTGTCTACGACCTCACGCGGTATAGTTCAGGACCGAACGGCGCCGTTCGCGGAGCTACCGTCAAAGGGCAAAGCATACGCCCTCCGATCGCAATCGAGGTCAAAGTGCGCGGCAAGGAAGTTGTAGCGACCCGCATCGAACCGTAATCAGCGAAGATCAGGTTCCGCAATCGCGTCTAACAATCGCTACTAAGTTCCAGATCCAGCGCGCTCCAAGGCCACGCAGCGCTGCACTTCCTGGTCCATTTTCCCGCCGAGCACCATTGCCACCATTTTCTGATCCCCCAGCCACGACCACAACGGATGGCCGAATGTTGCCGGACGATTGTGCTCGACGAAAAAGTGCGAAAACCATGCAAACGCGTACGGCACCACAAGTGCGGCCAGTACGAACCACGGTCTACGGAGCACGATAGCCAAGGCCAACAGCAACCAGCCCGTGAGCGTGCCGACAGTGTGAAGGTTCCGCGTAAGGGGCTGGCGGTGCGCCAGAACATAGAACGTCCAGAATTGGGGGAAACTCCGCGGCTCATCCATGCCGCGCATTGTAGCTCTGGCGTGATTCGGTACACATCAAGAAAATTGTCACGCGCCCGGCTGGCGTGCGACGGCGGGAGCAATTGGCTTCGGCCAAAGCCCCTGGTATCCGCGGCACAGCAATGGGCGCTACAGCCTCGACCGGATAGCGTATTTCCCGCGTTCCGACTAAGATTGCGAAATACACGATCGGGGGTGGCTACATGCCTTCAGCCTGGCGCGGATTCGTCTCTTTCGGATTGATCTCATTTCCTGTACGTCTGTACCCCGCAGCGCGCACGTCGCGGGTTCCACTCCATCAACTCCACAGCGTCTGCCACACCAGACTCAAGCAGCCGCTCTACTGCCCGACCTGCAAACGGATCGTGGATCGCTCCGAAGTTGTGAAAGGCTACGAGAATGAAAACGGCAAGTACGTGCTCATCGACAAGGAAGAAATAAAAAAAATCACGTCCGATGCCGGCCGCGCCATGGAAATCCTGGCATTCGTGAAAATGTCCGAGATTGATCCGCTCTACTTCGATTCATCCTATTTTTTGGTTCCCGAGGACGCCGGGAAAAAGCCCTATCAGCTTCTGGTAAATGCGCTGGAGGACACGCACAAGGTCGGCATCGCCAAGATCACCATGCACCAGCGGGAGTACACCGTTTTTCTGCGTCCTTACGATCACGGCCTGGCCGTTCACACCATGCATTTTGCGAATGAAATCCGGGAAGCTCCCGGTTACGGCAAAACCGCCGAAATAAAGCTCTCCCCTAAGGAAATCAAGCTTGCCGAACAACTCGTGGAGAGCTTGTCCACGGAGTTCGACATCAAGAAATATCACGACGAATTTCAGACCCGCCTCCGCGCCCTCATCGCCGCGAAGGAGAAGGGCCGCGAAGTCGCAGCCATTCCGCACCCGAAGCGGGCTCCGGTCATAGACATGATGTCCGCGCTGAAGAAAAGCCTTGCCAAGTCCGGAGCCGCAGCCCATCGGCGCCCAATGCAGGCCAAACCCGTCACATCCCGCACAAAACGCACACCACGCCGCGCCGCAAGCTGACATTCACGCAAAAAAGCCACTGTCCCGCTCGCTCTCAACGAAGCGGGACAGTGGCGCCGTCACCGAGAATTCTCTGCAACGGTTATGACGTGGTATGACGGTTATGAATGGTTATGAGGCGAGTTCCTCCAGCGAACGCGCCACCATCACCGGCTGGCCCGTCGCTTGATTAACGAGTATGAATCCAACCACACGAATCGAAATCGGCTGCCCGCCTTGCAACGCAGACAAACCGCTCAAGTTGATGAAATTCGTGTCGTTCGTAGTCATCACGGCGAGCGGACTCGGCAATAGAACGCCCGCCGTCCAGTTGTCGTTCAATTGGAACGTGCCGGCGTTGCCGTTCTGGATCACGGTGCTTCCGGGAATCCAGGCACCGGCCTGCCCCTGACGCCGCAGCACCACGCGATGAACCGTCAAAGTCGACGTTCCGTTCGTGTTAGTGAGTTCGCCACCGATTCCCACTCGCTGGCCCGCAGCCAACTCTGAATTGTTGAAGAGCAGAGTCGTCAGCGGAAGATTGATGTGCTCGATCATGTATTTCTCCGAGCCATTCAACGCGAGCGTTTCAATCTGGCCGTCCGAGACGCCGTTCACTGCCGGCAGCAGGTCACGCACGTACAGATCCGCCGCCGTCGCGGGTCCTGTCGCCGGTCGGACGCTCGTAAGGAGTCCGCCCATGAAGAAATCATCGTTCGATACAACTTCCAGTTCCGATGCATCAATGCTGTGCGTCACTGGATCGAGTGTCCCGGATACTTCCACGATCGTATTTGTCGTGAACGAGTTTACTGAAGTGTTGGGATCATCAAGCATCGTGCTGTCGTCGGCCACCACGGTCCATTGGCGTCCATGCGGCCCCTGAATCGTAAACGTATTGCCGCCGGTCACACCCACAACGCCGCCGTGAAAATCATCAATCGAAACCTGTGAGTCCGCGGAGTTAAGCAGCGCAACTTCAAACACCGGATTCACCGCGCCGGTCACTTGGCCGTTCGAATCGGTTTGCAACGACTGCCGCAAATCAAATTCCATGCGCAGTCCAAAAAGGTCTGCGTTGGAGACAACCACAGGCTGTGCAAAATTAACCGTCACGCCCGATTGCGATAGCGTGCCGTTGATCGTGCTGATCGTAGGCGGATTGTTGATCGTATTGATGTATCCGATAACTGGCGAAGCAATGGTAATCGTCGCCGAGGTATAAGTCCCCGTCGGCACTGCCGTAAGATCCAGCAACTGATGCAAGCCGCTCAATTGCGCGAAATCCACAATCTGCGGCTGCGAGAGCACACTCACATTCGTGCTCCCATTGTTCAGCGTAATTCCGCTCACCGTCACTTCGCAGGACACCACGCTAGGGAGCGGAGCATCGGTTCCGACCGTGTAAATCGAAGCTTGATCTTGCGACGATGGTCCACTCGAGCTGGACCCTCCGCCACAACTGGAAAGTATCAGCGCAGCGAAAAGCGCCGCGAACACACCCGTACTTTTAGGATTCCCCATTAATTTTCTCCTTTTATTAGGAACTGATAATTACCTAGGTCCAGGCCCCATAATTCTGCTTGGAAGTGGAACCCACGCGTTGTGGAAAAGTTGCGAGGATTTCGGATCAGTCGAAAGAAGAAGGCGAAGGTGGAGGCGAAACATTCATGAGCGCGTTCGCCAGCATATTGCCGATGCAGCACTTAAACAGGCCCGTGCATCGTAGTAGAATAGTTGGCACTTCTTTAGGAATGCCCTTTAGTGCACGGGGTGTGCGCTGCGCGAGCGCCGATTTGAGTACGGAGATGACACAAATGGGCAATAGACTTGTGCTCGCGGTAGCGACACTTTCCATTTTCTTCGCCATGGGCTGCGCCAAGAAGGCCGACGACGCGGCGATTATTACTAATATCCAATCGCAAATGTTTTCCGACCCGCAATTGAAGGGCGCGGATCTGAAGGTGACGTCGGCCAATGGAGAAGTCACGATCAGCGGCACGGCGCCCAGTGACGCGGCGCGGCTCGATGCTTTCAAGCTAGCTACGCAGACGACGGGCGTGACGAAGGTAAACGACCAGATGAGTGTCGGACCTGCACAATCCTCACCTGTTTCAGGCGAAACCGGCTCCGCTGCCCCGCCCAAGTCGGAAGACGCGCCGTCCGCAGCGGCCGCAGGCCCCCAACCCAAGGCCTCACCGTCGTCGCGAAAAATCAAACGTGCCCCGGCAGAAGTTGCGCCACAACAGCCGACCCAGTCCGCGGAAAATATCCCGCCGTCTCCACTCGCAATCGAAGCCAACACAACGCCACCCCCGCAACCGGACGTGGTACCGGCGGCAGCCCCGGTACCGGCACCTCCACCCCCTCCTCAACCCAGAAATGTGGTGATCCCCGCGTCCTCGACCGTTTCGATTCGCATGATTGATAACGTGGATTCGTCCGTGAATCACGCCGGCGAAATCTTTCATGCATCACTCGACGCGCCGTTAGTCGTCGGCGATAGCGTTGTGGTTCCCCGAGGCGCGGACGTTTACGTTCGGCTCGCGGCAGCAAGTTCCGCGGGACACATGAAGGGAAAAAGCGAATTGCACCTGGAACTGGTGAAAATGGATTTTCAAGGGCGCTCCTACGGACTCGTCAGCGACACATACTCGCAAGCGGGCAGCTCCAGAGGCGCCAATACGGCTAAGAAAGTCGGCGGCGGCGCGATTGTGGGCGCGCTCGTTGGAGGTCTGCTCGGTGGCGGCAAAGGCGCGGCCATCGGAGCCGGAGTCGGCGCTGGCGGAGGCGCCGTATATCAGGGCGCCACCAAAGGCCAGCAAGTCAAAATTCCATCCGAAACAAAACTCGATTTTGAACTTTCACAGCCGGTTACGATCACGGTGATGCCGCGTGCCAGCGCTCCTGCGGAATGAACGGCTGATTCCGGTTGGTCGGCAACGCCAACGCGTGACTCACAGCTCGCTCGCACCGCCAGCTCTGCCAGAAACGGCGAAAGGCCGGAAATCAAATTTCGTTTCCTTCCTTGCACCGAACCGCGCAGTTGTTTACGATTGCTAGCGGCGTCTTCGCGCGAATGTAACGAATGATCGGCGAAACAATTTCACATTACCGAATCCTGGATCCGCTCGGTAGCGGCGGCATGGGTCAGGTTTTTCGCGCAGAAGACACACGCCTCGGACGCCAAGTCGCGCTGAAATTCCTCTCCGTCGAGCTCGCTCGCGACCCCGCATCCCTCGAACGATTCCAGCGTGAAGCGCGCGCCGCATCCTCGCTCAATCATCCGGGCATCTGCACCATCTACGATGTCGGCGAGCACAATGGCCGCCCGTACCTCGTGATGGAAGTTCTCGAAGGCCAGACGCTGCGCGAGCGCATCGGCGGGCGTCCCATGCCCACCGATTCCCTGCTGGAGATCGGCGCGCAGATTGCCGATGCGCTGGATGCGGCGCACGCGCGTGGCATCATTCATCGCGACATCAAGCCTGCGAATATTTTCATCACCGCGCGGGGGCAAGCGAAGATTCTCGACTTTGGCCTAGCCAAGCAGGCTGCCATACGTCGCGTAGGAGAAGCCGTCGGTGCCGGCAATTCCGTCACGCAGCCCACCACCGACAATCTGTTTCTTACCAGCCCGGGCTCGGCGATCGGCACCGTGGCTTACATGTCCCCGGAACAAGCGCGCGGCGAAGATTTGGATGCGCGGACCGATCTTTTCAGCCTCGGCGCGGTGCTCTACGAAATGACCACGGGACAGGCTGCGTTCAACGGAAATACCTCTGCTGTCGTGTTCGACGCGATCCTGAATCGCACGCCCGTTTCGCCGTCGTCACTCAATCCCAATGTGCCGCCCAAAGTCGAGGATCTCATCGGGAAGGCGCTGGAAAAGGAACGCGACTATCGCTATCAGACGGCTGCCGAACTCCGCGGAGACCTAAGACGCCTGAGGCGCGACACCGATTCTGGACGCGTTCCCAGCGGATCGTCGTCAACTTGGGCCGCAGCCGGCGGAGGGGTTGGCTCGGCAACCGCAGGCGTTGGCGTTGGCGCTGGGTCCGGCTCGGGCTCGCGCGGCAGGGCGGCGCAGCCGGCGACGATGCAAGACGCTCCCCTAACGCCGCTGGCGCCTATAACCGCGACAATCCCGGCGCGAAGCGGTGCACGCGCGGGCATGTGGATCGGCCTTGGCGTCGCGCTTGTGGCCATTGGCGCAATTGCCGCGATCCTGCTACACGACCGGTTCTGGCATCATCATGAAGAAGTGACGCCCTTTTCGCAGATGACGATTTCTCCGCTCACTTCCACTGGCAACATTCACTCCGCGACCATCTCCTCGGACGGCAAGTGGGTCGCTTATGTCGCGGACGAGAAAGGCACGCACGGAATTTGGATTCGGCAGCTCGCCACGGGAAGTTCGGCACAGGTGCAATTGGGTTCTCCGGGTGAAATTGAAGGACTGACATTCTCGCCGGACGGCAACTATCTCTTTTTCGTCAAGCGCGACGAAGCCGCGGGCGTGGGAACCGTCTTTCAAGTGCCCTCCTTGGGTGGCGCGCCGCGCCAGATTATTGTCGATGTTGACAGCCCCATCAGTTTCTCGCCCGATGGCAAGCGCTTCGTCTTCGTCAGGCAGGTGAGCAAAGCCAAGACTTCTAACCTGATCGTCGCGAATGCTGATGGCACGGGCGATCAGAGCCTGGAGGTTCTAACCAACCCACCACATTTTTCTACTGACGGACCGGCCTGGTCCCCCGACGGCAAGCGCATCGCAGTCGCAGATAACCCGACCGGGCAATTTGATAAATACGCGATCGAGACGGTGGACGTTGAGTCCAAGACTAAGACGCGCGTCGGTTCCTCCGACTGGATCGATCCGGACCAAATGGTCTGGCTTCCTGATGGATCCGCGATCCTATTCAACGCACGCGTCGCCAAGACTTCTTTGAACGCTCAGCTTTTCGAGTTGAGTTACCCGGAAGCCGAGGTCCGCCGAATCACGAATGATTTGAACTTTTACAGTGGAGACAGCATTACGTCCGACGGCTCGGCACTCGCTACCGTCCAGGTGACTCTCACGGGCAATCTAAAGGTCGCAGGCTTCGGCAGTTCGGCTTCCTTTTCGGCGCCGCGTGAGATCACTAGTGGTATCAGCCGGGCGGACGGCATTTCGGGGATCATTTGGACGCCAGATGGCAAAATCATCTACGCCTATTACACATCCGGATCCATTCAACTCGCTAGCGCCTCCCCCGATGGCACGAATGTCCACGACATTGCGCCGGGCGTCGTCACCCCCACGTGGCTCTCAAGCTGCGGTGACGGACACCACTTCGTCTTCAGCATGGGCCGCGGTAAGGATAGCAGCCTTATTTGGCGCGCAGACATGGACGGCTCCAACCTCAAACAACTCACCACGAGCCAAATCGCAGTTCATCCCAATTGTTCGCCGGACGGTACATTTGTGGTTTACGTGGATGTTGCTGGTGATGTGACTCGCCTGATGAAAGTTGGTATTGATGGCGGCACACCCGCTGAGACATCTAAAGCCCAAGAGTTTAGCCCCGTGATTTCTCCCGACGGCGGCTCTGTGGCGGTTCTTTATCAACCAGACCCTTCCAAGCATCCAAGTCTGGCCGTCGTAGGCTTGAGCGGCGGAGAAATACGCAATGTGTATGACTTGCCGGCAGAAGCGCAAGGGGCTATGAACGGTGACGGCGGCCAGAAGCTTGCTTGGACGAAGGACGGCCGTGCCATTCTGTATCCCATCAGGAAGGACGGCGTTGTATCCCTTTGGGCTCAACCTGTGGGACCGCAAGGAAGCACTCCGGCTCCGGCAAAGCAAGTTATGAATCTCGGTCCGGACTTCCAGTGGTGCGCGTACACCCTATCTCCGGATGGAAAACAAGTCGTCTACGCGCAAGGGCGGGCTGTCACGGATGCCGTCCTGATTTCGCACTTCCATTGATTTTTCATCGGAGAACTTAGTGAAGATCTCCCGTCGTGATGTGTTCAAAAGGGCTTGGCTTGCGTTGGGAGGCGTTACGGTTGGGACAGCAACTAGCACCGCCGCTCTAGGGCAGCGGCCGACCGAGCAAGCCGCCGAACAGCCTCTTCCGGCGGCATTCGCTTCCTTGCAGCCTCTCGGCGATCGCGTGAGGCCGATTCGCGCCGAGGAATTGCAAGGGCGCGTCGCGCATGCGCAGCACTTGATGAGCGACGCGAAGCCGCGTTTCGAGGCGCTCTACGTCACGCCCAGCACTACGCTGGCCTATTACACCGGCATCCACTGGTGGCCGAGTGAACGTATCCTTGCATTGCTGATTCCCCGCCAGGGCAATCCGTTGCTGGTTTCTCCGGCATTTGAGGAAGGCCGCCTGCGCGAGCAGATGCGCTGGCCGATTGAAATTCGCGTCTGGCAGGAAGACGAAAGCCCTTACGCGATTGTTGAAAAATGGTTCGCCGAGCGCGGCATTCGCATCGGGCAAATCGGCATCGAAGAAACCACGCGCTACGTTTTCTTCGACGGCCTGCGACAGGCAGCCACTTCACTCGATTACGTCAGCGGCGACCTGATTACAGTCGGCTGCCGCGCGCAGAAAAGCGAGCATGAACTGGAACTGATGCGCCTTGCCTGTTCCGCAACCTTCGATGTGTACAAGGCTACTTTTGCGTCACTCCGCGAAGGCATGACCCAGCGCGAAGTAGCCGATTTGGTGGTTCGAGGTTACGCCCAGATGGGCCTGCGCGGTGAAGCGTCCGTGTTTTTTGGTCCTTCCTCAGCCTTACCCCACGGATCGCGCGAGGAACAAATTTTGCGCGAAGGGGTGGGCGTGATGATTGATGACGGGACTAGCGTTGAAGGCTATCAATCTGACGTGACCCGCATGGGCGTTCTCGGGAAGCCGCCCGAAAAACTCCAGCACGCCTTCGAAACTGTCCGCAACGCGCAGAATGCCGCGCTGGCGACCGCTGTTGCCGGACATGAGTGCGGCTCGGTGGACGATGCCGCCCGCAAAGTGATTACCGAGGCCGGATTCGGTCCGGGCTACAAATTTTTCTCGCATCGCCTGGGCCACGGTATTGGCATGGACGGCCACGAATGGCCCTACCTCGTGCGTGGAAACCGCACCATCCTCAAGCTAGGAATGACGTTTTCAAATGAGCCGGGGATCTACGTGGTCGGTGACTCCGGCGTGCGCTGCGAAGACGACATGGTCATCTCGGAGTCGGGCGCAGCACAACTTCTCACTCGCGGACTTCAGCCATCGCTCGAAACTCCCATCCCATAATCGTAGCGCCGGCGTCTCGCCCGATCGTTTGACGACGTTGATCTTAGGCTGTGGGCTGTTCTTCTTTCCGGATCTCGTATTGAGGCGTGGCCGAGCTCACTCGCTCTGACTTGCCTTTGCAATACTCCACGATCCTCGCCTCCGCCCAAAAGCGCTCGCCGCCGTTCTCGCGCGAAATAAACGCGCAATGTCCGCCGTGCTCCGTCGCGAACAGCGTGATGTGGGGATTGCCTTGCATTGCGGGATTTTGAAATGGCTCGAACGGCACAAAAGGGTCGTCTTTCGACGCAATGATCAAAGTCGGCACGCAGATATCCGAGATCACGCGTGAAGCGCTCGACCGCGCGTAGTAGTCGCGCGCATCCTCAAAGCCGCAATAACGCGCCGTAATCACATCATCGAAGTCCCTCACCGTTCGAATCCGCCGAAAAGCAGCCAAACTGCGGAGCTCGTAAAGCTCAGGAAACAAGCTTGCTTTGTAACGCATGCGCCGCTTGAGCCGCGTGACAAAGTGGTGCTCGTAAACGAAATTCCGCGGCGCAGCCAAAGCGTCCGCGCAAGAAGCAAGATCAAGCGCCGGGTTAACCGCCACCACAGCGCGAAGCTCGAGCGGTGCTGAAGAACCCATGTCTCCCGCCATCTTCAGCACCAGATTCCCGCCCATCGAAAATCCCGCGGCAAAAATTTCCGGCAGACCGTCCCGCTCGATCAGTTCAAGCACCACGCCGCGAATATCGCAGCTCAATCCGGAGTGGTACAACGTCGAACTCAGTCGCTCCGTGCCGCCGCAATTCCGCTGGTTCAATCGCACGACGTTGAATCCCGCGATCCAGGCCTTCTCTGCGGTCCCGAGCATGTACTTTGATTCGCACGAGCCCTCCAGGCCATGCAGCAGCACCAAAGTAGGATGCCCTTGCGGATTCTTATGCCAATGGCACTCGCCGCGCACCTGCGTTCCCGCCTCGACTTCAAATAAACGCGGCACACTCTTGCCCAGCATCGGAACGGGCCGCGGCCAGAAATTCGCCGCGATCGTCATGGCGTGAGGATTGCGCAACCAACCCAGTGGGATAAATTCTTTCACGCTAACATGGTAGCAGCCCGGCGATTTCACGCAACCGTCCGCTAAGTTGAACCTGGCGAGAGCTCCTTAGCCATCAGAACCTCATCATAATAGCGGCCTTCCTGCTTCAGCGCCTGCCGTTCAATCCCGTATTCCACGAATCCCAAGCTAGCATAGAGTCGACGCGCCGGTTCGTTGTCGCGAACCACGGCCAGTTGCAGCAGTTCAACCCGCTCTCGCGCAAAATCGATCACGGCCATCGCAAGCCGCCGACCCACGCCAGCGTTCCGCGAGTCAGCACGAACGTACATGCCCCAAAGCATGCCCTTGTGCGCATCTTTCAGGCCTTCTCGCCCCATGAATCCGGCCATGCCCACAATTTCCGTACCACGAAACGCCCCAAACACTGTGCAATTCGAAAGTCGTTCCGCAAATCGCTCGAGAGGCCGAATCCTTTCAGCCTCAAACGTGCTGCCAAACGCTTCCGGGCTGCATCGTAGTGCCTCTAATCGAATCTCGCGATAAACAGCAGCCTCCGACATACCTAATCGGCGAATTACAATCTGAGTAGTGCCCACGTCAAAGTGGTAACCGAAACTCGGACGCAGAGCAACAGCGGAATTTCCCGCCATCCGCGCAGCTTGATTTCATTCGCTGATGCACATAAAATGAAAGATCAATAATGAAGGTCTGCTGCTATCGATGAATTTGCCATAAGCCCAGCGCACCGTGCTGGGCTTCGGTGTATATAGGGCCTTTTGCACTCACAGGAGAGGAAATGATGGAAGGACCCATCCCCGAGGGGCTCACGTTTGATGACGTGCTGCTCTTGCCGGGGAAATCTGCAATTCTGCCGGCTCAAGCGGACACGCGCACCTGCCTTTCGCGCAAAATCTCACTCGAAATTCCTATCGTCGCGGCCGCCATGGATACCGTCACCGACGCTCGCCTCGCCATCGCGATCGCGCGCCAAGGCGGCATCGGCTTCGTCCATCGCAATATGACGATTGACCGCCAGGCCGAAGAAATAGACCGCGTAAAGCGCTCTGAAAGCGGCATGATCGTCGACCCGGTCACCATCTCGCCTGAACTGTCCGTCCGCCAAGCGCTCGACATCATGACGAAATACAGAGTGTCTGGATTGCCCGTCACGCGCGGCACGCGCCTCGTGGGCATTTTGACCAACCGCGATTTGCGCTTCGAGCGCAACCTCGATCAGCCGGTCAGCGCCGTGATGACCAAAGACAATCTCGTCACCGTGCCGGTGGGCACCACGCTCGAAGAATCCGAACGCATCCTGCAGCGCCATCGCATCGAAAAGCTTCTGGTCGTCGACGCCGATTTCAACCTCAAAGGCCTCATCACCGTAAAAGACATTCAAAAGAAAATCGAGTTCCCCAGCGCAACCAAAGACGAGCATGGCCGCCTGCGCGTGGGAGCCGCTATCGGCGCAACGGGCGATTTCCTGGAGCGTGCCGAGGAAATGGCGCGCGAAAAAGTGGATGTCCTCGCGATAGACACCGCGCACGGCCACAGCACCCGCGTGATGGAAGCGGTTCGTGCGGTGCGCAAGAAGTTTCCGGAAATTCAAATCGTCGCAGGAAACGTAGCCACCGCGGAAGGCGCACACGACTTGATTTCTCTTGGAATTGACGGGCTGAAAGTCGGCATCGGCCCCGGCTCTATTTGTACGACCCGCGTCGTCACCGGCGCCGGTGTGCCACAGATTACGGCGATCATGGAAGCTTCGCGAGCGGCGAAAGGCAGCGGCGTCCCGATCATCGCTGACGGCGGCATTAAATTTTCCGGAGACATCACCAAGGCCATCGCAGCTGGCGCAAACTCCGTAATGATTGGCGGCCTCTTCGCCGGCACCGAGGAATCGCCGGGCGAAACGATTCTATATCAGGGCCGCACGTTTAAATCCTATCGCGGGATGGGTTCGCTCGGCGCTATGGAAGCGGGCTCGGCCGACCGTTACGCGCAAGAAGGCGCCGCGCACGGCAAGTCCGTACCCGAAGGCATCGAAGGACAAGTGCCGTACAAGGGCCCGCTCTCTGGTCTGGTTGATCAACTTGTCGGCGGCCTGCGCAGCGGCATGGGTTACTGCGGCACGGCGAATCTCGGCGAACTCCAGGATCGCAGCAAATTCATCCGCATTTCTTCCGCGGGCCTGCGCGAGAGCCACGTTCACGACGTAATCATTACCCGCGAAGCGCCGAACTACCGGCTGGAATAGAGCAATCGCTTGAAAGATTCCACCGCATCATTGCGATCTTGTGTCGGGCAGGCCTGCTAGGATGCCCTGGCTCAAGCGTTGGTGGCCGGCAATCGTATGGGCGATTGCGATTTCCGGTTTTTCCACGGGCGCGTTCACCTCTGAAAATACTAGCCGCTTCATTATTCCCGTCCTGCGTTTTCTTTTGCCGCACGTTTCCGTGGATACGTTGGCGTTCTTGCACCACATCATCCGCAAATGCGCGCACTTCACCGAGTATTTTATTTTCAGCCTGCTGGTATTGCGCGGATTTCGCGCCGCCGAAAAAGGCACGCGTCTTCGCTGGGCCCTGTTAACCGTCTTGATCGTTGCGGGATATGCTTCGCTGGACGAATTTCACCAGTCGTTCGTTCCAGGGCGCACTCCCGCGCTTACCGATGTGCTGATTGACACGATCGGCGGCGCAGCGGCACAATTCGCCGCTTGGCTGTGGATGCTTTTGGGCAAGTCGCGTGGAAAACGGCGGCACAATGAATTGCCCGCCGTCGAAACAACTTCGCCGGGAACGCATTAAGTATCCGAAAAACTCGAGAGGACATCCGACATGTCTCATCACCTGCATGTTGCGTTAATGCTGCTCGCCACCGTCTGCGTTTCGGCTTTGCCCGCCGCGGCGGCTTCCTCCACCGATCCGATTAATTACGAATTGAAGTTCGAGCGTCCCAGCACCCATTTGCTCGACATCACCATCCGCGCCGACGGGCTCTCCGGCGCCTCCGCGGATTTCGCGATCCCCGATTGGGCGCCCGGTTCTTATTACATCGAAAACTACGCGGTCAACGTGCAGCATTTCCGCGCGCACTCAGCGACAGGTCAGGAACTTTCGTGGCACAAGACGGACAGTCAGACCTGGCACATTGATTTGGCGGGTGCGAAAGCAGTCACGGTAGAATATCAGATTTTTGCCGACACGCTGCAGAACAACATCGCGCAGTTCAACGAACACCACGCCTTCATCGGCGGCCCTTCCGTGTGGATGTATCTCGTCGGCGGAAAGGAGCGTCCGGCGGTTCTTTCCGTCGCGGCTCCGGATGGATGGCGCGTTGCGACGGGAATGGACCATACGTCTGCCAGCACTTTTCAAGCTGCTAACTACGACACCTTTGCCGATTGCCCGCTGGAGATTTCCTCCGAATTCACTGAAAAAGACTTCGAAGTCCTCGGCACGAAATACCATGTGATCGTGCACGACGTGATGGGCCACAAGGATTACATGAAATTCGTGGACGACTTACAAAAAGACGTCGCCGCAATCGTTCCCATGTTCCAGCCCGTCGCTGGAAATTTCACTCAAGCCGCTCCGTTTGCCGATTATTATTTCATTTTTCACGTCTGGCCGAAGACGGGCGGCGGCCTCGAGCATCTGAATTCGACGCAGATTAATTTTTCGACCGACTGGGACTCGACCGAACCGGCGCCAAACTACGGCACGCAATACAATCTG
Source organism: uncultured Acidobacteriota bacterium (assembly GCA_963696035.1). Lineage (GTDB taxonomy): Bacteria > Acidobacteriota > Terriglobia > Acidiferrales > UBA7541 > Palsa-295. The sequence continues at coordinate 2,568,553 of CAVOIS010000007.1, forward strand.
AAGCTCTTCGTCGCCTCGCACGAATTCTTCCACGCCTGGAACGTGAAGCGCCTGCGTCCGCGCCCGCTTGGCCCGTTTGACTATAAGCAGATGGTGCACACGCCGTCGCTGTGGATCTCCGAAGGCCTGACCAGCTACTACGGAGAATTGGCTGTCGAGCGCGCCGGGCTGATCACACCGCAGCAATACCTCGATAACATCGGCCAGCTCATCACAAAATTTGAGCAGCAGCCGGGACGTTCCGAGCGCAGCATCGAAGACACCAGCTGGGACACCTGGTTCCCGCGCGGCGGCGCGGTTCAGCAAGCCAACAACCTCGCGAACACTTATTATTCCTACTATGATGGCGGCCAAATCATGGGCCACATTCTGGATTTCGCCATCCGGCAGGACAGCAAGAACCAGAAATCGCTCGACGACTGGATGCGGCTGCTCTACTCGCGTTACGCGCTGCCGAAACCCGGCTTCGAACCCGGCGACCCGATCAAGGCTGCCTCCGAAGTCGCCGGCACGGACGTGAGCGATCTATTTGTCCGCTATATCTCGGGCAAAGATCCGATTCCCTACGAAAAATATTTCACCTACGCAGGGATCACCGTTGAAAAGAAACTCGACGCCAGCAAGCCTTGGACAGGTATTGACACCACGAAGAACGACGATGGCCACGCCAAGATTCGCAACATCATTCCCGGCAGCCCCGCCGAAACGTCCGGCGTCGACCGCGACGACATCATCTATGGCCTGGATAGTCGCGCCCTCGATTCCGACGGGTTCACCAAGGAAATCAACGCACGAAAACCCGGTGACACGGTCCGGATCACCGTCCTGCGCTTGGGCGAATTCAAAGAACTCTCAGTCGCGGTGATCGCGAATCCGTATCCCACATATACCCTAAAACCGATCGAACACCCCACGGACGAGCAGAAGGCAATCTACAATTCGTGGCTGGGAATCAAACAGCCATAACATCCCGTCGCAGTATCCAGCGGGCAAGCATTTCGTGGAGTGCGGCAGCTTGTCGCCGCTAGCTCCCAAGGTCAACGCCAGCAATAATGTTCTAGGCGAGGCTTGTCTCAGGCTGGCTCGCTTGCGCGCCACTCCCACGCCGTGAAGCGGCGACAAGCCGCACTTTAAAATGGACTGGGTAAAATAAAAAGGCCCGCACGGAAGATCCCCTGCGGGTCTTTCTCAATTGCGAAGTAACCTGAATGCCATGCTATTTTGTTGCCGCGACCGCTTCCTTCTCTTCTTCCGGAGCCTCCACTTCCTCTTTCCGGCGCGGTTTCTTTTCCTTCTTCTTGAGCTCCGAACCGATGAACTCCAAAATCGCCAGGTCCGCGCCGTCACCGAGGCGCCAGCCAGCGCGGATGATGCGAGTATAGCCGCCCGGACGATCGGCAAACCGCGGAGCGAGATCGCTGAAGAGTTTCTCGGTCGCGCCGGGTGTCATCAGAAACGAAGCCGCCTGACGGCGGGCATGCAGCGAATCGCGCTTTCCGAGCGTGATCATCTTCTCCGCGAGACGGCGCGTGGCCTTCGCTCGAAGGATGGTCGTATGGATGCGTTCCTTTTCGATGAGGTTCGTCACCAGGTTGCGCAGCACGGCGCGACGATGCGCCGGCTGCTTCCCCAGTTTTGACCCTGATTTAAGGTGTCTCATAGTCGCTTACCTTGGCTCCTGTGACCTGCAGCGGGGTTACAGAGCCGTGGCGTCTCCCTCGGAAGGCGGAGGCGCGGTCTGGCTCGGCAGCGGCGGCCAAATGATGCGGCCGTGCTCATCGAACTTCATGCCCAAGCTCAATCCCATCTTGTGCAAGATGTCCTTGATCTCGTTCAGCGACTTGCGGCCGAAATTCTTCGTCTTGAGCATTTCGGATTCGGTCTTCTGCACCAACTCGCGCAGGTTCTGAATGTTGGCGTTCTTCAAGCAGTTGTAGGAGCGCACCGAAAGCTCCAGCTCTTCCACGGACCGGTCCAGATACTCCAGGCGCGGATCGCTGTAGTTCTCGATCACTTCTTCCGGCAGGTCCGGGGTCTCTTCGAAGTTGATGAAGATGCTCATGTGGTCCTTCACCAGCTTCGACGCCAGGCCGATCGCATCCTGCGGCGTGATCGCGGCGTTGGTCCAGACTTCCAGCGTGAGCTTTTCGTAGTCGGTCATCTGGCCCAAACGAGCCGCTTCCACCGCGTAGTTCACCTTGCGCACCGGCGAGTGCACCGAATCGATCGGAATGTAGCCGATCGGCAGGTCCTCGTCGAAATTGCGGTCGGCGGCCACGTAACCGCGGCCGTTCTTCACGCGCAGTTCGAGTTCGAGCTTGCCGCCTTCGCTCACCGTTGCGATGTAAACGTTCTTATCGAGGACGGCGATGTCCGCATCCTCCTCGATCTTCGCGGACGTCACCGGCCCAGGCGTATCCACCACCAACGTGATCGTCTTCGGCTGATCTGTGTTCAGCTTCAGTGGAACCTGCTTCAGGTTCAGGATGATGTCCGTCGCGTCTTCTACCACGCCCGGAATCGGCGAAAACTCGTGCAGCACGCCTTCGATTTTCACCGCGGTGATGGCCGCGCCTTCAATCGAGCTCAGTAGCGCGCGCCGCAGAGAATTCCCCACCGTGGTTCCCCAGCCGCGCTCGAAAGGCTGCGCTGAGAATTTCCCGTACTTGTCCGTCAGTGTTTCCGGTTCTGCTGCCAACCGCTTTGGTTTCTGGAAGCCCTTCCACATCTTCGACATTCCTCCTGGCCCGCCCGCGGCGGACCGTACAAACCTATTAACGTTGATAATTTCCTGGCGCTACTTCGAGTAAAGTTCGACGATGAGCTGTTCGTTCATCGGCGGCGTCTGCACGTCTTCGCGACGCGGCAGCGCTACCACGCGCGCCTTGAAGTTCGCCGGATCGATATCCAGCCACGGAGCAACGCCCTGGCTCTTCGCCAGGTTGCGCGCTTCGAGGATCATCGCGTTCTCGTGCATGTTCTCTTTCAGCGCGATTTCATCGCCCACGTTCACCAGGTAGCTGGGGATATTCACCTTCTGGCCCTTCACGCGAATGTGCCCGTGCAAGCACGAGCTGCCGCGCCTGCGAACGCGAACCGGCGATTCCCATGCGATAGATCACGTTGTCGAGACGACGCTCCAGCATCACCATCAGGTTCGAGCCGGTCGGGCCCTTGGTGCGCACGGCCTTCTCGAAATAGTTGCGGAATTGCCGCTCGAGCAGGCCGTAGGTGCGCTTCACCTTCTGTTTTTCGCGCAATTGCACGCCGTACCCGACCATCTTCGCCCGCCGGGCTTGCCCGTGCTGCCCGGGAACGAAATTGCGCTTTTCGATCGCGCACTTTTCTGTAAAACACCGCAGGCCTTTTAAGAAGAGCTTTTGCCCTTCTCTTCGGCACAGCCGGCAGACTGCTTCACGATGTCTTGCCAAGTCCTTCTCTCCTTTGTTTCAACTCCGAAATCTTTGAATCACCGGCCGGTTACACGCGGCGGCGCTTGGGCGGACGGCAGCCGTTATGCGGCACCGGCGTCACGTCTTTAATCGCATTGATGTGCAAGCCGGAAGATGCCAGTGCGCGCACCGCTGATTCGCGCCCGGCGCCCGGGCCTTTCACACGCACTTCCACCGATTTCATTCCGTACTGATCGCGCGCCACGCCCGCTGCCGTCGCCGCTGCTTGTTGTGCGGCGT